>NZ_VEWL01000009.1 GCF_006376685.1 Ochrobactrum teleogrylli | reverse complement strand
GATCGGCCGGGTAACGTTTCGTCTTCCGCTCGATCCTGGCCATCCGGCCTCGCGTCTCTCGTGTCCACATCGTTAATGTGAATCACGAACCAGAGACCAAGGAAACTAAATTCTCAAACGGACTCTTAATCCATCTTTTTGCCGGAACTGCGCTTTTCCGCCAGAATATTCTTGCCAAGCCGCGCTAACGCCGCCCGCAAGGCATCATCCTCGATACCGTCCGTTGCCTTGTCGATCCGGCGCTCTTCCGACGGCGCAAGCGGAGCAAGCCGCTTGGCCCGGCGCTTGGCCGGTATAGCGGGTGGCTTTTGCTCGATGCGGATGCGCCCGATGGCCGAAAAGCCAAGAAAGCCATTGACGCGACTGATGATTTCGCCGGTCTCGTGCTGGATCTGTAAGGCGGCAAAACCTTCGCAAGCGATGATCAAGGTCGCAGGTTTGAATGGGTCATCTTCATGCAGGCGACGCGGCCAGAGAATACGCAACGGGCGCGATGTGGCGCCAATGGCCGGGCCGACGATATCTTCCCAGGATTGCAGGAGCGAGAGATTGATGCCCGCACGTTTCTGGAGCATCGGGTCCATCAGACCCGAGGTCATATCCGCCAGCGGTCGAAATCCGCGTTTTGATTTTGGCTCGCTCATCGCGCTCCATTATAGCCGCGAAACCACTCCACAAACAAAGGAATACCTTCATCGAGCGTCGTTTTGGGGCTGAAACCCAGATCGCGGGCGGCCAGCGTGATATCCGCATAGGTGCGCGGAACGTCTGCGGCAGGCATCGGTTCGAGCTTACGGATCGCGTCCCTGCCGGTCGCCTTTTCGATGGCCGCAATGAAATCATTGAGCATGACCGGGCGGTTGTTGCCGAGATTATAGACCGGTGCCGTTTCCTCTGGTTTTTCCAGAATGCGCTTCACCGCGCCGACAACGCCGCTGACGATATCCTCCACGAACGTAAAATCGCGCTGCATCTCGCCATTGTTGAAAACGCGGATGGGCTCCCCTTTCAGGATCGCCGAAGTGAAAAGCCATGGCGCCATATCCGGTCGTCCAAAGGGGCCGTAAACCGTGAAGAACCGCAGGCCCGTCGAATGCAGCTTGTGCACATGGCTGTAGGAAAAAGCCAAAAGTTCGCCCGAGCGCTTCGTCGCGGCATAGACCGAAACCGGATGATTGACCGGATCGCTTTCCGAAAAAGGAATTTTCTCGTTTGCGCCATAAACCGAAGACGAACTGGCATAGACCACAGGCGGGCGCTTCCCGAGCTTCAGCGCGGTCTCGAAAATATTGACCTGCCCCATGACATTGGCCGAAACATAGGCAGCCGGGTTTTCGATGGAATAACGCACGCCCGCCTGCGCGGCGAGATGCACGATCACATCGGCATCCCTATCCGCGCCAATGGCACTCTTGATCGCTTCCGCATCCGCAATATCGGCTTTGACAAAACGAAAGCCGTCGCGCGCGTGGAGCTTGGCGAGCCGCGTTTCCTTCAGCTCGACCTGATAGTAGTCGTTGACATTATCGATGCCGACAACCTGCCAGCCTTCGTCCAGCAGGCGTTGTGCCGTGTGGTATCCGATGAAACCGGCGGCCCCCGTTACTATCGCTTTCATGCAATCGACTTCTTTCCGAATACGCACATTTCAAGTCCGGCGCGCCGTGCGGCCATGACCCGACGGGACGCGGCTGCATTCAGCGCCGCAAGGAAGAACATGGTCGACGAAATCGTGACTTCATGCAGCAGCGGATTGTGCAGCATGCCGTAACTGCCGCTGACCACCGCGAAATAAATCAAGGCTCTGCGCATTGCCCAGCTATCTGCGGTTCGCCACAGATAGACGAAAATGGACAGGAAGGCACCGGTCATGAAGATCAGGCCGATGATACCGTCATTTAGCAATTCGTCGAGAACAGTATTGTGCACATGGCGGAAACCAGCCAGCATCGGAGCCTGTTCGCCCGCTTCCGTCCGCACCTCATCCATTTTGGAATAGGAACCGACGCCCGCAATCGGATGCTGCACGATGATCTTGCTGGCGCTTTTCCACAGCACCTCACGAATATCGGCAGAAATCTTGTCTTCCCACTGCTTGCTGTCACCGGTGTCGTAATACTCGATCATGCCCGAAAAGCGCTTCGAAATGATGTCGCCGACAGGACCGACGACAACCAGCGCCGCCAAAGCAACGCCCAGCGCGGCGTAAACACTCCCCTGCTGGCGGATGCTGAAACGCTTCAGAAAGAAAATGATTTCAATCGCAGCAAAGAACGGCAGAACCACGATCACGGCCCGGGTTTCGGAGGTCAAAACCGCCGCCAGACCAAGCACGAGCCAGTGCGGCCCGTTCGGGAGATAGCGCGATGCCTGGCGCAAAGGTATCGCCGCCGAGATGGCCGAGACGCCCACAACAAAAGCAAAAACCGCCTGATTGCCGCCGATCCCGATACGTCCGCCAGCGGTGACCGCCAGATACAGCGCAGCAATAGTGGCGACGAGGACGCCGACACGCGCGCCAAGCACATAGGCGCGCAGCGGGTCGCGGACCAAAGCCATACCGGAGCCTGCAAAGGCGAAAACCGCAATCAGCAGCGTATAGCCGATCTGACGGTTATCGTTGAAGGGTTCGCCGCGAAACAGGATTAGCCCAAGCGACCAGGCCGCATAAAGCAGAATGAAAATATAGAATTTCTTGCAATGGAGCCGCGCGACCGCATGGCGACCGCAAGCCATATAGATCCCGATGCAGGAAAAGACAAATAAAATCAAAGGACCGAGGCCGACCCGGATTGGCATCGCCGCTGAGGCCACGCCCAAAATCCAGGGATCTACCCTGCGGCGAACTAAAAAGGATTTTTTGAAATAACTCAATCGGCTGCCTCTTTGAGATTCCTCTTCGCAAGTGCATAAACGATTCGCCTGACATAATCGGCGCCTCTGAAAAAAAGCGTAGTTAGCCTTTTGTATGGCGGCAATCGTTTTTTCGCGTAAGCTGAACGGCCCTCTGCAATTGTCGAGACCATGCCTGCGGCAAGGTTCACCGCCGGCTTGTCCGTAGTGAATATTTCATAATTTCCTGCCCATCCCCGCTCCAGCGCCACGTCAAAAGGAAGCTGCATCAGCCTTATGCTGGCCAGCAATTTCTTGGCCCCTTCCCGCGTCACGAGATAAGCGGCAGCACTTCCAAGCGGCCCGTGCAGACAACGCCCGATTGCGAACTCGTCATCGACCTGACGGAAAGACCGGAACGCCGCCGTGCGATGATTGACCAGCTTGATCGCATCCCAACCGCTGATTCGGATCGCTTTTTCAACGAAAGGCACGAAAGCGGGCGTGAACAGAACATCGTCCTCGACCAGAACGGCAAAGGGTTCCGGGGCGGCGGCAATCATTTCGAGCCCGCGAATATGGCTGAAATAGCAGCCGATCTCAGCGGGCAAAGCTATTTTTCCATGATAACGGCGGAAACCGGCCTCATCGAAATCGCCAAGCTCGTCCGGCTGCAACAGCTTGCCTTCCACAGCCTCGACGCGCCGCAGATCGAGCGAAAACGCGTCAGCGCTTTGTTGCAGGCGCTCCCATCGGTCTCGCGAACGCGCGAGATTGATGACATAAACCGGTACGGAATTAATCACTGATTCTCTTTCCACGGCAAAAGCGCGATGGGAGGATTTGTAACGCGCCAGACCCATTTGCCAAGTGCTGACAATGTTTGGCTTTACACTATCGCTGTTTTTTCTATCAACTACAGTAAACGTGACATTTTTTGGAAAGCCGCTGCTACTTTGAACTCCACCGCCCGCCCGATCACCGCTTTGCCTCAAGCCAAAAGCTGTTCCACACGCAGCGGCCAGCTTTTGAGCTGGTATGATCGCCACCACCGTGTTCTGCCCTGGCGCGTGACGCCCTCAGAACAGACGCGCGGTATGCAGCCCGATCCTTACCGGGTGTGGCTTTCGGAAATCATGCTTCAACAGACGACCGTTGAGGCCGTGAAATCCTATTTCACCGCTTTCGTCGCACGCTGGCCGAACGTTCGCGCCATGGCGAACGCCAGCGAAGACGATATTCTGCGCGCATGGGCCGGGCTTGGTTATTATTCCCGCGCCCGCAACCTCAAGAAATGTGCCGATCTCGTTGCCACGCGATATGGTGGCAAATTTCCAGACAATGCCGCAGCATTGAAGGAACTGCCCGGCATCGGCGACTACACATCGGCAGCTATCGCCGCGATTGCATTTGGCGAAAATGCCGCAGTGGTGGACGGCAATGTCGAGCGCGTCATTTCGCGGCTTTATGCCATCGACACGCCGCTCCCAGCCGCCAAGCCACAAATCCGCGCCCTGATGGCCGAGATGACGCCGTCAGACCGCCCCGGCGACTTCGCACAAGCAATGATGGACCTCGGAGCAACGATCTGCACACCGCGCCGACCGGCCTGCGCGATCTGCCCGGTCAATGATAACTGCATCGCACTCGCCACCCGCGACCCGGAGGAATTTCCGGTCAAGGCGCCGAAGGCGGAAAAGCCGATCCGCACTGGTGCGGCTTTCGTTGCCATGAGCGGAGACGGCGCAATCTTTCTGCGCAAGCGAAAAGGCGAAGGCCTGCTTGCGGGCATGACGGAAGTGCCGGGCAGCCCGTGGACCGCGCGTATCGATGGCGACGCGACCGTCAACGCGGCCCCCTTCCCGGCTTCATGGAAACCGGCGGGCAGCATTACCCATGTCTTCACCCATTTCGAATTGCGCCTCTCGGTCTACCGCGCCGAGAATGTGAGCGAGCGTTTGGCCGCAAATGGCTGGTGGTCAGCGCCGGACGAGCTCGCCGGAGAAGCTTTGCCCACCGTGATGAAGAAAGCCATTGCAGCGGCGGTGCCGGATGCCTTCAAGCAGACTGGCAAACCCAAAAGGACGAAAACGTGATCTCTCCAATCAAACATGTCGTTTTCGATATCGGCAAGGTTCTCATCCATTACGATCCGGAACTGGCCTATCTCGACATCATTCCCGATACCGAGCGGCGGCGCTGGTTTCTAGAAACGGTCTGCACGAGTCCGTGGAATGTCGAACAGGATCGCGGGCGCAGCTGGCGGGATGCCGAAGCGCTGTTGATCGACACCCACCCGGAATGGCGCGAGCAGATTCTGGCTTTCCGGCAAAACTGGTCGCGCATGGTGCCGCATGCCTATGATGAAAGTGTCGCCATTCTGCGCGGGCTGATCGCCTCGGGATACGATGTCACCATGCTGACCAATTTCGCCTCAGACACCTTCCGCGAAGCGCAGGCCCGGTTTCCTTTTCTGACGGAAAGCCGGGGTGTCACCGTTTCGGGCGACGTGAAGATGCTGAAACCCGACCGGGAAATCTACGACGCGCATGTCGCGGCGTTCGACCTCGACCCGGCGGCAACGTTGTTCATCGATGACTCGCTGCACAATGTTGACGGCGCCAAGGCTGCCGGCTGGCAGGCCGTTCATTTCACCGGTGCGCCTAAACTCGCCGTCGACCTGAAGTCCCTCGGCCTTACGTTCTGATAAAAGCGAAAGCGCCCGAAGCATTCGCTCCGGGCGCTCCATGATCAGACTTTGCTGGAGGCCGTCCGATGAGAATTATGCTCAGGCGCCTGCTGCTGCCATCTCGTCGCGGATAACTTTGCGCAGATCGTCGATAGGTTTCAGCACACCTTCTTGTTCAAAATGCCAGAAGGTCCAGCCATTGCAGGCGTCGAACCCTTGCACCTTGGCGCCAATACGATGGATCGAACCAGCTTCGCCATTGGCCGCCAAAGTGCCGTCAGCGCGAACGATCGCCGCATAACGACGGCGCGCATCGCAAAGAACCGTTCCCGGACGTAAGAGACCTGCTTCCAGCACGCTGGTGAAAGCCACACGCGGTTCAGCGCGCTTGCCGGTCATGACGGTCAGTTCGGCCTTGCCGAGCGGCTCGACTGCATCGATGCGGGCGGTTGCGGCGTCGATATAGGTCTGTTCGCGTTCGATACCCACAAAATGGCGTCCGAGACGCTTCGCCACCGCGCCGGTCGTGCCGGAACCGAAGAATGGGTCGAGAATAACGTCTCCCGGCTTGCTCGAAGCCATCATGATGCGGGCCAGAAGCGCTTCCGGCTTCTGCGTCGGATGAACCTTGTCGCCGTTCTCGTCCTTCAGGCGTTCTGAACCCGTGCAGATCGGAAACAGCCAGTCCGAGCGCATCTGCACATCGTCATTGGCGGCTTTCATCGCTTCATAATTGAAGGTGTAGCCTTTGCCCTTCTGGTCGCGCGATGCCCAGATCAGCGTCTCATGCGCGTTCTGGAAACGGCGTCCGCGGAAGTTCGGCATCGGATTGGTTTTGCGCCAGATCACGTCATTGAGGAGCCAGAAGCCCAGATCCTGCAACTGCGTGCCGACGCGGAAAATATTGTGATAGGAGCCGATAACCCATATCGTGCCATTCGGCTTCAAAACGCGGCGGCAGGCCAAAAGCCAGGCGCGGGTGAAGGCGTCATAGGCCTGAAAGCTCTCGAACTGGTCCCAATGATCGTCAACGGCGCTGACCATCGACTGATCCGGGCGATGCAGATCGCCACCCAGCTGAAGATTGTAGGGCGGATCGGCAAAGATGACATCGACGGAATGATCCGGCAGGCGCTCCAGAGCGGAAACGCAATCACCCTTGATGATGGAGTCGAGCCAGGCGGTACGCGGGGCCTCGATGGGCAACTCATGGGCAAGACGTACTAGGGACATGGGATACTCGATTACCTGTGGACGCGAAAACTTGTCCTTATGGTTACCGGGTAGGGTAAATATGGCGTTAACGCCAAGGTATTGAAATCGTAAACCTTTTCTTAAAAAGGCAACAAAGTCCCGGCTTTCCGGGCTTTTTCCTTTCAAACGATGCTGAACAATTTCATGACTGCCATCTTAACGCCGTCATCGAAATGCAAAGGCCGACGGGTAATGCGTCGTCTCCAATAAGGCTTGGTTATCCCTTTCCGGCTATGATTTGCGAACAATCAGCCTTCGAGGCAACTGAGCCGACCGAACCGCGCCTGTCAGGTTTTTGCATATGAATTTCGCAGAACTGCGCCATAACCGTTATTTGAGGGTGTTCTTCGTTCCCTTCCGCATGCGCGCCGTTGTGCGCGGCAGCGAAATCGGTCTCGTCATCGCGGGTGTGGTGATCGGTATCATCTCCGGCCTTGCCGTTGCGGCCATCGGCGGCATATCGCAATGGATGCATCAGGCGCTGTTTGCGCTGGAACCCGGCGAAAAGCTCAGTTCTGCGGCGCAGCTTTATCCCAGCGCCTTCATCGCGCCGCTGGCTGGCGGCATTCTTATGGGGATTATCATCTGGGTGCTGGCGCGTTGGCGCAAGCGCCCCATCGTCGATCCCATCGAAGCCAATGCCTTGCATGGCGGTCGCCTGTCACTCACCGATAGCTTTATTCTCGTCGGGCAAAACCTGATTTCCAACGGCTTTGGCGCTTCGGTTGGCCTGGAGGCCGCTTATACACAGCTTGCCAGCGGTTTCGCATCGCGCATCGGGCGCGCGCTCAAACTGCGCCGGGCCGACTTGCGCACGCTGGTCGGCTGCGGTGCGGCAGCGGCCATTGCCAGCGCGTTCAACGCGCCCCTCACCGGCGCATTTTATGCATTCGAGCTTATCATTGGCGTTTATTCCATCGCCACACTGGCCCCGGTGGTCGTCGCGGCGATTGTCGGCACTTTGGTGACGCAGGCCATTGGGGGCACACCTTTTCTGATCGATATCGGCAACATCGACGCCATCACCCCACGTGACTACGTGCCCGCATTGCTGCTGGGCTTTGTTTCGGCAGGGATCGCCATTTTGATCATGCGCGGCGTAACATTCGTCGAGCAAATCACCCGGCGCAGTTTTCTGCCCAATGTCCTGACACCGGCTATCGGCGGGGCCATCGTCGGTCTGATCGCCTTCTTCTCGCCGCAGGTGCTGGCCTCCGGCCATGGCGCGCTGCATCTCGATCTGAATGCGAATATTACCATCTCGGCGCTGCTGTTGCTGATCCTGACGAAATCGCTGGCCTCGGCAATTTCCATCGGCTCCGGCTTTCGCGGCGGTCTGTTCTTCGCATCGCTGTTTCTGGGCGCATTGACCGGCAAGCTTTTCGCGGCGGTCGCGGGCGTGGTGCTGCCAACCAGCCTGACGCTTGCGCCGGAAGTCTATGCGGTGATCGGCATGTCATCACTGGCCGTCGCCATCGTCGGCGGCCCCATGACCATGACGTTTCTCGCGCTGGAACTGACCGGCGATTTTCCGATTTCCATGCTGGTGCTGGGTGCTGTCGTGTCCTCCTCGCTGATGGTCCGCAAGACCTTCGGCTACTCCTTCGCCACCTGGCGCTTCCACCTGCGCGGCGAAGCCATCCGCTCGGCGCATGATATCGGCTGGATACGCAATCTGACCGTCAGCCGCATGATGCGTCACGATGTGCGCACCGTGCTGATCGACACGGATATCGAAACCTTCCGCCACGATTTCCCGCTTGGTTCCACCCAGCGGGTCATCGCGGTGGACGCGCAAGGACGCTATGTCGGCATGATCCCCGTGCCGGAAGTCTATGCCGACAGTTTCGACAGTTCGGAAAACCACAGCATCAGCGAGCTTTTGAAGTATCAGGATGAATTCCTGTTGCCGCAAATGAACGCAAAGGAAGCTGTCGTGCGGTTTGACCGTTCCGAAAGCGAAGCGCTCGCCGTGGTCAACAATGCGCAGGAACGCAAGGTCATGGGCTTGTTGAGTGAAGCGCATACGCTCAGGCGCTATAGCGAAGAGCTGGACCGCAGACGGCGCGAAGTCTCCGGTGAAGTTTGACGCTAGGGCTATAAAGTTGTAGCTGATCCTTCAATATTCCCGATGCGTTCCCGCAAGTGTGAATGCGTCCTCCTCCCGATAAGAAGGCTACCCACATGGCGGCTCCGTCCCTCATCATTTTCGATTGCGATGGCGTTTTGGTGGATTCCGAAATCATCGCTGCGGAAGTCGAATCCGTGCTTCTGACCGATGCCGGTTTTCAGATTTCCGCCGACGAACTGGCCGAACGTTTCGCCGGTCTCACCTGGCAGGACATCCTGCTGACGGTCGAGCGCGAGGCAGGCATAGCGCTTTCCGCTTCGCTGATCGATAAATCGGAAAGCATTCTCGATGAGCGCCTCAAGAACGAGGTGCAGGCTGTCGATGATATTGTGGAAGTGGTTTCGGCATTGAAGCTGCCGAAATGCATCTGCTCCAACTCGACCAGCGCACGGCTGGAAACCATGCTGAAGCGCGTTGAGCTTTACGATCTCTTTGCACCGAATATTTTTTCGGCAAAGGAAGTCGGCACCAAGAAGACCAAGCCCGCGCCGGATGTGTTCCTTTATGCGGCCAAGCAATTCGATGTCGATCCAAGCAATGTGATTGTGATCGAGGATTCCGTGCACGGCATCCATGGCGCACGTGCCGCCGGTATGCGGGTCATCGGCTTTACGGGTGGCGCGCACACCTATCCGGGCCATGCCGACCGTCTGACCGACGCAGGCGCCGAGACGGTGATCCACCGTCACAAGGATCTGGCGAGCGTCATCAACGCGCTATCGATCTGGACCGACGCCTGACACACAAGGTTCCGGCACGCTGTCCGGTTTGATCCAAATATCGCGATAGCCCGAACGTTCGGGCTATCGTCCGCACCGCGCAGACACTTAGGCTGCGGTGCGTTTGCTGCGCCCCTTCGGCGGCGCGTTGAGGATGGCCAGCAGCTCTTCGGCTTCCTGCTCGGCAAGACCGATCAGCAGCCGGGTCCCCATCATGACAGGCTCACCCGTAGACGTCTCGAAGATCGCCCAGGTATCCGTCGGTTCGAGAATACGTTCATATTTCTGTGTCATGGGTGCAGACTAGCGCAGACTCGTTGCTTTTCGTTTGAACATCGCTGTCGAATTTAATTCGAATTTTAGCTAAAGCGCGTTTTGCTTTTAGGATATTCACAGAATGCGGTAAGACATCAGTCTATCTAACCACGCGGCTCGCTGCCAATGCCCAGAAACGAGCCTTTTCGGGTCGTCTTCTGGCGTTTTACGGGTTTTGCGGGTTTTGCAACCACCAGCGTTCGCGCGATGATCGCAGAGACCGGCTTGCCGAAATACCAGCCCTGCGCCTTGACCGGCGCGCTGTCGCCCGCACTTTCCCTGGCGAAATAGAGCGCCTGCGCCTCCGTTTCCACACCTTCAACAACCACGTCCAGACAATGCTGCCGCGCCATGGCCAATATCTGCGGAACGATCGAAACCGTGCTGCCATTATCGACGGTCCGCGTGAACGTCTTATCGATCTTGATCGCATCCACATTCAACGCGCCGAGATAAGCCAGGCTGGAATAGCCTGTTCCAAAATCATCGATATAGATGCGATGCCCCTTCTCGCGCAGATGATGGATCGCACCGGAAGCCTTCGCAAAATCCACCGCTGTACGCTCGGTCAGCTCCAGACCGATCTGCTGCGGGTCGATGGACGCTTTCACCAGCCGCGCCTCCAGCCGGTTGGCGAATTCCATGTCATGCAGGTCGCGGGCGCTTATGTTGATATTGATGCGCAAGCCGGGCTTGGCGCGCAACAGTTCGCCCATTTCGCTGATCACTGCGTCGATTACATAAAGCGTTATGCGATGGATCAGCCCGCTTTTCTCTGCCCGCGTAATGAAAACATCCGGCGGAACAAAGTCGCCCTTATGAATCTCCCAGCGTATCAGAGCCTCAAAACCGACAATCGCGCCACTGACAGCATTGACAACCGGCTGGTAGACAACCTCCAGTTCCTTTTTTGCGAGCGCTCTGGACAGGAGCGTCATCAGCGAACGGTCGCGATTATTATAGACGCGCCAGCCAAGGCCAAGACTGCCAGCCGCCAGCATGCCAAGCACAATGGACAGAAATGATCGCAGCCGCGCATGCAGGCTTGTACGGTCGATCTCTGTCCTCAGTGCAAGACAGATAAGCTTGTCCGGTTCGCAGGCATAGGCGTTCAGCTGGTCATGCTTTTCGACAAAATCCCGGATACGCCCGCCTGATAGCGGCTCCAGATCGGCATTGGCCGGATATTCATAGAAGCGGGCGAAATTCTCGCGCGACTGGTCGCTCATGAACAGGGCGAAGGCATAGCCCGGCGTATGCATGAAATCGAAGGCCGCCGGGCTTAGAACGACATTGGAATTGCCCTTGCCCATCACCGGGCCATAGGTTCCCGGCGTAACCAGCGGGCGGTCGGCATAGACGTAGGTTCCGTCAGGCAGCAGCACATCCGCCGTGGAGCGCGGTTCCTGCCGCGCCAGATCCGGCAGCAGCGTGGAACAATTCAACCGGCCATCGATCAGCCGGCCGATATCCTTGATCTGATAGGCTTTGAAGAGAATTCTGCGCAGATAGACCCGCTCATCGGCGGAGCAAACCCTGTAGGGCGATTGTTCCGCCTGATCGAGAGTATTGTGCGCCGAGTCGATCAGCCGCCCCGCATAGGAAAGCAATGCCTCCATATAGGCATTCACCTGTCGCTCATCGCCCATTCTTCGTAGTTTTTCGCCAACCCAATGCCCGGCGACCGCTCCACAGAGAAGCAGCAAGAGAAGGATAAGAGGAACTGGATTGAAAAGGCTGCCGCCACTGCTCCGCCTGCGCACCATCCGCCCTTGAAACCTCGCAAACGATCTGTGGCAGGGGACCATACTGCTTATCCCGCATAAGCAGCTATATCAAATATAAGCACAGACCCACAGCATCAGTATAAACATATAAAAACGATATGACTATTACACGAACCGCGTCTTTTGGGAACAATATTAATTTAGTGGCAGTTTTTTGTCTTTGTATTAGATATCGCAAATATATCGACACCCGTAACTGTTCCAATATCGGGCGTGAACAACAAAAAATGCGCGGGTTTTGCCCCGCGCATCTGGTTTTCCGATAAGCGCTCCGCCCTGTCAGGCGCTGCGAAAATTACTTGGCATTCGGGCCTTCATCGAAGCCTACGAAAATCTGGATATTCTGCTTGTCCGGCATTGGCAGCGAAATGCCCTTGTCGTTGAAGACGAACTGGGTCGCGGTATCGCCGTTGGTGATGGTGACCGCCTGCTTGTGCAGCTTGGAATAGACCACCTGATCACCCTGACGCACGGCCACACGCACCGGCATGGTGATGGTGCCGCTCTTATATTTCGGACCGGGCACAACCTTGCCAGCGGCAGCCACATCGATGGTAATGTTGCCGTCGCCATACTGGCACGAACGCGTCACATCGGTCAGCGATGCCTGATAGACCACCTGTGCCGGGTCCTTGTCGCCGCCCTTGGCATAGGTGCTGAAGAAGGCGGTTCCGTCACGCAGCGTCACCGTCGGGCAATAGGCGCGAAGCTCAGATGCGCTGATGCGCTTTGGACCTTCAGCCGCCATATCGCCAGGCTTTTCGCTGCCACTGGTCGTGCAACCCGCAAGCGCTGCGAGCAAAACCGTTGCAAAGACTGGAAACAACGATGAACGATTCTGTGATGCTTTCTGCATAAACCGGGCTTCCCTGCATTAATTCGTTTGTTTGAGAGCGCGCCGATTTCATTGAAACCGCCGGACCACCCCAATTTGTTCCGCCGCCACATTTCCCACCAGCAAGACCGCTTCGCACGTTTGCTGGAAATGAAACTTCTTTCCCATCGCATTTCCCAACGCAAAACCGCTTCGCACTTTTGCTGGAAATGCTTTATACCACTGCGCACAAAACAGTGCGCGATGACGTTTTCCCGTTTTTTGCCGCGAAGAGCAACCCCACCCCCTCCGGGATGTTTTAATTTCTTGCGGCTTTTTTATGGACGCCCTATTGCATTTGCACAGCTTTGAAACGCATCCCAATAAGATGCGCGTCGAATGAGACATGCGCAGCCGATCTGGGCAGATATCTGGAATGAAGGCCTGACGAAATGAAATATGTAAGCACACGCGGCGAAGCCCCGGTCCTGGGTTTTAGCGATGCATTGCTCGCCGGACTTGCCCGCGATGGCGGCCTCTATCTGCCGCAGGAATATCCGCAGTTTTCTCCAGAACAAATCCGCAGCCTGCGCGGAAAATCCTATGTCGATATTGCGCTGGCCGTGCTGACGCCCTTCACCGGTGGCGAAATTCCGCAGGCCGATTTCGAACGCATGGTGCGCGAAGCCTATGGCACCTTCCGCCATGATGCCGTGTGTCCGCTGGTCCAGACCGGCGCGAATGAATTCGTGCTCGAACTCTTCCACGGCCCGACGCTCGCCTTCAAGGACGTCGCCATGCAGTTGCTGGCGCGCATGATGGATTATGTGCTGGCAAGCCGTGGCGAACGCGCCACCATCGTCGGCGCGACCTCTGGCGATACCGGCGGCGCGGCAATCGAAGCCTTTGGCGGTCGCGACAACACCGATATTTTCATCCTGTTCCCGAATGGCCGCGTCTCGCCGGTGCAGCAGCGCCAGATGACTTCGTCGGGCTTCGCCAATGTTCATGCGCTGTCCATCGAAGGCAATTTCGACGACTGCCAGAACCTCGTGAAAGGCATGTTCAACGACCTCGCCTTCCGCGATGCGCTGTCGCTTTCGGGCGTGAATTCGATCAACTGGGCGCGTATCATGCCGCAGGTGGTCTATTATTTCACGAGCGCCTTGAGCCTCGGCGCGCCGGACCGTCCGGTGTCCTTCACTGTTCCAACCGGCAATTTCGGCGATATTTTCGCAGGCTATGTGGCCAAGCGCATGGGTCTGCCCATCGAACGCCTGATCGTCGCAACCAACGACAACGACATTCTGTCGCGCACGCTCAACACCGGCGCTTATGAAATGCGCGGTGTGGCCCAGACCACCTCGCCGTCGATGGATATCCAGATTTCGTCCAATTTCGAACGCCTGCTGTTCGAGGCCCATGGCCGCGATGATGCTGCCGTGCGCGGTCTCATGCAGAGCATGAAGCAATCGGGCGGCTTCACCATTTCCGAAAAGCCGCTTTCGGCGATCCGCGCCGAATTCTCCGCAGGCCGCTCGACGGTTGCGGAAACGGCGGAAACGATCAAGTCGGTGCTGGCTGATGACGGTTATCTTCTCGATCCGCATTCGGCCATTGGCGTAAAAGTGGCTCGCGAAAATGTGTCCGGCACTACTCCGATGGTGGCGCTCGCCACCGCGCATCCGGCCAAATTCCCCGATGCCGTAAAGGCTGCATGCGGTGTCGAACCGCAGCTCCCGGCATGGCTGTCGGACTTGATGCAACGAAAAGAAAGCTTCACAGTTCTTCACAACGACCTGAAAATCGTAGAAGAATATGTAAGCCGCCATTCCAGAGCCCACGCCTGAGGCTCCGGAAAGGAAATTTGAGCCCGACCCCGAACCGGATCGGGCCCATGAAAAGTCAGAGCGGGGAATGCAGGGAGCAGTTCGCTTATGGGTGTTGAAGTAACGCGTCTTCCCAACGGGTTGACGATAGCCACCGATACCATGCCGCATGTGGAAAGCGTGGCGCTTGGAATCTGGGTTAAAGCCGGCGCGAGAAACGAAGCCGCCAACCGGCACGGAATAGCCCATCTCCTCGAACATATGGCCTTCAAGGGCACGGAAAACCGCTCTGCCTGGCAAATCGCCTCGGATATCGAAGATGTGGGCGGCGAGATCAACGCCGCAACCAGCGTCGAGACTACATCCTATTACGCGCGCGTGATGCGCGATGACATGCCTCTCGCCATTGATATCCTCTCCGACATCCTGACCGCATCGAAGTTCGACGAAGCCGAACTGGAGCGCGAAAAGCAGGTGATCATGCAGGAGATCGGCGCGGCGCACGACACGCCGGACGATATCGTCTTCGACCGTTTCACCGAAACAGCCTATCGTCACCAGCCCATCGGCCGCGCCATTCTTGGCGAGCCGGATACGGTGATGTCCTTCTCTTCCGCCGATCTGCGCCAATATATGGACGAGCAATACAGCGCCGACCGCATGGTCGTAACGGCTGCCGGTGGCGTGGACCACGATGCGTTCGTCAAGGAAGTCGAAAAGCGTCTCGGCGGTTTCCGTGCCCATAACACGGCCCCGACGCTTGAGCTCGCCACCTATGTTGGCGGCGACTTCCGCGAAAACCGCGAATTGATGGATGCGCAGGTGCTGATCGGCTTTGAAGGCCGCGCCTATCATGTGCGCGACTTCTATGCCTCGCAGCTTCTGTCCATGGTGCTGGGCGGCGGCATGTCTTCCCGCCTGTTCCAGGAAGTGCGCGAAAAGCGCGGCCTGTGCTATTCGGTCTATGCCTTCCATTGGGGCTTTTCGGATACCGGCCTGTTCGGCATCCATGCCGCCACGGGTCGCGATGAACTGGTGGAACTTGTTCCGGTCATCATTGACGAGCTGCACAAGGCGGCGGATTCGATCAGTATCGAGGAAGTCAATCGCGCCCGGGCGCAGTATCGCGCCAGCCTTCTGATGTCGCAGGAAAGTGCAGCCAGCCGCGCAGGCCAGCTGGCCCGCCAGTTCCTGCTCTATGGCCGCCCGGTCGACAATAACGAATTGATGGAACGCCTTTCCCTGATCACGCCCGAACGCCTGACGGACCTTGCAGGTCGCCTGTTCCTCGACAGCAAGCCGACCATCGCGGGTGTCGGCCCCGTTGGCCGCCTGATGAGCTTCGGCGACCTCACCGATGCGCTGTCGACCAATGCGCATACGAGAAAGATAGCTGTTTAAGGCCGTAGGGGAATAAGGGAATAGGGGAGTATGTGGCCGTGAAGATTTCGTTTTTCCTATTCCCCTACTCACCTATTCCCCTACTCCCCTAACTCCGATGATCGGCCTGTCGTTTCGGCGCAACAACCCGACGATCCTGCGTGGACAGCGCATTTATCTGCGCGAGCCCATGATGGGTGATTTCGCGAGCTGGGCAAATCTGCGTGAGCAAAGCCGGGCGTTTCTAACCCCGTGGGAGCCGACTTGGCCCGACGATGACCTGACGAAAAGCGCCTTCCGCTATCGCATGCGGCGTTTTCAGGAAGAAATTTCTGCCGGAACCGGCTATCCTTTCTTCATTTTCCGCAACAGCGATAATCGCATTCTCGGCGGTATCACACTCGGTAATATCCGGCGCGGCGTAGGACAGAACGGCATGATCGGCTATTGGAGCGGCGCTCCTTTCGCGGGTAAAGGCTATATGACCGAGGCGCTCTCTCTGGTTATCCCCTTTGCATTCGACCAACTGCGGTTGCACCGGATTGAAGCTGCCTGTATTCCCCATAATGTACGTTCGGTCCGGCTTCTCGAAAAAGCCGGATTTCAGAGAGAAGGACTGTTGCGCTCCTATCTCAAGATAAATGGCTTCTGGCAGGACCACCTGCTGTTCGCCCTCATAGAAAGCGACAAACGTATGTTGGATGGCCGCATGATCAATGGCAAGGTTGAACGCTCGTGAGCGGTTTTTCTGAAAAGCTATTCCAGAACGCCGCGCGGTTTCTCGCGCTGATCGTCTTTCTGGCCTTTTCGACCGTTCATGCATCTGCCATCGAACCGATCAAGATTTCCAAGGACGACACCGCTCTCGATCTGTCGCGCGCCGTCGAACTCCTGCGCAACAAGGGCGAGAGCGTTCAGGTTTCTACCGCGCCCGGCCCCGATGGCATTGTGCGCCGCATCGAAGTGCAGGCCGATCAGAACAGCAATGCCTCCGGCGACTGGGCCGCTTTCTCCATCGCCAATCCGACCGACCAGCAGATCGACCGCCTGATCGTCGCGCCGCATTTCCGTCTTGTCGGTTCAGGCATTATCTGGCCGGATCTCGGCTCGCCGCGTATTGCGTCGATCACCCCCAGCGAAGGCTTCGCGCTCGACCGCCAGCCAAGCGCCGATGCGGATGTGTTCCGCATCACGCTCAATCCGGGCAGCGTGGTCACCTTCGTCGCCGAGCTTTCCTCGCATAATCTGCCGCAGCTTTATCTGTGGGAACCGGAAGCCTATAAGGACACGGTCAATTCCTATACGCTCTATCGCGGTATTCTGCTTGGCATTTCAGGCCTGCTGGCGCTGTTCCTGACCATTCTCTTCGTCGTCAAGGGCACCTCGCTGTTTCCAGCCACGGCGGCGCTTGCATGGGCGGTTCTCGCCTATATCTGCGTCGATTTCGGCTTCTGGAACAAGCTGATGGAAATCACACCCGGCAATGAGCAGATATGGCGCGCGGGCACAGAGGTGGCGCTTGCCGCCTCGCTGGTGATATTCCTGTTCGCCTATCTCAATCTCAACCGCTGGCACGACCATTTCAGCTATGGCGCGGTGACTTGGGTTCTGGGCCTGCTGGCGCTTGCAGGCGTTGCGGTTTTCGATCCGCCGATTGCCTCGGGCATCGCCCGCATCTCGCTCGCACTGACCGTCGTTTCCGGCGTGGCGATTATCGGCTATCTCGCGGTGAAGGGCTATGACAGGGCGGTCATGCTGATACCCGCCTGGCTTCTCACCTTGATATGGCTGCTCGGCGCATGGATGGCGGTCACGGGCCGTCTCGACAACGATATTGTCCAGCCAGCGCTGGGCGGCGGCCTCGTGCTGATCGTGCTTCTGATCGGCTTTACCGTCATGCAGCACGCCTTTGCGGGCGGTGCGCTGCAGCAAGGGCTCCTGTCCGACATGGAACGCCAGGCGCTTGCCGTCATCGGCGCGGGCGATATCGTCTGGGACTGGGATGTGCCGCGCGACCGCGTGGTTACGACGCCCGATATCGCCAACCAGCTCGGCAATTCGGCAAGCAGCTTGCAGGGACCGGTGCGCAACTGGCTGCCCGTCATGCATTCCGACGACCGTGACCGTTTTCGTTCGACGCTGGACGCCATTCTGGAAAACCGCCGCGGACGCATCGGCCAGATTTTCCGTATGCGCGCCAATGACGGCCATTACCACTGGTATGCGCTGCGCGCCCGCCCGGTGATCGGCTCGGACGGCGAAGTCGTGCGTTGCGTCGGCACGCTCGTCAACGTTACCGAGCAGAAGAAGGCCGAGGAACGCCTGCTGCACGATGCGGTGCACGACAATCTGACCGGCTTGCCCAACCGTGAGCTTTTCCTCGACCGGCTCAGCAATGTGATGAACATGGCGCGCGGCGAAAGCAATCTGCATCCGACCGTGTTCATGATCGATATCGACCGCTTCAAACAGGTCAATGACAGTCTGGGCATGTCGGCGGGCGATACAATCCTTTTGACCATTTCGCGCCGTCTGGCGCGATTGATGAAGCCGCAGGACACGCTGTCGCGCCTGTCTTCCGACCAGTTCGGGCTGCTGCTTGCATCAGAGAGCGACCCCGGCCGTATCGCGGCCTTTGCGGAAGCGCTGCGTCAGGCCACCCGCGCGCCCATTGCCTACGCCAAGCGCGAGATCGTCCTGACCGCCTCCGTCGGCCTCATCACATGGACGAAAACCGCCACCACGGCAGAAGATTTCGTGAAGGACGCGGAACTGGCCATGTATCAGGCCAAGCGCTTTGGCGGCGACCGGATCGAGCCGTTCCGCCCGGCGTTCCGCGCCATCGGCAGCGACAAGCTGCAGCTGGAATCCGATCTGCGCCGCGCGCTCGAACGCGACGAAATCAGCATGGCCTATCAGCCGATCGTCAAACTGGAGGAAGGCACCATCGCCGGTTTCGAAGCGCTAATGCGCTGGGAACATCCGCGCCGTGGCGCAATCTCGCCGTCGGAATTCATTCCGATTGCCGAAAACTCCGGCCTGATCGTGCAGCTTGGCCTTTTCGCCATGCAGCGCGCCGCCGAAGACCTCTTCGCCTGGCAGGAACAATTCCCGAAACTCGACCTGTTCGTCTCGGTCAACCTGTCATCCACGCAACTCATCCGGCAAGACCTCATCAACGATGTCCGGTCCGTACTGTCGCGCATCCACCTCAATCCGGGCAGCCTGAAGCTGGAGCTGACCGAATCCGTCCTCATGGAAAATCCCGAGCAGTCGGCCCATGTGCTGGCGCGGCTCAAGACGATGGGGATCGGCCTGTCGCTGGATGATTTCGGCACCGGCTATTCGTCGCTCGCCTATCTGACGCGCTTCCCGTTCGACATCATCAAGATCGACCGCTCCTTCGTGAAGGGCGACCAGCCGCAGAAGACCACCCTGCTGCGTTCCATCGTCAGCATGGCGCATGATCTGGGGCTGGCGGTTGTGACGGAAGGTGTGGAGAGCGAAAGCGACGCGCTCCAGCTGCGCCAGATGGGCTGCGAATATGTGCAGAGCTTCATGTTCGGCCAGCCGACCAGCCGCGAAGACGCCACCCGTATGATCAAGGAACAGCTGGAAGCAGCGGCGGCGTAAAACCCCGCCAGCATTCTTGATTTGAAAAGGCGCGCGTTTTCAACCAGTAACCGTGATTTACGAAGACTATTTAACGGTTAATTTCCAGTCATATGCCTTGTAACGCCTGACAATATTGATAGTTTACTTCAATTTCAGCGTCAGTGTTCCCTGCAACAAGATATAATTGAATCTGCTGTCCGTTCCAACGTCGCTAATTTTCTCATCATCAAGATATACATATCCGCCTTTCTTGAAAAAGGCCGCCATACCCATTCCAATCCCGGTCATTACTAACTTTCCAGTATTACGAATTGGGTTCCCCTCATTATCTTTTGTTCTAAAGATAAATTTCACCGCAGGAGGGACGTCATCGGCAAAATTAATCGGGAATACATTAATTGCATTAATCACAACAGCCGCATCACATACATTATTGTCAGTATATATTTCTGTATTGCGAGGAGAAGGCCCTATGTAAAATCTGGTAAACTCACTATTATTACCTTTAAAAATAATATTATTTGCATGTATTTCGTATTTAGCATCGTTTATAACAGAAATATTTACGTTCCCTTCAAATAAAGAATCGCTTTCTTCAGAAAAACCATTACGAAAATCAACTAATAAAAATGATTTCTCTATTAACTGAAATAATAATCCATCAAATTTTGCACTTATCTCCGGACGAACTATAAAAGTGCTTTTTCCTTTCCCAATTAAAAATCTATTTTTTCCATCAGCTACAAAATGATCTACAAAAATCCTCACTAAACCATTATTTTCTATAAACCAATTATCTTCAATCAACTCACTATCAAAATGCAAAATATTATTATGATGCTCGCCATCTGACAAAACACCTATTTGCAATGTTCCTCGTACAATTCTTATTGTTGACTTTGTCCTCCATTTAAGTACATTTATTCCAGCACTACTATATGTGACATCTTGTAAGTGTAATTCTCCAGAAGAATCAACAAGTAATGAGCCGGTCGGAAGTAGGTCTAAACTAAAATTTTCACCTGGATATAATTCTACGCTGCCCCCATAAGAATCGTCGAAAACATTATCCCCGGC
The DNA here is from genome assembly GCF_006376685.1 of Ochrobactrum teleogrylli. GTDB lineage: Bacteria > Pseudomonadota > Alphaproteobacteria > Rhizobiales > Rhizobiaceae > Brucella > Brucella teleogrylli. Next base: position 172,730 of record NZ_VEWL01000009.1, on the reverse strand, counting down.
GGGATCCCATTGAAAATTAGCCATGATAATCTCCTGTTATTTATCATATTTACAATTTAATTATATTATTATTGGACGATGAGAAAACTGACGGTACTGTCAGTGGCCATAAAGATATTTGAATATCTAGATAATACAGGAATTGAGGCACCGTGATTTTGGGCGAATCCTGAGTAAAGTTACACGGCTACGACGAGCTGACATACCCACTTATACCTGCTAAAATCGCACGACAATGTGGATAAAGCCTCACGCATGCCCCGCGTCGGAAACTAGTCGCGACATGTCGATGCCCATATGCATCATGAGGCGGGAATATTTGCCTTCGATGTCGCTGTCGAAAAGCATGTCGAGCGGCGCATCGCAACAGAGCCAGCCATTGTCGGCAAGTTCTGCTTCCAGCTGCCCCGGCGCCCAGCCGGAATAGCCCAGCGCCATCAAAACCTGTGACGGGCCCTTGCCGCCATAAATGGCGCGCAGAATATCAACCGTTGCGGTCAGGCAGACATCTTCGGAGACTGGCATGGTGGAATCGACCATGTAATCGTCGGAATGCAGCACAAAACCGCGCGAGGTATCTACCGGCCCGCCATTGCGCACCATCATATGCTGCGTGCGCTCGGGCAAAATGATCAGCTCATCCTCTTCGATCACGCCGATCTGGCGCAATATATCCGGGAAGCCGATCGGCTGCAGTTGATTGATGATGAAGCCCATCGCGCCCTCGTCCGAATGGGCGCAGATATAGACCACCGACCGGGCGAAACGCTCGTCGCTCATGCCGGGCATGGCCAGCAGGAACTGCCCGTTTAAGAACCCCTGCTCGTGGTTTGGCTTCCGCATCGTGGTCATAGTGATGAAGGTAGCAAGCCTGCAGAAAATAACAATGGGCGTCGCAGAATTGTCTTCGACGGACGCAAAAATATAATTGCTCCCAACAATGTTGGACTTGAAGCAACCATGATTTCATTTCATTTTTGAACAATGAAAACACGTCTGAATATTCTTGCGTTTGGCCTGCTGGCCACCTCGGCCCTGCCCGCCCACGCTTCAACCTCCGCCTGGACCGAAACCCCCGGCGGGCGCGTCCGCGTCATCATCGAAGATGGTGCGGTTTCAGCTGAAGCGGGCCCAAAGCGCGAGATTCGCGGCGCGTTGCAGATCGAGTTGCAGCCGGGGTGGAAAACCTATTGGCGCAATCCGGGCAGTGCCGGTGTGCCGCCACAGATCAATCTTGATGGCAACGCCAACGCACAGATCGACTATCCCGCGCCAGTGCGGTTCGGTGGAGATGACGACGGCATCGGCTACAAGAAGCCGGTTTCGCTCCCCATCATCTTCAAGCTGCAACCCGATGACACACGCCTCAAAGGCCATGCCTTTCTGGGTGTTTGCGAACATATCTGCATCCCCGTGCAAGCCGAATTCGACTTCCCCGTGAGTGCAAATGCCGAATCCGCCGAGCCGCAGGCCATTGCCGCGCGTACCATTGTGGAGACGGCCTTCGGGCGGCTTCCGGCGACGGCCTCCCCCACTTTCGGCGTCAGCGCTGTGAAGCGCGATGAAGACACGGCCGTCTTCACCGTGGCCGTGCCTGATCCCAAAGCACCTGCCGAGCTTTTCGTCGCCAGCGACAAGCTTCGCCTGTCTGATCCGGTTGCATCCGGCAACCGCAACTTCACCGTTACGATCAAGGGCAATGCGCGCTATGCAACAGTCGACTATACCGTCGTGCAGAACGGCAAGGCTGTATCGGGACAGGTCACGCTCGACTGAAGGCGTGTGCGCCCTCGCCCTTTTTGATGGCAATATCAACGTTTTGAAATTGTCGAGCGCCCCGTTATCGGTTTAACTGTCGCTGCCTGCACTTCGCGGTGCGGCAATGACAGTTTTAAAATCAGGCAGCGGATCAGACGGCGATTTATCCCCTTCCCTCAGGAGAGAACAGATGACGATCAAAGTTGGCGACACGCTTCCCGCAGCAACCTTCAAGGTCAAGACTGCGGACGGTGTCAAGGAAGTGACGACCGACGAAGTCTTCAAAGGCAAGAAGGTCGTCCTCTTTGCCGTTCCGGGCGCTTTCACGCCGACCTGCAGCCTCAACCACCTGCCGGGCTATCTCGACAATCGCGATGCAATTCTCGCCAAGGGCGTGGACCAGATCGCGGTCGTCGCCGTCAATGACGCCTTCGTCATGGGCGCATGGGCGCAGAGCACCGGCGGCGAAGGCAAGATTCTTTATCTCGCAGACGGTTCGGCCACTTTCACCAAGGCAGCAGGCCTTGAACTCGACGCCACCGCGGGCGGCCTTGGCATTCGCTCCAAGCGCTATTCGGCCATCGTCGAAGATGGCGTGGTCAAGACGCTCAATATCGAGGAACAGGCCGGTCAGGCCGTGACCTCCGCTGCTGCCGGAATTCTCGAACAGCTTTGATCCAATGCAAAAAAGGGCGGTGAAAACCGCCCTTTTTAGTATCCAGAATGATGTCTAAAGCACCTTCAAGGATTTGTGGCCGCCATATTTGAACGGCTCCATACCGGCGCGGGCCAGTTCGTCGGCCCGTTCGTTTTCCGGGTGCCCGGCATGGCCCTTGACCCAGTGCCAGTTGACCTTGTGCGGCTTGCGCGCCTCATCCAGCAATTGCCATAGCTCGGCGTTCTTCACCGGTTTCTTGGCCGCTGTTTTCCAGCCATTGCGCTTCCAGCCTTCAATCCAGCCGGAAATACCGTCGCGCACATAGACCGAGTCCGTATAGAGATCGACTTCGCAAGGTTCCTTCAGCGCCGACAGTGCCGAAATTGCCGCCATCAACTCCATGCGGTTGTTGGTGGTCTCGGCCTCGCCGCCCTTCAGCTCTTTCTCATTGCCGTTCCAGCGCAGCACCGCCCCCCAGCCGCCGGGGCCGGGATTGCCGGAGCAAGCGCCGTCCGTATAGGCTTCGATCCGCTTCACGCAGCCGCTCCCTGCGGTTCCAGCCCATATTCGGCAGCCGAAACGATTTGGCGGTGGAAGCGCATCTTGCGCACATATTCCATCGGGTCCTTCTTCATGACGAAGCTGCCGTCGGGAACGGTCAGCCAGTCATAAAGCCGTGTCAGCATGAAGCGCACCGCAGCCCCCCGCGAGAGGACCGGCAGCGCATCGGCCTCCGCCGTCGAAAGCGGACGGATCGATGTGTAACCACGCAACAGCGCTGCGCCCTTGGTGCGATTATAGGAAAAGTCTTTTTCGAAGCACCACGCATTCAGGCAGACGGCAACGTCATAGGCCAGAATATCGGTGCAGGCGAAATAGAAATCGATGAAGCCCGACAGCTTGTCGCCGAGGAAAAAGACATTGTCCGGGAACAGGTCGGCATGGATCACACCGTGCGGCAGTTCGGCAGGCCAATGCTTTTCCAGAAAGTCGAGATCGGCTTCGGCTTCTTCGACCAGCCCCGGTTCGACCGTATCGGCGCGTTCGCGCGACAGGTTCCACAGCGGGCGCCAGTCGGGCAGCGTCAGACCGTTGCGGCGGCGCATGGCGAAATCCTCGCCTGCCAGATGCATGCGCGCCAGTCCCTCGCCCACGGCCTCGCAATGCGCCACGGTCGGCTTGCGCATCCACATGCCTTCCAGAAAGGTGACGATGGCCGCCGGACGCCCGGCCAGTTCGCCGATCGTTTCGCCGTCGCTGCGTATCACCGGCTGCGGGCAATCCACGCCATGCCGGGCCAGATGCTGCATCAGGCCCAGAAAGAACGGCAAGTCTTCGCGGTTGGTGCGCTTTTCATAAAGCGTCAGAATGAAGGAACCGGAGGTCGTGTGCAGGAGATAATTGGTATTCTCCACGCCCTCGGCAATGCCCTTATAGGACGTCAGCGTGCCGATATCGTATTGCTGCAGGAATGCGCCAAGTTCGATTTCGTTGATATCAGTATAGACGGCCATGCCGCTTATTTCCCCTATATGACCTTGGGCATTATTTTGGGCGCCAGTTTCGGAATGCCGACAACCCTGTTCTCGCCATTGACGAATGCCATATCCTGCACCGTCAGTTCCACATCGCGAATTTCACGATTCACAAGGAAGTTTTCCGTTTCCACTGCCGTTTCCGCCAGTTCGATGCGCACATCGAAGCGGTCGCGGAACGATGCGATGATTTCGTCAACGATGATTTCCGGGGCGGAAGCACCCGCCGAAAGACCGACGACCGAAATATCGCCGATCTTGTCCCACTCGATATCAGCCGCGCGTTGCACCAGCATGGACATGCGCGCGCCCGCCTTTTCCGCTACTTCGACCAGACGTTTCGAATTGGACGAATTCGGCGCACCGACAATCAGGAACAGGTCGCAGCCGGGCGCTGCCGCGCGAACCGCATCCTGACGGTTGGTGGTGGCATAGCAGATCGATTCCGCAGCCGGAGCCGAAAGATTGGGGAAGCGCGCCTGCAATTCCTCGATAATGCCTGCGGTATCGTCCACCGAGAGCGTCGTCTGCGTGACGAAACCGAGATTATCCTCATCAGCAAAATGGCAGTTGCGGGCGTCCTCGACCGTTTCGATCAGCGTGACAGCGCCTTCCGGCAGCTGGCCCATCGTGCCGATGACTTCCGGATGGCCGGAGTGGCCAATCAGGATGACATGGCGTCCAAGCCGCTGATGGCGCATGGCCTGCTTGTGCACCTTGGAAACCAGCGGGCATGTCGCATCGAGATAGAAGAGGTTCTTCGATTCCGCATCGGCAGGCACGGATTTCGGAACGCCATGGGCCGAGAAAACCACCGGCTGATCGCGATGCTCCGCCGGGATTTCATCAAGCTCTTCGACAAAGATCGCGCCGCGCGATTGCAGCCCTTCGACCACATAGCGGTTATGCACGATCTCATGGCGGACATAGACCGGCGCGCCGTATTTCTTCAGCGCCAGCACGACGATCTGGATCGCCCGGTCAACACCAGCGCAAAAGCCGCGCGGACCGCAAAGGCGAATTTCCAATGGGGGGCGCTGATCGGTCATGAAGAAGCTCGCAGGTTCGGCGTGACGAAATACTTAAGATCTTTAGCCTCCGAGTTGGGCCGCAACGCGGCCAATGTCAACCCCTTGGCGATTTTCGATAGCGCCAGAGCCACGTTCCGACAACCCCCATCAGCGCCAGAGCGAGGCCGTACCACGTCACAGCATATTGCAGATGATTGTTGGGAAAATCGATGATCGTCACGCCGCCGATGGGTAGACCGCCCGGATTGGGCTTGCTGTCGGCATCGATGAAGAAAGGCACCACCTGATTGAGATCCGGCAGATCGGCGCTTTCGGCCATCGCCGCCCAGTCTTTCCAGTAGAAGATATTTTTGGCGATATCGTTTTCGGGCAGGAAGAAACCGGGCTTTGCGGATAGCGGGTCGCGCGCCAGCCCGGTTATGCTCACCGGCCCGTCCAGCTGGCCATCGGCGCGGGTGGCCGGGTCCTTCTTCTCGTAGGGAACGAAGCCGCGATTGACCAGCACGAAGCGTCCGTCTTCCAGCATCAGCGGCGTATAGACATTATAGCCTGCCGCACCTTCATAGGTGGACAGGAAATGCCGTTCGCCCTGATGCATGAAGGTGCCGGAAACGGTCATAGGCAGATATTCGACCGTGCCCTTTTCCTTATAGAGCTTTTCCATCTCCACCAGCGGCAAAGGCGGTTCCTTGATGCGCTCATTGGTGGAAGCGATCAGCGCTTCCTTCCAATAGAGCCGCTCCACCTGCCAGGTGCCAAGCGCCAGAAGGATGACGAGCGCGATACCCGATGCGATGAGAACGCCCCATGGAAAGCGGCGCGATGCGTGACGCTCAGTCATTCTTTGGTATCCGGATGGCTATCGGCACCTCTTTGTATCGTGCCGGGCGCGGCCTTGTTGCGATATTGCATATTGATGAGAATACCCTTCATCCATCGCATCGCGACGAGGCTGAGAATGATCGCCAGCGGCACCCAAAGAATGAAATGCACCCAGAGCGGCGGGCCGATATTGACTTCCATCCAAAGCGCCAGCCCGACGACGATAAAGCCGATGATCAGGATCACGAAGGCCGCGGGACCGTCGCCGGAATCCGCAAACGCATAATCCAGCCCGCAGGCATTGCAACGCGGCGCGACCGTCAGAAAGCCGTTGAACAGCTTGCCCTCGCCGCAGCGCGGGCAGCGCCCGGCGATACCGCTTTTGATCGGATCGACCGGCGGATAGAGATTGGCATCAGGCATCGCGCGCTCCAAGATCTTGACGGTGTTTCAAAACAAAAGGCGGCCATGTTGCCAGGGCCGCCTTGAAACTCAGATTACGGCCAATCAGCCGGCGTGCATCGGCGCGCCCCAACCACCCCAGACATAGATGGCGAAGAACAGGAACAGCCAGACCACGTCAACGAAGTGCCAGTACCAGGCGGCGGCTTCGAAGCCGAAATGCTGCTTTGGCGTGAAATCACCACCGATTGCGCGGAACAGGCAGACCAGAAGGAAAATCGTGCCGATGATCACGTGGAAACCGTGGAAACCGGTGGCCATGAAGAAGGTCGCGCCGTAGATCGAGTCCTTGAACGCGAACGGAGCGTGCATGTATTCATAGGCCTGCACGAACGAGAAGATAATGCCCAGCACCACGGTGATAGCGAGGCCGGTGATCATGCCCTTGCGGTCGTTGTGCAGCAGCGCGTGGTGCGACCAGGTGAGCGTCGTGCCCGACAGGAGCAGAATGACAGTGTTGTAGAGCGGCAGGTGCAGCGGGTCGAGAACCTCGATGCCCTTCGGAGGCCAGACGCCGCCCGTAAACGTGGCGCGCGCCACCTGATGAACTTCGTTCGGGAAGAGGCTTGCATCGAAGAAGGCCCAGAACCATGCCACGAAGAACATCACTTCCGAAGCGATGAACATGATCATGCCGTAGCGCAGATGCAGCGACACGACGCGGGTATGATGACCTTCCTTGCCTTCCTTGATGGTATCCGCCCACCAGCCATACATGCAGTACAGCACGATTGCGAGGCCGATGAAGAAAATCCACGGCGTGACGAGGTTCAGGCCGAAGAACGGCACCTCACCCGCATTGATGTAACGCATCCAGGCGATGCCGCCGATTGCGAGCACAAAAGCGCCCATCGAGCTCAGGAACGGCCAAGGGCTGGGCGCTATGATGTGATAATCGTGGTTCTTCTCGTGTACGTCCGCCATGTCTCTCCCCGTAATCCCCTGAGGGGCTCCTCTCTCGTGCCTGCCTGCTGAAATCCGCCAAGGGACACAAGCAAGCGCGACTATGTTTTGCGTCAGATGGCTCCCTGACCAGATGCCGCATACCGTCAATATTCAAGCGGTTTTACCAACGGTTTGATTCCGACAATAAAACCAGTCTTCGCATTTGTCTTTGCGGCATTATGTGCCGCCTCGGAACTGGCGTCCCGTTATCCCCCATTGCTCGCCGCATCATCCGGCTTCGTTGCGGCCTTTGCATCGGCAACCGGCTTCGGCTTGTCGATCGGGAAAAATGTGTAGGAAAGTGTGATGGTCTTCACATCCTTCAGATCGGGATCGTTGACGATCTCCGGATCGACGAAGAAAACCACCGGCATTTCCATGTCTTCGCCCGGCTTCAGCGTTGTATCCGTGAAGCAGAAGCACTGGACCTTGTTGAAATAGGCGCCTGCCCGGCCCGGCGAGACATTGAAGCTCGCACGACCAAAGGTCGCTTCATCGAACAGGTTGCGCGCTTCATACTTGATCATGGTGGTTTCGCCGATACGCACCGTCACTTCGCGCTGCACCGGCTTGAAATCCCAGGGCAGGCCATTAGCCGTATTGGCGTCGAAACGCACCTTGATGGTCTTGTCGAGAATCGTATCGGAATATTGCTCAACGCGCTGCGTCGTGCCGCCATAGCCCGTGACCTGACAGAACAGCGTGTAAAGCGGGACGGACGCATAGGCCGCACCGATCATGCAGACGAAGAAAGACACGCAGGCAATCGCAATCGTCCGGTTGGAACGCTGCTGCCGCTTGAGCTTATCGTCTTTGTTCTGCTGATCTGCCATGGTCTCCTCCCAGTTTCCCTCCCGAAACAGCCTAACCCGAACTGTTTGTCAGAGCGGCCGCACCAGAATATTGGCACCCAGTTTTGCTATCGTGCCGACATAGACGAGCAGCACGAACAGCGCCAAGGCAATTGCCAGTCCCCAGGACCGGTTGCGCTGGGCTTTCTTCTGCTGCTCGGTCGGCACGACCAGTTCCAGCTTCTCATGAACCGGATTTTCTGCCGTTTTATCCATTACAACACTCCAAAGGCGTGAAGCACCTTCAACGTCAGCGCCTCGACCAGCATAACCGCGAACAGGCCGGACAGATACACCAGCGAAAAGCGAAACAGCTTGCGCGCGGCAATCAGCATTTCCGGCTGCGATGCGGCCATCCACATGCGCCAGGCATAATAGATGAAGGCTCCGCCCAGCAGCACCGATACGGCACCGTAGACCGGGCCTGCAAAGCCCATCACCCATGGCAGCACGCCGACCGGCGCCATGAGCAGCGTATAGAACATCGCCTGACGGCGGGTCGAAAGCTCGCCCCTCACATTCGGCATCATCGGAATGCGCGCGGCTTCGTAATCATTGGTCGAAAACAGCGACAGCGCCCAGAAATGCGGCGGTGTCCAGAGGAAAATGATCATGAACAGCACGACGCTGTCCCAGGTGATCTCACCCGTTGCCGCAGCCCACCCGATCATCGGCGGGAACGCGCCCGCAGCACCGCCAATGACGATATTCTGCGGCGTCGAGCGCTTGAGCCACATCGTGTAGATGACGGCATAGAAGAAGATTGTGAAGGCCAGAAGCGCTGCCGACAGCCAATTGACCATCAGGCCGAGCGTCAGCACCGAAAAGACCGACAGCGTCAGACCGAAAGCCAGAACCTGATTGGGTGCAATCACACCAGCTGGAATCGGGCGGCTGCGGGTGCGCTTCATCACCGCGTCGATATCGGCGTCGTACCACATGTTCAGCGCGCCGGATGCGCCCGCACCAACCGCGATGCAGAGAATGCTGATGGCAGCCAGAACCGGGTTCATCGTGCCCGGAGCAAGGACAAGGCCGACCAGCCCCGTGAACACCACAAGCGACATGACACGCGGCTTCAGCAGAACCAGATAGTCCCGCGCCGTTGCTTCCGAGAACGCGGCTGCGTCATTCGGGCCTGAAACGCTTACGTTTTTTTCCACCAGCGACATTAGACTTCAACAACCTCAAATTCACCGGTCCGACCACCGCATCTTGTTCGATGCAGTTCGACAACCAACACAACTTGTCCCTCCCGGAGAACATCCGTTCCTGCCGGAAATGCCGTGCAATTGTCGGCAGGCCAAACCTGCCAGTACGGTCATAACGCGATGGGCGGAACAGAATGTCGCCCGCCTTTAGCACAATTTGTTGGAAAGGGCGAAGCCTTTTGCAGACCTCCCCCTCCCCATCGCATCATCCTACGCAAAACCGCTTCGCACTTTTGCTGGAAATGCTCACTTTTCCCTGTCGCATTATCCTACGCAAAACCGCTTCGCACTTTTGCTGGAAATGCTCATGCCCTTCGCGCGATTACTTGATGCGCGGCAGCTGTTCCCACTGGTGGTACGGCGGCGGTGAAGGAAGCTGCCATTCCAGCGTGGTTGCGCCTTCGCCCCATGGGTTTGCACCCGCTTCACGCTTCTTCGCGAATGCCTCGAAGACATTGTAGAGGAAGATCAGCACGGCGAAGCCCGAAATATAGGAGCCGTAGGACGACACCATGTTCCAGCCTGCATAGGCATCCGGATAGTCGATGTAACGGCGCGGCATGCCGGCGAGACCGAGGAAATGCTGCGGGAAGAAGATCAGGTTCACACCGATGAAGGTGACCCAGAAATGCAGCTTCGCGGTGAACTCGTTATACATGTAGCCGCTCATCTTCGGGAACCAGTAGTACCAGCCCGCGAAGATCGCAAAGACAGCGCCCAACGACAGAACGTAATGGAAATGCGCCACCACGTAATAGGTGTCGTGCAGTGCACGGTCGAGACCGGCATTGGCGAGCTGAACGCCCGTCACACCACCAACCGTGAACAGGAAGATGAAGCCGATTGCCCACAGCATCGGCGCGCGGAAGGTGATCGAACCACCCCACATGGTCGCGATCCATGAGAAGATCTTGATGCCTGTGGGAACCGCGATGACCATCGTGGCGAACACGAAATAGCGCTGGGTGTCGAGGGACAGGCCGACCGTGTACATATGGTGCGCCCATACCACGAAGCCGACGACACCGATGGCGACCATGGCGTAGGCCATGCCGAGATAGCCGAAGATCGGCTTGCGCGAGAAGGTCGACACGATGTGGCTGACGATGCCGAAGCCCGGCAGGATAAGGATGTACACTTCCGGGTGACCGAAGAACCAGAACAGATGCTGGTAGAGGATCGGGTCACCACCGCCATCCGGCGCGAAGAAGGTCGTGCCGAAGTTACGGTCGGTCAGCAGCATGGTGATGCCGCCTGCCAGAACCGGCAGCGAAAGCAGAAGCAGGAATGCCGTGACCAGAACAGCCCACGCGAAGAGCGGCATCTTGTGCAGCGTCATGCCCGGCGCGCGCATGTTCAGGATCGTGGTGATGAAGTTGATTGCACCGAGGATCGACGATGCACCCGAAATGTGCAGCGCCAGAATGGCGAAATCGATTGCCGGACCCGGCTGACCGCTCGTCGAAAGCGGCGGATACAGTGTCCAGCCGCCGCCAGGACCCCAGCCGCCTGGTGCCGAAGGCATGAACAGCGAGATCATCAGCAGCATCAGCGCAGGCGGCAGAAGCCAGAACGAAATATTGTTCATGCGCGGGAACGCCATGTCCGGCGCGCCGATCATCAGCGGCACCATCCAGTTGGCGAAACCACCGATCAGCGCAGGCATGACCATGAAGAAGATCATGACCAGCGCGTGCGCCGAGGTGAACACGTTGAACATCTGCTTGCCGGCATCAAGTGCGGCATCGCCCTCGACACCGTAGACCATGGACGCAAGGCCATGGAAAATCTGAATGCCCGGTTCCTGCAGTTCGGCGCGCATCGCGATGGACAGCGCGCCGCCGATGATACCGGCGATGATTGCGAAGATCAGGTACAGCGTACCGATGTCTTTATGATTGGTCGAGTAAACCCAACGAACCCAGCCGTGCGGCTTGTGGTCGTCATGGGCACCCTCGTGAGCTGCTGTGCCAGCCATGGAATTCGCTCCCGTTTTTCAACAGTTTGGCGTTCGGGATCAGAGACCCGCCGCAGCCACTTTATTGTTTGCGCCACCTTCGACGGCAGCCTGCAGCGCCTTGTTCGCGCCGTTCAGATCCGAGCCCGCAGCGGCGAGCCATGTCTGGTACTGCTCTTTCGAGACAACGCGCACGGCGATTGGCATGAAGCCATGATCCTTGCCGCAAAGCTCCGAGCACTGACCGTAATAGAGGCCTTCCTTGTCAGCCTTGAACCAGGCTTCGTTGATACGGCCGGGAACGGCATCCATCTTCACGCCGAAGGCGGGAATGGTCCAAGAATGGATCACGTCGGCGGCGGTTACCAGAAGGCGAACGGTTTCACCGACCGGAACAACCACTTCATTGTCGACGGCCAGAAGGCGCGGATAGCGGGACTTATCCTCTTTGCCCGCGGCGGCGCGATCGGCATCCTTCAGAAGAAGGGCGTCAAAGCTGACCGGATTGTCGACCTGATATTCATAGCCCCAATACCACTGGTAGCCGGTTGCCTTGACCGTCAGGGACGGGTCTTCCGGCGAATATTGCGCGGTCAGAAGCTGGAACGACGGCACAGCCAGGAACAGAAGAATGATCACGGGACCGACGGTCCAGATCACTTCGATCATCGTATTGTGGCTGGTCTTCGATGGTTCCGGATTGACGCTCGCCCGGAAGCGAAGCACGACGATAACCAGCAACGCCAGAACCAGCAACGTAACCGGAATAATGAACCAGAGCGTATAGCGCTCAAACCAATGAATCTGCTCGGCAATACCCGTTGCAGCGTCCTGAAATCTCCATTCCCATGGACGCGGCTGATCCGCAAAAGCGGCACCGGTCATCCACAGCACTGCAAGAGCACCAACGACGGCGCCCTTCGTTGTGGCAACAATCTTATCCACCAGAACTCTCTCCCTTTTCGCCCTTTCAGGCTGGACGCCGGACGCAAATGACGGCCGCATCCCCCGTCGGCGTTCAAATCACACCTTAACGCACACCGCAAGGAAGGCGAATATGTTCCTGTGCGGCATTTTTGCGCGCAGCTTTTGCCCGCCGACGGAACCACTCCCAATTCCGCCCGGATTTCTAGCCTTATGCCTGCGCATCCGTAAACCGGCAAAAACTTGGGAAAAACCTGTAAATCTCATAATGAAGCCATGATTTGAAAAGAGGTTTCGCCGCACGTGCTACGTGACAATCGATCCAACAGGCGATATCACCGTTGCAATGATAGCTATGATTGACGATGACTGATAATCGCGTCTCTGATTGCTTTTCATGGCTGATGCTGCGCGTTAACGTCCCACTGATTCGATCAGGGATTCGATCTGGAGATTTCATGACTGTCCGCATGCTTGCCAACCGCCCGATTCTTCAGCGCCTGATGGCTCTTGCCGCTGGCGTCAGCCTGTCGCTCGCAGCCGCAACCCTGCCGTCCGCCGCGCAGAATACGCCCGCGCCGTTGCAGACACCGGATCAGGCCCCGGCTGCGCAGTCGCAGGCGGCCCCGTCCAACCCGCAGCAAAGCGGCAAGCTGAAGTCGCAGCACGGCGCTTGGGCTGTGCTTTGCGATACGCCCGCTGGCGCCAAGACCGAGCAATGCGCGCTAATCCAGAATGTGGTTGCCGCCAAGCGTCCGGAACTCGGCCTTTCGGTCGTGGTTCTGAAGACCGCAGATAACAAGGCGCGCATTCTGCGCGTGCTGGCCCCGCTCGGCGTTCTGCTGCCGAACGGCCTCGGCCTCAACGTCGACGGCAAGGATATTGGCCGCGCCTATTTCGTGCGGTGCTTCGAAGACGGCTGCTATGCGGAAGTCATTCTCGAAGACGAGCTGTTGAAGACGCTGCGTTCCGGCAAGGCCGCAACCTTCATCGTCTTCCAGACACCGGAAGAAGGCGTCGGCATTCCCGTGGATTTGAAGGGGTTTGGTGAGGGCTTCGACGCCCTGCCCTAAGAACTATCGATATTCCGGCGCTGGCGGGCTGCAAACCGCATCCCGCTGCGCTTCCGGTGCTCATGTACCCTTAAGTACATTCCGCTCCGGTTCTCGCGGCCTACGGTTTTCGCCTCACCATCACCAGAATCTCAACAGTTCTTCATCGCGTGGTTGTTCTCAACCGTTTTAAGGCTTACATCCTGCAGCAGACCCATGCTGCAGGATTTGTTTTTATGAAAAGCCTGATCGACAGTTTCGATACCGGACGCGACGATATCGAACGCCTCATCGCCGCGAGCCTCAAGGGCAGCGACGACGGCGAACTCTTCATCGAATATCGCGAAGCTGAAGCGCTCGTTTTCGACAATGGCCGCCTCAAGACCGGTTCCTTCAATCAGGATCAGGGTTTTGGCCTGCGCTCGGTTGCCGGTGAAGCCATCGGCTATGCCCATGCGGGCGACCTTTCGATGGCTGCGCTGAAGCGCGCCTCCGATGCGGTTTCCGCGACCATCAAGGGCTATGGGGGTTCCTATGCCGCCGCACCGGCGGGCACCAATCGCCATCTCTATACCGACGAAAATCCCATCGGCTCGCCGACCTTCGATGCGAAAGTGCAGCTTTTGCAGCAGATCGATGGCTATCTGCGTGCCAAGGACCCGAAAGTTCGTCAGGTTTCCGTCTCGCTGGCCGGTTCATGGCAGCAGGTTGAAATCCTGCGCGCCGACGGCCATTTCGTGCGCGATATCCGCCCCATGGTGCGGCTCACCGTTTCGGTCGTGGCAGGCAACGGCGACCGTCAGGAATCCGGCTCGCATACGCTGGGTGGGCGCAAGGGTTTTGGCGAATTCATCACCGTTGAAAGCTGGCAGCATGCCGCCGACGAGGCGCTGCGGCAGGCGCTGGTCAATCTGGAAGCGATCCCTGCCCCGGCGGGCACGTTCGACATTGTACTCGCCAATGGCTGGCCGGGCGTCATGCTGCACGAAGCGGTTGGTCACGGGCTTGAAGGCGACTTCAACCGCAAGAAGACCTCGGCCTTTGCCGGGCTGCTCGGCCAGCAAGTGGCATCCAAGGGCGTGACCGTCGTGGATGACGGAACGATTGCCGAGCGTCGCGGTTCGCTGACCATCGATGATGAAGGCACGCCGACCAATCGCACGGTGCTGATCGACGACGGCAAGCTGGTCAATTACATGCAGGACCGCCAGAACGCCCGCCTGATGGGCATGGAGGCGACCGGCAACGGACGCCGTGAATCCTATGCCCATGCGCCGATGCCCCGCATGACCAATACCTATATGCTGTCGGGCGACAAGACACCGGAAGAGATCATCGCCTCCATGAAGAAAGGCATCTATGCTGTTTCGTTCGGCGGCGGACAGGTGGACATCACCTCCGGCAAGTTCGTGTTCGGCTGCACGGAAGCCTATATGATCGAGGACGGCAAGATTGCCGCGCCAATCAAGGGCGCCATGCTGATCGGCAACGGCCCGGATGCCATGCAGCGCATTTCGATGATCGGCAACGACATGAAGCTCGATACCGGCAGCGGCAATTGCGGCAAGGGCGGCCAGTGGGTTCCTGTTGGCGTCGGCCAGCCGCATCTGCGTATGGATCAGGTCACCGTCGGCGGTACGGCGGTCTGAGGACCGTCGTTTAGCCAGAAACGCGGCGCATTTGATAAACCGCACAGAAGGCGTTTATAAAGCTCTCTGAAGGCTTATAGAAAATATAGGCCGATCTGGAGATGCATATGCCTGGTTCTTCATATGACTGGACAGGGAAGCAGCCCGACAAGCGCAACCGGCAAAAGCGCATGCTCATCATCACGGCGATCACGATGGGCGCGCTCATCCTGCTATTGGGCATGGTGGACGGACTTTTGATCCTGCTGGGTTGATGGTGCCCGTTTACGAAATCGACTGCGCAGGTGTGACAACGCCAGACGAACTCTGGCGACGCTACCTTGCCGCGGTCCCGGCGCAGGATGTGCAATCCTTCGGCTATACGCTCGATTCTTTCTGGGATGCGGTGCAATGGCAAGGGCCAGGTTGGCCCGGCGAATGCGAGCTTGTGTTTAAAAACACAGAAGCGCTAAGCAAATTGCGCACGCTCGGAGGCAAGCCTTTTCTGGAAGCCTTCAGACGGCTGGTGCATGACACCAGCCGCATTTCGATAAGGCTAAACTAGATCGTCAGATATTCTGACCGCCGGACACTTCGATGCGCTGGCCGGTGATCCAGCCCGTGCCGCCCGACAGAATGGCCGCTACTGCACCGCCAATATCATTCGGACGTCCCACGCGACCCATGGCAGTGGAGTTCGCCACCATCTTGTTGACTTCCGGCATGTCGCGCACCACGCCACCGCCGAAATCCGTTTCGATGGCGCCCGGCGCAATCGCGTTCACCGCAATGCCGCGCGGGCCAAGCTCGCGAGCGAGATAGCGGGTCAGAACCTCGATGCCGCCCTTCATGGTGGCATAGGCCGAATAGCCCGGCAGCGCGAAACGCGCGAGACCGGTCGAGACGTTCAAGATCTTGCCGCCATCCTTGATCAGTGGCAGCAGGGACTGCGTCAGGAAGAAGACGCCTTTCAGATGCACATTCACCAGACCGTCGAAATCTTCTTCCGTGGTTTCGGCAAATGGCTTGTGAACGCCATGACCGGCATTGTTCACCAGATAGTCGAAGGTTGTGCGGCCCCATTTTTCCTGAAGCGCCTGCTGCAACTTTTCAGCAAAGGCAGCAAAACTTGCCACCTTCCCCGTGTCGAGCGGCAGGGCAATGGCGGTGCCGCCCTCGGCTGCAATTTCAGAAACCGCCTCTTCCGCGGCTTTCGCATTGCTCTGATAGGTCAGGACGATGCCGACGCCCTGTCTGGCCAGATGCAGCGCTGCGCTGCGGCCAAGGCCCCGGCTACCGCCCGTGATGAGTGCAATCGTCATGTCAGTTTCCTTTCGCTCAACGAATTCTGGTTTCTATATTGCCGCTTTCCCGTTCGTTCGGCCTGCCACATTCTCCATGAAACATGCCCATTCCTCCGAAGGCTCCGATTTCTGTGTCACGGAAAACAAAGGCTTGCTATGCTTTTCCCATGTCCGAACACGCTTCAAATCTCGCAGCCCGCTGCATCGAAATTGTCCGCGAAACTGGGGTGGGGCCTTATCCTGCACCGACCGGCATCGACGGCGTAACCGTGGTCTGCTCCCCGGCCATATCGGCCATTCGGCCCGATATGTATCAGCCGATGATTTGCCTGGTCCTCCAGGGCGCCAAAGAAATCCTGCATGGCGAACGGGCCGTTCGTTTCGATGCGGGCATGACGGCGATCGTCTCGCACGAATTGATCACAGGTGCGCGCATTGTCGAAGCCAGCCCCGATAATCCCTATATAGCCCTTGCTTGCCGGATCGATCTGGAGATTTTGCGCGCCCTTCAGGGCGAGATTGAGCCGGAGATGATCGCGGCGGCGCGTAGCGAAGCCGTGGCCACCGGCAGGGCGGATGCAGGCGTGACCGATGCCATGACGCGTTTGCTCGATCTGCGCGACAAGCCGCTGGAACGCCGCGTTCTTGAGCCGATGATCCGCAAGGAACTGCATTTCCGCGTGCTTCTGACCCGCAACGGCGCGATGTTGCGTCAGCTTGCCCAGCCGGGCAGCCCGGCAAGCCGCATCGCTAAAGCAATCACCCATATCAAGCAGCACTGGAACAATCCGATCCGCACGGAAGAGCTGGCGGATATTGCCGGAATGAGCCCTTCCAGCTTTCACGAGCATTTCAAATCCGTCATGGCCACCACGCCACTGCAATATCAAAAGGCGTTGCGGCTTCTGGAAGCGCGCCGCCAGCTGAGCGAGACCGCCGTGCCGGTTTCATCGGTTGCTTTTGCTGTCGGCTATGAAAGCCCGACGCAGTTCAGCCGCGATTATCGCCGCGCCTACGGCACCCCGCCTCGCGAAATGCGCGCATAGAAGAATTGCCCCGCATTGCGGTGAAGATGTGGGAAACGCCGCGAAGCGTGCCCTCGCCTGACAATTTTCAGTCTGGCATCCATAAAAATAAAACCGCCTCAAAAGGCGGTTTTATTGTTCAGCAGAATGCTCAGATGCCCGGCTCTTCTTCGAGCAGGCCGGTCACGAAATCGAACAGACCGGGGCGGCGGTCACGACGCAGGCGCTCGGCCTCAATGATCGACTTGATCGCCGCAAAGGAGCGGTCGAGATCTTCATTGATGACAATATAGTCGTATTTCACCCATTTCTGGATTTCAAAACGAGCATTCTGCAAGCGTGTCTCGATGACTTCCGGCGTGTCTTCCGCACGGCGGTTGAGGCGTTGCTGCAATTCGCGCATCGTTGGCGGCAGGATGAAGATCGACACCACATCGGCGGGCATCTTGGCCTGAAGCTGGTCCGCGCCCTGCCAGTCGATATCGAACAGCATATCCTGACCATCGGCCAGTGCAATCTCGGCGGTTTCGCGCAGAGTGCCGTAAAAATTGCCGTGCACTTCCGCCCATTCGATCAGTTCGTCATTGTCGCGCAGACGCTCGAACTCGCGAATGGTCTTGAAGTGATAATGCACCCCTTCGATCTCGCTCGGACGGCGCTGGCGCGTCGTCACGCTGATCGACAGCGAAAGGTCCATCTTCTTGTCTTCCAGCAACAGCCGGGCAATCGTGGATTTTCCAGCGCCCGATGGCGACGAGATCACCACCATCAAGCCTCTGCGCGCGACGCCATTTTCAACTGAAGTGATGGCCATGTTACTCTTACTCCAGATTCTGTACTTGTTCGCGAAACTGATCGACGACCGCTTTCAGTTCCAGCCCGATGGCCGTGATCGACGCCGCGTTCGATTTGGAACACAGTGTATTCGCTTCACGATTAAATTCCTGTGAAAGAAAATCGAGCTTGCGCCCAACCGGGCCGCCATCGGCAAGCAATTGATGGGCGGAGGCGACATGGGTGTCGAGCCGGTCCAGCTCTTCCTGAATATCCGCCTTGGTCGCAAGGAAAGCCGCTTCCTGATAAAGCCGGGCCTCATCCAGTTCACGCGGGCCGTCAAGCAGCAGCGCAACCTGCGTCGCGAGCCGCGCCTTGATGGCATCCGTGCTTCGCGACGGATCCTGCCGCGCCGCTTCGGTGAGACGGCCAATCGTATCGACATGACCCGACAGGATCGTGAACAGCGCCTTGCCTTCCTGCGCCCGCGCCTCGGCAATGGCCTTCAGCGCGCCTTCAAAGGCTGCCACGACGGCTGCTTCCAGTCCTGCCCGGGCATCGTCGTCTTCCGAGACCTGCGCCTGATCGATCATGCCGCGCAGCGACAGAACACCATCGACGCTAGCAGGTGTCAGACCGTGCTTTTCCTGCAATTCGGCACCGAGTTTCAGCACCTCGGACAGCATGGCGTGGTTGATGACGAAATTGGCCTGCTCGTCGGTCCGTTCGACACTCAGGCTCGCCTGAAAATTGCCGCGGGAAAAATGACGCGCCAGCATGGAACGCACCGGATGCTCGACCGCTTCCAGCCCCTGCGGCAGACGCAGGCGCAGATCAAGCCCCTTGCCATTGACCGAGCGCACTTCCCAAACGATACGCGCTTCGCCATTGGCGCCGTCATGCTGCGCGGCATAGCGCGCAAATCCGGTCATGCTCTGGAGCGCCATGCGTCCCTTCCCCTCAACCTGAGCCCGGAAGCGATAGTTCGCCGCCCGTGCACCGAAACTCAATCATGCACTCCAATACGCGGAATGCTGCATTCCTTTAGACATACAGAGCCGGCGCTTTTCAGCAACCGGCTCTGTCGAATCACACACAGATATGTCTGGCAGTCAGGTCACTGCGCAACCTTCTGGCTGCCAGCAGCGCCACCGGCGCTGTTCTGCTGTTCGACATTGCGCCACTTGCGGACATTGGCATTGTGTTCCTGCAAGGTCTTCGAGAAGACATGCCCGCCGGTGCCATCGGCAACGAAATACAAATCCTCGGTCGCAAGTGGATTGGCGACCGCTTCCAGTGCCGCCTTGCCCGGATTGGCAATCGGCGCCGGTGGCAATCCGTTGATGACATAGGTGTTATAGGGCGTCGGCTTTTCGATATCCGACTTGAAGATCGGACGGTCGGACGGTTTGCCCGCACCACCGAACAAGCCATAGATGATCGTCGGGTCCGATTGCAGGCGCATGCCCTTGTTCAGACGATTGACGAAAACCGAAGCGACATGCGGACGCTCCGACGCGATACCCGTTTCCTTCTCGACGATGGAAGCGAGCGTCACGAATTCATTGCGGTCCTTGACCGGCAGGTCGGGGCCGCGCTTCGCCCAGATATCGTCAACCAGCTTCTTTTGCGAAGCGATCATGCGGTCGATGATTTCGGTCCGCGTGGTGCCACGCGTGAAATGCAACGTGTCGGTGAAGAGCGAACCTTCCGGCGGCATGTCTTTCGGCATATCGCCGACCAGAATCGGATCGGACGAAATACGATCGAAAATCTGCTTGACCGTCAGCCCTTCGGGCACCGTCAGCGGATACATGATCGACTTGCCGCTGATGAGAATATTCATCACGTCGCGCATGGTTGCACCCGCTGGAATGGCATATTCACCGGCCTTGAGGTCGTTTTCGTGACCATAGGCGCGCATGCCGAAACGGAAAATACGTCCATCGCTGACGATATCGCGTGCTTCGAGGCTGTTGGCGACTTCGGAAATGCCCGCGCCGCGCTTGACCACGAAAGTCGTCTCGCTTGCCAGCGGGCCCTGCCCGTCAAATTGCATCTTGCCGAAATAAAACAGCGCCGACGCGCCCAGCAAAGCGAGCACGACCAGCGACAGCATGAAATTCATGAAGACGACGATCTGGCTACGCGCATGGCGCGAACGCTTGCGCGGCGGCGGCGTGCCGGGTTCAGGACGCAGAGCTTCCGACGCAGATTTGGGAACAAACGGCTTTGTGGCCGCAGCCGTTTCCGCCGGCGCTTCCGTTGGCGTCTCCGGCTTGCCAGCCTTGGCTTGCTCTTCAGCAGAGTTGGTTCCGGGTTGTGCCCCGGGCTGTACCTCTGAATTCACTCCGTCACCTCGGTCTTGTAGCCTTGACCAGCCTTGCCGCCAAGAGGCGTCAACGACCTGTCCCGAGCGGCTCTCCGCACTTGATGCCCAAATCCGCTCAGGCCGAAGCCTTCCGTCAATTCGAGCGTGCTCACCCTAACCACTATTAGCGATTTTAAATATCGCATCCGGTTATATTTTGACAAAAACGCGGAGAAATCCCCGCGTTTTTATTTATTCCTATCAGATTTGGTCTGCCCGGCCAGAAATGCCGGTCAGGAATAGCGACGCAACACCAGCGAAGCGTTGGTTCCACCGAATCCGAAGGAGTTCGAAAGAGCCACGTCGATCTTGCGTTCGCGCGCCTTGTGCGGCACCAGATCGATCTTGGTCGAGACAGCCGGATTGTCGAGATTGAGCGTCGCAGGTGCGATATTGTCGCGAATGGCCAGCGTCGAGAAAATCGCTTCGGCAGCACCGGCGGCACCCAGAAGATGGCCGATGGACGACTTGGTCGAGGACATGGAAATCTTCGAAGCCGCATCGCCGACCACGCGCTCGACAGCGCCCAGTTCGATCGTATCGGCCATGGTCGATGTGCCATGGGCGTTGATGTAGTCGATCTGGTCCGGCGTGATTTCAGCGCGCTTGAGAGCCGCAACCATGCAGCGCTCCGCACCTTCGCCGCTCTCGGTCGGAGCCGTGATGTGGTAGGCATCGCCCGAAAGGCCGTAGCCGATCACTTCGGCATAGATCTTCGCGCCACGCGCCAGCGCGTGTTCGAGTTCTTCCAGAACCACAACGCCTGCACCTTCGCCCATGACGAAGCCGTCACGGTCATCGTCATAAGGACGCGATGCGGCGGTCGGATCGTCGTTGCGCTTGGTGGACAGCGCCTTGCAGGCGGCAAAGCCCGCCAGCGAAATGCGGCTGACCGGCGATTCCGTGCCACCGGCAACCATCACCTCGGCGTCGCCGAAAGCGATCAGGCGGGCGGCATCGCCAATGGCGTGCGTGCCTGTTGCGCAGGCGGTGACGACCGAATGGTTCGGGCCACGCAGATTGTGCTTGATCGACACATGGCCGGAAGCCAGGTTGATCAGACGGCCGGGAATGAAGAACGGGGAAATGCGGCGCGGGCCCTTGTCGCGCAGCGTGTAGCCCGCTTCGACAATGCCTTCGATGCCGCCAATGCCGGAACCGATCAGAACGCCGGTGCGCACCTGATCTTCATCGCTTTCGGGATGCCAGTTCGCGTCATCCAGTGCCTGATCGGCCGCGCCGACGGCATAGACGATGAACGGATCGACCTTGCGCTGCTCCTTGGGCTCCATGTGGAGATCGGCATTGAACGTGCCGTTGGTGCCGTCGCCAACCGGAATGCGGCAGGCAATCTGGCAGGCCAGATCGTCAACCTCGAATTCCGTGATGCGGCGAGCCCCGCTTTCGCCAGCCAGAAGCCGCTTCCAGGACTCTTCCACACCGCTTGCAAGCGGTGACACCAGACCGAGACCGGTGATGACGACACGCCTCATATCCACCCCTTAAAACTGTTATGTCACGAGCATCTACCCGCAGGCTTTCACCGGCAGATGCAATGTCCGGGCCTGACTTTGAAAGGGATGATGCTCCAATCGTTAAATCGGAGTCTGCCGCAAGAGCCTGTCGAAACGATCCGACACCGGCATGCCGGCAAATTCACTTGGATGCCGAAACGGCCCGTACAGACATGTCTGTACACTGTATTTTCTACACGCTTTATTCCCGACCATTCCCGGATGCGAGGCAACCTTCATTACAAAGGCGCAGCATCCGGCAATGTCGGAATAGAGCTCAGAATACAGGCAGGGCCGGGTTCCGAAGAGCCCAGCCCTCAGCTCTGGTCCTGATTAGGCCGAAGCCTTGTCGATGAACTTCACAGCGTCGCCGACCGTGAGGATCGTTTCTGCAGCGTCGTCAGGAATTTCAACGCCGAATTCTTCTTCGAAAGCCATGACCAGCTCGACGGTGTCGAGGCTGTCTGCGCCGAGATCATCAATGAAGCTTGCGCCTTCCGTGACCTTGTCGGCATCTACGCCCAGATGTTCAACAACGATTTTCTTGACGCGCTCTGCGGTATCGCTCATGTCGGAACCTCGACCTGTTTGTTTGTTGCTCTGCCTTGGTTAGCGGCATGCAGGATTGTAATCAAGTTCTAAGATGACTGCCAGTTTCGAGCGAAGCCGCTCGGACAGTCATCCTGTGGATATTCCTTTCGGAACAGGATCGCGGCAAATTCTACGAAATGCCACAACTCTCGATGGGCGCATTACCATGCTTCTTGAGCAAGGCAAAGCGCCTTTTCCCGTCACGCCCCATGTATTAAGGTGTTTTATACCATAAACTGGCGGCGTGAAGGGGCTTAAATCATGGCCATGCCGCCATTGATGTGCAGCGTCTGACCCGTCACGTAGCCGGCCTGATCGCTGGCGAGATAGACCACGGCAGCGGCAATATCGGCGCCAACACCCATGCGCTTCATGGGAATATTGGCCATGATCGCTTCTTTTTGCTTGTCGTTCAGCTTGTCGGTCATGGCCGATTCGATAAAGCCCGGCGCAATGCAGTTCACCGTCACATTGCGGCTTGCGATTTCCTGCGCCAGCGACTTGGAGAAGCCGATGAGGCCCGCCTTCGACGCGCAATAATTCGCCTGCCCCGGATTGCCGGTCACGCCGACGATGGAGGTGATGTTGATGATGCGGCCATTGCGGCGGCGCATCATCGGATGGGTCAGCTCACGCGTCAGGTTGAAAACCGAGGTGAGATTGACATTCAGAACGGCATCCCAGTCTTCATCGCTCATGCGCACGAACAGGCCGTCACGGGTGATACCGGCATTGTTGACCAGAATATCGACGCCGCCCAGCTCTTCTTCCGCCTTCTGGCCGAGCGCCTTGACGGCTTCGCGGTCCGACAGATTGGCCGGGAAGATGAAAACACGATCGCCGAGTTCCGCGGCCAGTTCCTTCAGCTTTTCTTCGCGCGTACCGTGCAGGCCGACAATAGCGCCCTGTGCATGGATAGCGCGAGCAATCGCTTCACCCAGACCGCCGGTCGCACCGGTTACGAGAGCCTTGCGGCCAGTCAGATCAAACATATCGGATCCTTTTAGCTAATGAGCTTTTATGCCAGAGCAGCAAGCGCTGCTTCGATTTCTTCAGCCGAACCAACAGCGGCGCCCGACACATCCTTGGAGATGCGGCGCGCCAGACCGGTCAGAACCTTGCCCGAACCTACTTCATAAAGCGAGGTCACGCCATTGGCGGCAAACCATTCCACGGTCTCGCGCCATCGCACCTGACCCGTCACCTGCTCAACCAGCAGATCGGCGATTTCACTGGCGTCCGTCACCGGCGCGGCGCGCACATTGGCGATGAGCGGGACAACCGGATTGTGCTTCTCGACACTGGCCAGCGCTTCGCGCATTGCTTCAGCAGCCGGAGCCATCAGAGTCGAATGGAAGGGTGCGGAAACCGGCAGCATGATGGCGCGCTTTGCGCCCTTTTCCGAAGCAAGCTTTGCCGCCAGTTCGACCGCAGCCTTGGAGCCGGAAATTACCAGCTGGCCGCCGCCATTGTCATTGGCGATCTGAACAGAACCGGAAGCCTTTGCTTCCGTGCAGATTGCTTCCACATCGCCATGTTCCAGACCGATGATGGCAGCCATCGCGCCTTCGCCAACCGGAACAGCCTTCTGCATCGCATTGCCGCGAATGCGCAGGAGGCGCGCCGTATCGGCAAGCGAGAAGGTGCCAGCAGCGCAAAGTGCGGAATACTCGCCCAGCGAATGACCGGCCACATAGGAAACCTTTTCCTTCAGCGAGAAGCCACGCGCTTCCATGACGCGCAGGACGGCCATCGACACGGCCATCAGCGCGGGCTGGGCATTGGCGGTAAGCGTCAGAACGTCTTCCGGGCCTTCGAACATGGTGGCGGACAGCTTTTCGCCAAGCGCTGCGTCCACTTCGTCGAAGACGGCGCGCGCTTCCGCGAACTGTTCGGCCAGGGCTTTGCCCATGCCTACCGCCTGGCTGCCCTGTCCGGGAAAGGTAAATGCTACCGCCATTGATGCCTCGTTCTGGTTCTATGCATATGATAAAGGTGAAACCGGTATCCGTTTTCGCCGCCATGCCTGCAATGAAATGCACAATTTGGCGCGATGTGCCTTAGCCTTGGGCGAAAAGTCAAGCATTTGTCGGTTTTTCGGGGATATCGCGCTTGCAAACAAGGGGAAAAACACGTAATAGCCGCCCGTTCATTGTTCGGCACCAGCTGGGGGCTGAACGGAGGGCCGTGTCTTCTTGCCGTTAAAAGCAGGATAGCACGTTGGAAGTCATAAGCGCTTCTGCCTCCCGTGTCTCCGCTCTCGACCGTCTCAAATACGCGTCCTTTCTTCACCGGTTTCCGGCAAAAGAGAAGTCGCAGGGGCTTAGCCGCTGGTGTCGGCGTGATATAACGAAGAAAGGCAAAGCCAATGGCTCTTTATGAACATGTGCTTCTTGCCCGCCAGGACATTTCCCAGCAGCAGGTCGACGCTCTCGTCGAACAGTACAAGGGTGTCCTCGAAGCTAATGGCGGCAAGGTCGGTAAGGTTGAAGCTTGGGGTCTGCGTCCCCTCACCTACCGTATCAACAAAAACCGTAAGGCGTATTATACGCTTCTGAACATCGACGCTCCGGCTGCTGCCGTTGCTGAAATGGAACGTCAGATGCGCATCAATGAAGACGTCCTGCGCTTCATGACCATTCGCGTTGAAGAACACGAAGAAGGCCAGTCGGCTATGCTGACCCGCCGTGACGACCGTCGCGAGCGTGATGGTGATGACCGTCCGCGCCGCCGTGAAGGTGGTTTCGACCGCGGTGATCGTGGCGATCGCGGTGATCGCGGCCCACGTCGCCCGCGCGACAACGAAGCTGGTGAAGGAGCATAATCATGGTTGATATCAATCAGATCCCGACCCGCCGTCCTTTCCATCGCCGTCGCAAGACGTGCCCGTTCTCCGGCGCAAACGCACCGAAGATCGACTACAAGGACATCAAGCTTCTGCAGCGTTACATTTCCGAACGCGGCAAGATCGTTCCTTCCCGTATTACGGCTGTCAGCCAGAAGAAGCAGCGTGAACTCGCCAAGGCGATCAAGCGCGCCCGTTTCCTCGGCCTGCTGCCTTACGTTGTGAAGTAAGACAAGATTTTCGGGAGGCATCTCATCAGAGTTTGCCTCCCGGACCTTTTCCTCCCTTGCGATGGGCGCAACGGAGCGTACTGAAAACCCAAGTTGGGGCATTTGCCTCTAACTGCACGAGCCGGCAAGACCGGGGCAGGACAGCGAAACCGATGAAATTCAACGGAACCATACTTGGTGTCGGCATATTGGCGGGGCTTGCCTCGGCATTGATGTCGTCCGGCGTCATTGTCCAGTCGGGCATGGCGATGGTCCTGTATTTCCTGACACCGCTTCCCATTTTCGTTGCAGCACTCGGCTGGGGTTCCACCGCCGGTATTGTCGCAGCAGCCGTAGCAACTGTCGCGGTCGGCGTATTCGCCGTTCCGATGGCGGCCCTCCTGATGGCGCTGACGAGCTATATTCCTGCGGCCATCGGTGCATATCTGTCCGGCCTTGCGCGCCCCGCCGAAGAACTGGGCGGACCGAAAGGCGTGATGGTCTGGTATCCGCTGTCGGATATCGTTTTCCGCCTCGCCCTGATGGTGGCGGTTTCCTTCATCATCATCGGCGCAGTTCTGGGTTTTGGCCCGGATATGGCGCGCGAACTTGCCAATGCGGTTATCGACCGCGTTGCCGAAGCCGACCCGCAATTCACCGCCAGCGATGAAATGCGCAACACCATGTCGGCGCTGCTGATGTTCGCCCTTCCGGCGATCCAGCCCGCCACGTGCCTTGCCATTCTGGTCGGCAATCTCTATCTGGCGCTGCGCCTGACTGCCATGTCGGGCCGCCTGCGCCGTCCGCGTGACGACTGGCCCGCAACGCTGCGCATGCCGCGCACGGCGCTGATCGTTTTCGCAGTAGCACTTGCAGTCGCTTTCCTGTCGGGCGCCGCCGGTCTGGTGGCAACCGTCGTGGTCGGCTCGCTCGGCGCAGGCTTCATGATGGCGGGCCTTGCCATCATGCATATGCGCACACGCGGCAAGGTATGGCGCCCGGTGGCGCTGTGGTTTGCCTATTTTGCGATCATTCTTTTCGCATTTCTGCTTTTCGTCTTCATGGTTCTCGGACTTTTCGATACGTCGCGTGGCGCGCCGATCTCGAAAATTCCGGGCAATGACAAACAATAACCCGGATTAAACACTCGAAAGGAAACTCCAATGGAAGTCATTCTTCTGGAACGCATTGGCCGCCTCGGCCAGATGGGCGAAACCGTCAAGGTCAAGGACGGCTATGCCCGTAACTTCCTGCTCCCGCAGGGCAAGGCTCTTCGTGCCAACGAAGCCAACAAGAAGAAGTTCGAAGGCCAGCGCGCTCAGCTCGAAGCCCAGAACCTGGAACGCAAGAACGAAGCAAGCGCCGTTGCTGAAAAGCTGAATGGCCAGAGCTTTATCGTTGTGCGTTCGGCTGGTGAAACCGGTCAGCTCTACGGTTCGGTTTCGACCCGCGACATCGCCGACATCATCACCGCAAACGGCTTCACCCTGCACCGCAACCAGGTTGAACTGAACCATCCGATCAAGACCATCGGCCTGCACGAAGTTTCGATTTCGCTGCATCCGGAAGTTCAGGTTGAAGTGACCGTCAACATCGCTCGTTCGAACGAAGAAGCTGAACGTCAGGCAAAGGGTGAAGACCTCACCTCGATCGAAGCCATCTACGGCATCGAAGAAGCCCCGCTTTCGGAAGAAATCTTCGACGAAGACGAAGAAGCTGAAGACCAGGCTTAATTGTTACACTTACCTCCGGAAAAGCCAGCTTTGTCAGCAGGCGTTCCAATGGTGGTAAACTTTAAATGATCATGCCCGGCGGCCTCCGCCGGGCATTTTCTCTTTCCAGAATGGGAAAACTGCCTATTCTTCTCCATGGTAATGTATTGGAGAGGGTGCAGACGGAAACGTCCGCGTTGCTTAAGACAGCGTTCCCAGGGCCGGTAGACCTTACGGAAACTGCCTGAAAATCTGATGACAGTGTGGCTCGAGAAGAGGATACACAAGCCGCCTGCCATGCAACCGCATGGATGCTACGCCTGTCTCACTCCATAAAAGGAGATGGGGCCGATGTATGGAATGATGCGTACTGTTCTTTCGCATATGATTAAAACCGGAGACCTGACGGTCACCGATTCTAGTGGTGCGCGTTCGCAGTATGGCGACAAGACCGGGGTGCCGGTTCATATACACTTCAAGACGAAGCACGCCGAGCGCGCCGTAGCGCTCGACCCCGAACTGAAGCTCGCCGAATGTTTCATGGACGGCGAGATCGACTTTCTGGACGGCGATATCTACACGCTGCTTCAAATCGTGTTCGAAAACACCGGGCCGACCGCCGCGACAGAACCGTGGATGAAGGCGCTGGCGAAACTGCGCATCCTGTTCCGCCGCTTCCAGCAGATGAACACGATTGCGCGCTCGTCCGACAATATCAAAAGTCACTACGACCTTTCGGGCGAGCTTTACGACCTGTTTCTCGACCCGGACAAGCAGTATTCCTGCGCCTATTTCGAAACACCGAATGCA
Organism: Ochrobactrum teleogrylli; assembly: GCF_006376685.1. GTDB lineage: Bacteria > Pseudomonadota > Alphaproteobacteria > Rhizobiales > Rhizobiaceae > Brucella > Brucella teleogrylli. Next base: position 144,741 of record NZ_VEWL01000009.1, on the reverse strand, counting down.
ACGCTTGCCGAAGCGCAACTTGCAAAAAAGCGCCATATCGCCGCAAAAATGCTGGTGAAGGAAGGCGACAAGGTGCTCGATATCGGCTGCGGCTGGGGCGGCATGGGGCTTTATCTCGCCCGCCATCTCAAGGCCAATGTGACCGGTGTGACCCTGTCGGAAGAACAGCACGGCATCGCCAACCAGCGCGCCGCCGATGAAGGGCTTTCGGACCGCGCTAAGTTTGAACTGACCGACTATCGCAATATCGAAGACAAGTTCGACCGGCTGGTTTCGGTCGGCATGTTCGAGCATGTCGGTGTCGGCCATTTCGCGGAATATTTCCAGCATGTGGCGCGACTGATGAAGCCGGATGGTGTGTTCATGCTGCATGCCATCGGGCGTGCCGATGGACCGGGCGCGACCAATCCGTTCATCCGCAAATATATCTTCCCGGGCGGTTACATTCCTGCTTTGTCGGAAGTGCTGCCGCATATCGAAAAGGCCGGGCTCTATGTCACCGACATCGAAATCCTGCGGCTGCATTATGCGGAAACGCTGAAAGCCTGGCGTGAGGCCTTCATGGCCAATCGCGAACGGGCCAAGGCGCTTTATGACGAACGCTTCTGCCGCATGTGGGAGTTTTATCTGGCCGCATCGGAAAGCGCCTTCCGCTGGCAGAACATGATGGTGTTCCACATCCAGATCGCGCACCGGCAGGAATCCGTTCCGCTGACGCGCAACTATATCGAAGCGGAAGAAAAGCGGCTCAAGCGGCTCGACAGCGCGCCAAAGGGAGCCAATAGCGAGGCCCGCGCCGTCAAGAAAAGCGCGAACGCCTGATCCGGCGAGCACCGGTTCACAAAAAGGGCTGCCGTCTCCGGCAGCCCTTTTGCATTTTCACTCGACCTTCGGCACTCATCCTTGTTTTAGTCGGCCTTCGGCACTCCGGTTTCCCACTTGTCCCAATGGGTAACGATATCATCGACCAGCGGCGAACCGACGAGATAGATGTTCTGCACCGTCTCCGCAAAACCGCCTGCCGTCTGACCCGGCGCTGGATCAAGATGCTGCAAGGTGGTTTCGTTCGGGTTGCCCTGATCGAAGTTCACCGAGCCGCGCAGGCTGGCGATACGATCCGTGCCGAACTGGCGCTTGATGACGAGCGTAATTGCAGCCGCTTCCATTTCCGTCACCAGATAATCGTCCGCACCGTAGAGATGCGCGATATATTGCGCCTCTTTCGACAGGCCGGGCCCGTGGAAGAACGTATCGCCGGTCATATGCGTGCCTGTCTTGAGCGACGGCTTGGCCTGTGCGGCCTTGTCGGGATAACGCATGCGATAGTTCTGAGCGTCCTGCGAATCAAGCAGTTCGACCTTCGAATCGAGGCGAAGCGCGGCGGCGATCAGATCTGGATTCAGCTTGAAGACCCGGTAATCCTCATAACCCTTCCGCGGCATGAAAACCGGCTCGCCGGGCTTGCCTTCTTCCGGCGCCCAGCGATGGCCGAGATCGTAATCGACCAGCCATGTCGCCCAGCTGACATCGCCGATGGTGCCGCGCGATGGCGGCGTACCACCGACGCCCGACAGAATATAATAGCTCTTCGAGAAATCGAAGGCCGGATCGAGCAGAATAGCCTGCATGCTGGAGGAGGAATTGACCTTGCCCATGCCAAGCACCGAGCCGCAAACGCCGTCATTGTTGCAATAGACCGGCTTCAGCGCGCCCTTCACTTCGATGGGCTTTGCGTCTTTCCAGTAACGGTCATACCACCACTGGAATTCACCGGCGCGATCACCGCTATTCTGTCCGATTTCGAACATGGCGGCGATGAAGACCTTGACCTTGATCGGCTCGGCAGCCGTAGCCGGTGCCGTAAACGAAGCGAGATAAGCAAGGCAGGAAAGCCCGGCTGCGATCAGACGATGCCGCATGAATGAACCTTTGCATGAAGAACCTGTCACCGGGATCTGGCACGACCGTGGACAGGGTGAATTTGATGATCGGGAGGCAGAGTAATATCCACTGCTATTCGCGGCAACGCCCGTCAAGAACATAGCGCTCATGCACAGGCGCAAACTGTGAATCAGTGTGAATCATGGTATAGCTTATCCCTTCCAGCAGGAATCATCCGAAGCCGCGTTGCGTTTGGCATCACATGACGGTTAGCTGGCAGCATCAGGGACAGGATCAAGAATCATGGCGGAAGCGGCGGTACGCAAACTCGAGGATGTGCGCGATCAGAAGGACGCACTCTATCGGGAAGCACCACACAATATCGAAGCGGAACAGGCATTGCTGGGCGCAATCCTGATCAACAACGATGCCTTTTACCGCATATCGGACTTCCTGAAGCCGACCCATTTCTTTGAGCCGCTGCATCGCCGTATCTACGAAATCACCACCGATCTGATCCGCGTCGGTAAGATGGCCAATCCGGTTACGATGAAGACCTTTCTGCCCGAGGGCAAGGTCGGCGATCTTTCGATCTTCCAATATGTCACCCGCCTTGCCACCGAGGCCGTCACCATCATCAATGCTGCCGATTATGGCCGCGCGATCTACGATCTGGCGACCCGCCGCGCGCTAATCGGGATCGGTGAGGACATGGTCAATCTCGCCTATGATGCGCCGGTCGACAACGCGCCGCAGGAGCAGATCGAGGACGCCGAGCGCCGCCTGTTCGAACTGGCAGAAACCGGTCGTTACGATGGCGGCTTCCTGCCGTTCAAGGACGCCGTGACCACCGCCGTGGACATGGCCAATGCCGCTTTCATGCGCGATGGCCACCTGTCGGGTATCTCCACCGGCATTCACACGCTCGACGGCAAGATGGGCGGCTTGCAGCCGTCCGACTTGATCATTCTCGCCGGACGTCCGGGCATGGGTAAAACCTCGCTCGCCACCAATATCGCCTTCAACATCGCCAATGCCTATGAGGGCGAACAGCAGGCCGATGGAACGGTGAAAGCCAAGAATGGCGGTGTAGTCGGCTTCTTCTCGCTCGAAATGTCGGCGGAACAGCTCGCCACCCGTATCATTTCCGAGCAGACGGAAGTGTCGTCCTCGAAAATCCGCCGTGGTGATATCACCGAGACCGATTTCGAAAAGCTGGTCGCCTGCTCGCAGGTGATGCAGAAAATCCCGCTTTATATCGACCAGACCGGTGGTATTTCCATCGCGCAGCTGGCCGCCCGCGCCCGTCGCCTCAAGCGCCAGCGCGGCCTTGATGTTCTGGTCATCGACTACGTGCAGCTGATGACCGGCTCGTCCAAGGCCTCGGCACAGAACCGCGTGCAGGAAATCACCGAAATCACCACCGGCCTGAAGGCGCTCGGCAAGGAACTGAACGTTCCGATCATCGCGCTTTCCCAGCTCTCGCGTCAGGTGGAAAGCCGCGACGACAAGCGCCCGCAGCTCTCCGATCTTCGTGAATCGGGCTCGATCGAGCAGGACGCCGACGTGGTGCTGTTCGTGTTCCGCGAGGAATATTACGTCAAGAACCTCGAACCGCGCGACGAGTTCGACCCGAAATACGAAGAATGGAAGCAGCATTTTGAAAAAGTGCGCGGCACTGCCGATGTCATCATCGCCAAGCAGCGCCACGGACCGACCGGCACGGTCAAGCTCGCCTTCCAGTCCGAATTCACGCGATTTGCAGATCTGGCCGAGGGTTCCTATCTTCCCGAACAGTATGAATAATATCTCTTCGAAAAAGGCGCGTCTCTGATGGCCAAGGCGCGCATTCAGTTCATCTGCCAAAATTGCGGCACAGTGCATACGCGCTGGGCGGGCAAGTGCGATTCCTGCGGCGAGTGGAACACGCTTGTCGAGGAAGGCACCAATAGCGGTATCGGTTCCGGTCCGGGCGCCATGTTGTCGAAGCGCAAGGGCCGCGCCGTGGCGCTGACCTCGCTGTCCGGCGACATTGAAGATGCGCCGCGCATTATTTCCGGCATCAGCGAACTCGACCGTGTAACCGGCGGCGGCTTCGTGCGCGGGTCGGCGCTGCTGATCGGCGGCGATCCCGGCATCGGCAAGTCAACGCTTTTGACGCAGGCGGCAGCAGCCCTTGCCAATCGCGGCCACCGCATCGTCTATGTTTCAGGCGAAGAAGCCGTCGCGCAGATCCGCCTGCGCGCGCAGCGTCTCGGTGTCGCCACATCGGCAGTGGAACTTGCCGCCGAAACCAATGTCGAAGACATCATCGCTACCATTTCCGACGGCAAACGTCCCGATCTCGTCATCATCGATTCGATCCAGACGCTTTGGACCGACATGGCGGATTCCGCGCCCGGCACGGTGACGCAGGTGCGCTCCTCAGCACAGGCCATGATCCGTTACGCCAAGCAGACCGGCGCTGCGGTTGTTCTGGTCGGCCATGTCACCAAGGACGGCCAGATTGCCGGTCCCCGCGTGGTCGAACACATGGTCGATGGCGTTCTCTATTTCGAAGGCGAAGGCGGGCATCATTACCGCATCCTGCGCACGGTGAAAAACCGCTTTGGCCCCACCGACGAAATCGGCGTTTTTGAAATGTCCGATGGCGGCTTGCGCGAAGTGTCCAATCCGTCCGAGCTTTTTCTGGGCGAACGCAACGAAAAAGCGCCGGGGGCAGCGGTTTTCGCCGGGATGGAAGGCACGCGCCCGGTTCTGGTGGAAATTCAGGCCCTTGTCGCACCCTCCTCGCTCGGCACGCCGCGACGCGCGGTCGTGGGCTGGGATGGCGGGCGTCTCGCCATGATCCTCGCAGTGCTCGAATCGCATTGCGGCGTTCGCTTCGGCCAGCATGACGTCTATCTGAATGTCGCGGGCGGCTATCGGATCAGCGAACCGGCTGCCGATATTGCCGTTGCCTCGGCGCTTGTTTCCTCCATGGCCGGTATTGCCCTTCCGCCAGATTGTGTTTATTTCGGCGAAATCAGCCTTTCCGGTGCTGTTCGTGCGGTGACGCATGCAGTACAGAGATTGAAGGAAGCGGAGAAACTCGGCTTCCGGCAGGCGGAAGTGCCAAGCGGCAGCGGCGAACTTTGGAAAGATCGCAGCTTCCGTCTCATGGAAACCGCCGCCCTGCCCGACCTCGTTGCGCGCATTGCAGCATCGGGTGCCGGAAAGAAGTAATAATTCAGGGGCTTAACGCGGGAAGATTCTGTCAACCTTCCGATGTTAAGCTTCCGCGTCTTTGACTGCCCTGCGCACCCAACGGCTTGCGCGAAACACTGAGGACAGGCCAGAATGCCGATAACCATACTTGATGGAATTCTACTCGGAATAACGCTGGTATCAGCGGTTCTGGCGATGGTGCGCGGGTTTTCCCGCGAAGTGCTGTCGCTGGTATCCTGGGCCGCTGCCGCCGCTGCTGCATTCCTGTTCTATAAGCCGGTGCTGCCCTACATAAAGCCCTATATCAATAACGACACGCTGGCCATGATCGCCGCTATGGCTGCGGTTTTCCTCGTGGTGCTGATCATCGTTTCGCTGATCACCATGAAGATCGCGGATTTCATCATCGACAGCCGCATCGGCGCGCTCGACCGCACGCTGGGCTTCCTGTTCGGTGCGGCCCGCGGCGTGCTTCTGATGGTCGTCGCCATGCTGTTCTTCAACTGGGCGGTGCCGGATAACCAGCCTGCCTGGATCACCAACGCCAAATCGAAGCCGATGCTCGATTCCTTCGGCGAACAGTTGCGCAATCTCCTGCCGGCTGACCCGGAAAAGATGGTCGACAAGTTCAAGCCGCAGCAGAACAATGCTCCGGCCACTGGCGAGCAGGAAGAAGCGCCTGTCCCGGATGACGCGCCTGCACAGCAATAATCACAATCTGACTTAAAAAATTGAAACCGGCTTGTGCCGGTTTCATCTGTTTTTGGCCCCAATAAAGGCCTATATGATCAGCTTAACTGACGCGGGTTCAAGGGATCGCTTTCAAAACGGCGTCCTTTCATGTAAATGTTGTTTTTAACAACCCGCAATCGAAAGGCCTTGCGGACAATGTTCCAACAGTCGCATGATGAGACTTCCTTTATGCTGGATGACGACACCCTGCATGAAGAGTGTGGTGTATTCGGCATTTTGGGTCATGAAGACGCCGCAGCGCTGACAGCGCTCGGTCTGCACGCCCTTCAACATCGCGGGCAAGAAGCCGCCGGTATTGTGTCCTATCACAATCGCCGCTTCCACTCCGAACGCCATATGGGCCTCGTCGGGGACCATTTCACCGACGCCGCCACGCTGAACCGCCTGCCCGGCGACCGCGCCATCGGCCATGTGCGCTATTCCACCACCGGCGAAACGATCCTGCGCAATGTGCAGCCGCTTTTCGCGGAACTGGAAGTCGGCGGCATTGCGATTGCCCATAACGGCAATTTCACCAACGGCATTTCGCTGCGCAAACAGCTGATCGCCTCGGGTGCGATCTTCCAGGCGACTTCCGATACGGAAGTCGTTTTGCATATGATCGCCCGGTCGCGTTTCGCCTCGTCTTCCGACCGTTTCGTGGATGCGATCCGTCAGGTCGAGGGCGGTTACGCCATGCTGGCGCTGACCCGCACCAAGCTGATCGCTGCGCGTGACAGCATCGGCATTCGTCCGCTCGTCATGGGCGAACTGGACGGCAAGCCGATCTTCTGCTCGGAAACCTGCGCCCTCGACATCATTGGCGCGAAATATATTCGCGACGTCGAAAATGGCGAAGTGATCGTCTGCGAAATCCAGCAGGACGGCTCGATCACCACCCAGTCCATCAAGGCGGAAAACCCGCAGCCGGAACGCCTGTGCCTGTTCGAATATGTCTATTTCGCCCGCCCGGATTCGGTCGTCGGCGGACGCAGCGTCTACGTGGCGCGCAAGAACATGGGCATCGAACTTGCCGGTGAAGCCGGTGTCGAAGCGGATGTCATCGTGCCGGTGCCCGATGGCGGTACGCCTGCGGCGCTCGGCTTTGCGCAGGCAAGCGGCATTCCATTCGAATATGGCATCATCCGCAATCATTATGTGGGCCGTACCTTCATTGAGCCGACGCAGCAGATTCGCGCCCTGGGCGTGAAGCTGAAGCATTCGGCCAATCGCGCCATGATCGAAGGCAAGCGTGTTGTGCTGGTAGATGATTCCATCGTGCGCGGCACCACTTCGGTCAAGATCGTGCAGATGATGCGCGATGCGGGTGCGAAGGAAGTGCATATTCGCGTGGCAAGCCCGATGATCTATCATCCGGATTTCTACGGCATCGATACACCGCATGCCGACAAGCTTCTGGCCAATCAGCATGAAGATCTGGAATCCATGTGCCGTTACATCGGTGCGGATTCGCTGGCCTTCCTGTCCATCGACGGTCTCTACAAGGCTGTCGGCGGCAAGGTTCGTGATCCGAAGGCACCTGCCTTCACCGATCACTATTTCACGGGTGACTACCCGACCCGCCTTCTCGATCAGGAAGGCGAAAGCAACATCCACACGCTGTCGCTGCTTGCGAGCAACGGCTGACGCATATTCGCGAACGGGCGGCCTCCGGGCCGCTCCAATCTCTTCATAAAAGTCATTGGGGACGGAATGACAATCGACCTTACGGGCCGGCTGGCCTTGGTAACGGGCGCATCGCGCGGCATTGGCTATTTTCTTTCGCTGGAACTGGCAAAGCGCGGCGCGCATGTGATCGCCGTGGCGCGCACTGTCGGCGGCCTTGAAGAGCTGGACGACGACATTCGCAAGCTCGGCGGCAACGCGACTTTGGTGCCGCTCGACATCACCGACATGGAAGCCATCGACCGCCTTGGCGGCTCGATCCACGAGCGCTGGGGCAAACTGGATATCATGGTCGCCAATGCGGGCGTGCTGGGCACGATCTCGCCGATCGGCCATGTGGAAGCGAAGACCTTCGAGAAGGTCATGAATGTCAACGTGACGAGCGTTTGGCGGCTGATCCGCTCTACCGATCCGCTGCTGCGTCTTTCCGATGCCGGGCGCGCTATTCTGCTTTCATCCGGCGTTGCGCATAGCTGCCGCGCCTTCTGGGGGCCTTATGCGGCCTCCAAGGCGGCTGTCGAGGTCATGGCCCGCAGCTGGGCCGAAGAGACCAGGCAGATGGCGCTGAACATCAACTCGGTCAATCCCGGCGCAACCCGCACCGCCATGCGCGCGCAAGCGATGCCCGGCGAAGACCCGGACACCCTGCCGACACCGCAGGAAGTGGCCGAAAAAATCGTGAAGCTTGCCGATCCGGCGCTCAATGTCACGGGCAAGCTGTTCGACGTGCGGCAGGACCGCTTCCTCGACTATCACATGCCGGATTGAAAATCTGATCCAAAATAGTTATGTTTGGAATGGCGGCTGAAGCTGTAACTCCAGCCGCCGCGTACTTAGGCTAAGATTATGACCCGCACATATGCTTGCCAGCCTGTGCGGGTTTTCTTTATCCTAAGCGTGAACCTGATGGGTATCAGCCACATAGTTCACCTCCAAAAGGAGAGCAAAGCCCCTGCCTGGGTCGGGGTGGCTCATCCTCCCCGACGCGCCCGCTGGCTTGGCGCTTGCTGCTTTTGCCCCCATCCCGAATTGATGAACCAATTTTCAGTTGGTGAATAGCCTTTTTCAACATGAGGACGAAATGACTGACGCCACTACGCGCTTCATCGTCATCAGCGGCGGACCCGGATCGGGGAAGAGCACGCTGATCGACGCACTCGAACAGCACGGCTACGCCCGCACCGTGGAGGCCGGACGCGCCATCATTCAGGATCAGGTTGCCATTGGCGGCACGGCCCTGCCCTGGGGCGACCGCGCTCTCTTCGCCGAGCTCATGTTATCGTGGGAAATACGCTCATACCGCTTGGCGCAAGATCAAACAGGGCCGGTCTTCTTTGATCGCGGCGTGCCGGATGTGATCGGCTATCTTTCGCTTTGCAACTTGCCCGTACCGCCGCATATGGAAGCGGCAGCACAGCAGATTCGTTATAACAAAACAGTGTTTCTCGCCCCGCCATGGCCGGATATTTTTGGGCAAGATGCCGAGCGCAAGCAGGATTTCGACGAGGCTGTGTGCACCTTCACGGCGATGGAAACAACCTATCGCCGGTTCGGATATGAAATCGCGCTCCTGCCGAAAACTTCGGTTGAGGAGCGCGTTGCGTTCATTCTGGAAAAGCTGCCGTCAGTTTTCTTCTGACGCTGACGGCTTTTCTTCCTCGTTCGCGGTCGCGGTTTCTGCTGCAGCTGCACGATCCGCTGCCTCGCGGCGGTTCCATGCGGCAAGGCTGAACGGCAAAAACGCCAGATAGGCCAAAGCCGTCAGGCTCAGCGTCTGCCATGTGAAGCTCATCAGGAACGCCACGTAGACGACCACGCAGAGGATCAGCGGCATGACGATATCGCGGCGCACGAGGCTGCCCGCCGATTTGCCGTTATAGACTGGCAGGCGGCTCACCAGCAGGAACGCGATGGCTACCGTATAGATGGCGACGCCGAAGGCCAGCCCGCGCGAGGGCGTCAGGCCGAGAAAACCGAGATAGACCGGCAGCAGCACCAGCATGGCCCCTGCGGGCGCAGGCACGCCGATGAAATAATTGCTCTGCCATGCAGGCCGGTTCGGGTCTTCCAGCATCACATTGAAGCGCGCAAGACGAAGGCAGCAGGCAATCGCATAGAGAAGACCGGCGATCCAGCCGAAGGAACGCGCCTGATCCAGCATGAAAGCATAAAGCACCAGCGCGGGCGCAACGCCGAAATTGACGATATCGGCCAATGAATCCATCTGCTCGCCGAATTTCGACGAGCCTTTCATCATGCGCGCGACACGTCCGTCGATGCCGTCGAGAAATGCCGCAACCAGCACCATAGCGACGGCCAGCTCGAAGCGGTTTTCGAAAGCAAGACGAATCCCGGTCAGACCAGCGCAAATGGCCAGAACCGTAATGAGGTTCGGAATAACAATACGCAGCGGTATCTGCGACAGCTTTGGGCCGCGGGATGAATCCACGCGGCCATTGGGCTCAAAAGGCGGAAAAGGTGTTCCCATCGGCTACGCAATCCGGACGACGGGTTCGCTACGGTTGCTGCCATAATCGGCAAGCACCGTTTCACCGGCAACCGCCGTCTGACCGACGGCAACGCGCACAGTCGCATCGGCGGGCAGATAGACATCGACGCGGGAACCGAAGCGGATAAGGCCAAAACGTTCTCCGACCGACAGATCGTCATCCTGATTGGACCAGCACACGATTCGGCGCGCCACCAGACCAGCGATCTGCACCACGCCGACCTTGCCATGCGGGCTCTCGATCAGAACGCTGTTGCGTTCGTTTTCGGTGCTGGCCTTGTCGAGTTCGGCATTGAGGAACTTGCCCGGGCGATGCTCGACCTTAACGATCTGACCACGAACCGGCGAGCGGTTGATGTGCACGGAAAAAACATTCATGAACACGGAAACGCGCGTCAGCGGCTCGTAACCGAGATCAAGCTCCGCAGGCGGAATGGCCGGGCCGACAAAGGATACCTTGCCGTCAGCCGGGCTGATGACGAGATCGTCGTCCATCGGCGTCACGCGCTCGGGATCACGGTAGAAATAGATGCACCAGACCGTCAGCACCATGCCGATCCAGAACAGCGGGTCCCACAACCAGCCAAGGATCAGCGAAACCACGAAAAAGCCCGCTATGAACGGATAGCCTTCCCGGTGAATCGGCACAAAAGTGTTGCGGATAGTGTCAGTCAGGCTCATCGCTTGTTCCTCGCGTTTCGCCGTATGTAGCGCATCCCTTCCAGAATCTCAAAATGCATTTCGCAATTTATGCACGACTGTCAGGTGGCGTGATCACTCCGCCGCAGGCGTTCCGCGCACAACCACGCCCATATCGTCGCTTTCGCGCACCTGACGCAGGCGTTCTTCGGCCTCGTCAGCCTCACGCTGGCGATCCCACATCGAAGCATAAAGGCCTTTGTGCTTCAGAAGCTGGCGATGCGTGCCGCGCTCGGCGATCAAGCCATCCTTCAACACGATGATTTCATCCGCGCCGATCACCGTCGAAAGCCGGTGCGCGATAACCAGCGTCGTGCGGCCACGGCTGACGATATCCAGCGCCGACTGGATTTCCTGCTCGGTCGCCGTGTCCAGCGCCGAGGTCGCTTCATCGAGGATCAGGATCGGCGGTGCTTTCAGGATCGTGCGCGCAATCGCCACGCGCTGCTTTTCGCCGCCTGAAAGCTTCAGGCCGCGCTCGCCCACCATGGACTTATAGCCGTCCGGCAGATGCTGGATGAAACGGGAGATCTGCGCCATTTCGGCTGCCTTCTCCACCTCTTCCTCGGTCGCATCGGTGCGGCCATAGCGGATATTATAGGCGATGGTGTCGTTGAACAGCACCGTATCCTGCGGCACCATGCCGATAACCTTACGCAGGCTTTCCTGCGTCACATCGCGGACATCCTGCCCGTCGATGGTCACCGAGCCCGACTGGATATCGTAGAAGCGGAACAGCAGCCGCGAAATCGTGGACTTGCCCGCGCCCGAAGGCCCGACAATCGCCACCGTCTTGCCTGCCGGAACTTCAAAACTGATGCCCTTGAGGATTGGACGGTTGGAATCATAGGCAAAATGCACGTCATCGAAGCGGATCGCGCCCTTGTCAACCTGCAGCGGCTTGGCGCCCGGCTTGTCACTCACTTCCTGCTTTACGTCGAGCAGGTCGAACATCTGTTCGATATCGGTCAGACCCTGACGGATTTCGCGATAGATGAAGCCGATGAAGTTGAGCGGAATGGAAAGCTGCATCAACAGCGCATTGATGAACACGAAATCGCCGATGGATTGCGTTCCGGCGCGCACTTCCAGCGCCGACATCACCATGACGATCGCCATGCCGACACCGAAGATCACCGCCTGACCGAAGTTCAGCCAGCCGAGTGAGGTCCAGGTCTGGGTCGCAGCCTTTTCATAACGCGCCATGGAGCTATCGAAACGCTTGGCCTCCATCGCCTCATTGCCAAAATATTTCACGGTCTCGAAGTTCAGCAGGGAGTCGATAGCCTTGGTGTTGGCGTCCGTATCGGAATCATTCATCTCGCGACGGATGTTAATGCGCCAATCGCTCGCCTTGATGGTGAACCACGTATAGAGCCACACCGTCGCCGCGACGACGACCAGATAGGAAATGCCGTAGGAGACGGCGAAGATCACCGCCGTCATTGCAAATTCCAGAATGGTCGGCAGAGTGTTGAGAATGGTGAAGCGGACGATGGTTTCGATGCCCTTCGTGCCGCGCTCGATCACGCGTGACAGGCCGCCCGTGCGCCGCTCCAGATGAAAGCGCAGCGAAAGCTGGTGCATGTGCACGAACGTCCGATAGGCGAGCTGACGCACCGCATATTGGCCGACACTGGCAAACAGCGCGTCACGCAGCTGGTTGAGACCGGCCTGCACGACCCTCGATCCGTTATAGGCCACCACCAGCATGACCGCACCGGTCAGGAAGAGCGGCACATAGCCCGGCGCTTGCAGCTGCCCGTTCAGCGCATTCGTCGCCCATTTGAAGAAATAGGGAACGAGAATGAGTACGATCTTCGAAATGACCAGATAGAACGTCGCCCACACCACGCGCATCCGCAGGTCCGGCCTGCCCTCGGGCCACATATAGGGCCAGAGATTGCGCAGGGTCTTGAATGTTTCGCCGGATTCGGCAGAAACCGTTTTGGAGGAGCTCATCAGGCGTTCTTTCGGGTCAGATCATAACGTGCAACAACCACCGGCGAATGCGGCAAGGTGGGTGCGAATGGCATTGATTTGCTGCCAGTTGACGCTGTAGCGCGAAGACTGGCGTTCGGGTCGATAGTCGATCAGCCTTGCGGTCACGAGAACCTTCAAATGCTGCGAAACGGTGGATTGGGCGAGATCCAGCCTGCCGACAATGTCCTTGCAGCAGCAGGCGTCCTCAAGGATCAGCTGCCGTAAGATGGCGATACGCACCGGATGCCCCAGCGCGGCATAGATCCGCGCGGCATCCTCGTCGCCTTTCGCCATCGTGCCGAGATCGGCTGCGGGCTGATCATTCATGGAAATCTTCATCGTATATCGACGATAAACGATTATACCTTAAAGCACAAGATTTCACGGCGTCTTTTCCAAAAAACGCCGTGAATGTAAAAACAAGCTATCGTGATTGTTAAGTAGCACGACAGTTGCAAATTCGTCAGGCCGTGGCGAAACGAGTGATTTTCGAGCACCGGAGCGGAGCGTACTTTTGGGTACGTGAGCACCGGAGCACAGGAAATTGCTCGTTGCAGACCGGCATCACGAAGAATGCAACTGTCGTGGTAGAACGAAGACTGGTCAGTTTTGACGTTCTTGCCTCTGGCGCTTCACTTCCTCATCGCCCAGTGGCTCTTTGGGCATGTGGAACACCTGCCCCGGCCAGATGAGGTCCGGATTCCTGATCTGCTCGCGATTGGCCAGATAGATCGTCGTGTAGCGTGTGCCCTTGCCATAAGCGCGCTTGGAAATCGTCCACAGATTATCGCCGCGGCGGATGATCACCGAACCATCGACCTTTTGCAGCGCGGCCTTGTCCTCGGCACCGGCTTCCGCGGGCGCAGCGCCGCTGGCGGCGGGGGCGACCGCCGAAATATTCGCGCCAGCCTCGCGACGGAACGGCACACGCGCAGTTGCGACGATACGATTGGCATTGTCGAGAAGATCGGCGCGAATGATGTAATCGGCAACAGCCAGCGGCTGCGTGCTCTGCACGAGGAAACGGCCTTCCGGCGAAACGGCGCTGGAGCCGATCAGAATATCGTTGGCATGGACGATCACGCGGTTTCCGCCCTTGGCGTTGCCTGCCACGAAGATGGCGTCTCCTTCGATTTCCACCGCTTCGATGGCAATCGGAAGTTCTTCCGCAGGCTTGGCCTGCGAACTTTCGCCCGGTGTCGGCGCTGTAGCCGCGCCATTCGACGGACCGGAAGCGCTGTCGGCGGGCTGCGCGGGAGCCGCTTCGGGCTTGGTGATCAGGCGGCTTGCTGCGCCCGGCTCTTCAACCAGCGCCAGAACCTGTCCGCTTTTTGAATCCGGCACGGAGACAATGGCGGTTTGGGCGGAAGTGGCAACCTTGTCCTGCCCCGAGGCGCGCAGCACCAGCTGATGATCGCCCGGCTTCAAAGGATCGTCCAGCACCACGACGAAATCGCCATTGGGGCCTGCCTTGGCCTTGCCGAGAACACTGGCGCCCGCCACGACTTCGACATCCGAATTTGGCATGGCCTTGCCTGCAATCACCACGGAACCGTCCGGTTCTACGCGCAAGACGTCGAAGATCGGCGTCTGGTGTTGCTGTTCCGGTTCAACGGCAGCCTGTTCGGCAGGGGTGGTCGGCTTATCGGCCTTTGGCGCAGCCGCAGCGGATTGCGCTGGGGGTGTTTCCGTCTGGGGCGTTTGCGGCTGTGCTGCCTGTTGTCCGCCGCCGGAAGCGGCGGGCGCAGAAACGCCGGCCTTAGTTGTATCAGGCTCTGTCTTTTTCGCGTTCCAATAAAGACCGAGCCCGACAATAACCGCCATCACGCCAGCGCCGAGCAATCCAAAGCTGTTCTTCTGCATTTCGTTTCGAAACCCACGCCAGAGACTTGCGCGTTTCCGGTTAAAACGGAGACTTTGGAACCGCGCTATCTATTTTTTTTTCTGCGCATCATCCAACACAAACCGCTACGCAGTTTTGCTGGAAATGCTAACTTCTTCCCCTGTCGCATTATCCAACGCAAAACCGCTTCGCACTTTTGCTGGAAATGCTCTCTAGAACGGGTTTATAGCTTTTGGCTTCCCCCCACAACAAATCTGCACCGAATTAGCGAAAGCTACGAGGGTTTTTCTTAGCTTGCTTATTGTTCTGCACAGCTTGTAGGCTTTTCCTGCTCCGGGTCGTCCATAAGATTGTAGAGACTGGCCTCCGGGCCCTTGGTCCACCAGACATAAACGCCACCGGCATATTTCGCGCCAGAGCCGGAAATGACGTTGGAAGCGACGACGGTTTCATCATCCAGCTCAAGCTCGGCAAGCGAAATATCACCAGCATTGTAATAGGTAACGGACACGTCCTTTTCGCCGCATTTATAAAGGACGGAATTGGTCGTCACCGCCGTATCGTCCGGCAGTTTGATGGTAATTTCAGCAGCCGATGCCACCGAGGTGGTCAGAGACAGTGCAAAAAGTGCGACGGACAATTTCATGGGTGACAACATTTTCAAATTCACTCCGGTTAGATTTGAAATACAGGAGTTAGGATAGCCGCCGCCAATGTACAGGACATGAACGGATTTTACGCCACTGCGGCGTGACGCCCGACTTGACGCTTACGCAGCAAAAGCCCAAAAAAGCACTATGTCTGAGATTCGATCCATTTGCGTTTATTGCGGCTCTTCCATGGGCCAGAACCCCATCTATCGCGAAGCGGGACTGGCGCTTGGCCGCTCGATTGCCGAGCATGGTCTGCGCCTTGTCTATGGCGGCGGCACACGCGGCATCATGGGCGCGGTGTCGCAGGGCGTGATGGAAGCTGGCGGCGAAGTCACCGGCATCATCCCGACTTTCCTGCTCGACAAGGAAGCAAGCCTCGAAAAGGCGGAACAGCTGACCGAACTGATCGTCGTTGACGATATGCACGAGCGCAAGCACCTGATGTTCCAGAAGTCGGATGCATTCGTCACACTGCCCGGCGGCATCGGCACGGTCGAGGAAATCGTCGAGATGATGACTTGGGGACAGCTCGGCAAGCATCGCAAGCCGATGGTCTTCGCCAATATCAACAATTTCTGGCAGCCCATGCTGTCGCTGCTCGACCATATGCGCGCAGAAGGGTTTCTCCATACCGCCCATCAGGTACAGCCGCTGGTCATCGACCGGGCGGAAGACATTGTGCCGGCCATCATCGCCGCCAATGGTAAGCCGCGCGAAGGCGATCCCGAAATCATCGAAAAGATGTGAGCCCTCCCCCTCGCAAGGGCGGCCTTCTTATTCGTTTTGCATTGAACCATCTGTACCACCCGTACAGATGGTTTTGTTTTTAAAGCATAATCCGCCCGGAGTGAAACGAGGATCGATAAGATTATGCTTGAAATATAGAAGCTTAGAGCGCCGATCTGATTCATTCAGATCGGCGCTCTAAGCACGCAACCGCCACCACGGCCCATTGAAAAACATTCACCCATATGGTTGACTATTTCCATGGATGACGTATATTCAACCTTACGGGTGAATAATGAACGAAGATGCTCTGTCACATATTCTCAAAGCCGTCGGAGACGTTACGCGACGGCATATCTTGACGCTGCTCGTACAGGAGGGGCCATCAAGAGTGACTGCGCTCGCCGCTCATTTCGACATGTCGCTCAACTCGGTCTCCAAGCACATCAAGGTGCTGGAGGAGGCAGAATTGGTCACCCGCAAGACTTTGGGCCGCGAGCATTTCATTGCCGCCGAACTGGAACCAGTACGGGAAGTGGAAAACTGGTTTGCGGAACTGAAGTCTGTCTGGGAACTGCGCCTGACGGCGCTGGAGGATGTACTCGTTTCGAAGGAACAGGAAAATGAGTGAGCTTGAACTGACAGTCAATCGCAGGATCGCCGCTCCCCGGGAGAAGGTTTTCAATGCATGGCTCTCGCCCGCAACGCTGGCGAAATTCATGCGCGCATCAAGCGACAGCACCGGTCCGTCCGATGTCAGCACGGATGCGGTGAAAGGCGGTCGCTTTTCCATTTTGATGCACATGGTCGACCGCGACGTGCCGCATTCGGGCACCTATCTGGAAATAGACCCCCATGCGCATCTGGCGTTCACGTGGAATTCGCCGCATTCGCTGGACGACAGCGTCGTGACGATAGACCTGAAGGAAGTGGACCCGAACACCACGGACATCACGCTGAAGCAGGTCAAATTCCGCAGCCCCGAAGCGCGCGACGGCCACATCAAAGGCTGGACCACCATTCTGACGAATTTCGACGGACTAGCCAACTGACCCTGATGATCGAAATAAAAATGCCGGGCGCTCTGCCCGGCATTTATCGCATTATTTCTTCACCAGCGTCGCCACCGCTTCCACATGCGGCGACCACAGGAACTGGTCGATGGGCGTGACGCGCTGGATGCGATAGCCGCCCTTCAGCAGAATGGCGAGATCGCGGGCGAGCGTCACCGGGTTACACGACACGGCAACCACCCTTTCCACCTTGGACTTAGCCAGTTCCTGCGCCTGTTCTTCGGCGCCCGCACGCGGCGGATCGAAGACCACGGCGTTGTATGGCAGCAATTCCTTCGGCATCAGCGGACGGCGGAACAGGTCGCGCCGCTCGACCGAGACAGGCTTCAAGCCCTGCACATGGCGCACGCCACGATCGAGCGCCGCCAGAGCAGCCGCGTCGCTTTCCACCGCATGGACAGCGCTTTTCTCTGCGATTCTGAGTGCAAACGTGCCGACGCCGCAGAAGAGATCAGCGACGCGCTTCGCCTTGCCGACATGGTTCAGCACCAGCGCCGTCATGGTTTCCTCGGCTTCAGCCGTCGCTTGCAGAAAGCAGCCGGGCGGCACCGGCACCGGAACCTTGCCGAAATGGATCAGTGGCTTTTTCGGCTCGACGATGATTTCGCCCTCGTGGGAAAGACGCGCAAAGCCTTTCTTGATGACCAGCGCGGTCAGGGCGCGGCGCTGGTCGTCATCCAGCACACCGCAGCCGCTTGCCGCCAGATCGAGGCCGGATGCCGTCAGTGTTGCCGCCAGCTTGAACGGTTTGGAACCGGGGGCCAGCAAAGCGCCGACATCGCGCAAATCGTCGAGGCGCGCGATGATTTCCGGCACGGTGACCGGGCATTCGACAATATCGATAATTTCGTGGCTGAGATGGCGATTGAAGCCGAGCAGAACGCCCTTCTCGGTCTTGCGCACCGCAAAAACGGCCCGGCGGCGCGTATGCGGCGCGCAAGCCACCAACGGTTCAACCTCTACGTCGATGCCCCTGCCCTTCAGGGCCGAGACCACCAGTTCGCGCTTCCAAAGGCGATAGGGTTCGTCCTGCCAGTGTTGCAGCGCACAACCGCCGCAGGCTTCGAAATGCTCGCAGGCCGGGTCCTGCCGTTCTGGCGAGGCTTCCAGCAAGGCCATCAGTGTCGCGCGGTTCTTGTCGCGCGCCACATTGGCCACTTCGCCCGGCAGGGTGAAAGGCACATAAATCTGACCATCGGGAAGATTGGCGACGCCATCGCCGCCCGCACCAATCGAGCGGATATTAACTTGCCCCGTTACTGGCGTCGTCATTGGTCTTTCTTTCCTGCCAAGAGATATTCACGATTGCCATCACCACCTTCGATGGGCGACGGGCAAAGGCCGAGCGCGCGCCAGCCAGGCTGCGTCTCAAGCCAAAGTTTGAGTTCTTCTGCGATGCGTTCGCCGTCTGCCGTGTCGCGCAAAATGCCGCCCTTGCCGATGGCTTCACGTCCTGCCTCGAATTGCGGCTTCACGAGAAGCGCGCAGATAGCATCTTTTTGCGCAAAGGCCAATGCTGGGGGCAAAGCGAGCTTCAGCGAGATGAAACTGACATCCGAAACGACGCAGTCGATGTCGCGTCCATCGAGATGGATAAGCTCCAGCGCGCGGGCGTTAACGCCTTCCCTGTTGGTGACTTGGGCGTTACCACGCAGGCGCTCGTGCAACTGGTCGTGTCCGACATCGATGGCGATGACATGGCTTGCGCCGCGTTCCAGAAGCACCTGTGTAAAACCACCAGTCGATGCGCCAATATCGAGCGCCGTGCGCCCTTTCACAACGAGGTCGAAATGATCAAGCGCCGCAATCAGTTTCAACGCGGCGCGGGAGACATAGGCGCTGGCAGGATCGTCCACCGCGACTGCCGCGTTGTGCGCCACGGTCTGGCCCGGCTTGGTGACGGCTTTGCCATCCACCTTGACCGTGCCGCGCTGGATCGCATCGCGAGCGCGCGAGCGCGTGGCGAACAATCCGCGTTCCACCAGCAACTGGTCAAGGCGCGCCCTGAAATCAGGCACGGAACGGTGTCGCGATATCTTCGCGACCAAGCGCGGAAAACACCGTGTGCACGATACCGGCGCGGTCGAGACCGGCGCTGGCATACATCGCATCCGGCTTGCCGTGATCCTGATATAGATCGGGCAGCGTCAGCGCACGAACCTTGAGGCCACGATCCAGCAAACCATCGGTGGCGAGGAATTGCAGCACATGCGAGGCAAAGCCGCCTACCGCACCCTCTTCGACCGTCACCAGCACTTCATGCTCACGGGCGAGACGACGGATGAGATCGTGATCGAGCGGCTTGGCAAAGCGCGCATCAGCAACTGTCGTCGAAAGTCCGGCAGCGCCCAGTTCATCGGCGGCGGCAAGGCATTCCTGCAACCGCGTCCCGAAGGATAGCAGCGCTACTTTGGTGCCTTCGCGCACGATGCGGCCCTTGCCGATTTCCAGCACCGAGCCGCGCTCCGGCAGATCGACGCCAACGCCGTCGCCGCGCGGATAGCGGAAGGAAATCGGGCTTTCGTCATATTCGGCGGCAGTGCGCACCATATGGCGCAGTTCGGCCTCGTCGGAAGCCGCCATGACGACAAAGCCCGGCAGAGCGGCGAGGAAACCCGTATCGAAGGAGCCTGCATGGGTGGCGCCATCGGCACCCACCAGACCGGCGCGATCGATGGGGAAGCGAACCGGAAGGTTCTGGATCGACACGTCATGCACGACCTGATCGTAGCCGCGCTGCAGAAAGGTCGAATAAATGGCGCAGAACGGCTTGAAGCCCTCGCTGGCGAGACCCGCTGCAAAGGTAACCGCGTGCTGTTCGGCAATGCCCACATCGAAGGTGCGCTGCGGAAAAACTTCGCCGAAAAGGTCAAGCCCGGTGCCGGTCGGCATGGCGGCGGTGATGGCCACGATCTTGTCGTCGTGACGTGCTTCCTCGATCAGGCTGGTGCCGAAAATCTTGGTATAGCTCGGCGCATTTGCGGGCGGCTTCGCCTGCTTGCCGGTGATGACATCGAACTTGTTGACGCCATGATATTTGTCGG
The DNA here is from genome assembly GCF_006376685.1 of Ochrobactrum teleogrylli. GTDB lineage: Bacteria > Pseudomonadota > Alphaproteobacteria > Rhizobiales > Rhizobiaceae > Brucella > Brucella teleogrylli. Next base: position 124,705 of record NZ_VEWL01000009.1, on the reverse strand, counting down.
CAGCAGCTTCCGCAGGCGCGTAGCCCTTGCCCTTCTGCGTCACCACATGGATCAGCACCGGGCCTTTTTGCGTGTCACGAACATTTTTCAGCACGGGCAGAAGATGGTCGAGATTATGCCCGTCGATAGGCCCGACATAATAGAAGCCCAGCTCTTCGAACAGCGTGCCGCCGGTGAAGAATGCGCGGGCATATTCTTCCGACTTGCGCGCCTTGTCCTGAAGGAATTTCGGCAGTTTCTGCGCTACCTGCTTGGCGGCTTCGCGGACGCTGCGATAGGTGCGGCCCGAAACGAGGCGCGCCAGATAGGCGCTCATCGCGCCGGTCGGCGGCGCAATCGACATGTCGTTGTCGTTGAGGATCACGATCAGCCGCGCATCCAGCGCACCGGCATTGTTCATCGCTTCATAGGCCATGCCCGCCGACATGGAACCGTCGCCGATGACGGCAATGACATTGCGCTTTTCGCCGGAAAGATCGCTGGCCACCGCCATGCCGAGACCGGCGGAAATCGACGTCGAGGAATGCGCCGCGCCGAATGGATCATATTCGCTCTCGGAACGCTTGGTGAAACCGGACAAGCCGCCTTCCTGCCGCAGCGTGCGGATGCGGTCGCGACGACCGGTCAGGATCTTGTGCGGATAGGCCTGATGGCCAACATCCCAGATGATGCGGTCATGCGGCGTGTCGAAGACATGATGCAGCGCGACCGTCAGCTCGACCACGCCCAGTCCCGCGCCCAGATGCCCGCCCGTGGTGGACACGGCGTCGATCAGCTCGGCGCGCAGTTCTGCCGTCAGTTGCGGCAGGTCCTGCTCCGGCAAAGCGCGCAGGCGATCCGGGGTCGGCGCCTTGTCGAGCAATGGGGTGTTGGGTCGGGACATCTAAACAACCTGTCTTTGGGATTATCTGGATTGGTCGTCGGTATAGCAGCATCGCGGCCAGATCAAGCAGCGCAGGCCGATCTGGGCCAATATGCCCAAGCTAACACCATAAGGCTATCATTCAGGCAAAGGTATGAAATCCTGTTCGTCGCCCGGCACGATATCGAAACGACCTGTGCGCCATTCTTCCTTGGCCTGCTCGATGCGCTCCTTGGAGGATGAAACGAAATTCCACCAGATGTAACGTTTCGAGCCAAGCGCCGCACCGCCGAAAAGCATGATATGCGCGCCTTCAGGCCCGGCCTGCACGACGATATCGTCACCGGGGCGGAAGGCCAGCAGCCGGTCGGGCGGAAACACTTCGCCGCCAATGCCCACATTGCCGCTCAGCGTATAGATCGCGCGTTCTTCCGCTGTCGGCGGGATGGGAAAACGACCATGCGGCTTGATGCGGATATCGGCATAAAGCGTATCGGCATGCTGGATGACCGGCGATTTCAGCCCATGCATCGAACCAATGATCAGGCGACCGTCAAATTCGGGATCCGTCATCAACGGCAGATCGGGCGCATTGGTATGATAGAAATGCGGGTCGATTTCTTCCAGCGCATCGGGCAGCGCCAGCCATGTCTGCACGCCGGAAATCGAGAGCGGCCCATTGCGTTCTTCTTCGGGCGAGCGCTCCGAATGCACGATACCGCGCCCGGCTGTCATGAGGTTCACATCGCCGGGCCGCACCACCATTTCCGTGCCGAGGCTGTCGCGATGACGGATATGACCATCAAACAGATAGGTCACCGTCGAAAGACCGATATGAGGATGCGGGCGCACGTCGAGCGCATCGCCATCGCGCAGCACTGCCGGTCCCATGCGGTCGAAGAAAATGAACGGCCCCACCAGCCTGCGGCGAACGGTCGGCAGCGCGCGGCGCACTTCCAGCCCGCCAATGTCGCTTGTGCGCGGAATTACCAGCGTCTCAATCGCATCCACTGTCGTCTTGTCGCCAAGCACCGGATCGGGACAGGGGAAAAAGCTCATGAGACATCCTTTCCAACCGGATCAGCCGCAAAACCAGCCGATCAAATCTGTTCAAAACAAAACCGCACCGGCAGGCCGGTGCGGTCCGCATTCATCAATATGGCGCTAGCTCCACGCTTTTCCAGAGCCGCATTATCCTACGCATTGAAGCGGGATCAGAAATCAGTCCAGTGGACTGATTTCCCCGCGTAGGCGCTACGCACTTTTGCTGGAAACAGCTTTTTCCTACGCATTATCCTACGCAAAACCGCTACGCACTTTTGCTGGAAATGCTTTAGCGACCCTGCAACAGCTTGGAAAGCGCGTTGGTGTCCGGCACCTGACCGTTGGCGGTCAGCTTGTCCACCAGACCCGGCAACACCTGCGAAAGCTGGTTCAGCAATTCCTGCTGGTCAATGCCTGCATGCTGGGCAATTTCGCTAAGCGTCTTCTGGCCAATAGCATCGCCAAGCTGGCCCGGCTCGATGGGGTGGTTCTGCCCCTGGCCGACCCAAGATTCAACCTTTTCACCAAGACCTGCCTGGTTCAGTTGTTCCAGCAGGCCGCCAAGGCCACCGCTGAGCGGACCCGGCGCGGAAGGTGCTGCCGATGCGTTGCCCGCAGCAGCGCCACCAAGCAGGCCACCAAGCCCGCCGAGAATGCCACCGAGCAATCCACCACCAAGCCCGCCAGCCTGACCCGCAGACGGTGCAGCCGAAGCATTACCGGCAGCGCCGCCGCCAAGCAGGCCACCGAGAAGATCGCCCAAGCCGCCGCCAGCCTGAGACTGGTCAGGCACCGGCTGCGCCTGCGTCGGTGCGGGTTCTTCCTTGCTGCCGCCGAGCATCTTGCCAACCAGCAACGCGCCAAGTGCAATCATGATTGGCTTGGCAAGACTGCCGCCGGGGATCGGCGAACCGTTTGAGTTATCGTCGTAACTACCCATGACGCAATACTCCCTGTTATCCCATGCAGCTTGACGTGCATGCGGTAAGTTGAAGTTAAAACGATTTCTCGTTTTGACAAGCATATTAACTTGCCTCTGCGCAATAAATATGAAAATTTTCCGCGAGCGCGAAACAAATGTTTATCTGCGCTTCGGGAGATATAAGATGTCTGTAATAAGCTGGATCATACTCGGCCTGATTGCTGGCTTCGTCGGCAGCAAAATCGTTAATAAAAGCGGTCAAGGCGTCTTCTTTGACATCGCATTGGGTATTGTCGGCGCAATCGTCGGCGGCGTGCTTTCATCTTCACTGTTCGGGCGCGGCGTCACCGGCGCATTCGATCCGATCAGCCTTATCATCGCCATTGTCGGCGCAGTCATCGTGCTTTGGGCCTATCACGCCATCACCGGCAAACGTTCTATCGGCTGATATTTTGATTTATATGTTTCCGGCTCCGGTCCGCGCCGGAGCCGTTTGCGTTTCAGGACCAGCGGTTTCTCAGCAAAGATGTTGAATTTATGAGCTTTCTCGAACCCTACATCACAGCCTATGGCGCGTTGGCGCTGTTCGTCATCGTCTATTTCGAGTCGTTCGGCGCGCCGCTTCCCGGCGAAAGCGCGCTGATCGCAAGCTCGCTTCTGGCGCTGCACGGCACGCTGAATATCGAAGCCGTGCTGCTGGCGGTGTTTATCGGCGCGGTGCTGGGCGATTGCACCGGCTATCTGATCGGGCATTTCGGCGGGCGCAAGCTGATCCTGCGCTATGGCCATCTGGTCAAGCTCACGCCGGAAAGGCTCGATCAATTTGAAAAGCTGTTCGACAGCAAGGGGTTTTATGTGGTCGCGACGGCGCGCTTCGTCGTTCTGTTGCGCCAGCTCAACGGCATTGTTGCGGGCTCCATGAATATGAACCCGCTGCATTTTCTGGCTGCAAATGTGATCGGCGCTGCCGGGTGGACGCTCTGCTGGGGCCTTGGCCCCTATTTGCTGAGCGGCGTGCTCGCGCCCTATGTCTCTCAACTCAGGGCGCTGTTCTAACTATTCCGCGTCGAGCGGTTCCGTGCCGACAGGCTGACCATCGCGGCCGATGCGGATTTTTTCGACCTTGTCTTCCGCCGATTTCAGCAGCGTGTCGCAATGCTTCTTCAGCGCTTCGCCGCGCTCATAGATGCGAATGGATTCTTCCAGCGGCACATCGCCCCGCTCCAGATCATCGACGATCTTTTCAAGCTGCTTGAGGGCATCCTCGAAGCTCATGACCGCAATATCGGCGTTGGACGGTTCGGTTACCATGATTCATCCTTTCAACAGCCGCGTAATATGCGTAGATGCAGACTGCGACAAGCCCTCTAGATCATATCCACCCTCCAGCACACTCACGAGCCGGTGATCGCAGAAGCGTTCCGCCCGTTCCATGAGTTTGCCGGTCGCCCAGTCGAAGTCCGCCTCGTCGAGATTGATCTCGGCCAGCGGATCGCGAAAATGAGCATCGAAGCCAGCCGAAATAAGGATCAAATCTGGCCGGAAGTTGTCCAAAGCGGGCAATACACGACTATTAAATGCTTCGCGAAATTCGCGGCTGCCCGTAGTGGGTGATAGCGGCGCATTGACGATATTGCCGACGCCGGTTTCATCCTTCGCGCCCGTGCCGGGATAGAGCGGAAACTGATGCGTGGAGCAGAACAGAACGCTTGGATCGTCCTGAAAAATATCCTGCGTTCCGTTGCCATGATGCACGTCCCAATCGATGATGGCGACCCGCTCGGCACCGTGTCGGCGCTGCGCATGACGAGCCGCAATGGCAATCGAATTGAACAGGCAAAAGCCCATGGCGCGCTCACGCTCGGCATGATGGCCCGGCGGGCGTGCAGCGACAAAGCCGTTGCTGGCAGTGCCTGAAAACACGTCATCCACCGCGCCCATCGTCGCGCCGATGGCGGTCAGTGCCGCCTCCATGCTTTTCGGGCTGACATAGGTGTCGCCGTCGAGCTTCACGACGGGCTGCGGCGCTTCTTCATCCTCGACCGGCTCCGGGATTTTGGCACGCACCGCGTCAAGATGCTCTTCCGGATGGGCGAGAAGGATCGCGTCTGCGCTCGCCTTCGATGCCTCGACCCGGTCGAGCCGGTAGAAATCCGGCCCTTCCAGCTCGCTCATCAGCGCGCGAATGCGATCCGGGCGCTCGGGGTGCCCGGACGGTGTCAGATGTTCCAGATAGATCGGATGCCAGTAAAGCCGTGTCGTCATGCGTACACTATAGCATCAGGCGAGCACATGACCATGACGGCCCTGTGCATATCCTGCTTGCAATCTTCAGATGATTTCGGTGCGGGCAATGCCGATGCCGAAACCTTCGAGGCCGACATAGTGACGCTCGCGCGAGGCCAGCAGCACGATGGAGGTGATGCCCAGATCCTTCAGGATCTGCGCGCCAAGGCCGATCTGACGCCATTCTTCTTCACGGGCGCGGGCTTCCGCATGGCTTTCATGCTCGCCTGGCAGATTATCGCGGGCGCGCGCATCGTGATGATCGGCGCGAACACCGACCGAACCTTCACGCAGATAGACCAGAACGCCCCGGCCTTCCTTACCCATGCGCTCCATGATCGCGTCAAGATTGCTGCCACCCTTGCCGAACACGTCGTTCAGCACGTCTTCGCGATGCAGGCGCACCGGCACTTCCTCCCCATCGCGAATATCGCCGAACACCACCGCCACATGCTGCATCGGCTCCCATGGCAGTTCGTAAGTGTAGGCGTGGGCATTGCCAGCGCAGGTCTTGATCGCCGCATCGCCGACACGCTTGACCAGCGTTTCCTTGCGCTGACGATAGGCGATGAGGTCTGCCACCGTCACGCGGTGCAGCGAATGTTTTTCGGCGAAAGCGGTCACATCGGGGCCGCGCATGACCGAGCCGTCATCATTGACCAGTTCGCAGATGACGCCGATGGGCGGCAGATTGGCGAGCTTGCAAAGATCGACGGCAGCTTCGGTATGGCCCGAGCGCATCAAAACGCCGCCTTCGCGCGCGATCAGCGGGAAAATATGACCGGGACGCACAAAATCATCCGCACCTGCATTCGGGTTCGCCAGATTGCGCGCCGTCAGCGTGCGGTCTTCCGCCGAAATGCCGGTGGTCGTGCCATGGCGATAATCAACCGTGACCGTGAAAGCGGTGGTGTGGGCGGATTCATTCTCGGCGACCATCGGCGCGAGATTGAGGCGCTTCGCTTCCTCACGCGGCATCGGCGTGCAGACGATGCCCGATGTGTGGCGCACGATGAAGGCCATCTTTTCCGGCGTGCAATGCACGGCGGCAACGATCAGGTCGCCTTCGTTTTCGCGGCCATCATCGTCCATGACGACGACGATCTCGCCGCGCTCGAAAGCGCGCAATGCATCCACAACCTGCTTCTGATTATAGCTCATCGACATACACCTCTGTTAAATCCGCCTGCCTTGGCCGTATTTTCCTCAGACGCGGCCAGTCTGGCCGCGGTGACGCAGATAATGATCCGCAATGGCGCAAGCGACCATCGCCTCGCCAATCGGCACGGCGCGGATGCCCACGCATGGATCGTGACGTCCCTTGGTCATCACGTCCACTTCCTTGCCGTCCTTGTCGATGGAGCGGCGCGGCGTCAAAATGGAAGACGTCGGCTTGACCGCAAAGCGCGCCACCACCGGCGCGCCGGTGGCGATGCCCCCCAAAATGCCGCCGGCATGGTTGGACAGGAACAGCGGCGTGCCGTCATTGCCCATCCGCATTTCATCGGCATTTTCTTCGCCGGTCAGGCGGGCAGCCTCAAAGCCATTGCCGATTTCGACACCCTTCACGGCGTTGATCGACATCAGCAGGCTGGCAATATCCTGATCGAGCTTGCCATAGATCGGCGCGCCTATACCGGCGGGCACGCCTTCGGCCACGATCTCGATCACCGCGCCGACCGACGATCCGCTCTTGCGAATGCCGTCGAGATAATCCGCGAACAATTCGACCGACCCGGCATCCGGCGAGAAGAAAGGATTGTTGTCCACTTCCGACCAGTTCCAGCGGCGGCGGTCGATGCCGTGTACGCCCATGGCGACCAGCGCGCCCTTGACTTCAAGGCCCGGCACGATCTTGCGCGCAATGGCGCCAGCCGCCACACGGGCCGCCGTTTCCCGCGCCGACGAGCGGCCCCCGCCACGATAATCGCGAATGCCATATTTGACGTCATAGGTGTAATCGGCATGACCCGGACGGTACTGGCGGGCGATCTCGCCATAATCCTTGGAGCGTTGATCGGTGTTTTCGATCATCATTGAGATGGGTGTGCCGGTGGAGGTCATGGTCACGCCGTCTTCGCCGAGAAGAACGCCGGATAGCACGCGCACCTGATCCGGCTCGCGACGCTGGGTGGTATATTTGGACTGACCAGGTTTGCGCTTGTCGAGATAGGACTGAATTTCAGCTTCGGTAAAGGTGATGCCGGGCGGGCACCCATCCACGATGCAACCGAGCGCCAGACCGTGGCTTTCGCCCCAGGTGGTTACGCGGAACAGATGACCGAAACTATTATGAGACATGCGCGACGCCTGACTAAAATGACCCCGGAACGCCCCGGAGGCGAACCCTGACGGGCAGGATACTAGCTACTTCACCGGGCGTTTTATTGAGCTTTTCGGGATCGGTCAAATCATGGCCACCGCCGACCCGAAATTTCCTTCGGATCATCCCGTTCCGGTATTTTTTTTGACACATTCGACACGCTAGATTGAGGGCAACAAAGAGCAAGTCGCTAATAAACAAATGGCGACGTGGTGTCGATTCGGTGAAGTCTTGCTTCACGACAATGAAACCGGGCGAAAGAGCGGGCAAAGGAACGGAAAACCATGCAGTATCTGGTCGGATTGATCCTCATTCTCGCCTCGCTGTTTTCGACAGTCGCCATGGCCGACGATGCCGAAGGCAAGATCACGTCCATCAACAAGGATAGCGAAACGCTTTCACTCGATGACGGCAAGACTTACAAACTGCCCGGCGAATTCGATTACAGCGCCATCAACAAGGGCATGAAGGTCATCATCATCTACGATATGGTGGATAATACCCGCTTCATCACCGACATTCAGGAAGCGCCGTAAGCCGCAGACCAAAAACTGTCTTAAAGTGACTGCGGGCTATTATGACAATAAGTCCGCAGTCGCGAATAGCTTGCGTTAATCGATTTTCGAGAAATAGCTCACAAGGCGCTTCGCAGTTTCTCTGGCCAGATCATTATCATAGACAATGCCAAAACCCGCCGCACCCATTTGATGCCCGGAATGACGGTAACGATAGCCGACGTCATCATCAGGAACGTAAATCTTGCCGACGCGGTACGGCCACTTGAGTTCCAGACTGGCGGTATTCATCGGGCCAGACCTGTTATGACCGATTGTGACTGATTTTCCTTCGTCAGTCGTCAACTCCAACAGATCCACGAAACCGCTGCTGTTACCGCTGATCTTGCTGAGATGGTCCCATTTGGTCGTTGAACAATCGAGCACTTTTTCACGAACCTGCATATCTCTCGGTCGTCCGAAATAACCCATTTGATCCTTGTGGTTTTCATAGCAGACCATGAGACCTGTCGGCCGCACATGATAGGTATCGCTTTCGGCACTTTCCCCCAAAGTGACGGATTTTATCTTGTTGTCTTTCAATGCCGGGGTGATGGACTGACATATCGCCGGTCCCTTCATATTGTCCCCACCGTCGGACCATGGGATTTGGATAATGAGGCCGGGCAAAGCCAGATCAACCTCAATATCTTTTTTCTCCAGAAAAGCTTCAATATTCCATATCTGCAAATATACGATCGCACCGGCCTGGAAAAAATGATTTACTTTAAATAAGGAGTTATAATAATCAGCACCTCCTCCAGTTTCTAATGATTTTTTTATATAATCATCATGCTTTATTTTTACGGAAGAAATGTATTTCTTTGAACAATCTATCAGGTCTCTGAGAGCTCTTTTTTCATACTCGATATTCCCATCGCTAATGGAAACTTTATCTCCGTTGTGAATAACTTCCAATCGAAATGCGATGATAATATTGACTAAAGCACAATAGGCCGGAGAAAAGAAATACTCATATTTATGGCCTTTCAGTTCAAAGTTTTTTTCCAATCCTATAAAATATGCTGTGTAGGTGTTATATAATTTTTGAGCTTGTTCCTTGTCTCCCGCGTTGAGCACCTCGGAAAAGCTTCTGACCTTATCGCCGCATTCGGCAATTTTGCCCTGCAATACACCCCACTGGCTCTGGTCGATCTCTTCACCAACAAGCGTCTGAACCTCCTGCTTGATCTGGGCCCAGACATCCGGCGCGTCTTTTGGCCAGAACGTGTTCACGAGCGTCTTTAACAGAGACCCGACGACAGGAACGAAGCCTGCAAAAAAGGCCAGTATATCTCTTGCCGCATCCAGAGGATCTACATCGAATCCAAGTTCAACGCGCGCAGGTACACCATTTTTCAACAGCAATTCCGGCATTCGAAAAATCTCCAAATATAAATTTTGAAATCAAAGCAATAACACAGGATATCCCTTCCGTTTTACCGCAAGAAATATAAAGATAACGACCGATATGTCGTACTAAATAATTATCAAATTTATTTATTTTGTCGTCAATTATAACTGTATGAACGCAAGAAAATACCCGATTTTATTCTCGGGTAACTTTACAGATCAAACCCACTCCAGCTTGCCGTTTTCGAACTTCAGAATCTTGTCCTGCGGGATGGAGAGATTGGCGGCCTCGTGCCCCTCCAGATCGCCATAGAGATAAAACAATGTGCGAATGCAGCCGCCATGCGTGACGCAAACGGTTGGCCATTCCACGGCCTCCACCCAGCGACCAATGCGCTGCGACAGGCTCATATAGCTTTCCGCAGTCGTGCCCGGCGGGACGAAATTCCACTTGTCGCGGGCGCGCGCTTCCACCAGATCATTCCGCTCCCTGGCGATATCTTCCATCATGAAGCCCTGCCAGTCGCCGAAATTCACTTCCATCAACTGCGGATCGGTGCGGAAATCATAAGGGTCAAGACCCATGCGCAGCCGGATGCGTTCCATCGTTTCGCGCGTGCGGCGCAGCGGGCTTGCCACGAAATCGAAGCCCGCGCCGTCGCCGATCAGCGATTTCAGCATATCGCCGTTGCGATCAGCCTGGGTGCGTCCATGGGCGTTGATGTCGATATCGAGCTGCCCCTGAATGCGCTGCGAAACATTCCAGTCTGTTTCGCCGTGACGCGAAAAGTAGATGATCTCCCGGGCCAAAGCCTTACCTCTAAAGCGTTGCCAGTCGAAAACAGCTGTCGAAGCCGTTCCGGCTGTTCTTCTCTAAAACAGGGATAACTTTCCCGGTCCGGGAAAGACAAAGAAAAATCCCGAAAAGCGTCTCAACTTTTCGGGATTTCAAAAGGATCGTATCAGTCCTTGACGACTGAAATGTCCGGCGCGTCCACCGCCTTCATACCGATGACGTGGTAACCGCTATCGGCGTGGTGCACTTCACCCGTCACCGAACGCGACAGGTCGGAGAGGAAGTAGAGGCCGACATCGCCCACTTCTTCAATCGTCACGGTGCGGCGCAGCGGCGCGTTATACTCGTTCCACTTGAGAATATAGCGGAAGTCGCCAATGCCCGAAGCGGCCAGCGTCTTGATCGGGCCTGCCGAAATCGCGTTGACGCGGATGTTCTGTGGGCCGAGATCGACGGCGAGATACTTTACGCTTGCTTCGAGTGCAGCCTTGGCAACGCCCATGACGTTGTAATTCGGCATGACCTTCTCGGCGCCGTAATAGGTCAGCGTCAGGATCGACCCGCCATCGGCCATCAGCTTTTCCGCACGACGGGCAACCGCCGTCAGCGAATAGACCGAAATCAGCATCGTATTGGTGAAATTGGCTTCCGACGTATCGAGGTAGCGGCCGGTCAGTTCGTCCTTGTCGGAGAAACCGATGGCGTGCACCAGAAAGTCGATCTTGCCCCACTTCTTCTCAAGCGCGTCAAAAACAGCGTCGATGCTCGCGGCATCCGCCACGTCGCAATGACCGGCAACAAAAGCGCCAAGTTCTTCGGCAAGCGGCTCGACGCGTTTCTTCAATGCATCGCCCTGATAGGTGAATGCGAGTTCTGCGCCGGCATCGCGGGCGGCCTTGGCAATGCCCCAGGCGATGGAGCGGTTGTTGGCCACGCCCAGAATCAATCCACGCTTGCCCTGCAACAAACCAGACTGTGCGGTCATTAAGGGTCCTCATTGAAAAACTATAAACTTGTTGCCCTATCGCACAGGCTTGCATCACCTTCAAGCAATTGCAGCGAAAAAGCCGGGCATTGTCACTTTACTGCCGCAAAGCTACAACACCCGGCCCGCATTTTGGCCCGCGTGACCACAGAAAAAACAGTTCTGATCGATTGAAAAGCAATTCAATCGATCAGAATCGCATCAATTCTTATTGTGTGGCCTTATTGCCTCCCAAAGCGATTTTCCGCTTCGGGAGAACAATGTCAGCCTTCGCGGCGCTTCTGGAGGAATTCTTCTAGTTCCTTGTCACCGCCCTCCGGCAGCATGATGCGGATATGAACATAAAGGTCGCCGCGCCCGCCCGCTTTCAGCGGCAGGCCCTTTTCCTTCAGGCGCAGCACCCGATCCGAACTCGACCAGGCGGGAACCTTCACCGCAATACGCCCATCAAGCGTCTCGACCTCTTCCTTGCCGCCAAGGGCTGCATCGCTGAGATTGACCGGCAAATCCACATGCACGTCGCGCCCTTCAAGACGGAAACGCGGATGCGGCTTGAAGCGGATCGTCACAAGCGCATCGCCGGGCGTTCCGCCCATCAGCGGCTCGCCTTGCCCTTTCAAGCGGATGGTCTGGCCATCCTCGACATATTTCGGCAGCTTGATGTTGAGATGCTTGCCATTCGGGAAAATCGCCTCGACCTTCTCCGCGCCTGCCGCTTGCGACAGGGTCACGTCGATGGATGCGGACAGATCTTGGCCCTTGGCACTGCCGCCCGCGCGGCCACGCTGCCGTCCGCCGCCGCCAAAAGCACCGCCGAACAAATCGTTCAGAATGTCTTCTGCGCCGCTGAAGCCGCCGCCCTGACCGCCGGGACCGGAACGGAATTCGAAATGGCTATTGCCGCCGCCCTGGCGGAAGCCCGCAAACGGGTCGCCATGTGCACCGCCGAAACCACCGCCGCCCTGGAAACCCTGAAACAAGGGCTTGCCTTCGGCATCGATCTCGCCACGGTCGAACTGACCGCGCTTATCCTTGTCGCCGACGATTTCATAGGCCTGATTAACTTCCGCAAAGCGCTCCTGCGCCTTTGGATCATCCTGGTTCTGATCCGGATGGTGCTTTTTGGCCAGCTTGCGAAAGGCCGATTTTATTTCTTCGGGCTTCGCCGTTTTGGCGACGCCCAGCACGCTATAGGGATCGCGCATATAGTTCCTCATTCAGGAAAATGACTGTGAAGTCAGTGGTAAGACTCAATTGAGCCTAATATGCGCATCAGGCAAGAAAAGTTCCAGTCTGTACGGACGTCAGACTGCGCATATTGTCAGAGACTGAATCAAAAAGCGGCATGTGTGTGCGAAAATGGTGATTTTCGAGTACCGGAGCGGAGCGTACTCAAGGTACGTGAGCACCGGAACGGAGAAGATTGCCATTTGCAGCCACACAGGACGACTTTTGAAACAGGCTCTCAGATTGGCGCGAAGGCCGTGACCGTCCACTGGCCGCCGCGCTGCATGCAGGTTTCGCCGCGATAGATGGAAACGCCGTCAAAAGCTTCGCGTGAGGTCTCGAATTCACGGCAGAGCTGATCGTTCTTGTTGCTCTCGGCAACGGTCGTGATCGTGCCCTGGCTGCCAGTATCCGGATTGGTCCACGGCACCGGCTTCTTACCCCATTGCGTGAAGTTTAAAGCGGAAACCACGTTCTTGACTGTTGACTGATCGGAAAGCGTACTGGAATCCGGCACGGTCGGCTGCTGCACCGAACCGGTGATAGTGGTCGAATCAGGAACGGCCTTGTCGATGCTGACGCCACCCATGGCACAACCGGCCAGCGAAAACATCGTCATGCCGATCACGGCATTGCGCAGGGCCGCAGCAAAATCAACGGCAGAGCGGATATGTTTCTGGTGACAGACAGTTCCAGCAGCCAAACGCTACGTCCTCAATTTTACACGCTATGGATGCAGCGATTATGGCGGTGGTGGGTTAACAAGCGATGAGCTGGCAAGGTAAACAAAACCATACCAATGCACAACAGCAACTCTGTGGGTTTCCTCAGCCGACGGGCAGAAAAATCCACGCCCATTCTTGTGATGCGTCATATGCATTCAACCCCGCCCCCCGTCTCTGACCAGGAGGTGGACAAGACGCGCTTTATGGAGGAAGCTCGCGCCAGTTTTTCAGGTCGGGATTCCCGTCCCGGCTACGCCTATCACCACAATCATTCGAGAATAGTGGAAATGACCAGCTCAAGCGACGATTTCACCCTGTCTTCCCAGCCTTTCAAGCTTTTTGCTGAGTGGCTGGCCGATGCAGGCAAGACCGAACCGAACGATCCTAACGCCGTAGCGCTTGCCACCGTCGATCCTGATGGGCTGCCCAATGTGCGCATGGTGCTGCTGAAGGATTTCGACGAGCAGGGTTTTGTCTTCTACACCAATTATGAGAGCAAGAAGGGGCAGGAAATCCTGTCGGCTGAGAAGGCTGCCATGTGCTTCCATTGGAAGACGCTGCGCCGTCAGGTGCGCGTGCGTGGGCCGGTTGAGAAAGTCAGCGATGCCGAAGCCGACGCTTATTACGCCTCGCGTCCACGCGGCAGCCGTATCGGCGCATGGGCCTCAAAACAGTCGCGCCCGCTGGAAAGCCGTTTCGCGCTGGAAAAATCTGTCGCGGAATATACCGCGAAATATGCCATCGGCGACATTCCACGTCCGCCGCACTGGTCGGGCTTCCGCATCCGCCCGGTTTCCATCGAGTTCTGGCACGACCGCCCGTTCCGCCTGCATGACCGCGTGCTGTTTACCCGGCCCGTGCCGGAAGGCGACTGGAACAAGGACCGGCTTTATCCGTAAGGGAAAGAAAAGCTGCTACCCCCGCCCTCACCCTGAGGTGCGGAGCGTAGCGAAGCCTCGAAGGGGCGGCCCTTCGACAAGCTCAGGATGAGGGTCGCGCGTTTACGCCTGCCCCTCAATTACACAATCGGCTTGATCGCCACCCAGAGACTGCCGAAAACGAGGCCGAGGAAGATCAGCCAGCCGACGATATTGTTCGACTTGAATAGTTTCAGGCACTGGTCGGGGTTGTCGATATCGAGCACGATAATCTGGCGGTAGAGATGTACGCCAGCGGCCAGCAATCCGGCCAGCGCTGGCATCGGCACCTGCGCCACGGCGAAGGCGGCGGCAAAGAAACCGATAGCGCCACCATAAAGGATCATCAGTGCGGTCTTGGTGTGCTTCCCGAACAGGCGCGCCGTGGAACGCACGCCGACCAGCGCGTCGTCTTCCTTGTCCTGATGGGCGTAAATCGTGTCGTAACCGATGGTCCACAGGATCGCGCCGATATAGAGCAGCACCGGTGGCAATGAGAGCGATCCTTCGACCGCAGCCCAACCCATCAGCGCGCCCCATGAAAAGGCGAGACCCAGCACAAATTGCGGCCAGTCGGTAATGCGTTTCATGAAGGGATAGGCAGCGACGATCAAAAGCGAGAAAATGCCGAGCGCAATCGAAAACCAGTTGAATTGCAGCACCACGACAAGCCCGACCAGCGCTTGCAGGACGAGAAAGGCCTTGGCCTGACCGCGTGTCACCTGCCCGGCAGGCAGCGGGCGTGAACGGGTACGGTCCACCTGATCGTCGATATCCTGATCGACCAGATCATTATAGGTGCAGCCCGCGCCGCGCATGGCGATGGCACCAACCAGAAACAGGAACAGGTGCCAGATCGAAGGCACGACCGACCATGCGCCGTCACCGGGCTGCGCACCGGTGCCCGCCACCAGTGCCGCCGACCACCAGCACGGCCACAACAGAAGCTGCCAGCCAATCGGGCGATCCCAGCGCGCAAGCTGCGCATAGGGCCAAAGCGACTGCGGCAACAACTTATAGACCCAATGGCCCGACGGAGCGTCCTTTACGCGCCCTTGCGCATTGCGTGACTGAATCGATCCGTGTAGTTCGGGCTGTGACATGGCGAAATCCTTGATATATGCAGCCATCACTATAACCCCGACGAAGACGGAGCAAGCAATGAGAGTTCTTTTAATCGGTTCTGGCGGTCGTGAACATGCTCTGGCCTGGAAACTATCCGCTTCTCCGTCACTGACAAAACTCTATTGCGCGCCGGGCAATCCTGGCATCGCGGAAGCCGCCGAGCTGGTCGATATCGATGTCAGCGACCATAAGGCCGTCATTGCCTTCGCCAAGGATAAGGCCATCGATCTGGTCATCGTCGGACCGGAAGCGCCGCTGGTTGCAGGCCTTGCCGACGATCTGCGCGCCGAAAACATCCGCGTCTTTGGCCCCTCCAGGGCGGCAGCCCAGCTGGAAGGCTCCAAGGGTTTCACCAAGGATCTCTGCGCCCGCTTCGATATTCCGACCGGGGCCTATGGCCGTTTCAACAATGCGCCGAAGGCCAAGGCCTATATCCGCCAGCAGGGCGCGCCCATCGTAGTGAAGGCTGACGGTCTGGCCGCAGGCAAGGGCGTGGTCGTCGCCATGACGCTCGATGAAGCGCTGGATGCGGTCGATGCCTGCTTCGAAGGCGCGTTCGGCTCTGCTGGGGCCGAAGTGGTGGTGGAAGAATTTCTGGACGGCGAAGAAGCAAGCTTCTTCTGCATCTGCGACGGCAAAACGGCCCTGCCGCTTGGCTCGGCGCAGGATCACAAGCGTGTCGGCGATGGCGACACCGGCCCCAATACGGGCGGCATGGGCGCTTATGCCCCAGCTCCGGTCATGACGCCGGAAATCGTTGAGCGCACCATGCGCGAACTGATCGAGCCGACCATGCGCGGCATGGCGGAAATCGGCGCGCCCTTCTCCGGCATCCTGTTCCTCGGCCTGATGATCGACAAGGATGGCCCAAAGCTGATCGAATACAACACCCGTTTCGGTGACCCGGAATGTCAGGTGCTGATGATGCGCCTCAACAGCGACTTGCTGGCGCTGATCAATGCCGCCGTCGACGGCAAGCTGGATCAGGTTTCGCCGGACTGGAAAGATGATCCGGCGCTGACCATCGTTATGGCTGCGGAAGGCTATCCGACCAATGTAAAGAAGGGCAGCGTCATTCGCGGCCTCGACGCGCTTGACGGTCTCGATGGTGTCAAGGTCTTCCACGCAGGCACGGCTGAAAAGGACGGCAATCTCATTGCCAATGGCGGTCGTGTGCTGAACATCACCGCAGTCGCCAGCACTGTCGCGGAAGCACAGGCGAAAGCCTACGACGCCATCAGGAAGATCGACTGGCCGGAAGGTTTTTATCGCACCGATATCGGCTGGCGCGCTGTGGAGCGGGAAAAAGCGAACTAGGAGGCGCCCTGCGGCGCCCTTTCACTTCATAGGCCAACCCAGCCGCTATTCATTCAAACAAAGCACAACAAGTTCAGCGAATGTATCCCAAAGCGCAGTCAAATGATCTGCATTTGGCGCAAGATTGGACGAGTGGACGTATTTGTTCAATGTATCGACTGAGACAATAGCGTCCATGTTACGAGCTTTTCGTACTATTTCTAAGTACCGCTTGTTTAACTTACCGCAAGCCTGAAGATTTTCAGCTACCGCAATAAGCTTTTTGACGAGAGCGTCAGCTTCAGAAACCGAAGCTAATTTCGTTCTACTGATATAATTATCCACCGATAATTCTAGTAAAACGCGACATAAAACAGCGATTGCATTAGGGTGTAGGTCTAACTCCAACTTAAATTGCAGCTCATTCCAAATGGCTTTTTGTCGCTGAATTCGGCCCGACCACACTACGCCATATTCCTCATGAGCAATAAGAGTCGTACGCTTTGGAATTTTTTTCGCGCGGACCGGCAGTTTAATACTTGCTTCAGAAGGTTGATTGGCAGTTGTCTTGTTCGGCGAAATAGATAAAGCGTGAGCAGCGGTCGGCAACAAACCCTGAGTTTCAAGGCTGTCTAAGTACATTGACTTGCGCTCCGCATCCCAAACATCGTCAAGAGTCGTATGCTTTTCAGCCATATCTTTGGCCACTCGCGCCAACGCCTTCAATGCAATATCTTCTTGCCTTATAAATTCAAGACGACCCTTTATTGTCGTTATACCTACGCGATTTCGGTAATTTTCAGCAGAAAGAAGCCGATTAAAATTACTTCGAGGAATTTTTACATTTTCTGGCAGCAGATGAGCCTCTTTCAGACGCTCCTCTATTGCATCCGCTAAATTCAGCTTGCCGCCTTTGCCTGTTCTATTGATGAAGTTTGTCTTCATCCGGCCTGTCCATCTGCTTTGTCCTATCCCGCCCTGAATACCGGTATGTCGCCTGAATAGTATTTCGTCTATTTCATCGCGATCCGTCTCAACTTGACAAGTGACAGACAAAGGGAAATCCCCGATCCATCCGGCTCGGAGTTCTGCAAAGAACTGTTGCAACTCTGTATTTGGAGCTCTTTTGGGATTAGCCAATAATTTCAAGCAAGTTGTTCGCCTGTTGCCATCATAAACAATGAATTCCAAACCGTCGGGATAGACAAGGGGCGGCTCGTATAAGCGGCTTGCTTTTACAATATCACGCGCTAACTTTCGCATGTGGGCAGCATGATTGGAAAAAAGCCAAGCTATTGCTGCGGTCTCATTCTCAAGTTCACCATGACGATCATTAGCTCTATTTACTACAAGATTTTCTAAATTTACTACCTGATATATCAAAGCTTCCCCGCACAGATTTGAATCAAATTACGAATAAATCCGATAATACCCGTAAGGCTTATATACTGAAGTAAGTTCCACCATCAACTCAAACAACATGGAGCCGCATACCACGATCCGAAGACCGGTCGACTCTGAACGTAAATTATTGACGTTTACGTAATAAGCCGATAGCTCTTGTGTTGAAGAAGACTGATACTCCCTCTGCACGCTTGCAGATCGGAGGCCGGGGTTTCCGAGGAGGGGCCTCGATGAGCACGATGTGGAGGAAAGATGTATCGCGCGCCGGTTTCTGAAATTTCCCATACGCTGATGAAGGTTGCGGGGCTTGAAAAAGCGCTGGCCGACAACCGCTTTCCCGAATTTTCCGCCGATCTGGCCGCAGCCATTCTCGAAGAGGCCGGAAAGTTTGCCGTTGAACGTGTCGAGCCCTTGCGCATCCCCGGCGACCGGCATGGCGCGACCGTCAAGGACGGCGTCGTCACCACCGCGCCGGGCTGGAAAGACCTTTACCGCGACTGGATTGCAGGCGGCTGGAATTCGCTGACGGGCACGCCGGACTATGGCGGTCAGGGTCTGCCGACCATGATGTCGGTCGCCGTCAATGAAATGTGGAATGCCGGTTCGCTGTCCTTCGCCATCGGGCCGACGCTCACCACGGGCGCAATCGAGGCCCTGGAAAAGCATGCCTCCAGGGAATTGAAGGATATCTATCTCGAAAAGCTCATCTCCGGCGAGTGGATGGGCACGATGAACCTGACCGAGCCGCAGGCCGGTTCCGACCTTGGCGCGCTGCGCAGCCGCGCCGAGCGCAGCAATGACGGCACCTATCGCATTTTCGGCCAGAAGATTTTCATCACCTATGGCGAGCATGACCTGACCGACAATATCGTGCATCTGGTGCTGGCCCGCCTGCCCGATGCGCCTGCGGGCACCAAGGGCATTTCGCTGTTTCTCGTGCCGAAATTCCTCGTCAATCAAGACGGTTCGCTCGGTCGTCGCAACGATCTGTTCTGCTCTGGTCTTGAACACAAGATGGGCATTCACGCCTCGCCGACCTGCACCATGATCTATGGCGACGGTTTCGTGAAAGGCGAGGAACAGGGCGCGGTCGGCTATCTGATCGGCGAAGAAAATCGCGGCCTCGCCTGCATGTTCACCATGATGAACAATGCCCGCCTGCTGGTCGGCATTCAGGGCGTTGGCGTTGCGGAAGCGGCTTACCAGCAGGCGCTCAACTATGCCAAGGAGCGCAAGCAGGGCCGCGCCATCGGTGCGAATCCCAAGGAGGGTATGAGCCCGATCATCGAACACCCCGATGTGCAGCGCATGCTTTTGACCATGAAGGCGCTGACGCAGGCCGCCCGTTCCATCACCTATGCCTGCGCCCATGCCATCGACATGAGCCATGCGACCGAAGGTGCGGATGCACAGCATTGGGCCGACCGTGCCGGTTTGCTCACGCCGCTGGCCAAGAGTTTTGCCACCGATATCGGCGTGGATGTCGCGTCGCTCGGCGTGCAGATCCATGGCGGCATGGGATTCATTGAGGAAACCGGCGCAGCCCAATTGCTGCGCGATGCGCGCATCACGCCGATTTACGAAGGCACCAACGGCATTCAGGCCATCGATCTGGTGATGCGCAAGCTACCGCTTGGAAATGGCGAGCATATCAAGGGTTTCCTTGCCGAATTGCAGCACGATGCCGACAAGGCAGTTGCCTCCAACCGCCCGGAACTGGGCGAAACCGGCGCACGTCTTGCAAAGGCGCTCTCCGAAGCGCGTGAAGCGACCGACTGGCTGCAAAAGACAGTTGCCGAGGGTGGCGCAGAGGCAGCGCTTGCCGGTGCAACGCCTTATCAGCGTCTGCTGTCGCTTACTTCCGGCGGCGCTTATCTGGCCCGCGCAGCCCTTGCAGGCGACGATAAGGGTCGCGCCGTTCTTTGCCGTTTCTTCGCCGAGAACATGCTGGCCGAAGTATCGTCGTTGAAAGACACCGTCATCACCGGCGCAGCCAGCCTCGCCGCCGCTAAATCCGCACTGGAGGCTTGAACGTGAGCGAACATATTCTCGTCGAACGTCGCGATGCGGTGCAGATTATCCGACTGAACCGGGCCGACAAGAAAAACGCCATCACCCGCGCCATGTATGCCACCATGGCCAAGGCGTTGAAGGATGGCGACGCCGACGACGCGGTGCGCGTCCATGTGTTTCTTGGTGTGCCGGGCGCGTTTTCATCCGGCAACGACATGCAGGATTTCATGGCCGCAGCGGCTGGCGGCGGCGATATGGGCAAGGATATTCTGGATTTTCTCTATGCCCTGTCGAGCGCCAAAAAGCCGGTCGTCTCAGGCGTTGATGGCCTTGCGATTGGCATTGGCACGACGATCCATTTCCATTGCGACCTGACATTTGCAACGTCACATGCGCTGTTCCGCACGCCATTCGTTGATCTCGGTCTCGTGCCGGAAGCCGGTTCCAGCTTGCTCGCGCCACCGCTGATGGGGCATCAGAAGGCCTTTGCCCTTCTGGCGCTCGGTCATGGTTTCAGCGCGGAAGCAGCGCTTGAAGCGGGCATCGTCTATAAAATCGTGGAAAGCGCAGAGCTGGAAGCGGAAGTGCTGAAGGCTGCGGAAGAAATCGCCGCCAAGCCGCCGGAGGCCATGCAGATCGCGCGGTCGCTCATGCGCATGCCCGCCGAAAACATCGCGGATCGTATTGCGCGGGAAGCGAAGCTTTTCGGCGAACGCCTGACCTCCAATGAAGCGCGTGAGGCCATCATGGCCTTTCTCAGCCGCAAGAAGTAAATCCCGGCTCTGATCGATAAAAAAGAACCCGGATGGGGAAACCCATCCAGGTGGCTTTGTCTGGAGGTCAGCCAATTAATTTAGCTTCAAAATGAAGCAGTCTCCTAAACCTAGCGGCAGAATGGGACGAGATCGTGATCACACGACAATGTGAATAATCTCGCCCGTTCAACTTTTCCGCTGCGGTCAATTCCGGGCGATGATTTCCTTGCCTTCGATCACCAGACGGACGCCCAGCGTGCCAGCCTTGCGGCGGGCGAGGAAGCGCGGGCGGCGACGGCGCGTCTCGTGCCCCTGACGGCGGGCCTGCGGTTGGCTGGTGCGCACCGGGCCGGTGCTTTCGTAAAGCGGACGGGCGATACCATCTTCTTCCACCAGCATCATCGGCAGGTTGAACGCAGCCGCCCAGGCGCGCCAGTCGGCGGCAACATCGGTCAGGTCATGCGCCACCAGAAGCGGCACGGAAAGCTGCGGGTCCTGATGCATCAGTTCCAGCGTGACGGTGATTTCGCCATATTCATCTTCGACCGCGCGGGCCACGACACCGACAAAAGCATGGATCGGCAGTGCAATCGACATGGGCAGGCCGCTCGACGGCAGAACCTGCCGGATGACCGCGCCCCGTTCGTTGATGGTGAAGGTGACGTCGGTATTGCCGTCGTGCGATGCGTAGCTCACCACCTGCGGAAAGTGAAACGGATCGAGCCGCAGTTCACGGCCTGCCCAGTCTGGCTTCAGTCCCTTGCTCATCATTGTCAACGCCTCTGTCTCTCTGTCTCTGTCGAGAGCCGGTTATTCCAGCTTCTCTTTGATTGGGCTTTCTGCCCTCGTTGAGATGGAGAATAGACCGCGTTTGTTACCGATGGCCTTAAGGAGTTGGGTTAACTTTTCCCTGCTTTTTCCTTTGGTTATCAGAATGCAACCAGGTGTAAGAATTCGGAAATTCTTCCTAATATGCGTTTACCGATAGCAAAACGGGCGGAAAAACCGCCCGTCATTCAAGTAGCAATTTGGTTTGTTTTACAGGGTCTTGCCGGGGTTCATAATCCCCGCCGGGTCGAAGGCCGTCTTGATGCGGCGCATCAGGTCGAGCGCGAAAGGCTGCTTGAAATGCGCAAGCTCGTCCCGCTTCAGGCGACCGATGCCATGCTCGGCAGAAATCGCCCCCCTGTAACTTGTGACAATCGTGTGGATGCGGTGATTAAGCGCGCCCCAATGGGAGAGGAATTCCTTTTTGTCCGCGCCGACCGGCTGCGACACGTTATAATGCAGGTTGCCATCGCCGATATGGCCGAAGCAGACGATGCGTGCGCCAGGGATCATTTCCAGCACCGCCTCATTGGCTTCGCGAATAAAGGCCGGGATGGATGAAACGGGCACGGAAATATCGTGCTTGATCGAGCCGCCCTCCGGCTTTTGCGCCCAGGACATTTCCTCGCGCATTTTCCAGAAGGATTGCGCCTGCGCGACGCTTTCTGCAATCGCCGCATCCTGAAGAATATCCGCCTCAAAAGCTTCGTGCAGAATGGTTTCCAGCGTGGTGCGCGCATCTTCTTCCGAGCGCGTGGAGGAAATATCGATCAGCACATACCAGTCATGCGGGCTTTCCAGCGGATCGCGCGCGCCATCGACATGGCGCACGGTGAACTCGACGCCGACACGCGGCATCAGCTCAAACCCGGTCAGCGACGGGCCTGCATGTTCGGTCGCGAGCTGGAACAGGCGCAGCGCGTCGTCCGGGCTGCGCATCCCGGCATAGGCGACGCCCTTGCCCTTCGGCTGCGGAAAGATTTTCAGAACCGCCGCCGTGATCACGCCGAGCGTGCCTTCAGAACCCACGAACAGGTCTTTCAGGTCGTAGCCGGTGTTGTCTTTCTTCACATAGCGGAGGTCGTCGAGAATTTCGCCGGTTGGCAAAACCACTTCGAGACCGAGGCAAAGCTCGCGCATGTTGCCATAGGCGAGCACCGCCGTGCCGCCTGCATTGGATCCGAGATTGCCGCCGATCTGGCACGAACCTTCCGCGCCCAGCGACAGCGGGAACAGGCGGCCCGCCTTCTCGGTCGCGTCCTGAAGGTTTTTCAGGATGACGCCTGCCTCGACGGTGGCCAGATTGCCCACCGTATCAAGCGCGCGTATCTTGTTCATGCGGCCAAGCGCCAGCACGATCGTCGTGCCGCTTTCATCCGGCGTCTGCGCGCCGACGAGGCCCGTATTGCCGCCCTGCGGCACAATGGGGGTTTTCGTTTCGCTGGCGAGTTTCATTATCGCCGCGACTTCTTCCGTGGAGCCGGGACGCAACACAAGCGGCGAATTGCCCTTATAAAGATCGCGTTGCTCGATCAGATAGGGCGCAATGTCTTCTGGCGCGGTGAGTGCGTTCTTCTCGCCCACGATGGCGGCGAAACGTTCAATCAATCCGGTGTCCATATTGGTCCTTTGAAATCTAGCGCGGTGCGGCAGCGCGGTTCAAACGGTCGTTGATGGCCTCGCCGAGACCGTCGGAAGGAATGGGTTCAACGGCAATGGTGCTGGCGCCGGTGGCGTCGAGCTTGCGCATGAAATCGAACAGATTGCTGGCCGCCTCGCGCAGATTGCCATCGGCGCTGAGGTTAAGCACGGCCTTTGCCGTCTCGGCTCCGGCCACCCGCGACGGCCCGAAAGCCAGCAGCGCCTCGCCCGGCTGCACATCGCCAACCGCAAGCCGCATGGCGGCATCCGGTGCATAATGCGAGGCCATCATGCCCGGCGCGATGATATGCGCCTGAATGGCCTCGGTCTGTTCGGTGCGCACCAGCTTTGTGCCAATCGCTGCTTCTATGTCCTCTGCCGCAAGCCCGCCGGGGCGCAACAGACGCACTGTATCGCCCTCGACCTTCACGATGGTCGATTCCACGCCAACCCCGCATGGACCGGCATCGAGGATCAGGTCTATTTTGTCGCCAAGATCGTCCGCGACGGCTTTGGCGCTTGTCGGACTGATACGCCCGGAGGTATTGGCGCTCGGTGCCGCAACAGGGCTGTCCAGCGCCGTGATAACCTCCTGCACACGGCCATGCGGCATGCGGATGGCGAGCGTCGGCAGTCCCGCCGTCACCAGCGGATGAATGGGCCGACTGGTATCCTGTTGGTCTTTCAGCGGCAGCACGATGGTCAGCGGGCCGGGCCAGAACAGTTCCGCCAGCTTGCGCGACAGGGCGTCGAAGGTCACATAGCGCTCTGCCATGGCAATGCCGCTGACATGGGCGATCAGCGGGTTAAACTGCGGGCGGCCTTTTGCTGCGAAAATGCCGGCAACGCCTTCGCCATGCGCGGCATCGGCGGCAAGGCCATAGACCGTTTCGGTAGGAATGGCGACAAGGCCACCGCGCCGCAGGATATCGACCGCGCGCAGGACTGCCTTATCATCGAATTTCATTACATCTGACACTGGTTTCCCGCCTCTCGGGCGTCCAAGTTGAGTGCATCCCGAAAAGTGCAAAGCGGTTTTCGGACAAGGTGCACGCATAGATATGAGCGCCTTCTGCCTACACAAGCGCGAAGCCCTGCGCAAGCAAACAGGCGGTTTGCCTCGTGCACATTTATGGCAACGCGACCCGGAAAATTGCGTTTTGTTAGCTTTTTTGCGGCAGGATGATACTATCCATGCTTGAGGTGAATAATGTTATCGCGATTTATCGCCATTTCACTGACTGTCGCCGGACTGCCCGTTGTTGCCTCGGCCAACGGGGCGGAACTTGCGCGAACGATCTATGCGGTCGGCTCCATCGATTATATCGGCTATGACCGGATGGGCGCCAATGGGCTGCCTGTATGCGGTGCCTGCAACCAGCGGCAAGAGGCTGAAGCCGAAGCGCTGAAGGAAATCGAAGCACGGCGCAAGCGCGCCCGTGCCTATATGGCGCGCATGCAGGGCAAGCCGCTGCCGGAAGACGTGCAGGAACAGCCCGCTATCATCCCGACCGAACAGAAGATGCCGGACTTCGACCCCGCCAAGCCCGTGCGCGTCGTCGGCGATCCGTGGGCTGGCGCATCGGGAGAAATCGATCTGAGTTCGCTGACGCTCAGACCCAGCCTTCAATAATCCTCAAATAAAAATGGCGCCTACCGGCGCCATTTTTATTTCGTATAGGCGGGCTATCAGCCAGCGATCTTGGAGAAATCCGCAACCTTGCCGGTGGCCGTGCGGATCAGGTCGAGCAAAGCCAGACGGTTGGCGCGGACATTTTCGTCCTCGTCGTTGACCAGCACTTTTTCGAAGAACGTATCGACCGGGCCGCGCAATTTGGCCAGCGCCAGCATCGCGCCCGAAAAATCTTCACGGGCGATTGCCGTTTCGGTTTCGCTCGATGCAAGCGTCACCGCTTCGAACAGCGCCTTTTCCTCGTCCAGCTTGAGAAGCGAAGCATCGACGCTGCTCGCGACTTTGGTGCCCTTCTTCTCTTCGGCTGACAGAATATTGGCGGCGCGCTTGGTGCCGGCCAGCAGGTTCTTGCCGTCTTCCTCATTGATGAAGACGATCAGCGCTTCCAGGCGGCGTGCGACCAAAAGCAGGTTGTCGGCTTCCGGCGTCAGCACGGCGTCGATAGCGTCGTAACGTGCGCCTTCGTCTTTCAGATGCACCTTGAAACGGTCGTGCAGGAAGGAGAGGAGGTCATTTTCCAACACTGCCTTTGATGGCACGGAGAAAGGCAGATCGGGTAAGTACTGCTCCAACTTGCTAACCGCTTCATCAATGAAGAGGTAATTCCGTAACTCTGGATTAAATTGCTCAACGCCCTCCCGAATCCGTTCGAGTACGTCAACTGCTTTGTCACTTCTTAGGCGCTCGTGGTTTTCAATATAGGCAAAGCCGATGAACTTCTTCAAAGGTAGTCGCACATCGTTCTCAAGAATAAGTTTGATTACGCCCAATGCCGCACGACGCAACGCAAAGGGGTCTTTCGACCCTGTAGGCTTCTCATCTATGAGCCAGAAACCGACCAGCGTATCGAGCTTGTCAGCCAATGCAACAGCGACCGAAACCGGGTTCTTCGGCACCACATCAGACGGACCTTGCGGCTTGTAATGTTCTTCAAGCGCTGCGGCAACGGCTGCGTCTTCACCCTGAAGCACCGCATATTTGCGGCCCATCGCGCCCTGAAGCTCGGGGAATTCACCCACAACTTCGGTCTGGAGATCAGCCTTGGCAAGCACGGCTGCACGGATAGCGAGTTCAGGATCGGCACCCACTAATGGCGCGATAAAGCGCGCTAGTGATCTGATGCGCTCAATACGTGTTCCCTGCGTGCCCAGCTTTGCATGGAAGGTTACGTTCAACGCGTCCAGCCGCGCCATGCGCTGATCGAGCGGCTTCTTCAGATCAAGGCCGAATTTTTCCGCCGAAGCGCTGAGCTTGTCGAGATCGGGCAGATCGTTCTGGTCGGTGTGCCAGAAATAGAGCGCATCCGACAGACGTGCGCGCACCACCTTGCCGTTACCGTATGCGATTTCCGTGCCGCCGTCGCGCGCAGCGATGTTCGACACCAGAATGAACCGGTTGGACAGCGCTTCCGTTTCGCCCTGCTTGCGCGTGACAAAACACTTCTGGTTGGCGCGGATGGTGAGGCGGATGACTTCCGGCGGAATGGCCAGAAACTCTTCCTCGAATTCGCCCATCAGCACGACCGGCCATTCGACAAGACCGGACACTTCTTCCAGAAGCCCTTCGTCCTCGACCAGTTCGAGACCCGACGCGAAAGCAAGGTTATGCGCGTCCTGCGAGATCATTTCCTTGCGGCGTTCGGCATCGAGCACCACAAAAGCCTTTTCCAGCTTTTCGACATAATCGTCGAAGCGGCGCACCTTGATCGCCTGACCGTCGCTCAGGAACCGATGCCCATAGGTCAGATTGCCGGACTTGATGCCGTCAACGTCGAAATCGATAACCACCGTTTCTTCGGTTTCAGGGCCGAAGGTGCACAGGATCGATTGCAGCGGACGCACCCAGCGCAATGCACCGGGCTTTGCCGAAGCCGCGCCCCAGCGCATGGATTTCGGCCACGGGAAATTGCGGATCGTCTGCGGCACCAGCTCGGCGACGATTTCTTCGGCAGCGCGGCCCGGCTTCGTCAGATGGGCGACATAGAAATCGCCCTTCTTCGGATCGGAATGCACATGCGCCTGCGCAACATCGCTGAGACCTGCTTTGCGCAGAAAGCCCTGAATGGCCTGCTCGGGTGCGGTGACCGACGGGCCCTTGATGTCTTCGTGCACGTCCTTGGAACGCACGGTCAGGCCGCGAATGTCGAGCGTCAGGCGACGCGGCGTCCAGTAAGCGGTCGCGGCTTCATAGGTAAGACCGGCTTCGACCAGACCATCGGTGATCATCTTTTTCAGATCGCCGGCAGCCTTGCGCTGCATGCGGGCCGGGATTTCCTCGGAAAAGAGTTCGAGAAGTAAGTCAGGCATTACACAGCCTCATTCTTGTAATTAAAGCCGCCTGCATCGGTGAGCAGAAATGCCTCGCCGCACTGACGCGCGAGATTGCGGACGCGCAGGATATAGCTCTGGCGTTCGGTGACCGAAATCACGCCGCGCGCATCCATCAGGTTGAAAACATGGGATGCCTTAATGCACTGGTCATAGGCGGGGAGCACGCATTTGTGCAAAGAACCCTCGCCCGTGCTGCCCGCCTTCAGGATGGCTTCGCATTCACGCTCGGCATCAATGAAGTGGCGATGCAGGATTTCGGTATCGGCCATTTCGAAATTGTAGCGGGAATATTCCTGCTCAGCTTGCAGGAACACATCGCCATAGGTGACCTTCTCGTCGCCTTCGAGACCGTTGAAATTGAGGTCGTAGACATTGTCCACGCCCTGCACATACATGGCGAGGCGCTCCAGACCATAGGTCAGCTCACCGGCAACCGGCGAGCATTCAATGCCGCAGACCTGCTGGAAATAGGTGAATTGCGACACTTCCATGCCATCGCACCAGCATTCCCAGCCAAGGCCCCAGGCGCCGAGCGTCGGGCTTTCCCAGTCGTCTTCCACGAAGCGCACATCATGCAGCGTCGGATCAAGGCCGATGGCCTTCAGCGAACCGAGGTAAAGGTCCTGAAGGTTCGGCGGCGATGGCTTGATGATGACCTGATACTGGTAATAATGCTGCAGCCGGTTGGGGTTTTCGCCATAGCGGCCATCCTTGGGACGGCGCGACGGCTGCACATAGGCGGCTTTCCACGGCTTCGGCCCGAGCGAACGCAGCGTGGTTGCCGGATGGAACGTACCCGCACCCACTTCCATGTCGTAAGGCTGCAAAATAGCGCAACCATGTTCCGCCCAATAGTGATGGAGCGTCAGGATCAGACCCTGAAAGGAACGGGTGGGATGCATATGTGCGGGCAACATGCTGGACGAATTAGACACCGGGCTGGGCCTCGTTATTGAAATGATGGCCCGGTCTAAGCAGGATTTCCGAAAAGTGGCAACCGGTTTTCGGATAAAAATCCTGCCAGATCATACATCAGCACCGCAGGGTCAAGCACAGGCTGCCGGTTTCAGTGTCCTATCGCCCTGAAACCGGACCTATCTGCCGTTTTTAGTCAGTCGTCGGCTTAACCGGCGAAGGTACGGCAGGGGCTGGCGCGACAGCAGGCGTGTCCTGCTTCGGTTCTTCCGGCTTCGGCTGGTCCGGCTTCTTCTCGCCTGGCTTGGTGGCATCGGCGGAAGACTGGCCCGAAACGTCGGGCAGCCCCTTCTTCAGCTTTTCCTCGATCTTGACGAGTTCTTCCGGCTCCGGCTTGCCTGCAATTGCATGGTTCCACTGGAACGTCGCTTCAAGCTGGCGACCAACGCGCCAATAGGCATCGCCCATATGATCGTTGATCGTCGGGTCTTCCGGGCGCAGCTTCACAGCCTTTTCCAGTTCCACCACCGCTTCGTCGTAACGACCGAGCTTATAATAGGCCCACCCCAGCGAATCGACGATGTAACCGTCCTGCGGGCGTAACTCGACCGCCTTCTTGATCATATCGAGCGCGCGATCGAGATGGATGCCCATATCGACCCAGGAATAGCCGAGATAATTCAGCACCTGCGGCTGGTCGGGATAAAGCTCCAGCGCCTTGTTGAAACTCGGTTCCGCCTTGTCCCACTGCTTCAGGCGCTCATAGGCGATGCCGCGCTGGTAGAAGACCGGCCAGTCCTTGCGTTCCGGCGTCTTGATCTGTTCGACAGCCGCGTCATAAATCTTGGCGGCTTCGGCGAAATTCTTGTCCTGCGCATAAACGCCGCCCAGCGCCAGATAGGTGCGAATGTCGGTCTTGTCGCGGCCCAGAAGCGTTTTCAACTGCTCAATGGCCTCGGCAGACTTGTCATTATCGGCAAGGTTCAACGCGCGCTGCATTTCGGCATCGCGGCGATAGGGCGATTTTTCCGGCACTTGCGCATAATATTCCACTGCCGCTTCTGGACGGCGCAGCTTGGCCGAAATATCGCCAAGCTGGAACAGGGTCGCATCATTGCCCGGACGCAGCGGCAGCGAGAGTTGCAAATAAAGCTTCGCAAATGCCTCTGCACCGCTGCGGTTGATCGCGGTGCCGAGCGTATAAAGCACTTCACCAGCGCCCTGCTGCGGCGTTTCGATCAGACGGTCAACTTTCTGCCCCGCCTCGACCTGCTCGCGCAGTTCGGTCAGCGTCATGCGACCGTTCAGCAGTTCCTCGCCATCCTTCAAGATCTGGATCGCCCCGGCCTTGTCGCCCTGACGCAGCTTGAACGAGGCATAGGCCATGATGATGCGTTCATAGGTATCGGGCGCAGCGCTGCCGCCGGGACGGTCATCGAAGGCCTGCTGGTAGAATTCCGCCGCTTCCTTCTTCATCCCGGCCTGATCGGCGATCAAAGCAGAATTATAGGTGCGGAACAGGCCATACCATTCGGGGCCTTCCATCTTCTTGATATCGGCCAGTGCCTGCTTGGGATTGCCCTGCCCGACCTTGACCCACGCATTCATGAAGCCTGTCGCAAGCCGGTCCATGTCGGACTGCATGGACAGCATCAAAAGCGGTCCGACCTTGCGGTACTGCTTTTTGGAAATGGCGTCGATGGCAAGGGCGACGCGGGAGAAGCGCTCGATATCCGGCACATTCTGCAATTCAGAAGCGAGTGGCAGGGCGTCCTTGAAGCGGCCTTCGGTCAGCAGAACCAGAAGCAGGTCCTGCTTGACCTGACTGTTGCCCGGATCGAAAGCCATGGCCTGACGATAGAAATCGGCGGCGGCGGACAGGTTGTTATCGGCTTCGGCGGTGCGGCCCGCCAGATAGGCGCCAGCAAAGGAACCGGCCCGAACAGCAGGCGTGACGACGGGAGCGGGATCGGCTGCCGCCTTGGCCCATGCGCCGCTGGCAGGCATTGCAATTCCCGCCAGAAGCGAAAAAAGCAAACCGTAAAGCGGGCCGTTTTTCATTCCATGCCGCATGAAGCCCAATCCTCTTCTCACATTCCCACCTGTGCCATCGGCAACGAATCGCCGACCGTATCCAAACCGACAAGCCGTCTCCTCACCGGAAAAGGCACTTCAAGCATGGCCTTTTTGGGATGAGGGGGCAAGAAAAGCATCCGTGATGGGGTGCTTTTCCTGATCGATCCCGTTCGAAATATTCGAACTCAGTTCACGCGGCTGATGCAGAAGTCGATGACTTCGATGAGGGCATCCTTTTCCGGCGAGGCCTTCAGCGGCGCCAGAGCATCGCGGGCAATCTCGCCAAAGTGGCGCGCGCGCTGCACGGTATCGGCAATCGCGCCATGTTTGGTCATCAGACCGATGGCCTTTTGCAGCGATGCATCGTCGCTGGCACCGTCCTCGATGGCGTGCTTCCAGAACGCGCGTTCCTCATCGGTGCCACGACGGTAGCTGAGAATCACCGGCAGCGTGATCTTGCCTTCGCGGAAGTCGTCGCCCGTGTTCTTGCCCAGATCGGCAGCAGAGCCACCATAGTCGAGCGCATCGTCAACCAGCTGGAAAGCGAGACCGAGATTGAGACCGTAATCCCGCAAGGCTGCGCGATCCGAACGCTGCACACCGGCGATGATCGGGCCGACTTCGGCAGCCGCCGAAAACAGCGCCGCCGTCTTGGCCTTGATGACCGCCAGATATTCGTTTTCGGTGGTTTCCATGTTCTTGGCAGCGGCAAGCTGCATGACTTCGCCCTCGGCGATCACCGAAGCAGAGGTCGCCAACACGTCAAGCGCGTCGAGCGAGCCGACATCGACCATCATCTTGAAAGCCTGACCGAGCAGGAAATCGCCGACGAGAACGCTGGCCTGGTTGCCCCAGATCATGCGGGCGGTGCTTTTGCCACGGCGCAGATCGCTTTCATCAACCACATCATCGTGCAAAAGCGTTGCGGTATGCATGAATTCGACAGCGGTTGCGAGACGCACGTGACCGTCGCCGTCGTAACCGAACATGCGGGCGGCAGCGAGCGTCATCATCGGGCGCAGGCGTTTGCCGCCCGACGAGATCAGATGATTGGCGACTTCGGGAATCATTTCGACGTCGGAACCGGCGCGCGACAGGATCATTTCGTTCACGCGCGCCATATCGGCCTTCGTCAGGTCGACAAGCGGCTGCACCGATCCTGTCTGCTTTTTCTTGTCGTCGAGATTCAGAACCACACCCAATGCCATTACTCCTTGATGGGGCCGCCACCATATTTAAGCGCGGCGGAATGCTCAAGACGCATTCCGTGCCTTCACTGCCTGTTCAACATTGACGGAAGCTGTTGTCAATGCGGTGCATTGGCTCCAAACTAGGTAAATGATCGAACTTATCCGCACCAACGATTCCGTCCTTTTGTCTTTCGCCGAAGCCTTGATGAAGGAAGCGGGAATAGCTTATTTCATCGCAGACACCAATATGAGCATTATCGAGGGGTCGTTGGGCGTACTGCCGCGCCGTCTTCTGGTCAGTGAGGATCAGCTGGACGAAGCGCGGCAAATCCTGATCGATGCCGAGATTGAACACGAACTGCGCGATCAATGACCCTGACGACCGAAGACGAGATTGAAGAAACGCTGGATGTCTTTCATCGCGGCGCTTTTCATCTCGTGCAACCGGCAATGAAAGGGCATCGCTCCGGCGTCGATGCGATGATCCTTGCAAGCGTGGTGCCGGACGGCTTTGCCGGACGCCTCGCCGATCTCGGCAGCGGTGCTGGTGCAGCCGGGCTTGCGGTTGCGGCCCGATGCGCGGCAAGCCGCATTACCCTTGTCGAACGCTCTGGCCTGATGGTCGGCTTTGCCAGAAAGACCATCGCGCATCCCCTGAATACAGCTCTGGCAGACCGCCTCGCGATTGTGGAAGCGGATGTGGCGCTGACCGGAAAGGCGCGTGTTGCGGCAGGTCTTGCCGATAACAGCTTCGATTTCGCCATCATGAACCCGCCTTTCAACGAAGCGGCGGACCGGCGCACGCCCGATCCGCTCAAGGCGGAAGCGCATGTCATGCCCGAAGGCATGTTCGAACAATGGGTGCGCACGGCGGCGGCCATCGTCCGGCCGGGCGGCGGCATCGCCATCATAGCGCGACCGGGCTCGATTGCGCCCATTCTGGAAGCGCTCACCGGGCGCTTCGGCGGCTTGCGCATCGTGCCGGTGCACCCCCGCGGTGACGCAGCGGCAATCCGTATCGTCGTCACCGGCACGCGGGGCAGCCGCGCCGGTCTCTCGTTCATGCCGCCGCTCGTCCTGCATGGCGACAGCGGCAACGGTTTCACACCCCGCGCCAATGCCATCAACAACGGCCAGACCGCGCTTCTTTGATCCGGGGAGAATAAACCGTGCTGCTTATCGTCGGAACCGTTCGGCTGCCTGCTGCCAAGTTGAATGAGGCGCGCCCTGTCATGCAGCAAATGATCGAAGCCAGCCGCGCCGAGGCTGGCTGCATCGACTATTCCTATGCCGCCGACATTCTCGATCCGGGTCTTATCCATGTAAAAGAGCTGTGGCTGGACCGGGCTTCGCTGGACAAACATTTTGCCTCCGGGCACATTGCCGCCTGGCGTTCGACATGGCCGACACTCGGCATCACCGACCGCGATCTTGTGCTCTACGAAGTGGATGCGCCGCAAAGCACCTAACAGTTTCTTTAAGGAGACCGATGAACCACAGTCCAAATTCCGCTCGCCCCGTATCTCTCATGCGACGCTTTCTGGATAGCGAGGTTGCCGGTGGCCTGGTGCTGATGGCAGCGGCAGCGCTTGCGCTCATCGTGGCCAACTCACCCTTCTCGCAAATCTATTTCGATGCGCTTCACGTCTACATAGGCCCTTTGAGCCTTGCGCACTGGATCAATGATGCGCTGATGGCGGTGTTTTTCCTGCTCGTCGGGCTGGAGATCAAACGCGAATTCATCGACGGGCAGCTTGCAAGCTGGCCAAACCGGATGCTACCGGGCATTGCCGCAGCAGGCGGCGTGATCCTGCCTGCGATCATCTTCGCGTCGCTGAATTTTCACGATGCCGAAAAAGTGCGCGGCTGGGCGGTGCCTTCAGCAACCGATATCGCCTTTGCGCTCGGTGTCCTGTCGTTGCTCGGCTCACGCGTACCGTCGAGCCTCAAGGTTTTTCTGGCGACGCTCGCCATTCTCGACGATCTGGCCGCCGTCGTCATCATTGCCATTTTCTACACAGCCGAAATCTCGATGCCCTATCTGGGCGGGGCTTTCATAACTGCGATCGCGCTTTTCACAATGAACCGCATGGGCGTGATGAAGCTGCTGCCCTATCTGATCGGCGGCGCAATTTTGTGGTTCTTCGTGCTCAATTCCGGCGTTCACGCCACCGTCGCCGGTGTGGTGACGGCGCTGATGGTGCCGCTGAAACCTGCGCCCGGCAAACCGGATGACATGACGTCACCGCTGCACATCCTCGAACATGCGCTGGCAAAACCGGTCGCCTTCCTCATCGTGCCGATCTTCGGCTTTGCCAATGCGGGCATTTCCTTTGCCGGGCTGGATGCCTCGGTGATGGGCGACACGCTGACACTCGGCATTCTGCTCGGGCTTTTTGTTGGCAAGCAGCTTGGCGTGTTCGGCGCAGCCTGGCTCGCCATCAAGACCGGCCTTGCGCAAAAGCCGATGGGCGCCAGCTGGGCGCAGCTTTATGGCGTCGCCATATTGTGCGGCATCGGCTTTACCATGAGCATCTTCATCGGGCTTTTGTCCTTCCCGTCCGATCTCATGCAGACCGAAACGAAAATTGGCGTTCTGGCCGGTTCGGCGCTCTCGGCCATATTCGGCTATGGGCTGTTGCGGATCGTGGCAAAACCCACGAAAAAATGATCCTACTCACCCTCCGAAGATATAAATTTTCGGAGGGTTTTCTTTGTGTTTCCCAGATTGCTTCCTACATTGGCAACCAACAGTTGATCCAGTTTGGAGTTTGCCTTGCCCGGTTTATTGACGCGCCTTGTTCCGCGCCGCTTTCGCAATGCCGCAATTGAAATTCCCGTCGTGCGCCTGCATGGCGCCATCATGAGTGGCGGTTCAGCGCTGCGCCCGTCGCTATCGCTGGCATCGACCGCTGCCGTGCTGGAAAAGGCCTTCAGCAACAAGCACGCGCCAGCCGTGGCGATTTCGCTCAATTCTCCCGGCGGTTCGCCGGTGCAGTCGCGCCTGATCTATCGCCGCATTCGCGATCTCGCCTCCGAACACCAGAAAAAGGTTTTCATCTTCGTTGAGGATGTGGCCGCATCCGGCGGTTATATGATTGCGCTGGCCGGTGACGAGATCATCGCAGACCCCTCCTCCATCGTCGGCTCCATCGGCGTGGTTTCCGCGTCATTCGGTTTTCCGGAATTGCTGAAGAAAATCGGCGTGGAGCGGCGCGTCTATACCGCCGGCAGCAACAAGGTCACGCTCGACCCGTTCCAGCCGGAAAAGAAGGCCGACATCGAACGGCTGAAATCGCTGCAACTCGAAATCCACGACACCTTCATCGAAATGGTCAAGGAACGGCGTGGCAACAAGCTTGTCGAGGAATCCGACCTGTTCACCGGCCTGTTCTGGACCGGCACGACAGCCTTGCAGCTCGGCCTCATCGACGGGCTGGGCGACATGCGCAGTTTCCTGCGCAAGACCTATGGCGAAAAGGTGGAGCTCCAGCTGATCCAGCCCCAGCGCGGACTGCTTGGCCGCAAGGTTCCGGGCGTCGGCATGGCGCTTTCATCGGCGTTTTCCGGCTTGGAACCGGCGGAAATTGCCGCCCATCTCGGCGACGGCCTGCTCTCCGTTGCCGAAGAAAAAGCGCTTTGGGGACGCTATGGTCTTTGAAACATCACGGTTTCTCGTGATAAGATGTCAGAAATGACAGGGTGCGATAAGCGCGCGCCCAACACGACACATAAGGAATTTGGTCATGCCACAGCTCATTTTTCTGCTGCTGATCATCATCGCCGCCTGGTATGGCTACCGCTCGTTCAAGCGTGAAGCCACACGCGTGTCGCAGCGCGTTCGTCAGGCCGAGAAGGAAGCGCAGAACCGTGCCAACGGCACGCTGGTGCAGGACCCGAAAACCGGCGAATATTACGTCAAGAAAGACTGATCCGCTTAAACCCCGATGACCGACACCCTGTTGCGCGCCCGGCCTGCTGACAGCCGGTCTGTTACCCGTCTTGCCCCAGCGAAAATCAACCTCGCGCTGCACGTCACAGGACGGCGCGACGATGGCTATCATCTGCTCGACATGCTGGTGGTCTTTGCGCACTATGGCGATACGATAACGGTTGCCGATGCGCCGGAAGACCGGTTTACGGTCAGCGGGCCTTTCGCCTCGGCGGTTCCCCTCGATGGCGGCAATCTGGTGCTCAAGGCGCGCGATGCATTGCGCGCGCATTCCGGGCGCGATCTGCCGCCCGTTGCCATTCATCTTGAGAAAAACCTGCCCATAGCATCGGGCATTGGCGGCGGCTCCAGCGATGCGGCGGCCACATTGCTTGCCCTCAACACGCTCTGGAACCTCCAATTCGATTTCGACCGGCTCGCCGCGCTCGGTCTGGCGCTTGGCGCTGATCTGCCCATGTGCCTCCACGGTGCGGCGCATGGCACGCCACTGACGGCGCGCGGCATTGGCGAAGACCTTGCACCTGTTACGGGCCTTCCGGCCCTGCCCCTGCTGCTCGTCAATGACGGCACGGCGCTTGCCACGCCCGATGTGTTTCGCGCCCTCGACAAGCGGAACAATCCCGCCTTGCTGCCGCCCGACCAGAATGAACTCGGCGCGCTCTGCCATTACCTTGGCACGACGCGCAATGATCTCCTGTCGCCAGCCCTGGCGCTCGCTCCGCAAATCGGCGACAAGCTTGCGCTGCTACGGGCGGGCGATGCGCTTTACGCCCAGATGTCCGGTTCCGGCGCGACCTGTTTTGCAATCTTCGCCGACGAAGACGCCCTGCAAAAGACCGCAGCCCGCATGAGAGCCGAAAAGCCGGACTGGTTTGTCATCGCGACCGGCACAGCTGCATCGTAACCCTCACACAGCTGTAACCCGCCTCCTCCGATATTGATTCTGCTTGCGTTGCGCTTGCGTGCAGCCCGCAGAAATCCATTCTCCTTTGATAGTCAGTAACACCTTATTCAAAAGGCAGCTATTGTTCACTCTTATTGGACAATAAACACGGACAGTCTGTTCGCGATTTATGAACAAAAAGCGTCATATAACAGTCACGTGATTGCTGGTATATCAATCAAACTGTTGATTTTACGTATATATTTTTCCTATTTTCGATTGTTTCCAAATATTAACGAGCACGAATGTGTGATTAACAAAACATTTTCGTGACTGGAACTTTTGCCCATTGTCACCCATTTCAGTTGCATCGGAACGACGAAAAGAAACGCCGCTCCAGTTTCCAAGGAGATAGGAAATGAAAAAGATTGTTCTTGCTGCTGCTGCCCTCGCCCTGAGCGCCGGCGCTGCCTTCGCTGAAAACCCATATGTTGGCGAACCTGCAGACCTCTATGCAAATGACCGCACCCCGGTTGTTTCGCAGACCGTTGACCACACCGCAACCGCGACCATCCAGTCTGGTTCGGCCTATCAGGACGGCTCTGCTCATCGCTTTGGCGATGCTTCGCCGTCGAGCTACCAGAACTAATCAGGCCACGCCTGACTGCATAACGGGCGTCGCGTTGAAAACGCCGCTGACGCCCGCCCTGCCGGAATCCTCCCAAGCAATCCCGGCGATTGATTTCCCCTCCCTGATGGATGGCATTTCGGCCACCCGGGACGCCCCGGACAGAACCCAGTAATTGGGTGTCGTCCGCGCGGCTAATGAAAAGGAATATGAAGATGAAAAAGTTTGCTCTTGCTGCTGCCGCCCTTGCCCTTAGCGCCGGTGCTGCCTTCGCAGAAAACCCGCATGTTGGCGAACCTGCAGACCTTTATGCAAACGACCGCACCCCGGTTGCTTCGCAGACCGTTGACCACACGGCAACTGCCACGATCCGGTCGGGTTCGACCTATCAGGACGGTTCTGCACATCGTTTTGGCGACGCTTCGCCTTCGAGCTACCAGAACTAATCAGGCCAAAGCCTGCTGCATAACGGGCGTCGCGTTCGAACGCTGACGCCCAAGGCCGGGCCTCAAACGATCCGGCTTCAACAGTTATCTCCCCGAAGGATGGTGCCTGAGCCACCCGGGTGCCCTTACTTGCTTCCCGATTGGTTCGGGTGCCATCCGAAGGGCGATCTTCAAAGGAATATGAAAATGAAAAAGCTTGCTCTTGCTGCCGTTGCCGTTGCCCTTAGCGCCGGTGCTGCTTTCGCAGAAAACCCGCATGTCGGCGAACCGGCCGACCTCTATGCAAATGACCGTACCCCGGTTGCTTCGCAGACCGTTGACCACACCGCAACCGCGACGATCCAGTCGGGTTCGACCTATCAGGACGGTTCTGCACATCGTTTTGGCGACGCTTCGCCTTCGAGCTACCAGAACTAAACAAGATAGAAGCGAAAGCTGCTATCTTACAAAAAGGCGAAGCACGTGCTTCGCCTTTTGCTGTTTAGAGCCTGAATCAAAAAGCGGCATGTGTGTGCGAAAATGGTGATTTTCGAGTACCGGAGCGGAGCGTACTCAAAGTACGTGAGCACCGGAACGCAGAAAATTGCCATTTGCAGCCACACAGGACGACTTTTGGAACAGGCTCTTAGGGACCGCTTCAATCCTGCGTGGGCGGATGAATGCCATGCTTGAGCCGCACCGGCTTCAGCTGACGCGGAAGCCCAGCAAAAGCCATCCCGTCCAAAATCAGAGGCTTGATCATATCCAGCCGAACCAGAAGCCCGGCATCGAGCGTCGGCCCCTTGCCGAACACTGCCGCCTTCAACCCGCCAAGCCCGCGCTCCCCGGCCAGCGTGAACCGCGCCGGATCACTTGTGCCGTCCATATGGCGACGCGCAACTTCTTCCCATCCATCCTGCGGAATAGCGCCCGGCGCGAGAACCAGAACCCAGGGCGTGCGGATCTCGCTTAACGCCGCCGCCTTATCCGCGCCATCGCTGAACGAACATCCGGCGCCAATCGCCACCAGTGCGGTTTCATCCGACGAGCCTTTGTCGATCACCAGAACGCGCCGAACAAGCCCCTCCACCACCGCTGGCACAAGCGCCGACAATGTGTGAGCCAGAGGCTTTTCGGAATTCTGCGTTTCAATAATCACGGACAGCATGCGCGCTTCTTATATCAACAGAGCGCGAACGGAAAGCGGAACGCACTATGTTCTTGATTTGTTCTTACTCTTCGGATAGGAATAGATTCATCAGACAGAGTCGGACAATTACCAGAAGCGTTGCCGCATGCAAGCCGTCAGAGGCTTTGCCGGACATGCTTTGAAGCTCCGCAGGGAGATGAAGATGGCAGCTATCCAGCACGCAGATATCATCAAGCAGGCAGACATGGCCGCATTCGGCACGGGCCGTGCGGAGCATGCCAATGCGCTTGTCGGCGAAGCGGGGCTGCGGATCGATCACAGCCGTCGGCGCGGACGCGGTGCGGGCATTAATCCGACGGGACGCTTTGAGCCGACCACGCGCGAGGATTTCGACGACGGCTGGACCACGCTGGAAGAGCTGCCCGCTTTTAACACCGATGTGCAGGTGGAAAAGCCGCGCACGATCATCACCCGCAACGATTCTCCCGACATCAGCTTCGACCGTTCGATCAATCCTTATCGCGGTTGCGAGCATGGCTGCATCTATTGTTTCGCCCGCCCGAGCCATAGTTATATGGGGCTGTCGGCTGGTCTCGATTTCGAATCCCGCCTGTTCGCCAAGCCGGATGCGCCGCGCCTTCTGGAACGCGAACTGGCGAAGGCTGGCTATCAGCCCAAGACGATTGCCATCGGCACCAATACCGATCCATACCAGCCGATCGAGAAGAAATGGCGCATCATGCGCGAAATTCTCGAAGT
Source organism: Ochrobactrum teleogrylli (assembly GCF_006376685.1). Taxonomy (GTDB): domain Bacteria; phylum Pseudomonadota; class Alphaproteobacteria; order Rhizobiales; family Rhizobiaceae; genus Brucella; species Brucella teleogrylli. The sequence continues at coordinate 85,648 of NZ_VEWL01000009.1, read as the reverse complement.
GCTGGAGGCAGCCAACCACCCGGTCGGCATCGTAACGAAATCGGCGCTTGTGGTGCGCGATATCGACATTTTGAGCCGCATGGCTGAAAAGGGTCTCGCCAAGGTCGCGCTATCGGTGACGACGCTGGACGCGCATCTGGCCTGCACGATGGAGCCGCGCGCTTCGACGCCGAGCCTGCGCCTTCAGGCAATCCGCAAGCTGACCGATGCAGGTATTCCGGCTTCGGTCATGATGGGACCTGTCATTCCAGGTATCAACGATCACGAGATCGAGCGCATTCTCGACGCGGCTTATGCGCAAGGAGCGCGCGAGGCTGGCTATGTGCTGCTGCGCCTGCCGCTGGAAGTAGCGCCCTTGTTCAAGGATTGGCTGCTGCGCAATTATCCCGACCGCTACCGGCATGTGATGTCGCTGGTGCGCTCGATGCGCGACGGCAAGGACTACGATGCCGAATGGGGCAAGCGAATGCGCGGCACCGGCCCTTATGCCTGGCAGATCGGCCGCAGATTCGAAATCGCCGCCCGCAAGCTCGGCTTTAACACCCAGCGCAAACACCTGCGCACCGATCTGTTCGAACCCGTCCAGAAAGGCGGCAAGCAGTTATCCCTGTTTTGATGGCTGCCTAACGGCTACACCAGAAGTACTTTTATAAGGCAGAACGAAATTAATAGCCCGTGTCTGGTTGTGCCTTGACTATGAAGGGGCCTGTGTTCAGGTGCCTTCCCGATTTACAGTAGCGAATTGTTGAAGTCTGTTGCTGGGTCCGCCCTATGGGATATCCATATAGTCCCAGGCTTCCCGTAGAGAGAATCTGGGCCCCCGTCACAGTGACTTCAACACCCAAGCTACACCATCGTTTCGGTGCACTATCCAAACCGATAACAGTAGCCCGCGGCCACACAATTGCTGGGTCGGAATTTTTGGAAACGGCTTCAGATGTCGTTGGAAGGCCTTGGGCATCAAATTCATACTGCCAATATACTGAATCTCCACTTCCCAGTTCCACACCTTCGTCATAATCGAGAATCTTTACAGAGTAAAAATCAGCATCCTTCGCAAGCCTATAAGAACTACAAGGCACACTATTACGAGAAAATTTTATACCTATCTCAAACTTCGCATTATAACTTGGCTCAGGCTCAGGCTTTACATGGCTAATGGGAACATAAGCAAGGGTTGGCGACACTTCGCTCACGTCCATCCAAGTATCAATAAAGTCATAAGACAGCGAAGACACCGACGGATCATCATCATCCGGCATACTTCCCGACACCATTCTAGCGAGAATTCTATTACTTTCCAAAGTAAGACAGAATACCGGCAGCTGTTGAGTCTGGCCGGTATCCTTGTCCAACTCCAGAAAAATCTCTTGATCAGAATTCTCGAAATGAGCATGGGGTCCGCATATCTTGAAGCTAACATTTCCGCGCGTCCAAGGTTTGCCGTCTGCAGTCCTTACGAAAGCAAATACGTACATAGGAGAAAGTCCATCATTCGGTGCAAGAACGCTTTCCCCATCCCATTCGACCAGCGTTCCCTTCGGGACACTATCCGACTCGACAGTTGTTTCAGATAAACCAACAACCGTGACTTGCAGCCCGTCAGGCCAACTAAACTCGAACGGCTTATCATCTTCTGGTTGGTCTTCGATATCTTCAGTTCTATAATAAGCAAGTATAAAAGCTTTTTCGGACATTTCATCCGTAAATGAAACACTAGCCTGTCCATTCTTGTCTGTTACAGCTGAAGCGAGTTTTCCTTTGCCCGTATCAGGAATTGTTACCCCATCGGTTTTTTGGAAAACTGCGTAGCAATCATTGTCATGAAGCTCAAAATCGATGACGACATCCCTGACTGGGGTCTTATTTTTCCAAGCAGTAGCCGTGGCAATTATGGGGGTTGCTCCGTCGGCCACTGCGGTAGTGCGACTTAACTCGATAGTAACCTTATCGGGGAACCGCTCTTCAAAATGTACCGGCGCTGGAGTTTTGTTTCGAAAGACAGTACCGTCGGGTTCAAGCGTCACACGCACTCCAACAAGTATATCGGTAGCGGTGCTATTGGCAACAGAAAAACTCCGCTTTTGATTACCGACCAAATCAAAACTTATATCTTTCTTTGACCGCAACCCTGGGCTATCAGCATCTACAATCCAAGCTGTTTCAGCACGCAGTAAATCAGCATATAACTGGTACTTCTGCTTCTCAGGCAAATTACTTACTTGTATGGTAACAATTACCTCCTCGCCTTCGCCAGGAAGGTCATTCCCTTCATAAGGAGCCGCATAATCACCTTCAGTAAAAATGTCGATACCAACATTATCAATTATTTTCGTATTTCCCATCACAATCACCATATATCTATTATCACTTCATGTAATTTATACATCCTTTATTTTTACATTAAAAAATATAGGAATATATACTAGAAACTCAAATCATTCGCATATAAGCTTAAATCTATATCTATTGTCTTTATCGTTCAACTTATGAAGTGGCATATACGCATCATATTGCTCAACCAACGTATCGCTGCTGTAGGCGAAATAGTGAAGCTTCCTTGCAATACAATATAATAGAACTTCACCAGTCTCCCAAACGGGGGTTATTTTACATCTAAAAGCATCGGATTGCGAATCATCGCCTGACGTCGAAAAAATACCGACATAACCACTCGTATAGTATCCATTTATGCCATTTTGCTCATCCCAGAGACGGTATTGCCCGGAAAGTCTCCATCCAACAGAGTGTTGAGCTTCTAACGTACATTGGTAGGAGCTTATATCTGCATATTCACACTCAGCAACTTTGATAGCTATATTCGAATTACTTCCGGACCATGATTGAAGCTTAGCATTCCTGGCTTTTGGTTCGTCTGGTAGATTATTCGCAATAGAAAGGTAATAATCGCCCGACTTTGCCGCATATTCACTCTTAAGATATACCGTTTTTGGCGGTATAAAATCATTCTGCTTCCGCATATCTGGCTTAAATCTACGCGGTGCTTCAATATGGGATTTATCTACGCTATCTTCGGCAATCATATTAGCTCCTGGAAGAAGTATCTCCCATTTCTTTAATTCATCCCGGTTGTAAACCGGAATATCAGAAGGGTCTATTGTAAAATCGCCATGATTGCCATATTGATCGTAAATCCTTATAGGTATTTTTTTAGAATAGGATTTATCACTGCTTGGATTCCAGATGAAGAATGTGGCATACCAATCTATATATAGTGATCGTCCGTCATCATTTAATTTAACCGGAGTTTCCCCCCAATCGGATCTAAGACGAAAAGAACCCGAAAAATCGATCGGTTTACCCCCATCGTCTTTTATCTGCTCCCCATAACTGTTATATATATTTGTTGGCCATAGATATACTTGGTATGTATATCCGTCCTGATACTTCTCAGCTATCACGCTGTCCGTTGTTATGAGCTTCTCATCGAGGATTCTGTTTTGGAAAATATAACTATTATCACGACCGTTCTTAAGTGAAATCTTAAAACTCCAGCGACGCCAATAATTGTCAGAATCATCAGTCCCATCGCTATAGTACGGGCCTTTATCATATTGATTTCCAGCGCCGAAAGGACAGCGAATGATATCCAAATGTTGGGTGGAATATCCAGATTCAGGACGGCTCGTTATCGTTCTTTGATACCCAGAGGATATCTCAACTCCATTGACCCAAAATTTCAGAGCTCCGTTCTCTTCCTCTTCTGCTACCGGAAGTCCGCTGCTTCCCTTTCCATCTCCAGCCACTATCTGCGGCCCGCTTGGAGCAATACTTAACCCAAAAGCATAATACCCGCCGATTTTGGCATTGTCGGAACAAGTTATATAGTAAGTTTTACTGACCCAACCGCCGGTTCGTTCCTCGTCTGTTAAAACAACGGCGGGATCGCCGATTTCATTCGTCGGCGTAGACGTTACATGCGATAGGGGCGCGACGAAAGCGGTTGGAATATTCAGTTGTGACCAAGCCGCCATATCCTTTTCGCCCGGCTTCCCGTTCTGACCAAGCTCAGATCCAGTATCGTAGTGGATTAATTTTGCAGTCTCGAAAGGATTTTCAGGTATGTACTTCTCACCGAGTGCAGTATTATCAGGCCCTGCTAGCCGCATACTCACGTGTAGATCTGTGCAGTGAAGTCCATTCGCATAGATAAATCTCTGCTTATCTGTACTACCGAGAAACCGTGCTTCCACCTGAGAGACACTTATCCAAGGATCAGCAAACTTATACGGGATTGCAGATGCTGGTGGAAAAACTCCTCCAGGTACATTTTCAGCCACCAGCTCAGCAATAACCAGGCCGTCTCCGACTTTCGAACACGTCATGAGTAATGGTTTTGTGGTGCCGTCGGCCCCCAAGGGAACAGTTACGACTCGATGATCTGCCGAGTAATTATCGCCGTCACCACTAAAAGTAGCCTCACCTTCTGCTATACTGAAAATTACCTTTCCATGGGTCCAAGCAGTATCTCCCGATTTCACAATAGCGTAAACTTGGATCTGAGCCTTACCGTCGCCCGCCGCAACTGCAGGGCGCCCGTTCCAATCGACGAGCTCCTTACGGCCTTTAGTCGTAAATGACAGCGCGATAGGCGTAAAAGAAATCGCATCAGAAGAGCTTCTTGATATCCCTCCCTCAGATATAGATGACTTACAAAAAAACGCTTTTGCTTTGGATATAGGACTTTTAACACCCGAACTATACAGAATATGCGCCCTAATGCGGACTATACCGGCTTGCGCGGCTGCGAGTACGAATGCAACTTTACCGGGCCCTTCCATCGAAAAAGAAATACTTCTCTTTGTTTTTTGTTCAATACAATCCTCAGTAAAAATCCAGGCCGCATCTGCGCCCTCAAGCTCCGCATTAATTATATATTTCTCTCCTTCCTCTACCCAATTTACTTCCAAATAAACTATAATCTTTTCATTATCGTCGAGGGAAGATTTGCCGCGACTCGTATGCGCTCCATTATTTTCTAAAAAAATTAATAAATCCTCGTCTTTCCTCAATTTGCTTATATTCATTATTTAACACCTTCGTGACAAATATTTTAGATAAAATTACATACTGATATAAATTTCATAAGACATCCGTATCCGTTATAGGCGTCTGTCTCTCCACGCTAAACCAAAATTTTTTTCGTGAATTATCATTTCCCTCATCGTAAACACCCATTCTGAGACTATCAGTCTCACCATTACAATAACAATACTGTTTCGCGTACTCGCTATATAACATAATCTCGCCTGTTTCCCACACTGGAGAAAGTACATACTTGCACCTTTCAGGTATCATCAAAGAATCTGATTGAAGGGCGGTCAATAAGCCATTAAAATTGTCTTTACCACTGCCTTGATCTACAATATCTGCTTCCAGCACAGAAAACCATAGTATATCAAACAAATGTTTCACGTGCATATAATTGCATTCGGCGGGGTAAGCGCCATTGGAAGTCACGATATTGCATTTCAGAGCACCGTTTATACCAGGCCAGTTATACTTATCACGTACATGAAGCGAGAGATCGGATTTTGGCGCAGTATTGTTTTTTTTGCCAACCGTGAGATAATAATACGAGTCATCATTTCCGAAGTTCTTCGTATAAAAACAAACATTCCCTAGATCTACCTGATTCCCTACTGTGCTGCTCGTATTGTCCTTGAGAAAAATATCGTTAGGTACACGCTGTAGCGAAGATAAGGCCCGGCCTGCTGCTCTATTTGTGGTGCCCTCTTGCAATATTTTCCATTGATCAAAATCGTCCTGCGTGTTTGAAGTAGGCATGCTCGCGCCAGTAATAGTGAAGCTACCGAAGTTTCCATACTGATCATATATATCCACTTTTACTTCAGTACTAACCTGATGCGTCTCTTCTGGGAAGCAACCAGAAAAATTCGCGTACCATTCGAAGTGTAACTCGCCGGGCCGCGCGTTTAACTCAAATCTACGAGGGACATCGTTATAACCACAAACGATACGCTCACCTGGAACACTTATATTATTCCCCGAATTGTCATATACATTTATTGGCCAAAAATACATTTTATAATAGAAAAGATTTTTTGCGATTGATTTTATAGAGTAATCTTTGGGTATATCGCTTATGTTTGAAACTCTGCACTGAGATAGAAAATTTTCGTTGTCTCCCTTTTTCAGGGTTACCGTACAAGACCGCTGCCTCCAATAGTTTTCAGGATTATCTCGCCCTGATGGATTCGATGTACCTTTATCGTTTTGCTTCTTATCGGGATAGACAGAAATATTCGTATCAAAATCATCAACGCAATACTGTATCTTTGGCATGGTGGTAATGGTCTTCATCTGATCTTCGTTCAAAGGAATGCCAAATGCCCAGAACCGGATAGATTTAGAGGCGATATCCTCAGCCATCCGATATGTATAATTTCCATAGTCCGACTTGGCGACAACCTGCCGAGCTGTAGGAGTAATCTCGAACCCAAACTGATAGCTAGACGTTTTCGCCGTTGGAGCGCATCTAATCGAATACGTCTTATTTGCATCAAAAGCCCTGACCGGCGTGATCGCATCGAGCTCACCCCAGTACCCCGGCAAACCCTCGCGATTGTTAGGCGGAATCGGAGTTGTGAAAGGATTTTCGGCAAGGGGCTCGCAAGTCCACCCCTCTGATACACCAGTGCCCAGTACATCGGCCTGCTCGAAAGAAATCAAATTAGCATCTTTGAATGGATCTTTGGGTTTCAAATGGTCCTGAATTGGATTACCATAGAAGTCGGCAAACTCGACCGATACACGCAGGTCTACCGAATGCAGATCGTTTGCGTAAATATATCTTCTATCAACGTTGCTACCTGGAAATTCAACACGGATGGTGGGAACATGGAACCAAGTTTCGCCAAAACTATAGTTTAATTCGGAAGCCTCGGGGGAGTCATTTTCCGTCGAATCTGCTCCTAATAGTTCTACTATAATTTTACTTTCTTCCATTTCGGCGGAGGTTATAGCCAATTTGGCTGTATAACCGGTGTCTTTAGCGAGATCGAGGATAGCCTGCGTTTTACTATTAGAAAGGTAATCTTCATTGCCGCTAAATTTGGCGTGCGTTCCCTTTATCCTAAATCGTACTTTTCCGCGCTGTAATAACTGATTATTCTCACCCCTGACCGCAGCAAACAAAGTTATTTCCGTCTGACCATCCGCAAATGCTCTTGCCGTAGAATCTCCCCAGTCAACCAATTGTCTTTCCGAATCATCGGTGCTGTTCGTAGTCAACGATAAGCCAACAGGGTTGACTTTTACTCCATCGGGCCACCTGAACTTAAACGGTCTTTCCTTTGTTGGCGTATTGTGCTCCGTATCCGTCTTGTAGTAGCCAACCAGCGCACCGGTTTCTGAGATCGTGTCTGTAAAAGATATCTGAACCTGCCCGTTTTCATTGGTTTGGCCTGACGCTATTTTGTCGTCGGAATCGGGCTGTATATCTATCCCTGCTTCAACCAAGAACCGTGCAGCACTATCGAGTTGGTGCAGTTCAAACTTGACGGTCACTCCTTCAACTGGGGTTCCGTCTTTTTTAGCCGTAGCGATTGCCACAATTGTGGCGCGTCCATCCGCCTGTGCGTCATCGTTGCTTAAGTCCAGCTCGATGGTGTCAGGAAATGTCTCGCTAAAATGCACTTTTTGCTCAAATTCTTTACTTTTACTTCCATCCTCGTAATCAATATGAACCGCAACGGTAACAGGTCCTGGCTTGCTGCTGGCCATGGAGAAAGACGCCTCTCCTGCGCCGTGCATAGGAAAAGTTATGTTTGTTTTAGTCCGCGCGTTCGGATTGCTGTCATCGATTATCCACGCCGGAATCTCTTCCAGAAGCTCAACGAACAATGTAAAATCATCATCGCAACCCGGGTTTTCAACGTTGATTAGTACGGTAACTATTTCGTCGGGCGTAGGTTGACCAGAATCTGTGCATGGCTGTGCACCACTATTGTGCAAAAGAATGGATACTTTTGCTTCTTCTAATAATTGTTTTTTTTTCATTTTTTTCCGTTATGACTGGGCTTCATATACTTATTTACCGCTGCCAGTGACCAGCGATATACATTTAAAACATTGGGCTTGAGACACATATGCGGCGCCGAAGGCCGGAAAATAATCCGCCCGCACATACCGGCGAACGAAAAGTATCGGTCAACGACAAAAGGCGATTGATTTGCCACAACGCTTAATCGCGTTGAAAAAACAGAAACGATCTGTATATCAATTTTAGCCCGAATGCACTAACGGGTATTTTCGGGACAAATTTGCGACTTATGTATAATGTATATTAATTAATCCAGATTCGGGTCAATATATATTTTTATCTTCCGTCATCTAAAATCCATAATATTTCTTGGTTGTTTGCAGAATAAGTTGTCGTTGTCGGAACCCAGTATACTGAACCCTGAGTTGCAGAACTAATTTTCCAGAATGAATCGGTGTCATTACCAAACTCAGATATGAGCACTGTATTGTCGGTCCACATAGGTGTGATCCTCCAATACTTTCCGTTAGATACATAGAATACTTCTCTGTTATCACTAGTTACGGAGTAGAAATCACCAAGATTAATTTTATATCCGGGAGGTATATTGGCAATTGAAACTGGATCTGTTCTGGGCTTCGCCAGAAATTTCAACTTATTGCCCGCGTTAAACACCACCCAAGCTCGGTTAGCTAGCGTAAGGCTGGCATCATAGCCAGCACGAAGGCCCGGGCGATTCCTCGAATTGATAAATCCCGTACTAACGCCAGCCGTGGACGGATTAGCGAAAAAATCTCCCGAAAGGAGGAACTTCTGCGCTTTAAGCAAACCTGTGTTGTAAGTAATCGGAGGCGCGGGATTGAGATAGAATGCCCCCGTGTTTCCATACTGATCATATATATCTATGCTTACATTTAGCGATTTATACGAACCATTTGATATGTTACCGAAGGCTACAAAAAGGGTTAGCCGAATTGCATCACTTATGGTTACAATATTTGTTTTTTTTACATCTGGAATCCCTTCGCTGCTTAACGTATAAGATTCTTTTGTTTGCAATAAGTTTCCATCGGAATCATAAATATTATTTGGCCATATATACGTTTTAAAATTATAAATAACATTCGACTCTTCCGCGAAGCAGTAATCTTCTGGAATTTTACTACCTTGTCTTAATATAACTCTTTTTATTCTGTTACTATTTTCTACCTCTAATAACCTTATTATGTAGTCCCACTGCCTGGAGTAATTTTGTGGGTATTGTAGTATCGCATCAATATCCGTTAACTCGGTGCTTGTGGTGACACCATTCGTGTCTATGTGGGACATATTATAGGAAAGCTGCGGTATTGATTTGATGATTTTCTGGGAATTTAGATCCAGGAAACGTCCGGTTTTAAAAAACCGTATTGGTTCTATTGCCAGAGCTATGGCATACGGAATCTCAACGCCTCCTTCGGAAACATGCTCATTCGACGCGATGATCCTTGTTCCGCTTGGTGTTACCTGGAATCCGAATTGATATTGCTGCCCCGATACCGATTCACCACACTTAATACTGTAAGCCGCTGTCCTCGTTGTGGCATATGCCAGGCCTCCAATACGGGGTTGAAGGGCCTCAGTTATCGCATCCTCACCTGCCGCCGACTTTATGGCGTCGGAAATAGGTGTTGCATAAGGATAATCCGGCGTCGTTCCCTCTACGATGGTCCACCCCGAGGCATCGGAACGTTCCTCAACGCCGGCCGATCCAACGGGCGGAAACGGCGTGCCGTCATTAAAGTTTAAAAATTGGACGTTTTTGAATGGTTTCTCCGGGACGGCAGTTTGAGGCAAAGCATCGTGGTTGTTTGTCGTCATATCCATGGATACTTGCATTTCGACGACATGCCGCCCGTTCGCATATATTTTTCTTTGCGTTACATCCTGAACGGGAAATCTTGCTATCACATTCGTCACATCCATCCATGGTTCCGTGAACGACAGCGTATTCGTTTGTGTATTGCGATCTTCTAAGGACGGCACCTTTATCGTCACCATCACCGTTTCTGCGACCGTATTAATTACACCGAGGACAAACGGCTTGCCCGTGCTTTTATCAATAATGTCGACGATTGCGGTGCGGTTGGAATTGGTCAACTTGATACCCGGGCCCGGGACAAACTGGGCGGATGTGCCACTGAGTTCATAGGACATATCCCCGCCCTTCCACTGCACTCCATGGGAGTCTGTGAGCTTCGTGAAGATAGAGATTGATGACACCCCGTCAGCAGCAGCGATAGGTGTATCGCCCGGCCTCCATCTGACAGGCACCGATGGGCTGTCCGTCGTCATCGACTGGGCGGTCATGATGATTGTAAGACCAGCCGGGACTTCAAATTCGTAGTCAGCCTCTCGTTGCACGCTGTTCTTGTCATAGTAAGCGTAAGCCAATACTTTACCTTTTTCTGGCTCTCTGCTTCTAAACTGTGCCGTAATTATTCCATTAGGCCCGGTAGTGCCCCATACAGTTTTCCCCCCATAGCTGGGGCGGTGGGTGTCGTCACAGTCATGTATTAGACCGCCGGTTTCAAATTCTGCGTTCGAATCGTCTGGCAAAGAGAAATATACATCGACACCGGGGAGCGGCTTAGTTGATCCGGTCTGGCCATTGATTAATGCTGTTGCTTCCGCAGATATTAACTGTATACCGTCAGCATTAACTACGGGTGGATATGCGCGAAGATTTAAAGTATCAGGCAACCTAGGCACAAATTTCACATATATACTTCGTTCCTCGTGATCTGATTGACCGTCAAATCTAGCAAGAAAAGCCATATCTACAACAGTTTTACTTGCTAAATTTACTATCGATTTCGGATAGGATTTCGATATGTATGCTACACCGCGCGTGTTCTTATAATTATCAGGGTCCTTTTCATCAATAATCCACTGATCCGGACCTTCCGACGTGCTGCGCGGAATTATTCTAAAAGGAACTGCATATGTTTCATCGGCTTCTGCTCCATCTACAGTTATCTCGATAGATGCCTGGCTATCTTCGCTTGGCAAACCTTTGGGCTGCGTCCAGACAAACGCCTCGCCCTTCAAAGACTTCAGAATGACGCAGGGAGCCAAGGTGAAGGTAAAAGTGCGAGATGCGGTTGATCCTTCGGTCTTAGCCGTGAGAGTGACCTTCCCGGCAGTCGTATCAAAAATCTTAACCCAAGCATAACCGGAGTTATCGGTCTTCTGCGATGTAATCTGGGTTCGGTTTTCAAACTTGGCGGTCGACGATCCCGATAATGTAAAAGTGACTGTTACGCTTGGATATGTCCCATCGACACGATAAAATGCTTTTGCATCAATAAAATCTATACCATCTGCATAAGCCGTATCGCCGTTTTCTGTTTCAATATCAAATTCTGTAGCCATACAATATTCCTTTAAATATACTTATTTAATAATACTTATATTATTTATTAAAGATCGAACAATTCTTCTATTATATAAAAAAATTTACTCTTTGTAATAATTAAATAAATTTTCAAGTAATCGCGAAAAATAATACATAATTTTTTAACATTATTCTATTAATCCAAACATATTTAGTCTATGCAGCCGTCCTTTTAGGCTCATACTTCGAATATAATTTCCCATATTGTAATATTATTGGTTTCATAAAAAAACTACACAATTAATACAAAATATTAACATTACGCCTACGTCAAATTCATTGTTGTTGTCTCCCCGTAACTAAAGTGTTCCCTTGTGCCATTGATAGATACATTATCGTGACTAAATTGAAATGATCTGTTTCGGAGTTGTGGTTGCGGAGTAGTCAGAAGTGGAGGGGCAGAAGTATCCGAATTCACTACAGCTCGTATTGAGCTGTGCGAAGAGGCGCGAGAGGGCACAGGACTACTCTCTGGAACATCATTTAACGCAGGCTGCGACGTATTGTTGGGCTCCCGCCGACTATTTATAAATTCTCGAAACCGGCTAAGCAAGCCACCGCTCCTATGAGCGGGCTCCGGGGCCAACGGTGATCCTGGCTGTATTTCTCTAGACGGACCTTTAATACCAAGCTTTTTCTTCCCCCACGCTTTCACATTGGTGAAATCCTGCTCGACGTTATTTAGGTTAGTAAAAGCGCCGTGGAGGAAACCAAAGATAGATAAAAGCCCACCCACGAAAGCGAAAGAAACACTCGCTATTTCAAGCCTATTGGCAAGATCCATTCTTGCGTCTGTCCGGTCTTCGGGTGCGGGATCGAAATCTATGGAGCCTTGATTTCCAGTCACCGAAATGCCAGCACCCGCAATGGACGTGGCGGTAGACGTTAAGTTGGCAAGCCCCGAAAGCCCCGCAATACCGATGCCGAGCTTGGAAGCCTTTTTCGCCCCGATAAACGTAGTAGCTACCACGCCTTCCGCTACATCCTCGCCAGTCAGGATACCCCCCTCATCCAGCGCCAAATCCGCAAGCCCGGCGATCGCACTTCCCATCCCCCACAAGCCCAGCGCGAAGGTTGCAATCGAAAATATCCCCCAAATTATTTTGAACGTACTTGCCTGGTGACCGGATGGATCTGTTTTGTTTACGGGGTCTCCTGAACAATAAGCATAGGGATTGATGCCGCCGGGCCCGAATGGAGAATATGAATCGGGCGCATTGAAGCGCATCAGCACAGGATTATAGCCACGATAGCCGTTGCCGAGGTGATAGTGACCCGAGACAGGATCGCTGAACTCGCCATTGAAGCCGATAGTGACAGGATCAGCGCCAGCACCCATCGTCTGGCCATATGGCAAGCATAGGTGCAGTTTAAATTTTTCGTCATTATTTTTTGAAGCGAGGATCGAGCCTTGCGAATTACTCACAGGCAGAAGCAACCCATCCTTGCTCGTCTGGACCAGACAGTCACTGCCGTGATAAAGCCACCGCGTCGCTCGTGTTTGCGCGCCTTTACGATGGATGACGCATTGCGGAAAATGACTGCCGTAGTAAAATTCAAGTTGGCTTTTATCAGGCAATGTCTGCATCCGTCTTTCGCCGTGCGCATCGTAACTGTATAACGATGTTTTGACCTTCGCGCCTTTTCGGGTATTGATCGATGACAAACGACCCATAGCATCATATGTGAGCCGACGACCTTTCTCGTCTTTTTTCAAACAGCCACGGGCGTCATATTCCAAGGAAACTGTCGAACGCTTGCTTGACGGCTGAACTGTTACCAATCTGGTCAGCTGGCAAGGATCGTCAGCATTATCAAAGTAATATGACGTAACATTAGTTTTTCCGGCATAATTCGTTGTGGTGCAGCTGGTTATATTATCAAATGCGTCATAAACAAATGTTTGAGCGCCGGGATCGTTGCTTTGAACATTGCGTTTGCAAGACCAACTCGTTAACCGATTTCGCGCGTCGTAACCGTACTCTTCCACCCAATCCATCTTTTCGCCACGAGACACGCTTCGGGACGCGATGGCACCGCTCTTATCCTCAAAGGTCTGCGCAACGCGCACAGACGCGTCACCATCAGTCGGGGTTACTGTACGGGATATCTCGCGCAGAAATTCGTCTCGCTCAATCGCAGTCGTGGCACGCTCGGCAGTGCCTTCATATACCGTCCAGCGCGATAGCTCTCCCTTCACATAACCGAAGCGGACGGATGCCAATCCATTTGTAACCGCATCTACCGATCCATCCTGCAAATATGTGTAGGTATCCTTGCCACCGTCAACATCGAGATGCGTCAGTATACGGCCAAAAGCAGAAACCGTATTAATTTCAGTCCGCTTGTTTCGATTAGGAAGCTTATAGTCTTTTTTCTTTAAATTTCCCCAGATATCATATTCGTAATCGATGACGGTTTCCCTTCCCGAAACCGTTTCTACGGCTTTTGTCATACTCATTAATCTTGGATCAAATTCGTATTCCTGAATCAGGTCTCCGGTAACTGTAGATCTCTTCGCTAACGCGCAGTCGAGTTCCGGTATATACTCGTTTTTGAAAACAACGCCGTCGGGAGCTGTCACAGTATCAGGTTTTGGAAATGACCCGGCATATGTACAGCTCCATTCACGTCCGCCATGTTTCGCTGATGTAACGCGACCAAATCCATCAAATATCTGGCTTCCAATCTCTTTATCCCGAACCGCTATCGACGTAATAAGCACGTCGCCGCTTTGCGGTGCATAGCTTTGGGTAACCTTATCACCACCAGGCAGCGTGCGTGTTATACACCGCCCCCAACGATCGTAATCATATAACGTTTTGTTGCCACTCCCATCGATATGTTCGCGGAGCTTTTTCATGCCATCATAATAACTATTTTCAGTCGCAATGACTTCGTTGCGCTTGTTCCGCCATGTCGTAGATATGGGCAGATCGCGTGCATCAAGCTGAGTCACAACGGACGCTGCTGATACATCTCTGCTCGAAACCGCGCCGGGCGCCTTGTCGTCGCTCCAGGTCATCGTCACCACGCGATTCATTAGATCATGATCCAACTCTGTAAAACGCTGGTTCACCAAATTCGTGAAGCGGGATCGCTTACACCAATTATTATAATCAATCCTGGTTTGCTCTTTTATAATATTCTTATCGCCATCATAATCATATTCTGTTATTTCCACGATGTTGCCATGATCTCCATACGCAAACTCCGAGTGGGTAACCCAAACGTTATCAACTTTCCGTTCCTCCTTTATTTGCCGAGCACCGCCATCATACCATCGTCGTATCTGCGCTCCACTGGCGAAGGTAAGCGTTTCTGTTGGCAGAAGCACTTCTTTATCTATATCTGACGGCAAGAATTGATAACTTTTATTGAAAACCCTCAAATACTTACTTGTTTCAGAAGCGAGTTTAACTTCTTTAACTTGTCCATGAACATTATAATATATATCTGACCTAACGTTGAATCTATCCCACTCAGCCAAAACACGTCCTGTTCTACATGAGTATTGAGATTTTGTAACAATATCGTCCTTGCTGTCGTAAGTTGTGATTGTCTCCGTTGTCGTTAATGTGTCACTATAATCAGAGTATTCATATTTGTAATTTTCATTGCGAATATATTCTTTTCCACTCTCGTCCACAATTGTCTTAATATTGCATTTTAATCTTCCAAATAACAAACTATCGCTTTTTTCATCGAAATAGCTCACTCCTTTTTTATACAAATATTTCCATTTCCCGCTAATTGAATCAAAAACGCTGTAATCCTGGCTACATCCCAGCACCGCATAAGCAACCGGCATATTTGGATCATTAATGTCGCCGCCGACATCCAGTTGAATATATTTATACTCGTCCTTATATTTACTTGATTTCCATATCTGACCCGTGGAACTCGTCTTTGCCGGCGAGGTAACAGTTTGGGTTTTGATGAACCTTTGCAACCTGCCAGGGCTCGGTGGACAGGCGCCAGTTTCGCCGTTTATATCGAAATATTCCCAATCAATTTGGGTCCCGTCATTGGCGGTGCAACTTTTCTTGGTTCCATCATCGTTGTAGGTGAATGTAGTTTCATAAACATCACCTTTTTCGATCCCAATACTACGCTGGACCTTAATACTCTTGGGGCACTTATAATACTTCGGAAGATCATGGAACGTGCTCCCATCAATCCAGTAATCTACCGTTACAGCCGTTTTGGAATCGCCCTTACCTGAGATTTGCGATACCATTAAATGAAATGAGTTAAAGGTTCGTTCTGTTACAATATCGCCACCATCACTTTTAAGTGTTTCTTTTGTACAGTACCTATAGTTACTATCTATTATATTGAATATATTGTCATCTTCTTCGTTGTATTCAGAAAAACTTCCACCAAAACCAAGATAATTTGTTCCATTATATTTTTCTGATTTAAAGTCGTACACAACCACCACCGGAGGTTGCCCACCATTGAACGTACGAGTATAAGTGCGCACGCACGGAACTGACACTCTATGACCCGCTTCTGCTGGATAGTGCATCGCGTCTGGCAGATAATCTACCGTTTCAATCATTCCGTTTGGATACTTGACGTAATTTAAAGGCGCGCCAAGTTGTGCATTGATTGAGCGATCGTAATCAAATTTCCAAACCCAGTCTCCGATTTGAAGTTCTGTTAAAAATCCGTTGGACTTAACGGCGACTATATCAAATTTTTCAGAATCCTCGCCATCCGGCCACAATGAGAAAGCTGCCCTTCCGCCGCTGTAGGTTGCGCTAAGCAATTGTTCATCGTCAGCACCATATATCGATGCGAGACTGGCTGTTGTATTTGATTGAGGCTGGTTCCAGGACAATTCTATATACCCCCCTAACGGAGAAAATATTCTTGTCGGATACCAAATTCCATTATTATTGCTACCAAGTATTTCAATACCACCAGTATTGTGGGTTATACGGTACGAATTATCCTGCGTCTTCCCGAAATTGAATGACTTTATCTTCGTCTGTCGAATAGTAAATCCAGAATCAACTTCGATCTTGTACTTTTCACCCGATGGAAGATGCAAGGTCTGGCTATTTTCGTCGTAGCACGTCCAGTTAAGTTGCCACCCCCTACCGAACCCACAATCAAGATCCACAAATGGCGCATAGTTCAACACTAATGATTGTTCCGGTCCCTTCAGCTTATTTGCGAAAAGATTGGCTAGCGGAATAGTTACGCTGTATAATCCTGTCCTGGAATCCACGTTTGTCTTTGTTGAATCATTCATATTTATAGAATGAGTAAAATAATCAGGCATATCTAATCTCTATTTTAATTTATTGATTTTTGCTATATAATATCTTTAAGAAAAATGAAGTTGACGTTCGTTTCACCATGATATTCGCCCGGTGCCTTAAGATTTAATGTGACGGCTTGAGCCACTTCGCTAATTATATTTATCGTTGCAGTCCCATCTGCATGAACAGGTATACTCGTTTGCTGTGTCCAGCCGTTGATGTAAGCCGATCCCGTAATCACCGCATTGATGGATGCAACGCCCCGTTCTGCAATCAGCCAAATTGAGCAACGCATGATGCTATCAGCAACGGCTCCCGTGGTCCGGCTGTACGACTGAACGCCCCCAGAGCCAGCCCTGTTGACAGCAAAAGAAAGATCTACCGATTTGCTAAATAGTAAATCAGATTCGTATACTAAAAGGTTTATGGATTCTTTGGTCTCTATAAAGGGACGGGACGTGTATACCTCTAAATAGAATACGCCATCACCGTTTAATTCGAAATCGTAATCCGTTCCTGGGGCCGACGCATCAACAATCCTGGCACCTGCTGTTACGTCCGCTTTCATTTTTGCTTTGGGAGGACCATAGACTTTGATAACGTTATTGGGCAGCAGAAGCGGGAATGTCACATCTCGGGACCCAGATTCCTGAGTGGCAATCAATGTCAGCTGATCCAATCCAGCAAATGAGATCAGAACGCTTGTGTCTGGAGAGACTGGTCTGATGTCGCCGGGCTGGGCGAATTCTATCTTATAATGGGCCGTTCCAATACCGCCATCTCCAAGCACGAGAACGTTTGTGGCCGGAATTCTGCTTTCAACATAACCTTGCGCAACATCGGCTGGCTGGATAGTAATCGGGGCGGATTCAAAAGATGCTTCGGGAACAGAGGCTCCTGAGGCATCGGACCCGCTCCAGAAGAACTTTACAGCATCCCCCTGCATCATGCGGGCATATGTAGCTCTGATGCGAGCGCCATCATTTTTCTGGATTGAGCTTTTGAATAACTTCCCGTTGCGAGCATCCGGGAAGGTTGGCGGCGGCGGCTTTATCGCGGTGCTGTTAATGATTCTTACAGTTGTCGAAATCGAGGTTCCAACATTATCGGACGCATCCGTTACAGTGTACCAAACTGTCTTGAGACCGTTATCGATTTTATTGTTTTGAAACAGCAAATCAAAGGGCACAGGGTAACCACCCCCTAGGTCCGGCGCCGGGACGAGCTGAGGCACTGAACTCACATCATCCAAAAAGGCAACAAGAATGTCACCCTTTCTGATATTGCTATAGGCTGGCACACGTACAGTAATGGATCCGATAATACGCTGGACGTCGATTATGCCGTTTTCAGCCTGTGGCAGCAGGGGGGCAACGAGCGTTGGATTGTCCATGATGAATGGTCCATTCAGTTATTGCGTAATTGGAAAATTGACAAAACTCAACCGAACGGTAAAAAACTCACCATCAGGGCTTTCAGGCAAGGCAACAGTTACCTTATTCTCCCCCGGCCAAAAGCTCGCGAGAGAGATCGTCGCGCTACCATCCTGGTCCAGCGGAACAAATGCACCCGCCGGATCGCCAGTGTTTCCGAGAAGAAATGCTTTGCCATCCACCCGTATGGCGAGTTTGGTGAGTGTGCCTATATCTATCACGACCGGATTGACGATTACGTATATGGTGCAGGGCGTAACACCATCAGATGGAGCACCGGTCGTATTGTTTTGGGAGTGGAGTTTCAGGTCGCCTAGTCCAAAAAGACCAAAAACAACATTACCACTGATGGTATTTTGCGGATTATCGCGGTCAGTAATTGTTACTGTTACGCTGGGGGATACATCCCGCTCCCCCAAACTGAGCTTTCTGGCGATATGAAACTGTCCGAGGCCATTGGCATTTAAGGTGAACGAATATATCGTGCCAAATGACGCCTCGCGAATGCCGGCGTCCCCAGTGATCCGCGCAGTAAGAGCAGCGCCCGGAGAACCATAGACCGTTGCAATATTTGATGGCTTGATACCAGTATGTTTGGCGTCATCAGGCCCCGACCCTTGGGTAATATTTAGTTGTAACGGGATATAAGCCATTTTTAAAGCTCGTTAAGTTCAATTAGTAAGCTTTAAGCTGGTCGGCGCGACGGTATCCAGGAAATGCCAGGTAATCATTGAATAAATTTTTTGCGGAGATCCGGCCGGCTGGACAAAGTATTCTGCATAAAAGTCGCCCGGTCTTAATTGGTACGATTCATATCCCTGCACAACTCCACGAGCAAATTGAAATTTTACAGAGCCATTCGTAATATCTGTAGAAGAAAGTATTATTTTGGCATCGAATGCTGCGTTCTTGTCCGAACCTGTCTTGGGGTCCAGCCCGTTAAGATAGATCGTTAATATTATAGCATCCCCGGCTTTGGGCGTCATCCACCCAGGACCAGGAGCAACGTCAACCTTTACATTCAGAAAACCATTTTCGATGGTATTTAAATTCACAGTATTTAAGTATAAATTTTCTACGACCGGGGCTGGCAAGTCTCGTGGTTGTATAGTTGGATCAGGCTTGTTTTCGCCTCGCCCTCCCGATGCGTTGAACCTATAAAATAAAGAGGTCACAACGCCTGCTATCTTATCAGCGACAACATAATAGAATTTGTTCCGGTTAGTGTCTCCTGCACCTGTTTTGAAGAACGCCTTTCGAACTGTCAAATCTATAATGGCCGGAGGCACCGGGCCATCAAAAAAGACATTAAAGTACGTTGCAAGCTTGTTATCATCAGCGAAGAATAATATTAGTGTATCTGTACTATAAAAAGAACTACTATTCGTTGTGATAACACAGTTCACTGTGTCACCTGCAGACGTGTTCAGGTCAAGGTTCCCTTGCTGATCTCGCCCAAGCTCCACTCCAGGTTCCTGCAATGCATATACACTGGGCTTAAGGGCATCAAATATCACAATCGGACTATATGTTTGCGGCTGGCTTGCAACAGCAGTACATCTGACGGCAAGATACGCCGGTTCCATTCCGGGGAGAAAGAATATAGTTGCAACACCTTTACTATCTGTTACCGTTCGATATACTTCTTTTTTTATAGTCGCCTGGTCATCAAAATCAGGAATTAAAGGATTTGTTGAATTTAATGAATCAAATGCCATTACATACTTAAACGACCCTGTATTATATTGTTCTCCCCATTCAACAATATAATCCTTTATCGGTTTTTTATTGTTATCGAGAATAGTTAAAGAGTATTCCGCCTTTTGCGCAGAAAGCTCCGGGCTTATTATGGTCTCGACTGTTGTGAAGTATATGGGATTCGGGTCCGGAGAAACAGCCGTTACGTTAGCGCTTCTACCAACCTTTACTTGTATTTTACCTGGTATACTTTCGACAACAATATTTGATACTACCGTAAGGGAAACTAAAGAAGTTTCAACCAGGTTCGGTGCGACATTGATAAAAAAGTCGGCAGTATACCGCTTCGGTGGCACTTTGGGATCAGGGGAAGGAACGGCGTTCATGAGCCTTTTTTTTGCCCCAGAGATCACCGCATTATAATCATTACTTGATAAAGTAGCGAATATTTTAGAAGAATCGTCAGGTAGCGGGTCGTTCAAATCCAGAAAGACTGTAATTTTTTCTGTGGCACCCATACGTAGTTCTCGTTTCTCCGAGATATCGAATTTAAAAGTACCCACTACCATCTTATTCTCCATAAGTTAAATATTTTATATCATATATAAATTTTATTATTTCTATAATATTCTTAATTTACAACTGTCAATGTTGACAACATTTACAATTGAAAACTACAATCTGAAAATCATAGAAATTATTATTTTATTCTAAAAATATTATAAGGTTAGGTAACGGCATGAATATTAGACACATAGTTCTAAAGCCCAAACATTGCATTTATGTTCTGTCCATAGCACTGTTTATGAACGGTTTTGCACCTGTTTATGCTCAAAGTCTTCCGGACTGGGGCGGCGCCGGTGTTCCTGGTCCTAGGGGAGCGAATGGCGGGCGTGGTGGATCGACTATCGAGGGCGGTGGGTTTGGCGGGGACGCGAGCATCGACGACCCCGGTCTCGCGCCCTCTAACGGGACGGGCGGGAATGGCGCAAACGGAACCTTTGGCGGGACAGGCGGGGCAGGCGGGGCGCCAGGATTGATCGGTGACACGCCGCCGCCGCCACTTAGTGATGTGAATGGCAACGCTGGCACTGACGGAATTGCCGGTGGCGGTGGCGGTGGCGGTGGCGCAGGCCTCCTGTATGATTCGGCGACCGTTCCATCCCCTTCTATTGTCGCCGGCAAAGTTACGATTATTATTCCCGGCGCAGGTTCGTTAAGCCGAGGCACGATCCGTGGCGGGCCAGGCGGCAGCGGATCATGTGCCGCCCAGTCGCAATGCGGTGGTGGCGGTGGCGGCGGCGCCGGATTGGTCATCCACAACGACAGCGACTACACACTGGAAATTCAAGCGGATAGAATTTTCGGAGGAGACGGTGGCAGCGGAAGTGGTTCCGATGCCGGTGCCGGCGGCGGCGGCGCAGCTGCTGTTATATTTGGATCAAGTCCGGTCATCATCAATATGGCTGAAAATAGAGCGGCAGGTGCGGTAAGTTCCATTTTTAGTGGCAAGGGCGGCGGCGATGGCGCTAACAGTGGCGACGGCCTTATTCTTAATGACGGTAACAATGTGATCGTCAGAGCGGCTGCCGCAACCGCTGCTCAGAATAAAATTATACATGTCGACACGGCAGACGGAACCGCGACTGATCCGAATGTGGGCAAACTTGGAACGGCAGTGGTTTTTTCCGGCAGTGAGGCAAACCTCATGCTGCAAGGCGGCATGAATATTGAGGGTGGCACCCCGAACGGGACTCAGGAATCAAAGACCGGCCTGGCCGTTTATTTTCGAGGCAATGGTAACCGCCTGACCCTGACCACAAACGACATGGCCTCATCTATCAGTCAGTCACCGAATTCCCAGGGGGTCCCATTGAGCGCCAGTGAGCAACTGGTTTTGATGCACGGAGACAACAATACAATTGAACTGCATCCAAATACGTCGATAGAGGGAATTCTAAACTCTACCGGCACAAATAATGGAATCGTACTCGGTGGCATGCGAGCGGACAGCGAGAACCATCCCAGCACATTTGATCTGTCCAAGCTGGTTAGCGGAACCTACAGTTCAACAACTGTAACCGATACCCCTTTTTACGGCATTGAACGTCTCGAAAAGACCGGGGCAAGCTGGTGGACAGTCGACAATGCTCAGGAAAGTGCCGCCCCGTGGACGATCATAGAAGGTCGCCTTGTCATGGGTTTGGCCGGAGATCTCCAGAACTCTAGCAAAATCACGATTGGCACGCCCGATACCCAACAGCACCTTCGCGCCATGTTAAATCTTGGCAATCTGGCGACGGGTTCAATATTCAAAATTCAAGGACTTGCCGGCTCTGGGCGGGGCTTGATTGATGATTGCGGACAACTGGCACCGGGAGAGGAGACGTGTGCGGAGAGCGAGCCCCGCAGTAATGCCAAATTGGTTATAACAAATGCACAAAGCGACGAATATGCGGGACAGATTCAAACCAAGAGTGGCCTGGAAGTTGCTGGCGGCACCCAGATTTTCACTGGTGACGTCAACAATCTAGGCAATGTGGCCATTACAGGAACCGGCGTGCTGCAACTAGGAAACGATAGTGTACACGGGGCTTTGGCTGATCTTCCCGTACAGATCGACACCAACGCCACACTCGTCTTCAAAAGAAGCAACGAGATCGTCTTCGGGAGTGTTTTGACGGGATCCGGCACGATTGAGCAAAATGGAACAGACCAATTGTCCTTCAACGCAGATAGTTCCAGCTTCAATGGTCAGACACTCTTGAATGTCGGCTCGCTGTGGATCGAGGACAATGCCGTATTAGGCGGAACTGTAGCCGCCAGCAGCGGAACCACCCTGGCTGGCAAAGGCACGATTGTCGGCGATACAACAACCAGCGACAACGCCACGTTCAACGGACAACAGGGCTATGTGTTCACATTCAGAAGCGACCTGATGCTTTCAAATGCAACGAATGTGAATGTAAAGCTTGGTCCAGCAACGAATTTTTCCGCCCTTTTCGACGTCCGACAGGATCTTACGCTCGACGGCGTTTTAAATATCGAGGATTTGGGCGCTTTCGGACCGGGGCGTTATCGCCTGTTCGATTATGGCGGCAATCTCACCGATAATATAATGACGATCGGCACGGTGCCCACCCACATTGATCCACAGCTATTGTCAATTGATGCCAGCACCCAACATCAGGTCGATCTGCTTTTTGGTGGCACTATAGCCAGCCTCAACTACTGGGACGGCGGCGATCCTGCCAAGCATAATAACAACCAGGTTGATGGTGGTGACGGAACCTGGGATACAATTAACAACAACTGGACAACGAAGGTTGGCGCGCCAAACGGTCCCTGGGACAATGGAAACTACGCTATGTTCGAGGGGAGTGCCGGTACTGTCAAGGTAGACAATAATCCGGGCGATATCAGAACTAAGGGACTGGTATTCTCGGTTGGCGGTTACAGGCTTGTCGACCAACACATCACCCTCGTCGACACCAACACCACTCCCGTTATACGCGTCGGTAATAGCAGCTCGGCAAGTGACTCCATGATCGCCACCGTGGCCAGCGAGCTACGCGGGACACAGGGCTTCAAGAAAACCGACTTAGGTACACTGATCCTGACCGGGAACAATACTTATACAGGAGTCACGACGATCAGCCAGGGCATCGTGCAACTCGGTGATGGCGGCACAACGGGAAGCATTCTCGGCGACGTCGTGGTGGAAAGTAACATCTATGATTATGGCACTCTCGCATTCAATCGCTCCGACGAAACAGACTTTAACGGCCAGATCAGCGGCGACGGTGCTGTCCTGCAGAATGGAAGCGGTGTCACCGTTTTCAAAGGCGACAACAACTTTACTGGCGGTCTGACGGTCGCCCAGGGAACCGCCCGTGCAGGCATTGTGAATCACGCATTTGGTGCGGGACTTCTGAATGTACAGGCCGGTGCCATGGCCGATCTGGACGGGTTCAATACCACGGTCGGCGGGCTTACCGGTAGCGGCAATGTTACTCTTCGGAATGCTGCGCTCTCCCTCGACCAGAATTTTGATACGACCTTCTCTGGAAACATTTCGGGAAATGGCGATCTGATCAAGAATGGCACCGGCATCTTCACGCTCACTGGCCCGAACAGTTATACAGGAAACGCAGTCGTCAACGATGGTACACTCTTTCAAGGGCAGAGCAGAGCTTTCAGCCAAACCGCCGTTTATATGGTCGGACAAGACGCAGTGCTGGCTTTCGGCGGCTTCGAAACGAAAGTTGCTGGTTTGACGAATAGCGGCGCTGTTCGCTTCGGCGGGACCGGGGGAACCACAATCACTGTAAACGGCAATTACATCGGCGCGGACGGTTCGTTGCTGATGAACGTCGTTCTGCAGGGTGATGGTTCAAAGACGGATATGCTCAAAGTTCTAGGGGACACGGCAGGCTCCACTAGCCTCAGGTTCATCAACCGTGGCGGGACGGGAGAACAAACGGTGGAGGGCATCAAGGTCGTCGACATTGTCGGCCAATCGAATGGCAATTTCAGTCTGAACGGAGACTATACGACTTGGGACGGAGAAAAAGCAATCGTTGCCGGTGCCTTTGCCTATACGCTGCATAAGGGCGGCGTAAGCACGCCAGGCGACGGTGACTGGTATCTGCGCAGCGAATTGAAAGATGGTCCCGGGCCAAGATACGGCCCTGCCATTCCCGTCTATGAAGGCATGATCCAAGCAATGCAGGCGCTCAACAGTCTGCCGACGTTGCAACAGCGCACCGGCAATCGCTATTGGTCAGACGCCAATGAAACCGCTGCAAAACCGGACCGCAAATCTAGCCAGACTAGCTCTGCGCGGCTCTATGATAGGCAGGATGCTGCATCAAACCGCACGGTGTGGG
This sequence comes from Ochrobactrum teleogrylli, assembly GCF_006376685.1. Classification (GTDB taxonomy): domain Bacteria; phylum Pseudomonadota; class Alphaproteobacteria; order Rhizobiales; family Rhizobiaceae; genus Brucella; species Brucella teleogrylli. The sequence continues at coordinate 60,893 of NZ_VEWL01000009.1, read as the reverse complement.
GACGCATTGAAGGCGCGCATAATCACTTCGAACCGGCAACCTCCGCAACGGCAACAAGTGTGAATGTAAATGTGTTCCAATTACAGGCCGGGGTCGACGGACAATTCTACGAAAACCACCTGGGTAAATTGGTCGGCAGTATCACTGGTCAATATGGCACGTCGCATTCCAACATTTCATCGATCTATGGTGATGGCTCGATACAAATGCAGGGATGGTCACTCGGCACGGCGCTAACATGGTACGGCGACAGCGGCTTTTATGCCGATGGTCAGGCACAGGCCACTTGGTACGATAGCGATCTGTCTTCCAGCACGTCCAGCTCCGACATTGCCGATAGTCGAAAGGGCTTCGGTTATGCCCTCTCCATCGAAACAGGCAAACGTTTCGGGCTGAACGACCATTGGTCGCTAACCCCGCAGATACAGCTGATGTGGTCGTCTGTTTCTTTCAACAGCTTCAACGATATCTGGGGCGCGGATGTATCGCTGCATGACGGCGACAGTTTACGGGGGCGCCTTGGCCTTTCTGCGGATTACAGAAACACATGGTACGGGGCAGACGGCACGTTCAACCTTGCCAATATTTACGGCATCGTCAATCTCTACCAGGACTTCCTCGGCGATATGCGCTTCAAGGTGGCGGATGTAACCTTCGATACCGCAAACAGCCGCACGTGGGGCGGCATTGGTGGCGGCGGTACCTATAGCTGGGCGAGCGAGCGCTATGCCATCTATGGCGAAGGCTCTCTTAACTCGCCTCTCAACCGTCTTGGCGATAGTTACACCGTCAAAGGATCGGTGGGCTTCAAAGTCCGGTGGTGAGACCGCTTGATTGAAATAGAACGCTGGCCTTTCCGGTCAGCGTTCTCTCACTTTGAATAGAAACTTCACGGCAGTCTCTCCTTCTCACGACAATAATCCGGAATTGGCGTTGCCTCGAAAGCTGCGCGCCCTTAAAGTCTGGCCAGCATTGGCAAATATATTCCGAATTCATGAAAAGCACGGCTTCTGATTCTCCTCTTCTGTTCGACATTCCGCTCGTGCCCGACTTCTCTGAAGAAGCGAGGCTGCTGGCGCGTGGGCTTCGCCATATTGTCGGCATCGATGAAGCGGGGCGCGGGCCTCTGGCCGGGCCGGTCGTAGCTGCCGCCGTGCTGCTGGACGCAAGCGACGTTCCCGACGGGCTAGACGATTCCAAACGTCTCAATGCAGCCAAGCGCGATGCGCTCTATGAGACTATTCTGGCGAAGGCCATAAGCGTCTCTGTTGCAAGTCTCAGCGCCCGCAGCATCGATGTCAGCGATATTCGGAAAGCTGCTTTGGAAGCCATGCGTCGCGCCGTACACGGGCTGATCTTACAGCCATGCCACGCATTGATCGATGGGCGCGATGTACCACCTGGCCTGCCCTGCCCCGGTTCTGCCCTCGTGAAGGGCGATCAGCGCTCCGTATCGATTGCTGCGGCTTCCATCGTCGCCAAAGTGACGCGGGATCGCATGATGGAGCGCGCAGGCAGCGTTCACACGGTCTACGGCATGGAAGTGCATGCAGGCTATGCAACCGCCCGTCACCGCGCCGCCATTGAAAGCGACGGCCCTATCCCCGGCCTGCACCGTTACACTTTCGCACCGATCAAGGGACGCTTTGAGCCTCACACTTAAGCGCATCGTGTAGATGCGAAACGCCTGAACGGAAATCAGTCCGCCGGAATGAGCCCTTATCCGGCTCGATCCAAAAAGATGCGAGCGCAAAACCGGAAGCTGCACCGATCGAATCCTAGTGGATTATGAGGCGCCGCTGGCGGCGATCAACCAGATCGCGCCGGTTATGTCATCCATCGCCCCCGGTAGCTCCATTCTTTTCGAATACTCGGCATGTCCCTGAATGGCTCATCCATTCCATTGGTATGCACCGCCGAATTGGCGCACCCTCTCCGAGGCCTTATTAAAACAAAAATGCCGCCCTTTCAGGCGGCATTTCAAAACTCAAAAGGTCGCGAGAACCTTAGTTCATGTTCGATTTGACCTGAACCAGTGCGTCCTTGAACAGACCGCCTGAAACCTTGGTGTCAACCTTGTCTGCGACAAGCTTGCCAGCGGCAGCAACGGCGAGATCGACAGCCGAAGCGCGGACAGCATTTATAGCGTCGACTTCAGCGGTTGCGATCTTCTGTTCAGCCAGCTTGTTACGGCGGGCCACATATTCTTCAGTCGCACGCTTGGCGTCTTCGAGAAGAGCCTTGGCTTCGCGTTCGGCAGCGGCGACGATATCGCCTGCTTCCTTTTCGGCTTCCTTGCGCTTGCGATGGTACTCGGCCAGAAGTTGCTGTGCTTCTTCACGCAGCGTACGGGCTTCTTCCAGTTCCTTCTTGATATGATCGGCACGCTCATCGAGCGAACGACCAACCATGGCTGGAACTTTCAGATAGGCGAGGATCGCCAGGAAGATGATGAGGCCAACAAGTGCCCAAAATGTAGCGTCCATTGTCCTCTCCTCAGGCGTTCACGGCCTTGACAGCGGCTGTTACCGAAGCCTTGTCGGCCTTGGTGCCCAGAAGCTGTTCGACGATTTCAGCCGTGGTTTCCTCGGCGATGGTGCCGACGTCGCTCATGGCCTTGGCCTTGATCGCAGCGATGCGGTCTTCGGCGTCCTTGAGCTTGCCTTCCAGCGCGGCTTCGGCAGCAGCGCGTTCGGCGTCTGCTTCGCCCTTGCCTTTTTCGCGAGCAGCTTCGGCGATCGAAGCGGCCTTGGTGCGGGCCTGGGCCAGTTCCTGCTCATAAGCAACGATGGCGTTATCGGCATCCTGCTTGAGACGGGCAGCCTGCTCGAGATCCTGGGCGATACGGTCACGACGGGTTTCGATCACGCCGCCAATGCGCGGCAGAACCACGCGCGACATGAACAGATAGAAAAGACCGAACGTGATCGCCAGCCACAGAAGCTGCGAGGCGTAGTGGGTGGAATCGAACGGAGGGAATACGCCGCTGCCGTGTCCGGCATCCTGCGCGACCCCGGTTTCGGTGTGCACAGCATCAGCTGCGCCGTGCTCACCAGCAGCTGGTGCCGGTTGCGATTCGGTGGCGGTTTGGGCAAACGCCGTGGACACGAACATCCAGATTTCCCCTTAAATCGAGCATGATCTGATCCGAAAACCGGTTCCCGTCTTCCGGGATCATGCCTACTCGAACGTCATATGCAAAGGCCAGCCGCGCTGCATTTCAAGATACAGATCGCGGCAGGCCAGACTCTTGAACCGTTTATTAGACGGCGAAGAGGAGCAGAAGCGCGATGAGCAGCGAGAAGATGCCCAGAGCTTCCGTAACGGCGAAACCGAACACCAGACGGCCGAACTGGCTGTCAGCAGCGGACGGGTTGCGCAGAGCGCCGGAGAGGTATTGGCCGAAGATGTTGCCGAGGCCGAGAGCCGTACCGGCCATACCGAAACAGGCGAGACCGGCGCCGATGTACTTTGCTGCTTCCGCTTCCATGTTAAGCTCCTTCTGGATTGAAATATAAGCGCGGATTTCAGTTCTGGCGGTCGCCCGCCGGTTTGAACTCAGTGTCCCGGATGTACTGCGTCGTTGATGTACATGCAGGTGAGAACGGTAAACACGTAGGCCTGGAGGAAGGCTACGAGGAATTCGAGTGCGGTGATCGCAACCGTCATGATGAGCGGCAGCACCGCGCCGCCGACGCCGATGGGCCCAAGTGCGGCCAGCGAAACAACGAAGCCAGCAAAAACCTTGAGCGTGATGTGGCCTGCAAGCATGTTCGCAAAAAGACGAACCGAGAGGCTGATCGGACGCGACAGGAACGAGATGATTTCAATGGCAACAACCAGCGGCACGATGATGCCGGGAACACCGCTCGGCACGAACAGCTTGAGGAAGCCGAAACCATGCTTGAAGAAACCGTAGACGATGACCGTACCGATGACCAGGCACGCGAGAGCGAACGTCACGATGATCTGGCTGGTGACAGTGTAGAAATACGGGAAGAGACCGATGAAATTCGCGACCAGCACGAACATGAACAGCGAGAAGACGAAGGGGAAGAACTTCATACCCTTCGAACCAGCCGAATCCCGCAGGCTTGTCGCCACGAATTCATAGGCCATTTCCGAAACCGACTGCAGACGGGTCGGGATAAGACCGCGACCCGACGACGTCAGATAAAGGAAGCCCGAAGCGACCACGACGGTTGCGACCATGAAAGCCGAAACATTCGTGAACGACAGGTCAACGCCGCCTACATCGATGGGAATCCACCGAGAAATCTGGAACTGATGGATCGGATCGTTCGCCACCTTAACCTCGTCTGTCTTCCCTGCCCGAAGGCGATTTAGTCTCGGGGCCCGACATGCATCCGGCCCGCTTATCACTTACACTTGAACGAACTTTACCGTAAAGTCCGCCAAGTCTTATTTCCTGTCACTCTTTTCCGCGTTAGTCTTAATGCCGCCTTGATCGGCGACATAACCTACGGAACGAAGCACATTGAGGACACCCGCTGCGAAGCCCAGTAGGAGAAATACGATCAATCCCCAAGGCGACGTGCCGGCGATACGATCGATGAACCAGCCAAGCACCGCACCCACCACGATCCCAGCGATAAACTCGCTGGAAAGCTTCATGGCCTGCGCGACCGAACTTGCCGTCTCCGACCGCTCCTCCTCGGAAGCTGGCTTTTTGAACATGCCTTTCTTGACCAATTCGGCCTCAAGACGGTTCAAACGCTGATCCAGCTCCCCGGAAGCAGGTTGCCCTTGCCCATCCTTGACAGCACCGGATGGCTTTTCGGGCTCAATTCCCCGTGCCATTGGCAGCTCCTTTTTTCAAGAAAGGCAGGTTCAAAACCCCATTTCCAAGTTGCGCGCAACATATTGACACCCCGCCCGCTAGTCAAGGCGGTGAAGCCACTGCTCCAGAAGGTTTTTTATTCATAAAAAACAATTGGATAGCTAATGGTGCGACTCATTTTCCGCCCAAAGTCCAAGAATGTGGCGCGAATCCTTCACTTTTTCGTTGCCACTATCCCCAGCGTATCGCAGCCGGAGCGGCTCCAGCGCAAATGAAACGCAGGCCCTGCTTCAGCCATCCGGTTTCCGCCGCGATCAACGATCAAACTCGCCCTGGATTCGCGTGAGAGCGCACTGCGCCAAGTGCTTGCTGTCGAGCAGCGAAACACAGGCAAGGGGAGTTGGGCAAGAACTGGCGCAACGCAACAGGCGGAAGAGGTTGCCCTCTCCCGCCTGTTTGTTTTCATGGTGACAGTTTCGCTAAACGTCACGTCGAAGCCGATCTGCCGTCGGCTCTAACGCTTCATGCCATGCAGAACCGTTCCTTGCCCGGCAAAGCTTAAAACTTGCCGGAAAGGCCGATGATCGCGCCGAAGGCCGTATCCTTGTTGACCGTGCGGTTTACATAAGGCGTCACGCCGATGCTGACGGCATCGCTGAACGCATAGGAAACCGTGGTCGACAGGCTGCCGCGTGTATGCGCCGCATCGGAATCGAACTTGAACGAGCCGATATAGTCGGCGCTGGCGATTACGCTCGGGTCCTTGTGCGACAAATCCTGCTCGATCTCGGCATTGACGGACCAGTTGACCTTGTCGGTCAGCGCCATGCCGTAATTGAGACCGAGATAGGCCGTCGTGCGCTGTGACTTCACATCCGAATAGGTGAATGGGAAATGAGCGCCGGATTCGGTATAGCCGTCCATTTTCAGGTCGGTATAGTTCAAGCCGCCGTAATAACCGAACGATGCCTTGTTGCCGAGATCAAACGACTGCCCTGCTTCCAGCTGTACGCCCCAACCATTGACGGTGCTGTCACCGCTGCCCGGTTCGGTATAGCCCAGCACCTGACGCGTCCGCTCGACATCATAGCGATTGATCGCAGCCGAACCACGCATATACCAGGTTCCGCTCTCGGTGCGGTCTTTCCACTGCGCATAGATACCGCCGCCGAGATTATTGTTGGTGCGGTCGAAATTGTCCGGCATGTCCTGCCAGAACGTATGGGCAATGGTTGCGCCTGCCGAGAAATTATCGGTGAAGGCGTGACCGAGCGTCATCCAGCCGAGCACATCCTTGCTGTCGCCAGCGCGGCCAACGTCGGAATAGATGCCGTACCAGCTTTCGCCACCCCGCGCCATACCGAGACCGGCGCCGGAGAAGTCGTTGAAGCCCTGACCGCTGCTGCTGCCGCCCATCAGCCGGCCAACAATGGCGCCTTGCGAGCCGACGACCGAGAAGGTGTCATTGGCAAGTGCGGCAACCGTCTGCACCGTATTGGTGACATCGATGCCGACAGGCGTGGGCGTTGGTTCGGGTGCTGGTGTCGGCTGCCCATTCCCGTTCGGATCCGGATCAGGGGTCGGAGTTGGGTTCGGCTCAGGATCGGGCGGCGTTACCGTCACCAGTTTCCAGAGCGCGGCATGCGCAACACCATTATCGTTCAGAGAGTAACCGGCGATCACGGTCCCATCGGCAGAGACGCCGCTCGTATAGGAATACTTGCCCCCCAAAGTCCCGAGGTCCGTCGGCGATGCCGCATCGCCAATCCAAACCACAGCGTGGATTGCATTGCTCTCGTTCGCCGCATGGCCAACGATCACCCCTCCATTCGCTGAAACGGCAGTTGCGTCAGAAGTCTTGCCCCCTAAAGTGCCCAGATCGGTCGGTGTTGTCCCTTGATTATACCACGCTACGGCATGGGTATCAGCTGTTGGTGAATACGTTGACGCCCCGATGATGACGCTGCCATCAGCGGACACAGCACGAGCAAAAGAGATCGTACCACCATTCAAAACACCCAGGTCGGTAGCGCCGTTGCCTTTGCCGTACCATGCTGCCGCGTGTTGATCTCCACCAGCCAGTTCCGACGATCCGACGATCACCGTCCCATCCGCAGACAAGCCACTAGCGCTGGAGGTAGCGCCACCTAAAGTCTCCAGATCGACCGCAGTCGCAACTCCGTCATACCATGCCGCAGCATGTTTCTGTTCCAGACCCGTATTTGCCCAACCGACAATCACCGATCCATCGTGGGAAACGGCAGCCGCGTAGGAAGTAAGGCCACCCAAGGTTCCAAGATCAAGGATCGAATAGGCACCGTTAGCGCGCGACCAAAGAACGGCATGACCGCTGTTCGAAGCACCATTACTGTTCGAGGATCCGACGATCGTCGTTCCGTCGGCCGAAATTGCATTGGCGACGGCCGTACTATTGGCATGGAGAACGCCAAGCCCCATTGGCGTCGACGTTTCATTCAACCACACCAGAGGGTGCTGCACATTTTGAGCATCGAACGCGTTGCCAATAATAACCTGCCCATCAGCAGACACACCATGTGCACTATACGGATGACCTTGCAACCCAGCCAAATTTTGAAGGACAGTCAGATTTCCAGTTTTGCTATCCCAGGCTGCAGCAGCACTAACGCCGCCATTCGTAGCCGTAACAGACCCGAAAATCACACTGCCGTCAGCAGAAACGCCACTGGCCAAAGACCTAACTCAGCCAGCCCCCTCAACCAAAGTGGGTGCAGGGTTAGGATCAAACTCCAGCTGCTGCGCCATTGCAATATGTGCACCGCCTAATAAAGACGATGTGCTAATAAGCAAATACGCCAAATGCTTATTTAAAACTTTCATTACCCCTCACACATCAAAAAAATGATGAACAATTCCGATGATTCCTATCTTATATGTATTTTAAAATATCATGTCTATATTGCAAAATATTCATTTATATATTCTAATAAAGTTATATTTTAAGTAACTATAATTATATTTATATATATCTAATTTAGATAATAAGAATAGTTACACGCAGGCGGGCCAGATCGATACGCCAGACATTTATTCGCGCATATTTTATGAAATCGAAGCCGCAGCAAGTTCTGCTAAAGCGGGCCTTTGCCGGTGGATACCGGATAGATCAAAGCTGTATCAGTGGGCAGTCCAGCGGGCTGTCCGCCTCGGAGGGGCTTCACACTTTTGCTGGAAATGCTTTCTTCCCTACGCATTTCCGTACGTAAAACCGCTTCACACTTTTGCTGGAAATGCTTGTCAGCTCCACCCGCCGCCATAGGTGCGGTAGAACACATGAAGGCCGATCTTGGTCAGCTTCTTCATGGTGGGTGCCCAGAAGGGCTTCACATAGGTTGCATGATAATGCGTGGCCGAGCCGACTTCCGGCAGCCATATCTGACCGGACGACACCGTCTTCGCCACCTGTTGCGCCATGCGCCATTGCGGCATCTCGGTAACACGATGTTTCTGCCCGTCGCAGGCAAAGGAGAACTGGCAGGCATTCAGCCAATCGCGGTTCTGATAGACGACACCGCAAATGGTGCCCGGATAGGCCGGGTTGCGCACGCGGTTGAGCACGACCTGCGCCACAGCCACCTGCCCTTTGACCGTTTCGCCACGCGCCTCGTAATAAACGGCTTCGGCGAGGCACTTCTGTTCGCCCTTGCTAAATGCCGAAGGCGGCAACGGAGTTGCCGCCCAGTCGTGATCTTCCTGTCCGATGGGCGGGACGAAACGCCCCTCGCTCGGATCTGGTTTCAGGATACTCTCAAACGGAGATGTTTTTCCATAATCAGGCGCAGACGGTGCATAACCCAGGGCCAGCACATCCGGCTGGTCATTGTTGATCAGCTTGGCCAGTTGCACCGGCATTTCTGCGCGCGGCTTTGGCGGCTTCACGGCATGGAAGGCCATGGTGATGCCGATTTCCTTGCCTTCAAGCTTGCTGGAAAAGGCCATCTTGGTGTCGGTCTTTTCCGGCGGGCGGGTGATCATGCTGATCTTGTCGAACATGCTGCCCGCGGTGAACGCCTTGGCAGGCGCCTTTGGCTGCACCGAGACCAGACGGCCCGTCTTGTCGGCGCGGTTGATGCGGTTTTCGTCCGGGTTGGGATCATCCGGCCCAAGCTTCGCGGTCTTCTTGCCGCCCGAAAGCGCTACACGACCGATGCCCGGCACTTCGATGCCGTTGGTGGCGATGCTGCCGGTGACGGTCGTTGCATCGACAAAGGGCATTTCCGCCTGATGCACCGAACCAACGGGAGCCTTGGCGACAAAAGCCGTCCAGCGATGCGTGCCGAGATCGGCAGACGGCACGAGGCTCGCCATATCCTGAAAGGCAATCGCATTGGAATTGAAGAGATAGGCGAAGGCTGTGAGCACCAGCGGGATCAGACGCTGCGGCTTGCGGGCGATGTGACGCGGTTTTGCGCGCACGGCATAATAGCGACCATCCTCCGGGCAATAGCCCGTGACAGGATAATGCCATACCGGCTCGGCAACGGCCTTCCGTCGGCCAAACAGCGCTCGTATCGACACAAGACGCACCGCACACTCCACTCACACAGACTTCAGTTCTCGCGCACAGGTTCCGAAGCCGTTTCACGCTTTTCGGGATGTGCTTAACGAAGCCGATAATGGAGTATTAACCTTGATGGATCGTTAACGATGTCTTGTTTACCCTTTGAAAATATTGATTAATTTTGAATTAACACTGTCCGCCCAGCGATTGTTTTCATTGCGTTTTTGAGTGGCAATGGTCAAAACAGATCGGGTGGGATAATAAACCATCTCATTTAAAATGCCCGCACAAGAATACCTCCTCACGATCAGAGCAGCCCTATGATCAAGAAAACCCTCGCCGCCGTCGTGCTCATTGCTGTTGCGTTGTTTGGCTATACCAAGGTCATGGCGCGGGTCAGCTTTGTCGAGCCGCCCGTCTCTGCCCCGACAGAACAGCAGGCCGATGCAATCCGGGTTGAAAAGGCCAGCCGCCAGATGATCCTGCTCCGCCAGGGCCAGCCCATTGGCACCTATCGCATATCGCTCGGCAGCAATGGCGATGACGGCCACAAGCAGCGCGAGGGCGACGAGAAGACACCCGAAGGACAATATGTCATCGACTGGCGCAACCCGCGTTCCATGGCGCATCTGAGCCTGCATATTTCCTACCCGAACGAAGACGACAAACAGGCAGCCGCGGCGGGCGGTTATGCGCCGGGTGGCAATATCATGATCCACGGCCTGCCGAATGGCTGGGGCTGGCTGGCGTCCGTGCATCGTCTGTGGGACTGGACCGATGGCTGCATTGCCGTCACCGACGCGGAAATGCGCGACATTTGGGCAAGAGCGCCAAACGGCACCCCGATCGAAATCCTGCCGTAAATCTCTTAGAGCCTGAAGCAAAAAGCGGCATGTGTGTGCGAAAATGGAGATTTTCGAGTACCGTAAGGAGAAAATTGCCATTTGCAGCCACACAGGGCGACTTTTGGAGCAGGCTCTTACTGCTCACGAATAATCCGGCTATGCTCCCTGAACGACAGCAATCGTTCGGAGGGGAATGATGACCGCAATCTTCAAGACGGCCTGCATCAATGGTTTCATCGCAATGGCGTTTCTGGCATCGCCGGGGAGCGCCTTCGCCAAATCGCCCTGCGATGGGGTTACCACGAGCTTGACCAAGCAACAGCGGTCTAATTACTCGGCCCTGATTGCCAAAAGCCTTCGCAAAAAGGTGAAACCAACTGCGGTCAAAATCGACAGTTTCATGCAAAGCGGTGACTGGGCAGTCGTTTATGCCGATGTTCCGGTCGCCGACCCCGGCTATTTCTTCTTCAACCTTTCAGGCAAGACACCGCAGCTTAAAGACGTCTGGGGCGGCATGGCCGACAGGAGTGAAGTGCCGGATCTGGTCAAATGGGCCAAAAAGCTTGGCGCGAATGCAAAGATTGCCAGCTGTTTTGCCGATACGGCGACAGGATCCTAAGGCGCTCGTCAGAACAGAGCGCCTTTGGCCATCACTTCACCGACCAGCGGTCGATATCGGCGTCCTGTCCGATCAGCGCCAGACCCGTGGCAATCGAATCGAACTGGTTGGAGCTGGTCACCGCCGCATCGGGAAAACGGCTTTCGAATGCGGTGCGGATGGCCGGCACGAAGGACGTGCCGCCCGTCAGGAAAACGCGGTCGATATTACCGGATTGCAGTCCGGCCTTTTCCACGGCTTCGTCAACCGACTGTTCGATCTGGCGCACATCCTCGGCGATCCAGTTTTCAAAATCGTTACGGGTGATATCCGAACGAATTTCAAAATCGTCCGCCTTGAAATGCAGTTCCGCGATGCGCTCGGATGAGAGGCGAACCTTCAGGTTCGAAACGGCGCGATAGATTTCGTAGCCGTAATCATTCTCAATCAGATTGATGAAATGCTCCAGCGCTTCCGGCTCGACCGCCTGCTTGGCAAGCTCGGTCAGGTCGCGGATCGTCGCGGGCGAGTTCATCAGGAACAGCGTGTTCCAGCGCGCGAAATTTGCGTAATAATGGTTCGGCATGGTCAGGCGCTTGCCGAAGGACTTGTACTCCGTGCCCTTGCCGAGCAACGGCGAAACCGCATTATCGATGATGCGGTAGTCGAATGTATCTCCCGCAATGCCAAGACCGGTCTGGCTCATCGGCGTGAAGGAAAGACCGCCCTTGCCCACTTCGAAGCGCACGATAGAAAAATCGCTCGTGCCGCCGCCAAAGTCAGCCACCAGAACAGTCGAATCCGCCTTCAATTCCTGCGCATAGAAATAAGCCGCCGCGACCGGTTCATAGACATAGTGAATGTCGGTGAAGCCAAAGGCGCGAAACGCCTTTTCGTAGCGCTGCATGGCCAGCTGCTCGTCCGGCGAGCCGCCTGCAAAAATAACCGGACGCCCGACCACCACGCGGTTGCCCTTTGGCGGCAACCTGTCGCCGAGGCGCGCGGCAACCGTTTCGAGGAATGTCGTCAGAATATCCTCGAACTTGAACCGCTTGCCAAAAACCGGCGTGTCGGTGAAGGATTTGGACGCCGCAAAGGTCTTGAAGGATTGCAACATGCGCGTCGAATGCGGCGCGTTGACAAAAGCGTCCATCGCCCATGGGCCGCTCTCCACCGTGCGCTCGCCGGTTTCGCGATCCTGCCAGAAACAGAGGATCGAGCGATAGCCAGTAACTTCGGCGCCATCCTTGACGACGCTCAGCACAGCCGCCGTGCCATCGGGGCTTGCAACCGACAGAACCGTGTTGGTGGTGCCGAAATCGATGCCTAATGTCACGCCATCAAATGGGCTCTCAATAGCCTTCGTCATCGCTGCACCTTTTGGGAGAAAATCGGGGAGCGGGCGGATTAGCAGACCAAGGCAGGTTACTCAAGGCGTCGATGAGGTGAAAGTTGGCTGACATTGAAAAGAGCTTTTAAGAGTGCTATTTAAAGGATCACCAACAGGTCGGAGAAAATCGACATGGCACATATTGTTCTGGCGGAAATGACGGCCAGCGTTTCGGAACTGAAGAAAAACCCCATGGGTACAGTGGCCGCAGGAGAAGGTGCGCCGGTCGCGATCCTCAACCGCAATGAACCGGCTTTTTACTGTGTTCCGGCGCGCGCCTATGAAGCCATGATGGAACGTCTGGAAGATGCGGAACTGAACGCCATCGCCGATGCGCGGCGTGATGATCCCGTCGTGAAAGTCGCGCTGGATGATCTATGAACTCGGGTTTGTAGAAGTTGCACTCAAGGAATGGCGCAAACTCGACAGCAACACGCGGGAACAGTTCAAGAAAAAACTCGCCGAGCGCTGCGCGAACCCGCATGTCCCCTCCGCAAAACTTTCAGGCGCGACAGATCGTTACAAGATCAAGCTGCGGGGTGTCGGATACAGGCTTGTTTACGAGGTCCGCGACCAACAACTTATTATCATTGTGATAGCGGTCGGGAAGCGGGATCGCGCCGCAGTTTATAAGGACGCCGCAAAACGTGATGCAGAATGACGAAAAAAGCCCGGATCACTCCGGGCTTTTTTACATGATGCTTATCGCTTCTTCTTGGCGCGGCCCGCGAACGGATTGTCCGAGGTGCGCAGCGCAAGGCGGATCGGCACGCCCGGCATATCGAAGGTTTCGCGCAGGCCGTTGACCAGATAGCGCACATAGGATTGCGGCATCGCGTCGGGACGCGAGCAGGAGACGACGAAGCCCGGCGGGCGGGTCTTCACCTGCGTCATATACTTCACCTTCAGGCGGCGACCAGAAACAGCTGGCGGCGGCTGATGGGCGATCACGCCTTCCAGCCAGCGATTGAGGCGGCCCGTCGAAATGCGGCGGTTCCAGATCTCATGGGTCTTCACGACATTTTCCATGAGCTTGTCCAGACCCTGTCCGCGCTCACCGGAAATCGGCACGGCGCGCAGCCCGCGCACCTGCGGCAGAAGACGGGCGGTCTTTTCGTAAAGATCGGCTAGAACCATCTGACGGTCTTCGATCAGGTCCCACTTGTTGAAGGCGATGACCGGCGCACGACCTTCACGGATGATGAGATCGGCGATCTGCAAATCCTGCTTTTCAAAGGGGATCGTCGCATCGAGCACGATGATCACCACCTCGGCAAAGCGGATGGCGCGCAGGCCATCGGCAACCGAAAGCTTTTCCAGCTTTTCCTGCACGCGCGACTTGCGACGCAGACCGGCAGTGTCGAACAGCTTGATCTTGCGACCGTGCCATTCCCAATCGACCGAGATCGAGTCACGGGTGATACCCGCTTCCGGGCCAGTCAGCAGGCGGTCTTCGCCGAGCATGGTGTTAATCATCGTGGACTTGCCCGCATTCGGGCGTCCGACAATGGCAATGCGCAGCGGCTTGGTCGCATCATAGGCAGGGATGACTTCCTCATCCGGATCTTCAATATCGTCGCCGATCAGCTCGCCGACCGCCTTTGGCGTGAAGACTTCGTCAGCGGCTTCCGCTTCTTTTTCGTCGGCGAAGACGCGTTCTTCGCCCAGAAGTTCGACAATGGCGTCGCGCAGGTCGGGCATGCCCTGACCGTGCTCGGCGGAAATCGGGCACGGTTCGCCGAGACCAAGCTGGAAGGCATCGTAAAGGCCCGACTGCGCGCCGCGCGCTTCGGCCTTGTTGGCCACCAGCACCACGGGCTTGCCGGACCGGCGCACCAGTTCAGCAAAGGTGTTGTCGGCAGGCGTCAGGCCGTTCTTGGCATCGACCACGAACAGAACCGCATCGGCTTCGCTGATGGCGGCTTCCGTCTGGGCGCGCATGCGCGCTTCCAGCGAGTCATTGGCGGCCTCTTCGAGACCAGCCGTGTCGATCACCTGAAACTTGAGGTCGTAGAGCTTGGCGTCATGGATGCGCCTGTCGCGCGTGACGCCCGGCAGGTCGTCCACCAGCGCCAGCTTGCGGCCGACGAGACGATTGAACAGCGTGGACTTGCCGACATTGGGACGCCCGACGATAGCGAGAGTGAAACCCATGAACGAAAATTACTCCAGAAAGAAACAGGGCCGGTTCAAGACCAGCCCCGAAGGTAGCCTTTGTTTAACTTTGTGCCGCAACGCCTGCGCTGCGCATCAGGTCCAGCATCGTATTGGCGCGCTGACGGATATTGGCCTGCGCCATACCGTCATCGGCGATCTGCTTGAACAATTTGGCCGCATCGTCGAAACGTTCGGCCTTCCAGGCTGCGAGGCCAAGGGCTTCGCGCGCGCTGGAGCGCATCGAATTGCCATCGGCAGACAGGGTTTCAACCCGCTTGGCGACATCGTCATAAGAACCGCTATCGACCAGCAGATAACCCGCCCGCAAACGCGCCACATCGCGCAGCGCACCCGGCACGGCATTGTCGGCAGCGATATCGTCAAACGCCTTCACGGCGCCAGCCGCATCGCCCTTGCTGGCAAGGACGGAGGCCGCACGCAGGCGCGCCAAAACCGGATAAGACCCGTAGCCAGTCTTTTCCAGATCGTCGAGCGCAGCAAGCGCTTCATCGTTCTTGCCTGCCGATGCAAGGTCAAGCGCCGCAAGGAACTTGTCGCCGGAAGCAGAGGCCTTGCTGTCGGTCCAGTGCTGGTAGCCGACCCAGCCGGCAGTGCCCAGAACGATTGCAACGGCAGCACCGATCACGATCGGGCCGAAATTCTTCCAGACCTGCTTCGCCCGTTCCGAACGGAGTTCCTCGTTTACCTCGCGAATGAAACTGTCGTCTGCCATGGACCTGCCATTGTTCTTGAATCTGATTTACGAAATAGCTGTTCTGGCGCTTTTAGTCGGAATTGTCGCCATATGTAAGACCCGTCCGCGAAATAAGCATATTGAGCCCTGCGTAAAAGTGAATTTCGGTCCGACCTTCGCCATATTCAAGGGATAGCCGGGTCACTGGCCCCTTCCCGGCCTTGGATTTTCCCGGTATTTGATGGCAATGCGCGTTTTCTTCCCCAAAACTCTCCTCGCTCTTTCCCTCTCGGCGGCTTTTTGTGCGCCTGCCGGGGCCACATCACCGGAAACAACGGCCAGCAAAACGCAATATGTGCTGATTTCCTTCGACGGCGCGCATGACAATGCGCTTTGGACGCGCTCGCGCGAGCTTGCGAAGAAAAACAACGCTCGTTTCACTTATTTCCTGTCCTGCGTCTTTCTGATGACCCGCAAGGACCGCGCCAGCTATCAGCCGCCGCACAAAAAGGCGGGCGTATCCAATGTCGGCTTTGCCCAGACCCGCGATGAAGTCGTGACCCGGCTTGGCAATATCTGGCAGGCGCATCTGGAGGGCAACGAGATCGCCAGCCACGGCTGCGGCCATTTCGACGGCACGAGCTGGTCCACCGCCGACTGGAACAAGGAAATCGGCGCGTTTCGCCGCATCGTCGCCGACGCCTACAAAAATAATGGCATAGACGGCGAGCCGGAAGGCTGGCGCAACCTCGCTCTCAACGGCATCAACGGCTTTCGCGCGCCCTATCTCGCCGCTTCGAAGCCGGTGCAGGACGCACTCAAGGCCAATGGCTTCCGCTATCAGGCATCATCCGTCACACGCGGGCCGGAACTGCCGCAGATCGCCGGTCAATTCGCATCTTTCGGTCTGCCGCTGATCCCGGAAGGCCCGTCAAAGCGACCGATCGTCGGCATGGATTACAATCTCTATGTCCGCCATTCCAAGGCTAAGGAAATACCTGACCAGTCGGCAGCGTTCGAAGAGCGCGCCTATAAGGCGTTTCGCGCCGCCTTCGACAAGCAATATGACGGCGAGCGCATTCCCTTGCAGCTTGGCTTCCATTTCGTGCTGATGAATGACGGCGCATACTGGCGCGCCATGGAGCGCCTTGTTTCGGAAGTCTGCACTAAGGCCGACGTCAAATGCACCACCTATGGCGATTATCTGAACAGCCTCGACAAGAACACCGGCTCGAACATTCAGAACCGGTCGTAACCGGCGTTTTTCCAAACCCTCGTGCTTCGAGACGGCGCTGACGCGCCTCCTCAGCATGAGGGTGTTGGCGCTCTTTAGCATGAGGGTGTTGGTGCCCTTCCCTAAACGCCCTGCGGCGCCTCGAGATTTTCGCGATCCAGCGTCGGCAGCTGCTCGCCATGGATGGTCGCCTCGAAGGCGCGAAGGCGCTTGTAGATCGACAGAAGCTCGATGATTGTCGTCCAGGAATTGACCAGATACTGGAACGAGCCGCGCACCTGATCGAAGACGTTCAAGATCTGGTTCATCAGGCCCAGGGTCAGCTTGCCCGCGACGATGGACGGAATGAGGATCAGCGTCGGGAAAATATTATCTGCCTGAATGTAGAAGATGCGGGCGACGTTGAAATAGACGTAGTGGAAATAAAGCCGGAAATAATTATGCCGGACATTGCGGAACAGTTCCTGCATCGTCACCGGCGCGGCGCGGTCTTCGTGATCCTCACCATAGACCAGCTCCTTACGATAGGCTGCTTCCACGCGCTGATTGTTGAACTCCAGCCCCGGCAACTTGATGCCGACCAGCGCCAGAAAACCGGTGCCGAAGGCGGCCCACAAAACGGCCGCCCAGACAAGCGCATGCGGAATAGCGCCGATGATCGGCAGTTCATTGACCTTTTCCGAAAAGGTGAACAGGACCGGCAGAAAGGCGATCAGCGTCATCACGGATTTCACTAGGTTGACGCCCAGCTGTTCCAGCGTAGAGGAGAACCGCATCGTGTCTTCCTGCACGCGCTGCGCGGCGCCTTCGATATGACGCAACCGCGGCCAGTGGCTCATATAGTAATTGTTCATCGCCGTGCGCCATCGGAAGATATAATGGCTGACGAAGAACAGGCTGAGCACGCTCACCGTGACCGCGATGAAGGCGATGCCAGCGAATTCCACCATCCCCCAGTAAAAATCGGCGGCTGTCACCGAACCCGGCGTCGACAGCGCCTTCTGCACCATGTCGTAGAATGGTCCGTACCAGGCGTTCACCGCAACACTCACCTGCACCGAAAAATAGGTCGTGAACAGGATCAGTGCCGAACCGAGGATCGACCAGCGCTGCCATGGATGCGGTGAAAACAGCGCCCAGAAAGCGTAAAACGCAAAGGTCGCCACGGCGAAATAAATGTAGAACCAGAGAAACGGCGCAGACCAGAAAAGGCTTGCGCCGATGATCGGCGCGGCGTCCGGCGCGGCGGGCGGCAGGCCGAAAAGACGCCCGAGATTTTCGCCCCCCATATACCAGCCGAACACAGCCAGCAGGCTCCAAAGAACGACAGATGGAAAAAACAGTTTTGGGCGGGGGAAAAAAGATACGAACACGAAAGCGGTCCCGATTCTATGGGGTTATCGCCCCCATAGAATGCTTCTCGCAGCGCCTTTGCCAGTTAAATGTTTGTAAGATTTTGACAGAAACCTTTTTTAGATTCCCAATTTTGCAGTTCTACTTGGCCTTTTGACCGGCCAGCACGCCAATGACGGCGACTGCCACCAGCGAGAAGGCGGCGGCAAGGCTGGCCGAGGTGAAGGAGCCGGAACGCTGCGCCATGTAACCGGCGACCAGTGGCCCGACAATCTGCCCGAGGCTGAACGATACGGTCATGCGCGCCAACGCCCGCTTCGGCGAGGCGGGAGCCAGAACCCGCGCGATCTGGAGACCGAAAGCAGTCAGCGCCATGAAGGTCATGCCGAGAAGCGCACCGCCGACCAGCGGACCGACAGGCGGGGCGATGACTACGCTTGCGGCGACACCGATGGCTTCCAGTAGCGCCGTCAGCGCGAAGGCATTGAACAGGCCGAACTTCTTCGCCGCCGGAGACCACAGCCAGATCGACGGCGCGGCGGTGAGGCCGGTGACGATCCACACGGCTGCTTCCATCAGGGGCCCGCCATCATTGGCGCGCACGATGGCGATCAGAAAGGTGGCGGTGATGACATAACCGAAGCCGAAAATGCCATAGGCGAGCGCCAGCGCGTTGAAGGCGAAGCTTTTCGGCAAAGCAGGTTCACGCGTGTTGCCGCCGTTGCCGCGTGGTCCCTCGCGCACCAGAAAGACCACTGCCGCCAGCATGACCAGCGTGAGCAAGGCCGCGCCGATCCAGTCCGCACGCCAGCCGAGGCCGGAAAAGCGGATGGCCGCCACCAGCACCGCCGATATGGCGATACCGCTGCCCACGCCGCCGAAATGCAACGCGCCAAGCCCGTTGCGCTCGGCGGCAGTCACATGGCTGAGCACGATGGCCGTGCAGAGGATCATGGTCACGGCGCTGGCGAAACCGGCGGCAAAGCGGATCGCGGCAAACATCCAGACGCCGTCGAACAGTGCCATGGCGGCGCAAAGTGCGGCGCTGATGATCAGGCCGGTGATCACGCTGGCGCGCTCTATGCCTGCCGACCAGCCATAGCCTGCGGCAACAGCGCCGAGCAGATAGCCGATATAGTTGGCGGAAGCGATGAAGCCCGCATCGGCGGCGTTGAAGCTGAGATCAGCCATCATGCCCGGCAGGATCGGCGTATAGATGAAACGCCCGATCCCCATTGCGGAGGCCATGGCGAGAAAACCGCCCAGCGCATAACGGATCGCCGTCTGGTGTTGAGCGGTATTGGGGGAGGATGACATTGAAAAATCCGAACGGGAGAAAGCAGACTTAAGGAAGTTCGACTTAGCACTGCAGTGCTGGTAGAGCACTGGATCATGCACGGCAAAATACCCCTCAAGCGCGGGCACACAATTGAATTTTTCTGATGGTAGCTATCAACAATAGCCAGCAATGATCAGCTGGTAGCTGGCGCCAGCCCTAGCAGAACAAACGCGCCCATGGAGCGTCACATAGATTACTTCATAATATTTGACACAATTCCGCCAAATAAATCTATAAAATAGCGCAATATTTCATAAAAATATTATTTTTACTTATTTATCATAAATGGCAGTTGAATAAAATGAAGACAAAAATCTGTATTTTATTATTGTTAAGTGCACTTACGGGATGCGCAGGGGACAGAACATATGATGCTTCTTCTCTTTCTCCCAGGAACAATGGAGTTTCCGCCATTGAAAACGAAGCGATCCAACGGCAAAGGCAACTCGCCGCCGAAGCGGGTTCGATACGGGCCCAAATCGAACTCAATCGACCACGATCACATCCATGGGACTAGTACCCATTTCGACCTGACCGTATCAGATAGAAACGCGCTCTAACGCGCAGCTTCATCGCTCAGGACGCGCTTCGTGTCCTTTGGCCCGACCGGCACGCTGTCCGGAACCCCGGCATGGAGGAAGTGCAGCAGCGTATCCTGCACCGATTCCAGCCGGTGCACGCAATCGCGCCAGCCGAAGGGAATTTCCTTCGGCACGGGCGGAATGCGCTGCGGCGCCACGCCTTCATCCAGCGAACAATTGGCGATGATGATCTGCAACGCCTCGCTAACCCATGGCGGCGGAGGCGCTTCCTTCTTGCGCAACGCATTACCCAGCGCTTCGCCAAACAAGAGCGCTGAAGCATAAAGACGAATGCCGCGACGGTCATAACGCCCGGCCATTTCTGTCACTTCGCGCGCCGCCAGCCGCCCGCGCAACGACCAGCGCGCATTGCTGCGCGCAAGCGCAATGCCGTCACCCAACGCGATTACCGCGCGATGCGCGGAGGTGAACTGGTTGATTGCGTTTTGGGCGCGTGCCGCGTCCTCCTTGTCGAGCGCGATAGCCGCCTGTTTCAACCCGTTGGCCAGCCGGTCCAGCAGGCCCCGCGCCGCCCGGTCGATCAGCCGCGCCGGGTCCGGTGTCAGCAAGATCTGGCTGAACAGAAGCCCGACACCTGCGCCCACCAGAACGTCGATCAGGCGCGTCACACCCGCCACCTGCGGCCCCATGGCGAGCACCAGAATGGCCGAAACACCGGATTGGATGGCAATTGCCGGCGCCATGCCGAACGAGGTTGCCAGCACCATGGCGATGAAGGTCACCACCGCCATATGCGCGACGAGAACGGTTTCCGGCAGCAGCAGCGACAATTCTCCCGCGGCTACCCCTGTCGTCACGCCGACCATGACGCCAATGGCCTGCTTGCCGTGGTTTGGCAGGTTGGGCGCAAGGCAGATCACCGCCGTGACCATGGCGAAGACCGGCCTTGGCTGACCGAGAAGCCACTGGCAGATCAGCCACGCCACCGCCCCACCAATGGAAGCAATCAACGCATCGCGCCAGCTCACCGACCATTGCTGGACAACCTTGTTCACGCGCTGATGCATGGGGTTTTCTCCGCTTGGGCAGGCCTATCCGCAGATACTTATGGCAGAAGCCCGGCAGCTCAAGCCTTGAAGAACGCCTCATACTGATCCGGCTTGAAACCAACCGTCAGCACGCCGTCCCTGTCGAGCACCGGGCGCTTGACCATGGAGGGCTGTTCCAGCATCAGCGCCCGCGCCTGGGCGGCATCGACACTCTGGCGTACATCTTCGGGCAATTTGCGGAAGGTCGTGCCAGCGCGGTTCAGAAGCTGTTCCCATGCGACGGTTTTGAGGAAACGGTCGAGCGTTGCCGCATCCAGCCCTTCCTTCTTGTAATCGTGAAAACCATAGTCGATGCCATGGTCCTCCAGCCATGTGCGCGCCTTCTTCATGGTGTCGCAGTTTTTGATACCGTAAATGGTCACGCTCATGGTCGACTCCTTCAATCCATTGCGCGATCAAAGGCTAATACGCGTTTCGGTTCAACCCCTTATGTCGTCCTATCGCGCATCGTGAAAGATTATGCCCAGCGTATGTCGCATACCGGAGCGGATACGGCTGACGCCGTGCCGCATCTTGACCCGGTAGTCGCCGCGCGTGCCCTGTACCGGGCGGTCATTGACGGCGAAGATCACCGCATCGCCCTGTTGAAGCGGCACCACTTCTGCCCTGCTCTGCATGCGCGGGCGTTGCTCTGTGAGCACGAATTCGCCGCCCGAAAAATCCTCGCCCGGCTTTGACAGGAGGATAGCCACCTGTAACGGAAAGGCGATGTCGCCATAAAGGTCCTGATGCAAACAATTATAATCCCCCTCGCCATATTGCAGGAGAAGCGGCGTCGGGCGTAACTGACCGGCTGCGTGGCAGCCTTCCAGAAAGGCGTCATGGGTCGGCGGATAACGGATGTCGCTGCCCATTCTCCGGCTCCACGCATTGGCGATGGGCGCGAGCTGCGGATAGAGATTTTCGCGCAGGCCCGCAATTAAGGCAGGCAGCGGATAGGCGTAATATTTGTATTCGCCGCGCCCAAAACCGTGCCGCGCCATGGAAATGGTGGTGCGAAATACGGCGGAATCATGCCATTTCGTGGCAAAATTGTGGCATTCGCTATCTGAGAGGAGTTTCGGGAGAATAGCCGTACCGAATGTGTCGAGTTCGGCGCCGATCTTCTCCCAGTCATAAGCGGCGACTTTTGCCGCCGCCGTTTCGTGATCGCCACTCATGCTTCACGCTCCCGCTTCAGGAGGTCGCGCTTGCGCTCGACACCCCAGCGATAGCCGGACAGTCCGCCATCATTGCGCACGACACGATGGCAGGGCACCGCGACGGCGATCTTGTTGGCGGCGCAGGCCTGCGCAACAGCGCGAACGGCTTTCGGCGCGCCGATCCGTTCGGCAATATCCGTATAGCTTGCTGTTTTTCCTGCCGGAATTTCCCGCAAGGCCTGCCAGACACGCTGCTGGAATGCCGTGCCGCGCAGATCGAGCGGCAGATCGAGACCAATGCCCGGCGCTTCGACAAAGCCGACCACCTGCGCGATCATGTCCTCGAAGTCGCGGTCGGCCCCGATGAGATTGGCTCTTGGAAAGCGCTTTTCCAGATCGCGGATCAGGTCTTCCGGGTCGTCGCCCATTAAAATGGCGCAGACGCCCTTGTCGCTCGCCGCCACAAGCACTGCGCCAAGCGCCGATTGGCCAATGGCGAAACGAATGTCGGCATCCTTGCCGCCCTGCCGGTAAGCCTTTGGCGTCATTCCGAGAATCCGGTCTGAGGCTTCGTAGAAGCGGCTGCTGGAATTGTAACCCGCATCATAAATTGCATCGGTGACGCGGATTTCCGGCGCGTCGAGCGCCACACGCATTTTGCGGGCGCGATGCGCATCGGCATAGGCTTTTGGCGTCAGCCCGGTGAAGGCTTTGAAAATGCGGTGGAAATGCGCGGGGCTGGTCTTCACCGCATCTGCGATTTCCTCCAGAGAAGGCACTTCTTCCGCCGCCTCGATATAGCGGCAGGCAGCGGCTACAATTTCGGCATGGCGCGCATTATTCTGCGTCGCGAGCGTTTCGGTCAGATGCGGCTTGCAGCGCAGGCAGGGGCGAAAGCCTGCCCGCTCCGCATCCTCACAGCGGTCGAAAAACTGCACGTTTTCGCGCTTTCCTCGCCGCGACGGGCAGGACGGGCGACAATAAACGCCAGTGGTGCGCACGGCATAAACGAAGGCGCCGTCCGACGCCTTGTCGCGTCCGAGCACCTTCTGCCAACGGCTTTCATCGGGATCGTGCTTTGCGAGTGTCATAAGGTTCATGTCCGTGTTCCTTCTTTATATGAACCAGACATAGAAGCTTACAAGGGCGCTCACACTCCGCTGCTTGCTTTCAAATTCGCATCACGCTTTACGCGCATCCGCGATAGCTGCGATCAGTTCCTGCTGCTTCATGACCCCGCCATAGAGCTTGGTGCCGATGACGAAAGACGGGGTGCCGCTGAAATTAAACGCTTCGCCCTGATTCATGTTGCGCTCGAGTATGTTGTTGATGCGCTTGGAATCCGCCTTATAGGCCGCCTGAAGCTTGGCCGCGTCCAGACCAGCCTTCTTCAAGGCTGCATCGACCTGTTCCTTGGTCAGACGGCCCGGCGTGGCCATCATGGCTTCCATCGCCTTGGCGTAATTACCGGATTTTTCCGCCGCCAGAACAAGCCGCGCCGCATAGGCTGACGTTTCGCCAAAGATGATCCAGTCCTTCAGCACCAATCGCACATTGCCGTCATCCTTGACGACGCGCATCAGTTCGCCATGGCCCTTTTTGCAATAGGGGCACTGATAGTCGAAATATTCGACGATGGTGACATTGCCATTCGGGTTGCCGAGAACCGGGATTTCGGTGTCGTAGAGAACCTCGGCCACGGTCGGAACGGCCTGTGCCAAACCTTGCACGCCCGAAAGGCCGAGCGTCGCAACGGTTCCGGCTGAAACAGCCAGCATCTGACGACGATTTATCATGAACTCACTCCCGTACCGGATTGCGACTTGTCGAGCACCACAACGCGGGCGCCCGTCGGGGCGCGCTTGTAGAGATCGAGAATGTCCTGATTGAAAAGGCGGATACAGCCCGAGGACGCCGCCTTGCCGACCGACCACGGTTCGTTGGTGCCATGGATGCGGTAGAGCGTGTCCTTGCCGTCGCGATAGAGATAGAGCGCGCGGGCGCCAAGCGGATTGCGAATGCCGCCTTCCAGACCATTGGCATATTTCGCGTAATGATCGGGATTGCGCTTGATCATATTGGCGGTCGGGGTCCAGCGCGGCCATTGCGACTTATAGGCGACCTTGGCTTCGCCCTTGAAGGTCAGTCCGGCGCGGCCAACACCGACCGAATAGCGCATGGCCTTACCGCCCGGCTGCACGAGATAAAGATAGCGCGCATAGGGATCGACAATGATGGTGCCGACCGGATGGTCGGTCGCGTAATCGACCTGCTTGCGCAGGTTGCGCTCGGCAATCTTGTTCACGTCGAGCGCGGGAATGAAGTTCTTTCCGTCGGTGACGGCACCATACATCACTTCATATTCGCTACGCGCCGTCTGTACTTCCGGTTCCGCAACGGCTGCGACTTGCACCGGTTGCGGCTCAACCACCACCGGCTGAACCATCGGCGCGGGCATAACAACCGCGACCGGCTGCTCGGCGGAAGTGGTCGTGCAGGCGGCTGCCGCCAGTGGCAGCGCAGCGACAGTGGCAATGCGCAACAGTCGCGCTGCAATACGATATCTATCGTCCCCGCGTTTCATAATAGTCCAAGCCCCCGGCATCATCTTCAATCCTTGTTTCTGCAATTACATCCGGCCATCGGCTGTGAGACCAACCGACCGGGCAATGGTGGCAGACGTGACATCGCCCACCAGTCTCGTCCCCTCCCGCTCGCGGCTTGCCTTGTCGAAGAAAATCATCGTCGGCGGGCCAGCCACTTTCAGCTTCGCCATCAGGTCGGCATTGCCACTGGTGAGATCGGAAATATCAGCCTTGATGAGCTGATAGCCGTTCAGGCTTTTCTTCACATCGGCATCCGGCAACACACGTTTTTCCACGGTGGAGCAACTCACGCACCAATCCGCCGTGAAATAGACCAGTGTCGGGCGCGAGCCTTCCACTGTCGCAAGCTTCTCCTGAAGGGAAGAAACCGTATCGACCGGCGCGAATCGCAGCTCGGTCCTATTCTGGTTGTCGCCACGGTTAGCGAATGCGGCCAGCGGTTGCAACGGATCTCTGCCGCCCGAGGCAAGACCGAGCATCAGAATGGTTGCGTAGACGAAGGCCGCCGCGCCAATCGTGCGGGCCACCACGCTGTGCCCCGGCACTTTGAGAAAGGCAAAACTTGCCACGCCGAACAGTAGCATCGCCCAAAGCGCCATGTCCACGCCTGACGGCAGAAGCGGCGCGGCCATGAAGATGGCGGTTGCCAGAAAACCTAAGCCGAAAATCTGCTTCACGGTTTCCATCCATGCGCCTGCGCGCGGCAAGGTGCCCGCGCCAAGGGTCGCGAAAGCGATCAACGGCAGGCCCTTGCCGATGCCGAGCGCAAAAAGGGCCCCCGCACCCAGCGCGATATTGGCCGTCTGTGCAATATAGAGAAGCGCGCCCGCCAGTGGTGCGGTCACGCAAGGACCGACGATCAGCACCGACGAAAAGCCGAGTATGGCGGCGGAGCGCTTGGAGCCTGTGCGCTGGCCAGTCTGCGCGGAAACCGCGCTCACCCACTGGCTGGGAAGCTGGATCTGGAACAGGCCGAACATCGACAGGGCCAAAAGCGTGAACAGCCCGGCCAGAGCAAGCGCTGTCCATTTCGATTGCAGGACCATTTGCAGGTTCTGCCCCGACCAGCCAGCGATCGCCCCCACCAGCGCGAAGCCCAAAGCCAGACTGACCACATAGACGGAGGAAAGGGCGAAGCCGCGTTTTGCCGTCAGCTTTTCACCTTCGCGCGCCAGTGTTCCGGCAACGATGGGATAGATCGGGAAGACACAAGGCGTGAAGGCCAGCAGCACCCCGAAAGCCAGAAATGCCGCGATAACAAAGCCCGTGCCGCCCTCAGCCAGCAGGTTTTCGACCATGCCCTTTTCCGGCGCGAGCGCAAAGGCCTTGCTTTGTGCGCCAGGGGTCGGCGGGACCGCGGCTTGCGTGAAGGCCGAACTCTGCCCGAATGATTTCGCCAGATTTCCCATCTGGCTGGAAACCGCCAGCGTCACCGGATCGACCGTCCGCGTTTCAGGCCGGTAGCAGATGCCGTCTTCCTGACAGCCCTGATAGGTGATTTCCATCGGCGCGGTTTGCGCGTTCACGCTGGCGCTGGCATAGCGATAATAGACTTCAAGCCTGCCGAAATTCGGATCGTCCTTGGCAATGCCGGGCTGTGTCTCGACATCGAGCGCATTGCCCTTGTCGTCCTTCGCGGCAATATGATCGCGATAGAGATAATAGCCTTCGGCAATGGTCCAGCCAAGCACGAGGCGTCCGTCGGCATCTTTCGTCACGCCGAGACGAAAGGCTTCGTTCACCGGCAAGGGGCCTGCGGCAAAGGCGGACGAGCACGCCGTGAAGATCAGGAGAGCCAAACACGCAAGGCTCGCAGAAAGACGCATTCCGGTTTTCCGAACTGATTCGTAGAAAATTGATTATGCTGTAAAAGGCGAATGACGCCGCCACCTTAAGGCAGCCTTAAGCTGGGTTGCCGACAAGCCGGGGCGGTTTAAAACGACAAACAAGGCGAAAACAGGAAGACCAATGCGCATTCTGGTGGTTGAAGATGATGCAATCCTGCTCGACGGCCTGTCCGTCGGTCTTGGCATTGCCGGTTTCACCGTGGATGCGGTCTCGACCTGTGGCGATGCGGAAGCAGCCCTCGCCGCGCAGAATTACAATGCTGTCGTGCTCGATCTCATGCTGCCGGACGGGTCCGGCCTCGACATTCTCAAAACCATGCGGCGCGGACGCGACGATACGCCGGTGCTGCTTCTGACCGCCCGCGATCAGGTGCCGGAACGCATTGCCGGGCTGGACGCCGGTGCCGACGATTATGTCGGCAAGCCGTTCGATCTGCATGAACTGGCCGCCCGGGTGCGCGCTGTTGCGCGGCGCGGTGCCGGTCGCGCCAATGCCGTGCTGGAATGGCGCGGCGTCGAGCTTGATCCGGCGGAAATGTCGGCGCGTTTTAACGGCGAACCGCTGCGGCTGACGCGGCGCGAATTCTCGATCCTGCGCGCCCTGATGGAGCGCCCCAATGCGACGCTTTCGAAATCGTCGCTGGAAGAAGCGCTTTATGGCTGGCAGGAGGAAGTAGAGAGCAATGCGGTGGAGGTCCATGTCCACCACCTGCGGTCCAAGCTCGGCTCCGATTTCATCGAGACGGTGCGCGGGGTCGGCTATCGTCTGGCGGGAGCCTGCGCATGAATTCGATCCGTGGCCGTCTGACCGGCATTCTGATCGGCGTGACCTGTATCGTCTGGCTGGTTGCGGTGGTGTGGATTCACATCACCACGCAGGCGCAACTGGAAAAGGTTCTGGATGCGCGTCTGATGGAAGCCGCGCGCATGGTCAATTCACTATTGAGCGATCACCGTGTCGAAGTCGGCCCGAACGGCGATGGCGGCCAGCTTTCGCTAAAACCCATGCCGGAATTTTCCGACTATGACCGGCAGCTTTTCTGCCAGATCTGGGCGCTGGACGGCAAGCTGGTCGGGCGCTCGGAAAGCGCGCCCATCACACGGCTGACCAATGTGGCGAACGGCTTTTCCAACACCGTTGTCGACGGCGAGCGCTGGCGGGTCTTTGCGGTTGAAAACACGCAGCTCGGTCTGCGCGTCATGGTTGGCGACAGTCTCTATGTCCGTGAAAGGCTGGTGCGCACGGTGGTGACGGGGCTGGCCGTGCCTGCCCTTCTGGTACTACCGCTGCTGGCAGGCATGATCTGGCTTTGCGTGCGGCGCGGGCTCAACCCGTTGAGCAGCCTTGCCTCCGTTCTGTCGAAGCGACAGGCACAGGATTTACGCCCGCTGCCGGAAGACAATCTGCCCAAAGAAATAGCCCCTGTCGTGACGGCGTTGAACGGGCTGTTCCACCGCGTCGAGGAAGCGCGCGAGCGCGAGCGCAACTTCGCGATCTTCGCCGCCCATGAGCTGAAGACGCCGCTCGCCGGACTGAAGACGCAGGCGCAAATCGCCGAAAGCGCGAAGGACAAAGCCGTGCGCGCCAATGCGGTGCGCCAGATTGCGGCGGGCGTGGACCGAACCAGCAGGCTGGTCGGTCAGCTGCTCGATCTCGCGGCGCTTGAAACCAGCGACGAAGCCGAGACACCAGTGCCGGAACCGGCCTGCAAGCTTCTGCACACCATCGCCACCGATATGCGCATGCTCGGCGCGCAGCGCGGCGTCGCCATCGAATTGCTGGAGGGGATGCCGCTTGTGCAGATGCCGTTCCCACATCTCTTCACGCTTGCCGCGCGCAACCTGATCGAAAACGCCGTGCTGCATTCCCCGGTGGATGGCTTCGTGCGCTGCGGCTTTACCGTCGCGGACGACCGCCTCACCCTCACCGTCGAAGACAGCGGCCCCGGCATTCCCGACAATGAAATGCCGCATGTGACGGAACGCTTCTTCCGTGGCAAGCACCGGCAGGATAATGGCAGCGGCCTTGGGCTTGCCATCGTGCACATGGCGGTGACGCGCATGGGCGGCAGTTTTGCTCTGGTCAACCGTTCCGATGGTGGTCTTCGCGCCTCTATGATCGTCCCGGTGACATAAGCTCCGGGACCACTTCCCTCCCTAGAAAATCGTCGTTGATTAGGATCAATGACAGCACGCCACCGAGCGCAGATAGACATCCTGTCGCTACAACTGCCCCTGACGGGCGGTCTTCGTTACGCGCTGCGAGGGGATTTCATGAACTACGCCGCTGGAACAGTCCTATCCGGTCTGGGAGCGCTTTTTGCCGTGCTTCTGGCCGGATTTTCCCATGACGAGCTGTTCAGAACCCATATGTGGATTCTGTTTGTCGTGCTCGCCATTTTCACCATTCTTCTGATGCGCAATGCCGATTACGGTCTGACGCCGAAAAAGACGGACCAGTCCGTCTATATGGATGGCCCGATCCGCTACGGCGTGATCGCCACGGTGTTCTGGGGCGTTGTCGGCTTCCTCGTCGGCGTCGTTATCGCAGCCCAGTTGGCTTTCCCGGATCTCAATCTGGAACCATGGCTGAACTTCGGTCGGGTGCGCCCACTGCACACTTCCGCCGTCATCTTCGCCTTCTGCGGCACCGCGCTCATCACCACATCCTTCTATGTGGTGCAGCGCACCTGCCGCGCCCGTCTGTTCGGCGGCGATCTGGCCTGGTTCGTGTTCTGGGGCTACCAGCTTTTCATCGTCATGGCCGCCACCGGCTATCTGCTCGGCATCACCCAGAGCCGCGAATATGCCGAGCCGGAATGGTATGTGGACCTCTGGCTCACCATCGTCTGGGTCGCCTATCTGGTCGTGTTCCTCGGCACGGTCCTGAAGCGCAAGGAGCCGCATATCTATGTGGCCAACTGGTTCTTCCTTGGCTTCATTATCACCATCGCCATGCTGCATATCGTGAATAACCTTGCCGTGCCGGTCTCCTTCCTTGGCACCAAGAGCTATTCCGCCTTCTCGGGCGTTCAGGATGCGCTGACGCAATGGTGGTACGGCCACAATGCCGTCGGCTTCTTCCTCACCACCTCGTTCCTCGGCATGATGTATTATTTCGTGCCGAAGCAGGCGAACCGTCCAGTCTATTCCTACCGCCTGTCAATCATCCACTTCTGGTCGCTGATCTTCCTCTATATCTGGGCTGGTCCGCACCACCTGCACTATACCGCCCTGCCCGACTGGGCGCAGACACTGGGCATGGTGTTCTCGATCATGCTGTGGATGCCGTCCTGGGGCGGCATGATCAACGGCCTGATGACGCTTTCGGGCGCATGGGACAAGATCCGCACCGATCCGATCATCCGCATGATGGTGGCGGCCATCGCCTTCTACGGCATGGCGACCTTCGAAGGTCCGCTGATGTCGATCAAGGCGGTCAATTCGCTGTCGCACTATACCGACTGGACCATCGGGCACGTCCATTCCGGCGCGCTTGGCTGGAACGGCATGATCACCTTCGGCGCAATCTATTATCTGGCTCCGAAGTTGTGGAACCGCGAACGCCTCTATTCGGTGCGCATGGTCAACTGGCACTTCTGGCTCGCTATTCTCGGCATCGTGCTCTACGCCGCCGCCATGTGGGTTGCGGGTATCCAGCAGGGCCTGATGTGGCGCGAATACGACGACCAGGGTTTCCTCGTCTATTCCTTCGCAGAAACGGTCGCCGCGATGTTCCCTTACTACGTCATCCGCATGACTGGCGGCCTGCTCTACCTCACGGGCGGTCTCGTCATGGCCTGGAACGTCTATCAGACCATTCGCGGAAATCTGCGCGATGAAGCGCCGATTGCCGGCGTAACACCGGCCAAGCCGACATCAGCGATGCAGCCTGCGGAATAAGGATCGAACACACATGTCCTTTCTGAAAAAACATGCCGTAATCGAAAAGAACGCAACGCTGCTGCTGGTTGGATCGCTGACCGTGGTGCTGATTGGCGGCATCGTGGAAATCGCGCCGCTGTTCTATCTCGAAAACACCATCGAGAAGGTGGAAGGGATGCGACCCTATTCACCGCTCGAGCTTGCGGGGCGCAATATCTATGTGCGAGAGGGGTGCTATCTGTGCCACAGCCAGATGATCCGCCCCTTCCGCGACGAGGTGGAACGCTACGGGCATTACAGCCTTGCGGCGGAATCCATGTATGACCACTCGTTCCAGTGGGGTTCCAAGCGCACGGGGCCAGACCTCGCCCGCGTCGGTGGCCGCTATTCCAACGAATGGCACGTCCAGCACCTGATCCGCCCGCGCGACGTGGTGCCGGAATCGGTCATGCCGGGCTATGGCTTCCTGAAGGATACGCCGCTCAGCGCCGACACCATTGCCGCCGATCTCAAGGCCAATGTCGCGGTGGGCGTACCCTATACGCAGGACATGATCGACAATGCGCTGGCCGACCTGAAGGCACAGGCCGATCCCGAAGCGGATACATCCGGCGTCGAAGCCCGCTATCCGAAAGCAAAACTTGGCGATTTCGACGGCAACCCGGCTGCTTTGACCGAGATGGATGCACTCGTCGCCTATCTCCAGATGCTCGGCACGCTGGTCGATTTCTCGACCTACGATCAATCCCCCAAAGCGCGATAGGAGCTTCCCATGGATTACAACGCCATGCGCCACTTCGCCGACAGCTGGGGCCTGCTCGGCATGACGGTCTTCTTCGTTATCACCGTCTTCTATGTCTTCCGTCCCGGCAGCAAGAAGATCGCCGACGAGGTGAAAGCCATTCCGTTCAAGGATGACGCAAATGACTGATAAGCATATTGACGACGTCAGCGGTGTTTCCACCACCGGCCATGAATGGGACGGCATCCGCGAACTCGACAATCCGATGCCGCGCTGGTGGCTGTGGACCTTCTACGCCACCATCCTGTTCGCCATCGGCTACACCATCGCCTATCCGGCATGGCCACTGATTTCCAGCTCGACTGCGGGGCTGACCCAATGGTCGAGCCGCGGCGCGTTGCAGGAAGACATGCGCCAGGTGGTGGCAGAAAAACAGGGCATTCTCGACCAGATCAAGACCAAGGATGTGCACGAGATTCTGGCCGATGAAAATCTGCGCCAGTTCGCCGTTGCAGGCGGCGCGGCTGCCTTCCGCGTCAATTGCGTGCAGTGCCACGGCTCCGGCGCGCAGGGCGCGCCCGGCTATCCGAACCTCAACGACGATGACTGGCTGTGGGGCGGTTCCATCGACGAAATTCTGACGACCATCCGTCATGGTGTCCGCTCGAAGGACGACGCGGATACGCGGACTTCCGAAATGCCTGCCTATGCCGACATTCTGGAACCGCAGCAAGTTCGCGATGTGGCGGCCTATGTGGTGAGCCTGACCGGCACGCCGCATGACCCGTCGATGGTCCCGGCAGGCCAGAAAGTCTTCGCCGAAAACTGCGCCGTCTGTCACGGTGCCGACGCCAAGGGCAGCCGCGAATTCGGCGCGCCGAACCTGACCGATGCGATCTGGTTCTACGGTTCCGGCGAAGACGCGATCATCCGTCAGGTCTCGCACCCCAAACACGGCGTCATGCCCGCATGGGAACCGCGCCTCGGCGACACGACCGTCAAGCAGCTGGCGATATTCGTGCACTCGCTGGGCGGGGGAGAATGAAGAGAGGGGAGTAAGGCAGTAGGGGAATAGGGGAGTATGTTTTGGTTGTGAAGGCCCGCAACGTCGCTCCCCTTTTTTTCATACTCCCTTACTCCCCTATTCCCCTACTCCCTTCTCCTCTCAAGGAGCATAAAATGTCAGAGCAGGTCGAACGCATCGACGTTCAGGCAGTGAATTCCCCCAAGACCCGGCAATCGCTCTATGCGGCGCGGGTCAAGATTTTTCCGAAGCGTGTTCGCGGTGAGTTCCGGCGCTTCAAATGGCTCGTCATGCTCATCACGCTGGGCATCTATTATCTCACGCCGTGGTTGCGCTGGGATCGCGGGCCTTATGCGCCCGATCAGGCCGTGCTGATCGACCTCGCCAATCGCCGCTTCTATTTCTTCTTCATCGAAATCTGGCCGCAGGAATTCTATTACGTCGCGGGCCTGCTCATCATGGCGGGCCTCGGCCTGTTTCTGGTCACATCCGTCGCAGGCCGCGCATGGTGCGGCTATACCTGCCCGCAGACCGTCTGGGTCGATCTCTATCTCGTGGTGGAACGCGCCATCGAAGGCGACCGCAACGCCCGCATGAAGCTCGACAAGGGGCCATGGACTTTCGACAAGATCTGGAAGCGGGTGGCGAAACATTCGATCTGGCTTTTGATCGGGGTGCTGACCGGCGGCGCGTGGATTTTCTATTTCGCCGATGCGCCGAAATTGCTCCTCGACTTCGTGAGCGGACAGGCGGCGCCCGTCGCCTATTTCACCGTCGCCATTCTCACCGCCACCACCTATGTGCTGGGCGGGCTGATGCGCGAGCAGGTCTGCACCTATATGTGCCCATGGCCGCGCATTCAGGCCGCGATGCTGGACGAGAATTCGCTGACCGTCACCTATAATGACTGGCGCGGCGAGCCGCGTTCGCGCCATGCCAAGAAGGCAATCGCCACCGGGGAAGCCGTCGGTGACTGCGTGGATTGCAATGCGTGTGTCGCCGCCTGCCCGATGGGTATCGACATTCGCGACGGCCAGCAGCTTGAATGCATCACCTGCGCGCTATGCATCGATGCCTGCAATTCCGTTATGGACAAGGTCGGCAAGGCGCGCGGGCTTATCTCCTATGCGACACTGGCCGATTACAACGCCAATATGGCGCTTGCGACCGACAACGGAACGATGCCCATCACCCCAGCGCGGGTTTATGATGCGCCGAACCGCTTTTCCGACAAGGTGCAGAACCTGTCGTGGGGCAAGGTGCTGCGTCCGCGCAGCCTGTTCTATTTCATCGTCTGGGCGCTGATCGGCCTCACGCTGGTCATTTCGCTGTCGATGCGCCAGCGCATCGGCATCAATGTCCTGCATGATCGCAACCCGCAATATGTGCTTCTGTCCGACGGTTCAATCCGCAACGGCTATACCGTCAAGCTTCTGAACATGATCCCGACGCCGCGCACCTTCCGGCTTTCCATCGAAGGTCTGCCCGGCGCGACCCTGACCGTACAGGACGAGACGGCAGACGTAGACGGCAATTATGCCGTGCCCGTCGAACCCGACCGGCTGAAGACATTGCGCGTCTTCGTGACCCTGCCGCACAGCGCCATCACCGATCACCGCCAGGATTATGAAATCGAAGTGCGCGATGCGGACGGCGCGGAACACGCCCGCTACAAGGCAACCTTCATGGCTCCGGAGGGACGATAATGTCGGCAGAAACCAAGACAGCATCCGCAAATTCGTCGGGCACTTTCACCGGCTGGCACATGCTGGGCATCATGGTGGCGTTCTTCGGGGTGATCATCGCCGTCAATGTGACGATGGCCTATTTCGCCATCAACAGCTGGAGCGGGCTGGTCGTCGCCAATTCCTACGTCGCAAGCCAGGAGTTCAACGAAAAGGCCGAGACCGGCAAGCAGCAGGCCGCTCTGCAATGGCAGTCGAAACCGTCTTATGAAAATGGCGTGCTGACCTATCGTCTGCTCGACCGCAACGGCCAGCCGGTTGCAGTGACTGGCGGTACCGTGGAGTTCAAGCGTCCGGTGGGCGATGTGAACGATACCAAGGCCGCGCTCACCGCTGGCGACGAAGCAGGTGTGCTCGGCGCCAGCATCGCGCTTACCGATGGCGCATGGGTCATGGAAATCAATGCCGATGCCGGTCTGGAAGACCCGTATCGCCACATCATCCGTGTCCTGATCAAAAACGGCAAAATGCTATGAGCTGCTGCGTCGAGAATGCACAGATCGCGACCGTCATCCAGCGTGTTTCTCCGGATGAAATGCAGCTCGCCAGCCGCGCGCTTGGCGACGGGCTGCGGCAACTCGACCTCTCGGTGCCGGGCGTTCACTGCGGCCTGTGCATCAAGACCATCGAAGATTCGCTGGGCCAGATTGCGGGCGTTGCCTATGTGCGCGTCAACCTGACGGCGCGCCGGGTCGCGATCCGCTGGAAGGACGGCGAAACGCCGCCCAATGTCGTCGATCCGCTGCGGAAGCTCGGCTATGAAGCGCATATTTTCGACATGGCGCAGGAGAAGGACCCCGCCTTCACGCGCCTTCTGATCGCGCTTGGCGTTGCGGCTTTTGCCTCCAGCAATGTCATGCTGCTTTCCGTCGCCGTCTGGTCGGGCGCGGATGCGGCAACCCGCGATCTGTTCCACTGGGTCTCTGGCCTCATCGCCCTGCCGACGCTGATCTTCTCGGGCCGTATCTTCTATGTTTCCGCTTGGAATGCGCTGCGCAACAGGCGAGTGAACATGGATGTGCCGATAGCGCTCGCCATTTCGCTCGCTTTTGCGATGAGTATCTATGAGACCATGAACCACGGTCATCATGCCTATTTCGATGCCTCCGTGACGCTTCTGTTCTTCCTGCTGATCGGTCGCACGCTGGATTACATGATGCGCGCCCGCGCCCGCTCCGCCGTGCGCGGACTGGCGCAGCTTGGCAGTCGCGGCGCGGTGGTGATCGGCGATAATGGCGAGCGGAACTATCTGCCCGTCAATGAAATCCGCCCCGGCATGCGCATCATTCTGGCGGCGGGCGAGCGTGTGCCGGTGGATGCCAGAATTGAGGAAGGCCGCTCCGAACTCGATTGCGCCATTGCATCGGGCGAAAGCGATGCGGTGCCGGTCGGCCCCGGTTCAGATATTCGCGCCGGTACGCTGAACCTCTCCACGCCGCTCATCATCCGGGCGACGGCGGAAGCGAAAGATTCCTTCCTTGCCGAAATGGTGCGCCTGATGGATGTGGCCGAGAGCGGACGCGCCTATTATCGCCGCCTCGCCGACCGCGCCTCGGAACTCTATGTGCCGATGGTGCACACGATTGCCTTCCTCGCATTCACAGGCTGGCTGGTCTACACGGGTGGCGACTGGTATCGCTCGATCTATATCGCCATCTGCACGCTGATCATCACCTGCCCATGCGCGCTGGCGCTGGCGGTGCCGATTGTGCAGGTGGTTGCGGCGCGCCGCCTGTTCGAGAACGGCATCATGATCAAGGACGGCTCCGCCATGGAGCGCATGGCCGAGATCGACACGGCGATTTTCGACAAGACCGGCACGCTCACGCTCGGCCAGCCGCGACTGATCGGCGTTGAAAGCGTCAATGCGCGCTATCTGGAAATCGCCGCCGAACTGTCGCTCTATTCCCGCCATCCGCTGTCGCGGGCGTTGGCGCAGTTTTCCGGTCAGGGCCCGATGAGCGCCTTCACCCGGATCGAGGAATTTTCCGGTTCGGGTATCGAGGCGGAAATCGACGGCAAGCTCTTTCGTCTCGGCAAATCCGAATGGGTGGGCGGCATGGCCGATGCAACCGCCGCAAACGGCCCGGAAACCTGCCTTTCCATCGACGGTATGCTGGTTGAAACCTTCCGTTTCGAGGACAGCCCGCGCGAAGACGCAGCCGCTGCCATCGCCGCGCTGAAAAAGGATGGGTTGAAGCTCGCCATTATTTCCGGCGACCGGTTGCCCGCCGTCAGACAACTCGCGGATTATCTCGGCGTCGATGATTATCGCGGCGCAGTGCTGCCCGCCGACAAATCCCGGCTTGTACAGGAGCTTTCCGGCGAAGGCCGCAAGGTGCTGATGGTGGGCGATGGTCTCAACGATGCGCCCGCCCTCGTCGCGGCCCATGTTTCCATGGCGCCTGCAACTGCAGCCGATATCGGGCGCAATGCCGCCGACTTCGTGTTCCTGCGGACAAGCCTCGCCGCCGTGCCGCTGGCCCTCGCCGTCTCGAAGGAGGCTGGCCGGCTGATCAGCCAGAATTTCGCGCTGTCCATCGGCTATAATATCATCGCCGTGCCGATTGCGATCTTCGGATATGTCACGCCGCTCGTGGCAGCACTTTCCATGTCGCTGTCGTCCATCGTCGTCGTCAGCAATGCACTGCGGCTGAAAGCCGGAAAGCAGAAACAACAGGCGCAGACACGAGCCGCGCCGGTTACCGTGGTCAAGGAAGCGCATAAATGAGCGGGCTTCTCTTTCTCATTCCCGTTGCGCTGCTTATGGGTGCGGTGGGGCTTGCCGCCTTTCTCTGGTCGCTGAAAAACGGCCAGTATGAGGATCTTGATGGCGCGGCTAGTCGTATTCTCTTAGACGACGACGCTAGGCCGTCACAAGAATCGCGCGCAGATCGTTGACATTCGTGCCGGTCGGACCCGGTATGAACAGATCGCCGATGGCGTCAAACGCCGTCCAGGCATCGTTGTTGTTGAGGCGCGCCGCACCATCCTCGCCCGCCTTTTGCAGACGCGACACCGTGCTGCCATCGGCGAAAGCACCCGCATTGTCCTCCGAACCGTCAATGCCATCCGTGTCAGCGGCCAGCGCATGGATATTGCCATAGCCGTCGATATCGAGCGCGAAGGACAGCAGGAATTCGCTGTTGCGCCCACCCTTGCCACCCTTGCCGCGAATGGTGACGGTGGTTTCGCCCCCGGACAGAATGACCACCGGTTTCTTGAACGGGCGGTCGCGTTCGGCCACCTCCCGCGCAATTGCCGCATGGACATGCGC
Organism: Ochrobactrum teleogrylli; assembly: GCF_006376685.1. GTDB lineage: Bacteria > Pseudomonadota > Alphaproteobacteria > Rhizobiales > Rhizobiaceae > Brucella > Brucella teleogrylli. The sequence goes on along the minus strand of NZ_VEWL01000009.1, from coordinate 24,023 downwards.
CACCTCGCGCGCTTCCCCTTCCATGGCGTCCGACAGGATCACCGCTTCAACACCGTGGCGGGCAGCCTCTTTCGCTGCCGCTTCCAGCGATACGGCGGCAGATGCAATCACCCGCACTTCGTTTTGCGCGAAAACCGCGTCGTCCGGCTTTGGCGCATACGCCCCTTCGCCGCGAATATGCTTGAGCGCAGCCTCCGGCAAGTCGAGCCGGTAGCGTTCGATTATCTTCAGCGCATCGTCGCGGCTGGTTTGGTCCGGCACAGTCGGGCCGGAAGCCACGAAGGCCGGATTGTCGCCCGGAATATCCGAGACCACCAGCGAGAAAACTTTGGCTGGATGGGCGGCGGCGGCAAGGCGTCCGCCCTTGATGGTCGAAAGATGCTTGCGCACGGCATTCATGGCCGAGATCGGCGCGCCCGACGCCAGCAAGGCCTTGTTGACGGCAATTTCGTCTTGCAGCGTCAGCCCTTCCGGCGGTGATGGCAGCAGTGCCGAGCCGCCGCCTGATATCAGCGCCACCACGAGATCGTCTTCCGTGAGGCCCGATACGGCTTCGAACAGGCGCTTGGATGCCACAAGCCCGGCATCATCTGGAACCGGATGCGCCGCCTCGATAATCTCGATGCGTTCGCAGGGCGTGTCATAGCCATAGCGTGTCACCACAAGACCCTCAATCGGGCCGTCCCACGCCCTTTCGAAAGCCGCCGCCATCTGCGCGGAACCTTTGCCCGCGCCGATGACGATCGTGCGGCCCTTGGGCTTCGCGGGCAGGTTTGCCCGTATCACCAGTTCCGGATCGGCTGCGGCAACAGCCGCATCGAAAAGGCTGGTCAAAAACTTCTTCGGATCGGTGATGGCGCTTGGGGCAGTCATGAGATTCCCGATTTTGATTATTGGTTTGGCAGCACTATTTCGTGCCGCGCACATAAAATCAATGGAGCCGGCCACCTCCTCCAAAGCGGCCAGCTCCACCTTCTCCCCTCCAGAGAAAAGGTCATGCCCGAAGCTCAGGCGACCTCGTGATTGGCCATCCGTTCCAGCGCGCGCACCAGACCGGAATGGTCGAGCCCGTCATCACCATGCGCCGCGCAGGAATTGAACAGCTCCTGCGCCATGGCCGTGTTGGGCAGCGAGACGCCCAAGGCCTTCGCGCCCTGAAGCGCCAGATTGAGGTCTTTCTGATGCAAGGCAATGCGGAAACCAGGATCGAAGGTGCGCTTGATCATGCGCTCGCCATGCACTTCGAGAATGCGCGACGAAGCAAAACCGCCCATCAGCGCTTCGCGCACCTTGGCCGGATCGGCGCCGGCCTTCGATGCAAAGACCAGCGCTTCGGCGACCGCTTCGATGTTGAGCGCCACGATGATCTGATTGGCGACCTTGGTGGTCTGGCCATCGCCACAATCGCCGACCAGCGTGATGTTCTTGCCCATGAGCTTGAGAAGCGGCAGCGCCGCATCAAAGCTTGCCTGCGCGCCGCCCGCCATGATGGAGAGGCTGGCGTTCTTCGCGCCCACCTCGCCGCCCGAAACCGGCGCATCGATATATTCCGCACCCGTGGCGCGGACTTTTTTCGCAAATTCCTTGGTCTCGATGGGCGAAATCGAACTCATGTCGATCAGCGTCTTGCCCTTGCCCAGACCTTCCGCCGCGCCGTTTTCCCCGAAAAGGACTTCGGCCACCTGCGGCGTATCCGGCAGCATGAGTATGGTCGTCTCGCATTCCGCAGCCACCGCCTTGGGCGTATCGAGAACCGTCAACCCCGCATCCAGCAGGTCCTTGTGCGGCGGCTGGCTATGCTTCGAGGTGAAAAGCTGGTGGTCTGCATTTTGCAAATGCTGCGCCATCGGCTTGCCCATGATCCCCAGTCCGATAAAGCCGATCTTGGCCATTCTCTATCTCCCTATGCAGTTATGCGCTGAGACGCTCGGCATCGTATTGTTGGAACCAACCGAGACCGTCTTCGGTGGTGGTCTTCGGCTTGTATTCGCAGCCGATCCAGCCCTTGTAGCCAGCCGCCTTCAGCGCTTCGAAGACGTTCGGATAATGGATCTCGCCGGTGCCGGGCTCGTTGCGCCCCGGATTGTCGGCAAGCTGCACATGCGCGATCAGCGGCTTGTAGCGCTCATAGGTCGCGACGAGTTCGCCGCGCGTGCGCTGCTGGTGATAAAGGTCGTACTGAATGAACAGGTTGTTGCTGCCTACCTCGTCGATGATCGAAACCGCCTGTTCCACAGTGTTCAGATAGAAACCGGGAATGTCGTAATGGTTGATCGGCTCGATCAGCAGGCGGATGCCGTGCTTTCCCAGTTCCTTCGCCGCCAGCCGCAGATTGCCGACAAAGGTGGCCCGCAGCGCGTCCGGATCGATGCCCTGCGGCGCGATCCCGGCAAGGCAGTTGACCTGCGAGCAGTTGAGCGTCGTGGCGTAATCGATGGCATCCGCCACGCCGCGCCGGAACTCATCCACACGATCTGGCAAGACGGCGATACCGCGCTCGCCGCCTGCCCAGTTGCCGGCGGGCAGATTGTGCAGCACCTGCGCCAGATTGTGGCGGGTCAGCGCTGCTTTCAGCTCATGCCGGTTGAACTCGTAGGGGAACAGATATTCGACACCTGTGAACCCCGCCTTGGCGGCCAGCGCGAAGCGATCCATGAACGGCGCTTCGGTGAAAAGCATGGTAAGATTGGCTGCAAATCTTGGCATTTCTGCCTCCTCCGAGATTAATCCAATAATGCCGCGATGGCTGTCGGCGCATCCTCGCCGCGTTCGGCAAGTTCCTCGAATTCGACCACCTGATCGATGTCGGCTCCCATGGAAATATTGGTGACGCGTTCCAGAATGAATTCCATCACGACCGGCACCTGATGCTCCTGCATCAAGGCCTTGGCCTGTTCGAAACTTTCCGCAAACTGGTTGGGACTGCGCACCCGGATTGCCTTGCAGCCGAGACCTTCGGCAACCGCCACATGGTCGACGCCATAGCCCTTTTCCGCATCGCCGGACGCGTTGATGTTGTCGAAGGCAAGGCTGACTTCGAAATCCATATTGAAGCCGCGCTGCGCCTGACGGATCAGGCCGAGATAGGAATTGTTCACGACGACATGGATGTAGGGCAGTTTGTGCTGCGCGCCGACCGCCAGTTCCTCGATCATGAACTGGAAGTCATAGTCGCCCGACAGCGCCACGATAGGCCGGTCGGGATCGGTGGCGCGGACGCCCAAAGCCGCAGGCAGGGTCCAGCCGAGCGGACCGGCCTGACCGCAATTGATCCAGTTGCGCGGGCGGTAGACATGCAGGAACTGCGCGCCCGCGATCTGGCTGAGGCCTATGGTGGTGACATAGCAGGTGTCACGCCCGAAAGCCTTGTTCATCTCCTCATAGACCCGCTGGGGTTTCAGCGGCGTCTGGTCGAAATGCGTCTTGCGCAGCATGGTGCGCTTGCGGCCCTCGCATTCCTTGGCCCAGCCGGACCAGTCGCGCAGCCTGCCTGCCGCCTTCCATTCGGTCGCAACGTCGAGCAACTGCTTCAGCGCCTTGCCCGCATCGGACACGATGCCGAAATCCGGCGCAAAGACGCGCCCGATCTGCGTCGGCTCGATATCGACATGGATGAAGGTGCGATCCTTCTTATAGGTATCGACATTGCCGGTGTGGCGGTTGGCCCAGCGATTGCCGATGCCGATGACCGCATCGGAGGCCAGCAGATTGGCATTGCCGTAGCGATGCGAGGTCTGGAGGCCGCACATGCCCGCCATCAGACGGTGATCGTCCGGGATGACGCCCCAGCCCATCAGGGTCGGGATGACCGGAATGCCGGTGATCTCGGCGAATTCGACCAGCAAATCCGATGCATCGGCATTGATGATGCCGCCGCCAGCAACGATCAGCGGACGTTCTGCCGCGTTCAGCATGGCAATCGCCTTTTCGGCCTGCGCCCGCGTGGCCGCTGGCTTATAGGCTTCCATCGGCTGATAGGTGTCGATGTCGAACTCTATTTCGGCCATCTGCACATCAATCGGCAGATCGATCAGCACCGGACCGGGACGGCCTGACCGCATGACATGAAACGCCTTCTGAAAAACAAAAGGCACCAGTGCAGGCTCCATGACCGTGACCGCCCATTTGGTGACCGGGGCCGCGATCTTGGCGATATCGACTGCCTGAAAGTCCTCCTTGTCGAGCCGGGCGCGGGGGGCTTGCCCTGTGACGCAGAGGATGGGAATGGAATCGGCGGAAGCGGAATAAAGGCCGGTGATCATATCCGTGCCCGCCGGGCCGGAGGTGCCGATGCACAGGCCGATATTGCCATGCTTTGCCCGCGTATAGCCTTCGGCCATATGCGAAGCGCCCTCGACGTGACGCGCCAGGATATGGCGGATCGAACCGCGCGCTTTCATCGCCGAATAAAATGGATTGATAGCCGCGCCCGGCACGCCGAAAGCGCAACTAATCCCTTCCCTCTCCAGCACAAGCACGGCTGCATCGACTGCACGCATTCTGGCCATGGCCAATCCTCCTATGGAATTATTCTCCATTTACAAATCCTATTTTCAAAAAATGGAAATGCATACCATTATATGGAAATAAAGATTTTCAACGGAATGGAGATAATCGGCGGCCCTTTTCGCCGGTGCAGCAATAGGATAGTGAATGATCACAGCAGAATCGGAGGCGGGCAGATGGAACAGGCCAAGGCAAAGCGGGGCCGCAAGGCGGCGGATAATGCAGCGCCCTCGTCCGTGCAGGTTCTGGACCGCAGCCTGAAACTTCTGGCGCTGATCGCCGAGAATGATGGCTCAACCCTGACCGATCTCGCCGATGCGAGCGGCATGGCACCTTCCACCGTGCACCGGCTGTTATCCTCGCTTGCCAATCACGGCATGGTTTCGCACGATCTGGAAAGCGGCGACTGGACCATCGGTGTCAAGGCGTTTGAAATCGGCAATGCCTTTCGCCGCTTCCGCAAGCTGGGCACGCTGGCGCGCCCCTATCTGAAGCAACTCATGGAGACGAGCGGCGAGACCGCGAATATCGGCGTCGAGGACGACGGCGATGTGGTGTTCATCTCGCAGATTGAAAGCCATGCGCCGATGCGGGCCTTCTTTCGTCCCGGACGGCGCGGACCGATCCACGCATCGGGCATCGGCAAAGCAATTCTGTCGACCTGGTCGGATGGCGAAATCGCCCGCGCGCTTTCAGGAAAAGCGCTGGAGCACTTCACCCAGCGCACGCTCGACAACCTGCCCGCGCTTTTGAAAGACATTCAGGCGACACGCATGCGCGCCTGGTCCATCGATGACGAGGAACACACGCTCGGCATGTGCTGCATCGCCGCCCCGATTTTCAACGAATATGGCGAGGGGATTGCGGGCATTTCCATCTCTGGTCCCGCCGTGCGCCTGCCCAAGAAGAAGCTCGAAGAGCTGGGGCCACTCATCCGCGCGACCGCCGATCAGCTGACCCGCGCCATTGGCGGCAAGCGGCCGGAAGAGCTTTAAAACAAAAGGGCCCGCAGCAGATCGCTCCGCCGCGGGCCATCCTCCTCCAAGGATTGGTAGATCAGGCGAGTTCCGCCTTGAGCGGCTTCCCCGCCACATAGGTCTCGACAATGGCGCGGTCGTCGCCGACCGTTTGCAGCAGGAACAGCTCCTGTTCCAGCGTTGCGCCTGCCGCCATGCGCAGACGCATCGGCGATGTGGCGGCTGAATCAAGCACCACGATATCGGCTTCGGTGCCTTCCTCCAGCGTGCCGATCTTGTCTTCCATCGACAGCGCCCGAGCATTGCCAAGCGTCATCATGTAGAAGGACTGGAACGGGTTCAGGCGCTGTTCGCGCAGCTGCAAGATCTTGTAGCCCTCGTCCATGGTGCGCAGCATGGAAAAGCTGGTGCCGCCGCCGACATCGGTTGCCACAGCCATGCGCACGCCCGACGCCTTCAGGCGATCACGGTCGAACAGGCCGGAACCGAGAAACAGGTTCGAGGTCGGGCAGAACACCGCCACCGAGCCGGTTTCCGCCATCACGCCCACTTCGCGCTCTTCCAGATGGATGGAATGGCCAAGCAGCGTCTTGTTTCCCAAAAGGCCGTAATGCTCGTAAATGCCGAGATAATCCGGCGCATCCGGGTAAAGCGACTTGGTGAATTCGATCTCGTCGTGGTTCTCCGACAGATGTGTCTGTATGAAGCATTCGGGATGTTCGCGGGCCAGCGCCTGACTGGCTTCGAGCTGTTCCGGGGTCGAGGTAATGGCGAAGCGTGGCGTGATCACATAGTCGAGCCGGTCCTTGCCGTGCCAGCGGGCAATCAGCGCCTTGCTGTCGTCGTAGCCGGATTGCGCCGTATCACACAAGGCGGGCGGCGCATTGCGATCCATCATCACCTTGCCGCCCAGCATACGCATGTTGCGATGCTGCGAAGCGCGGAAATAGGCGTCGACGCTTTGCGGATGCACCGAGCAATAAGCGACAGCGGTGGTGGTGCCATGGCGGATCAGCTCGTCCAGAAAACGCTCGGCGATGAATTCCGCGTGCTGCTCATCGGCGAATTTTTGTTCGGCCACGAATGTATAGGTATTGAGCCATTCCAGAAGATTGGCGGCATAGGACGCGACCACCTGGGTCTGCGGATAATGGATATGCGTATCGATGAAGCCCGGCAGGATCAGATGCGGACGATGATCGGCCAGCTTCACATCGCTGCCCGCTTCCGCGCTAACTTGCGCATACTCCCCAAGGCGCACAATGCGTCCGTCTTCGACCAAAATGGCGCCATCTTCGATATAGCGATAGGAAGCGCTGTCATCGAGACTTTGCGGCTCATCGCGAAAGGTCAGCACGCGGCCACGGATGAGAAGTCTGGTCATTGTTACTTTGCTCCAGCAGTAGCGGATTCATACCAGGAGGCGAGAAGCTGGCGCTCCTGGTCGGTCACTCCGGTCACATTGGCGGGCGGCATGGCATGGGAGCGACCGGCCTGCAAATAGATTTCACGCGCATGGGCGGCGATTTCCCGATCCGTTTCAAGCGTCACGCCCTTCGGCGGCGTGATCATGCCTTCCCAACCCGGCTCCGCCGCGTGACACATGGCGCAGCGTCCCAAAACGGTATCCCGCACTTTGCCAAAGTGCGGGTCCGAGATGAAGCTTTCCTGCAAGGCCGAAACCTTCTGTTCTTCCGGCTGGCCGGTCAGAATCTTCGGTGCGGTGGAAAGCCACATGATGATGATGAACAGGATGACCGTCACCAGCCAGGTCCATGTCGGCTTGCCCTTGCGGGCATGCTGGGTGTTGAACCAGTGGCGGATCGTAACACCCATCAGGAACACCAGCGAGGCGATAATCCAGTTATACTGCGTGCCGAAAGCCAGCGGATTGTGGTTCGACAGCATCAGGAACAGCACCGGCAGCGTCAGATAATTGTTATGCGTCGAGCGCTGCTTGGCGATCTTGCCATATTTCGGATCGGGCTTGCGACCGGCGATGAGATCGGCCACCACGATTTTCTGGTTCGGGATGATGATCATGAACACGTTGGCCGACATGATCGTCGCCGTGAAAGCGCCCAGATGCAGGAAGGCCGCGCGGCTGGTGAACAGATGCGTATAGCCCCAGGCCACGAACACCAGCACCGCATAGAGCATGACCATCAGAAGCGTATCGCTCTTGCCCAGCATCAGCTTGCAGATGGTGTTATAGGCGACCCAGCCAAAGGCCAGCGAGGCGATGGAAATCGCGATGGCGACCGGAACAGACACGTCGAGCACATTCGGATCGATCAGATAGAGATCGGCACCCGTGTAATAGACGATGCAGAGCAGCGTGAAGCCCGACAGCCAGGTGGCATAGGATTCCCATTTGAACCAGGTGAGATGTTCCGGCATTTCGGCTGGCGCAACCAGATATTTCTGGATGTGATAGAAACCACCGCCATGGACCTGCCATTCCTCGCCATGCGCACCAACCGGCAAGCCGGGACGCTGGCGCAGACCGAGATCAAGCGCGATGAAGTAGAAAGACGAGCCGATCCACGCAATCGCGGTAATGACATGCAGCCACCGCGCTGCGAAGCCCAGCCAGTCCCAGGCTACGGCAAAATCATACATCAGGCACTCCCATTGTTCGCCCCATTGTTCGTTATCTCATTATGTGCCAAAGCTTTGCGTCCGAGGGAACGTCACAACACGACCATCACTTTCAAAAAAAACTAGACAATCGTGGAGGGGACGCATGTCTTATCTTGATAATCTGCGCGTTTTCGTGCGCGTTGTCGAATTGGGAAATCTTTCTGCCGCCGGGCGCGACCAGCGCGCCTCTCCGGCGGTTGCGAGTAATCGAATCAAGGAGTTGGAGAAGCATCTTGGCGTCCGGCTCTTCAACCGTACCACGCGCAAGCTGACGCCGACCGAGCATGGCCGCATATTCTATGACGGCGCTTTGAAAATCCTCGAAGCGGTCGATGAGGCGGAAGCAGCCGTCGCGGAACTTGCGAAAAATCCCAAGGGATCGATTCGCATCACCGCGCCTTTGGGGCTTGGCCGCAGGCTCATCGCGTCGGGCATTCCGGAGTTTCACGACAAATATCCGGATATCGAAGTGCGCCTGCGACTATCTGACCACGAGATCGACATTATGAGCGAAAGCGTGGATGTCGCCTTCAAACTCGGTGTTCTGGAAAACTCCAACTTGCGCATGCGCGGCATCCTGAATTGTGAGCGCGTGATCTGCGCCGCCCCGCAATATCTTGAAAAACATGGAGTTCCGCAATCACCGGAAGAGCTGCTGGGCGACACGCATGACTGTTTGCTGCTGCGTTTTCCGGGGTCGAAGGAATATTACTGGTCGCTGCAAACATCGGAAGGTCTTCGCAAATTCGAAGTCACCGGGCCGTATGACTCCGATGATGGCGACGTATTGACGCAATGGGCGCTGGGCGGGCGCGGCATCATCAACAAGCCGCTGTTCGAGGTGAAGGAATATCTCCGCGACGGACGACTGGTGCCGCTCCTCGAAAGCACGCCGCCAGCACCGATCCAGCTTGCGGCGATCTATCCGCACAAGCGTTTTCAGGACCCGAAGGTGCGTCTGATCATCGATTTCATGACGGAGCGCTGCCAGCGGCTGATACGGGAAGCGCTGGCTTAAGAGAGTCCCAAATAGGCCGTCCTGTAACGACAGTCAGTTATCAAATAACTCGAAAAAGGAGACACTGTTTTTCTAATTTGTGGGGTATAAAATGAGTAACCAAATTTCTTCGAAAAGCGATCAAGAAAAATCTAATTTATCATTACATGGCCCTGTGGTTTTCGCTGAATCTGGTTTTAATACTTTTTATGATTTGGTTTATGGCGAGCAATATGCACAATACGGTTCAATTGGACTAAGCGTATATATGGCATGTAGAAGCTTCATTATAAACGAATTCAAAGGATCATTAGGTATTCGATACTCGATAGATCCTCGCGGGAAAAGCCCTTATAATAATTTGATTGTAATTCAAAATACTTCAGATAACTCATCAAATAAAATTTCGGATGTCGTTATTGAATATTCGGACCCGGGAAATGACATAACTTATTTTGACGACGATGCGGGTGGCGGAATTCGAATCAGCAACGCATCCACCGGTGTAATGCCATGGGCTCCCGGCACCTGGTACGCCAGCGTGATCAGACGATGGTACAAACCTGGAGAAAAGGTCACCCATGTTGGGTTTTTCATGTATGACTACCAAAAAGACACATGGTTTCATTATCTGACTGTGACGTTTCCTTGCGTCGACATCCTCTTTCCGGGAGACGACGTTCATTCAATGAAGCCCACAGGCTTTCTAGAACGCAATAACAGCCCAGCGGCCCACTATAGCGGCTCTTTTGGACAGTACTTTGCGTGGCGCTCGGGAACGGGGTGGTATAAATCAAATACTGTATCGGTTACGCCAGGAGATTGCGGCAACTTATGGAGCGCAGAAACTGCTTTTCAGCAAACAGCCATTACAATGAGTACCGAAGTTCCACCTTTCTCTAATACGTCCAGCACATTTAGTGCCCCGCTAAAAATAAGCAGTACAAAACCGAAACCTGCAGGCCCGTGCGGAATGCTGGAGTTTAGCGTATCCTACAATAAAGATGGAAATATATCAGCAATTTGGAAAATAGACAGCCAAAAACCACCTCAATTAAGCTATTCTATAACTATATACGAAAATACTACAGCGAGCAAACCGCTATGGACGAACTCTGATGCAGCCCCAGAAAGACGACAGTGCTCATTTGTAATAGATCCAGCCCTTGCTAAAGGCACCTACCTCGCACAAATTGATGTAACGAGTATATTTGGCGAAACATCAGGAATTGTAACACCGTTTATGGTTACATAAGTTCACGACGCTTCACTTGTTTGTACAAAACGGCGGTCAGCACTTCGGCCGCCGCAAGGGCTGCAATGACCACCGGCCGTTTGTCCTTCAAGACCGCACCGCCGACCGGCGGAGCCGCTCCATACTATCGGGGGCCGCGCCCGTTCAAAATCTCCTGTTCTGGATGATGAACCATAAATCCCGTGATAGTAACGGCCATCAAAGCGGCAAGAGTATCTAATCCACGCAACAATAAGGGACCACACTATTCGAATTGACAATTAATCGGATAAAGCTTTCAAATATATTTGAAATATAAATTCAAAATAATACATTTTACACAATACTCATTTTAAAAATTCCATGAGTATCAACCCGTAAATCCAACGGTTCAGAGAAAATGTGAATAAATTTCAAGGAATTATTTTTTTGAGAGAAAATATTTCACCTGATGCTTCAAATCGCGACCCAATAATTGAAGACATCCAGAAGCGCACCTTCCAATGGTTCTGGGAGAGCGGGCAAAATAGTCCCCACGGCCTTATCCCCGATCGCAATTCGGAAGGGCATCTCGATCAGGATTTCACAAGCATCGCAGCCACGGGTTTTGCCCTTACAGCCTACGCTGTCGGTGTCGAGCGCGGATATATTGCTCGTCATGAGGCCGCAGAACGAACGTATAATACCCTTCATTTTTTTGCCACCGCACCTCAGGGCGACGGGACGAGCGGCTTCACGGGTTACAATGGATTTTTCTACCATTTCCTGCACAAGGACAGCGGCACCCGTTATAACACCTGCGAATTATCATCCATTGATACCGCTTTGCTGCTTGCAGGGGCGCTGTTTGCTCAAGCCTACTATTCCAACCCTTCTGACCCGCTAGAGAAAGCTATTCGCAACCTCTCCGGTCAGATCTATTCAAAAGTAAACTGGAGCTGGATGCGGGGTGGAGCCGACAAAAAGACAATTGCCATGGGCTGGCTGCCGGAATCGGGGGGCTCTTTTGTGTCAGCCCCGTGGCTCGGCTATAATGAAGCAATGATATTATATATCCTTGCACTGGGCGCGCCTACATTTTCGCTTCCACCGTCTGCATGGAAAGAGGGATGGACCAGTAATTATTACCGGCAAATATGCTCTTATCAGGACAAAACCCTGCTTCGTTTCGCGCCCATGTTTGGCCACCAATACAGCCATATCTGGCTTGATTTTAAAGGCATCCAGGACGACTGGAACAAAGAAAACGGGCTGGACTATTTCGAGAACAGCTGCCGTGCGACCTATCATCAGCAAGCCTATGCGGTCGCCAATCCACTGGGTTTCAAGGGATATGGCGAAAATGTGTGGGGGCTCACAGCATGCGATGGCCCTGCCAATGATTCTGGTGGCGAACCTTACTGGGACGCACAGGGAAAGCGCTATTTCGGCTATACTGCCCGTGGCGCCGGGCGTCTGGGCGTTATCAATCCTGCGGATGCTTATACAGATGCCGGCGGCACCATCGTTTCTGACGATGGTACGATTGCGCCTACGGCAGCAGGTGGCTCCATCGCATTTGCACCAGATATTGTCATTCCCACATTAAAACATATGAAGAATATAAACGTTGGAAACAGGCCTGTTTATGGTAAATATGGCTTCTTCGACGCTTTCAACCTCACCGTAAACAAGTCTCCATATGTAAATGGATGGGTGGGTTATCAATATATTGGTATTGATCAGGGACCGATTGTGCTCATGATTGAAAATTATTACAGCCGCCTGATATGGGACACGATGAAAAAGAGCAGTTATATTCGCGACGGATTGAAGCGAGCCGGCTTTACGGGTGGCTGGCTCAACGATAACGGATATGATGGCTTGGTTGAGCCCGCGCGGTAGATGCAAATGTTGGAATCAGATCACTAGGCGTAATGCGTCAGCATCTCAGCGCCTTGGAATAATTGACACACAAAACGGCGGTCAGCACTTCGGCCGCCGCAAGGGCTGCAATGACTTCCGGCCGTTTGTCCTTCACGACCGCACCGCCGACCGGGCAGATGAGCTCTTCAAACAACTCGTCGCTGCCGAATTCGCGGTTCAACCAATTTTTGAAAGTCGCCTTCTTCGTCTTCGAGCCGATCATACCGACATAGACCGCATCGCGACGTTGCAGCGCCTCGGCGGCGATCAGAAAATCAAGCGCATGATCATGCGTCAGTATGATGAACGCACTGCTAGGCGGCGCGGAACGCACCACCTGTTCCGGCATGGCCGCGAGGCAGGTTTCGACGCCCGGCGCGTCAACAGCCATAAGCTCCGCCTCGCGCGTATCCACCAGCACCACCCGCACCGGCGTCAGCGAAAGCGCATAGGCCAGCGCATCGCCGACATGGCCCGCGCCGAAGACATAGACATGCGGGCGGGTGGCGATTTCCGCATCGATCTTGCCGACCAGTTCATCCGCAAGGCCGCGATTGACGCGCCTGAAATTCAGGGCCACGCGCCCGCCGCAGCATTGGCCGATTTCGGGGCCCAAAGGCACATCCATCGGAGAATCGCGACCGCCAGCGAGTATTTTCCGGGCGTGGTCGATGGCCATATATTCGAGCTGTCCGCCGCCGATGGTGCGGAAGATCATATCGCGGGCGACGAGCATCCATGCCCCGGCATCGCGGGGCGCAGAGCCCTTCACATCCGCCACCTCCACCAGCACGCTGTCGTGGCGACGGTTCAGGAATGCCCTTATATCGTCCCGCCTGCCCAGCGTGCCGCGGCTCATGGTGTTACCCCTTTTGCGCGCGCAACCGCTCGATAGCCATCAGCACACGCTCAGGCGTGGCTGGCGCATCGAGACGCGGGCTGATCTTGTGGTCGGCAACGCTCGCTACCGCATCCGACAGCGCATAAAGCACCGACATGCCGTGCGGCAGCGGCGGCTCGCCCACCGCTTTCGAGCGATGGATGGTCGGCTCATAGGCTTCCGACCAGTCGGTCAGCGCGACATTGAAAATCTTGGGCCGGTCGGACGCCAGCGGGATCTTGTAGGTGGACGGCGCATGGGTGCGAAGCCGCCCCTTATCGTCCCAGACAAGTTCCTCGGTGGTGAGCCAGCCCATGCCCTGCACAAAGCCGCCTTCCACCTGTCCGATATCGATCACGCGGTTGAGCGAGCGTCCGGTATCGTGAAGAATATCGGTGCGTTCCACCACATATTCGCCGGTCAGCGTATCGACCGAGACTTCCGAACAGGCCGCGCCATAGGCGTAATAATAGAAGGCATGACCCTTGCCCTTCGCCCGGTCCCAGTGGATTTTCGGCGTCTTGTAGTGCCCGGCGGCGGAAAGCTGCACGCGCCCGATATAGGCCTGTTTCACCAGCTCATTAAAGCTGATCTCCTGATTGCCGACGCGAATGCGGTTGGGCAGGAAGACAACCTGTTCTTCCGGCACCTGATGCTGCTGTGCGGCAAAACGGATCAGCCGCTTCTTGATCTGGCGTGCGGCATCCTGCGCCGCCATGCCATTGAGATCGGCACCGGACGATGCGGCCGTGGGTGCCGTGTTCGGAACCTTGGCGGTGGTGGTCGCGGTGATCTTCACCCGGTCGATGTCGATCTGGAATTCTTCCGCCACGACCTGCGCCACCTTCATATGGAGCCCCTGCCCCATTTCGGTGCCGCCATGGTTCATATGCACCGAGCCGTCATTATAGACATGCACCAGCGCACCCGCCTGATTGGACTCGGTCTTGGTGAAGGAAATGCCGAATTTCACCGGCGTCAGCGCCATGCCGCGCTTCACGGTGCGGCTCTTGGCGTTGAATTCACGGATAGCCTCACGGCGCGCAGCGTAATCGGCGCTCTCTTCCAGTTCCGCGACAATGCGCTGGATGATGCAGTCTTCCACCTTCTGGTGATAGGGTGTGACGTTACGAGCGCCACCCTCGGTACCCATCGCGTCGTAGAAATTGAGCTTGCGGATATCGAGCGGGTCCTTGCCAACCGCAAAGGCCACTTCCTCGATGACACGTTCGGCACCGACCATGCCCTGCGGGCCGCCAAAACCGCGAAACGCCGTGTTGGACACGGTATTGGTATAAAGCGGCGCGGATTGCGCATGCACTGCCGGAAAGAAATAGGCATTGTCGCAATGAAACAGCGCCCGGTCGCCGACCGGTCCCGAAAGGTCGGCGGAAAAACCGGCATTGAGCGCGAACATATAATCGACGCCCAGAATATTGCCTTCGTCGTCGAAGCCCACCTCGTAATCGATCATGAAATCATGACGCTTGCCCGTGGCGGTCATGTCCTCGTCGCGGTCGAGACGGATTTTCACCGCGCGCTTGTGCTTCTTGGCGGCGATAGCGGCAATAGCGGCCCATTGATTGGCCTGCGTTTCCTTGCCACCGAAGCCGCCGCCCATGCGGCGCACTTCAACCGTGACCGCATGGCTCGGCACGCCCAGCGCATGGGCGACCAGATGCTGCGTTTCGCTCGGCCCCTGCGTGGAGCAATAGATGGTGACGTCGTCATCCTCGCCGGGAACGGCCAGCGATGCCTGGCCCTCAAGATAGAAATGGTCCTGACCGCCGACCATCATGCGGCCCTTCACCTTGCGCGGGGCCTCGTCGATGGCCTTGCGGGCATCGCCGCGATTGAGCGTCAGCGGCGTGAAGACCAGACGGTCTTTCGCGCCATCGAGACCGGCAATGGAAAACAGGCCCGGCATTTCCTCATATTCGACCTTGGCCAGACGCGCGGCGCGGCGGGCCTGATCGCGGGTGCGACCGATCACGGCAAAGATCGGCTGGCCGTGAAACTGCACCGTATCGACTGCGAAGATTGGATCGTCATGCATGCCCGATGGCGAAACGTCGTTTTCGCCGGGAATGTCGCGATAAGTCAGCACATCGACCACACCGGGTGCAGCGCGCACAGCGGCAAGGTCGATAGACTTGATATTGGCATGGGCCACCGTCGCAAGGCCGACGCCGACATGCAGCGTGCCTTCGGGTTCGGGAATATCGTCGATATAGACCGCCTCGCCCGTCACATGCTTATGCGCGGAATCGTGCTTCTGGTCGGTGGCGACACCGCCCCTGATAGCGGCGGCCTTGATCGTGCTTGCAGGATGTTTGTTCATGCCTGCCTCCTTCAGACCGCTTCTTCGATATGCTGAGCGCGCAAGGGTTCGGCTTGCCCTTGCGTTTCGGCATAGAAGCGGCGCAATAAATTCTTCGAGACCATCAGACGATAATCCGCCGTGGCGCGCATATCGCTCAAGGGCTGGTAATCCTGCTCATAGGCACCGATTGCGGCCTCCACTGTATCTTCGCTCCATGGCTGGCCCAGAAGTGCGGCTTCCACGGCAAAGGCGCGTTTCGGCGTTGCCGCCATGCCGCCATAGGCGATGCGAATGGAAGCGACCTTGCCTGCCGCATCGAGCGCCATGTGGAATGCGCCCAGCGCTGCGGTAATATCTTCCTCGAAACGCTTGGACACCTTGTAGATCGCAAAGAGATTGCCTGCCTCCGGAACCGGCACATGCACCGCCTCGACGAACTCGCCGGGCTGACGATCCTGCTTGCCATAGGCGATGAAGAAATCTTCCAGCGGAATGGTGCGGCGGCTATCGCCCTTGCGCAGCGTCAGCCTTGCGTTGAGCGCGATCAGCGGCGGTGGGGTGTCGCCGATGGGCGAACCATTGGCGATATTACCGCCGATCGTGCCCATATTACGCACTTGCTCGCCACCGATGCGGTTGATGAGTTGCCCAAGCTGCGGAATGCGCTTGGCAAGGAAGGCGAAGGCCTCCGTATAGGTCACGCCCGCGCCAATGGTGACGACATTGTTGTCCTCGGTGATCGCCCGCAATTCGGTCAGATGGCCGATAAAGACGACCGGAGAAATATCGCGCATCATTTTTGTGACCCAGAGGCCCACATCGGTGGAACCGGCCACCACGGTCGCCTTCGGTTCATTGGCCAGCAGTGCGGCAAAATCGTCGAGATCGGCAGGCACGACCAGACGGTCCTTGCCATCGCCGACTTCGACCCGCGAACCGTCGCGCATGGAATTCAGCTGTGCGAACACATGGGCGCGTTCGGCGGCGAGCGGGTCTTCCGCCGTATTGCCGTAATCGGAAATGGCGCGCGCCGCACGAATGATCGCCTCATAGCCCGTGCAGCGGCAAAGATTGCCTTGCAGCGCCTTTTCGATAGCCGGATCGGCGGGCTTGGGATTGCGCATCCACAGCCCGTAAAGCGACATGACAAAACCCGGCGTGCAGAAGCCGCATTGCGAGCCGTGGAAGTCGATCATCGCTTTTTGCACCGGATGCAGACCGCCATCGGCACCGCGCAGATGCTCGACCGTCACCACATGGCAGCCATCCAGCGAACCGACGAAACGAATGCAGGCATTGACGCTTTCATAAACCAGTTCGCTGCCCGCGATCTTGCCCACCAGCACCGTGCAGGCGCCGCAATCGCCTTCGGCGCAGCCTTCCTTGGTGCCGCGCAGCTTGCAGGCCAGACGCAGATAATCGAGCAGCGTTTCCGTTGGCGAAACCCGGTCGAGTTCAACCCGTTCGCCATTGAGAAGAAAACGTATTCTGTTTCTCACAGACTGAACCATCCTGCTCAGCTCCCGCGATAGGTCGAATAGGAAAAAGGCGAAACCAGAAGCGGCACATGATAATGCGCCTTTTCATCGGAAACACCAAAGCGCAACGGCACCACGTCAAGGAACGGCACGCCGTCTTCGTCCTTGCCAAAATATTCGCCGACATGAAACAGGAGCTCATAGGAGCCGCGTTGCAGGTCGCCATTGGCCAGCAGCGGCTCACCGCTGCGCCCGTCCTGATTGGTGCGGATTTCCTTGACGCTGTGCGGCGTGTGATTCTCGATCCGGCGCAATTCGATACGCAATCCCGCAGCAGGCTTGCCGCTGACCGTATCGAGAACATGTGTCGTCAACCGACCTGTTCTGCCCTCATCGCCGTGATGTCCCTGACCCATTTGCACTCCTGACCGCTTGCGTGATTCTCCGGCCATTAACAGCCGAACCGCCGCAAGTCGCTGATTTTACTCGGTTTGCCAGTGCTGTTTTTGCAATGAAAGCACATTTTTATGGCAGACCGGCGGCGTTCCCGCTTTTGTTCCCATCGTGAAGTATTCCGCCTTATGCGGCATTAAGAAAGAGCTTTCTCATTGGATGTCTTTCAAAATTTTGAAGGGGAATTCAGCGCGTAAATCTTTATTATCATGGACCAAATAACAGAACCCAAAGGGATGTTTGGAAGGGGATGTATGGCATGAGCTATCCACGTAATCTGATCGGCTATGGCCGCAACACGCCAGATCCGCGCTGGCCCGGCGGGGCCAATATAGCCGTCCAATTCGTGGTCAATTATGAAGAGGGTGCGGAAAACTGCATTCTCGACGGCGATGCATCCTCGGAATGCCTGCTGTCGGAAATCGTCGGTGCACAGGCCTGGAACGGCCAGCGTAACCTGAACATGGAATCCATCTACGAATACGGTGCGCGTTCCGGTTTCTGGCGTCTGTGGCGCGCCTTCACGCGGCGCAACATGCCCGTCACTGTCTATGGCGTGACGCTGGCCATGGCGCGCAATCCCGAAGCAGTCGCTGCCATGAAGGAAGCCGACTGGGAAATCGCCAGCCACGGCTTGCGCTGGTGGGAATACAAGGACGTGCCGGAAGAAGTGGAGCGCGAGCATATCCGCGAAGCCGTGCGCCTGCACACCGAAGTCACCGGCTCGCGTCCGCTCGGCATTTATCAGGGCAAGCCGTCCGACAACACGCTGAAACTGGTGATGGAAGAAGGCGGCTTCGTCTATTCAGCCGATTCCTATGCGGACGAGCTGCCCTATTGGGTCAAGGGCCCGAAAGGCCCGCATCTGATTGTGCCCTATACGCTCGATGCCAACGACATGCGTTTTGCAACGCCGCAAGGCTTCAATTCCGGTGACCAGTTCTACACCTATCTGAAGGACGCCTTCGACGTGCTCTACCGCGAAGGCGCAGAAGGCGCGCCCAAGATGCTGTCCATCGGCCTGCATTGCCGTCTGGTCGGACGTCCGGGTCGCGCAGCCGCCCTTGAACGTTTCCTCGACTATGTCCAGAGCCACGACAAGGTCTGGGTTGCCAAGCGCATCGACATTGCCAATCACTGGCACGAACACCATAAGCCAAAAGTGGCCGATGTAGTGCCATCCCAAGCCAGCAAAGCCGATTTCGTCGCCCGTTACGGCAGCATTTTCGAGCATTCGCCGTGGATCGCCGAGCGCGCCTATGATGCCGGCTTCGGTGCCGCTGAGGACACGGCCTCCGGTCTTGCCGCTGCGATGACGAGAATCTTCCGCGCCGCCTCGCCCGAGGAGCGGCTTGGCGTTTTGAATGCCCACCCGGATCTCGCCGGCAAGCTGGCGCAGGCCAAACGCCTGACGGCGGAATCCACCGCCGAACAGGCCGGTGCCGGTCTCGATGCACTGACCGATGCGGAAAAGCAGACTTTCACCGAACTGAACGACGCCTATACGCAGAAATTCGGCTTTCCCTTCATCATTGCCGTGAAGGGACGCAACAAACAGGAAATCCTCGGCACGTTCCAGCGCCGCGTCGCCAATGACCGCGAGACGGAGTTCGCCACCGCTTGCGCGCAGGTCGAGCGCATCGCCCTTCTCCGGCTGAAAGATATTCTGCCAGAAACGCTTTATTGATCAGGAACAGACAATGACCCGCACTTATTTCGCACCGACCGGTGGGTTGCCACCGCAGACGCAGCTTCTGACCGACCGCGCCATGTTCACGGAAGCCTATGCGGTTATTCCGAAAGGCACGTTCAGCGATATCGTGACGAGCTTCCTGCCTTTCTGGGAAAAGACGCGTCTATGGGTGATCGCCCGCCCAATGTCGGGTTTTGCCGAAACCTTCTCGCAATATATCATGGAAGTGCAGCCCGGCGGCGGCAGCGACCGTGCCGAGCTTGACGACACAGCGCAAGGCGTGTTGTTCGTGGTCGAAGGCGAAGTCACCGTCACCGTCGCGGGCAAGACCCACACGCTGACCGAAGGCGGCTATGCCTATCTGCCGCCGAAAAGCGGCTGGAGCCTGCGCAACACGGCCAGCGCGACCGCACGTTTCCACTGGGTCCGCAAGGCCTATGACTATGTGGACGGGCTTGATGTGCCGGAGCCGCTCTTCCTCAACGAAAACGACATCGCCCCCTCGCCCATGCCCGACACCAATGGCGTTTGGGCAACGACGCGCTTTGTCGATCCGAACGATCTGCGCCACGACATGCATGTCACCATCGTGACGCTAGAACCGGGCGGCGTGATCCCCTTTGCCGAAACCCATGTCATGGAGCACGGCCTCTATGTGCTGGAAGGCAAGGCGGTCTACCGGCTCAATCAGGACTGGGTGGAAGTGGAAGCCGGTGATTTCATGTGGCTGCGCGCTTTCTGCCCGCAGGCCTGCTATGCAGGCGGTCCAGGCAAGTTCCGCTATCTGCTTTACAAGGATGTGAACCGCCATATGAAACTGTCGCGATAAGCGAAAACCGCAACAGGTATCCGGCCAAAGCTGGCTGGATACCTGCTCACTGCAACGCCCAACCCGCTATTTTCAAGCAAACGTTGCAGTGAAGACTATATTAGACTTCGATAACCTTTTAAGATTATTCGAGCAAACAAGATATTTTGATGGGATTGCAGTTGAACGCCCTGCTGATTTATGCTCAATAAATCTCCAAAGCCGCCTCTTTTGAGCAGCAGGCTTCGGATGATTGTTTTTTAGAGAGAAATATATTTATGAAAAACCATCGCGCGCTCGGCCTTGCTTGCACGCTGGCAGCACTTCTCGCAACGCCTGCTTTTGCAGCCCCCCTTCCGGGCGGCGCAAGCACCTTGCAGGAAACCTATCAGGACTGGACCGTCTCCTGCCAGACGTCGAAGGAGGCGTCCGTCTGTGCTATCCGCCAGGAACAGAACAGCTCTCAGACCGGCCAGCGCGTCTTGACCGTCGAGCTGCGCAATGTGGCGGGCGGAAAGGTCGACGGCGTCATCCTGATGCCGTTCGGCCTTGATATCGGCAAAGGCGCAACCATCAAGGTTGATGAGGCCGCTGGTCCGAATCTGGCATTTTCCACCTGCCTTCCGCAGGGTTGCCTTGCACCGGTCAGCTTCGACCCCAAACAGGTTGCGGCCATCAAGGCGGGTGCCAATATCAACGTGACCGCGACGGCGCTCAGCCCAAGCCAGCCGGTCGCCTTCAAGATTTCCCTGAAGGGTTTCGGCAGCGCGCTTGATCGCATTATTGCTCTGACGAAGTAATCGCAAAAGCGAGAACGCGGATACGGTATGATATCCGCAGCATGCAACTATGCCGCACGACCTTCAGGCCGTGCGGCATTTTTGTTTTATGCCAGTGTTCTGGAAATATGGGCCAGATGCCTGCGCCAGCGTAGGGTCATCATCACCGCAACGATGCCAAGCCCTGCGGCAAGGCCGAGCCAAATGCCCTGACCGCCCATGCCGACCTTGAAGGCGAGCAGCGCGCCAAGCGGCAGGCCGACGCCCCAATAGCCAAGCAGCGCCAGAAACATCGGAACGCGCGTGTCGCGCATGCCGCGCAACATGCCCGCGGCGACCGCTTGCGCGCCATCGACCGTCTGAAACAGGGCGGCCAGCGCAAGAAAGCTGACGGCCAGTTCCATCACGGGCAGATTTTCCGGATCGTGCAGATCGAGAAACACGCCGATGAACAGACGCGGGATCAGGATCATCAGAAGGCCCATGATCATCATGAAGCCGACGCCGAGCGCATAGGCGCTCCAGCCAGCATAAGCGACAGCTTTGGGATTACCCGCGCCATAAGCACGCCCCACCCGCACGGTCGCCACCTGCCCGAAACCGAGCGGCACCATGAAACTCAGCGATGCGATCTGGATCGCCACCGCATGCGCCGCCATGGCGGTCGGGCTGATCCGGCCCATCATGACCACCGCCGCATAGAAGATCGAGGTTTCGAACACGAAGGTCAGCGCCATCGGAAAGCCAATGCGCCACAGCTCGCGCAGACGCGGCCAGTCGGGACGCCAGAAGCGACCGAACAGGTGATAGCGCCGGAAGCGGCGATGACGCAGCGCGATCACCGCCATGCCGAGAAACATCATCAGGCTGGAAAGCGTCGTCGCGATACCTGCGCCATGCAACTCCATGCGCGGAAAGCCGAAATGACCGAAGATCAGCGTCCATCCGGCAAGCGCGTTGAAGCCGATCGCAGCACCTGCAATCAGCAGCGTCCACATGGGCTTTTCCATCGCCGCGAAGAACGAGCGCAGCACGATGTAGAACAGATAGGGCAACAGCGCCCATTGCAGCGTGTGCATGAAATCGGTCGAGCGTGCGGCAATATCCGGCTGCTGGCCGAGGAACAGGAATATCTCCTCGCAATGCCACAGCACGACCCAGATCGGGATCGATATGATGATCGCCGTCCAGAAGCCCTGACGGACCGTGCGGCGCACATCGCGCACCGAATGGCGGTTCTTGCCAAGCGCGATGGCGATCATCGGCATGACCGCCGAAACCAGCCCCATCGAGAAGATGACCAGCGTGTGGTAGAAGCTCGTGGCGAGCAACGCCGAGGCGAGCGTATCCTTGCCGAGACGCCCGATGAAGATCACGTCGGTTGCCGTCAATGCGGCTTGCGAAACATTGGTCAGGATCAGCGGCCAGCCGAGCTTCAGCGCCGCCGAAAGTTCCCTGCCCCAGCGTTGAACGCTGTTCTGATTGGGCTCATGAAAGCCCGCATTGGTTGTACTGCTCACATTCCACTCCCCTGAATCATCCGGGGAGCCGTCACTCCGCCGGACAATTCAAAACCTGAAAACCACGCGCCGAGACATCAAAGACTCAGAGACCGGGTCAATCTGAGGAGAGAGTGGCGTCGCGATACGATCATCGACCGTCCCATGCCGGCTAAGAGCCGCGCGTTGCTTTTCAAAACAACGGCGCCCCAGCTTTTCGGGTTGTTCAATTTCAATGGGGAACGTTTTGCATGTTCCTGAAACTGATCCGGAGCCAAGCGGGTTGCGCATCGATCTGCACAATTTAGCAGCACATGGATATCAGACCCGCTTAAAAGAGCAACACATCTTGGGAAGTAAATTCCAACTTCGCGGCATGCCTCGAAACCAGTTTTCAAAACTGTCGCGAATGAGCCATCCATCGTCCGATAAATGATTGACCGGCACAGCGTCTGGATAGGAATATACGTGTTGTATTTTGCGAGGTTCCCATGCGCAGCACCAAGGTCATCCATATCGTCGGCTGTCATGCGGAGGGCGAAGTCGGCGATGTCATCGTCGGTGGTGTCGCGCCGCCTCCGGGCGAAACAGTGTGGGAACAGTCGCGTTTCATCGCCAGCGACGAGAGCTTGCGCAATTTCGTGCTGAACGAACCGCGCGGCGGGGTGTTTCGTCATGTCAATCTGCTGGTGCCGCCGAAAGATCCGCGCGCGCAGATGGGCTTCATCATCATGGAACCTGCCGATACGCCGCCCATGTCGGGTTCGAACTCGATCTGCGTTTCAACAGTGCTGCTTGATAGCGGCATCATCCCGATGCAGGAACCGGTAACGCGCATGGTGCTGGAAGCGCCGGGCGGGCTTATCGAGGTGGAAGCGGAGTGTCGCAACGGCAAGGCCGAGCGTATCAGCGTGCGCAACGTGCCGTCTTTCGCGGACCGGCTGGATGCTGCGCTTGAAGTCGAAGGACTAGGCACCCTCACCGTCGATACGGCCTATGGTGGCGACAGCTTTGTCATTATCGATGCGGCTGAGATCGGCATGAAGATCGAGCCGGGTCAGGCGCGGGAACTGGCAGAGATCGGCGTGAGGATCACCAAGGCCGCCAATGAGCAACTCGGTTTTCGTCACCCGGAAAAGGACTGGAACCACATTTCGTTTTGCCAGATCACCGAGCCGGTCACGCGCGACGGCGATGTGCTGACCGGCGTGAACACGGTAGCTATCCGTCCGGCCAAGCTGGACCGCTCGCCGACCGGGACGGGATGTTCGGCGCGAATGGCTGTGCTGCACGCCAAGGGCCAGATGAAAGTGGGCGAGCGCTTCATCGGCAAATCCGTACTGGGTACGGAATTTCATTGCCGGTTGGACAGAGCGCTGGAACTTGGCGGCAAGCCCGCCATCAGCCCGATCATTTCCGGTCGCGCATGGGTGACCGGCACCGCGCAGCTGATGCTCGATCCGAGCGATCCGTTTCCCGGGGGGTATCGGTTGTCGGATACCTGGCCCCGGGGCGAATGATATTCAGGCGCTGACGGCCTGCAAATGGCGCTTCTCTTCGCTTCCGGTGCTCATGTACCCTAAAGTACACTCCGCTCCGGTTCTCGAGAAACACCATTTTCGTCTCGTCATCACCAGAATCTCAATCACCCAGCGCGCCTTTTTTATCGCCGCTCTTCTGACCTCTTTATCAAGCGCCACACCCCTCACCCTGAGGTGCGGAGCGAAGCGCAGCCTCGAAGGGCGATCCTTCGAGACGGCCCTACGGGCCTCCTCAGCAACCGTGTTGTTGAGAGGTCCAAGGAGTTCGCCTTCGCAGGATGGTGTTAAGAATGGTTGCGAGCTTTCG
>NZ_VEWL01000008.1 GCF_006376685.1 Ochrobactrum teleogrylli | reverse complement strand
CGCCACCCGGCAGATGCCCGCACTGTCAGAAGCTGCTGGCACACGCCCGAGAATCTAAACTGCCAAAGTAGTGCTAGCCAGCTTCCATTTTTGGAAGATGGATTGCCGCGGTTCTCGGCAGTTTCGGCGAACCGTCGACGGGTTCGTCATTTTGCTCAAATTGCTCCCACAAATTTTGCAAAATCCACGGCTTGAACGGTTGATCCATCAATGGAACTCTGCTCAATAGTTCTATGAAAGCGGTGACTTAGGGAGGGGATCGCTGAATGTCTGTAATGCCCGAATTGCGTGCTGATACCATAATTTATAACGGCACGATCTGGTGTGGATACGAAGAGGGTACAGTCGAAGCCCTGGCAATCTGGCAAGGCAAAGTGCTTGCCACCGGCACTAAAGATCAGGTCTGGGGCCTCAAGGGCGATAAGACGCAGTTGATCGATCTGGAAGGGCGTTTCGCCACACCGGGACTAAACGATTCTCATCTTCATCTGATATCGGTCGGGCTGACGCTCAAATGGATTGATGCAACGGCTGATGCCGCACCCACGCTGGAAAGTCTTCTGAATGCAATCCGCGAAACGGCGGCTTCTGTTCCTCCGGGCACCTGGATCAAGGCGCGCGGCTACGACCAGACCAAGCTGGATATTGGTCGTCATCCGCATAAATCGGAACTTGATGCGGTTGCGCCAGACCATCCCGTGATGCTCGTGCGCGCCTGCGGTCACGTTTCGATCTTCAACTCGAAGGCCTTCGAACTTGCAGGGATCGATGAAAATTCTCCGGTTCCCGACGGCGGCTTGATCGAGCAGCGGAACGGCGTGCTGACCGGCATGGTTGCCGAAAATGCGCAAGGCGCGGTTCGCAAGGCCATCCCGACCGCGACGACAGAGGAAATGATCGAAGCTATCGAAGCAGCAGGCAATCTGCTGCTTTCTTACGGCATTACCAGCGTCATGGATGCAGCGGTCGGGCAGGTTGCAGGTTTCGACGAAATTCGCGCCTATAATATTGCCAAGCTGCAAAAGCGTTTGCCGGTGCGAACGTGGCTGGTACTGCTGGGCGATCCGGGCCCGTCAATCGTTGAAAAATGCTATGAGGCCGGGCTGGTCTCCGGTGTCGGTGATGACATGCTGACGGTTGGTGCCGTCAAGATATTCCTCGACGGTTCTGCGGGCGGTCGCACGGCCTGGATGAGCAAACCATATCTGGGTGACGACAACAATATTGGCGTGCAGATTTTGCCCGATGCGGAGCTTGAGGCACTTGTGCTTGATGCGCACAAGAAGGGATTTCAGCTTGCCTGCCACGCGATTGGTGATGCTGCCATCGGGCAACTCATCACCGCTTATGAGAAAGCTTTGACCGCCTATCCAGACCCGAACCGCCGTCATCGCATCGAGCATTGCGGATTTTCAACGCCGGAACAGCATGCGCGCATGCAGAAGGCGGGCATTTATCCATGTCCGCAGCAAGTCTTCATCTATGATTTCGG
Source organism: Ochrobactrum teleogrylli (assembly GCF_006376685.1). GTDB lineage: Bacteria > Pseudomonadota > Alphaproteobacteria > Rhizobiales > Rhizobiaceae > Brucella > Brucella teleogrylli. The sequence goes on along the minus strand of NZ_VEWL01000008.1, from coordinate 220,362 downwards.
GGATGCCTATATTTCAGTTTTGGGCGAGGAGAGGGCTCTTTCAAGCTATCCGCTCAAGACGTGGAAAGACCTTGGTTTCAAACCGGCAACGGGAAGCGATGCGCCGGTCTGTCATCCAAATCCCTATCCCAACATCTATTCGATGCTGACGCGCGAAACGGGCAAGGGAACGGTGATGGATGCGCGACAGCGTGTGACCATTGAAGAGGCTCTTCAGGTCTATACGGAATATGGCGCGTTTTCGCAGAAGTTAGAAACCGTAAAAGGCAAACTGATCCCGGGACAAGTGGCTGATATTGCAGTCTTTTCGCGCAATATGCTCACCGCGAAGCCGAAGGAAATTCTCAACGATACGCATTGCGTGCTCACCCTTCGCGAAGGTGAAGTGGTGTTCGAACGTTCGTAGGGAGAACAGGCAGCGAAGCCTCGGTTGCGCTGCCTGAATACGTTCATTCATCCGATCTACAAAAATCAAAAGGGGAAGATCATGAGGAAATTTGCGTTGCTTGCGGCGGCGTCCGTCGCATTGTTGGCCGGAACTGCGGCCTTTGCTGCCGATACGCCGCGCTCGGGAGGCGTCGTCAACTTCGTTGCGCCTTATGGCGACAGTTTTTCGACACTGGATATTCAGGCATCGCCTGCAACACAGGACGAATTCTACGCCAAGGCCATTCATCGCACGCTCTATGACTGGGATGCGGATCTGAACAAGCCGGTTCTGGCGCTGGCGACAGATGTAGGTGTTTCGGACGACAAGCTCGTCTATACTTATAAGCTGCGTCAGGATGCATTTTTTCATGACGGCAAGCCATTGACGGCAGACGATATTATCTGGAGCTACACCCGGATAATGGACCCGAAGAAGGCCATGCCTCCAGCGCGCTATATAGCGGAAATCAAGGGCGCTGAGGATTATGCACAGGGCAAGGCCAAGGAAATTTCGGGTCTGAAGAAGATCGACGATCACACGCTGGAAATCACGTTGAAGCAGCCGATTGATCCGGGCTTCCAGTTCATGCGCAACAATACCGCAATCTATCCTGTGGGACAGGGCGACAGCGAAGAGTTTCAGCGCCATCCGATCGGTCTTGGACCTTACAAGTTTGCCGAATATGTGCCCGGCTCGCGTCTGACGGTCGAGAAGTGGGACAAATATTACGATAACGGCAAGCCCTACGCTGACAAGATCAATATCATGATCATGGGCGATGCGGCAGCGCGCGATGTTGCCTTTCGCAACAAGGAAATCGATGTGGCCGTGCTCGGGCCGGCACAATACAGCACCTATCGCGCGGATCCGGAACTTGGCAAAAACATGCTCGAAGTTGCTGAAGCCTATACGCGCGCGGTCGGTTTCAATCCCGATTTTAAGCCGTTTCAGGATAAGCGTGTTCGCCAAGCCATCAATTACGCCATCGACAGTGATCTGATCATCAAGCGTCTCGTCAAGGATAAGGCTTACCGTGCGGTTGGCTGGCTCCCGAACTCGTCGCCTGCTTTCGACAAGGATGCCAAGCCCTACCCCTATGATCCTGAGAAGGCAAAGGCTCTGCTCGCAGAGGCCGGTTATCCGGATGGTTTCGAATTTGAACTCACTGCCACGCAGAATGAAAGCTGGGGCTTGACCATTGTTCAGGCCATCATTCCGATGCTCGCAAAGGTTGGGATCAAGGTGAAGGCAAAGCCTGTCGAAGCATCGGTTCTTGCCGATGTGGTTCCGGCCGGTAATTTCCAGGCCTATATGTGGTCGCTGGAAAGCGGCCCGGACGCATTGACGGCGATGCAGTGCTTCTATTCCACGACACCGCAGTCGGCCTGTAACTATCAGAAGTTCTCCAACGCGGAATTCGACAAGATTGTCGATGCCGCGAAAGCCGCCAAAACCGACGAAGAGAAGAATGAGCTTCTGAAGAAAGCCAACAATCTGTTGCAGGACGAAGCGCCGGTCTGGTTCTTCAACTATAACAAGGCTGTCATGGCGCATCAGCCATGGCTGCATGGCTTGCAGCCAAATGCGGCAGAGATTGCAATTCAGTCCTATGAAAAGCTTTGGGTCGACGACACGGTTCCGTCGGGTCGTTAATCCGAGCCTCCATGGACCGGCCCGCTCTTTTTCGAGCGGGCCACAAATCCCCTTTGCTCCAGCGTTTCATCGCTGATCCGAAAGGAGGACTGCGTGCTCTATTTTATTGTCCGCCGCGTCTTGCAGATGATACCGACAGTTCTGGCGGTATCGTTGCTGGTCTTCGTCATATTCAGCGTTGTTCCGGGCAGTATTGCTTCCGGCCTCGTCGCCAGTGGCAAAGGCATGAGCGACCCGAAACTGGTCGAAAAGATCACGCAGGAATTCGGTCTCGACAAACCCGTTCACGTGCGTTTTGGCAATTATCTCGTGCAATTGGCGCAGTTCGATCTCGGTACGTCCTATCGCTCGCGGCAGCCCGTTGTTTCGCTTATTCAGGAGCGCATGTGGCCGACATTGAAGCTCGCTTTTGCGGCCATGGGACTTGCGATTTTGATTGGTGTGCCGCTGGGCTTTCTGGCCGCGCTCAAGCCCGGAAGCATACTCGATAGCACGACCATGATCGGCGCGGTGTCGGGCCTTTCCATGCCGCAATTCTGGCTTGGTTTGCTGGCGATGTATCTGTTTGCGCTGACACTCGGCTGGTTACCAAGCTTCGGTTACGGCGATGGAGGCATACGCAATATCATCCTGCCTGCTCTGACTTTGGGCGTTGCGCCCTTGGCGTTGCTGGCGAGAACCACCCGTGCAGCTGTGCTGGAAGTGATGGGGGCCGATTTTATCCGCACGGCGCGTTCAAAGGGCATGAACAGTTTCAGGCTGGTGAAATGGCACGTCATGCGCAATGCGCTGGTGCTGATCATCACGACCATCGGTCTGCAATTCGGATCGATGATGGGGCAGGCCGTGGTGGTGGAAAAGCTTTTCTCCTGGCCGGGGCTTGGTTCATTATTGATCGACAGTGTTTCGCTGCGCGATATCCCGGTGGTGCAGGGTGCAATTCTCGTGATCGTTTTATGGTTCCTCGTCATCAATACGATCGTTGACATTCTCTACGCGGTCATCGACCCGCGTATCAGCCACGAGTGACGCCCATGAAGCTCCGTTTCAATCTCATATTCGGCGGGCTGGTATGCATCATCATTTTGATGGCGGCAGTCTTTGCACCGCTGCTGGCGCATTATAATCCGGTTCTTGATGCCGACCTGATGAATGCCGAACTGCCGCCCGATGCCCAGTTCTGGTTCGGGACCGACGCACAGGGGCGAGACGTCTATTCGCGTATCCTCTATGGCGCGCAAGTGTCTCTGACGGTTGGTATCGTCTCACAGTGCATCAACACGGTGATCGGTCTTAGCTTTGGCATATCGGCTGGCTATTTCGGCGGCTGGTGGGATGATTTTGTCAACGGGTTGACCAATCTGATGCTTGCAATCCCGTCGCTGATCTTTGCGCTGGCCATCATGGCGGTTCTCGGTCCCGGTCTCCCAAGTCTCTTACTGGCGCTTGGGCTGACCAACTGGTCATGGACGTGCCGCATCGCCCGCAGCTCAACGCTTTCGCTTAAGAAGCAGGGCTATGTGCAGGCTGCAAAGATGCTCGGCTACAGCGATATTCGCATCATGATCACGCAGATCGTGCCGAATATGATCGGGCCGATCCTCGTTATCGGCACGCTTGGAATGGGCGACGCCATCCTTGCAGAGGCGGCACTTTCCTATCTCGGGCTCGGTATCAGCCCGCCAGATCCAAGCTGGGGCAATATGTTGACCGACGCGCGCGAACTGATCGTCAGCGCGCCATGGGCGGCAATCTTTCCGGGTCTGGCGATTTTCTTCACCGTGCTCGGCCTCAATCTGTTTGGCGATGGGCTGCGCGACTGGCTCGACCCGCATATGAGGACACGCAAGGTATGAGCGAAGAAACACTTCTGGAGGTGGAAAACCTTCGCATTGATATCGTTTCCGGTTCTTCCCGACACAATGTGGTGGAAGACGTGTCTTTCACCATTGGCGCGGGTGAAACCTTTGGCCTCGTGGGGGAATCCGGTTGCGGCAAAAGTATCACGGCTTTGTCGATGATCGGCTTGCTGCGCAAACCGCTGGCGATTACCGGCGGCGCCATACGCTTTAAAGGGCAGAATCTGGCTGCCCTGCCGTCCCGCGAGATGCGCAAGCTGCGGGGCAATCGTATCGCCATGATTTTCCAGGAGCCGATGACGGCACTCAACCCCCTATCGCCGGTAGGGCGGCAGATCGCGGAAATGTTTGTGCTGCATCAGGGCGCGACATGGCATGAGGCTGAACGCAGGGCCGTCGAAGCGCTTGCAAGTGTTCAGGTTCCGGCACCCGATCAACGGGTCAAAAGCTATCCCCATCAGATGTCGGGCGGCATGCGCCAGCGCGTGATGATTGCGATTGCGCTGGCCTGTGATCCCGATCTTTTGATCGCCGACGAACCGACCACAGCACTCGACGTGACGGTACAGGCAGAAATTCTGCGTCTGATGCAGGACCTTTGCACCGCCAGAGGAACCTCTGTGCTGATGATCAGCCACGATCTCGGCGTCATTGCCAAAATGTGCCGTCGTGTCGGCGTCATGTATGCCGGGCATCTGGTCGAGGAGCGCATAACGGCGGGGCTGTTCCGACATCCGTCGCATCCCTATGCGCACGGACTTCTGGCATCGCTGCCACAACTCGGTTCGCGCCAGAAGGAAGGTCAACGGCGACTTCAGGAAATCGAAGGCGTCGTGCCATCTATTTCCGCCTTTCCAAAAGGCTGCCGGTTCGAACCGCGCTGCACACGCGCAACCGAAATATGCCGTGCGGAAAAGCCCGGCTGGACTCCGCTTCAGGATATGGGTGTGGTGAGGTGTTTTCATCATGAATGACATGCGTTCAACCCAGACGACCGATGCGCTCGTTACTATTGACGATCTATGCGTCTATTTTCCCGTCAGCGGTGGACTATTCAGCCGTTCCGGGCAGTTGCTGCGCGCTGTCAACAATCTCAGCCTGACGCTCAATAAGGGCGAGTGCCTGTCGATCGTTGGCGAATCCGGCTGTGGGAAATCCACCCTCGCGCTTTCAATTGTCGGATTGCAAAAGCCGACGAGCGGCGAGATTTACTTTGAAGGCCGTCCGATCACTGGCAAGAACGAGCCATCGCGGCTTGAGCGCTCGCAAATGGCGCAAATGGTGTTTCAGGACCCGTTCGCTTCGCTCAATCCGCGCCAGACCGTTTATACATCACTCGCTGCGCCTTTGCGGCTGCATGGGGTGGCATCGCGCAGCGAAGTTGACGGGCGGGTTGAAGATATTTTGCGTCTGGTCGGTCTCAAACCTGAGCATGCGAAACGTTTCCCGCATGAGTTTTCCGGCGGTCAGCGTCAGCGCATCGGCATTGCGCGGGCGCTGTTGCTCAATCCGAAGGTGATTGTCCTTGATGAGCCTGTTTCGGCACTTGATGTTTCCATTCGCGCGCAGATCATCAATCTGTTGCTGGAATTGAAGGAAAGGCTTGGCCTGTCCTATATCATGATCAGCCACGATCTCAGCGTCGTGGAGCATATGAGCGACCGCGTGGCGGTGATGTATTTCGGGCAAATCGTCGAAAGCGGGCCATGGGACCGGATTTTCTCCAACCCCACCCACCCTTACACAAGGCGATTGATCTCAGCTATTCCCGATCCGATGACCGAACTTTCCGGTGGGCGTCTGCTCGACGATGGCGCAGCGCCGCCGGCGCCAGAAGGCTATATGTTCTATCCGCAGGGTTTTGGCGGGCATGATGTCCACCAGATACCACCGCCCACGCAATTCATCGACATTGGCGGCGGGCAGCGCATTCGCGTTATTGAGAGAGCGTGAGAAGCAGCGCAGATTGATATAACGCCGATATTGAAATGGGTCGCAGAACGCGCACCAGCATTTCTGTTGGAACGTCATCCGCTTCGCCTGCCACGGCGAAGCGGGTGACCAGAACTAACACTACTTCGGCGGAGCCACCGCGACATAGACGACACTGTGTCCGTTATACTTTGGCTCGAACCAGTTTCCGTTGCAGTCCTTGTAGCTTATGCCGTTGACCACGACGTTTGTGCAATCTGGTGGAACATTGGCAATGACCGAACCGATGGCCACGGCTGCGGCTGTGCCAACAATGGCCGCTGCTGCCGGATCCCAACCGCCATTCCAATAGCCCGGCCAATATGGACCCGGCGGTGGTGGAGGAGGTGGTGGTGGCGGTGGTAAAGGATGCGGTCCTGGCCCCGGATGAGGCGCGGGACCCGGTCCGGGATGCGGGGCTGGCCCAGGGCCGGGATGTGGTTTCGGCGCTGGGTGTGGAGCAGGATGCGGAGCGGGATGTGGACCAGGCGCAGGGTGGTGCGCTGGATGCGGACTTGGCCCCGTTCTCGCATGCGGAATATTGCCACCCCACGTGCGCGGCATGGACGGATTAAAGCGCGGCTCGAAATGGGCTGGCCCGTTGAAACCGCCCATCCGGGGGCCATGAAAGCCGCCACCGAACCCGTGCATCCCGCCGCCGCCCAAATTCATACGCGGCATGCGTCCGCCAAAGCCACCACGAGCCTCGGCAATCTGGGGGGCAATCATCGCCGTGGCAAACAAAATTCCTATCGTGACACGAAAGAGTTTCATTGCTGGTTCCCCTCTTCCAGGAAGCGGAGCTTTTGCGCATCAGCCGGCGGTGTGAATTCGAAAGCGCTCGCCTGAATATCGGGTGTTTCGTTCCAATTGAGAACGGCGGTCATGCGCGGACGGGTTTGGTCGTCACGATCCACCAGTGAAACCTTGAGAGGCAAGGGTGGGCCGTCCGATGCAATCCACACTTCAAAGTCCTGGTCTCCGGTACGATAAGCCCAATGATCTGTCGGCTTCCCGTTCACCATTGCATTGCCGACGTGAAATCCTTCGGCGATTTTGTCGATGGGCGCGTCCGGCGTACCCCAGGCGAACAGATCCGCCAGTGGGAACGTCAAATGATACTTCTGGGCGGCTTCCTCCAGCGTTTCTTTGATTGTCGCGGGGACGGGAGCTTGAGCATAGGTATTGTTGCTCGGAGAGACGTAGGTGAGGGTTGTTCCGTTATAAATGAATTCACCCTGCACGACGTCTGTTTTCAGGTCGATGCGGAGCTTGTTCGGTCTTTCCACCTCATAGGATACCTCGCCGCCGATCTCCAGTTTCTGGTCGGTATCCAGAACCGCGTCCACGCTGGTTTGGGAGTTCAGGGAGAATTTCTGCAAGGATTGCAGATGCTTGCCCATATTCTCTAAGGCCTGGATTGAAGCTGGTTCAATCCTGTCGGAAGCGGCCTCGCCCTCCTGTGCGGCAGATATGGTAATCATGCCGAGCAGAAATAACCCGCTTGCTGTACATCGGAGAATGCGCCTGTTGAGCGGCATTGGAGTCCTCCTCGAATGACTATGGATTGCGGATGATGCATGGGGAACGAGAGGCTTAGTCGAAGGCATAAATCTTCTTCCAATCATTCTTCATGTCGACGATTACCCAATTTCTCTCCGGAGCTTCGGTCAAAGCCTTGTCCAGTTTTCCGAATGAGGACTGCCGGTCATAGGCGTATTCCCGGTCTCCGTCCGTGTGATGGACGATGATACCAAGGCTGTTCGGGGAGGCAGTGCCCCACCGCAGCATTTCGTAATCACCATCCGAATTGCCCGCGACGAAAATCGGCCTTTTGCCGATGACCCGATTGATGCCGACAGGTTTGCCGGGACCATCATCGATAAAATCGATCTCCGGCAGGCGTTTCAGCACGGGTTGGTCGTTCTCGATTGCGTATTGCGTCTTGATACTGCTGCCGATGACCTGTTGCGAAGGTATGCCGTAAGCCTTCTCCGTCATGGGGCGCATGAATTCCACACCACCGCCAGACACGATGAATGTCTGGAAATCGTGAGTGCGGAGATAATCAAGCAGCTCGCGCATGGGAAGGAATGTCATTTCCGAGAATGGCTTGCCCGTCTTTGGGTGCTTGGCCGTTGTATACCATTCCGTGACGATTTTGTTGAATACGTCGGTCGTCATGCCAGCGTGGGTCACCATCCCAAGCTCCACAACACCTTTCTCGCCACTTTTGGCAATGCCGGCCAGATCACCGGTCAGGATGGATTTGAACGGTTCTGTTGTCTTCCACTCCGGATGGTCGGGCGCCAACGCCTTCACACGGTCAAGCATGAAGGCCAACTGGAAGTAATAGGGTTGCTCGGTCCAAAGCGTGCCGTCATTGTCGAAGACAGCGATCCGGTCCGCAGGCGCTACGTAATCTTTACTTCCCTCTTTTGTCACTTTATCGACGAAATCAACGATCTGCTGTTTGGATTTGACATCGTTCCAGGAGGCGAGGTCTTCAGCCCACGCGGAGGTTGAGATTTGAAGCGTGGCGATCAGTAAAATCTGCGCAAACAAACGCATGAAATTCCCCTCAATTTGTTGGTCTTTTCACACACCGGAATCCGACATGACTGGTGGAAGTGTCTTCGGGCTCTGCATGTCGCGCCGCCGGGCGATAACGGCGGCAATAGTCGGGTGAACAGAGGTGAGAACCACCTTTTAGAACACGTCTGGCAATGCGAATGGCGGGCTGCTGCGGGTCAAAACTTGCGAGAGCTTCGCCGCCGCGTGGATTGCGCGGGATGCAACACGGGCTTGCCGCTGGTTCGGCATGTCGGGACGTCCAGTAGTCATTCGTCCATTCCCAGACATTGCCGATCATGTCGTAAACGCCATAACCATTGGCTGGAAACGACCGCACTGGCGAGGTTCGTTCGCGTCCGGCGGGCTTGGTACTTTTCACGGGAAAAATGCCTTGCCAGGTGTTGGCCATGGCAACGCCGCCCGGCATGAGTTCGTCGCCCCATGCATATTCCAGATCTTCAAAGCCCCCCTTGGCCGCGAACTCGAACTCGGCTTCGGTCGGCAGATCAAGACCTGCCCATTGTGCATAGGCAAGGGCATCGCAGTGCGCCACATGGACGACTGGATGATCGAGTTTGCCGCGTAGATCGCTGAGCCCGCCCAATGGCTTACGCCAGTTCGCTCCGAACTTGAATTTCCACCACTGGCCGATATCCCGGCCCTCGACCCGCTTTGGGGGCGTGAACACAAGAGACCCAGCGCGCAACATTTCGGGCAGCGCGCCCGGATAGTCCTTCGGGTCCGGCGCTTTCTCGGCCATCGTGATATAGCCTGTTTCGTCGACAAAGCGCGAAAACTGTCGGTTGGTAACAGGTGTCGTGCTAATCCAGAACCCGTCCACCTTCACGGGATGGCGTGGCGCTTCTTCGGGATAATGGTTGTCGGACCCCATCAGAAATGTGCCCCCCGGTATCCAGGCCATTTCGTCTGAAAACTGCTCGGAATAACGTTTGCTCGAAGCGTCCATACCCATCGTCATCCTCCGCGAAATTATGGAAAGCTTGCCTTTGCGCTACTCCGGCGAGAAGTACGTTACGGTAAATCGGGTAGCTTCACGGGTTCAGTTCCAGAAGCGCGGGTGGTTTTGTGGCGTGTTTATGCGAAAGGCGGTTCATAACGCCGTGAGCAAGAACGCGCCGGTCGATTTCCCCGGAGTGGCCCTTTCCGTATAGCTGCCGCTGGAGAATTTCGACCTGTGCGGCAAGCGACCCGTCGTTCGCGGCTGCGGCCCAATCATGGATGGAAGAGTAACCAAGACGGCGCGACCAGACTTCCAGTGCCGCATTTATCCGGGCGTAATCGCCTGTACTGATAATGCGGAGGGTCTGCCGTCTTTGATGATGAAGCGAATTCCGGCGCTGCTCATTCCATCGGCGCAGCACGTCGACAAACCGAGACCTATACCGCATCGCGATGGCTAAAAGGCCGGCGATCAGAAGCGCGGCTATTGCCAATGTCCAAAGGAACTTGCCGTTAAGCGTGCCTTTACTGGCGGGTTCAACGGGCGTGGCAGATTTCGTGGCGCCTGTGGTGACGGTCACGGTTGTTTCCGGTAATGTGGCGGTCTGAACCTGCTGTGATTTCACGTCAAACCAGCGATACGAAATTGCAGGCAAGGTGAAGGTTCCGGGTTTGGAAGCGGTATAGACGATGGTTTCGATGCGACGGCTCGCAGTTTGTCGCCCGACTGAAACGTTATCTGCGACTGTCGCCGGTTTGACATACTGGTCCAGCCCTTCTGGAGTTCCAATATTGATGGGCGGGATGGTGATCGCTACGGTATCTGTGGCGGTAATGGTCAGGGTTCTGACCAGCGCATCTCCTGTTTGTAATTTATCCGGCGGCCGGTCGAAACTTTGTGACAGTTCCAGCGATCCCGCGGCAAATTGCGGCTGCCCTTTATTTTGTGCAGCGCCGACCGTGAAAGTTAGCGGCTGGCTCTTCACGGTGCCTTTTTTCGGGGCTCCATCCTCAAGGTAATCAAATGAAATCTGAATTTCTGGAATGCTATAACTGCCGCTGACTTGCGGTATGATGGAATACCGCTTTTGAATGCCACTGAACTGAACGCCATTTATCGTATCATTGGTGTTCTGGGACCGTTCGTCCGGCAAAGTGACCAAGGCATGCGGAAGCGCAAATAAAGGAAATTGCGGCGGTGAGGTGAAAAAGCCCGGAGCAAGTACATTAAGCACAAGGTGGACTTGCTGCCCCGGCACGATAGTGCCCGTTTCTTCAATTTTTGCGCGGACCATGGGTTCCTGCGCTGTAGCATCATTGATGAATAGTGCAGGTGAAACCAAGAGGATGAAAAGGACAAGCCGAAACAAAATGTTCATTTGGCGTCGCCTCTCGCTTCGATGGAAAAGCGACGCGCCAGCATGGCTGCCGGGCTGACAGCGATATTCTTGATCCACATCTGAGATGTCTGCTCGGACATGGCAATTTCGGCGTCTTTGCCTTGCTTGCCCTTATCGTCAAACTGGACACTATCAGGCTTCAGGTTCGGTGCTTCCTCCTGGTCCTGATCTTCCTTCTGCTGCGCGAGCAAGAGGCGTTTTGCTGTCGCGAGATTGGCCTGAATGTCTTCCGATGCGGGCTTCGCCTGAAGCGCCTTTTCGTAGGCCGTGACAGCCTCCGCGTACTTCTTCAAATGCATGAGCGCATTGCCCTGATTGTACCAACTGTCGGGGCTATCGATGATGGCGAAAGCGTTGATTGCATCTTGATATTTCCCAGCCCGATATGCGGCGACACCACGCCATATGGGATCGCGAAAAGTACTGGCAGCTTTGGAAAAATCGCCTTTACGAAAAGCGATTTGTCCCTGTTGATCCGGCGTCAGCCACATATCTTCGAATGACCCAGCGTGTGCCGGATCGTTGCCGATCAGATGCAAGGCAATGACAACGCTTCCCAACCGCACAACCCAGCCGCGTCTGAATGTGAATGCGAATAGCAGCACGGCGGGGATGAGAAACCACCATCCGCTGTCGCGCCAACGGCTTTCCTTGTCGGATTGCTGTTGCGCAAAATTTCCCTTTATCTGTTCGGCGATCCAGCGAACATCTGCATCGTCGTCGGTGACTGTGGTGACCGCGATTGAGTTCGAGATGCGCAGTTGCGCAAGGCTTTCGGTGTCGAGCTTGGTAACAAGGCGTGCACCACCATCGGAGGACAGAAAGCCGCCGTCGCCGGTCTTGATCGGTCCGCCATTTGCGGTGCCGATAACTAGCACTACGACGCCATCATTGCGCTCATCACCGAGCGTTTTAATCGCGGAGGCCTCAACGCCGTCCGTCATGAACAGTATCGTGCCGGGTGAACCGTCTTCTTTCAGAAGATTGGATGCAAGATCCAGTGCCGTACCCGTATCTTTGCCCGGACGCGGCATGATGCCGGTTGAAAGGGCATCGGTATAGGATTCAATCAAATCGGCGTCATCCGTGAGCGGCAGGACGAGATGAGTCGTTCCCGCATAAGCGATCACGGCGGTTCTGGCGCCAGCCCTGCTTTCCAGAATGTCGTGAATTTTAAGCTTGGCTCTCTCGATGCGGCTGGGGCTGATGTCAATCGCATCCATTGTCTGTGAAAGATCGACTGCGATCACCAGTGACGCCGTGTCGTGTACAAAGGGAGGCGTTTCCTTGTCCCAACTGGGACCGGCAATTGCGAGGATCATGATTGCCATGATGAGCGCAAGGAGTGTTGCCGGTTGAAGACGCCGCTTACTATCGCCTTCGATCACCAGTCGGTCGAGCAGATGCGGCGCGATCATGTTTTTCCACTTCTGCCTGATGTTGGCAGAACGGGCGGCAAGCCAGATCATGATCAGCGGCAATATCAGCAAAATCAGCCAGACCGGGCGCAGAAAGTGAAAGTCGGAGATCATGCTGAAGCTCTCCGCGCGATGCGTGCCTGCACAAAACCGAGGCAAAGGGAGAGTGCCAAGACCAAGAACGATATTGCAGCCGGATACTGGAACAGTTCCCGGCGTGGCCGCCATGAAAGCTCCTTCTGTTCCTGCGGCGTTATGCGGTCCAGCATATCGTAAATGGCAGACAGGCTGGCCTGATCCTGACCGAAGGAATAGCGTCCGCCTGTCTGCGCGGCGATTGCCTGCAGTGTTTGCGTATCGACCTTGTCTTCTCCTGTTGCCTTTGGGTCGCCAATGGCGACTGTGTGAATGACGATATGGTCGCCTTCGGCAATTTCAGCCGCTTTCAAAGGCGGCATCTTGCTGGCGGTATCGTTGCCGTCGGAAAGCAGGATGAGCACCTTTTCCGGCACGTTCGATTTTCCGAACATGCGAATGGCGAGACCGATGGAATCGCCCATTGCTGTTCGTGGTCCTGCTTCGCCCGGCACGAGCGAGCCGATCATAGTTCGGATCAGATCATGATCCATGGTGAAGGGCGCCAGTGGGTAGGGAGCGTCACCAAAGGCAATCAGGCCGAGCCTGTCGCTTGTCCGCTTCGAAACAAAGTCGGAAACCACTGTTTTGACCGCTTCAAGGCGGGTATCCATAGCTCCGCTTGGTGACGCGAAATCGCGTGTCTCCATCGATTGAGAGAGATCAAGCGCCAGCAGGATATCGCGCTGCGGTATGGATTTGACCATCGGTGGTTCGATCAGTTGCGGTCTCGCCAAGGCCAGCACCAGCAGGCACCAGGCCAGCATGTCGAGAACAATCTGCCACCAGCTCCGACGCGGAATGACCGACCCTTCCGTTGGTTCAACACCTGCCGCTCGTGCGACATCCTTAAAGAAGGGGAGCCGGATTGAAGCGGTCGAGACGCGATGGGTCGGCAAGAGCCACCACAAAAGCAGCGGCAGCGGCAGTAAAAGCAAAAGCCACGGATGGTCGAGCTCATACATGATGCCTCTCGATCCACAGGCGGGCCTGAGTGACGATGACAGGCATGTCGTTTGCTTGTTGGTCGGGTTCGTATTCGCGGCCCTTCAGGAATGCCTTCAGGTTGGTCCCAAGAGGTGCGGGACTGTGGCTTTCGAGGAAAGCCACCCATTGCCCGCCGGATAATGCTGCGACGTCGGCACGCGGAAAGGCCGACAAAGCCGTGCGCTTCAACAGTTCGGCGATTTCTGTTGCCGGTGCCGTGTTCGAAATGTTTTCGAGAATTTGAAGCGCTTCGCGCCGATAAGCATTTCGGCGATAGCGTTTCACCCACCGGAAGAGAAGGATGGCTAATCCTAGCAAAAGCAAAACTGCGACCAACGCCCATCCCCAGGTCTGAGGCAACCATGGCACCGATGGCGGAACAGCAATGTCGTGGAGCGTCCGCAGTGCAGTCTCCGTTGCCTGATCCATTATCGTCTCCTTTGACGCCACATGGATTTTTCCAGGAGATTACGCAGTTGCGGGGCGGTTTCTTCCGCCGCCGAGATGGGGAGCATCGGTAGGCCGAGCTCGCGTTGCCAGGAGCGAAATTCGCGCCCGCGATTGCGGGCGAAACTGTCGATGGAATTGCGCATCGATCCTTTGCCGAAGGTCAGTTCGGCCTGCGTGGTGCCTCCGCTGACGACCAGATCGCCGCTCGTCGGCAAGTCGAGCAGAAAAGGATCGTAAACCAGCAGGCAGATCACGTCATTGCGGCTTGATATCTGCAGCAGATAGTCGCGGGTTGCCTCATCATGTCCGTCGAAGTCGCTGACGACGATCACGAGATAGTCGTGATAGGCAATGGCGCTGACTTGGTGCAGAATATCATTCAACATAGATGGCGCAGGTTCATGGGCATAGCTGGCGTTCAGTGCGGCGTTCTTCTCCGCAATCTGGCTGGCCAGTCCGATGACCGCGTTGCGGCTGCGCTGTGGTTTGATCTGCGCGGTATCCGTGTCGCCGAATACGATGCCGCCGACGCGGTCGCCTGACCCCAGAATACGCCACGCACAGAGCATTGCGCATTCTGCTGCCGTTACAGATTTCATGGAGCGTCTGCTGCCGAAAAACATATTGATCCGCTGATCGACGATCACCAGCGCAGGGCGTTCCTTCTCTTCGCTATAAACCCGCACGACGGGTTTCATCGTGCGTGCAGTGACCCGCCAGTCGATAGAACGAATATCATCGCCGGGCAGATATTCGCGCAATTCCTCGAACGACAGACCACGACCACGGACCGCCGAGCGCATTCGCCCCGCAAGCTGGCGATGGCTGGGAGATTTTTGAACGAAGCTGACATCACGCGCTTGAGCTTCAAGAGCGACGAGCGCAAAAGTGTCTACGTAAACGCCGGTCTCAACGCTCGCGCCAGCCTTCATGACACGGCCACCAGTTCGGTGATGCGGTCGATGATCTGGTCTGGCGTTGTGTTGGAGGCATGGGCTTCATAGGACAACAACAGCCGGTGGCGGAAAACGTCATGCACGATTGCTTTTACGTCATCGGGGGTGACAAAGTCTCGCCCTTTCAGCCACGCATAGGCGCGGGACATGCGGTCAAGGCCGATGACACCGCGCGGACTGACGCCAACCTGTAAAAACTTGGCCAGGTCCGCATTGTAACGATCCGGATATCGTGTCGCGAAGACCAGCGCGACCATATATTTCTCGACGGGTTCCGAAACTGTAACCGTACCGATTTCCTTGCGCGCATCAAAAATGCTCTGTGCGGAGAGGCGCGTCGCCTTCTCTTTTGAAGCAGCCTTGCTGAGAGCTTCCTGTTCCTCGTTGCGGTTAAGACGCATGATCGCGGCTTCGGATTCTTCGTCCGGATAATCGACCCGGATATGAAGCAGAAAACGATCCAGCTGCGCTTCGGGCAGAGGATAGGTGCCTTCCTGCTCAATCGGGTTTTGGGTCGCCATGACCATGAACAGGTCCGGCAAAGGATAGCTCTTTCCGCCGACGGTTACCTGCCGCTCCTCCATCGCTTCCAGCAAAGCGGATTGCACCTTGGCAGGCGCGCGGTTGATTTCATCGGCAAGAATGAGATTGGCGAAGATTGGCCCCTGCTGAAACTGAAACGCGCTCTTTGTTCCGTCTGAGATATAGATCTCGGAACCGGTGACGTCCGCCGGCAGCAGATCTGGCGTGAACTGTATGCGGGAAAGTTCGGATTCGAGGTTTTTTGCCAGACTTTTGATTGCGCGGGTTTTGGCGAGACCGGGCAGCCCCTCGACCAGTATATGGCCGTTAGAAATGACCCCCAACAAAAGGCGTTCGACCATTTGCTCCTGCCCGATGACGGATTGCCCAACCCGTTCGCCGAGTTTCAGAATATCATCGCGTGCTGCCATATCGGGTGTCCTGAAATGGTGGGAAAAGGCGCGCAGTGAAAGAGCGCGCCTAAATCGTTACTTTTCTATACCGCGTTCTTTGAACGACTGATCAATCGCCTTGTCCACTTGGGCACGCACGCCTTCAAGGTTAAAGCTGGCGTTGCGTTGGCTCGGCGGAAACTGGACAAAGGTTTCCAGCAAAGCGGCAGCCTTTAGCTGGGCCTTCACAAGCAGGAAGTCATTTCGTACCAGCCAGTCATTATACTGATCGGATACGATATCGGCGCGTTCATACGGATCCATACGAAGGTTGAACAGCTTCGGTACGCGCCATGTGACCAGTGGTGTTTGCCACACGGCGAACCCTCCCGGGGCAGGCTGCTCATGGAATACAACCTTCCATTCGTCAAATCTGGTCGCCACCAGGTTGCCGTCATCATCGAAGTAAAAGAATTCATTCCGTGAACTTTTATCCGCTTTTCCGGTCAGATAATCGAGCTGGTTATAGCCGTCCAGGTGATTACGGAAAGTGGTCGTGCTGCCGTCCGGCTTCCAGCCTTTCAACAGCCTCTCCTTTACGTCCGGGTCTCCGGCTGCGGCCAGAAGTGTCGGAAACCAGTCCAGCCCGGAAAACATCTCGTTTGAAACCTGGTCGGGCTTGATATGTCCCGGCCAGCGGACCATTGCAGGAACGCGGAAAGCGCCCTCCCAATTGGTGTCTTTTTCCGAACGGAATGGTGTGGTGGCAGCGTCCGGCCATGACCACTGGTTGGGTCCGTTGTCGGTGGTGTAGACAACAATCGTATTGTCTGTGATGCCAAGTTCGTCAAGCTTCTTGAGAAGTTTGCCGACATCGCCATCGTGCTCGACCATGCCGTCGCCATACTCATTGTAAGCCATGCCGCTTTGGCCGCGCATTGACTCACGAACATGAGTGAAGGCATGCATGCGGGTCGTGTTCATCCAGGTGAAGAAGGGCTTGCCTGCCTTCGTCTGACGGTCAATGAAATCAATCGCTGCGGCTGTGGTTTCGTCATCAATCATTTCCATCCGCTTCTTGGTGAGCGGACCTGTATCTTCGACTTTGCCGTCAGCCGAGGCCTTCACGACGCCTCGCGGAGAATATGCCTTGAGAAACTCCTTGTCGTCTTTCGGCCAAGTGGGCTGCTCCGGTTCCTCTTCGGCATTCAGATGATAAAGGTTTCCGAAGAACTCGTCGAAACCATGTTGGGTTGGCAGAAATTCATCCTTGTCGCCAAGATGATTTTTGCCGAACTGGCCGGTTGCGTATCCCAGCGGCTTGAGGGCCTGCGCGATAGTGATATCGGTTGCCTGAAGACCGACCGGTGCTCCCGGCGCGCCGACTTTGCACAGGCCCGTGCGTAAGCATACCTGGCCCGTGATAAAGGTTGAGCGCCCCGCCGTGCACGAGTTTTCCGCATAATAGTCGGTGAACCTTATGCCTTCCTTGGCAATCCGGTCGATATTGGGGGTTCTATACCCGACAAGCCCATCGCTATAGGCGCTGATGTTGGTCTGTCCGATGTCGTCGCCGAAGATAACGAGAATGTTCGGTTTCCCTGCGGGTGCCGCGGGCGCAGCCTGCTGCGCATAAGCGGGCGTAACGACCGTCGCAGACGTCACTGTCATGGCCAAGGCAGCAGTCGCTGAAAGTAGTCTACGGATGACAGGCGTCTTCATAGCGGCCTCCTCAATGTGGATTTATTCAACATTCCGCACTCCTGTTTGCGAGGCAAATTGGGATGTCGTCGATGCTCTATCGATGGCAACGTCGGAAGGCTCGACCAAATCCGGAGGAAGCGTAAGTACGTTACTGTAAACATGCTCGGTGATCGGCATTTACGTTAAATCTGGCTGGCCAGCGCGAGTCGCAGAAGTGGCGCAGTGCCCACGATATTTACCGTAACGTACTGCCGTTCGTACAAATTGGTGTCATGCTTCGCAGTGAAAATCCGTTGAGGGGAGAACCGTGGCACGTGACCCAGGATGATGCAGTCCGTCGCAGCTTCAGTTCTGCATCGAGAAGCGGGCTTAGTAAACTCATGTTAAAGCTCCCATCTGTCCGTTCGCAGCTAAAGCAACTTTCCGGCGAACCGCTGATTGGTCTCTTCGAGGCTTATGACGAAGCCAGCAACATGTTGGAAAAATTGCGCAGAGCTGAAATTGGAGTCACCCCCCTTTCTCTGGAATACGAGACCATATGCAAGGAGATAGAAGAGGACGTACTGCAATATTGCTTACTACATAAATAGGGACATGCTCCGAAATGGAACATCTTATTCGCGGCAAGCTGTTATTATTGACATCGGCTTTTCGGGGACTATTTTAGCCTAAAACCGCTAATTTATTCTAATGTCGGGGCCCGAGGGGTGGTATGACACAGAATAGTAGTGCATTTGATGACCGGGGAGCGTCAGATCAAGAAGTTAAATCCGCGTTAGCCGATCTGATTGCGGATAAGCGATTTCGTGCGACCGAACGGGGCAGGGCGATCCTCAGTTACATTGCGGATCTGCATTTTTCCGGCAGTTCCGAAGGGGGTCAAGGGCTATTCGATAGCGATTGATGTTCTGGGGCGGCCTGATAGTTTCGATCCTTCCACTGACCCGATTGTACGCATAGAAATCAGCCGGTTGCGGGCAGCTTTGGTCCAGTATTACGAAGCTTTTGGCAAAGAAAAGCCGATTGAGATCGAGCTTCCTAAAGGCAAATATGCGCTTGCGTTCAACCACCGCGCCGTCGTGGATACATCTGTTTCGGACGAGGCTTCTGCGGGCGAGCCAATTCCGCCTCCGTTGCAAGCTCCATTAACTTTAAGGCGCCATCTCAAATATATGGATTTGGCGGTCGCTAGTCTGGTATTGCTTATTTCTTTTACATTAGTCTATTTTTTGACAAATCGGTCAGTCGATACCGTAAAGCCGACTGTTGCGAATGATTTCCGGGCTGAGAACCCCGCGTTCGATATAGAGGCCGAAAATGTACGGGATTCGGTGCTGATCGCACTTGGTAATTTTCATACGCTGGCGCTTCGTTCCGACAATAGCGGATCGATTGATCCACAGGTTCGGTTTCCAGCCTATACGGTTCGGATGCGCTATCGCGTTGAAGGTGAGATGAAAAGCATCTGGTGGCAGGTGAAAGACGAGGTCAAGAACGTCATTGTCAGCTCTGGTGTCGAAGAAGCTTCGGAAATGGGGCAATCCGCAGAACAGGTGCGAGCAGCTCTTTCCTCAGCTCTATCGCAAAAGCTTGCCGCCTCCACCGGGGTGATCAATACACGTCTGGTCGCAGATGTGAAGAGCCCGTTCATCGGCAATATTTGTGTTCTCAAAGCGGAAATATCGCTGGCGAAGGGACAGGCGCTATCGGACGACGAAACGTGTCTTGAGCAGACTTTAAAGAGTGATCCAAGGCAGAGTGACGCCCTGGCTGCTCTTTCCCGGGTGCTGGTGAACTCCAATGCGCCGATTATCAGCAAGGATGTGCTGGACCGCAGCCTGCAACTTGCGCAAGATGCCGTCGCTGTCGCGCCGGGATCGGATCGCGCCGAATTTGCCTTGATGGAAGCCAATTTTCGCAAAGGCAGGATCGATGAAGCGCTGGAGGCGGGTAAGCGCGCCGTGTCTCTTAACCCCAATAATCTGGAGGCGAAGGCGGCGCTGGCAATGGTGCTTTTCGCCAATGAGAATTGGGATCAAGCTGTGGCTCTCATTGAGGAAAGCGGGCAAGAATATCACAGTATGGCATTGAAGGCGCGCACCGTGCTTGCGCTTGATGCCGCCCGTCGCGGCGATTGGCACAACGTGCTGCTTCGTGCAAATCAGCTGCCTCCACAGAATGATTTCGCAACCGGTTTTAGATTGGCTGCGCTTGTTCAGTTGCGACCGGCTGATGCCCAAAAAGAACTTCAGGATGTCACACGATCCAATCCCAATCTACGCCAGTCAGTCGGTGAAAAATTGGAAGCTCTAAGTGTTCCAAACATTGTCACAAATGCCATTATCGACCAAATCCAGATCGGGCAAACAAAGTTGCAGCCGGACAAGCGATGAGAGCAAAACTGACGAACACGTTTCGCATTTGTTCATTGAACGCTTTGGAGCCAAGCTCCGTTAAGGTCAGCTTCAACGGCAATTACCAGCCCAACATTTACCGTAACGTACCCATTAGATATTGCGTGAAAAACAAATAGAAACGAGAATTATCCAAAATTAAGTATTGTTAGATTCGTCGGAATATTGAGCAGCCGTGCTCGTAGCCGAGGGGATGTTATGGGTCGAATTTCGCTTCATACGCTGTCACTGGGTTCAATTGCGGGACTGTTGCTTGTTCCGTCCGTGGCGATGAGTGCAGAAGGAGGCGCGGGTTTCTACCTGTTAGGATCGAAGGGACCAGCGGCGGGCATAACACCTCCACCCGGTGTCTATTTTCAGAACGATTTCTACTATTATCGCGGGAATCTCGGCGGAGATAAAAGCCTGCCAACTGGCGGTAAGCTGGCCGTTGGGGTCGTGGGCACCGCGGTCATTGAGGTCCCGACGGTCATGTGGGTGCTGCCGGAAACTATCGCCGGAGGCCATCTTGGTCTTGGCGGGACGATACCGGTCGGCTGGAAGAAAACCGAAGCGGATGTGGTTTTAAACGGTCCCCGGGTGGGTGAGGTCTCGACAGGTGTGCGCGATACGGCGTTCACCATTGGTGATCCGATCGTTAGCGGCTTCCTGGGCTGGCAGACGGGTAATTTCCATTACCAGATTGGCACCATGATCAATGTGCCCATCGGCGATTATCAGGACGGCGAGATATCCAATATCGCTTTCCACCATTGGGGCGCGGATGTGTTTGCAGCCGCAACTTGGCTTGACCCTGCAATTGGTTGGGATATTTCGGGCGCGGTTGGCGTAACTTTTAATGCGGAAAATCCGGCCACCGACTATCGAACCGGTAACGAGTTCCATTTCGAATGGGCCGCCGTAAAACACATCAATGCGAAATTCGATGCCGGTCTGGTGGGTTATTACTATCAGCAGCTATCGGGTGATAGTGGAGACGGTGCGGCGGCACCATTCAAGGGACGTGTGGCTGCCGTTGGTGCAACTGTCGGCTGGAACTTCGAACTGGGTGAAACACCGCTTTCCGCTCGTGTGAAGTATTTCCACGAGTTTGCTGCGGAAAACCGGGCCGAAGGAGACGCGGTTTTCCTGTCATTATCGATGCCATTGTCGATCAACAAACCGACCGTGTCTGCTGATTAACCCGGTGTGGAGATTGGCTTCTCTTTGAGGACATGGAGTATCTGAAACGCGCAGCGTGACTGATGAGGGAGAAGGATATGCATATCAGATCATTCAATACCGCCGGATTGGTTGGCATGGCTGGAATGATATTTGCGGTCCTGTCGTGTTCATCCACGCATGCTCAGAATGATAAACTGAGTGGATTTCCAGCGATGGTTCTGGGCGGGCAGACGGCCAAAGCGACTACTGTTCAATTCAGCGTTCCTTTCGACAATCTCATACGGCTGGCCGACAAAGATGTATCGCTGGGTAAAACGAGCCTCGATGAGATCCAAGCTGTCGTTGGAGGGACTGTGCACGGTCATACAACGTCATCCCTTAAAACGGCTTGGCTTTGCTATGAGGTGACGGGCGATAATTTGCCCCGTCGTATCTGGTTCATTTCGGACGGGATGAACACGAAGAAAGGTCAGGGGGCCGTTCTCAATCTGATTTCGGCGGAAATTATAAAGGACAAGTCTGCGAAATGCGGACGGCCTCGCATTGATCTGACGAACCTCAAATTGCCTATTCCTGCCTTGAAAGACAACAAACATGCGCTCGAAAAGCGGTTCGGCAAGGTAAGCGCCAAGCAATTTGCGCGTTATTCGAACGAACACAAAGTTTCAGGTGCGACAGTTGAGCAGTCGCTCGTCTACCAGCTGGATGGAGACCGGATTATTGGTGTGGCGTTCTCCCAGGCCGCAGCGAAGTAGCATATCTCGTGTCCAGTCAAGCATAGGTAAGAAAGTCGGGCATATGGGATTTCGCTTCGCGTTAGCCATGCTCATTGCAATACGGAATGTCATGGGTCTCGCGATTGGTATTTTCGTCTTATCGGCTCCATCATTTGCGCAGTCTGCGAGTGACGATATCGATGAATTGGCGCGAAAAGTCTCCAACCCCGCTTCGTTCATGATCAGTGTGCCAGTTCATTCCGATATTGATTTTGGTCGTGGAAGCGGAAAGGTGCGGGGCTTCTCTCTCGATATCGAACCAGTCATTCCAATGCGGTTCAATGATCGCTGGAACGTTATTTCCCATACCGATATTCCATTGGTTTACAGCAACACGTTTGGCGACGTCGGCAGCAATTTCGGGCTCGGCGACATAACGCAGACTTTCTCTTTCACTCCGTCCGCCCATGGCCCAGTCATATGGGCGATTGGACCGCAGTTCTCGTTCCCAACGGCGACAGACGATTTGCTGGGGTCTGGTAAGTTCTCTCTCGGGCCATCGGGTTTGCTGCTTTATCAAACAAGTGCAATCACGACTGGCCTCTCGGTAAACCATATCTGGTCCGTTCTTGGGGCAGATAGTAGGCCGGACGTGAACCGAACCGAACTCCAGCCGTTTATCGCCTGGCATATTGGCAAGGGACGAACAATTTCGGCAAATCTTGATGCTGACTATGACTGGACAGCCGATCAATGGACTGTGCCAGTGTCGGGGGCATTCTCAAAGATCGTGAAGCTTGGCGATCAAACGATGAATCTGTCGCTCGGAGCGAGGTACTGGCTGGAAGGTCCAGACGAAGGCCCCAAATGGGGAATAAAGGCGGGCGTAACCTTCCTTTTCCCCCAAACGGTCAAATAGCGCGGTTGCCACACACCGGAACACGGTGTCAAAGTCCAGCGACCTTTTTCAGATCATCGACAGCGCCGGGGGCGGCTGCAAATACAGGATGGCCTTTCAGGATATTCTCGCCGTTCACAGGGAATGGATGGGTGTACCCGCCAGCTTCGCGCACGAGGCAAAACCCAGCCATGCAATCCCATGCGTGCATGTAAGGCTCGTAGTAGCCGACAAGCCTGCCTGCCGCGACATAGGCGATCATTAGGGCGCCCGACCCGTTGCGTATGAACGTGCCACCGGCTTCCAGCAGATTTTCGACGATCTTCGCCACGGTTTGCGGAGTGACATAGTTATTTGCGCCAATGCCTGTGACTGCGTTTTGAAGAGTCTTCGTTGAATCGAGCGCCAGTTTCTTGCTATTCAGCGTCGCGCCAAGACCTTTTGCCGATGCATAGAGCTCATCGAAACACGGTGCCTTAATAACGCCAATGACAGGCTCGCCGCCTTTCAAAACGGCAAGCGACACACACCAGTTTGGCATACCGTTTACGAAAGGGCTTGTTCCATCAATGGGGTCTACAACCCAGGTAAAGCCCGATGATCCGTCGTTCAGTCCGTATTCCTCACCCAGAAAGCCGTCTTCCGGAAATTTTTCGGAAACAAGCGTGCGAATAAGCTGCTCCACTTCCCGATCAGCAATGGACACCACGTCTTGGGGATCACGTTTGAATTCTATGGTCAGCGCTTCGCGATTGTTGAAGTAGTCCAGCGCCTTGGCGCCAGCCGCCTGCGCAATGTCTTTGGCAAGCGCCAGCCGCTTTTCCAGGTCGTATTGGAGATTGTTGGTCATTCTTTGCTTCCGGCAAGAGTGATGATCGGCACGTTTTGGCGGGCTATTGATTGATAAGCGCAAGCCCGCGTGACTTGAAGTGTATCGAGACATCCGTGAGCGTTGGCAAGGCCTGTTCCGCTTCGGGGTCAACTATGAAGAGCTTGCCATGTTCGGTTTCGATCTCATACTCGATGTGATCGCCAAGATAAGCGGCATGCGCCACGCGCCCCGGAAAATCGCCTCCGGCGAGCGGCTGCAGGTTAACGGCGTTCGGTCGGATCGCCAGTTGTGCGGCCCCTGTTTTGGCGTTACGCGCAGCGACACGGTGGGTCATTGCGCCAATGCGTATGACGGCCTCGTTATTCTCGGTGGCGATCACTTCGCAGGGCACGACATTGGCCTCGCCCATGAAGTCCGCGATAAACGCCGACGCCGGTGACTCATAGAGTTCACGCGGTGTGCCTTTCTGCGCAATATTACCATCCTTCATTACGATGATCGTATCGGATACGGCCAGTGCTTCATCTTGATCATGCGTTACATAGACTGCCGTGAAACCAAGCCGTTGCTGCAATTCGCGGATTTCCGTGCGCACGCGCCGCCGAAGCCGTGCATCGAGGTTGGATAGCGGTTCGTCGAGAAGCAGCACTTGTGGTTCTAGCACCAGAGCACGCGCCACGGCCACGCGCTGCTGTTGTCCGCCCGAAAGCTCGGCGGGCAGTCGGTGGCCCATGCCGCCCAAACCAACCAGCTTCAGTCCTTCTTCTGCTCGATCGCGGGCTTCGGCTTTCTTGATGCCGGAAGATTCCAGCCCATAGGCGACGTTATCCAGCGAATTCATATGTGGAAACAGTGCGTAGGACTGAAACACCATCGAAACATCGCGTTCATTGGCTGGCAGATTGGTAACATCCTTGCCGCCGATCAGAATGCGGCCCGAGCTTGGGTGTTCCAGCCCCGCAAGCAATCGCAATGTGGTGGTCTTTCCACAGCCTGAAGGGCCAAGCAGAGTGACCAGCGTTCCCGGTTCGACAATCAGGGACAAATCGGGCAGGGCGGTGAAGTTTCCAAATTTCTTGGAGACATTCTCGAATGTGACGGAGCCGGGGCGGATCGTCGTCATGCTACTTTCTCCTGATTGGCGGATTTGATCGGCGTGACAGCGGCGACACGATTTTCTCGCCTGAGTTTTCGTTCTCCGACAAGCAACTGAAAGCCGGTGATGATGACGATCATCACCACAATCAGCATTGAGGAGTAGGCAATGGCGACCCCGAATTGCCCATTTTCAACCAGTCCGACGATGTAGGATGTCGCCATGTTATACTGCGCGGACACCAGAAAGATGACGGCGCTGATCGATGTGATCGCGCGCACGAAGGAATACACCAGCGCTGCGGTTATGGCGGGGCGCAGGAGTGGCAGAATGACCTTGCGAATGGTGCGGAAGCTGTTTGCCCGCAAGGTCAGGGAAGCTTCATCAAGGCTTTTGTCGAGTTGGCTCATTGCAGCGACGCCGCCCCGAACGCCGACAGGCATGTTGCGGAAAACGAAGCAGGCGATGAGGATTGCTGCAGTGCCGGTCATTTCGAGCGGCGGCAGATTGAACGCCATGATGTAGCTGACACCGATCACCGTGCCCGGAATTGCAAAGCTCAGCATCAATGCGAATTCGAACAGATTGCGGCCGACAAAGCGTTGCCGAACAATCAGATATGCGGTGAGCAAGCCAACAGCGGCTGTGAGCGGTGCTGAGATCAGCGAGATTTCCATCGTGGTCCAGAACGAGTTCCATGCAACACCGGTCCATGCAATGCCGGTCTCGGTCCAGCCAATGGAGAAGGCGCGGGTATAATGCTCCAGCGTCAATGTATTATCGAGTCCCCACTGGCGCACAAAGCCGCCGATAAGGATCATGAGATAGACGATGACGGTGAATATCATCCACGGGATAACAAGCACGTAGACGCCGACTTTCAACCCGTGTGGCAAGGCGGCATGCATGCCTGAGTCGCCCTTGCCGGTCACGGTCGCGAAGTTTTTGCCAGCGAGCCAAAGGCGCTGGATAAGGAATGCGGTGAGCGTGAAACACAACAACACCATGGCGAGGACAGCTGCGCGCGATGGATCATTTTGCGCACCCACCACTGCAAAGAAGATTTCCGTCGACAGCACGCCGTTGCTGCCGCCCAGAACCATCGGATTGCCGAAATCGGCCATGCTCTCGATGAAAGCGATAAGGAAGGCGTTGGCAAGGCCCGGCGCCATCAATGGCAGCGAGACCTTTCGGAAAGTGCGCCAGCGGTCTGCGCGCAAGGTTTGCGACGCTTCCTCCATCGACGGCGACACACCCTCAACAACGCCGATGAGGACCAGAAATGAAATCGGCGTAAAGGAAAGAACCTGCGCAATCCAGATGCCGGTCAAGCCATAGAGCCAACGCCCCGGCTCGACACCGAATATGTTGGAGATCTGTTCCGTGACCACGCCCGCGCGCCCGAACAACAAGGTAAGGGCCAAACCGACGACGAAAGGCGGCGTGATGATTGGAAGGATGGTGAGAAGTCGAAGCCCTTTCTTGAAAGGGAAGTTTGTGCGCGTCGCCACCAGGGCAAAGGCAAGGCCCATGATTGTCGAGCCAGAGGCCGTCATCAGTGCAAGCCATAAGGTGCGCCATGCAACACCGCAGCGACCTTCCCCCACCACGCAGGCGAGGCTCCAGATGGAGGAATCTTGTATGTTTCCGATGAACCCCTCCGGCTTGAATGAACCGTCGAAGTCCTGAACGGAACCGACAAACATGCTGAGCACCGGGTAGAAGACAAATACACCTACCAATGCGACGAGCAAGGTAATGGAGGAAACGACGAAAGCATCGCCTTTCATCACGCCACGTTCGGCAAGACCGAATGCGAAAATTAACAAAAAGCAGAGACAGGTCAGGATTGCGCCTGCACCAAAGGCTGGTTGTCCATCGGCGAGCGTGCCAAAGAGACTTTCACTGATTGTCCAATTCCAACCGGAACCGCCAACAGCCAGCCCTTGAAGGACGAGAAACCCCAGACCAAAAAGGCTTGCCCAGATCAAGATGGAACTGCGCCTGCCCACAGACAAGGCTATGCGGGCAAATGCACAAACAAGCATAAGGGCCGCCGCCACGCCGAGCCAGGGACGGGAAAAAGCAACGATTTGCAGGATGCCGGGTGCAGTTGTGCTTTCGCTGAACAGGTCGCCAAGCCAGCCAAAACCAAGAAAGCCGTCTTCTATCCGATACCAGGGCAGGAAGACGAAGGCCACCAGCGCAAATGCGAGAACAATATCCAGTCTGCGGTTTTGCTGTACCATAGTGCGTCCGCTTCATTTCGGGTCTTGGAATTGTTGCGATGAATGGCGAGGCGTTAGCGGCAACGCCATTCAGGCAGCCGCGTTGCCGGAAGCAGCAACGCGTTCAAACGGTGATCGAAGGTTTAAAACCCATCAGTTGGCGTGCGCGCCAATTTCCTTGTCCCAGCGCTCCAAGAGCTCCTTGCGTTTTGCAGGGTCACCATAGGTCTTGAAGTCATAATCGATGAGTTTGATGTCTTCGAAGCGCGGCGATTCCTTCGGCACTTCGGCAGACTTGTTCGATGGAAGCTGGAAGGATTTGGCATCCTTCATATGAGATTGTACTTCCGCGGTCAGCGCCCAGTCATACCATTTCTTGGCGTTGTCGAGGTTCTTCGCGCCTTTAATGATGGACATGGAACCGATTTCGTAACCGGTGCCCTCACACGGCGCGACGGATTTGACTGGGAAACCTTCGGCAGTCATCGACACCGCATCATGCATGAAAACGATACCAATGCCGGTTTCACCACGCGCGGCCGATTTGACTGGTGCCGAGCCTGATTTGGTATATTGGGAGACGTTCTCATTGAGCTTCTTGAGGTAATCATAGGCCTTGTCTTCGCCCATGATCTGTACCAGCGTTGCAAGCGCCGTATAGGCCGTGCCGGAAGAGTTGGGATTGGCCATCTGAATTTCGCCCTTGTAGGACGCATCCAGCAAGTCAGCCCAGCATTTTGGTTCTTTGAGCTGCTTCTTGGCAAGAATATCGGTATTGTAGCCCCAGCCGAGCGCGCCGGCATAGACGCCAACCGTGCGATAGTTCGCGCTTTCCGCCTGCTTCTTGGCCCAATCCTGCAACTGATCAAGCATCGGTGATTTATATTCGAGCGTCAGCCCTTCGCCAGCGGCCTGCAAATGGGGATCGCCCGTGCCCGCCCACCAGATATCTGTTTTTGGATTGCGGGCCTCTGCGCGAACCTTGGCATAGGTTTCGCCTGAAGAAAGCCGCACCATGTTTACACTGATGCCGGTGTCTTTTTCGAACATGTTTTTCATTTGCTCGCAGATCACTACATCTGCCGAACAAATCAGATTGAGATTGCCAGCCGCATGGGCCGCAAAAGCCATTGACGAAATACCAGCGGCAAGCGCCGCAACCAAAAATGTCGAACG
This sequence comes from Ochrobactrum teleogrylli, assembly GCF_006376685.1. Classification (GTDB taxonomy): domain Bacteria; phylum Pseudomonadota; class Alphaproteobacteria; order Rhizobiales; family Rhizobiaceae; genus Brucella; species Brucella teleogrylli. Next base: position 192,427 of record NZ_VEWL01000008.1, on the reverse strand, counting down.
CATTCTTTCCCTCCCATTTTACGACGCCTCCACGTCGACGTTTTTGCAAACGTGTGCACAGTCTTTGCCTTTTATCGATAGCTGTCAACGGTTTTGCAAAATTCATTCTGAATTTCCCAGAAATAGTTCAATTGTTCTGTTTGTTGCGAAAATATGCACAGCCGTGCAGGGTGCGAACTAATTGCATTGGCGATTATATATGAATCGTATATGGTATGCGTATCAACCGTAAGTTTGGAGCCAACGATGGGTATAGTGAAGATCGCCGATGATTTGCATGAAGAATTGCGCAAGGCGAGCGATGTCATGTGCCGTTCGATCAACGCGCAGGCAGAATACTGGATGAAAATCGGCATGCTGGCGCAGGCCAATCCAGATATGTCGTTCAACGAAATCGTGCAGATGCAGTTGCGCGCCGCACAGGTGGAAATTCCGGTCATGGCTGTACGGCCATCATGACCAAGACGCCCGCCGAATTGGAACAGATGGCGATTTCAGGAGCGTTGTTGGCTTCTGTTTTCACACTGCTGGACCGTACACCGCTTGCCGGTATGACAACGATGCAGGTCAACGATCTGGTTGAGGGTTACATTAAGGGTGAGTTGAAAGCGCGACCCGCCAGCAAGGGACAATATGATTATCCCTTTGTTCTGAACTGTTCGAAGGACGATGTCGTCTGCCACGGAATGCCGTCCCATGGTGATGTTATCGCTAATGGCGAAATCATCAATTTCGATATTACGCTTGAAAAGGGTGGCTATATCGCGGATTCCAGCAAGACTTACATGATCGGCGACGTCGCGCCGTTTGCCTCCCGTCTTGTACGCGTGACTTATGAAGCCTTGTGGAAAGGCATTGCAGCGGTTCGACCCGGCGCCACGCTGGGCGATATTGGCTATGCCATTGAGCGTCATGCCAAGCGGAACGATTACAGTATTGTGCGCGAGTATTGCGGCCACGGCATCGGACGAGAGATGCATGAAGAACCGCAGGTTCTGCATTTCGGCAAACCGGGTACGGGGGTTCGCTTGCGCGAAGGCATGGTTTTCACCATCGAACCGATGCTCAATCAGGGAACGGCCAAGGTGAAAACCGAAAAGGATGGATGGACCGTCGTTACACGCGACGGAAAACTATCGGCGCAATTCGAGCACACAGTTGCTGTCACCGGCAATGGCGTGCGCGTGCTGACCTTGCGTCCGGACGAAAAGAAAATGCTGGCAGCCATAAAGCATGCAGTATGACTGCCGATTTTGCTATCGATTGTTCTCACGCCGCCATGTCTGGAATTTCTGCTCGAATTTCTCCTTGGTGCAAGGATAAAGCCCAATTATCGCTTCACCGTTCTTGACCTCTTCGAGCACGAAATCTTCGTATGTTTCCATCCCGATGCACTCCTCGGCGATTTCTTCGCAAAGATGCGCCGGAATGACCATGACGCCATCCGCATCGCCGACCAGCACGTCTCCGGGAAACACGGCGGCGTCGCCGCACGAAATCGGTACATTAATGTCGATGGCTTCGTGCAAAGTCAGATTTGTTGGCGCCGACGCTTTTGCGCAATAGGCGGGCATGGATAATTCGCCAATTCCGGTCACGTCACGAAAGCCGCCATCGGACACAATGCCTGCCGCGCCACGCAGCGCAAGTCGCGTTACCAGTATCGACCCGGCGGTTGCCGCACGTGCATCCTTGCGTGCATCCATAACCAGCACCCAGCCGGGTGGGCAGGTTTCGATCGCAACACGCTGTTTGTGATCAGGATTGCGGAAAACAGTAATCGGGTTTCGATCTTCACGCGCGGGAATGTAACGTAAGGTAAAGGCCTGCCCGACCATGTTTTCGGGCTTGCGCGCCACTTGAAGCGCACCTTGAATGAACTGATTACGCAAACCGCGTTTATAAAGCGCCGTAGCAACCGAGGCCGTCGAAACTTTCTTCAGTTTGGCGCGGGTTTCTTCCGAGAGAACATAATCGGTCATGGTCTGCCTCTTAATAGATCACCGGTTCATCAACCGGACGGCCAAAATCGGTTTTCAGGAAATCAAAGTCGCAACCCTTGTCGGCCTGTTCCACATGTTTGGAAAACACAAAGCCGTAGCCGCGTTCATATTTGGGTTCGGGTGTTTTCCAGGCGGCGCGGCGTTCAGCCAGTTCTTCGTCTGGAACAAGCATGTTCAGGCTACGGGCGGGGATATCCAACTCCACCATATCGCCGGTCTTAAGCAGGGCTAGCGGCCCTCCAATGAAGGATTCCGGTGCAACGTGGAGCACACAGGCGCCAAAACTTGTCCCCGACATGCGAGCATCGGAAATGCGCACCATATCGCGCAGGCCGAGCTTCAAAAGTGCCTTCGGCATCGGGATCATACCCCATTCCGGCATGCCCGGTCCGCCTTGTGGACCGGCATTGCGCAAGACAAGCACGGTGTCCGGCGTCAGGGGATAATCGGGATCATCAATGATCTTTTTCAGCTCGGGGTAGCTGTCTGCAACCAATGCCGGGCCTTTATGACGATGGAATTTCGGGTCGCAGGCCGCTGGCTTGATAACAGCTCCATCAGGACAAAGGTTCCCCTTCAATACCGCCAGCGAACCCTCATGATAGACGGGGTTGGACAGTGGACGTATAACATCATCGTTCCAGACCTGGACCTTCTCCAGCCCTTCCACCAAAGCCTCACCTGTCACGGTGATAGCCGTGGGATCCAGCTTGTCCGTGAGTTGTTTCATCAATGCGCGGATGCCGCCTGCATAATAGAAATCTTCCATCAGATATGTCGTTCCCGACGGCCGAATATTGGCGATCACAGGTGTGGTGCGCCCGATGCGGTCGAGGTCGTCCAGCTCCAGTGGAATACCTGCGCGCCGCGCCATGGCAATCAAATGAATGATGGCATTGGTTGAACAACCGGTGGCCATGGCGACGACAACGGCATTTTTGACAGCAGCAGGTGTAATGATCTGATTGGGTTTCAAATCGTCCCAAACCATATCAACAATGCGGCGTCCGCATTGGGCCGACATGCGTTGGTGGTTGGCGTCGGCTGCCGGTATGGACGATGCGCCTGGAAGGGAGAGACCCATGGCTTCGGCAATCACGGTCATCGTCGACGCGGTGCCCATCGTCATGCAATGCCCGTAGCTGCGCGCAATACCGCCTTCTATGCCTTGCCATTCTTCCTTACCGATGGTGCCTGCGCGGCGCTCGTCCCAGAACTTGAACATATCCGTGCCGGACCCCAGCGTTTTCCCGGCATAATTGCCGCGAAGCATTGGACCTGCGGGCAGGAAAATGAAGGGTAGACCGGCGCTTGTTGCACCCATGATGAGTGCCGGCGTGGTCTTGTCGCATCCGCCCATCAAAATGGCTCCATCGACCGGATGCGAGCGCAACAGTTCTTCGGTCTCCATCGCGAGCATGTTGCGATAGAGCATTGTTGTGGGTTTCACGTAGCTTTCAGACAAGGACAGAGCGGGCAGTTCAAGGGGAAAGCCGCCTGCCTGCAATATGCCGCGTTTGACCCATTCGACCCTGTCCTTGAAATGGGCATGGCAGGGTTGCGCATCCGACCATGTATTGATGATCGCGATGATGGGCTTGCCCTCCCAGTCCACGGGATCATAACCCATCTGCATGGTTCTGGAACGATGGCCCGAAGAACGCTGATCATCCGGCAACATCCAGCGCGCAGAACGCAGATCGTCATATTGCTTTCTGGGCATTTCAATATCTCCCCGAAATTTTTCGGCCCGGCCTGTTATCAGCGAGCCTGCTTTAGTTGTGACTGTGCCCCACGGATCGGCGCATGAAAGCTAATCGCCACGCGTATAGTCTTGTGCTGTGAAAGCGCCGCCCTGATAGCGCCGCGTGATCGGATCGCCAGTTTCGGCGAGGTCGCCAAAACGCGAGGCGTCATCCTGCGGCACATAACCGATGCGGCTGGCATCGTCCTTTTCCCACCAGCGCCCGGCATTGGCGGAAATCCCCCAGACAACGGCAAAGCCGGTTTCCTGCGCCTCGACCGATCCGATCAACAACCGCACAAGATCGTCTTGCGAAAGCCACGTGGCGAGGTGTCGTGCTTCGGTTGGTTCAGGAAGGCAGGAGCCGATGCGCACATGAACGCTTTCGATGCCATGTTTGTCGAACATCATTTGCCCAAGCAGTTCACCATAAGCTTTCGACAATCCGTAATAGCCATCAGGCTTGAAGGGATCATCGCTGCTCAGCACCGCATCGCGTTCATAAAAGCCAATCGTATGATTGGAACTTGCAAAAATCACCCTTTGCTTTTCAGCGCGCGCAGCCTCGAAAATATGGGTAACGCCGAGAAGGTTAGCACGGGCGATCAGATTGTAAGGCTTTTCGATACTGATACCGCCAAAATGCAATATCGCATCGGTCCCGCGAACCAGTTCGGCAACCGCGTCGGCATCGCTCAGATCCGCCTGTATGAATTCTGTACCTTCGGGCAAGGCATCGGGGAATGGTTCAATGTCGGATAAGCGCAGACGGTAACCGGCTTGTGACAGTTTTCGGGTGAGCATACGGCCAAGATTGCCGGAAGCCCCGGTCAAAAGGAGGTGTTTCATTCAATTAAATTCCCTTCATGCGCGCCACTTTTGCCCCGGCAACGGTGCTGGTTGCGAGATGCACACCGCCCGATTGCGGAGCTTCGGCCAATTTGTCGGCGGGCGCCAAGCGATGCGAAGTCAGCGCGATCTGCTTCAGACCGGGACCGCAGAAACAAGGCATTGTCGGTGCAGGAACCGGAACCGAAAAGCTTGCGAGCAGATTTCCATCCGCATCGAAGCGGTTCAGGACACCAGCCGACACACCCGCACTCCAATAAGCACCTTCGGCATCGCAAGCGCCGCCGTCCGGTCTGCCGGTACCTTCGTCGAGGTCGCGAATGCGTCTCTGGTTGCTAATACGGCCCGCCATGCGGTCAAAGGCGTAACGGTCGATCCATGGTCCCCGGGAATCCGTATGGAACATCGTGGTCGCGTCCGGTGTCCATGCAAGGCCGTTTGAAACCTCAAATCCCTTTGCCATGACCGCAGCTTGCCCATCGGCAGTAACACGATAAAGTTTCGCGATAGGTTCGCGTGTCGGGCGACAATCCATGCTGCCGATCCACAGCGCACCGTCGGGACCGATCTTGCCGTCGTTGAGCCGCGATGTTTCTGGCTCATCATAGCCGCCCCACAGGAGTTGCCTGTCACCGCTATCTGGGTCGAACAGAATGACTTCGCGTGCCAGCGCGACGATCAGCTTGCCGCTTTCGGCAAGCGCGACGCATGGAACTTCGGCTTCAAAGGTCCAGTCTCGAACCGGGCCATGTTCAAGATCGATTTCGTAAAGCTTGCGCCCATTGATATCGCAGGCAAAAAGCTTCGCCCGGCGCTCGTCCCAGACGGGGCTTTCCATCAATGCGCCGCGCAGATCGGCAATACAGTGAAACGGTCCAATCATAATGCGTCTGTCTTTCTGCGGATAACATCCGGGTGGTTAAGAACGAAATCGGAGAGCTCCAAGCCAAGCCCGGCCCCTTCAAAGGGATAGATCATCCCGTTTTCAATCCGTGGCATCACCGTGACCAGATCGCGATACCATGAAGTGTAATAGGCCCGGACCGACTCTTGATAGATGGCATTGGGCGCATTGAGCGACAGGTGAATGGAGGCTGCGAAAACGACTGGTCCCGTGCAGTCATGCGGCGCAATAGGGCGCTGGAAGGCTTCGGCCATGGTGGCGATCTTCTTCGCTTCGGAAAGTCCGCCGCACCATGAAATATCCAGCATCACATAATCGGACGCATCGGCGCGCAGGACGTCGAGGAATTGCGCGCGGGTTGCCATTGTTTCGCTTGCACAAACCGCAATGCCGGATTTCTGGGCATAAACCGCAAGCGCTTGCGGATTCATCATTTTGATCGGGTCTTCCGACCAGAACGGGCGGAACGCCTTTAGCTCGCGCGCAATCGTCAGCGCCGATGTCAGGTCCCACATGGAATGGAACTCGACCATGATTTCCATTTTGTCACCGACAGCATTGCGTATCTGGCGGAACGGCTCAAGAGCCTTGTCCAGATCCTGCGCATGGATGAAATTTCCCCCCGAAACCACGGCGAATGGATCAAACGGCCATATCTTCATGGCCGTTATGCCTTCGGAAAGAAGACTTTCGGCAAGCGCGCCCGCGTCACGGTGAAAGGCAAGCTGGTCCTCGTAAGGTCCTTCCTTGCCTTCGTCCGTGTCGCCGATATAGCGACGCGCACCGCTTTTATTATAGGTGTAGCCTGCACAGGTATTGTAGGTGCGGATGGATGGGCGCGACAACCCGCCCAGCAGCTGGTGAATTGGCTGTCCGGTGACTTTGCCAAAAATATCCCAAAGCGCGATGTCGATGGCGGACGCAGCACGAATTTCCACGCCGGAAGACCGAAAGCCGACATAAGGCTCCAGCAGGAGTTTGGATATCCGGTCGATCTCCAGTGGGTTCTGCCCGATCAGTTGCGGTGCGATATCACTATGGATATAGGCCGCCACGGCATTCGCGCCGCGAAACGTCTCGCCCAGACCCACAATCCCCTCATCGGTGTGGATTTGAACCCACAAGATGTTGTTGAGGTGCGGCAACTGCACCGTCTCGACAGCCGTGATCTTCATCATAGGCTCCTGTTCAGTCTGTCACGCTAATGCGCGGATGGTTGACGGTTGCGCGCAACAATTTGCGTGGGGTTGACGAAGCGCAGCGCCAAAAGAAGCCATACCAGCGAAGTCACCATGTAGATCACGGCCATGGCGTCGATGGATTGGACGGAACGAACACCGGCTGCGAACACCGAATAATAGAGTGCCACGACGAGTGTTTGCGATGTTGGGCCCGCTGTCAGAAAGGTAAGCTCGAACATGGCCACCGTTCGCACCAGAACCAGAAGCATGGCGGCGAGAACACCGGGCAGCAACATGGGCAGGAGCACATGGATGAAGAGCTTGAATGTTCCGGCGCCGAAAACCCGCGCCGCCGCCTCAACTTTGGGGTCGATCTGTTCAATGAAAGGGATCATGACAAGAATGACGAAAGGTACGGTCGGCACGAGATTGGCAAGAACGACACCCCAGAATGTTCCACCGACGCCGAATTTATAAAGTACGGTTGCAAGCGGAATACCGAAGGTTATTGGTGGCACGAGCAGGGGTAGAAGGAAGATCAGCAGCACGAATTTCTTGCCGGGGAAATCGCGCCGCGCCATGGCATAGGCGGCGGTTACACCGAGAATGCCGGATAGGATCACAACGGCAAAGACCACCTGAAACGTCACCAGCAAGACTTGATCCAGCTGGAATTCCGCCCATGCGGCTGCATACCAGCGTGTCGTGAAGGCATCCGGCAGCCATGTGCCAAGCCAGCGTGTGCCGAAACTCGACACGACGACAGCCGTAATAACCGCCAGAACGTTGAGGACAAAGAAGCCGGTGAGAAGCCAGACGGCGGTGATCCAGAGTTTGGAGAGAAGGGATGTGTCGCGAACCATGATTTATCCCTTTCCGCCGGCTGTCGAGCCACGATAGAAAAGCGAGCGGACGCCAAGAAGTGTGCCAACGACGACCAACTGTACCGCTGCCATGATCATGGCAATTGAAGACGCCATGGAGTCGTCATATTGCTCGAACGCGGCCTGCGCCGCGGCAATGGATATGACGCGCGTGGGGCCGGATGGAGCGCCCAGAAGCACGGCGGATGGGAATACCGCGAAGGCCTGAACGAAGGTGAGGCAGGCCGCCACGACCAGACCGGGAACCAGCAGGGGCAACATGACATATCGAAAGCGCTGCCAGCTATTGGCTCCATGGGTGGCCGCCGCCCGTTCCAGTCCCGGATCGATGCCGGTTATATAGGAGAGCGTCAGTAGAAACGTGAATGGAAAAACGGTGATGACAAGTGAAGCGAACACACCCCAGTAATTATTGGTCAGCTTCAGCGGGCTGTCGATCAGGCCGATGAAAATCAGCGTGCGACTGAACCAGCCTTGCGGACCGAGATAGTTGAGAAGGCCTTCCGCGATCAGAACTGTGCCAAGCGTAATGGGCAGGACAAGTATGGTCGTCAGCAGCCGCTGGCGTCGCATCAATCGAACGCGCAAGGCGATTGGTACGGCAAACATCACACTGATGATCGTCACCGGAACAGCAAGCCAGAGGGTCGCGCCGATGGTTTTGTAAAGAAATGGATCGGAGAAGAATTTGGCGTAGTTGGCGAACGCGCCGCCTCCGTCCAGCGGATTGAACGACAGCACCAGCCCATAGAGGAATGGGTAGATGAAGACACCCACCACAAACAGCAATGCTGGGAGGATCAGTAATGTCACACCGTCGAAGCCGCGATTGGCGAGCCTTTGTCGCAGACTGGGCGTTAATGGCGCCTCGGCGTATCGCTCCTGAGCTAGATCAACCATGCCTCAGTCCTCCGCCGGAAAGACGAGTGCATTGGCTGCATCAATGCCGAGCGCAATCTGGCTGCCCGGTTCGACGCCTTTCGGGCCGTGAAAAATCAATTCCAGACCTGTTTGCGTGCGCGCTGTGCCCACATATTCGCGACCGCGATATTCGATGGTTTCAACGGTTGCCTGCAACGTATTCTGATGGCCCGAGCCGGAAACGACATCGTCGCCGCGTGCCATCAAAACGGCTTCGTCGCCAGTTTTTAAGGCGTCAACCGCACGTCCCGTCAGCGCGCTACCAGCGACGTCAACGGTTGCCTGACCATTGACAATGCGCGTGACCTTGCCGGGAAGGGCGTTTCTGAACCCCATGAAGGCTGCAACATCTCTGTAGAGCGGCGCTTCATAAAGTTCGTTGGGCCTGCCGACCTGACGAATTTCACCATCGCGCAACACCACAATGCGGTCTGCAAGCGACAGGGCCTCGTCCTGATCGTGCGTAACGTAGATCGTGGTGGAACCAAGCTGATTGTGGATGCGACGAATTTCGGCGCGCATTTCGAGGCGCAGTTTTGCATCGAGATTGGATAATGGTTCATCCATCAAGACGAGAGGAGGTTCAATGACAATTGCGCGGGCGATAGCCACACGCTGTTGCTGACCGCCAGAAAGCTGTCCGGGGAGTTTTTCTTCCTGTCCCTGTAAACGCACCAAAGCCAGCGCCGCACGCGCGCGCTTTTCGATCTCGCTTTTGGCGAGCCCGCGCATTTTAAGGCCAAAGCCGACATTCTGCAGAACGTTCATATGCGGAAACAGCGCATAGTTCTGAAAGACCATGCCAAAGCCCCGATCTTCGGGCTTCAACTGGTCAACGCGACGATTGTCGATATAGATGCCGCCGCCCGTAGTGCCGAGAAGACCGGCAATACAATTAAGAGCCGTAGATTTTCCGCAACCGGAAGGGCCGAGAAGTGCGATGAATTCGCCTTTCCGGATGGTGAGGTTGATTTCCCTCAGCGCATTGAAAGTTCCGAATGAACGGCTCATCCGGTCTAGCCGGAGTTCTTGAAAGGACATTGACGCAAACACCATGATTTGTTTGGCGATCATGGGCGCTTCCAGACGAGCCGATGTGGCTCGCCTGGAAATACCCGCTTAAGAGCGCATCCCGAAAAGTGTGAAACGGTTTTCGGAAAGGATGCGCTTTAAAACGAAGGCCTTAGCTGGCCGCGACCTCTTCATCCCAGCGCCGGAATGCTGCGACAAGCGCCTCTGGTTCAAGTGGAAGTTCAATCGGGTTGTTGGCGATCCACTCGGCATATTCGGGCCGACCGAACTCAGCTATGATGTTCTGGCTTTCCTTCGGCGCCATCTCGATCGTAACGTCTTTGACGGCTGGGCCCGGATAGAAATAACCAGCATCGTAAGAATAAGCCTGCTGGTCCGGCTTTAGCGCAAATTTGATAAACTCCATCAGGACGGCGATCTTCTCTTCCGAAACGCCTTTTGGAATTGCGAAATAATGCGCATCACAAACCCAATGGAAACCGTCGAGCTTGCTGACGCCCATTTCCTTCGGCACCACGCCGAGTGCACGTGGATTGATATCCCAGCCGGTGGTGGTCACCGTCATGTCGCGGGTGCCTTCGCCCAGTTCCTTCATCAGGGCGCCAGTGCCTGCCGGATAATATTCTATGTTTTTGTGCAGTTCCTTCAGATAGGCCCAGGTTTTATCCCAGCCCTTGATCGGGTCTTTTGGATTGCTGTCGCCGAGAAGATAGGGGAGCCCCATCAGGAACGTGCGGCCGGGGCCTGAATTAGCCGGACGTGCATAAATGAACTTCTTGGGGTTGTCCCTTGTCCAGGCTAAAAGCTCTTCAGCGTTTTTTGGCGCGGTCTTGACCTTGTCGGGATGGTACTCAAGCAGCGGTCCCGACGGGTAGTAGGACACCACCACGCCTTTGCCCTTCGACATTTCCTGCATGCGCCATGCTGGCTCAAGATAGATGTCCTGAAGCTTGGGCAGGCCGTTTTCCGGCAAGGCGATGATATCGGTCCAGATATCATCGGCAAGTCCTGCCGAAAGCGCATCAGGGCCAACAATGACCAGATCGATATCGATGCGGTTGGCGCGCTGTTGGGCCTTGATCTTGCCCGGCAGTTCCGGCGCTGGTGCTTTATTGAAGGTAAAGCGCGAAACAAGCGCCTTTTGTTCGGATGCAAAATTATCAAATATGGGCTGGGTCAAAGCGAGGTTGCCCGCAGCATCGATAACGTTCAGCGCAACGGGCGATGATGGCAGTTTTGCTGACTGGGCCCAAGCACCTTTCGGCAGCATGATGCCCATACCTGTTGCAAGCCCGGCCCCCGCCATGAATGTACGGCGTGAAATTCCCTTATTCATGTTCTCCTCCATTTTTGGTTCTGCGGTGCGCCCATCTTCTCCCTGTCAGGACGCCCTGATTTCATCTGTCAGACTAAGCCATCTGTCTCCCAACCCGCGACAATCTGCTGGAGCGTTTCGCGGTCATGTTTTTCGAGTTGCGGCAATCCGGGAAGCCGGACCTTGCCCACAGCAAGCCCCTGAATTTGCAGGGCTTCCTTGACGACCGTAACATTGGCGCCATTGCGGTATTTCGTGCGCATGGTTTCAAATTCAGCGATGCTTTCGACGACCGACCGCGCGCGGTCGTAATCACCGGCCTCCAACGCATTCCAAACAGCAAGCGAACGCTGCGGTGCGACATTGACCAGTCCTGAAGTGAAGCCCCGTCCGCCAAGCGCGTAGAAGGGCAGGGCCCAGCTTTCCGCGAGACCGCAAATCCAGGTCGCGTCCATGCCTTTGGTCGCACGGCAGCATTCGAAGAAAAGCATCGTGTTTTGCGATGCGAATTTTACCCCGGCAACTTTCGGATGGGTGGCGAGCCTGACCATTTCATCAAGCGGGATCAAGTCAGAACGGATATAGGCGACGATGGGTAGATCAATCGCTTCAGCAATCGCGATAAAATAATCAACCTGCGCATGCGGGGCCGCGAAGGGATCGAGCGGATGATGGATCATCACGCCGTCCGCGCCTGCGGCGCTGGCTGCCTTTGCCACTTTTATGGCTTCACGCACCGAACGGCCCGCAGCAGCTGTGACCGCTGCCTTACCGGCGGCAGCTTCAATCGCTATCGATTGCAGGCGAATAACTTCGTCTTCCGTCAGGCTGTAGAACTCACCGGTGTTACCACCGCTGACGATATTATGAACGCCCGCATCGGCGATGCGCGAAACGATTTTCGCCGTCAGCACCGGGTCGATTTCGCCCTGTGCGTCATAAGCGGTTGCATGCACGCCCGAAATGCCGCGAAGCACTTGGCGATAGCCTGCTAGATCCATTGTTTCCTCCCAATAGGCTGGTCAGAAGACCAGCTCGATATGCGTCTCCCCTGCCTTTACGATGTGCTCACGCATCAATCGCTCGGCCAAATCTCCGTTTCTTTTGGTAATCGCCAGCATGATAGCCTCATGCTCGTTGAATGATTGACGCCGAACGTCATCGCGAGAAAGCACCGTCACCCGGGCCGCATGGTCATACATGCGCTGAGCGTTTTGCAGTCGTCGCAGATATTCACATCCGGACGCTTCATGAATGCCGTCGTGAAATTTCTCGTTCAGTTCGATCAATTCATCGACGTCGCCGGTTTCCACCGCCGCGCGCATTTCCTCAATGGTGGCGCGAAGAAAATCAAAAGCTTCCTCGCTTCCGTGTTTTGCAGCCTGCCGCGCAATGATGCTTTCCAGCGCAGCGCGCGCCAGCATCATCTCTTCCGCCTGACGTTCGTTGAAGCAGACAAAGGTGCCGCGACGCGATTCCGTTCGAACCAGCCCTTCGCCCTCAAGCTGCCTCAGCGCTTCCTTGAGCGGACTAGTGCTGATGCCAAGATCGGCTGCAAGCTGACGTTCATTCAATTTCTCGCCGGATTTCAGCCGACCGGAAATAATCGCTTCCCGCAAGCTGTCATGCACATGGTCTCTGAGATTTCTCAGCTTAATCGGCTTGAGAGCTAATGCTTGCGAATCCAAAGCTCAAATCTCCTTGAAACTCCTCGATGAAAGAAATAGCCGCCTACTTTGTGATATGTCAATATCTGATGTATCAGATTTTATGTCGCTAAGGCCTGCCTGTCACATAACGCATGAAGCGCATTTTGTTATTTTATGGAGGCGGCGTCGTTATGCGATTGAGTTTTACGTACTGGAAAACAAAAATGGCGCCGCAGCGCCATTCTCAATAAGCCCAAAAGTGAGGTGAGAGTTATTCCGTCAGCGCCAGACGACGGCGAAGCCGTGCGGCCCTTCCACCAGCAACGTTGGCCGACAACTTTTGAAAAGCGTCGAGATAATTGTCCTTGGTGCGAAGAATATGCGCAGCCAGTATCGTGGATAGTTGGTCACGCTTGTTCTCGGCAAAGAGGCTGATCATATGCGCATGATCTTTATAGGAGCGGTCCGGTTCACCTTCTGCGCGAATGGCAAGATGAGTTCTCAAAGATGCCACGCGGCCTAGAATAAGATCGTAAGCATTTTTGAGATAGCGATTGCCGCAGTGATGAAAGAAGGCAAGGTGGAATGCGGTATCGGCGCGGCCATAAGCTTGCATATTGCCACGATCAATGGCCTCAGTCATGGCTTGCAACTGCTTCTGCAATTCGTTGACCGTCAGCGGAAGCGATTGTTGGGGCGTAAGCGCTATCGCTTGCTTTTCCAATCCAACGCGATAGTCGCAAAGTTCGGCAATGTCCTCCAGCGTCGGTGTGAAGACATAGGTGCCGGATTTTGGGACGATGATTACCAGCCCTTCCATCTGCAACAGATTGAGCGCTTCACGCACAGGCGTTCGGCTGACTTCAAATGCAGAGGCCAGAGTGTCTTCGGAGAGGTTTTCCCCAAAATCGAGCTCGGCGTCGACGATAGCCGCGCGTATTTTATCAGCGATCGTCGGGACAAGACTCTTGCGCGGGGGCGTTTTCGGCTTTGTCATGCCAGTACACGGTCTCCTCAAAGAATTTCCGGCAGCGCGTTCAAGATCGCTGCCGGTAATGTGGTCTAGTCGCGTTTCGCTTTCAAGCTCATGCAGAGGAAGAAGCTGATGATCGGAAATACTGCAAGTACCAGAAGCGAGATAGAAAAACTATCGGTCGCCGTTTTGACCCAACCCACAATATAGGGACCTGTAAAGCCGCCAATCTGTGCAAAGCCGTTGATTGCAGCCAGACCGCCAGCCGCTGCTGCACCAGTGAGGAACTGCGTCGGCAGGGTCCAGAAAACACCGAGATAGGACCAGAGAAAGAACGCGCAGATGCAAAGCAGCAGCAGGCCCAGATAGGGATTGGGCGCAAGCGCGCTGGCTGCGAGGAAGAGCCCGCCGAACAGACCGGCAATGGCCGTGTGAATCTTGCGCTCGCCGGTGCGGTCGGAACTGCGCGAAATGACGACCAAACCGAGTGCCGCGAAAATGAACGGTATGGCCGAGACAAAGCCAGACTGCAGGGTCGTCAAGCCAAAAGTCTTCACGATCTGCGGCAGCCACATAATCACACCATACACGGCGATACCGTTGAACATGTAAACCAGCGTGAGGAGCCAAACCCGGAAATCGCTGAAGATCTCGCGCAGGCTGTGACGGGTATCGGCCTGGACGTTCTTTTCGTCGGCGGCGAGCTGTTCCAGAAGCCAGGCGCGTTCGTCCGCGTCCAGCCATTTGCTGTCTTTCTGCGGTGAATCGACAAGATAGAAGAACGTGATAATGCCCAGCAGGACTGCGGGCAATCCTTCAAGGATGAACATTGCCTGCCAGCCGTGCAGGCCGAACAGACCTTCACCAGCGTCAATCAGCCAGCCCGAAATCGGTGCGCCGATGACAATCGACAATACGGTTGCGGCCATGAAGAGGGCCGTCGCACGGCCACGTTCTTTGGCTGGGAACCAGTAAGTCAAATAGAGGAGTACGCCTGGCGCAAAACCAGCTTCGGCTACACCGAGCAGAAAACGCAGGATATAGAAGGACGTCGGTCCCTGCACGAAGGCCATCGCACAGGAGACAATGCCCCAGGTGACCATGATACGGGCGATCCAGATGCGCGGACCGACCTTGTGCAGGATCATGTTGCTGGGGATTTCAAAAGCCAGATAGCCGATGAAGAAAATTCCCGCGCCGAGACCGAACATATAAGGCGTCAGGCCGATATCTTCGTTCATATGCAGTGCGGCAAAGCCGATATTCACGCGATCCAGATAGTTCACGATGAAGCAAATAAAGCAGAACAGGACAATGCGCATGTTGAGCTTGCGGATCGTCCGGTCGCGTAGACTGGTATTCAATTGAGCGCCGTCAGCACGGATAGCATCCGCCATGACATTCCTCCCTAAGCTTTGATGTCGCCCTCCGCGACACCTTTCGGCGGCACCTATAGACTGGAAAAGAAGTACGCACAAGTGGAATACATAATCTAGAACCCTAGTTGACAATCGGACCGATCTGGTCATTCTTGCCGCGGAATGAAACATGACGCCCTTTGAGGCGGGAGGATAGAAGTGCAGCAATCACAATCGGCAAACATCGGCTCCGGTTATTTCGTTGACCGAACGGTTTTGGTCACCGGCGGCGCATCGGGGATCGGACGCGCCGTTACCGACAAGCTGGTCGGTCTCGGCGCGAAAGTTGCGGTGTGGGATATCAATGCTGAACGGCTTGCTGAATGTCAGTCCCTTCACGGCGACCGGGTGCTGACGGCCAACGTCAATGTTGCGGACCGCGCATCCGTTGAAGTTGCCATGAACGCGCTTGTAGGGTCGCTTGGTGGTGTTGATCATCTCTTGAACAATGCGGGTATAATCGGTCAGCGCATGACTGTCGAAGATATGAACGAGCCGGAACTCGACCGGGTTCTCGGGGTCAATCTGAAGAGCGCTTTCTATGTTTCCAGCGCCTTCATTCGCGCTCCTTCCAGTCGTGCGGATCGTTCCGTGGTGAATTTGTCTTCGATTGCCGCGCGCACCGGCGGCATGGTTGGCAATATCGTTTACGCAACTACCAAAGGTGCGATTGCGTCCTTTACTGTCGCACTTGCCAAAGAGCTTGCGCCGAAGGCACGGGTTAACGCATTGGCGCCCGGCGTCATCAACACGGAAATCCAGCAGGACGTTTTTGCCGATCCCGCCAATATTGAAGCGATGGC
Organism: Ochrobactrum teleogrylli; assembly: GCF_006376685.1. Taxonomy (GTDB): domain Bacteria; phylum Pseudomonadota; class Alphaproteobacteria; order Rhizobiales; family Rhizobiaceae; genus Brucella; species Brucella teleogrylli. Next base: position 176,751 of record NZ_VEWL01000008.1, on the reverse strand, counting down.
CAATATGATTCCGCTCAAAAGGCTTGGCACCGCCGCTGAAGTTGCAGATGCTGCTGTTTGGCTCCTGTCCGGAGAGGCGTCCTATATCACCGGTGTTGTCGTAGACGTATCCGGCGGTCGCTAACAGGGAGAGCATAATGAAGAACACAGCTGAAAAATTGAGAGCTGATATTGAGTCGGGTCGTCTGCTTCAAGCTCCGGGTGCCGCCGACGCATTGACTGCACGTCTGGTTGAGATGGCACAATTTCCCGCCATTTACATGACGGGTTTTGGGGCGACGGCCTCGCGGCTCGGTCTGCCGGATATCGGCCTGCTGTCGCAAACGGAAATGACAACCCATGCGCGTGACATGGTCCGCGCGGTTGATATTCCTGTGATTGCTGATGCTGACACCGGTTACGGTGGCCCCGCCAATATCTGGCGAACGGTTGAAGAGTATATTCAGGCTGGCGTTGCTGCAATCCATCTTGAAGACCAGCAATTGCCAAAGCGATGCGGCCAGCGGTCGGGCGTACGCGTCATTCCGGCAGAAGAAAACATTCGTCGTTTGCGTTGCGCTGTCGAAGCGCGCGACCAGCATCCCATGTTATTGATTGCGCGGACGGATGCAATCCAGAGTGAGGGCATCGATGAAGCTATTCGTCGCGCAAAACTCTATCAGGATGCAGGCGCCGACCTCGTTTTTGTCGATGGTATCAAGAAGATCGCTGAAGTTGAGGCGGTTTCCAAGGGCGTGCAAGGTCCCAAGGTAGTCAGCATTGTTGATGGCAACGAGACCACCGCACTCAAGGCAAAAGACCTGGAAGAGCTCGGTTTCAACGTTGCTTTCTATGCGCTTTCTGCTCTTTTCTCTGCGGTTAAAGCCGTTCTAGATACACTTGATGTGTTGAAGGCAGAAGGAACCCCGCATAATCGCGCAAGCGCCATGGTATCATATGCAGAGTTCAGTGCTGTTACTGGACTTGCAGGCTATGATGCACTGGACGATCGTTACGGCTGGCCGGAACACAAGGAATAACCTCAAACGAAAACAGGTGGCCCGCTTTCCGGCGGGTCACCTGTTTTATGTCATAGTCAGGTTGGGGCAGGGGCTGCCCCAAGTGGGTTGTTTGTTATGCCTTGCCTAGACGCTTGCGCAGTTCGGTGTTTTCGGAGCGAAGCTTTGCAGCCAGTTCCTTGCGCAGTTTGAGGTTTTCAGCTTCCAGTGCAACAAGCGCCTTGAGATCGTCACTCGACGATGCCTTGGCAGCAGCCGGTGCTGCGGTCTTTCCAGCAGCATTCTTCCAGTTGTAATAGGTCTGTTCGCTGACTTCAGCCTGCTGCAATGCAGCTTTCAACGTGACCTTGCCACCCTTGGTAGCCTTCTCAACGGAGGCAAGAATAGAAGCGCGTTCGGCTGGCGTATATTTCTTGACCTTGCGACCAGTTGGTGCTGCAGCAACTGCAGCGGCCTTGGGTGCGCTCTTGGCAGCTTTGGGAGCCTTGGCTGCCTTCGCCGCAGGCTTTGCAGCGGCTGCTTTAGGCTCGGCCTTCTTGCGCGGTGCGCGGGTTTTCGGCTTGCTGCTTGCAGGCTCTGCGGCAGCGGTCTGGTTTGCTTCTACAATGGTTTCATCAGCCATGTTCAGTTTCTCCTGAATTGATACTCGGGTAAGCTTTCCGGGTGCCGAATATATGGGACAATGCTTAATGCAACCATAAGTGCCATTACTTTGACAATTTGTGAAGAGATGCCATCCAAAGACATGCGGCGAGCGATCTATTGTGAAGGCGGATTGATTGTTGAAAACGGGGCCCGAAATCTATAGGTAGAGCGCAGTACCTGTCGTACACTTCCATGGAATTTGATCGAGAAAGCTATTTTCGGATGAAGAATCCAATCCGCAATGTTGTGGTTGAATATAAGAACCGGCGTGCGCGCAAGAGCGGCAACTCTCTTTGGGGCAACCTTGATCTGAAATCGATTGCCCGTGAAGTGGATGAGGATGTCAAGGCACCGCTCGCAGCCGAGCCGTCAAAGCCCGCTATCCCGCAAACTGGCAGCAAGCCTGCTGAGACCATCCAAGAACCCGCCCCACAGGGGAAATCCATTGTTGAGCCGGTAATCTTGGAAGCAATCGCGCCCCAACAAGAAACCGAAACGCTTCCGGCTATCGCCGCTCCCGCCTCGGCAACGCCTGAAAGGAAAAAGCGAAATACTCGCCGTCACTTGAAGCCGATTGCTGACAAGCCGGTAAAAGCGAAACCATCTCCGAGAGCGAAACTTGATATTCTGGATGAACTGCAAGCACTTGAGGCCGAGAATGCTGCACTAAAACGACAGCTGGCTGAAAAGCTCGCCGCCGAAAACCAGAAAATGCGAAAAATGCTCCATCGTATAGAGACGCAGATCGAACCTTAGTCCTGACCGTCTGGTGGTAACGTCACAAGTTTTTCTAGATCGATAGCGGCTTATCAAAGGCTGCGAAACATGCATGCCATCGCATCAACGAGCTTTGGCTTCAGGCGCTGGCGTTTCCTTCTTTATGAGAAGCCCTTCCAGCAAAGTGCGAAATGTCTGCACAGCCTTTTTTGAGGTGACTTGCGGGTCTTCTGCATTGGCGATCCATTGGGCGGCGCTACTGCTGGCTGCATTAATGAGGCGCGCGGCAGCTTCCGGGTCAATGTCTACGATAATACCAGCCTTTTGCAGATCCGTGAGACTGCGGGCGACCGTTGCAATACAGCCATTGGCATTTGGCCAGCCGGACGGGTCTCCAAGCACCGCGGGACCGTCTCTGAACATGATGCGCTGAATTTCCGGCTCCAGCGCCATCTCAACATAGGCGACATTCTCATCCACAAAGCCCTGCCAGGGTGTCGCGGCGCGGGACGAAATCGCGCAAAGCCTGCCGGTCATTTCAGCATCAATCTGATTGACGACAGCTTGCAGGAGGCCTTTTTTGTCGCCGAAGTGGTGGTAAAGCGCGCCTCTGGTCAGACCGGCTGCGCCCGTAAAGTCATCCATTGAGGCATCGGCATAGCCCACTGTACCGAATGCCTTCCGTCCCGCGGCCAGCAGCTTTTCCCGGGTTTCAGCAATCATTTCGCTACGGGGTTTGCGCACATTACTCTCCAGTTTTCACATACGTGACGTATATTAGTTGACATGCGCTGCGTATCAAGTAATTAATTGACATACGCCACGTATGTAAATGGCAAAATCCTTTGCATCAAGGAACACGTCCATGTCCAACCCCTATAAAGAGATATTCAGCGCGCCCGGCGCGCTTGGCTTTTCCGCCGCTGCGGGTTTTGCGCGGCTTCCAATGGCAATGGCTCCAATCGGAATCGTCGCGATGCTGTCTCTGACGCACGGCGAATATTGGCTGGGTGGCGCAGTTTCCGCTACCTTTGCCTTGACCAACGCGTTTCTGTCGCCGCAGATATCGCGGGCTGTCGACAAATTTGGGCAACGGGCCGTCGTAGGGCCGGTAACCATTGTTTCGGTGGTTGCGTTCGCGGCGCTGATTTTGGCTGCCAATCAAAAATGGCCCAACTGGACCCTATTCGTATCGGCCTTTTTGGCCGGAACAATGCCAAGCATATCCGCGATGGTACGGGCACGTTGGACCGAGATCTTTCGTGACCGACCAGAGTTGAACACCGCCTTTGCATTTGAGTCGGCTGCCGATGAATTGGTCTATATCGCCGGCGCTTCGCTCTCGGTTGGCTTGACCGTAGCTCTTTTCCCAGAGGCCGGGATGTTGATCAGCACGGTCTTTCTCGCTGTTGGCACCATTGCTTTTCTCGCTCAGCGTTCAACAGAGCCCAAACTCCGTATGCCTGACCAAAATGTTTCGCAGCGTTCCGCTATCAGGCTTCGTTCGGTTCAAATTATCACCCTGGCTTTGGTATTCGTGGGATCGACTTTCGCCACAGCGGAAGTTAGTGCTGTCGCGATCACCAGGGAGCTTGGCCAGCCCAACATGGCAAGCTTGGTTATTGGTGTATACGCCATCGGATCCTTTGTGGTCGGTCTGACGCTAGGCGCGCTCAAACCCAGAATTCAATTGCCGCTACAGCTGCTCATTGCGGTTAGCGTCCTTGCAATCACCGCCCTGCCGCTCTTGTTTGCAAGCTCGTCGGTCGCTCTACTGGCCGTGGCTGTCTTTGTCAGCGGCATAGCCATTTCGCCGACTTTCATCACAGCTTTCGGTCTCATCGAACGCCGCGTGCCGGAAAGCATGCTTACTGAAGGTATTACCTGGGTCATGACGGGGATCGGTATCGGGATGGCGCTCGGTGCGTTCATCGCGGGCTGGGTCGTCGATAATTTTGGTGCTGCGAACGGCTTCTGGGTGTCGATTGTTGCAACTGTGACGACCGTTTTAATCGTCGGATTGGGACAGAGGGCTTTGTCTGGCGAGCGTACAACATTGGCCGTCGACGAGCGCTGTTCGGCGCAGCCTGCTGAATAGCAGCTTTTATAATCATGAGGCCCCTGACGGAAAAATCGTTGGGGGTCATTTTATATTTGCATTACCACATAGTGGAGCAATGCTCTATTTTTGATCGCTATTTTTAGTGAGGCCTGTCCGCCTTGCCAGCTCTGCTATCGGCTTCGAATTGTTATGCTTCCTACCAATAAAAGAAGAGACAAGGGCGAGGGCAATCCTGTTGGATGCAATCTCGCCGGTGTGAATTATCGCGCGAGAAATAGGACAAACATTGTGCGGGCTGATCCCATAGACGAGCAAAAGCCCGTGCCGTGGCAACGAGTTCTCCTGTTACAAGGACCGGTTGGGCCTGCGTTCCGCCTGCTTCGGAGATATCTGACGCAATTACGCTATCATTGCATTCAAGTGTTGTTCAATCCGGGTGATCGGCTATTTGCCGGGCGACGGAACGGCACACTCGTTTACACGGGCGGTATACATGGTCTCGAAAACTGGCTGTTCGTTCAGGCGAGCACACAGAAAATCACACACATGGTTCTCTTCGGTTCAGAACGTCCGGTTCACATCATCGCGCGCCGAGTGGCCGCGCAACTGAGCATAGTCGTGATATCTCTTGAAGAAGGATATATCCGCCCCGGTGCGATCACACTGGAATTCGGAGCAAACAACGCCTTTTCTCCAATTGCCGGGCAGCTTCCGCCGCGCAGCTTCCGAATTGATCGTGAAGATACTTACCCTGACAATCGGGGTCATTTCTCCGCTATGTGTATCTATGGTGGGCTATATTACGCGTCTGTCGCGCTTTTTGCGAAACGCAGACAACGGCAGCTTTTGCACCGTGATATCGGCATTCTCCGTGAGTTGCCCCACTGGGTCAAAAATTTCCACCGTTGGTTTTGGGGGCAATCGAAGAATAGCGCAATCATCGAACGCCTGCTGGAGCACAGTGTCGGTCAATATTTTGTGGTGGCTTTGCAGGTTTCACAGGATACCCAGTTGAAACGCTCCGCCCGAGGGTGGAACAATGCGCGTCTGATAACTGAAGTGCTTGATAGTTTTGCGGCATCGGCTCCGCAACATCTGCGGCTGGTTTTCAAAATACATCCGTTGGAGCGCGGTTATGACAATGATCGCAAGCTGATAGACGAATTGTCGGTTAATCTCGGCATCAGGCATCGGGTCGATATTGTGGATGTGGGCTCTATCGGTTCTCTGACACGCCATTCAGCAGGCATGATCACTATCAATAGCACATCCGGGTTTTCGGCCATCCATCACGGCGTTCCCCTGCTGGTGATTGGCGAGGCCGTTTATGCAAATCAAAGAATTGCCACTTGTGCATTCGGAACGCCCGACTTTGATGCCTTTTGGAAAGGCGGGCTGATTGCTTCCGCGCGGCTTCGAAAACGCTACATTGCATGGATTAGAAAGCGCTGTTTGCGACCGGGCGACTTTTTTACCGCACGCGGAATAGCAGCAAGTTACAAGGCAATCATTGATGCAATCAACACATCGGCTGTGCCGCATGACGACATGAGGAGTGCAGCGTGATGATCAAGACTGCGCCTCTCATTTTTGCTGCGATCGCTATTCCTGGCTTGTTAGGGTGTACCGCTGTTCCTGGCAGCGGTCCATTAACTTCGACCGTGAAAACCGAAACGACGAATAGAACGAACGGTAGCAACTATGCTGTCGTGCCGCTCGATACCACCATCCTGTCGGTCTTGAGAAATTACCGTTTCAGCGGCATTCCGGAGAGTTTCAAAGGCAAACTGGGCAACCGCCAATCCATGACCATCGGTGCGGGTGACGGGCTTGCCGTGAATATCTGGGAGGCCGCCCCTGACGGGTTGTTTTCGACGGCGGAGCGGAAAAGCGCCACCCTTCAACTGATTGTCGACGAACGCGGAATGGTATTCATTCCCTATGTCGGTCAAGTGCATGCTACGGGCCTGACGACCGAAGCGCTGCGCAAATCGATTGAGGCGGGTTTGAAAGGAAAGGCGGTTGAGCCGCAGATACAGGTCCTTGTCAGTGAAAACCGAAGCAAGGTGCTGATTGTGGTGGGAGATGTGACCAGTCCCGGTCCATTTCCGGTGCCGCTGCGAGGGTTGAAACTTCTGGATGCGGTCGCGCTTGCAGGCGGAACCCGAAAAGCGATGTTTGAAAGTACGGCGACAGTGACCCGTGGTTCGACCAGTGCGACCCTGCGACTGGAAGATGCTGTCAGCCATCCGAGCGAAAACATCTGGCTTGCATCGGGGGACAATATAACCGTAACGCACCAGCCACGCAGCTTTTCAGCCTTTGGCGCGGTGAAGAGCAGTCAACTTGTTCCGTTTCCCACAGAAAAGCTCGTTCTATCTGAAGCACTGGCGCAAGTCGGAGGGCTGAGTGACCGATCAGCCGATGCGGGTGGTGTCTTTATCTTCAGGTTCGAACCGCACGATCTTGTGCAACAACTGATAGGTAAGCGCGCCGACCATTTGCCCACGGACGATACGCGACGCTTGCCAGTTATATACAGGCTTGATTTCAACAAGCCGGAATCCTTCTTCCTTTCCCAATCATTTCAGATACGGGACAAGGATGTTCTCTATGTCGCAAACCATCCTGCTGCGGAGTTGAGCAAGTTTCTAACGCTGATCGTCTCACCGCTTCTCGGTGTCACTCGAACGGCTGAGGCGCTTTGAAACACGCGCCCGTCAGGCAGGCATAAACAAACTTAAGAGAAAACAAAGCGCTTCCACAATCCGGTTTCGTACGGAAACGCTCCGACAATCTATGTGGGGGCTCATGAAGGTACTAACAGTCTTCGGTACGCGGCCGGAAGCGATCAAGATGGCGCCGGTCGTGCGACGTCTTTCAAACACCGAGGGATTTCAAGCGCGGTTATGTGTTACCGCCCAGCACAGGCAGATGCTGGATCAGGTGCTTCAGCTTTTTGAGCTGACGCCGGACTACGATCTCGACATCATGAAGCCGGGCCAGACGCTTGGCGACATCACCAGCGCCATTCTGCATGGCATGGACGCTGTATTCGAAGATTTTGCCCCTGATATTATTCTGGTACACGGCGATACGTCCACCACCTTCGGTGCAAGTCTGGCTGCCTATTTCCACCGCACGCCCATCGGGCATGTCGAAGCCGGTTTGCGCACTGGCAATCTCTATTCTCCTTGGCCGGAGGAGGCCAATCGCAAACTGACCGGCGCATTGGCCGCACTTCATTTTGCACCGACCGAAAGCGCGCGAACAAATCTTTTGCTGGAGGGTATTCCGGCGCGAACAATCGCGGTTACAGGCAATACCGTGATTGACGCGCTCGTCCATACCGAGCAGCTATTTGGCAGGGATGCCGAGCTGGAAGGCACAATGCGCCAGCGCTTCGATTTCCTGCGGTCAGAGGCGCAACTGGTCCTCATAACCGGCCACCGACGTGAAAACTTCGGTACGGGTTTTGAGAACATATGCGAGGCCATATGCGATCTGGCCCGACATTTCCCGGACGTGGATTTTGTCTATCCGGTGCATCTGAACCCCAGCGTTCGGGAGCCGGTTGGGCGGCTTCTTTGCGGGATTTCAAACATTTATCTGATCGAGCCGCAGGACTATCTCCCATTTGTCTGGCTGATGAAGCGATCATACCTGATATTGACGGATTCCGGTGGCGTACAGGAAGAAGCGCCGACTTTCGGCAAGCCGGTTCTGGTGATGCGCGAGACAACCGAGCGGCCCGAGGCAATAGCTGCGGGAACTGCCAGACTGGTCGGCGCAGAGCGAGACCGCATTTTCAACGGCGTTAGTCAGCTTCTGCTTGATCCAGTCGCCCACGCCCAAATGGCAACCGCCCAGAACCCCTATGGCGACGGACTGGCGGCTGCAGAGATCGTCAAAACCCTTCAAGCATTCTCGACTGGTCTTGGTCGCAAACATGCCTCCGCATTGCTTTCCTGACAGGACCACTTTCATGCAGCGTTCTTTTGCCTATGAAACCCTATGTGTAATCGGCCTTGGTTACATTGGACTCCCCACTGCCACAGTCTTTGCCCAACATGGGCTCAAGGTACAAGGGGTGGATGTCAATGCAACCGTGGTCGCGACGATCAATAGGGGGGAGGTGCATATTGTCGAGCCCGGTCTGGAAAAATGCGTCAAACAAGTGGTGCTGAACGGAAACCTTCGAGCGTCAACTTTGGCTGATCCCGCCGATGCATTTCTGATTGCTGTGCCAACGCCTTTCAAAGGGTCTGATCACGAGCCGGACTTGTCTTATATCGAAGCCGCTGCGCGGGCAATTGCACCTGTTTTGAAGGCTGGCGATTTGGTCGTTCTGGAGTCGACTTCACCAGTTGGTGCAACACAAAAGATGGCGGACTGGCTGGCGGAATCTCGACCCGATTTGACCTTCCCACAGGATGCGGCTGAAGCTTCCGACATCAGGATTGCCCATTGCCCGGAACGGGTTCTGCCCGGCAAAGTTCTGGATGAACTTGTACATAACGACCGCATTATCGGCGGAATGACACCGCTATGTGCGGCGGCTGCGCAAGCGCTCTATGAGGTGTGTGTGACAGGTGAATGCATCGCCACGGATGTGCGCACCGCCGAAATGTGCAAGCTCGCCGAAAATGCGTTTCGCGACGTGAACATTGCATATGCAAACGAGCTTTCGCTGATTTGCGACCGAAGCGGGATCGATGTCTGGGAACTGATCCGTCTGGCGAACCGTCACCCGCGTGTCGATATTCTCCGGCCCGGTGCGGGCGTCGGAGGGCATTGCATTGCCGTCGATCCCTGGTTCATCGTCGCAGGGGCGCCAGATTTGGCGCAGGTTGTGCGCACGGCGCGCAATGTGAACAACGCAAAGCCCGAATGGGTCCTGCAAAAACTGCGCATCGCAGCTGAGCACTTTGAACTGGCCCATGAGGGACGAAAGCCCATCATCGCCGTATGTGGCCTTTCCTTCAAACCTGACATCGACGATCTGCGCGAAAGCCCGGCGCTGGAAATAGCGGTTGCACTTCAGGAAGAGTTCGACGCGCAGGTGATGGTCGTCGAACCCAATATTGAAGAGCTTCCGCCGCGCCTGTCAGCGGCCCGACTGGTGGACATTGCTGTGGCAATGGAAGAAGCCGACATATTGCTCGTTCTGGTCGGGCACCGGTCGTTCCAATACCTCGCGGACCATCCTCTTCGCCCTAACCAGAGCATCATTGATGTGGTGGGATTGCTGGCGAACAAGCGAACCGCCTTGCACGATAATGCGCTTTTGAACTTGATCGAAGGCTGAACACGACATGTCCCTTCCATCGTCAGATGCTGCTGAACAAACCACGGTCAACGAGCTTCCTGCCGGCAAGCCGTTGCCCGACCTGCATGATCGCATCACCGAAGCCTATCTCGGGCAGCTGGGAAAAGATTTTGCCCAGTCCACGCGGGAGCGCATCCATTGGATATGTGCCCGCGCCATGGGCATGCGTATTCTTGACGTCGGCTGCAGCCAGGGGATCACATCGATCCTGTTGGGGCGGGAAAGACGGTCCGTCGTCGCTCTGGATATCTCCAAGAGAGCCATCGACGAGGCGCGGCAGTTCATCTCGCACGAACCGGCGCATGTGCAGAACAGCGTCAAATTCGTTCATGGCGATTTTATCGGCGCGGATTTCGGAGCCGAAACATTCGACACCGTCATCATGAGCGAAGTGCTGGAGCATCTGACGAAGCCGGAGGAATTCGTCGGTGCCGCCGCCCGCCTTCTCAATGAATGCGGAACCGTCATCGTCACCGTGCCCTTTGGCGTCAATGACTGGCCGGACCACAAACATACATTCTATCTGCTCGAACCGTGGCGTCTGCTGGTTGCCTATTTCATAATCGAGGAAGTGAAATTCTTCGGTAAGTGGATCGGTTTTGTTGGCCGAAAGCGCCAAGAGCAGCTTTTGCTGGACGAAGTGCCATCGGTGGCTTTGCTTGCAGAGGTGGAGCAGGCCTTCCAGTATGTCGAACGCGATCTGATTGCAAAATCAGGGACCTTGTCCTCCAAGATCAGCAAGTTGAAGGCGCGACTTCAATCCGCCAATGAACAGAATGCTACCCTGATAGACACAATTTCCCAGGCAGAGATAATCCAACTGCTTGCTGAGGAGCGTGTTGCGACGCTTAGCGCCGAGATCGATTTTCACCGAAGCAAGGACGCCGAAATAGCCGACAGTGTTGATGTGTTGGAAGACAGTTTGCAGAAAGCAAAACTGGAGAAAGCGGCATCCGCGCAGGACATTACGCGCCTCAAGGCAGAACATGCAGCCCTTGAAACTCTGACTGAACGTTTCAGGCGCGAAGCGGAAGGACTCGCCACAACGCTTGAGAGCGAGCGCCGAGAACGGCTTGTGGCAGAGAAAAAAGTGGTCCTCGCCGAAGGTCGCCTTGAAGCGGTCGAGACCTTGCTGAAGGAAGCAAACGAACGGCTGGCCGCTCAGACAAGCGAGGCCAATATCGCCGCAAGCCGGTTGAAACAGCTTCGCGCTGAGCGGGACGATCAGGATCAGGAAATCGCCCGCCTTTCGGGAGAGTTGAAAGATGCTCTGGCTGCGGTCAGTCAAGGAAAAGCCGAACTGGAGCTCTTCGCAAAACTACAGGAAAGCGAACGATTCCAGCGCCGGGTTCTTGAATGCAAAATCAGTGAGCTACAAATTGATCTTACCGAAAAGGATGAGAAGATCGCATCGCTGACATCCAGTCTAATGGATGCGGAACACGATCTTGTTCGATTGCGTACGGATGCGGTACAGCGGAAGCTTGTCCACGACCAGACTCAAAAAGAGCTGGAGGCCGAAAAGGACCTCCATAAGGAGACATTCGGCAAGCTGGAGGCCGCGCAACTGGATATGCGCAGCGCCGGTATCCGCAATGATGAATTGCAGCGGCAGGTGCAGCGCTCCAGCGCCCACATCATGAGTTTGCAAAATAAGGTTGAAACCGCAGAGCGAGCTCGTGTCCTGGCGGAAGCGAAAGCCTTGCGAACGCGCAATATGATTTCGTTTCAGCTTGGCTATGCGCTCATCCAGGCCAGTAAATCGTGGCAAGGCCTTGTTCTCCTGCCGCAGCGCCTTCGGGATATATCGAAAGACGCAAAGCGCCGGACCAAGGGTGAAGCCAAAACGGCCCGTTTGGTTCCCGCAGCCCCTAAATTGCCGTCGATTACCTTTGATAAGGCAGGCTACAGCGCTCAACAACTTAAGGCCCTGAAAATTGCCTGCATCATGGACGACTTCACCTATGCATCCTATGAGCATGAAGCGGTCCTCATGCAGTTGACACCGGATGAATGGCGTGAACAGTTGGATACGTTTCAGCCCGAAATTCTGTTTGTGGAATCCGCATGGCGCGGAAAAGATGGGCTTTGGGGCAATCAGGTCGGGCATCGCAGCAATCAACTGGTCGAGCTGGTGGAATGGTGCAGACAACAACACATACCCACCGTCTTCTGGAACAAGGAAGACCCTGTCCATTACGAGACCTTTCTGAACACCGCTGTGCTGTTCGATCACGTTCTCACGACGGATATCGATTGCATTGGCCGCTATAAGGCAGCGCTTGGGCATGATAATGTCTGGCTCCTGCCTTTTGCTTGTCCGACTGCCCGGTTCAATCCAATTGAAACCTATGCGAGAGAGCAGGCGTTCTCATTTGCAGGGGCTTATTATGCCCGTTATCCGGAACGCAACGGAGACTTGGCCAGTGTCATTTCGGCGCTTGCCGAAAATCATAAGGTCGCAATCTATGACCGCAATTACGGTCAGGATGATCCGCGATATCAGTTCCCACCCGAATTTCAGCCATTCATTGTTGGGCATCTCCCCTATGATCAGATCGAAAGAGCCTATAAGGCCTACACCCATGCCATCAACATGAACTCGATCAAGCAGTCACAAAGCATGTTTGCGCGGCGCGGTTTCGAACTGCTTGGCAGCAACACAATAACGATCAGCAATTTTTCACGTGGCGTGCGCAATCTTTTCGGCGAACTGGTTGTGTGCAGCGACAATGGTGCGGAAATCATCCGGCGGCTCGACAAAATTTCAGATGGAACGACGGAGCGAAAATTCCGGTTGGCGGGTCTTCGCAAGGTTATGAGCGAACACACCATGCAGGATCGTCTCGCTTACCTTGCCTCTAAGGCACTGAAAACCCAGCAGGCCCAACTCCTGCCGGATATTCTGGTGGTTGCCTATGCAAGCGACAGAGACGAATTCGACCTGATACTGGCGAATTTCCACCGTCAGGCATACCGACAAAAGCGCCTTATGGTCGTGACCAACGAATTTGAGGTCGAGTCCAAGGTGGATGATATCGTTCATGTGGTTGCGAGCGAACGTCTAAACCACGCGCAATTCGCATCGCTCACCGGCAGCGCACGCTATGTCGCGGGCATGGTTGCAGCGGATTATTACGGGCGCCATTACCTCACCGATCTTGCTCTGGCGACGCGCTATTTCGACGGTGAAGCTATCGGTAAACATGACCATTATTATTATGGGCAGGATTCCGCCGATGGGATCATACTGAACGACACCGGCCAGCGCTATCGTTGCGGTCATAAGGTGATGGCGAAGGCAGCCCTGATTGCGGTTTCGGTGATTGAGAGTGAAGCTGTTTGCGACTGGACGGTCAGCCTTCCCAAAAAGGTCGTCACCGTCGATCGCGCTCTGTTTATCGATGAATTCAATTATTGCGAAAACGGAGCATCGGTCAGCGCGGATAATTTGAAACAGGTTGACGATGGGAGTTTCGATACCGGGTTCGACATGGCGGCCATTATCGCAAGTGCCGAAGCGATCGAAGCTGATGCGATGCCGTTTGGATCAGACGCGGTGATTGGGGCTCCAGAACTTGCCAGTCTTTTCAAGACAACCGGTAGCGAATGTCTTGCACTCGCAGTTGAGGGCCAAAGCTGGCACATATCTTCAACGCTACCAGATGGAAAACATGAATATGTTTATGCCGCCAGGGAACTGGAGCCAGCAGCGCTTGGCTTTGCGGGTTCTGCAAAACTCCATCTGGAAACGACGCCGGGACTAAACGTGCAGTGTGTTCTGGTCTATCTGGATGCAAGGAAACAGAAGCTGAGCCATGAAATATTCCATGCGAACCAGAACGCCACTTGCACCTTGCCCGAAGGCGCAGCGCTTGTCCGTATCGGTTTGCGCCTTTACGGTCCCGGAACCACCGAAGTCAAAAGGCTCTTTAAAGGTCACAAAGCAATGGTGCCCGGTGCGCTGCTGGGAAAAGCGCGCCACCTCGTTTTGACCAATCATTATCCCCGCTATGACGATCTGTACCGGAACGGCTTCGTCCATAGCCGGGTGAAACACTATTTCAAACACGGTGTACCGGTCGATGTCTTTCGGTTTCAGCCGAACGCGGTTCTTGGCTATTACGAATTCGAAGATATTGACGTAACGACCGGTGGCGCTGAGGCGCTGGACAAGCTGATCGGGAACCGGCAGCTTGAAAGCATAGCCGTGCATTTTCTCGATCCGGCCATGTGGCAGGTGTTGGAACGTCATATTGATAAAGTCAGGGTAAATGTCTGGATTCACGGTGCCGAAATTCAGCCCTGGCATCGCCGGGAATTCAATTTCCGCAACGATATGGAGCGTCAGGCCGAGAAGGCTAAAAGCGAGCAAAGGTTGACGTTCTGGCGGAAGCTTTTGGCCAAGCAGCACGACAATCTGCACATCATCTTCGTATCGAAGAGTTTTTCCGAAGAGGTGATGGAGGATCTAGGGTTTCGTCTCGCAGAGTGGCGATATTCCATCATTCACAATCCGATTGACACAGAGCTTTTCGCCTATCGCAAGAAAGATATTTCTCATCGGCAGCGGATTTTGTCGATCAGAACTTATGCATCCAAGAAATACGCCAATGACCTATCCGTCGCAGCGATACTGGAGCTGCAGAAGGAGCCCTTCTTCTCGGCTCTCGAGTTTCGCCTGATCGGTGACGGGCAACTGTTTGATGAAGAGACATTGCCCTTGCAGGGTTTCAGGAACGTGTTTCTGGAAAAGCGCTTTGTTTCTCATACGGAAATTGTCGCAATTCAGGAGAATTATGGAGTTTTTCTGACGCCTACCCGGTGGGATTCACAGGGTGTTTCCCGCGATGAGGCCATGTCTTCCGGGCTCGTTCCGGTCACCACCGCAATATCGGCGATACCTGAATTTCTGGATGAAACCTGCGGCTATCTGGCCAAGCCGGAAGACTCTGCTGGATTGGCAGGGGCAATAGCCGACCTATACCAACATCCGCAGAAGTTCCTGGACATGTCGCGGGCTGCGGCCAAACGCGTCCGCAACCAAAGCAGTGCCAACGAGATCATACGCCGGGAATTGGCGCTTATCTGCCGCCTTGATGCAGAGGCGTTCGCATGAACTCGCCGCGCTCCATTTTCGCGAGCCTTAAGGTTGCCCTGATTGCGGACGAACCGACGCGCATCTGCCTTTCCCATGAGTGCCGGGTGATGAATCTCACCCCATGGAACAGCCTTTACATTTTTGACCATTGGAAGCCGGATCTTCTGTTGGTTGAATCCGCCTGGGAAGGATACCGGGGCAGCTGGAGATATGGCATTGCGTCTTATCCTGATCACCCGGAGCGCAGCAACGCCTTGCTGGACTGTGTGGTGGGCCGTGCGCGGGACGAGAGTATCCCGACTATATTTTGGAACCGCGAAGACGGCGTGCATTTCGACCGCTTCGTCGCTTCAGCGAGGCTGTTCGAGTATATCTTCACGGTCGACGAGAATACGCTTCCACTTTACCGCGTCGCACTAACGGACGCGGCAACGCTAGGTGTGCTGATGTTTGCAGCGCAACCAGCAATCCATTTTCCAGCACCAGCCGAACCGGTCCGGCGACTTGCTTTTGTCGGCAGTTATAGCCGACATATTCACGCCCAGCGCCGCCGCTGGCAGGACATGGCTTTTCAAACGGCGAACGATATCGGGCTGACAGTCTACAATCGCAATTCCAATCGACGGTCAGAACAGTATTGCTTTCCAAACGAGCCCTGGATTCGCGTCAGGAAGGCCATAACACATAGGCGCACCGCGAGTGTCTATCGCAGTTATGTTGCCAGCCTTAATGTCAATACGGTCGAAAATTCGCAAACGGCTTTCTCGCGGCGACTGGTGGAAATCATTGCAAGTGGTGGTCTCGCCGTGACCAATACCACCCCATCCGTTATGCGCCATTTTCGAAATTTCTGCGAAACAATCGATTCCGAGGATGAGGCGCGGGGATTGTTCGACAGGCTTGCAAGGGATGGCTGGTCACGTTCAGATCGCGAGCGCATGCGGGCGGGCGCGGACCATGTGCTACAGCATCATACCTGGCGGCATCGGCTTGGACAAATCATGGAGAGAGTGAGTTGATGGCCCCCTCCTTGAGAAGAGTAGGGCTCCTTTCCGTAAGGGCTTCGCGATTGCCAAATCTCGCCGCACTCCTCAATGGAGAACCGCACTATCTTCCGCTCAGCGGATTGCGAGATATCAATGTTATTGCAGGGTGGGGCAGGGGATTGCATGCGCGTGCTGCGAAGCAATTGGCCGCGTGTTGCGGTCTGCCTTACGTAACACTGGAAGACGGCTTTATACGCTCGGTTGAACGTAGCGAGCCGCCTTTGTCCATCGTGCAGGATGATTTAGGCATCTATTATGACGGGACGAAGCCAAGCCGCTTTGAACATTTGATTTCGAAGCCACTTTCGGCGCCCGAGGCGGCTCGCGCACAAAAACTTATCCAGTTATGGCGTCAAGGGCGCGTCTCTAAGTATAATTCGGCGCGTGAGTATGACGGCGATCTACCAGATCGCTATGTTCTTGTGGTGGATCAAGTATATAGAGACCGATCGGTGGCTTATGGCTGCGCCGGTGATCAAACGTTTCAGCATGTGCTCTTTGCAGCACTGAACGAAAACCCCGATTGCATGGTTCTGATCAAGACGCATCCAGATGTCTTTGCGCGCAGACGGAGAGGCTATTTCAGCGCTTCACGGCTTTTGGAAAATCCGCGTGTCTTGATGATTACGGAAAACTGCCACCCCGTTCGCCTGATTGAAAAATGTGAGCGGGTTTATACAGTTACATCCCAACTCGGTTTTGAGGCACTGATATGGGGCAAGAATGTCCGATGTTTCGGTATGCCTTTTTATGCGGGTTGGGGCCTCACGCAAGATGGGTTGCCGCGGCCGAGCAGACGACAGAAAGAAAGCATCGAACAACTCGTCCACGCGGCGCTGATCGACTATGCGCATTATGTCGATCCTGAGACCGGGCGAAGCTGTGACGTGGAGCGCGTCCTTGATTATATCGCATTTCAACGTCGCATGCGGGAACGGTTGCCCAAAAAACTTCACGCCATCGGGTTCAGTCGATGGAAGCAGCCGGTTCTTCGCCGTTTTACCGCTGGTGCTGAAATCGAATTTCATAGGACCGCGAGAACAGTTCCGGCCAATTCGCATATTCTTGTATGGGGAAATCAACGGGTTAGAGATGCGCCTGCACCGTCGTCCATCCGCCATGTTGAGGACGGCTTTCTTCGATCTGTGGGGTTAGGGGCGGAGCTGACACCTCCGCTCTCATGGGTGCTCGACGATGCAGGCATTTATTATGATGCAACGAAAGCATCTGGCCTCACGCGTACTCTGGAGAGCGTGGATGCAGATGAAAAACTTCTGCAGCGAGCCGCAGCATTGCGCAGCAGCATAGTTGCCGCCGGACTCACCAAGTACAATGTTCAGCGATCGGCGTGGCGTCGCCCCGATGGACCTTCACCCATCATTTTGGTGCCGGGGCAAGTCGAAAACGATGCATCGCTGCGATGCGGCGCTCCGTATATATCGACAAACATAGAATTGTTGAAAGCGGTGCGTCTATCGAGACCAGATGCCTATATTATCTATAAGCCCCATCCTGATGTAGCCGCTGGTTTGCGTGATGGAGGAACCAGTGGCGAACAGTTCAGCACCTACTGCGACGAAATCGTGAGGGATGCTGGAATGCCTCAACTGCTTGGCGCGGTTGACGAGGTCCACACAATAACGTCGCTCGCGGGGTTTGAAGCGCTGCTCAGAAACATTCCTGTCACCTGTTATGGACTGCCATTCTATTCCGGTTGGGGGCTTACTACTGATATCGTCCCTTACGCAAGGAAAAGACAGTTAAGCTTAGATGAACTTATTGCCGGAACCCTGATCCTTTATCCAGTATATGTGAGCCGCGTGACGGGGCATTATACAACGCCGGAGCGCGTCGTGCTGGAACTGGTCGCATGGCGCGATGAGCCTCCATGCCACGTTCCATTGTGGCGTCGTCTGTACAGGCTGGGTGTGCAGACACTAAGAGCCGCAAAGGCAAAGTCCTTATCTTTGAACTCGGTAAGGGTTTGCCACCGAGAGGTCACACGGTGGTAACGAAAATTGAGCGAAGCCCTCAATAGAGTTGTATCTCTCAAAGTACAGCAACCGTCTGCGGCGGGAGAAACTCCTATGGCTAAGCAAACCCGCCCCCAAAAGCGAAGGCGTCGCTTACTGGCGATTTCTTTCGTTCTATGCGTGATTATCCCTTCCATTCTCGGAGCGCTATACTTCACATTCATCGCTTCTGACCGTTATGTGGCGGGCGTTGGCTTCGCCGTCAGAAGCATGGATGCGGGTAGTGGTGGCGACTTTTTTGGGACATTCACCGGTATAGCAAATGCCGGAAGCACGACGTCGGATTCATACATTCTGCTCAAATATATCAAGAGCCGAAGCCTGGTCGAGAAGCTTGAAAAGGATTTTCCGTTGCGGTTGGCTTATGCTTCCGACGGTCCTGATATTATCTCGCATCTACGTCCACAGAGCGATATTGAACACGTCGTTGAATATTGGGGTGGGATGATCCAGACATCCTACGACAATATTTCGGGTGTCATCACGTTCAAAGTCAATGCTTTTACGCCGGACGACGCCAGGAAAGTAGCAGATCTGGTTTTGCGCTATTGTACGGATCTGGTGAACGAACTGTCGGAACGCGCAAGAACCGATGCTGTTTCTTTTGCCAATGGCGAGGTGGCTCATGCCGAAGAGCGACTTCGTAATGCTTTGGGGAAATTACGATCTTTTCGCGACGATGAACAATCGATCGACCCAACGCGAAGTGCCCAAGTCCAGATTGAGATTGTTGGAGGGTTGGAGAAGGAACTGGCTGACCGGCGGGCGAGAATTTCCGCACTTGTGGGAACCGTCGATGAGGGTTCACCGTCACTCAAAATCCTCAGACGTCAGACAGACGCGCTTGAGCAGGAAATAGCGGCAAAGAAGCTCGAAGCAACGAAAGGCGAGGGCAATAAAAGCCGGTCTTCCAACGCGTTATCTGGGCTTCTGGCCACCTATGAAACCCTCGAAGTCGAACGAAACTTTGCGCAACAAGCCTATGCTTCGGCGCTTTCGTCGCTGGAAAAGGCGCGTGTGGAAGCTGGCCGACAACAGCGCTATCTGGCGATCTATGAAGCGCCACTCCTGCCGGAATATCCGCTTTATCCCAAACGCTTTCTCAACAGTCTCCAGCTTGGCGCCATACTCACAATGCTGTGGGGGCTTGGTTCCCTCATAATCTATTCCATCAGGGATCATCTCTCGTGATGACACTGTTGCGGTTGCAGATACATGTGATGGGAGCGCTAGTTCTACGTGAGACGCGTGCCGCCCTTGGCGCCTCTCATATAGGCTATCTATGGGCAGTAATTGTCCCGTCCACCAGTATAGCGGTTCTGGTGGCCGTGTTTACTTTCGCAGGGCGAAATCCACCTTATGGATCGAGCTTTGCACTGTTCTTTGCAACAGGCGTTCTGACGCTGCAGTTCTTCAGCAAATTGTCGTCTTCATTGATGGTGGCGTTCGAAGCGAACAAAGCGCTCCTGACCTATCCGCCGATAAAAGAGCTTGATGTTTTGTCTGCTCGCGCCATGCTTGTAACAGCAACATATGCTGTTATTTTCATGGTGGTATTCTGGGGCATCATGGTTTGGGACGGCGGCGACATGCCGGCTCATCCGGGACGAACTATGGGAGCATTTGTTGCGACCGCGTCGTTGGGCACAGCTTTTGGCGTTGTGAACGCCGTCATTCTGTCGATGTGGGATTCGTGGCGCCACATTGAGAAGATTCTCACCAGCCCGCTTTTTTTCCTGTCAGGAATTTTCTACGTGCCGAGCCTGCTACCGACGGTGTTGATAGAATATTTATCCTGGAACCCCATCTTGCATGCAGTTGAATGGATGCGTGATGGTTTCTATCCAAACTATGACAGCACAGTTCTCGATCGCACCTATCTGATGAAAACCATCCTTGTCCTTATGGTGGCGGGCTTATCTGGCGAGCGGCTTTTCAGGAAAAGGAGAGCGGTTTGATTGATCTGATCAATGTCTCCAAATCCTATAAGACGAACGGGATAAGGAAAATCATTTTCGATGATCTTAGTTTTTCTTTTCCGGAGAACAGGAATGTCGCCATTGTCGGCCCCAACGGAGCCGGGAAGTCGACCTTGATACGGCTGATTGCCGGGACTGAATTGCCGGATCGAGGGCGCATTGTAAGGCGTGGTCGCGTATCGTGGCCGCTGGGGTTCTCAAGCGGATTCAATGGGGGAATGACGGGCCTCGAAAATATTCGTTTTGTTGCCCGGATATATGAACAAGATACGGAGGCGATGATCGACTATGTCAGCGATTTTTCCGAACTGGGTACTTCGCTTCATCTTCCGGTTAAAACATATTCCAGTGGAATGAAAGCGCGTCTGGCTTTCGGTATGAGTCTTGCGATAGATTTCGATTGCTATCTGATCGATGAAATTATCGCAGTGGGTGATGAACGTTTCAAGGCGAAATCCAAAGCGGCGCTTGACTCTAAAATCTCGCATGCACGGGTGATTATGGTTTCGCATTCAATATCGCAGATCACGCATTATTGTGATTGCGGAATTATCATCCGCGAGAGCCATATCGTCTATTATGATGATATCGCGACGCTGCGGACCAGCTTTGCAGAGGCTCGATCTTGAAAGCCGGCCCTTCCGGCCCGACTTTTGCTTCCGATGGCAAGTTGTTAGCTTGCCTTTTTTGTAATCAGCGTCAAAGCGCCATTTTCCGAAAGACTGGCTGCAATGACATCTTGTTCGTTCATGCCCTTCTTTTGTAGGGCGTCGCGCGCCTCGGGGAACGTCTTCACTGATGTGCGCAGTTTGGTGAGGTCATCGGCGCTGCGTTTATCGACAACGGCTTGAACCTCTTTCTGGCTTTCAG
This sequence comes from Ochrobactrum teleogrylli, assembly GCF_006376685.1. GTDB lineage: Bacteria > Pseudomonadota > Alphaproteobacteria > Rhizobiales > Rhizobiaceae > Brucella > Brucella teleogrylli. The sequence goes on along the minus strand of NZ_VEWL01000008.1, from coordinate 155,971 downwards.
CCGGGAGTTCCTTGATATCTACCACAGATACAGTCTGTATGGTTGGGGCTGTTGAAGGTTGCTGAGCCGCTGGCGCTGAGTTGGCCGGAGGCTGTGGCGCCTGTTGCTGAGCCATTGCGGAAGGGGTCAGGGCGACGAGAGTTACGAATGCAAGCGATGCAATTCTTGGCATCATCTTTCCTTTCCAGAAATTCTGCTAGAGGCCATTTGGGCGACGAAGCCAGTGCACAGGTCGAATGTGACCGTAAAGAGTTTCTTTCGGGGCGATTCCGAGGTTAAACCATGGTTCGGCCAAGGCGCCCGCGTCTTAACAAATTATGTGGGCGACATTCATTGCGTCGTATTTGACCTGTATGTCATGACAAAAATTGCTATAACAGTTCAATCGACACTTTGTCATGATGGAGCCGGTAAGCCTATGTGGAAACCTGTATTGGAGCTGCGCAAAGGCGCAACCAAACACCGACTTCTAACAGAAAAAATTGTCGATGATATCGAGGGCGGTATTCTGCAACCGGCAGCACGGATGCCTACGCATCGCGAACTTGCGCATCAACTCGGACTTTCTGTGCAGACTGTCAGTATCAGCTATAAGGAAGCAGAACGACGCGGTTATCTGCGTGGTGAAGTTGGACGCGGAACTTACGTTTGCAATCGCGTCACCGAACGTGCGGACCGTTTCATGCTCGATCGTGATCCAAGCGGCACCGCTGATATGTCGATCATACGAGCTGTCTATACGGAGGCGCATGAGCGGGCTTCCAAACATTTGTTTGAACAATTGAGCCAAACGGAAAACGCCAGTTTCATGCGTCCATGTCGGCCAATCGCCGGGCTGGATCACCATCGCGCTGTTGCTCAGGAATGGCTGCGTAGCTTATCTGTTGATGTTGATCCGGGCCGTATCGTCATTACCAATGGAGCGGCACATGGCCTGTTTCTTGCGGTCGCGACAATTGTTCAGCCGGGCGAGGTGGTGCTGACGGAACGCTTGACCGACCATGGCATTATTGGGCTCGCAAATGTGCTGGGATTTACCCTGCGCGGCCTGCCAATCGACGAACAAGGTGTCATGCCGGATGCTTTTGAGATGGCGTGCAAAGCTGGTGATGTCCGCGCGCTCGTACTGATACCGACACTGGGCAATCCTACAAGTCATCTCATGTCTGCGCAACGGCGTATGGCGATCGCGGAAATCGCTGCAAGATACGATGTTTGTGTTATCGAAGACGAAGTTTACAAACCGATCCTCGAAGAACGGTTGCCTTCAATGCCGGAATTGCTGCCGGATTTGGGCTTCTTCGTAACAAGCTTCACGAAGACTGTTATGACGGGGCTTCGCACCGGTTATCTCGTTGTTCCATCGCAATATTCCATTCGTGTTGCATCGATTTTGCGCGTGACAAGCTGGAGCGGGGTCAATCTTCTGGGCGAGATGGCAAGCCGATGGATTGAGGATGGCACCGTCAAGGAACTCATCGAAATCCAACGGGGCGAATTGCGTACAAGACAGGCGCAGGTGAGTGACGTCTTGGGGCCTCTGATCGCAGGGAGTAACCCGTTGTCTCTGTGCGCCTGGCTCAAAATCCCGCGCCACTGGTCGGAAGACGGGTTGGTAAGAGCGCTGGCCAGTAAGGGGGTCGCAGTGACGCCATCCGATCCGTTTGTAGCCGGGGCCGACCGCGGCCAAGGGGGCATTCGAATTTGCCTTGGCGGACGGCTGTCACGCACAACCTTGCACAAGGCTCTTGAAACCATCCGTGAAACCGCTGCACAACTTCCACCAGTTTATGATGTTGGCGCTATAGCCTGACCCTAAAGGACAGACTGGAGAAACTCCTTGGTGCGCGCTTCTTTCGGTGCTTGAAATATCTGTTCGGGCGTGCCCTGTTCGCAGATGCGCCCTTTGTCGAAAAAGCACACACGATCAGAGACTTCTCGCGCAAAGCGCATTTCGTGGGTAACCAGCAGCATGGTGAGATCATGCTCCTGCGCAAGACTGCGGATGACTGACAACACCTCGCCAACAAGCTGCGGATCCAGCGCCGATGTCGGTTCATCAAACAGCAGGACACGCGGACGCATTGCCAGTGATCGTGCTATGGCAACACGCTGTTGCTGACCGCCCGATAATTGGGATGGATAGTGATCCTTCTTGTCCGAGAGGCCGACAAGAGAAAGCAGGTCCAGCGCGCGTGCTTCGGCTTCCGCACGTTTAAGACCAAGGACATGGACGGGCGCTTCGATGACGTTGCGCAATACGGACATGTGGGGGAAGAGATTGAAGCTCTGAAACACCATCCCGACATGCGATCTGATCTTCCGCAAATGTGCTTCGCTGGCATAAAACGGTTCTTTGCCGCCGGTCTCATGATAGGGCACGCCACCCAATTCCAGCGTGCCTTCCTGAAAGGGCTCAAGTGTCATGAGAATGCGCAGCACGGTAGATTTGCCGGATCCGGATGGGCCAATGAGCGTAACTTTTTCGCCTGTTGTGACCGAGAAATTGAACTGATCCAATACGGTCAGTGCTCCAAAGCGTTTGACGACGTTCTGAAAGCGAATGATTTCCTGCGTCATTTGAGAGCGATCCCGTTCTTTGGAAGTGTTCGTTCAAGCAGACGGATGGCTGCTGAACAGATGAGTGTTAAAATGAGGAAGATCAGGCCGACCATCGATAAAGGTACGAGATATTCAAAGGTACGGTCGCCGATAAGGTTGGCAAGATTGAGCATGTCGACGATGCTGACGACCGAGAGAACCGGCGTTTCCTTTAGCATCGAGACCAGATAGTTGCCCATGGCCGGAATGATCCGGGGAACCGCTTGCGGTATGACGATATCGCGATATGTCCTCCACGGCGTCAGATTGAGCGCGCGGGCCGCTTCCCATTGTCCACGAGGAATGGCCTCAATGCCGCCGCGATAAACTTCGGATGTATAGGCTGAGTATTGCAGGCCGAGCGCCAGAGCGCCGGTTAAAAATGCTGGCAAGACAATGCCATAGACTGGCAGTACGTAATAAAGAAAGAAGAGCTGCACCAAGAGCGGCGTATCCCTCAAGAACTCCACCACAACAGCCGTGGGCCAGGAAACGATTTTGTAACGGCTGCGCCGTAAAAGCGCAAAGACCAGTCCAAGCGCCAAGGCGATGGCAAAACCGGTTGCTGCAGCTTTCAGCGTTACGGTCAGACCGATAGCCAGGATCGGCAAGATCGATATGGCGAAGGACAGTGTGGACGTGGTGTCCCAGGCATAACCATAGATCATGCGAAACCTCCAGCCATGGTCTGGCGGCGAAGGCGTCGTTCCAGCCATCTTATTGCAGTCGCAAGCAAAAGAGCCATCGCGAAATAGCCAAGCAGTGTCAGGGAATAAATGGTCACGCTATCCAATGTCAGGTTGCGCAATCTTTGGGCCTGAAATGTCAGGTCGCTGATAGCGATCAGGGACGCAAGAGCGGTATCCTTGAGATTATGGATGGCGAGATTGCCAAATGCAGGCATCATCTCGACAATAGCCTGCGGCAAGACAATGTGGAACAGCGTGTGTTTTTTGCCAAAATTGAGCGCGCGTGCCGCTTCATGTTGGGCTTCTGGTACGGCCTGCAGCGCACCGCGCACGACCTCGGCACCGTAAGCACCGATATTCAGGCCAAGACCCATGACGCCCGTGGTGATTGGGTCAAAAGAAATGCCGATCAGCGGCAAGGCATAGTAGAGCCAGAACAGCTGTACCAGAAGCGACGTGCCCCGGAAGACTTCGATATAGACCACGGCGATCGCCGACAGGACTCGCCCGCCTGCAAAGCGCGCTATTCCCGCCGCAAACGCGAATATGGTGCCTATCACCATCGAGCTCAGAGCAAGTACGATGGTGACTTGGGCACCTTTGAAAAGGGCGGGTAAATATTCCGTCCAATGCATAGGGTCGTCTCCCGGGCAGAGAAACCCGCCGATATTATTGAGATCGGCGGGCGCTGATAAGCTTACTTTGCGTTGCACAGTGCTGCTGTGTCTACAGCGCGTGCAGCTTCTACGCTTTCTTCGCTAAGTCCATATGTTGTCAGGATTTTCTTGTAGTCGTCGGTCTTCTTGAATTCGATAAGCTCTTTGTTAAAAGCTTCAAAAAAGTCCTTGTCTTCAGGGCGGAAACTAAAGGCGCCGAAGCTTCGCGCAGATTTCCCGTCAACGACAGGGTCGGTGAATGGATGAGCCTGTTCCAGCTGAGGGGAGTTTTCGACAAGCTTTGCAACCGTCAATTCGGTTGCAGCATAAGCATCGGCTCGTCCTGTCTGTACGGTGGAGGGCGCATCGGCATTGCCCTGGATCATTACAATTTGGGATTCGTCAATCCCCATTCCATGCAGGAAATCGATTTGGTCGGCTCCCGATACGATGGCAACCTTCAGGGATGGGTCCTTCTTGATGTCGTCATAGGAGTGAATTTTTTTGGGGTTTCCTTTAGGCACCAGAAGACCTTCACCATAGCTGGAATTGGCAACGGTAAACTGCACCTGCTTGCATCGTTCCGGCAAGACATTCTGTTCGGCAGCGACGAATTCAAAACGCTTGGCTTTCAAGCCCGGGATAAGCGAGCCGAATGGCGTGACCGTCCAGTCGACTTCTTCAATGCCAAGCTTTTTGAAGATCGCTGCCGCCACGTCGGGGCCAATACCCTTCGCCGCCCCGCTTTCGTCCATGTAACCGTAGGGCATCTCGTTGGCGGTTGCGCCACGAACAAAGCCAGCGCTTTTCAGGTCGTCGACTGTGACGGCCTGAGATGGCAGGGTGAGGGCAATGGTTGCCGCCGCAGAAAGCAGGGTAGAAATCGTATAAAGTTTCATGCGCATTGTGTTCACTCCTCTTTGAAATTACCGGTTTGTTTTACTCCGGCTTATTGCTTCGGTAGCTCAATGGGTTTCGGTTAACGCACTACGGGTTCCTCGCAGATTGTGGCAATGACCGCGAGGCAGTCACCCATCTTGACGAGCCCCGGAAAGTGGCGGGCAGCCAGAACACCGTCGAGCTTGGCGCGGTGTTCCTGCGGTGCACTGCCGGTCCGCATTATGTTATGGACTCGGGCGATGAGGTCACCCTTCCGAATTTCGGAACCCAGATCGACGAGCGGTTCCAATAGGCCGTCTGTGTCTGCAAAGCCGAAACAATCCTCTGACGGCATATCGAGCCAGACCGTCGGCGACTGTTCAATCTCACCTTCCAGAATGCCGGAATGGCGCAAAAGGTTGCGCACGCCGCGTTTGGCAATGGCAGCCGTGCGGGCGGATATGGTTCCACCACCTGCGAGCTCGGTTGTCACAAAGACCTTCCCAGCTTCTTCCGCAGTGGTGTCATACATGCCCACCGCATCTATCTCGATCATGCGCATGGAATAGGGCGCGGAGAAGGCCTTGACTGCGGCAAAGCAGCGGCTTTCCTGTACCTTGTCGGGCAGAGCATGTGCAGCCGCATAGGGTAGGAAATCCAGCGTGCGCCCCCCTGAATGGAAGTCCAATACGATGTCGGCTTCTGGCATAAGATAGCGCGTGAAGTAGTCGGCGATTTTCTCCGTGACCGTACCGTCAGGACGGCCCGGAAAACTGCGATTGAGATTGCCCTTGTCGATTGGGGAGGTGCGGGTGCCCTTCTGAAAGGCTGGGAAATTCATCGCAGGAACGATGATGACGCGACCATTGATTTGCTCCGGCTTCAGACTTGCTGCGAGATCATAGAGCGCCACAGGCCCTTCATATTCGTCGCCGTGATTGGCGCCGGTCAGCAGTGCCGTCGGACCATCACCGTTGCGGATCACGCAGATTGGGATCATCACTGAGCCCCATGCGGAATCGTCCCGCGACCACGGCAGCCGCAAATGGCCATGCTGGATTCCATCCCGCGTAAGATCGACAGTGGGTGTGATCGGGGAGGGGCGTGGAGGTGGCGTTGTGTGTATCATGAAACTAGTCTTTGACCACCAGCTTGCGTGGTACGTTTGAAAGGCATTCGACGCCGGTTTCGGTGATGACGATGCTTTCTGTGATTTCCAGCCCCATGGTTTCAAGCCAAAGCCCCGTCATGAAGTGAAAGGTCATGCCTGGCTGCAATTCAGTGCGATCACCAGGTCTCAGGCTCATCGTGCGCTCACCCCAATCTGGCGGATAGGAAAGACCGATCGAATAGCCTGTGCGATTATCTTTAATGATGCCATATTTTTTGAGAACACCGAAAAATCCAGAAGCAATGTCTTCACAGGTGTTGCCGGGCCGGGCAGCCGCGAGACCAGCCTCCATCCCCTCCAGTGTGGCCTTCTCGGCATCGAGAAATGCCTGTGTCGGCTTGCCCAGGAAGACAGTTCGAGACAGCGGGCAATGATAGCGTTTGTAACACCCTGCAATCTCGAAGAACGTACCTTCGCCGGATTTCATCGGCAAATCGTTCCATGTGAGGTGGGGGGCGGAAGCATCTGCGCCAGAGGGCAAGAGCGGTACGATGGCTGGATAATCACCGCCAAATTCGCCCACACCACGTATTCCGGCGTCATAGATTTCTGCCACAAGATCGCATTTGCGCATGCCCGGTTCTATCGTATCGACGATGCGTTTGTGCATGGCTTCGACAATGAGGCCCGCCTTGCGCATGTAATCAATCTCCGTGGGGCTTTTGACGGCACGTTGCCAATTCACCAGTCCCTGAGCGTCCTTGAACCGTGCATTCGGCAAGTGCCTTTGCAGAGCGTGATGGGCCGCCGCCGTATACCAATAATTGTCGAACTCCACCGCAATCGTCTTGTTGCCCCAACCCTTATCGTCAAGGATGGACGCCAGTAAATCCATAGGATGGCGTTCCAGCGACTGCACATAGTGATCCGGATAACCAATAATACTGTCGTGGCTGATCCAGGCCGTGCGTTTTGCGCCGTTTCCGTCTTGACGGCGCCCATACCAGATTGGTTCTCCATCCATCGCAAGGACAACGCATTGATGAACATAAAAGGACCAGCCGTCATAACCGGTCAGCCAATGCATGTTGGACGGGTCGGTTACAATGATGATGTCGAAACCAGCCTTCTCCATGGCGCGTCTGGTCTTGGCAATTCTGGCGTCATACTCGGCGCGGATGAAATTGAGTTCAACGCTCATTATTTGGCTCCAGCAGATTTGTTCGAGTCGATTTTGGCGCCAGCGTCGCGCTTGGTTGCGCGTTCCGTGGCAAGACGTGCAATGGCCGTGTCCTGAACGCCGGTGCCCGTCAGGTCGCAAAATGTGATGTCTTCGGCATTACGGAGGAAATTGCCCCCCTCTGAAATGATCTGTCCGAGTTCAGGGAAATGGGCATCGGCAGCAACGATCCCGGCGTCGATTGCGTGATGCAATTCCCCCAACCTGCGCGTCTGGCTGAGGCTGTCCGCGACATACAGGATCGGTCGGCGAAAGATCGCGGGTTCTATTTCGTTCTTGTGTTCGGCATCCGAACCCATGGCGGTGAGATGTTGCCCCGGCTCCAGCCAGTCAGCCTCGATGAGTGGCTTTTCTGACGGTGTGGTCGTGACGATGATATCGGCCCCCGCACAGGCCTTTCGCGCATCTTCAACGGGAACGACCGGGATTCCTAGCTTCTGTTCCAGGACCGCCGCTGCGCTTGTCGCTTTCTTGAAATCGCGTGCCCAGATGCGGGCTTCCCCGATCCGGCGCACCAGAGTGAGGGCTTCGAGCTGCAATTGGGCCTGTATACCCGCGCCAAAGATTGCGGCTGTGTTGGCGTCTTCTCGGGCCAGATATTTTGCAGCGACCGCGCCCGCTGCTGCGGTGCGCAAGTCAGTCAGATATCCATTGTCGAGCAGCAGGGCTTCGATCAGCCCGGTTTTTGCAGAAAACTGGATCATCAGGCCGTTGGTCGAAGGCAAGCCAATGGAAGGATTGTTGAAGAATCCAGGGCTGATCTTGATCGCGAAACTATCGAGCCCCGGAATATAGGCGGTTTTAACATCGACTTCCCCGCGCTCGGCGGGAATGTCGAGCCGTAGGATCGGCGGCATACGGACGTCCCCACCTGCAAGCGCGCGAAACGCATCTTCGACACAGGCGACTGTTTCCAGATCGAGCGCAATGAACTGACGAAGATCTGCTTCGCTTAATATCCGCATTTCAGCCATCAGCTCGCTCCCCCACAAAGCCATTCATGATCATGCGATGTTGTTTGGGATCGATATTGCCACCAGAAACAATAATCGCGGTTGGGGTTGAAACCTCAAGTTTGCCACTAAGAAGCGCACCAACACCAACGGCGGCTGCGCCCTCGATGACTTCATTTTCGTGAAGGGCCATGTGTTTCACACCTGAGGCAATCTCTTCTTCGTCAAGCAAAAGCACGTCATCCAGCAGATCGCGGCACATGGCGAAGGTCCAGCGATTATCAAGACCGATGCCGCCGCCTAGCGAGTCCGCCAGCGAATCCACTTCTTCTACATAGACAGGATGGCCGACGGCGAGACTTGCCTGCATTGCAGCGCCCCGCCGCATTGAGATACCAACTATTCGGGCTTTGGGTTTATGTGCTTTGACTGCGGCGGCGATGCCTGCCGCCAGCCCACCACCGGAAAGCGGGATAAGCACGGTTTCCATGTCAGGCATAGTTTCCAGCAACTCAAGCCCGATGGTTCCTTGGCCCGCGATCACGTGTGGATCATCGAAAGGCGGAACCGCATTCATGTTCTCATCGCGCACAAGACGGACGACTTCCTCCATCGCGTCATCTTGAGACTTTCCGACAATGCGAATATTGGCACCCAGTAGCTCAATCGCCTCGACTTTGTTTCGCGGAACGAGTGAGGAGAGGCAGATAGTGGCTGTGAGACCTTGCAGAGAAGCCGCATGGGCCAATGCGCGGCCATGATTTCCTGTGGAAGCGGTGACAAGTCCAAACTTTCGCTTGGAAGCAGGCAAGCTGAGAACGGCGTTCGTTGCACCACGCAACTTGAAGCTGCCGGTGGTTTGGTGATTTTCAAGTTTGAGGAAGATCGGTGCCCCGGACATTTCACTGAGGCGTTTTGTGCGAACGAGCGGGGTCCGCACAATTTGGCCACGCAGCCTGTCGTGCGCCTGTTCGACTTCCCGGATACTCACCATTGCGGACACGTCTTTCGCCTCTCAAAACTAGTCGAGGAACGGAAAGGCTGCGGCCAATTGCATTGGTGCTGAAATGCAGGACGCAATAATGCACCATATGCGAAACCGTGTGGTCGCAAGCTCGTTCCCCATGTCTTGATTATTTTCGTTGCAATATGTGTGAAAGACAGGAAAGATCATGTCAATGATTATATTGGATCATTACAATTAGATTTGCGCACTGTTCTGGCGGCTAGCCTTGCCAGCCCTGTCTGCTCATGCAAGGAAGAGCGCACTGAATTCTCACTGGAACCGGATCAACCGAATGAAATCTGCCCTTAAGCTCGATGCTGTTGATCTGCGTATTCTCGATGCGGTGCAGGAGAATGCGAAAATCACAAAACTTGCATTGGCGGAAAAGGTCGGGCTGTCGCCGACGCCGTGTTGGCTGCGCCTTCGCAAACTGGAAGAAGCTGGCATAGTGACCGGTTATCATGCGCATATCGCCTACCGTAAAGTCGCTCCCATCGCGCATGTCATTGTGCAGATTACACTTGGAAATCATCGTCAAAGTGACTTTGATCGGTTTGAACGTGTCGTTGCGGCGTTGCCGGAAATCATTTCGTGCTGGTCGGTTGGTGGTGGTGTGGACTATTTCCTGATGGTCGCTGCGCGCGATATTGATGGCTACCAGCGGCTGATCGACCGGCTTTTGGACCAGAATATCGGTATCGAGCGCTATTTCACCTATATCGTGACCAAGCTGGTCAAGGATTGGAAGGGCGCTGCGCCACTATCGCTTCTTGCCGACGATCAAGCGTAGACCAAGCGGACTATGCACTGGGCCAAGTTTGGTCCAAATAACCAGTGGCGTCGGTCGCTTTGGTCCAAATCAACGGTGCTCCTATGAGATGCTTTTCCTGAATTGGGAGAAGCACGATGAATGCCGTTCTGGATCATCCGATACAACATGACGGGCTCAAAAGGCTGCGTGACAAACATCTCTTTCGCGAGCTGGCCTATATCAACAGACGTTGGGTGGCTGGAGAGAAGGCGGAGACATTTCCGGTTGTGGACCCCGCGACAGGACAGCGCCTGGCACGGGTCGCAAGCCTGAATGAAACCCAGACGCTTACAGCAATAGATGCGGCGGAAAAGGCATTTCCCGAATGGGTGCAACTGCTCCCACAGGAGCGGGCGCGAATTCTGCGGCGATGGTACGAACTGATCGTCCAGAACCGGGATGACCTGGCAGTACTGATGACGCTTGAGCAGGGCAAGCCGTTTCCGGAATCCCTCGGTGAAATCGATTATGGCGCGTCTTTCGTTGAATGGTTTGCAGAAGATGCAAAACGCCTGAACGGTGAAACAATAGCGAGCCATCTGCCGGATGCAGAGATGCTGGTACGTCGCGAGGCTCTCGGCGTTGTGGGGCTGGTAACGCCATGGAATTTTCCAAACGCGATGGTTACGCGGAAGGCCGCTGCTGCTATTGCAGCGGGTTGTCCGGTCGTTGTTCATCCGTCATCCGAGACGCCGCTTTCCGCACTTGCTCTCGCGGAACTTGGCGAAAGAGCGGGCTTTCCCGCTGGCATCTTCAACGTTGTGACAGGTAAGGCGGCGCCAATCGTCGATACGCTTTGCAATGATACGCGCATACGCGCTTTGAGCTTCACGGGTTCTACTGAGATCGGTAAGCTGATCGCTTCCAAATGTGCGGCAACGGTCAAGCGCCTTGTCATGGAACTTGGCGGGCATGCACCATTGATCATTTTTGATGATGCCGATCTGGAGCGAGCTGTAGACGTGGCCATGGCCGCGAAATTCGCAACCTCCGGTCAGGACTGTTTGGCTGCAAATCGTATTTTTGTTCAGCGCGGCATTCTCGTGTCATTCACCGAAGCCTTTGCGGCGCGCATTGCAGCGCTCAGGGTGGGCCAAGGCTTTGAAGCGGGAGTGGATATCGGGCCGCTGATGCATAGCCGAGCGGTCGAGAAGGTCGAAGAACACGTGGCGGATGCGCGTACGCGAGGAGCGCGGGTACTCGTTGGCGGCAATCGCATCGGTGACAATACGTTGTTTTATGAACCGACATTGCTTGTCGATGTGCCGGACGGTGCGGCTATCATGCACGAAGAAACCTTTGGCCCGGTTGCAGCTATTGCTGCATTCGATCAGGAAGATGAGGTCATCGCGCGGGCCAACGATACAGAATATGGCCTTGTCGCTTATGTCGTGACCGCCAATGGTGCACGGCAGCTGCGGATGGGGCGTGCTCTCGAATACGGCATGGTCGCCATCAATCGCGCCAAGATCACTGGTGCGCCCATACCCTTCGGCGGCTGGAAACAGTCCGGATTGGGACGCGAAGGTTCCCATCACGGCATCCACGCTTTCACCGAACTCAAATATCTCTGCATCGATACCGCCGCATGAATGTGTCGCGCAATGAAAGGAAACTGACAGTGTTAAACAACAGCAACGAATTGACCGCCTGGGACCGCGATCATTTTTTCCACCCATCGACACATATGGGAATGCATGCACGTGGTGAGACTTCAACCCGTGTGTTGGACGATGGTAAGGGTGTGTTTATCACCGACGTGAATGGACGTCAGAGCCTTGACGCCTTTGCCGGACTATACTGTGTGAATGTCGGCTATGGCCGTAAGGAGATCGCCGATGCGATCGCTGAACAGGCCCATAAACTCGCCTACTATCATGCCTATGTCGGCCATGGTACGGAAGTGTCAATTACGCTTGCCAAGATGATTATCGATCGTGCGCCCGATCATATGAGCCGCGTCTATTTCGGCTTGTCGGGTTCCGACGCCAATGAAACCAACATCAAACTGATATGGTATTACAACAATATTCTGGGGCGCCCCGAGAAGAAGAAAATCATCTCGCGCTGGCGCGGTTATCATGGCTCCGGCGTTATGACCGGTAGTTTGACCGGTCTTGCGACTTTTCATAACGCCTTCGATCTACCGCGCGCGCCCATCTTGCATACGCAGGCGCCTTACTTTTTCCGCCGCGAAGATCGCTCGACGAGCGAAGAGCAATTCGCGCAATATTGCGCCGACAAGCTTGAAGAGATGATCCTGGCGGAAGGGCCTGACACAATTGCTGCTTTCATCGGCGAGCCTGTGCTGGGTACGGGGGGTATCGTGCCGCCTCCAGCAGGATATTGGCAGAAGATACAGGCCGTGCTCGACAAATACGACATTCTGCTTGTTGCAGACGAAGTCGTGACAGGCTTTGGCCGCCTCGGCAGCATGTTTGGCTCAGACCATTACGGGATGAAACCCGATCTGATTACCATCGCCAAGGGATTGACATCGGCCTATGCGCCACTTTCCGGATCGATCGTTTCGGATCACATGTGGGAAGTGTTGGTCAAGGGATCAGACAAGATGGGACCGATTGGTCATGGCTGGACCTATTCCGCGCATCCGATCTGTGCTGCTGCCGGTGTAGCAAATCTCAAGCTCATTGACGAACTGAAGCTGGTAGAGAATGCTGGGTCAACCGGCGCTTATTTCCGCAAGGCGCTTCGGGACGCTATCGGCGATCACAAGCATGTCGGAGATGTGCGCGGTGAGGGGCTGATGGCCGCTATCGAGTTTGTGGAAGATCGCGATGATCGTCAATTCTTCGACCCGTCACTCAAGATTGGCGCACAAATTTCGGCCGCCCTTCTTGCCAATGGCGTCATCGGGCGTGCAATGCCCGAAGGTGACATTCTGGGCTTTGCGCCTCCGCTTTGTCTGACGCAGGAAGAAGCGGATCAGGTCGTTTCTGCAACGAAAGCGGCGATTGAAAGCGTTTTCGCAGACCGGTGATAACAAGGCCGCACGGGGCCAACTTCACGAGGGAGTGGCCCCACCTTGTTGACGATATTTCTGCATTCTGCGACATTCGCTTTATGCAGAACTCCATCCCCATTAATCAGGACTACCTCGTTACAAGGCTTAAAGCGCTTCTTTCGATACCAAGCCCAACGGGTTTTACGGATGAAGCCGTCCGCTATGTCGCCCGTGAACTGGAAATGCTCGGTCTGGAAGTGATGCTGACCAGACGCGGTGCAATTCGGGCCCGTAGACCGGGCGCATCCCGGCGCCCGGCGCGGGGTATCGTATCGCATGTGGATACATTAGGCGCGCAGGTTAAGTACCTGAAAGATAACGGTCGTCTTGAACTGGTCTCTATCGGAAACTGGTCTGCCCGTTTCGCAGAAGGCGCACGGGTTTCCATCTTTTCCAGCAAGGGAACCTATCGCGGGTCCGTCCTGCCATTAAAGGCGTCCGGGCACACCTTCAACGAAGAAGTCGACACTCAGCCGGTCGGCTGGCCACATGTCGAGTTGCGGGTTGATGCACTGGCACGCAACAAGGAAGACCTTGTTCAGCTTGGGATTGATGTGGGCGATATTGTTGCTGTCGATCCCGCGCCAGAGTTTATTGATAACGGCTTCATCGTCTCTCGCCATCTGGATGACAAGGCAGGCGTGGCCATCATGCTCGCCTCACTCGAAGCCATGCAGCGAGGCGGGATCGAAACGCCGGTTGACACCTATTGGCTCTTCACCATCGGCGAAGAAGTTGGGGTCGGCGCGTCGGCTGTGGTGGTTCCCGATATTGCCTCTCTCGTTGCCATCGATAATGGAACGACCGCGCCGGGGCAGAACTCGTCGGAATTCGGCGTAACGCTCGCTATGGCCGACCAGACCGGGCCGTTCGATTATCATCTGACCAAGAAGCTTTATGAACTCTGTGGCGAACACGATATCCAGGTACAAAAAGACGTGTTTCGATATTACCGTTCGGATGCGGCTTCAGCCGTGGAGGCAGGGCATGACGTGCGCACCGCGCTGTTAACATTCGGCGTTGATGCGTCCCATGGGTATGAGCGCATTCATTTGAGCGCCTTGACCTCAATTGCTAAACTGGCCGTTCATTATGCAATGAGCGACGTGGAAATTAAACGTGACGCCGAAGAAACAGCCAAGGGTTTGAAGGGCTTTACGCATCAAAAATCCACCAAAGCCGAGCAGGATTTGAAGCCTGAAGACACTCCCGCCGAATAGCGGAAACCTTCACAGTTTATGGGCGGGCTGAGGTCCGCCTTTTTCAGCAGTATGAAATTTATTATGATAATTTGTTGATCCAGAACAGTTTATGCCTATAAATTAGAGTTAGCTAAATTGGCATAACGAAAGGGGATCGCTCGATGAGAAGATTATTTCGTGCTGCGCTGGCGGCAATGGCGCTCGCAATTGCGGGACCGGCAATGCCGTCCTTGGCTCAAACGCCGCCCAACGTGTTGATCGTGGGGCAGATTGCGGAGCCACAATCGCTCGATCCGCATACGGTGACCGCAACCAATGATTTCCGTATTCTGGTCAATATCTATGATGGTCTCGTGCGCTATAAGGATGGGACGCTCGAGGTTGAACCTGCATTGGCCGAAAGCTGGACCATTTCAGATGACGGCAAGACTTATCGGTTCAAGCTGCGTCAGGGTATCAAATTTCATGATGGGTCCGATTTCAACGCCGAGGCGGTGAAGTTCAACTTTGATCGGATGTTGAAGGTGGATCATCCTTTCTACAACACCGGGCCATTTCCGCTTTCGTTCAATTTCTCCTCGATTGAAGCCGTCAATGCGATTGATCCGACAACAGTCGAGTTCAAATTGAAAGAGCCATTTGCGCCATTTCTGTCCAATCTGGCTTATCCGACGGGTCTTATCGTTTCGCCCGAAGCTGTGAAGAAATATGGCAAGGAGTTTGGGCGGCATCCATCGGGAACAGGTCCGTTCAAATTTGCCGAATGGCAATCCGGTCAACGCGTTGTGGTGGAACGAAACCCCGATTACTGGGACGGCGCGCCCGCTTTGGAAGCCGTTGTGTTCCGCCCAATAACTGATCCGAATACCCGCGTTGCAGAAATGATGGCTGGTGGCCTCGATGTCATGGTGGAAGTGCCGCCAGACAATCTTGCCACGTTCAAACAGGACGCGAATTTTGCCGTAGCGGAACAGGCCGGACCTCATGTCTGGTTCACTATTCTGAATGCAAAAACTGGCCCTTTCGCTGATAAGAAGGTACGGCAGGCTGCAAATTATGCAGTCAACAAACAGGCGCTTGTCGATAATGTTTTGCAAGGCTCCGCGACTGTTGCAGCCGGTCCCATTCCACCGGCGTTCAACTGGGTTGAAGACAAGACGGAGGCTTATCCCTATGACCCCGAAAAGGCCAAAGCATTGCTGGCCGAGGCCGGTGTCACCAATCCGGAAATCACTTTCTATGTGACAGAGGGCGGCTCTGGCATGCTTGATCCCATCACCATGGGGGCGGCGATCCAGGCGGATCTTCAGGCCGTTGGGTTCAAGGTTAAAATCGAGACTTACGAATGGAACACCTTTCTGGGCCGCGTGAACACGGGTCTCGAAGGCAAAGCCGATATGGCCGAAATGGCGTGGATGACCAATGACCCGGATACGGTGCCGTATCTGACGCTGCGGACTGATGCCTTGCCTGACAAGGGCGGATTTAATTCCGGCTATTATTCCAACCCGCAACTGGACGCGCTTCTTGAAAAAGCGCGCACGTCGAACAGCCAGGCCGAACGCGGCAAGCTCTACGGCGAGGTACAGGCGATTGTGCATGACGACGCGCCATGGCTTTTCGTAGCCAATTGGAAACAGAATGCGGTGACAACCGCTGCCGTCAAAGGCTTCAAGCTGCAACCGTCCTTCCTGCTGCATCTGAAAACGGTGACAAAGGAGTAAGCCTCAAGCCCGCTTGCCAAAGTCTAGGGCAGCAGTATCTCGGATTTAAAGGAGGGCTTGAAATGCCAGCCTATATTTTAAAACGCCTTGTAGCGGTGATCCCGGTGTTGCTGGGACTTTCGATCATTGTTTTTCTCGTGATGGCCATGATCCCCGGCGACACGGCAACCGCATTGCTCGGCTCCTATGCAACGCCTGAAAACGTCGAGCGAGTAAACCGCGATCTTGGTCTGGATAAGCCTCTCGTGCAGCAGTATTTCATCTGGATCGGCAATCTGCTGCATGGCGATTTCGGCCGTTCCTTCGTTCTCAACAGGCCGGTACTCGATGAGGTTCTGGAACGATTTCATGCGACACTGATCCTGGCTGGCGTGGCGCTCGTCCTGTGTTCCATCGTCGGATTGCTGGCGGGCATCGTCTCAGCCGTACGTCAGTTTGGTTGGGCGGACAGGGCGATCACCTTCGTCGTTCTTGCTGGAATTTCCATCCCCTCATTTTGGCTCGGTCTCCTGCTGATTTATCTTTTCGCTGTTCATTGGCGAATTCTGCCCGCATCCGGTATGTATGCCGTCTATGGCGGCGGTGATCTGAAGGACTTGATCTGGCACCTGATCTTACCGGCTGCAACACTTGCCGTTGTGGCGGCGGGTGTTATCGCCCGATTGACGCGCAGCGCGATGCTGGAAGTTTTGCGACAAGACTATATCCGCACCGCCCGCGCCAAGGGGCTGAACGAGCGACGAGTGATCTACCGCCATGCGTTTCGCGCTGCACTTGTCAGTGTCATTCCCGTGATCGGTATACAGGCAGGGTTTGTGCTGGGCGGAGCGGTCTATATCGAAACCGTATTTCAATGGCCGGGCATAGGCGCGATGCTGGTGAAGGCAATATCCACGCGCGATATTCTGCTGGTCCAAGGCGGTGTGCTTGTGGTGGCTGCGAGCTACGTCCTTTTCAATCTGGTTGCCGATATTTTCCAGACCATGCTTGATCCGAGGATTCGCACATGAGTTTGCTGACACCAAGTGCGGCGGTTGCGGCGCAGACACGATTGACCTCATGGGGGCTGCTCATGAGCAATCGGCTGGCCGCTTTCGGCTTTTTTCTGCTGGTCGCGATCTGCCTTGTCGTTCTGGCGGCGCCTTTGCTGCCGTTACCCGATCCGGATGCCACGTCACCCGCGACGCGCTTGCAGCCCTTGTTCACGTCCGGCCATTTGCTTGGAACGGATCAACTGGGCCGGGATATCCTGAGCCGGGTCATCTGGGGGACGCGTGTATCGGTGGCAGTGGGTTTTGCTGCTACTTTGATCGCGGCTGTTATCGGTTCTTCTATCGGTCTCGTCGCTGGCTTTGTGGGTGGGCGCACCGATAATCTCATGATGCGCGGTGTCGATATGCTGATGGCATTTCCCTATATCCTGCTTGCTTTGGCGATTGTCGCAGTTCTTGGCCCCGGACTGATGAATGCGCTGTTTGCAATAGCCGTCGTCAATATCCCGTTCTTTGCGCGCAATGTACGCGGTGTTACGCTGGGTCTCGCACATCGCGAATTCATCGACGCGGCGCGGCTTTCTGGAAAAAACCCCATCTCGATATTAGCGAGCGAAGTCCTTCCCAATGTGATGCCGGTAGTCGTCATCACCATGTCTACGACTGCCGGCTGGATGATCCTCGAAACGGCTGGTCTCAGCTTTCTCGGTCTGGGCGCGCAGCCGCCACAAGCTGATCTGGGTTCGATGCTGGGTGAGGGCAGGGCGCAGCTCTTCAATGCCCCGCATGTGTCGATTGTTCCGGGGCTGATGATTTTCCTGCTTGTGATTAGCTTGAATGTCCTTGGAGACGGTGTACGCGACGTTCTTGATCCACGCCTACGGTCCGGTGCCCTTGCGCGTCCCGGTGCACGAACCGAAGTCGCAAGAGATCGAGTTACAAAACCCGAAATATTGGGCAATGCGGCATTGTCGATTGATGGGTTGGAAACAGGGTTCGTCAGCGGCGGGCATTTCTCCCCTGCCGTCAAAAATGTTTCTCTCCAGTTGGAACGGGGGGAATGTCTTGGCCTCATTGGGGAAAGCGGATCAGGAAAGAGCGTTACTGCACTTTCAATCATGGGGCTTGTCGCATCGCCGCCCGGGCTTATTCGCAACGGCTCCATATTTCTTGAGGGCAGGGATGTGCTTTCCATGCCGGAGACGGAACTGACGGTCCTTCGCGGCAGCAAGGTGGCCTATGTGTTTCAGGACCCGCTCACGACATTGCATCCGATGTATTCCATCGGCTGGCAGGTCGAGGAAGCGATCGGAGCGCATCGGCGCATCACTGCAACGGAGCGGCGCGCGCAAGCAATAGCACTGCTTGAAAAAGTTGGCATTCCAGACGCCAGAGAACGCGCCAGTCACTATCCGCATCAGCTTTCCGGCGGCCAGCGCCAGCGTGTTGGCATTGCAATGGCTCTGGCAAATGATCCCGATATCATCGTCGCCGACGAACCGACGACGGCGCTCGATGTAACGGTACAGGCCAGAATTCTTGATTTGCTGCGCGAATTGCAGCGTGAACGCGGCATTGCGCTGTTGTTCATCACCCATGACTTTGGCGTGGTTTCAGAAATCTGCGACCGCGTTGCGGTGATGAAGGATGGCGAGATTGTCGAGACTGGCACGGCGAGGGCAGTCCTGTCCAACCCGCAGCATGACTATACCAAGCGGCTCATTGCGTGCGTGCCAGAACTCGGACAGGGCGCAAGTTTTCTGGACAAAGTAGCTAAAGTCTTTGGACGCAGGAATAAAGGCATGACAGCATGAGTGAAATTGCGATCAGTGCACGTGAATTGACCAAAACGTTCGGCGGGGGACGAACGCTCTTCGGTCGAAAACGCCATCAGGTTGATGCCGTTAAAAAAGTATCTCTTGATCTGCGGCGGGGGGAGACCCTTGCGGTGGTCGGCGAAAGCGGCTCCGGCAAGAGCACCCTTGCGCGCATGTTTGTCGGGCTGACGGAACCCACAAGTGGGAACATGACAATCGCGGATCGCGATGCGACCGATCTGCGCAAAGCCGGGGCTTCAGCATTTGGCAAGGTCATCCAATACGTCTTTCAGGACCCTGTCGCTTCGCTCAACCCGCGCAAGACGATAGGACAAATTCTTGACGTTCCGCTTAAGCTTCTGGGCAAACTCGACACGGCGCAGCGCAAACAGAAGATGGTGCGACTGCTTGATGCCGTGCAGATGCCAAAAGACACGCTGGAACGCTATCCGCATGAGTTCTCAGGCGGGCAAGCACAGCGGATTGCCATAGCGCGAACACTCGCAGCGGAGGCCGAGATTATCGTGCTGGATGAACCAGTCAGTGCGCTTGATGTTTCGGTGCAGGCTCAGGTTCTATTGCTCCTGGACCAGCTCAAACGGGAGTTCGATCTCTCTTATCTTTTCATAAGTCACGATCTTGCGGTTGTGGAAGCAATTTCAGATCGGGTGGCGGTGATGTACTTCGGAGAAATTGTGGAAGAAGCCCCGACCCATGATCTTTTCGCTCATCCGCAACACGCCTATACGCGACAATTGCTGGAAAGCGCACCCCGCATCAGGAAAGAGTAGAAGCGTATGGTCAAGACGGACCTTAAAAACAAGGACGAAACACGGGCGCTTGCCCGCGTGAATAAAGCCAAGCGCAGGCCGGAAGAGATCGCCGACCGCATCAAGGATTTCATTCGGGCGAAAACCTTGGAGCCCGGGGACCGGTTGCCTCAGGAAAAGGAATTGATCGATCAGTTCAAAGCCGCCAAGGGGACTGTTCGTGAGGCAATGAAAGCACTTGAAACGCAAGGCCTTATCTATACGCGTAGCGGGCCGGGCGGCGGCGCATTTGTGGCGGAGCCATCGGCACGACATGCTATGGAAATGCTGGGCAGCTTCTTCTTCTTTGATCAGCCGAGCTTGAGCGAAATCTACTCCATCCGCAAACTTCTGGAACCGGAAATTGCCGCATTGCTGGCAGGCAGGCTCATGCAACGCGATATCATCCAACTGGAAAATACCATGCGCCTTTATGATCGCCCGCCTATCGATCTGGACGATCAGTACCAGCAGCGTGTGGCGGAACTCGATTTCCATTCGCTGCTGGCGCGATTGTGTCCTGACCGACTGCTCGGTTTCATCTGCGGGCTGACGCACCATCTTCTGCGGAACCTGCCTGTCGCAAGGGGCATCTATGCAGATCCAACGCCTGCATCCCGCGAAGCTGGCCTCGTTTTCCAGCACCGCCTGCTGGCCGCACTTATAGAGAACAGACCAGAGGATGCACGACGCATCGCCTACGAACATATGCTGGCCGCCGAAGATTATATGCTCGCGAAGGCCAAGACAGTTGGCGGAGCTAATTAGGAAAAACCGATAAAAATGGGAACCATCCCGGCGCTCTTGCATTTGCAACTATGAGGGCCGCCGCCAGTTGATATGCGACGGCCCCTTTCGTGAGGGCATTGCCCGTAAGCTGTAAAGCAGTTTTCGGGCTGTGCAATGAACGAGGGCAGGGACAAACGGATTCCCGTTTGAAATCGCTCTCGTGATGACAATGGAGGTTTTGACCCTTTTTATGTGTGGAATTTGCGGAGAAGTCAGGTTCGATGGCGGTTCGCCATCGGTTTCGGCAGTCTCGAAAATGGCGGATGTTTTAAGCCCCCGAGGGCCGGACGCATCTGGTATCGTCATCCGGGGCAATATTGGCTTCGGTCACAGAAGACTGAGGATCCTCGATCTTTCCGAAAAATCGCAGCAACCAATGATCGACGCCGACCTCGGTCTCACACTGGTTTTCAATGGATGCATCTACAATTTCCGCGAGTTGCGTGCAGAACTTGAAGCAAAGGGTTATCACTTCTTCTCCGATGGAGACACGGAAGTGATCCTGAAGGCCTGGCATGCGTGGGGAGAAAATTGCGTCTCCCGATTTTTGGGTATGTTCGCATTCGCAATCCACGAACGGGATACGGGAAGGATCATTCTCGCTCGCGACCGTTTCGGGATAAAGCCGCTCTATCTTGCCGAGGTCCGCGGCGCGTTGCGTTTTGCGTCTTCGCTGCCAGCATTGGTGAAAGCTGGCGGCGTTGATACTTCGATCGACCGCGCTGCTCTCCACAATTACATGAGCTTTCACGCGGTCGTTCCACCGCCGCGCACGATCTATGAAGGTGTGCGTAAGCTTCCACCTGCAACGATGCGCGTCTATGAAGCCAATGGCAATTTCAAAGACCGGATTTACTGGCAGGCGCCCTATCGCCGACTGCCGGGTGACAGCGCTCTGAGCCGTGAGGAATGGCAGGAGCAATTGTTGGACATGCTCCGTGTGGCAGTCAAAAGACGCATGATCTCTGATGTTCCGGTCGGCGTTCTTCTTTCCGGCGGCGTGGATTCCAGCCTCATTGTAGGGCTGCTGGCTGAAGCAGGTCAGACCGGCCTTATGAGTTTTTCTGTCGGCTTCGAAGAAGCCAATGGTGAGAAAGGCGATGAGTTCGTCTATTCGGACCTGATAGCCAAGCATTTCGGCACGGATCACCACAAAATCTTTGTTCCGTCGGCGGATCTCATGGACGCCTTGCCTGGAACCATTGCCGCCATGTCGGAGCCGATGGTTTCCTATGACAATGTGGGCTTTTACCTTCTCTCGAAGGAAGTGTCGAAGCACATCAAGGTTGTCCAATCGGGGCAGGGCGCAGACGAGGTGTTCGGTGGCTATCACTGGTATCCGCCTCTCATTGATTCCAACGATGTGGTCAGCGACTATGCCAAGGGATTCCGCGACCGGACGCATGCGGTGCTTGCAACGCAATTGTCTCCAGAGTGGATGTCCGAACAGGATTACAGCCAGCAACTTCTCGAACAAAGGCTGCTTGAGGATGGCGCCGATACGCCCGTGGATCGCGCGTTGAGGCTCGATACCAATGTGATGCTCGTGGACGACCCGGTCAAACGCGTCGATAACATGACGATGGCATGGGGGCTGGAAGCGCGGGTGCCCTTCCTTGACCATGAACTCGTTGAACTGGCAGCGCGGATACCTCCTGAGGAAAAGCTGCGCGATGGCGGCAAAGGCATCCTCAAGGACGTTGCGCGGAAGATCATCCCAAGCGAGGTCATCGACCGGAAGAAGGGTTATTTTCCGGTGCCGCAGCTCAAATATATCGCAGGGCCCTATCTCGACATGTTGCGCGATGCGTTGTCATCCCAGAAGGCGCGCGAACGTGGGCTTTTTCAGCGCGATTACCTGGAGCGTCTGTTCACAAAGCCCTCAGACCACATCACGCCACTGCGTGGATCGGAATTGTGGCAGGCGGGCCTGTTGGAGATGTGGCTCCAGACGCAGGAGGCATAAATGCATAACCATGGTGAGGACCGTATGACCCGGCAGAAAGCCAGGGGCGGCAAGGCTCTTTCGCATCGTCTGACCCGCTTGCGCACGCCTGAAAGTGCAGGGTTTTACCAGGAGCATTCTCAAGGCCATAAGGCGGAAACTGATAGCAGGCATCGCAATGTAGCACTCGATTGTGGATGGGGCCGTTTGTTGTTTGCTCAGACATTCGACAGCAACCAAGCCATTGTTGACGCGATGCGGGCCGAAGCTCCGGCAAGTAGAGATATCCTGTTTTATGTCAGCGATCCGCATGTGCTATTGTCGCTGGCACCGCACGAGATTTTTCTCGATCCGTCGCATACTTACCGTCTGGAACTGTCGACCTACCGGGCTGGCGGGCGTCGCACACGTGGCATCACCATTCGTCGCGCCATTTCGGAAATTGATGCAGATGGTATCAACGGGGTCTATGCAGCGTGCGGGATGGTTCAGCTTCGGGAAGATTTCTTTTCTGCCGAGCGGGTCAACCGCGCTGTGACCTATTTTGTCGCTCAGGACGACGCCACTGGCGAAATTGTCGGAACGGTCACTGGCATCGACCATCAGCGCTTGTTCGACGATCCTGATCGCGGGGCGTCCCTCTGGTGCCTCGCGGTTCATCCGCAGGCGCGTCAACCCGGCATTGGTGAAAAGCTGGTGCGCATGCTGGCCGAACATTTTCAGGCGCGTGGGTTGCGTCATATGGATTTGTCGGTGCTCCATGACAATGAAAACGCTATCCGTCTTTATGAAAAACTCGGATTCAATCGCGTTCCGCTTTTTGCAGTGAAGTGCAAAAACGCAATCAATGAAAAGTTCTTCGCATCTCGTCTCGAAGCCGTTGAGGCGCTTAACCCCTATGCGCGGATCATTGTGGATGAAGCAATGCGCCGGGGTGTCCAGGTTGATGTAACAGATGCGGAAGGCGGCTTCTTTCGTCTCTCTTATGGGGGGCGTTCGATTCATTGTCGTGAGAGCCTGTCTGAGATGACCTCCGGCGTTGCGATGTCGATCTGTGATGATAAGGCCGTGACCAGACGGGTTGTTGAAAAAGCGGGACTGGTCGTGCCTGCACAGATTTCTGCCGACGCACGCCCTGAAATGCTCGAAGCTTTCTTGCGTCAACATGGGAAGCTTGTCGTCAAACCGGCGCGCGGAGAACAGGGCCGGGGGATATCTGTTGGAATATCCGATATGAAGCAGCTGCAAACGGCAATCAAACAGGCGCGCACTGTTTGTGATCGGGTTCTGCTGGAAGCTTGTTTTGATGGTGAGGATTTGCGTCTGGTTATTATCAATTATCAGCTTGTCGCAGCGGCGGTGCGTCGCCCGCCACGTGTGGTGGGTGACGGAAAGACATCTGTTCGAAAGCTCATCGAGATTCAATCACGTCGTCGCTCTGCCGCTACTGGCGGTGAAAGCCGCATCCCTATCGACGCTGAAACTAAAAGATGTCTCCAAGAGCAGGCGCTATCGCTCGATAGCGTACTAGAAGACGGCCATGAAATCACGGTGCGCAAGGCTGCCAATCTGCATACTGGCGGGACCATTCATGACGTCACATATATTGTCGATCCCGAGCTAGTCAATGCGGCTTGTCGTGCCGCGCGTGCAATCAATATTCCGGTGGTGGGCATCGACTTTATGGTCAAGCAACCGGATAGTCCAGAATACATTTTCATTGAGGCCAATGAGCGACCAGGGCTAGCCAACCATGAACCAAGACCAACAGCGGCCAAGTTTGTTGAGTGCCTGTTTCCGCAGCTTCACCACGACGGTTGAAATGGTTCTGCATCAACATATTACATGAGTAAGCCATGTTAAGCTGTTATCATGTAACGGTAACTTCTTGGGATAAATAGACAAAAAGGTGGCCCGCTTTCCGGCGGGCCACATGTTTTGTGTCATGGTCGGGTTGGGGCAGGGGCTGCCCCAAGGGAGTTGTTTGTTATGCCTTGCCGAGACGCTTGCGCAGTTCGGTGTTTTCGGAGCGAAGCTTTGCAGCCAGTTCCTTGCGCAGCTTCAAGTTTTCAGCTTCCAGTGCAACAAGCGCCTTGAGATCGTCGCTCGACGATGCCTTGGCAGCAGCCGGTGCTGCGGTCTTTCCAGCAGCATTCTTCCAGTTGTAATAGGTCTGTTCGCTGACTTCAGCCTGCTGCAATGCAGCTTTCAACGTGACCTTGCCACCCTTGGTAGCCTTTTCAACAGAGGCAAGAATAGAAGCGCGTTCAGCTGGCGAATATTTCTTCACCTTGCGACCAGCTGGTGCTGCGGCAATTGCAGCGGCCTTGGCTGCGCTCTTGGCAGCTTTGGGAGCCTTGGCCGCAGGCTTTGCAGCGGCTGCCTTAGGCTCGGCCTTCTTGCGCGGTGCACGGGTTTTCGGCTTGCTGCTTGCAGGCTCTGCGGCAGCGGTCTGGTTTGCTTCTACAATGGTTTCATCAGCCATGTTCAGTTTCTCCTGAATTGATACTCGGGTAAGCTTTCCGGGCGCCGAATATATGGGACAATGCTTAATGCAACCATAAGTGCCATTACTTTGACAATTTGTGAAGAGATGCCATCCAAAGACATGCGGCGAGCGATCTATTGTGAAGGCGGATTGATTGTTGAAAACGGGGCCCGAAATCTATAGGTAGAGCGCAGTACCTGTCGTACACTTCCATGGAATTTGATCGAGAAAGCTATTTTCGGATGAAGAATCCAATCCGCAATGTTGTGGTTGAATATAAGAACCGGCGTGCGCGCAAGAGCGGCAACTCTCTTTGGGGCAACCTTGATCTGAAATCGATTGCCCGTGAAGTGGATGAGGATGTCAAGGCACCGCTCGCAGCCGAGCCGTCAAAGCCCGCTATCCCGCAAGCTGGCAGCAAGCCTGCTGAGACCATCCAAGAACCCACCCCACAGGGGAAAGCCGTTGTTGAGCCAGTAATCTTGGAAGCAATCGCGTCACCGCAAGAAACCGAAACGCTTCCGGCTATCGCCACTCCCGTCTCGGCAACGCCTGAAAAGAAAAAGCGAATTCCTCGCCGTCACTTGAAGGCAATTGCTGACAAGCCGGTAAAGGCAAAACCATCTCCGCGCGCGAAACTTGATATTCTGGATGAACTGCAAGCACTTGAGGCCGAGAATGCTGCACTAAAACGACAGCTGGCTGAAAAGCTCAACGCCGAAAACCAGAAAATGCGAAAAATGCTTATGAGGTAGAGGTTAATAATTTATCCGATTGATTGTTTGAATATCTTTCCCGGCGCCTAAACCTGTATTCCTGCCTAAGCAGTAATTATCGTGTCTTATTTGATTTGGAAAAATATGTCGATTTAGTATAAACAATCCGGCGACTGGGGAGTTTTTCGACTTCTTCAGCATCGGAAAAGGCGAGACATGGATGCAAAGTCAGTCTATATCACAGTGATGCTGATCATTCTTGCGAATGGCGGCGTTCTGAGCGCAATCCTCTCCGATTTTCCGACCACGTTAAGACCTGCTGCTCGTATCTGGCAATGGGCTACTCTGCTCGTCGCGCTTGGGTGTGGGATATTCGCTGCCGAAGTTTACTTGCCGTCGAACCTGGCGATCATTACGGCAAATGTGGTTTTGATGATAGCGCTGAGCATGTATCATCTGGCCATCAGACAGTTTCACGGTTTGCCCCTTTACTCGCACGTTCTGTTGGTGCCGGTCTTGGGTATGCTCCCGTTTCTTTATTACGTTGTCTTCGTTCCAGACATCAAAGTGCGGGTGATCATCGTTTCGATTCTTTGGGCTATCATCATGTTGGCCTCGACAGCTATCCTGATCAGTCCCGAACACTCAAAGGAGTATCAATCCCGTAGTCGGTTTGCGATGGCTGTAATTTACATAATGGCGGCGCTTACTACGATACTGCGCGCAATCCTTTACGTTTCGCTAGATACACAACCGAATTTCACGATTGCGGACAACACCCACTGGATGAACAGCGTGACGCCAGTGTTTCTATCTGTATTGCCGGTTATTGGAACCACAACATTTTTGCTCATGTGCTCCGATCAGGTCAAACGCCGTTGGCAGAATGCTGCATCACGCGATTATTTAACAGACCTGCCAAACCGGCGTTCGCTGATTGCGTATGGTACGTCGATCATAGGGTCCACCGAAGAAACATCCAGTCACCGGGCAGTTGCAATCCTCGATATCGATCAGTTCAAATCCATCAATGATAGCTATGGTCATTTTTCAGGCGACGTCGTTTTGCAAACGCTTGCACAAAGACTAAAAGCCATTTTGCAGGCTGATGATTTTATTGCTCGTACAGGCGGTGAGGAGTTCGTAATCATTTTTGGCGAAAAAAGCAGCCGTGATGCAGAAATGGCCGCCGAACTAGTCCGTAACGCCGTTGCGGGAAACGTGTTTTCTATAGGCAACGCGTCAATATCAGTCACGGTGTCGATCGGACTTGTCGTCCAGAACAAATCGATGAAGTTCGATGACGTGATGATACATGCTGACAAGGCGCTGTATATCGCAAAGAATAATGGACGCAATCGGATTGAAGTGGTTGCGATAGACACGGCGTGAAACCTCGGCCGCTGCAGGTGAAGGTTCCATAAGATAGATTACGCGATTGATCTATTATAACAGGGTGGGTTCTAGCTTGAAGTGCGACTTGCAAACGATAACAATGAGTTATCCTAAGCAAGGAACCCGTCATGGAACGCACCTACGCGCATATTGATCTGGATGAACGCCGCAAGATCGCCCGCTGGCGCGCTGCAAACCTCTCCGTTGATATTATTGCCGAGAAACTTGGACGACATCGCTCAACCGTTTTCCGCGAGTTGAAACGCAATCGATTTGTCGACGATTAGATCACGGACCTGACTGGGTATTACTGCACGGTTGCCGATCAGAAAGCACGTGAACGTCGCTCGAAACGACGCAAGCTCATCCGGTTTGATCATTTGCGTCAATCCGTGATCAAGCACATCAGCGATGGATGGTCGCCGCAGCAAATTGCCGGGAGAATGCAACTGGAGCGCCACCCCATCTCTGTCAGTCATGAAACGATCTATCAGTTTGTTTATTCCGACGACGGTCGAAAAGAAGGGCTTTGGAAATATCTGCCTGAACAGCGTGCCAGGCGGCGTCCACGTCATGCCCGGCGCCACCATGGACGCCGCTTCCCGCCGGAACTGAGCATCTTGCACCGCCCGGACATGATCGCCAGACGTAAGCAGTTTGGCCACTGGGAGTGTGATTTGATCCAGTTTCGCAAGACGTTCGGCAAGGCCAATGTAACGTCTCTGGTCGAACGGGTGAGCCGCTTTACCGTCCTGTTGCGCAACAATGATCGTCAATCAAGGCCGGTGATGGACGGTGTGATTAGGGTACTCCAACCCCTGCCCCAAATGGCGCGTCGCTCGATCACCTTTGATCGCGGCACTGAGTTCACGGAATGGGCTTACCTGCAGGCCGGGATCGGATCACAAACGTGGTTCTGTGATCCGCAGTCGCCCTGGCAAAAGGGAACGGTCGAAAACACCAACAGGCGAACAAGACGATGGCTCCCCAGAGACCTTGATCCACTAACGTTGAGTGACCGAGATCTCGTATTCATCAGTCATCGCCTCAACAATACGCCGCGCAAATGTTTGGGGTACAAAACGCCAGCAGAAGTCTTCCGACAAAAACTCATCGCAAACAGACATCGTTCTACATAAACTCAAACTGTAAAAGTCGCGCTTCAGCATGACCTCACATTCTGCTGAAAGCGGATCAAACCGAACGGGTGATCCCGCCGTCGACGCGCAGGTTCTGCCCTGTGATATACCCCGCGCCGTCCGACACCAGAAACGCGATGGTCGCAGCGATTTCCGCCGCCGTGCCGTAGCGGTTCATTGGCACACTGTCTCGTCGTTCATCGGTTGATGGAAGACTATCGATCCAGCCCGGCAAAACATTGTTGATACGAATGTTCTTCGCTGCATAATCGTCGGCGAAAATTTTGGTAAAGCTGGCCAAACCCGCCCGGAATGTCGCGGAGGTCGGGAACATCGCCGAGGGTTCGGAAGCCCATGCCGTCGAAATGTTGACAATGGCGCCGCCACCTTGCGCTTCCATGATCGGTGTGACCAGACGAATTGGCCGCACGGCGCTCAGGAAATAGACTTCCATGCCCTTGTGCCAATCTTCGTCTGAAAGTTCGAGAATGGGTGCACGGGGGCCATGTCCGGCCGAATTGACCAACGCGTCCACTCGCCCCCATTTGTCCGTCGTGAGATCAACGAGCCGCTTTATGTCGTCGTTGACAAGGTTCGATCCTGTGACGCCAATGCCGCCCAGTTCCTTTGCCAGTGCTTCACCCTTGCCGGACGAAGACAGAATAGCGACGCGGTAGCCATCCTGCGCCAGTTTTCTCGCGGCGGCAGCACCCATGCCCGAACCGCCAGCCGTAATGATTGCTACTTTTTCTCCAGACATGAAAGTCTCCTTCATCAAAATGTTGAACACACTATGCCAAATTTCGCATGAACTTTCGCGCCAGAAAGAAACACGCTATGCTGTAGAAAATCTACAGGATTTCTCATGGACCAATCACGCCGTAAATTACCCCCGCTGAATGCCTTGCGCGCCTTCGAAGCGTCAGGCCGCAGACTGAATTTCCGCGCCGCTGCTGATGAGTTGTTTGTTACGCAAGGCGCGGTCGCGCAACAGGTTCGGGCGCTGGAAGATCATCTCGGTTTAACGCTGTTTCATCGTCTGCCGCGTGGACTTGCTCTGACTTCACAGGGGGCGAACTATCTTGCAGAGGTGACCCGGGCTTTCGACACGCTTGGAGAAGCAACAGGTCGGCTGCTGGATCGACCGGAGGCCGTCACGATCAGCGTCACGCCAACCGTTGCCGCCAAGCTGCTAATCCCGAGACTTGCAAAACTTCAAGCCGACCTTTCCGGCATAGAGCTGCGCACTGTTGCGACAGAAGCTATTTCCGATTTCGACAGGGACAATGTGGACATAGCAGTGCGCCTTACCCGTCCGCCCTTCCCTTCCACGCTGGAAGCAAAACTGCTGTTTCGTCAGGAACTGGTCGCCGTCGCGAGCCCGTATCTTGTGGGTAAGCGGGTTTTGCCCCTGACAAGCGAACAGCTTCGGGAGATGCCACTTTTGCACGATGCGCATAATCATTGGCACGAGCTCTTGGGGTCGAAAGCAAAACTGCTGGGCGCAATGTTCAACCAGACGGCGCTCGCTTTGGATGCTGCATTGGCTGGTCAGGGTGTCGCCCTGGCGTGCAGGGCTTTCGTTGCGTCCGACATTGCCGCCGGGCGGCTGGTGCAAGTGGCCGAACCTACCATCAGGATAGAACCCGATTATTATCTTGTCCGCAAACGGTCTACATCACCAAGGAAAGCTGCCGACGCTGTTTGGGAGTGGTGTTCAGAGCGGTTGCTCTTGCCCGAAATGAAATCAGCGTCGGACGGCTGATTGTTTTTCCCCTTCATTACACCAGCATTGCAAGGCAGCGCTTTTTCAGATCAGCCAATATGGACGCGCTGCGGTCCCGCGGACGGGGTAATCCTACGTCGAAGACATCACGCACCCGACCGGGATTAGGCTCCATAATTAAAACGCGATCAGCAAGATAAAGCGCCTCCTCCACATCATGTGTGACAATAATGATCGAGACCTTGTTCTTCTCCCAGATCGATAACAGTTCGTCTTGAAGGCGCATCCGCAAGATCGAATCCAACGCTGCGAACGGTTCATCCATCAGCAAAATATCGGGTTCCTGTGCCAGCGCTCTGGCTATCGCCGCACGTTGAGCCATCCCGCCTGAAAGCTGCTTCGGATAGGCCTTCGCATAGTCGCTGAGACCAACGAGCGCGAGGTAATGCTGTACTCTTTCGCGCTTGGATGCGGGCGAAAGATCAGACTTGTCGTAAGCGAGTTCAACATTGCGCTCAACGGTGAGCCATGGATACAAACGGTGATCCTGAAAAACCATGCCGACCTTTGCCGTTGACTGAGCGTCGCCACGTGTAATCGAACCTCGATAGTCGCCGTCCAATCCTATAATCAATCGCAGCAGTGTGGATTTTCCGCAGCCGGATGCACCGACGATGGAGAGGATTTCGTTGTGTCCGACCTCAAAATTGATATCCTTCAGCACCGGGCGTGGAGCACCGTCGAGAACGAAGGATTTACTGACATGTTCGATTGAAAGAGCGTTCATTGGGTCTCAACTCCAGGGGGAAATGATCGATGTGGCGCGGCGAACAAGCCATGACAACAAAACACCGCCCGCAGCCAAGGTGAATACGCCAACGATCACGATATCCATGCGAAATTGATCACGCGCGCTTGCAATATAGCTGCCGAGGCCGCGACCATTTCCGATTGCATATTCTGCGCCTATCGTTCCGATCCATGCCGATAGAGCAGCAATTTGCAAACCGACATAGATGCTCGGAAGCGCCGATGGCAGATAGAGACGACAGATGCTGGTCCGGCGTTTCAAGTGCAGCGTTTTTGCAACTTCGATTAGCGAGGATGGAACCTGTCGCACGCCCTGCTCTGTCGCTAGAAAAAGTGGGAAGAAGGTAGAGAGTGCTGTGAACACCAATTTTGTGCCTTCACCGTTTCCGAACCACGCGGTCAGCAGCGGAATCCAGGCAAATAGTGCGACTTGACGCACCGCATGGATGGATGGTGCGAGCGCCAATCCGGCCCAACGATAGCTCCCAACCACAAATCCGAGTACGAGCCCTGCAATGCCGCCGATGCTGCCACCGACAGCTACACGGACGATGCTTGCTGCAAGTGCCGCCCATAATTCTCGCCCGGAAGGATCGAGAAACGGTGCTTCCAGAACCTGCAGGGGATGAATAGCCATGGGGCCAGAGATCAGGCCAGCGGATAACGCAACCCACCAAACGATCAATGCAGCGATTGGCACCACCGCACCGCGAGGAAATGGTGGGAGTAGCGACGAACGCTCAGCCATTTGCGCCGCTCTCCCTGCGCATCAGTGCCTCGGCACGCTTCAGAAGAAGGTCGAGCAGAAAGCCCACAACGCCCACCACCACCATGCCGACGATAACAATGTCGAGCTGGAAAAGTGTACGCCCCCAGACCATCATGTACCCAAGACCATCGGTACCCGCGAGCATTTCGACGACGATCAGGGAAACGAATGCCTGACTGAGCGAAACCCGGACACCACTTGCAATATAGGGTGCCATTGCCGGGATCGTCAGCTTGAAAAACCGGGTCCGCGTGCGCAGGCCAAGAATGTCGGCAACCTCGTTGAACCCTTTGGGGACGTTTCTGGCTCCCTCTGCGGTGCTGATAGCCATCGGCACAAAACAGGCTTTCGAAAGGATGATGATCTTCACGCTTTCTTCGATGCCGAATAGCAGGATCAGGATGGGCAGCCAGCCAAGAGATGGCACAGCGGCAAGCGCCCTGAAACTCGGCCCGAGATACGCATTCGCGGTTTCGGATTTGCCAATGAGAAAGCCGAAGGCGAAGCCGAGGGACGAACCAATCAGAAAGCCCTCTGCAATGCGTTTGAAGCTTACGATGGCGGCAGAAAATATGTCGCCGTCGGCCAGAAGATCCAGAAAGGTGTTAAAGACCCAATCCGGACGTGGAAGCACCTGCGGCGAAACCCAGCTATTCGCCGACGCGGCCCACCAGAGAACGAGCAAGCACACCGGGCCGGACAGAGCCAGCACGTAGCTTGCGACGCGCGTTTGCAATCGCGCTGACCGCTCGCCTTTAATTCTCCGGGAAACGCGAAAGCCGGCACCAGCTTCGAACGTCGCCATAAGCTTCTCCGATCAGTTCAGAAGGCCGCCTGTCGCGGACCGATCCGGCCACAACGACTGAAGGTTCAGTGTCTTCACGGCATTATCCACGTAGCTGCGGTCAACCCAGGCATCGAGATCGATGTCACGGCGGATCAGCTTCTGCTGTTTGTTGAATTCGATGCCGCTGCGATAACGAGCCGCGAAGAAACCGTCGAGCCGGGGATTGTACTTCTTGCCGAGCTGGCCGCCTTCATTCGACTTGCGGATAACCTCAACTGGCGACCCTGCCCGCGACCAGATTTTGAAGGCCTCTTCCCGGTTTTTCTCGTCCGACAGCCATTGCGCGGCTTTGACAAAGCCCGTCACGACTTTTTGCGTTGCTTCCGGGTAAGCTTTGCGGAACTTGTCGGTGACGAGGAAAGCACCAAAGCCATCACCAGTCGCGCCAGCAGCGGATGACTTGTAGAAAATCTTGGCCAAGCCCTTATCTTCAAGCGGAAGCAGGAAATCAGCGCCGAACACGGCATCGACGCTCTTTGCTGCAATAGCGGCGAGCTGATCGGCATTCTTCAAATCGACGATGGTGATATCTTTTTCGGACAGACCTGCATTATTGAGGGCTGTAATCAGCGCCCAGTGAATGATGGTTGCTTTCTGGATTGCGACTTTCTTACCCTTCAGGTCGGCGATGGACTTGATGTCGAGATCGGGTCTCGACGCGCCAAAAATCGTGGTTCCGCCATAGGATGCCAGAATGACAGTATCGAGACCGTTCGCCTTGCCGATGATATTGGGAACCGCGCCATAGGATGCAAAGTCAAGTTGACCGTTGGACAGTGCTTCGTTGATGGCCGGGCCTGTCCCCGTGAAATAGGTAAACTCGACTTTGGTGGGAGTTCCCTTGAATTCATCCGCGATGAAGCTTTTGGCGTCCGCTATTGCCTGAAGGCCGACGCCGAACGGCGTACCAAAGCCGAAGCCCACATCACCGAAACGAATATTTGCGGGTGCATCCTCGGCCAGCGTAGGAGCAGCCGTGGTGGTTATAACGCCGACCGCCAGCAGGAAGGTCGATAAAAATCGTCTCATAAATTTCTCCAGTCAGGGTATGATTTTTCCGGTCTCGAAGATCCGGTAACTCCAGTCGCCAGCCGTTCCGCGCGGCTTGGCATTTTTCCATCCCATCTCTCGACGGAAACTGCCCATCACGCCACGCGCAATCAGCTCGCTCTCGGTCGCGCCTTCAATCGCCTCGGAAAGCGGTGATACGTAGAGCGCGTCGGTTGGGCAGAAAAGCTCGCACAGGAAGCAGGTCTGGCAGTCCGACTGGCGCACGATGATGGGCGCGCTGTCGGGAACCGCATCGAACACATTGTCCGGGCAGGCGTCGACACACAGGTCGCATTTGATGCAGCGATCTTCACTGACGATCTCTATCATGACGCTGCCCTCAGTCGATTATCCGTCTCAAACGAAGCCCAGATGTTTTCAATGCCCCCGGAGTCAATTGGCTTTGCCATATTCGGGTTCGTCTCCGGAAAATCTGTGCGGCGCTGCAAGCCACGGCTTTCCTTGCGTAACAGCGCACTTTGGGTCGCCCATCGGGCAGTCGCGATAAGCGCTTCGACCTCTCGCACCTTTGTCGTGCGGTGCAATCGCCAACTTTCGTCACGCCAAAGCGAGGCCAGTTTTTCGGACACTACCGACAACCGATCATGGTTTCGGAAGAATCCACCATCCAGCGGAAGAACCTGCTGCTTAACGTCGTTCAAAACTGCATCGACATCGCGGGTCGCATGATCTGCCCGTTCTCCCAATTGACCATTGGCGGAACGCACTTTCCTATCGCGCCAGTTCGCGCCCAACGATTGAACGAACGTCGCGGCATCCTCACCAGCCCAGGAACCTGTCGCCATCGCCCAGCTGGAGTTTGGGCCGCCGCCACCGCTGGACGCGCCCGACATTCCCTGCCGGGTTGCCGCGTCTCCGGCAGCAAACAAGCCGGGGATCGTTGTCGTTGCGCGACCGTCGATCTTGAGACCACCGGTGCCGCGAACCGTCCCTTCGTGGCGAAGAGTAATTGGAAAGCGCTCAGTGAAGGGATTGATCCCCATGCGATCAAACGGCACAAAGATATTCGGCTGGCCGCGACGAAATCCTTCTTGCAAACGCGGTGGCGCTTTATCCAGAACGGCGTAGACCGGCCCTTTGATCAGTTCTCGCGCGACAATGCTCTGGCGGTCTCCTGCCGAGGAAAGTTCATTGCCCTGCTCGTCGCTGAAAGTGCCCCAGAAATACACCACGCCTTTCGTAACGCTTGAATAGGCTGGCGAAATACCGAACTGGGCGGAAAACTCCATGCCTGAAAGAACAGCACCAGCTTCTGCGGCCATGAGATAACCATCGCCGGTGAGGTTGTTCGTGCCAAGCGCGCCGCTGCGAAACGCGCAGCCGCCTGTCGCAATGACCACCGCGCCAGCGCGGATGTGCAGCAACTCACCCGACCGCCGATATCGCGCTATTGCACCTGCAACCGCACCGTCGGACACAAGCAATTCTTCTATCGGGCAATGATCGATAACCCGCACGTGCGCCTTGATCAGCTTCTGTCGCATGAACCGCAAATAGTCCGGACCGCGCAGCATTCCGCGATAGGGCCTGCCATCCTCGTAAGTTGGAAAATTGTAGCCCCATTGGGCGAGCAGATCGAGGTTCTCGACAGTCCGGTCAAGCACGCGCTCAATACGTTCCTGTTCCGCGAGGCCCTGCCCGAGCCGCACCCTTTGGGCAACGGTCGCGCTCCGTTCGGCGGTGCCGCGATGGGTGTATATCGTGGTGGTATTGCCTGCCGCCGTGGCGCCGCTGGTGCCGACATAACCCTTTTCGACAAGAACGACGCTCGCGCCCCTGGCAGCTGCATTCCAGGCGGCCCAGCACCCGGCTGGTCCCCCTCCGATCACAAGCACGTCCGCTGATATTTCTACTGTATCTATATTCATGGTCTCTCGCATTCGCGAAAAACCTATAATTTATATAGAATTTATCAAGGAAGGTTTGATTGGCGTCAGGGAGGTGGGTTAAAATAGTTTTCCATAATGATAAAACGCGCCGCAAAGACTTAAAGGTCTGCGGCGCGAAACTGAAATATTAGGCAGCGGATCGTGGTCGTGTCGGGATTTGCCTTAAAGCACCATTTTTGGCATGCCCTCGGGCCTGATGTAGCGCCTCAGAGCCGCGATACGGAAGATGGCGTTCACGGCCCCATAACCCTTGTAGCCGCGCCGTTGCACGACCTCGAAGAAGAAGCCCTGATCGTCTGTCGGACTGTACAATTGAAAATATTCGCCGGTTTCATCGCGATCATAAAGAACATTGGCTGCTTTCAACTGGTCCGTAAAATCCGGATCGAGGCCAAGTCGTGCCTCAAGATCGTCATAGTAGTTGGGCGAAATTTCCAGCGTGTGAAAACCATTGGCTTTCAACGCGGCAGCGGTTGCAAAGATATCGTCGGTCGCGAAGGCCAGATGCTGAATGCCGGAACCAAAGGTTTCTGCAATGAAGCGGCCAGCCAGTGTACGCCGGTTTTCAGCGCCATTGAGCGTGATGCGCAGTGATCCGCTGTCATTTTCCACGACCTGACTGCGCACGACACCAGCCGGATCGACAATGTCGACCATAGGCGATTTTCGCGATTCCGTAAGCGACGTGTAGAACAGGAGCCAGGTCAGAAGTTCGTCGAACTTCATCGTCTGCGCCACATGGTCGATATGGGTGAGGCCCACGCCCTGGAAGTTGCTGGTCTCCGCGACAGGTTCGAACTCAATGTCGAAGATACGAGCAAGATCGGTCTTTTCATCAAGGAAATAAATAAGACCGCCCCCAACGCCACGTATTGCTGGCATGCCAATTTCGCCCGGATCGAGCGGCTGTTCGAATGGCTCTGCGCCCAAGGCAATCGCGCGTGCCTGCGCCGCCGCAGCATCATCGACAACGAGGCCCATGGCATAGGCCGTTGTGCCGTGAACAGCATAGGCCGAGCTTGCGAAGCCGCGTATATCAGTGTTGACGACCAGATTGATGTCGCCCTGACGATAGAGCACGACATCCTTGGAGCGATGCTTGCCCGCCAGCTGAAAACCAAGAGCGCCGAGCACCGATGCGAGTTTATCGGCGCTTTCGGCATGCGCGGTAAATTCGATGAACCCAACCCGATCCACTTTGGCTCTCGCGGGCATTTCGGTCACCGTAAGCCGGCTTTCCGGCTCCACACGACGGACCTGATCGCCGAGATAGATCAGCGAGCGACGGCCATCGGCGGCGATAGACGCGGGCAACCCACCACGGAACTGATCGTTGAAAATCTCCAGCGAAAAATAGCCGTCATAACCGGTGGCGGCTACTGCGCGCATGAAATCCAGAACCGGCAGATCGCCCTCGCCCGGCATGTTGCGATAATGACGGCTCCAGTAGAGCAGATCCATATCGATCAGCGGCGCGTCGGCCATCTGAACGATGAAGAGTTTTTCCTTTGGAATGGAACGGATCGAATTCACGTCGATCTTGCGCGCCAGCGTGTGGAAACTATCAAGGATCAGGCCAACATTGGGATGATCTGCGCGACGCACAATCTCCCAGGCATCGCGATGATCATTAATGTGGCGACCCCAGGCGAGCGCCTCGTAACCCACGCGCAAATCGCGGCGGGCGGCACGTTCGCCAAGCTCGCGGAAATCATCGGCAGCGCGATCAATCCCGCCTATGGCCACCGGCGATACATTCGAGCACACCAGTACGAGGTCTGTACCAAGTTCCTGCATCAGATCGAACTTGCGCTCGGCCCGGTCGAACGTACGGCTGCGCAATGGTTCAGGCATGCCTTCAAAATCGCGGAACGGCTGGAACAGAGTGATTTCCAGTCCCAGATCGCGTGCCATACGCCCCACCTGACGCGGACTTTCGTCAAAGGTGAGAAAGTCGTTCTCGAAAATCTCGACACCGTCGAAGCCAGCTTTGGCAATGGCTTCGAGTTTCTGTGGCAGATCACCACTGATCGAAACCGTTGCTATCGAAGTTTTCATGAGAGGCTCTCCTGGTCCGGTTTACTGTATATCCGCGTTTAAAGGGTTGGTGCTGCTATCGGCGCTTTTGGATTATCAAGCTCGACATGTCCGCCAAGGAACAGCTGCCCCACGCGCGGATCAGCAAGAAGCTTTGCGGCTTCGTCGTGCATCCGCGTTTGCCCGAGCTCGAGAACCAGACCGTAATCCGACATGGCAAGTGCTGCCTTGGCGTTCTGCTCGACCATCAAAATGGTGACGCCCTGATCACGCAGGCGAATGAGTGTTTGAAACACCTCTTGAACGAGATTGGGTGACAGACCGATGGACGGCTCATCGATCAAAATGAGCTTCGGATCAAGCAAAAGAGCGCGGGCGACCTCCAACTGCTTCTGTTGGCCGCCTGACAGCTCGATTGCCTTGCGGTCGCGGAACTGTCGCAGCATAGGAAACTGGTCCATGACCTGTTCGATACGGGCGCGGACCTTGGCAGGATCGGGCGATGTGATGCCCCCAAGTTCAAGATTGTGGTAGACGGAAAGCTGCGGCACGACATTGCGCCCTTGCGGCACATAGGTCACGCCGTTGGCGATCATCTGGCGCGGCGTATTGCGGGCGACGTCTTTTCCGTCCAGCAGGATTTGCCCCGAATGGATGTTCAGGAGGCCAAAGATCGCCTTGAATACGGTCGATTTACCGGCTCCATTAGGCCCAATCACGGTCGTGATGGTGCCCTTTGGAATGGAGAAAGACACGCCGTTCAAAATGGTGATCTTGCCATAGCCGCCGTGAAGGTCTTTGAGTTCAAGCATATGTCATCCTCCCAGATAAGCGTCGATAACCATCTGGTTTGACCGGATTTCTTCGGGTTTGCCTTCAGCAATGATGCGGCCTTCCGCCAGCACAAT
Source organism: Ochrobactrum teleogrylli (assembly GCF_006376685.1). GTDB lineage: Bacteria > Pseudomonadota > Alphaproteobacteria > Rhizobiales > Rhizobiaceae > Brucella > Brucella teleogrylli. Next base: position 117,927 of record NZ_VEWL01000008.1, on the reverse strand, counting down.
AATCCGCGTGCAAAGGCTCATGACGAACTCCATATTGTGTTCGATGACCACGAAAGTCGTTCCATGTTCGGCATTATAGGCGACCAAACGATCTTTGAGATTGGCAAGCATCGTCAGATTGACGCCGCCGGCCGGTTCATCGAGCAGAACAAGACTGGGGCCTGCCATGAACGCCATCGCCGCATCGACCAGCTTTTGCTGGCCATAAGAAAGCGACCCTGCCAATTCATCACGCAGATGGTTGAGACGGAAGAACGAAATCATCTGTTCCGCTTCTTCGGTCAGTCCGGCATCGCCCGGTCCAAACAGCCGGGAAACCATGGTTCCCTTGTGTTCCTGACCTGCCAGAATGATGTTCTCAAGCACGGACATCTTCGGGAAGACGGAAAGCTGCTGGAAAGTGCGTCCGACGCCAAGCTTGCTGAGGTCGGATGCCCGCATGCCGGAAACGTTCTTGCCGTTGACCTGCACTTCACCGCCATTGGGCTGAAGCTGGCCAAGAATGCAGTTGAACAGAGTCGACTTGCCGGAACCGTTCGGCCCGATCAGCCCGAGTATCTCACCCTGATTGACGTCGAAGGACACATCGCGAACGGCGTGAATGCCGCCGAAACGCTTCTCGATATTGCGTACGGAAAGTACAGGACTGCTCATTTCAGCCGTGCTCCTTCGCTCATGTCACCGCGCACTTGGTGCTTCGGCCAGAATTTTTCGCGGAACTTGCCCCACACTCCGATCAAACCCGAAGGCACGAAGACCAGCATGACAATCACCAGTACGGAATAAATGATCAGATAGTAGCCTTCCGTGAAGCGAAGCACTTCCGGCAGCAGAATAACGACTGCGGCTCCGATGAAGGGGCCGAAGAAGAAGCCTGCACCACCCACAACGACCATCAGCAAAATGCGCAGTGAATGGACGAGACCAAAGGAACCCGGCTCGATAAACTGAACCAGCGGTGTGATCAGCGATCCGGCAAGCCCGCCATAGACCGAGCCGATGGCAAACGCCAGAAGCGTGATGCGGCGCGTGTCTACCCCCAGACTTTCAGCGCGGATCGGGTTCTCGCGCAGAGCTTTAAAGGCGCGTCCCCAAGGGGAACGCACAATGCCCCACATGATCAACGCGGCTATGATCGTCACGCCAAGCGTAAAATAGTAGAATGGCATCTGCTTGGTCGTTGCGAAAAGACCAAGATCAGGACGCGGCATGCCGACAAGACCGTAATTCCCGCCGGTCAACCATTCTTCGTTGCGCAACACCAGAAAGACCAGAGTGTTGAAGGCAAGCGTCACAAAGGCCAGAAAGTGTCCTTTGACGCGCAAGGCTGGATATCCCAGCACAAGGCCGACAATGAAACACAGGACGAGGCCGAGCGGCATTGCCAGAAACCAGTGCCATCCGGCCAGTGTCAGAAGCGCCGTCGTATAGGCGCCAATCGCCATGAAGGAAGCCTGCGCCAGTGAGATCTGACCTGCATAACCAAGCGTCAGGTTAAGCCCCATCGCGGCAATGGAGAAGATCAGCCAGGATGTCAGCACGTAGATGATATAGTTGCCCTGCCCAATCGGTGCGAGCAGTGATAAGAGCAACAATATGGCAATAGAAATAATGCGTTTATGTGCGGTCATCACACGGTCCTCCCCTCGGAAGTGCCCATGATGCCCTGTGGCCGCACGAGGATGATCACGATCAACAGTACCAGCGGCAGCGCCGCGCGATATTGCGCAGTAACATAAGCCGCCGTCAGATTATCGAGAACGCCGATCAGCAATCCGCCAACGAGCGCGCCACGGATCTGGTTGAAACCGCCGACGATGGCCGCGATGAAGGCGATAAGGCCAAGCGTTTCGCCATTGGAGAATTTGGCGAGATAGACTGGGCTGATCAGATAGGACGCAAGCGCCGCCAGAGCCGCATTGATCAGAAACGTATAGAGGATCATGCGCTTGACATTGACGCCGAGAATTTCAGCCACCGCCGGATTTTGCGCGGTTGCCTGCATGCAGCGCCCCGTACGTGTCCGGTTGAGGAACAATGTCAGCAAAACGACAATACCCAGCGACAATCCCAGATTGAGCATGTCTCGCAGCGAAAGGACCGCGCCGAAAACATCAATGGGATCGTTCGGGAACATTGACGGGAACGGTTGCGCTTCTGCCGAATAGAACTCTTTCACGCTCTCTTTCAGCAAGATGCCCAAAACCATCGTCGCGATGATCAGCGTGATACCCCCATGGGGCAGGATCGGTTCGACGATCAGCTTCTTGAACAGAAGCCCAAGCACGATCAAGGCGACCACAAGCCCGATGAGCAAAGCAGGCCAGAACGACACGCCGAAAATGGTCATTGCCGCCAGAACGAAGAAGGCCGGCAGCATCACGAATTCACCCTGCGCGAAGTTCACGGTCTGGGCAGCCTGCCAGACCAGCGTGAAACCGATCGCAACGAGTGCGTAAATGGAGCCGGTCGCAAGACCGGATAACAAAACCTGTAGAAACTGGGACATGACTTTACCCGTCTGAGGCGGCAGCCAGGCCGCCGCCTCTGCTGAAAGGATTGATCAGTTTGCCGGGACAGTACCAATGACCGTCGGCACACCGTCCTTCACCTGAACCATGAAGCTTGGGCGGGACATTTCTCCGCGGTCATCCCAGCAGGTGTCGAGAAGCACTTTCGGATAATCTGCCGCCTTCAGGCAAAGACCATGCATCTTTTCAGCAAATGCTTCCCCGTCGAGCTTGCCCACCATGTCGGTGACATATTTGGTGGTCCAGACGCCGACATAGCCCTTGAGCGCGTCATGCGTCGGCTTGCGCTTGTAGGCTTCTTCGAACTTCTTGGAGAATTCGCCGATACCCGGCACCTCGGTTGCGGCAGCGGTGATGCCGACATGCGCGATAGCACCGTCAGCCGCACCACCGGCAAGCTCAACCACCTTGGCTTCCGTCAGCGTCACTTCGCCAACCAGAGGCATTTTCAGGCCTTGCTTCTTGGCTTCGATCAGAAAACGCGCGGACTCTTCCTGGTTCATGTAGACGAAGATCGCCTCGGGATTGGCCTGCTTCAGTTTGGCAACGTCGGCGGCATAGTCAGTTTGCGCCTGCTCGGAGGCAACGTCGGCAATGATTTCGATCCCCGCCTTCTTCATTTCCTCAACGAAAACGTCATGGCCACCCTTGCCGAATTCGTTGTTGAGCCACGCGACACCGACCTTCTTCGCCTTCAGCGTGTCGGTGAAGTAGGACGTCAGTGCTGGAACGCCCTTCTGAGCGCCGGTCGAGGTGCGGAACACGAAAGGGTTGCCCTTTTCGACAATGCTCGGCGATTCAGAACCGACGAATTGCGGAATGCTGTTTTGCTGGGCAACCAGCATATTGACCATGGTTGAGCCGGAATAGATCGTGCCGAGAATGGCATAAGCGCCGTCGTCGATGGCCTTCTGCACCAGTGCGCGCGAGACCTGCGGATCGGTCTGGGTATCATATTCACCCAGTTCGACCTTCTTGCCGAGAATGCCCCCGTCAGCATTGACTTCGTCGATTGCGATCTTGATGCCATCGCGCCAGTTCGTGCCTGCCGGAGCACCCGGACCGGACAGTTCGACCACCATGCCGAGCTTGACCACGTCTTCCGCCTGTGCAGCTCCGATAGTCGCGAATATCGCCGTCGACAGCGCCAGAAGTTTCTTACGATAATGCATTCTAGTTCCTCCCCTTAAGTTCATAGAGATCAAGATATAGAGATAAGCCTACCCTTTCGTGGACGTCGGCAACGGAGCGCGACCGCTATGGTGCAGATGCCCGTCGTGACCAGTCAGAAAATCCGCCAGGACCTCCGCCTGCGCATCGAACATTCCAGCACCAATCATCGTCTGGCAGCCCCGTTTTCTAGCTTCCTCAATAAATGGCGATACGTGCGGTTTGGTAATCACGCAAGCAGCAAACTGCTCTGAACGCAACTTTGTTACGTTTACCGGTAAGGGATCGTTCGATTTCATGCCCATCGGTGTCGCATTTGCAATCAAATCGAACCCGGATGGGTCGTCGCTCCCCATAGCGACCTTACCCGTATAACGAGCATCAAGCTTGCGGATCACAGAATCACGTTTCTCTCCGTCAACATCGTGAATAGCGAGGCGGGCGGCACCCCGCCTCAGCATTTCCAGCCCAATGGCCGTTCCCGCCCCGCCGCACCCGACGAGAAGCACAGTTTTCCCCTGGACATCGAACCCTTCCCGCTCAATCCCGTTGAGAAAGCCGATCCCATCCGTATTGTCGCCATACCAACCATTTTCGACCCGTCGAACGACATTGACCGCCTCAATGCAAACCGCATTGTCCGTTAGCCCTGTGCAGAGCTGAAAGGCCTGCTGCTTATGCGGTATCGTGACCAGCAAGCCGCCGACGTTATCGACCTCTGTTAATGTGCTGAAAACGGCAGACAGACCGAATGATGAAACATGGAATGGAACAACAACCGCATTTTCACCGCGCGCCCGAAACAGTTCCGTCATGATTTCTGGCGAACGCACCTGCTCAATGGGGTCGCCCACCACGGGGAAAAGACGAGATGCTCCATTAGGAAACGGCTTCAAGTTTTTCAAATGTCGGGCATTATCGTCATGCGTCATTTCTGTACTGATCCCGGTCTGCGCGCTCGTTCTTGCGTCCTTCCATGATCAGCTTAGCGAATGGTGGAGATAATATCGCCTACCAAATCAACAGCAATCCATAACATTATGTTAATTCACACGCATCAGTCTTTGCGACTGAATGAGCTCACAGCATTCATCTCCTGACGCAGCACATCAATGAAATGTTCGGCGTAGACGGAAAGCGGCAGATCGTTGCGGTAGGCGATGTAAGTATGAAAGGCGCTCTCGGCGTCAATTGGAATGCTCTTCAGCCCCCGTACCACGCCATGCGCGACGGTAAACTCGTCGATGATTGCAATGCCGAGCCCTGCCGCCACCAGACTGCACACGGTCGTTCCAAAACGGGCTTTGATATTCATGCGATAATCGAGGCCTGCATTGGTGAACATTGCCGCCATGATGGCTCCATATGGATCTTTCGGATTGATGCCGATCAGCGGATATTCCGACATTTCCTCCGGCGTTATCTTTTCCCTCGAAGCCAGCGGATTTGCTTCCGGCACAATGCAAAGCAATCGGCCCTTCGCAAGCGGCTCGAACTTGATCAGCGGATGCTCGAAGCGCGATGATATTGCAACGATCTCACCGCGCCCTAACAGAAGATAATCAACGGCTTCTTCGATTTTGAGAATGTTCAGGTCGAGGATGAGGTCGCTGTAACGCTCCCGTACCTTTGCCACAGCACGCGGCACCATGACATTGGCGATGCTCGGCACGGAAGCCACGCAAAGCTCCTGCGCTTTGCCTTTGCTTAAATCTGCAACAGCCGATTGCAGGTCGTCGATTTTCCGATGCACCGTATCCAACAAATCGAAGATGTTGCGGGCCTGCGACGTTGGAACATAGCGCCCGCCACGGCGGTCGAAGAGCCGGATGCCAAGCGAATCTTCTGAATATTTCATCAGTCTGCTGATGCCCGGAGCGGAGACATTCAAGAGCTTGGCCGCGCCGGCAATCGTCCCGGTCACCATGATGGCCCGGATCACTTCGATTTGTCGCAATGTCAGCATTTGTTTCCCGCCTGTTTATTCATTATACAGGCATATTCAACAAATGTAGCCGGAATTGCCACAGCTTCCTACAAAACCCATAGAATCCTTAAGTCACCGACTGGATCATGACATTCGAACGAGGCAGCTAAGGCATGTTCTTCATCATTTCTGGGCTCATCGGCATCATGTTCTCATTGAGGTGATGCATAACCCAAAGTGATCCAGCCAGTGCGATGCCGACAATGATGAGTGTAAAGATCAGCGCCATCAGCGTCCACCCGCCTTCGGAGCGGGGGCTCATGTGCAGGAAATAGACCATGTGAACAACAATCTGCACAGCGCCAATGCCCATGACCACCATGGCAGTCAACTGCCTGCTGGCGAATACATCGCCCATGACGAGCCAGAATGGGATGGCGGTGAGAATAACCGACAGGACAAAGCCTGTCATGTATCCGCCAAAGGTCGCATGGACTTCATCCGCGCCCGACCCATGATTGTCGTGATGGCCCGATTGGACTCCGTGGTGCTCGCCTTGTACGCTCATCCCAGAACTCCCAACAAATATACAAAGGAGAATACGCCAATCCATATAACGTCGAGAAAATGCCAGAACATCGAAAGGCACATCAATCGTCTGCGGTTCTCGACAATCAGGCCATGACGTACGACCTGCAACATCAGCGTGACCAACCAGATGATGCCGAAGGTGACGTGCAGTCCGTGGGTGCCAACGAGCGTGAAAAATGAGGATAGGAATGCCGAACGGCCCGGCCCGGCGCCTTCGCGAATAAGATGGCTGAATTCATAAATTTCGATTGCAAGAAACAATGCGCCGAAAATGCCGGTAATGCCCAACCAGAACAGCGTTGCCGTCTTGTCATCGCGCTGCATCTGCAACATGGCGAAACCATATGTGATGGATGACAGGAGCAGCATTGCGGTGTTGATAGCCACCAGATTAAGGTCAAACAGGTCTGCCGGCGACGGTCCGGCAGCGTAGTTGCGACCAAGCACGCCATAGGTAGCAAAGAGAACAGCAAAGATCAGGCAGTCGCTCATCAGATAGAGCCAGAAGCCCAGCATGGTGCTGTTTTCCGGATGATGCTCTTCCGTCAGATAAAACTGCGGCTTCTCGGTTTGGTCCAGATGTGTTTCTGTCATGGTGCGACCTGTCCAGCGAGAAGTTTCGAACGTGCATCTTCTGTCGCCGTCACCGCTTCAGCGGGGATATAGAAGTCACGCTTATAATTGAATGTGTGCCCGATCGCGGCGAACAGCAAAGCAACGAAAGACACAATCGCCAGCCACCAGATGTACCAGATCAAGGCAACCGCAAGAACGACGCTCAACCCGGCAAGAATAACGCCAGCACCCGTATTGCGCGGCATATGGATGGAGCGATAGCCAGTAAGCGGGCGTTCGTAGCCGCGATTTTTCATGTCATACCAGCTGTCGTGATCATGGACGACAGGGGTGAAAGCAAAGTTATAGTCCGGCGGCGGTGATGATGTTGACCACTCAAGCGTTCGTCCGCCCCATGGATCGCCAGTCAGATCGCGCAGTTGTCCCCGCTTCAAATAGCTGACCACCAGCTGAATGAGAAAGGATGCAATGCCGAGCGCAATCAGAAACGCTCCAAAGGCAGCCAGAACAAACCATATCTGCAACGATGGATCTTCAAACTGGCTGACGCGGCGAGTAACGCCTTTAAGGCCCAGAACGTAGAGCGGCATGAAGGCAAAGAGAAAGCCGATCTGCCAGAACCAGAAGCTCATGGTGCCCCAGAATGGATCGAGTTTATATCCGAAGGCCTTCGGCCACCAGTAGACAAGTCCCGCCATGAGTCCGAAGACAACGCCACCAATAATCACATTATGAAAATGCGCAATGAGAAAGAGCGAATTATGCAACACGAAATCCGCAGGTGGAATGGCGAGCATCACGCCAGTCATGCCACCGATCACGAATGTCACCATGAATCCCAACGTCCATAGCATTGGCACTTCATAGCGGATGCGTCCACGATACATCGTGAAGAGCCAGTTGAACATCTTCGCGCCCGTGGGGATGGAGATGATCATCGTCGTTATGCCGAAGAACGCATTGACAGACGCGCCCGACCCCATGGTGAAGAAGTGATGCAGCCACACGAGATAGGAGAGGATCATGATAACGCAGGTCGCATAGACCATTGAAGCGTAACCGAACAGGCGCTTGCCGCAGAATGTCGCCACCACCTCGGAGAAAATGCCGAATGCAGGCAGAACGAGAATGTAGACTTCCGGGTGCCCCCATATCCAGATGAGGTTGATATACATCATCGGATTGCCACCAAGATCGTTGGTGAAGAAATTTGTCCCTACATAACGGTCCAAGGATAGCAGTGCGAGCGTTGCAGTGAGAATGGGGAACGTTGCCACAATGAGAATGTTGGTGCACAAAGACGTCCAGGTGAATATCGGCATCTTCATGAACGACATGCCCGGCGCGCGCATCTTGACGATTGTGGCTATCAAATTGATGCCCGACAGGGTGGTGCCGACCCCCGCAACCTGCAAGCCCCATATATAATAATCGACCCCGACATCGGGACTGTAATCAATACCGGACAAGGGTGGATAAGCCAGCCAGCCCGTGCGTGCAAACTCTCCAACAAAAAGCGACATCATGATGATGATTGCGCCGCCGGTCGTCATCCAGAATGAGAAATTATTGAGAAACGGAAAAGACACGTCCCGCGCGCCGATCTGAAGCGGCACCACATAGTTCATCAGGCCAGTCACGAATGGCATCGCCATGAAGAAGATCATGATAACGCCATGGGCGGTAAATATCTGATCGTAGTGATGGGGCGGCAGATAGCCCTCATAACCATTAAAGGCGATAGCCTGCTGGATACGCATCATGATCGCATCCGCAAAGCCACGCAAAAGCATGACCAAGGCCAGAACGACATACATGATGCCGATCTTCTTGTGGTCCACGCTGGTGAACCACTCGTGCCAGAGATAACCCCACAGCTTGAAATAGGTAATCAACCCAACAATGGCGATCCCACCAATTGCTACCACGATGAAGGTCAGCAAAAGGATGGGTTCGTGATAGGGTATCGCCTCAAGAGAGAGACGCCCGAAAATCATACTCGTAGGACTGTTTCCGCCAATCATGATAGAACATTCCCGAAGTTATATCTGAAGCGATCACCGCTTTTCCAACTGTGTGGTCTTGTATGTAGGACTGAGACGCAATTCAGCTTCAAGGCATGTTGTGCATGTCATGGCCCTGCTCCTGTTTTGCGTCCGGGGTGGCTGGAACGACCGCCCCGCCCGATTGTGTTTCGTCTTGGCTATATCGATTGTCGTGTTCAAGCTTCGCCTTGTTTTCACGACTGTCGATGCCACCGCCGCCCATTCGATCAATATGCATCATGTCGCTCATGCACATCTGGCCGGAACGAACGCACATATTCAATATGGCTTGAAAAAGCCCGTTTTCGACTGCGCCAAAATACCGAACGGGCTCCCGGACACTGGGCTTTTCGAGCTTCAAATAGGTATCGCGGTTTAGCGCGGTTCCGTTCTGCTTGACCTGACTGATCCAAGTGTCGAAGCCGGAATCATCGAGACCGTGAAACTGGAAGCGCATATGTGAAAAGCCTTCACCGCTGTAGTTCGATGAGAAACCTTCATATTCACCAGCCTTATTGATCACCGCATGCAGTCGTGTCTGCATTCCGGGCATGGCGTAGATCATGCCCGCAAGTGCTGGAATATAGAAAGAATTCATTACAGACGAGGCGGTGATCTTGAAATCAATCGGCCTGTCGACGGGGGCCGCCATCTCGTTGACTGTGGCCACACCGTACTCCGGATAGAAGAATAGCCACTTCCAGTCGAGCGCCACAACCTCCACGGTCAGCGGCTTTGTTCCCGCCTCGACCGGTCGTGTGCTGTCTATTCTGTCCAGCGGCCTGTAGGGGTCGAGCTTATGCGTGTTGACCCATGTGATCGCACCCAATGCAATGATAATGAGCAAGGGCGCGGTCCAGATAACCACTTCCAGCGCGGTGGAATGATGCCATTCAGGATCGTATTTGGCCGAACTATTGGATTGCCTGTATCGCCACGCAAAGAAAAGCGTGAGGAAAATAACCGGCACAATAATGATCAGCATCAGGATCGTCGATATGACGATAAGGTCCCGCTGCTGGGCTGCAATGTCTCCTGACGGGGACATGACGACCATATTACACCCGGCCAGCCCCAAAAAAAGTGAGGCCAGTATCGTATTTCGTATGAAACTAAAGAATGCGTCCATGTTAAACCCGACCTACATTCTGTTCCTTTAATCATGATAAGGCACAATCGCATTTCGGGAAGACCCATTTTTCAGTTTATGAAATTTTCACGGCAAAGGAGCTTTTAAGCAACTATATCTGCTTTTTTTTTGCCCTGTTCCTTGATATCGTGCCACCGTGCGACATCATAAAGCACATGATACGTTTCCCTCGGAGAGTTTCATGAGTTCGTCCGCCACGCCGACATCGACAGGTCTTGAACAAGACGCGCGACGCATCCACAGCGACGGAAAACCCTTGTCTCCGGGAAACGTCGCCATCGGTGTCGTCATCGGTCGCACATCCGAATTCTTCGATTTTTTCGTTTATGGGCTCGGTTCCATTCTGGTTTTCCCCAAGCTGATTTTCCCGTTCGCTCCTGATGCGGTATCGGCGACATTGATGTCATTTGCCGTCTTCTCGCTCGCATTCATTGCGCGTCCCGTCGGTTCTTTCATCTTCATGTGGATTGACCGCCATTACGGACGAGGAACAAAACTCACGCTCGCCCTCGTTATTTTGGGTGGCTCAACCGCTTCTATCGCGTTCTTGCCCGGCTATGAGACGATCGGTTATTGGGCCGTGTTCCTGCTTGCCCTGTTCCGGTTGGGGCAAGGCTTTGCGCTTGGCGGCGCTTGGGATGGTCTGGCTTCGCTGCTCAGCCTGAGTGCGCCCCAGAATAAACGGGGCTGGTACGCAATGATACCGCAATTGGGAGCGCCCATCGGCTTCGCGCTCGCCAGCATTCTCTTCGCCTATTTCGTACATAATCTCAGCGAAGCAGACTTTCTCGCTTGGGGTTGGCGCTATCCATTCTTCGTTGCCTTCGCGATCAATGTAGTCGCGCTCTTTGCGCGCCTTCGCATCGTTGCGAGCAGTGAATTCGGCGCGGCGATGGAAGCGCAAGAATTGCAGCCGCGACCGGTGTTTGAAATGCTGAGCAAGCATAGCATCGACGTCCTGCTCGGCGCATTCGTGCCGCTGGCAAGCTTTGCCATGTTCCATCTTGTGACGATTTTTCCACTCAGTTGGGTTGTCCTTTCAGGAACGCAGCCGGCAGAACGTTTCCTCTGGGTGCAGGTAGCTGGCGCTGCAATCGGCGTCATCGGCATCATCTTGTCGGGCTTTGTCGCCGATCGCATCGGACGACGCAGCGAATTGATGGTCGGCGCCATCATCATCGCGATATTCAGCTTCTCCGCGCCCTTCCTTCTCGATGCGGGCAGCGCGGGACAAGATGCTTATATCTTGATTGGTTTCGGCGTATTGGGGCTGACATTCGGCCAGTCTTCTGGTGCGGTCTCCTCCCGTTTCACGCAGTATTATCGCTATACCGGTGCGGCACTGACATCGGATCTTGCCTGGCTCGTCGGAGCAGCTTTTGCCCCGCTCGTCGCTCTTGGCCTTGCAAGCAGCCTTGGGATAATTTTCATCGGCGGGTATCTGATATCCGGTGCAATCTGCACGCTGGCTGCCTTGCGCCTGTCGCGGGTATTGGATCACAACTGACGGATATCTCGGCAAGCCAAATCAAGATTGTCTTGCCGAAGATTACTATCGTTTATGCCAACGGCTTATAGGCGATGACGTCCATTTCCACCTTGGCGTCGACCATCAATGGCGATTGCACCGTGGAACGCGCTGGCGGATGGTCGATAAAGTGCTTTTGGAACACAGCATTGAAGCTGGAGAAATCGCGCGCATCATCCAGCCAGACATTCACCTTGACGACATCAGCCAAAGTACAGTCAGCGAGAGCCAGCACGTCCTTGATGTTGGTGATCACCTGCTCGGTCTGGGCAACGATATTGCCCAGCACCACCTCACCGTTGAGCGTTGGCACCTGTCCCGAGACATAAACGAAATCGCCGGCCCGAACCGCTTTTGCAAAAGGGCGGCGCTGACCGCCTGCCTGATTGTCAGCCGTCTCGTAACGGATCAGTTTTTCGTTGTTCATATGTCATGCTCCTTATTCAACGATTGAGGTCGCTATCATTCACGCAGCAGATAAGCGTCCGCCCCATTCCGTGAAATCCTGCACCAAATGCCCAGGAGAAACCTCGATATAGTTGCGTTTTGGGGGAACATAATCGAGCGGTCGCAATGGGCTTTTAATTTCTTCGCCAAGTTCCGGGCGCACCAGTCCTCGTGAAGCCGGGTCGGGAATCGGGACGGCCTCTATAAGACGGCGCGTATATGGGTGCTGGGGGTTGCCAAAGATCGCTTCGCGCGGACCAATCTCGACAATTTCGCCGAGATACATCACTGCCACGCGGTGGCTGATCCGTTCCACGACAGCCATGTCATGGCTGATGAAGAGATAGGCAAGATCATGCTGCTCCTGCAAATCAAGCAGGAGATTCGCCACTTGAGCCTTGACCGAAACATCGAGGGCCGAAACCGCCTCGTCCGCAACGATCAGCTTTGGCTTCAACGCCAAAGCGCGCGCGATGGAAATTCTTTGTCTTTGCCCGCCTGAAAATTCATGCGGAAAGCGGTCTGCAACCGAAGCCGAAAGCCCGACCTGCTCCAGCAGTTCCGCAACCCGCGCCCTCGCCTCACCTTTGCCCATCATTTTGTGGGCCAGAATGGGTTCGGCAATCGCCGCGCCAATGCGGATACGCGGATTGAGCGAGGCAAAAGGGTCCTGAAAAATCATCTGCGCATTACGCCGCATTGCGCGTAATTGCGATGCGCCAAGCTTGGTCACGTCCTGTCCATCAATGACGATATTTCCCGACGTCGGTTGGAGCAGACGCATGATCGTGCGACCGGTCGTTGATTTCCCGCAACCGGATTCTCCTACGAGTGCCAGTGTCTCGCCGGGGCCAAGGTCGAAAGAAACGTCCTCCACGGCGTGAATGCGACCGTTTGGAAGTTCAAACCGAACCACAATATTGGAGGCTTGGAGAAGCGGCGCTCGATCCGCAGGCAGGGGCTTTGTCTGCGCGCCCTCGGCAGCTTGTCCGGTTTTCGGATCGACTGCCGGGAACCGTTTAGGAGCCGTTGCGTCTCCCATGGTTCCCAACCGGGGAATGGAAGCGAGCAGAGATTTTGTGTAAATTTCTCTTGGCGCAGCAAAGAGTTCTTCCGTACGGCCAGTCTCGACCATATCGCCACGGAACATGACCACTGTGCGATCTGCAACCTCGGCAACCACGCCCATATCATGCGTGATGAAGAGAACGGCCATGTTCTCTTCCTGCTGCAATTCACGAATGAGATGGAGGATTTCGGCCTGTATTGTCACGTCCAGCGCTGTCGTCGGTTCATCGGCGATCAGAAGCTTTGGGCGGCACGCAAGCGCCATCGCAATCATTACCCGCTGGCGCATGCCACCGGAAAATTTATGCGGATATTCTTTCAAGCGGGATCGCGCTGCTGGAATGCGAACGCGCTCCATGAGGCGAACGGCTTCCTCTTCGGCCTGCTTCCAACTCAGTTTTTGATGAAGCACCAAAGCCTCGGCCAATTGATTGCCAATCGTGAAGACGGGATTGAGCGATGTCATCGGTTCCTGAAAGATCATGCCGATGGAGCCGCCGCGCACCGAACGCATTTCCGCTTCCGATACTTGCAGAAGATTGCGCCCATCGAGCAGAATTCGGCCTTCTGACTTTGATTTTGCAGGCGGCAGCAATCGCATCGTGGAAAGCGCGGTGACACTTTTTCCTGATCCGCTTTCGCCGACAATGGCAACCGTCTCGCCAGCATTCACATGGAAATTGATATCGCGGATGACGGGCCGCCAACCCTCTGCGGTCTTGAACGATGTCGTGAGGTTCTCCACCGACAAAACCGGGCGGGTACCACTGCTGGACTCTTGATGCATGGTCAGCTTTCCTTCGCGAGACGCGGATCAACCAGATCGCGCAGGCCATCGCCGACAAGTTGCAGCGAGAGGACGGAGAAGACGATGGCAAGGCCGGGGAACAGCATGAGCCAGGGCGCGTTGTTCATATATTCCCGCCCCGACGCCAACATGGTTCCCCAGGTCGGCATATCCGCCGAAACGCCAACGCCTAAGAACGACAGGCTTGCCTCTGCCAGCATTGCAGATGCGAAGACGAATGTTGCCTGTACCAGAATGGGAGAGGCCAGATTGAGCAGGACATGACGTAACAATATCTGCCAGGTGGGAAGTCCCAGCGAAATTGCCGCCTCGATATAGGGCATCTCGCGGATCACCAATGTCGAGCCGCGCACGATACGCGCAAGTCGTGGCGCATAGGTGATCCCAAGCGCAATGATGACGGTCATCAACGAAGGGCCAAGTGCTGCAACAAGCGCAATCGCAAGCAGAATATCCGGGAAGGACATCATCGCGTCGAGCAGTCTGGAGATAGGCGTATCCAGCTTGCGAAAATATCCGGCCGTTACGCCGAGTATGACGCCCAGAATGGTCGAGATCATAACCACACCAAGACTGACGAGCAGCGAAACGCGTCCCGCAAAGATCGCGCGCGAGAAAATATCGCGTCCGAATTCATCAGTGCCGAAAATATGCTTCCAGGAAGGGCCTTGAAGCTTGTTCACGATAGAAAGTTTGTTCGGAGCATAAGGCGCAACCCAAGGTGCGAGAACAGCTGCCAGCACCACGGCGAGCAGGATCAGCGCACCGAGCAAGATCGCCCGATTGCCGAACAGACGTCGAAAGCCCGACGCAAAGGGCATGGAGAAAGAAGCGAGCGTCACAGGCGTACCCTCGGATCTACGAGAATATAGAGCATATCGACCACAAAATTGATCAGCACATAGATAGCGGCCACGACCAACAGCGTTCCTTGGATCACCGGATAGTCGCGGCGCAGCACCGCCGACACCACCAGATTTCCAATGCCCGGCAGACCGAATACCGTCTCCGTTACGACGGCGCCCGCGACCAGCATCGCAATGGAAAGTCCAATGACGGTGATGATGGGCACAAGCGCATTCTTGAAGGCATGCTTCAGGATCACGCGGCCTTCGGTAGCGCCCTTTGCACGCGCCGTACGCACATAGTCGTCCCCCAGCACATCAAGCATGGCTGCCCGGGTAAAGCGGGTAATGAGTGCGGAATTGACCACGCCGAGAGCCACGGCAGGCAAGATCAGATGATGCAGGCGTTCCAGAAAGCTCGTGTCGGGACCACCATAACCGGATGCCGGGAACCAGCCATATTGAACCGCGAAAATCTGGATAAGGAGCAAGCCCAACCAGAAACTTGGCACGCTTGCAGCCACCATGGTCAGCACGACCACAGTCTGATCGAAGAAGGTTCCTCGTTTCACGGCTGAGAAAACCCCGACCGGCAAGGCGATCAGCACCGCGATCAATATGGAGAACAGCGTGAGAAAGAATGTCGGCTCCGCACGCGAAGCAAGGGCTTTCGTCACCGGCTGGTTGAGAAAGATGGACTGACCAAGATCGCCTTGGAAAATGCCCAGCACGAACTGGCCGTATTGCACCAGAAGGGGCGCATCCAGCCCCATCCGTGCTCTCAAATCTGCAATGTCCTGCGGGGTCGCGTCAGACCCCAGCATGACGGCAGCGGGATCGCCCGGCGTAACCCGGACAATGACGAATACAACTGTCACGACAAGGGCAAGCACAACGGCCATGCCTATCAAGCGGTGCAACAGTGCCCGGGCGATCCTCGACATGGTCTGCCTCACTTCTTCGGGGCTACATTCCAGAAATGCGGCCAGTAGGTTGGCGTGTAACCGGCAACCCCGTCCGCAACACCGGAAACTGCATTGAAATTGCCGACCTTATAGAGCGGTGCGTCATCATAGATGACGGTCTGGATGCCTGCCCACGCCTTCTGCTTTGCTTCATCGGTCGTCGCATCCATATAGGTGGCGACGGCTTTGGCTTTCTGGTCCGACACATACCAGCCCGGATATGTATCCGTGATGGTGTTGATCGTTGTCGGATCGCCTGGGAAATTCGAATGGGTGATGAAGATATCCCATTCCTTCGGATCGGCGCGACGCGTCGTCAGCGTAGCCCAGTCGACAACCTGCATATCAACCTTGAAGCCTGCCGCTTCAAGATAGGCTTTCGCCACCTCACCGATCTTGTAATGGAACTCATATTGGCGGCTGGTCAAGAGCCGGATCGGCGTGCCGTCATATCCGGCATCCTTCAGGAGCTTGGCAGCTGTTTCAGGGTCGCCTTCGCCATAGCGGGCCACGCCGGCTTCAGTGTGCCAGAACGACCCTTCAGGGAAGATGGAGCCATCGACGCTGTAAAAACGGTCATCGGAGAAAGCTGCGAGCATCATGTCGGATGCATTGAGCGCGGCCTGAACCGCCTGACGCAGTTCCTTTTTGACGAGCGCGCCTTCCTTCATGTTGATATTCATGGAGGCCCAGCCCGAGTTCTTGAAGATGACTGGTTTGGCCTTCCCGCTTGCTTCAACACGCTCATAGGCGCTGACGGGAAGCGAGTCTGCGAAATCAAACTGTCCGGAAATCAGTCCTTCAACGCGGGTGTTGGCATCGGGAACGGGCACAAAGCGCAGTTCCTTGGCAATGGCCTCGCGCTTACCCGCATAATTGCTCGGCTCGCCTTTGGGAGACTTATAATCGTCAAAGCGCACGAGCTGCGTATACTGATCGGGCTTGCGCTCCTTGAGCGCATAGGGGCCGGTGCCGACGAACTGCGTCAGCGTGTCGGCGATGGTCTCGGATGGAATGATGATCGACGCTTGCGACAAGGTCGCCAGCAATGGCGCATAGCGCGACTTGAGTTTGATGATGACCGCATGGTCGCCATCTTCGCTCAGGCTTTCTACGATGCCAGCAACCTGCTTGCCCTTGGAATTGATTTCCATCCACCGCTTCAAGGATGCGACGACGTCCTTGGAGTCAAAATCGCTGCCATCGTGAAACTTTACCCCTTCTCTTAAGGAAATCTTGTAAGTCAATCCATCTTCAGAAATTTCCGGCATGCCAGCAGCGAGCAACGGAACCGACTTCCACTGTTCATCATAGGTATAAAGCGTCTCAAAAATATGCTGGTCAATCGTCAGGACAATATCGGTTGGGGTCTGCATCGCATCCAGTGTTGGCGGCTCGCCGATGGTTGCGATGGTCAGAACGCCATCCGACGATTGCGCGAAAGCCATCACGCTTGAACATAGAAGTGCTGCAGTAGCCCCCAGCAGAAAACGTTTTTTCATGGTTACTCCCCTTTTTTGTAATCGAACCGACTGAGTGTTCGCTGTGGTTAGTCCAGCCCGAGCGGGTCGGCGACCCGTGGCCAGAGTTCCAGACTTGCTTTTCGATATGGTGTGACCGCTGGATTGGTCGGGTATGAAGTTGGAGCCGCTATATAGACAATCTCCGAGGCGACAGGCTGGAATCCGGCCTGAAAGTGGTTGGTCGATTTGACGACAAGGAAATCCTTTCGCGCAAAATCGATCCCCATATTGGAGAAGATATCCGGCTCATAGGTCTGTGAGCGGCTGGTAATCAGAATGATATCGATCTGTGTTCCGACAGGACGGATTACCGCGACACGTCCCAGATTGACCCGGCTGTTGCGAAAGCTCTGCCAGCCTGCGTCCACGACCTTCTCGATGGTAACACGCAGATCAAGCGGCTCGCCGCCTTGCCATGACGACTTTCCACCGACACGGATTTCGAGCTCGGCCCCCTCACCTGCCGCATGACAGAAAGCCACGGCGACAGGATCCCAGATGGTGGCTACCGCAAAATTGTCGAGCTTGCGCTCCAGCATGCGGCGCAGAATATAGGTGGCATCACCCGCCACGCCCCCGCCCGGATTGTCCCAGATATCGGAGACAACAACAGGACGCGATGGGTCACTGGCGCGACGTTCCAGGACGCGATCCAGACCAGCTTCCGTATCCAGCATCTCCATGGCCGTAAGCTTTCGCATACGGTACAGTTCATGGCCCAGTTGACGCGCAAGTTGGTCGCCTTTGACCTTGTCATTATCGGTGACAACGATAATCCGCGTCCCCATGTCGGGCGCGTCGCCAGCCATGAAACCATGGATTACGGAAATCGAAAGGATGCCATTCTTGCCCTGCATAGCCACGAGGCGATCCACATAAGATCGCATTGGCTCGCGATTGGTGGGATAAATGGTGATCATGCGGCAATCGAAGGTCGAAATGACAGGCTTGATTTCCCCACGCAGCGTCCTGAGAGCCAGATCAACGACATGTTCTCCGCGCTCTTCGAAATCCGTATGCGGGAACTCCAGAAACGTTGCCATGACGTCGAGATTGGTTACACGTTTTGCAGTCAGGTGACTGTGGGGATCGAACTCGGCTGCGATCAGAACATTAGGGCCGACAATTGCCCGCACTTTTTCCAGAAAGTCCCCTTCCGGATCATCATAGCCCTGCGCCACCATCGCGCCATGCAGTCCGAGAACAACCGCATTCAAGGGGAGCGCGGCCTTCAGTTCAGCCAATATGGTATCGCGCAATGTCTCATAGGTCTGGCGTTGAATGAGACCCGCAGGCTCGGCCCAGCACGAGGTGCCTTCGACAACGGTAAAGCCCTCAGCTTTGCCGCGACGGCGCAAAATCGGCACAACGGATGAACACAAGGTCGGCGTTTCCGGGTGCTCGCCGGGCTTGGCGTAAAAGGCTGCCTTAAACGCCTCCATATCCGTTGGAACGGGTGAAAACGTATTTGTTTCCGTAGCCATCGAGGCCGTGAATATGCGCATGGTATGGTTCCAGGTGTATGGCTTGATCAAAAGTCGTGTCGGCATCTGTTCGCGCGGAAAACTCGACGCCCGTGCGCGCGCTCGTTTCAGGTTTGTCACTCACGTCGCGTCGCAAAAACAGTTCACGCAGACCGGCGACAATGCCGACGCAACAATTGAAATCGGGATATGATGGTGGTCTCCGCCTCGTGTTCGCCCTTTGATTATTTTTGTAATTTATTTTCTTGATAATGCGTCGAATAATGTCCATGTCAACAGGATATCGCGCAATAAGCTGCGCCGTCGGCGTTAAGATGAAAATTTATGAAATTGATTTTCATGAAGCGGCGGCGGACACACCGCGATGATGAGCGGAAAATGCATGCCCATTCAATGCCTTTAAGGCGGCTCTCAATGCTCCATGTGATATAAATTTACTTATCAGATGAAAAAGGAGCCGAAAAATTCGGCTCCTTTTTCATGTTTTCCGCGCACTTTTTTCAGCGTTAGGCCGTCATTTCACGCCACCATTGGCGCACAGTTCACCAAACGGTCCCACGTGCGGCAACATCTTCAACACGAGTCACCACACCGTCACGATGAAAAACAATGCGATCGAACAGGTTGCTGACGACACACGTGTGATTGGGGATGACACGAACAACAGCCCCCACCGGCGCGAAATCTTGTTTGCAATCCGTCAGATCGACCACACCGTGCTCTTCCGAAAGGGAAACAATCCGCGCGCCCTCAAAGCCTTCGATAACGCCATGGTCAACAAAACCAAGCAGGTCCGATGTCAGAGCTTTGGAACCGCAATCCAGCACGGCCCTGCCCGGCGCGGGTCTGGAAACTACAGTTGCAAGAATATGCATGGCAAGATTCTCATTGGTGCAGTGCCCTGCCCTAACCATGCTGCGGTCGTTATAGACATAGGTGCCAGCGCGGTGTTCAGTCGCTGACGGCACGAGATGCGCGGAATAGAGGTCCGGCGAGCCGCCATTCGACCGGATCGGGCAATCTATTCCTTTCGCGGCCAGCTTTTCCATCGTCTCGACGATGAAATTTTCGACTTGCGCCGCGCCTCCCGCCGCCGGGTAAGTCAGGATGCCTGCAAAACGAAGACCGGGCTTGGCGGAGATCACTTCAGCCAATGCCACAACGGCATCCGGCGTCTGGACACCGCATCGCTTGCCACCTGTGTCGCATTCCACCAGCACCGTCAGCGGTCGCTCGGCATCAAAGGTTTCAGCAAGTCCCTTGATCGTGACTTCACTATCGACAGTCACTTTTAAAGCGCCGATTTTCGCATTGAGCACTTTCAACCGCGCGAGCTTTGCAGCTCCGAGAATATTGTAGGTTATCAAAATGTCATCGAAACCGGCCTCGGCAAAAACCTCCGCCTCGGTGATCTTCTGGCAATTGATGCCTTTGGCGCCCGCTTCAAGCTGTAGCCTTGCGATGGAAGGTATCTTGTGCGTCTTGATATGCGGACGAAAAGCCTGCCCGTGCTGGTCGAAATAAGCCTGCGCGCGGGCAATATTCGAGGCCATACGGTCTTCATCGATGATGGGCATTGGGGTCGGGATATTTTCAACAGGCGTGCCTGCTTCTGGCCAAGGGAACGTCATGGATTGCCTCTTCGGGTACGGTGCGCGATTGTTTTAGGCGGTGTATATTATTTTCTTGATTAACCTCGTGTGAGAGATAACCATTGATCAGAACGTGGAAAATTTCCATAGTCATGTAATTATTTTTCATCAGTATAGATATGGAAAGCGCTTTCAAAGTGCGTTTCCTTCTCGACCGGAGTTCCAATGGACGTCATTCACGCATTGTCGGACAAGGAAGGCAAACTTTCCGGTCTCGAAAAAAAGCTCGCAGCCGTGGTGCTGGAAAATGTCGATTTTGTCGTCAATTCCTCGATTGGTGAACTGGCGGAGAAGGCAGGCGTTTCTCCGCCAACCGTAACACGGTTTTGCCGGCGGATAGGCTGTCAGGGCTATTCCGACTTCAAGGTGCAACTGGCAAAGATAACCTATGTCGGATTGCGCTATCTGATGCCGGAAACCGAGACCAGCTCTGTGGAAGAAGTTGCCGAAGACATTATAACCAAGGCGCAAAATGCGCTCTTCCAGTTACACCGGCAACTCGATCTCGCCGCAATAGAACGGGCCGCCCACCTGATCCGTGGGGCTGAGTTTATTCAGGCCTTCGGCGCGACGGGCAACTCAGCCATGATTGCCAATGAACTCCACAACCGGTTGTTCCGCCTCGGTTGTCGCATCAATGCATCGACGGACCACAGCATGAACCACATGCTCTCAGCTGCTGCGCAGCCGGGAACGGTTGTCATCGGCTCATCGATTACAGGGCGAGATCGAGAGCTGGTGAATTGCATGAATTTGCTGCGCGCTCGGGCCATTCCCACCATTGCGATAACGCAGAGCAATTCGCCTGTCGCACAGGCTTCCGATGTGTTGATTGCAATTGATCTGGACGAAGGCAAAAATATCTTCCGTCCCACATCCACCCGCTACGCCTATCTGGCCACAATCGACATTCTGGCAAACATGGTTGCCTATGCAGACCGTAACCGCTCCGCGCATGTTCTCCGACAGATCAAGGAAGAGCTTGTCCGCTCCAGGGATGGCGACGACAAACAGGTGCTGGGAGATTAAGCGTTTGTCTCTCAGGCCGCAGTGGTTGCGGCCTGAGAGTTTTAAAATGCGCAGGCGTTAGCGCTGCGCCACCGGCCTGACCAGCGGTGTCACTCGGCGAATGGTAACACGGCGGTTTTCCTGCTCTGGCCCGTCGGTCTTGATCTTCAGGAAGCGCTCACCATAGCCCTGCGTGACTAGATTTTCGGCAGGAATATCATAGACTTCCGTTAGCAGGCTTGCGACTGACTCTGCGCGCTTGTCGGAAAGAACGAGGTTCGATCGATCAGAGCCGACAGCATCCGTGTGGCCTTCGATGAAGAAGGTTTCACCCGGGTCCTTGGAAAGAACCTTCTGCATGGCATCAGCCACTTTGCGCAGCGTCTTGGCCTGCGATAGCGAGACTTCCGCGCTGCCGGTGGCAAAGTGGATGGTGTCCAGATCAATGCGGCGCACCTTATCGCGCAGACGTGCCGAATGACGCACCTCATCAATCGTATAGACGCGTTCAACCCGCTCTACCGGAGGCATGGCCAGGAAGTCATAGAAATCGCGGTCGCGGTCGTCTGTGACGTCAATGATATAATCGCTGACAGGAATTGTGAGACGCATCGGCGGTAGCTCGTAGCCGACATCGGCAATAGCTGCACGGGGTGTATCTTCATAGTCGGGTGCGTAGACCATGAGATATTCGTTGCCGTCGCGATCAATACGGGAACGTTGCACAACATCACCATAGCGATCATAGACAGTCACCACGCGATAGCCGCCGGGGCGCACAATCGTTTCGCGCGTGCGGCCGCGCGGAAGCTCATCATAATAGGCTTCTTCAGCGTTGCGGCGCAGACGTGGGCGGTCATCGCCGCGCACAAAAATTCGATCTCCCACATTCATAACAACGCGGTTGTCGATTTCTTCAAGCACTTTCACATTGCTGACGTTGTTCGTCACATTGTTGACTGTCGTGTTATTGACGACCGTGTTGTTAACAACGGTGTTGTTCACAATGTTTGTGGTTTCCGGGACGACGAAAGCGGGTGCTTCGTCGACGCGTTTTCCCTTTTCCTTCAGATTGGCTTCAATCTTCTTGGGGAGATCGGCTTTGATTTCTGCAGGAATAGCAACCTGAGCGGATGCGTCGTCTGCGGGGGGCGGCGCTGAGGCTTCGGCTTCGCGCTGTTGTCCACGCTGCTTGCGACGTTCCTCGCGAGCCTGATTGCCACCGCTATTATCGGCATCCTTGTCGCTGTCGAGAATCGCAGCACCGTTCTCGACCGGAAGAACCAACGTTTCGTCCGTCTTCGACGGATCTTTCGCGATGGCTTCCTTTTCTGCCGCGGAACGCTCGTCGACGATTGCAGGAACAGGTTCTGGCTTCTTCTCAGCCTCCTCAGGTTGTTCCGCTGGTTGCTGTTCTACCGGCGACGGCTCGCGCTTCTTCTTTCCATGCTGTTCTTTGACAGCTGGCTGTTCCGCAGGTTGAACGGGAGTGACTTCACCAGTCTGCGGTTCGGTCGGTTGCACTGGAACAGGTGCAGATTCCGGCTGTGGCGATGGCTTCTGGGCCTGTGCATCGTCGGCAGGAGCGGGCCTCTTCTTTGGCCGTTCCGCAGGCTCCTTCGTGATCTCTTCCGATGCATCGTTTGCATCGGGCGTCTTCGCTGCTGGCTTCTTGTGGGCAGGAACCTGTTGTTCTGGTTCAGCCTCGCCTTTCGGCGCGCTTTCTTCCGATGCAGGCTTCTTCTCTTGGGCTTGGCGCTGCGTCTCTTGCTCTGCCGCCTTCTTTTGCTCGACAGCCTGCTTTTCAGCCTCGTCGGCAGCAGCCTTCTCCTGCTTCTGTTTCTCAGCCTGGCGTTCCGCTGCTTCCGGCTCAACTTTACGCTGCGCCTGTTCTGCCGCCTTCTGCTGTGCGGTAGCTTCTTCTTCGGCCTTTTTCTGTTCAGCCGCCTGATGCTGCGTTTCCGCTTCAGCCGCCTTGCGTTCTTCAGCCTGCCTTGCAGCCTCTGCCTTTTCCGCCTGCTGCTTTTCTATTTCCTGGCGCTGCGCTTCCTCACGTTCAGCATGCTTCTGCTCCTCAGCCTGACGATGCCCCTGACCTTCCTCAGAAGGACGCTCGCCTTCTGCCTGTGGCTGTTCAACGGGCTGTTCCTGCGGCGCTTGCTCCTCGCTGTTTTCCTGAGCCACTTGATAGGACTGCGACAGCCTATCCGCGAAAGATGGCTGCGCCAGAACACAGACCGATATCACTGGGATCGCAACAGTAGTGCGAAGCTTGGAACGAATAGACATATATCCTTCTCCTTCTGGAAGGCAGAACTGATAAGCAAAGGACCTGCTTCCGATTCCGCACATGCTGGAATGCGAATAGAGGCAAATTGCGGCAACTTCACAGAAGCGTTACCGCTGTGATCATGAACCGAGGCTGAATGCCGTTTTGGGAGCATTACGTTTGGCAACCGATGCACATCGCATCGATTTACGAGGCGCGGCGATGGCCACATCGTGCTTTCGTCATGGTCATCAAAGTGTGAGAATCTGCTCCGCGTGGGAGCAATCACCGACCCAGCAACTGATGTTCCGTTGCGCCATTAATCAAATGTCTTTTTTGTTTTAGCTGCATGGCCGTTCGCTGCCATGCCCGCAGAAAAATTCTGCGCAATATCCGCAAGGGTCACACCCTGCAATCGGCTCAAAAGCAGTTGCTCTGCTTCCTTGAAGACACTTTCAAGCTTTTTATTAACCGCTTGTTCTATAACGCAACCGGGCATGTCATAGGCGGGGCCGACAGCGAAAATAGAAGGTTCCCCGACCGCGCGGTAAATGTCCAAAAGTGTCAGCTGGTCGAGTGGCCGCGCCAGTGTCCAGCCGCCTCCGTGCCCCTTCTCTGAATGCACATAGCCCTCTTTACGTAACCCGGCCATCGTGCGTCGGATCACCACCGAATTGGTATCCAGCATCGCTGCAATTTCTTCAGACGTCATCGCGCCATCATGATGATCCATGTGGATCAAAACATGCAACATGCGAGAGAGTCGACTATCCTGCCTCATATGCGTTCACTCTTTATATCTGCCTGATAGGACTGACCCGTTTATCGAACATTTCCTGTCAGAAAGCAATTTGACACACCGTAAGTTACATGACTATTGACTCGAGGATATCATGTAACTTATGATGTGCCATGTCGATTTTAACCCGCTTGATGTCCTGCCGAGGAGCTTCGTGCAGACAGCTCTGGCGCGCCATCGTCAACGGCTATCAAATGACCGGATAAACAATCATGCAAAATTACGAGACCATCATCATTGGCGGTGGCCCTGCGGGGCTTTCCGCAGCCTTGATCGCCGGACGCGCTCTGCGCAAAGTGCTCGTCATCGACGGAGGCGAGCCCCGAAATCGAAAAGCGCCCGCCATGCACAGTTACCTGTCACGGGATGGAATTCTGCCACAAGAATTTCGGAAGGTGTCGCGTGAAGAGCTATCGCGTTATGACACAGTGACCTATCGCGACGGTCTTGCCCAGGCGATCAGGCCAACAGATGGAGGCTACTCAGTAGAATTGGTCGATGGAGACATTGTTTCTGCGCCCAAAATTCTTCTCGCCCTTGGCCTGTCGGACCAGCTCCCGGCGATCGAAGGCCTGGCGAAGAACTGGGGACGAGGTGTTCATCATTGTCCATTTTGCGATGGTTTCGAACATCGCGGCGAGCATTGGGGTGTACTTGCCGAGAACGCCGCCATGCTGGAACATGCACCGTTTTTCAAAAACTGGGCGGGGCGTCTGACTGTATTGACCAACGGCGCTGATCTTCCAGCCGACAAATTGACCGATTTATCGCGCGTCGGAATCAACCTGGTACCGACACCAATTAAAGAGGTTCTTAGCGGTGATGGTCACACCATCGGCGGCATAATGCTCAAGGACGGTCGTCGAGAGGATATCCAGTCGCTATGGATCAGACCATTTCAAAGCCAAGCACCCATCGTCACGGGACTGGCACTCAATTTGCGCGAGGATGGGGGCCTGTGGCGCAATGAGATGAATGAGACTTCGTTGAAGGGAGTCTATGCCGCGGGTGATTGCGCGGCAGGGCCAATGCAGCAGGCCATCCTTGCCGCAGCCGATGGCGCCCGCACGATGTTTTCGATCATTCATAGCCTTGTGACCGCGCATTAAAGACATGCTTCACGAAGGCAGCTTGAAACGGCTGCCTTCGGGTCAGATAATGCTTGAACTTAATCCAGCACGTAGCAGGCTTTTCCTTTGCCCGGTGCCGGATCTCCGAACGAATAATTGTCGCAATCGACTCCGTCACGGAAAGTCCGTTCGATAAAGCGATCTTTCGCGCCATAGCGAACCCGTTTGCGCCCGTAGAAGTCGCAATATCCGCCTTCCTTCGCGCAAGGCCGCCAATCGCGATCCCGATCATAACGGTCGGGGCGATCCGGACGACCGGGGCGGTCGTAACGGTCACGGACAACGAAAGAGCAGCTCTTCTTCTTGCCCGGTGCTGGATCGTTAAAGACGCGGTTCGAGCACGGCACTTCCGGGCGATCAATAAAGCGAGAGGTGTTGCGTCCGCCTGTTCCATAGACCACTTCAGCCGGGTAAGGCAGTCGGCAAATTCCGCCTTCACTTGCGCAACGCTGCAATTCTGCCGCCGACGCGGATGTTGCGAGCAGCGGCGAAACCATTGTCATCACACCGCCGAGACATAGCGATGCAACCATCTTTTTAACTACAGATACCATACTGGGGTCCCTCCATATGCGCCGGACTATGCTTTAAATCCAACAGTTTGAATAGAGGATGAATGAGGTCGTACGCTTTGCGCTTAAGATAATTGCGTCGCCATATGGCGCAGACCTTTTACGGCACCTAAAACAGAAAAAGCCCCGCAAAACGGGGCTTTCCTAAAAAGACTAGAGCGGAGTTCGCTTAGCCCTTCGGGCTCAAATTCATGGAGAACCACTTTTCCGACATCTTGGCGAGCGTGCCATCTGCCCGCATTTCGCCCAGTGCATTGTCGAGCTTGGCTTTCAGTTCTGGCTCTTCCTTGCGCAGGCCGATGCAGACATTGGTTGCCTGAATGCCACCAACCAGAAGCGGCCCGGTGATCTTCAGCCTGCCATTGCTCTTCTCAGCACGGTCACGCGCGAAAACCACATTATCGTACTGACCGTCAACACGACCGGATTCGAGATCCAATTTAACCTGTTCCGATCCCTTATAGGTGCGGACCTGAACGGCATCACCGAAGTTCTGTTCGACAAACTGCAACTGGCTGGTCGAAAGCGACGCACCAATTGTCTTGCCTTTCAACGCTTCTTTGAGATCAGCAATCGCCTTTTTGCCTTCATCTGTATCTGTGGAAAGGCTTTCACCCGTATGCGGCAGATTGGCCAAAGGTCCATCAGCTGGCACCAGGAACGTATTCGGCGTAATCACATAAGGATCGGAGAAATCGATGACCTTGCGACGCTCTGGGTTTGGGCCCATCGTCAGTACTACGTCGAATTTTCCGGCCAGCAGCGACGGAATCTGGCTGTCCCAATCCTGCGCAACAATATTGCATTCAAGCTCGGCGCGCTTGCAAACTTCCTTGATGACATCGAGGTCAAGGCCCTGAAGCTCTCCGCCCGGGCTTGTAAGGTTGAAAGGCGGAAAGGCGCCCTCGACACCAACGGTCACAGCTTTCCAGTCTTTCGCCAAAACGCTGCCACTGTAAAGCATCGATAAAGTGCAAAGGCCAATGGCCGCAATTTTCTTCAGCATAGTTCCCTCGTGCTTATTTGTGTTTTTTATCTGCAATGCGGGCGGCGATTACGCGCTTTTCTCTGCCCGGTTGCTAAGAGTTTGAACCCGCTAACCAGCGATGAAAAGCGGAATTTGGTTCATATATATGAACTTTGTTCTGCTTTATGAAATCCGTGCATGACCGGCACACGTAAACACACCCGGTCCAAAAATCGGGCCAAAGTTAGTTTCAGCTGCACCACAAAGTTCTAGTTATCAACCATTTAGCTTGGCATAGCGTGCAATATCCGCGTGGGTCGCAAACCATATATCCTTATGTGTGCTAATATGCGCAATCAGTTCTTTCAGTATCCAGATTCTCGAACGGTGCCCGACGATATCTGGATGCATGGTCAGCTGGAAAATGCCCCCCTCTTCGTAAGCTGCATCGAACTCCCGGAGAAATATGTGGAGAATATCGTGCGGTGCGATCTGCGGGCGTAACCCACCCCATCTGTCCATGACGAGATAGGCTGCGTCATCTCGAATCCACTCCACAGGTAGTTCGGTGACACCACACGGCTCGCCATTAAGCAAAAGCTCGTAGCAATCTACATCCGCCATAAGCGATGAATCGTAGATCAATCCCATTTCTGAAGTGATCTGCAATGTGTTGTCGCTGAAATCCCAGGACGGCGTACGAATGCCGACCGGGCGAACACCGGTGATCTTTTCCAGCGTATCAGCAGCACGATGTTGAAGATCGCGCTCTGTTTCACCGTCAAGCAATGTGTTGCGCTCGTGTATCCAGCCATGAAGGGCAATTTCGTGCCCCTCGCCGATCAGGGCGCGTTGCTCATCAGGATAATGCATGGCCGAAATGGCAGGCACGAAGAATGTTGCCGGGATGTTATCGCGGCGCAGAATTTCGCGGATACGAGGGATGCCCTGCCTTGGGCCAAACTGCCCCTGCGACAAAGCCGATATTGATTTTCCGCCATCACGCAGTTCAAACGTGTCATGGTCTGAATCGAAGGACAAAGCGACTGCGCATCGAGCGCCGCCTTGCCAGGAAGACGGTTTGAAACTGCGGCCAGCGCGGGCACGATTCATGATGGTCTGAAGCCGTTCTTCAGACCATGTCCAGGTTGGAACAGGCGCGTCAGTTGTCATGATGTCGGCCCTCCACTGACCGATAATGTCTGGCCCGTGATCCAGCTCGCAAAGGGAGATGCGAGAAAAAGCACAGCATTCGAGATGTCTTCCGGCAGTCCGATCCGGCGCAACGGAATTTCGTTGATCATTGCGGCCTGCCCCTCATCACCATAGGAAGCCCACTGACGCTCATAGTCAGGGCTGGTGCGCAAAAAGCCGGGAGCAACGGCATTGACGTTGATCCCGAATGGTCCAAGCTCGTGACCCAGCTGGCGGGCAAGACTGATCAACGCAGCCTTCGCGCTCGCATAAGCCTGAATGCCAGTGAGGCTAACGCCAAGACCGGCGCCGCTGGAAATGAAGACCATTTTGCCCGTGCCCCGCCGCTTCATGGCCGGGACAAGTGCCCGGGCGACCAGAAATGCCCCGCGCACATTAATGTCGTAGATGCGATCCCAATCAGCGGCTGGAACGTTCTCCACCGGACGCTTCTTCTGTCCGAGGACACCACCGGCAACATGGACGAAGATATCAAAGCCTCCATTGGCCTCTTCTACCGCCGCCAATGCGGCTATCGCGGCTTCATCGGTCACATCCAGATGTACTGTTCTGATCGAGCCGCCACGCCCGGGCTGTGCCTCACGGGCCAATTCTGTCAGCTCATCGTCCAAAACATCGGTAGCAGTAACGATTGCACCGTCCGCAGCAAATGCCTCGCAGATAGCCCGCCCAATTCCCCTTGCGGCTCCGGTCACCAGAACCCGCTTTTCTTTGAATTCTATATCCATGTTATTGCTTGTCTGCTGTTGTTGGTTTGTATCCAAGGCGCGCGCTCAACTCTGCCGCATGCTTGACGACAGCGTCGATCATGCGCTGACGGCATGCGGTAAAGCGCGATGAGATGGTGGCCATATTGAGCGTTGCGACCACTTCGCCGCTGGCATCAAAAACTGGAGCAGCGACGCCGGACCCGCCGACAACCGCCTCTTCGTCACAGATTGCAAAGCCGTCCTCGCGGGCAACTTCAATGATACGACGTATCTGTACGCGATCGATCACGGTCTTATCCGTCAAAGGAACGATCCGTTCTTTGGCCAGATAGGAAGATGTCTTTTCCGGCTGCCAATGCGCCAGAAGAACCCGCCCCATTGCCGTGCAATAGGCAGGATCAGACCCTGTCAGATCGGAATCGAAGCGGACCGCCTGATGACTGACGCTCTTGGCGAGAAGCTTAACCCGCCCATCCTTGCGGCGTGTGCCGAGAAAAACGGTTTCGCCCTCACTGTCACGCATGGCGTCCATAATCGGCTGAGCCGTCGCGATCAGATAGGCATCGCTGCCGCTCGACCAGCCCGGCCCGTCACGAAACGCCTCATGGATGCGATAGGACTCGGTATCGTCCCGCACCACATAGGCGCGGGCTACCAATGTAGCCAGCAGATTGAACGTGCTGCTTTTGGGATAACCAAGCTCAGCGACAATTGCTTTGAGCGTCACCGGCTTATGCGCACGACCGAGGAATTCGAGGATCTCGAGAACCCGAACGGCCGACTTAACTTCACCACTGTTTTCAATGTTCATATATGTGAACCAAATTCCTATTGTGGAATAATGTGGCAGACATACGATCAAGTGGCAATACAAAAAGGAGCGCATCTGGAAATGAACTCACAAAACAAGGTTGCCATTGTTACTGGCGGGGCAAGAGGCATCGGAAAGGCTTGCGCTCTCGATCTGGCGCGTGCGGGCTATGACATTGCGCTGGTTGATCTGCTGGAAGTGGAACTGGCGGCAACCGCAGCCGAAATTGAAGGCCTCGGCGTCAAGGCGATCTCCTGCGTGGCCGATGTTTCCAGCCACAAGCGGGCTGGTGAAGTCGTCGCACAAACCGTTGAAACATTTGGCCGTCTTGACTTTCTGCTCAACAATGCAGGCCGTTCTGCCCCGGTTGGCATTCTCGACATTTCGGAAGATGAGTTCGACCGCGCGATCGCCATCAACCTGAAAAGCTGCTTCAATTATATCCAGCATTCGGCGCCACATATGCTGAAACAGGGCGGCGGCCGCATTGTTTCCATGTCGTCGCTCAATGCACTTTCCGGGGGGGTGACCGCAGCCGTCAGCAGGTTTGCCTATGCTGCCGCAAAAGCCGGCATTCTGGGCATGACCCGCTCGCTCGCCAAGGAACTCGGCCCGAATATCGCCGTAAATGCGATCTGCCCCGGCGTCATCCGCACCGAGATCGACACGAATGTTACCGAACGCGCCGATGAAGTCATCAAGGGCATCGCGCTCGGTCGCCTTGGTTGTGCTGACGACGTGGCACGCCTTGTCACGTTCCTTGCCACATCCGAACCGTGCTTCATAACCGGTCAGGCATTCACGGTTGATGGCTTTCAATTCAATGTTTGACATGAACGCAGAAGGAAGTAATCAGCACCACTTCAGATTACTCCCTTCGACGGGATTGCGCTGAAAAGCGCAATCCCGAACATAAGGGCGACAATAACGGACCTCAATACAATGGGAGCCAGACGATGGAGGGGCGAGCTATGGCGAAGAACCATCACGATATCTGGGATATTGTGGACGGCAAAAGTGCCGCTTATTTCGAACTCAGCGACACGGTTTGGGATCATCCTGAGACCAATTATGAAGAATATGAGTCCAGCGCAGCTCATGCTGCAATGCTTGAAGCTGAAGGGTTTCGCGTCTCGCGCGGCATCGCAGGACTGCCGACCGCCGTCATGGGCGAAGCAGGTGACGAAGGTCCGGTCATTGCCATTCTTGGCGAATTCGATGCCCTTCCCGGCTTGAGCCAGATCGCGGGCATTGCAGAAAAACAGCCCATCGAGGCAGGCGGACACGGCCATGGCTGCGGCCATAATCTGCTTGGTGCCGGTTCACTTCTGGCAGCGGCGGCAGTGAAGCAATATCTCGAAACACATGGGATCAAGGGACGTGTGCGCTATTACGGCTGCCCGGCGGAAGAAGGCGGATCAGCCAAGGGCTTCATGGTGCGCGAAGGCCTTTTTGACGATGTCGACGTCGCCTTTTGCTGGCACCCGGCACCTTTCGCAGGCGTCAACGACCCCGTATCGCTGGCCTGTAACGAAATAAGCTTTCATTTCACCGGTCGCGCGGCCCATGCAGCCTCCGCCCCCCATTTGGGACGCAGCGCTCTCGACGCCGTTGAGTTGATGAATGTCGGCGTCAATTACATGCGCGAGCACATGCCTTCTTCGGCCCGCATTCATTACGCTGTGACGGATACCGGCGGTTTCGCGCCCAATGTCGTGCAGGCCAAGGCCAGCGTGCGCTATCTCATCCGCGCGCTGAGCCTGCCCGTGATGCAGACCTTGTTGGAGCGGGTTAAGAAGATCGCCGACGGCGCAGCGCTTATGACGGAAACGACGGTACGCAGCGAAATTGTTAGCGGCGACGCCAATCTGATCGGCAACAAGCCGCTGGAACAGCTTATGCAGCGCGAGCTGGAGCGTTTGGGACCACCCGTATTCGACGCAAAAGATCAGGAAATGGCACAGCGTTTTCAGGCCACGCTGACCAAGGAAGACATTTCTGACGCTTTTCGCCGTTTCGGCGTCGAACCGAAGGAAGGCCTTGCTCTTTGTGAAGATGTTTATGAACCCTATAAGGGAGACAATTCCCTCGTTGGTTCGACAGACGTTGGTAGCGTGAGCTGGGTTGTCCCCACCGTGCAGATGCGTGGCGCTACCTGCGCTATTGGCACGCCGCTCCATTCGTGGCAAATGGTGGCGCAAGGTAAATTACCTGTGGCTCATAAAGGAATGGCTCATGCTGCAAAGGTCATGGGAAGCACGGCAGTGGAACTGTTTTTGCATCCCGAACGGATTGTAGAAGCCAAACAGGACCACGTGAAAAGGCTTAACGGCGATGCTTTCGTCAATCCTATTCCAGATAGTGTGCAGCCTGCCCTGCCCGTCGCAGCGAAATGAAACATGGTCCAGCGCGACCGCCGGAAAGTGAAATGAACTTCAATCAATCCTTCAAGAATTGGCCTCTCGCATCATGAAGGCTTTTTTCGACATTCTAAGCTTCGGCCCCGACGGCTGGGGCTATGTTCTCGTGATGGCGGCTTTGGTAACGGTCTCGCTGGCCGTTGTCGGTTTCCTGCTGGGTGCAACCATTGGCGTATTCGCCGCCTGGGCAAAGATTTCCGGCGGACGCACACTGCGCGGCGTTGCTGATGGCTACACCACCATCATTCGTGGCGTTCCCGATCTTCTGGTGATCTATCTGTTTTATTTCGGCGGCAGCGCCGCCGTTACGGCGCTTGGAAAGTTCTTCGGCGCTCAAGGCTTCATCGGCTTTCCCGCTTTTCTGGCTGGCGTGCTGGCCATTGGCATTTCCTGCGGTGCGCATCATACGGAAGTGTTTCGCGGCGCATTCAGAGCCGTATCCAAGGGAGAGCTTGAAGCTGCATCGGCCTGCGGCATGGGTCAGGCGCTCAAATTTCGTCGTATTATCGCGCCACTGGCCCTGCGCCATGCGCTGCCCGGTCTTGGCAATGTCTGGCAGGTTGCGTTGAAAGAATCTGCTCTGATCTCTGTTGTCGGCGTGGTCGATATTCTGCGTCAGGCGCAGATCGGCGCAGGCTCGACTGGACTCCCGTTCAACTTCTTCCTGATTGCAGGCGCGCTCTATCTGCTGATTTCCTCGGTTTCCGGCAGCATCCTGCAAGCCGCTGAACGTCACTTCTCGCGTGGCGTCAGGAGGGCAAAATGAACCTTCAATTCTACACAGAATCCTTTCTGGCAATGATGGGCGGGTTGCCGTTGACGTTGCAGCTTGCGGCCATATCCATCGTGTGCGGCGCAATTCTTGCCCTGCTGTTTGCTATGATGCGGTTGTCGGGAATAAAGGTCCTCGACTGGTTTGCTCGGCTCTATGTGTTCGTGTTCCGTGGAACGCCGCTTCTAGTGCAAATCTTCATCATCTATTATGGTCTCAGCCAATTTTCGACGATCCGCTATTCGTTCTTGTGGCCCATTCTCCGTGAGCCATACTGGTGCGCAATCATCGCGCTGACGCTGAACAATGCAGCCTATGCCAGCGAGATTATTCGCGGTGGTCTGCTGTCTGTGCCGCACGGCCAGATTGAGGCGGCAAAAGCCTGTGGCATGTCGCGTTTCACCTGCTTCCGCAGGATCGTGATGCCGCTTGCTATCCGACAGGCGCTACCCAGCTATGGCAATGAAATGATCTCGATGATCAAAGCAACCTCGCTTGCCTCCATCATCACGCTCATGGAAGTCACCGGCATTGCAGCCAAGCTCATTGCCGAAAGCTACCGCGTGATTGAGGTGTTCGTGATTGCGGGCGCGATCTATCTTGCTATCAATTTCGTTCTGACACGCTTGCTGCTGATCGCCGAATACAGGCTCACGCCCTATTTGCGCCAGCCCGTCGCTCGTATCTCCACCGAAGGAAAAACATCGTGAGTAAAGCCATCTCTCCCAACGCACCGGTGGCGCTAAAAGTCGAAAACCTGCGTAAAAGCTTTGGCGCGAATGAAGTGCTGAAGGGCATTTCGCTTGAAGCGCGCGAAGGCGAAGTCATTTCTATCCTTGGCTCTTCCGGCTCCGGAAAATCCACTTTGCTGCGTTGCATCAACCTTCTGGAAATTCCAACATCCGGCACCGTCACCGTTTCTGGCGAAACGATCCGGATGGCCAAGAACTCCAAGGGCGAAGCCTATCCCGCAGACAAGAAGCAGGTCTCGCGAATCCGCTCCGAACTGGGCATGGTATTCCAGAGCTTCAATCTCTGGTCACACAAGACTATTCTTGAAAACATCATCGAAGCGCCGATCTATGTTCAGGGTCGGCAGCGCGCGGAATGCATTGCAGAGGCCGAAGCGCTACTCGCCAAGGTTGGCATCGCAGATAAGCGCGACTTCTACCCCTCACATCTCTCCGGTGGTCAGCAACAGCGTGCCGCCATTGCCCGCGCATTGGCAATGAAGCCAAAGGTGATGCTGTTCGACGAGCCAACCTCCGCGCTCGATCCCGAACTCGTCGGCGAGGTACTGCGTGTCATGCGCGGCTTGGCCGAAGAAGGACGCACCATGCTCGTCGTCACCCACGAAATGGGCTTTGCCCGTGATGTGTCGAACCGGGTCATCTTCGTCCATCAGGGGCTGGTCGAAGAAGACGGCGCGCCCGAAGATGTGTTTACAAACTCCAAATCAGAGCGTTTTCGCAAGTTTATCAGCCATGAAAACGCTGGCTGATTATTTCAAACGTCACTGATTTATGCCAAAAGACCGCTCAGCACTTAACTGCAGTAAGGTAATTAAGATGAAGACCAAGGGATTGTTCAAAGCCCTTCTCGTTTCGGCCCTCGTTGTGACCGCTGCTTCGGCCCATGCCGAAGAGAAGAAGTGGACCAAGCTCACCATCGCGACCGAAGGCGCGTTCCGTCCATATAATTTCACCAAGCCAGACGGTACGCTGGACGGTTATGAAATCGAACTGAGCAAAGACCTCTGCGCCCGCATGAAGGTTGAGTGCACCATGATTGCACAGCCTTTCGACGGCATCATCCCGGCCTTGAATGCAGGCAAGTTCGACGCGATCATGGCTGGCCTTACCGCTACGCCGAAGCGCGAAGAAACCATCGACTTTTCCGTCTCTTATGGCTTGACCCCGCAGACCTTCGCCACGCTGAAGGATAGCCCATTCGCAAAGCTGCCACATACGGGC
This sequence comes from Ochrobactrum teleogrylli, assembly GCF_006376685.1. GTDB lineage: Bacteria > Pseudomonadota > Alphaproteobacteria > Rhizobiales > Rhizobiaceae > Brucella > Brucella teleogrylli. The sequence goes on along the minus strand of NZ_VEWL01000008.1, from coordinate 82,971 downwards.
GAAACGCTCTATCTGGCCAAGGACGAAGCTGCCGCTCAGAAGGCGATTGACGACGTCAACGCTGAAATCAAGGGCCGCACAATCGGTGTACAGACTGCCTCGCTCGGCCTCTCGCTGCTCGACAAGTATTTCAAGGATTCTGCCGATATTCGTGAATACAAGACCACCGATCAGCACGACCTCGACCTCAAGTCGGGCCGCGTCGATCTTGTCGTCGCTTCATTGGCTTATCTGAGCGATGCGGCCAAAAAGCCCGGCAATGAAGATATTGTCATGACCGGTCCTTTCTTTAAGGGCGGCATTCTGGGTCGCGGCGTCGCCGTTGGTCTTCGCAAGAACGAACCTGAACTTCAGAAGATGTTCAATGAAGCCATTGAAGCCGCTAAGGCCGATGGCACCATCAAGCGTCTTTCTGAGAAGTGGTTCGGTTTCGACGTGACACCGTAATCGGTTCGTCAGCGATACTGTTGAAAGGCCGCCTCAAGGGCGGCCTTTTTTATGTCAAGAAGCCGCTTGATCAGGCGCCGTATTTCGACTCCACCGGCCACACTGACTGGAGCTTTTCACCACCTAGAATACGGTCACGGGCCGAAGCTTCGTTTGCGCCCAGCTTGTCGGCCTGATCCGCGACGGCAGCAACCATGGCCTTAGGGATGACGACAACGCCATCGATATCCGCGAAGATGACGTCGCCCGGCATGATCTTCACGCCGGCGATTTCGATTGGAACTTGCGAGAGCTTCGGTTCCATCTTGCCGGATACCGAAACCGGAGACCGCGCGCGACCGAAAAGCGGATAGCCAAGATGGCGAACCTGCGCGATATCACGCACCGTTCCGTTGACGATCGTGGCAGCCGCGCCCCGCGTTTTCGCGCCTGTGCTCATCAGCTCTCCCGAGCAGGAACCCTGCGCGCAGGACGCATCAACGACAACAATACCGCCCTTTGGCGCGTTGTCGATGGCATTGTGATAGACATCCTGCGGCTGATTGCGTCGTTCGCTTGGCGCAAACTGCACCGTGACTGCGGGACCGCAAACCACTTCGCCCGGCTTCAATTCACCCTGTAACGATATACCGTCCAGATAGCCCCAGCCACCCAGTTGTTCAAGACTGTCATGGACATCGCCGGAATACCATTTCGAAAGACGCTCGATCGACGCCCAGTCTGTATCGGAATAATCGAAGTTGCTCATTTGGTTTTGACCTTGTTCTTGAGATTTGAATTGTCTAGCGCCACCTTGAGATAACGCGAACTTTCATCGATCTGTCTGCGAATGGATTGCCGGGCGGTCTCGGGTTCTCTGGCCTTGATGAGGTTGTAAATTTCCTCATGCTCGGCAAACCCATCTTCCAGCGATTTGTTCGGCACGCGGCTCGTGACCCGGATGACGTCGATGATGATCGAGAAAAGATTGTCATAAACGACATTGAGGATTTCGTTGCCCACGGAATGTACGAGCCCAAGATGAAAAGCGGCATCGCTGTCGGTAAAACGGGCCATGTCATTGGCGTCAGCCGCAGCCCTCATACTGGCAAGCGCTTCGTCAACTTCCGGCGTCATCACCAGGTCTTCCGAACTCAGTCGCGTCACGACTTCCGTCTCGATGATCCGGCGCACATCCATGAGTTGGACGAGATAGTCGGAATTATTGGCAAAGAGCTGTTTGACAGTCGTTGCAAGCGAACCGAGAAATTCTCCGACATCGTCACGTACAACAAGCGCTCTTTCACCGTGTTTGCGGCGAACGAGCCCCTTTGTTTCGAGGATTTGAAGCGCTTCACGAACAGATCGCGTGCTTACATTGAATTCACGCGCCATTGCGGCTTCGGCAGGCAGACGATCGCCAATCTTGAGCTTGCCGGAAAGTATCTGAGCTTCCAGCGCCTCAACGACCGAGACGTGCAGCTTGTCACGATCAGGTAACGCGCGCCTCGTCAGATATCGATTGTCTGCCTGTTCTGTCACCATGCCGTAAAGCCTCCATCCACAACGACATTCGAACCTGTCATATAGGACGAGGCATCGGATGCCAGAAACTGTATCACGCCATTATATTCATCGATCTCTGCTTGTCGGTTCATCGGAACGCGTTCGAGAAACGCATCCACAAATTCCTTGTCAAAGTTTGCGGTTTTCACGCCACCGAACGAAATCAGGTTTACTCGGACATTTTTGGTTCCCCAATAGGTGCCAAGATAGCGGGTCAAGTTGACAAGACCGGATTTGGAAGCCGCATAGGAGACGGCCTTGATGAACGGCTCGCCATCTCGTGCTTCGCGATATGCATAGAGCGCCTGATTGGGCGACACGATGCCGTAGATCGAACCGACATTGATGATGCTGCCGCGTCTGGCGTCGGCCATCTTCGAGCCGATGACCTGACAGCACAGCATCACACCCGTCAGATTGGTCTCGATGATCTCGTTCCAGTATTTCTGCGGGTAAATTTCAAAAGGGCTGTTCTGGTCGGCAGAGCCAGACGGCTTTGAATCAATGCCAGCATTATTGACCAGAATATGCGGCACACCCCAATCGGCGATGAGCTGTTCGGTTGCCTGCTCAAGGCTGGCCTTGTCCGTAACACTCGCGACATAAACGCGAATGTTCTTCGTCAAGCCCGGAAACTTCGCTTCGAGATCGCCAGCGTCGATAGCCCGGCGGCTGAAGATCGCCACCTTGGCGCCAGCTTCGGCAAGCGACTTGCTGAACTGGGTTCCGAGCTGCCCCAACCCGCCTGTTACAATGGCGATCTTGTCTCTCACACTGAACTTGTCTGTCATAATTTCATTCCTGCACCTTAGAGCTCGTTTCGATCTGACCGGATCAGATCGGCGCTCTAAATGTTTGTTTTAACACGCATCTTTTCCGAAAGCTGTTTCATGCTTTTCGGGATGCGCTCCAATCTGCTGGCTTCGGGGTCGTCCAAGTTCTCAAGAGCAAGGTTCCGTTCCATCAGTATTCAGACCAGCACTGTGGCGGGTTGTGTCTTTCACAGCCCCGCCACGGCAGTTGTGTCACGACCGAGGCAAGTCACTGGCCAGCAGTTTCTGCGGGTCCAGACGAGCGCCATGATATTTTTCGTAAATGTCGATCAGCTTGCCGTTGTCGAGATTGGTCTTGATCCACGCGTCGATCCATTCCTTGAGCTTCGGCTCGTTCTTGCGGAGTGCAATACCCAGCGGGTAAGCCTTGGCGACAAACTTTTCTTCGAGGTCGAGCTTGGGATTGGCCTTGATCAATTCCGTCAGAAGCGGGCGGGACGTTGCATAAATTGCAATCTGGCCGCTGGTGACTGCCGCACTCGATGTTGGATCGTCCTCAAACCGCACGATCTGGACGCCGGCAACATCCGCCGTCTTTTCCGTCAGATTGGTGTCGTTGACCGTACCGCGCGTGACCGCAACCGATGCATCAGTTAGATCCGCATAGGATTTCACTTTTGCTTCTTTGGGTGCTGCAACGACGATTGCGGTTTCAGCATAGGGAATGCTGAAATCAACGACCTCCAGCCGCTCCTTTGTTATTGAAAGCGTGGACACCGCCAAATCAGCCTTGCCGGAGACAAGAAACGGAATGCGACCCGAGGTTGGAACCGTCAGGAACTCCACATCCACGCCCAGGTCCTTGGCCAACAGCTTCGCTGTTTCGACTTCCGAGCCGGTCGGCTGGAACTGTGCATCGCGCATCGCATAGGGCGGGTTGCCGAGATCAATGGCGACCTGCAGCTTGCCTTTCTGGCGGATCGTATCCAGTTGATCGGCAAAAGAGGTCTGGGGCATCATGGCCGCCATACCGATGCCAAGTCCCATTATTGCCAGAAATTTTCTCTTGTTCAGAATAGTCATATTTCCTCCTCCTGTTGTTGATGATGTCGCTCCTCATCGACACCACATGCTCATGATCGGATGTTCAGTGATGCGCGCCAACGAAGCTGCGCAATTCAGGTGTTTGCGGATTTGCCAAAATTGTCGGCTCGCCCTGTTCGCAAATCTGGCCCTGATGCATGAAGACAATTCTGTCTGCCACGCGCTGGGCAAAATCCATTTCGTGGGTGACGAGCAGCATCGTCATGCCACCCCGCGCCAGATCTTCGATGACCTTCAGCACTTCTCCGGTCAGTTCAGGGTCCAGCGCCGAAGTGACCTCGTCGAACAGCATGACCTTCGGCTTCATCGCGAGTGATCGGGCAATGGCTACACGTTGCTGTTGTCCGCCGGACAATTGCTCGGGATAGGAATCTATCTTTTCCGCCAGTCCAACCTGCCGCAAAACCGTCTCGGCTATTTCGCGCGCGGCGGGTCTAGTCAGTTTCTTGACCCAGCGCAGCGCCAGAGTGATGTTTTGTTCAACCGTCAGATGCGGGAAGAGGTTGTAGCTTTGAAAGACGATGCCAACATCCTGTCGGAGCGCGCGCAGATTGATATTGGGATCACTGACACGATGATCGCAAACCCAGATATCTCCGTTGTTGACGGTTTCGAGCCGGTCGACACAGCGAAGCGCTGTGCTTTTGCCGGAACCGCTTCGTCCAATCAGAGCAACAACCTGTCCCTTCTCAATTTCGAGATTGATACCTCTCAGCACTGGCAGCGAGCCATAGCTTTTATGAACGTCAACAAACTTAACGACGGCTGACACTGTACATCCTCTCGAATTTCCGGCTGGCCGCTGAGAGCGGGAAGCAAATGCAAAAGTAGAAGAATGCGATCACGAGATAGGTCGTGAAGGGCTGGAACGTCGAAGCGTTGATTTCCTTGCCGATATAGGTCATCTCGGCCATGCCGATGATCGATGCGAGCGACGTGTTCTTGACGATCTGGACCATGAAGCCGACTGTTGGCGGCGTTGCGATGCGAATAGCCTGGGGCATGATGACGAAGAACAGCCCCTGCAATCCAGTCAAGGCCAGACAATCGGATGCTTCCCACTGCGTGCGTGGCACGGATTGCAGGCTACCTCGCCAGATGGCGCCAAGGAAGGCGCTCGCGAAGATCGTCATCGCAACGCTGGCCGCAAAAAGTGACGAAACTTCAATGCCGAAGACCGGCAAACCGAAGTAAACGATGAACATCAGGATCAGAACCGGTGTGCCCTGCACAAGAACGGTATAACCATCGACCAGAGCAACCAAAGCCTTGTTCTTTGCTATTCCAGCCAGCGCCACGGCAAAGCCAAGCAGGCCCCCGAATATGAAGGCGATGATCGAAAGCAGAACTGTCCAGACCAAGCCTTGAAGCAGAACTTCGATGTGAATCCAGGAGAAATTCGTAAACATCCCGACCTCCTAAAGATTGGTGCCAAGACGGCGTTTGCGTGGAAACAACGCCAACCCCAGAATCTTGAACAGTCCCCGCATCAATAGGGAAAGAACGAGATAAATCACCAGAATGACGAGATAGACTTCGAAAGAACGAAAGGTCATCGACTGGATTCTGGACGCAGCTCCGGTCAGCTCTTCAGCCGATATCTGCGATGCAACACTTGTTGCCAGCATCAACAGCACATACTGACTGACGAGAGCGGGATAAACCTTCTCAAGTGCTGGCGGCAGCATAATCCCTGCAAGCATTTGCAGCCGGGACAGTCCCAGTGTGTCAGCAGCTTCCAGCTGGCCGGGGTGAATGGCCTGCAAGCCCGCGCGAATGATCTCGCTGGAGTAAGCGCCAACATTGATGGTCAGGCCGATTAGCGCCGAGGTCTGGGCGGAAAATTTGACGCCCATGGAAGACAGTCCGAAATAGACCAGAAACAGCTGCACGAGCAGAGGTGTATTGCGGATCGCCTCGACATAGATCGCCACGAGAATGCGCAGGAACTTGTATTTGCTGATGCTGGCAACCGCACAGATCGTGCCCAGCACGAAGCCCAGCGCCGTGACAATCAGGGACATTTGGATCGTCGCCAAAGTACCTTTGAGCAGCAGCGGCCAATACTGGCTAAGGAAGCTGAAACTGAACTCGTAACTCATAGAGACTTCACCAGTTCAGGCGAAGAACCCTGCAAGGCACAAGTCAGTTTCTGTTCCACGCCCAACCACAGACAGGCAGATGCTCCGCCTGAAACACAGCCGCACGCGATCACACAATCGAAGATTGCAGTGTACAATCCAGTCACAAATATTTCCTCCCAAGCTCGATGTGCTCCACCCTCACAAGGGTCTCCTCGAAGCGACATCTGCTCAATTTCAACCAAGCTAATTCCAACTTATGACATATGTCAAGATCACGGGCGGATTTCTTTGCTATGGGGATGAAACTTACATTTCCACCCGAAACTTATTCCGCTTTTGGTCGAAAAATCGCCGTGTGCGCCATAGGCAGACGGTACAAAAGCAAACCAACCGGCAATAACCGGTTGGCTTACTTTGCTAACAACTCATTGAAATATTTTAGTAATAGCGTATCCGCCATCAATCACAACGGCTACGGACGAAAAAGAATATCGCCCGTTTTCCGTTCACTCCCATTTAGGCAAGTGCGGCACTTAAATCATGGGAGAGATCATTGATTTCCCGCAGGTCGAGCTCGGATTCCACATGTTCAAGGTGGTGTGCCATCAGATCGGCGGCCTTTGTGACGTCGCCATGCAGAATCGCTTCCACAATCTCCGCGTGTTCATCAGGCCCGCAGTTGAAGCGGTTGGTATTGCGGTAGACAGCCGTGATGAGAGAGGTGCGCGAAATGAGATCGCGCATCGTTGTGAACAGAAAATCAGACCCCGTCAATTCGGCCAGCAGCAGATGAAAACCACCTGACAGCTTGATAATATCGGTCGTGACATTGTTCTTGTTGGCGACACGTTCTTTCGCAACATGGTCGCGCAAAATCTTGATCTTGTCCTTTGACGGAGAACGCCCAAGGCGCTCGACCACACAACGCTCAACAGTCCGGCGTACGAAGAACACATCCCGCGCTTCTTCCACGGTCGGCTTGCAAACAAAAGCGCCGCGATTGGGAATAATCGTGACAAGCCCTTCCCGTTCAAGCGCGGCAAGCGCCTGACGGATACGCGCACGGCTGACGTGAAAAATCGTCGCCATCTGCTCTTCTTTAAGCTGCACCCCCGGACGCAGACGGCGCTCGGCAATGGATAGCCATACTTTCTCAACAATCTGCTGCGTCGAGACACCTGTCTGATCAGTCATGGTCTTGCTCCCGTTCCGATTCAGGAAGCGTGATGCGACCGAAAAAGTCAACTATTGCAACCGCAAAGCGCCTACAAAATTGTCAACAATACATCGTGATGCTTCTATTTCAGGCACATATTCCGCAGATGGCGTTCGTATTGCCCGTCTTCACACGCGGATAGTCATAGGTGTTCACCTTCGAAGTCGCGTAGCCCGCTCCGACCAAAGCTTCGGCAAGCTTCACCGCCGCCGCAACGCCGTCGATCACCGGAACGCCCGTTGCATCCCGCAACCGGTCGCACAAGGACGTCATGCCCGCGCAGCCGAGAATGATCGCCTCCGCCCGATCTTCGCGTTTGGCGAGTTCGATCTCGTTGATCAAAAGCCGTTCTGCTTCCGCAGGATCATCTTCCAAGCCGAGTACCGGCAAATTGATCGCACGCACTTTTCTGCAATGACGATCTGCGCCGTAATCACTGACCAGATCTTCGATGATCGGAACCGACCGCGGCAAGGTCGTGATAATTGAAAAGCGCCGGCTGATCGTCATAGCCACCTGTACCGCCGCCTGACAAATACCCAGTACCGGACCCTTCGCGATCTCGCGCGCCGCATGCAGGCCGGGATCGTCAAAGCAGGCGATCACATAGGCGTCCACACCTTGCGCTTCACCTTTTCGGATTTCCGCAAGCATGCCCGGCACAGCCAGTGCTTCGTCGGTTCCGCCTTCAATGCTGACAGGCGTGTCGGCAGGATTTGAGGCTGAGACCGTGGTGCTGCTGTGTTTGACGAGCAGAGCACTATCAAGAGCTTGCTCTGTCATAGACGCTGTTGAGTTAGGATTGATCAGATGAATGTGCATGGTAAAAATTCTCGAAGAACCGTCGTTCTGGCCTAGTTTTCCGGCTTCACGAAATCGGCGATGGGCGGTGCCTTCAAAACGAACTGACGATCTGAAGTGATGTAATTGTCGGCGTGAAGCCGGGCAATCGGTTGATAGAATTCGGGATCGACGTAGTGGCCGTCGGCATCCAGACAATTGCGACGAACGTGCATATGCACCACCTCACCCAGGATAAGCGCGCGACGCGGATAATCGATCACACGTTCGACACGGCACTCGAAGGTGCAAGGTGCCTGCTCAGCAAAAGAGACATCGATTTTCTGGCAGGGTGTCGCTGACAGCCCCGCCATCTCAAGCTCATCGACCTCGCTGTCGAAACCCAATCCGCAGATCAGCATCTGTTCCGACAATGCCATGTCGATCATGCTGATTGCGAACTCGCCAGTGCGACGGATATTCGCCAGCGTGTCCTTCTCCTCACCGGAAAGACGTGGTTGAATGCCCAGAACGACAATGGCCGGGTCGTGCGAAAACACGTTGAAGAAACTCATCGGCGCGGCATTGCTATGGCCTGCTGGTGAACGGGTTGTCACAAGTGCTATCGGTCGTGGACCGATGAAATTCGTCAGAAGCCTGTAACGGCTTTGAGGGTCCAACTCTTCAAAATCGAATTCCATCACGTCCCCAGAACCTGATTTATTATCTACAATAATATTTCATATTGTCGACAATTTAACAACCCGCTTTAATCCCGACTGGAGCACTTATCCGCAGATCTCGGCACCTGCTTTAAACGTGCAACAGTAGCCCAACGCGGTGCCTGAACACCCTACCTATATCAGGCAGCTGCTGCGGCCTCTTCCACCAGATGACAGGCGACGCGTGTGCCATTCGACAAAGTCTGCATCTTCGGCGCTTCTTGCGCGCAGCGCGCCACCGCAAACGGACACCGCGGATGGAATGTGCAACCCGAAGGCGGTTTCAGCGGGCTTGGAACTTCACCGCTTGCCGGTGTGCGGTTGCGATTGGGAGATTCAATGTTGGGGATCGTCTGCAACAAAAGCTGCGTATAGGGATGACGCGGCTGCGCGAAGAGTTCTTCCGTATTACCCTCTTCAACAATCCGCCCCAGATACATGACCGCGATACGATCGGACATGTGGCGAACGACGCTCATATCATGGCTGATGAAGAGGTAGGTCAGGCCCAGCTCATCCTGCAAGCGGCGCATAAGATTGAGCACCTGCGCCTGCACCGAAACGTCCAGCGCCGAAGTCGGCTCGTCGCAAACAAGAAACTCAGGCTCGCTCGCCAAGGCACGCGCAATTGAAATGCGCTGCCGTTGCCCACCGGAAAACTCATGCGGAAACTTTTCGCCGTCGGAGGGTGAAAGCCCGACAGTACGCAGAAGTTCCTCCACGCGCTCGGTGACTTCCGCCGCTGTTTTGCGCAGTTTCAATTCGCGCAATGGTTCAGCGATGATGTTCTTGACGCGCCAACGAGGATTGAGCGAGGCATAAGGGTCCTGAAATATCATCTGCGCCGTCAATGGCGCACCACTTTTGCCGGGCGCAAACCGCATTTGGCCGCTTGTTGCACCATGCAATCCGGTGACCAGTCGGGCCACGGTTGACTTTCCGCATCCACTTTCACCAACGATACTCAGACAACCACCTGCTGGCACCGTAAAGCTGATATCGTTGACAGCCTGGAGGTACTGGCGCGGCTTGCGCTCTATCACTCTGTTGAGCCATGGAGCCGAGACATCAAATGTCTTGACCAGACGCTCGACGGTCAAAGCCGCAGTTTCTTTCGACGGATTCGTCATACGCTGCCTCCTGCGTTGAGCCAACAAGCGCTTGCGCCAAGGTTGGGGTTTTGACTGATAAGGTTGAGTTCGGGGCGCTCCTCAAGACAGCGTGGCACCGCGACCTTGCAACGCGGATTGAAAGCGCAGCCCTTGGGAATAGCGTCAAGACGCGGCATTGAGCCATCGATCTGATTCAGCTTTTCCACGCGCGCACCAAGCGAAGGGATCGAGGCCATCAAGCCCTGTGTATAGGGGTGACGCGGCTTATGCAGAACCTGTTCGACAGGCCCGATCTCAATCAGTCGCCCCGCATACATTACGGCAATGCGATCAGCGGCTTCGGCAATCACGCCCATATCGTGCGTAACGAGCATAACGGCGGTTTGCTTTTCCTTGCAGAGTTTCCGCAGGAGCGAAATGATCTGTGCCTGGATCGATACGTCCAGCGCCGTCGTCGGTTCATCGGCAATGACGAGCTTAGGGGAAGCGGCAAGTGCAAGTGCAATCACCACGCGCTGCCGCATACCGCCCGAGAACTGATGCGGATACTGGTTGACGCGGTCCTCCGGCGAAGGAATGCCAACATCGCGCAGCAACTGGATAGCCCGTTCACGCGCCTGAGCCTTGCCAAGACCAAGATGCCGCCGGATCGTTTCGACAAGCTGCGCGCCCACCGTGAACAGCGGATTGAGCGAGGTGAGCGGATCCTGAAAGATCGCGCCGATTTCACGTCCGCGAATTTTCTCCATGGCGCGGTCATCCAGTGTGTCTATCCGGCGCTTGCCAAGCCACACTTCACCGTCGGCGATATGCCCAGGCGCTTCCAGCAGGCCCTGAATGGCCAGACCGGTCATCGACTTGCCAGCACCGGATTCACCCACAACACCAAGGATTTCACCGGGCCGGATCGACAGGCTGACATCTGACAGAGCGGTAACCGTGCCATGACGCCCTGGAAAATCCACGCGCAGATTGCGCACTTCAATGATTGGTTCTTGCATGTCATGCATTGAAATCACCTTCTATCGGATAGCTGGAAGGGAAGATTTCCGCGACAGGAGGATGGTTCCAGCTGCGCTCGGGATATTTGGCGATAAGTCCGTCGAACTGGGCCTGTGCCTGACGACGAGCTTGTTCCATATCCAACCCTGCAAGCTTTCGATTAATCATGGAAGCGCGGCCATCGACAAAGACCGCGCGCGTGATCTTGCCCGAACCGCCTGTGACAATGGTCGTGATGGGGTCAACTGTCGCGGCCATGATGGTATCGTCGAGATCGAAGATCGCTATATCCGCTCTCGCACCCCGTGAGAGGTGACCGAGATCATCGCGTCCGAGTGCTTTTGCGCCACCAATGGTCGCCGCGTCAAAAAGATCGGCTGACCGCAAACGGTCCGGCGCACCATCGGCGATGCGGCCAGCGATAAGGCCCGTCAGCAAATTCATGAGCATATCTGGAGGCGTGGTATCTGTGCCCATGGCAATATTGATCCCCCGCTTGCGGCAAGCGGAGAAGGATTTGAGGATCGAACCGCTGCGTGCCGATACCAGCGGACAATGCACAATGGAAACGCCATTGGCCGCATAGAGGCCCAGATCTTCATCTGTGGCATTCGTCGCGTGAGGTGCAATCATCCGGTCGCTGAGCAGACCATGTTTCGCAAGCCAGACCGGAGCAGTCGAGCCATGCAGCATCCGCACAGTATCGACTTCCATCGTGCCTTGAGCCATGTGAAGACGGAACTTGCAGCCAAGGTCGCGCGCCGCTGCATCAGTGCGTTGCAACAATCCAAGTGTCGAAGTCTCGACCCGATCCGGGGCCAACATACCGCGCACCAGATCGCCGTGACGCCCATTCTGGCGCTCGATATAGGCAATGGCGTCTTTCAGCCCCTGAAAACCACGCTCTTCGTCGAAAACCGGAATAATCTTTCCCGGTTCTTCCAGAACCATACCGCCGGAACGGTAGGCAGGACTCAGGTAAACGCGTAGCCCCAGTTCACCAGCCGCCTCGGCAGCAGCATCGAACTCGGCAACTGTTTCGCCCCATTCTCGATAGAATAGAGAGGCGATAGGCGCTGCCGTGGTGATCCCGTTCAACAGGAGTTGGCCGAACGCAAAGCGCTTTTGAAAAGCCAGCTCGTCCTGACTGTACATCTCATAAGGGCCAGCCTCGATATAAGACCGTGGCCAGACGCGACCCTTGGCCCAACCAGGATGGTTGTCTATGCCAAGAATGGTGGTGTCGAGGTCCGACAAGGCATCAAGATCAATGAGACCCGGCGAGATTAGCGCATTGCCGAAATCGATGCGGCGCGCCAGTTCCCCGGTGAAGCCATGTCCAACAAAGACAATCTCGCCGTGTTCAAAAACGACTTCACCATTGCGTAAAAGCGTATGGCCGCCATCCTTGTGCCCAACCACCCAACAGGCGGTAATCAAAGTCCGTCCATCAGGACGCTGACCGAGGGTTAATGTGTCAATAGCATTGTTCATCACGGCATCTCCACCACAGCAACGCCGTTGCGTGCAGTGACGCGACCGTTCTTGACCACCAGAGGGCGCGGTGCGATATCCACCACGGCATGGGCCAATGTTTCACCCGTCAGAAGGGTAAAGTCGGCATTGCAGCCCACATCCAGACCATAGTTTTCAAGACGCATCACATCCGCGCCGCCTTGAGAGACGATGTACAGGAGATGTTCCAGATCATGGTCCGAGCGGACACCGTTTTTCATGCCAATAATCTTGGCACGGTCTAGCATATCCGGCTGGCCCCAAGGTCCCCAGGTGTCGCGAATGCCATCACAACCACCACCAATGCGCACGCCCGCTTCCTTCAGGCGCTTGATCGACGGCACCGTGGCCGATGGCGCGCCGGTCGTCAGAATTGCGACATCCAGAGCCGCGATCTGTTCGATCAACTGGCCGACGCGCAAATAATCATTCATGCCGAGCGCGAAAGCATGGCTGATCGCCACCTTCCCTTCCATACCGTTGGCGCGAATGCGCTCAAAGATGAGTTCCATCGTGAACGCGCCAAGATCGCCGGTCTCATGCAGATGAATATCAATCGGTACGCCGTGCTTGAGTGCGAGCGCGAACAGAATATCGAGCTGACCCTTTGGGTCGCGATCAATACCGCATGGATCAATACCACCCAGAACTTCACAACCCTGACGCAAGGCCTCATCGAGCAATTCTTCCGTACCAGGCATGACCATCAGACCCGACTGCGGGAATGCAACGATCTCGATATCGATGATGCCTTTCAGCTTCTCGCGTGTTGCCCAGACGCCTTCGACCAATGACAATCCATGAGTGGGGTCGATATCGACATGGCTGCGGATATGCGTTGCGCCATGGGCAGCAAGACCGATTGCATGACGCATTGACTGACGATGCGGATCAAGGCCGATTTCCAGTCGGTGCTCGCGTTCGAAGTCGATACGTTCGCGCAGGATCGCGGCACGATTATTGACATGCCAGGGCATGCCCCAGGTCGTCTTGTCGAGATGCGTATGCGCATCAATCAGGCCGGGCGCCATGATTGCATTGCCACCATCTTCGATGGCCATGCCCGGCTCTGCCTCGAACCGTCCGAAACCCGCAATCTTCCCATCCTTGATCAAGACATCGCACGTATCGCCAGCCATAGGGCGCACATTGCGGAGCAAAAGATTGTTCATCGATATTACCTCAGTTTCGGATTGAGAGCATCGCGCAGCCAGTCGCCAAGCATATTGACGGCCACGACCAGCAGGCAGAGCTGAATGACAGGGAAGAGCACGATCCACCAGGAACCGGAAAACAGGAACTGGTTGCCGATGCGGATCAGTGTCCCGAGAGAAGGCTGGCTCGGCGGCATCCCGATGCCGAGGAAGGACAGCGTGGCTTCGGTAAGAATGGCCATGCCGAAGTTAAGCGTTGCCGCCACCATGATGGGGGTCAGTGTATTGGGCAGAATATGTCTCGCCATGATGCGGCGCGCCGGAACGCCGATCAGACGGGCGGCGGATACATAATCCTTGCCGGTTTCAACGATGGCCTGAGCGCGGACAGTACGGGCATATTGCACCCATGCGGAGAGCGCGATGGCCAGAATGAGAACCGCGGATGCTCCGACCTCGCGCAAGCTGACAGGCAACATCTGTCGCACGACGGTTGAAACCAGAATGGCGACCAGAATGGTCGGGATCGACAGCGTGATATCGCCGATGCGCATCAGTAGATTGTCGATAAAACCGCCGAAATAGCCTGAGACCAAACCGGCACTCATGCCGATGACCAAGGAAAGCACAACGGAAGCGATGCCGATAACGATGGAAATGCGCGTGCCATAAAGAATGGCTGACAGCATATCGCGCCCTTGCGTGTCGGTGCCCAGCAGGAAGGGCCATTCGCCGCCGTCTTCCCAGATAGGCGGCAGCTCTGCTTTCCACATATCGAGTGCAGCGCCATCATAGGGGTTTTGCGGTGCAATGAGGGGTGCAAACAATGCCGTCAGGATCAGGATTGCGAGCAGTGCTGCGCTGATCATTGCGGTCTTGCTGTGTGAGAACGACCACCACAAGTCGCTTTTACGAATCCGCTGTACAACCGACGGGCGGGAGATGGTAGTGGTTTGCGTGGTTGGGGTGCTCATCGGCTTTGACTCCACAATCGGTTCCATGGGTAACTCAACGCGCCGTGCGCAGGCGTGGATCAATCACCGCATAGGCAATGTCCACGAAAGTGTTGAGTACAACGAAGATGAAGGAAATGATGCAGAGATAGGCTGCCATGACCGGGATATCGAGGAAGGTAACGGCCTGAATGAACAACATGCCCATGCCCGGCCATTGAAACACGGTTTCGGTGATCAGCGCGAAGGCGATCAGCGAACCGACATTCATCGCTGTCATCGTTACAACCGGCATAAGGCAGTTGCGAAGCGCGTGACGGAAATAGATACGCCAGCGCGGAATACCGCGGGCACGGGCGAATTTCACGTAGTCCGAACGCAGCACTTCCAGCATTTCTGCGCGAACCAGACGCATGACAAGCGTGACTTGATAAAGCGAGAGCGCAATGGCCGGTAGCAAAATCGCGATACGACCGGAATGCGTCAACAATCCCGTGGACCACCAGCCAAGCTGTACGACATCACCCCGCCCGAATGCCGGGAACCAGCCAAGCGTGACCGAAAAAACCAGAATGAGCAGTATACCGACCACAAAGCTTGGCAGCGAAACACCGACAATGGAGAGAAACTGCAATCCCTCCGTATACCATTTGCCACGTTTAATTGCTGTTAGTACGCCAAGGGGAAGGCCAAGCAACAACGAGATCAAGGTGGCCACCAGCACCAGTTCCAGTGTTGCCGGAAACCGCTCGGCGATAAGGCCAAGCACATCCTGACCATTGCGATAGGAAATGCCGAAATTGCCCTGAGCGGCGTTCACCACGAACCGGGTATATTGTGTCATCAGGCCATCGTTAAGCCCCAGACGCTCACGCAGATTATCGCGGTCGGCCTGTGTCATCTGTTCGTTGGCCATCATCTCGACGGGGTCGCCCGCCAGACGAAAGATCAAAAAGGCCAGCAAGGCAACAGCCAGCATGACCATGATGGCATTGGCCAGACGCTTGATGATAAAAACCAGCATGTGAATTCCTTGGGAACAGGACGCTCCGGAACGGCGTGCCCCGGAGCGTCTTGATGAGACTATTCGGCAAAATGCGTCAGCCAGTGACGCGGCTTGTTGTCTGGCAACTGGACGATATGATCAATCTTATTCGACATGACCCACGCCATCGGCTGTTGATGCAGCGGCAACATGACGATCTCGTCCTTGACCATTTGCAAGGCCTTTGTCTGCAACGCCAGCCGCTTGCTGCGATCCATCTCCGTGGATGCCTCAATGATCAGCTTGTCGATTTCCGGATAGCTCCAGCCACCCCAGTTGAAAACACCAGCATTGTCTGTCTTGGTTTCAATCATTTGCAACAGAATGGAATAGCTGTCGAGCATGGGCTCTGTCGCCCAGCCTATGATATAGACATCGGCCTTGCCGCCCGTGCGTTTCGGTGCCTGCGCAGCCGTTGGTGCAATATCAAGCTGCGGCTTGAAACCGCCCCGGCTCAGCATGTTCACGAGCCCCTGGCACAGTTCTTCCTCGTTCACATAGGCATCAGTTGTACAAACCAGTGTGAACGGAAAATCCGTGGCGCCAGCCTCGGCCAGAAGCTTCTTGGACAAGGCCGGATCATAGGCCAGAGTGGTATCCAGTTCCGGCGTGTAGCCCGGAATTTCCGGCGCAACCACCGCACCTGCCGTGCGCGACTTGCCGCGCATGATGCGCTTCTGTATCAAATCACGATCAAGCGCATGTGCGAAAGCCTGACGCACACGCAAATCGTTGAATTTATTTTCCGATCCATTATCGAGCTTCGGCTTGCGATTGAAACCCATCATGACTGTACGCAAATCGGTACGTTCCATGACCTTCAGGTCAGGCTGTGCCTGAAGGCGCAGCAAATCCTGCGATGGCGCACTTTCCGTAAAATTGACTTCTCCAGAGAGGAGCGCCGCCACGCGTGTCGCAGCCGAAGTGATCGGATTGAACTCGATGCGGTCGATGTTTGATTTCGACGTTTTGTCCCACCAGTCCGGGTTCTTAACCAGAATGGTTTTGGAATCCGGTACGCGGCTTTCCAGCTTGAACGGACCCGTACCATTGGTGTGGTAGGTTGCATAACCTTCAATCTTGGCACCAACGTCAGTCGGCTTTTCCGAATTATTGGTCTTCAGCCAGCCCGCATCGAAGATGTGAATATTGGTGAGGTCGTTGAGGAGCAGCGGATAAGGGCCGCTCAACTCGATATCGATTGTGTAGTCGTCCACTTTCTTTGAGGACTTGTAGGCAGGCAAATTACCACGCAGCGGCGAAACCGGATCGCTCACGCGCTTCAACGAAGCGAGCACATCGTCGGCATTGAAATCAGCGCCATCATGAAACTTGACGCCCTTGCGCAGATGAAAGCGCCAAACCGTCTCGGAAACATTTTCCCAGGATTCAGCAAGGGCAGGCTCGATCTTCAGCTCGGCGTCGTAGCGCACGAGGCCTTCATAGATGTGATTGAGGAAGGACAGTGTATAGCTGTCGCCATAAGAATAGGGATCAAGCGAATAGATATCGCGCGCAGCGCCCCATTTGAGCGTTTCGGCGTGGCCAGCCAAAGTCAGCCCAGCCAGCATTGTGGCCGCGAGGCCAAGTTTTTTTAACATAGATTTTGCTCCGCTTCTGGAAATTTGCGCCTCCTTTTTGGAGGTCTGTTTTCATGCATCGCCGCATCCGTTTCGGTGCTGCGTTTCAGTGTCTGCTCACGCCATGCAGGCGGGTAATACTGATTTCTCCTTTTTTGGGTGACCTGCCTCCCAGATCACGAAATGGAGTATTGCCAGTCGATATAAGGTTGTCAACGTAATTGTAGACAATTTTTTGGGTTTCAATAACCTATTTGTCGACAACTATGCTCTACAATTGGTCAGGCGCTGCCACATTTCTGAGCAGCAATCAAAGTGCGGCTTTTGAATGAGCGTCGTCGCATCTCCAAATTGTGCGCCACATAAAAAAAGCGCCTCACCAAGGTGAAGCGCTTTTCGGTTTTCGCTTTGCTGGCCTTACTCGGCCATTTGCGTGCGCCAATGACGCGGCTTGTTATCGGCCCGGAAATCCACGCTCTTGACCTTGTCCAGCATGCCCCAAGCGATAGGCTGCTGATGAAGCGGGATCAGAATAGCCTTGTCCTTGGCAACTTTCAGCGCCTGTTCTTCCAGCGCCAAGCGCTTCGCCGTATCCGGCTCCTGCGCCGCTTTTTTCATCAGCTCATCGAGTTCAGGATAAGACCAGCCACCATAGTTGGATACGCCGGTCGAACCGCTGCGCGTAGAAAGCACCTGCGAAAGCAACGAATAGGCATCGAGCGTCGGCTCATTGGCCCAGCTCAGATTGAACATATCGGCCTTGCCATTGGTGCGCTTAGGCTGCTGAACGGCACGCGGCCCCATATCGATGGACGGTTCGAACCCGCCACGTTTCATCATATTGGCGATGCCCGAGCAGATATCTTCCTCGTTGATGCTCTCATCATTCATGCAAAGATAGTTGAAAGTCAGGCCTTTCTGACCAGCATCTTCAAGCAGCTTTTGTGCGAGCTTGGGATCGGCTGGCTGATAAGTGTCGAGCGCTTTCGAATAGCCTGCGATTTCCGGCGCAATCAGCGAACCGGAAGGACGCGCCAGACCGCGCATGATTTTCTTGTTGATGAGGTCACGATCGATACTTGCCTCGACGGCCTGACGCACGCGGACATCGAGAAACGGGTTCGGACGCCCATCCTCAAGCTTCTCCTTGCCGTTAAAGCCGATAAACACCGTGCGCAGCTCGGTGCGTTTGTCGACCTTGATGCCCGGCGTCGATTCCAGACGAGGAATATCCTGAATGGGTGCTGAATCGACCAGGTCAATTTCATTGGAAAGAAGCGCCGCAACGCGTGTCGCAGCCGAAGAAATCGGAATGTATTCGATGCGATCCAGATTGTGCTTTTTCTGGTCCCACCATTGATCATTGACGATCAGAACCGTCTTTGAATCAGGTACACGGCTGTCGAGCTTGAACGGGCCCGTGCCGTTGGTGTTATGCGTAGCATAATTCTCGGTCTTGGACGCGATATCGGTCGGCTTTTCGGCGTCATTATCCTTCAGCCACTTCGCGTTGAACATGAAAATATTGGTCATGTCATTGAGGAACAGCGCCGACGGTGCCGAAACCTCGATATCCACCGTGGAATCGTCCACTTTCTTGACACCAACATAGAGCGGAATATTGCCGCGCAGAGGTGATGTCGGGTCGGAGACACGGTTCATCGAGGCCACAACGTCATCAGCCGTAAAATCTGCGCCATTGTGGAACTTCACGCCCTTGCGAAGGGTAAAACGCCAGAACTTGTTATCGACCAGCTTCCATTCGGTAGCCAGCGCAGGCTCGATCTCGAAGTTCGGGCCGTAACGGATCAGACCTTCGTAAATGTGGTTCAGGAAAGCCAGATTGGATGTGGATGGAACAGAATCTGGATCGAGCGAGTAGATATCCGCACGACTGCCCCAACGTAACGTAGCCGCGTCGGCAGAACTGGCCAGCGCCGGCGCCGCAATGGCAGCTGCCGTCAGGGCCGATATAAAAAACCTATTTAAACGCGACATGCTTTTCCCCTCATCTATAACGATAAGATTGTTGGACTGAATTTCGTCGCAGTATCTTAATCCATTCTTTTATTGTCAACGATATTGTCGCCAATTAAGTTCAAAAACATCGACACATCGATATGAGACCGCACAGTGTCAAACGCTGTCGTCTTGGATATAAAAAGGGGAAGATATGACTGGATTGCTGCTGCTTCACGGGACTGTCGTGACAGTCGATAAAACACGGCGGATCATCGAAGATGGAGCTGTAGCAATCGAGAACGACAGAATTGTCGATATTGGCACATCGCAGGACCTCGCTCCTCGCCATACTGACAAGAATGCAATCGACTGCCGTGGCAAGATGCTCATTCCGGGCCTCATCGACGCGCACGGCCATGGCGGTCATGCGCTGTTACGCAGCATTGCCGCCGACACCAATTCACTCTGGATGCGGATTGTCACGCCAACCTATTATCATTATGTAACCCGCGACTACTGGTACGCAGATGGTCTCGTTTCCGGTCTGGAGCGACTGCGCGCGGGCGTAACAACCTCTGCCAGCATCATCACCTCCATGCCGCGCAGCGACGATCCGGTCTTTGCAGCCAATCACGCGCGCGCCTATGCGGAACTCGGTCTGCGCGAGATCATCTGCGTTGGCCCCGCTGGACTGCCTTGGCCGCAATCGGTGACGCGATGGGAAAGCGGCAAGCCTGTTCGTCACACTGTTTCATTCGAAGAAATGATTGCGGGCGCTGAAGCCACCATCGAAAGCCTTGAGGGAACAGCCGAGGGCCGCATCAAGGTTTTTCTGACGCCTTTCACAATCGTCCCTTCGGTCGAGCCTTCTAACGCTTCCACACCGGATTTCGCGGTCAATCTGACGCAGAACGACCGGATGCAAGCGCGTCGTATTCGCGAAACGGCACGCAAATGGGGTGTGCGCATCCATTCGGATGCCTTTGCCGGGCAAATTCGGATGGCTTATCAAGATAAGGAAAACGCGCTGCTGGGTCCTGACGTGCATTTGCAGCACTGCTGGGGCATCTCTCATGAGGAAATTGATATCCTCGCCGAAACGGGCACCCACGTCACCCATGCGCCGCCCGGACGTTCCACGCCGATTATGCAGATGCTGGCGCGGGGCGTGCCTGTCGCTATTACGTCCGATGGCGCAGCACCGAGCCGCCATTTCGATATGCTGCAGGTCGCGCGGATCGCGCAATCGACCCAGCATATATTGCACAATCACGACCGCTACCTTCTGCCGCCCGGCAAAGTTTTCGAGATGATCACCATCGACGCAGCGCGTGCGATTGGTATGGATCATGAGATCGGTTCTCTTGAAACTGGCAAGAAAGCGGATATCGCGATCATCGATATGCGCAAACCGCATCTGACACCCAATTGGATGCCCGTCCATCGGCTGGTTCATCAGGTTCTTGGCAGCGATGTTGATACCGTCATCGTCGATGGCAAGATTATCATGCAGGACGGCGTGGTCCTAACTGCTGATATGCACGAGGCGCTTGCCTTCGGTGAAGCAGAGGCACGTGCGCTGGTTGCAAGAGCCGGACTGGACGCCCATATGCACGATCCGGGCTGGGGGCAGTTGCAGCGCACTTTCGAACAGCCGGTCGTACCGCCCTCACCGCCCGAATGTTGAAGGTAGCGGCCATAATCCGTCGGTCGATAGCGCTTACTGAATAGGTTTCAGCTATCCACAATATTACTCAATGGCGATCCGAAAGCGCCGTTGAACCCGCGATAGCGCTGATGGCTGCGATTGAGATGTGCCTGCATCGCTTCACGTGCCTGCTCTGCATTTCCGGCGCTGATCGCTTCACAAATCGCGCGATGCTCGATGACCGTGTTCTGGATATAATCAGGCGTGATAAGCGAGGGGTTCAGATCCCGCGAAAATGCTGGCTGTGGCAGTATTTTCAGGCTCATGACGCTGAAAAACTCGATAAACGCCAGATTATTGGTTGCCTCCGATATGGACCGGTGGAAAATGAAGTCCAGTTCATCCAGCGCTTCTTCATTTTCAATAGAAGCCTCGAACTGCTTCAGCGCATCCCACATGTTTGCTTCCTGCGCCCATGACCGGCGCTGTGCGGCCAATCCGGCGGCATGGACTTCAAAAGCCATACGCAACTCAAGCAAATCCATAAATGGAAGCGAAAGCCGCGCCAACGGCTCCAGCATGGAATCGTCTGAGACGGCAGGCGCTGCCTTTCCGGGATCGCGAATGAATATTCCGACCCCGTGCTTTGCTTCCAACAATCCGTCAGAGCGCAGAGCCGCCACAGCTTCCCGGATAACCGTGCGGCTGACACCAAGCTTGTCCCCAAGTTCGACGAGGGTCGGCAACTTGTCGCCGACCTGAAGCGTACCGTCACCGATCAGTGTCTTGAGGCTCTCAATCGTTCGCGCAGTCAGTGTTTTCAATATGAGGCTACCCCGGTGAAAATATCGTCTTTCCATGGTGATACGCGGTTAGCACGCTCAAGACAAGATACTATCATCATATCAGTGATAATATCACTTAAAATCACGCTTCGCTTTACCACTCAATCTGATACCCCGTGGAGCGCCTAACAGGCACTATCGGAACAAAATGCCTCGACAAAAGTAGATATTCAGCCACTTAGCGCAGCCCTCTGAATTCGTTCAAAGATTGGTCAACATGCTGTTTTCCATATCGTAATGTCCAGTATCAATCGCTTTCTTACCAAAATAGACGCCCGAGATTCATTCTTGACAAGAGATATTATTTCAGCAAACCTAACATCACAACAAGACGCCATGTGATATTATCACTACGCAGTTGCCGGTAGTTCCATGCTACAGCAATTGCAGAACAGGCGAACAAAAACAGGGGAATTCGAGATGGGAATCGTTTCTTCCAGACTGGCGGAGTTGGGCCTTGCCCTGCCCAGTGTGACGGCCCCGAGCGGAACCTATGTTCCGTTTCGGTTGAGTGGAAGCACACTCTACATTTCCGGACAGGTGCCGCGCGTCAATGGCGTTGACCGTTATCTGGGCGTCGTCGGCGACACTATGGATATAGCGGAGGCTTATCAGGCAGCGCGTATCTGCGCGCTCAATCTTCTGGCACGCGCCTCAATAGCCGTTGATGGCGATCTCGACCGCATTTCAGCCTGTTTGCAGGTGCGCGGCTTTGTAAATGCCGTGCCCAGCTTCAAAGACCATCCCGCCGTTATCGATGGCGCCTCCGATCTTCTGGTCGAAGTTCTCGGCGAGAAAGGCCGACATGCCCGCACGGCATTGGGAGCAGGCTCTCTGCCACGCGGATTTGCTGTCGAAGTCGACGCCATTTTTGAAGTTCAGCCCTGAGCGGGCAATTTCCGTTCTGCCTACACATATGAAGCGAGAGATAGATGTCTGAACAAGCCATCACGATGAGCGCGGTCAATAAATGGTATGGCCAGCTTCACGTACTCAAGAATGTGGATCTACACGTGAAGCGGGGCGAACATATCGTTCTGTGCGGCCCTTCCGGTTCGGGTAAATCAACGCTTATTCGCTGTATCAATCATCTTGAAGAGATTCAGGACGGCACCATCGATGTGAATGGAACACGACTAGGCAACAAAGGGGCCAATGTCGATCATATCCGGCGCGACGTCGGTATGGTGTTTCAACAGTTCAACCTTTTCCCCCATATGACCGTACTCGAAAACTGTATGCTGGCGCCGCGCCGCGTACATAAAGCTTCAACAGCCGAGGCCAAAGAAAAGGCCATGCATTTTCTCAAGCGGGTGCATATCGCCGAACAGGCCAACAAATATCCAGCCCAGCTTTCCGGAGGTCAGCAGCAGCGTGTGGCCATTGCTCGCGCGCTTTGCATGGGGCCAAAGATCATGTTGTTCGATGAACCCACATCAGCGCTTGATCCTGAAATGGTGAAAGAAGTCCTCGATACCATGATCTCGCTTGCGGACGACGGTATCACGATGATCTGCGTAACACATGAAATGGGTTTTGCGCGCGCCGTTGCGCACCGTGTCATCTTCATGGATCGCGGGGAGATTATCGAAAGCGCCCCTCTTGCAGAGTTTTTCGGCAATCCCAAGCACGAACGCGCCAAGGCATTTCTGGGCCAGATCCTCAATCACTAACCACCATGGGGAACCAGACGAAATAACGGGAGTTTGCCATTATCAGCGTCGACAGTGCCATTGAGTTTCCCGTTCGTCTGCTTGAATCCGGACCGGCGGGCGGCGCGATATTCGCAGCCCATATCGCAGCCAATCACAAGCTTAATCAGGTCGTGTCCTACGATATGGGCGGCACTACCGCAAAAATCTGCCTGATTGAACGGCAGACGCCGAAAACGTCGAAGACCTTTGAAGTGGCGCGTACCTATCGCTTCAAGAAGGGCAGCGGCATGCCAATCTCTATCCCGGTCATCGAAATGGTTGAGATTGGCGCAGGCGGCGGTTCGATTGCAACCGTCGATTCCATGCGTCAGATCCGCGTCGGTCCTCATAGCGCAGGCTCCGAACCGGGACCGGCTTGCTACGACCGCGGCGGTGTCAACCCAACCGTAACCGACGCCGATGTTATCCTTGGTCGCCTTGATCCCGACAGCTTTGCTGGTGGGTCGATGAAACTGTCGCGCTCGGCATCCGAAAACGCCATGGATGCAGATATTGGCAGCAAGCTGGGTTCAGATATCGCAACCTCGGCTTATGGTCTTAGCGAAGTTGTCGATGAGAACATGAGCAACGCCGCGCGTATGCATGCGGTGGAAAACGGCAAGGAACTTTCCGAGTTCACCATGATCGCCTTTGGCGGCGCGGCCCCAGTTCATGCCGCGCGGCTTTGCGAAAAGCTTGGTGTCAATGATCTGCTGATCCCGCCTGGCGCCGGTGTCGGCTCTGCAATCGGCTTCCTGCGTGCGCCTTTTGGTTTTGAATCGGTCCGCAGCGCTTATAGCCGCATCAGCCGCTTCGACGCCAATGCGATCAATACTGTGATTGCCGAGCTGGTGCAGGAAGCAACCTCCTTCGTGCGCTCGGGCGCACCCAGCGCCAATCCTTCACTCGAATGCACCGCTTATATGCGCTACGTTGGTCAGGGATGGGAAGTGCCGGTCACCATCGAAGTTCGTGATTATACTCAAGCGGATGCCTCACTTTTCAGCTCGCTTTTTGATGAGTGCTATGAACGCTTCTTCGGTCGCGTAATCGATGGGCTGGATGTCGAAATTGTCAGCTGGTCGCTGCGCGCCAGCGCCGATGCTGCGGCACCAACCCCCGCCAAACCTGTCACGAAACAATCAACCGCAACAATATCCGGCAAGCGCAAGGTGTTCGACGTTCTCGAAGAACGTTTCCTTGACGCAAGCGTGGTTGATCGCAGCGATATGAAACCGGGTGACTGGATCGCCGGGCCAGCCGTCATCACAGAACGCGAGACATCGACCATCGTGACCTCAAGCCGCGAAGCGATCATGCAGGCCGATGGTTGCCTGTTGCTGCGCGCCAAGGCTGCCTGAAGGAGTTTACCCATGTCAGTGAAACCAATTTCCGATGTCCACATGCAGATCATGTGGAACCGCCTGATCTCGGTCGTTGAAGAACAGGCCGTAACGCTCATTCGCACAGCTTTCAGCACCAGCGTGCGTGAATCCGGCGATCTTTCAGCTGGCGTGTTCAATCGCGCCGGGCAAATGATCGCGCAGGCCGTGACCGGCACGCCCGGCCATGTGAATGCGATGGCGGAAGCCGTTGGCCATTTCATTAATGATATCGGGCGAGAGAATATCTTCGAAGGTGATGTCTACATCACCAACGACCCATGGAAAGGAACTGGTCACCTGCACGATTTCACCGTCGTCTCGCCAAGCTTTCGCGATGGCGCGCTGACAGGCTTTTTCGCTTGCACCGCCCACGTGGTGGATGTGGGCGGACGTGGTTTTGGCCCCGATGCCAACGAAGTTTACGAGGAAGGCATCTTTGTGCCGATCATGAAATTCGCGGAACGGGGGGTGGTCAACAAAGATCTCGTGAACATTTTGCGCAACAATGTTCGCGAAAGCCATCAGGTCGTCGGCGACGTCTATTCCCTCGCCGCCTGCAACGAAATCGGTCATCGCCGCCTGATGGACATGATGGATGAGTTTCGGCTCGACGATCTGGAAGGGCTGGCCGAATTCATCTTCAAACGCAGCTATGATGCAACGCTTGAAAAGCTGGCGGCATTGCCGCACGGCACTTATTCCAACGTGATGCGGGTTGACGGTTACGGCGATCCTATCGATATCGCGGTGCGTATCGATGTCCATGCCGATCACATACTTGCGGACTTCAACGGCACATCTGCACCAAGCCCCAAAGGTATCAATTGCCCGCTGATCTATTCAGCTGCCTATGCCTGTTACGGCCTGAAATGCTCGATTGCGCCGGAAATCCCGAACAATCACGCATCGCTTCTCCCCTTCAAGGTGATTGCGCCGAAGGATTGTATCTTGAACGCGCAGCACCCTGCTCCCGTTTCCGTCCGCCACGTGCTCGGCCATCTGGTGCCCGATGCAGTGCTTGGTGCTGTCCATAAGATGCTGCCCGGCCGAGTACCGGCGGAAGGCTCAGGCGCGCTTTGGAACCTTCATGTTAGTGCGCGTCCGCTTTCCGGCGACAAGGCCCCAAAAGATGGCGGCCAGCGAGCCGAGGTTCTGCTGTTCAACAGCGGTGGAGCCGGTGCTCGCTCCCATCTCGACGGACTGAGCGCCACCGCTTTTCCAAGCGGTGTTCATTCGATGTCCATCGAGGCGACGGAACATGTCGGTCCGGTTATTTTCTGGCGCAAGGAATTACGCGACGGTTCCGGCGGCGCCGGAAAATTCCGTGGCGGGCTTGGTCAGGTTGTCGAGATCGCGCCGACTGACGGACATGAGATCTACTTCAATGCCATGTTTGATCGCATCAAACACCCGCCGCGCGGGCGTGAAGGTGGCGAGAACGGCGCACCGGGCGCCGTCCTGCTTGATGACGGTTCGGTGCTCAACGCCAAGGGCCGGCAGCATGTCCCAGCAGGACGCAGGCTGATCCTGCAATTGCCGGGCGGCGGCGGCTATGGCGCTGCGGATGAACGGTGCCCGGATGCCAAGCAGCGCGACAGAGAATTCGATTATGTCGTGAATGGTTGACCAGCAGATCCTGTCAGAAGCCGCCTTTAGGGCGGCTTCTCCTTTTCCCGACCCACAAACAAGAGCATTGTAATGCAATATGAAAATAGACGATCGGCGGGCATCCAGTCATCGCCGAGCATGGCTGTTTCGATGGCCGCCAAAAAGCTGCGTGCCGAGGGGCGAGACATTATCGATCTGTCGCTGGGCGAGCCGGATTTTGAACCGCCGCGCCATGTTCTCGATGCTGCCTGCACAGCGGTCAATGCCGGCGGTATTCGTTACGGAGCAGCAGCCGGAACCGAAGCGCTTCGCGCCGCGATTATCGCCAAGTTCAAGCGTGACAATCATCTTGATTTTTCACCACAAGAGCTGACCGTCGCCAATGGCGCAAAACAGATCTTGTTCGATGCGTTCCTCGCCACACTCGAACCGGGTGACGAAGTGATCATCCCCACACCTTGCTGGGTTTCTTATGGCGATATCGTTTCCTTGCATGGCGGCACGCCGGTCTATGTTGAATGCGGGCAGCAAGATGATTTCAAACTGACGGTCCAACATCTTGAGAAATCCATCACCCCACGCACGCGCTGGCTGATGCTGAACTCACCATCCAATCCCACCGGCGCGATCTACAGCGCTGCGGAATATCAGGCGCTCGCGACAGCGCTGGAAAAACACCCCGGTATTCTCATCCTTTCCGATGAGATTTACGAGCACATCTTGCTAAGCGACCATCCCTTCGTTTCCTTCGGCAGCATCTGCCCGCAATTGCGGGAACGAACTCTCATCGTCAACGGTGTCTCGAAAGCCTACGCGATGACGGGCTGGCGAGTTGGCTATGCAGCAGGTCCAAAGGCGCTCATTGCAGCGATCAACAAGATGCAGTCGCAAAGCGTCACGTCTGTTTGTAGCATTGCACAGGCGGCCGCAAAAGCCGCACTCGATGGCGACCAGAGTTTCTTGCAGGAAGCAGCCCAGACTTTTCGTCGTCGCGCCGAGCTTGTCACAACCCAGCTGTCGGAAATACCCAATATTGACTTCCACCAGCCGGACGGCGCATTTTATGCGTTCATCGGTGTCAGCAGACTGATTGGCAAAACGACCCCCGCAGGCGCGACGTTAGAAAGCGACACTGATGTTGCGGGATATCTGCTCAATGATTTTGGCGTATCCAGCGTGCCTGGTATCGCTTTTGGCGCGCCCGGCTTCATCCGCGTGTCCATTGCCGCTTCTGAAGCAGAACTGACCAAGGCCTGTGAACGCCTGAAAGAAATGGCCGCGTCACTGTAAACGCGGCCTTTATTGCGTCTTATAAAGGAACCGCGGGTGATGGACCCGCGGTTTTTCCTCTTGATCGCTCAAGCCGCCTGTTTGCGGCTATATTTACCGATGAGCGCTTCGAGAAGGCCTTCTTCCTCTCTGGTCAGATCGCAAAGCGGAGACCGAACCTTCCCGGCTTTGAAGCCCTGAAGACGCACGCCTGCCTTGATGGCAGCCACGGCATAACCCTTCTGCCGGTTGCGGATTGCCATGAACGGATAGAAGAACTCGTTGAGAATACGCTCGCATGTGGCGCGTTCACCCGCCCTCAGGGCACGATAGAATTCCACCGCCAGACCAGGAACGAAGTTGAAAACGGCTGAAGAATAGGTCGTGAACCCGGCGCCCAGATAGGCTTCGGCGAAGAGTTCCGCCGTCGGCATCCCGCCCAGATAGGTCAGGCGATCGCCCATCTTGGCCGTAATCTGGCGAACGAGCCCTATATCACCCACACCATCCTTGAAACCGACAAGATTGGGGCACTCATCACACAGGCGAGCCAGCGTGTCGGCCTGAAGAACAGCATTATCACGATTATAGACCATGACGCCGATGCCAATCGACTGGCAGATACGCTTGACATGTTCGTAGAGACCCTGCTGGGGCGCATCGATCAGATAATGTGGCAGAAGCAATATGCCGTCCGCTCCAGCCTTTTCAGCCGACTTGGCAATTTCAATCGCCATTTCCGTCCCATAGCCGCAGCCCGAAACAATCGCTGTGCCACTGTTGCCAACGGCCTCCTTTGCCACCGACACGATGGTCGGAATTTCACTCGGTCGCAGAGAAAAGAACTCGCCGGTGCCGCCGGCGGCGAACAACACCGGTGCATCGAAGCCCGAAAGCCATTCTACATGGGCTTTATAGCTTTCCGGCGCAAACTGCCCCTCGGCATCGAAATGCGTTACCGGGAAGGAGAGCAAGCCTGCTCCAAGCTTTTCCTTGATCTGCTGCGGTTCCATATGTTGACCCCTTTTTTTGATGTCTGCATATGACCTAGCGCAGTCAGATATTATGTGTCAAAAACTTATATTATAAGTTAGAGCGAACTTGTTTGAGAATGCTACGGTATCGCATCTGACTTCCCTTCAAATGCCGCCGCATTGCCGAACGCGCAGCCTCTTCATCTCCATTGGAAATGGCCTCGATGATCTGGGAATGTTCATCATGGATACGCGCGATGTACTCGGCAGAATTTGTATCTGACTGGGACTGTAAAGCCGCACGCGGAATGACGCCACTGCCGATCATCGTCAGGAACTCGCGAAAGCGAGGATTGTTGGCCGCATCAGCAATCGCCAGATGCAATGCGAAATCCGCCTCCGCTGTCGGAAGCCCTGCCTCCAGGCAAGCCAGCACTTGCTGATGACAATCGATTATCGCCTCTTCCTGCTGGGGAGAACGGCGCAGCGCTGCAAGTCCTGCAGCCTCTACTTCTACGCCTGTGCGCAGCTCGAGCAACTCGATGACCGATGAAACCCGGGCATAATCTAGGTTGTGAAATGGCAGAGTTTCCGCTGATTGCGCCTCAAGCACAAAAACCCCGGCTCCCTGCCGGGCCTCGACGAGCCCGTCGGCTCGCAGGGCAGCCACCGCCTCGCGAATAACCGTGCGGCTGACCCCATAGGCTTCAGTCAGCTTCGCTTCGCTGGGCAGTTTCATTCCCGGTTTGAACTCACCGGACTGGATCAGTTTTTTCAGCTCGCCACTGACTTTGACAACAAGATTGCCCGCAGGACGGGCGGAAATTTCATTGCTTCTTGTTGCCATCATCGCGGTCCTGCACATTGTTTTCCGTACTCCTGTGGTAGCAGGCCCGTGGAGTGCTCACAAGTCAGGTGATACGACTTATCAGTGTTATCGTCTATTTCGTCGAAACTTGTATGATGAATTTGGGGCGCCTCATGAAAACGCCGATCTGCGTGAAACAGACCGGCGTTTTGGTTTCAAAAGGCAGCGTTGGCTCAAGGCCAAGCTGCACCCGATCATTTCTTGGATTTGAATTCCTTTTGATAAACTTCGTCAGCCATCGTCCGCAATGCGCGCCCGATGGCTGCATATTCATACTC
This sequence comes from Ochrobactrum teleogrylli, assembly GCF_006376685.1. Taxonomy (GTDB): domain Bacteria; phylum Pseudomonadota; class Alphaproteobacteria; order Rhizobiales; family Rhizobiaceae; genus Brucella; species Brucella teleogrylli. The sequence goes on along the minus strand of NZ_VEWL01000008.1, from coordinate 53,408 downwards.
GTTGAGATTGGCGAGCGATGCGCGGCCAGCCGGTTGCTGCGTACCAAAGCCTGTGCCCGGCAAGAGAACGATACCGGTTTCGTCGGCAATCCGGAACAAGAGCTCAGTCGGCGATATGTTCTTCTTGACCCATGCAGCAAACTCGTCGCCATAGAGTCGGCCCGCGATGTCTTCCAGATCGAGAAGTGTGTAATAATCCACTTCATTGACGTCGCTCTGCGGTTCCAGTCCAAGCTCGCGATACAATGCAGCCTCGCGATTGCGGATCAGTTTCTTCAACTCTGCCTTATAGGCATCCTTTTCATCCATCAGACCGAATAGGGAAAACAGAACCATCTGGACCTGCTGCGGTGTGGAAAGACCCGCAGTGTGGTTGAGGGCGACTGTGCGGCTATCGGCGACAAGACGGTCGATGAATTTCAGTTTTGAAACATTGGGCACCAGCGATGAATAGCGCTGATCCAGTTCCTTCCTGGCCGATCCCGACAAATCCTTCAGCTTTGCGTCCAGCACGTTGTCCTTCTGCATCGCGATTGCGCCGAGGCGCCAGCCCGTTGCGCCGAAATATTTCGAGAACGAGTAAACCAGCATGGTGTTGTATGGGCATATTGCGAAGATCGATTTGAAATCATCGGCAAATGTGCCGTACACATCGTCGGTCAGGATAATGAGATCAGGACGCTTTTCCTTGACGATCTTGGCGATCTGCTCCAGCCCGCGCTGATCCACTTTAACCGAAGGTGGATTGCTGGGGTTAATCAGGAAGAAGACCTTGACCGATTTGTCGAGCAGCTTGTTCAGCTCGGCTTCGGGATATTGCCAACCCTGTTTCGGGTCCGCGTTGATGTGCACTTCTTTCAGCCGATAATTGTTGAGTTCTGGAATTTCGATATAAGGCGTGAAGGCGGGCATACCGATTGCAACCGTGTCGCCTTCGGCAACAATTTTGTTCTGCTTCAATGTGTCGAAAATGTAGGTCATGGCGGCCGTTCCGCCCTCGACCGCAAACAGATCGAGTTTATCGGAGCTCATATAGCCGCCGATCATTTCGCGGACGAGATAATGTTTCACTATCTCTTCGCTGATTTTCAGCATACGCGGCGGTACCGGATAGTTACAGCCGAGAATGCCTTCCACCATTTCATGAAGATATTCTGATGGAGAAAGGCCCAGCTGGTCACGGACGTAGGAAAGCGACCGTCCCAGAAACTGGACGCCCGGCTGATCGCTATGGTCGGAAATAAAGCGCTGAAACCGCCCTTCGATACCCTCAATCTTGGGAAGTCCGCCGACGCCCGTCGAGAGATAGGAATAAGATAGCTCGGCTTCTGCGACAGCGAACAGGCCCAGACGCAGGAAAGCCCGGCGCGGCAAGGTGGCCAGAAAATTCGGATTGCCGCGACCTGCATTCAGCATGGCATGGTTTGCTTTGCTGGATGCAAGTTCGATCAGCGCGTCCTTTAGCTCAAACGGGCTCAGCTTCGCATATTTGCTATATTCATTCTTCGCCATGATCTATTCCTCAGGAAAACGCGACTACCAGTGGCCCGAGCAAGGTCAGGAACACGTTGGCAAGTGCATAGGTGATTGCGAATGGAGTGGTTGGTATCGAGTTGCCGGCCTTATCCAGAATTTCGCCAAAGGCAGGATTTGCGCTGCGCGAACCAGACAGCGCACCGGCGAAAACGGCTACGTTGTCATATTTGAGAACATAGCGCCCAAATAGCATGGTGATGATGAGCGGGAGAATGGTCACCACCACACCAATCAGGAAGATCGACAGACCGCTGCTGACGATCGTTTGAACCGCCTGTAACCCCGACTGGAGACCGACAACGGCGACGAAACCGGCAAGGCCGAGATCGCGCAGAAGGGTCGAAGCCGCCGTTGGCATATTGCCGATTGCCATATTGCGGCTGCGATACCAGCCAAACAACAGGCCCGACAACAGTGCGCCGCCGCCACTTCCCAGTGTCAGCGGGATCGACCCAAACCGAATGACGGCAAGGCCAATCAAAAGGCCAACAGCAATTCCAAGGCCGTGGAAGACAAAATCCGTCTTGTCGCTGACGACGATAACCGGCCCGATTGAGCTTGAAACACGCTGCAAGTCCTGGTCCGTTCCGTAAAGAGAAACGACATCGCCAGCCGCGATAACGGTATCGGGCTTGAGCGGCAGTGGTTTATCGGCCCGCTTGACACCAATCACATAAATACCGTGACGGAGGTCGGCACTTATATGTTGTTTGATATCGGCAACCGACTTTCCGACGAATTCGGGCGCGGTGATGGTCACATCGCGAATAGCGACGATGACATCCATACCATCGGATGATTGTAGTTCGGAACCAAGCTCATTGCCCAATGCGACAACGCCGGTGCGGCGTCCGACAATCAATATGATATCATTGGTTTCGAGCTTGAGATCCGGTGCAACACCGATGATCTTGTTTGCGCGTTTGACGCGCTCAATCGTGATGGAATTGTCTATAGAGGTTTTGGCCTCGATTTCCGCGACGGTTTTTCCGGCAGCTTTGTCTACCTGATAGATACGCCCGACAAGGTCTGGCGCAGCTTCCTGCTCATTGGGGCCGAGCAGCCGAATACCGGCAAGAAGTTCCGCTTCCGCCTTGATGGCATCGTCGCGAATGCTACGTCCCATGAATTTCGGCAGCAGATTGACGCAAACCAGGATTGCACCGAACGAGCCGAAAATATAGGTGACTGCGTAGCCAACGGCGACATTGGCCTGTAATCGCTGAACTTCATCGGCGGCCAGACCCAATTTCGATATCGCCGAACTGGCGGTGCCAATGATGGCTGACTGTGTCAGGCCCCCTGCGGCAATGCCGGCTGCGAGGCCTTTGTCGAGGCCGAACATACGCGCCAGGACAACCACCGTCACCAATCCGCTGATGGCCAGCACCGCGGCCATCGCAATTTCTCGAAGAGATTGACGCCCAAGCGACCGGAAGAATTGCGGACCGCTTTCGAAACCGACGGCGTAAATGAAAAGGGCGAAGAGCACTGCCTTCACCCCATTGTCGATATGGACACCGACTTGACTGATCACGACCGCTACGAGCAGCGACCCAGCGACGCCACCCAGCTGAAACTTCCCAAAATGTATTTTTCCCAGCGCGTAACCGCCAGCCAGAGATAGAAATAGTGCTATCTCCGGTGCCTGCTCAAAAACGGACTGAAGCCACTGCATACTGCCCTCCAAGCCACAATCGGACAGAGAGGGAGGGTAGGGCGCAGTTGCGTTAAGGCAAGAAAAATTGCCAAGAAAAGTTAGGGTTTTATAAAATAAGTATTCGCTATCCTGCGGCCCGATACTTTTGTGAGGATACAAAGCCGAGTCCTTCGCAAGCTAAATATCAGAATAAAGCACTCGGCTGATGAAAAGTAGCGTTTGATGTGAACGAACGGCCCTCACCGGCATTCCATCAGCAACGCATACTCATATAGCGCTATTCATTAATCTCAGGCTGGACCAGCTTTGCGAGTTTATGAAGAGAATCCTGCCAGCCAAGATAACAGGCTTCTGTAGGAATAATGTCTGGCACCCCCTCCTGTGTGATGCTGATTTCGGTTCCAACAGACACGGCTTTCAGCGCGACCGTAACCTTCATCTCGCCCGGGAGGTTCGGATCGTCGAATTTGTCCGTGTAGACAAGGCGCTCGCCGGGAACCACTTCAAGATATGTGCCGCCAAACGAATGGCCGTGGCCCGTCGTGAAATTGCGGAATGACATTTTATGGCTGCCGCCAGCTTTTGCATCCAGTTCATGGACTGTGCACAGATATCCATAAGGCGGCAACCAGCTCGCTATGGCATCCGGCTCAACAAAGGCTCGGAAAACTTTTTCCGGCTTGGCTGCAATGACGCGATGCAGGCGAATTGTATTCGGCATGATTTCCTCCCGTTGCTTGCTTACTGCCGTTCGCGGATGACGATATTCCCGTTTTCATCATCGGCTACGGGAACCGCATCAAGTCCATCAAGCCCGGCAGACAGGCATTCTCCGCTCTCAACGTCGAACGTCGCATCGTGCGCTGTGCAGAGGAGACGCGCACCATCGGTTGAGAGTATTGCATCTGATCGGTAGTTTAATGGCAGATATTGATGCGGACAAGCATTGACAAATCCACGCACGATTCCGTCCCGCCTGATGAGAAGAAGCGGAAATTCCTTCCCATCAGCGCGCAGAACCAGACATTTTGTGCAACCATCGGAAATGTCCGACGATGCGCAAATGACGGTGCCATTCTCTGGTGCTCCGGCATAGGAACGCCAGGCGTCGCTCATGCATTACGCTCCGCCACACGCTTATCTTCATGCGGCTTCTGCACATTGCCGAGCACACCGCGCTGGATCTGGTCTTCCTCGATGGATTCGAACAGGGCCTTGAAATTGCCTTCGCCAAAGCCGTCGTCGCCCTTGCGTTGAATGAATTCGAAAAAGATCGGCCCGATGACGGTTTTTGAGAAAATCTGCAGCAGTATGCGCGTCTCGCCACCGCCCAGAACGCCTTCGCCATCGATGAGAATGCCGCGCCGTTTCAGCTTGTCGAGCGGCTCTTTGTGGTCTTTGACGCGCGCCTTGGACTTTTCGTAATATATGTCCGGAGGACCGGGCATGAATTCCAGCCCCTGCGCTGCAATCGCATCCGTACTGCTATAAATATCGTTGCTGGCGATTGCTATATGCTGGATGCCCTCGCCCTTATATTCGCGAAGATACTCCTCGATCTGGCTGTGATCATCCGCACTTTCATTGATTGGAATACGGATTTTCCCGTCGGGCGATGTCAATGCACGGCTGGTCAGCCCCGTCATTTTTCCGGCGATGTCGAAATAGCGTATCTCCCGGAAATTGAAGGTGTCGTGGTAGAATTTGTACCACGTATTCATATTCCCGCGCACCACATTATGCGTGAGATGATCGAGGTAATAGAAGCCGAAACCTTCCGGTTTCGGATCGACCTCTCCGAGCCATTCGAACTCCGCCGAATAGCATGAACCGTCTTCGCCATAGGTTTCCACGAAGTAGAGCAGTGAGCCGCCAATACCGATAACGGCCGGAACATCCAGCGACTTGCCGTCGCCACGGTATTCTTCCGCGCCAAGTTCTACTGCGCGGCGCAGCGCGTGGCCCGCGTCTACCACGCGCCACGCCATTGCAGGCGCGCAAGGGCCATGGTCTGTAACGAAGGATGCAGCGTGGCTGTTGGGCTCACGGTTCAGAAGATAGTTGATGTCGCCCTGACGATAGAGAACGATATCCTTCTTGCGATGCCTGGCAACAGGACGAAAGCCCATCTGGCGGAACAATATATCGAGCTTTTCTGGTTCGGGATGCGCGAATTCCACGAATTCAAAACCGTCCGTCCCCGCGGGATTTGCTTCGTTGATTTCGGCTTTGGGTGCGTCGTGCGGATATGGGCCCATTTTTAATCCTCCTGATGATTGAGAAGATTCTATGAGCTGACCCGCGCGAAGTGCTTGCAATATGTGGCAATCTTAGCGAAGATTTGCACGAATTGTGAGCTGGAGGGATGTTCCATGCACGAAATTACGCTCGATTCCTTTGATCGTGCAATCTTGCAAACATTGCAGCGCGATGCGTCCTTGACCAATGCGGAGCTTTCCGAACTGGTCAATCTGTCGCAATCCCAATGCTCGCGTCGCCGCACGCGACTGGAGCAAGAAGGCATCATTCAGGGCTATTCAGCGAGGCTTGATGCGGCACGGCTGGGCTACGGATTACGCGCCATCACACGCGTCAATCTATCGACCCATAACGAACGCACCGACGAATCCTTCGTCAGCTTTCTGACCCGACATGAGGAGGTGCGTGAAGCCTATTCGGTTTCCGGCGATGCGGATTATGTGCTGATTATTGTCGCCAGGGACCTTTCCGCCTTTGCCGACTTCATCCACCTCGTGCTACTGCCCCATCCGCAGGTCGCCCGTGTGCAATCCGAAATCGCGTTGCGCACGATGAAATCCAAGACCGGCCTGCCCATCGGCTAGGCAAATCAGAGTTGCCAGTCCATTGGATGTGGTGGCCGGCACTTGGAGCCGTCGCGGTCGGCATTGGAGGGCTGATCGATCCGCATGTTCTCGGTGCAGGCTATGCCAGCATCCAACAATTGCTGGACGGTTCCATGACCATGAAGGCAATCGCATTGCTGTTGGTGGTCAAGGCGGCAGTTTGGCTGATTGCGCTCGGCTCCGGCACGTCAGGCGGCGTCCTCGCCCCGCTTCTTCTGCTTGGCGGTGCACTGGGTGGACTGATTGGGCAGTTCCTGCCCGGCGGTGCGGGCTTCTGGGTCATGATCGGCATGGCAGGGATTTTGAGCGGCGCAATGCGCGCGCGACTGACGAGCACCATCTTCGCGGTCGAACTGACCGGTCATTTCGTCGCCCTGCCCGAGACCATTGCCGCGTCAGTGTCAGCCTATGCCGTCAGCGTCCTCATTCTCAACCGCTCCATTCTGACAGAGAAAATTGCGCGCCGCGGACGCCATATCTTGCAGTAATATTCGGGAGACCCGTTTGCATTTCTACAGGCTGCGCACGTCATGACGCCTGCGCCGGAATGTCTGTCGGGAAAACAGTCGATTGACGAGACGATTGCATTTTTTACGAAAGACGCACACCACAGAGCGTATCCTGTTCTGAGCGATGACGGGCGCTTGCTCGGTCTTGTTTCCAGATCGGAAGTTCTGCAATGGCAGGTGTCAGGCGCTCCGGTGGCCGCATCGCTCGCCGAAACCCTCTCCGACGCCTCGCAACCCACAGCCTTTACCTCGACGCCGCTTGGCGAGGTCGCCGATCTGATGGTTATGAGCGGCATTCCGCGCAATCCCATTCTCGACCCGCAGTCACACAAAGTCGTCGGTCTGGTCTCGCGGCAGGATCTGCTCAAAGCACGCATTCAGCATAGCAATATCGAGATGGTTCGAACGCGCTGAGTAACGATAGCCCGGTGGACTATCTGTAAATTTCTGGCTTGTAGCGACTGCCCAAGCGATAGCGATCACCCGCATAGATCAGCTTGTTGACGGTCGCGACCGTCTCTCTGGTCCATGTGCGACGGTCGAGGTGGAGGCAGGCCGCGTTGACCTCGATTTGCAACAGGTCAGCAATCTGCGCATTTGCAGTCACCGCTGAGATCACCTGTTCGACTTCCGTCATCGGCGTGCTTTTCTGCAGATAATCATAGGTCGTCATGGTGCAGAAATCCTGCAGTTCATAATCCTGCACCAGTTGCGTGTTGACGAAGCGTTCTTCCAGTTGCACGGGCACATCGTTTTCGAAATGTACGATGATTGAATGCGCGACAGCTATCGGGCTTTGCAGTTCAAACGCATTCAGCAGCGCCGCATCCGGCTGCACAATATCGAGCGCCACCACCTGCGCGCGATGCGTCGCGCCCCGCGCCGCAATCTCGTTGGCAATGTTCACCACTTCGATCAACGTCGTTTCGGGCTTTGGCGGTGAAACGAATGTACCAACACCTTGAATACGCTTCAAAATGCCTTGATCGGTCAGCTCGCGCAGCGCCCTGTTGACGGTCATGCGGGAGATGCCAAGCGCCTCTACAAGCTCATGCTCGGATGGCAGGCGAAAATTGCCAGGCCAGCGTCCTGACCGAATATTTTCGAGAACCTGGGCCTTCACCTTCTCGTAAAGGGGCCCTGCCGTTTCGGGCAATTCCATCGCCGAACGATGATCCGCATCCGATTTACCGGCAGAGCTCATGACGCGACTATGCTCCTATCCGTATGATCGTTTTCAGTCCTTCGGCCTGGCCCGCCAGCAAGCGGTCATAAGCCTCCGGCACTTCATCAAGTGAAATCTCGCGGTCGATCAGTTTCACCAACGATGCCTCCAGTTCTGGCAGCAAAGCCGCTATTTCCTGAAGTTCGTCCTGATAGGCATGACAACCGATCAGACTGATTTCCCGCTCAACCAGTATATTTGGATCAAGCTCGATCTTGCCGTGCGAAATCCCGACGAGCGCCAGAGAACCACCACCGGACAGGACATCGATGATCGCGTTCAAAACGGCGATATTGCCCGTCGCATCAATGGCATAACGCAAGGTTTTACCTGAAAGCGCACGCTCCAGAGCAGGCTTGTCGAGTTCCACCTTGATTGCGCCGGTTACTCTCGAAACCAGTTCAACGCGCTGTTCATTACGATCACAGACCAACACCGGCCCGTCGTGCAAACGGGAAAGCAATAAAGCCACAAGCCCGCCAATCGGTCCACACCCCACAACCAGAACTGCCTCGCCGGACGGCACACGCTGCTTGCGAATGGCATGCAACGCAACCGAAAGCGGCTCGCCCATCGCGGCGACAACCGGGTTGATGTCGGGAGCATAATGGACAAGGAGCCGCGCAGGTAGCGCCGTCTCCTCAGCGAAGCCACCATCGCAGACTTCACCGATAAAACCGAGAGTGGAACAGACATTGTGTCGACCGCTCGCACAAGCCGGGCATTCGCCGCACCAATATCTGGAATCGGCAATGACCATATCGCCCGGCTTGAACCCGCTCACACCTGTTCCAGTCTCGGTCACGACGCCAGCAAATTCATGCCCCGCAACCGAAGGCGAACGGCTGATCCACTGGCCGGTGGAGAAATTGTGCAGGTCAGAACCACAAATTCCCGCAGCGGAAACCTTCAGCCGGACCCAGCCCGGCTCAAGCACCGTTGGCGGGTCGATATTTTCGACCCGCAGATCCTTGGACGCATAAAGCCGGACCGCTTTCATTGCGCGCACTTTCTTAAAGATAGTCTTTGCGGATTTCCGAAACGGCATTTTCGTGAGACGAGAAGCCTTCATAACGGGCGAGCGTGCGGGCGTGCTTGGCGAATTCCGGATAAGCGGAAGCCGTCACATAGCCGATGGAACAACGCTTGACGAAATCGGTCACAGAAAGCGGGCCATAGGTGCGCGCCCAGCGGCTGGTTGGCAGCACGGCATTGGGTCCGAGGCCGAAATTACCGATAACCACCGGCGTATGCGGCCCCATAAGGATTTCCGCAGCCTCGGTAATGTGGCCAAGATGCGCAAACGGGTCGGTCGAAAGAAGCTCCAGATGTTCGGGCGCGTAATCATTGATGAAGCGATAGCTTTCCTCGACCGATGAGGTCAGGACGATACCACCATATTTGCCGGTCAGAACGGTCTTGGAAAAACCAACCCGCTGCTCCGTCATGCGTGCCCAATGATCCGGCAGAGCGGCTAGCGCTTCTTCCACCACACGACGGCTATGCGTAACAAGCCATGCAGATGAATCCGGACCGTGCTCGGCTTCGATCAAAAGGTCGAGCGCGGCCAGACCGCCCTTGACGGTATCGTCGGCGAAAATCACTGCTTCGGAAGGACCTGCGGGGAGACCCGGATCGATGACACCACCAAGGAGGCGCTTCGCGGCGACAACCCATGGACTACCCGGACCAACGATTTTAAGCGCAGGTTTCACGGTCTCCGTTCCATAAGCAACCGCTGCAACGGCCTGCGCGCCGCCAACCTTATAGACGGTTTCGACACCGGCCAGACGTGCAGCGACGAGCGTGGCGGCATCGACCGAGCCATCCGGCGTCGGCGGGGTAACGATCGCCAGTTCCGGCACACCGGCAACCACAGCAGGCACTGCGGTCATCATGGTGACAGACGGAAATGCGCCCTTCCCGCGCGGGATGTAGAGCGCTACCGAACGGATGGGCGTAAAGCGGTCGCCAGCATAGGCGCCGGGACGCATTTCCTTCAGCCACATCGCTTCCGGCTTCTGCTCTTCATGGAAGTGACGGATATTGTCGATGCCGAATTGAATGGCTTCGATCACATCTTTTTCGACCTTGTCGAAAGCAGCGTCAAATTCCGCCTCGGTTGCCTTGATGTTGGCAGGATCGACTTCGGCCTTGTCCAGATCACGTGCAAACCGCACCAATGCGGCGTCGCCATCCGTGCGAACGGCTTCTATGATCGGTTTCACTTTCTCGATAAAGCCTGAGAGATCGGTTTCCGAACGCTTCAAAAGCTCCGCGCGCTTGGCGTCGTCCAGCTTTGCCAGTTCGTGAAAGGTTACATCGGACATAGTCGGCTCCTTGCTCGCTGCGGTGGGGACGCAGCTGATCATTTCGATTTCAGGAAAATGTCGAGCCCGACCAGACGGTCGAGCAGGAAGATAGCAAACGCGGCGCAGGCGATGAAAACCACGGAAATCGCTGCGAGGTCAGGCGTGATGATGGATCGGATCGAATTGTAGATTTGCACCGGCAGGGTGACGATCCGGGCGTCAACCAGAAGCAGGCTCACCAGAAATTCGTTGAGCGCCAGAATGAACATCAGCAGCGATCCGCTGATTACACCCGGCACCACGACCGGGAGCGTCACAAAGAAAAATGTCGATATCGGCCCTGCCCCGCAATTTGCGGCGGCCAGTTCAAGGTCAGCATCGAGATTGGCCGCACTTGCCGTCACAGCCCAGATCATGAAAGGCAGATTGATGACGCAGGCTGCAATCCCGACTGGCCAAAGTTGACCCAGAATACCGGCATGCCCGAAGACCAGCATCAGGCCGATACCAGAACCGATCAGCGGGATCGTGAAGGGCAACAGCAGATAAATCTGGATCGTCTTTTCAAAGCGCACCGCATATTTGGCCAGCGCGATACCGGCCAGCGTTCCGACAGGAATAGCGACGATTGTGCAAATGAAGGATACATAGAGGGAACGCAGGAATGCATCCCACAAATCGCTTGTCCCGACGATCTTCTGATACCATTTCAAGGAAAACCCTTCGGGCGGGAAGGTGATCATATTGCCCGACGTGAAGGACGCTCCAAGAACCACGATTGTTGGTGCAGAGAGAAGCACCAGCACCGCAATTACAAAGGTCCAGATAACGACAGACTTGGACAATGGAGCGGTCATTTGCGCGCCCTCCCCATGGCGAGCGTTCCCGCACCGAACAGGGTAAAGACGATCCCGACAAGAATGGAACCGACACCGACCAGCAGCAGCGCCAAAGTCGCGCCCAGCCCCTGATCGGATGTGCGGAAGAACTGGTCATAAATGGCGTTGGCGATAAAGTCCTGAGAGCCGCCACCAAGGATTGCCGGAATGGCAAAATCGGTCAGCGAAAGCGTCATCACCACCAGCCCCGCGCCAATCAGGCCGGGACGCGCCATGGGCAGCACAACATGCGCAAATGTCCGCATCCAGTTCGCACCAAGCGAACTTGCCGCCGCTTCCATTTCTTCTGGTATGGCCGTCAGCGCCGGCGCCAGCATCAGGACCGCGAATGGCAGCATATATTGCACAAGTCCGAACAGAACTGCCGGATAGTTATAAAGCAGGCGCAAGGGTGCGATGCCGACGAGACCGAGCGCCTCATTCACCATGCCCTGATTGCCCAGAATGATGAGCCAGCCATAAGCCCGCACCACCTGCCCGATGAAGAATGGCAGAAAAAGCGCGATCAGCAGGAATTTACGCAAGGCTGCCGAAGGCGTTCTGACCATCAGATAGGCATAGGGAAACGCCAGAATGAGCGTGAAAAGCGTAACGACGAGAGATCCGAAAAGGCTGCGCCAGGCAACTGTCGCAAAGAGGGATTCCGTCAGTGCGCGCTTGTAGTTGGCAAGCGTGTAATAGTCCGACATCAGGAATGTCGACGTGTCGAGTGTACGCAGGCTGGTGTCTGCTATCTGGATCAGGCCGAGCACCAGCAAGCCCACCAACACGATGGCCGGAAACAGCATCAGATAGGGCACAGCACGGTTAAACCGCGCGGGCCATAGAAAGGCTGCGATTGCTTCCAGCGCATCCATGATACGCCAAACCACCGGATAGGCAGAGCGTGCCGCTCGCATGTTTCAATTCCTGAATATTTGCCTTGAGATATCGGGCATAGGGATCGCCCTCATCGGGCGATCCTTGTTGTCTATCGAGCTGGATCAGCCCTGCATGATCGCTTTGAACTTGGAGAACCACTCGCTCTCGTTCTCAACCTGTACCTTGGCCGAGATGCGGATGAGATGCTTGAAATCCTCGTCCTTGGTCGGATAAGCCGGATCGTTCACCAGATCGGCGGGCGGCGTCAGACCCGGCACCACACCCGGCAGGCCGAGGCCGTCGAGCCAGACCTGCTGCGCATCCTTGGTCAGAGCGAAGTTGATATATTCCTTGGCCCAGTAGAGCTCGTTTTCCGGCAGACCCTTTGGAATCCACAAACCATCGGTGTCGAACTTCGCGCCTTCTTCAGGCACGGTCCAGTCGATCTTGACACCGTTTTTCTGGGCTTCGCGCGCATTGGTCGAAATGGTGCAGGCGAGATCGATTTCACCCTTCTGGAACCAGGTGGTGAAATCCGGGTCTTCACCGAGCAGCGGCTGCTGCTGCTTCACCTTGGCGATGAAATCCCAGGCTGCCTGCATATTGCCCGGAATGTCTTCCAGCTTGCCGCCCCCGGCAACCTGTGCCGGGAAGTGGAAACCAATGCCGTCATTGTAAAGCGCGATGCGTCCCTTGAACTTCGGATCAAGCAGAGCATGCCACGACTTCGGCGGGCCATCCGGGAATGCTTCCGGGCGATAAGCCAGCACATAGACATAGCCATAGGTATTGACGATCGGATAACCGTCGAGGCCGACCGGCTTGGCAAGATCGGTAGTGTTTTTCAGATTGGACAGGTCCGACAGATCTTCCGTCACGCCACGCAATGCCGATTTGGTTGCATTGGTCGTCGTATCCCAGTTGACATGGATCGGCGGAATACGCTTCTGCGCTACCGCTGCCCAAAGCTTCGGCTGAATTTCATTGTCTTCCGTCAGATCGTGGCGGATTGAAATGCCGGTCTTCGCCGTAAATGGATCGGAAACGCCCGCCTTCAGCGCATCAACCCAGCTGCCACCCCAGGCGCGCACGATGAGTTCTTTCGGCTTTGCAGGCTCTTCCGCGAAAGCGCGGGAAAGGCCAAGCGAGGTGGTTCCGGCAGCAGCGGCCATCGCGCCTGCGCTTTGCAGAAAGCGGCGGCGGTCGAGTATCAAAAAGGGCTTCTTCACAGCGCTCATTATGTTCTCTCCTCTAGGGTTTTGTCTGTAATCTGGTGTTCATTTTATGCTGCAAAAACGATGAGATCGCGTGCATTCCAGCCGAGCGTGACGGTCGCGCCTTCTTCAAACTGGCTGTGTCCGACCGGATCGTGATCGAACACGCGCATCAAGGCATCGCCCAGCGCCGGTACGCGCACTTCATACACAATGCGCTCACCTTCAAAGATTGCGTCGGTGACAACACCTTCAAGCGTGGTATCCAGCCCGGCAGCACCTTCAGCATTTGAACCGATACGGATTTGTTCGGCGCGAATGGCACCAGAAACACCATCGCCTGCGGCGACTGGCTTTTGACCGTCACCCAACATACCAACAAGCTTCGGCCCCGCATCCACCTGCACGATACTGCCGTCCACGGACGCAGCTTTCCCGGTGATGAAATTGGTAACCCCGATGAAATTCGCGACAAAAGCGTTGGACGGGTTGCGATAGGTTTCCGACGGCCTTGCCATCTGTTGTATTTCACCGCCATCCATAACGATGATTTCATCCGACACGACCAGTGCTTCACGCTGGTCATGGGTGACGTTAATCGTGGTGACACCCAGTTCGCGCTGGATGCGGCGAAATTCAAGCTGCATTTCTTCACGAAGCTTGCGGTCAAGCGCGGCCAGCGGTTCATCAAGCAGCAGAAGATCAGGCTCGAACACCAAGGCTCTGGCAATGGCGACGCGCTGTTGCTGGCCGCCGGAGAGCTCATGAACGCGTCTGTTGCCGAGCCCGCCCAAACGAACCAGATCGAGATAGCGCTCGACCCTTTCCGGGATAGTCCGGGCATCGAAACGGCGCATCTTGAGCGGAAAAGCCACATTTTCCGCTGCTGTCATGTGCGGAAACAAGGCAAGCTTCTGGAACACCATGCCGATCGAACGCTTATGCGACGGAACCGCACTGACAGCCTGGCCATTGATGAAAATTTCGCCGACACTTGGGCGTTGAAAACCAGCGATCAGCCGAAGCAGGGTTGTTTTGCCCGAACCGGATGGCCCGAGAATGGTCAGGAAACGTCCCTGATCGAGATCGAATGAAGCCGACCGAACGGCATGGAAGCCGTTATAGATCATGCTGACATTCTTGGCCGAGACGGCAGCCGGTCCGATCTTGGCATTGGGGCCAGTTCCGTTTCCGGTGGATTTCATTGATGTTTCCCGTTTCATTCAGAAGCGTTTGAAAACGCCGGTCGTAAGTGTCTCACGTCAGTTTCGGGGAGCCGAAACGCTAGATCGATGCCAGATAGCCGCCGTCGATGGGGATAACCTGACCCGTTATATAAGCGGATGCGGTGCTCGCCAGAAACACCACCGCGCCTGCAACATCATCCATGCGACCGAACCGCCCCTGGGGGATTTTATCCAGCATGGACTTTTGCCATTCTTCATTTTCATAGAAAACGTCCGTCATCGACGTGCGGAAATAGCCGGGCGCGATACCATTGACGCGAATGCCGTGCGGCGCCCATTCCGTTGCAAGCGCGTGCGTCATCCCCATGAGGCCAGACTTCGACGAGCCATAAGGTGCCGCTGTCGGTACGCCAACATAGGAGGTGAGCGAACAAAGATTGATGATTGCGCCGCCGCTTTTGGTATCAGTCATGTGACGCGCCGCCGCCTGAGCGCAAAAGAATGCGCCCTTCAGATTGGTCGAGACAATGCGGTCCCACAGCGCTTCATCGACATCGAGCGAAGGTCGTATTTCTTCATAACCGGCATTGTTAACGAGAATATCAAGACCGCCCAGTTTTGCAGCAGCTTCTGCAGTCACGTCTGCGCAGGCCTCAACATCCCGCACATCAAGGGAAAGCGGCACGCAGGCGCGCCCAAGAGCGGCGATGAGAGAGGCCGTTTCGGTCAGATCGTCGGACTTGCGCGCTGTTATGGCGACGTCGGCCCCTGCCGATGCCAGAGCCTCGGCAATAGCCTGTCCCAGTCCCCGGCTCGCGCCAGTGACCAGCGCCTTACGCCCGCTAAGGTCGAAAAGCGATAAAACCTGCATCATGTTCCCCTATGGACCCTGCCTGAACAAAACATCGCCAGAACTTCTAACCATTCTGCGGGTAATGTTTAGCAATTTTTTATGGTCTCCCCGACATAAAGGCATCTTTTTCGGAACTTGTCTATACATATATATACAAAATAGGAGTTTAGTCTTAGAACGTTCTTTAGCAAGGCGCGCCGCATCCAAGAGCGCGCCATGAGAGGAGAACGAGAAATGACCGATGATCAAACAGCGCTCAACAGTCTGATTCGTCCAGAGATACGCGCCCTTAGCCCTTATAATGCCGGGCTGACCATTGCCGAAGTCGAACATCGCTATCATCCGGCACAAATCGCAAAGCTCGGTTCGAACGAGAACCCTTTGGGTCCTTCCCCGAAAATAGAAGAACTCTTCGTCTCCGTGCACGACCTGCTGAGGCTTTATCCTGACCCGTCCGGTCGCGCTCTGGCGCTCGAAATAGCGCAGGAATTTCAGTTGCCGGAGGATCGGGTTATCTTGGGCAACGGATCGGAAGACCTGATCGGGGTCATCTGCCGATCTGTGCTTCGCCCCGGTGATCGCGTCGTCACGCTTTACCCATCCTTCCCTTTGCATGAAGACTATTCGACGCTCATGGGAGCTGTGGTCGAGCGGGTCGAGGTAAAACAATCACTGGACGTCGATGTCGATGCTCTGGTGGCCGCCGTTGCAAAAGGCCCGCGGCTTGTCATGTTTGCAAATCCGCTCAACCCGGTCGGAAGCTGGCTCGATCCGGAAGCGCTACAGCGGGTTATAAATGCGACATCTCCAAACACTTTGCTTGTGCTCGACGAAGCCTATGCCGAATATGCGGCGGGGGATGATTATCCATCAGCCATAGACCTGTTACGCGGCACCGACCTTAACTGGATCGTGCTTCGAACATTCTCCAAAGCCTATGGGCTGGCAGGCGCACGTCTTGGCTTCGGCCTCACAAGCGACAGCACCTTGCGCGGTTATCTTGACCGCGCCCGCACGCCCTTCAACGCCAATGCGATTGCACAGGCGACTGGATTGATCGCCCGGCGTGACAGCGAACATCTTGCGGCAGGTGTAGCTCTTGCTTTGCGTGAGCGGGCCCGTGTGGCTGATTTCCTCGGTACGCGGCAAATCCGGTTCGCTCCGTCAAAAGGCAATTTCCTGTTCATAGACGTCAAGACGGATTCCGTTGCTTTCGCCGAGAAGCTTTTACGCGACGGCGTCATCGTCAAACCATGGAAACAACAGGGATACACGAATTTTATTCGCGTCAGCATCGGCAGCCCGGAAGAGAACGACCACTTCATGCGTTCGATTGCGCAAATATTCGATGGACAATGAACCGATATTTCTACTGAAAGCAAAACAGGCGACCTGATTACGGTCGCCTGTTTTTTAAGTGTTATGCCTTGCCGAGACGCCTGCGCAATTCCGCATTTTCCGCTCGAAGTTTTGCTGCCAATTCCTTGCGCAGCTTGAGGTTTTCCGCTTCCAGCGCCACAAGCGCTTTCAAATCGTCACCCGCAGAAGGTGTGATAGCCGCTTGGGCTGCGGACTTACCAGCAACGTTCTTCCAGTTGTAATAGGTTTGCTCGCTGACGCCTTCATGCTGCAATACAGCTTTCAGCGTAGCTTTGCCGTTCTCGGTGGCCTTCGCAACTGCTGCAAGAATGGCAGCCCGTTCCGCTGGTGTGTATCTCTTACGAACAGCCGGAGCGGTAACAGCAGCCTCCTTTGCAACTGGTTTCACGACAGCTGCTTTTGGTTCAGCCTTCTTGCGCGGCGCACGGGTGGTCGGCTTGGCGCGCGCCGGTTTTGCTTTCTTCACGAAATATGGTTCGAGATTGGCGCGAACGCGGTCCAGCACCGTCTCGCCTGTCAGATCGGGCACAAAAGTCTTGCCGGTGATCT
This sequence comes from Ochrobactrum teleogrylli, assembly GCF_006376685.1. GTDB lineage: Bacteria > Pseudomonadota > Alphaproteobacteria > Rhizobiales > Rhizobiaceae > Brucella > Brucella teleogrylli. Next base: position 36,359 of record NZ_VEWL01000008.1, on the reverse strand, counting down.
GTTCGTAGGCCTGAATATAGACCTTCGAGGTCTGCTCGATGAGTTCAAGCGGAATTTCCGGGATCGGGTCGTTATAGGGATCACAACGCTCGGTGACCCAGGCGCGCACGAAATCCTTATCGAAGCTCGCCGGGCGGGTTCCCGCAGCGAAACTCTCTTCATAGCTGTCAGCAATCCAATACCGGCTTGAATCCGGCGTATGAATTTCATCCGCGAGAATGATGCGGCCGCTTGCGTCTGTTCCAAACTCGTATTTGGTGTCGACAAGGATCAATCCATGTTCCGCCGCGCGCGCCTGTCCACGCTCGAAAAGCGCCAGCGCATAACGGGACACGGTTTCCCATTGTTCTGCGGTCAGCAAACCTTGTTCAAGGATTTCCTCACCGGAAAGGGGCTCATCATGTCCGCCGTCGAAAGCCTTGCTTGTCGGCGTGATGATCGGATGCGGCAGCTTTTCATTGTCCTTCAGACCATCGGGCAGTGTGACGCCATACATCTGGCGCTCGCCTTTGCGGTACTTCGTCAGGATCGACGTGCTGGTCGTACCCGCCAGATAGCCGCGCACAACGACCTCAACCGGCAGAATGTCCAACCGTCTGCCAATGACGACATTCGGGTCTGGATAAGCCAGAACGTGGTTCGGGCAAATATCCGCCGTTTCCTCGAACCAATAGGACGCGGTCTGCGTCAAAACCTGACCTTTGAAAGGGATCGATGTCAGGATGACGTCGAAGGCGCTCAGCCGGTCGGTAGAGATGATGATACGGCTGCCGTCCGGCAGATCGTAATTCTCACGAACCTTGCCGTTGTAGCGGTTCGGCAGTTCAGGGATATCGGCGCTGGGGAGAATGCGCAAAGTGCTCATTGGCAGAGGCTTCCGCTGTTGGTTCCGTCTGCCCTTTCGCTTAAACGTGCAGGTGGTTGCCCGTCAAGGATGAAGTCACCCCTATATATCCAACTCAGCACTTTGCGCTTGGATGCGCTTGATCGCCCTGAATGCGCTCGCCCCAGTCCCGCATGCTGATCAAGATGGGCGCAAGAGAATGACCAAGGCCCGTCAGCTCATATTCCACCTTCGGCGGCACTTCCGGAAAGACAGTGCGGTTTATGATCCCGTCAGCCTCCAACTCCCGGAGCTGCAAAGTCAACATCCTTGGTGTCGCTGCTGGAACGAGCCTGCAAAGTGCGTTGAAGCGCAGCTTTCCTTTCAGCAAATGAAAAAGGATTACCGGTTTCCAAACACCCCCGATGACCGAAAGCGTTGCTTCCACCGCGCAGCCTGTTTTGCTGACATTTCGACGCTTGCCGCGCGTCCTGACACTATCATCCATGATACTACATGCCAAATTTGTACGTACTTTTTCAAAGCTCAATATAGGCCTATTTGTTCAGGCATTAAAGGAGACAATGCCGTGCAAAGTTACATTCTGACCGGAAATGAAAATCCACGCCTGAAGCTGGTTGAGAAACAGGGCCGCAAGCCGGGGCGCGGAGAGATTGCAGTCGATTTGCGTGCTGCGTCACTGAACTATCGCGATCTTATCGTCGCGAAGCGTACCAAGGACAGCATTCCCTTGTCCGATGGAGCGGGCGTCGTGTCGGCCGTCGGAGAAGGCGTGACAGATTACGCCATCGGTGATCGTGTGGTCATCGGTTTTATGCCTGAATGGGTTGAAGGCCCCTTCTCCGAGGTGAAGAAGGCTGCAAGCCTTGGCGGCAATACCGTCGATGGTGTGTTGAGTGAGCGTATCGTCGTACCGGCAACCGGGGTCGTACGGATACCGGACCCCATGACATTTGAAGAAGCCTCAACGCTTCCCTGCGCAGGCGTTACGGCATGGTCCGCGCTTTTTGAAAGACGACCTTTAGAGCCAGGCGAAACCGTCCTGCTCCTCGGTACGGGCGGTGTGGCGATCTTCGCCTTGCAGCTTGCAAAAATGGCGGGCGCTCGGGTCATCATTACATCGAGTTCCGACGAAAAGCTGGAACGTGCCAGAAAGCTCGGTGCTGACCACGTCATCAACTATCAGGCACATCCCGATTGGGAAAATGAAGTCCTGCGGCTCACGGGGAATGTGGGCGTTGATCTGGCTGTCGATTCAGCAGGTCCGTCCACGCTGAACAAGACCCTCAAGGCAACACGCTTTGATGGACGCATATCGCTTATGGGCGTCTTGACCGGGTTTAACGGCTCCATCGAAACCGCTGCAATCCTTGAAAAGAGGATAACCTTGCAGGGCATTTATGTCGGCCCGGTTTCCACGCTTGCATCCCTTGTTCGTACTGGCATCAAACCGCAGATCGACAAGGTCTATCCCTTCGGCGAGGCCGAGAATGCTTATAACGCGCTTCAAAGCGCCGGACATTTCGGAAAACTGGTCGTCAAGATCGGACAGTAGTGCTGCAGCCATTTAAGCCGGAATGGTCAGAGGTAATATTCACCATCACCCCTATGCGCGATTTGCCGCATAGGGGTGATGACTATTATCGACTATTTCGCCGCCGCCTTAGCTCCAGCCAGCATATCCGAGAGATTGGCAACGATCCCCGCCGCCTCAATCTGCAGAACGTCCTTGGCGCTCTTGCGGGTTTTCTCAATGGCGATATCTGCGCTCAGGCTTCGCTCGTTGGACTGAAGACCATCATCCGGGCTATTGTTGAAGCCATCATCAGATTTTTTGCGAGCTTTCAGACGGTTTTCTTCCGCCGTCATTTCGTTGCGGCGTTCCGTTTCATTGAGAGAAAGCTCCGTCTTTTCGCGCTGTGCTTTCAACACCGCAATGTCATCCACAAACTGCTGGAACTCAGGATTATCCTTTACCCGGGCGTCGTGAAGGTTCTGCAACTGGGGCAAGAGTGACTTGATATCGCCGGAACGCTTGTATTTTGCCGGTTTGACTTCGCTCCAAGGCAAGGCATTGTCGAAGCTCGACTCGCCAACAGTCTTCAGATCGAAAAGTCCGGGTAGGCTGATATCTGGCGTCACGCCGCGGAGCTGCGTCGTGCCTCCGTTCACGCGGAAGAACTGGGCGATGGTCAGCTTAAGCTCACCGAATTTTGGCTCTGGATTGTGCGCCACCTCGTCAAGATTGACCACGGTCTGCACCGTGCCCTTGCCGAAACTCGGTTCTCCGATAATCACGCCCCGACCATAATCCTGTATCGCCGCCGCAAAAATCTCGGACGCCGACGCCGACCCACGATTGATCAGCACGCCGAGCGGCCCCTGCCAGGCAGGCGTCGACCGATCATCACTTTCCACCTTGACCTTGCCATTGGCATTACGCTGCTGGACGACCGGACCTTTTCCAACGAAAAGACCGGTCAGATCAATTGCTTCCGACAACGAGCCGCCGCCATTGTTACGGAGATCGAACAGGATGCCATCGACATTGTCCTGCTTCAGTTCGGTAATGAGCTTGGCGACATCGCGGCTGGCGCTGCGATAATCCTTGTCGCCTTTTCTGCGCGCTTCGATATCTTCGTAGAAGGCAGGCAAGGTGATAACGCCGATCTTGCGCGTGGCATTGCCATCCTTGACCTCAAGCACCGATTTCTGCGCAGCCTGTTTTTCCAGGCTGATCTTGTCGCGAACCAGACTGATGATCTGGTGCTTCGCGTCCGGTCCTGCATTGGCAGGCAGAATATCCAGGCGCACCACCGAGCCTTTGGCGCCACGGATCAGCTGTACAACTTCATCAAGACGCTGGCCAACCACTTCCTTCATCGGTCCGGTCTCGTCTTGACCGACACCCGTAATGCGATCACCGACTGCGATTTTACCCGACACCTGAGCCGGGCCACCGGCCACAAGCTCGCGGATCGTGATGTAGTCGTCCCGTTCCTGCAAAACCGCGCCGATACCGACGAGAGAAAGCTTCATCGATATATCGAACTCAGCAGAAGCACTGGCGCCGAAATAATCCGTATGGGGGTCAACCGAGGTTGTATAGGCGGCCATGAACATCTGGAAAACATCGTCGCTCTTGTATTTGTAAATACGTTCAAGCGAATTCTGATAGCGCTTTTCCAGCGTTTCGCGGATCGAGGCATCATCCTTGCCAGCCAGCTTCAGGCGCAGCCAGTCATTCTTGACGCGTTTTCGCCAAAGGTCCTTGCTTTCCTCATCCGTTGCAGGCCAAGGTGCCTTGTCCCGCATCAGCGGATAGCTTTCCTGCTCATTGAAATCGAACTTCGTGTTCAACAGGCTGCGCGCATAGGCCATGCGGTCGGTAATGCGCTTTTCATAAACATTGAAGATGGAAAACGGGATGCTCAGATTTTCCTGTTTGATCGCGTCGTCAATCTTGGTTTTGTCCGCCATAAACCCGTCAATGTCGGATTTAAGGAAGATCAGCCGGTCCGGGTCCAACGATTTGATAAACCGGTCCATAATTTTGACCGACAGAGCATCGTTGAGTGGTACTGGCTTATAATGAAAACGCGACAAAAATTCAGAGGTCAGGCGCGCGGCCTGAACCTGCTGCGGCAGCGGCTTGAGGTCCGGCGGTGTGCCAGCCTCGAAAGCAAGTGCAGGTGAAACGGTTGCCAGAAGGAGGCAAAGAGAAGCAAGTTTTAGGCGTTTCAAGTGTTGCCCCGTTGTTCAGCGCGAAATGTACGTATCGATCTATGTGGAGCAATTATGGTTTTTTGGCAACCGCGCTTCCCTCATTGGCGGGGTGTGGCCAAGGTCTTTCACGCCAATCAGTAACGAATGTTCATATTTCTGTGAGGCAAATCCGCGTCCGGCGACTATGCTTTCGCTACGCGCATTTGGGGAAGCCCCGGTAAAGCAGGTCAAATTGGGTTCAACACTTAATCTTGATACGGACGGCTCACCGTCCGACCGCCTGATCATCAACGGCGGCGTGGCATCTGGTTCCACTCGGTTGGAGGTGACGAATGCGGGCGGGCAAGGCGCCATCACCACTGGAAGTGGTATTCTTGTTGTCGATACAGCCAATGACGGAACAAAGGGAGACCGGCGCGATCCATCTCGCGGGTCCAGCCGTGGCTGGCCCTTACGAATACTCGCTTATCGCGGCAGTATTGACGCTTCCGGTCAAGAGAACTGGTATCTCCGATCCGAGCTTACGCCCGTACCCCCCACACCACCAACTCCTCCCCACCAACACCGCCTGTTTCACCCATCCAACCAATCCCGAACCCAACACCTGATTACGGACCAGAAGTGTTCCTTTATGCTCCAATACTTTCGATGGGAGCCATTTATGGCAGGCAGTTGATCGGCTCATTCCCTGAGCGTGTCGGCGAAGAAGAGTAACTCAAAGACCGCAAACCTGGTACAACATGACAACCAGCTCAAACCGGGCGACGGAATTTGGCTTCCCTGATCAAGATGTCAAAGGCTTCGGTATGGCAATGTCAGCTACAGCACGACCTTTGATGCCGACAATTATGCCTGGAATGGAAAGCTCGGCGTGCGCGTGAACTGGTAGGCGACAGTGTTGGCCATAGCTGAACCGGCTTAGCTGTGCAGCATTTCCGATGGAGCAGGCGCCCCAAGCTGGGCACCTTTCCATATTGCAGACGCACCGGGATCGGAGAACAGCAGGCGCAAATGCCCGATGAGCTGCCCGGCGCGCGGGTCCGCTACGCGATAGACGACCGCGCGCGCTTCGCGCCTCCCTTCGATAATACCAGCCTCGCGCAACTCCCCAAGCTGCTGTGACAGGGTCGGCTGGTGAACATCCAGCACGTCTTCCAGTTCGCTTACCGTGCGCTCGCCTTCCAGCAAGACGCACAGGATCGAAAGCCGCACGGGATTGGATATGGCTTTCAGAAAATCAGACGCTGCGCCGACCGCCCGACATTTCACCTTGGGCACATGGGCTTTTGGAGTGGCTTTCTCGTTCATGATCGTCGCGCCCTGCCAAACAATCTCAAAAATAGAGCAAACACGGAATGGTTTTCCAAGTTCCGCCGAAGGTTTAATCAAGCCTTCCTTCGGTGCCTGCCTGAATCCCATTATATAAATTTATATAACGAATTTGCAACCGGACCCCGTTTTCATGGCATTCAAGATCGGCTTTCATCCCAATAATCTGCATCTGACGCTCGCGTCTCGCTGGCCGGGGGCTTTCGCCGATTTCAAGCCGGAATTCGTGCCTTATCCGGAAGGCCGCGACACCGCCCAGCAGCTTATTGCCGGCAATATCGACATTGGTGGCACGGGGTCCACGCCGCCCATTCTTGCAGCGGAGGGCGGACTGCCGGTGACCTATGCCGCAGCATCTGCGCCACGGCCTGCAAATGGTGCGATACTGGTTGCGAAGGATACTGATATCCAGACCGTCGCCGACCTGAAAGGGCGCGATATTGCGCTCGTCGATGGCTCCTTTCACACTTATTTTCTGGCAAAAAGTCTGGAGCAGGTCGGGCTTCGTCTTGATGACGTGAAACGCCATGATCTTCTGGCGAGCCCTTCGCGTGAACTGCTCCGTGCCGGCAAAGTGGCGGCGTGGATTGCCATGGCGCCGCATCTCGAACAGGCGCTCGCCAGTGGCGAATTCCATGTCTTGCTGCATTGCGGCACCACAATTCCCAATCGCTCGGTGTTCTGGACGATCGGACAGCGCAATCTGCCGGACGATGTAATCGATGCGTTTGCGGTGGAACTCGCCCGGATCGGTCGTGAGATTATCGCGCATCCTGAACAGGCCGCAGCCCTTCTCGCCAAGGACGCCGACGACAATGAGCGGCGCGCCTGGACGCGGGTGATCCAGGAACGCAACTGGCACATCGTGCCCGCTGACGACACGCTTTTGCGAGAACAGCAGGCGGAGGCAGACATACTGCTTCGCCATGCTGCGATCAGCCGCAGACTGGAAATTATAGCAGAGCGTAACGAGGCAGAAACAGCATGAATGTCCTTTGGTACATGTGCGCGCCAGACGGCGCTTATCCCTGGAAACCCGAGGGCTCACGCGTCGTCGATTACGGCTACTACAAGCAGCTTGCACAGGCCTATGACCATCTGGGTTATACCGGCGCGCTTTTTGCCACCGGCGCTCATGATGTGTGGCCGCTGGCTGGAGCCCTTCTGCCCTATACGGAGCGCATGAAGTTTCTGCTGGCCTTCCATCCGGGTCTGGTAGCGCCAACGCTGCTTGCCAAGATGGCGGCGACATTTCAGGAGTTTTCCAATGGCAGGCTGATGCTGAATGTCGTTTCCGGCGATGCCAAGATGCTTGGCGCTTATGGCATGATGTTGCCGCATGACGAACGCTATCTGATGGCCGACGAGTATCTGACGCTGTGGCATCGTCTTATGGCAGGTGAAAGCGTCACCCATAACGGCAAATATTTCCAGACCGAAGGCGCAAAACTGGCCCTTCCTGCCGGTTCATCGATTGCCCCACCGCCACTATGGTTTGGCGGATCTTCGGACAGCGCAATCGAAGTCGCGGCAAAGCATGTCGATACCTATCTTTCGTGGGGAGAAACGCCCGAACAGATGGGCGATAAGGTCAGCCAAGTCAAAGCGCGCGCCGCAGCGCATGGGCGCGAACTGAAATACGGTATCCGTCTTTATGTAATCGTGCGCTCGACTGACGCAAAGGCGTGGGAAGCAGCAGCCGACCTTTACGACCAGATGGATGAAGCGGCCATGGCGGGCAACAAGCGCTTCGTTTCCAACACGGACTCTGTCGGCCAGCAGCGCATGACGGCAATGCATGGCGGCGTGAAACCCGACAATCTGCGCGACCTTGAAATCTCACCCAATCTCTGGGCGGGTATCGGTCTCGTCCGCCCCGGCCCCGGCACCGCAATCGTCGGCTCGCCCGACACGGTTATTCGCACACTTGAAGCTTATCAGGCCGTGGGCGTCGATACGTTTATCCTGTCGGGCATGCCGCTGCTGGAGGAAGCCTATCGTTTCGGCGAAATGGTATTGCCGCGCCTTCCTGTCGAGCGGCCCGTCGCTGAGCGCAAGCAGTTTACGTGGTCAACCCTGTTCGACCGGGATCTGACCGGAAAGGCCAGCAATGGCTGATACGAGCGCTCTGGAGAAAACGGCGACCGTCGGTTCTCCTTCGGTCGGCAATGCCAAAGCAAGTCCGCGCTTCCCGCAATGGATGCGTAGGCTTGTATCGCCCATCGCCATCCTGATCTTGTGGCAACTGGTGAGCATGACTGGGCTTTTATCGGCCCGCACGCTGGCGTCGCCTGTAGACATCGCGGCAACCGGCCTGCGGCTGCTGGCTTCGGGTGAACTTGCGACAGGTTTGGCCGTGTCGTTCCTCCGCGTCATTGCAGGCTTCTCCATCGCGCTTGTCGTAGGCGTCGCACTGGCACTTTTCGCCGGGCTTTCCAAGCTCGGTGAAACCATCATCGATCCGCCGGTACAGATGCTGAAGGCAATGCCTTTTCTGGGGCTTCTTCCGCTCTTCATCCTTTGGTACGGTATAGGTGAAGCACCAAAGATCGGCATGGTTGCCTTTGGCTCCGTCTTCCCGATCTATCTGACACTGCATGGCGGCATTCGCGGCGTTGATCGCAAGCTGATCGAAGCCGGACGCACCCTCAATCTCAGCACGCTCGAAATCATTCGGCATGTCGTGATCCCCGGCGCTCTGCCTTCGTTGCTCGTCGGCGTACGCTATGGATTGAGCATCGCATGGCTTAGCCTCGTGGTGGCAGAACAGATCAATGCCTCCAGTGGCATAGGTTATATCATCACTTATGCACGCGATTTCCTGCAAACCGACGTCATCGTGGTCTGCCTGCTGGTCTACGCGCTCATGGGGCTGCTCACTGACGGGCTGGTGCGCGCAATCGAGGCCTATGCCCTGCGCTGGCGCCCTGCGGTGATATCATGAGCGACATCGTAAAAATTCATGGCTTGTCGCGGTCCTTCGGCGGACCGGCAATTCTTGATGGTATCGATCTAAGCATCGCGCCGGGGGAATTCGTAGCCCTGCTTGGCAGAAGCGGCTCAGGAAAATCCACGCTTTTGCGCGTGCTTGCGGGGCTCGACGAAGCTCCCGCAAGCGTGCTGGAAATTCCCCAACGCCGTGCCGTCGTGTTTCAGGAGCCTCGGCTGATGCCGTGGAAAAGTGTGATCGACAATGTTGCGCTCGGTGTGCCGAACGCCTGCAACAGCGGCAAGGCCGCGCAAGCGCTGGCCGATGTCGGTCTGTCGCACAGGATCAATGCATGGCCTCTGACATTATCTGGTGGTGAAGCACAGCGGGCGGCCTTGGCGCGGGCGCTGGTGCGAGAACCGGAACTGCTTTTGCTAGACGAGCCATTTGCCGCACTCGATGCGCTAACGCGTCTTCGCATGCACGATCTGGTGTTCAACCTCTGGCGCAAGCACAAGCCAGCAACCTTGCTAGTGACGCATGATGTGTGGGAGGCTGTCGCTTTGGCCGACCGCATTCTCGTTCTGGATCAGGGGCGTTTCAGTCACGATCTGCGTGTCGATATCGATCACCCTCGACAGAGAACAGATAAACGCGCTGCCGCTATCGAAACCGAATTGCTGGAAGCGCTGGGCGTCCGGCATTTCGTCCTGCACCCTTAAAAGCGGAGATACTCAATGAAAAGACTTCAAATTCTGGCCGCCCTTACCGGTGCGGCAATGACACTTGCGAGCACAGCGGCGTTCGCCGCCGATCAGGTTGTGCGCATTGGCTGGCTTCGCGGCCCCAACGACATAACACTGGCCAAATCACGCGGCACACTGGAACAAGCCCTCGCGGAAAAAGGCATTAAGGTGGAATGGGCTGGCCCATTTCCGGCTGCGGCCCCAGCCTTTGAAGCACTGAACGCGGGCAGCATCGATATTACCGCTGGCAGTTCGATATCAGCCATTGCTGCGCTGGCGGCAAATATTCCGCTGACGATCTTTGGCTATCAGAAAATGTCGCCGGGATCGGAAGGAATTGTTGCCAAGAAAGATGCTGGCATCACGTCGATCAAGGATTTGGCAGGCAAGAAGGTTGCTGTCAACCGCGGCGGTACGGGCGAATATCTGCTGATGCAAGGGCTGGAGACAAACGGTATCGATCCGAAAAGCGTCGAGCGCGTCTATCTTAGCCCAAGCGACAGCGGCCCCAGCTTTGTGCAAGGCCATGTCGACGCCTGGGCGACATGGGATCCTTTCGTGGCAATCGCCGAAAAATCCTATGGCGGTCAGGTAATTGCGGATGGCGCTGCCATTGGTTCCGACAATGCGGTCGTTCTGATTTCAAGCCGAGAATTTGCCGAAAAGAAAGCCGACGAGCTTCAGGCGATTTTCGATGTTCTGAAGAAAGACAATGCCTGGGCCGTGGCGAACAAGGCGGACGCTGGCGCCATCTGGGCCAAAGAAATGAATATACCCGCTGAACTGGGGCAAGTGATCGGTGAGAACAATGCCGTTCCGACGACCGCCGTTACCGCAGCAGATGTCGAGCAGATTGGGAAAATTGCCTATTGGTATGCCAAGAGCGGTATCATTCCCCAAAAGCCCGATATCAAGGCAGCTGTTGTCGAGCTGAAATAATCAACACGATTCCGCCTGCATCGGTTTTTCAAAACGGATGCAGGCGATGCTTTGGTTTTGCCAAATGATGCGCTTGACGGTAGAAGCTCTTCAAAGCCAGCCGGAGCATCCCTTGAAAACCATCGCAGTTGATTTTGAAACGGCCAATGAACAGCGCGGAAGCGCCTGTTCAGTTGGATTGGCATGGATTGAAGATGGCCGCGTTGTGCGCGTTGAAGAGCGCCTTATCCGACCGAAGGATATGCGGTTTTCCTCATTCAATATCGCCATTCACGGCATTCGCCCCGAGCATGTCGAAGATGCCGGAGAGTTTCCCGAAGTCATGGATGAGTTCGCAGATGACTTCGCGGGCGCGACGATGATCGCCCACAATGCTGCTTTCGATTTCAGCGTCTGGCGCGCATGCCTCGACCAATATCGGCAAAGCTACCCGGAGTTTCAGTATCTGTGTTCGGTAAAAATGGCGCAGAAGGTCTGGCCGGACCTCGGCTCCCACAAATTAAATGTTCTGGCTTCGTATCTCGGTCTCACCTTCGCGCATCATAATGCGGCGGAAGACGCGGCCATCTGTGCTGAAGCTACAATCTCCATTGCACGCTCTCTCGGTGCACAAGCCTTGCACGAGGTTCCGGCCATGATCGGCATGAAGCCTGGTCGCTTGTTCGCCGGTGGCTACGAGCCATGCACCTGCCGAAAACGCTGAACTGGCGCGACGTTAACGGCTTTTGTTAAAGTCGCGCCCGAAGCATCACTGGATGAGGCGACCGCCGTCAATGACGAGATCGGCTCCATGGATCATGCGTGCATCGCTTGAGCCAAGAAACGCAATCGCCGCCGCTACGTCGCACGGTTCGACGATGCGGCCGGACGGATTCATTTTCGAGAAGGCTTCACGCGCCGCATCTTCCGTCCCGAACTGGCCCGCTGCCTTAGCGGCTACAAGCGGCGTCCAGACATAGCCCGGATGCACGACATTGATGCGCACATCATGACCATTGCGCGCAGCCGAAAGTGCTGCATGTTTCGTAAGCGAGCGAACCGCCCCTTTCGACACGCCGTAAGTGCCGTTATCGGCAGAGCCGGTATAGGCGGCCAGTGAACCGAGATTGACGATTGCCGCCCCTGCGCCCTGTTTCATTGCTTTCAAAGCGGCCTGTGTTCCGAGCAGAACGCCGTCCAGATTGACCTTCAGCACGCGATGAAACTCATCGAGCGGAATATCGGTGATGGGCTGTGGTACGGGCGTTATCACGCCTGCATTGTTGACCAGCAGGTGCAAAGCACCGCTTTCAGCGAGGATCGTATTGATCGCCTCGTCCCAGCTTTCCGCCGAACTGACGTCAAGCGTAAGTACCTTCGGAAGTGTCACACCCTGATAGGCTTCCGTAATCCGCCCCGCGTCATCGGCAGTCAGATCGGCCAGATAAACAATTGCGCCCTCTTCGGTCAGTCGCCGACCGATGGCCAATCCCATGGCGCCAAGTCCACCGGTTACCAAAGCCACCCTGCCATGGTAGCGCGCGAGTTCAGTCGTCTTTGACACTTGCTTCATCCTTGAGCATGAGAAATCTTTCACGGGGCGCGTGTTGTCCCCCATGTTCGCCCGCCATAACTGGCAAGTCGGTTAGGTTACGATGCGTGGCCCAGATAGATTTCCCGGATGACCGGACTGGAGGCTATTTCCTCGGCGCTGCCTGTATGCACCACGCGTCCGGTATCTATCACGCTTGCAGTATCGGCATGGCGCAGCGCCTTTTCCACCAACTGCTCCACCAGAATGATCGCTGCTCCCTCTTTGGCGAGCTGCGCGGCAACGTCGAGGATGCGATCCACTACGATAGGGGCAAGTCCGCCTGAAGGCTCATCAAGGACGAGCAGACGCGGCTCGGCAAGAATGCCCTGACCAACCGCCAGAATCTGCTGCTGACCACCAGAAAGTGAAGACGCAGGATCGTTCTTCTTGGACGCCAGTTCAGGAAAAAAATGGTAGATGCGCTCGTAATCTGGCTTTTTACCACGTTTTTTGCCAGGATAAGCCGCGACCTCAAGATTGTCCTGCACTGTCAGTGAAGGAAAAATGCGGTGGCCTTCCAACACCTGAATCAGTCCAAGCTCGACGATCTTTTCGGGGCTGGCACTGGTAATATCCTCGCCGCCAAAACGGACCCGACCGCTGCGCTTGCCGATCAAACCGGAAACCGCGTGAAGCATGGTACTTTTTCCGGCACCATTGCGACCGAGAATGGCGTGGAACTCACCGGCATGGACGTTGAGCGACGCGCCGATGACCACGGGCGCCTTGCCATAAGCCACGCTCAGATCTGTGATTTCGAGCAACGGCGTGCCGTTATGCATCATTGCCATGCTCTCAACTCCCCAAATAAACGCGGACGACTTCCGCATCGTTACGCACTTGATCAGGCGCGTCTTCCGCCAGAACCGCGCCAAGATTGAGCACGGTAACGTGATGGCTCAAACGGAAGACAAAATCCGTGTGATGTTCGACAAGGAGCACGCCAATGCCCGCCTCCGCCACCGACTGGATAATCTGTCCGAGATATTCGATCTCACGACCCGTCAGCCCCCCCGCGGGCTCGTCGAGAAGCAATAGTTTTGGTCTGATCATCAAAGCACGGATGATTTCAAGGAAACGCCGCTCGGCATGTTCAAGATGTTCGCAACGCCGCCCGGCGAGATGTCCGAGACCCGACGCATCAAGCAGCGCCTGCGCGCGCTCGCGCATTTTGCGCTCTTCGCGCCTTGAGCGCGGCAAATGCAGCGCGGTTTCAACGAAACCGGCCTGAACTGCGCCCCATCCACCGAGCATGACATTGTCGAGCACGCTTAAAGAGGGCAACAGCCGCGGTTTTTGAAAGGTTCGCGCGATACCGGCGAGTGCGCGGGCGCGCACGTCAAGACGGCTGATATCCTTGCCGCCAAGCACCACCCCCCCCTCATCGATCATGTAATAACCGCTGATGAGGTTGAGCATCGTGGTCTTGCCGGAACCATTTGGACCGATCAACCCGTGAATCTGGCCAGCCTGAATGGAAAGCGACACAGCGTTGACGGCTTTCAGCCCACCGAAGCTTTTGGAAACATTGCGCGCTTGCAGCATGTCCGGGCCTAGAACGCCGGTGCTCTTTCTTACTGCAGGATCTATCATGTTCATATCAGGCTTTCTCCTGCAAAAGGGCCGTCAATGCGGGCATGTTGGGCTCTTGCGCGCCGCGCTGATCATCTGATGCGCTCTTTCCGACGATGTTGCCAAGATGGTCTTTGGCCCAGACACCGAGTCCTTGCGGTATTGCGAGAACCACCGCGAGCAAAATGCCGCCATAGAAGAACGCCGTATAGCGCTGCATTGAAGCGAATACATCGGGGATCACGGCAAGCAGCAGCGTGCCGACCATTGGACCGATGATCGATCCGCGTCCGCCGATAATGATCGCCGTGAAGAACATCAACGAGACGTCGAAATTGAAGGCTTCCGGCGTGATGTGGCTTTGAGCGCGTGCGAAAAGTCCGCCTGCAACGCCCGCACAAAAGCCCGAGAAGAGGAAAACGGTGAGCTTTGTGCGGAAAATTGACACTGCAACGCTCTGCGCCGCCACTTCGCTGTCGCGGATGGAAATCATCGCACGGCCCCACATGCTGCGAGCCAAGTTCCAGGTCATAGCCGTCACGATGGTTGCTATGCTAAGTGCAAGCCAGTATTCGCCGATTGTGCGCTTGAATGGCGCTGGGAAAGCCGGAACCGCTAGGCCAACCGTGCCGCCGGTAAGACCCGAGAAACCGAGCGCCAGTTCCACCATGATGAGCGCAAAGGCAATCGTTGCGAGCGCAAAATAAAAACCCGGGAGCCGCAGCGATGGCAGGCACAAAAGGCCTGCGGCAAGCGCGGTCACGCCACCGGAAGCAATCAGCGCCGCATAGGGGTGAAGCCCCAGCTTGCCAGCGAGAATCGCGAATGCATAGCCACCGATCGACAGAAGACCGACATGGCCGATGGACATCAGGCCGACATAACCGACAAGCAGGTTCAGTCCGGCAACGATGATCCAGTAGATCAGAACCATTTCTCCGATGCGGAGCAGATAGCGATCATTGGTGAGAAAGGGGAAGGCAACGGCGAGGCCGATGCCGATGAGGGCGAAGAGAAGGCCCTGATGTGATTTTACGTTCATACCTGGCGTACCCGCTTCTTGCCGAACAATCCCGAGGGGATAAAGGTCAGGAGGATGACGAGCGTCCCGACTGCGATGGTTTGCTGGAATTCCGAGCCGAATACATAAGCGACACAGGTGGTGACTACGCCGAAGATGATGCCGCCCGCCAGCGCGCCGATGTTGGAACCGATCCCGCCAATCGCAAGCGCGATGAAGCCATTGAGCGTCAGCGTCAGCCCAAGCGCAAAATAGGCGTAGGTGAGCTGTCCCGTCATGAAACCCGCCAGAGCGCCGAGCGCACCAGCAATGGCATAGGAAAGCGAGCGCATGCGGATTGCGGAAATGCCACGCGCACTGACCGCAAAAGTATCGTCTGCAAGCGCCACGAAGATTTTGCCGATTGCCGTCTTGCGGTAGAACAACGCAAGCCCGCCCGCCATGAGAAATGCCGTCACAATCGGAAGCCAGTATTTCTGGTCCAAAATGCCAGCATAGTCTTGCGGAATGAGCCGAGGGAACGGTCTCGGCTCTGTTCCCCACCAAAGCGCCATGCCTTGCTGGACAATCGTTGCAACGGCAAGCGTGGACAGAATCCAGAGGTGGTCATCTCCACCATTCATGGTGCGGCGAATGGCGACAAGTTCCGTCAGCCAGCCAAAGATCAGACCAACGACGATAACGAGCGGCAGCGAGGCCCAGATCGGCCAGCCAAGATCGCCGAGCGTCCATGCGCCGACAATGCCGCCGACCATGGCGAACTGTCCGGCGCCCATGCTGAGCACCTTGGAGGTCGAGTACATCACGTTGTAACTTAGGGCCACCGTGGCGTAGAGGCACCCCAGGGCTAGCCCCGAGATCAGAACGAGAAACATGGTTTAGTCCTCTTGGTGACGGGCTCCACGCACCGCGCGAGAGTCCGCCGACAATCGATCAGGCCAGCGTGAAGCCGCCGTTTTGGAACGACGAAATCGTGAAGAGCGCGTATTCGTCCATCGACAGCCCTTCCCGGCTGCTCGGACTGAAACCGACCTTGCCGAACAGTGTTTCCGTCGTTCCCATGGTTTCGAGAGCTGCGATTACAGCATCGGTCTCAACGCTACCGGCTTTCTCTACGGCAGCAGCCCAAAGCTTGGTCGACGCATAGCCAAGAAGTATCCAGGTTATGCCGTTCTTGAGCTGTGGCCCGACAATCGAAGCCTGCTTGGTCAGCAGAGCTTCAATGCCAGCGGCAAACTTGCCATTGCCATCCACTGCAAGATGACGGAAGCCCACTCCGACCGCGCCGTCGAGATATTCTTTCTTCACGAGATCCGTGATCTGGGCGTTCAGCGCAATCGGTGCGCAGATGGCAGGAATATCCCACTTCTGCTCACCACGCGCCGTCAACACGCGCGCCATGAAGGAAGATGCAGCCGACCAGACCAGAAGCACATCCGCGCCGCTATTGCGCGCCTTGATGATATCGTCGCCCAGATCCACCTTGTTGGCGTCCAGCGTGCCGACATAGACCGGCTCGATGTTGCGCGCCTTCATCTTTTCAAGCGCAAGATCGCGGCAGAGAACGCCATAAGACAGATTATCTACGAAGAGCGCGATCTTCTGCTTCTTATAGTGATCGAGAGCGAAGGTGATACCGGCTTCAATTTGCTGCCCCGCCGACCCGCCAACGCGGAAAATCGTCGGATAGGCTTCCGGGTCGATCACGTGATCGATCAGGGCCGTCGGCATATTGATCGTGTTGGCTTCGGCGATGAAGTCGCGGATCGGCATCGCTTCCCCGGAGGTGTTGGGCCCGAAGAGCACATTTACCTTTTCCGAGAACAGAAGTTCCTGCACGAAATTCACAGCCTTGCCGGGATCGGCAACCGTATCGCGAGCGACCAACTCCAGCGGGCGGCCAAGCACACCGCCCTTGGCATTCAGTTCTGCGATGGCCGCCTTGTGGCCTGCATCCTGCGCCAATGCGCCCGTGGAATAGGGGCCGGAAAGCGCGGCAAACCAGCCGATTTTTACCGGATCGCCCGAAGCCGCGCGAACAGCAGACTGGAAACCAGGCAAAAGTCCAGCGGCCATGAACCCCGCGCTGGACAGCAGCAGGTTGCGTCGATTGATCTGCATTATTATCTCCCATATAAACTCTCGGCGGGTTTCGGATATTGAACCTTCAACTTCAACCCATTTTCGATTAGAGTTCACCTGTCGAACGCAATTTGCCGCGCCGTCGAGCACTAGTGCCTATGGAACCAACCAACAAAAGAAACTTTGCCCCTGTTCGCGCTCTTGAGCGCGGTCTGGCCCTGCTACAAGACCTTTCTCTCTATAAGGGCGCGCATCCGCAGCAGATTGCGCGACGGCTGGAATTGCCGCGTCCAACTGTGGTTAGACTTCTCGAAACGCTCGAAGGGCTGGGTTTTGTCGAGCGCAGTCCCTCCGATGGCAGCTGGTATCCGACGCTCTACGTCCGGTCGCTTTCTGACGGCTATAATGACGAAGCATGGGTGCGCGAATGCGCGGCGCCGGAAATCGAGCGGCTTGGCAAGCAAATTCTATGGCCCGTCGATCTGCACACATTGCAAAACGACATGATGCTGGTGCGGGAATCGACGCACCGCACCAGCCCCTTTTCCATTCAACACGGGCTTGTCGGCACGCGATTGCCCATTCTGCATACCTCTTCTGGACGAGCCTATCTTGCCTTTTGCCCGGATGAAGAACGGGAAGCCATTTTGGACCGGCTTGCGCAAAACCCCGCCAATCAGGCGGCGCTTGCGGGCGACCGCCGCCATATCACGCAGCAGATTGCCGCCACCCGTCAGCAAGGATACGGGTTGCGCAGCGGTGAACTGATCCGCGCGACCAACAGCCTCTCCGTGCCCGTTCACGCCAAAGGCCGAGTGCAGGCGGTAGTCACGGTGGTGTGGTTCGTGTCGGCGCTTCCGGTCGCGGAAGGTGTTCGGCGTTTTCTCGAACCGGCACGGGAATGTGCGGCGCGGATTGCTCAAAAATGCGAAGCTTTTCCCGACATGACCATGCGTTATCGACGCGAAAACTCCAACTCCACAGACTAAGTCGTTCTTCCGGGGGCACCGTTCATCTGGTGAACGCAACTCCAATTCGATCTGGCCTTGGACCGCTCGTCACAGCATAAGGCCCACGAATGCGCGACCCCGATCGGGCCGCGCCCGACGGATCGAAGGGAGTTACAACGGTGCGACTGGTTTCATTTACGACAGCGGATCAAGGGGCGGGTTATGGGTTCATTACCGATGCGGGGCTGCACAAGTCTTCTGCCGCTTTCAAGGCTCGCTACCCTGATCTGCGGGCTGTTTTGAATGCCGACGCCGTGGCCGAACTGTCTGCACATACGGAAGCGCCAGTTACGGTATCGGAAGTTACTCTGGTTTCGCCAATTCCAAACCCGGACAAGATTCTCTGCATCGGCCTGAATTATGCCGCGCATATCAAGGAAACCGGTCGCGAAAAGCCAAAATATCCTTCGATCTTCACGCGCTATTCGTCGTCTGTTCTTGGGCATGAAAATCCGCTGTTGCGACCAGCCGTTTCCAAGGAATTCGACTATGAGGGCGAACTCGCTGTCATCATCGGCAAAGCGGGTCGCAATATCCGCGCCGAAGAAGCCGCAGATTACATCGCAGGCTATTCCTGCTTCAACGACGGCTCTATCCGCGACTTCCAGCGCCATACGACCCAGTTTTGGCCGGGCAAGAGCTTCGACGATACCGGCTCAATGGGACCATGGATGGTCACGAAGGACGAACTGCCAAATCCCGAAGAACAGCATCTACGTACCCGCGTGAACGGTCAGGAAGTGCAGACGACGCCGATTTCGGATCTGGCTTTCTCCATTGGCGAAATCATCGCCTATGTTTCGACGGTGACAAAACTGCTTCCCGGCGACGTCATTGCCACCGGAACACCCGGCGGCGTCGGCAAGTTCCGCGAGCCTCAACTCTATATGTTCGCTGGCGACCGTGTTGAAGTCGAAATCACCGGTATTGGCACGTTGTCGAACCCAATCGCTGACGCAGCCTGATTTCCGCAGGCCCCGCCAAAAGCGGGGCCAATCCAAGTTTACGCGAGGGAAAAGGCCATGGCCATCAATGCTCTGGGATATATCGGCGTGCGCTCCGACAAGCTTGATGATTGGGCCGACTTTGCCTCCAGCTTGCTTGGTATGCAGAAAATTGACCTTGCCGCCGGTCAACTAGCTTTCCGTATGGATGACCGCATGCAGCGGCTGATCGTGCTTGACGAGCCGGGTGAAACGCTGTCCTGCATGGGCTGGGAAGTCGAGTTTCAACACGACCTCGATCAATATGCATCGCGTCTGGAAGCGGTCGGCACCCGGGTTCATCGGGCCAATGTCGCCCTTTGCGATCAGCGCTTTTGTGCGGACATGGTCTGGTTCGACGATCCGATGGGCAATCGCATCGAGCTGATCTGGCAGCCGATGATTGCCACCGATCCTTTTGTCCCGGGTCGCCCCATATCAGGGTTCAACACCGGCCCGCTTGGCATGGGACATGCCGTGCTGCATGTGAAGAATATCGAAATCATGATGCCCTTCTATCGGGACAATCTGGATTTCCATGTGACTGATTATGGACTGAAGCCCTATGGGCTCTACTTCTTCCATGTCAATGACCGCCACCATAGTTTTGCAATGGTTGGGTCCGGTCAACAGGGGTTCCATCATTTCATGGTTGAGTTCAAGAACCTTGACGATGTTGGACAGGGATATGATCTCGCGGGACTAGAAGATGGTCGGCTGGCCTATACGCTTGGACGCCACACCAATGATTACATGACATCGTTTTATGCAAACACACCTTCGGGTTTCTTTGTAGAAAACGGCTGGGGCGGAAGACAGATCGACCCCGCAAATTGGGAACCGCATGAAACCACGGACGGACCTTCCTTCTGGGGGCATGAACGTCTCTACCTGACGGAAGAAGAAGGCCGGAAGCGCCTGCGCGACATGCGGCTCGACGCCGCCGCACGAGGCATTCGGGCACCGGCGGTGGCCGAATGCCCCTGGCTCTACGAGGCCATCAAGAACGAGCGTTCATAACCCGTCGCACTATCAATTGAGTCTCTGTTCGGTCTCCGCATCAAAGAGATGGACATTCGCAGGATCGAGCATGACTTCGAACTCTTCGCCTGGCTGAACTTTATGACTTGGGGGCAAAGCGGCAACGAGCCTTTGTGGGCCAACGGTTCCCGTTACAATCAGTTCGGGACCCGTGAGTTCGGCGATGTCGCATTTCATGCGCAGAACGACACTTTGATCTTTCCGCTCCCGCCCTATTGCTTCTGAACGAACCCCAAGCAAAATACGTCTGCCAGCCGCAATATTCGGTAGGTTGCCAATTGGAATGCTGGTGTCCGTACCGTCAATCGTCAGACGATCTCCGCTGAATGTGGCTTCCAGCATGTTCATTGGCGGCGCGCCGACGAATGTCGCCACATAAAGCGTCGCGGGCCGGTTATAGACATTTTCAGGCGTGTCCAGTTGTTCAATGCGCCCATTGCGCATGACCGCAATCCGCGTCGCCAATGTCATCGCCTCGATCTGATCGTGCGTAACGTAAACCATCGTGGTTTTCATCAACTGATGCAGTCGTTTCAACTCGGCACGCATTTCCATGCGCAGTTTTGCATCCAGATTGGACAATGGTTCATCGAAAAGGAACAGTTTGGGGTGACGCACCAATGCGCGACCGATTGCGACACGCTGACGCTGGCCACCGGAGAGCTGCGCGGGCTTTCGATCCAGCAGATTTTCAATCTGCAAAAGGCGCGCTGCTTCCAGCACGGCTTTATCCCGCTCCGCAGCTGGTACTTTGCGCATCTCAAGACCGAAGCCGATATTGCGCTTCACATTCAGATTTGGATAGAGCGCGTAGGACTGAAACACCATCGCCGTATCCCTGTCCTTGGGGTGTACGCCGACGATAGACCGCTCATCAATGCGAATGTCGCCGCTTGTCGGTTCGGCCAAACCCGCGATCATGTTGAGCAATGTCGACTTGCCGGAACCGGAGGCACCAAGCAGCACTAAGAACTCGCCGCTGGCCAGAGACAGATCGATACCTTTGAGGATTTCTGTCGACCCGTAGCTCTTGCAAACCTTGCTTATGGTCAGGGTGCTCATGCAAGCGCTCCTTCAGCATCCGACATATAGGCCCGCGGGCTTGTGGAAATGGCCTTCGAGGCACTGCGTGTGGCGGCCTGCAAGCAGGCCTCAACCGAGCGGCCCTTGGCGAATGACGCAAGAAAAGCTGCGTTGAAAACATCGCCCGCGCCGATTGTATCGATAACCGTTACCTGAGGCGCATTGACTGATATAACGCTGCCATCATGTCCAACCGCGAAGGCGCCATTCGGGCCGCATTTAACGATAAAAAAGCCGCCATCCGGCATGGTCCGGCAGAGACTGCGCGCAGCCTCCACCGGGTCGGCGGAGTTTCCAAGATTGATCGTCTCAACCTCGTTGAACATGACAAACTTGCTGCGTTTCAGCCATGAAAGCGCACGGCTTCGATTCCGCTTCGTCCAGCCCTCGGCCGGCCAGCCGGTATCAAGCGCCACATCGATGTTGTGGCAGTCGGTCCAATCGAAAAACTGATCATACGCATCCGCCAGCCTGTCGGTCAGAAAACTACCGCAAAGAAGAGCCAGCCCGCCGGACAAGGCCTCACCATCAAGTGCCGATAGCGCATCTTCAATTGAAAAATGCGGCAGATGACCGAGTGTCGTGAAGAAAGTCCGTTCTCCATCCGGATGCGTCAGGCCGACGGACAGAGTGGTTTTTCCAGCAAACACCGACCATTGTCTGGCATGATCACCGAAATTCTCAGCGAGCCAGCGACCAAACTGATCGGCGCCTGTATTCGCGGCCATTTGAAATGGAACATCCAAAGCCATCAGTGTCAAAGCCGAGTTTCCCGCCGAACCGCCGACGCGCAATTCGTCATGGCTGACGATGTTCTCGGTGCCCGGTTGTGGCCAAGCCGAAGTCGGTCCCAGGATCATATCAACATTGACGTTGCCGATAATTGCAATTGGCCTCACTCATTCGCTCCGGGTGATTTTGGAAGAACGGACCGGCGTACCGGCATTCTCGACACGTTGGTCGGCAAAGGCCATCATGAGCCGTTGCGCTGTTGGCAGGATCGTGAAAACGGCGCCAAGTCCGCTTGCTGCGGGAAACGAAATCGTTACAGCACCCGGAACAGGCACCTCACCGGAGGCGTCAAACACTACCAGTTTGGCTCCCGTTTCAGCAACAGACTGTCCCATCGCCGTCACCAGCGGTGCGGTCGCATCGTTGCCCTTGAAGAGGATAACTGCAACCTTTGGTGAGAGCATTTCCATCGGCCCGTGACGCAGTTGGCCACCCTCCAGCGAATAGCTCGGCACGCGCGAAAGCTCGGTAAACCCAAGAGCAATGGCTTCTGCTACCCCCTGCAGACAGCGCCCCGAGGTTACAATCGTGTTGACATCAGCGATGCAATCAAGCGCTGCATCAATCGCCACAGTTTGGGGGGAATTCAACACGTTGAGTGCGGCTCGCGGATCGTCACCGAGTGCCGCCAATATGGCCAGATGCAGAGCGAAACTAATCGTCAGGCTACGGGTTGCTGCAAATGCAAGCTCCCCGCCGCCATGCCCCACCAGGCAGTCGACTTTGCTGGCGAGAAACGACCCAGCATCAAGCGTCAAACCGAATATATCGGCCTGCCCCTTTTTCTCGGCGAACCACCGTACAACTTCCGCACTTTCACCAGACTGAGATGTGACCAGAACCGTTTTGCCTTCAATGGGTAAGGAAGCGCCAAGCTGCTCTGAAATCGGTATGGCAACTGCATCGATATTATGGGCGCGATAAAGCGGTTCCACCGCACGACCGACCGCATGTGACCCGCCCATCCCCAGCAGGAGCAGCTTGCCGGTTTTACGTAAACTCCCGGCGATCTTCTCTGCCAGTTCGCGATTATTCTCGAAGGAAATCAGAGCATCGCTAAACTGGCGTGCCATCTCTTTATCGATTGCGACAAGTCCTTCAGGACGCTGCTTTTGCGTGTTCATCATCATCCTTTCACGCCGCCGCTGGTGAGGCCGGTGATAAGTGCGCGTTGCATCAAAAGCCCAACAATAACTGGTGGAAGTGCTGCCAAAACACCCGCAGTCGCGATCAAGCCGTAATCGGAAACGCGCCCGCCAGCCAGATCGGCAATAGCAACTGTCAGCGTCCGCGCTCTCTGATCCGATGTGAACAACAGCGCATAGAAAAATTCGTCCCATCCCAGCAGAAATGCGAACAGCGCCGATGTCGCAACAATCGGCAATGCAAGCGGCAGCGTGATGATACACAATGTCTGGAACAGGCTTGCACCGTCAATCATCGCGGCCTGCTCAATCTCCTGCGGGATACCATCGAAGCCAGACTTCATCAGCCATGTGGTGAATGGTGCCAGAATGGTGAGGTAGACAAGCGCAAGACCGAATACCGAATTCAACAGCCCTAGTTTTGCAAGGAGCATGTAAAGCGGCACGGCCAAAGCCACCGGAGGCAGCATGTATGTGCCAATGACCAAAGTGAGCGACCAACCGATGCGCGAGGTCCGCGATACCGCCCAACCGGCAGGGATCGCAACAAGGATCGCCACTAATGTGGCCATGCCCGCCACTCTCAGACTGTTATACATCGATGCCACAAAGGCAGCGCCAGCGCTATTGGGGACCGTGGACAGCAGAGTCTGATAGCGAGAAAAATCCGCTGTGGTCGGCCACCATTTCAATGGGCGAACAGACAGGTCGGCCATCGGCGATATGCTCATCACAAACAGCCAGAACAAGGGCGCGAGGATAATGACTGCCAGCGACAGCGCAGCGAGATAAACGAAGAAAGTTGCGATGGGGCTTCGACGTTCCATTATGTTGCCGCTCCAGCCGTTTTGCGCACCAGAAAACCATAGCCCAACGCCAACACCGTAACGATCAGGGTCACAATGAGCGCCAGCGATGCACCAGATCCCGCGCGCTGGAAGGAAAATGCTTCCTGATAAACCAGGATAGAAAGCGTACGTGTGGAATTGGCGGGGCCACCGCGGGTCATGATCCAGATAATGTCAAAGACCTTGAATGCCTCAATGGTGCGGAGCACAAGGGCCACCATCAATGGTCCTGCAAGATAGGGCAGAATAACAAACCGGAACCGGTTGAATGGACCCGCGCCATCGACGAGCGATGCAGCCGTTATGTCTCTTGGGACGGCTTGAAGGGCCGCCAACGCGATGAGTGCGACAAGCGGGAAGTTCTTCCAGCAATCAGCAACAATCAGTGCCGTCATTGCTGCTGACGGTTCGCCGAGCCATGATCGATAGCCTGAAATGATGCCAAGCTGGGTCAACAGCGAATTGAGCGCACCATATTCGGGATTGTAGATGAGACGCCATAGTGTTGCGTTGACCACCGTTGGCAACGCCCATGGCAGAATAAGCAAGGCTCGCAGAACAGTGCGGCCATAAAACTGCTGGTTCAGCAACAGTGCCGCCAAAACGCCAAGGAACATTTCGGCTGAAACCGAGATGAGAGAAAACCAGGTTGTGGTCCAGAAGGCACGCTGGAAATTCGAGCTGGACAGCATCTTGATGTAGTTGGCAAAGCCAACAAAATCGCCGCCAGTGCCGACAAGCTTTGCATCGGTGAACGAAAGCCGCACCGTTTCAAACATTGGCCAGCCGATCACGCAAACCATGACGGCGAGTAACGGAAGCATCAGCAACCACGCTCGCATAGTCATCCAGTTGCCGGACATTGTTTGCACCTCAGTCTAAATGGAAGAAGGGAGTGGATGCAGATGCAACCACTCCCATCAGGGTCTTAGAGTCCGCTGTTTTCAGCTGCGGATTTGAGGGCGTCTTCCGGCGAAGACTGTCCAAGCAAAGCTTCCTGAATGGACTGCTGCAAGGCCGTGGACATTTCCTGATATTTCGGTGTCGTCGGGCGCGGATACATCGCAGCCAGGCCGAGCTTCGCTGCCGCAATCAACTCTTCCTGTCCCTTCGATACAGCCGGATCGTCATAGGACGACGCCCAGATCGGCAGAGACAGTTTTGCATAATCGTTCTGGACCTTTTGCGAGGTCATAAAGACGATATATTTCCATGCATCATCAGGATGTTTGCTGGTGGTGGTGATGCCAAGCCCCATGGAACCATTGACAGCCGAAACCTCGCTCTTGCCTTCGACGCCCGGTGCGGGCACCACACCTACCTTGCCAACCACTTTGCTTTCGGCAGGGTCATTGACCTTGCTATACATATAGGTCCAGTTCAGCGCGAAAGCGGCGTCACCATTCTGGAAGACCTTGCGTACGTCCTCCTCCAGAAACTCTTTCGAGTTCGGATTGCTGAGGCCGGACTTATAGCTGTCCACCATATATTTGAGGGCATCCAGTCCGCCATCGTTGTCGAAGGCGGGCTTTCCGTCTTTCAGGAAATCGCCGCCATAAGCACTCACCAGCGTGGTGTAGTCGCAAATCGCGGCCTCCGCCTGAGCCCAGCTCCACGCAATCGGCGATGCAAGCAAGCCCTTGTCCTTGATGATCTTTGCCTGATCGTTGAGTTCCGCCCAGGTCTTGGGCGGGTTCTTTATGCCCGCTTTCTCAAGGATTTCCTTGTTGTAGAACAGGTACTTGGTATCCAGAATCCACGGCATGCCGTAATATTTGTCCTGATACTGAACCGTCGTCCAGGCGCCCGTCAGAACGCCCTTCTTCATCTCGTCCGTAATGCGCGACGAGACATCGACAAGCACATTGTTGCTTGCATATTCGGCTGGCCAGATCACGTCGAACAGCACAACGTCATAGCCCTGCCCCGAACCCTGAGCCAGAACCGTCTTGTCATGCAACCCTTCATAGGGCACGAATTCCAGATTGACCTTCACATCCGGATTGGCTGTCTGAAAAGCCTCCGTCATCGCGCGTACATCCGCTTCGCTATAAGCGGCCTGCGCCATGAACAGGGCATTCAGGGTTGTTTCAGCAAAAGCGTGCGGAACCGAGAAAGCGGATACGGCCAGCGTACCCAGTAAGACGGTGCGAATAGATTTAAGCATTGTTACCTCCCGTTAACCTGCTCCGGCTTGTGCCTAGTGCCGTGCACATTGCCTTATCGCCGTGAGATCAGAGCTGTTGTTCCACCATTATTAAATGTTCATGTTCTTTATTAAGTCAAATCCATTGACTTAAACGTGTTATAAATATCTACTGGTGTCAAGAGGGATTGAGGATGCCAAGAAAGAGCGACATTCGGGCCACAAGTGGCACCAATCATGAGGGTACAAGCGCCCATAATCGCAGGGTGATTATCGACGCCCTGCGCCAGAACAGATCGCTCTCCCGCGCCGAACTCGCCCGTGCGACAAACCTCACCAAACAGACGATCTCCAACCTGATTGAAGGTCTGGAAAGCGACGGGTTGGTGAGTTCGGAAAATGCCGTCAGACGTGGTCGCGGACAACCGGCAACGCCCTACCGGCTGGTGCCCGAAGGCGCATTCGCTCTCGGCGTTCAGATCGACCGGCATCTGACCCGGATTGTCATCGTCAATCTGACCGGCGATGAAGTCGTGCGGCGGGAGGCCAGACTGCCAGCCGATAATCCGGAAGAAGGCTGCGCCATCATTCTGGAAGAAATTGCCAAAGCGCAAGCGACGCTCGCACGGGAATTCCCCGATGGACACTATCGAATGTCGGGGCTTGGTGTCGCCATGCCCGGACCTTTCGGCACAAGGGTTCCCGAACATGACCGATGGGTGATGAGTGCATGGCAATCTTTCCCGCTGATCGACAGGTTGACCCAAAGTACCGGCTTGACCGTAACATTGCAGAACGATGCTACAGCCTGTGCGCGGGCAGAAAAAATGGTTGGCCTCGCAGACGGCCTCGATAATGTCGTCTGTATCTATATGGGCTACGGTGTCGGCGCCGGGCTGATACTGAACGGAGAAATCTATACGGGCAGCAAGGGCAATGCCGGTGAAATCGGCACCATGCTAATGACCAATCGCGGCGCGCAAACGCCACTGGAACACCATGCTTCTCTCTGGTCGCTCTACAAACATTTGAAACTCGACGAAGCGCAGCCCGATCTTTCTGCGGAATTGGAAGCCCTGTTGGCGCAGAACGATCCGCAACTGGAAACATGGCTGGAGCGGGCGGCGATGGAACTGAGATCCGCCATCCATACGATAGAAGCGATCTTCGACCCGCAAACAGTTATTCTGTGTGGCGGCGCGCCGAAACTTCTGGCCAACCGGCTCGTGGACCGGATTGAACCGCTCATTTCCTCCAGCGTCGATTACCCGGTGCGGACATTGCCGCGTCTGCTGGTCGGGTTGACCGATATATGGGCC
Source organism: Ochrobactrum teleogrylli (assembly GCF_006376685.1). Classification (GTDB taxonomy): domain Bacteria; phylum Pseudomonadota; class Alphaproteobacteria; order Rhizobiales; family Rhizobiaceae; genus Brucella; species Brucella teleogrylli. The sequence goes on along the minus strand of NZ_VEWL01000008.1, from coordinate 9,231 downwards.
GTGGCGCGCGGGGCAGCCCTTGAGCAGATCAGCAGGCATTTCGACCCACGTTTCTCAGCACTGCTGAAGTCTGGCGTCATTGCCTGAAGCGCCCGGCGATAGCCAACACCGGCTCTTCTCATCATCCCTCAAGCCACGTCGGCAGGCCCCGCGCTACGTGGCCTGTCTTTGCGGCCTCTGCGCAGCTCGCAAGACTACCAAAACGCACCGCACGGCCAGACAGACCCGGCCCATAATGTGCGTATTTTCCGGAGTTGGTCATCAGCGCTTTGGCCGCGACCGGAAAAACCGGTTCGGAAATGGAACACCAACAGAGATCCGGGATCACCTGAACGCCCGCGGCTTCCAGCCTTTGCAATGTTCCATCTTCGCGCGCCGCAGCTATAACCTGACGCCCCGCGGTGATAATGGTGGTTCTGACCGCTTTGCCGCCTCGCAAAGCGTTTGCAAAGGCGCGGCATTCCTCAAGCGAAGCGTGCGGGCTGCCGATGGCTACCAGATCCACCGCATCTGGACCATCGTTCAGTGACTTCCATCCATCCGCCATGTCGTGACTTGTGATGGAGGCGGTATCAGCTGAGGGCGAAACAAAATGCGCTTCCGGTGTAACGCCTTCGACATGCAGCATGGGTGCAGCGGAAGTCGTACCGAAGGCCGCACACATGGCTTTTAAATTTTCCGGTGTCGGCTGGGCGTCCTTGAACCCTTTCAGGAGTGGAATCCGATCCGGCGAAACCTTGCCCGCGAGATAACCAATCAAGGGCCAGAAAGCGTCGTCGAACCCTTCGGGTATATCCACGTGGATGATACGCTGCGCAAATCGATGTTGATCAAGATAAACGCCCGACAGTGGTGCGCGTCCCGTCATGGCAATGCAGAGATCAAGAAAATCGGGGAGCTTCGCCGTGCGGGCCCCAAGCACAGTGTTCGCATAGATGACCGCATTGCTTTCGGCCCATGCGATCATTTCCCCCTTTTCCGGCGCGGTGTCCAAAAGATAGGGCGAGCAGGTAAATGTGTTCTGACACCCCATCCGCACATAGGCATCGGCAAGCCGTGCGGCGGGCCACCCAAAGGATGCAGGCACACCTTGCGCCTGCCAATGTTCGCGATCAACGGAAATGGCATTCATTGTCGTCGGTACGCGGACCCTCGCACCCATATCCGCCATCTTCTCGGCGAAGATCAAATTGGCCGAGCTTGCATAGATGCAGCCGTCGATATGCGCCTGCGCAACATCGATCAAGCGTTTTGCACCTTGGTTTTCTGCCATCGCGCAGATAATTTCCATGGCGAGTTTGGTGGCATCCCCATCTGCGCCCGTCATCATGGCTTGATCGGCTGCGGAAAGTTCGAGCCTCGTTTCCTTTGACCCCACGAGCGGCAGGGTAAAGCCGGGCGCGGTTAACTTGGTCGGCGTGATCTTGACCTCCGGCTCTTTTCGTAAGCGCTCCCAGTCCTCCGGTGGCAGGCGCAAGACGGGTAGAGGATGGTCGAACATCTTGTCGGCGATTAGTGCCCCCAGAGTTACCACATCCTCAGTCTGGGAGAAAATCAGCGCAGCCGGTGCCATGCCATTCAATGCCAGATCAAGCAGCACGCCCGAGCCCGTACAGGAACCACGCGTTGATGGCATCATCAGCGCAGCGCCTCTGATACTCTGCCCTTGGAGGGGATGGTGCACATCGATGATTTTACCCGAAGCAGGATCAATCCCACCCCAAAAGCTGAGCGGTTCGGTTGTCGCCAGGATTGGCCCTTCGGCGGTTCCGGGCAGAATGCTACGGGCTGTTGCGGTCATGTTCACCTGTCGGTTGCCTCGTTTGATTTCTGAATGATCTCCGCCAATATGGCGACCGCGATTTCGGCAGGTGTCGCGGCTTTGATATCCAGCCCTATGGGCGATGAGATCCTCGCCAGATCAGTGGTATCGTGCCCGAGTTTCTTCAGGTTTTCCATGCGTTGGGCATGGGTTCGACGACTGCCCAATGCCCCAATGTAAAAGCAATCCGCCTGCATTGCCAGTGATAGAGCCAGTTCGTCAATTTTGGGATCATGCGTAAGCGTGGCAACCGCAGTATACCGGTCCAGCGGGCTGTCGCGAAACGCCTCCTCCGGCCAGGCTGCCTTAAGAGCAGCCTCCTGAAACCGCAACGGCGTTGCAAACGCTGTCCGCGGGTCGATGACCTCCACATCGAGACCCGTCATGATGGCCATCTGCGCAAGATGCTGGGCGATGTGGACTGCCCCCACCAGTTTCAACCGCAATGCCGGTCGATATATATTGATGAAATACCGTCGATTGTCGGCCACAAAAAAGAGCGGCTTACCGGTTTGAAACGCTTGTCGAACGTGCGGTTGAAACGCACTAGAAACATCCTCAGCATCCCGCACAAGCTCAGTGCGTCCATTGTCCAGATCGGTCAATGTCGCTGCGAGCAAACGTCTGGCGCGTATGTCATTCAGTTCCGCAAGAAGAGAGCTTTGCATCAATCGAGCCTCTCCACATAGACGCTGATCTTGCCTCCACAAGACAGCCCCACGCGCCATGCTGTTTCATCGGCAACACCGAACTCCAGCAGCTTTGACTTGCCGGATGCAATCGTTTCCAGAGCCTCTTCAATGACTGCACCTTCGACACAGCCACCGGAAATCGAGCCTTCAAAATGACCCATCTCGTCGATGATCAGATGACTGCCTGTGGGACGTGGCGCTGATCCCCACGTTTCAATGACGGTGGCGATCGCAACCCCTTTGCCATTCTGGCGCCAATGGAGCGCGACAGCCAACGGGTCCTTGGCAAGACCAAAACTATGTTCAGACAATTCGTCCACCGGCATTCACGACAGCCTCTCTCGTATCCACGTCAATTCTGGCAGCAGAGCCAATGGGTACATCAACGATAGGGAGTTCGCTCGCCTCAATGATATGCCTTGCACCCACATCGCCCGACAGGACGGAAATGGCTTCATAAAGCTGCCGCGGTACAATCACGGGATTGCCGCGCTCACCCTCGTCGGTAACGGCGCGAACGACAGCGTTTCCGTCGTGCTGGCGGAAAAGATCAATCATCATGCGAATGTGCTGCGCGCTGACCGCAGGCATGTCTCCCAGATGGATCATCAGCCCGTCGCAGTCCGCCGGTGCTGCGACCAGGGCAGCTTTGATCGAACTTGCAAGCCCAAGGGCATAAGCCGGATTGTGCACGATAGAGACGTCAAGCCCTCGAAGCGAAGCCGCAATTTCGTCTGCCATATGACCAGTGACGGCAATCACCCGGCCACGATCAGCTTCTACCGCATTTTCAACCGACCGGCGCACCAGCGGCGTGCCATCAAAAATGGCGAGAAGCTTGTTCGCCCCGCCCATACGTGAGGATTGCCCGGCGGCAAGCACAGCAATCATGACCGCAATATCGCGCTTTCTCTTCGCTCTACCATCGCGCGGCGCAATGCGCGCAGGACTATCGAGCAAAAGACCGCCGACGCCCATCGCTGCAATGTCCTTTGGCGTGACGCTCATCCCCGCCATCAAGCGGTCCAGAACCCAATCGAACCCATTCTCCTTGACGCTCCGGGCGCAGCCGGGAGCGCCGATCACCGGCTTACCGTCGATCTCGCCAAGGACCAGCAGATTGCCGGGATCCACGGGCATACCTACATAAGTAATCGTCCCACCAGCCTTGCGAATGGAACTGGGAAGAACATCGTTCTTGTCCGCAACCGCCGATGCGCCGAACACAACGACAATGTCGGAAACCGCAGCTGCATTTTGTATGGCGCACGCCATCGGCTCCGCCGCATGCGAGACCCGAAGTTCTGTCGCCACGGCTCCAAGATTCATCGTCAAACGCGCTTCAAGCGCTTGACGGGTTTTATCGAGAACACTTGTTTTCAAAGCCGGGCACGTTCCCTGAACAAGCCCGACAGTGCGTCCGCTGAAGGGTTCAACGCCGAGCATATTCTTGTCGCGACATAGCGCAAGCACTGCTGCGACGGAACTCTCCGGGACGGCATAGGGAATGATCTTAATTGTCGCTACAACCTGCCCGGCACGAACGCGGTCAAATTCGCGCAAGGTCGCCAGTGTTATCGACGGGTCGATAAAATTCACCGCGTCTACACGCTTCCGGTTGACGGTGAAGACACCGGCTTCTCTTGCAAGAAAATTCACCCGCCCGGTCGTGGCCGCAGAACAAATAATGCCCTTTGCCGATATTGCAGATGTGATCCGGGTGGCAGCGTCGTTCTCCGTAACATCGCCTGCTTCCAGTTGGGCCGACACCACGCTGTCATGTCCCTCCTTTCGAAGAAATTCGATATCATGCGCGTCGAGAACATGGCCTTTGGGGAAACGCCTCCCACCCACAACCAGCCGATGTGCGAGAATAGCGTTCAATGCCTCGTCGAGCGGTGTTGCCCCGAAAACCATGCGCTATCCTTCCCCCAAAGCCACGCCGGATCGCCGAAGCTCTTTCTGTGATCTGGTCGCCATTTGGCTCCGCGAGAGCCCCCGCTCCCTTATATGCCGGAGCTTCATCATTTGTCACGATGCGCTCTGAGCGTTTATGCGGTTTCAGATATGTCTATTCATCGTCGGGCAATCCTTGCTGGAGTTCGGCAAATTTGGCAGCCATTGTCGGATTACCGCGGGTAAGCCGCTTGACCGTCAGGTCCTCAGCCTTATCGTTTGCCAGTCTTAGATTGTTGGCCGACTTGTGAAGCGCTTCTTTTGTTTTCTCGAGATCCTTGATCGCTTCATCTATGCGTTTGACTGCCTCCTCAAAACCGTCAGAAGCCAAACGCCAATTGCGCCCGAATGCAGCTTTGAAGTCGTCGAGCTGGCTTTCGAAATTTGTGATGTCGACATTTTGTGCCTTCACCAATGCCAGTTCGGACTTGTATCTGAGCGAGTTCATCGCTGCATTGCGCAGCAACGTGATGATTGGAATGAAGAACTGCGGCCGGACGACGTACATTTTCGGATAACGATGGGACACATCGATGATCCCCGTGTTGTAGAGTTCGCTTTCAGGCTCAAGCAACGAGACCAGAACCGCATATTCGCAACCTTTCGCACACCGGTCCTTGTCGAGCTCTTTGAGAAAATCTTCGTTCTTTTTCTTGGTCGCGGTCTCGTCGTTCTCATTCTTCATCTCAAACATGATCGAAACGATTTCAGTGCCCGTATCGTCCATATCGCGGAAGATAAAGTCGCCCTTGCTACCGCTGCTCGCGTCATTATCCTTCTCAAAATATGCGCGTGGGAAAGCAGTCGCACGAATACGGTCGAACTCGGTTGCACAGTGCTGTTCCAGCGTCTCGCCGATCATTTTTGTCGATAGTTTCGCTTTCATATCCCGCAGGCGCTCGATTGCCTCGTCGCGATCCTTGAGCTGCGTTTCGTATTTGTCTTTGAGCGCTGTCTCGGCAAGTTGCTTTTCAAGTGCCACCCGGGCAAGCCCGTTCTTCAGTTCATCGCGCTCTTTCTCAATCGCGCTGACAGCTTCGGTGACGGCAAGTTTTTGAGAAATCTCGCCGGCATCGAGTCTGGCCTTCAAGCCCTGAATCTCTTCATTCTTGGTGGAAGCCGCTTTCTGCAGTTCAGAAAGAAGCTTTGCCTCGGCCAGTTTAGACGTGGCTTCGTTGTCACGCCTGACGCTTTCAAGCTCGTGCAAAAGAGCATCACGTTCTTTCTCAATGGCAGCCAAAGCCTCGGCTACGGCAAGCTTCTTCGCGACTTCCCCGGATTCAAGCCTTGTCTTCAGTTCCTGGATTTCAGAATCCTTGGCTGCGGCGGCTTTCTGCAGTTCATTGGCAACCTTGGCCTGTGCAAGCTCGACAGCATTCCGCTTGTCCTGCTCTGCTAACTCCAGACGCTCGTGCAATTGCTTCTCGAAATCACTGTCTCGAACCTGCTTTAGAATATCTGCATATCCAGCTTCATCGATTTTGAATGCCTTGTTGCAATGCGGGCAGATGATTTCGTGCATGATAATTTCCGTTAGCCTTGGCCAGAAGTTCCTGCTGAAACTCCAGCTGCCATTGATCCGCGTCTTGTGAACGATCGCTGCACTTTTAGCAAATCTGCAATCAATTCAATCAATTCTGATTAAAAAATAACCAAATATAAAATTGATTAATAAATAGACCGAAAGCTATTGCCAATGTAACGGCGCTACGGCATCAATGCAGCATGAAGCAGCCGGACCTGACCATTCTCATTATCGATGAGAACGCCATTCGCTCCTCGATCATTGAGGAAGGATTGCGCGAGGCAGGCCACGGCAAAGTCGTGGTGATCAACAAGATGCACGGCATAGCGCGTATGATTGAAACGCTAAATCCCGATGTGATTGTGATCGACATAGAAAACCCCAATCGCGACATGATGGAGCATCTGTTTCAGCTGACCCGCACCGTAAGCCGCCCGATCGCCATGTTTGTCGACCGCTCTGACACAGCCTCTATCGAGGCTGCAGTGGAGGCAGGCGTTTCCGCCTATATTGTGGACGGACTGAAGAAAGAACGCGTGAAGCCCATTCTCGATATGGCCGTCAGCCGGTTCAACGCATTCAGCCGTCTGCAACGCGAACTTGCGGATGCAAAGTCGGCACTGGAGGAGCGCAAGGTGGTGGAGCGCGCCAAAGGCATTCTCATGAAAATGCGCGGCCTGTCCGAAGAAGACGCTTTTGCCCTGCTGCGACAGACTGCGATGAATGAAAAGGAGAAAATGTCCGACATTGCGCAAAGTATCGTGACCGCAGCCGGACTGCTGATGAAATAGCTTTAGATTTCAGAACCGGGGCAAATATTCCGGGAGTATGCAAGTGAACATGCCGACCAGATTGACCAAGACCGGAAGTGGGCTTGCCGCGCCAGCAGGCATAGCAGGCAAGGAAATCAGGACGCTGCGCGCCGGGTTTATTCCTCTGGTGGACGCTTCCGTGCTGATTGCAGCGGCAGAGTTTGGTTTTGCTCGAGCGGAAGGCTTGAACCTTGATCTCGTCAAGGATGTCTCATGGGCGAATGTCCGTGACAGGCTCGCTTTCCGGCAATTCGACATTGCACACATGCTTTCACCCATGCCCGTGGCATCCATGCTGGGGCTTGGCTCCAATCCATCGCCGACGATAACTCCGTTCTCGCTGGGGCGCGGTGGCAACGCCATCACCCTTTCAGTGCGCCTTTATGAACGGATGCGCACAATCGCCGATCTACCGGAAGCCGCTGATGCGCTGGAAAATGCGCAGGCGCTCGCATCCGTCGTGCACTACATGAAATCACGCGGCGAACCACTCCTGACGCTGGCAATGACCTATCCTTTCTCGTCGCATAATTACGAGTTTCGCTACTGGCTGGCGGCAGGCGGCATTGATCCTGACCGCGATGTAAAATTGGTCGTCGTGCCGCCGCCATTGACCTCGGACGCTCTGGCGTCAGGTGCTATCGACGGTTTCTGCGTTGGAGCGCCATGGAACATGGTGGCCTCAGAACGGGGCGCCGGGCGCATTGTCGCTGCCAAACAGGATATCTGGCCAAGCGCGCCCGAAAAAGTCATCGGCATGCGCCCCGAATGGGCTGAGACCCACCCCGAAACCGTTGCCCGTTTGATCGTCGCCCTCGATAAGGCCGCACGCTGGTGCGACAGCATCGAAAACCATGATGCGTTAGCCGAGACTCTGGCAGACGAGCGTTATCTCGGCGTGCCGCAGCATATCATTCGCAACGTACTTGCCGGGACGTTCAATCTTGATGCGCGCGGGAACCAGCGTGTCATCAAACATTATTTCGACTTCCATGCCGGTCTTGCCAATTGCCCCCGCCCCAACGATGCGATGTGGATTTATAGCCAGATGGTGCGCTGGGGACAGGTAGCGGCATCGCGGACGGCACAGCAAAAAGTGGCCCAGTCCTACCGGCCAGATCTTTACTGTGCGGCTCTCGGGATCGCCCTTTCACCCTTCATACCGGGCACGGTAGAGGGGACACATGCGGATGATCGTTTCATGGACGGCAGGGTTTTCGATCCGGCTGATATCGATACCTATGTGCGCGGTTTCGATGTGCGTCGCGAGACATTCGCCGATCCGCACGCAGCAGGAGATTAACCCGCGATGCCCAAATTGATTGCACGCCGGGCCGCATATCTTGTCATGATCGCCTAAATTACAGTCAGATCTATATTGATGCCTAGCCACGGCTGTCTATTTTCTCACCCCTTTAAACTTCGTATTTTCAACTACTTGCAAATATTTTAAATGTCTGGCACGTTCCTTGCTTGTTAGATTTATGCACCGGTCAACGGCGACCGGAGCAACAAGCGAGCCACATACCGCTCCTGTCACGACACCGACGTCGCAAGGAATTGCACCACGAACGCAAGGTTCGAGGATGCGATCTCCAGGCGGCGTTTTTTTGTGCCCAGATTTGAGACGGCGGAACGAACAGTCACCAAGGCCAGCATAGGGGAAGCCAGCTGATGACAATGCATGAGAAGGCAGAAACCACGACCGGGATATCCCGGCGCAACATTTTGAAAGTCAGCGCCACAGCGGCACTCTTCACCGCCATCCGTTCGGCCTTGCCCGGCGGCGCTTTCGCGGCTGCCAGCGGGCCGGAAGTCAGCGGCGCGAAGCTTGGTTTCATCGCGCTGACCGATGCAGCCCCGCTGATTGTGGCCAAGGAAAAAGGTCTGTTCGACAAGCACGGCCTGCCGGACGTCGAGGTTGCCAAGCAGGCGTCATGGGGCGCCACGCGTGACAATCTTGTGCTGGGCGGAGCATCGAACGGCATTGATGGCGCGCACATTCTCTCCCCGCTCCCCTATCTGATCCATGCAGGTAAGGTGACGCAAAACAACCAGCCGGTGCCGATGGCCCTTCTGGCGCGGCTGAACTACGACAGTCAGGCCATTTCGGTTGCGAAGGAATATGCCGGCACTGGTGTTCAGCTCGATTCATCGAAGCTGAAGGCCGCCTTCGAAAAGAAGAAAGCCGAGGGCAAGGAGGTGAAGGCCGCAATGACTTTCCCCGGCGGCACGCATGATCTGTGGATTCGCTATTGGCTCGCCGCTGGCGGTATCGATCCCGACAAGGACGTTTCCACCTCGCCCCCTCAAGAAGCTGTTCTTTCCACTGCTTGATCTGATTGGCATGCACGTCGAACTGCTGGGATAATTCCACCAGCGTCTGCTCGCCTCTGATCGCGGCAAGCGCCACCTTGGCCTTGA
>NZ_VEWL01000007.1 GCF_006376685.1 Ochrobactrum teleogrylli | reverse complement strand
GTTCACCGGAGGATAGGGAGCATTCTGGTGAGGCAATGTGCTATCCGTTCGGGAGCATTCTCTGATGAGGCAATACGGATGGCCGCTAGCGTAAAAGGCGTGAGGTGCAGACATATATCGTTTTCCCTATGTGATCCGACGCCCGGAAATGGCTCGGTAGATGAGGAAAATGAATGTCTGTGACCCTATCCATGATGGTTGCCTTTAAGTTGGATGCGCTTCTTAGCCAGTCGCGACTTGGATTGCAAGCGGTATTTTTGGGATTCCTGCAATTATTATAGGGGCTTACGCGGCGGGGTTGACGGCAGGCGGGCCGACATACGCTTTTAACAATCCTGCCCGCATCGGCGGGCGGGATTGCGACCGAAGGGAGGCGTCGGCTAGTCTGCCGTCACTGAGCGACGGGTCCCAATGTCCTATTTTTGGCGCTTAAGGAGGCCCGCTTGAACCGCGACCCGTGGCGCGGTGAAGGCGATGGCCGGATTTGGCGCTAAAAATCGACGTTGGGTAGAGCGAGTGTTACCCCGCTGCATGAGGTTCAATCTCCACCTCTGCGATAATATTATTCAATCGTTCTCTTGACGTGATAAGCACTGGTCGTATTGGGCAAAGGCTAATCCATGCGGAGGGCTAATATGGTTAGTGAAAAAGTTGACAGGATTTTGCGTAGCATTGGTGTCGGTGCGGATGAAATTGAGCGCATGACTGAAAGCGAATTCGCGCGACATTGCTATCACCAGTACATACCACTAAAACCTAGCGGAAACCGTAGAATGCTGGAAACTAAAATATGAAATTTCGTATTGCGCGGCCGTCTGATGCCCCAGTCCTTGCCGCTATTTCAATCGAAGTTTGGCTGGGGACCTATATCAAGAGAGGCGTGAATGCCTTCTTTGCAGAATTTGCCCTTAGCGAATTCACATCGGCCAAGCTGGCAGCGCTGCTCGAAGATCCCAACGAGCATGTGATCGTGTCCGAGAACGAGGACGGCCTTGATGGGTTTATCCGCATCAGCCACGAAAAGGTGGCTCCTGTCGCGAACTGTTCGGCCATGGAGATATCGACCCTTTACGTTCAGCCGCGTCACCATGGCAGAGGTCTCGGCAAGGCGCTCCTGGTGCAAGGGCTGAATTATGCACGGACTGCGGATGCTCCATCGGTCTGGCTGACCACCAATTCCGAAAACTCCCCGGCAATTGCCTTCTATCTAAAGCAGGGCTTTGAAAAGGTCGGGACCACGCATTTCAGCATCCATGAACAAGCATACCTAAATGATGTATTCAGACGTGTGATCACTTGATAGACAAATGAACTCGCGATCATCTGCCAAAGGTTATATCCAGATTGATGCAGCGAGGCATTTCTGTCGGCGAGCACAGGCTCTGGATTTGACAGAAGTGAAATGTGCGCGGCAAACTAAAAAGACCCCATCATAGCCCGGCAAGGCTAGGGGTCTTTAAGGAACTAAAATCATGATGATTCAGACGCTTAAAATTGTAAAGACGCCATTTAACACGCGGTGACGCGCTTGCTGGAAACCCCGGTTTTCAGCACACAGAATAGTCTACCCCAAAAAGCAAAATTTGTTGACGAAGCTCCGGCAGGCAAGAGTTTTCTAGCCCAAAGGCTGGCGGCTGCACCGTTGCTTGGGCGCGGGTTTTTCAGAAAAGAATTTGAATCGGAATTTGAGAACGGCGGTTCTGTCGGCGGAAAAATCGATTTTTATGATCTTCTTGACGGCAAGATTGAGCCGGAAACGCCGGAAGAGCGTTTGCGAGCGGATTTCACGGCGCTGGATGAGGAAGAGGCTGAAAAGCCGAGCCGAAAGGCTTTGCCTCGCCACACGGTGGAGTTTGTCGCTCCATCCGACAAGGTACTGGCGCAAAAAGCGCGGGCGCATGAGCACGTTGCCAGTTTCTTACCCCCAGAATGGCGCAAGTTTTTGGAGAAACTGAGCAATGCCCGCCGCGTTGAACGCGAGAAATTGATTATTGAACTTGTGGGATGGGAAGGGCTGGAAGTGCTTGGCCTGCGGCCTGAGAAGCTACGCGAGATGGCCGCAAACGAGGCCGCTACATATGCGCTTGATTGGCCGTGCAAGGATAAAGACGGCAATCTTATCAACCAGCATCCAGACCAGAGACGTCGCCGCGATGAAAGATGGCATCTGCGTAAGATCGCGAAGTTGCAGCGCAAGACGATTTTGCGCGTTGAGGGCGCTTTGAAGGCCGTTGGCGGTCGCAATGCATGGGCAAGACCGACTTATGTGAGTGATTATCTCGTAGGCTTGTATCGCGAGCATGTCGATTTAACGGAGGAAATTTTGCAGGGTCTGCGACTTGTGAAAGTCGATGATCCGACCGTGCAAATATCCATGATAGAGCTTAATGAAAAGGCGAAACGACAGGCGACGGCAAAGCGCTCACTGATGATTGACATGATGCTTGCACGTTGGAAGGCATTGGGCTGGCAAGTCTGCTGGATTACGGTCACGCTACCAGGCGAATTTGTATGTCACGCGACAAATGAAGAGACACGGACCAGTGAGCACGATCCGCGTAAATTCGGGCCGTGGGAAGCATTGGACAAGATTCAAGACGATATGAAAATCGTCCTTCAAATCCTTCGCAATAAGAAAATTCGACCATCCGGAATGTGGTGCGGACAGCCTCAGCAATCGGGATCACCACACAGACATATACTATTGGCAGTGCCGACATTGGATGAAGCGCGGAGCGTTTGCGACGAATTCCGTAAGAAATTTTCGACACGTCTTGAGGCTGACGGCAAGGGACAGGATCGCGGATGCGATGCCCGCGTTATTGGCGATACTGACAAGCGCTATAGCCCGAAACCGAGTAGCGATGGCTCGGCGGAGACTGCTACATCTGCAGCCCGATATGCAGCCAGATATTCGACCAGACAAGAGCAGAAGGTTGACCGGAAGCGGGTCGAAAAATTTGAACAATGGAAAAAAGAGATAGGCGATAAAAAGCTATTTGGCGAAGAAAGGAAGGAGTTTAAGCGCGAGGAAAAGGCAGTGAAAGAGATGCTGGATTCTGAGCGTTACCGCGCTTGGAAATGGATTCGCCGCACTCGGACACATACGTGGATCGGGCTCGATTCCAGTCGTGCGCCCAATGAAATTTGGGATGTTTTGTGGAAATGCGCACATCGTGGTGACCTCGAGCCGGAAGATGCCAGAATGGCAATAGCTATGCGTCACATGATCAAGGTGCGCGAGTTGTCGAAGCTAGCGGAAGCTACAAGGGCGGACATTGCGAGATTGGACGAAGACGACGAGACATTGGCTGGACTGAACATAGTTCTACGCGAGCATTCGGATGCGGCTGCAATGGAAGCGTGGCATGCAGCCATAGCAATTGGCATGTGGCCGGATTCGGACATGGACCCAATTGAGTTGCAATGGCTACGTGAGGCGGTGGCCGAATGGGAAATGATGGGGGTTGACGTAGATGAGGTTGCAGAATCCGCTACGATTATCAATCGCCTGGCCGTCGATCCACTACCGCCTATGCCCTTACGGAAACTGGCTGAAAATGGCTATGGCGAAGAGGTTAGTCAGACAATTGGCGCACTTGGGGCGGTGGCGCGTTTTGTTTTCAAGAATGACATGCCACAAGAGGCGGAAATTCGGGAAGCTGCGGCATCCCTTGGGTTTTCAAATGCGCTGAAATTCGCGGTTGATAAACTTGTCGAAAAACGCAAAGGCCGTGAATTGACCGTTTGGCGGTTTAGAAAGGTGTTTTTCGGATTGGCTCAAACTGCTGGTTTCGGATTCAGCGAACGTCCGAGCGGGCGTTTTGTGATTTTTGATACGTCTGGCGAACAGATGATCAAAACCCCCGACGCGTGGAAGATCGTTGATGAAGAAACAGCGGCGAAGATGGTTGAGGAACATAATGCTGCTATCGAATCCGAAAGTGGTATGTCTCAAGGGATTGAAAATAATATTGTTTTCAGAGATACATCTCCAGATAATCAACACCTACCCAAGACGGTGGGAGCTAACGCCCCACCTATTGGATATATAAGTCCACATGGCGAAATCCCATTCTGATGAGCGGAAAATTCCACCAAAAAGTTGACAGAAAAGAGCTTCGAGATTTGGAAGATGAGTGGGGCTTGCTTTTGGGGAATTCATTCTCATTTATTAAGGGCTTAATCAAATTGGGGGGGGACTATGAATGTATTTGATACTAGCGAACCCGGTGTGCACGATATGGGAAAGCTACAAGCATTTATCAACACGATAAAAGATGACGATGAACAGTATCATTCGATGATGCTGATTTACAATCTTCAAGCATTAAACGCTTATGTTAACGACTATGCCGCCGCAATTGGTCTGCACCTTCATATCGACGGCCTCAGAAAACAAGTTCAGAACGTCAATATTAGGGGTACAATCGAATTTACAAAGAATATGCATGCGCTGGATCTTTGGAATCAAATGGCTGGCCGAGAAGCTTGTATGACAGTTTTTCATTTCGGGAAGTCCTTAAATGCCATTCGTTCAACGATGAAAGACACACCCACTATTCGTGCGATAACCAAGCATGATCTGTTACGTGAAGCTAATCGTGATCTTGAAACCAATTTCCCAAACTACAACGACGCAAGACATGCTGCAGGTCATAGAGCCGAAGCTATTTCCTCTTTGGACGCCGTAAAGAAACACGCAGTCGATCATGGCCATATGAAGGAATACCTTCCTGGCAGGATAGTGGAAGATACTTACGTCACAACCTTCGAAGGGCGACGGATTGAAGTCGAGCTTACGGAGCGGAAGCGAAAGGCATTAAGCGTCATAACGGACAAGATTTACTCAGCGTTTCCTGATCTACATACTAACCTTCCGCCCATGAGCTAATATTTCAATCATCCGCCGACAGTTACAAAACCTGTCGGCGGACTGTGAAAAATTTGATTTTAGCATTGTCTGATCCGACAATTCTTGTAACGGAATATTCCATTACAAGAAGGCGGGTAATTGTGCGGGTAATTGATCTGTTTTGTGGTGCGGGCGGCATGTCCTGCGGGCTTCGGAATGCGGGCTTTGATGTAATTAGGGCTTACGACAATTGGCAGCCTGCGATTTCCACATATCGCGCAAATATCGGAAGTCATGTATGGGCGCATAATCTAAATGACATTCTCGGTATCGGCCCGATGCTATCCAGCCTGCAACCGGACATGATAGCCGGAGGCCCACCATGTCAGGACTATTCGGTTGCGGGGGAGAGACAGGAAGGCGAAAACGCGAATATGACGAAGGCGTTTGCCATGCTCGTCACTATTGCGAGGCCACAATGGTTCTTGATGGAAAATGTTGAACAGGCCCGCAGATCCAGGGTTTGGGCAGAAGCACGGACAATATTGGTCCGAGCGGGGTACGGTCTGACGGAAGCGAAACTTGACGCTTCGTATTACGGTGTCGCCCAATCTCGGAAACGCCTATTTATTATAGGCCGTCTTGGCGAAAGAGACGGCTTTTTAAGCTCGGCGCTTATGGAAGCACGATCTGAGCAGCAAACAACACTTGGCGACGTTTTCGGGGCGGATTGTCCGCCAATATTTCTCTATCCACGATTTCGCATGAACAAGGCCGTTTGGCAGGCCTGCGAGCCTGCGCCGACCATAATTGCATCGTCGTGGCGTCCTATCCCCGAGGGGCGTGAAGTGGCTACCGGAACTGTGGTGCCGTCGCTGGCACAGATAGGGCAACTGCAAGGTTTTCCGACAGACTGGGAATGGCGAGGCAGTTCAAAGCACGAGAATATGAAACTCATTGCGAACGCGGTCCCTGTAGGTTTGGCAAAGGCTATCGGCAAAGTGATCTTGAGCCGCCAAACAGGCGAAAATCTGCCTGCAATACAAGGAAATTTTACGCGTTGGCTTATGCAGCGGGGCCGCTCATATCAGTCTGCAAGGAATGTGAAATCGCAATTGCTAAAGGCTAGGCGTTTGCTCGGCGGTCGGACTTTTAATGATACTGGAATCGAATTGGCTAGGCTGGATGCCCTGCCGAATTTCCAAGAGATTGCACCAAAGATACGATCTGATTTGCGCGCCGCCGTTCGCCTGTATGCTGAATTTCTCGAATCCGGCATGCAACGGGCAAAGCCCGAAAAGTTGGACTTAGCGGCCTGAAATCCAGATTTTGGGCGTTGGGCGCAAAAATGAAGGCGCTAGAAGTGCCATTTAAAGCGCAAGTTTGATGCCTGCCTTACCTGAACCCACAGAAAACGGGCGATTCAGAGGCCTTTCGCGGCGGCATACGCATTCGGTTTTGGTTCATCTGATGGCTCGGTTTCCTCGTATTCAGTGCCTTTTACGACGCGAAACCATATATCCTCTATCTTCTCTGCAGCTTCGCGAGCGGATGGCTCAATGCCTGATGTTTCGCCCAAAGAACCACGGGAGACAGGCAAATCCATTGCTTGAAAAGACCACGACCAACCGCCTTCCGAACTGGCGATATGTTTATGAAATCGTCCTACATTTCCAGGGAAATTGGGCGCGCTGGCGACGAAATCGTCTTCCCGGTCATTCCATGTTTTTCGCCATTTTAAGACAAGCTTAATTTCTGACGGTTCCGACATTTTCCACACCTCGATTCTGAATTGGCACGGACATGGAACATAGCAGGAACAAAGAGAGATGTCACCTATAGGTGACAAACTCAATTTATTTCAAATCATCCTGATTTGAGATGAGTTGCCTGCAACTCCACTTCCTGTTTTTCAAGCCGATAGGCGACAGGTGAAGGCAGAGCGTGCCAACCAAATTGCGCTGTAGCCAGGCTGAGACTGTGATAAAAGGAATCGCATGTAACATGGGGGCTTTATATGCAGCGCTGGCAAGAACAAATAACCAAACATCCGTTGAACACTGTTCTGAACCGTTTCGAAGAACAAGCGACAAGAGAACTTGAAAGTATCGATGACGTACAAGCTATAGAGCGCGCCAGATTTTTAAAGGTAGTAAAGTTAGCGCAGCAAATACTGAATGGCCTCGATCCAGAGTTGGCACCAATCGATCTGCTGAATCAAATTCATAACCAAATCAATGCTCATGGAGCAATCGGAACCGTAGAGCAGTTTGCCAAGAATTCCGATCCTAAGCTTTTCAACGCATTAAACGAACAAATTAATCCTGCGCTTAGTTACTTATATCAACTGAGTTCTTTGAAATTTGCTCGTTCTACACGCAAAGCAGACATTGACGCTGCAACCTCCTCATTTGAAAACTTCGCAAAGAAAACCAAAGAGAGCTTTCTCGCGTTTAAAGCTGAAGCTGAGGCTAGCCTAGCCAAAGCAAAACAATCTGCCGATAACGTCACGTCTATAAGTGCTAAAGCGGACGCTATTGAAGCCGAAATCAACAAAACAATTGAAGAATGGAATAGCAGTTCTTCAAGTATCCTAACCAGCCAGAAATCGGACTTTGCGAATGATAAACAGCTTCGTGATGAGAAGTTCGCGAAGGAAATGGACGATTTCAGAGAGAAATTTAAGGCTGAGAGCGAAACATTAATTGAATCAAACAACGTTGCTTTGATAGAGAAGCAATCTTTATTTGATAAAGCCATTGAAGAAATAAATAAAGACGCCAAAAAAAGACACGAAGACATCGTGAAACTGCATAATCTTGTGGCGCATGACAGCGTGACAGGCGGTTATAAGAGTATAGCAGACAGAGAATATGACGCCGCACAACTTTGGCGAAAAGGCGCGATTGCTTGTATTATCGCAACGATCTTATGGCTCCTCGCAAGCCTGTTTTGGTTTACGCCAGTACTTTATCCAGAAAAGCTATTCTGGATGCAAGTCGCCAAATCCGTATCGCTCACCGCGCTATTGCTATCGTTCGCAGTGTACGCATCCAAGCAATCCACCCTGCACCGTATTAATGAAAGAAAATCGCGCACGTTTTTCCTTCAAGTGCAGGCGTTTGATCCGTTTATCGCTAATCTGCCAGAAGAAGCTCAAAGAGCGCTCAAAGAAGAATTGAGCAAGCGCATATTCGGCGCTGACGATCATTCACAAGATAGCAATTTGATGGAGAAAGCTGAGTTTAAAGGCATTGAGCGAGGTATCGATTTGCTCGGCCAACTTCAAAAGCTTGTTGGTAAAGGCTGATGAGTTGTTACACCGTGATCGTTTTATAGCGCTCGTGGCGGATGGGGATAGTCGCTTAAGTGACTATCCTGCCCTTTGCGCGAGCTTCGGCTGCATAGGCCGAAAGCGGCTTGTCTGCGCGAAAGTGGCGGTCGCGCTCGACCAAGAGGCGCATAGGGCCTCTGAGGGAACTGAGTTCACTGAGAGAGGCATACCCAAGTTCGGGAGAGCCATGTCCGAGGTCGCAGAGGCCGTAAAGGGTATCCTCGTCTGCAGCGAGTTCGGAAAACAACCAGGTTGCCTGAGCGTCGGGCGTAAAAAACTTCACGACTGGCCTGTGATCGCGCTCCGCGATTTCGGACTGGTTTGCGTTGTGACGAAGAGCGGTGCGGAGTTCGCGTGTAAGCAACATTGTTTGGCCTCCTTGTCAGTCGCCCTATGCGACCGTTCTGGAAGCCGAAAACATCGGGAATAGGGTTGATTAGCTGGATGACCGTAGGGAACGCTCGCGCTCGTCCATAAGCGATCAAACCGACCGATGTAGGCAGACATAAGAACGGTGCATATTTTCTGCGATGAACAGGAGGTCGCCAACACTATTGCTAGCGACTTCAAACATCAGATTTCGCCACGAGCCATTTTATCCGCGATAGATGGACGACCACGCTTGCGTTTCGGCATTTCGACAATTGGTAAAGGTGGCGTTGGTTTGCGGTGCTGATCGACCCAAGATTCAAGGTCCTTGTAAGCGAACATCGTGCGCCGACCGATATTGACGGTTGCGGGACCACGACGCTTGTAAACGAGGTCGCGAAGAGCTGGACGGGAAAGGCCGAGAACAGCAGCGGCATTATCATAATCGAGCAGCAAGGGGGTGTGCGGTTCCATAGACACACGACTCCTGTAGTCTGGAGTCATGCGTTTGCCTCACGCACTGACGGAATAGCTGCTTATGCTGATCTGTCTTCACCGTATCTGCGTGAACCGCTTCACGCCGTGGAATGCCACGTAACCGGGGTGCATTAAGAGAAAGATATAAAGGCAACACCTACAAATAGGCTGACCGCGATTTTTGCGGTCGTCAATCCCTTTTGTCGCTGAATGTCGCTATAAGTCTCCGAGTTGAGATATCCGCAAGGAAATCGGGGCAGAGGTCACTTTTTACTGGCACATTTGGCACAATTTTGGCACAGTAAGTAGCGACAAATGGCGACTTCCAGCGACAGATGGCGACACTAAATAATTGATTTTATTGATAAGTGCTTGATGAAAAACACCATGTGACTGCCCTCCGAAGGCAGAGGTCACAGGTTCGAATCCTGTCGGGTGCGCCATTTCTCAATCAGCTTTCAAATTCGCTCAGGATACCTGTAGCCAGTCATCAATACCTTCGGCTGCGGCAACGCCCATTGCGAAACAGGCCGTTAAAAGATAGCCGCCGGTGGGTGCTTCCCAATCGACCATCTCACCGGCAACAAAGAGGCCGGGCATTTTCTGCAACATCTGATTCTGGTCGATCTCATCCCACACGATACCGCCAGCCGAAGAAATGACCTCATCTATCGGACGGGTACGCAGCAAAGGGACGCGAAGCGCCTTGATGGCATGCGCCAGCTTGTCAGGATTTTTATCGCGCAGATATTCAGCAACAAGCGCTGCCTTCACGCCGGTCAAGCCAGCGCCCTTCCGCAAAAGATTGCCAAAGCTGAGCTTGCTGTCCTGTCGTTCCAGATCGGCTTTGAGCCGCTCAACGCTACGCCCCGGCGCAAGATCGAGCACCAGATCGGCCCGCCCGTCTGCTTCCAGCGCGTCCCGCAAGGCGGCTGCGTGCGCGTAAACAAGGCCACCTTCAACACCCGTTTTCGTGATGACGAACTCGCCCTGTGTTGTCCCCGCAGCGCTTGTGATGGTGACGGATTTGACTGGTTCGCCTGCAAAACGGCTCACCAGATGCTCACTCCAGGCAACATCGAATCCACAATTTGCGGAACGCAGCGGCGCGATCGTAATGCCCTTCTCGGCAAAATGTGGCACCCAGGTGCCATTTGAACCGAGTTTCGGCCAGCTTCCGCCGCCAAAAGCAAATAGCGCAGCATCGCATTCGACGGTTTCGCGGCCATTGGCCGTTTCCACAACAGGCCTATTGCCTTCAAAGCCCACCCAGCGATGGCGCGTCAGCACCCGCACGCCTTGCGCTTCCAGACGGCGTCCCCATGCGCGCAGAAGCGGCGAGGCTTTCATCGCCTTGGGAAACACCCGATCCGAGGACCCCACAAAGGTTTCAGCGCCAAGCCCGTCAGCCCAGTCGCGTAGTTGTTGAGGCCCAAACTTTTGCAGCATTGGCAGAAGCCGGGCATTGGCCGCGCCGAAACGGCTTGCGAAGACCGCGAAATCTTCCGCATGAGTGATGTTAAGGCCAGATTTTCCAGCCAGCAGAAATTTCCGTCCAACCGTCGGCATCTGCTCATAGACGGTCACGGCGTATCCGAGCGCAGACAGTTTTTCGGCTGCAATCAGTCCAGACGGACCGCCGCCGAAAACCGCAATGCGACCGCTACGCATGTCTGTCTTGCTGAAACGTGGACGTAAAATCCATCAGTCCTGCTTCTCCAGCATTTCCTTGACGGTGGTCGCCAACTGCTTGAGCGAAAACGGTTTTGGCAGGAATCCGAACTTTGCATCCGCGGGCAGATTGCGGGCGAAGGCGTCTTCCGCATAACCGGAAACAAACACGAATTTGATATCCGGGTAGGTCTTGCGCAGCTCACGCAACAGCGTCGGGCCGTCCATTTCAGGCATGACCACGTCGGATACGACGATATCCACCTCGCCGCCCAGCTCTTCCATGATTTCCAGCGCTTCCACGCCGGAAGCCGCTTCATGCACCGTATAGCCGCGCGACTGGAGTGCGCGCACGCCGCCCATACGCACGGCATCCTCGTCTTCCACGAGCAGGACGGTAGCGGAACCGGACAGGTCCGTTGCCTTTTCGACCTTCTTTTCCTTGACCGCGACGGGCGTGTCTTCGGCACTCTTTTCCACGATAAGGCGTGGCAGGAATATCTTGAAGGTCGTCCCCTTGCCGACTTCGGAATCGCAATAGATGAAGCCGCCGGTTTGCTTGATGATGCCATAGACCATCGATAGACCAAGACCGGTGCCCTTGCCGACTTCCTTGGTGGTGAAGAATGGCTCAAAAATCTTTTCAAGCACATCGGCTGGAATGCCCGTGCCGGTGTCTTCCACCTCGAAGACGACATAATCGGCTTCAGGAAGATCGCGATAATTGAGCTTTGCCGCTTCATGGACGGGCACGTTGCGGGTCCGCAGCGTGATTGCACCGCCCTCAGGCATAGCATCGCGCGCATTGACGGCGAGATTGACGGCGACCTGCTCGAACTGGCCAAGATCGGCTTTGACTGGCCACAGGTCGCGGCCATGATCAATCTTCAGTTCGATATCCTTGCCGACAAGGCGCGCCAGCAACATGCGCAGATCGGCCAGAACATCGGTCAGGTCCAGCACTTCCGGACGCAGCGTCTGGCGGCGCGAGAACGCAAGCAACTGGCGCACGAGCGAAGCGGCACGGTTTGCGTTCTGCTTGATGTTCATAATGTCCGGGAAAGACGGATCGGACGCGCGATGATTGGTCAGAAGCAGGTCCGACGACATGATGATTGCCGTCAAAACGTTGTTGAAATCATGCGCGATACCACCGGCAAGCTGGCCCACAGCCTGCATCTTCTGGCTCTGCGCCATCTGGTTTTCGAGCGCTTTCTGTTCCGTCGTTTCAACGGCGGATATGATCGCGGCTTCTTCCGACGATTCCCCACCCATATCGCTGACCGGGCTCATATAAAAACGGATATGCCGTTCTTCATTACCCGGAAGCACAGTATCGACGGGCGAGATACTCGCCTGGCCCGCAAATGCCGCGGCAAGCGCCTTGGTGAAGACTTCGCGGTCGCGCTCATGCACGACATTTTCGAGCTTCACGCGGCGATCGACGGAATCGCGATCCACAACGGACGAGAAAATATCGAGGAAGCGCGCATTGGTGCGTAGCGTGTGCCCTTGCGCATCGACGGCGGCAATGGCCATCGGCGCGGAATTGAAGAATCGCGTGAACCGAACTTCTGCCGAACGCAGTGCAGCCGAGGAATCATCCCCCTCCGCACGATCCAGAACGATGGTGCGACTGGTGCCGCGCGTCCCGTCGCGCGCCGCCTGTACACGGTGATAAAACCGCACGGCCAGGCTCTGGCCATTGCGCTTGATGAGATCGAGATCGATCACCGTGTTGCGGCTGGTGCCGGGCTCGGCCTTGACGGCCTTGATCAGCGCCATGCCGCTGCCCGCTACGATTTCGTTGAGCGTCAGCGAGCCCGGTGTGAAGGCTGTGAGATCGACGCCCAGCCATTCCGCCAAAGTGGCGTTGAGATAGATGATGCGGCCCGACGGATCGGCAGAGAAGAAGCCTGCCGGTGCATGATCGAGATGATTGATCGCTTCCTGCAATTCCTGAAAGAAGCGTTCCTGTTCGGCGCGTTCTTCTGAAATGTCGGCAATCTGCCAAGCGACGAGCGGGCCTTTGTAATCCTGCCCCGCTTCGATGGGACGAGCCTTGATCCGATACCAGACCGGTGCAAGCGAACCATGCGCTTCACGGGACAGCCCGCCAGACAGTCGCACTTCCTCCTGCCCGGAAAGACCGTCACGTACGGCATTCGTCAGACGGTAAATCGCGTCGGATGCTGCCGGTTCCGCCGTCAGCACATTGTCAAGCGAGCGGATGCCGTCGGCATTGGCAACGCCGGTCATGTTGGCATAAGCCTGATTGGCATAAACGATCTGGCCGCGAGAATCGGAGATGACAGTACCTTCCGGCTGCGAATCCATGAAGGAATGCGCCAGATCCTGCCCGCCTTTGCGCTGGCTGAACTGAATGAGGCCCGTGGCCGCGCCCAGAAGATAGAAGACACCGACCATCGACAGAATGCCCATCAGGATGAGCGCGAAACCATCGCCAATCCGGTCGCGAAACAGGAAATAGACAACCGCCAGCCCGGTCAGCAAAAGGCCGACGATCAGCAGACGCAGCGCGCCGCTGGAATTGCGCTTCGGTGTAACGAGCGGTTTCGGATATGCGTTGTCCGTCTGTCGAGACATCAAGCCCACCGACCTTCCATACTGCATGACTGTTCTGCGCAGGCCGTGAATGTGCCGTGCATTGTTTCGATCAGCCAAGACGTCTTTTCACTCATTAAGCAACCCGATCCTGTCGCCACCCATCTTCTTGCGCGTTCTCCATAATCGATCGCGCAGCGGGGCGAAACGCCATGCATCTGGGTATATCCGATTCGCAGAATGCTTTAATCGGCGAGCAGCACAAGCGTTGCTACACGGAAACGGTGTAAATGCAGTTGTTTTTCACCGTTTTGGTTGGGGATCATAGATTTCTCGCAATTCGATGGAACATTCCCAACGCTTGCAAATTCAACTACTGTCCTGGAAAGTGCAAGTTGCGCGATGATGCGGAATGTCGGGGGATGCACAATCTCCGCTCGTCGGGTTTTTCGAATATTGAATTTAAGAGGGTATCCGCATGAAGGAATGGCTCAGCGGCATCGTTGGAGAAAGCGCGGCTAATATTGTCGGCTTTGTGCTTATATTTGCGATCATTCTCGGCGGAATTTTCGTTGTTTTGAGTATCATCCGCCGTTTCAGCGGTGGTACTTTCGTCTCGAACGGTCGGACACGCCAGCCGCGCCTCTCCGTCATGGATGCCGCAGCCGTGGATAGCCGCCGCAAGCTGGTTCTCATCCGTCGCGACGATGTCGAGCATCTGCTGCTTATCGGTGGCCCGACGGATGTGGTTGTCGAACAGAACATCGTTATGGAATCACGCGCCCATGCCCGCGTGCAGAACTCGCGTATCGAGCCGGAACATATCGAGCGTTTTCGTCAACATGAAGCGACGATCACAAGCGATGTGAACGAGCGTCCGGCTTTGTCGTCACAGACATCCGCGCCAGAACCGACGCCGGCCAAGGAAGAAGCGATCCAGCTGAGTTCGGCCATCGAAACGCCGGTCTACCGCAAGCCGGAACCGCCGAAGGAAGAGCCGGTCCGACACGAAGCCCCGCAAGTTGCTGCGCCGCGCGTACCGCCGCGCCCGCCGGTGACACCGACGGTCACTCCCGCCGCCCCGCAGGCCCCTATCCGCCCTCCGGTCGCGCCGCCCGTACAGGCCGCACCACAGAACCGTCCGCAACCGCGCCCCGCACCCAATTATCCGCCGCAGCCGCGCACGGTGCTTCCAGCCCAGCCACCACAGCCGTCGCAGCCGCCTGCCCGTGCTCATCCTGCCTATCCGCTGAGCCAGGTATCGCGCGGCGTGGTCAGCTCTACGTCAAACCTGGGAACCACCGCCGCAACAGCTGGCGCTGCTGCTGCAACGGTCGCCTCGGCAAATCTCGGCAGCATCGTGCCGGAGCGTGAACCGGTAGCCGCCGTGACAAACACGCCCACGCCTTCGCTCGACGTGACGAGCCCGTCCGTTTCGTCCACCGTGACACCGGATTTCAGCAATGTATCCGAACCGAAGCGCGTCGAGCCGGAAGTTGCCATCGCCGCACCGGTCCAGCCGACAGCGGCAACGGAAGATGACGATCTGGAAGGACTGGGGGGTGCGTTGCACGACGCCATCATGGCCGATCTTGAAACGGAAGTGACACCCGTGAAGGAAGAAACGCTTGAACCGGAAGCGGATTTGACGACTGATTTCTTCGAAAGCGAACTTTTGAGCTCGCTTGACATTTCGGCAACCGACGACACGACGTCGGATGATATTGAAGATGAGATGGAAAAGCTTCTCGGTGAACTGACGAAGAACGAAACCCGCCCGTAAGCAGGCGGTTCTCGTTTCGGCCTGGAGCATTTCCAGCAGAAGTGCGAAGCGCCTACGCAGGGAAATCAGTCCACTGGACTGATTTCTGATCCTGCTTCGATGCGTAGGATAATGCGTAAAGACAAATAGATAGAGCAGTTCTACGATTCCGTTTTAAGCGGAACGGCGCTAAAAGCGCCAGCGGTTATGCCGCTGGCGCTTTTAGTTTGGCGGGCATGCAAAAACAAAAGGCTGCGGTCACCCGCAGCCTTTGAAATTTCTCAAACCAACGTTATGTTTTAGTCGTCGCGATAAACTTTTTCACGACGCTCATGACGTTCCTGCGCCTCAATGGACAATGTCGCAATTGGGCGTGCATCCAGACGCTTCAGGCTGATCGGCTCGCCGGTTTCTTCGCAGAAACCATAAGTGCCTTCGTCAATCCGGCTCAAAGCCGCATCAATCTTAGAAATCAGCTTCCGCTGTCTGTCGCGAGCCCTAAGCTCGATTGCCCGGTCCGTTTCGGAGGATGCCCTATCCGCCAGATCGGGATGGTTTGCATTTTCCTGCTGTAGCGCATCAAGCGTTTCACGCGCTTCGCGAAGAATATCATTCCTCCAGGCGATTAGTTTCGCTCGGAAGTAAGACTTCTGCCGTTCATTCATGAACGGTTCGTCTTCAGTGGGCCTATAGTCAAGGTCGATTAATTCACTCATTCTGAATCACCCCACATCTAGGAGACGCGTGCGGTTATATAAGTCCATCGTCCAGTCGACACAACATCAAAGAAACGTATCCCACTACTTTTTAGTGCATCAATTTTGTGTGTATTTGCAAAAAATTTGTGCAAATCGCGCGCGCAACAGATACTCCGGCCATTATGTCTGGAAGATGACACCGAGGATTAAAAATAGATTGCAACGGGAAACATGATCTCAGCAATTCCGTTACCGTTGCTCTATTATGCCCAATAAATCAGCACCAATCCGCTGTGAAAAACGTCAGGCAACGGTGGAAAATTACGCCACATGACGCAGCAACCGCGCATTTTAGCGAAAATCATGGCAAAACATCTGTGTAGCCACGTTCGGGACGGTACAGATGAGTCGCTTGCTTCTCCTACGACATGCCAAAGCCGTCTGGGCAAAGCCCGGAATGAAGGATTACGACAGGCCGCTGGATGTGGAAGGCCACAACGCGCTCGACAGGCTCGCCGAGGCGATGCGCGCGACAGGCCTTCTGCCTGACCGCGTGGTGCTTTCCGGCTCCTGCCGTACGCGGGAAACCGCCTTCGGCCTGCAGACAAGGCTGGGCGTCGAGGTCGAAACCATCATAGACGACGAAATCTATAGCGGCGGCGCAGCGGAATATCTGCGCTCCATTCGCGCGCATGGCGATGTCGAGACGCTGATGCTGGTCGGGCATAATCCGAGCATGGAAGATCTGGCGCTTGCCTTGTGCGCCAAAGGCGACCGGGAGAGCCTTGACCGTCTGCATGCCGGTTTCCCCACCGCCGCCCTCGCAACAATCATTTTTTCTGAAAAGCTGAGCGATCTCAGCCGCGAACACGGATTTCTTGAAAGTTTTCCGCAGCCGGGAGCCTGACGCGCCTTCGTCTTGCGAAAAGGGTTCGTCATCTTATTTATACGTGAACCGAGATTCACCCTGCGAGGACATCATTGGCAAAGCTTACCAGCATCGGCGATGAAGCCAAAATCGCACTGGACACACTGACGGAACGTGCGACCGGGCTTCTTTCACCATCGCTGCGCCTTGGGGTGACGGGCCTGTCCCGCGCGGGTAAAACGGTTTTCATCACCGCACTGGTCCATAATCTCGTTCATGGCGGCAGGCTGCCGATGTTCGAAGCGTATAAGTCGGGGCGGATCTCCCGCGCGCTTCTGGAGCCGCAGCCCGATGACGCTGTTCCGCGTTTTCAATATGAAGAACATCTGTCGGCGCTTATCGACGAACGCGTCTGGCCGGATTCCACTCGTGCCATTTCGCAGCTTCGTCTGACCATTGAGTATGAAACCGCATCAGCATGGGGGCGATGGCTGTCTCCCGGACGACTCTCGGTCGATATTGTCGATTATCCCGGCGAATGGCTGCTCGATCTGCCACTGCTCGGCAAGAACTATGCCGAATTCAGCGCAGATTCCTTCGCCTTGGCCAACGAACCGACCCATATCGATCTGGCGCAGCCGTGGCTGGCGGATGCCGCCTCGGTCGATCCAGCCGAAAAGGCGGATGAACTGACGGCGCAGCGGCTGGCAAAAAGTTTTACCGCCTATCTGCGGGCCGGAAAAGCGGACGAACGCGCATTGTCCACCCTGCCGCCCGGTCGCTTCCTGATGCCTGGCGATCTTGATGGCTCGCCTGCGCTGACCTTTGCGCCACTACCCAACCTTGCACCTGAAGACATCAAGGCCGGATCGCTCGCGGCCATGATGGAACGGCGCTATGAGGCCTATAAAACCTATGTCGTGAAACCGTTCTTTCGCGAGCATATTGCTCGGCTGGACCGCCAGATCGTGCTGATCGACGCGATGCAGGCCATGAATGCCGGAGGCGCCGTGGTGGCGGACCTCGAACGTGCACTGACCGATATCCTGTCCTGTTTCCGTCCCGGACGCTCCAATCTGCTGACCGGCCTTATCCAGCGCCGTATCGGGCGAATTCTGGTGGCCGCAACCAAGGCCGACCATCTGCATCATGAAAGCCATGATCGTTTGCAGGCCATTGTACGTCGTCTTGTAGAACGCGCCATCGAGCGCGCCAATTTTTCGGGCGCAGACATCGATGTTCTGGCCATGGCAGCCGTGCGCGCAACCCGCGAAGCGACTGTGACACAGGGAAAAGAGGTTCTTCCGGTCATCGTCGGGACGCCTCTCAAGGGCGAACGTATCGACGGCGATGTTTTCGATGGTGAAACAGAAACAGCTATATTTCCTGGAGACTTGCCAAAGAATCCTAATGCGATCTTTGAACAGGTTTCCACACCGGAAGACCCTGCCATTCGCTTCGTGCGGTTCCGCCCCCCGCGCCTTGAACGCACCGCCGAGGGTGTGACGCTATCGCTTCCTCATATAAGGCTCGACCGCGCCCTTCAGTTCCTGATCGGAGATCGTCTGGCATGAGCGATGACACACCGCGCAAACCGACCTCCTTCAAGGTTGCCCCCCAGCCACGCGTTCAACCGGTACCGGAAGCGCCTGACGAGACGCCGCGCCGACCCCGTGCCGTCAAAGATTTGGAGCAGATCGTCGTAGAGCCGGATATTTTCGAACTCAGCGACGAAGAAGCCGCCGAACTCGAAGTTCTTGATCCAGCCTTCGAAGCACCGAAGCGCAAGGGCTGGTTTGGCGGATGGTCGCTCGGCAAGATATTGACCGGCGCACTGGGTGTTCTGGTTTCTTTTGCCGTTGGCATCTGGACCGAAGATCTCATTCAGGCGCTTTTTGCCCGTGCAGGTTGGCTCGGCTGGACCGCTCTGGCGGTAGCACTCGTCGCCCTCGCCGCTTTCATCGCCATCATAACCCGTGAATTGCTGGCCCTGAGACGCCTCGCCTCCGTGCAGCATTTGCGCAGGGATGCGGCGGACGCCGCAGAGCGCGATGACATGGCGGCTGCGCGCAAAGCGGTCGATGAATTGCGCGCCATTGCGGCCAACCTGCCGGAAACGGCGCGTGGACGTCAGCTTCTGGACGGTTTGACCGACGACATCATCGATGGGCGCGATCTGATCCGACTCGCGGAAACGGAAATTCTGCGCCCGCTCGACCGTGAAGCGCGCGCGCTCATTCTCAACGCGTCGAAGCGCGTATCGATTGTGACGGCGATCAGCCCGCGGGCGCTTGTCGATATTGGCTATGTGATTTTCGAATCGGCGCGGCTCATTCGCAGGCTGTCGCAGCTTTATGGCGGCAGGCCCGGTACGCTAGGCTTTATCAAGCTCGCGCGGCGCGTTCTCGCCCATCTGGCGGTCACTGGCACCATTGCCATGGGCGACAGCGTGATTCAGCAACTGGTCGGGCAGGGTCTGGCGTCGCGGCTGTCGGCCAAGCTTGGCGAAGGCGTGGTGAACGGCCTCATGACGGCGCGGATCGGCATAGCAGCGATGGAGGTCGTGCGCCCCTTCCCGTTTAACGCTGAAAAGCGCCCCGGTATCAGCGATTTCATCGGCGATCTGGCCCGCGTCAATGGCGACAGAAGCGCCGCGCCCAGGTCTGGCAAGGCTGCAGCGCCCAAGGCCCAACCATGAGTTTTTCCGGGAAAACCCACTGACTTCCAGCCCGATAAAAACCAAGCGTTAACCATTCGCGACGATTATTAGCGGATAGAAATCCTGCGTCAGAATCGCGCGAACTGGTCGTTTGGCACAATCCTGTTTCGGTGTGCCCATCCAGTCCGTTGTTTCTGATAGTGCCGGTTATTCCGGCTTTTTGCAGCGTATGACACGACATTCGGTCGTGACATACTGACCAACAACGATTAGGAATGGCGTCCAGTAAAGGTCGCAAATTCCGGGACAGAGCCGAATATGAAGAATTGCATCGCTGCCTGCCTGACGCTGCTGCCCGTCTCGCTTTCCGCTGCGCCGGTTCTGGCCGCAGACAAGGACAAGCAGTTTTTCCAGACGATCGAAGGCCAGTGGTCCGGCCCGGGCGAAATCGTTGCCGGCAAATACAAGGGCACCAAATTCGTCTGCAATCTTGCTGGCACCACACCGGATGATGCCGTTGGCATGACGCTGGATGGCAGCTGCCGCGTCGGCGTCTTTTCGCAGCCTATGAAGGCGACCGTCACCCGCGTCGGCTCTGGCTATTCCGGCAAGTTCAATGATGGTTCGGAAGGCAAAGGCCTCGACGTTACGTCCGGTTCCGTCAGCGGCAACAAGATGGTGTTCGGCCTCAATCGCAAACAGCTGAACGGCGCCATGCTGGCCCGCATTTCCGATCAGAACACGATGAATGTCACCGTGTCGGTGCGTGTCGAAAAGGAACTCGTTCCGGTTATCGGCATGAGCCTCAAGCGCATTGATAATGTCGCCGTCGGCAGCATCGCCAAGAACTGACTTTTACAGTTTTATTGGTTCCACCAGCCCGCATCCGTGCGGGCTTTTTCTATTTCGGATGATGGAACGTCCGCTTTCCATTCTGCAACCGTTCGCCCGGCGACTTTCAAGGATGGTGCGATATCGCTGAGTGGCACAAGCACAAATGCCCGCTCCTGCATGCGCGGATGCGGCAACTGGAGTTCCGGCAGCGCCATCGCAACAGGCTGCCCGGCAGCATCTTGCATCGCCAGAATGTCGATATCGATGATGCGCGGCCCCCAACGCTCCAGCCGAACGCGTTTCAGCGAGCGCTCCACGTCGAGACATGTCGCGATCAGTTCCAGCGGTTCGAGCGTGGTTCGCAGCTCGGCACAGGCATTGTGAAACCAGGCCTGATCGGTCTTGCCCCATGGCGGAGTGCGATAAACGGGTGAAACGGCGACCACACTAGTATCCGCGCGCGCATCCAGCATGCGCAGTGCGCTGCCCATAGAAAGAACGGGATCGTCAATATTCCCGCCGAGGCCAAGCCAGGCGCGATAGGGTCCTGCGACTGCACTCACTGCGGATGAACCACCGTGACCTCAACATGATCCAGAACACCTGGAACTGGCGCATTGGGCTTGCGAATGGTGATTTCGGCGCGCTTGATTTGAGGAAACCGCTTGCTCAGAGCCTTGGCGACATCAAGCGCCAGCGTTTCGATCAGATAGCGCTGGCGACCGGTGATGATTTCCTCGATCACCGTGAAAGCCGTTCCATAATGGACGGTCCCTTCAATATCATCGCTTTCCAGCGCATTGCCGGGATCGACATCCAGAATGGCGTCGACATAAAAACGCTGACCGAGTTTGTGTTCTTCATCGAACACGCCGTGGTGCGCAAAGAATGCGCAATTCATAATCCGGATCGTGTACACGGCTTCACTTTCTCATATTCTCGCTGCGCTTCACTTGCAGGATAGCATCCGCAATCGCAAGTGCGTCTCTATTAAAAGCGACATTGTGAACGCGAAAGATGTCGGCTCCTGCCAGTCGCAACGCAACCGAGGTCGCAGACGTAGCTATATCACGCTTCAAAGGGTCGGTCTCGCCCGTGATCGTGCCCACAAAGCGTTTGCGCGATGTGCCCACCAGCCACGGATAGCCGAAACGATGTAGTTCCTCCATCCGTGCCATCAAAACCACATCCTCCTCCACGGTCTTGCCGAAACCGAAACCCGGATCAAGCATGATGCGGGATCGATCAATGCCTGCCGCAGCGGCAATCTCCAGCGACTTTTTTAGAAAAACGGCGCGATCCTCAATGACATCGGGATCGGTTTCCCGGTCGCGGGTCGTATGCATGATGACAAGCCCTGCCCCCGTCTCGCGGGCAACACCGGCAATAGCCGGTTCGCGCTGCAAGCCCCAGACATCGTTGACGATATGCGCGCCAGCCTCCACCGCCGCTCGGGCCGTTGAAGCCCGATACGTATCGACGGAAATGATGCAGCCGAAACGTTCCGTCAGCGCCCGGATGACCGGTACAACACGGGCCACCTCTGTTGCGGCTTCGACGCTCTCAGCGCCCGGCCTCGTCGATTCACCGCCAACATCAATGATGGTGGCGCCGTCCTCGAGCATCTTTCCGGCAGCGGCAAGCGCCGTTTCGAGTTCATTGTGATGCCCACCATCGGAAAAGGAATCCGGCGTGATATTGAGGATGCCCATGATTACGGACTTTTCCCCGAACTCAAGGCTGCGCCCGTGAGCCAGTTGCCAGATTTTCGTCATTTCCGGATATTCCTGTATAGATGCTAATTAAGGCCCGCGATGCAACCAAGCTGGCCGAATGTCATTTAACCAAAGCGTTATAGTTCTCTTGACGTTTGCATGCCATGCTGCGACGGCAAAATATGAGTTTATTCCGAGTTTAGGAAAAAGGTGCCAGAATATGATTTTCAAAAAGCGGATTCTGGCTTTTGGCGCGGCTCTTGCAATCCTTGCATCTCAGGCCGACGCCGCATCGATCTTCCGTGAATTCAAATATTACACCGTCAATGGCAAGACAGCTGCCGAACTCGACAAGGCGCTCGCCCGCAGCGGCCCCTTTCTGAAGAAAACCGGACAGCATCATCCTGGCGCCGCTGAAATCCGATTCGACGCCAAAGTCCGCTATGGTCGTGCGCCGGGCAAGGCCTGCAAGGTGCAGGACGTCTATGTCAATGTTCACGCGAAAGTCTCGCTGCCGCGCTGGGCGCAGCGCCGCAAGGCGACAGCGGAACTGGCTCTGATCTGGGACACGCTCTATCAGGACATTCGCCGTCACGAGGAAAGTCATATCGTCATCGCGCGCAGCCATGCCAGCGAGATGGAACGACAGATCCGCGCCCTCCCCACTCGCTCGGACTGCGCCGTTTTGCGCAAGGATATCGACAGGATCACCGCCCGGCTGATGGAAGCCCATGACGAAGCGCAGCAACGCTTCGATCGCGTAGAGACCATCAATTTTGAAAAGCGCTTCGAGCGGCTGCTGACCTATCGTCTTGAAAAGATGAATCAACTGCCGCGCTGATTCCTACGATCCGGCTTTATGCAACCTCTTGCGCACAGCCTGCGTCATGAGGGCGGCTTCATGAAAACCGGACAGGATCAGCTTCAGCTTGCCCGGATAATAGCAGGCATCACCAATCGCATAGATATCGGGCTGTGAGGTCGCGAAAGTTTCAGGTGCGACAGCAATGGCATTGCCAGCTCTTTCCAAAGCGATTTCGGCCAATGGATCGGGCCGCACGATCTGGCCATCCGGTCCGAAAGCACCGAGACCCGAAGCGATCACCACGGCATCAGCCGCAAATGAAGCATCGTTGGCCGTCGTCAGGACAAGGCGATCTCCAGCGCGTTCCAACGTCGTGACGGTCTGACCGTAATGGAATGTGGGTTCGTAGGGCGCGATCTGTTCCAGGAGCCGGGAAACCAGCTCGTCGCCCATGATCGTGGGGAAACCCGGAATATCGAAGATTGGCTTGTCGGGATAGAAGGCGGAACATTGTCCGCCCGGCCGATCCAGCGCGTCGATAAGCTGACATCTGAACCCGAACAGGCCGAGCTGGAATACGGCGAAAAGTGCAACAGGCCCTGCCCCGATGATCGCTATATCATTCTTTATAACGATCCCCGGAGCAGCCGCCATTTTCTTAGTTCTGGCGTTCCGGCACCTGAACGACGAGACCGTCGATCTCATCGGTCACGCGGATCTGGCAGGACAGACGCGAAGTTGGACGCACCTCATAGGCGAAATCCAGCATATCTTCTTCCATCGGATCAGGCCCGCCAACCGTTTCCGTCCACGCTTCATCAACATAGACGTGGCAGGTAGCACAGGCGCATGCGCCACCGCATTCGGCGTCGATGCCCGGAATGCCATTGCGAATGGCCGCTTCCATCACGCTGGAACCGTTATCGGCCTCAACTTCGGTACGTGTCGCGCCGTCAGCAGATACGAATACGATCTTGGTCATTTTCATTCCTTGAAACGCGTGAAGCCACGCGATCTTTTATCCCTTGCGATGGATCACCTGAAATTGGGATCTGCACGCATAATCTCGCAAAGGCAGATACGGCGTTCCGGCCTTAGTTTCAACTGCAAGAGCCCCGTTAAGCCCAACTGCGCCAATATGCCGTGTTTTATAATGTATAAGCGGTGCGCCAGCGCCGATATAATGGGTTTTCTGCAAAACTCCGCCTTGCCGTTGCGCAAGATTGCGGCATATGATGACAAGATGGGAATGCAGACATGTCGGATGGACGAATCCTGCACCCGGCAAATACAGCTTATGATTGCGCTATCGGATATCGAATTCGAAATACGAGCAATTTTGTTAACGAATTTGCATCGCCTTTCGAACTGCAAAAAGCGACCCCTGCTGATTTCCACAACTTGCTGATAATTGCAAAAAGCCCGGAAACACCGCATTTTTATGAACCCAAGCGTTTTCTGTTAACCTTGTATTTAAAGTTTTAGGCATCAGCGGGTGTCGCCTATTTCCTTAACAGGACCGAGCCGATACGATGCAAAATGGCGGATAAAGTTTAGTAACGGCTCTTTGACGATCCGGCCGTCACGGTAATTGAGTACGAGGTAGGCGAACAATGGCTTCCAAATCCAAGGCACAAAAGCTCGACCTTGAGGTTGAAAAGGCACTAGAACAGGCACTCGACATCGACTTCGGCGATGATCTCGATATCGATATGGATTTAAGTGCGTTCGACGAGAGTTTTTCGGTCGACGATCTGGAAGAGCAGATTTCGCGCGCAGCTGAAGAGCTGGTCGCGGAACAGAAGACGAAAGCCGCTGAACCTGAAAAGGTCGCAGCCGTGGCAGCCGAAACCAAGGTCGCTCCGATCGTTTCTGCATCCGTTATCGCCACGCCTGCAGCACCACCCGTACCGCCGGTGGTCAAGGCCGTGTCTTCCGCACAGCAGCCCCTGCAGCAGATCGTCGCCAATACGCCGCATAAGCCGACCCCGATCAAGCCCGACACCACGCAAGCCGCTCCTTCGCCTCAGGTAGCAGATGTGCCGGAAGCGCCGGAAGCAATCCTGCGCCCTGTTGCACCGGCAGCGACCGTCAGCGTTGCAGCGCCTGCCGCACGCACACCCGCCAACGATGATTCGCGCAACGATCGTGCTATCGCAACCGCGCCGCGCCGCGTGACCGAGCGCACATCCAAGCTTTACTGGACCACCACAGCCATCAGCGTTTTGTGGGCTGCCGGTGGCGTCGCACTCAGCAAGGCCATCGATCCGGCTGTGTTCTCCAGCCTTGAGGCCACCAAGAACTTCTTCACCTCGCCCGCAGGCATTGGTGTGCTTGCAGGCGTTGCCCTGCCCGTCGCCATGTTCTGGGGCTTTGCGCAGCTTGTGAAGCGCGCGCAGGAAATGCACAACGCCGCACGCAGCATGTCTGAAGCGGCGATGAAGCTGCTTCAGCCCGAAGCCGTATCGGCTGATCGTGTTTCGACGCTGAGCCAGGCTGTGCGTCGCGAAGTGGCTGCCATGAACGAAGGCATCGAGCGCACGCTCGCCCGCGCCGTCGAGCTGGAAACCCTCGTTCAGTCCGAGGTCAATCAGCTTGAACGCGCCTATAGCGATAATGAAGTTCGCATCCGTTCGCTGGTCGGCGATCTGGGCAATGAGCGCGAAGCCGTCGTCAGCCACGCTGAACGCGTTCGCTCGTCGATTTCCGGCGCCCACGAACAGCTCAAGGAAGAACTGTCGAGCGCATCCAACATCATCCGCGATAATGTTCTGTCTGCTTCCCAGCAGCTCAGCTCGCTGTTGAGCGAATCCGGCGAACGTCTGATCGGCAGCATCAATGAGAGCGGCAGCTCCATTGCCGAAGCCATCGAAACCCGCACGGGTGACATCGGTTCGCGCATCACGACCTCGGGCGAGGCTTTTGCCAATCTGCTCGATACGCGTATCGCAACGCTGGACGAACAGTCCCGCACGATCTCCGAACGCTTCACGACGGCTCTCGATGAACGCGCCGCTGGCATTGCCAATCTGCTTGGCAGCTCGACGCAATCGATGGTCAGCGAATTCGACACGCGCCTTGCCAATCTGGAAGGCACCTTGTCCGAACGCGGTCATGCCCTGCTTTCCGAGTTTGAGGCACGCGCTCATGCACTTGACAGCAGCACAGAAAAGCTCAACGCCGCTCTGGAAACACGCTCGCGTCAGATCAACGAGAACCTCATCGCCCGCACCCGTGAAATTGCCGAGACCTTCTCCGGCGGTCGCGCTTCGCTGAGCTCGATGATCGACGAAACCAAGACGAAGATCAGCGACGATCTGACCTCTATCGGTGAAAGCGTCGGCAATCTTCTCGGTGAAAAGGCAGCCGCCTTTGCAGGCAAGCTGGCAGAAAGCCGCGATGTGCTGGCTGCTTCGCTCGAAGGCGAAACCGACCGCGTGTCGGCAGTCATTCGCGGACATGCCGATACGCTGGCAGCCCGCACCGATGACATCCGCAATGCGATTGACGGTAGCGCATCGGCGCTCAACTCCGTCGCGGATAACCATGCGGCCATTCTGGCTGAGCGCACCAATGCGCTGCAGCAGGCAATGGCGAGCCATTCGGCACAGCTGGATGCAAGCTTTGCCGATCACGCTCGCTCGCTGGAAGAACGCGCTTCCGCCCTGCATACGGTCATCACCGGCAATCAGGCCATGCTTGCTCAGCTGATGGATGAGCGCACTGCGGCAATGCGCGATAATTTCAACGAAAATCGCGAAATCATGGCACGTGCATTCGATGACCGCGTCAACTCGCTTCAGGCCCTGATTGCCGACAATCAGTCTTCGCTGGCGCGCATTCTGGACGAACGCGCGGCAACGCTCGGCCAGTCCATTGCCGCTGGACGCGAGGCTTTTGAAGCAACGCTTGGTGATCATGTTCGTCAGGTGGAGGAACGCACGAGTGGCCTCCGCGCCGTCCTGAGCAACCATAACGACTCGCTGGTCGACATTCTGAACGGCCATGAGCAGACGATTGAAACACGTGCCGCAGCAATCCGCGCAACGCTGAGCGACAGCACTGCCTCGCTCAACCAGTCGCTGCAAGACCATAGCGATGTTCTGGATCAGCGTACCGCCAATCTGCGCGGCGCGATTGCCGACAGTGCTTCGGCAATCGGTCAGGCGTTCGAAGGCCAGACCGGCATTATCGAAGGACACACGGCCAATCTCCGCAGTGTCATCGCCGAAAGCGGTTCCGTCATTGGCCAGGCATTCGCCAGTCAGAACGGTGCGATTGAAGAGCACACCGCCAACCTGCGAAACGTCATTGCGGATAGCAGCGCTATCATCAACGACGCGTTCGCTGGCCAGACTGGTATTATCGAAGAACGCACGCAGACCATGGAAAAGGCGCTATCCATCGGCGTCGACAATGTTCGCCGCGCACTGGAACAAAGCGCCGGTGTTGTTGCAAGCTCGCTGCGTGAGAAGATCGGCGAAGCGGCAAGCACGCTTTCCGCAGAAGCAGCAAAGGCCGGTCAGGCTCTGGATGGCTTCGGCGAAGCCTTCAGCGCGCGCCTGATCGACAATCTGTCGGGCACGGAAGCACGCTTGGGCGAGCGCGCTGACGCGATTGCCGGACGCCTCGGCGATATCGAAACCCGCCTCACCGGCGAACTCGGTTCCATCGAAGCCCGCATCGCTGACACCGCAACCAAGACAAGCGAGACCCTTGCCGGTCACAGCGAGGCTTTCGCTGCGAGCGTTATCGATAATCTGGCAGGCACCGAAATCCGCCTCAATGAGCGCGCTGGCGCGATTGCAAGCGGCCTTGAAGCCATCGAAAACCGCCTCACCGGTGAACTCAGCGCCATCGAGGCCCGCATCGCCGATACGGCATCGAAGACGAGCGAAACCCTTGCTGGTCACAGCGAGAGCTTCTCGGTCAGCGTTGCCGACAATCTGGCAGGCACTGAAGCCCGCCTTGCGGAACGCGCCGACGCGATTGCCACCCGTCTGGGCGACATTGGTTCGCGCATCACGATGGAACTCGGCTCCGTGGAAGCCCGCATCGCGCAGGTCACGGATACGACGGCTGTTACCCTTGAAGAGCGCACCCGTGAACTCAATGCGGTTCTCTCGGCCCGCTCGCAGGAAATCACCAAGATCCTCAACGATACGGCTGAGCCGCTGGTCCAGCGCCTTGCCGATAGCGGACGCGGTCTGGCACAGCAGCTTGAAGAAGCAACCCATGCCGCAACCGACCGCCTGCGTTCGGAAAACGCCGCTCTGGTCAACGCACTGGCAAACCGCACGGCAGAAACCATTGCAGCCGTTCAGCAGGCAAAGGCCGGTCTCTCCGACAATGTCAGCGAGCTGATCGACCGCCTCTCCACTTCGAATGGCGAGCTTGGCAAGCTGATCGACGCTGCAACGCGCAATCTGACGGATATTGATGGACGCCTCGTCGATACCACGTCGAGCTTCGTTGAAAACACCAATCGCGCTGCGCAGATGTTCCAGGCCTCGACCGGCCTGATCGACACGAATATCGGTACGCTGCGTGCGCTTTCCGACAGCACCCTCTCGCAGATTGCCGACATTGCCGACCGTTTCGAAGACCATGGAAAGGTTCTTTCCTCGGCCTCCGACATGATCAATTCGGCGCAGAACGGTCTTGTCTCCACGCTGTCCGACCGCCAGCAGGCGCTCGACAAGCTGGCTTCCGGCCTTGTCGAGAAGTCGGAAGGCATCGAGAAGCTGATGCAGTCCTTCGAAACTCTGGTTGCTTCGGCATTCCAGCGCGCAGAAGGCCAGACCCGCGCCTCGGCGGAAAAAATGCGCGAAAGCGTTTCGGAAATCGTCGAGCAGGCAGCGCAGAAGTTCTCGGCGGCAACCGACGATATCCGCCGCACCGCTGGCGAAATCCGCACCGAGCTCAACACCACGCGTGGTGAACTGAAGCGCGGCGTTCTCGACATGCCTGCTGAAGCCAAGGAAACGACGACTGCCATGCGCAAGGCCGTCAGCGAGCAGATCAGCGCGCTTAAGGAACTGGCTGAAATCGTCAACAAGTCTGGCCGTCTGGTCGATGTTGGTGAAAGCCGCGCAGACCGTCCGGTTTCGCGTCCGGCGCCAGCTGCACAGCGCCCGGCCCCTGTTCAGGCGCCAGTTGCACCGGCCCCACAGGCTGATGTTGCGGTGCGCCAGCGCCCGGTTGAAATGCCAAAAGCTCCGGCTGCATCGGCACCTGCCGCTACCACTGAAAAGCCTCGTGGCTGGGTTTCCGATCTCCTTGCCCGCGCATCGCGTGAAGAAGAAGAAGCCGTCCAGCCCAAGGTGCAGCCAACCGCCGCTCCGCGTTCGCCAAGCCATGTGGTTGAATCGCTGAACTCGTTGTCGGTCGATATCGCCCGCGCAATCGATCATGAAGCATCGGTTGAACTGTGGGACCGCTACCGCCGCGGCGAGCGCAACGTCTTCACCCGTCGCCTGTACACGCTCAAGGGCCAGCAGACGTTTGACGACATCAAGCGCAAGTATCAAACGGATGGCGAATTTCGCCGCGCCGTGGACCGCTACATGGACGACTTCCAGCGTCTGCTCGAAGACGTCGCGCGTAACGATCGCGATAATATGGTGACGCAGACCTATCTGACGTCCGATACCGGCAAGGTTTACACCATGTTGGCCCATGCCAGCGGTCGCCTGCGCTAATCAGGCACCAGACCACAAAACAATTCAGAACGCGGCTTTCGGGCCGCGTTTTTTGTTTACCGAAAGGAAGTGAGACTAACAAACGTGGCAACGCGGCGATGGGTTGATAAGACCGAAATCCGGCGTGCTTTGGCTGCTACAGCCGGACAAAAGAAAAGCGGGGTTAAGCCCCGCTTTTTCATTTCAAATCATCTATTCTGCATTTGCGCGGTTTACAGCGATGAAACCGTCCAGCTGACGATTTCATTCACCGTACGATCAAAGGCTGCATCAAGCGCCTTCACGTAAGCCGCATTGCCGGTGCCGCTGACCGGTGCGGAATTCCGAAACACGCGTGTGGAGCGAACTTCACCGGTCTTGTCGTTCATGAGCTTGATGGCGAGTTCCACAACAGCCGTTCTGGAGCCGCCGCTAACCTGAACGCCAAACATGCGAAGATCAGTCAGGATCTGATAATTGATCGCCAGACCATCACCCGGACGCCCAACACCGCCAAACACGCCGGTATTCTCATAGGCCTGGACGAGGCGAGACTGGACGATATTCGTCAGCCTGTCGCCCCATTGTGCGCCCTTCAGATACTCGATGGAACCCGGCGCAGAGCTGATGACGATGTTTTCGCTGTCCAGCGCCTTCAATGCTGTTGGCGTCGGAACCAGTAGCTGCAGGCTCTTGCGGCTCGGCGACGAAACAGCAGGTTTCGGCGCGCTCAGATTGAATGTATCGAGAGGTGTCGTCCCACAGCCCGCGAGAAGCGCCGCCAGCAAGAGCGAAACCGAACCCACGGCACCAATCTTGCGGCGCGATTTCAAGCCATGCGTCTCGCCTGTCGAATTTTCGCTTAAGAAAATCAATGACGCGCCCTTCCGTTATACTGGGGTACACTGCCTTGCCCGCCGAAAATCAGACGCTGCGGGTTGCGTTCTAGATCTGTGATGGCCTGCTCAATACGCTGTATGGAGCGGCGGCTATCCACGACCACCGACTGCACGTCGCGCAATCCCTGACCTGAAAAACGCTGCAAATTATCTGCAATCGGTCCGAGGCGCTTGTCGAGATTGTCCGAGGTCTGGCGAATGGATTCGAGTGTCGCCTTGGCCTGCGCCACCACACCGTCCTTATCGTCCGTAGACAGAAGCTTGTCGGTCTTGGCCAGAATGCCGTCAACGCGCACCGAAGCCGCATTGAGCCGCGCCATTGTTTCCTTGGCATCCTCGATGATCTGCTTGATGTTTCCGGTGTTGGAACCCAGTTCGTCAAGCACATCGGCGTTTTTGGCCAGTGCGTCGGTGAATGTCTTGGTGTTGTTGATCGTGTCGGTCAGAGGACCACGCGCTTCTTTGACAAAGCCTTCCAGCTCGCCCAGCACAGTGTTGGCACGTCCGAAAATATCCTGCGCGGTGGCAAGGAGATTGTTGACCGCAGATGGATCGGCGTCGATACGCGCGACGGTATCCTCCTTCGCCGCTTCTGTCAGCAGGTTCGGCTCGTCTAGGCTGCCGCCCTTCAGTTCGATATAGGCCTGTCCGGTCAGGCCCTGAAAGCCGAGCGTTGCAGCCGTCGAACGCGTGATCGGCGTGCTGCCATTCACGCGCGTCTGCACGATAACCATTTCCGGGTTGCTCTCATCAAGGCGCAGACGACGGACATCGCCAACCTTGATACCATTGAAGAGAACCTGACTGCCGACAGTCAGGCCCGTCACGGAGCCGGGAATGCGCACATCCATAGGAATGGAATCGCGGGCCTCGCCGAAGCGCGCAATCCAGTACACGAATCCGAAAGCCAGCAGGCTGACAAGCAGCGTGAAAACCCCGACCAGAACGTAATTGGCTTTTGTTTCCATATCTTATCCCGTCTGCAAGCGGCTGCCGGGCCGCCGTCTTGATGGCGCCGAAGTATCGATCTGGCGCGCACGCTTGCCCCGAAAATAGGATTTAACCCATGGATCGTCTACATGCAGCATGTCTTCTATCGTGCCGCTGACGAGCACTTTTTTGTTCCCCAGAACTGCTATGCGGTCGCAGATCGCAAACAGGCTGTCGAGGTCATGCGTGACCATATAGACCGTCAAGCCCATCGTATCGCGCAAATTCGCGATCAATTCATCGAACTCCGCGGCGCCGATAGGGTCGAGACCCGAGGTGGGCTCGTCAAGAAAGACGATGTCCGGATCGAGCGCCAGCGCACGTGCCAGAGCGGCGCGCTTGATCATGCCGCCGGAAAGTTCCGACGGAAATTTCTCTGCCGTATCCGGCTTCAGTCCCACAAGATCGATCTTCAGTCGCGCCAGCTCATCCATCAGCTTTGGCGACAGATCGAGATATTCGCGCATCGGTACCTGAATATTTTCAAGCACGTTGAGCGCCGAAAACAGCGCGCCATGCTGGAAAAGAACGCCCATCCGCATGTCGATGGCCATTTTTTCCAGCTCATTGAGGTGATCGATATTGCGCCCAAGAATCTCGATTTCGCCGGACTGCTTCTTGTTCAAGCCCAATATGGTGCGCATCAGCACCGACTTGCCCGATCCGGACGGACCGATGAAGCCCAGAACCTCGCCCTTGTAGATATCGAGGGACAGCTTATCGAGCACCGGCGCACGGCCAAACGACACCGTCACGTCGCGCACCGAAATCATCGGTATCGCCGTGTGGTGGCCATCGTCCTGCTGTGGTTGCGACTCTGCGTCGATACCGTTCTCCATATCTATTCTTTAACCGAGCCGCGCTTCCGACTGAACAGCGGAAGGCCAATGCAGGATCAGTTTTTTGTGTAACTGTGTCTCAAAGAACCCAAACAAAACAACGGCCATACAAAATTCTAGAAATTGATCGCTGCGTAGAACATCGCAAACATACCATCGACAACGATAACCACAAAAATAGCCTTCACCACCGATGCTGTGACCCGGCGTCCAAGTGATTCTGCACTTCCGCCGACCTTCATACCTTCGACCGAAGCAAGAATACCGATAATCATCGCCATGAATGGCGCTTTGATCAAACCGGCGAAATAAGTGTTGAGCGCCACGGCATCATGCAGACGGCTGATAAAGGCCTCCGGCGAGATATTGGAATAAAACCATGCGACACCACCTGCCCCTACCAGTGCCGCCAGATTGGAAATGATCGTCAGCAGCGGCAGCACGATGACGAGCGCAACAAGGCGTGGAAACACCAGAACGCCAACGGGATTGAGCCCGATGACGGTCAGCGCGTCGGTTTCCTCGCGCATTTTCATGGAGCCGATTTCGGCCGTGATGGCGCTGCCGGAACGACCGGCAATCATGATCGCAGTCAAAAGCACGCCCAGTTCACGCAAAACCAGAATGCCAACCAGATCGACCACGAAAATTTCAGCGCCAAAATAGCGAAGCTGAAACGCGCCCTGCTGTGCGATAATGGCGCCCACAATCGTCGACATCAGCACGATAATGGGAATGGCACCCACGCCCATGCGGTCCATCTGCGTCACGATGGCGGCAATCGGAATTCCGCTCCCACGACCATATTTCAGCTGCGCGCCGCGAATGGTGGCGCCCAGAATATGCATCGACATCTTGAAGTCATTGTAAATCGAGACGACACCGCCACCAAGGGCTGCCAGAAACGCGATAACGAAGAACGGCTTTTTGGCGCGCGGAACGTCGAGCGCGCGTTCGACGGCACCGCCGACTTCGTCCATCAGCGGTGCCCAGGCTTCGCGGATACCTTCAAGCTGAACATCCGCCTTCTGGGTGATGAGACGCTGCCTCAGCCGCTCGACAAGCCACGCGCCTGCCGTATCGAGGCCGGAAATGCCAGAAGCATCGATATGCGTGGATTGGCCGCCCGCAACTTTTTCGAGACTGCGCATTTTGTCGTCGACAAGATGAACGCTCTGCGAAACCCAGCGTCCGCTCAGGCGAACCAGACGCACGCCATCCTGATCGGCCACATCGATCTTTGGCGCGACATTCGCAGCGGCTCTTGCTTTGTCAGCAGTGTCGGTCAACATGGCAAACCTCATATACGAGTCGTAACACGACCGAAATACAGCGTATTGGAGCATCCGCCCGTTGAATCAGACGAATACCCCAATTTCGCGCTCTCACGCACTATCTCATCCCAAAAGCCCATCAACTTTTCGGGATTGAGATTCGGAAGGCTCTCCATGCAGAATACCTTGAACATCCTCGTTGAACGCTACCCTATCGCCGGAAAATTCACAATTTCGCGCGGGTCGAAGACCGAAGCAGCAGTCGTTGTGTGTGCAATCGGCAACGGTGAACATCAGGGGCGCGGCGAATGCGTTCCCTATGCACGCTATGGCGAAAGCATCGAAAGCGTCACGGCAGCAATCGAAGCCGTCCGGGCACAGATCGAAGATGGTGCAACACGTCAGGATATCCAGACGCTGATGCCAGCCGGTGCCGCCCGTAATGCGGTCGATTGCGCCCTGTGGGATCTGGAAGCCAAGACCACCGGCAAACGTGTTGTCGATATGCTGGGCGGCGCGTTCAAGCCGCTGGAGACCGCGATTACCGTTTCGCTGGGCACGCCGGAAGAAATGGCGGAATCGACCGCTAAAGTCGCGCATTATCCGCTGATCAAAGTGAAGATGGGCGGCGACAACGACATTGAACGCATTCGCGCCGTTGCCGCAGCAGCGCCGAACAGTCGCAT
This sequence comes from Ochrobactrum teleogrylli, assembly GCF_006376685.1. Lineage (GTDB taxonomy): Bacteria > Pseudomonadota > Alphaproteobacteria > Rhizobiales > Rhizobiaceae > Brucella > Brucella teleogrylli. Next base: position 188,968 of record NZ_VEWL01000007.1, on the reverse strand, counting down.
CATCATCGATGCAAACGAAGGCTGGACCGATGCGAATATTGCCGAAAATATGCGCGCCGCTGCCGATGCGGGCGTGATCCTCATCGAGCAACCCCTGCCCGCTGGCAAGGATGCGATCCTGAGCCAGATCGAACGTCCGGTCATGATTTGCGCCGACGAAAGCGTTCACACGTCAGAGGGTCTGGAAGAATTAGCCAAGCGCTATGATGCCGTGAATATCAAGCTCGACAAGGCAGGCGGGCTGACCGAAGGGCTAGTGATGCGCGAAAAGGCCATTGGGCTCGGCCTGAAGATCATGGTCGGCTGCATGGTGGGCACATCGCTCGGCATGGCGCCCGCAGTTCTGCTCGCCCAGAAGGCAACGGTTGTCGATCTCGACGGACCACTGCTCCTTGCACAGGACCGCGAACCCGGCCTTCGTTATGATGGCGCGCTTGTTTATCCGCCGGAAGCGACTGTCTGGGGCTGAACTGCCTGATAGTCCCGAACGGGGGGCTGTCCGCCCGCTATGGAGGTCAAAGCCTCTTCAAAGATGTCTGCGCAGGCATCCCAGGTGAAGGGTTTTAGAACCTGTTCCGGATCGAAAGGCTCAAGCTCCAGCGCGGCCAGACAGGCCGCGCGCAAGTCTTCCGAAAGAACACCCGCGCCCGTCGCGCCGATGACGTCTTTCGATCCCGGTACGGGAAAAGCCGCAACAGGCAGACCGGATGAAATTGCTTCCAGCAGCACGAGGCCAAACGTGTCTGTCCGGCTCGGGAAAACAAACACGTCAGCCGACGAATAGGTTTCGGCCAGCGCCTCGCCTTCCCGCTTGCCGACAAATACCGCATCGGGAAAGCGCGATTTCAGATCATCGAGTGCCGGGCCGTCACCGACAATCAGCTTGGTGCCGGGTAGATCGAGACTGAGAAAGGCGGGTAGGTTCTTTTCCGTCGCCACGCGTCCAACACAGATGAAAACAGGTTCCGGCAGATCGCGGCTCACATTGGCGCGGGCATGGAATACACCGCGATCCACGCCGCGTGTCCACAGATTGAGGCCGGTAAAACCGCGCTCTTTCAGATCATCCAGAATGGATTGGGTGGGAACCAGCGTATGCGATGCGGCATTGTGAAACCGCCGCAGAAAGCCATAGCTCCAGCTCAAGGGAACCGGAAAGCGCTCCGCAACATATTCAGGAAAGCGCGTATGAAAACTGGTGGTGAAACTCCAGCCCTTTTTCAGACATGCCTGTCGCGCCATGTAGCCGAGCGGACCTTCGGTGGCGATGTGGATATAGTCAGGCTGCATTTGCACCAACCGCCGCCGAAATGCGCCGGGCGTGGTCAGCGCCAGTCTGATTTCCGGATAGGTCGGGCACGGAACCGACTTATAGTCGAGTGGCGAAACCACAATCACCTCGTAACCGCGCGCGCGCATCATGTCCTGACATTTTGTCAGTGTTCGAACGACGCCGTTGACTTGCGGATGCCAGGCGTCGGTGACGATGACGAGCTTGTTCATCCGGCAATTTGCGCCGCGCTACGGGCAGGACGTGGCAGACGGACTATCCTGTTGTCGTCGGCCCGATTATCGTGAGCGAGAGCCCTGCCGCCGGACGATTTTTCGTCGCGCATTTCCGTCCAACTGACCAGTTCCATACGTCCGTCGAAATGCTCCAGCACCGCTGTGCAGCTTTCCACCCAGTCGCCGGTGTTGATATATTCAACATCGTTCATCTTTTCGATGGTGGCGTGGTGAATATGACCGCAAATGACGCCATCGACACCGATGCGCTGCGCCTCTTCGGACACCACCGTTTCGAACTCGCCGATGAAATTGACCGCCTTTTTCACGCGGAATTTCGCCCAGGCCGAAAACGACCAGTAGCGCAACCCGAAGAGCGAGCGCAAACGGTTCATCGCCGTGTTGATCCAGATCGCCGTGTCATAGGCCCAGTCGCCGAGATAAGCGATGAAACGGGCATTGCGCACCACCACGTCGAACTGATCGCCATGGATCACCAGAAACTTGCGGCCATCCGCCGTCTCGTGAATGGCGCGGTTTATCACTTCGATGCCGCCGAAATGCGTTCCCTGAAAATTACGCAGGAACTCGTCGTGATTGCCTGCAATGTAGATGATGTTGGTGCCCTTGCGGCTTTTACGGAGAAGCTTCTGGACAACGTCGTTATGTTCCTGCGGCCAGTGCCAGTTGCGCCGTAATCGCCAGCCATCGACGATATCGCCGACCAGAAAAATCGTTTCCGCATCATGGTAGCGCAGGAAATCGAGAAGCAGATCGGCCTGCGCGGCCTTTGATCCCAAATGCACATCCGAGATAAAAATCGTCCGGAGTTTCTTGGCCTGCGCTGCATCGGTGCTCATTTGGTTGTCCCTCTCAATGGCAACCTGAAACTACGTGCAGAGAACCTGATTCATGTCACAGAGTTATGACGGGACTGTAATGCGCAGATGACGGTGGCCGACGAACAGACAGCCTCAAGCAAACCACGATCACCGAATAGTGTGCGTGAAAAACACCGAAAAATGGTCAAATGAGCGTCGAGAAAAGTGGACACATCAGCGCGTCAACCAGAATCCGGTTGATTGCACTTGGCGCTTGGTGGCATGTCTCCATGACCTTTAAAAAGCAAAGAGGATCGAGCCGTGGATTTGGGCTTGAAAGGTCGCAAGGCAATCGTATGCGCTTCCAGCAAAGGTCTGGGTCGCGCCTGCGCCGAAGCACTGGCCGAGGCAGGATGCGATATCGTGCTGAACGGACGCAGTGAAGAAACTCTTCTTGAGACAGCTGACGCCATTCGCTCGGCTTATGGTGTCAATGTGGTCGCTGTCGCCGCCGATGTTTCGACGCCAGAAGGTCAGAAGGCGCTGCTCGCCGCCTGCCCCAACCCGGATATTCTGGTCAACAATAATGGCGGACCACCCTTCCGCGACTTCCGCCTGCTCGACCGCGAAGCCCTTCTTGAAGGCGTGACGCAGAACATGGTCACCCCGATCGAACTGATCAAGGCGGTCATCGACGGAATGGTTGAGCGCGGCTTTGGCCGCATCGTCAACATCACCTCGACCTCGGTCTATGCGCCCATTCCGGGACTTGATCTTTCATCCGGCGCCCGCGCGGGACTGACGGCCTTTCTGGCCGGCGTTGCCCGTACCGTTGCCGGGGCCAATGTCACCATCAACAATATCCTGCCCGGTGCATTCGACACGGACCGCCTGCGCAAAGGCTTTGCCTTCTCCGCGCAGAAGACCGGCACCACCGCAGAAGCAGAAGCTGCCAAGCGCGCAGCCCGCATCCCTGCGGGACGCATTGGCCAGCCAGAAGAGTTTGGAAAGGCTTGCGCCTTCCTCTGCTCGCAGCATGCAGGCTATATAACGGGCCAGAATCTCGTTATTGACGGCGGCGCTTATCAGAGCGCCTTCTGACACGGCCATTACATTACAGATAAACTCATTCTCCAAAACGGGCCTAATGGGACGTCAGAGTTTGAGCTAAAACCCAAAGTGCCCGACCCACGTGTTTAAAGGCTCGGTGTGCATGTGATTGCACCCTCCACGCGCCGCTGATCATCCCGGCGGTGCGGAAAAATGGAAAGCGATGCGACTATGACCAAGAAAACTCCTTCCACGCCGACGCGTTCGGATTTCGATGAAGCAGCCCTGTTTTTCCATCGATATCCGAAGCCTGGAAAGCTGGAAATCCAGGCAACCAAGCCGCTTGGAAACCAGCGTGACCTTGCGCTCGCTTATTCGCCGGGCGTGGCAGCGCCCTGCCTCGCCATTCAGGAAGACCCTGCCACCGCAGCCGAATATACAGCGCGAGGCAATCTCGTGGCGGTGGTTTCGAACGGTACGGCTGTTCTGGGTCTTGGCAATATCGGCGCGCTCGCATCGAAGCCGGTCATGGAAGGCAAGGCCGTCCTGTTCAAGAAGTTCGCCGATATCGACGTTTTTGACATCGAAATCGACGCGCTGGAAATCAACCGGGTTGTCGACGTGGTATCCGCTCTGGAGCCGACATTTGGCGGCATCAATCTGGAAGACATCAAGGCACCGGAATGTTTCGAAGTTGAAGAACAGCTTCGCGCCAAGATGAATATTCCGGTTTTCCATGACGACCAGCATGGGACGGCGATCATCGTGGCCGCCGCCGTGTTGAACGGTCTGGAACTTGCAGGCAAGCAGATTGCAGACGCCAAGATCGTCACCTCGGGTGCCGGTGCCGCGGCTCTCGCCTGCCTCAATCTTCTCGTCAATCTCGGCGCCAAGCGTGAAAATATCTGGGTCTGCGATCTGGAAGGTGTGGTCTATGAAGGCCGCAACACGCTGATGGACCGCTGGAAAGAAATCTATGCCCAGAAGACCGATGCGCGCACGCTGGCAGATGTCATCGGCGGGGCGGATGTGTTCCTCGGCCTTTCGGCTGCGGGCGTGCTGAAGCCGGAACTGCTCAATCAGATGGCTGAAAAGCCGCTGATCATGGCTCTCGCCAATCCAAAGCCGGAAATCATGCCGGAAGAAGCGCGTGCTGCGCGTGCCGACGCCATGATCTGCACCGGACGGTCCGACTATCCGAATCAGGTCAACAACGTTCTTTGCTTCCCCTATATCTTCCGTGGCGCTCTCGATGTCGGCGCAACCGCGATCAATGAAGAGATGAAGCTCGCCGCCGTGCGCGCCATTGCATCGCTTGCGCGTGAGGAACCTTCCGATGTCGCCGCCAAGGCCTATTCCGGCGACACGCCGACCTTTGGCCCGGATTACATCATTCCCTCGCCTTTCGATCAGCGGCTGATCCTGCGCATCGCCCCGGCTGTGGCCAAGGCTGCGATGGAAACTGGTGTCGCAACGCGCCCCATTGAGGACATGGAAGCCTATCTCGACAGGCTGAACCGCTTCGTGTTCCGCTCCGGCCTCATCATGAAGCCGGTTTTCGCCGCCGCCCGTTCGCAGGACAAACCCAAGCGCGTCATCTATGCCGATGGTGAAGATGAGCGCGTGCTGCGTGCCGCGCAGGTGGTGATCGAAGAACGCATCGCCGCGCCAATCCTTGTCGGTCGTCCGCAGGTCGTCGAAACGCGCCTGCGCCGTTATGGCCTGAAAATCCGTCAGGGCGTCGATTTTGAACTGATCAACCCTGAAGACGATCCACGCTACCGCGACTATGTCGATCTGTACCTGTCCTATACGGGGCGTCAGGGCGTCACGCCGGAAGCGGCCCGCACTATCGTGCGCACCAATTCGACCGCCATTGCGGCCCTGGCCGTGATGCGCGACGAAGCGGATGCAATGATCTGCGGTCTCGAAGGTCGTTTCGAGCGCCATCTGCGCGTTGTGCGCCAGATCATCGGCATTGTTCCGGGTATCCGCGATTACTCCGCGCTCAGCCTGCTGATTTCGCAGCGCGGCGCGCTGTTCCTGACCGACACCTATGTCAATGTCGATCCGAACGCGAATGAAATTGCTGAAATGGCAATTCTCGCCGCCAAGGAAATCGACCGTTTTGGCATTGTCCCGAAGGCTGCTCTGGTTTCGCATTCGAATTTCGGATCTAAGGAAAGCGCCAGCGCGGAAAAGATGCGTCAGGCAGCGGCCATCCTCGCAGACAAGGCCCCCGACCTCGAATCCGATGGTGAAATGCATGGCGACTCAGCGCTGTCTCAGGCGCTGCGTGACCGCGTGTTCCCGAATTCGCGCCTCAAGGGAGAAGCCAATCTTCTGGTTTTCCCGAATCTCGATGCGGCCAATATCACGCTCAACGTGGTCAAGACCGTCACCGATGCGCTGCATGTCGGCCCGATCCTGCTCGGTGCCGCCCGCCCGGCACATATTCTGACCCCTTCGGTCACGTCGCGCGGTGTCGTCAACATGACCGCTCTGTCGGTCGTTGAAGCACTGCAGCGCGCTGGCGAAGCACCGGTGCGCAAGGCGAAGATTCGCAAGTAAGCCTATCCGCAAAAAGAAGCAGCCGGCACAGTATCAACTGTGTCGGCTGTTTTTGTTTGTAATCAGTAACTGTCAGGGCTTTCGGCTCTGAACCTTGTCCGGCCCCATCAGCACAAGAAGGTCGGCCAGTTCGGGTCCGTGAGATTGCCCCGTCAGCGCCAGACGCAACGGCATGAAGAGACCCTTGCCCTTACGTCCCGTTTCCGACTTGATGGCCTCGGTCCAGACTTTCCATGTCTGGTGGCTCCAAGGAGCTGATGGCAACGAATTGAACGCGATACGAACAAAGTCGCGATCCTCATCGGACAGTTCCGGCGCTTCCGGCAAATCGCCAGTTACGATCTGCCACCAATGCTGCACATCGCCGAAGCGATCCAGATTGCCACGCACAGCGAGCCAGAATGATTCAGCCTTGTCGCCTTCAATACCAAGCGCTGTGAGACGAGGCTTGGCGTCGGCAAAAGACATTTCGTGCAGCAATGCGCGATTAAGCGTGTCCAGTTCCGCCGGATCAAACTTGGCCGACGATTTTGAGATGGAGGCCAGATCAAAATGTTCCGCCAGCGCATCCATGGTCGGCGCAGCGGTGACATTTTCCGACGTGCCGATCAGGATAGCCAGCGAAGCAACCGCCATCGGCTCATAGCCGTTTTCGCGCAGCGACCCAACCGAAAGCGCGCCCGTGCGCTTGGACAGCCCTTCGCCCGTCGTGGTGGTCAGCAGATTATGGTGTCCGAAGACCGGCGGTTCTGCGCCGAGCGCCCGGAAGATTGCGATCTGCACGCCGGTATTCGTCACATGGTCGTCGCCACGGATAATATGGCTGACGCCGAGATCGATGTCGTCCACGACCGAAGGCAGCGTATAGAGATAGGTGCCGTCTTCACGCACCAGCACCGGGTCCGACATGGACGCCAGATCGACCACCTGGGGGCCACGCACCAGATCATCCCAGTGAACTTCGGTGCGCTGCGTTGTGAACGGATCGGTTTCGAAATTCGGCAGCAGAAAGCGCCAATGCGGCTTGCGGCCTTCGGCTTCGAAAGCGGCCTTTTCCGCATCGGTGATTTTCAGCGCCTCGCGGCCATAAACCGGTGGCAGGCGGCGCGCGAGACGCAGCTTGCGGCGACGCTCCAGTTCGTCAGCCGTTTCATAGCAGGCATAAAGCAGCCCTGCTTCCTTCAGCTTTTCCACGGCGCGAGCATAAACATCGAAGCGTTTCGACTGATATTCGACGCGGTCCGGCTTGACGCCAAGCCAGTCCAGATCAACGGCGATGGCCTCAGCATATTCTTCACGCGACCGTTCAACATCCGTGTCGTCATAGCGCAGGATGAACTTGCCGCCATTCTTTTGGGCATAAAGCCAGTTCGAGAGCGCAGTGCGCGTGTTGCCGATGTGAATGTAACCCGTCGGCGACGGGGCAAAACGAACAGTAACAGTCATTCTATTATCTTTCAGCGGTCGCGGAAGCGGTTCGTTATGGGATAGCGGCGATCGCGTCCAAAATTCTTCCTGGTAATCTTAACACCGGGTGCCGATTGTCTGCGTTTGTATTCAGCGAGATAAAGCAGATGTTCGATACGCTGCACGGTCTCAACCGGATGGCCGCGCGCAACAATATCGGCATTGCTCATTTCGTTCTCGACCAGACATTCCAGAATGTCGTCGAGCACCGGATAAGGCGGCAAGCTGTCCTGATCGGTCTGGTTCTCGCGCAGTTCGGCGGACGGCGCCTTGGAGATGATGTTGTTCGGGATCACCTCGCCTGCCGGTCCGAGCGAGCCTTGCGGAACATGGCTGTTGCGCCATTCCGACATCGCATAGACCTGCATCTTGTACACGTCTTTGATCGGATTGAAGCCGCCATTCATGTCGCCATAGAGCGTGGCGTAGCCAACCGACATTTCCGACTTGTTGCCAGTCGTGACGACCATGGAGCCGAACTTGTTCGAAACGGCCATCAGGATGGTGCCGCGCGCGCGGCTTTGCAGGTTTTCTTCAGCGACACCGCTGTCCGTACCGGCAAATAGTGGCTGAAGCGCGCTCATGAAGCCCTCAACCGGCTCGGCAATGGGCACGATATCGTAACGTACGCCAAGGGCCTTGGCGCAGTCGGCTGCATCTTGCAGGGATTCACCTGACGTGTAGCGATACGGCAGCATGATGCAGCGCACACGCTCCGGCCCCAGTGCATCCACGCCCATCGCGGCGCAGATTGCCGAGTCGATACCGCCGGAAAGACCCAGAACGACGTCCTTGAATCCGTTCTTGTTCACATAGTCGCGCAGGCCCAGCACACAGGCGGAATAGTCCGCTTCCAACTCTTCCGGAAGCAAAGCCTTCTCGCCCTCCTCGCACCGCCAGGTGTCTCCGTCGCGATGCCAGATCGTCATGGCGATCTGTTCCGAAAACTGCGGCATTTGCAGGCACGGGAACTTGTTTCCGGGATTGAAAGCGAACGATGCGCCATCGAAAATCAGTTCATCCTGACCACCAACCTGATTGGCGTAAAGCATCGGCAGTTCGGACAGCATCACCTGCTTCAGAACGACTTGATACCGGCGGTCCATCTTGGCGCGGTGATAAGGTGAACCATTCGGCACGAGAAGGAATTCTGCACCGCTTTCGGCAAGCGTTTCGGAAACGCCGAGATCGCCCCAGATATCCTCGCAGATCGGAATACCGATTCGCACGCCACGGAAATTGACTGGTCCCGGCAGCGGACCCGGCTCGAATACGCGCTTTTCATCGAATTCGCCGTAATTCGGCAGATCGACCTTGAACCGCTCAGCAATCACTTCGCCGCCATCCAGCACCATGACCGAATTATGCAAGCCACTCTCGCGGCGCAGAGGGGTTCCGATGATAACGCCCGGCCCACCATCCGCCGTATCGGCTGCAAGGTCTCGGACGGCCTTCTCGCAGGCTTCGACAAAAGATGGCTTCAGTACCAGATCCTCAGGAGGATAACCGGCAATGAACAGCTCTGTGAACAGGATCAGATCGGCCTTCATGTCGGCAGCCTGCACGCGAGCCGCGCGGGCCTTGGCCAGATTTCCGGCAATATCGCCCATGACGGGATTGAGCTGCGCGACTGCAATACGAAGCATAATGAGATTCTCACCAACACTATTTCTGCGCAAGATTTAGCGTGGGAGTGGAGGGGATGCAATGACTGGCACGCCTCCCCTCCGGTGTTTAATCTGCGGATGAAAACGAAATATCCAGAGATCACTTCAATCAGAAGAGTTTTCCTCCAGAAACTTGCGTAACATCAACCAGAAGTTATTTTCTATTCGCAAATGGATTGACGGCTGTCGCGAAGCAACCGATATACCCCCAATCACTTGAACTTTTTGCGCAGTCTTGACCGCACTTAAACACGTTTTCACCGGAAAGAACACAAGCATTCGCCGATGCAGCACCAAAAGAGAAAACAGAAGCTACAACAACGAAAGACATAATAAATTTACTCATAAGTATTTCTCCGTTTTGAATTTACGTCTTCAGAATACGCAAATTGAAAAATTTCAAAATACCAATAATAATTAAATTACTCGCAAGATATATTTAATTTATAAAAAATAATTTTATAAATTATAAATATATAATAATGCGATATATCCCCAAATCGTTGCTGGGAATAAATCACACCATATCTGCCTTCGGTGATCTGAGGATACAACGTGTATAATCCGCCAGGTTTTCATAACTATCGCAATGATGTGCATTCGGCTGCCACGGTGCAGTATCCGCAGCATTGGCGTCAATAAAATAAAGCCCAGCCGACATTAGAAATACCAAAAACAAAAAAAGATAAATTATTCTCGTCATTTATATCTCCTGGAATCACCCCGCCAAAGAAGATATCAATTATAGAAATTCCCAAAACCGCAACTATGAACGAACTTTTTCTATTTTATCTATTTCAAATTCCAATATATTTATTTTAATAATAGAAAGACGATATGATTATATAGCCCCATGTGGCCACAACAAATATAATTGCGATCAGCACGGCCAATGAACCACAGTCCTTGGCAATCTGGATTTCCTTATGAAAATCGCGGGACACCGCATCGCATGTCGCCTCTATGCCGGTATTCAGAATTTCGACCATCATCAGAAACAGGATCGAGCCGGTCATCAGCAGGAAGGCCAGCCATGTGGGCGCAAGGAAGAAAGCGACAGGCAAGGAGACCAGAAACAATACCAGTTCCTGTTGCACGGCTTTTTCATTGCCCGCGAGATATTTCAGCGCGCGCATCGAGTTCAGAAAAGCCAGAAAAATGCGCTGCATAAATACCCCCAGAAGCCATGGACACGATTTCGCGCTTTGCCGGAGAATGCTTTAGACAACTCTGCTTCAAAAGCAACAGGGCGGAGATCGAAACCTCCGCCCTGCCCAAATGATTACAATCCAAGAGCCTTTCAGGCGCTTGCGACCTGCTTTTCAGTGCCCGCATCGCGCTCCTTCTTGAGGAGTTCGGCCAGCAGGAACGCCAGTTCCAATGCCTGATCGGCGTTAAGGCGCGGATCGCAATGCGTGTGGTAGCGATCCTGAAGATCGTCTGCGGAGATGGCGCGGGCGCCGCCCGTGCATTCCGTGACGTTCTTGCCGGTCATTTCGACATGAATACCGCCCGGATGCGTGCCTTCGGCGCGATGGATCGCGAAGAAGGATTCCACTTCCTTGAGAATGCGGTCGAACGGACGCGTCTTGTAGCCGCCAGCGGTGATCGTATTGCCATGCATCGGATCGCAGGACCAGACGACCTTGCGGCCCTCCTTTTCGACAGCGCGGATGAGCTGCGGCAGGTGATCGCCCACCTTGTCGTAGCCGAAGCGCGCGATAAGCGTCAAACGGCCAGCTTCGTTTTCCGGGTTGAGCAGGTCGATCAGGCGAATGAGGTCATCCGGCTGCAAGGACGGGCCACACTTGAGACCGAGCGGGTTCTTGATACCGCGGCAATATTCGATATGCGCATGGTCGGCCTGACGCGTGCGATCACCGATCCAGATCATGTGACCAGACGTGCCATACCAGTCGCCCGACGTGGAATCGACGCGGGTCAGCGCTTCTTCATAGCCGAGCAGCAGCGCTTCATGGCTCGTGTAGAAGTCAGTCTCGCGCAGCGAATGGTTGCTGTCAGACGTGATGCCGATAGCGCGCATGAAGTGCATCGTTTCCGAAATGCGCTGCGCCAGAGCCGTGTAACGTTCCGCCTGCGGGCTCTTGCCGACGAAGCCGAGCATCCACTGATGCACGTTTTCCAGATTGGCATAGCCGCCCTGCGCAAAAGCGCGCAGCAGGTTCAGCGTTGCTGCGGACTGGCGGTAAGCCATGTCCTGGCGCTGCGGATCGGGCGTGCGCGAGGCTGCGTCGAAATCGATACCGTTGATGATGTCGCCACGGTAGGACGGCAGCTCGACGCCATCCTTCGTTTCCATGTCCGTCGAACGCGGCTTGGCGAACTGACCGGCAATACGACCAACCTTCACCACCGGTTTGGAAGCACCGAAGGTGAGGACGACAGCCATTTGCAGGAACACGCGGAAGAAGTCGCGAATATTGTCCGCGCCATGTTCAGCGAAGCTTTCGGCGCAATCGCCGCCCTGAAGCAGAAATGCCTTGCCTTCCGCCACAGCGGCCAGCTGCTGCTTGAGCTTGCGCGCCTCGCCTGCAAAAACCAAAGGCGGATAGGTGCGAAGACGGGCCTCAACGTCGGTCAGAGCCTGTGCGTCCGGATAAAACGGCACTTGCTTGATCGGTTTGTTTCTCCAGGAATGCGGGGTCCAGTTCTTCGTCATTAGAGCACCTGTTTTGCGTTATCCGCTCGATAATCCTCGGATTATATCCTCCTTACACGAAAGCCGGAATTCCAATCATGCAGCCTGCACCTGAAGAAGATGCCAGCCACATGTCTAATCCCGGCGTGCGTGGGTCGCGCTGATATAATGCACGCGCGGGTTTTATACCAGCAATAATCGTTAATGATATTCGCCTGCGGCGAAAGGGTCAGCCTTCGACCTTTTCGCCATTTACGACGCGATAACTTGGCTTGTACATCGTGACCAGTTCTTCGGCGGCGGTCGGATGCACGGCCATGGTGCGGTCGAAATCATCCTTGGTCGCGCCAGCCTTCAGCGAAATCCCCAGAAGCTGCGCCATTTCACCGGCATCCGGTCCCATAATATGGGTGCCCAGGACGCGGCGGCTTTTGGCATCGACGACGATCTTCATCAGCATCTTTTCGTTGCGGCCCGAAAGCGTGTTCTTCATCGGACGGAACAAGGCGCGATAGACTTCGACTTCCGGATATTTCTTCGCTGCCTCTTCCTCGGTCAAACCGACAGTGCCAATTTCGGGCTGGGAAAAGACAGCCGTTGCGATCAATTCATGATCGGGCTTGGTCGGATTGTCCTTGAAAACTGTTTCAAGGAAGCACATTGCCTCGTGAATGGCCACAGGCGTCAGCTGCACGCGGTTGGTGACATCGCCGACTGCCCAGATATTGGCGGTGCTGGTGCGCGAATAGTCATCCACTTCCACGGCGCCGAGCTTGTCCAACTTCACGCCAGCGGTTTCAAGGCCGAGTCCTTCCGTGTTGGGCATGCGGCCAAGCGCCAGCATCGCCTGCCCGGCCTCGAGCGTCTCGCCATTCGACAGGGCAATCGACAACAGGCCGTTTGCCTGCTTCGTAACCTTCTCGAAAACCGCCTCACAAATGATGCGAATACCCTTGGCTTCCATGGTTTCATGCAGCAAATGGCGAACATCGCCGTCGAAACCGTTCAGGACTTCCTTGCCGCGATAGACAAGTGTGGTTTCCACGCCGAGACCATGGAAGATATTGGCGAATTCGACCGCGATATAGCCACCGCCAGCGATGACAATTGCCTTTGGCAATTCATCCAGATGAAAAGCCTCGTTCGAGCTGATGCAAAGCTCATGGCCGGGCAAAGCCGCGTGCGGGTTCGGACGTCCACCAGTGGCGATCAGAATATGTTCAGCAGTAACGCGTCGTCCATCAGCCTTCAGCTCGACCGTATTTTCATCGACGAGCACCGCGCGGCTTGCAAAAATCTCGACCTTCGAATTTTCAAGCCCCTTGCGGTAGAGCCCTTCCAGACGGTCGATTTCCTTGTCCTTACCAGCGATCAGCTTCTTCCAGTCGAAGCTGCTTTCGCCCACCCTCCAGCCGTAACCGGCGGCGTCCTCGAAATGTTCGGGAAACTGCGAGGCATAGACAAACAGCTTTTTCGGTACACAGCCGCGAATGACGCAGGTTCCGCCCATGCGATATTCTTCGGCCAGACCGACCTTCTTCCCCATGGCGCCCGCCAGTCGGCCTGCGCGCACACCACCGGAACCGCCACCGATAACAAAGAGGTCGTAGTCATATCCGGTCATGGGGAATCTCCTTCAGAATTACTGACGATGATATGTAGGCAAAAGAAAAAGCCCGGCCAAGTCGCCGGGCTTTCAAATTATTTGATCTGAGCCGTGATTTACTGCTGTGCAGGCTGCTGCGTCTGCTGGCCAGCTGCCGCACCGGCCTGAGCGGCCAGAACTTCTGCAACATCGCGAGCGAGGTCACGGGCAACACCATTTTGCCAGACATTGGCGGCCTTCACGACTTCACGGGTCACAATCGGGCCTTCCGACAGAAGCTTCTTGCCAGCTGGCGAGGTGTAGAAGGTCGAGATCGCCTTCAGTTCCTCTTCCGAAAACGCCTTTGCGTAAGCGCGTGCGGATTCGGTTTCGAGGTCCGAACGGCGGGCAGCGAGAGCCAGAGCCTTTTCATCGACGGTCTTGGTGATCAGACCTTCGAGATTGGGGTCCTTCTGGATCAGCTCGCCCTTGAGCGCGCGGGCTGCGTTCGGCAGAATCTCGTCGAACTGCTCGGTCGCGTGGATCGCGGAGATCGCTTCGCGGGCAGCCTGCAGATGGGCATCAGTGATTTCCTGCGCCGAAGCCGCATGAACGCCGGCCATCAGGGCGAATACGGAAAGCGGTGCAATCAGACGACGAAAGCCAGTTGCCGGGATCATATGCTCAATACTCCGTTCAATCAGTTCAACACCAGCAATAGCACTGGCAGTTCAAGACCGGTTCAGGGTTCGGATGCCGTCGATGCCTGCAATCACTGCCGCACGCGCCAGCCCGATGAAAAGTCCGTGCTCGACGACGCCGGGAATGGCGAAGAGAGCGTTAGATAGTGTCTTTGGCTCGGGAATGCGGCCAAAAGATGCATCGACGATGTAGTGTCCACCATCCGTTACAAAAGGCGAACCATCTTTTAAGCGCAGGTTCAGCGGGCCTGCAAGGCCGCATTTCGCGGCTGCCGCCTCGATTGCGCGCATCGTGGCGCCAAGACCGAAGCGATTAACCTCGATGGGCAGCGGAAAACGGCCCAGCGTTTCCACAACTTTCGACTGGTCGGCAATGACGATCATGGCGTCCGAGGCTGCGGCCACGATCTTTTCGCGCAACAGCGCGCCGCCGCCGCCCTTGATGAGCGACAGTTCGGAATCGACTTCGTCCGCGCCGTCAATGGTCAGATCGAGATGCGGAGTTTCTTCCAGCGTCGTCAGCGGAACGCCCAGTTCCTGACACAGGCTGGCGGTGCGTTCAGAGGTCGGCACGCCGACGATCTTGAAGCCGCCCTGCACTTTTTCGGCCAGCAGACGCACGAATTCTTCTGCCGTGGAGCCCGTGCCGATGCCAAGACGCATACCATCCTTGACATGCGTCAGCGCCTCGGCTGCGGCGGCGATCTTCAGCTTGCGTGCTTCGTCCATGAAAGAAATCCTAGCATATCCTCCGGGTTGAACCGGCGGATTCTCGTCCCAATTCGGTTCGCGTCTAGCATGCGCAGGCATGACAACAAAGCATCTATTTAAATATGACGCAGAATTTCACATCTGCGCGACCGGAGAACCTGCCCTTGAGCCGTTGCACGCTATCGGTTACGTATGCCTGACCTCATCTATCCGAAAGAGACATTATGTCTGTTGCCAGTGCCAAGCCCATAATCGTTTTCGATCTCGACGGCACACTCGTCGATACCGCGCCGGACCTGCTCGACAGCCTCAATCACTGCCTGTCCATTTCCGGTCTCAAGGCCGCCGATCGGGCAGCGTTGCGCCGGTTTGTCGGTCAGGGCGGACGCACCATGATCGAACGCGCTTTCGCGGCGCAGCAGACGCAGATCGATGACACGCGCCTCGACCAGTTGGTGGAAGAGTTCCGCGAGCATTATGCGGACAACATGCCCGGACATTCCGTGTTTTTCCCCGGTGTGCTGGAAGCGCTCGACCGCTTTCAGGCGCATGGCTTCGAGCTGGCTGTCTGCACGAACAAGTTCGAATCTCTTTCGGTCAAGCTGTTGACGTCAATGGGCGAAGCCGCGCGCTTTGCCGCGATCTGTGGGGCGGACACTTTCGCCTGGCGCAAGCCGGACCCGCGCCATCTGACCGACACCATTGCGCGCGCTGGCGGCAATCGTGATCGCGCGCTGATGGTCGGCGACAGCCGCACGGATATCGACACGGCCAAGGCGGCGGGCATTCCTGTGGTAGCCGTCGATTTCGGTTATACTGACCTTCCGGTCCAGCATTACGAACCGAGCCGGGTGATTTCGCATTATGACGAATTAACCCTCGAAATGGCTCAACAGCTGATCGACGCGGTTGCAGACCCCGTCTGAAAGGATCGAGAACGGTGAAAAATACAGTTTCTCAGTTTGTTACGCTGGCTTTTTCAACCGCTATGGCATCAGGCGCTTTCGCTCAGGAAAAATCCGCGCCCGGTCTTCCGGGCGTTGAACCGCAAAAGCCTCTCGTCTCGGCGCCACCGCCCGCCCCGGAGCCGGATGGAACGCCAGCAGGCAGCTGGAAGAATTTTCGGGTCGGCAACACCGATGTCTCTGTCTCGGGCGATATCATTATTGATGTCGGCACCGGCAGAGGCGGCTCCCGTCACCGATAATCCTTAGCTTCGGGCTGAAACTGCCAATGCGGACCAGACGGCGGGCAGCAGGTCGGGCAAGTCTTCAGCGATCAATCCGTGACCGAAGCGCCGTCCCGCATCGGCATGAATCCAGACTGCCGCACAGGCTGCCTCGAAGGGCGACATTCTCTGCGCCAACAGACCGGCCACAATGCCTGCCAGAACATCGCCGGAACCGGCGGTCGCCAAAAACGGCGTTCCATTTGCATTGATCGCGGCGCGACCATCCGGGGCGGCGATGACCGTATCCGGCCCCTTATAGATCACCACCGCATTGGCAAGGGTAGCCGCCTTACGGGCCTTATCGAGCTTTGACGCATCATCCTTGGCCACATCCGGGAAGAGCCGACGGAATTCTCCCTCATGCGGCGTCAAAACAAGCGCTGTCGCCGCGCCTTTTCGCGCCTCAAACAATTCTCGCGGATTCTTTTCGAATGCCGTTATGCCATCCGCATCAAGCACCAGCCCATTGAGCGCCGGAAATGCCGATGCCGAGCGCCCGCCCAGCATCAGGGCATGCTCGCGTGCGAATGCTGCGTTTCCGTAACCGGGGCCGAGCACAGCCGCCGCGACTTTTCGATCTGCGATGAACTCCCGTACATCGCTGGTACTGCGGGTTTCGCGCACCATGATGCTGGTGACATGCGCCGCATTGATTGGCACGGCATCCGGTGGCGACAACAGCGTTACGGCTCCCGCGCCGCTTCTGGCCGCAGCCAGTGCCGACAGCCGCGCTGCGCCCGTCGCGTGCATGCCACCAGAAAAGACGGCGACATGTCCGCGGCTATATTTATGCGCATTGACGTTCAAGGCAGGCAAGCTATCCACCCACAAAGCGGGGGCATTTTCGTGCGCCTGTGGGCGGATCGTGTCCAGCACACGGTCTGGAATGCCGATATCCGCCACATGCAGAACGCCGCATAACGCCCTGCCCGGCTGCAATAAATGGCCGGGCTTCTTGCGAAAGAATGTGACGGTTGCCCGCGCTTTGACCGCCGCGCCCAAGAGCTGCCCGCTGGCGCCCGACACGCCGCTTGGCAGATCGACGGCGATAACCGGAATGTCTGATGCGTTGATCGCGTCGATGGCCACGGCTTCGGCCCCATGAACGTCACGCGTCAGCCCTGCGCCGTAAATGGCATCGATGGCACCGGAAAAACTGGCGGGCGAAAACTCGTTGATGCTGCGCACCTCGCCCTTGTGAAACAGCGAGGCACGAAGCGCGTCGCTGCCTTTTCGCGGCGGCGCGACGCTGAAGCACACGACCTCGAAACCCGCTTCCAGAAGATATTGCGCTGCGACATAACCGTCACCGCCATTATTGCCCGGTCCGCATAAAACCGCGACCGGCCCTTTGTCGGCGAACATGCGTTGTGCGACTTCCGCCACCGCCCGCCCCGCCGCCAGCATCAGCGAAAAGCCGTCACGCACCCCGTTATCCATGGTCCAGCGGTCCGCGGCTGCCATTTCATCGGGGTTTAGCAATTCCAACATCGCGCACCTGTTTCGTAAGACGGATTTCGCGGTGATTAAACACGCGGCAGAGCGCTTTGTGCAAGAGAGCCTATATTTGTCGCAAATTGATTACTTTTTAATCATACATTCAATATCAGAATAGCTCTTCCACACCCCAACGATAGGCACCTCCTTGCAAAGGTGCCGCCTTTAGTGCCACTCTGCTAAGGAAATGGAAGAGAAGAGAAAATTTTGCCTAGTTTTTTCAAACTGGCACGCTTCATGCTTCTCCAACAGTGAAACGGGCACAACGCTCATTTCTGAAGAAAAGCGGAGACCATTCTCTGATGAAAAAGATCGAAGCCATCATTAAGCCCTTCAAACTCGATGAAGTGAAGGAAGCCCTTCAGGAAGTCGGCTTGCAAGGCATCACTGTCATCGAAGCCAAGGGCTTTGGACGACAGAAAGGTCATACCGAGCTTTACCGCGGTGCCGAATACGTCGTCGACTTTCTTCCCAAGGTGAAAGTCGAAGTCATTGTAGCGGATGAAACCGTGGACAACGCGATTGAAGCCATCCGCAAGGCAGCCCAGACGGGTCGCATCGGCGACGGCAAGATTTTCGTCTCCAACATTGAAGAAGTCATTCGTATCCGCACCGGTGAATCCGGCGTCGATGCCATCTGATTAACACCTGCATACCTCTCCTTCGTCGTGCAAACAGGGAATTAAAATGACGACCGCCAACGATATTCTGAAACAGATCAAAGACAACGACATCAAGTTTGTCGACCTTCGCTTCACCGACCCGAAGGGCAAGCTCCAGCACGTTACGATGGATATCGGCCTCGTTGACGAAGAAATGTTCGTTGACGGCGTCATGTTTGACGGCTCCTCGATCGCCGGCTGGAAGGCCATCAACGAATCCGACATGGTTCTGATGCCTGATCCGGCGACGGCCCATATCGACCCGTTCTTCGCCCAGTCCACGCTGGTCATTCTTTGCGACATTCTCGAGCCGATCTCGGGCGAGGCTTACAGCCGCGATCCGCGCACGACCGCAAAGAAGGCAGAAGCCTACATGAAGTCGCTCGGCATCGGCGACACGGTCTATGTCGGCCCGGAAGCTGAATTCTTCGTCTTCGACGACGTCAAGTACAAGGCAGATCCGTACAATACCGGATTCAAGCTCGATTCCACCGAACTGCCGTCCAACGACGACACCGACTATGAAACCGGCAATCTCGGCCACCGTCCGCGCGTCAAGGGCGGCTATTTCCCGGTTCCGCCGATCGACAGCTGCCAGGACATGCGTTCCGAAATGCTCACCGTTCTGACGGAAATGGGCGTAACGGTTGAAAAGCATCACCACGAAGTGGCATCGGCCCAGCACGAACTCGGCGTCAAGTTCGACTCCCTCGTTCGCAACGCCGACAAGATGCAGATCTACAAGTATGTTGTGCATCAGGTCGCCAATGCCTATGGCAAGACCGCAACCTTCATGCCGAAGCCGATTTTCGGCGACAACGGCTCGGGCATGCACGTTCACTTCTCGATCTGGAAAGACGGCAAGCCGACCTTTGCTGGCAATGAATATGCCGGTCTGTCGGAAAACTGCCTGTTCTTCATCGGCGGCGTCATCAAGCATGCCAAGGCTGTGAACGCATTCACCAACCCGTCGACCAATTCGTACAAGCGTCTGGTTCCG
The DNA here is from genome assembly GCF_006376685.1 of Ochrobactrum teleogrylli. Lineage (GTDB taxonomy): Bacteria > Pseudomonadota > Alphaproteobacteria > Rhizobiales > Rhizobiaceae > Brucella > Brucella teleogrylli. The sequence goes on along the minus strand of NZ_VEWL01000007.1, from coordinate 169,840 downwards.
GGCTATGAAGCTCCGGTTCTGCTGGCCTACTCGGCACGCAACCGTTCGGCTTCCTGCCGTATTCCTTTCGGCTCTTCGCCGAAGTCGAAGCGCCTTGAAGTCCGCTTTCCGGATCCGGCTGCCAATCCGTATCTCTGCTTCGCAGCGCTGCTGATGGCTGGCCTCGACGGCATTAAGAACAAGATCCATCCCGGCCAGGCCATGGACAAGGATCTGTATGACCTGCCGGCAAAGGAACTGAAGAAGATCCCGACCGTTTGCGGCTCGCTTCGTGAAGCGCTCCAGTCGCTCGACAAGGATCGCGAATTCCTCAAGGCCGGTGGCGTGTTCACCGACGACCAGATCGACTCGTTCATCGAACTAAAGATGGCCGAAGTGATGCGTTACGAAATGACCCCGCATCCGGTCGAATTCGACATGTACTACTCGGTCTAATAACGGCGATGCGGGAGCGCTTGCGCTCCCGCCATTCCATGAGTTACCGAGGGGAACGACGCGTTTTTAAAAACGCGCAAAAGAAAACCCGGCCTTATGGCCGGGTTTTCTTTTTGTAATCAATGCCTTGGATAAACTATTTGAGAAATAGTTTCAGTTGGCTCAAAGCGCCTTGATTACCCGCGCTGCGATCATCATTTCGACCGCGCGCGCCTTGCGCCGTGCAGCCGCTTCCGCGTCTTCGCCCCACTGTTCGGTCGTCCAGTCTTCGTCGATATGCGCCAGTGTCCAGCCGTCTTCGGCGGATACTTCGCCCTTGGCGATGGCCAGCGCGATGATGGCCGAGCCGGTTAGCGTCGTCATCGTATGGAGCGAAGCAAGCGCAATCGGGTCGGTGAATGCGGACAGATGAATGCCAAATGCCGTAATCGCCTCACGCGACTGCTCCACATGCATCACGCCTTCGGCAAGCGTAAAGCGCGCGCCCAGCGTTTCCGCCCAGTCGATCAGCGGGTCCCACCGCGCCGTCTGGCGCGACACCAGTTCCTGTGGCGCGTCGGCGCGATAGCAGAGCAAATCCGTGCCTGCGAAGCGCAATATGTCTTCAAGCACCGCCTGCGGGTCCTGCGCGATGCCGTCAATGGCCGTGTTCACAAGGCGCGTTGCGGGCATTTTACCCGGATCGATAACCTTTTCCTGCGCACGGAATTCTTCAGCAACGATCTCTGCCGCCGAAGCCGTCGGAAGCATGAGGAGACTGCGCGCTGGTGTCTTTACCGGGCGACCGTCGAGATGAACGGCAAAACCACCTTCCACTTCAGCGACTTCCACCTGCTCATAGAACCGCTTCGGCAGTTGCGCCTGCATCAGCTTCTGCGCTCGTATGATGGGATTCTCGTCGGAAAGCTGCTTTCCGGCTTCAAGATCGCTTAAAGTATCACGCATGGGGTCTTTCCAACTTTTTAAAGTGCATCCATTGCTTTCAGCAGCGGATGAAGGTCGTGCGGCGTAGCCAATATGTGGTGCGCACCGGCTTCGACGAGCGCATGCCGGTCATGATAACCCCATGACACGCCCGCCGCCATGGCTCCTGCCGAGCGCGCCATCTGCATATCGTAAATCGCATCGCCGATAACAATGGTTCGGTCGGGTTCTATCCCCATTTCCGCGCAGGATTCAAGCACCATCGCCGGATGGGGTTTGGACGGGCAGTCGTCCGCCGTGCGAATGACCAGAAAATGCTTGCCGATGCCATGGCGTTCGAACACCGCATGGACGCCGCGACGAGATTTGCCCGTGACGATCCCCAACAGAAGATCGTCCCGCTCGCCGAGTTCGGTCAGAAGCGGCAGAATGCCGTCATAGAGCGGCTCCGAGAAATCCGGCGCCTGCCGCAGTCGCACGAAATTATCCTTGTAGCGCTGCGTCAACCAATTGACCTGTTCATCAGGCTCGCGGCCCAGCAATCGCGCAATGGCCAACGGAAGCGACAGACCGATGATGGAATGCGTCTGGGCTTGTTCCGGTGGCGTTAGCCCCGCATCGGCAAAGCTCTCTGCCATGCAGCGATGGATGAAGTCACCGCTATCGACCAAAGTGCCGTCGCAATCGAAAAGAACAAGTTTCATCGTGCTGCTGCCGCCTTTGCCGGTCGATTGATGATTATCAAGCCAAGGCCGATCAGGATCAAGGCTGCGAATATCTTCCAGCTCAAGGCCTCGCCGAGCACGATTCCGCTCAGCAACACGCCAAAAGCGGGCGTGAGAAAGGCAAAGTTGGAAAGCTTCGACGCCGGATAGCGATTCACCATCCAGAACCAGAGCGGATAGGTGAATGCGACCACAAAGAAGGACTGAAACAGCAGCGAGATTACCGAAAGAACTTTCGGATCGCGCACGAGTGGGCCGGCAAGGCCGATAAACGGTAGCGGCACCAACGTGGCGACGACCAGCTGATACAGCAGGATTTTCTCAGGAACGGCATAAGCGAGTTTGCTGCGCTTGATAACCAGCGTGGTCAGCCCCCAGAGAATGCCCGAAACAAGCGCCAGCAAATCGCCATAGAACGCATAGGGCCCCGGTCGGCTGACATGATCAGAAAACACCACAAACACACCCAGAAACGCCACGCACATGCCGATGAACGCCCGGATCGACATGCGCTCGCCGAGCAGGAAATGGCTGCCGATCGCCACCCAGAACGGCATGACATTCATCATCAGTGTCACGCGACTGACGCTGGTGAGGTCCATCGCGAGAAAAATCAGCACAAACTCGGTGCCAAACAACAGCCCCGCAAGAATGCCCGGCAGCAGGGTTCCGTCATTTCTGAACAGCGGAATGCGTCGCCAGAAACACCAGAAAAACACGCATATGCCGCCGAGAGCGGAACGCCCGGCGGCCATCAGCATCGGATTGAAACCCTGATTGCCGATCTTCACGGCAACCTGATTAAGCCCCCAGCTGAACATGATGAAGATGACCAACGCCACGGCCAGCCCATCGAAAGAAGCCCGGCCCGGCGCCAGCGCTTCAACTTTCCCCTGCCCCATTTTCGCACCGAAATCGTCAGTTTGACTTTATTGGTTAGTCTTCCGCACTGTCCTCATCGAAACCAAGCAGGTTCCACGACTGAACCATGTGCGGCGGCAGCGGCGCGGTCACATCAATGATCCCGCCCGATGGGTTTGGGATGCGGATGCGGCGCGCATGCAGATGCAGACGCTTCTGAATGCCGCCGGGAAACTCCCAGTTCTGGTCGGCTTCGAAATATTTCGGATCGCCGATGATTGGATGACCGATATAGGCGGCGTGAACGCGCAGCTGGTGCGTGCGGCCCGTATAGGGCTCCATTTCCAGCCATGTCAGATTGTTGCCCACCTTTTCGATGATGCGATAATAGGAAACTGCGTGATCGGAATCCGGTTCGCCATGCTGGCAAACGCGCATCTTGTCGCCATCGGGTGTCTGTTCCTTGACCAGCCAGGTCGAAATCTTGTCTTCACGCTTGCGCGGAACACCCTTCACCAAAGCCCAGTAGGTCTTTTTGGTATCACGTTCGCGGAAAGCGGCAGTCAGAGCCTGCGCCGCGCCGCGCGTGCGCGCCACCACAAGCACGCCCGATGTATCGCGGTCGATGCGATGAACAAGCCGCGGCTTTTCGCCCTTCTTGTTGCGCCACGCTTCCAGCATACCGTCAACGTGACGGGTCAGTCCCGAACCGCCCTGCACGGCGAGACCCGCTGGCTTGTTGAAGACAAACACCTTCGGGTCTTCGTAAATCAGCATCTGCGAGAGAACGTCGCCGTCCTGCTGGCTGCGGATGGTACGCGCTGTGACTGGGCCAGTTGCCTTTTCATCGACACCGAGCGGCGGGATGCGAACCATCTGGTTCGCCTGAAGGCGCGTATCAGCCTTGGCGCGACCACCATCGACGCGAACCTGACCGGAACGCAGCAATTTTTGCAGATGGCCGAAGCCCAGCCCAGGAAAGTGAACCTTGAACCAGCGATCGAGGCGCATGCCCGCTTCGCTTGTATCCACAATCTTCTGTTCAACGCCTGCCATGAGAAACCCGATCAATATCTTTCTGCCACGCGCAATCGGCGTGTCTGAGTGTTATTCCTGTCAATAGACGTGAGTTTCCACGATTGCTAGTGCTCTGATGCCGACATTTGATTTCCGCCATCCTCAGAGCGGATTTTGACGCCGAATTCGAATGCGTGGCGTAGAATTCCATAAAACTTGAAACTGCAAGCTTTAAGTTTAGTTTTCGCTCATATTGGCGCGAAATCCGCTGAATCTTCACACTCAGTTACATACGTTTTTAATTTATGGCCGGATTTGACACCCGATAGCCACTTCTTGCAGTCATAGAATATTGATACAAAGGCGGGGCTATACCATGTAGCCCCGTAAATAGAACGAGCGGGAGTGCGAAAGTGTCATTGCTCAAAATATACTGGCGAGCCATGGAATATCTTGCGGTCGAGAAAGCCGCAACGATATCGATGTGTGTCGCGAGTGTCCTTGTTGCCCTTGTAACTCTGGCCGAGCCTATCCTTTTCGGTAAGGTCATTCAGGCCATTTCCGACAAGGGAGATATCTTCTCCCCGCTGTCGATGTGGGCAGCCCTTGGCGTTTTCAACATCATCGCAGCCGTTTTTGTGGCGCGTGGTGCGGATAGGCTTGCGCATCGCCGCCGTCTCGGCGTGATGATCGACTCCTATGAGCGCCTGATCACCATGCCGCTTGCCTGGCATCAGAAGCGCGGCACGTCGAATGCGCTGCACACGCTGATCCGCGCGACGGACTCGCTCTTCACGCTCTGGCTCGAATTCATGCGTCAGCACCTGACCACGGTTGTGGCGCTGGCGACGCTTATTCCGGTTGCCATGAACATGGATATGCGCATGTCGCTCGTCCTGATCGTGCTCGGCGTCATCTATGTCATGATCGGCCAACTGGTCATGCGCAAGACCAAGGACGGCCAGATGGCCGTTGAGAAGCACCACCACAAGCTTTTCGAACATGTCAGCGATACGATCAGCAATGTTTCGGTCGTGCAGAGCTATAACCGCATTGCCTCGGAAACGCAGGCGCTGCGCGACTATGCCCGCAATCTGGAAAAGGCACAGTTTCCGGTTCTTAACTGGTGGGCACTTGCCAGCGGTCTGAACCGGATGGCTTCGACCTTCTCCATGGTGGTCGTGCTGGTTCTCGGTGCTTATTTCGTGACCAAAGGCCAGATGCGCGTTGGCGATGTGATTGCCTTTATCGGCTTCGCACAGCTGATGATCGGCCGTCTCGACCAGATCAGCGCCTTCATCAACCAGACCGTGACCGCACGCGCCAAGCTCGAAGAATTCTTCGAAATGGAAGATGCGACTGCCGACCGTCAGGAGCCGCAGGACGTCGCCGATCTGGAAAACGTCAAGGGCGACATCGTCTTCGACAATGTCACCTTCGAGTTCCCGAATTCGGGTCAGGGCGTCTATGATGTTTCCTTCGAGGTGAAGCCCGGCCAGACGGTGGCCATCGTCGGTCCGACCGGTGCAGGCAAGACGACGCTGATCAATATCCTCCAGCGCGTGTTCGATCCGGCCGCAGGTCGCGTGCTGATCGACGGCGTCGATACACGCACCGTCAGCCGCCGTTCGCTGCGTCATGCGATTGCCACCGTGTTTCAGGATGCCGGTCTCTTCAATCGTTCCGTGGAGGAGAATATCCGCGTCGGTCGTGAAGATGCCACGCATGAAGACGTCCATGCCGCCGCCAAGGCTGCCGCCGCGCACGACTTCGTTCTCGCCAAGGCAAACGGTTACGACACGGTTGTCGGCGAGCGCGGCTCGCAGCTTTCGGGCGGCGAACGCCAGCGTCTGGCGATTGCACGCGCCATCCTGAAGGATTCGCCGATCCTCGTGCTCGACGAAGCGACAAGCGCGCTCGACGTCGAGACCGAAGAAAAAGTGAAGCAGGCTGTGGACGATCTGAGCCAGAACCGCACAACCTTCATCATCGCGCACCGTCTTTCGACGGTACGCTCAGCGGATCAGGTTCTGTTCATGGACAAGGGCCATCTGGTCGAACGCGGCAGCTTCGATGAGCTTGCAGCCCGCGGCGGTCGTTTCTCCGACCTGCTCCGCGCCGGTGGTCTTGCTCTGGAAGACAAGCAGGCCAAGCCCGCAGAAGGCAGTAATGTGATGCCTTTCCCGGCCCGTGCCTGATCGCTGATGATAGCAAACACGAAAAAGCCCGGCAGAGATGCCGGGCTTATTATTTTAGGCCGGGATTTCAAACCGGAGCCCATCATATCCGGGCTCAACATTCTCAGGCGTTTCACGCAGCACCGTTTCGTAGTCCAGTGGCACATGCATATGCGTGAGTATTGCCCGCCTGGGCGCAAACAGCTCAATCCATTCCAGCGCCTGTTCGAGCGAGAAATGGCTCGGATGCGGGCGATATTGCAAGGCACCAAGGATCAGCACATCCGCATGCCGGATATAGCGCAGGCTCTCATCCGGGAACGCACTGACATCCGTGCAATAGACAACATTGCCGATACGGAAGCCGAGCGACTCGATATCGCCGTGGATCTGCCGGAAGGGTTCGAACCGGATCTCACCTCCTTCACCGTCGACGGTGAAGGGTGTTTCCGCTGCAATATCATGCATGCTCAGGATCGGCGGATAGCTTGAGCCCGCCGGCGTCTCAAAACAATAGCCAAAGGCGTCGTAGAGCCGGTTACGCGTGAAGCGGTTGGCATAGACATCCATCAGCCGCCGATTATCCACCACATAGGTGCGCAGATCGTCGATCCCGTGAATGTGGTCGGCATGCGGATGGGTATAGACCGCCGCATCGAGCGCGTGCACGCTGGCATTGATCATCTGCGTGCGAAAATCCGGCCCCGTATCGATCACCACCGTGGTGTGGTTGCCGCTCTCATTAAAACGCTCAACCAGCAGCGAGGTACGCGTGCGACGGTTTTTCGGGTTTTGCGGATCGCATTTCCCCCAATCGCCATTGACGCGCGGCACGCCGGGCGACGAACCGCAGCCCAGAATCGTAAATCGCAGGCAATTTCGGGGAGAAGTCACGCTCAAACTTCCTCTGAAGGCCGGGGCATCTTGGAGAAGAGCCTGAACACGTTGTCGCTCGTGATGCGGGCGACTTCTTCATTGCTCACGCCAATCGTCTCGGCCAGCATGGCAGCGGTGTGCTGCACGAAAGACGGTTCGTTGCGCTTGCCACGATGCGGCAGCGGCGCAAGGAACGGCGCATCCGTTTCCACCAGCAGACGGTCACGCGGAACGATGGTCGCAATTTCGCGGATTTCCGGCGAGTTCTTGAAAGTCAGAATGCCGGAAAACGAAACATAGCCGCCCAGTTCAACACCTTTTTCCGCCAGTGCGCGACCGGACGAGAAACAATGGAGAATGAAGGGAAACGCGCCCTTGGCGGTTTCTTGCTCCAGAATTTCGGCCATGTCGTCATCGGCGCTGCGCGCATGGATGACCAGCGGCAGTTGCGTGCGGCGCGCGGCTTCGATGTGGACGAGAAACCCCTGGCGCTGCGCTTCCGGCGGAGCGTAGTCGTAATGATAATCGAGACCCGCCTCGCCTATGGCGACAACTTTCGGGTGTTCCGCGAGGCGCACCAGATCGTCAGCCGTAATGTCCAGTTCTTCATGCGCATTGTTCGGATGGGTGCCGACCGAGCAATAAACGGACTCATAGGTTTCCGCGATAGCGCGGATCGAATCGAATTTACGCACCCGTGTGGAGATCGTCACCATGCGCTTGATCCCGGCGTCGAGCGCGCGCTGCACAACAGCATCGCGCTCCGGCTCGAAATCGGCAAAATCCAGGTGACAATGGCTATCGACAAGCATCATCGCACTCAGTTCTGCTCTTCGGTTTCCACATAGCGCGGGAAGACCGGCTGCGGGGCTGGCAGATCGGCGCCACCGATGAGCTGGCTTGCTGCCACGTCAGTGAACTGGCGCTTGTCGGCAGGGATGGCCAGAATATCGAGCAGCTTTTCCGCCGACTGCGGGATGAAAGGCTGCACCATGATGCCGACACGGCGAATAACTTCCGCCGTCACATAAAGCACAGTGCCCATGCGCGCCGGATCGGTCTTGCGCAGTGCCCATGGCTCCTGCCCGGCGAAATAGCGGTTCGCTTCGGCGACAACCGCAAAGATCGCGCCGAGCGCCAGATGCAGCGCCTGATCGTCCATGGCCTTACGCGCTGTTTCCAGCGCCGCATCGGCCTGATCGAGAATGGCCTTGTCGGCGTCCGAGAATTCACCCGGCTGCGGCACCTTGCCTTCGCAATTCTTGGCGATCATCGACAGCGAACGCTGCGCCAGATTGCCAAGATCGTTGGCAAGATCAGCATTGGTGCGGTTGACGATGGCGTCATGGCTGTAGCTGCCATCCTGTCCGAACGGCACTTCGCGCATCAGGAAGTAACGCAGCTGATCCAGCCCGTAACGCTCGACCAGACCGAACGGATCGATGACGTTGCCGAGCGACTTCGACATTTTCTCGCCGCGGTTGAACAGGAAGCCGTGTGCAAACACGCGCTTCGGCAGCGGAATGCCTGCCGACATCAGGAATGCAGGCCAGTAGACGGCATGGAAACGCGAAATATCCTTGCCGATGATATGCGCATCGGCAGGCCAATAGGCCCACTTGTCGCCGGTCGTATCGGGATAGCCGAGTGCGGTAATGTAATTGGTCAGCGCATCGACCCAGACATACATGACGTGCTTTTCGTCGCCCGGCACCGGAATGCCCCAATCGAAAGTGGTGCGCGAAATCGACAGGTCCTTCAGACCGGACTTCACGAAGCTCACAATTTCATTGCGGCGTTCGGCAGGCATGATGAAGCCCGGATTCTTTTCATAAAGATCGAGCAGCTTGTCCTGATATTGCGAGAGACGGAAGAAATAGCTTTCCTCTTCAACCCACTCGACAGGCGTGCCTTGTGGACCGTAGCGAACATTATCCGCGCGGACTTCGGTTTCTTCCTCGCCGTAATAAGCTTCGTCGCGAACCGAGTACCAGCCCGCATAGCCGCCCTTATAGATGTCGCCATTGGCGGCCATTGCCTGCCAGATGGCCTGGCTGGCCTTGTAGTGACGCTCTTCGGAGGTGCGGATATAATCGTCGTTCGAGCTGTTCAGAACCTCGGCCATGCGACGGAAAGCTTCGGTATTGCGGTCTGCAAGCTCGCGAGGCGTGATGCCTTCCTTGCGCGCGCTTTGCAGCATCTTGATGCCGTGTTCGTCCGTACCGGTCAGGAAATGCACATCCTTGCCGTTCAGGCGCTGAAAACGCGCCATCGCGTCGGTTGCGATCAGTTCATAGGCATGACCGATATGCGGCTTGCCGTTGGGGTAAGCAATCGCGGTGGTGATATAGTATTTTTCGCGGCTCATTATGGACCCGGTCTTTCGATGTTTGAAAGCGCGCCTGACCGTTTGCGGGAACGATCACCAGACACACACAAGAGAAAATCGTCGGCTGTGACATAACCCATGTGAGCAGTCATGTCACGCCGCAGTGCAGCAAGTTGGGCCAATCTGGAGCTATGATCCAGCGCCAGTGTGAAAAGCGCGATGCGTCTTCTCCAGCAGGATCACAACCGCTTGCTTGCGATCAAGATTATAGGTTTCAGCATCGATGATCTCGCGACCGAGATCGCTCCAGAATCGCGACCACTGATCGGCCTCCCGCAATTGCCCTGCTTCGGCGCGCTGGCGCGCTTCCGTGGCGATGCGCTCCATCAGATGATCGCGGAAAAGTTGATACTGAATTTCCGCCTCACGCCCCGTCAGGACGCTGGCCAACGCCTGCGCCTTGGGCAGATCGAAGGCCGGCCTCTCCAGTATCCCATCGACGGTGTCGGAAATCTCAATGCCGCCATGCGCCAGAAGCAGAAGCGCCTTGCGCACGCTGCCTTCGGCGCGTTCCAGAAGCGTCGGCGTGACACCCGATGCATCCAGCCCAATATGCGCGCTGACATGAGTCAGCGCATCCTTCATGGCGATTTCGTCCAGCGGACGCAGCTGAATGCTCTGGCAGCGGGAACGGATGGTCGGCAAAAGGCGACCGGATGAATGCGACACTAGAACGAACAGCGCGCGCGCTGGCGGTTCTTCCAGTGTCTTCAATAGCGCATTGGCCGCATTGCGGTTCATATCGTCGGCGGGATCGACGATGACGATGCGCCAAGCATGGTCCGAGGCGGTGCGGGTCAGAAAATGCGTGACGCGACGGATTTCCTCGACCGTGATACCGGTGCGGAATTTGCCGGTCTTCTGGTCGAACGGGCGATTGATATGCAACACTGCTGGGTGCATGCCACCCGCGATCTGCCGCCAAAGAGGCCTCGAAAAATCCGGCGTACCGATATCTTCCGGCGCATTGGTCTGATCGCCGTGGGTCAGCATATGCCCCGCCAGATGGAAAGCGAGCGTCGCCTTGCCGATGCCCTGCTCGCCCTCGAGCAACAAAGCATGGTGCATCCGGCCTTCGCGATAGGCCTGCGCCAGAAAGCGTGTCACCTCCCCGTGACCGGTCAGAAAATCACTCGCGGATGGTCCCGGAATACCTTCAATGGAATCATGCGCCTTGGGGACGTCGAGTTCGTCGATCACAACAGCCCCTTCTTTTTCAAAAGTTCGCTGGCCAGTGCGCCGATATCTTCAGCTATTTCTTCCTGCGATCGATCAGCTGCAACAACCTTGCAGCGCTCTGGCTCCGCAGCCGCAATGGCCAGAAATGCCTGACGGCGCGCCTCATGCACGGCAATGTCTTCCTTCTCAAATCGATCCGCAGTCTCGTTACCGCGTCGCTTTCCGGCACGGGAAAGCCCTTTTTCAGCCGGAATATCGAGAATGATTGTCATGTCGGGAACAGCACCGTCGATTGCAATGCGTTCAATGGCTGCCATATAGGTCGCGTCGAGATTGCCAGTCACACCCTGATAGGCGCGGCTGGAATCGATGAAGCGGTCGCAAAGCACCACGCGCCCCTCAGCAAGCGCCGGGCGGATCAGCTGATCGACATGATCGGCGCGGGCGGCTGCAAACAACATTGCCTCCATGGCCGGACCATAGCTTTCGGCATTGCCGCTCAGGATGACGTGCCGCACAGCCTCAGCGCCCGGCGAACCACCGGGTTCGCGCGTAATGACGGGATCAAATCCGTTTGCGCGCAGATATTTGGCAAGCAAGGCGATCTGCGTCGACTTGCCTGCACCTTCGCCGCCTTCGAATGTAATGAATAATCCTGACACTCTGGCTTCCGCATTACGTTCTGAAAAGATTCAATAGCCACAAGAGCTTGATTCAAGTTCATACCGGCCTTTGGCGGTGAGGTCGAGAATTTTGAGCATGTCCCGAAAACTGTCTAAAGATATTTGCGCAACCAGCCGGTCGAAAGTTCCACCGCGCTGCTCCATGCTCTTTGCACAAGACTGCCTTTCTCGACGGATTGCGCAGCAAACAGCGGCACTTGCTGAACCATATTGCCGTTGAGATCAAACTCCAGCATACCGACCTTGCTTTCAACTGCGACCGGCGCATGCAGCGGCCCCTCATAAATGAACCGTGCCTTCAGCTTTTCCCGCCCCTCTTTGGGCAGCAGTAATTCGACATCGTCCTTCACTTTCAGCGAAACACTGGCCTGTGTCCCGCCGAAAACCTGCGCTTCCCCCACAATATCGTTTGCCGAATAAAGACGCATATCGTCAAACGACGTCATGCCCCACTGGATCAGCTTTCTGGCTTCCTCTTCGCGCTCCTTGACGCTGGCGAGACCGCTCAACGCAAGAAACAGACGCCGCCCGTTCTGCTCAGCCGATGCGACTAGAGCGTAACCAGATGCTTCCGTGTAACCGGTGCCCATGCCATCCGCGCCAACATCCAGCCGCAAAAGCGGATTGCGGTTGCGCTGGGTGATATTGTTCCAGGTAAAAGCTTCCTGCGCATAATATTTGTAGAAATCCGGATGGGCCGAATGAATATGCCGGGCAAGCTTGGCCAGATCATCGAGCGTGACGCTTTGCCCATCTGCCGGTAGCCCCGTTGAATTGACGAATACGGAACCCGACAGGCCGAGTTCCTTCGCGCGCCCGTTCATGCGTTCCGCGAAGCCTTTTTCACTTCCCGCAAGTCCTTCGGCAAGAATGATGGCGCCATCATTAGCCGACTGAACAATCAGCCCCTGAAGAAGATCCGCGACAGTCGGCGCGGACTTGATGCGGGCGAACATCGTCGATGTGCCTGACGGCGCACCGCCCGTCCGCCATGCGTTTTCGCTGACCGTATAGGGCGTTTCAAGCGTGGTCTGGCCTTTTTCCAGCGCTTCGAACACCACTTCCGCGGTCATGAGCTTGGCAAGGGAGGCAGGCGGGATCGGCACATCGGCGTTTTTCGACAAAAGCACGGTACCGCTGCGGTCATCGATCAGCAGGGCCTGTGGAGCCTTGACCACGAATGACGTTTCAACAGGAGCCGCTTCGGCGATCACAGAAGTCAGCGCAGCAGCGATTCCCATCGCTCCTGCTACCCAAACCCCGGCAATTCTCGAATGAAGCCCCATGGAAATCCTGTCACGCCAGCTGAGAGACAAGCTTACGCAACGAATTCGGCTAAAATCAATCCTTCAAACCGCATCACTCGATTATGATAGGGGTTGAATGACTTTAGTGTCTGAATCAAAAAGCGGCAGGCCGTGGCGAAAATGGTGATTTCGATAACCGGAGCGCAGCGTACATTTGGGTACGTGAGCACCGGAAGCGCAGAATTTGCCATTTGCAGACCGGCATGGCGACTTTTGGATCAGACACTTAATCCATGCGGACCACGAATGCGTCCCTTGCACCGGCTTTCCAGGCTGCGCGCAGCAGGGCGTCGTTGCCGCCCTTCTGCGCAACTGCCGTCAGCTCGTAGAACTCGCCTTTTTCGGTCGGTACCTTGGTGCGGCTGACCTTGGCCGTCTTCGGCAAAGCGCGCTGCATCTTGTCGGCGGCTTCAAGCGTATCGAAAAGGCCAAGCTCGACATATTCGCCGTGTTCCTCGGCGTTGCGGCGCTTCCAGGCATCGGAAACCGCACTCGCGGTCAGGATGCTGCCATAAGTGCGTTCTTCCGTATAAGCGCTCGCTGCGATCCGGTCAGATGCATAGCCCGCCAGCCCGCTGATGTGACCCGCATTGGCCACACCAAAGCTTCCATTCGGCTTGCGCGACGGCAGAGGTACGTTCGGTGGCAAAACCGGCGCCGGACCCGACGCATCGCCATAGGCCGGATTAACCGAGAACGGCGATTCCTGCGGCACAGGCGCGGAAACCGGCATGGGTGCGCTTTGCGGCGCCATGGCAGGTATCGGAACAGCAGATTTCGGCGAGGTTGGCGTCGGGCCGTTCATGGCCATCATTACGCCCGTTGCAGGCTGGCCGATCATATCGCTGCCAGCCGGGCGATAGGATGCCATCAGATAGGCATCATCTTTGCCGTCGAGCGGCGCACGCCCGACATATTCCACCTTCACATTGGCCGTGCCGTGATGCTGGTAATCGAGCATTTCCGCCGCTTTCTGCGACAGATCGATCACGCGATCATATTCATAGGGACCGCGATCATTGACACGCACGATGACTGAGCTACCGGTATCCATATTGGTCACGCGGGCATAGCTCGGCAACGGCATGGTCGGATGCGCTGCGGTCAGATGCGTCATGTCATAGACTTCGCCATTGGCAGTGAGACGGCCATGGAAGGCCTCGCCATACCAGGACGCACGACCGACGGCGGTATAATTCTTGTCTTCTTTGGGATAATACCAGCGGCCCTTGACCTTGTAAGGCTGGCCCGTCTGATCTCGTCCGCCCCCACGGGGCATAGGCTTACCGGTGCCATAGGCAACACGCGGGCTTGCCTTCACGCCATATTTGGATTCTGCAAAATATTCCTTGGAGCGCTTCGGCTTGGAAGCCGGCGGTGTCGCGCAACCGGCCAGAGCAACGGCCATGGCCATGAAAGTCATCATGGCGACCGAGCCGCGCTTATCACGCAACATCGCCGCCTTCTCGCTGACCGAAATTTTCAGCCCACGCTTCGAACTCATACGCCACACGCCCGCTACTCGACACGCAGCCAAAAACGCTGGCTGCACTTTACATAAATCCAGTGATGTCACCGATTTATTGACGGATCATTAAAACTTTCAGAAAAGCCGTCATTTGAGTCGCCACACGCACAAGATGATTAACGGAGCCGACGATCACCGCCTTGAATTGTGGAACCAATCTGCCTCCCACAGAGTTGGAAATACACAACAAGGAGAACACCATGTTTCGAGCACTCATTCTTTGGCTTCTGGGCGTACCATTCATCCTCGTGCTGATTATCTGGTATTTTTTCTTCTAAACACGGAACATTCGCAGGACTACTCCGTTTTAGAAGTGGCTCTCTTGACCTCTGAGCCAGTCACCTAACGTCATGATTAGGCCCGCGCTTCATAGCTGCGGGCCCTTTTTTTTGGCTCGAGTTTATCGGTCGCGCGCCGGTTAAGTGGGAATAAGCGCGTTGATGGCCTGCCGGTGGAGCTTGAAATGCGCCGGTGTCCAGGTGGAAAGCTCGCCATCGGTATTCACCGCGCGCGGCTTCTTGGTGCGGATAATCACTTCTGTCGTCGGAAAGGCGCGCACATCATTCCATTTCGACTGCGTGCCGCGCCGCAGGCTCGGCAGTAAACGAAGCAGATGCCACCAGTGATCAACTTCGAGACTGTAGAAATCCAGCTTGCCGTCATCGATGGCCGCGTCCTTTTCAACGGCCATGCCACCACCGTAAAACTTGCCGTTGCCGACGGAAACCTGCAATGTTTTGATCTTTTCGGTGATGCCATCATGTTCGAGATAGGCGGTAAACAGCTCTGACCGCATCAAAATGCGCGCCGCGACGATACCATAGCCGAGCTTGCCCCATTTCTTTTTCGCGTCCGCGCTCAGTTGCTGCGCAAGTTCCGCGCTGAAACCGATACTGGCGACGTTGAAATAGAGGTGACCGTTCACCTCGCCGAGATCGATGGGATGCACCTTATAGGTCGCAATCTGACGGGCAGCCTCCACCGGATCGGCTGGAATGCCCACGGTTCGGGCAAAATCATTAGCTGTTCCGAGCGGCAAAATGGCGAGCGGCATGCCGGTTTCCATAAGCCCCTTTGCAGCCGCATTGAGGGAACCGTCACCGCCGCCGATGACGACCAGATCATGGTCCCGCTCGCGCGAAATGACATCGGAGATCGTTTCGCCCTCGCGCGGCTGGTGCTCGAACAGTTCCAGCCCACCGCGCTCAAGTTCCGTCCTCATCGCGCCGCCGAACCCTTTCCCATTACGGGCATTGGGGTTCACAATCAGCAATGCGCGACGCTTCGTTGTCTTTGCCATAGAGTATCCGTCGGGTCCGTTTCGTTTCACCCACCGCAAGTTGCAGCAAGTCGTAAAAGGCTTGTTCAGCAGATGGCGACGGATCGGCGGATATCAATATGCGCAAATGCTAATTCTGCTACCTTTGACAGTAAAGTGAAGACTGTAACAGCATGTGATCGCGACAGCTGAGCGACTTTTCGCAGGCCCCACCCTGCCGCCGCAATCTTACAGATTGACGGGTGGATAAAGAGAACATAGCTTGTGCCCAAGAGTGCCAAACTCTCCAATCTGATCGAGCCCGATGTGGCTTCAAGATACTGAAATATCTTGCAGATTGCGGGTATGATGTAATGGTAGCCTGTCAGCTTCCCAAGCTCAGTACAATTCAATGTTTTCAATAACTTAATTGTAAAACATGGCAAATGCGCCCTATAAAAATCAATACGTTAGGTAGGCATTGTAAAACGATTTTCACGACTGAGGCGCTTAAGGTTTTTTATCTGACGCCAGCACGGCCAGCACTTGGTCGAGACGCTTGTTTGTCTCTTTCAAACCTTCTCGTGTCTCGTCGCGCATCTCTTTCATGCCGTCCCGCAATTGCTTTACGTGATCGTCAAGATCGACGCGGCGAACATACTCATCTCGTACTCGGTTCACACGGTCATGAAGCTGATCGTCGCCCTTCCGCTGAGAATTGGACAGTGAGCGAAACGCCGCGATCAGCGCGCCACTGAAAAAGACAATCAGCGTGACCGCCGTACCCATGAGCCATTTCAAGTCTTCGCTCATTACCCGCCGCCCCTTTTATTTTTTGTCATGAATAGCGCACTCGTCTTTCGACCAGACGCCGCCTGCACATCCGCGCACTATCGTGCGGTCGATCTTCCGTTGATCCGCCTCGGTTGCCCCGCGAGCGCCTAGCAGATCAGTTCCGAGGACGTTACGGACGCCGCTCACATTTGCCGGTCCTGAATGTCCACACCCCGCCAGCGTCAATGCACTCATCATAAGAATGAGCAGCGTCCAGAGCTTTGCCTGTGGCTTCATTGTTCTGTCTTTCGATTTTGGTTTCCGTGCTGGCCGTTCCTGAGAGCCTTCCGGCCACATACCCACCCGCCAGAAGTAGAAACGCCGCCACAAGGGCAGCGAGCGAGTATTTCAGCCATGAGGGAATGAGCGCCCAGATCATGAGCGCGTCTTCCGCCAGATGCCCCAGAGGGTCAGAGCGACAATCACACCAGCAATCGCCACACGCACCCACTGACCGCTAGACAATTCGTCCTGCTGATTTGAGATGGTGCTGACAATTTCCGGGATGACAGGGCCGACCGTTGCCGCTGCACCAGCAGCACCGGCACCGCCAATCGTGGCGACATCGGTCTTATTGGCTGTCGTCTTCGCTGGAACGTAATTTGACGATACGAAATCGCCTTTCGCCCAGAGACCAGCTTCAGCGGCCCGGCGATTGACAAGGCCCTGTACCTTCTTGCCGCCAGCATTCACCCATTTCATGAGTTCGACCGGAACGGCGGCATAATCGCCCTTGTTCAGCTTCTTCAGCAGCGTGGACTTATCCAGCGCTCCGGTGTTGAAGTCGAACGAAACGAGCGCGGCGAACTGATTGTCGGTCAGCGGAACCTTAACGAACCGCTCCACCCTCGCCTCGAATTTGGCCAGATCGGTTTTCAGGATGCGCTCGGCTTCGGCGTCTCCGATTGCCATCCCCGGCGTAACCGTAGGCGCACCGGCTGCGCTCGTATGGCCGTAACCGATGGTTAGGACACCGGCAACATCCCGATAAGCTGTATTCTTGAGGCCTTCCCACTGTTTGACGAGCGAAAGCCCCGCCGCGTTGATGCGTCGTGCCATTGGTGATTTCCTTTCGGCAAAGAAAAAGCCGCCTCAGTGGGCGGCGGTGACAGAATATTTTATCTGCCGTTCTACTGACCTGATGGTTGTACACCCTCTACGATGTCAGGTCGGTTGAGATAACCATCTCATCAGCCCAGCGAATGCTCTTATGTGCTGAGTGTATCTCCATCGTGAAGCAATATTTCTATTGTCCCCACAAGCTAAAAGTGTATCGAGAGGAGTGCAATTGAAATCGTCTTTAAAGACCTCTGTATACCACGTCCCGTAGGTGGCTACCGTATCTGCGAAATTGTGCTCCGCATAAGCATTCCCCCCTTTGATGCAATCGACGCAGAAGTTTGGATATTCTCCCCGCAAAATAGCTTTACGTGTTTGATAATAGGCGCTCCCGCCCCATACATCCTCTCCTGTCTTACCCTTCACGCTATCAAACCGGGTGGTAGACGGTGCGTTGCAGCAAGGCTTAACGTCGAGATTTCGCCCGATATACATCGTGTTGAACGGCTCCAAGCAGTACATTCCATCTGCTTTGAGTGGCCTGGCTGACAGTAAAGCCAAATCGTTGCCGGATATCTCGGTTACAGTAACTCTCGCCGGCTTTTTAGGTGTTACGGATTTCGCTATTTCTCGCAGTTCAATGATGGGCAATGCTGGCGGAAGATCATCCGGGTTAAGACCAAATCCACGCTGGAGCGCCCTCATCTTCTTTTTGTAATGATCTTCATCCGTAGCTCCACCGGAGAAATACAGATCGGCATTGAAGATAATGCCTCGCTCCTTTGCCTTGGCAATAGCCCGCTCTATTACCGGGCCTTCAACCCAATGGCGGAATATAGAGGCGTGCTGTCCAAGCACTGGTACAGTTGGAACAGGAACGAGCGGCTTCAAATAGATGACGCCCACACCAGCATCTCCCATGACGTCTACGAACCTATCCAGCGTCTCGACGTGATGGCGATACGCCAAGCTATTCACAGAAATGATTGGATAACTAGTGCCACGTTCCTTCTTGCGATCACTGATAAGCTTCAGGCCAGCAAGTACCGTCTCCCACACGCCCCCCATATAAACGGCCTCATAATCTTCCTTGGTCGAGCCGGAGAAGCTAATGGTAATTTCGTGGACGCGGCTTTCGATGATTTTGTTCACTACCACATCGGAGAAATGCATCCCGTTGCTGAAGAAGCTGATGAGTGTTTCGTATTCTCCTGCCAGATCAAGAAAATCGAGAAAGTCTGGGTTTAGCGTCGGTTCTCCATATCCGAATACTTGTATCCGCAAGGCGTGACGAAGAATATTCTCAATTCTCTCCCGTGGCGGGGCCTTCATGAAGCCCCGATCCTCTTCCTTCAAGGAAAAAAGGCGCATGTCGTTAAGTGCAGAAAACGGTCCGCACATTGCGCATTTCAGGTCGCAAAGGTTTGAAACTTCCAGAAACACATTCGCAGGATACTTCGGGTACTCCCTCCCTCTCATGAACAGATGGATAGAGGAGATGGTTTCATATTTTGATGCGACATGTTTCCCAGCCATACTGCAACATGAATTGCCAAGCCGCGATTGTCAAACCATCGCATCACATTAAACCCGCTTGCCGACTTCAACCAGACGATGTAATATGTTGCAGGGCAATTATGGGGTTTCGGCAAGTGTTGCAGGTATTGGCGCGCTTAGACCAGAGAATTGAAACACTGGTCGGTTCAACTATTCCAAACGAAATTATGTCTGAAGAAGACCAGCATGGCCTTTTAAGGTTAGTGCAATGGGTGGCAGACAACGGTGGTAGCGTTTACTATAGCCACGATTTCGATGATGAGACGCAACGTGTTGTTGACGTTGCTGAGAGATTTGGCCTTCTGAAAAGCTTATCACCAGATGGCATCTCAGGTGGTGCTCTTCATCTTACATGGAAATCCCGCGCAGCTTTGGACATGAAGACATTGCTTCAGAAATTATGCACGGGATTTCGGAAGGTTAGTACTGCGTCAGCGTAGCCCCGACGCATCGGGCAACATTGCCATTGGTTCCTGTTGAGATAAACATCGGGAACCCGCTTCTGATTGTGACCGCCCCAGCGCTAAAATCAGCTTTCAAAACGCCATCCACCAGGAACGAGGCTGCGCCGCTTGCTTGGATGATCATATCGACAGTGGCATCCAAATCACCGGCTGCGAAAGCCCCCGTCTCCGTATAGATCAGCGCTTCTGTACCAGCGACACGCTGATAAATTTGCATGTCAGTACCGTTTCTAAGCCAAAGCAACTGATTGTTGGAACCTCTGTCACTTGAAATATCGCGTCCGCCCATGATGCCAGCCCCGACGATTGCCGCTGCCTTGGCCTGAATGTGCGTCGAGATATTGTATGTACCAACGACCTTTTCACTCCAGTCCACCATGCGGAAGTTTCCGCTCTGACCGGGCGGCACGACTGATACGAGTGGCAGAGGCTTGTTTATTCCCGCTACCGATTGCGCGCTCGCTTCCGGGCGAACAAAGTCTATTCGTTCGATGAATAGTGCCTGCCCGCCCATGGGTACGATCTTGAAGCAACGATATCCCTTGCTGAGACGCATACCCACGAAACGGCGAGATGGGGTAAGTGAGCCTGTCTGGATATGGTCGTAGACCTCGTAATTCCGACCTGCAACGATATCGCCGCCATAAACGATTGTGAAAGAGCGATTAACCGCACCTGACGCATTGTATGCCCGGATGATGAGGATAACATCTTCCTGCGCGTCAATGCCAACAGTCAAAACATCATTATCTAGGCGAAGGAAAGCGCCGTCCACTGCGTCGTTTGATCCAAGTATCTCACCACCAACCCCAAGGCCATCACTGGCAGAAAATCGGCTCCCGCCCGCAACAGGCTTTACCCTGCCGCCTCGATCAGCAAACAATGATGCCAGATGAGCGCCCCATTCCTCATATGCCTCCGGCGTCAAATGAGAGCCATCAGTCCAGCGCTGTGCGATGTGACGGATTTGCTGTTCCACATCGATGCACGTCACGCCTGCGTCAGCTGCTGCCTCCGCAGCGGCCTGTTTGAAGGAGCGAACGTTCATGGCCTGCGGGGAAGACCGCAAACCCGGAGCGAGCAGAATGACCGGAACGGCACCCTGTGAGCGGGCATAGTCAATCCATTGAAGCATCGAGTGCCGGAAGTCCTTGACCGTATCGAAGCCGCCGATATCAACCGTTTCATTGGTGCCGTAGCAAATGAACCATACATCAGCGGGGTCAAGGTTTCCTTCCCATCGCTCATAACCACTCTTAGCCCGGTCGCCGGGGAAGCCGTAGTTTCGCACAGTTACGGAACCGAAAATATGCTGCAATGAAAGCGCCAGCATGTCGGGGTACGGGGTCGAACTACGCGTTGCTGTAGACCCGTTAATCGGTGGCAATGTTCCGGTAGCAGTCGTATCATAGCCATAGGTCAGGCTGTCACCGATGCAGTTTACCCGGATCGAGTTTCGGCCAACGGCCTCGTGAATACGTTGTGCCAGATTGAGATCGACGACGTTCTGCCACCAGTTTCCATTCGCGTCCGTAATCTTGCCAACATTGTTAGGTTCCGTGGCTTGCCTAGTGAAGTTCGCACCGCCACCGTCACCCACAGAAGCAAAGCCCCCGGTCTTGAAATGGTTTACGCCAGCAGGGATTGAAAGGCTCGGAACCGATGTTGTTGCAGAAATGCCAGGGTCCATTCCGCCTGTGAGCGCGTCACTAGCGTAATTCGAAGCTTGATCGCGCGCCGCTTCTGCCGCCGCTGCTGCCGCTTCGGCTTCACTAACAATGGCCTCCATCTCGCCGTAGGACAACATGCGAAGTTCCGTACCGGTGTCGATACAGAGCACGGCCATTCCCGGTGTGAGATAGCCCGCCGGAATAGGTTTGCTGGTGTTCGTTACAAGTCTTCGATTTATCGCTCCAGAAATCGTAACCGGTCCTGTGTTTTCCTGAGTAACATTCAGGATGTACAAAACCTGATATGCGGCAACAGGGGTAGGAACGGAGGCTGTCACTACGATATTATTGGGCGTTCCGAGATTGGCATTATTCAACCGAATAACGCGGTTGTCAGGAAAGGCGCTTATCCCTTCGAGCAGCGCCTTCAACGTATCGCGGATGTCTGGCTTGTACGGGTTAAATGCACCCGAAGCAGGAACGCCAGGAATAACGAAATCGCGAAAAATATCGTCAATCGTGCGAACGGTCATGCGAATGCTCCATAGCAAAGCACCCCGCCAAAGCAGGGTATGAATTTCTCAGGTTGTCTGGTCAATCAGGGTGTCGTTTTGATCGTGCTGGCTGAGTAAGAGCCTACTCGGCCTTTTTGCGTTCGTACTGCCAACTGGAATTCGTACTGGGTCGTTGCGGACAGGATAGGCGTCTCAAAACTTTCGGCACTGTTTTCCAGCGGCCCGGCTACCCGCCATTCGGTTTCGACGGTCTTTCTCCATCGCACCATATAAGTAAGCAAAATGTTGCCCGTAGGCGGGAAACCAAGTAAGGCGGCAGGACCATCAATTATGAGGACATCCGGCGCATCAGGAACCGGCAGTTCGTCATCCCGCGTTGTTTCATCCGACACCGGCGGAGTTCCCTCTTGCGAACTATCCCACTGGTATGCACCTTGCGGCATGGACTGAACCTGTATAGTCGCACCCTGAAGGATGCCGCCTTCACCAAGAATGAATTTGAAATCAAGGACTTCAAAAACACTGTTAATTCCAAATAGCGAGTATTGAATACGGATAAGCCGCTCCCCGAATGCTGCGAGGCCCATCAGGTTCGTATTGAAGGTTCCTACCCAGTTCGGGTTTGCTCGGAACCATTCGAGCTTCATCAGTCGTCTAGCCTGACTATGCGATGGAGCCATGTTGAACTGTACGTCTCTGGCTTCCTCACCACGCTCGGATACATCGTCTTCATCCGCCCAAGGGTCGGCGTCCGTGGCCTGATAATCCTGGCTTGGATCAAGGAATGTTGACGATCAAGCAGAAATTCGGCGGCAAGTGCGCTTATTGTGGCTGCGAACTTCCTGAAAAGGGCTGGCACGTCGATCATGCAGAACCCGTCATTCGCAAGTCTCAATGGGAAAGCACTGGCTATTCAACAGGCCGTTTTGTTCCGACTGGCGAGGTTTTCCGCCCGGAGAACAACACCATTGAAAACCTCATGCCTGCCTGCGCGTCATGCAATCTCTATAAGTCTTCGATGAATATTGAAGGGCTCCGTTGGGAACTAGAACGGCAGATCGAACGGGCGCGAAAAACCAGTGTGAATTTTCGTCTCGCTGAAAAGTTCGGGCTTCTGACTGTCAATGAAACAGCAGTCGTTTTCCACTTCGAGCGGTATTCTGCCGGTCGCCAAGCCCTGAACGGCGGTGACCATGGCTAAGCTCGAACGCTTCGATAAGGATTGTTACAGGATTGTCGAGGCAGGAAGCGTTGTCGCCTTTGCATTGCGCCTCACGAACGACAGGTGGCGCTTGTCAGATGTAGACGATGTGCCCCTGCTTGGTAGGAAATCTTTCGCAAAACCAGCTGAGGTGCTTGCCGCATGGGAAGCCATGAACGCCAGCCGCGCCGCACTGCGGGAAAGGGAGTGAGGATGTCAGCGGCCAATGCGGTGATAATCCTTACCCCAAAACCGAGACTTCGCAATGGTCTCACCGGCGCTCATGACTTCCCTGCCAAGGCGATCCAGAAGCTTATAATCTTCACTGCCAATCTCCAGATTGGTCAAGCAGCTGTTCATAAGCTCTTTCAACGCAATCATCCGGGACAGCAGTTGCTGCTTTTCAGCTTCGGTAAGCGCCGGATTGCGGATCGTTTTAAATCGAGACATGTCGTTTCTCCCTGTTCAAGCGGTCACTCATATACCGTGAACAATCAGAGAACAAATCACAATCTCAGAAAGGAGGATTAAATGGCACAGAAGGCACTTCGTTTCACGAAAGCGGATATAGCCCGCGCTGCCTCCGTAGCCAAAGACCTCGGTGTCATGCTTAAATTATGCACCGATGGGGCAATCCTGATTTATTCAGACAACGACGAACGTGTCATTGATCAGGATAGCGATCTAGACAAAGAGCTAAGGGCGTTTGAAGCAAAGCATGGTTACAGTTGATTTGAAAGGCGTCCACAAGGTCAATGCAAAGGGCCGCACGTATTACTATGCGTGGCGTGGCGGCCCTGCTCTTCGTGGAGAACCGGGATCGGCTGAATTTATGGCATCGCTTCAAGAGGCGAATGATAGCCGGATAATTCCCGACGCTTCCAAATTTCGCGCCGTCATTACGGCATATAAGGCCAGCCACGACTACCAGAAGTTAGCCGACAGCACGAAACGCAATTGGAATGGATGGCTGGATAGGATCGGCAGGAAATTCGGTGACTTGAGCATCGCGCAGTTTGATCGGCCTCAGAAAATAAGGCCAGTCATTCGAAAGTGGCGCGGGGAATTTGAGGAGAAGCCACGAACGGCAGATTATGGGATGCAAGTCCTTTCTCGCGTTCTGTCCTATGCCGTAGACCCGCTTGGCAAGATTAGCCAAAATCCATGTGAAGGTATTAAACAGCTCTATAAAAATGACCGCGCTGCCATCATATGGACAGATCAGGATATCGCGCAGCTTAAAACGAAATGCTCACCCGAAGTCGCATGGGCGGTTGATCTGGCTGCCCACACAGGTTTGCGAGCTGGCGATCTTTTGCGCCTGTCATGGTCTCATATCACCGAGAACGCCATAATTCTTCCCACCGGGAAAAGCCGACACACGAAGGAAGCGGTCATTCCTCTTTACGCAGAATTGAGGACATTGCTCCAAACGATCCCACGCCGGTCGCCTATCGTTCTGACGAATACCAGGAAGGCACCTTGGACGGTAAACGGATTTGGATCGTCTTTTTCCGACTGCCGAGAAGAAGCCAAGCTTGGCGATAGAGATTTGCACTTTCACGACTTCCGTGGGACGGCGGCGACAAAGTTCTATATCGCCGGTCTGTCAGAGCGTGTAATTGCTGAAATTATGGGATGGGAAGAAGAAACCGTGCGGAACATTATCCGCCGATATGTGAGCCGAACGGCAGCTATCGAGGCCACGATAAAACAGATTGACGAGGCCAGAAAGAGAACATAGCCTGTAAAACAGTCTGTAAAACTTTATTGGCGGTAAACCAAAATTATCGCCGTAAGATACTGAAATATCTTGCAGATTGCGGGTATGATGTAATGGTAGCCTGTCAGCTTCCCAAGCTGAACGCGCGGGTTCGATTCCCGCTACCCGCTCCAGTTTTTCCCAATACTCACAATCAATGACTGTTGCGACTGCGCCTCCTCGCACGACATCGCGCATCTCGCTTAATACTTTAAACGCCAAATCATTACACCATTATAAGTATATTATAATTTAGTAATTTATAATATTTATTATTTGCTCCCTAATACTTGCCGTATTAACTATTTTCATTTCAATATAGAATTTCGGATAACTTAAGAACGAGATATTTCATGCAGCGATATTCGATTCTGATTTCAGTGGTAACGAGAAACCGCCCGGCGATGCTCGCCGCACTTCTCAAGTCATTGGAAAGCGTCGTGGTGCCGGAACAGGTGTCGCTGCATTTTCTGGTCGTCGAGAACGATTCCCGCAAATCGCTGGATGAACAGGTGACGGCTTTTGCTGCGCGCATGCCGGACCATATCGTGCAGTATCGGCTTGAACCGAGGATCGGCATTTCGCACTCCCGCAATTGCGCGCTGAACCATGCCGTCGATAACGGCCACGATTTTCTGGTCTTCATCGATGACGACGAAATTCCAGAACCAAACTGGTTGATTGAACTCTTTGCTGAGCAACAGAGGGAGAGCCTGGATATCGTCGGCTCGCCGGTGCGCCCGATGCCTGTCGAGGGCGAATTGAACATCTGGCAGAAATTCGTCTGGTCCGGGCTGGACCGCCTTGCCAGTCGCTCGGAGCGGAAATCACGCGCGAAATGGGAAAATGGCCTGGCTGGCGGCATCAAGGTCGCCACGGGAAGCTGGATGGGCAGGCTCGATTTCTTTCGCGAGACGGGACTGCGATTCGATTCCTATTTCGGCCTGACGGGCGGTGAAGACTGGCATTTGTGGGCCAAGGCCAAAACGCTCAATGCGAAAACGGGATGGGCGCCGGACGCCATCGTCTACGAGACTGTGCCGCTCAGCCGCCTGACCCTCGCCTATCACTTCCGCCGTAATCGCGATCACAACACGACGGAGTTCATTTCGTCCTACAAGAAGAACCCATCGCGGGCGCTCGGTAAACTGCCTTCGCTGCTGGCCAGCCGCAGCTGGAAATTACTGGTTTCGGTTCTCTCCATTCCGCTGAAAGGCGCGCCGGCAGTGCTGGCCTCCGCGACAGCGCTTGGAGGTCTTGTCGGGTTGCTCCGCGGCTGCCGAGGCAAGCAATCCATGCATTATGCGAAAACGACCGGGCACTGAGCATTTTTTCGAAAGTGTGAGCGGTTCTCGTAATAGATCGAACAAACAAAAACAGCCCCGTAAGACGGGGCTGTTTGCATTTCAAAATCTGGACAGGCAATCAATACCAGCCGACAGCGACCTGCGCTTCTTCGGACATACGGTCTGCGGTCCATGGCGGATCGAAGGTCATCGAAACTTCGACCATGGAAACCCCTTCCACCGCTCCAACGGCGTTTTCCACCCAGCCCGGCATTTCGCCAGCCACCGGGCAGCCGGGGGCCGTCAGGGTCATTTCGATCTTTACGGTACGGTCGTCTTCTATATCGATCTTGTAGACAAGGCCAAGCTCGTAGATATCCGCCGGGATTTCCGGGTCATAGACGGTTTTCAAAGCCGCAATGATGTCATCCGTCATGCGCAGGAGTTCTTCCTGCGGAAGAGCGGAGGCAGAGAAAACAGCGCTGCCTTCGGCTTTCGCCGTTTCATCGGCAGGCTTGGTTGCAGCCTGATCCTGAACTTTTTGTTCCATCTCGGTCATCCGAAAAACTTCCTCGCCTTTTCCAAGGCTTCCGCCAATGCATCCACTTCAGCGCGGGTATTGTACATGGCAAAGGATGCACGGCATGTAGAGGTGACGCCAAAGCGTTTCAAGAGGGGCTGTGCGCAATGCGTACCCGCACGCACCGCCACCCCGGCCCTGTCGATCACCATCGACACGTCATGCGCATGGATGCCTTCCAGCGCAAACGAGATGATCGCGCCCTTGTCCGGCGCATGACCGAAAATGCGGAGCGAATTGATTTTGCCCAGTTGTTCGTGGGCGTAATCGCGCAAATCTTCCTCATGGGCGAGAATGGCGTGACGACCAATCTTTTCCATATATTCGAGCGCCGCACCAAGACCGATTGCCTGAACGATGGGTGGCGTGCCAGCTTCGAAACGGTGTGGCGGATGATTATAGGTCACGTATTCTTCCGTGACTTCCTCGATCATTTCGCCGCCGCCCTGGAAGGGGCGCATCTTTTCCAGCATTTCGGCGCGACCATAAAGGACACCGATACCGGACGGACCATAAACTTTGTGGCCAGTGAAGACATACCAGTCGCAGCCCAGATCCTGCACATCGACCGGCAGGTGCACCGCGCCCTGACTGCCATCGACCAGAACCGGAATGCCCCGCGCATGGGCAAGCTCAACGATCTTCTTGATCGGCGTCACGGTGCCAAGCGCATTGGACATATGCGTGATGGCGACCAGCTTTGTGCGATCGGTCAGACGCTTCTCGAATTCCTCGATATGGAATATGCCCTGATCGTCCACCGGAGCGAAAACCAGCTTGGCGCCCTGTCGCTCACGGATGAAATGCCACGGCACGATATTGGAGTGGTGCTCCATGATCGAGACCAGAATCTCGTCGCCCTCGCCAATATGCGGCATGCCGTAGCCATAGGCGACCGTATTGATTGCCTCGGTGGCGTTCTTGGTGAAGACGATCTCATCGACCGAGCCCGCATTCAGAAAACGCCGCACGGTTTCGCGCGACTTTTCATAAGCATCGGTTGCAGCATTCGACAAAAAATGCAGGCCGCGATGCACATTCGCATATTCGTTGGAATAAGCGTGCGTCACCGCACCGATGACGCTTTGCGGCTTTTGCGCCGAAGCGCCATTGTCGAGATAGACAAGCGGCTTGCCGTGGACTTCGCGCGACAGAATTGGAAAATCCCGGCGGATGGCTTCCACGTCATAGGCCGCAACAAGCGGATTCTTCTGGTCCATGATCGTTCCTTTTGCCGTTCGGCAGGAAGGACGGCGCGCACATCTGAGCGCACCGTCCTATTCAATCAGGCATGAACGGCGAGCCAGTTGGACAGCACGGCTTCCAGCGCTTCCACCAGCGTTTCGTCTTCCAGCTCTTCAATGATCTCGGCGATGAACGCCTTGATCAGCAGGCCACGCGCCTCGTTTTCCGGAACACCGCGGGCCATCAGATAGAACAGATAGTCCTTGGAAAGCTCGGCAACCGTTGCACCGTGACCGCAGGCCACGTCATCGGCAAAGATTTCGAGTTCCGGTTTGGCGTCGAACTCGCCTTCGTCCGAAAGCAGAAGCGTGTTGCAGGCCATGCGGGCATCGGTCTTCTGGGCGATCTGCGCAACGCGGATCATGCCCTGGAAAACGCCGCGCGCGCGGTCCTTCACCACATTGCGGATGATCTGGGTCGAACGGGTGTTCTCCACCAGATGGCCAACCGTCATGGTGATGTCGGTGTGGGTGTCGTCGGCCAGAAGATTGAGGCCGCGAAGCTCGAAGTCGGAATCTTCGCCCGTTACATTGACGTGCACTTCCTGACGAACCAGCTTGCCGCCCGCATTGACGATGTAGAGCGTGAGCTTGGAGCCTTTGCCAATCGTCGCAATGAACTGCGAAAGCTGCGTCGCCTGGCCGAAATCACGCAGGATGACCCAGAGGACTTCTGCGCCGTCACCAACCGAAACGTGGCTCACCGACGTCGAGAACGCATCGCCCTCGCCGCCATTCTGGCGCTCGATGATCGTTGCCTTGACATCCGAACCGATGCGAACCGGGAAACGCGTGTGGCTCTGCCCGGTCTTCTGGATGTTCTGGATTTCGAGAGGCGCTTCCAGCTCGGTGCCATCGGCAATCGAAACCATCCAGCCATCGCTGACATAGGCAGCGTTGATCTGGCCAATCGTATCGTCGGTGCCACGTGCTTTAAGCTGGAGTGCCAGCGAACCGTCGGCCAACGCTTCGCGAACCGGGGTCAGCGAAACGCCTTCCGGCGCCTTGGCGTCGAGCGCAGCGCCATTGCTGGCGGCAAGAATGGTGGAACCGGTGAGCAAAGCCGCAAGCGGCTTCGTACCGGCAGCGCTATCAAAAGGCGCGACGCCCTTCAAAAGTGTGCGGAAATCCGTGTAATGCCAGCTTTCGACGCGGCGCGACGGAAGCCCGTTGCTCTTGAGCAGCTCAAGCGCGGTATCGCGTGCGACGACAACATCGCCATTGCCCGACAAATCGCCGATATAATCGCCAAAATTGTCGATCAGCGCGCTTTCAGCGGGCGTCCTCGGCTTTGCGGTCTGAGCGGTCTGGATATTCATAATCCAATCCTCCTCAGGCTGCTTCGCCGATTACTTCGGCATAACCGTTTTCTTCCAGATGCAGTGCGAGGCTCTTGTCGCCAGATTTGATGACCTGGCCCTTGTAAAGCACGTGCACGCTATCGGGAACGATGTATTCGAGCAGACGCTGATAGTGGGTGATGACGATCACGGCGCGATCCGGCGAACGCAGCGCATTGACGCCTTCCGAAACGATCTTCAGCGCATCAATGTCGAGGCCGGAGTCGGTTTCGTCGAGCACGCACAGGCTTGGCTCCAGAAGCTGCATTTGAAGAATTTCAGCGCGCTTCTTTTCGCCGCCCGAGAAGCCAACATTGAGCGGACGCTTCAGCATGTTCATGTCGATGTTGAGGCCGCCGGCGACGTCCTTCACGCGCTTGATGAATTCCGGAATCTTCAGTTCCGGCTCACCGCGCGCCTTGCGCTGGCTGTTCATCGCGACCTTCAGGAATTCCATCGTGGCAACGCCCGGTATTTCCATCGGATACTGGAAAGCGAGAAAAATGCCCTTGGCAGCGCGTTCTGCCGGGTCGAGTTCGAGGATCGACTCGCCGTTATAGAGAATGTCGCCTTCGGTCACTTCGTAGTCGTCGCGACCAGCGAGGATGTAAGACAGCGTGGACTTGCCCGAACCGTTCGGCCCCATGATCGCAGCCACTTCACCCTTGTTCACGGTGAGGTTCAGGCCACGGATGATTTCGGTGTCCGTATCGGCGATCTTTGCGTGGAGGTTCTTGATCTCAAGCATGAATGTAAACCTTGTTCTAATGCCAGGAAAAGGCTGGCCAGAAAAATCAATGGGGAAGAGGCGTGTCGATTGGTTAGCCGACACTGCCTTCAAGCGAGATGCCGATCAGCTTCTGGGCTTCGACGGCGAACTCCATCGGCAGTTCCTGAATAACTTCCTTCACGAAGCCATTGACGATGAGAGCGATTGCCTCCTCTTCCGGAATGCCGCGCTGCATCACATAGAACAGCTGGTCTTCCGAAATCTTGGAGGTGGTTGCCTCGTGCTCGAACTGCGCCGTAGCGTTCTTCGCTTCGATGTACGGCACCGTATGCGCGCCGCAATCGTTGCCGATCAAAAGCGAGTCGCACTGGGTGAAGTTGCGGGCATTCTCGGCCTTGCGATGCGCCGAAACCTGTCCGCGATAGGTGTTGTTCGACTTGCCAGCCGAAATTCCCTTGGAAATGATGCGGCTCGACGTGTTCTTGCCGAGATGGATCATCTTGGTGCCCGAGTCGATCTGCTGATAACCGTTCGACACGGCAATCGAGTAGAACTCACCGCGTGAATTGTCGCCGCGCAGAATGCAGGACGGGTATTTCCAGGTGATGGCGGAGCCGGTTTCAACCTGTGTCCAGGAGATCTTGGAATTGTCGCCACGGCAATCGCCACGCTTGGTGACGAAGTTGTAGATGCCGCCCTTGCCGCTGCTATCGCCCGGATACCAGTTCTGGACCGTCGAATACTTGATTTCGGCGTTTTCCATCGCAACCAGTTCCACCACGGCGGCGTGCAGCTGGTTTTCGTCGCGCTGTGGTGCCGTGCAGCCTTCCAGATAGGAAACATAGGCGCCTTCATCGGCGATGATGAGGGTGCGCTCGAACTGGCCGGTGTTCTTCTCGTTGATGCGGAAATAGGTCGAAAGCTCCATCGGGCAGCGAACGCCCTTCGGAACATAGACGAACGAACCGTCGGTGAAGACAGCCGAATTCAGCGTCGCATAATAGTTGTCCGACACCGGAACAACCGACGCCAGATATTTCTGCACCAGTTCAGGATGTTCACGGATTGCTTCCGAAATCGAGCAGAAGATCACGCCCGCCTTGGAGAGTTCTTCCTTGAAGGTGGTCACGACCGACACGCTGTCGAACACCGCATCGACGGCAACACGGCCGGACGCATAGACATTGTCTGACGGATTGCCGTCGATTTCGCTCGGATCGCCCTGCTTGCGCACGCCCGCAAGAATTTCCTGCTCGCGCAGCGGAATGCCAAGCTTTTCGTAGGTCTTGAGAAGTTCCGGATCGACTTCATCCAGCGACTTCGGGCCGCTCTGGTTCTTCGGCGCCGCATAATAATAGGCGTCCTGGAAATCGATCTTCGGATAATCGACACGCGCCCAGCTTGGCTCTTCCATGGTGAGCCAGCGTTCATAGGCCTTCAGACGCCATTCCAGCATCCATTCCGGTTCATTCTTCTTGGCGGAGATGAAGCGAATGATATCTTCGTTCAGGCCCTTGGGAGCCTTCTCTGCTTCGATCGTCGTCTCGAAGCCGTACTTGTACTGATCCACGTCAAGGCCGCGGACCTGATCAATGGTCTCCTGCACTGCAGGCATTGGCGTTCTCCATCCTCGTCGGGGTCAAGGCCCGACAGTTGCAAACGTCAAGGTGATATGTCTTGAACAATACCGCCTCAATATAGTGTGCGTGACGCTTCTTTAAAACCTCTCTAAACTAGATTTCAAGCGCCGCACGTAAATTTGTCCGAAAAATTCAAGAATATTTTGGGAATGGCGCAAACTTGGCGCCCATTCGAGTACTGAAACACAATTCAGCCGCCTATTTCCTGCCTTCGTAACGCTCAACAATTTTGCGCAGGACGGCGAGAAACGCTTCGACCGAATCCGCACTGACAGCCGGTTCCAGCGAAACTCGGATCGCGCCGGGGCCGTCTTCATGGCCCATGGCCGCCAGCACGTGGCTTGGACCGACCTTGCCTGACGAACAGGCCGAACCCGCCGAAAGCGCTATTCCGCCGAGGTCGAAGGCGATCTGGACTGTCTCGGCCTTCTGGCCATCGAGCGAAAAGAACGTTGTGTTCGGAAGACGATCCACGGCCTTGCCGTGAATCACTGCCCCGGGTGCGATTTCTAAAATCCCCGCTTCCAGCCTGTCCCGCATATCGGGAGACCAGCCGCCACTTTCAAGCCGCGCTTTCGCAACGGTTGCAGCAGCGCCGAAGCCCGCAATCAGCGGCAAGGCTTCTGTACCGGCACGGTGTCCCTTCTCCTGACCGCCGCCGCGCACCAGCGCACGCGGCATCATCAGATCGGAAATGGCAATAACCGCACCGACGCCTTTCGGGCCGCCGATCTTGTGGGACGAAACGATGAGATAATCGCCGCAATTATCTGAAATATCGAGCGGAATACGCCCTGCCGCCTGAACGGCATCGACGACATAAATGCCGCCCGCAGCCTTCACGATAGCGGCAATCTCTGCCACGGGCTGAACGACACCGGTTTCGTTATTCGCGGCCTGCACGGCGACCAGCGGCAAGCCCTTGCTTTTGTCATGGGCAGCAAGCGCTTGCTCCAGCACATCGAGCCGCAAAATGCCGTTTGCATCGACAGGCAATGTCGTGATGCTGTCAGCGGCAAACTGACCGCCAGCGGTCATGCAGGGGTGTTCTGTCGCGCTGACATAAAGATGCGAAAGGCGCACCGGCGAACGCCCCATCATATAATTCGGCGTCAAAAGCGTCGATGCAGCTTCGGTCGCGCCGGAGGTAAAGAAGACATGTTCGGGCTTGGCGTTGACCAGCGACGCGACGTTGCGGCGCGCCGCCTCAACCAGCGCGCGGGCAGCGCGGCCCTCACGATGCACGGAGGACGGATTGCCCGTAATGCTCAACGCCTCGATGACCGCATTGCGCGCTTCATCGAGCAAAGGCGCACTGGCGTTATAGTCCAGATAGAGCCTCTTGCCGCTCCCGTTCACCGTCCCTATCTCCTAAATAACGTCAAGAATGAGCTTCGAGCGCAATTTCCTTGAATTTTCAATCGGGAAAAGCCTATTAAGCCATTACTGCGTGCTGAACTTCAGGTTCAGCCTGTCCAAATTTCAAATCGGTTCTAGAAGCGGCGTCCCCCAACGTCAAGTTCGCAGCTTCGGTCCGATCATCCCGTTACAAGCGGAGTACACATGCCAGAAGTCATTTTTAACGGACCAGCCGGACGCCTCGAAGGCCGCTATCAGCCTTCCAAGGAAAAGAACGCGCCCATCGCGCTCATCCTGCATCCGCATCCGCAATTCGGCGGCACGATGAACAACAAGATCGTCTACGATCTGTTCTACATGTTCCAGCAGCGCGGGTTTACGACGCTGCGCTTCAACTTCCGCGGCATCGGTCGCAGCCAGGGCGAATTCGACCACGGCGCGGGCGAATTGTCGGATGCCGCGAGCGCGCTCGACTGGGTGCAGGCCCTGCATCCGGATTCCAAGAATTGCTGGGTTGCCGGTTATTCCTTCGGTTCCTGGATTGGCATGCAGCTTCTGATGCGCCGCCCGGAAATCGAAGGCTTCATCTCGGTCGCACCGCAGCCGAACACCTACGACTTCTCGTTCCTCGCGCCCTGCCCTTCGTCCGGCCTCATCATCCATGGTGATCAGGACAAGGTGGCACCGCCTAAGGACGTGCAGGCGCTGGTGGACAAGCTCAAAACCCAGAAGGGCATCACCATCACACAGAACACGATTGAAGGCGCCAACCACTTCTTTGCCGGTCATGGCGACCAGCTGATTGAGGAATGCTCGGAATATCTCGACCGCCGGCTGATGGGCGAACTGGTCGAAGCGCGCCCGAAGCGTCTGCGCTAAACAAGAAAATCGGTCGCAAACCAGATTGACCTGGTCTTATCCGGCGGATCGCTCCGCCGGATTTTTTGTGCATATTGATTTCGTCAGATCGATTCGTTTCTCAGCAGGTGCGCCATGCCGGTCTATGCCCTTCTCGCCATTGCCATCTGCTCCGAAGTCATCGGCACATTGAGCCTCAAGGCGTCGGAAGGGTTCACCCGGCCCATTCCATCTATTATTGTGGTCGTCACCTATGGGCTTGCCTTCTATTTTCTATCCCTGACATTGAAGACTATTCCCGTCGGCATTGCCTATGCAGTCTGGTCGGGGATCGGCGTCACACTGGTCGCGCTGATCGGCTGGCTCGTCTTCGGTCAGAAGCTGGATTTTGCCGCCGTGGCGGGCATGGCATTGATTATCGCAGGCGTAGTGGTTCTCAATCTGTTTTCAGGCACAGCACAGCACTGAACAATCGAAGCTGTTGACGAAACCTGCGCAAATTGCGTGTTTCGCCAGACGTTCGGGAGTTTCCTTGTTATTGGCGGTTGATTGGTGCTAAAGGCCAACTTATCACTTTGTTGTAAGCATCCGCTTACTCCAGTTTCAACTTCGCCTTACCAGTCAGGAAAAAGGAATGTCCGGTTTCAAATCCGATTTTCTTCGCACGCTTTCCGAGCGTGGCTTCATTCATCAGATTTCCGATGAAAGCGGCCTCGACGAATTGTTGGCCAAGGAAACCGTGACGGCTTATATCGGCTTCGACCCGACGGCACCAAGTCTGCACGCGGGCGGTCTTATCCAGATCATGATGCTGCACTGGTTCCAGCAGACCGGCCACAAGCCGGTGGCCCTGATGGGCGGCGGCACCGGCATGGTCGGCGATCCGTCCTTCAAGGACGAAGCGCGCAAGCTAATGACCGAAGATACGATTGCCGAGAACATTGCCGGCATCAAGCGCGTCTTCGCCAACTACCTCACCTTTGGCGACGGCGCCACCGACGCGCTGATGGTCAACAATGCCGACTGGCTGCGCAACATCAATTACCTCGAATTCCTGCGCGATGTGGGTCGTCATTTCTCGGTCAATCGCATGTTGTCCTTCGATTCGGTGAAGATGCGCCTTGACCGCGAGCAGTCGCTGTCCTTCCTCGAATTCAACTACATGATCCTGCAGGCTTACGACTTCGTGGAACTGAGCAAGCGCCATAATATCCGCCTGCAAATGGGCGGCTCGGACCAGTGGGGCAATATCATCAACGGTATCGACCTCGGCCACCGTATGGGGACGCCGCAGCTCTATGCCCTGACCTCGCCACTGCTGACCACCGCTTCCGGCCAGAAGATGGGCAAGTCGCTGGGCGGCGCCATCTGGCTCAATGCGGACATGCTGAGCGCCTACGACTTCTGGCAATACTGGCGCAACACCGAGGACGCAGACGTGGAACGCTTCCTGAAGCTCTACACGACGCTGCCGATGGATGAGATCGCCAAGCTTGCCGCGCTCGAAGGTTCTGAGATCAACGAAGCGAAAAAGATCCTCGCGACGGAGATAACGGCTATATTGCATGGCCGTGATGCCGCCGAGGAATCCGCCGAGACGGCCCGCAAGACCTTTGAAGACGGCGAACTGTCTGAAAATCTTCCGACGGTCGGCGTCCACAAGGCAACGCTCAACAGCGGCATCGGCATTCTGGCGCTGATGGTTCTGGCAGAACTCTGCACCACCAACGGTGAAGCCCGCCGTCATGTTGAAGGCGGTGCCGTGCGCATCAATGACGAGCCGGTCACCGATCCGCGCATGACGATCGACGCCGGTGCGTTGAACGATCAGGGCGTCATCAAGCTGTCGCTCGGCAAGAAGCGCCACGTGCTTATCCGCCCGGCCTGATCTGGCCAGCCCAATAATTGAAACGAAAAAGCCGGGCTCCTGCCCGGCTTTTTCACATCCGTATTATCGGCGCTAACCCGCTTTAAAACTCGAAGATCGAGCGGAAGATGCCTGGCGCAATGATCGAAATAGGATTGACGATCACCTGCGGCTGTTTTGCGCTTCCCGAAAGCTTGTAGGTGATGCCGATCAGGCCACGGTCGCGACCATTGCCCAGCAGCATACCCACGATAGGCACTTCCCCGAACAGGCGGTTCACACCATAGGCAGGCATGAAGGTGCCGGTGATCGCCATATTGCCTTGCTTGTCGTAAAGCGTTCCCTGGAACGTTGTGCCGACCGATGGTCCGCGCACCACACCCTTCGACAGGTTGAGATAGCCATCGCCCTTTTCAATCAGCGAGAAGCCCCGCTCGACATCGACGCGCGACACGTCAATGTCACGCTTCACCGCCTGATTGAGGCTTGCACCACCGGTTGCAGGCGGGCTCGACACGAGCTTGGCCAGACGCGGCTCGTTGATGATCGCGAAGTTGCGGGCATCGATCTGTCCACGCAGCGGGCCATCGCCCTGCGCCGCAAGCCCAACGGTTATCTTGCCGCCGCGCATCTTGTCATAGAAATCGAAAAAGCGCAGCACCGCGCCCGCATCATTGGACTGGAGCGAAATTGAGCGGGCATCGCCCTGATCATTATTCGTCGCGACGAATGATTGACCGGACGAAGTCTGGGCGTTGACGGAAACACCCGCAATGCGATTGCCGGAGCTTTCATAGGAAATAGCGACATTGCGCAAGGATTCGCCGTTGAAGCCGCTGACTTCATCGACCTGCGCGCTCACGACCACACGCGGCCCCTTGCTTTTGCCGCCGCTGCCCTTGCCGCCCAGATCTGAAGCCTGCTTGATCAAGGCCCGCGCATCGAATTGCGATCCGCGCACATTGACCCGATAGCCATTGGCACCCTTGGTAGCCTTGACCGACAGACGGTCATTCCGGTTGAGACGCAATTCGCTGAAATCAGCCGACTGGAAATCGCCCTTGGCAATCGACAGATCGCCCTTTACGCCGAATGCATCCCCCGTGAAGACCAGATTGTTGATATCGATCTTGCTCTTATCATCCGGATTCTGGATGAAATCGAAGGTGGCCTTGGCCGGTATGCCAGCGCCCTTACGCCAGCCAAGCCATGACAGGTCCACCTGTGTTCTGCCAAGGTCGGCCGTGACGTGGCGCTTACCGCCTTCCGCCATGCCGAGATCAACCGACATTGGCCCGGAAAAGACGGAGTTCAGCCCCGGAAACACCGCATTGCGTGTCTTGTCGTCGATTTCCAGCTTGATCTTCTGATCGCGCTTGGCCGGTCCGGACAGATTAACCGGCTCGGTCATCGTCACCTTGCCGGGCACGCCATCGAGTTTAGCATCAGCGGTGATGACAGCGGCGGTCTGGTCAACCTTGATCGTGCCTGTCGCATTGCTGACATTCGATCCGCCCACCGGCTTTGCAATATCCAGATTGTTGAAGCCGATATCGGCGCTCCATTTCAAAGTACCGGGCGGCGGGTCCTTTGATACAGCGAAGCTCACCTTTACCTGCGCCTTCACATCGCCCGATACGTCTTCCGGCAGAAAGGGCACGTTTTTCAGGACGTCGATCGGCTTTTTGCCGGCAATCTCAGCGATAGCGGATGCATCGCCCGAAACCGTAATATCGAGATCGGAAATAACCGGGCGCTGCGGACCCCATGGAATGATCAGCGTGCCATTGGAAACGTCGGCCTTTCTGTTTTGCGCCGTATAGACGACACCCTTGGGGAGCTTGATCGTCGTATGCGCACCGCGAACGGTGATCACACCATCGGCATCGCGAACCGGCGGCAATTCACCGACCACGTCAAGACGTGTGTCGAAAACCTTGAAATCACCTTTGATTTCATCGCCCGTCAGGGGTGGCGGCAGACCCGGACCGTTAAAGCGTCCGGCAGCCAGCGAGATGTCGATCTGGCTATCTTTCAGCGTGCCGCCGTAAAGGTTTTTCAGAACCCATTCACGCGCGCCATCGGCCACGTCGATGGGCCAGAGATGCTTGGCGTCAGCCACCGGCATTTTCGGAATGCGCAGCATGAAGATCATTTCAGGCGAGCCATTGCCGAACGCCATCCCGCCCTGCCCGTAAAGCTGGCCGTTTTCGGTCTGCACATCGAGATTGGCAAACTGCACACGCAGCTGATCAGCCAGAAAACGACCAGATATGCGGGTTGCGAAGGACAGCGGCTGCTCTGTAGACTCCGCTGGCATGCTCGTCGCCGAACTGGTCAGAACCTCGAAACGATAGGCCGGACCGTCCTCATTGCCCGCATCCTCCGGTTCTGGCCCGAATGCGCCGTTGAACTGCGCCTGAAGTCCCCCCAATTGCAGCCGCGATTGCTTGATCTCGATCTTGCGGCTACCCACCTGATGCTCAAGGCTCAAAAGCGCACTGCCGCGCACGTCCTCGACCCGCCCCATCTGCATGTCGATGCCATCGACGCCCAGATCAACGCCAAGGCGTTCGGGCCGGTCGCCCGTCGCGGCTGTGCCGGAAAGCGTAATTTTTGCCTGCCCGTCCAGCTCGAAATGCGCCGGATTGATCCTGTTGTTCGCCATGACAGGCGTTACTTCAGGCGGCGATCCGAGCTTAACGGGAATATCATTGATGTTAAGCGCGAAGCCCTGAAGGCTGTTATCAGCAACATCGCGATCAATCTTGCCGTCAATCGCGATCCTCTTGCCCTGCCAGAGCAGATCACCCGTGATGGCGATCTTGCCTTGATCTTCCACCAGTCGCGCAGTCTTGATTTCCACGGATTGCTGAGCATCACCTGCCTTGAAGCGGATGGTGCTGTTGAAAATGCCAATGGCGCGGGTGTCCTGCTGGCGCAAAAGCTCGACGCTCTTGCGCATTGCCGCGAAAATCTGCGCCGAAACGGCATCGAAATCGACGATGCCGCGCTCATCGTAAGGCAGGGACTTCCAGAAACCGTCGCCCTTCGCCTCCGGCATATCGAAGGTCACGCCCTCGACTTCGAGCTGCGCCACGCGCACCGAGCCGGTCAAGAGCGGCAGAGGCGCCAAACCAAGGCGCACAGACCGGATGCCTTTGATTTCAACGCCTTGCCTGGGGTCGATCACGGAAACGTCCCGCGCTTCCATGGCGACATGGCTATCCTGATCGAGCGAAAGCGCGGCGCTGCCAATCGAAGCGGACGCGCCATCCCCCAGCACGCCGACCAGAGCCTTCTGCGCTTCATTACGCAAAAGCTCGCTGTTCACGCCGCCACGAAGAATGAGAAAACCCGCACCACCGACCAGAACAAGCAGAATGCAAATCGAAACGAAAGCATGGGAACAACGCGAAATAAATGACCGCCCCGAGCGCAACGGGCCGTCTGCGAGACCATCTGCGCCATCAGCGGCCAGACGCTCGATTCTATCCATCTCCCGCTTCGTGAAGCGGATTCGTTTCGGTTTTTCTGTCAACAACCCAGCCGGATATCAAGTGCTGCAATCGACGACGCTTCATAAGATGAATCATGAAACTATCGTATTGAATTGATTTTACTCACCCTTTCCATCTGAGACGGTGCCTGCGGTTTGCGCTTGCGTCCATTTTCCGACATTTCGCCAATCTGCGAAACGATGCGGTTTCCATGGTTGCACAAGCGTCACTCGAATGCGATAGCTCGGACTGTAACAGGTGATTTCCATGCTAATCCATAAAAGAAAGGCACAGATATGGCTCATCCCCAAGTTGGCGAAACGGCACCGGATTTCAGCTTGCCGTCAGATGGACTTTCGGGAAGCGGTCAACTCACCCTTTCGTCGTTGAAAGGCAAGCCTGTCGTCCTCTATTTCTATCCCAAGGATGACACGTCGGGCTGCACCAAGGAAGCGATTGCCTTTTCACAATTGAAGCCGGAATTCGACAAAATCGGTGCGCGGGTAATCGGCCTGTCGCCAGACAGCGCCACGAAACATGCCAAGTTTCGCAAAAAGCACGATCTGACCGTCGATCTCGTCGCAGACGAAGAACGCACAGCTCTGGAAGCCTATGGCGTGTGGGTCGAGAAAAGCATGTATGGCCGCAAATATATGGGCGTCGAGCGTACAACCTTTCTGATTGATGCCGCTGGCCGTATCGCACGGGTCTGGAATAAGGTGAAAGTTGCCGGTCACGCCGAAGACGTGCTGGAAGCGGCTCGCGCCCTATAGCCCGACGGAGTGTATCCTGTGATGCGCGAGACCAAGGCTCCCGAACAAACGCTACGTGGCAATGCCATCCGTGCCATTGCTGCAGCCGATCTGGACGACAAAGTCCGCCTCACGCGCGAGACGGCGGCGCGCTGGTTCGGGCGCACGCTCTCGGTGCGAAGCCCGCTCGACCCGCCTTTGCCAGATCGCCCGGGCCGTCCGGACAAGCCGGAGCTTGTCCCGCCGCGCATGATGAAGAAGCGCTCGCTCCACACGGAGCATGGCCGTATCGCGCTGATGCACGCTCTTGCGCATATCGAGTTGAATGCCATCGATCTGGCGCTCGATATCGTGGCCCGCTTTGCAGCCAAGCCCATTCCGCGCAGCTTTTTCGATGGCTGGATGAAAGTCGCTGATGACGAGGCGCGGCATTTCACTTTGCTGCGCAATCGCCTGAAAGACCTTGGCGCCGATTATGGTGACATGCCTGCTCATGACGGGCTGTGGCAATCGGCGCATCAAACGCGCAATGATCTGGAGGCGCGGCTGGCCGTGGTGCCGCTGATACTCGAAGCGCGTGGGCTGGATTTGACGCCGTCGCTTCTGGAAAAGATGATCGAAACCGGCGATCACGAGACGGCAGCGATACTGGACATCATCTATAACGACGAGAAAACCCATGTCGCGGTCGGCGCGAAATGGTTTCGCTTTTTCTGCGCGCGTAATCGCATCGATCCGGTCGCCCGCTTTCAGGAACTGGTGCGCACCAATTTTCGAGGCGATCTCAAGCCGCCGTTCAACGATCTGGCACGGGCCGAAGCCGGGCTGACGCCGTCCTTTTATCGCAACCTGTCTCCGGTCTCGATCTGAGACACTTTCCGGCCCGCATGGCTGGCGCAAGCCACGAATGCAAAGCTTTATTAACCCTAATAAGTTGTAATCAAACTTAGGGAATCGGTGCGTTTTCCAGAACGTTCCGCCAGAATTTTGCAGTTCGCATCCGTGTTCAGGTTCCGAGCTGCTCTATCGGGGGGCATGTGGGTGCCATGACGAATAAACGGGCGAAAACAACGGGAAAGACGGTCTTCGGTGAACGCAAGGAACCGCCTGTCGTCATTATCGCTCGCGGCGAGAAAATCAGCCATTTCACGTTTCGCCCTTGGATGGCCATTGCAGGCGGAGCGGCGTTTCTGGCGCTTTCAACTGCCTATCTCGGCTCCACCGCCTATCTCGTGCTGCGCGATGATCTGATCAGTTCCGGCATTGCGCGACAGGCACGCAACCAGCAGCTTTATGAAGACCGGATTTCGCTGCTGCGCACGGAAGTGGACCGCATTACGAGCCGCCAGATGCTTGACCAGCAGGTCATGGAAAACAAGCTCGCTGAACTCATGCAGCGTCAGCAGACGCTGAGCGCGCGCGATGGCAAGCTTGCGCCTTTGCTGGAACGGGCATCGAAGTTGCAGCCCATGCCGGATATGCCGACACAGCCCGTCCCCTTCGCCGAAGAGCATAGCCAGCTTATCCCGGATGAGGCGATTGGCGGGCGGGATTTTCCCGGCATCGATCCGATCATAACCGGGCCTGTGCCCGCGAATGTCAAACCGGAGCGTCGTGCCGATGCGGGACCGCTGGGTCTGCGTCTTGCGGGCGGCATGTCGGGTGAATCCACAATCGAGACCTCCGACAAGTTGCTTGCCACCATCAACCAGACCTTGCATCGCATCGAAAGCGAACAGAATGGCAAGGTGCGCAATCTGGCGGATGCCGCTTATGAAAAAGCCGACACCATCGTCGACACGCTGAATTCCGCCGGGCTTCGCATCGAAACCTCGGACCAGGCGCATTCTGCCATGGGCGGCCCGCTGATTCCGATTTCAGCGCCCGGCACAATCGTCAACGATTTCGACATGCAGATCCGCAATCTCGACAGTGCA
The DNA here is from genome assembly GCF_006376685.1 of Ochrobactrum teleogrylli. GTDB lineage: Bacteria > Pseudomonadota > Alphaproteobacteria > Rhizobiales > Rhizobiaceae > Brucella > Brucella teleogrylli. Next base: position 128,326 of record NZ_VEWL01000007.1, on the reverse strand, counting down.
CTGGAACGGCTCGATAGCGTTCGCAAACAAATCACGGCGATGCCGCTCGCGAACCCTGCCCCCGGTATGCCGGTGACGAGCCTTTTCGGATATCGCAGCGACCCGTTTTTCGGCAGCTCCGCCTTTCATTCAGGTATCGATTTTCGCGCCGCCTACGGCCAGACAATCCGGGCCACGGCTGCCGGAATGGTCATGAAGGCAGGACGCTTTGGCGGCTATGGCAATATGGTCGAGATCGACCACGGCAATGGTTTTGCCACACGCTTTGCGCATCTCTCGCAGGTTCTGGTCCGTGACGGGCAGAAGATCGCCCGCGGCACGGTCATCGGTCAGGCGGGCAGCACCGGGCGTTCGACCGGGAGTCACCTTCATTATGAAGTGCGCGAGAACGGTCGTCCCGTCAATCCGGTCAATTTTCTCAAAGCGGGCAAACAGATAGAGCCGCTGCTTTAACAACAGCCATAAAAAACCCGGCGCTGAGGCCGGGTTTTTGTTATTCGCGGATTTCGAACAGATATCAGTCGATATCGTCGATCATCTCGCCACCACCCTGAATGCGGTGTGCGAGCGCTGCTTCCATGAAAGGCGTTACCGCGCCATCCAGCACTTCCTGTGGATTGGTGCTTTCCACGCCGGTGCGCAAATCCTTCACCAACTGGTATGGCTGCAGAACGTAGGAACGAATCTGATGCCCCCAGCCGATATCCGTCTTGGTGGCATTGGCTGCGTCCGTCGCTTCTTCGCGCTTTTTCAACTCTTCCTCGTACAAACGCGCGCGCAGCATCGACCATGCTTTTTCACGGTTCTTGTGCTGCGAACGTTCCGCCTGACACTGCACCACGATACCGCTCGCGATATGCGTGATACGCACTGCGGAGTCCGTCGTGTTGACGTGCTGACCACCGGCACCCGATGCACGATAGGTATCAATGCGAACGTCTGCTTCCGTCACCTGCACATCGATATTGTCATCGATCACCGGATAAACCCAGATACTGGCGAAGGACGTATGGCGGCGGGCATTGGAATCGTAGGGCGAGATGCGGACCAGACGATGAACGCCTGATTCGGTCTTCATCATGCCGTATGAATTGTGCCCCTTGACGAGAATGGTCGCGGATTTGATGCCCGCTTCATCGCCATCGTGCACTTCCATCACTTCGACCTTGCGGCCGTTGCGTTCTGCCCAGCGCGTATACATGCGCAGCAGCATCGACGCCCAGTCCTGGCTTTCCGTGCCACCGGCGCCGGCATGCACTTCGACATAGGTGTCGTTGGCATCGGCTTCGCCCGACAGCAGCATGTCGATCTGGCGGCGATCGATCTCGACCTTGAGTTCGCGGATGGTGTTTTCCGCGTCGTCGATGATCGACTTGTCGCCTTCCTCCTCGCCCATGGCGATGAGTTCGATGCTGTCATTCAATGTCTGGGTAAGCTGATTGATACCGTTAATGCTGTCTTCCAGCTGCTGGCGCTCACGCATCAGCTTCTGGGCTTCCTGGGCATCATTCCAGAGTGTGGGATCTTCGGCCTTCTGATTGAGATAGCCGAGACGTTTTATCGCCTGATCCCAGTCAAAGATGCCTCCTCAGCAGGCTTATGGCCTGCTTGATTTCGTCAACCAGCGTCTCGATTTCCGCGCGCATGGGCAAATCGTTCCTTCAGTAATTCCTATTTCAATGGGAAACCAAACCGGACGCAAAGCCCGGCTCGTCATTTCCAGCGTCGGACAGCCTGTCCAAGCGCCGCGGACCATAGTGACGCGGCCACGCTGTGTAAAGGCCAAAGCCCTGTAACCGGATCAGTAAAGTCCGCCCGAGCCGGAGTTGATTGCACGGGTTGCTTGCGGCGATTGCGGTGCGACAGGCGCGCCTTCACGGAACGAATCCATACCGATGACCGAATAGCTGTCGGATGGTCCCGTGCCCGGCTTGAAGGCTTCCATGATCAGATTCGGATCGCCCTGATTGGTGCGCATGCCGGTCTTGCGGTTGATCGCAATAAGGGTCATGCCTTCCGGTACGCGGAAATCCACCTTGGGCGTTCCAGCCAGCGCCTGCTCCATGAAGGATTTGAACACCGGTGCAGCCAGACCGCCGCCCGTGCCGCCCCGTCCGAGCGATTCCGGAGTATCGTAGCCCATAAATACACCGACCACGAGGTCGGGCGTGAAGCCGACGAACCATGCGTCTTTTTCGTCATTGGACGTGCCGGTCTTGCCAGCCAGCGGACGGTCGAGGCTCTTCAGAATCTGCGCCGTGCCGCGCTGAACAACGCCTTCCATCATCGATGTGATCTGATAGGCCGTCATCGGGTCCAGCACCTGATCGCGATTGTCGATCAGGGTCGGCTCTTCCTGATTGGCCCAATCCTGTGCATTGCAGCCTTCGCACTGGCGCGCATCGTGCTTGAACACGGTCTTGCCGTAACGGTCCTGAATACGGTCGATCATCGACGGCGTGATGCTCTGGCCACCATTGGCGATGACGGAATAGGCCGTTACCATGCGCAGTACGGTGGTTTCACCCGCGCCGAGCGACATGGAGAGAACCGGCAGCATCTTGTCGTAAACGCCGAAACGTTCGGCATATTCAGCGACAAGCTTCATGCCCATGTCCTGTGCCAGACGCACGGTCATGACGTTACGCGACTGCTCGATACCGTAGCGAAGCGTGGACGGACCGGCGAATTTACCCGAATAGTTCTTCGGCGCCCAGACACCGAGCGTACCGCCCTGATTGACTTCCAGCGGACCGTCCAGAACCACGGAAGCAGGCGTATAACCATTGTCGAGCGCCGCAGCGTAGACGAACGGCTTGAACGACGAACCCGGCTGGCGATAGGCCTGCGTGGCGCGGTTGAATTCCGATTCCGCATAGGAGAAGCCGCCGACCATTGCCAGCACACGGCCCGTATGCGGGTCCATGGCGACGAGCGCGCCTTCAAGCTTCGGCGGCTGCTGAAGCCGATAGCCGTTGCCTTCCTTCGAGACATAGATGATGTCGCCGGTGTTGAGTACACCTTCCGGCGACTTCGCACTGCTGCGCTTGCCATCGATATTGGTGACGCGCATCGCCCACTTCATGTCGTCGGCGGTGATAAAGGCGCGCTTGCGCTCCTTGCTGCGCGATCCGGACGCTTCGACTTCCGGCTGGAGGCCGATATCGGCACCGGCAGCGGAAACATTCAGCACAATGGCGAGCTGCCATTCCGGAACATCCGAATAGGACTGCATGTCGCCGAAGGCGGTGCCCCAATCATTGCCGAGATCGACATTCTTCAACGGACCGCGCCAGCCGCGTGCCTCGTCATAGCGCAGAAGTGCAGACTGCAGCGATTTGCGTGCTTCGACCTGCAAGGTCGGGTTCAGTGTCGTGCGGACCGACAGGCCGCCTTCATACAGGGCGTCGACACCATATTTCTGGATGATCTGCCGGCGCACTTCCTCGGTGAAATATTCCGATGCGAAGACATAGTGCATATCGCTGCGCGATGTGACACCGAGTGGCTGCTTCTTCGCGTCTTCCGCCTCCGCTGTCGTGATATAGCCGTTTTCGGCCATACGATCGATCACCCAGTTGCGACGTTCCATGGCGCGGGCTGGCTGGCGGAAGGGATGGTAATTGTTCGGGCCTTTCGGGAGTGCTGCGAGATACGCGCTCTCCGCGATGTTCAGTTCGCCGACCGACTTGTCAAAATAGGTCAGTGCCGCGCTGGCGATACCGTAAGAGCCAAGGCCGAAGAAGATTTCATTCAGATAGAGTTCGAGAATGCGATCCTTGGAATAGGCCTGCTCGATACGCATGGCCAGAATCGCTTCACGAATCTTGCGGTCATAGGTCTGGGTCGAGGACAGGAGGAAGTTCTTCGCGACCTGCTGCGTGATGGTCGACGCGCCCATCGGGCGGCGACCCGAGCCCATATTCTTGACGTTAGTGATAACGGCGCGTGCCAGACCACCGAAATCGAGACCATGATGTTCGTAGAAGGTCTTGTCTTCGGCGGAGATGAACGCAGCCTTGACCCGGTTCGGCACAGCCTGGATTGGCAAGTACATGCGACGCTCGCGCGCGAACTCCGCCATCAGGCTGCCGTCCGATGCATGAACGCGGGTCATGACCGGCGGCTCGTACTTCGCCAGCACCTCATAATCGGGCAAATCTTTGCTAAGGCTTCCGACGTAAAGGGCAACGCCGCCTGCTGCCAGAAGCATCAGCACCGCACCAATCCCGAAGAAATAACCGATAAGCCTTACCATATTTGCGGAATCCTGCCGTCAGATTATGCCCATGATAAGCGTCAATGCGCCAACCGCCAACCCACGAGCCCCGTAAGGTTCATGGTATCAGGCTTAGTGACCATCAAATGCGTCAAACGCAAGATCGTTTATGCGTTTTAACAGAATTAACATCTTTAGGCTCGGTCCCGGAATAAAAATACGACAAACTGTTGCATGCATGCATCGTCGTGCTGGTGCTCAACCTTTTGTTACGATTGCCGGGCGTCGTAACGTTTCGAACGACTTGATTGCCAAAGCAAGTCGGTCAGCAAGTTTTTTCCGCCATTCCGGGTTGCTTATGAGTTTTTCGTCTTCTGCATTCGACAGATAGCCGATTTCGATCAATACAGAAGGCACGTCCGGGGCGCGCAGCACCTGAAATCCGGCAAAACGGTGCGGATTGTTGATGAGATTAACCTGCCCCTGCAATTGTGCGATCACCTTTTCCGCAAAGCTCAGCGAGAAGCTATGGGTCTCGCGGCGCGTCAGATCGAGCAGAATATCGGCAACTTCCGGCACTTCTTCCGGCGCGGTGCCTCCCAGATTGTCGGATTTGTTTTCACGTTCCGCCATGGCGCGCGCTACCGCATCCGACGCCTTGTCGGAAATCGTATAGACCGTCGCGCCGCGAATATCCTGCTGATTGATCGTATCAGCATGGATGGAGATGAACAGATCGGCCTCATGCTGGCGGGCGATGCGGACGCGTTCGGACAAGCGAAGATAAGTATCGTCGTCCCGTGTCATCAGAACCTGAATGTTCTTTTCCTGCGCAAGACGATCGCGCAATTCGACACCGAAGGCGAGCGTCAGGTCCTTTTCCTTGATACCGCTCAGGCTTTCGGCACCGCTGTCGATGCCGCCATGGCCCGGATCGATCATCACCGTAAACGGACGGGTCTCGATCTTGGTTGATTGAGCAGAAAGCGCAGCCTTGCGCTCGGTCGAACTCGTGATTTCTGAACGTCCTTGCAGTTGTGCGGTGAATTCCCGGTCGGACGTTGCGACCATATCCGCCACAAGACGATAACCGGACGCGCTTTCATTTTTCAAAACGCGCAGATTTTCCACCTTGAAGGGGCCACGCAAGGTCAGGATAAGGCGCGAACGCCCCTTCCCCGCCAGACCGTAACGAACATTGGAAACCAGACCTCTGGCTTCAAGGCTCTTTTCGTCGAACCCGAAACGGGTTTCGGGCAACTCGATCACCAGACGATGGGGATTGTCGAAAAGGCGCGTCGTCAGTTCCGGCTCGCGGTCGAACATCACGACGATGCGGGTGCGCAGATCATCGCCTGCCATGCGAAAAGTGAGCGCCGTCAGCGGCTGTCCGGACTGATCGGCGGCCAGAGCGGCGCCCACCTGAAAGAGCCCCACAAAGAGAAAGACCGCAAGCGCCAGCCATTGCCGCGCAGTTGCAGAGATTGTCGTTGCTTTTTCACCGTTTCGAAAATGCATTCGCCATCACGATCGAATAATATTGAATTGGTGGCACCGAATAGCGATGCCCGCGCTTTTATGTGCGCCTCAATGCGCAACTGTCCACCCGACCCGCTGCACGCAACTCATGAAACTGTCGTACAGAACTACGGTTAACGAAGGATTTCCAGCCGCAATTGAGCCGCGAATATGACCTACATTCGGGTTACGACGAAATTGCGATGCGAATGTCAACTGATATTCGTACTTGTCATCATGCATTCGACGCCATAAAAGCTAATGCAGGTTACGGGTTAGCTGTCAGAATCGTTTGCCGGTTTTCGAATATGACCGGAGAGAACGAGAGCGAGAACAGTGGTTTATACGCTCACAGTCCCGGTGGCCGGAACAGAATTCAGTGGAGATATGGCTCCCCCGCCCTCCACTTTTGATTGGTCGATTGCGCATTGTTACGCGCTGTCGCCACCGCATGGAACTTAAAGCCGGGTCCGGCTTCAGGATAGAACGGTGCGTGGATTTGAGAATTTAAGGTGTCCTTGTGCGTCCAGTTAGACGCACGGCGCTTTAACGCTCGAGAAGAGCAATGAAATCGGCCCGGTCTCCGGGTCATATATTGAGGTCGTTTCGTTCGGAACAGCTATGGGTCTAGTAAGACTGACCATCGCAAGCCTAAAGACCGTGATCGCCACGTGGCCGTCGCGCGTAAAGGCAGCAGCTTATGTTCCGGCGAACCCAGAACCATCCGGCAGATGCAATACGGTTAGGTCGGCAGCCTTCAGGGCTTCCTCCGGCGCACGTGTTTTGCGTCTTCGCGCCGGTAGGAAAGACACTAATGTCCAACAAAATGCTCATCGATGCCTCCCACCCGGAGGAAACCCGCGTCATTGTTACGCGCGGTAACAAGATTGAAGAATTCGACTTCGAGTCGGAACACAAGAAGCAGCTGAAAGGCAATATCTACCTCGCGCGGGTCACGCGCGTCGAACCTTCGCTTCAGGCTGCATTTGTGGAATATGGCGGCAACCGTCACGGTTTCCTCGCCTTCTCGGAAATCCATCCCGATTATTACCAGATTCCGGTCGCGGATCGTTTGGCGCTGCTTGAAGCGGAAGCCAAGGCGCAGCGCGCCGAAGACGACGATGATGACGAGCCGCGCGCCAAGAGCGAACGCTCTGGCGAGCGTTCGGGTGAACGGTCGAATGACCGCTCGCGTCGCAATCGCCGCCGCGGTGGCCGCGACAACCAGAACAAGGCACAGGCCAGCGCATCGGATAACGGCCTGCCCGCAGCCGAGCCCGTCGGTCCCGGTTTTGCAAATTATGTGCCTGGCACACCTGCAAGCGCCCTGTCGCATAAGGGCGACGTAATTTCGGAAGCCATCGACAATGGCGACGAAGACGATGTCGAGCATGAAGAAGACATGGTCGAATCGGTCGGTTCGGAAGATGCGCTGGAAGAACTGCCGACGCATACCCGCACCCATCGCCGCCAGTACAACATTCAGGAAGTCATCAAGCGCCGCCAGATTCTGCTGGTGCAGGTGGTCAAGGAAGAGCGCGGCAACAAGGGCGCTGCTCTCACGACCTATCTGTCGCTGGCTGGTCGTTATTCGGTGCTGATGCCCAACACCGCGCGTGGCGGCGGCATTTCCCGCAAGATCACCCAACCGCAGGATCGCAAGCGACTGAAGGAAATCGTCAAGGAACTCGAAGTGCCGCAGGGCATGGGCGTGATCCTGCGTACGGCTGGCGCCAATCGCACCAAGGCGGAAGTCAAGCGCGACTACGAATATCTGATGCGCCTTTGGGAAAATGTCCGCACGCTGACCTTGCAGTCGACGGCGCCGTCCCTCGTCTATGAAGAAGGCAGCCTGATCAAACGCTCGATCCGCGACCTTTATAACAAGGACATCACAGAAATCCTCGTTTCCGGCGAGAACGGCTATCGCGAGGCCAAGGACTTTATGCGCATGCTCATGCCGAGCCATGCCAAGGTGGTCCAACCCTATCGCGAACAGGTGCCGATCTTCACGCGCAATGGCGTCGAAGCCCAGCTCGACCGCATGCTGCTACCGCAGGTGACGCTGAAATCGGGTGGCTATCTGATCATCAACCAGACTGAAGCGCTGGTTGCCATCGACGTCAACTCCGGTCGCTCGACACGCGAACATTCCATCGAAGACACCGCGCTCCAGACCAATCTGGAAGCAGCCGAAGAAGTGGCGCGCCAGCTGCGCCTGCGCGACCTTGCCGGCTTGATCGTCGTCGACTTCATCGACATGGAAGAAAAGCGCAACAATCGCGCTGTCGAAAAGAAGATGAAGGACTGCCTGAAGGACGACCGCGCCCGCATTCAGGTTGGTCGCATCTCGCATTTCGGCCTTCTGGAAATGTCGCGCCAGCGCATTCGCGCATCGGTGCTGGAAAGCACGATGCAGGTTTGCCAGCATTGCGGCGGCACCGGCCATGTCCGCTCGGACTCGTCGATGGCGCTGCATATCATTCGCGGCATTGAAGATTATCTGCTGCGTCATTCGGGCTTTGACATCAATGTTCGCACGCCAGCGGCTTCGGCGCTTTATGTGCTGAACCACAAGCGCCAGTTGCTGGCCGATCTGGAAGGCCGCTTTGGCGTCGCCATCAGCATCGACGCCGATGAAAGCGTCGGTCACCAGCATTTTGCGATCGACAAGGGCGCGCCGTCCACCCGTCCGGTGACACAGCCTCCTGTCCAGCCGATGGCCTATATCGAAGACGACATCGAAGATCCTGAAATTCCGGTCGAGGAAGACGAGGAAGAAGACGACGTCAAGGCCGAAGCGCCGGCTCGGGAAGAGCGCAGCGAGGAAGGCGACCGCAAGCGTCGTCGCCGTCGTCGCCGTCGTGGCGGCAAGGATCGCGACAACCGCGAGCAGACCGCTCAGGACAATGCTGCTTCCGAAGATGCCGAAGACGATGCGGATGAAGGCGATGAAGCTTCTGAACCGCGGTCGGATGCCGCTTTGAGCGAAGATGATCGCCGCAAGAAGCGCCGTCGTGGCCGTCGCGGCGGACGCAAGAATCGTCGTGAAGACGAGGTGCGCGGTCGCAAGGTTCCGGATCCGGAATTCGTCGGCTACACGCCTGTTCTGCCGGTAAAGGCCGAGGCCGCTATTGAAGCTGCTGCAGCCGAAGTCGTCGCTGCCAAGGCCGAAATTGTTGAGGTTGTTGAAGCGGTTGCTGTTGCAACGGAAGCTGCCGAAGCGCCGGCTGAAGCCGAAAAGCCAGCCAAGTCTGCCCGCAAGCCGCGTGCCCGCAAGTCTGCAAAGACTGAGGAAGCCGCAGATGAGGTGGTTGCTGCAGAAGTCGAAGAAGCGCCAGCCAAGCCAGCCCGGAAGACCCGGTCTCGCAAGAAGGCCGACGACGCCACACCGGAAGCCGTAGAAGCGCCTGAAGCCGTGGAAGCTGAAAAGCCGAAGCGCCGCACCCGCAAAGCAGCTGCCAAGCCGGTAGAGGTTGAAGAAGCTGCTGCCGAGGCTGTTGAAGTCGAAACCGAAGTGGCTGTGATCGAAGAACCGGCCAAGAATGTTGAGCCTGTCGTCACATCGAGCGAGAGTGACGAACAGAAGCCGAAGCGTGGCGGCTGGTGGCAGAAGAAGGGTTTCTTTTAAGCCCTGCACGAACATCAGAAATAAAAAACCGGCGGAAACGCCGGTTTTTTTGCATCTTTGGTTTCAGGCTGACTGTTGCGGAAGCCAATCTTCCAGGCGGCGAACCGCTTCCTGCATTTCCTCGACTTTTCCAGCATAGGAAAAGCGCATGGTACGGTGGCCATCCAGCGGATCGAAATCGCGGCCCGGTGTTGCGGCGATGTTGATCTCCGCAATCATCTTGCGCGCAAATTCCATGCTGTCATTGGTGAAGCGTGAAACGTCGCAATAAGCGTAGAATGCACCGTCCATCGGTGCCGCGAGTTTCAGCCCCATTTGCGGCAGGTGCTCCAGCAGGATGGCGCGGTTCTGGCGATAGCGATCCTTGATGCGCTCCAGTTCGGCGGTGGCGTGGAAAGCCTCTATGGCCGCGCGCTGCGAAAGTTCTGGCGCGGAAATATAAAGGCTCTGGCTCAGTCGTTCGATGGCGCGAACATCGCCTTCCGGCAGAACCATCCAGCCGATGCGCCAGCCCGTCATGCAGTAATATTTCGAGAACGAATTGATGATCGTGACATCGTCGGCGATTTCAAGCGCCGTCACATCGTCGGTTTCATAGGAAAGCCGGTGATAGATTTCGTCCGAAATCACGCGAATGCCGAGCGAACGGGCCGTATCGATGATCGCCCTCAGTTCAGGCTTAGCGATCACTGCGCCCGTCGGATTGGCCGGGCTTGCAAATAATACGCCCTTCAACGGCTTTTCGGCGTGCGCAGCCGCCAATGCCTCGGCAGTCAGAGCCGCCGATGTGCCATTGCCGGTTGGGATTTCCACCACTTCCAGCCCAAGCGCTGTCAGAATATTGCGGTAAGCCGGATAACCCGGACGCGTGATCGCCACCCGGTCGCCTGGATCGAAATAGACGACAAAAGCCAGATTGAAGGCCGCCGAAGAGCCGGTCGTAACCGCTATTCGATCCGCCGAAACGGAAACGCCGTAATGATCGGCATAATGTGCGGCAATCGCTTCACGCAGTTCAACCAGCCCAAGCGCGTCGGTATAGCCGATGCGCCCGTCTTTCAACGCCTGTTCGGCGGCCTGCCGCACGATTTGCGGTGCCGGATCTGCGGGCTGGCCAACCGCCATCGAAATGATCGGATGGCCTGCGGCGCGGCGGCGGTTGGCTTCGGCCAGAACATCCATGGCGTGGAATGGCTCAACCGCGCTGCGGCTAGAAAGACTGATCAACTTTACCTCCAGAACATTGCAGGCGCTCCGCTGGAGCCGCCGCACGGACAGAACACAACATCACCGCCGTATAAACGCCGGATTGCTAAAGCAACAGCGCTTTTAGGAAATTGGGTACATTGTCTTGGATGAATGCTTGCAAACAACACCGGTACCGCAGTCATAACGCGCTTTGGGGTCTACAGATTGATGGCAACAATATCGGAATTGACCGGATATCAAAGTCGGCAGAGATTGCACGCCCGATATCCGACTTTTAAGATCATGCTGCCTTGTCGAGATATCGTTTAAAATGCGCTGAGACGGCTATAAGGTCCTGAACCGGAACTTGTTTCCCGATACGATGAATGAACCGATGCGAGATTCGCATGAAATGACGAGGAGGACGACGAGCATTATGGCAGCATTGATCGCGCCGTTCCCGACTGGAACCTTATCCTTTGGACGATTTGTCCGCCGTTCTGTGGCCGCACTTTCAGCACTTGCCGTGGCGGTGACGGGCGTTATGCCTGCATCCGCCCAGTCGCGTGGTGTACCGATCGTGCGCGACGCGGAAATCGAAGCACTGGTTTCAGATTATGCCGCGCCGATCCTGAAGGCTGCAGGTCTTTCCAGCCGTGGCGTGCGCGTCATCCTCGTCAATTCGCCGAGCTTCAACGCCTTTGTCGATGGGCGGCGCATTTTCATCAATACCGGCGCGATCATGCAGGCCGATACGCCCAATGAAATCATCGGCGTGATCGCGCATGAGGCGGGTCATCTGGCGGGCGGGCATCAGGATCGCCTGCGGGAACAGTTGAGCCGGGCGCGGACCATGGCGGTGATCGGCATGTTGCTCGGCGTGGGCGCAGGCGTTGCAGGCGCAGCAGCAGGCAGCGGGTCTGCAGCCGGTGCAGGCGGCGGCATCGCGCTTGGCAGCGCCGAGGCGGCGATGCGCAGCCTGCTCAGCTATCAGCGTACCGAGGAAATGACCGCCGACCGTATGGCAGTCAATTATCTCAATGCGACCGGGCAGTCGTCCAAGGGAATGCTGGACACGTTCCAGCGTTTTGCCTCCGCCCTCTCCCTTTCAGGCACGCAGATCGATCAGTATCGCATCAGCCACCCGCTTCCGCGTGAACGTATCGCCAATCTGGAAGAACTGGCCAAGAAGAGCCCAAACTTCAACAAGACGGATTCGCCCGCACTTCAATTGCGTCACGACATGGCACGCGCCAAGATTGCCGCTTATTCGGGCAATATGGGCGCGCTGCAACGCATGTTTCGCAGCAATCCCGGCGGGCTTCCGGCGCGCTATGGCAGCGCCATCACCACCTATCTGAACGGTGCTGCGCGTTCCGCCCAGCCCAAATTCGACGCGCTGATCAAGGAACAGCCGAAGAACCCTTATTTCTATGAAATGCGTGGCGAAGTTCTCATCAAGGCGAATGATGCCGCCGGCGCAGCAAAGGCTTTCCAGACCGCCGTATCGCTCGACCCACGCAAGTCTCCGCTGCTGCGCATGAGCTACGGACGGGCACTCATGCTGACGGGCACAAAGGCGAACATGCCAACCGCAATCAAGGAGATCAAAGCGGGCATTGCTTCCGATCCCGAGTTTCCGGGCGGCTATGGATATCTCGCGCAGGCCTATGGCCAGCAGGGCAATATGGGCCTTGCAGACCTCGCAACCGCCGACATGAACTTCTATGCGGGCAAACTTCAGGATGCCCAAATATTCGCAATCCGCGCACAGAAGCAGCTGAAATCCGGCTCGCCGGACTGGTTGCGTGCGCAGGACATTATCAATACGAAGAAAAGCAAATAACGCCCGACATAGTCCTCCTGGCAGGGCGTATTTTTAAACGGATTGGAATTTGAAGATGAAGAACGCAGTTTCCATCACGCTGGCAAGCGGCATTGTCGGTCTGGCAGCGCTGGCTCTCGGCTATGGTGCGGGTCTGTCGCGCCATTCGGCTGCGCCCGTCGCCCCAGCAGCAGCGGCAGCAACGGCTGAGGCACCGCTTAACCAGCAAGCCATTGAAAATGTGGTGCGCAACTATCTTCTCAAGAACCCAGAACTGATGCTGGAAGTGCAGACCGCGCTCGAAACCAAGCAGGCGCATGACGCGCAGGAGCAGGTCAAGAAGGTGCTGGCTGCCAACCAGAGCGCACTTTACCACCCCGAACATGATGCCGTTTTCGGCAATCCGAACGGCGACGTCACCGTCTATGAGTTCTTCGATTACAATTGCGGCTATTGCAAGCGCGCCCTGCCCGACATGCAGGCCATCCTGAAAAACGATCCGAATGTTCGTTTCGTCATGAAGGAATTTCCAATCCTCGGCCCGGATTCGGTGAAGGCGCATATTGTTGCGCAGGCCTTCAAGGCGCTGATGCCGGAAAAATATGCTGAATTCCACGGCGTTTTGCTGGGCGCACAGGAGCGCGCGACCGAGGCATCCGCGATTGCCGATGCCGTCAAACTTGGCGCCGATGAAACCGCACTGCGCGAAAAGATGAAAGACCCGGCGATCACCGGCGCTTTCCAGGATACCTATCAATTGGCAACGCAGCTCAACATCACCGGCACGCCGTCCTATATCATCGGCAGCGAGCTGGTGCCGGGCGCCATCGGTGTCGATGGTCTGGTGGAGAGAATCGCCGCAGCACGTACCGCCGCCAAGAAGTAAAACTGACACCTGTGCCCGATACGCTTTTCCCTGACAGGCGTTTCGGGCACAGACTTATCAAAACTCGGTGATAACCGGCGATTAAAGCAAATATGCCGCAATGCCGGTGCATCTCGCAAAGAATAGCGGGAAAAACCGGTCAGGCGGGACATCTGCACTGAATTATAGGGTTTCGGCTTGCATCCAAGCTCTCTATATGGAAAGCGAAGTGTTACTAAATTTTCGTGGTAACACGATATCGGTTGCAAAGGATTTGGCGCGGACACAATGGCAAAGACGGTTTTTGTTCTAAACGGTCCCAATCTCAATCTTCTGGGAAAGCGTGAACCGGGGATTTATGGCGTTGCGACGCTGGCCGACATTGAAGAGGCTTGCAAGCGCGAAGCCGGTTCTCTCGATCTCGACGTTGATTTCCGCCAATCCAATTATGAAGGCGATCTGGTCACTTGGATTCAGGAAGCGGGCGAGAAAGACGCCTATGTCCTGATCAATCCGGCGGCCTACAGCCACACTTCAATTGCCATTCACGACGCGATCCGCTCTGCAAAGGTCACGGTTGTGGAAGTGCATCTTTCGAACATTCATACGCGTGAGGCCTTCCGGCACCACTCTTATGTATCCGCAGTCGCCAAAGGCGTCATTTGCGGCTTTGGCGCGGAAGGGTATCTGCTCGGCCTACGCGCGCTCGCGGCAATTGCCAAAGAACAAGAACACAACGGGCAAAGCGTAAAAGGGGCCTGATATGTCCAGCAAAAACACTGTCATCGACAAAGAAACCATCCGCGATCTGGCGGATATCCTCAACGATACCGACCTCACGGATATCGAAATCGAACATGGCGATCTGCGCATCCGCGTTTCGCGCAATGTAACGGTTCAGGCCGCAGCGACCGTTTATCCGGCCGCAGCACCGGCTGCTGTTGCAGCGCCTGCCGCCGCTCCGTCAGCCGCCGAGCCGACCAAGGCTGAACTGGCAAAGAATGCCGTTCCTTCGCCGATGGTTGGCACCGCCTATCTCGCTCCGGCACCGGGCGCCCGCAACTTCATCGAAGTCGGCACACAGGTGAAGGAAGGCCAGACCCTCCTCATCATCGAAGCCATGAAGACCATGAACCAGATCCCCGCCCCGCGCGCCGGTACGGTCAAGGCCATTTTGATTGATGACGCCCAGCCGGTTGAATTCGGCGAACCGCTCGTCGTGATCGAATAAGCGTCGCTCAACCATTGTTTGACGTGTCTTCACTTCACGAAACGGGAACTGGCAGCAAGCGCATGTTTCAAAAGATCCTCATAGCCAATCGTGGCGAAATCGCTCTTCGCGTGCTCAGAGCCTGTAAGGAACTGGGCATCAAGACGGTCGCCGTTCACTCCACGGCAGATGCCGACGCGATGCATGTCCGTCTGGCGGATGAAAGTGTTTGTATCGGACCGCCGCCCTCTCGCGACAGCTATCTGAACATTCACCAGATCGTTGCTGCTTGCGAGATCACCGGCGCCGACGCGATCCATCCGGGCTACGGCTTCCTGTCCGAAAACGCAAAGTTTGCGGAAATTCTCGAAGCACACAACATCACCTTCATCGGCCCCACCGCCTCGCATATCCGCATCATGGGCGACAAGATCGAAGCCAAGCGCACAGCCAAGCGCCTTGGCATTCCGGTCGTTCCGGGTTCGGATGGCGGCATCACCGACGATGTTGAAGCTGCGCGCGTGGCGAAAGAAATCGGCTTCCCGGTCATCATCAAGGCTTCGGCCGGTGGTGGCGGTCGCGGCATGAAAGTGGCGCGTACCGAGGAAGACCTGTCGGTTGCGCTCGCAACCGCGCGCTCCGAAGCTGCTGCCGCTTTCGGTGACGATGCCGTCTATATCGAGAAATATCTCGAAAAGCCGCGTCACATCGAAGTTCAGGTCATGGGCGATGGTGCGGGCAACGCGATCCATCTGGGCGAACGCGACTGCTCCTTGCAGCGCCGTCACCAGAAGGTCTGGGAAGAAGCCAACTCTCCGGCTCTTAATTCGGAAGCGCGCGACAAGATCGGCATGATCTGCGCCAACGCTGTTGCCGAGCTTGGCTATCGCGGTGCGGGCACGATCGAGTTCCTCTATGAAAACGGCGAGTTCTATTTCATCGAAATGAACACCCGCCTGCAGGTGGAGCATCCGGTCACGGAAGCCATCACCGGCATCGATCTTGTGCATGAGCAGATTCGTGTCGCTGCGGGTCTCGGCCTTTCGGTGAAGCAGAAAGATGTGCGTTTCTCTGGCCATGCCATTGAATGCCGCATCAATGCCGAAGACCCGCGCACCTTCACGCCATCGCCGGGTCTCATCACCCACTACCATACGCCTGGTGGCCTCGGCATCCGCGTGGATTCCGGCGTTTATTCCGGCTATCGCATTCCGCCTTATTACGACAGCCTCATCGGCAAGCTCATCGTGCACGGACGCAACCGCGTCGAATGCATGATGCGTCTGCGTCGTGCGCTGGACGAATTCGTGGTGGATGGCGTCAAAACGACCCTGCCGCTGTTCCAGGAGCTGATTGGAAATCAGGACATCGCCAATGGTGCCTATGATATCCACTGGCTGGAAAAATATCTGGCCAGCCAGTCCGAGAACGAAGGCGCTTAAATAAGTGACTGCAGGAGCAAAACCGGACGACTATGCAATCGAACCGGAATTGCTCCTGCGCGCTTACGCCACCGGGGTTTTCCCGATGGCCGAAGAGGCGGATGATCCAGAGGTCTTCTGGGTACGCCCTGAAAAACGCGGTGTTATTCCGCTGGATGGTTTCCACATCCCCCGCAGCCTGCAAAAGACCATTCGGCAGGGCATTTTCGATATCAGGCTGGATAGCGATTTCGAGGGCGTCATCGATGGATGCGCCAGCGGGGTCGGCGAACGCGCGCGCACATGGATCAACGGTCCAATCCGCGAAGCCTATGGCAAATTATTCGAAATCGGACATTGCCACACAGTCGAGGCATGGCACGAGGGCAAGCTGGTCGGCGGCCTTTATGGCGTGACGCTCGGCAAGGCATTTTTCGGCGAGAGTATGTTCACGCGCAAGCGCGACGCTTCAAAGGTTTGCCTTGCTTATCTAGTACAACATCTGGTCAAGCAGGGCTTCCTGCTGCTCGATACCCAGTTCACCACGCCGCATCTCGAACGTTTCGGTGCAATCGAAGTTCCCCGCAAGAAATACGAGAAAATTCTCGAGCAAGCCCTCGAAGGTATTGCCCTTTTCTAACTGTCGGAAGGTGGTTTGATCAGTTCTGCTTTGCCGCCGGTGCCGGAACGTCGGACTTCTGCTTGCAGTCTTTCAGCCAAACGTCATAGATCGGATGCTCTACGGCGTTGAGACCGGGACTGTCTGCGAACATCCAGCCGGTGAAGATGCGGCGAATTTTGCGATCCAGCGTAATTTCCTCAACCTCGACAAAACTGTCGGTCCGCGGCGCTTCATTTTCGGTGCGGGAATAGCAAACCTTCGGCGTCACCTGAAGCGCGCCGAATTGAACCGTCTCATTGATATAGACGTCAAAAGTCGTAATGCGGCCTGTGATCTTATCCAGCCCCGAAAACTCCGCGACCGGATTGGAAATGCGTTCTGCCTGAGCAGCGTGCAAGCTGCCAACAGCGGCAAAAAGCGAAATCAGGGCCACATGTGCAGCCTTCTTGATTCTGTTCTTTCCGTTGCCAGCCGTGCCGGGGGAATGCTTCGTCAAAACGGAAACCCGCATCAAAGTTTGTCGAATAAACTGGAATAATTCCTAGGCATGAAATGTGACGATTCGTTGCTCTGCTGCAAGTTGCAATGCCACGATCACACCCTCGTCGCCTGTCTATCCCAGCTTTTTAAGTGAAAAAACAAGCAAGGCGACGGCAAATAAGAAAATCCGGCGTGAAAATCACGCCGGATCGTAAACTTTGTCAGTCTTAATTACCCGGCGTCCAGGCGTCATATTCGCCCGTCACACGTGGACGCTCGGCCGGTTCCGTACCCGGACGCGCAATCGAGCCCTTGGGACGATAGGCGAGCGGGGAGCCGGTCAGGTTCTGCAAATGCGGCTTCTGCCAGTCGCGCGGCTTGTAGTCTTCCTTGCTTGGCGGCGTATCGACACGATGATGCATCCAGCCGTGCCAGCCCGCAGGAATTGCACTCGCTTCCGCATAGCCATTGAAAATGACCCAGCGGCGCGTGCGACCTTCGGAGTCCTTGCCACCCTGATAATAGATATTGCCGAACTCGTCTTCACCGACGCGCTCGCCCTTGCGCCACGTATGGAGGCGGGTGCCGAGCGTCTGGCCATTCCACCAGGTGAAGACTTGCGTAAGAAATTTCATCATGGCCTTTTCCAGATCCATCATCTCGCAGACAGCCGAAACTGCCGCTTTATTCTTGCTTATGGCCCTATCGCCCGGTCAAGGCAAGGGTCAAGTTGCCGCTGTCACAAGAGTATGAAGAGCGTCACACGCTCCAGCCTTCGAGCGACTTTTCCATCACGAGAACGGGTTCCTTGCAATTCGGATCGCCCCAATCTTCGTTGCGCCCGACCGTGACATAGCCCTTGCGTTCGTAGAACTTCACCGCCTTGGCATTCTTCTCGATGACTTCGAGCTTGATTGTGCGCACATCCGGGAAAGCCATTTCGATTTCCGCAAGCAGCATCGTGCCGACGCCCTGAACCTGCACGTCGGGGCGCACATAAAGCTGGTGCAGCGATGCCTTGCCTTCCTCGGACTGGCTGGCGAAGGCCATACCATCAATGCCACCCTCGCCGTTATCGGCGACGATGAATTCCGAATAAGGCTTGCGCAGATTGGCTTTCAGCGCGGCAACACCGTGCCACTGGCCGGTGACGGCGTTGACCATCTCCCGGCCCAAAATGTGGTCGAAAGTCGCGTGCCAGGTCGATACCAGCAGTTGGTGAACTGCCTTCAGATCGGCCTCGGTGGCGCTTCGAACCCACATTACTCTTCGATCCCGAGCTTGGCCTTAACCAGATCATTAACAGCCTGCGGGTTGGCCTTGCCGCCCGTCGCCCTCATGACCTGTCCCACAAACCAGCCGGCAAGCGTCGGCTTGGCCTTAGCCTGTTCGACTTTGTCCGGGTTGGCCGCAATGATATCGTCAACAGCCTTTTCAATCGCTCCGGTGTCGGTGACCTGCTTCATGCCGCGCTCTTCAACGAGCTTCTTCGGGTCTCCGCCTTCGTTCCAGACGATTTCGAACAGATCCTTGGCGATCTTACCGGAAATCGTGCCGTCCTTGATGAGATCGATCACCGCGCCGAGCTGTTCCGGGCTGACCGGCGATTCCTCGATGCTCTTGCCCGCCTTGTTGAGCGCACCGAGCAGATCGTTGATGACCCAGTTGGCCGCAGCCTTGCCATCGCGACCGGCAGCGACAGATTCGTAATAGTCGGCAATCGCCTTTTCCGTGACCAGAATAGAGGCGTCGTAGATCGAAATGCCCTGCTTTTCGACCAGACGCTGCTTCTTTTCATCCGGCAGTTCCGGCAGATCGGCGGCCAGCGCATCGACAAAAGCCTGATCGAATTCGAGCGGCAGCAGATCAGGGTCTGGGAAATAGCGGTAGTCGTGCGCTTCTTCCTTGGAGCGCATCGAACGGGTCTCGCCCTTCACGGGATCAAACAGGCGCGTTTCCTGATCGATGGAGCCGCCATCTTCCAGAATGGCGATCTGACGGCGGGCCTCATATTCGATGGCCTGACCAACGAAGCGGATCGAGTTGACGTTCTTGATTTCGCAACGTGTGCCGAATTCGCCACCCGGACGACGCACGGAAACATTGACGTCGGCGCGCATGGAGCCTTCGTCCATATTGCCGTCGCAGGTGCCGAGATAGCGGACAATCGTGCGCAGCTTGGTGAGGTAGGCGCGTGCTTCATCCGACGAGCGCAGGTCCGGCTTGGAGACGATTTCCATCAGCGCCACGCCAGAGCGGTTCAGATCGACATAGGACATGGTCGGATGCTGATCGTGCATCGACTTGCCCGCGTCCTGTTCCAGATGCAGGCGCTCGATGCCGATCTCCACATCTTCGAACTGGCCCTTATTGTCGGGGCCGACCGAAATCATGATCTTGCCCTCGCCGACAATCGGCTGCTTGAACTGCGAAATCTGATAGCCCTGCGGCAGATCGGGATAGAAGTAGTTCTTGCGGTCAAACACCGACTTCAGATTGATCTGGGCATTGAGACCGATGCCCGTGCGGACGGCCTGCTTGACGCATTCCAGATTGATGACCGGCAGCATGCCCGGCATGGCGGCATCCACCAGAGACACATTGGCGTTCGGATCGGCACCAAACGACGTGGAAGCGCCGGAGAACAGCTTCGACTCGGACGTGACCTGCGCATGGACTTCCATGCCGATGACGACTTCCCAGTCGCCGGTGGCGCCGGAGATGAAGCGTTTCGGTTCCGGTATGCGCGTATCAATAAGGGACATGCTGGCTCGCAAATATTCTGATTGAGCTAAAAACGGATTGATTACTGGCTAGAGCAAAGCCCCCATGGATGCAAGCTTTTCAGCCGTTTATCCTTGGGTTGGAACGGAAAAGGCCGCGCAATGCGCGGCCAGTTCCAAATTCGCTAGATAGAAAAGATTAAGCCTCTTCGGACTTGTCTTCGTCGGCCTTCTTCTTAGGAGCGGCCTTCTTCTTCGGTGCAGCCTTCTTTGCAGGCTTTGCTTCCGAACCGTCTTCGTCTTCAGCCGTCAGCTCTTCCTTCGAGACCTTCTTGTCGGTCACGTTGATGTTGGCGAGCAGATGATCGACGACCTTTTCTTCGAAGATCGGGGCGCGGAGGTTAGCCACGGCATCCGGCGTCTTGCGCAGGAAGTCGTAGATTTCCTTTTCCTGGCCCGGATAGCGACGAACCTGGTCATAAACGGCGCGCTGCAGTTCTTCTTCCGACACTTCTACGCCAGCCTTCTCACCGATTTCGGAGAGAACGAGGCCGAGACGAACGCGGCGTTCAGCGAGCTTGCGGTATTCTTCGCGAGCAGCTTCTTCCGTGGTTTCTTCGTCTTCGAAGGTACGGCCAGCCTGCTGCAGGTCGAAGTTGATCTGCTGCCAGATGTTGTTGAATTCAGCGTCAACCAGCTTCTGCGGGGTTTCGAACTGATAATCGCCGTCCAGAGCGTCGAGAATCTGGCGCTTTACCTTCTGGCGGGTGATCTGGCCGTACTGGCTTTCGATCTGTTCGCGAACAACCTGACGCAGACGCTCCAGCGACTCGATGCCGAGCTTCGTCGCGGTTTCGTCGTTGAGTTCGAGTTCGTTCGGCTTGGCAACTTCCTTGACCTTGATGTCGAAGGTGGCTTCCTTGCCTGCGAGATGCGCTGCACCGTATTCAGCCGGGAAGGTCACATTGATGACCTTTTCGTCGCCAGCCTTGACGCCAACGAGCTGTTCTTCGAAGCCCGGAATGAACTGACCCGAACCGAGAACCAGCTGTGCGTCGTTGTCGGCGCCGCCGTCAAACGGCTCGCCATCGAGCTTGCCGAGATAGTCGATCGTGACGCGATCTTCGTTTTCGGCCTTGCCCTTCTTGGTCTCGAAAGTGCGGGTCGACGAAGCGATACGCTTGACCTGCTCATCGACTTCCTCATCGGTGATGTCGACGACTTCACGGGTCACGGCGATCTTGGAGAAATCCTTGACTTCGATTGCCGGCAGAACTTCGTAGTTCAGCGAGAAAACGAAATCGGCCTTGCCGTCGAGAACCTTTTCGGCTTCTTTTTCGTCTTCCGACATGATGACTTCAGGCTGGGTAGCCGACTTTTCGTTACGGTCTGCGAGAACCG
Organism: Ochrobactrum teleogrylli; assembly: GCF_006376685.1. GTDB lineage: Bacteria > Pseudomonadota > Alphaproteobacteria > Rhizobiales > Rhizobiaceae > Brucella > Brucella teleogrylli. Next base: position 107,223 of record NZ_VEWL01000007.1, on the reverse strand, counting down.
AACGCGACGAATCGCTGAGGATTTCGTTGACGATTTCAGCCATGAACGAACGGCCATACATCTTGCGCAGATGGCCAGCAGGCACCTTGCCCGGACGGAAACCATTGATCTTGGCTCGGCCGCGCGCAGTATCGAGCCGCTCAACGAGCTTGGCTTCGAGATCCCCGGCCGGAACCACGACTTTAATCTCGCGCTTCAGCCCTTCATTGAGCGTTTCGGTAACCTGCATGTTCAAACCTTCACTTCTTGTCATTGTCCCGCCGTTTCCGGCATTTTGCCTCAAGACGCGGGAGAGAAATTCTTTGGCCTTATGGCAGTTGGTGCGGATAGAGGGACTCGAACCCCCACGGTCTCCCGCCAGAACCTAAATCTGGTGCGTCTACCAATTTCGCCATATCCGCTTCTGAACCGAAGCGCATTCTTTAAGAACGCACCAAATTCGTCTCAGATCTTGAACTGCCCTCGAAAGCGCGCGTCTCTATATCATCCAATTTTCCCGGTTCAAAGGAAAAAAGCCGCCTTCCCGGTATAGATTTTCCGGGTTTGGCAAGACGAAACGCTTCCGGCACTCTGCCCCTCTATATAGCGATCATTCCGCGCATGCCAAGCCTGAGATAAACTTCAGCTTGACGCGGCAATATAAGAGTGGCGAAACCGCTGGAAAACCGATCAATAGAGCGGTTCTTCATAGAGTTGCCGCCCTTCGTCCCGCAAAGCCTTGATGACCGCAGTGCCGCTGTCATCGACAGCAACGACAACGGAAATCCGGCTTTCACGTTGCCCGATCTCGATATCGCGACCCTGCCCTTCAGGAACATAATAGCGTTCGATGCCGAAATTGAGGCGGATGGTCTGATCCGGATAGCCCGAAACCGGATAAGTCGACTGGCCGCGAATCTGCACTTCATCCGGCGCCAGATCGGTGAACGGGCTGAGCGCCGCCCGCGAGAAATGCCATAGCTTTTCTGCATCCGGCTTTAGCGCCACATAGACCGTTCGTGGTTCGCCCGTGGGTTTACCCTGCACATCCTTGCCCATGACACTGGAAATTGCGTAGCCGAGGATGACGTAATCGCCGCGCATCAGATCGCGCGGATCGACCGGCTCGGTCTGCAACACGATTTCATGGCCTGAACGCAATATGGATGCGCGCTGTTCGATGCCCGCATAAAGAATGCCGCTCTGCAGCAAGGCGGAGACGGCAGCGCCTATATAAAGCCACTTCTTGCTCATGACTGGCTCCCCGCTTCGCGTTTTTTACCGAACCGTCGTTCCATTCGGCGGACAAAGGCCGCCAGCAGCAGCACGAGGACGCCTGCGGTCAGGAAGAAGCCCGACGTACCGATCATCGTGCCCACGGTCGTGAATGCCAGATAAAGCACTTGAAACGAAAACGCCGCATAGCCGATGGAGCGTAGTCCGCCATTGTCGCGACCACACAGGGCGATAGCGCCAATCGATAGGCCGAGGATCAGCATACTATAAAGAACATCCTGATCGAGCGAGGCAGAGCCGCCTGACGAAGAGAACATATGATTGAGCTGCAAAATGCCAAGCGACAGCAGAGCCAGCATCAGCCCGTAGGAAGCCAGCGGCTGCGCGAAGCGGGTGAGCCGCTCCATCGTGTCATGTGCGAATGCATCCGCCAGCATCAACGCGATGCCGACCGCAATCATGAGGCACAGGATCACGTCGTTTTCATTCTGAATGTAAAGCAGCAAGGCCCAGCCGATTGCGAACAGGGCCCAGAGATGGGCGGCATGGCGCGAACGCGTGAGGAGTGCTGCACCGACGCCGACCAGCAACAGAAGCGGACCGATCCAGCGATAGGCCAGCTCACCATTGTCAGCCGATGTGCCGTCAAACACGAATGTCGAAAGATAAAAACACGCAACGCCTGCACCGAATGCAGCCAGAACCGGTGCACGCACCAGGAAGGCTGACGCAAGCACGCCCAGGGTCCAGTAGACGGCGGCGGAATGAACATCGCCGGACACGTGATACATCTGCCCGACAAGCGCGATACCTGCGCCGAAGGATGCGGCACCGACGACATAAAGAGCGGACGAGAACACCTTGTCGCCCCTCGCCTGTCGCCATGCGCCGCCGAGATAGCCGATCCAGATAAGTGCAAGCACCATCCCGATCCGCATCAGGCGCGGCACATCCTGCCAGTTGGCGGCAACCAGCATGATGACGGCTGCGCCCAGAAGCAGACCGCCAAGCGTGGCGAGCACCGCACCCAAGCTGAAACCCGTTGCTCGTTTTTCAAGATCCGCATTCAGGCGCGACGCGGTAACCGCATCGATCAGCCCTTCCTGCTGCCAGCGCTCAACCAGGCGCTCCACTGAGATTGAAAAAGACAAAATGACTCCCGGGTCAACGAACTGAGATGGCGGTCGCAACCGCAACCGGTTGAGAACATATAAGAAACTTCGCAACCAGCAAACCACCCGATCAAATCGCATTGCGGCAATTTTGTGCCGGAACAGTCCAATCGATTTAAAGCGTCGTGCAGGAACCGCAAGGCAGCTATGCAAAGTCGGCTCTGCAACTTGCAAAAACAATAGCTTATATCATGGGCAACAAAAGAGATGAATTGAACCCAAGCGATAGCATCGCACATTGAAGGATTAAGATCATGAACCTGTTTCGCTCTTACAACAACTGGCGCCGTTACCGTGAAACCGTCAGCGAACTGAACCAGCTTTCGACTCGCGAACTGAACGATCTCGGCATCTCCCGCGCCGACATCCCTTACGTCGCTCGTCAGAGCAAGGCTCGCTAAGCATCAAGCTGAAGACCGAAAAGCTGTTCGCGACGATTGCACTACGCTGAACGCCTTTCGATGAAAATTTCAGATTGAAGTTTCGCGCTGTGAATACCACCAGGACTGGATCCTCCTCCCACCAGCCCTGGTTTGTCGCCAAGCCATCCTCCTCCCAGGCTTAGCGACAACGAGACCGGCTCTCCTCCTCCCAATCCGGTCTTTCCATATGGCATCCGTCGCACCTCCTCCCGCGACGGATGCCATTTGTTTTTCTGGACCTTGCTCGCCCATTGATGGCCGCCAGCAAAGGCGATATGGGAAGGACCATGACAAACACATCCGATCTCACCCCCATTCACGTCGTTGGCGGCGGTCTCGCTGGCTCTGAAGCCGCCTGGCAGATTGCGCAGGCAGGCGTTCCTGTCGTGCTGCATGAAATGCGTCCCGTGCGCGGCACTGATGCGCACAAGACCGAACAGCTGGCCGAACTCGTCTGCTCCAATTCATTCCGCTCCGACGATGCCGAAACCAATGCTGTCGGCGTGCTGCATGCGGAAATGCGCCTTGCAGGCTCGCTCATCATGGCCTGCGCCGATGCACATCAGGTTCCGGCGGGCGGCGCGCTTGCTGTGGACCGCGAGGGATTTGCGCAAGCCGTAACCGAAAAGCTTGAGGCTCATCCGCTAATTACCATCAAGCGCGAGGAAGTCACCGGCCTGCCGCCGGAAGAATGGGGCACGACCATCGTTGCCACCGGCCCGCTGACCGCGCCGTCTTTGGCCGAGGCCATTGCCGCGGAAACGGATGCCGATGCGCTCGCCTTTTTCGACGCGATTGCGCCCATCGTGCATTTCGATTCGATCAATATGGATGTCTGCTGGTTCCAGTCGCGCTACGACAAGGTCGGCCCCGGCGGCACCGGCAAGGACTATATCAACTGCCCCATGGATAAGGAGCAGTATGAGGCGTTCGTGGCTGCGCTTGTCGAAGGCGACAAGACGGAATTCAAGGAATGGGAAGGCACGCCCTATTTCGATGGCTGTCTGCCGATTGAAGTCATGGCGGAACGCGGACCCGAAACGCTGCGCCACGGCCCGATGAAGCCTATGGGCCTGACCAATGCGCATAACCCGACCGTCAAGGCCTATGCGGTTGTGCAACTGCGTCAGGACAATGCGCTTGGCACGCTCTACAACATGGTCGGTTTCCAGACGAAGCTGAAATACGGCTCACAGACCGGCATCTTCAAGATGATTCCCGGACTGGAAAATGCCGAATTCGCGCGCCTCGGCGGTTTGCATCGTAACACCTACCTGAACTCCCCCGTGCTGCTCGACAGGGTGCTGCGCCTGAAGTCGCGTCCGACACTGCGCTTTGCCGGTCAGGTGACGGGTTGCGAGGGCTATGTCGAATCATCGGCCATCGGCCTTCTTGCCGGTCGGTTCACCGCTGCGGAGCGACTGGGCAATGCTGCCGTCCCGCCACCCCCGACAACCGCCTTTGGTGCGCTGCTTGGGCACATCACCGGCGGCCATATCGTCGCTGACGATGCCGAGCCTGGCAAGCGGTCGTTCCAGCCGATGAATGTCAATTTCGGTCTGTTTCCGCCGGTCGAAGTGCCGAAGGAAGAAGGCAAGCGTCTGCGTGGCAAGGAAAAGACCATCGCCAAGAAGCGTGCGCTTTCCGCCCGCGCGCTTGCAGATTTCCGCACATGGCTGGAACAGCTGGCCTGACGGTCAGAAATTGGCGCGAAGCATCAGCCACTGCTTACGGATAGCCGAAATATCGGCTGTCCGTTCTGCCGCCCTGCCGCCAAGGCGTTCAATCGCTTTCAGATAAGCTGGCACGATGGCCATCGGCAAAAATGCCGGTGCAAGGCTTTTTGGCAATTTCGCCCTTGCCTTATCGAAAATCGCCAGATGTTCCCGCGCCAGTGCCAGCATGACACTGACCACGCGCTCACAGGCCGACGGATCGTCGTTGGCAAAAAATGCTTCGCGCGTTACGCCGACCGATGCCAGCATGTCGGCTGGAACATAGAGCTGGCCGCGACGGCGATGGATCGGCAAAAGGCGCAGCAGGCCTGTCGTCGCCTGCGCAACGCCCGCGTGACCGGTGGTTTCACTCTGCGCCTGCGCGGCGTCACGATCCAGAATAAAGCCGGCTAACTGAATGATTGCCGAAGCGGTCTCACCGCAATAGCCTTCCAGATCGTTACGGCTTGGCATCGGATCGTCATAGAGATCGAAGATACGCGCCTCGCAATAATTGTCGAAAGCGGAGCGCGGAAGCTCGTATTTGTCGATTGTTTCGACCAGAGCAGCGGCAACGGGATGTGCCTCAGCGCTGCCCCTCGCCTCGCCATTGATCAGATCGCGCCACCATTGCAGACGTACTTCGCCCGGCAGCGGCTCATGAACAAGATCGCGAATGCGCGCCACTTCCGCATTGAAGGCATAGAGCGCAGCCAGCCCGCCGCGTTTATCCTCCGGCGCATAGAGCACCGACAGATAACGGTCCCGGTCAGCCTCACGAAGAAGCGCCAGGCAATGTGCCTCATTCTGGTTCATGATCGTTATTCTACTGCAATAAGCGCCGCCGCAACCGCGCGATCTTCCGCCAGCAGCACATTATAGGTCCGCACGGCAGCACCTGTGCTCATCGGATCGGATGAAATGCGATGCTCGCGCAAAACCGCGCGTACGTCTTCTGGAATACGCCGCAGATCCATTCCGGTTCCAACCAGCAGAATTTCAATATCCGAAGCCTGCTCCAGAATCAGCTCCAGATCGGCCCGCGAAAGCACCGGCGGCATTGCAGGCTTCCAGCCGTGAATACCGGAGGGCAGACACAGGATCGAACCGCGATGCGACATTTCGGCGAAACGAAACCCGCCATCGCCATAAGCATCAATGGGCGCGCGCCCCGGAAAATGCGCTTCGCGTATTTCTATTCCCTTGGCCATTCTCAGCTTTCCAGATTGAGCGACTGTGCAAGTTCGTCGCCCATTTCCTCATCCTGCTCAGGCCCGCGCGGCTTCAGTCCAAACTGAACCAGCAGCGGTGCGGCGATGAAGATCGACGAATAGCTCGCCACAATAATGCCGACGCTGAGCGCCAGCGCAAACATGCGGATATCCGCGCCGCCAAAGGCGTAAAGCGGAATATGCGCGAGGAACGTCACGAAAGACGTCAGCAAGGTACGCGACAGGGTCTGGTTGATCGAGGCATCGATGATCGCAGGCAGCGGCGCGCTGCTGTAGCGGCGCAGGTTTTCGCGAACGCGGTCATAAATCACGACCGTATCGTTCAGCGAATAGCCGATGATCGTCAGGATTGCCGCGACGCTCCACAGATTGAATTCCATGCGGAAGACAATGAACATGCCTGCGAGAATAACCACGTCATGCAGGGTCGATAGCACGGCGCCAAGCGCCAGTTGCCACCGGAACCGCACCCAGACATAGATGAAAATGCCGATTAGCGACAGGACAACGGCCAGAATACCGGCGCGCGACAGCTGTTCGGAAACCGTCGGGCCGACCACTTCCACACGCTGGAACGAATAATCCTGTTCGAACTCACCGCGCAGTTTTACAGCCACCGTCTGTTCGGCATCGTCGCCGACTTCCTGGCTGCCGATGATCACAAGCGCCGAGCGCGCTGATTTGGCGGGCAGAACGCGGGCGCTATCGATATTCAGTTCGGAGAGACGGTCCTGAATATCTTCCAGATTGGCGTCACCGCTGCGCGCCTGAAGCTCGACCATTGAGCCGCCACGGAAATCGATGCCGTAGTTGAAGCCGATATTTACAAACAGCGCCACCACGATGGCGCAGGCCAGCACGGAGATGCCGAGCGTAATGAATTGAAGGCGCATGAACGGAATATGCGTCACCGTCGGCACAAGCTTGAGACGACGCTTCGGCACTTCCTTCGGCTTTGCCGTGCGCACCCATTGGGCGATCAGCAGTCGGGTAAAAGTCAGCGTGGTGAACAGCGTCGTGCCAATACCAACCGCGACGGTCAAAGCAAAGCCATGCACCGTGCCGGAACCGAGCAGGAACAGAACCAATGCGGCAATGAGTGTTGTCAGATTGGCGTCGATGATGGTCGACAGCGCGCGGTAGAAACCGGATTCCATCGCCTGAACAACGGAATAGCCCTTGCGGCGATCTTCGCGCACGCGTTCATAGATCAGAATATTCGCATCAACCGCCATGCCGATGATCAGCACGAGACCGGCAACGCTGGCGAGGCTGATGGAAGCGCCGATCAGCGACATCACCGCAGTCAGGATGATGATATTGACTACAAGCGCCACCATCGCGATGACGCCAAGAACGCCATAGGACAGCACCATGAACAGGCCGACGAGAAGTGCGGCCAGAAGTGCAGCCGTCACGGCAGCGCTGGCATAATCCTCGCCCAGTGCCGAGGCGATGGTGCGCTCTTCAAGCACGGTCACAGCTTGCGGCAATGTGCCGGAGCGCAGGACCACGGCCATATTGTTGGCAGCCTGCAAATCGAAGGCGCCTGAAATCTGCAATTCGTTGGTATCGAGCGGCTCGCTGATCACCGGCGCAGACACGACCTGATTATCGACCACGATGGCAAAGCTCTTGCCCGTCGCATTGGCGGTCAGTTCTGCCAGACCTTTGCGGCCCGCATCGTCGAGGGTCAGGGTAATAACCGGCTCGTTATCATCGGAAGAAAGCGTTGCCTTCGCGTCGGTGATATTCGCGCCGGTGAGAACGGGCTGTTTCTTGACGAGATAACCCACCGGCGGATCGTCATAGGAATAGACGACTTCGCTGCCCACCGGGGGCGCGCCGCGAATGGCATCGTCCGGCGAAACGGAATCATCCACAGCGTGGAATGATAGATCGCCGCGAATGCTCAGAATGTCTTTCAGAAGCTGTGCATCATAAAGGCCGGGTACTTCGACGCGAATCTGGTTGCGCGCTTCGGTTTCCACAACGGGACGACCATAACCCAGTTCCTCCAGACGCTGCCGCATGATCTCGGCACTGTGTTCCAGATCGTTGCGGCCTGCATTTTGAACCTGCAGAACAAGGCGGGAGCCGCCGGAAAGATCAAGGCCGAGCGCGACCTGCTTCTTCGGCAGGAAACCGGGCAGATTCGCCAGCGTTTCACGCGAGAAAAAATTAGGGGAAGCGATGACGAAGCTGACGAGAACCGCCAACCAGATCAGGGCCGATTTCCAGCGTGAAAAATAGAGCATAGAGCAGCAATTCCGTTTCAGCTTGGCCCGTTTTGGCCTGGATAGGGCATGCCGGGGTGCGAATGCGCACCGCTCTCCGGCCTTGGGTCATGCGCACATACAAAGGTCGCGCCGACCGAATATTGCACGGGCTCCGGTTAGTGAATGCTTACCGGAGCCCGTATCATCTCAAAAAAGAGATTACTTGTTCTTATTATCGGCGACTGGTTCGCCCTTGACGCGCACATCCATCAGGGTGCTGCGCAGAACCTTGATGCGAACGCCTTCGGCGATTTCGACTTCGACTTCATTGTCGTCGACGACCTTCTGCACCTTGCCGACGATGCCGCCGCCGGTGACAACCGTATCGCCACGGCGCACTGCGTTCAGCATTTCCTGACGCTTCTTCATCTGGGTCCGCTGCGGGCGGATGATGAGGAAATACATGATGACGAAGATCAGGATGAACGGCAGAATGCTCATGAGCATGTCTGGGCCAAAAGCGCCGCCGCCAGGTGCTTGAGCGAAAGCCGGTGTTACGAACATTAGGAACTCCTCTGAAGTCTCAAAGACAATTTGTTAAGGGCATTACAATGGTTGGCGCGCCAAATGCAACCGACGATCATCCCGCCTGCGCCAAGGTCGCACACTTTTCGCCTCCGCTGTGACATGTTAAGCCGTTTGTCTACCACTAGGGGCATGAAATGACGACCGAAGACATACTCAGCCAGAAACTGGACCGTTTGATCGCCGCGCTCGAACGTATCGCACCACCAGAAGCCAAAACGCCGGACCTCGACGCCGCAGACTGTTTTGTCTGGGCGCCGGAACGATTGACGCTTGATCCGGTGAAGCGGGTTAACCGCGTGGATATCTCCCTGATCCGTGGCGTAGATTTGGTGCGCGACCAGCTTGTAGACAATACCCGCCGCTTCGCAAATGGCTATCCGGCAAACAACGTTTTGCTATGGGGCGCACGCGGCATGGGCAAATCCTCGCTGGTGAAGGCCGCGCAGGCCAGCGTTAACGCCGAACTCACGTCCCAGAAGCCGCTTAAGCTGATCGAAATCCATCGCGAGGATATCGACAGCCTGCCGACGCTGATGAACATGATCAAGGATACGGAATATCGCTTCATCCTGTTCTGCGACGACCTTTCCTTCGACCATGACGACACGTCTTATAAGTCGCTCAAAGCCGCGCTCGAAGGCGGCGTCGAGGGCCGTCCGGGCAATGTGATCTTCTATGCAACATCGAACCGCCGCCACCTCATGCCGCGAGACATGATCGACAACGAGCGTTCCACGGCGATCAACCCGTCGGAAGCGATTGAAGAAAAAGTCTCGCTGTCGGACCGCTTCGGCCTTTGGCTCGGCTTCCATAAGTGCAGCCAAGACGATTATCTCGCCATGGTTGACGGCTATGCAGACCATTTCAAACTGAACTACGACCAAGCCAAGCTTCACGCGGAAGCACTGGAATGGTCGACCACGCGCGGTAACCGCTCGGGGCGCGTGGCCTGGCAATATGTTCAGGACCTTGCTGGCCGCCTCGGCGTTGCAATGTAAGAATAGAAAAAGGCGGGCTTTTCAGCCCGCCTTTTGATTTACATCTCTCAGCGCAATCAGCTTTCCAGATATTTGGAAGGATTGACCGGCGAAGAATTCTTGCGCACTTCAAAGTGCAGCTTCGGCGACTTCGCATTGCCGCTCATGCCCGACTTGGCAATATCTTCACCACGACGAACCTTCTGGCCGCGCTGCACCAGTATCTGGCTGTTATGGCCATAGACCGTGACAAGACCGTTGTCGTGACGGATCAGAACCGTCTGACCGAATTCCTTCAGACCGTCGCCTGCATAGATGACGACGCCGTTTTCAGCGGCCTTAACAGAGGTTCCTTCCGGAACCATGATATCGATGCCATCGCTGACAGCAGTGCCTTCACGCTGACCGAAGCTCGCCAGAATACGACCGCGAACCGGCCAGCGCATCTGGGAAATACCGGTGGAAGAAGGCGCTGCGGCCTGATCCTTCTCGGCATCCTCGATCACCTTGTTGCTCGCCTGCGGCGGCGTGTAAGGCTTGACGCTTCCAGCCGCTTCCGGCGCTGCGGCAACAGCCTTGGCCGGGCTTGCGGGCTGTGGTGTTACAGCGGCAACTTGCGTTACAGCAGCAGCACCGGCTGCCGGGATCACCAGTGTCTGACCGACGCGGATTGCGCCGTTTGACAGGCCGTTGGCTTTCTTCAGATCATCAACCGGGACGTTATGCTTCTGTGCGATCGAGAACAGCGAATCGCCACTCTGGACCGTATAGCCGCCCTTTGGTGCAGGCGGCGTTGCCGTGTTCGCGCCAGCCGATGCCAGATCGGTTGCGGCAGCAGATTTCTTGCCGTTAACCGAAGGGACTGCGGGGACAACAGCTATGTTGTTGTCCGTCGGGCGCGGGGCACCCTGCCCCGGCGTTGCCGGAAGCTGGCCCAGAACCTTTTCCTTCGTGCCGTTCACGGCATTATGGGTCGTCGTGGCAGCGCTTGCCACGCGGGTCTCTGCGCCATTGACCTGATTGGCCGCCATATCGCGGGCCTGACCAACCTGGTTCTGCATCTGCGTTGATGCCGCAGCGACTGGTGCCTGAACCGACTGGCGCGCTGCGGCGACCGGTGCCGCCATCGGAGCGGAAGACACCGCAGAAGGCGCCGGAAGGGAATTGCGCTGTACCGTTCCGCTGGAAACCCGCGGGGCTGGCGCTATTGGGGCGGACGCATAAACATCGCCTGCGGGCTGTTGCGCAACGCGCTGATTGGACGTCGAACCGGTAAAGATGCCGTCTGTGAAACGCATCGTATCGGAACTGCACCCGGCTCCAAAGCCGGCAATCAGAACAATTGCGACATTCCGCAGGAGACGTTCGGACGTATGATGCAAAATTGGGAAACGCATGTTCAACTCGTCCATACTCGAAACTCAGTAAGACGATTAAAGCGCGTTAATGTTACTCGCTGGTTAAGAACGGCCCAACTTTGGAAAAAGATTCACCAATTAAACACCATAAGCCCGCATTGGCGCGCGGCCATCATCGGTGGGCACTGAAACAAATGACGGGTAGATTGGAAAATGTGAATCTTCAGAGAACCGAGGAAACGCCTTCAATAAAGGGCTGATAACGAACAGCCATCAGGTTTTCCTGCTCGAAACGGCTGCCAACCTTCGAGATTCGCGTCACGATCTGTTCGCCGTCACCGGGACCAATCGGCGTGATGAGAACCCCATGCGTTGCGAGCAGCTCCACGAAATGACGCGGCACTTCCTCGCAAGCCAGCCAGAGAATGATTCGGTCGAACGGCCCGCCCGGCATGCCATGCCGTCCATCGGCATGCTTGACCATGATGTTCTCACGCTTGAGCGAGACGAACTGCTGCAAGGCATGGTCGCAGAGTTTGCGGTAGCGCTCTACGGTCGTCACACGACCGGACAGCAATGACATGACAGCGGCGGTAAAGCCCGATCCCGTGCCGATTTCCAGCACGCGATGGCCGGGTTCCAGCTTGAGCGCGGCTAGCACACGCGCCTGATCGTCAATGCCTTCGATATATTCGCCGCAATCGAGTGGCGCCGTGCGGGTGCTATAAGCCAGATGCGACCACGCCGAAGCAAGAAAGCTCTGGCGTGGGGTTGCTTCAATGGCTGCAAAGAGGCGCGGATCATCAATGCCGCGCGCGCGCATGCGCAAGACGAAGGATGCAAATCCTTCCCGGTCCGAAAGCCTTGGCCGCTCAGACGTTGCCTGCCTCATGCTTCCCCCCGCTTCAAGCTTCAAGACCAAGCGCAGAGCTCAGTTCTGCACGAACCTTATGCGCCGTCAGGTCGAGGTGCAACGGCGTGACCGAGATGCAGTCGGAGCGGATGGCGGCCAGATCGCTGTCGTCGGCGACCGGAGCTTTGCCGCGACCGAACCGCAGCCAGAAATACGGAAAACCGCGACCGTCGCGGCGCTCGTCGAGACGCGCATCATGGCTGAGCTTGCCCTGCGCCGTCACGCGTGTGCCCTGCACTTCATCCGCACCGCAATTCGGGAAATTGAGGTTCAGCAGAACGCCTTCCGGCCAACCGGCTGCGACCAGCTTGCGGATGAGGTCTGGCGCGTGCGCTTCAGCCGTTTCCCAAGGAACGATCCGGCGGTCGCCTTCATAATCATATTCCTGCGATAGGGCGATGGAGCGAATGCCGAGCAGCGTTCCTTCCATCGCACCGGCCACGGTGCCCGAATAGGTCACGTCGTCTGCGATATTCGCACCGGAATTGACGCCGGACAGGATGAGGTCCGGCGCACCCGGCAGCACATGACGGACGCCCATGATGACGCAATCGGTCGGCGTGCCGCGCAGTGCGAAATGGGTATCGTCAATCTGGCGCAGGCGCAGCGGCTCCGACAGGGTCAGCGAATGCGCCAGACCGCTCTGGTCGGTTTCCGGCGCAACCACCCAGACATCATCCGAGAGCTGTCGTGCGATTCGCTCCAGAACTGCGAGGCCTTCAGCGTGGATACCATCATCGTTCGTCAGCAAAATTCGCACGTCTTCACTCCTGCTTTAATTATTGAGATCCTGAATCACGCAGCCTTTTCAATGCGCGTGAGGCCGCCCATGTATGGCTGCAATGCTTCAGGAATATGAATGCTGCCATCTTCCTGCTGGTAATTTTCCATGACGGCAATGAGCGCGCGACCGACAGCAACGCCAGACCCGTTGAGGGTGTGGACGAAGCGCGTGGACTTCTCGCCCTCCGGGCGATAGCGGGAATTCATGCGGCGGCCCTGGAAATCACCGCAGACCGAGCAGCTGGAGATTTCGCGATAGGTGTTCTGACCTGGAAGCCAGACCTCGATATCGTAGGTCTTCTGCGCGCCAAAGCCCATATCGCCGGTGCACAGCACGACGGTGCGGAACGGCAGTCCAAGACGCTTCAGCACTTCTTCAGCGCAAGCCGTCATGCGCTCATGTTCGGCAATCGAGCTTTCTGCATCGGTGATCGACACCATTTCCACTTTCAGGAACTGGTGCTGGCGCAACATGCCGCGCGTATCGCGCCCGGCGGAACCGGCTTCCGAACGGAAGCAAGGCGTCAGAGCGGTGTAGCGCTGCGGAAGGGTCTTCACATCGACGATTTCGTCGGCGACCAGATTGGTCAGCGGCACTTCCGCCGTCGGAATCAGCCAGCGGCCATCCGTGGTGCGGAACAGGTCTTCCGAGAATTTCGGCAGCTGGCCGGTGCCATAAACGGCCTCATCGCGCACCATCAAAGGCGGCATGGTTTCGGTGTAGCCATGCTGCGTCGTGTGGAGGTCGAGCATGAACTGACCAAGCGCACGCTCAAGACGCGCCAGACCGCCCTTCAGAATCGTGAAGCGCGCACCGGCGATTTTCGCGGCGCGTTCGAAATCCATCATGCCGAGCGCTTCGCCCAGCTCATAATGCTCCTTCGGCTGGAAGGAGAAATTGCGCTGATTGCCGACGCGGCGAACTTCGACATTGTCGGCTTCGTCCTTGCCAAGCGGCACATCGCCAAGCGGAACATTCGGTATTGTCGACAGCGCGTCGTTCAATTCCTTGACCAGCCGACGCTCTTCTTCCTCAGCGTGAGCGAGGAAATTCTTGAGCTCGTTTACTTCCGCTTTCAGCTTATCGGCGGTGGCGGTGTCTTTTTCAGCCATCGCCTTGCCGATTTCCTTCGAAGCGGCATTGCGACGTTCCTGTGCGGCCTGAACCTTGCCGACATTTTCGCGGCGCTTTTCGTCGAGCGCGATCAGTTCGGACGAGAGCGGCCCTGCCCCGCGCTTTGCAAGCGCCTTATCGAGGTCTTCAGGGTTTTCGCGAATCCATTTGATGTCGAGCATGGGAAAAGCCGTTTCGTGAAATTTGAGTACAAGCGGGCCGCAAAAGCTGCGGCCCGCGGAAATCGTAGTCTACGATCAGGAGGAAGAAGCGTCGTTTTCAGCTTCTTTTGCGTTCTCTGCTTCGTCGCGTTTCTTCTCGATCATACGAGCCACGATAATGGAAATCTCGTAGAGAAGGATCGTCGGCAAGGCAAGACCGATCTGGCTCGCCGGATCGGGCGGCGTCAGAACGGCGGCCACGACGAAGGCGATCACAATCGCATATTTACGCTTGTCTTTGAGGCCCGCCGAAGTCACCAGACCAACACGCGCCATGAGGCTGGTGATGACCGGCAACTGGAAAACCAGACCGAAAGCGAAAATGAGCGTCATGATGAGGCTCAGATATTCCGAGACCTTCGGCAGAAGCGAAATCTGCACTTCCCCCGCGCCGCCCGTCTGCTGCATGGCCAGGAAGAACCACATCACCATCGGGGTGAAGAAGAAATAAACGAGCGCGCCGCCCAGCAGGAACAGAAGCGGCGATGCAATGAGGAATGGCAGGAACGCCATACGCTCGTGCTTATAAAGCCCCGGCGCTACAAACTTGTAGATCTGCGCTGCGATGATCGGGAATGCGAGCACAATACCGCCGAACATCGCCACCTTCACCTGCGTGAAGAAGAACTCCTGCGGTGCGGTATAGATCAGCTCGGCCTTGGAGCGGTCCATGCCTGCCCAGTCGATGGCCCATTGATAAGGCACCACAAGCAGATTGAAGAGATGCTTTGCGAAGGCAAAGCAGAACACGAATGCCACGAAAAATGCCAGGATTGCCCAAATGAGGCGGCGGCGCAGTTCGATCAGGTGTTCAAGCAAAGGTGCAGCACTCTGCTCGATTTCATCCTCGTCACGGGTCACGCTTTGGTTCCTGTCTTCTTGGTGGTCTTTTTGGCAGGAGCAACCGCCTTATCGGCGGCTGGCTTTGCTGTATCCGCCGCTTTCTTTGCCGCGGATTTCACCGCAGCCGGTTTTGCAGCAGGCTTTTTGACAGCAGCAGGTTTCGCGACCGCAGGCTTTGCCGTCTCGGCCTTGGCCTTTGTCACCTTCGGTGCCGCTGGCGCAGCTTTTGCCGCCGTTTTGCGGGGCGCCCGCGCAGCCTTGGCAGGCTTTTCCGGGGCAGTGTCTGCCTGAACCGGCGCAGATACAGGAACAGGCGCGCCGCTCAAATCGACCGGTGTGGTCACTTCCGCAACCTTGTCAGGCGTCGCAGGCGACATGGAGGTCGAGGATTTGATGCTCGATTTCAGGTCTTCGCCTGCACTTCGAATCGGATCGAAAACCTGCGTCAGCTTGGAGCGCGGATCGAGCTTGCGTGTTTCGTCGATGATATTCTTGACGTCTTCCAGTTCCGCCTCTTTCAAGGCTTCGTTGAACTGGTTGCGAAACTCGTTGGCTGTCGCGCGCATGCGCGCCGTCGCCTTACCGAAGGCTCTAAGCATCTTCGGCAAATCCTTGGGGCCGACGACAACGATCATCACGATCGCAATGACCAGCAATTCAGACCAACCGACATCGAGCATTTTATACCCCGCGCAATGCGCGCGTGTCCCGTCTTTCGGCGGAAAACCGCACTTTTACAGATGACAAACATGCTGCGTATCCATCGCGATACGCAGCATTCTTGATCCGATAGATCAGGACTTGGTGGTTTTCTTGACGGTGTTGACGGTTTCTTCCGCCTTGGCGTCGATCGTGCGACCGTCATCCCCAGCGTCCTTGGCAGCGTCTTCGTCGTTCATGCCCTGCTTGAAGTTCTTGATGCCCTTGGCAACATCGCCCATCAGCTCGGGAATCTTGCCGCGGCCAAAAAGAAGCAGCACAACCGCCAGAACGATCAGCCAGTGCCAGATGGAAAAGCTACCCATTTCATTCCTCTCATCGCTGCTTAAACGCAGCCTGTTCCTGCAATCTCGATAGTGATTTAAGCGCTTTCAAGCAATCTTTCAAACGGAAGTATAGCTGTGAAGGCAGATGTGACGATTTTATTCGTCGCATGTGTCCTCTTTATGTGCAGCGAATTGTGGATCATGACGAGATTGGGCCTATTTCACCCTTTAGGAGCCAGCAGGCCGAGGCCTTCAAGATCGATATCCTCGAGCGGCTCTTCTTCGTCGGTCAGCTCATCCGGATCGATATTCGGCACCGGAACAGCAAAGCTTGAAGGCATGCGGGCGGAAAGAAGCCCTGCCCCGCGCAATTCTTCCAGACCCGGAAGATCGCGGATTTCCGGCAACCCGAAGTGGTCGAGAAACGATTCCGTCGTGCCATAGGTGACCGGACGGCCCGGCGTGCGGCGACGCCCGCGCAGCTTGATCCAGCCGGTTTCCATCAACACGTCCAGCGTGCCTTTCGACGTTTCGACACCGCGAATATCTTCGAGTTCAGCGCGCGTGACCGGCTGGTGATACGCAATGATCGCCAGCACTTCCATTGCAGCTCGCGACAGTTTGCGCTGCTGCACCGCCTCACGGCTCATCAGGAAAGCGAGATCGGGCGCGGTACGGAACGCCCAGGCCGCACCGACCTGCACCAGATGCACACCACGCGACTCATAGACTTTCTGGAGATGCTGCAAGATCGGAGCAAGCTCGGCTCTTGGCGGCAAGCGTTCCTGAAGGGCGCGCTCCGACACTGGTTCGGCGGAAGCAAAAATGATCGCCTCGACGATGCGCGCCAGATCGGCCAGTCCATTTGCCGGAAGCTGTGCTTCCTCAAATTCATCATCCATCTCGAATTCCGCCAGCGGGCGTTCGGCCTCAGACATCCTCGTCCTCGTCAAATTCGCTTAAACCGGGCTTGGCCCGCATATAAATCGGCTCGAACGGCGCATTCTGGCGAACTTCAAGCTTGCCTTCACGCACCAGTTCCAGACTGGCGGCAAAGGAGCTTGCGAGCGCCGACGCCCTTTCCTGCGGCGACAGCGCATAGTCGATGAGAAAACGGTCGAGCGAAATCCAGTCGCCGATATCGCCACCCATCAGGCGCACCAATGCGACACGGGCTTCTTTCAACGACCAGACGGCACGCTTGGTAATCTGCACATTCGTCACGGCTTGCCGCTGCCTTTGGGAAGCGTAAGCCGTCAGAAGATCGTATAGCGAGGCAGAAAACTGGCTGGCGCGATCGACCATCACCACTTCCGGCATGCCGCGCGCGAAGACATCGCGCCCCAGCCGGCTGCGATTGACCAAAGCGGCTGCGGCATCGCGCATTGCCTCCAGCCGTTTCAGGCGAAATTGCAAGGATGCCGCAAGTTCTTCGCCGGTCTCGCCATCATCTCCTTGCTGCTTTGGAATCAGCAGCTTGGATTTCAGATAAGCGAGCCACGCCGCCATCACGAGATAATCGGCGGCCAGCTCCAGCCGGAACGCCCGGGCCTGCTCCACGAATTCGAGATATTGCTCGGCCAGCGCCAGAACGGAAATACGCGCCAGATCAACACGCTGGTTGCGCGCCAGATGTAGCAGAAGATCGAGCGGACCTTCAAAGCCCTGCACGTCGATCTGCAAGGAAGGCTCGCTTTGAGCCCGTTCGGCATCGCTTTGCCACAGCGAATCCATCGGCACGAGCGTGCCGTCTTTTCCGTCCGTGTTCGTTCCTGATGCCGCCAAGCCGCTTGCCTCTCGATGCGCAGTCGTCAATCACGCTGCCCGGACAAGCCGGGCAACGCATCTTTGCAGTTTACCAAGTTTTAACGATTACGCTATCGCTTCGAACATACCATTGAATTCTGCGCGCAGTTCATCTTCATCCGAAAGGTCCGGATCACCGGCGTAGACTTCGGCCAGATCAGCGCGACGCTTCGACTTGCCTTCAAGGACCGGCACGCGGGCGGCGACCTGAACCAGTTCCTCCATCACGCCTGCGCAATAAAGCACGATATCGCAGCCTGCTCCGGTGATGCCCCCAGCGATATCGCCAAGTTCACCGGAGAGCGCTTTCATCGAAATATCGTCGCTCATGATGAGGCCATCGAACTCAATCACCTGACGGATGATTGTGTTGATCACGGTCGGCGACAGGGTCGATGGACGCTGCGGATCGAGTGCGTCGAATACGACATGCGCCGTCATCGCCATCGGTAGATCATTCAACGCCTTGAACGGCACGAAATCATGCGCCAGCAATTCGCTCAATGGCGCGTTCACCCGGGCCAGTTCCTTATGCGTATCCGCAAAGGCGCGGCCATGGCCCGGCATATGCTTCATGACCGGCAATACGCCGCCCGCCAGCAAGCCCTCGGCAGCGGCACGGCCCAATTCAGCCACCGCATGCGGATTCTTGGAATAAGCGCGGGCGCCGATCACATCATTTGCGCCCTCGACGGGGACATCGAGCACCGGCAGGCAGTCGGAGGTGACGCCAACCTTCAAAAGATCGAAGGCGTGCAGACGCGCATGCAGCCATGCGGCGCGCAGGCCCGCTTCGCGGTCACGCGTATAGATCGCTCCAATCTCTCCAGCAGAGGGATAGTTCTGCACAAGCGGCGGACGCAGGCGCTGCACGCGCCCGCCTTCCTGATCTATGAAAACCGGCGTCTGATCGCGCCCCGTCACCTCGCGCATATGCGCGGTCAGTTCGGCAACCTGTTCAAGACTTTCGACATTGCGCGCGAACAAGATAAAGCCCCAAGGCCTCTCATCGCGGAAAAAGGCAACTTCATCCGGTGTAAGTTTTGTCCCCGAAACACCGGCAATCCAGGCCTTGCACTGTTTCATGCGAATATCCCTCGTCTTTTCCGCAAATTAGAAATTTGTTCTAACGAAAATTCCATGCACTTGATAGTGCATATGAAAAGGGCGGCCTCAAGCCGCCCTGTTCCTGTCTATTCCCGTGGCTTACCGCGTTACAAGGCAGCTGCCCCCAGCCGACTTCAACCGTCCGCAGAGCGCGTTGGCATCGTCACGCGAACCCGCCTGAACGCGGACACGGTAGTAGGTGCCCTTGCCCGGAATGTCGGCGCGCTTGATATCCACGCCGCGTCCGCCGATCACATTGGCGTATTTCTGCGCCATGTTGGAATAGGACTTCTGCGCCAGTTCGGCAGAAGGCTGTGATGCGATCTGGATGAAATATCCACCGGCACCGGCTGCCGATGCAACCTGCTGATTGGCCGCCCGAGCAGCAGCGGCAGGCGCTTGTGTCTGCGTGCGCTGCGGAACATTGCCCACGATATTGACCGGCTGTTCAGCCGGGCGCGACGGGACAACCGGAGCGCGAGCTGGAAGGCGCGGCGTTTCTGCAACCGGCGCCTGAGCAACAGGGGCTGGCGCGGCGGGCTGCGGGGCAGGCGCCGAAGCTTCCGGCACGGAATTGCCCGAAGCAATTGCCGCGATTTCGTCACCACCCACCGGAGCGGAAGGCTGTTCCGAAGGCTGGGGGGTGTTGTTGGCCGTCTGCGGTGCGGGCGATTCCGGCTGCATGATCGTGCCATCGGGGCGAACGATCATCGTTTCAACTTCACGCGGCTGGATCAAAGGCGCATTTTCCTGCGCGTTCTGATTACCGGTATTGGCCTGACTGTTTTCAGCCGACGAATCCGGCGTATCGGTCATGGCTTCATTGTCGTCCGTGCCGGAAATATCAACCGGCTCCTCGCCTGAGGTGATCAGTGATTTCTGTTCCGGATTGTTCGGCAAAGTGCCTGCCACACGGTCATAGACCGCCTTGTCCTGGTTCGGCACCGTTGCACCGCCTGGGTTTTCCGGCTGCATCTTGATCGGCTGCGTGTCGGCACGAATGACGACCGGCTCTTCCGAGCCGCCGCCCATGAAGTGATATCCGATACCGCCGAGCAACACGACTGCACCGGCAACACTTGCCAGAATCAGGCCGCGACGACCGCGTACCGGACGGTTGCGATAGGCTTCCGACGCCTTGCCAAGATCGTCTTCCGGCTGCATGGCGGCACGCGCGCCATAGTCACCACCTTCAACGGTCTGTGCGCCCTGAGCAGCCCAGTGATTGTAGAAATCATCCTCGCTGCCAGCTTGCTCGCCTGCACTGTACTGGCCAGTCTGGCGCGGCTGCGCCCGGCCATAGGAGGCAGCGGATGCGGCAACGGCAGCACCAAGTCCCGCCGCGGTAGCACCTGCGGCAACACCGGCGTTCGGCAGATAGCTGGATGCGCTTTCGCGGAAAATATCCTCAAAGGCTTTGTCGGCTTCGCTCTGCGCTTCCGATGGGGTGTTCAGCTCATCGACGCCAACCGTATTGAAGACCTCGGCAAATTCAGCTTCGAGATCACCAAGACCGGCAGCGGTTTCCTCTTCACCGTAATTGACTTCCGGCAGATCCAGCGAATGGGTCTGCTCGACCTTGTTTTCGGCAACGCTCAGCGTTTCCACATCCGGTGCGGGTGCGCTGGCAGCCTGCTGCGCGCTGGCAAAATGCGGCATCGATGTGGACGGACGATAATCCTCGTCCGACAGCACCGCATGCGCATAGGCGGGCGCGGCTGCACTGTTTTCAACGCCGCCCAGATCAAGATCGTCTTCGTTGAAGAAATCATCACCGCCAAGCAGTTCTTCATCGGTCGCCTTGAGCGGTTCCGATTCGGAATAATCACCCGAAGGCTCGAAACCGAAATCGTCTTCGGTCAGGCTCAGCTCATCAAGGTCGGATAGATCGTCATCGGTGCCTTCCGCTGCGGTCGCTGCGGAGAAAGCTGGTGCGTCGAAGGAGAAATCATCATCGAACGAAAAATCGTCGTCTTGCGCTGCAACTTCGTTCGAAGCTTGTTCCGAACCCGTGAAGGCGGCGTAAGGCGCTTCCGCCTGACCAACCGGCTGCGCTGCCGTCACTGGCATTTGCGCAGCAATGCCTGAAGCAAAGTTGCCACGGGTGTAATAGGGATAACCGGATGGCTCCGTGCGCGCGACAGCTTCGTGCACCGGCGCGGCAGCTACCGGCTGATGCGGTTCTTCAAAGGTCTGCTCATCCAGTTGCAGTTCGTCGAGCTCGAGATCGTCAAATGCAGGCCCGGCTGCTTCCTCGCCCGCATAGGCGTGATCCGGCGCGGACGCGTAAGACACGGCCTGTTCCGGCTCGTGAGCTGGGGTCTGCGGAGCATAGGATACCGGCTCCGGCTGGTAGCCATAAGCGCTGTCGTTTGCGGATTGGGGCTGTGGCTCATCACCGAACAGCAGGTTTTCCAGTTCGTCCTCAAGCGACAAGGACTGATGCGCAGGCTCGACATCATAAGACGGCGTAGCAGGCTCAACGGCCTGCACTTCCCAGTCGCGGCTTTGCGCGGTCTGGGTCAAATAGGATTCTTCGTGCGGCTCGATAGCCGGCTGATAAATCGTCGGATCATATGCACCGGCTTCGGTCGCATGGCTTCCACGCGCACTATCCAGCGATTCGCGATTATCATAGGCCGAGTTCTGCGCCGCATAAGGATCGCCATACGAATCGCGGGCGCTCGAATAATCGGCATAATCGAACTGCTGAACGGGTTCAGTCCGTTCGATATCTTCGAAGTCGTCCAGTTCAGGCGCAAGAACGGATGCACCGCTATCCAGATGCAGGTCGAGTTCTTCCTCAAGCGCCGAAGCAAGTTCGTCTTCATGCACCAGCGGTTCGGCACCGCGATAATACTGCGCGCTGTAGCGCTGCTCCTGAGCGGCCTCGGCCTCGGGCTCCACAGGCTGGCTCTGGCTGGCCGCCGGTGCGTAATCGTCGAAGTCGCCGAGAAGCTCGCGCTCAAGGTCAAGCGACGCATCGAAGTCAGGCTCCGCTCGCTCACGCGCCAGTTCATCTTGCGATCGGCGCTCGTTCCAAGCGGAATGATCACCTTGAGGCGCGCCAAAGTCCACGATTCGCGACAGTTCCATCAGCGGATCGTCTTCGTGCAGCGGACGCTCGCCGTAATTACGGGGATTTGCACTGCTGTCCGTCATGGTGTGTTCCTAACTCAAACCCTGGACGCCGCAAGACGTCACCTTACATTGCTTATTAGCGAGGCAATGTGGGCAAAAGTTGACGGTAGTTTCCTGCACCGAAAGACCAGAACGGGATAAACCAACACCTTCGGTTCATCCCGGTCCTTTCTCGTTAGACTTAATCGTCTGCACCCGAAAGCTTCGTTTGACTTAACGAACCCTCGATCAGTCGATCAGTCCTAGCGCATTTCCGTCGGAGCATCAGCCCCGATGATCGTCAAACCTGACGTCAGCACATCGGAAACAACCTGTACCAGCCCTAGCCTGGCTAATGACAAGTCTGGATCGTTAACCTTAATAAAACGTAAGTCCGGGTTCTCTGTGCCCTTATTCCATTGCGAATGGAACGCGCTGGCAAGATCAAACAGGTAAAAAGCCAGACGATGCGGCTCCTGATGGATCGCCGCTGCTTCGATCAAACGCGGATATTCTGCAAGCTTGCGGATGAGTGCGATTTCGCTCTCGTCGGTCAGCTTGTCGAACTGGGCGGCCATCGCCACACGATCCAGATCAGCGAGACCCAGCTGGTCGGCAGCCTGACGGAAAACCGAGTGCGAACGCGCCGATGCATACTGCACGTAGAACACCGGATTGTCCTTGGACTGTTCCGTCACCTTCGCGAAATCGAAATCGAGCGAGGCATCGTTTTTCCGGTAAAGCATCATGAAACGCACCGGATCACGGCCCACTTCGTCCACGACATCACGCAGGGTGATGAATTCGCCCGAACGCTTCGACATGCGCACCGGTTCGCCGTTACGGTAGAGTTTCACCAACTGGCAGATCAGCGCCGTGAGCTTTGCCTTGCCGTCGGAAACAGCACGCGCGACAGCTTCAAGACGCTTCACATAGCCGCCATGATCGGCGCCCAGCACATAGATCATCTCTTTGAAGCCGCGGTCGTATTTGTCCTTGAAATAGGCAACGTCCGCCGCAAAATAGGTGAAGGAACCGTCAGACTTCATCAGCGGACGATCGATATCGTCACCCACTTCGGTCGAGCGGAACAGGGTCTGTTCGCGGTCTTCCCAATCTTCCGGCAACTGGCCCTTCGGGGGCGGAATCTTGCCCTTATAGACGTGGCCCTTCAACGTCAGATCGTTGATCGCATTGCGAATCGCCCGCGCATGGTCGGCATGCAACTGGCGTTCGGAATAGAACACATCATGATGGACGTTCAACGCTTCGAGATCGGCGCGGATCATCGCCATCATGGCATTGATCGTGGTTTCCTTGACGATAGCCAGTGCTTCCGTCTCCGGCATTTCCAGAAGCTTGGTGCCATATTCCTTGGCAAGCGCCTGCCCCACCGGCACGAGATAATCGCCCGGATAGAGACCTGCTGGAATTTCACCGATGATTTCGCCCAGCGCTTCGCGATAACGCAACATGACGGAGTTTGCGAGCACGTCGATCTGCGAGCCCGCATCGTTGATGTAATATTCCTTGACGACGTCGTAGCCCGCAAATTTCAGCAGGTTGGCCAAAACGTCGCCGACAACGGCGCCACGGCAATGACCGACATGCATCGGGCCGGTCGGGTTGGCCGATACATATTCGACATTAACCTTATTGCCTGCGCCAAGCTTGGACCGACCAAAATCCGTGCCTTCATTGAGCATCGCGGCAAGCTCGCGCTGCCAGTAGCTGGCCTTCAGACGCAGATTGATGAAGCCCGGACCGGCAACATCGACTGTTTCAACATCCTCGTCGTTCTTCAAGGCTTCGGCGATACGCACCGCAAGTTCGCGCGGGTTCTGCCCCACGGCCTTGGAAAGAACCATGGCCGCATTGGTCGCGATATCGCCATGGGTCGCATCGCGCGGCGGCTCGACACCCACGCGCGAAAGATCGAGTTCACCGCCATCTTTCGGTTTCAGATCAATATCTTGCAACGTCTTTTTGATACGTGCGTCGAAATCTGCGAAGATATTCATGGTCTGTCCTGTCAGGCTGTCGTCCGGTGTCGTGATTTGCGTATTCCGGAGTCGGCTCGTTCGATTAGGTAGTTGTGTTGCAGGGGCCTTTTCAGCCTCGCCAGCACTTCGTTTGGCCCCGATTAAGCTAAATCGGGGGTATGGTCAAACAATCGTCGGTGTTCGCGCACGGCAAAATTGTCAGTCATCCCCGCCAGATAGTCGGCGACACGGCGCGCGCGCGACGGGATATCCAGCGTTTCGCAGCCCGATTGCCACTCGGGCGGCATGATCGACGGATCGGCAAAACAGGCATCGAAAAGGTCCTGCACAATTTTGTCCGCCGCCTGCCGACGCACCACCACGCTGTCATGAAAATAGAGGTTCTTGAACAAAAACCGCTTCAGCACCTTTTCCTCGTCGCGCATCGTCGGCGAAAACGCCACCAGCGACCGGGACTGGTTATGAATATCGGCAAGGCTTTGCGGCTGCGCGACAGCAAGGCGACGCTGCGCCTCGGCAATCACATCCTCAACCATGATGGTGATCTGCCTGCGGACCAGTTCGTGGCCGGTGCGCACCGCATCGAGATTGGGATAGCGTCCGCGCACCACATCGAGCAGCCGCTTCGTCAGGGGCACTTCGTCCAGCGCGTCGAGCGTCAACAGGCCCGCGCGCAGGCCGTCATCAATATCATGGGCATTATAGGCGATGTCGTCGGCAATCGCCGCGCATTGTGCCTCCAGGCTGGCAAAACGGCCCAATTCGAGATCGTAGCGTTCGTTGAAGTCCAGAATTGGCTGCGGCACTGGCTCATCCGAATGCACAGCATGCGGCCCGACCAGCGGACCATTATGCTTCACCAGACCTTCCAGCGTCTCCCAGGACAGGTTGAGACCATCGAAATCCGCGTAACGATGCTCAAGCTTGGTGACGATGCGCAGAGACTGGGCATTGTGATCGAAGCCGCCATAATCCTTCATGCGCTCGTTGAGCGCGTCCTCGCCGGTATGGCCAAAGGGCGTATGGCCGAAATCATGTACGAGTGCGACCGCTTCGGCGAGGTCTTCATCCAGCCGCAACGCACGGGCCAGCGCGCGCGCAATCTGCGCCACTTCAATCGTATGCGTCAGCCGCGTGCGGTAATGATCGCCCTCATGCGCAATAAAAACCTGCGTTTTGTGCTTCAGGCGACGGAAAGCGGTGGAATGGATGATGCGGTCGCGATCACGCTGAAACGGTGTGCGCGTCGGGCTTTCCGGTTCCGGCACCAGTCGTCCACGGCTTGAGGCCGGATCGCAGGCATAGGGCGCGCGTTCGCGATAACCAAAGCCTATTCCTTCCAGCGACATTGCGATGCATCCTTCACTGTAATATGATTACACCAAACATTGACTTCTATCGGTAGCGTTCATAGCTATCAGAGGAATATGAAGGCAAGTCTGCGATAATGGGCAGCAGGGGAAAATCACGCTCCAGCCCAGCAACTGCAAACGGATGAGACCGATGACAGGCATTACCGTTTCCGATTCCGCCGCAAAGCGGATCGCTAAAATTCTCAATTCCGAACCGGACAAGACCGCGCTGCGCGTTTCTGTCGAGGGTGGCGGCTGCTCCGGTTTTTCCTACAAATACGACCTCGTCGACGAACAGACCGACGACGACATCGTCATCGAAAAGCTCGGCGCGAAGGTGCTGATCGATTCGATCTCGGTTCCTTATATGGACGGCTCGGAAATCGATTTCGTTGACGATCTGATGGGACAATCGTTCCAGATCCGCAATCCGAATGCGACCGCCTCTTGCGGTTGTGGCACAAGCTTCGCGATTTAGACGGTCCAGAACGCACCGCATAAAAATAAACCGGCTGCCTCGTGGCAGCCGGTTTTGTTTTGTCAGACTTTCACCGAAGCGACCGTCGCATCGATATGGTCCACCAGCGCGTCGGGCAGACCAAGACGTCCAGCCAGCATATCGAGATAGCCACGCTCCGCCCGGCTATCGGGATCGATGGTCAAACGCGAGGCGGTGTAAAGCTCCACCTTCTGCTCTTCTGTTTGTGCGGCGGCGACCAGTGCGTCGAGATCGACGGGCTCTGCCAGTTCTTTCTGGAAAAAAGCTTCCGCATCGTCATCAAGCCCCGAAATCTGAAGCTTTTCCATGATGCGCGCGCGCTCCGCGTCGTCGATATGGCCGTCTGCCTTGGCGGCGGCGATCATGGCCTGGATCAGCGTCAGGGCAAAACTGTTGCTCATGGCTGGCGAATGCGGGTGAAAAGGAGAATCGGCGGGCGGCGGCGGAAGCAGTTCCTGCTCCTTTGCCACCGGCTGTTCCGCCGTTTGCGGCGATTGACCGGACTTGTAGTTCTTATAGGCCAGATAGCCGAGGCCGGCAATGGCCGCGATCCCGCCAACAGTGGCGACATTGCCTGCCAGCTTGCGGCCCGTCTTGGTGCCAAGAACCGCCGCGGCGATAGCGCCGGTCGCAAGCGGGTTCTTCTTGGCCAGATCACCCACCTGCCCGGCTCTGTCCTTCACGCTCCCCGACATGCCTGGTATTTGCGATCCCAAAAACTGGTCGAGAAGTTTCTTGGCGTCGAACATCGTCATCTCCTGTCTGGCTCCATTGAGTCCGAGATAGGAACGCGATGGCGACAATACAAATACAACCGGCATCGAAATATGCACTTGGCTGCAATTTCTGTGATGAGGTCTGCGCCGTGCTTGCCCTCACCCTTTCAAGCGCCTAATCATTGAGCCATGAAGATTGCTACGTGGAACATCAACGGCGTCAAGGCCCGCATCGAGAACCTTCAGCATTGGTTGAAGGAGTCTTCGCCCGATATTGCCTGCCTGCAGGAAATCAAGTCGGTGGACGAGCAGTTCCCCCGCCTTGAGCTTGAGGCGCTTGGCTATCACGTCGAGACCCATGGCCAGAAAGGCTTCAACGGAGTCGCACTTCTCTCCAAGAAGTCACCCGATGAGGTCAATCGCGGCCTGCCCGGTGATGACAGCGACGAACAGGCGCGTTTCATCGAAGGCGTCTACTCGACCGATAAAGGCGTCATCCGCGTCGTCTCGCTCTATCTGCCGAACGGCAATCCGATCGATACCGAGAAATTCCCCTACAAGCTTTCGTGGATGCGGCGTCTGGAAGCCTGGGCGAAGGATCGTCTAGCACTTGAGGAACCGCTTGTGCTGGCTGGCGACTATAATGTCATCCCCGAGCCGCAAGACGCGAAAAACCCGCAGGCATGGCTTGGCGACGCGCTGTTTCAGCCGCAATCACGGCAAGCGTTTCGCAAGCTCGAAAATCTCGGTTTCACCGATGCTATTCGAGCGGCGACCGACGATGACGGCATCTATTCATTCTGGGATTATCAGGCCGGTGCCTGGCAGAAAAACAACGGCATTCGCATCGATCATCTGATGCTCTCGCCGGAAGCGGCCAATCGTTTCGTATCGACCGATATTGAAAAACACGTTCGCGGCTGGGAAAAGCCATCCGACCACGTGCCGGTAACGGTCACGCTGTCGGTTTAAAAACGGAAAAGCTTAGAAAGACCCCTTGGTCGTCATATCGCTCGCAAGAGCCACAGCATTCCGGCGATCAGCTTCACCGACAATTGAGAAAGCCTGTTCCTGCATTTCGCGGATCCAGGTGCAATCCTCGGCGGCGCAACGCTCAGAGGCAGCCGTCATGAAAGCCAGCCCGCGCACGGTCTTGCCTGCCTGAAACAACATGTTTCCAAGCATGGCCTGAGCGCTGACATTGCCTTTATTCGCAGCCAGCTGGAACCAGCGCGCAGCCTGAACCGAATTGCGCTCTCCGCCCTCACCGGACAGAAGCATCTTGCCAAGTTCAAACTGGGCGGCAGAGTCACCGAAATTCGATGCAGCTTGCACGTAAAGATCGCGGGCGACACCAAGATTGGCGCGTACCGGCGAACCCGGAATGCCGCGTTTCACATAGCCAGCCAGCGCGACCAGCGCGTCAGCGACATAGGAATCGTTCTCGGAACCCGGTTCGGAACCCTCACGCACGATCTTTTCGAAAATCTTGTAGGCTTCGTAATCGTTTTCCGCCACGCCGTCGCCATCGGCATACATGCGCGCCAGTTTCCACTTTGCACCCTGATGACCACGCTCGGCGGCATAACGCAGCGCCTTGATCGCCTCGTCTTTGTGACCGTTCTTATAGGCGGAGAAGCCGAACTTGAAGAGTTCAAACGGGCTGCGCGACTTTTCGGAATCGTCGTTCAGATCAAAAGCAAAGGCACTGTTGCAGGCGATGGCCAAACCAACAGCCATGGCAATAACAGGATATGAAAAACTACGACTACGCATCACAACGCCGGTCTTTCACAATAGTTGGCACAAATCGTGTAGAAAGATTTCATTACAGGCAGAATAGCCACGCTTTTCGTCAAGACTGAGACCCGATCTTGGCCGAAAAAAGCCTTACCATCATTGGAAGGAATCGGAGCGGCGGCGGCAAGGTTTCCCTTGCTTGCAATCGGTGTGCTCTGCAACAACGCGCTCTTGCTCATTCCTGCCTAATCCTGCGGGAGCCTTCGCTCCAGATTGTTTGACGGCTTTTGCCTTTCCTTGACGGATGATGTCCCTTTGTGGCGGGAAATAGGCAAAAATGACCGTAGTTCTTTCTAACCTAAAGTAACGGTAAAGACTGTTGCCGTTTGACAACAAACCGATTGTTGTTGATCCCTTTGAATATGCTCCCCATGGAACAGAACGCTGACGATTGTTTCCGTCTGAGGGTCGCATAAAATAGAACGCCTATGACACCGACGATTGCAACCAACCGGATCCCATGCGCAATTACAGACGCCCCTATCGGCGCCCCAATAGGCGAAACAACTCCGGCACCCGCAAAAGCGGAATGGGAGGTCTTCGCAGCATCATACTGACTTTATTGTTCTTTTCAGCCATCGTTATCGGCATTTCATACTTGCCGAATGAAAAGCGCCCGACCGAAACGCGCGATGGCTCGGTCTATGTCATAGATGGGGATACGGTAATCATAAACAAGGTGCATATTCGCCTGAAGGGTATCGACGCACCGGAGATGGCACAGAGCTGCGAGCGAAACGGCAATAGTTACGATTGCGGCAAGGAAGCTCGCAATTTCTTGCGGGCAAGAATCGGAAGGGCACCGATTCGCTGCGAGACCGAGGGCTTTGACCGTTATGGCCGCGACCTGGCGCGTTGTTATCTCGGAGAAACCGACCTCAATGGCTGGATGGTGCAGCAGGGTTGGGCGCTTGCCTATGGCGATTATGACCGCGAGGAAACAGACGCCCGCCGCAACAGCCGTGGCATGTGGGCAGGGCGTTTCGAGAAGCCCTCGTCATGGCGGAAGGAAAATCCGCGCGAGGATAAGGATGCGCAGACGGGGAGCGAGACCTCATCGCTGGACCGCAATAGTATCGACGCTTTCGTTTACTATATTAAGGAGCGTATCGCCGCCTTCATCGACCGTTTCCAATGACGACATCCCGAAATCCGGAGCGAAGCTTCGTGGAAGACCTGATCACGCTCAGCCAATCGATCAAAGCCTGCCGCATCTGCCGCGATGAGCCGCTGTTTCAGCCACCGCTGCCACATGAGCCCAATCCTGTCTGTATTGTCTCCAATACGGCGCGTGTCGCGATCTGCGGTCAGGCGCCGGGTATCCGCGTGCACAATACGTCCCTGCCCTTTAACGATCCTTCCGGCGACCGCCTGCGGCAATGGCTTGGAACGACCCGTGAGGAGTTTTATGATTCGGCCAGGTTTGCCATCGTTCCCATGGGCTTCTGCTTTCCCGGCTATGACAAGCATGGCGGCGACCTGCCCCCGCGCCGCGAATGCCGTATGACTTGGCATGACCGGGTCTTTGCTTCCATGCCGCAATTGG
This sequence comes from Ochrobactrum teleogrylli, assembly GCF_006376685.1. Lineage (GTDB taxonomy): Bacteria > Pseudomonadota > Alphaproteobacteria > Rhizobiales > Rhizobiaceae > Brucella > Brucella teleogrylli. The sequence goes on along the minus strand of NZ_VEWL01000007.1, from coordinate 77,516 downwards.
AGTTCGTTCTGGTAGTGGGGCAATATGCGCTGGCTTACCACTTGCCCGACTATCGCGGACGCAACCTGACCGAAACAGTGAAGAACTGGCGTCACTTCATTGAAACGCCCAACAAGGCAGGACGGATCGTGCTTCCGCTGCCTCATCCTTCCTGGCGAAACAGCGGCTGGCTGAAACGCAATCCATGGTTCGATGAAGAGGTTGTGCCTATTGTTCAGGCAAAAGTGCGAAGCCTCATCTGCGACGATAAATAAATTTTACTGGATTGCTTCTCATAAGAATATTTTTCCTGTAACTTCTGCCGATAGCACATCATAAGGTATGACGTTTCGCACACTCGTAAAGTTCGGGAAACGATTTCTAAAACCGGGAACGGAAACGCATGGACAGGCTCGACAGAAAAATACTGCGCTTATTGCAGGAAGACGCAACATTGGCAGTGGCAGACGTTGCCAAGAAGGTTGGCCTTTCCACAACGCCTTGCTGGCGTCGTATCCAGAAGCTTGAAGAAGATGGTGTCATCAAGCGCCGTGTGGCGATCCTCGATCCGATCCGCGTCAATGCGCGTGTAACGGTGTTCGTATCGGTGCGCACCAGCTCGCACAGCCATGAATGGCTGAAGCGCTTCTCGGAAGTGGTGCAGGAATTCCCTGAGGTTATCGAATTCTACCGCATGAGCGGCGATGTCGATTATCTTCTGCGTGTCGCTGTACCGGATATTGCGGCCTATGACGCCTTCTACAAGCGCCTGATCAGCAAGATCGAAATCCGCGACGTGTCGTCATCCTTCGCGATGGAGCAGATCAAGTACACGACCGAGCTGCCGCTCGACTACATGGTGCTGGATAAGGAAAATAATTGACCTCCCAGTCTTTGAAATGAAAATGAAAAGCCCGGCAGCGCCGGGCTTTTTGTTGTTGTTAGTGCTTCGCGGAGGCTACACCGGCCTGCTCGAAGGTTGCCATGCCGCTATGGCATTGTGCCGCCGCCTTGACGATGCTGGCGGCGAGTGCGGCACCGGTGCCTTCACCCAAACGCATGCCGAGATCGAGTAGCGGCTCCTTGCCAAGCTTTGCCAGCAGCAGACGATGCCCCGGCTCAGCCGACACGTGGCCGAACAGGCAGTGATCGATTGCTTCCGGATTTGCCGCATAGAGTATCGCCGCAGCCGAAGAGGCGACGAAACCGTCGATAATGACCGGGATTTTTTCCATGCGAGCGGCCAGAATTGCGCCTGCCATGGCTGCAATTTCACGCCCGCCGAGGCGGCGCAGCACTTCAAGCGGATCTTTCAGATGCGCCTGATGCAACGCAACCGCCTGACGAACGGCTGCAAGTTTGCGCTGCAACAGATCACCCGTAGAACCTGTGCCCGGCCCCACCCAGTCTTCCGCCGTGCCACCAAACAAAGCGAGCGCGATAGCCGCCGCAATGGTCGTGTTGCCGATACCCATTTCACCGATGCAGAGAAGATCGGTGCCGCCGGCAATCGCCTCCATGCCGAAAGCCATGGTCGCCGCGCAGGTGCGCTCATCCATGGCCGGTTCTTCGGTGATGTCTGCCGTCGGATGCTCCAGCGCCAGATCGAAAACCTTCAGGCCCAGATCATTGGCAATGCAGATCTGGTTGATAGCCGCACCACCTGCCGCAAAATTCTCAACCATCTGCGCCGTGACGCTCGACGGAAATGGCGTAATGTTCTTTGCCGTGACACCGTGATTGCCAGCAAACACCGCGACCAGCGGGCGGTTGATCTGCGGCGTGCGCTTTCCGGTCCATGCGGCGAGCCAGGCTGCGATGTCTTCAAGACGCCCCAGCGAACCGGCAGGCTTGGTCAGAGTTACCTCGCGCTCGCGCACGGCCCTTTCCGCACCCAGATCGGGACCGGGCAGATTGCGGATCAGTTCACGAAAATCGTCAAAAGGAAGGCCACTGGCGCTCATATCGTTCAGTCCAATCGATCATGGGAGATGCAAATCTGTTTGGCACGTCCTATAAGCACTGACACAATTTTTCAAATCACCTCTTCGAGCCAATGGCCCTTGAGGCGAAATATCGCGAGCCCCGAACCCTTCTTTGGGCGATAAAGTGTTGCGGAGCAGTCGTTTGCAGAAAAATGGTTTCATAGGCGATACAATCCGGTCGCTCGGCTTTCTGAGCCGTCTGCCGCTTCCGCGAAGCTGGTTTGAAAACACGGACGATTCGCTATTGCGCAATGCACGCGCCTTCCCGCTTGCCGGTGCTGTGCTGGGCCTGCTTGCAGGCATCGCGCTGATGGTCGCCAATTCACTGCATCTGCCGGCCCTCGCCTGCGGGTTTATCGTAATCGGCGCGCTGGCAGCCATGACCGGCGCGCTGCATGAAGACGGCCTCGGCGACACGGCTGATGGCTTCTTCGGCGGCGCAACGCCGGACCGTCGGCTCGATATCATGAAGGATTCGCGCATCGGCACGTTTGCCGCCCTCACGCTCATCACGTGGGTGGGCATCAAGGCTTCGCTTCTGGCCGCTATTATAGAGCGCGCAGGCCCCGGCTATGCATTGCTTGCGCTCATCGCCTGCGAAGCGGCGAGCCGTTCGGCCATGCTCGCCTTCTGGCATAGCCTGCCCTCCGCCCGCCCCGGCGGGCTTGCGGACAGCGTTGGTGCGCCAAGTTGGGAAACGGTCGTTTGCGGCGCGGCGCTGGGTTTCGTTATTCTGGCGGCGGGGCTGATCCCTTCAGGCGGCGTCCCGTCCGTCATCAATGCGCTTGTTCTTGTGACGCTGCTGCTTGTCGGTTTCGCCCGGCTGTGCATGTCGAAAATCGGCGGGCAGACGGGCGATACTTTGGGCGCTGCGCAACAAATCGCGTCGCTTGCGGTGTTGATCGGGCTTGTCATGGCCCTGTAATGCAACCACATTTCATGCATGAACACGGCGACAATCAAATCACCCTGCATATTGATATGCACGATGGACGCAGAAACCGGCTTTTGTCTCGGTTGCGCGCGCACGCTTGATGAAATCACGCGCTGGTCCCGGATGAGCGCCGAAGAGCAGATCACGGTGCTATCGCTTCTGCCCGACCGGCATGAAATTCTCATTGAAAAGAAAGTAGGCTGATGGGGCGTTTCTTCTGGCTCGTTATTGCCGCTGTCGCAATTGTCGCTCTGCTGCTGATGTCCAATAATGACAGCGGCACCACGATGGGGCTCGACAATGATGTCTTCGCCCGCGCAGCCTATCTTGGCATATGGGGCGTGGTTCTCGCCGCCGGTCTGCTCGGCTCCGGCATCAAGCTTTCGGATTTCGCACGTAATATGGCGGTCTGGGCGGTGATTATTCTCGGTCTCGTTGCAGGCTATCAGTACCGCTACGACCTTCAGGATGCTGCCAGCCGAATTACCGCAGGCCTTATTCCCGGCAGCCCGATTTCCGGACGAAACGCCGAAGGGTCGCTGACCGTCACACTCGCCAAAGCCGCCAATGGCCATTTCGAAGTGAATGGTCGCGTCAACGGCGCGCGCGTGCATTTTCTGGTCGATACGGGCGCATCTTCCGTCGTGCTCTCACAGCAAGACGCGGAGCGCGCGGGTCTGGATACCGCGTCGCTCAACTATAATGTCCCGGTGATGACAGCCAATGGCACCGCTTCCGCCGCCAGCATCACTATCGCGAATTTGCAAATCGGCAACATCGAACGCCAAAACATCCGCGCCATGGTCACCAAGGAAGGCCTCATGACCGGCAGCCTGCTCGGCATGAATTTCCTGCAGACGCTGGGCGGCTTTACGGTGCGCGGCGATCAGTTGATCCTGATCGATTAAGCCGCTTCGGCACTGGCTTCGGTTACAACAGCATAGGCTTCACGCAGCACAGCGCTGGTAGCATCCGGCTTCGTCGCGTCGGTGGACAGCATCTGGCGCCAGCGGCGTGCCCCCGGCAGGCCGCTGAACAGGCCCACCATATGGCGGCTGACATGGGAAAGCCTGCCGCCCGATGCGATATGCCGGTCGGTATAGTCGCACATGGCTTCGATAATATCCGCCATTTCAACCGCGACAGGTTCATCGCCAAACAGACGGGCATCCACTTCAGCCAACAAAGCGGGATTGTGATAGGCAGCGCGTCCGAGCATCACACCATCCATCTGTTCCAGATGCGTTTTGGCTTCATCAAGCGTGGTAATACCGCCGTTGATACCGAAGAAAACATCGCCAAGACGCTGCTTCAGGCGATAGACACGATCATAATCCAGCGGCGGAATTTCGCGGTTTTCCTTCGGTGACAGCCCTTTCAGCCACGCCTTGCGTGCATGCACCCACAAGGCGTCGGCGCCTGCGGCAAGCGCCAGATCGACCAGCGCATCGAGCGCCACTTCCGGGTCCTGATCATCGACGCCGATACGACACTTGACCGTGACCGGCACGGAAACAGCCGCCTTCATCGCTTCGACACAGCGCGCCACGACTTCGGGCGTCTGCATCAGGCAAGCGCCGAACGTGCCCGACTGGACGCGATCCGATGGGCAGCCGACATTGAGGTTGATCTCGTCATATCCAAAGCCGATCCCGATCTTTGCCGCTTCTGCAAGCTTCACCGGATCGGACCCACCGAGCTGCAAGGCGATTGGATGTTCTGCCGCATCAAAACCGAGCAGACGATCGCGCGGACCATGGATCGCCGCATCCGCCACAACCATTTCCGTATAAAGCAAAGCGCGCTTCGAAAAGAGCCGGTGAAGATACCTGCAATGTCTGTCACTCCAATCGATCATCGGCGCAACGGCGAAGCGATAGTCCGGATAGTTGCGATTTTTCGACGGTACATCAGTCATTTAGGCATAAATCCTGAGAAGGCGATTCATGGAGCGTTTCAGAGCAATCGGCTCGATTGCAGGCAATTTGGTCCCAATCTGGCACTGGAACGGCGCAAAAAGCCACAGTTGGGCAAAATGTTCAAGTTTTGCGGGTTGGGTTTCGCTTTGCACCTATATAGGAGTTTATCGCGTTCAGCGCCAACCAGCGCCGTTATATGCCAAAGACTGTGACTTTGGTCGCATTTGCGCATTATGATCGCGTACTAAAGCATTTCTTCCGATTCTTTTCTCATTCATTCAAGGAAATCCGGCGTGTCCTCCCTTTCTCCCTTCGGCAAAACCTTCGATGCCTTCCTGTTTGACATGGACGGCACGATCCTCAGCTCCATTGCGGCGACAGAGCGCGTCTGGGGAGAATGGGCCAAGCGCCACGGGATCGATCCGGTTACATTTCTGCCGACCATTCATGGCGTACGCGCAGTCGATACCGTTCGCCGCCTTGATCTCGGCCTTGACCCCGATCAGGAAGCGGCGATCCTGCTGGAAGCTGAAATGGCCGATCTGGATGGTATCGTTCCGATCGACGGTGTCTGCGATTTTCTGAAGGCCCTACCGGAAGATCGCTGGGCGATTGTCACATCCGCCCCGCTTGAGCTGGCCCGACGCCGCATCAAGGCAGCCGGACTGCCGCTGCCGAAAACCATTGTTTCGGCAGAAGATGTCGAGCGCGGCAAGCCGAGCCCCGAATGCTTCCAGCTGGGCGCAAAGAAGCTTGGTTTCGATCCACATCGCTGTCTGGTGTTCGAAGACGCTCCGGCTGGCATCGTCGCAGGCGAAACGGCTGGCGCTTGCGTGGTCGTCGTCACGGCAACGCATCCACATTCACCGCAGACCTCGCATCGCAGCATAAACAGCTATCGCGAGTTCGAGTTGAACGTGGCCGACGACGGCAAGCTTAGCCTTGCCGCAGCAGAGCCGATGCCGGTTGGATAAGCGCGACGAAATTCTGGTTATGGCGACCCGAAAATGGTGGAGTTCGAGAACCGGAGCGGAGTGTACTTGAAGCATGGTCCCGAAAAGTTGCAGACTTTTCGGGTAAGACCATGCGTCGAATAAAGTTACATGAGCACCGGAAGCGCAGAACAACGCCATTTGCAGGCCGTCAGAGCCGGAATTAAATGACCCGCCGCCCCTCGCGCCAGACCGTCTTGATAATAGGCACATGGTCGGCCACCTGAAGGCGTACCAGATCGGCGCGCTTGCCTTCGGCAATTTCGCCGCGATCATCGAGACCCACAGCCTGTGCGGGGTTCTTCGAAACCAGACGAATAGCCTGCGGAAGTGAAATTCCATCAAGCACATCGGCCAGAAAGAATGCCGACTGCATCATGCTGGCCGGAATATAATCCGACGAGATGATGTCGAGATGCCCGGCTTCAACCAGTTCGCGCGCGGAAACATTGCCCGAATGCGAGCCACCGCGAACCACATTCGGTGCGCCCATCAGCACCGACATGCCAGATTCTTTCGAAGCTCTGGCCGCGGCATGAGTGGTCGGAAACTCGGCCACGCGAATGCCCTGTTCGCGCGCTTCGGCGACGTGATCCAACGTTGCATCGTCATGACTTGCGAGGATTACGCCGCGCTCGTGGCAAAGATCGGCAATCGCCTTGCGGGTCTTGGCGGAATATTGCTGCGACTGGCCGATGCGGCGGTCGCAGTAAATCCGGAACTCTTCTTCCGACAGCTTGTTCTTGCCCAGGAAGTAGGCCTTGTAGGCGTCCAGATTGGTGAATTGGCGCTGTCCGGGCGCGTGATCCATCAGCGAGACCAGCCTGATCAACGGATGACTGCCAAAGCGTTCAAAGGCCGAAAGACAATCCGGCGCGGAAACTTCGCAGCGCATGTGCAGGAAATGGTCGGCACGGAGCCGTCCCGCCGCACGACCTTCCGCTATTGCCGTGGAAAGCTTGAGCATATCATCGATGCCCGTTGGCGCATCGTCATCCAGACCTATGCGCAAGGCGTCGAATACGGTGGTAATGCCGGAAGCAGCAATCTGCGCATCATGCGCCTGCACGGCGGCAATCGGGTTCCAGCGCACTTTCGGGCGCGGTGCATAATGCCCTTCCAGATGGTCGGTATGCAGTTCGATCAGCCCCGGCGTCAGGAAGTCGCCTTCCATATCCTCGCCGACCGCTGACGGACCGCTGGCAATATCTGCGATTTTACCATCGACGAGCTTGATCGATCCGTCGATAACATCGTCTGCGAGAACGATACGCGCGTTGCGCAGGATAGTTTCATTGGTCATCGCTTACGGCCTCCCCACTGCCCGCTGGGTGCGCGTCTTCGTGGTTCCGCCTGTCAGCGGATGCAGCGAATGGATCTCGAAGGGCGCGCCCTTCTCAGGTTCCACAAACAGAGCGAGATTCGCAACCTCGACCGGGTCGTTCAGCAATGGCGCAAAGAATTCTTCCAGCCTGCGCTCGATCCTGGCGCGGTCACCTTCCGCGACAGGACCCGTGAGCGTCATATGGAAACGGAACTCTTCAAAAACGTATGGATAGCCCCAGCGCTCCAGATTGTGACGCTGCGCTTCGCTCAGGCGTTCAGGGCGGCGCTTGGCAATTTCAGCTTCGTTGAGCGGCGCGCGGAAGCGGTCCAGCGCGACGACAACATCATTGGCGAGTTGGTTCAATGCCGTGACAGGTTCATGCGGCACCAGCGCGAAGAACGGCCCGATGGCCTGAAGCTTCAGGCGTGGAATGACGACCGGCTCGACCGACGAGGCAAAATGCATCAATGCGGACAGGAGTTCGCTTTCCGTCTGATTGTCGTTCAGGCGAAACGGCGCTTTCATCGTGGCGTGGAAACCGTAACGACGCGGCTCTTCAGTCAGCGATGCGATCTCTTCCGTCCCAAGGGAGCGAATCGCCGGCAGCTTGACCGGCTCACCGCTAAAGGCGTTACGCCCCAGCCAGTTAGCCGCAACCTTCAAAAGCGCATCGCTGGAAGGCGGCGTGAAATAGATTGCGTAACGCATTTCAAATCCTTGGTCTGTAACGGTGTCTCACCCCAGCACGGCGCGGGATCGTTACACAACGAATGTGGCAAGTCGATAAAGCCTGTATGACAATGATGGAAGACAACTGACAAAGCGATTTTACATCACAGAAAATTGGTATAGGCGTCTGTAATCGATTTGAGGAGAAAAAGATGAGCGGTTTCGCGTCTATCGGCGAGTGCATGATTGAACTTTCGGGCGGCGAAGGCGACCAGTGGCGCATGGGTTTTGCTGGCGATACGCTGAACACCGCCTGGTATGTTCGCGCGCTGACAGACAGAGCGTTTCCGGTCGACTATGTGAGCGCATTCGGCGAAGACAATTTCTCGCAGAAACAGCGCGTTTTCTTTTCGTCCAACGGCATCGGCATTGCCCATAGCCCGGTGATTGCCGGTGTACATCCGGGCCTTTATGCCATCACGCTGAGCGGCGCAGAACGGTCCTTCACCTATTGGCGCAGCGATGCCGCTGCGCGCCGTCTGGCCAGCGACAGAGCCGCGCTAGAGCAAAGCCTTTCCGGGCGCGACATCATCTATTTTTCCGGTATTTCGATCGCCATCGTCCTGCCGGAACATCGCGAAACCTTTTTCGACGTGCTGCGCCAATGCCGCGCTGCCGGATCGCGGATCGCTTTCGATCCGAATTTCCGTCATCAACTCTGGCCGGATCGCAAGGCAGCGCAGGAGATCATAAGTGAAGCGATGCGCCTTGCCGATATCGCTCTGCCGACTTTTCCGGATGAACAAGCGCTTTTCGGCGACACCAATGCCGAGGCCTGCGCCGAGCGCCTCATCAGCCTTGGCGTGAAGGAAGTTGTCGTCAAGGACGGCACCGAACCCGCCCTGGTTGCAGCCGGTGGCGAACAGACACTGGTTCCTGCCGTTTTCGCCAATGCCGTGGACACGACCGGCGCTGGCGACAGCTTCAACGGCGCCTATCTTGTCGCGCGCATGGAAGGGCTTTCACCCGTCGAAGCCGCGCAGAAGGCCCATGCCGTCGCGGCCCGTGTGGTGGAAACGCGCGGCGCGCTCACGCCCATGGAAACAGCGCGCGCCGCTTATGCCGGATAGCATCCATTAGTCCCGGGTGAAGGCGAAACGGCTCTCCTGAGCGTAGATTTCGCCCGGGCGCAGAATGGCCTGCGGGAAATAGGGATATTCGAGCGAGCCGGGCCAAATTTGCGGCTCGAGGCAGAAGCCCGCATGTTTCCCGTAAGGCTTACCCGTCAGGCCGATGCAATCATTGGCCATCGTATTGCCGGCATAGAACTGGACGCCCGGTTCTGTCGTCAGCACATCCATACGCACACCGGACTTCGCGGCCTTGACAGAAGCGCAGAGCCGCAACGGCACACGCGCCGCAGAAAGACAGAAATTGCTGTCATATTCGACCTGCTTGCCGTTTTCGGCATGGCGGATCAGGCGATAATCGCGGAAATCATATGCCGTGTCCTTGACCGGCAGAACGCGCCCGTCTGGAATCAGCGCTTCATCCACCGGCATATAAGCGTCGGCCACAATCTTCAGCTGATGGTCGAGGATGTCGCTTTCGCCGCCGTCGTCCAGATTGAAATAGCTGTGGTGCAGAAGATTGCAGATCGTCGGCTTGTCGGTCACGGCTTCCAGCCGCACGATCAAGGCGCCATTGCCATTCAGCATATAGGTGCAGCTGATTTTGAGATTGCCGGGAAAGCCCATTTCGCCATCTTCGGCAACGGTTGCAAGCGTGACATAATCCGCACCGCTGCCGGTGACTTTCCAGACGCGATTGCCGAGGCCCTTGCTGCCACCATGGAGATTATGGCGGCCGAGATAGTTTGGCTCCACCTCGTAAGTCTTTCCGTCCAGCACAAAGCGCGCATCACGAATACGATTGGCCGAGCGACCAGCAATCGCGCCCAGATGCGACGAGTGGGCCGGATAATCATCAAAATTCTGGTAACCGATCACCAGCGGCGCATCATGCCCGGCAAGACGCAGATCTTGAATGGCCGCGCCCCAGGTGATGATCTTGGCCGTGAGCGGCCCGTTGGAGATGGTCAGCCGGTGAACCGCCTGCCCGTCTGGAGCTTGTCCGAAAATTTCCGATGTCACGTCTGCCGCCTGTAAAAGTATGATTTATGGGAACCGCATCAAGCCGCATCGCACGCTCTTAAGCAAGAGGGTTGCTGCTTGATCGCAATCGATTCCTCCGATATTTTTTACATCTATTTCTGTGATAGCGTACAGTATACAGCGCCCATACTTACTTTATATTTCTAATATAAATTAATAAAGGTATTGATATGCGTTCAAACTTCTCGACGATTATGCCCTATATATTTCAGGAAGAAGGCGGCTACGTCGACAATCCGGCTGATCCGGGCGGCGCAACCAATATGGGTATTACTATCGGCACTCTTTCGAAATGGACAGGTCATTCCGAGTCTGCTCAAGACGTCAAAAATCTTACAAAAGACGCTGCAACGGAAATCTACAAAAAGCAGTATTGGGACAAGATCGATGGCGACAGTCTTCCCTCAGGCGTTGACTATGCCATGCTGGACTTCGCGGTCAATTCAGGCCCGGGTCATGCGATCAAGATGTTGCAGCAAATACTTGGCGTTCTTCAGGACGGGTTTCTCGGGCCAGCAACATTTGCCGCACTTTCCGCCCGCTCCCCGCAAGACCTGATCGACAGACTTTCCGATGAACGCGCAGCCTGGCTCAGAGGACTGGCCGCCGCCGCGACCTTTGGCAAAGGCTGGCAGGCTCGTGTCGAACGTGTGCGAACACGCGCGCTGGCGCTGGCGGAAAAGCCAATCAACGATATCGACGCCGCTCATTCGGCAGGTATTTCGTTCCCGCACTCCTATGAACCGGCATATAAGGGGGCCCCGGAGGCTGAACAGCAGAACGCGTCCATAACCACCACGTTGCAACAGCCGGGATTGCTTGGCACGCTGGCCAGCATCATCTCGGGGCTCGTTGCCATCATCATACAGGACGGCCCGCTGGAAACGGCGCTTGCCTGCGCGATGATAGCGCTGTCGCTCATTGGGGTGATCTATTTCGTCAAGCGCTAAAAAAGCCACCAAAACGAGCCATATGAAGTGATTTCAAAAAATTGAGATTGCCTTTATGTTGCGCTTCGCTTGTCTCGTATCTTATATGCGCATCGAATGCCCGGTGATCTTGAAAGTAATATGACTTTCCTCGTGACCGGAAAAACGCTAGACACGCGCATACAGAGCATTTCCAGCAAATGTGCCCGGCACTTTTGCTGGCAGCGGAATGCGACGAAAAAATCAGATGCCTATAATTCGCGGCATCATCAGGAATAAAGGAATCGAAACTTGTCCTCTACTTTTGACAAAGTCGCCGACATCATCGCCGAAACCAGTGAAATCGATCGTGACACCATCACGCCGGAAAGCCACACCATCGACGATCTGGGCATCGACAGCCTCGACTTCCTCGACATCGTCTTCGCTATCGACAAGGCTTTCGGCATCAAGATTCCGCTTGAGCAGTGGACGCAGGAAGTGAACGAAGGCAAGGTTCCGACCGAAGAATACTTCGTGCTGAAGAACCTCTGCGCCAAGATCGACGAGCTGGTTGCGGCCAAGAAGGCCTGAGCTCGCTGAAAAATTGACGGTATTGAAGGGTGGACAGCAATGTTCGCCCTGATTCCGTTTCTGGAGCGCAAGATAGTTCTCGGATAGACCTTGGCCTCATCACGGCAGAACCGGACCCATGCAGAACAATAAAGTCGTCATCACCGGCATCGGCATCATTTCATCACTCGGCGAAGGCGCTGAAGTGCATTGGAACGCTTTTTCGACAACAGGCAGCGAACCGCGCCTCGAAAAAGAAGCCTTTGCTCCCTACACCGTCCATCCCCTCGGCGAAGTCGATTGGAGCCTGCAAATTCCAAAGCGTGGCGACCAGCGCCAGATGGAAACCTGGCAGCGCCTCGGCACCTATGCCGCGGGCCTTGCGCTGCAAGATGCAGGCATGAAGGACGATGAAGCGCTCTGCGCGACCATGGATATGGTTGTGGGCGCAGGTGGCGGCGAACGCGATATTACCGTCGATATGCAGATTCTTGAGGGAGGCCGCACCAGCAATAATCGCGGTGTGATGCTGAACGAGAAACTCTCGACCGAACTGCGTCCGACCCTGTTTCTGGCGCAGCTTTCCAACCTGCTCGCTGGCAATATTTCCATCGTGCACAAAGTGACGGGTTCTTCGCGCACTTTCATGGGTGAAGAAGGCTCCGGCATTTCAGCCATCGAAACCGCGGCAGCCCGCATCCGCACCGGACAAAGCACCCATGCTCTGGTGGGCGGCTCCTACAATGCCGAACATTTCGACATGATTCTCGGTCACGAATTGGGCGGATTGCTCAAGCATGACGGCTGGGCTCCGCTCTGGGAGCGTGACGGCTCGGCTGGCGGCGGCATGATTTCAGGTTCCGGCGGCGTGTTCCTCGTCCTCGAAAACGCCGAACATGCGGCAAAGCGCGGCGCACGCGCCTATGCGGAAGTAGCGGGAATCGCTGCCACGCAAATCCGCCGCGAAAGCGACGATCTTGCAAAGACCGTTCGCGACCTCGTTCTCGAAGCCAATGGCGGCAAAGAGCCTGCTTATGTCGTTTCCGGCGCATCCGGCGCTCATGACGCGACCAAAGCCGAAAAATCCGTACTCGACGGCTTTTCCGCAGCCTATCGCGGCATATCCGGCCTGACCGGACATTTGCGCGAAGCACAATTCCCGCTGGCGCTGGCGCTGGCCGCCATTTCCGTTTGGAAAGGTGAGGCTTTTGCGCCGTTGAACGCGTCGGAAAAGGCAGCTGATGGAAAAATCAGCGAAGCCGTCGTCACCACTGTCGGAGCAACGCGCGCCGAAGGTGCCGCAAAGCTGGTGAGAGCATAAGATGACCAAATATACAGACCATCTGGGCCGCCCCATCGTCGCCATCACGGGCGCTGGCGTTGTTTCCTCGCTCGGACAGGGCAAGGAAGATAACTGGGCCGCGCTGACGGGCGGTGTTTCGGGTATTCACAGCATTACCCGTTTTCCGCTGGAAAATCTGAACACGCGCTTTGCGGGCACTGTGGATTTCCTTCCTGAAAGCGAAGTCGGCGCGTCGGCACTGTCGGAAAAGCTGGCACGTCTGGCCGGTGAAGAGGCGCTTGCACAGTCCGGCCTTTCGACAACCAATTTCGGGGGTCCGCTCTTTCTGGCCGCTCCGCCGGTCGAACTCGACTGGAAAAGCCGCTTTGCGCTTGATGCCAGCGTGAAGAACGAAGGTCCGGCAAGCTATCAGCTTCTGCTTGAAGCCTGCCGCCGTGTACGCCACGAAGCGCTCTTCAACACAACGCAGTTCGGCTATATCGCCGAACGTCTTTCGGAAGCCTTTGGCACGCGTGGTCTGCCGATCACGCTTTCCACCGCCTGCGCTTCGGGTGCAACGGCGATCCAGCTTGGCGTTGAAGCGATCCGTCGCGGCGAAAGCGACCATGTTCTGGCGATTGGCACCGATGGTTCTGTTTCGGCGGAAGCGCTCATCCGCTTCTCGCTGCTTTCCGCATTGTCCACCCAGAATGAAAAGCCGGAAAAGGCCTCAAAGCCCTTCTCCAAGGATCGCGACGGCTTTGCCATGGCCGAAGGTTCCGGCGCGCTCGTTATGGAATCGCTCGAAAGCGCGGTCGCCCGTGGTGCGAAGGTTCTCGGCATTCTGGCTGGTTGTGGCGAAAAGGCCGACGACTTCCACCGCACCCGTTCCAAGCCGGACGCCTCGCCTGCCATTGGCACCGTGCGCGCGGCACTGGCTGATGCTGGCCTGACCGAAGACCAGATTTCCTACATCAACGCCCACGGCACCTCGACGCCGGAAAACGACAAGATGGAATATCTGGCCCTTTCGACCGTATTCGGCGAACGCATCGAATCCATCCCTGTTTCGTCCAACAAGTCGATGATCGGCCATACGCTGACCGCCGCCGGTGCGATTGAAGCTGTGTTCTCGCTGCTCACGATCCAGACGGGGACGCTGCCGCCGACCATCAATTACGACAATCCAGACCCGGCTATCCCGCTGGACGTTGTGCCGAATGTGAAGCGTGAGGCCAAGGTTTCCGCCGTGCTTTCGAACTCATTCGGCTTCGGCGGACAGAATACGAGCCTTGTTTTGGCGGCAAATCCGAATTAATCCGTCCGGCAAAAGAATTTTAAATTTCCTGATGATCCCGGAAGGCGGAAGCTCTCCGGGATCATGCCATGAAAGGAAGAGCCCATGCGCGCTTTGCAGCTTCTCGACGACCGTCGCCTTGAAATCACCGATATTGCACCGCCGCCGCCTCCCGGCCTTGGCGAAGTCACGGTCAAGATCAAGGCGGTCGCGCTGAACCATATCGACGTATGGGGCTGGCGCGGTATGGCTTTCGCCAAACGCAAGATGCCGCTGGTGATCGGTGCGGAAGCTTCCGGCGTTGTCGATGCCGTCGGTCCCGGCGTTTCCAATCTGCTGCCCGGCCAGCTTGTTTCGATCTATGGTGCGCGCACCTGCGGCCTTTGCCGCGCCTGCCGTGAAGGCCGTGACAATCTGTGCGAACATGTCGGCGGCGTTCATGGTTTCCATCTCGACGGCTTTGCCTGCGAGGCCGTGAACCTTCCGGCCCGCCTGCTCGTGGCAGCACCTCCCGGTGTTGATGCCATCGGCGCTGCCGTCGCGCCTGTCACCTTCGGCACGGTCGAGCACATGCTATTCGACAATGCCAAGCTGGAACCGGGCGAAACCGTTCTCGTCCAGGCGGGCGGCTCGGGAATCGGTTCGGCGGCGATCCAGCTTGCCAAGAAGATGGGCTGCACCGTCATCACCACGGTTGGTTCTGACGACAAAATCGAGAAGGCCAAGGCTCTCGGCGCCGATCACGTCATCAACTATCGCGAAGACCGCTTCGAAGGCGTCGTGCGCAAGCTGACCAAGAAGAAGGGCGTCGATGTCGTCTTCGAACATGTCGGCGCGGATACCTGGGCCGGTTCGATGCTCTGCATGAAGCGCGGCGCGCGTCTTGTCACCTGTGGATCGACCTCGGGCGTTTCGACCAACATGAACCTGATGCAGCTCTTCCAGCAGCAGCTCAAGATTCTGGGCTCGTTTGGCTGCCGCATGGAAAACATGGCCGATGCCATGCAGAAAATGGCGCGTGGTATCGTACATCCGGTCATCGATACGGTGGTCGGCTTCAACGATATCGACACCGCCCTGAAGCGCATGGAAGGCCGCGACGTCTTCGGCAAGATCATTCTCCAGATCGACTGAAGCCCGTCCTTGTCATGATGTTCAAACTGAAGCTCCTGCTCTTTCGCTGGTCGCGCAAGCTGAAGCAGTTCAATTACTGGCTCTGGGCTCAGGCCGTTTTTGTGCTGCTTGGCCTGTTGCGCCTGTTTCCGGCGAAGGCTGCCATCAGCTTTTCGGCCAAGGTGGCCCGTCTCGTCGGGCCGCTGACGCCGCGCCACAAGATCGCAACCGACAATCTGCGCCAAGCCTATCCCGAAAAGAGCGACGCCGAGATCGAAGTGATCGCCCGCGACATGTGGGATTCCATGGCGCGGCTGCTGGCGGAGTATATTTTCCTCGACGCGATTTTCGATTTCGATCCCCATGCCGCAAAGCCGGGCCTGATCGAGGTGGACGGCATTCCGATTTTCGAACGCCTGCGCGATGAAAAGAAGCCGCATATCTTCTTCACCGCCCATACCGGCAATTTCGAACTGCTGCCGATCTGCGCAGCCACATTCGGCCTGAATGTCACCGCACTGTTTCGTCCGCCGAACAATCCCTATATCGCCAACAAGGTTCTGAAAGCGCGCCATACCAATATGGGCCATCTCGTGCCTTCCAAGGCAGGCGCTGCCTGGGCGCTGGCGGGTATTCTCGGCGATGGCGGCAATGTCGGTATGCTCGTTGACCAGAAATTCTCGCGTGGCGTGCCTTCCACATTCTTCAACCGCCCGGTGAAGACCAATCCGCTGCTGGCCAAGCTTGCGCGGCAATATGATTGCGATGTCTATCCGGCGCGCTGTATCCGCCTGCCCGGCGGACGCTATCGGCTTGAACTTTACGAGCGCATGGAATTGCCACGCGA
The DNA here is from genome assembly GCF_006376685.1 of Ochrobactrum teleogrylli. Classification (GTDB taxonomy): domain Bacteria; phylum Pseudomonadota; class Alphaproteobacteria; order Rhizobiales; family Rhizobiaceae; genus Brucella; species Brucella teleogrylli. The sequence continues at coordinate 61,517 of NZ_VEWL01000007.1, read as the reverse complement.
CGACAAGGGCCAGATCGATATCGACGCCACCGCGCAATTGCTCAATGACACGGTCGAGCAATGGGTGCGCGAATATCCGGGCCAGTGGATGTGGTTCCACAAGCGCTGGGGATAGGATTTTTGCTGTTCATATGATACGGGCAAGCCACGCTGCCAAGGAGACTATCGCCATGCGCCCCATCGCCATTGCCCCGTCCATTCTGTCCGCCGACTTTGCCCGTCTTGGCGAAGAAGTCGATGCCGTGCTGGAAGCCGGTGCCGACTGGATCCATATCGATGTCATGGACGGACATTTCGTGCCGAACATCACATTCGGCCCGCAGGTGGTGAAGGCGATCCGCCCGCGCACCAAGGCATTCTTCGACGCGCATCTGATGATTGCACCGTGCGATCCCTATCTGGAGCCCTTTGCCGATGCAGGCTGCGATCTGATCACCGTGCACGCAGAAGTCGGACCGCATACGCATCGCTCGCTGCAGTCGATCCGTGCGCTCGGCAAGAAGGCCGGTATCGCGCTCAACCCGGCAACACCGGTCGAAGCGATCAGCAATATTCTGGACGATGTAGACCTGATCCTCGTCATGACGGTCAATCCGGGCTTCGGCGGCCAGAAATTCATCACGCCGATGCTCGACAAGATCAAGCGCGTCCGTGAAATGGTCGGCGACCGCCCGATCGACATTGAAGTCGACGGTGGCGTGACGCCGGAAACCGCAGGCTCGGTGGTTGCAGCTGGCGCGAATATTCTCGTCGCCGGATCGGCTGTCTACAAAGGCAATTCGGTCGAGACCTACCGCGCCAATATTGACGCCATTCGTGCTGCGGCGGAAGCCGCGCGTAATCGTTAAACCCTCACTTTCTACAGGACGCTCCCATGATCCCGCGCTATTCCCGGCCAGAAATGGTCGCTATCTGGTCTCCGGAAACGAAATTCCGTATCTGGTTCGAGATCGAAGCCTATGCTTGCGAAGCGCTGGCCGAACTGGGCGTCATCCCCAAGGAAGCTGCCAAGACCATCTGGGAAAAAGGTAGCGTCGCGAAGTTCGACGTCGCCCGCATCGACGAAATCGAAGCCGTCACCAAGCATGACGTCATCGCCTTCCTGACACATCTTGCCGAATTCATCGGCCCCGACAGCCGCTTTGTGCATCAGGGCATGACCTCGTCGGACGTGCTCGACACCACGCTCAACGTCCAGCTGGTTCGCGCTGCCGACCTCCTGCTCGCCGACATGGACCGCGTTCTGGCCGCGCTCAAGACCCGCGCCTTCGAGCACAAGGATACGGTGCGCATCGGTCGCAGCCATGGCATTCACGCCGAACCGACCACGATGGGTCTCACCTTCGCGCGTTTCTATGCGGAAATGCAGCGCAACCGCACCCGCCTCGTCGCGGCCCGCGCAGAAATCGCAACCGGCGCGATTTCCGGTGCTGTCGGCACTTTTGCCAATATCGATCCACGCGTTGAGGAATATGTCTGCGCCAAGCTTGGCCTCGAAGCCGAGCCGGTTTCCACGCAGGTCATTCCGCGCGACCGTCATGCGATGTTCTTTGCAACACTTGGCGTCATCGCTTCGTCGATCGAAAATGTCGCCATTGAAATCCGCCACATGCAGCGCACCGAAGTTCTGGAAGCCGAAGAGTTCTTCTCTCCGGGCCAGAAGGGTTCGTCCGCCATGCCGCACAAGCGCAACCCGGTTCTGACCGAAAACCTGACCGGCCTCGCCCGTCTGGTGCGTATGTCGGTCACGCCTGCCATGGAAAATGTCGCTCTGTGGCACGAACGCGATATTTCGCATTCGAGTGTCGAGCGCGCTATTGGACCTGACACCACCATCACCCTCGACTTCGCGCTCAACCGTCTGGCTGGCGTGGTCGAAAAGCTGGTGATCTATCCGGACAACATGCTGAAAAACATGAACAAGTTCCGCGGTCTGGTGCATTCGCAGCGCGTGCTGCTGGCGCTGACGCAGGCAGGCGTATCGCGCGAAGACGCCTATCGTCTCGTGCAGCGCAACGCCATGAAAGTCTGGGAACAGGGTGCCGATTTCCTTGAAGAACTGCTGGCAGATACGGAAGTGCGCGCAGCCCTTTCCGAAGAGCAAATTCGTGAGAAGTTCGATCTCGGCTACCACACCAAGCATGTGGATACCATTTTCAAGCGCGTCTTTGGTTAAGAAGATTTCGGCTCTGGCGCTGCCTTCCCCTCATCCTGAGGAGCCGCTGAAAACGGCGCATCATCCTGAGATTTCCGAAGGATCGAAGGAGAGGGAAACAAGCAAAGCGCCTGCCCTCGCCCTTCGACACGGCGCTTCGCGCCTGCTCAGGATGAGGGAGAAAACAAGTGTCCGGCTGATCTGAAACGATCACGCCTCAAGTGATAGCCGTATACAAAAAAGCCCCCTGTTTTTGAAAACATGGGGCTTTTCCATTGTGGGATATTGGTTCTATCAGGCCTTGGTCTTGATCGTATTGACCACATTGCCCCAAGGATCGACGAAGGAGCTATCGTTACCGCCGCGCGTATCTTCCAGCTCAACCCAGGCAAGTCCGGTACGATCTGCATCACGCTTACCGGCACCGGCGCTCTGCCAGGCATTGGCTGCGATATGGTGATGGTAACGCCCCGTGGACATGAACACAGCCCGGTCGCCATAGGTCTGCACCGTTTCCAGCCCAAGCTCGGTGTGCCAGAAGGTTTCGGCCTCATGCGCATTGCCAACACGCAGGTGCACATGGCCGACAACGGTGTTTTGCGGCGCGCCAGTCCATTCTCCGCCTTCGGTCTTGATGACATCAAGCAGGCCCCGCACGTCGAGCGCTTCCGTGCCCATTTTCACGCGGTCACCGTTCCACTGCCACTTCTCATGCGGACGGTCGGAATAAATCTCGATGCCATTCCCTTCCGGGTCAGTCAGGTAGATGGCTTCACTGACATCATGGTCTGAAGCGCCGGCAACCGGCAATTGCTTGTCGATAGCCCGGCGCGACCAGCGCGCCAGATCGCCACGCGTCGGCAGCAAGAACGCCGTGTGGTATAGACCAGCGCTGCGCGGATCATCCGCGCGAGCGGCTGAAAACTGCTCGATTTCCATCAATTCACGGTCGCCAGCGCCCAGCACGATGGAAGCGCCGCGACGGCTCATCTCGCGCAGGCCAACAACGTCGCGATAATATTCGGCCAATGTTTCCGCATCGCGCGCCTTGAGACCAATACGCGCCACGCGCATTGGCGTAGTCATGGCAAATGGAAGCGGAGCAACCGGACGGGTCGTCTCGGTAACCGGCGTCTTCAATTGCTGTGTCATATCATTCTCCTTCGACGGCATGTCTGCACGCGCGGGCACTATACCGGCCATTAAAGCAGCTCCCGTAGCGCCAAGCACCGAACGTCTGCTGATTGTCATGACCTGTGCTCTCCTTCGCGTTCTGTTCCCGCTAAACATCGCTGTTTGCGGGATCGTTCACAAGATCGCGATCTGAGAACAGGCTGTTCATCATTCGTAACATTCAGCGGCATCGCCGGTGCTTGAAGAAGTCACAAAGGCAATCTAAATGGGGGCTATGAAAGTCAAAGACGCAGATATCCTCATCATCCCCGGTTACACCAATTCCGGCCCCGACCACTGGCAGACCCGTTGGGAGAGCAAGCTCTCGACAGCGCGCCGCGTGCAGCAGGCCGAATGGTCGAAGCCGGTTCGCGACGATTGGGTGGGCGAAGTCGTCAAGGCGGCGAATGCGGCCACCAAGCCGGTAGTGCTGGTTGCGCACTCTCTCGGCGTGGCCACAGCCCTGCACGCCGTGCCGTTGATCCAGCACAAGATCGCGGGCGCATTTTTCGTGGCCCCGCCAGATGTTTCGAACGAAAGCATCCGCCCGAAGCATTTGATGACCTTCGGCCCCTATCCGCGCGAACGGTTGCCCTTCCCGACCATCACGGTCGTGAGCCGCAACGATCCTTTCTCAAGCTTCGAAGCCGCCGAAGATGTCGTGAAGGATTGGGGCGCCATGCTGATCGATGCGGGCGAGTCCGGTCATATCAACGCGGATTCCGGTCACGGACCATGGCCGGAAGGCTCCATGGTGTTTGCGGAGTTTATGACGCAGCTACAAGCACCCAAGCAGCACTGAAACAAAAGGCGGGTTTGAACCCGCCTTTTTGGTAGTCAACAAAGCAAGCTGAAATCAGGCGCGAACGGCATCCACAAGCTGTTGTGCAGCAAGACGGAGATAGCCGCCCTCATTGCTGACCGTCACAAAACGGAAACCCAGCGGAATATAGCGTCGCGCAAATTCCGGCGACGGTGAGTAAATACCTGCGATCTTGCCAGCGGCAGCGGCTTTGCGCGCAATATTGCTGATCGGCTCGACAATGGCGTCGGAATTTGGGTTGGCCTCGCGTCCATTGCTCCAGGCAATCGAGAAATCGGCGGGGCCGACGAAGACACCGTCAATGCCGCGCACATCGAGAATGGCATCCAGCGCATCATAAGCGTCACGCGTTTCGATCATCGCGAAAGCCAGCGTGTCCTGATTTGCCGTGGTCAGATAATCGTTGGAGCCGGGTGTGCCATAATCGGCATTGGCGCGGAAAACACCCCATGAACGTTCGCCCACCGGCGGATATTTCATGGCTGCTGCGAACTTGCGCGCATCTTCGGCGGAATTGATCATTGGAGCGATCACCGCCTCCGCGCCGAAATCCAGTGCGCGGCTTGCCATGTCGAAGCGTCCCACCGGAATACGCACCACCGGCGGCTTTCCGGCATTCAGCACGTGACCGACGCTGCGCAGCACACTCGCCTCGTCATGACCGCCATGCTGCATGTCCAGCGTCACGGCGTCAAAGGCGGTGTGTGCAAGGATTTCGACCGTCAGCGGCTCAGGGAGAGACGACCACGCGGAGAGCACGGTTTCACCGGCACGCAGACGCGAAGACAGGGACATAGGAATTTCCTTCATTTCATAAGAACGGCATTTCACAATAGCAGGTAAATAAAAATGGGGTGGAAGCACTAGCCGCACTTCCACCCCATGATATCAATCCTGCTGTATCTGACGGATCGCTTCCTCTAGGAACAGTTGCATTTTTTCGCGGATCGTTTCGTCGCTATCGGTGACACCGCCTTCGTCGAAATCGGTGCGGATCTTGCGAAACACATCGTCATCACCGGCCTCGATGAAATCGGCTGCTATGACATCGCGGGCATAGGTCTCGGCCTCGCCATCCTTTTTGCCAAGACGCTCGGCAGCCCACAATCCGAGGAGCTTGTTTCTGCGCGCTTCGGCCTTGAAGCGTAAATCAGCATCGTGCGCGAATTTCTTTTCGAAAGCATCGCGGCGATCATCCATACCTGTCGTCATTCACAAAACTCCCAACAACTGCCATTAGGAATGAGATCGTCACCCATTCTCTTGCCTAAAGCTGGCAAGGGGCGCAAGATTATACAAGAGCGGCAAATCAATTTCTTGCTGTTCGTCCATAATCTTGCATGAGAACGCATCCCGAAAAGGGTAAAACCGTTTTCGGAGAAGATGCGCACCAAAACAAAGGATTGGAGTGCCAGGCTGATAGAATCGGATCGAAACGCGTTTCAGAATCACCGAAAACGGGGGAACGGGCACGAAGCAGGATTGTTAAAAGCCCTTATTTGCTATAGGTAGCCCGCGAGAATAGCGGCTTAGAGCCGATCACCATAGATATGGAAATCCGAGAAAAGCCATGAACCGTCGCCGCCGTATTTACGAGGGCAAGGCCAAGATTCTTTACGAAGGCCCCGAGCCAGGAACGCTTGTCCAGTTCTTCAAGGACGATGCAACCGCGTTCAACAAGAAAAAGCACGAAGTCGTGGACGGAAAGGGTGTACTCAACAACCGCATTTCCGAATATATTTTTACGCAGCTGAACCGCATTGGAATTCCGACCCACTTCATCCGCCGTCTCAACATGCGTGAGCAGCTGATCAAGGAAGTGGAAATCATTCCGCTTGAAGTCGTGATCCGCAACGTTGCAGCAGGCTCGCTGTCCAAGCGCCTCGGCATCGAGGAAGGCACGGTTCTGCCGCGCTCGATCATCGAGTTCTATTACAAGGCCGATGCGCTCGAAGACCCGCTGGTCACCGAAGAACACATCACGGCATTCGGCTGGGCCAGCCCGCAGGAAATCGATGACATCATGGCGCTTGCCATTCGCGTCAACGACTTCCTTTCCGGTCTGTTTCTTGGCGTTGGCATCCAGCTTGTCGATTTCAAAATCGAATGCGGACGTCTGTGGGAAGGCGACATGATGCGTATCGTCGTCGCCGACGAAATCTCCCCGGACTCGGCTCGTCTCTGGGATATCAATACCAATGACAAGCTCGACAAGGACCGTTTCCGCCGCGATATGGGCGGATTGGTCGAGGCCTATCAGGAAGTGGCGCGCCGTCTCGGCATCATGAACGAGAATGACTCGCCCCGTCCTTCCGGCCCTGTGCTTGTGAAGTAATCCGATCGGCCCGGGAGCCGCCAAGACAGACACCTTCCGGGCTGTTTCGTTCGCGACAGGCAATTCCAGATTTTCATCTGAAGTTGTAAGAACCAAATCTAGAGCTACAGGAACTTAAGAGTGATCAAGGCACGCGTCACCGTTACACTGAAAAACGGCGTTCTGGACCCGCAGGGCAAAGCTATCGTCGGCGCACTCGGCAGCCTCGGTTTCGCCGGCGTCAATTCGGTCCGTCAGGGCAAGGTTTTCGACCTCGAACTCGAAGGCACCGACAAGGCCAAGGCCGAAGCAGACCTGAAGGCCATGTGCGACAAGCTCCTCGCCAATACGGTGATCGAAGATTATTCCATCGCCATCGGCTGAGCCAAACAAAGGAAGCAGACGCCCATGAAATCCGCTGTCATTCTCCTTCCCGGCCTCAATCGTGACCGCGACATGATCGCAGCGCTCACCAAGATCACCGGTCAGGCTCCTGTCACTGTCTGGCAGACCGACACCAGCATTCCGGACGATGTCGACCTGATCCTCATCCCCGGCGGCTTCTCCTACGGCGACTATCTGCGCTGCGGCGCAATTGCTGCCCGTATGCCGGTTCTTCAGGCCGTGCGTGAGAAGGCCGACAAGGGCGTCATGGTCATGGGCGTTTGCAACGGCTTCCAGATTCTCGTTGAAGCCGGACTGCTGCCGGGCGCGCTGATGCGCAACGCGTCGCTTAAGTTCGTCTGCCGCGAAGTGAAGCTTGAAGTCAGCAATGCGAACACCGCCTTCACCCGTGGCTATCAGCCGAACCAGATCATCCGCTGCCCGGTCGCGCATCATGACGGCAATTATTTCGCCGATGCCGAGACGCTGAAGCGTATCGAAGGCGAAGGTCAGGTCGTGTTCCGTTATGCGGAAGGCACCAATCCAAACGGTTCGGTCAATGATATTGCCGGTATCGTCAATGCGCGCGGCAATGTGCTTGGCATGATGCCGCATCCGGAAAATCTGATCGAAGCGGCCCATGGCGGCGACGATGGGCGGGCGCTTTTTGCGGGCGCGCTGGGCATCGCAGCCTGATAAGTTTCGAAAAGGGCGGTCGCTATAAGGCCGCCCTTTTTCATTTTCTTCACCGAATTGCATTGCCGGTAAGATAACGTTCCCTGCCCGCACCCTCGGCAACGAAAACCAGTCTAGCTTGTCGCCTGCATTCGTGGCAGTTTTGCCTTCGGAGAATTCCTTGGCAACCGAATCGGGGGGACAAAATCATGCAGCTTTATTCTCGGCCTCTGTCTCCTTACTCCGCTTTCGTGCGCAGCGTTCTCTATCTGAAGGACCTGCCTTTCAAGCCGATCACACTGCCCTATCCCTTCCCGGCCGATTTCGGTGAAATCACGCCTTTGCGCCGTGTTCCCGTGCTGATTACCAGTTCCGGCGAAACGCTTTTTGAAGCCGTTGTGATTGCCGAATATCTCGAAGATCATTTTCCTGAAAAGCCGCTCCTGCCCGGCACGCCGCGCCAGCGCGCGCTGATCCGGCTTCTGGCCCGCGTTGTGGAACTGGAAGTTCTTGGACCGGCGATGAAGCTGTTCATCCTGCTGAGCAAACCGGAGCGTGACAGCGCAACCATCGACCGCCTGTTCGAAAAACTGAATACCGGCCTTTCGGTGATCGAACATCGCCTCCCGGATACGTTTTATGCCGTTGGCGAAGAGCCGACGCTGGCTGATGCCTGGCTGCTGCCGGTGCGCTTTCTCATGGAACCGTTGAAGAAGCTTTCGGGAAAGCCGGATTTGCTGGACGCGTTTCCAAAATTCGATGCCTATGCCGCGAAGGCAAAGCAACATCCGGCTTTTGAGCGCATCTGGAACGAGATGAGCGATGGACTAAAAGCCTTCATGCCGCAGCTGGCCTGAGAGCCCGCTGCGCCGCCCCTTCCTGTCATTATTCCCCCTCTGCGCGCCTCCAGTCCTCCCCGGTGGCACGCCCTTTTGGAGTTCGTTTCTTGACGAAAAAGACCATCGCTTTCATCGCCTTGCCTGCGATTGCGCTTCTTGCGGCCTGTACGCCGCGCCCAGCCAGTGGACCAGTCACGCAGAATGTCAGCAAGGCTGCGCTACCGACGATGGAACGCATTGCACTGGCAGCCAACAGCTGCTGGTTCAAATCGAAGGACAAGGATTTCCGCAGCTATTCGCTGGCGCCGGAACTCAATTCTTTCAGCGGTCGTCCGCGTATCCTCGTCGTGCCGGGGCACAATCCGGCAGCGCGCCCGCTGCTAGTCGTTCAGGCGGAAGGCAATCCCGCCCGTGTCGAAACCTTCGGCCCGATGCTCCAGGAAAGCCACGGCAACCGCATTCTCAGTGACGTCAACCGCTGGGCATCTGGCCAGAAGGGCTGCTAAAATTGAAACCCTCCCGCAAAAATGCGGGAGGGGTCATCTCTATAACAGCTGTCGACGACAGCGAATGTGTGTTTCAGTTCTTCACATCGAATTCGTTCTTGGCAGCGCAGGCGGTCGCTTCCCGTTTCAAAGCTTCAGATTTCGTCCCGCCTGATGCCAATGTCTTTAAGCTGTCTATCGTCCAGCTCCATAAGCATCTTCCGGGTCCGACGTCTTGACGAAGATGCCCGGACTTTATCGACAAGCCCTGTCCAAGCCTTGCGTATCCTGTGCGGCACAACCGAAACTGACCGAGCGCGCAAGCCCTTGCTTAAATCACTCGCAATATCGACTTCCGGCAGAATAGTAATTGCGTCAATCACATCATTGGTTGGCCTGATGTAGTTCATTACAGCAGCCTCCTCTTTTCAAACATTAGCTTCATGCGAATGGATTGATAATTAGGATGCTACCAAATTCACCAATATGAACAATTACAAGTACTTGCGCTGGATTTCTGCCTCGCTATTTTGCCATAGCCATTATTTCGATACTGCTCATATAGAACTCGACGATTGCAGGCATGTTCCTGCACGCGCGTAAGCCCGGAGCGGGTTTGGGAATTTCAGCGCAGATGAAAACGTACCTTGCGCGCTTCCCGCTCGGCTTCGCTTCTTCTGAGGCCAATATCGCGCAACTGCTCCTCGGTCATTTCGAACAGCGCGAGGCGACTGCGACGCATCATGCTTTTGTGTGACAGCCAGTTGAAGAGCCGACGCAGCAGGCCCGCATCCGTCGCTTCCCCCGACGCAGCCTCCAGCTGAGCATGCAACCCACGGGGCAGTTCGCTTATACGATCCGCATCCGGCATGGGGGAAATTGTATCTATTGTCTCTGTCTGCAGTCTGAAGTAAAACATCGTCCCGTCCATTCATGTGCGCGCCTGATGCCATAGGGGGGCCAGATTTGAAGGTGATTCACGGCAAATCTGGATATAGGGGCATCAATCGGCTGTGAAATGACTCTATAATTGACTCCGCAACCGATACAATTTATAAGTTGTCACCATGACAAATTGGATTCCTGACCTATCGAGCAAAACCGGCCCGCTTTACCTGCAATTGGCGGATGCCATTGAGGAAGCGATCGGCAATGGTGGATTGCCTGCGGGCGTGAAACTGCCGCCGCAGCGCAATCTCGCTTACGATTTGAAGGTGACAATCGGTACAATCGGGCGCGCCTATGCGCTTGCCCATGAGCGTGGCCTCGTCACCGGTGAAGTCGGGCGCGGCACCTATGTGCTGAGCGAAGAGCCGTCCGAATCCGGGCTGGTTCCGCCCGGACTGATCGGCACGAAACCCGCTGACGTGCCGACGGGCAAAATCCGGCTTGATTCCACGTCGGCGCCAGAAGTCGGCCAGCATGATGTGCTGGCGCGGATCAGCGCCGACATTCACCGCGATTTTCCGCAGGAGATCGCCAATTATTCGCGTCAGTTTCCGCAGCATTGGCTGGAAGCGGGCCAAAAATGGCTCGGCAGGGCCAACTGGCAGCCGGATCTCGACAATATCGTCATCACCAATGGCGCGCAGGCCGCAAGCATTGCCATCATCACGGCTTTCACCAATCCGGGCGACCGCATTCTGTTCGAAAACCTGACCTATGCGCAGATCAGCCGTTCGGTGCGACTTCTCGGTCGTCGCACTATTCAGGCGGCGCATGATGAATATGGCCTTATCCCGGATGAATTCGAGCGTGCCTGCCGCCAGCAGCACCCGACTTTGGCGTTTCTCATGCCAACGCTGCACAATCCAACGCTTGCGACCATGACGGCGGAGCGCCGTCGCGCGATAGCCGATATTGCGCGGCGGTATAATGTCTGGCTCATCGAGGACGACATTTACGGCAGCATGTGCGAAAGCGACATTCCGCTCTTGGCAAGCTTTGCACCGGAGCGCACTTTCGTGGTGTCTAGTCTCTCCAAGGCGGTTGCCGCTGGCATACGCAGCGGCTGGGCCGCCTGCCCTTCGCATTGCGCGCAACGGGTCAAGGTCACGCACAAGATGATGACGGGCGGCGTGGCTTTTCTGCTGGCTGAAACCGGCGCACAGCTTGTGCTGTCCGGCGCCGCCGACGATATCCGCCAAAAAAGCCGTATAGAAACAAGAGCGCGTGAAGAAATAGCGCGCCGCGTGTTTTCCGGCTTCGATTTCGTATCCCGCCCCAATATCCCGTTTCTCTGGATGGGACTGCCCGAGCCATGGCTATCCGGCACATTCAAGGCTGCGGCCTATGAAAGCGGCATTCTGATTGACGATGAGGACGAATTCAAAGCCGGTCGCGTCGATCAGATTTACCACCGCGTGCGCGTCGCCTTCTCGTCACCGATAGACAGGAACATTGTCGAAGACAGCTTTCTGACGTTGCGGCGTCTGCTTGAAAACGAACAGGCGGGCTATGAGGGCAGCGTGTAAACGCCGCCCCTTGCCGGTCTGATAGAGTTTCGATGCAATCAGATGCTGAATCAGGCCGGGAAAGCGGCATTTTCCTGTCGCGCTTCCAACAGAGTTGGGTTAAAGAGACCCCTTGAAACCTTAGGTGTCCGCCCTTCGCCAGAAGTTTCCGGGTGCCACAGCCTGCGACGGGGTCCCTCATCTCCATGACTATTTCCAATAAGCGCGATATCACGCCGGAACTTATCGAAGCCCACGGTCTCAAGCCGGACGAGTATCAGCGCATCCTCGAATTGATCGGCCGCGAGCCGAGCTTTACTGAACTCGGCATTTTCTCGGCCATGTGGAACGAGCATTGTTCCTACAAGTCCTCGAAGAAATGGCTGCGCACGCTGCCGACCACCGGTCCGCGCGTCATTCAGGGCCCCGGCGAAAATGCAGGCGTCGTGGACATTGGTGACGGCGATTGCGTCGTCTTCAAAATGGAAAGCCACAACCACCCGTCTTATATCGAGCCCTATCAGGGCGCGGCGACCGGCGTGGGCGGCATTTTGCGTGACGTGTTCACTATGGGCGCGCGTCCCGTTGCTGCGATGAATGCGCTGCGCTTTGGCGAGCCGGATCATCCGAAGACCCGCCATCTGGTGTCCGGTGTCGTGTCCGGCGTCGGCGGCTATGGCAACGCGTTTGGCGTGCCGACCGTTGGCGGCGAAGTGAACTTCGACAAGCGTTATAACGGCAATATCCTCGTCAATGCTTTTGCAGCTGGTCTTGCCAAGCATGACGGCATCTTTTTGTCGGAAGCCAAGGGCGTCGGCCTGCCGGTCGTCTATCTGGGTGCCAAGACGGGCCGTGACGGCGTCGGCGGCGCGACCATGGCTTCGGCTGAATTCGACGAATCGATTGAAGAAAAGCGCCCCACCGTTCAGGTCGGCGACCCATTTACCGAAAAATGCCTGCTTGAAGCCTGCCTTGAGCTGATGGCGTCGGGCGCAGTTATCGCCATTCAGGACATGGGTGCGGCGGGCCTCACCTGTTCTGCTGTTGAAATGGGCGCAAAGGGCGACCTCGGTATCGAACTCATTCTCGATCATGTTCCGGTTCGCGAAGAGAACATGACCGCCTATGAAATGATGCTTTCGGAAAGCCAGGAGCGCATGCTCATGGTTCTGAAGCCGGAAAAGGAAGCCGAAGCCCAGGCGATCTTTCGCAAATGGGGTCTCGACTTCGCCATTGTCGGCAAGACGACTGACGATCTGCGTTTCCGTGTCATCCATCAAGGCGAAGAAGTCGCCAATCTGCCGATCAAGGATCTGGGCGACGAAGCGCCGGAATATGATCGTCCGTGGATGGAACCGGGCAAGCATGCGCCACTCCCGGCCAGCAATGTGCCGCAGGTGGAAGACTATTCGGCAGCGCTTCTCAAGCTCATCGGCTCGCCTGACCTTTCGTCGCGCCGCTGGGTCTACGAGCAATATGATACGCTCATTCAAGGCAATTCGCTGCAGGTTCCGGGCGGCGACGCCGGTGTGATCCGCGTTGAAGGCCATGACACCAAGGCGCTCGCCTTCTCGTCGGACGTGACGCCACGCTATTGCGAAGCCGATCCCTTCGAAGGTGGCAAGCAGGCGGTTGCCGAATGCTGGCGCAACATCACCGCGACTGGCGCAGAGCCGCTGGCTTCGACCGACAATCTCAACTTCGGCAATCCTGAAAAGCCGGAAATCATGGGCCAGCTCGTCAAGGCCATCGAAGGCATTGGCGAAGCCTGCCGTGCGCTCGATTTCCCGATCGTTTCGGGCAATGTCTCGCTTTATAACGAGACCAACGGTCAGGCCATTCTGCCGACACCGACCATTGCCGGTGTCGGCCTTATTCCGGACTGGACGCAAACGGCCAAGATCGGCGGCATGCAGGACGGCGACGCGCTGGTTCTGCTTGGCGGCGACGGCACGCATCTCGGCCAGTCGATCTATCTGCGCGATCTCTTCGACCGTGCCGACGGCCCTGCCCCGTTCGTCGATCTCGCGCTTGAAAAGCGCAATGGCGAATTCGTCCGCTCGGCAATCCGCAATGGTCAGGTTACGGCCTGCCACGATCTTTCCGATGGCGGTCTGGCAATCGCTGTTGCCGAAATGGCGATCAAGTCCGGCAAGGGCGCAACCCTCAATGCTGGCGATGGCCTGCCGCACGCTGTTCTGTTCGGTGAAGATCAGGCGCGCTATGTGATCGCCGCCACGCCAGAAATGGCCAAGCTCATCGCGCTCAATGCCGAGGGAGCAGGCATTCCGTTCCGCATTCTGGGTCAGGTCGGCGGCGACCGTCTGACCATCGGCGATAGCGTCAATGTCGGCGTTACCGAACTGACGCAGGCTTTCGAAGGCTGGTTCCCGGGCTTCATGAGCGGTGAGTTGGTCAGCGATAACTGATAGTTGCTAAACCGGCAGAAGTTAAAACGCCCGGATGAACATCTCATCCGGGCGTTTTGCCTGTATGGACCACCTGTGTGGCATTTAAACATTAGACAGATACACATTGACGTTCCACGATGGTGCGGTACGATTCGATGGGTAACAAGAAGCTGGAAACGGCGGGAGTATTTGCATGGCTATGGACGCACATGAGATCGAAAAACTGATACGCGAAGGGATTCCCGGCGCAAAGGTGACGATCCGCGACCTTGCCGGTGACGGGGATCATTATGCAGCCGAAGTGGTCGCGGAGAGCTTCCGCGGCAAATCGCGCGTGCAGCAGCACCAGATGGTCTATGACGCGCTGAAGGGCAATATGGGCGGCGTGCTTCACGCGCTTGCCTTGCAGACCAGCGTTCCGGAGTGAACCGAAGCGCTTATTGAGCGGACAGCATCTGCTGCGGCAAGATGTTGCCCCTTCAATCCTGCACTTCGCGCGTATTTGACTTGCTTTCACCCGCACGGGGTGGTTACGAGCATGGAAATGATTATATTGGGAGAGACCTCCCAATTAAGCCGGAAATCGACCCGGCGAGTTTGTTTGAAGCGTGATGCGGCCCCATATGTTCCAACGACATTGGGCACACGCTCTGAAAGGAAACGAGATGACCGGCATTAACGATTTCATCGACAATGAAGTGAAGACCAACGACGTCGTGCTTTTCATGAAGGGCACGCCCGGCTTTCCGCAGTGCGGCTTTTCCGGTCAGGTCGTTCAGATCCTCGACTATCTTGGCGTCGACTATAAGGGCGTGAACGTGCTTGCCTCCGACGAGATTCGCCAGGGCATCAAGGAATATTCCAGCTGGCCGACCATCCCGCAGCTTTATGTGAAGGGTGAATTCGTCGGTGGCTGCGATATCGTGCGCGAAATGTTCCAGTCCAACGAATTACAAGCACTTTTTACCGATAAAGGTATTGCCACCAAGGCTGCTTGAGGATTAATAGCCGGTCATACGGCTTTAGTCTTAGCTTTTTACAAAAGGCGCCGTTTATCGGCGCCTTTTCGTTTTTATCCGACGGCAGTTTCTGCCGGGTGCCTCATTTTCGAGATTTCGACGTTCGTACCGCCCTTTACTGGCGCGGCGCGTCATTATGCCAAGGAATGTCAGTCATGCCGATCGACATAAAGAACGCCTCGCCGGACCAGAAGACCTCCATACACGGGCGCGGCGAATTCATTGCACTGATCGCGGCCATCATGGCCATCAATGCGCTGGCAGTTGATATCATGCTGCCCGGCCTGCCGCAGATTGGCGCGAGCCTCGGCGTGCAGTCGGAAAACCATGTGCAATTCGTGATCACCGCCTATCTGCTGGGATTCGGTGTCTCGCAGCTGTTCTATGGGCCGCTGAGCGACCGGTTCGGTCGCCGTCTGCCGCTGTTCGGCGGCTTGGTGATCTATGTGCTGGCTGCGCTCGGTGCCGCCATGGTCACGGATTTCACCACGCTCATCATATTGCGCGTGCTTCAGGGACTGGGTGCCGCGGGCACCCGCGTCATTGCCGTTTCAGTGGTGCGCGACCGTTTTGCCGGTCGCCAGATGGCGGAAGTCATGTCGCTGGTGATGATGATCTTCATGATCCTGCCGGTCGTCGCACCCGCCACCGGACAGCTGATCATGCTGTTTGGCGAATGGCACCTGATCTTCCTGTCCATGGCCGTGATGGCGCTGATCGTCGGCATATGGGCCTTCATCCGCCTGCCTGAAACGCTGCCCACAGACCAGCGCCGCCCGCTGACCATCAAAAGCGTGATCGGCGGCTTCGGTATCGTGCTGTCGAACCGCGTCGCGCTGTTCTACATGCTTGGCACGTCGTTCATCCTCGGCGCGCTGTTCGGCTATATCAATTCCGCCCAACAAATCTTCGTGGATATCTACAAGCTCGGCTCCTACTTTCCGCTGGCGTTTGCTGCGGTCGCCATGACACTGGCGCTGGCGTCGTTCCTCAACTCCCGCCTCGTCGGACGGTACGGCATGCGCCGCATCTCCCAGTCCATGCTGCTGGTTTTCACCAGTTTCAGCCTGCTCTGGATGGTGCTGTCGATTGTGCTGGTCGATCCGGTGCCGTTCCCGCTGCTGATGGCGATCTACATGACCATCATGTTCTCGTTCAGCCTCGTGACGGCCAATTTCAACGCGCTTGCGATGGAGCCGCTTGGCGAAGTTGCAGGCACGGCATCGTCCGTTCTCGGCTTTGCCCAGACGGTCATCGGTGCTGCGCTGGGTGCGATCATCGGTCAGGCCTTCGACGGCACCACGACCCCGGTCGCCATGGGCTATGGCGTTCTTGGCTTCGTCGCGCTGATCTGCGTGCTGATCGCCGAACGCGGCAAACTCTTCCGGGTGCAGAACCCGCCTGCCGAACATGTGGTCGGTTGATTTTCAACGAGAATAAAAAACCCGCCATTCCGGCGGGTTTTGTTTTTACTCTTCCCAGAGCGCGGCCTGAATGGTCTGCCAGCTTTCCTTGCTCGGCGCGGCCAGTATGCCCCCGCCGATATGCGACGGGTGATAATCGCTACCGTCCCAGCGAGCGAGATGGCCGCCTGCTTCCTGATGGATCAATGCGCCGGGCAGATGGTCCCAGGGCATCAGCTTGTTATAGACCGCGAAATGCGCGCCGCCGGTCGCGAGAATGCGATAGTCATGCGCTGCACAGCGATACCCGATCTGCGACAGGAATTTCGTATGATTGCGCGCAAGACGTGACCGTAGCGGTTCCGCCATGTACTGCCACGAGATCGTGCCTGTCATCTGGTCGATACCAGCAGGTTCGGCAACGCGGACCTTGCGCGTGCTGCCAGTGCCATGGCGAATATAGCTGCCGCTGCCCTTTGTGGCCATGATCCAGTCATTGCCGACCGGATCATGAATGATGCCGGCGACGGTCTCGCCTTTCGACACGACCGCTAGCATCACACCGAACAGCGGTACGCCGGATGCGAAATTGAACGTGCCGTCCACCGGATCAATGGTGAAAGCAAAATCTGCATCCCCGAGTCCGTCGAGCAAGGCTGGATTGTCGGAGCACGCTTCCTCGCCCACAATCATCGCATCGGGATAGCGTTCTTTCAGCTTTGCAGTGATAAAGCGCTCTGCATTGATGTCGGCTTCCGTCACCAGATCGGCGGGGGACGTTTTCTGCCGGATATCGTCCGCGTCGAGCGTGCGGAAACGCGGCATGATTTCTTGCTGGGCAGCTTCTGCCAGAAGATCGGCAAGCCAGTCGAGCTGGCCTTCATCAAAGCGCACTGTCATTCCCTTCATTCTTCTCGTCATGCGGACCAGCCATCAGGCCCGCGAAATCGAACAGTTTGCGGTCCAGAAGATGGCTCGGGCGCACATTGGTCATGGCGCGGATCATCGTGTCCTTGCGGCCCGGCATGCGCTTTTCAATATCCGTCAGCATGGCCTTCATGGCATTGCGCTGAAGCCCTTCCTGGCTACCGCACAGGTCGCAGGGAATGATCGGAAACTGCATGGAGGTTGCAAATTTTTCCAGATCGTCTTCCGCCGCATAAGCCAGCGGGCGGAACACCATCAGATCGCCTTCGTCGTTCAGAAGTTTCGGCGGCATGGCGGCAAGGCGTCCGCCATGAAACAGGTTCATGAAGAAGGTTTCGAGAATATCCTCGCGATGATGGCCGAGAACGATGGCCGAGCAGCCCTCCTCGCGCGCAATGCGATAGAGATTTCCGCGACGAAGGCGCGAACAGAGCGAGCAATAGGTGCTGTTCTCTGGTAGCTTGTCCGTCACAATGGAATAGGTGTCCTGATATTCGATGCGATGCTCGATACCATAACGGTTCAGGAAATCCGGCAGAATGTGCTTTGGAAAATTCGGCTGTCCCTGATCCAGATTGACGGCCAGCAGTTCGACCGGCAGCAATCCGCGCCATTTGAGATCAAGCAGCAGCGCCAGCAGACCATAGGAATCCTTGCCGCCGGAAAGACAGATCATCCAGCGCTCGCCGGACTTCACCATAGCAAAGTCTTCGATAGCCTGACGCGTCAGACGCAGAAGGCGCTTGCGCAGCTTGTTGAATTCGACCGTGGCGGGCACGTCGCGAAACAGCGGATGGCAACCGTCTCCACCGGTCTCTTCCGAGATACCGGGCAAATTATCTGGCGCAATATTCGGATCAAAAGCGTTCATGGTTCTTCTCGGATACTGTCTCGTACTGCGCTTTACATACAGAAAAGCCGCCCATGGGGAAACCATGGGCGGCCATTTCTTTGCGATAAGTGGTGCCCGAAGGCGACCAGATTAACGCGAGTAGAATTCGACCACGAGGTTCGGTTCCATCTGGACGGCGTAAGGCACATCCGTAAGGGTCGGAACGCGGGCGTAGGTCGCAACCATCTTGTTGTGATCAACTTCGATGTAGTCCGGCACATCGCGTTCTGCGAGCTGAACAGCTTCGAGAACAACAACCAGCTGCTTCGACTTTTCGCGAACTTCAACAACGTCACCAGCCTTCAGGCGGAAGGACTGGATGTTGACGCGACGGCCGTTCACGTTCACGTGACCGTGGTTGATGAACTGGCGTGCAGCGAAGATCGTCGGAACGAACTTTGCGCGGTACACAACAGCATCCAGACGTGATTCGAGAAGACCGATCAGGTTTTCACCCGTGTCGCCCTTGCGGCGAGCGGCTTCGTCATAGGTCTTGCGGAACTGCTTTTCCGAGATATCGCCGTAGAAACCCTTGAGCTTCTGCTTGGCGCGCAGCTGCACACCGAAGTCCGAGAGCTTGCCCTTGCGGCGCTGGCCGTGCTGGCCCGGGCCATATTCACGACGGTTAACCGGGGACTTCGGGCGGCCCCAGATGTTTTCGCCAAGACGGCGATCAATCTTATACTTTGCGGATTCGCGCTTGCTCATCGCATTTCCTTCAAAAAGTTAGTGCGCCATACGGCGCAGACAGGAAACGCGCCCTCCTCTGCCCTCCGTTTTCGAGGACTGACAGGATGAAGCGCGCGAGCGCAATCTTCATCCACGGGACACGTCAAATGAAACGCCAGCGCATTAAAACGCCAGCGATGGCGGGCTTTTAGTCATGTGCATGTCATCTTGTCAAGTTCGAACGCTTGCCAAAGCCCAGATAACCGGGCGTTTAAAGCGCTTTTCGCCGTCTTTTGCAACATATTGCCATCAAGCGTGAAGGAACGCGGCTTCTCTTTGCGGCATTATGCAGTCGGGGCTGTAGAAAATGAGGTATTCATTGGTGTTGCTGGTCCTGCCCCGTTTCCTATCCCAACGAAATTCAATTGCCGCAGTTCTCCTCCTCAGTTTCCTCGGTTTTACGGGAGAAACGGCTCTTTATCCTCAGCCCGCACAGGCGCAAAACTTCATCGAAAAAATCCTGAAGCGCGATGCGCAAAAGGCAAAGCAACAGCGCAAGCGCCCGTCGGCCAAGCCGCAAAAGAAACGGCAGGAAAGAAAGCCGCCAGCCCGGCAGGATAAAGTTCCGACAAAACCTGCACCACAGTCAGCATTGCCTGTTGTCGTTCCGGTTCCAACACCGGCCCCCAGACCGGAGCCTACTCCCGAATCGAAGACCGAGGTAGAGCCCGCCGTCATCATTCCGCCTGAAAAGCCCACCCCGCCACAACAGGCGGAGCCAGAACAGCCGCAGCCTTCAAAACCTGCCGCTGATGAACGCGTCTATCAGGTGGCGTGCCCCGCGCTGATTTCCGGCGATGTAGAGGGCAAACTTCTGACCCCCATCGAAGACGGCGCGCAATGCGGTCTCCATTCGCCGCTCTCGCTGACGGCAATCGGCAAGAATGAGCCGCTCAAGCTTGCCAATCCCGTCACGACGAACTGCGCCATGGCGGTGACACTCGCCCAATGGAGTAACGACGTTAAAAACGCAGCACAGGATATCTACGGCAAGGACATCAAGATTACCCAGATCGGCACCGGCTCTGATTATCAATGCCGCAAGGTGAATGGTGCATCCACGGGCCGCGTCTCTGAACATGCTTTCGGCAATGCGCTCGACATCATGTCCTTCACATTCTCCGACGGCAGCAAAACGCAGCTGGAAAGTGGCTGGAATGGCGCCGACAAGGAAAAGGCCTTCTGGCGCGCTGTGCACGGCGCAAGCTGCAAGCTTTTCATGACCGTCATCGGCCCGGATGGTGATGCGGCGCACCGCACCAACATGCATCTTGATCAGGGCTGCCACGGCAAAAGCTGCACGGCCCGGATATGCCAGTGAGAAAAGTGCATAACCGCCCGGAATTCATAAAAAAATCCAAATCCGGTTTCTAGTTTGATGCGGTATTATCGATTCCAGAACGGGTCCGCCTGTGACAGAATCACTGGAACCGCTCTCTTTGCCTATTTTGCAGGGTTTCCGAAAAGGATATGGGGCATGCAATTGACCAAAATTATACTTTCCACCCTTTGCGCCATCGGCTTTGTGACCGCCGCTCACGCAGACGCCGTTCCGAAGCGCTCGAAAGATTTTACGGGTAATTACCAGACATTGGTCAAGGACCAGCAGGCCTCGCCACAGGTGGCCGATTGTGTGGCCAGCGGTTATGATCTGGTGAAAAAGGACAAGAAATACGACCGTCTAGGCTTCACCAAAGACGATATTTCGTCAGCTACAACCAATGACACATCATCGAAGTTCAGCGCCAAGGACCCGCGCAAGGTCTCAGCCGTCATCTCGGTGCCGGGCGAAGCGCGTATCAAGAGCACGGGCTATAAATGGGATGGCGTCAATCTGCGTTGCGGCATCACCAATGGCAAGTTGACTGCCATCGAGGTGGTTCAAACCAAAGCCGCACAATAATTTGACCGGCGACAGCCACGCAGAACCGAGCACCTGATCCCAAGTCAGGTGCTCTTTTTGTCGTCGACATGCTGCGGCAGACCTTTGCGCTTGGTCTCGGCGAATTCTTCCAGTTCTTTCTCGCTCATCGATTCGTACATCTCTTTCGATGCGCCGATTAACTCGCTGACCTTGATCTCGCCGCGCTTGGCCGCCAACGCAGCACCGGCAGCCTTTTGCTGGGCTTGAGATTTTGCAGGCATGAACTCTTCTCCTGTTGCGCCGCCCCAAGGCCAACGCGACGGATAGAAATCAGTTCCCGCCGCTAGTCCTGCTCACTGTCGAAACGAGCGCGCGCACTGCGTAGCGATGCCCGGTTTGCAACCGCCCATTGCCCCAGACTGTCGATAGGCCCCGCCAGCGAATGACCAAGCTCGGTCAGCGAATATTCGACTTCCGGTGGTGAAGTCGGTCGTACATGGCGCGAAACCAGCCCGTCGCGTTCGAGCGAACGCAGCGTGACCGTCAGCATACGCTGCGAGATTCCTTCAATTTCTCGCCGTAAGGCATTGAAACGCATGGAACCGCTCTGCAAGCTGAAGATAACAAGAATGCTCCACGTGTCGCCAACCCGGTCGAGCACATCACGGATCGGGCAAGAACCCTTGCCGTCCGTCTCAAAAGCCGGTGTGGAAGACAAAAGCGGCGTGTTGGCGTCTGGTCGTGTCGGTATCGTCATAGTCACTCTTATCACATACTCGCTTGTTGGGATCAAACCGGATGCTTGCGTCTGCGCTCCCGCCAAGCCCATGCACTCGTCAACCCTGCACGTCCAAACGTCCTTGTCTTGCCTTTTGGACGGTTACTTCCATGTTTCCTACCCATGTAGAAGTGCGTTCTTCACAAGCCCGGTAGCCTGACATATGTAGTTACCAGAAATAACCTGATTATGAAACATACCTTAAATGGCTGAAATACAAAAGCGTAAGGAAGGAACTGGAATGGCTAAAATCGCACTGATCGGCGCAACGGGTTTTGTTGGCGCAGCAATCTTGAAGGAAGCCGCATCGCGCGGCCATCATGTTACGGCGCTGGTACGCCACCCGGAAAAGGTGGAAAAGCTTGCCAACGTGACCGCCGTGAAGACGGACGTGTACGACACGGATGCGCTCGCCAGCCAGCTTTCAGGACATGACATCATCATTTCCGCATTCAATCCCGGCTGGGGCGACACGAATATTCGTGAAAACCACATCAAGGGCAGCCGCTCGATCAACGAGGCGGCCAAGAAGGCAGGCGTCAAGCGTCTGATCGCGGTCGGTGGTGCTGGTAGCCTGTCGATCAACGGCCAGCAACTTGTCGATTCCGCCGAATTCCCGGCAGAATGGAAAGAAGGCGCTCTGGGCGCCCGCGAAGCGCTGAACGAGCTGCGCAAGGAAAGTGGCCTCGACTGGACCTTCGTGTCGCCAGCGATCATTCTTCAGCCGGGTGAACGTACGGGCAAATATCGTCTTGGCGGTGACGAGCCGGTTTTCAACGACAAGGGCGAAAGCACTATTTCGGTCGCCGATCTGGCTGTCGCTATCGTCGATGAGGCCGAACAGGGCAAGCATATCGGCAAGCGTTTCACCGCAGCCTATTGATTACTGCTTCTTGATCGCATTTCTGCTTTAAAAGCAAAGCCGGACGGTCAATGCCATCCGACTTTAGAGCGCATCCCGAAAAGTGTGAAACGATTTTCGGAAAAAGATGCGCGTTAAAACAAAGAGTTAGAGCGCCGATCTGAGCCAATCAGATCGAAACGCGCTTTAACGTATCAAAACAACCGGCGGAGACCGTATGGAACTCGGAATCTATACTTTTGGCGATCTTGGTCCAGACGTGGAAACCGGAAAGCCGATCTCGCCGCAACAGCGCATCAGCAATCTGATTGAGGAAATCGAGCTGGCCGATCAGGTGGGGCTCGATGTCTTCGGCCTTGGCGAACACCATCGGCCCGATTATTCGGTATCCGCACCCGCCGTTGTTCTGGCTGCTGCGGCCTCGCGCACCAAAAACATCCGGCTGACGAGCGCAGTCACCGTCTTGTCGTCCGACGATCCCGTGCGCGTTTACCAGCAGTTTTCGACGCTGGACCTGATCTCGAATGGACGCGCTGAAATCATGGCCGGACGCGGTTCGTTCATCGAATCCTTCCCGCTCTTCGGGTACAATCTCGACGATTACGACACGCTTTTTGCCGAAAAACTCGATCTGCTTCTAACGATCCGCGACAACGAACGCGTGATCTGGACCGGGACGACGCGCGCAGCCATTGACGGGCGTGGCGTCTATCCCCGTGGCGTGCAGGAACAGCTGCCCATATGGCTCGCCGTTGGCGGTACGCCAGCTTCCGTCGGTCGCGCCGCCCTGCTCGGATTACCATTGGCTCTCGCCATTATCGGCGGCTATCCGGAACGGTTTGCCCAACTGACCGATTTCTATCGTGAAGCTGGCGCAAAAGCGGGTCATGCGCCGGAAAAGCTCAAAGTTGGAATCAATTCGCACGGCTATGTAGCTGAAAACGCTCAACAAGCAGCGGATGAATTCTATCCGTCCTATTCACAGGTCATGGCAAAGCTTGGCCGGGAACGCGGCTGGCCGCCGACCACGCGAGAGCAATTCGACGCTATGCGCGAGCCGCGTGGATCGCTTCTGGTGGGCAGTCCGCAGCAGGTCATCGACAAGATTCTCGCCCAACACAGCTACTTCAAGCACCACCGCTTTTTGTTCCAGACAGCGCTCGGCAATCTGCCGCATAAATATACGATGAAATCGATTGAGCTGTTCGGCACCAAGGTTGCGCCGGAAGTTCGCAAAGCGCTCGGCGTGGTATCCGCGACATGAAAAAAAGCCCGGTCTCGCGACCGGGCTTTTTTTTAAACCAGTTCCACGTCCACGACGCCCTGAATGGCTTTCATTGCGCTCGCAATCTGCGGGCTGACGCGATAGCGGTGCGGTAGTTCGATTTCGACTTCGCGCTGCCCATTGTCCTTGATGACGATGAGGCTGACCTGTCCATCGCCGCGCGTGTTGAAATGCGGCGCGATATGGCGAATCGCTTCTGCCGAGCGCAGATAAAGCCGCAGCGCCTTCTGCATGCGGCAGGCCTCGTCTTCCAGCGATTGCACGGTCTGGATGCGCAAACCGATACCTTCCGGGCGATCCTCCGCCTGCACCGTGATCACCACCGATTTCCCGCTTTCCAGAAGATCGCGATATTGCGCGAGCCCTTCCGAAAACAGCACGGCTTCAAACTGGCCGCTGGCATCCGACAATTGCACAATGCCCATCTTGTTGCCGGTGCGGGTCTTGCGCTCCTGACGCGCCGTCACCGTGCCCGCCAGACGCCCGGCATTGGCGCCGCGCTTCACCGCAGCCGAGAAATCAGCCCAGCTTTGCACGCGCATACGATCCAGAACCGCGCGATATTCATCGAGCGGATGCGCCGACAGATAGAAGCCGACCGCCTGAAACTCTCGATGCAGCATTTCCGACGGCAGCCAAGGTGCGGCCTGCGGCAGAATAAGCTGTTCCTTCGGCGCACCGGACAGGCCGAAAATATCGGACTGGCCGCTGGCGGCATTTTCCTGCGTGCGCTGGGCAAAGCCCATGATGCGGTCCATGCCTGCGCTCATTGCCGGGCGTTCGCGCTTGAAGCAATCCATTGCGCCCGCATTGATCAGGCTTTCCAGCACACGGCGATTGACGATCCTCGGATCGACCCGTTCGCAGAAATCCTCAAGGCTTTCAAACGGCTTCTCGGCGCGCACATCCACAATATGATCGACAGCGGCTTCACCGACGCCCTTGATGGCAGCCAGTGAATAGAAAATCTGCTTCTCGCCCACTTCAAACGGACGGAACGAGGTCATGACCGAAGGCGGCACGACCTCGATCCCCAGACGATTCGCTTCGCGACGGAAATCGTTGAGCTTGTCGGTGTTAGACATATCGTAGGTCATCGACGCGGCCAGAAATTCGACCGGGTAATGCGCCTTCATATAGGCTGTCTGATAGGAAACGATGGCATAGGCTGCCGCGTGCGACTTGTTGAAGCCGTAATCGGCAAACTTGGCGAGCAGATCAAAGATCATATTCGCCTGAGCCTTGTCGACGCCGCCATCAATAGCGCCCGAGACGAAACGGACGCGTTGCTTGTCCATTTCCTCGCGAATCTTCTTACCCATGGCGCGACGCAGAAGGTCAGCTTCGCCGAGCGAGTAGCCCGACAGCACCTGTGCGATCTGCATCACCTGTTCCTGATAAACGATAACGCCTTGCGTTTCCTTGATCAGGTGATCGATCTTCGGGTGAATGGAAGCGATTTCCTCTTCACCATTCTTGCGCGCATTATAGGTCGGGATGTTCTCCATCGGACCGGGACGATAGAGCGCGACGAGCGCAATAATGTCCTCGATCCGGTCAGGACGCATGCCGAGCAGCGCTTTACGCATGCCAGCACTTTCAACCTGAAACACGCCGACGGTTTCGCCGCGCGACAGCATTTCATAGGTCAGCTCATCGTCGAACGGCAGCCGAGTCAGATCGATGTCGATCCCCTTGCGCGCTACAAGCTTGACCGCCGTTTCCAGCACCGTCAGCGTCTTCAGCCCGAGAAAATCGAACTTGACCAGACCCGCTTGCTCCACCCACTTCATATTGAACTGGGTGACTGGCATATCGGAACGCGGGTCGCGATACATCGGCACCAGTTCCGACAGCGGACGGTCGCCGATCACGATACCGGCGGCGTGGGTCGAAGCGTGGCGATAGAGACCTTCCAGCTTGAGCGCCATATCGAGAAGCCGCCCAACGACCGGTTCCTTCTCGCGTTCCTCGGTGATCTTCGGCTCGGTTTCGATGGCCTGCGCCAGCGACACCGGATTGGCTGGATTTTGCGGCACCAGCTTGCAGAGCCGATCCACCTGCCCATAGGGCATTTCGAGAACGCGGCCGACGTCGCGCAACACGGCGCGCGCCTGAAGCGTACCGAAGGTTATGATCTGGGCTACCTGATCACGCCCGTATTTCTCCTGCACATAGCGGATCACCTCTTCGCGGCGATCCTGACAGAAGTCGATATCGAAGTCGGGCATCGATACGCGGTCCGGATTGAGGAAGCGTTCAAACAGCAGCGAGAAGCGCAGCGGATCGACGTCCGTAATCGTCAGGGCATATGCGACGAGCGAACCCGCACCCGAACCACGGCCCGGCCCGACCGGAATGCCATGTGCCTTGGCCCATTTGATGAAGTCCGCAACGATCAGGAAGTAGCCGGGGAACTTCATGCGGGTGATGATGCCGATCTCATATTCGAGACGTTCGGCATATTGTTCCGGCGTATAGCCTTCGGCAAGGCCCACGCTTTCCAGCCGCATCTGCAAGCCCTCACGAGCCTGACGTGCAAGTTCTTCTGCTTCCGCAGCGACAGCGGCTTCAGGATCGTCGGATTCACCCGTGAAGCGTGGCAGAATTGGAGCGCGGGTTTGCGTGTACCAACTGCAACGCTCCGCAATCTCAATCGTGTTGTCCAGCGCCTCGGGCAAGTCGGCAAACAGCGCCGCCATTTCGGCGCGGCTTTTCAGATAATGATCCGGCGTCAGGCGGCGGCGATCATCATTGGAAAGGATCTGCCCCTCGGCGATGGCCAGCAGCGCATCATGGGCTTCGTAATCCTCCGCCTTGAGGAAGAACGCCTCATTGGTGGCCACCAGAGGCAATTCCATCTCATAGGCTAGCGCAACAGTCTTGGCTTCCAGAGCACGGTCATAGCCCGCATAACGCTGTAACTCGACATAAAGCCGATTGCCGAATGTCTCATGCAGGAACGCCAGACGCGATTGCGCCCTGTCTGGCCGGTCTGCCGCAAAAGAGCGACCGATTGGCCCGAGCGGCCCGCCTGACAGGACGATGACGTCCTTGGACAGTGCTGGCAGCCAGCCTGCATCTATATGGACCGGATCGCCCGCAGGCGTATCCAGAAACGAGCGGCTGACCAGCCGCACGATATTCGCATAGCCCTCTTCCGTCGAAGCAAGCAGGACGAGAGGAGCCAGATCAAGCGCGAGCCTGCGATTGATACTGCGCCCATTGTCGTTGTGGTCGCCGAAGGCAACATCGACCTGACAGCCGATGATCGGCTGCACACCATCCTTCGATGCCTTCTGCGCAAATTCGAGTGCACCAAACAGATTGTTGGTGTCCGTTATCGCGATGGCCGGCGCTTCGTCGGCAATCGCCTGTTTGATGACCTTGCCGAGCGGCAATGCGCCCTCGAGCAAGGAA
Organism: Ochrobactrum teleogrylli; assembly: GCF_006376685.1. Classification (GTDB taxonomy): domain Bacteria; phylum Pseudomonadota; class Alphaproteobacteria; order Rhizobiales; family Rhizobiaceae; genus Brucella; species Brucella teleogrylli. The sequence continues at coordinate 34,626 of NZ_VEWL01000007.1, read as the reverse complement.
TAGGCCGAATGAACACGCAGATGCACAAAACGCGGCGTGGAAACGCTTCCACTGGCTGCATTGTCTGCTGCTGCATCATTCATTCTATTCACCCTGATCAAACCGAACCGTGCGGGTGGACATACACCCGTTTCATAGGACCGCCTACTGAAATGCTGCTGGTCGCCGGCGACTCTGTCGCATTGAGCTTTCAGTTTCAGGGAATGTCCCGGCGATGTCCAGAGAGACAGCCGCCGGTATCAAATGGGTACACAAGAGAACCCTCAAAAGCGCGTTACTTCGAGCCGGTTCAGACGGCGAACTTCAGTGATCGCACTCCAAGCTTTGTTACGCATATCAGTGTCCAAAACAGGTTTTCCGCTTTGGATGATATGCTTCAGTCACTTCAGATCGCGCTGACCCAGATGGCGAAGGTTGCAATAAACAGGCTGACGGAGACGAATGACAAAACGTCGTGGACGAGATCGGTCATGTGGAAAACTCCTCTGTGTTCACGTATGTTTATTTTTTGTTCTATTTTTGTTCCGAAGTCAACACCCTGTTTGAGTCGCCAGTTACATTAGGGTTTACGAATAATAAACGCAGAACCGCAGGCGGTATCACGCGCCTGCGGTTTCAATAGCTTAACGATGGAGAAAGTTGGCCGTCTTACAGATCGACGACCTTGCCGTCCTGCAAGGTCACGCGCCGGTCCATGCGGCGGGCCAGCTCGTGATTATGCGTGGCGATCAGCGCCGCCAGACCGGACTGGCGCACAAGGGCTTCCAGCGCCCCGAACACATAGGAGGACGTCGTCGGGTCGAGATTGCCGGTCGGCTCGTCGGCTAAAAGCACAAGCGGCGCATTGGCGACGGCGCGCGCAATAGCGACACGCTGCTGCTCACCACCGGAAAGCTCGGCGGGACGATGCGAAGCGCGCTTGCCGATCTTCATATATTCGAGCAATTGCTGTGCGCGTTCCGATGCGGCCTTCTTGGTCAGGCCACGGATCATCTGCGGCATCATCACATTTTCCAGCGCTGAAAACTCCGGCAGCAAATGGTGGAACTGATAGACGAAGCCGATATCGTTACGACGCACCGCCGTACGGTCGTCATCCGAGAGCGCGCTGCAGGAGCGACCGTCGAGAAAGACATCGCCATTGTCCGGGCGTTCCAGAAGCCCAGCCGTGTGCAAAAGCGTGGACTTACCGGCACCGGACGGGGCGACGAGCGCCACCATCTCGCCGCGACGCAGCGTGAAATCGGCGTCTTTGAGGATAACCAGTTCGCGGTCGACTTCCTTATAGGCGCGACTGACCTTCTCCAGCCGCAGAATAATTTCAGCCGCCATTATTCGTACCTCAATGCTTCGACCGGATCGAGCTTGGCAGCGCGCCAGGCTGGGAAAATGGTGGCGATAAAGGAAAGCACCAGTGCCATGACGATGACGGAAATCGTCTCGCCAGGGTCCATCTTTGCTGGCAGCTGGCTCAGGAAATAGAGCTCCGGATTGAACAGCGTCGTTCCCGAAAGCCACGAGAAGAACTCACGCAACCGTTCGACATTCAGGCACACCACCACGCCGAGCACCACACCGGCGACCGTGCCGGTCACGCCGATGGCTGCACCCGTCATCAGGAAGATGCGCATCACCGCTCCGCGTGTCGCGCCCATAGTGCGCAGAATAGCGATATCATGCCCCTTGTCCTTCACCAGCATGATGAGACCGGAGATGATATTGAGCGCCGCGACCAGCACGATCAGCGTCAGTATCATGAACATGACATTGCGCTCGACTTCCAGCGCCGAGAAGAAGGTCTGGTTGCGCTGGCGCCAGTCAACAAGTGTCAGCTGGCGACCTGCCGCCTCTTCCACCGGCGCGCGCATCGCATCCACCTTGTCTGGATTATCGACAAAGATTTCGAGCGACTGCACCTTGCCTTCCTGATTGAAGAAAAGCTGCGCCTCGGAAAGCGGCATCATCACGATGGAATTATCATATTCCGACATGCCGATCTCGAAGATCGCGACAATCGGATAAGGTTTCACACGTGGGGTGACGCCAAAAGGCGTGACATCGCCGTCAGGTGTGATCACTCGCAGCGTATCCCCAACCGATAGACCGAGATTTTCGGCCATGCGTGTGCCGATGGCGATACCACCGCTCTGGTCGAACCCCTTTAATGTGCCCTGACGGATATTGCCCGATATAAGATTCAGCTTGTCGAGGTCTTCTTCACGCAAGCCTCGGACAAGTGCACCTGTTCCCGGTCCAATAGTGCCTTGCACCAGAGCCTGCCCTTCCACTACGGGAATGGCGAATTTGATGCCGGAAATACCGTCGATACGCTTGATCAGGTCCGCGTAATCGTCCAGCGGACGATCAATCGGCTGCATGATCAGATGGCCATTGATGCCGAGAATGCGCGTCAAAAGCTCGGCGCGAAAGCCGTTCATCACCGCCATAACGATGATGAGGGTCGCCACGCCCAGCATGATGCCGGTGAAAGAAAACCCGGCAATAACCGATATGAACGTTTCACGGCGGCGCGCACGCAGATATCGCCACGCGATCATCCGTTCGAAGGCCGAGAAAGGGCCGGACTTCGGCGGCTTCACAGCTGCCTTGGCCTGCCCTTCGGACTTTGCTGCCGCCGCGCCGCTCATGCTTCAGCCGTCAGCATGTTGATGGCCGCTTCCACCGTCAGGTTCTGGCGTTCGCCGGTCTTGCGGTCCTTGACTTCAACCTCGCCAGCGGCAACGCCGCGCGGACCGACGATCACCTGCGTCGGCAGGCCGATCAGGTCCATGGTGGCGAATTTTGCACCGGGACGGTCATCCGTATCGTCCAGCAGTGGATCGACACCGGCATTGGTTAGCGCTTCGTAGAGCTTCTCGCTGACGCTATCGCAGCCTTCGTCGCCGGGCTTCATGTTCACAATGCCTGCGCCGAACGGTGCAATTGCCTTTGGCCAGATGATGCCCGCATCGTCGTGGAAGGCTTCGATGGCTGCGGCCACGAGGCGCGACGGACCGATGCCGTAGGAGCCCATCGACACCAGATGTTCCTTGCCGTCCGGGCCCTGCACTTTCGCGCCCATCGGTTCGGAATATTTCGTGCCGAAATGGAAGATGTGACCGACTTCGATGCCGCGCGCCGAAACCTGATCATCAGCCTTGACCTTGGCCCAATCGGCTTCGTCGTGCATTTCGTCGGTTGCCGCGTAAGGCGTGGTCCAGCGATTGACGATATCGGTCAGCTGCGCATCGTTGCGGAAATCCGTATCCGCGCCTGGCACGGCCAGATCGAGATAGGCCTTGTCGCAATAGACCTGGCTTTCGCCGGTTTCGGCCAGAATGATGAATTCATGGCTGAGATCACCGCCGATTGGGCCGGTGTCGGCGCGCATCGGGATCGCCTGCAGACCGACGCGCGCAAACGTGCGCAGGTAGGAGACGAACATGCGGTAATAGGCCATCTTCGCGCCCTCATAATCGAGGTCGAACGAATAGGCGTCCTTCATCAGAAACTCGCGTGAGCGCATCACGCCGAAACGCGGGCGGACTTCGTCGCGGAATTTCCACTGGATATGATAGAGGTTAAGCGGCAGATCCTTGTAGGAGCGCACATAGGAACGGAAAATATCCGTGACCATCTCTTCATTGGTCGGGCCGAAGAGCATTTCGCGCTCCTGACGGTCCTGAATACGTAGCATTTCCTTGCCGTAAGCGTCGTAGCGCCCGCTTTCACGCCACAGATCGGCGGACTGGATGGTCGGCATCAGGATTTCGTTGGCGCCAGCGCGGTTCTGCTCTTCACGGATGATATCGCAGACCTTGTTCAGCACCTTCAGCCCAATCGGAAGCCAGGAATAGATGCCTGCCGACTGCTGGCGGATCATGCCCGAACGCAGCATAAGCCTATGAGAGACGATTTCCGCCTCTTTAGGATTTTCCTTCAGAATGGGCAAAAAATACCGCGACAAACGCATCGTAACCACCGATCCAGAGAGAATGCCTGCTTGCTTCAAGAATCAGGCAAAAATTAAGCATATTTGAAGGTTTCTTATCGGGTTATGCTTGCGTTGAAAACCCGCCTGAAAAAGCTTTGCGCGGAGCGGTTTTCACCATCCACAGGCAGGACAGGCAGGTAAAACGCCCAAAGCCACAAAACACCGCCTCCGAATTCACATTCAATTTCAATATATTACAGATATATCATTAGCTTTTAGGAAAATTCACGAAAGAATTATGACGCAGAAGAAGATTTTTCGTGACAAAAGCTGTGCAGTTCGCTATTTTTTTCATCATAAGAGCAACAACGGAATAAAACCGTTGTTTTCACGCGGTCAAAGTCTTGGGAGGATGGATCCAGGCGCGAGCTACGCAGCCGCCAGTAACATGGAAACGGATCGAACGCGTATTTTATTAGCAAGGCGAAAGCCTTGCTTTTTTTTTGCATTTGCATTGATCGCGACCCTCGCCGTCAGCTTCCCGAAAAGCCGCGCAATAACCCATTGAATTTGTGTGATTTATAGACCTGCTTCTGCAGGCGACTATTTGCAATATGTTGCCAAAGTAAAACTAGTTTTATTCTTAGGCGCATATCGCGACCAGAGCGAACGAGGACCGAAGCGTGAAATTCCTTTAGTCCGTTATAATTCAGCACCTTACGATAAGATCATAAGTTTTTGATTCAGAGCGTATTTCCCAGCAGTCTGTTTTGCGCATAAAAGAAAGACTGCCTAAAAATGAGGCAGTCTTGGATTTCTCATTCTGTTTTCGTAAATGCGATTATGTCAGATCCGGGAAAAAATGCGGAATGTCGTCCAGACCAAAACCAATGATCTGCGTCACATAATAATAGACAGCGAAGATAAGCGTGGCGACAATAGTGGTGCGCAGAAAGGCGCGACCGATGCGCGGTGTTGCCGGAGCGCTGGCCACCGTGCCAAGCGTGACATTATTTTCCTCAGCCTGTGTGCGCAGGCCGACCGGCAGCAGCGCAAAAAGCGACGTCCACCAGATAATGAAATAGATCGCAATGCCGGACATGATGGACATGATTACACTTCCTCCAGCTCAATCAGCGTGCCGTTGAAGTCTTTCGGGTGCAGAAACAGGACCGGCTTGCCATGGGCGCCGGTCTTCGGCTCTCCATCGCCGAGAATACGTGCGCCTTCCGCCTTGAGCTTATCCCGCGCTGCGATAATGTCCTCCACCTCATAGCAGAGATGGTGCACACCACCGGACGGGTTCTTTTCGAGGAAGGCTGCAATGGGTGATCCCTCACCCAAAGGCTCCAGCAGCTCGATTTTCGTGTTGCCGACGTCGATGAAAACCACGGTCACACCGTGTTCCGGCAAGGCCTGCGGCGCACCGACATTTGCAGCCAGTTTGCCACGATAAAGCGCGGACGCAGCCTCGATATCCGGAACGGCAATCGCGACATGGTTCAAACGTTCGAGCATCAGCACCTCCCTTGCTGCTTATTTATTGCGTGACGGTCAGCGTATCCTATTCACGAATACGGTCACCACAGGCTTTTTGCCCCACGTCTGATTTGCCGCAGCGCGCACCGCTCGGCGCGCGGATTCACGCACCAGCTCGACATCCTTGCGGCGGACGCGGGGAATGCTATCGACGGCCTCGACGACCGCATCGAGCAGGATGTCTTCCATCAACTCGCCCTGACCGTCTTCTTCCGGCAGACCAAATGTCACCAGATCGGGTTCGTCGAGAAGCTTGTGGTCGCGGTCCAGCAGGATGGAAACGGCGACATGGCCGACATAAGCGAGCTTGCGGCGCTCGACCATGCCGATCTCTTCCTCGTCACCGATCAGCTTGCCGTCCTTGTAGATACGGCCAATCGGCGCTTCGTCGATAATTTCGGCCTTGCCGGGGGCAAGACGCAGCACGTCGCCATTGCGGATCTGGGCGACCTGCCCGATCCCTTCCATCGCGCCAAGCGAGCCCTGCGCCACCAGATGCGCAGCTTCGCCATGCACCGGAACGAGAATTTGCGGGCGAACCCAGGAATACATACGCTTCAATTCGCTGCGACGCGGATGGCCGGAGACGTGCACCAATGCATCATCGTCGCCGATGATCTTGATGCCCCGGTCGATCAGGCGGTTCTTGATGTCGAGAATGGCTTTTTCGTTGCCCGGAATGGCGCGCGACGAATAAATGACCGTATCGCCCGGCGACAGGGCCAGACTGCGCATTTCATCGCGGGCCAGCTTGGCAAGTGCCGCACGCGGCTCGCCCTGACTGCCGGTCAGGATCATCACCACGTTTTCACGCGGAATATAGCCGTAATCCTCTTCGCTCAGATATTCCGGCAGGCCTTCCATGTAGCCAAGCTCGGTCGCGACCGAAATCGCGCGCTTCATCGAGCGACCGACGACCAGAACCTGACGGCCCGCATCGCGCGCCGCTTCCGTGATGGAGCGTATGCGGCCCACATTGGAAGAAAAGGTGGTGATGGCCACGCGTCCACGCGCATTTTCGATCAGCTCGCGCAGGCTTTCGCCGACCTGACGTTCCGACGGGGATTCACCCTCGCGCATGGCATTGGTGGAATCGCAGATCAGCGCCAAAACACCGGCATCGCCAATGGCGCGGAAGCGCGCTTCATCGATGACGGGACCGAGCGACGGTTCCGGGTCCATCTTCCAGTCGCCGGTATGCACGACCGTGCCGAGCGGCGTGGTGATCGCGAGCGATACAGGTTCCGGGATCGAGTGCGTGACAGCGACCGCTTCAACCTTAAACGGGCCAACTTCGAACTTTTCACCAGCCTTGTAGACGGTGATCGGAATTTCCGGCGCGCTGATCTCGGACTGGCGCTTGGCTTCCAGCAGACCGGCGGTGAACGGCGTCGCATAGACTGGAACCTTCAGGCGCGGCCACAGATCGAGCAGCGCACCAAAATGGTCTTCATGCGCGTGGGTGATGATGATACCGCGCACATTGTTCTTTTCCGCTTCAAGATAGCGAATGTCCGGCAGGATAAGGTCGGCACCCGGCTGTTCCGGCCCAGCAAAGCTCACGCCCATGTCGACGACCAGCCATTCGCGATTATCCGCAGGTCCAAAGCCGTACATAGCGAGATTCATGCCGATTTCGCCCACGCCGCCGAGCGGCAGAAAGACGAGTTCCGGGTTATTGGATCGGGCCATGAAATTTCCTCTGTAATTATACCCTGCTTATAAAGTGGAACCGGATCAGTTTGCACTTCGGGAAGACATGCTTTCGCCGCATCCACTGAACCTAAATGGCTTTAGTTGCAACCCCGGCAAGATAAAAGAAAGCTGTTATTTACGCAGTGTTGCTGCCGTTCCGAAATAAACATCGCCCGCTGTGACCGTAATGCGCGCGCCGTCATTGTCGCGGATCACGAAACGGCAGGCTTCATCGATGGTCTCGAACCGGCCTTCGATGACCTTGCCTTCAACCTGCATCGTGACATTTCCACCAAGACCGTGCGCCCGCTCCAGCCAGCGTTTGCGGATCGTATCCAGCCCACGTCCCTCGTCCCAGACACGATAATTCACGGACCATGCGTCAGAAAGGGCTGCAAACAGCGTTTCGGCATCGCACTTGCTGCCAAGCGCCTGCAGCGACGTGGCGGCGTATGGCAGATCGTCGGGAAAGGCCACGATGTTGGTGCCGATGCCGATGGCAATCGCAAAGCTATCCTTGGCGAGAATTGATGATTCCAGCAGAATGCCCGACAGTTTCGCACCATCCAGCAGCACATCATTCGGCCATTTCAGGCCGATCTTCGGCGGCACGGCTGGTCCGGTTGCTGCAAAAGCCGCTTCCAGCGCATCGGCCAGCGACAGGCCCGCAACGAAACCGAGTGTTGCCGCCGTTTTCAATTCGTAGGATTCGATCAGGAGAAGTGTGGAGGCCAGATTACCTTCCGGAGTAGACCAGGCACGACCGCGTCTTCCGCGTCCACTTTCCTGCCTCTTCGAGACAAGCCAGAGCTTGCCCGGATCACCGCCAGCTGCTCGTTCCAGAGCCACCGCGTTTGTGGAGCCTACCGTCTCGAAAACCTCGAGACGGTAGCCAGCATTTTCAGCGACAGGCGAAAGCGCAAAATGCATTCGATCACCTGTCACAGTTTACTTAGAAGAACGTCTTTGCTGCGGCTTCGGCAAATCCGCCGATTGGACCAGCGAGGAAGACGTAGAAGAGCACGAAAGCGCCCGTAACGCCGAGAACGAGACGCAGCTCGCCCGCGACCGGCACGAAACCACCAACCGGCTCATCGAACCACATGATCTTGATCATGCGCAGGTAGTAGAACGCGCCCACGACCGAAGCCACGATACCGATGATCGCCAGCGGATAGAGACCCGCCTGCACGGCAGCAAGGAAGGTGTACCACTTGCCGAAGAATCCGGCGAGCGGCGGGATACCGGCGAGCGAGAACAGGAAGATCGTCATGATCGTTGCCAGCACCGGATTGGTGCGCGACAGACCGGCCAGATCGCCGATGTTCTCAACATTGCCATCCTTGGTGCGCATGGCGAGAATGAAGGCAAAGGTGCCGAGCGTCATGGCAAGATAGATCGCCATGTAAATGGCCACGCCCTTCACACCGATGGCCGTACCAGCAGCCAGACCCACAAGGGCATAGCCCATGTGGCTGATCGACGAATAAGCCATCAGACGCTTGATATTGCGCTGGCCGATAGCGGCGAAGGCACCGAGAACCATCGAAGCGATTGCGATGAAGATCACAACCTGCTGCCAGTCATGGGTGACCGGAGCGAAGGCTTCGGAGACGACGCGGATGATAAGCGCCATGGCGGCCATCTTCGGAGCGGCGGCAAAGAAGGCCGTTACCGGGGTCGGCGCACCTTCATAGACGTCCGGCGTCCACATGTGGAACGGAACGGCGGAAATCTTGAATGCCAGACCGGCCAGAATGAAGACCAGACCGAACACCAGACCAAGCTCACGCTGGCCGCCCGAAACAGCCTGGGCGATTTCGGCGAAACCGATATGGCCGGTATAGCCGTAAACAAGCGAGATGCCGTAAAGCAGCATGCCCGAGGACAGCGAGCCGAGAACGAAATACTTCAGACCGGCTTCTGTGGAGCGAACGCTGTCGCGGTTGAACGCAGCCAGTACGTAAAGCGCCAGCGACTGCAGTTCGAGACCGAGATAAAGCGACAGCATGTTGGAGGCCGACACCATCAACAGCATGCCGAGCGTCGAAATGACGATCAGGACCGGGAACTCGAACTTGTCGAACTTTTCCGCCTTGGCGAAACCGACCGACATGACGAGCGTGACGATGGAGCCGATCAGCGTCAGCACCTTCATGAAGCGGCCAAAACCGTCATTGACGATGGCGCCGCCGAAAGCGGAACCATTCGCCGGGAATAGAACAACCAGTGCCAGCGCTGCAATCAGCACTGCGACGGACAGTCCGTTGACGAGCGTGGTTGCACGCTCGCCAGAGAACACGCCGATCATAAGCAGTGCCAAGGCGCCTACAGCCAGGAGAACCTCCGGCGCTGCAAGGGTCAGATGAGCTATCAGATCAGTCTGCATGACCTTACGCCTTTATTTTCTTACTGTGCCAGCATTGCATTGGCGGCTCCGCCAATTGCAGCGTCGTAATGTTGAACCAGAGCGGTCACAGCACTTGCAGTCGCATTGAAGACCGGTGCCGGATACACGCCGAAGAAGATGGTGAGTACCACGAGCGGATAGAGAATGATCTTCTCACGCGGGCTGAGATCGAGGAGCGCCTTGAGGCTTTCCTTGTCGAGCGCACCGAAGATCACCTTGCGGTAAAGCCACAGCGCATAGGCCGCCGAGAGAATGACGCCCGTGGTTGCGAACAGCGCCACCCAGGTATTGACCCGGAACACACCGAACAGCGTCAGGAATTCACCGATGAAGCCCGAAGTACCCGGCAGGCCGACATTCGCCATCGTGAAGATGAGGAAGGCCACCGCATATTTCGGCATGTTGTTCACCAGACCGCCGAACGCCGCGATCTCACGGGTATGCATACGGTCATAGATCACGCCGACGCAAAGGAAGAGCGCGCCCGACACGATACCGTGCGAAAGCATCTGGAAGATTGCGCCCTGAATGCCCTGCTCATTGGCCGCGAAGATACCCATGGTCACATAGGCCATGTGTGCGACGGACGAGTAAGCAATCAGTTTCTTGATGTCTTCCTGAACCAGAGCCACCAGAGACGTGTAGATGATGGCGATCACCGACAGCGTGAAGACAAGCGGCGCGAAATCGGCAGAAGCCAGCGGGAACATCGGCAGCGAGAAACGCAGGAAGCCGTAGCCGCCGAGCTTCAGAAGGATACCGGCCAGAATGACCGAGCCTGCCGTCGGCGCTTCAACGTGCGCATCCGGAAGCCAGGTGTGGACCGGCCACATCGGCATCTTGACCGCAAACGACGCGAAGAAGGCAAGCCATAGCCATGTTTGCATGCCAGCGGGGAAGCTGAACTTCTGCAGTTCGACGATGTTCATCGTGCCAGCCTGCCAATACATGGCCATGATGGCGATGAGCATCAGCACGGAGCCCAGCAGCGTATAAAGGAAGAACTTCAAGCTTGCATAAACGCGACGCTTGCCGCCCCACACGCCGATGATGATGAACATCGGGATAAGGCTTGCTTCGAAGAACACGTAGAACAGGAAGAGGTCGAGAGCGCAGAACACGCCGATCATGAGCGTTTCCAGAATGAGGAACGCGATCATGTATTCCTTGACGCGCTTTTCGACAGACACCCAGCTTGCAAGAATGCAGAACGGCATCAGGAAAGCGGACAGCACCACGAACAGGACGGAGATACCGTCCACGCCCATATGGTAGCTGATACCGCCGCCCATCCAGTCGACCTGCTCGACCATCTGGAAGCCAGCGTTCGAATTATCGAACCCGGCCCAGACGACGAGCGACAGGATAAAGACGAACACCGTTGTCAGCAAAGCGACGTTGCGGATGTTGCGACGCGAAGCCTCGCTGTCGTCCTTGATCAGAAGGATCAGTAACGCGCCGACGAGCGGCAGAAACGTGACCGTTGAGAGAATTGGCCAGTCGGTCATCAGAAAGAGCTCCCGAGCATCATCCAGGTGACGAGCGCGGCGACGCCGATCAGCATCGCGAATGCGTAATGATAAAGATATCCGGACTGCATCTTGACGACGCGGTTGGTGACATCAAGCACACGGGCCGAGATACCATCCGGACCGAAGCCGTCAATGAGCCAGCCGTCGCCACCCTTCCAGAAGACACGACCGAGCCACTTGGCCGGACGAACGAAGAGGAAGTCGTAGAGTTCGTCGAAATACCACTTGTTCAGCAGGAACTGGTACAGACCGCGATGGCGTTCTGCCAGTGCCTTCGGCATTTCCGGCGACCGGATGTAGAAGATCCAGGCAACGATGAAGCCGATGATCATAGCCGTGAAAGGCGACAGCTTAACCCAGGTCGGAACATGATGGTACTCATCGAGGATCTCGTTGGTCGGCAGCGTGAACAGAGCGCCCTTCCAGAATTCGGCATAGTCATGACCGAAGAAGAATTCCTTGAACACCACACCGGCAAGGATTGCGCCGACAGCAAGAACGAACAACGGCACCAGCATCACGGGCGGCGATTCATGGACGTGATGCATGACTTCCGCCGAAGCGCGCGGCTTGCCGAAGAAGGTCATGAAAATCAGACGCCAGGAATAGAAGCTCGTGAACAGAGCCGAGACGACGAGCAGCGTGAAGGCGTAGCCAGCAGCCGGGCTGTGCGAAGCGAACGTCGATTCAATGATCGCATCCTTCGAGAAAAAGCCTGCCGTACCGATAATCGTGCCCGGAATGCCAAGACCCGTAATAGCAACCGTACCGATGAGCATCATCCAGTAGGTAACCGGGATCAGCTTGCGTAAGCCCCCCATGCGACGCATGTCCTGCTCTTCCGACACGGAATGGATAACCGAACCGGCGCAAAGAAACAGGAGAGCCTTGAAGAAGGCGTGCGTGAACAGGTGGAACACCGCAGCGCCGTAAGCGCCCACGCCGAGAGCCACGAACATATAGCCCAGCTGCGAACAGGTCGAATAAGCGATAACGCGCTTGATATCGTTCTGCACCAGGGCAACCGTTGCCGCAAAGAATGCGGTGGTGGCGCCGATGATGGTGACGACCAGAAGAGCTGTATGCGACAGTTCGAAGATCGGCGACATGCGCGCGACCATGAACACACCCGCGGTCACCATGGTTGCGGCGTGAATGAGAGCCGAAACAGGTGTCGGGCCTTCCATAGCGTCCGGAAGCCAGGTGTGCAGCAGGAACTGCGCCGACTTACCCATCGCGCCCATGAACAGAAGCAGGCAAACAACGGTCAGTGCCGTTTCCTTGTGCAGTTCATAGCCGAGGAAGTTCAGCACGACCTGACCTGCATCCGCAGCGCCTTCTGCCGGCAGATAATTGGCGGCAGCAGCGAAGATCGTGTTGTAATCAACCGACTGGAACAGAGCGAACAGGCCGAAGATGCCAAGCAGGAAGCCGAAGTCACCAACGCGGTTGACGACGAAGGCCTTCATGGCGGCGGCATTGGCCGAAGGCTTCTTGAACCAGAAACCGATCAGAAGATAGGACGCCAGACCCACGCCTTCCCAGCCGAAGAACATCTGAACCAGATTGTCCGACGTAACCAGCATGAGCATCGCGAAGGTGAACAGCGACAGATAGGCGAAGAAGCGCGGACGATGCGGATCGTGGTGCATATATCCAATCGAATAGATATGCACGAGAGCCGAAACCGAGTTCACGACAACGAGCATGACGCCGGTCAGCGTATCGACACGCAGCGCCCAATCGAAGGACAGCGAACCGGACGTGACCCAATGCAGCACCGGAATGCGCACAGTTTCACCGTCGCCCATTGGAATCTGGAAGAACACGATCCACGAGCAGATCGCGACGATAACCATAAGGCCGGAAGTGATGTATTCACTCGCTTTTGCGCCGATCTTATTGCCGAACAAGCCAGCAATAAGAAAGCCGATAAGCGGAAGGAAGACGATCGCGTAGTAGAGCATTTGCCCGTCAACCTTTCATAACATTGACGTCTTCCACCGCGATGGAACCGCGATTACGGAAGAAAACAACGAGAATTGCCAGACCGATGGCCGCTTCAGCAGCCGCAACAGTCAGAACGAAAAGGGCGAAGACCTGCCCGACCATGTCGCCGAGCTGGCTGGAGAACGCCACGAAGTTGAGATTGACCGAAAGCAGGATCAATTCGATCGACATCAGGATAACGATGACGTTCTTGCGGTTCAAAAAGATGCCGAAGACGCCAAGCGTGAACAGGATGGCCGAAACGGTCAGATAATGAGCGATACCGATTTCCATATGCTTATCCTTAGATGCCTTTGCCCGTTTCGACCTTCTTGATCTCAATCGCCGTTTCCGGCGTGCGAGCAACCTGGGCCGAGATGGACTGGCGCTTGACATTCGGCTTGTGCCGCAGCGTCAGAACGATAGCGCCGATCATCGCGACCAGAAGGACGAGACCAGCAACCTGGAAGTAGAAGACGAAGTCGGTGTAGAGAATGTCGCCCAGAGCAGCGGTATTGGACCGCTCGGCGATATTCGGGATCGGCACAGCGCCCTGCCCCAGCTTCGGTGCAAACATGTTGCTCGCGAAGACGAAGATCAGTTCGCCCAGCAGGATCAACCCGACCAGAGCGCCGACCGGCGCATATTGCAGCGCACCGCGCTTCAGTTCCGAGAAATCCACATCCAACATCATGACGACGAAGAGGAAGAGAACCGCCACAGCGCCGACGTAAACGACGAGCAGGATCATGGCGAGGAACTCGGCCCCGGTCAGCAGGAACAGAGCTGCCGCATTGAAGAATGTGAGGATCAGAAACAGCACCGAATGCACGGGGTTGCGTGCCGCAATCACCATGAACGCGCTTGCGATCATGATGAAAGCGAACAGATAGAAAAACGCTGCCGCAATACCTGTCAGCATGGGGATCCCCCAACACCTTTCCGTGAGCAAAGCCCTATTGCTTTGCCCGCTTTATTCATAAACTCTTGTCCGAGCATCGGACTGACCGAAAATTCGATCTGACACTCGAACTGATCGGGAACCCGATCAGCGATAAGGCGCATCCATCGCGATATTGCGCGCGATTTCGCGTTCCCAACGGTCACCATTGGCGAGGAGCTTGTCCTTGTCGTAGTAAAGCTCTTCGCGCGTCTCCGTCGCGAACTCGAAGTTCGGGCCTTCGACGATGGCATCCACCGGACATGCTTCCTGGCAGAAGCCGCAATAAATGCACTTCACCATGTCGATATCGTAACGCACCGTACGGCGGGTGCCGTCGTTGCGGCGCGGACCGGCCTCAATGGTGATGGCCTGTGCCGGGCAGATTGCTTCGCAAAGCTTGCAGGCGATGCAGCGTTCTTCACCGTTGGGATAACGCCGCAGCGCATGTTCGCCACGGAAACGGGGCGAAACGGGGCCCTTTTCATGCGGGTAGTTCAACGTCGCCTTCGGCGCGAAGAACTGGCGCATGGAAAGAAAGAACGCGCCGACGAATTCCTTGAGAAGGAGCGATTTGGCTGCTTGAGCGATTGAAGCCATTGTTATTTCTCCTTACGCCAGACCGAAGACTTTGAGGAAGGTCGCGGTGGCGACAACCATGAAGAGCGAGATCGGCAGGAAAACCTTCCAACCCAGACGCATCAGTTGGTCATAGCGGTAACGCGGTACGAAAGCCTTCACCATGGCGAACATGAAGAAGCAGAGGCAGAGCTTGAGCATGAACCAGATGATGCCCGGAACCCAGTTGAGGAACCAAACGTCAACCGGAGGCAGCCAGCCGCCGAGGAAGAGCGTGGTCATCAGGGCGCACATCAGCGTGATCGCCACATACTCGCCGAGGAAGAACAGAAGGAACGGCGTGGACGAATATTCGATCATGTGACCGGCCACGAGTTCGGATTCAGCTTCGACAAGATCGAAAGGCGGACGGTTCGTTTCAGCAAGCGCCGAAATGAAGAAGATCACGAACATCGGGAACAGGCAGAGCCAGTTCCAGTCGAGGAACGATGCAGGCAGGCCGAGCATGGTGCCGAGGCCGGTGTTCTGCGAAAGCACAATGTCGGTCAGGTTGAGCGAGCCAACCGTCAGCAGAACGGTAACAATCACAAAGCCGATGGAAACTTCGTAGGAAACCATCTGCGCCGCCGAACGGAGCGCGCCGAGGAACGGGTACTTTGAGTTGGAGGCCCAGCCGCCCATGATCACGCCGTAAACTTCAAGCGAAGAAATGGCGAAGATATAGAGAATGCCGACATTGATGTTGGCGATAGCCCAGCCTTCATTGACCGGGATAACGGCCCAGGTTGCCATTGCGAGAACGGCAGAGACGAAGGGCGCAAGGAGGAAGACACCCTTGTTTGCGCCCGACGGAATGATCGGTTCCTTGAAGACGAACTTCAACAAGTCGGCGAAAGCCTGGAACAGACCCCAGGGACCGACAACGTTCGGGCCGCGACGAAGCTGCACCGCTGCCCAGATCTTGCGATCCGCATAAAGCAGGTAAGCGACGACGATCAGCAATACGACGAGCAGAACGACCGACTTCAGCGCCATGATCAGCGCGGGTAAGACGTAAGCTGCAAAAATTCCTTCCATTGTTCCGTCTCTCTCTCGCTTACTCGGCAGCTTGGCTGAAGCCGCCAGCCGCGAGCGCCGAGCATTCGGCCATGACGGCGGAAGCGCGCGCAATTGGGTTCGTCAGGTAGAAGTCCTTGACCGGGGAAACGAACGCAGCGCCGCCGCCCAGGTTGGAAGCCTTGCCTGCCAGCGCGACGAGATCGTCGGCGGAAGCAGGCGTGATGGTGTCGATGGCCAGCATGTGCGGGTAGTCCGCATAAAGCTTGGCGCGAAGCTGCTGCAAGCTATCGAACGGCAGGCGCTTGCCCAGCGTATCGGAAAGAGCACGCAGGATTGCCCAGTCTTCCTTCGCTTCGCCCGGTGCGAAACCGGCGCGGCTGCCAAGCTGTACGCGACCTTCGGTGTTGAGCCAGGTGCCCGACTTTTCCGTATAGGCTGCGCCCGGCAGGATCACATCGGCGGCGTGTGCACCGGCATCGCCGTGCGTGCCGATGTAAACAACGAAGCTCGGGCCCTTACGGGTCATGTCGAGTTCGTCTGCACCGAGCAGGAACACGACATCCAGATTGCCCAGCATGTCGCCAGCTGCCTTGCCGCCCTCACCCGGCACAAAGCCGAGGTCCAGAGCGCCAACGCGCGAAGCGGCAGTGTGCAGAACGGAGAAGCCGTTCCACTCATCCTTGATCGCGCCAACGTCCTGAGCAAGCTTGGCGGCCGTCGCCAGAACCGCACGACCGTTTTCGCCGGTGATCGCGCCCTGACCGATGATGATCAGCGGACGTTCGGCCTTGGCCAGCACGTCGCGGAACGCGTTGGCGCCAGCAGCGACCGATGCCAGTGTGTCGGCACCTGCGCCCAGATATTCGTAATTGTAACGCAGTTCTGCCTGTTCGCCGATCAGAGCGACCGGGAAATGGCCCATGCGCTGACGCTTGCGAATACGTGCGTTCAGAACAGCGGCTTCAACGCGTGGATTGGAACCGATGATGAGCAGAGCATCAGCGTTTTCAATGCCTTCGATGGTCGCGTTGAAGAGATAGCTTGCACGACCGAGAGCCGGATCAACGGCAGCGCCATCCTGACGGCTGTCGATATTGGCAGAGCCGAGCGAAGCCATCAGGCCCTTCAGCGCATAGATTTCCTCGACCGAAGCCAGATCGCCTGCAACAGCGCCGATCTTATCAGCCGACGTTGCCGAAACCTTGGCTGCAATGGCAGCGAAAGCTTCCGGCCAGCTTGCGGCGACCAGACGGCCATCCTTGCGGACATAAGGGCGGTCGAGGCGCTGGGTGCGCAGGCCGTCCCAGATGAAGCGGGTCTTGTCGGAAATCCACTCTTCGTTCACCGCTTCGTTGACGCGCGGCATGATGCGCATCACTTCGCGGCCACGCGTATCGACGCGGATGTTTGAACCGACCGCGTCCATCACATCGATGGTTTCAGTCTTGTTCAATTCCCACGGACGCGCCTGGAACGCGTAAGGACGCGAGGTCAGAGCGCCAACCGGGCAAAGGTCGATCACGTTGCCCTGCAATTCCGAGGTCATGGCGCGTTCGAGATAGGTGGTGATCTCGGCGTCTTCACCACGGCCGATGAGGCCGAGTTCGGAAATGCCAGCCACTTCCGTCGTGAAGCGGACGCAGCGCGTGCAGTGAATGCAGCGCGTCATCACCGTCTTGACGAGCGGGCCGATATATTTGTTTTCGACCGCGCGCTTGTTTTCGCGATAGCGCGAACCGTCGGTGCCGAAAGCCATTGCCTGATCCTGCAGATCGCACTCGCCGCCCTGATCGCAGATCGGGCAATCCAGCGGGTGATTGATGAGCAGGAATTCCATCACGCCTTCTCGGGCCTTCTTGACCATCGGCGTGTTGGTGAAGATTTCAGGGGCTTCGCCGTTCGGGCCGGGACGCAGATCGCGCACGCCCATAGCGCAGGATGCCGCCGGCTTCGGCGGTCCACCCTTTACTTCAACCAGACACATACGGCAGTTTCCGGCGATGGAAAGCCGTTCGTGGAAACAGAACCGCGGCACTTCAGCGCCCGCGGCTTCGGCAGCCTGAAGGAGCGTATAGTGATCGGGTACTTCGATCTCTGTGCCGTCAACCTTGATCTTTGCCATCGTTTATCCAAACCTGCGGCTTAAGCCGCATTTTCCAGATCTCAAACTCTTGCGCCTGCCCTTGTATTGGCATGGCCTTTTCCGAAAACCGCCAGGCACTTTTCGGGGCCATGCCCTGTCGGGCAGGCTCACACAAACCGTTCAGCCTTATTCCGCTGCTTCCAGACGGATATTGCGGCTCTGCACGGCGTTGCGTGTATAATCATCAATGCGCTTTTCAATCTCCGGACGGAAATTGCGGATCAGACCCTGAATCGGCCATGCAGCCGCGTCGCCAAGCGCGCAGATCGTGTGACCTTCAATCTGCTTGGTCACGTCGAACAGCATGTCGATTTCGCGCTTCTGCGCATTGCCCTTGACCATGCGTTCCATCACGCGCCACATCCAGCCGGTGCCTTCGCGGCACGGCGTGCACTGGCCGCAGCTTTCGTGCTTGAAGAACGCCGACAGACGGGCAATCGCCTTGATGATGTCGGTGGACTTGTCCATGACGATCAGGCCGCCGGTGCCGAACGACGATTTCTTGTCGCGCATGCCGTCGAAATCCATGATGGCGTCCATCATGTCTTCGCCCTTGATGACCGGGCAGGATGCGCCGCCGGGAATAACCGCCAACAGATTGTCCCAGCCGCCGCGAATGCCGCCAGCGTGCTTTTCGATCAGCTCGCGGAACGAAATGCCAAGGCCCTCTTCCACGACGCAAGGCGTGTTCACATGACCAGAAATCTGGAACAGCTTGGTGCCGACATTGTTCGGACGACCGATGGACGAGAACCATGCACCGCCGCGACGCAGGATCGTCGGCGCAACCGCAATCGATTCCACGTTGTTCACGGTCGTCGGGCAGCCATAAAGACCCATATTGGCCGGGAATGGCGGCTTCAGGCGCGGCTGGCCCTTCTTGCCTTCAAGGCTTTCGAGCAGCGCGGTTTCTTCGCCGCAGATATAAGCGCCAGCGCCATGGGAGACAAAAATGTCCATATCCCAGCCGCACTTGTTGTCCTTGCCAAGCAGACCAGCTTCGTAGCACTCGTCGATTGCTGCCTGCAGGGCTTCACGCTCACGCATGAATTCGCCGCGAATATAGATATAAGCGGTGTGTGCGCCCATGGCGCAACCGGCGATCACGCAACCTTCGATCAGCGTATGCGGATCGTGGCGCAGAATTTCGCGGTCCTTACAGGTGCCCGGTTCGGATTCGTCGGCATTGACGACGAGGTAATGCGGGCGACCGTCACTCTGCTTGGGCATGAACGACCATTTGAGCCCCGTCGGGAAGCCGGCGCCGCCGCGACCACGCAGGCCCGACGCCTTCATCTCGTCGATGATCCAGTCACGGCCCTTTTCGATGAAACCCTTGGTGTTGTCCCAATGGCCGCGCGCCATGGCACCCTTGAGGGAGCGATCCTTGAAGCCGTAAATATTGGTGAAGATGCGATCTTTATCAGCCAGCATGTCTCACCTGTTTCCGTTCGTGTTTGCGAATATCGAAGTCATCATACCGGCTTCTTTCCGAATACCTTGATGTATTCCTCGACGCCGCCCTTGGCCAAAGCCTTGGCTTGCTTCACCCAGTCTTCGCGCTCGATACGACCATGGAAGCTGAGATAACCGTCAACCCATTCACGCTCGGCCTTCTTCCAGGCCGCAACCTGCTTGAAGGTGAAGATGCCAAGCTCATGCAGGGTTCCTTCAATCTTCGGGCCAACGCCGGAGATCAGCTTCAGGTCGTCAACTACTTCCGGGCGCTCCATGGCAACCGGACGATTGGCATCGTCAAGCTTGAACGACTGCTTCGTATCAACCGAAGCGGCCTTCTCGGCAGTCTTCGGCACCTTGACGTCCGAAGGCGTCTTCAGGGCCGGATCGGTTTCGGGCGCATTGGTGACCGGCTTTGCAGCGTTCGACGGAGCGACGTTCTTCGCTTCTTCGGCGGCCTTGGCTTCGGCTTCCGCCTTGGCCTTTGCTTCCGCTTCGGCCTTCGCCTTGGCGGTCGCGGCATCCGATGCCTTGCGGGTTTCGAGACCGATCTTCTTGTAATCCAGATCTTCGGTCAGCGACGTCAGACCGTCAACCGGATTGGACGTTTCACGGCCAATCTGCGGGCCCGGCTTGACGGTGTCGCCCTTGCCAGCTTCGAAAGCGTCGATGATCTCAGCAAGGCGTTCCGGCGTCAGATCTTCATAGGCGTCCTTGAAGATCATGACCATCGGCGCATTGGCGCAAGCGCCCTGGCATTCGACTTCTTCCCACGACAGCGTACCGTCGGCATTAAGCTCGAAGGGATCGTGGTTGATCTTGTGACGGCAGACATCCATCAGCGCTTCCGAGCCACGCAACATGCACGGGGTCGTACCGCAAACCTGAATGTGAGCGCGCGTGCCGACAGGCTTGAGCTGGAACTGCGTATAGAAAGTAGCGACTTCCAGAACGCGGATCAGCGGCATGTCGAGCATGGCTGCCACATGTTCGATGGCAGCTTTCGTGACCCAGCCGTCCTGCTCCTGCGCACGCATGAGCAACGGAATGACAGCCGACTGCTGACGGCCATCGGGGAATTTTGCAATCGTCTTGTGCGCCCAGTCCTGATTTTCCGCGTTGAACGCGAAAGCGGCTGGCTGGACGGCATCATCTGCGAGACGGCGAACGGACATCAGCGGTCAACCTCACCAAACACGATATCGAGCGAGCCAAGAATTGCCGACACGTCAGCCAGCATATGGCCGCGGCACAGGAAATCCATGGCCTGAAGATGGGCAAAGCCCGGAGCGCGCAGCTTGCAGCGATAAGGTTTGTTGGAGCCGTCCGAAACGAGGAAGACGCCAAATTCGCCCTTCGGCGCTTCAACTGCTGCGTAAACTTCACCGGCAGGCACATGGTAGCCTTCCGTGTAAAGCTTGAAGTGGTGGATGAGCGCTTCCATTGAACGCTTCATCTCGCCGCGCTTCGGCGGCACGATCTTGTTGTCGGTATTGGAAACCGGACCGACGCGCTCCTTGCCGAGAAGCAGGTCAACGCACTGGCGCATGATGCGCGCCGACTGGCGCATTTCTTCCATGCGGATCAGGTAGCGGTCATAGCAGTCGCCGTTCTTGCCGATCGGAATGTCGAATTCCATCTCGTTGTAGCACTCATAAGGCTGCGACTTGCGCAGATCCCATGCAGCGCCCGAACCGCGCACCATGACGCCCGAGAAGCCCCATGCCCATGCATCTTCCAGCGACACCACGCCGATATCGACGTTACGCTGCTTGAAAATACGGTTCGGCGTGATGAGGTCATCAAGGTTGTTGAGCGTCTTGAAGAACGGATCGATCCATTTGCCGATGTCTTCAACGAGCTGATCCGGCAGGTCCTGATGGACACCACCCGGACGGAAATAGGCAGCGTGCATACGAGCGCCACAGGCGCGTTCGTAGAACACCATCAGCTTTTCGCGCTCTTCGAAGCCCCAAAGTGGCGGCGTCAGTGCGCCAACGTCCATGGCCTGCGTGGTCACGTTCAGAAGGTGGTTCAGGATACGGCCGATTTCCGAATAGAGAACGCGGATCAACTGACCGCGCTTCGGCACGTCGATGCCCATAAGGCGTTCAACGGCAAGCGCATAGGCATGTTCCTGGTTCATCGGCGCCACGTAGTCGAGGCGGTCGAGATAAGGCACAGCCTGAAGATAGGTTTTGGCTTCCATCAGCTTCTCGGTGCCGCGATGCAGCAGACCGATATGCGGATCGACGCGGTCGACGACTTCGCCGTCGAGTTCAAGCACCAGTCGCAGCACACCGTGCGCGGCGGGATGCTGCGGACCAAAGTTGATATTGAAATTGCGGACCTGAGTCTCAGCCATGTTCAGCTTCCCGTCGCTCAGTTCGTCTTTGCCTTCTCATCGCCCGGCAGGACGTATTCCGTCCCTTCCCATGGCGAGAGAAAATCGAAATTGCGGAATTCCTGACGCAGTTCGACAGGTTCGTAGATGACGCGCTTCAGCTCGTCGCTGTAACGCACTTCCACAAAGCCGGTCAGAGGGAAATCCTTGCGCAGCGGATGGCCTTCAAAACCATAGTCGGTCAGGAGGCGACGCAGATCCGGGTGGCCGGAGAACAACACGCCATACATGTCGTAGGTTTCGCGTTCATACCATTCGGCGCCAACGAAAACCGAAACCGCCGATGGAACCAGCGTGTCTTCGTCTGCCTGAACCTTGACGCGGATGCGCTGGTTCTGACGCGGCGACATCAGCTGATAGACCACATCGAAGCGATTGGCGCGCTGCGGGTAGTCAACGCCGGAAATATCCGTCAGATTGACGAACTGGCATTGAACATCGTCACGCAGGAAGGTCAGAACGCTGATAAGGCTCGTCACCGGAACAGAAAGCGTCAGCTCGCCATAGGCCAGCTTCGCCTCTTCGATTGCATCGCCGAGGCGTTCCTTGATGTAGCCGGAAAGTTCACCGAGAGCTTCTTCGCTCATTTCCCTAACTTCCTTATTTAGAACTCACACTGCACATGCCCTGGGAGACTTTTGGGAGAAATCCCACGCGGCGGTGTCAGTCGAACCCTAACAAAACCTGTATGACGCAAACCGGTCCAGTGACCGGATTAACGCTCGATCGTACCCGTGCGGCGGATCTTCTTCTGCAGCATAAGAATGCCGTAAAGCAGCGCTTCCGCAGTGGGCGGGCAGCCCGGCACGTAGATATCGACCGGAACCACGCGGTCACAGCCACGAACCACCGAATAGGAATAGTGGTAGTAGCCGCCGCCATTGGCGCAGGAACCCATCGAGATCACATAGCGCGGCTCAGGCATCTGGTCGTAGACCTTGCGCAGAGCGGGCGCCATCTTGTTGGTCAGCGTCCCTGCAACGATCATCACATCGGACTGACGCGGAGACGCGCGCGGTGCGATACCAAAGCGTTCGGCGTCGTAGCGCGGCATGGAAATGTGCATCATTTCCACAGCGCAGCAGGCGAGACCGAAGGTCATCCACATCAGAGAACCGGTGCGCGCCCAGGTGATCAGAGCGTCAGCAGATGTGACGATGAAGCCCTTGTCGGACAGTTCGCTGTTCAGATCGTTGAAGAAAGCATCGTCGGAACCGACAGGCTTGCCCGTGCGCGGGTCAAGAATGCCCTTCGGCTGCGGAGCCACGAGTGTGGTGTTGGCTGTGGTCAATCCCATTCCAGCGCTCCCTTCTTCCATTCATAGATGAAGCCGATGGTGAGGACGCCAAGGAACAACATCATCGACGCGAAGCCAAACCAGCCGATGGAACCGAAGGACACAGCCCACGGAAACAGGAAGGCGACTTCAAGATCGAAGATGATGAAGAGAATCGACACGAGATAGAAACGGATGTCGAATTTCATACGGGCGTCATCGAAGGCATTGAAGCCGCACTCGTAAGCTGAAAGCTTTTCCGGGTCTGGCTGTCTATATGCGACGAGGAACGGCGCAACCAGAAGGGCTACACCGATTACCATTGCGATGCCGAGAAAGATGACAATCGGCAAATAGGAACTTAAAAGCTCGTTCATGATCCTTTATCCGGCTTGAATACGAGGCTGCGCCGCCTGTCATAAGCTTTTTGAAGCCCACGACCATGCGACACATTGCATCTATTGCATCCTCGTCGCCCCAAGCAGCTTCAAAAGGCATGCCGTGCGAACTAAGCGCTTTCGCGGGGACGGTTAGCGCAGCCCGCGTTGAAGCGCAACCCCTCCAGCGCCTTCAGGTGGGCATAGTCGGGTCGAGATGCTTAATAAGGCATGACCTCGGGCCCGAATAACCCGGCTGAACTCGTTCTGCCCCCGTCCTGGCACAGTAAGATCATAATTTTGTGAGGCACTGTCTCATGATGCCTTCCCGCTGACAACAGCAAAGAGAATCAACGGCATTATTAATAAACTACGTTTGCGAACCATTTCGAACGCTTCGTCAGGCGGGAGAAATGCGAGCGCGCCCATGCGATCCATCCCGCTCCCCGCCTCCCGCGAATACACCCGCGCTCTGCTGTACGCAAATTTCTTTCGCGCAAGCCGCAATATGGAGAATGGAACCAGCTCCGCACTGTCTCAGCACGCCAAGCCATGCCTTCAGATCGGCAGAGCAGACTTTATCATAAGGACATTGCTTGGAATCGGAACGAAGGGAGGTCACACATGCAAGATTTTCTGCTCGCTGGCGGCGACCTTCTCGTGATCGGCGTGATCGTTCTCTCGGTCGCTTATCTCTCCTGGAAGCAATTCTCCCGATAAGAGAGACTGGCTCGCACAAACCGGCGGACGAACAAATTCGTCTAAACAGTTTTGGCGATCATTTATAAGGAAAGTTCGAGAAATGGCGTGGAGCGCCACTTTCAGTTCAACAGTGCATTTGATTATGTTGAAGGAAAGTGGCGCGAGTGACGGGGCTCGAACCCGCGACCTCCGGCGTGACAGGCCGGCACTCTAACCAACTGAGCTACACCCGCGCATTTTTTAAAGCCCGTAGGCTTCGGTCACCACCGCCGTTTCCGTCGGTGTGAGCGGTCGTTTAAGGGGTTCGCGAACAAGTGTCAAGCGCATGTTTGGAGAAGAATTGCGATATTCTGCAATTCATTCACAAGCTTTGCAAAACACCCCGAAAACAGGCCGCTAGTGGTCTGATTCCAACATTTGCCTCCCTCGGTTCACGCGCTGAGCAAATGTTGGAATCAAAAAGACCACTAGCAACTATATGTATCTAGTGGATTTTTCGAATTTGACGTTTGAAACAGCATCTATGTCAGCCGGGATTCAAACGTCAAATTCAATCCACTAGAATAGGCCCACGGCGCAGCAGCACACAAATGCTTGCACGACATGAAATACAAAAAAAGGGAAACAAATGAGGAGGCGTGGAGCGCCACTTTCAGTTCAACAGTGCATTTGATTGTGTTGAAGGAAAGTGGCGCGAGTGACGGGGCTCGAACCCGCGACCTCCGGCGTGACAGGCCGGCACTCTAACCAACTGAGCTACACCCGCGCATTTTCTAAAGCCCGTAGGCTTCGGTCACCACCGGCGTTTCCGTCGGTGTGAGCGGTCGTTTAAGGGGTTCGCGAACAAGTGTCAAGCAAGTGCTGAAAAAGAAAGCAAAAGAATTTTTGCCTTTCTGTGAAAAGGCCGGTTTTCCCGGCTTTTTCAAAGACATCCTGTTATCCACACCACGCTGACCGCCGCAACAATGACGGCGACCAGCGCGATGAATCACCTGCTGCTTCGGATATTCGCCCTCTCACCCGAACTTGCGATTCAAAATCCCTCATAGCGGGACATTACGAAGAATGTAACTGTGGTGTTACGCGACAATTCTCTCTATTCCATGTATCCATGCCTTCCCGATCCCTTTTAGCCGCCAAGGCGTGCAGAAAACGGATCGGTATAATATGAAGATCGCGCCGCGATAGACTGACTTGCTGCAAGAGCAGATGGAAAGGAATTGAGATGAGCTGGACACCCCATGGACAACACCTGATAGCTGGCGAGTGGGTTGCGGGGGAGACGACTTTTGCCTCGACACCGGCGACGGGTCCATCACATGAATTCGCAGTCGGTACGCCCGATCTGGTGGCGCGCGCCTGCGAAGCGGCAGAAGATGCTTTCTGGACTTATGGTTATACAAGCCGCGAAGAACGCGCCCTGTTCCTCGAAGCCATTGCCGACGAAATCGAAGCGCGCGCTGCCGCCATTACTGAAATCGGCACGCAGGAAACCGGCCTGCCGGCGGGTCGCCTTGAGGGCGAGCGTGGACGCACCACCGGCCAGCTGCGCCTTTTCGCCAGCCATATTCGCAAGGCTGACTACCTCGACCGTCGCGTGGACGAAGCCCTGCCCGATCGCAAGCCCGCACCCCGTCCGGAAATCCGCCTGATGCAGCGCCCGATCGGCCCAGTTGCCGTTTTCGGCGCATCCAACTTTCCGCTCGCCTTCTCGACCGCTGGCGGCGACACCGCCGCAGCGCTTGCCGCAGGCTGCCCGGTTGTGGTTAAGGGCCACTCCGCCCATCCCGGCACCGGCGAAATCGTCGCTGACGCCATTCAGGCCGCCATCGCCAAGACCGGCGTGCCGAAGGGTGTGTTCAGCCTCATTCAGGGTGGCGACCGCAAGGTCGGCGAAGCGCTGGTCACTCATCCGCTGATCAAGGCTGTCGGCTTTACCGGATCGTTGGGCGGTGGCCGCGCTTTGTTCAATCTGTGCGCCAAGCGCCCGGAACCGATTCCTTTCTTCGGCGAGCTTGGCTCGGTCAATCCGATGTTCATGCTGCCGGAAGCCATGAAGACCCGCGCGACGTCGCTCGGCGAAGGTTGGGCTGGCTCGCTGACTATGGGCGCCGGTCAGTTCTGCACCAATCCCGGCATTGCTGTGGTGATCGACGGTTCGGATGCCGACAGCTTTGTGCAGTCAACCCGCAGCGCTCTGGAAAAGGTCGCGCCGCAGGTCATGCTGACCGATGGCATTGCCAAGGCCTATCAGGACGGCAAGGCGCATTTCGACAGCCGCAACTCCGTCAAGCCGGTGCTGACCACCGAAAGCAAGGGCCGTGAGGCTTCGCCCAATCTCTATGAGACCACCGGCGACGCCTTCCTCGGCGATCACAGCATCGGCGAAGAAGTGTTCGGCCCGCTCGGCGTTGTCGTTCGCGTCAAGTCGGTCGATGACATGGTGCATCTGGCAAAAGGTTTTGAAGGCCAGCTGACGGCAACCTTGCACATGGACAAGGACGATGCCGCCGCAGCGCGCAAGCTTCTGCCGGTTCTGGAACGCAAGGCCGGACGCGTTCTGGCCAACGGTTTCCCAACCGGCGTGGAAGTGGTCGATTCGATGGTTCATGGTGGCCCCTACCCGGCCAGCACCAATTTCGGCGCCACCAGCGTCGGAACCATGTCCATCCGTCGCTTCCTGCGCCCCGTCAGCTATCAGAACATCCCAGCCGATGTGCTCCCTGCTGACCTCGCGTAAATAAACAGATGAGACGCAGATCAAAGTCTCAAAGAGCTTTGGTCTGCGTCTCATCATTACGGCGTGCAGCGGCGACGGTCTCAAAAGTCCAAGTCAGTTTCCATGGACGGATTCCTCAAGGCGCGCACGTTCGCGCAAGCGAAAGCTGCGGGGCGTTTCGCCTGTGAAATTCTGGAAGAAACGCGAGAAATAGGCCGGGTCCGCAAAGCCCAGCGAATAAGCAATGTGCTGGACTGACGACGGCATGGCGATCAGATCGTGCTTGGCCACCTCGATCAGCTTATGCGCAATCATATGTTGTGTCGTCTCGCCGGTGAGCCGCCGCACCAGCCGGTTGAGATGGGTTGGCGACAGGCCGAGTTGATCGGCATAAAACGCCACCGGGCGATGCTCCCGAAAATGCCGTTCGATCAGTTCCAGAAATTTTTCCACGCGCACATCGCTATAGTCTGGGCGTCCGGTCTCATCAAGCGACCCACTCAATCCATGACGTGAAACCAGCACGATCATCGTTTTAAGCATCGACTCCAATATGCTGTTTTTATATGGCTTTCTGGAATAGAATTCGACCTGTATCCGATTGACGGTCAAGGCTGCCAGTTCACGATCCTCCAGCGCGGCATCTTCCATCGCCACAAGTCTCGGCTCATTCAGCCAAGCTCCGAACGGCCCACCGCGGCGGTCGCCGACAAAGGGCATTTGCGGGCGCAATATCGTGATGATGTGCCCATTGATATCGCGTGAGAACGAAAACCCATGGTTGAATCCGGGCGGCACAAGAATAGCGCATGGCGTGCGAAAACTGTGAATCACGCCGTTGAAACTGGCATTGCCTGCGCCATCCTGAATGTACAGGAATTGAAAGAAATTCTCGTGACGATGCAGCGATATTTCAAACTGATACAGGCTGGATCTGGAATAAAGCGTCTCACAATGTAGCCAGAAATCGGGCTTTTTATCGGTCCCTTCCCCATAGAGTTCATAGGTTGGAACATCGACGCGCATCATTCTCTCCTGCAGATTGTGTTCGATTTGTACAATTAATTGCAGCAAGAATCCATTGCCAGTTTGCAACGATTCCAAAAAATAAGGGGCATCGTTGCGTTGGGAGGAAATCATGCGCACTAAAGTCGCTATTATTGGTTCGGGTCCGTCCGGCTTGTTGCTCGGACAACTCTTGACGCGCGCCGGTATCGACAATGTCATTCTCGACCGCGCCAGCGAAAATTATATTCTGGGCCGCGTACGCGCCGGGGTGCTCGAAGAAGGCACCGTTCGCCTGATGGAAGAAGCCGGCGCTGCCGAGCGCCTGCACCGCGAAGGCCTGCCGCATGACGGCTTTTCGCTTGCTTTCGACGGTCGTGATCACCGCATCGATCTTCACGCCCTCACCGGCAAGCGCGTGACCGTCTATGGTCAGACGGAACTGACGCAAGACTTGATGGATGAGCGGCACAAATCCGGCACTGTCGGCATTTATGAAGCCGCGAATGTCGCGCCGCATGATTTTGACGGCGCATCGCCTTACGTCACCTACGAAAAAGATGGCGTCACGCACCGGATCGATTGCGACTTCATCGCCGGTTGTGATGGCTATCACGGCATCAGCCGCAAATCGGTGCCCGAAAAGGCCATCACCAATTTCGAAAAGGTCTATCCTTTCGGATGGCTTGGCGTTCTGGCGGATATTCCGCCGGTCGATCACGAACTTATATACGCCAATCACGAACGCGGTTTCGCGCTGTGCTCAATGCGGTCGGAAACCCGCAGCCGCTATTATCTGCAGTGCTCGCTGGACGAAAAGATCGAGGATTGGAGCGACGACCGCTTCTATGACGAATTGCGCCGTCGTCTGCCAGTGAACCATGCGGAAGCTCTGGTGACAGGCCCCTCTTTCGAAAAGTCGATAGCGCCGCTTCGCTCCTTCGTTGCCGAGCCGATGCGTTTCGGAAAACTGTTCCTCGTCGGCGATGCCGCCCATATCGTTCCGCCGACCGGCGCGAAGGGCCTCAATCTGGCGGCCAGCGATGTCCACTATCTTTTTGAGGGCTTGCGCGAGTTCTATCTCGAAAATTCTGCAGCGGGCGTGGATGCCTATTCGGCCAAAGCACTGGCGCGCATTTGGAAAGCGGAGCGTTTTTCCTGGTCGATGACGAAAATGCTGCATCGCTTTCCGGACATGGAAGCCTTCGATCAGAAGGTTCAGGAGGCGGAGCTTGACTATATCAGCCATTCTCACGCGGCATCGACCGCGCTGGCGGAAAACTATGTAGGATTACCGTTCTAAACATAAGCAATCGAACATACGGCGCGCTGCTTTGTACTTAAGTGGCGCGCCATCGTGCCGATCGGTGCGCGTCGGGCTTGAATGCGAGGAAATATCGGACTTAAATCCTCGAAAGAAAGTCTGTGCGCAGCGGTGTTGAATCATTTCTTATTTGGACGCAAACATAACCATTGAGTTATGATTTCGACAGACAATATCATTTTACATAAACAGTCAGATCGACATTCTAGAGCGCAACCCGAAAAGTGTGGAGACGGTTTTCGGAAAGATGCGCGTTAGGCAAAAGTTGGGACGCGCCGATCTAATGCAAACAGATCGAAACGCGCTCTAAAATAGGACATTCCATGCGATACTGAGACGGTCAGGCGCAGGAATGTTGGGCAACCGGGAGGAAGTTATGAAGAAAATTGCACTCACCGCGCTGGCGGTATTGTCGCTCACCGCATCCGCGGCTTATGCCGATGCGGTCAAGGTTGGCGTTATCGGTCCGTTTTCGGGACCGTTTGCCATTCAGGGCAAGAATTTCAAGGCCGGTATCGACGCCTATATGGCCGAACACGGCAACAAGGTCGGCGAAGACACGGTGGAAGTCGTTTATCGCGATGTACCGCAGGCCGATCCCGCGCAGTCCAAGGCACTGGCGCAGGAACTCGTCGTCAAGGAAGGCGTGCAATATCTGGCAGGCTTCTATTTCACGCCTGACGCCATGGCCGTCACGCCGATCTTGAAGCAGGGCAATGTGCCGATGGTGGTGATGAATGCCGCCACGTCCGCAATCGTGACCAAGAGCCCCTATGTGGTGCGCACATCGTTCACGACCTGGCAGACCTCAACCCCTATTGCCAAAGTGGCAATCGACAAGGGCGTGAAGAAGGTCATCTCGGTGGTGAGCGATTACGGTCCGGGCGTCGATGCGGAAAATGCTTTCAAAGCCGCTTTTACGGAAGCTGGCGGTGAAGTGGTGGAAGCCATCCGCATGCCGCTTGCCACCAATGATTTCAGCCCGATCATGCAGCGCATCAAGGATTCCGGTGCGCAAGGCGTTTTCGCCTTTCTACCGTCCGGTCCCACCACGCTCGGTTTCATGAAAGCCTATGTCGATAACGGCCTCAAGAAAGACGGCGTACAGCTTTTTGCGCCGGGCGACCTGACGCAGGAATCCGATCTTCCCGCCCTTGGCGAAACGGCGCTTGGCGTGCTGACGACCTTCCATTATGCGATTTCGCACGATTCTCCGGAAAACAAGAAGTTCGTCGAAGAAGCGGGCAAGGCCATCGGCAACCCAGCTGAATTGTCCTTCCCGTCTGTCAGCGCCTATGACGGCATGCATGTCATCTACAAGATGATCGAAGCAACCGGCGGCAAGAAGGATGCGGAAAAGGCTGTGGAAGCCGTCAAGGGCATGGAATGGATCAGCCCGCGCGGCCCGGTTTCCATCGATCCGGAAAGCCGTCACCTGACGCAGAATATCTATCTGCGTGAAGTCGCCAAGGCGGAAGACGGCACCTATTACAACAAGGAAATCCAGACCTTCGAAAAGCAGGGCGATCCGGGCCTCAAGGCCAAGTAATTCACCTGCTTCACGGTTCAGCCCGCCTTATATTCCAAGGGATATGAGGCACTTGCGCTCCCGGAACGTTCCGGGAGCGACTTTCTCTCCGCCTCCGGCCAGAGAATCGATCTAGAGCGTTCCGGCTAGAACGGAATCATGGAACCGCTCTATCTCTTTGTTTTACGCATTATCCTACGCAAAACCGCTATGCACTTTTGCCGGAAATGCTCCAATAGGATTACTCAATGCAGACTGTGCTCAGCATTGCTGTCGATGCCCTCGCCTATGGCATGGTGCTTTTCGTCATCTCTATCGGCCTTTCGGTCACCATGGGCCTGATGCGCGTCGTCAATCTGGCGCATGGCGCCTTCGCTATGATCGGCGGCTATTTCGCGTCTTACGCCGCGCATCAGCTTGGCCTCAATTACGGTTTTGCCATCATCATTGCCGTTATCGGCACGATGATTATCGCTGTTCCGGTGGAGCGCCTGCTCTATCGCCGCATCTATGGCGCACCGGAGCTGACGCAGGTTCTGATGACCATCGGCATCACATTCTGCATCATCGGTCTGACAAACTATATTTTCGGCCCGACGCTGAAGACCATCCCACTGCCGGAAATGCTGCGCGGCTCGATTGATCTCGGCTTCCGCGCCATCGCCAAGCATCGCGTTTTCGCCATCGGCTGTGGCCTCGCCGTTGCAATCGGCCTCTGGTACATCGTTGAACGCACCGCCTTCGGCGTCAAACTTCGCGCTGCTGTCGATAACGCCAATATGGCTGCCGCGCTCGGCGTTCGGACCGAAATCGTCTATGCGATCAGCTTTGCGCTCGCCATCGGCCTTGCCGCATTCGGCGGTGTCGTCGGTGCTGAACTGCTGCCCGTCGAGCCCTATTACGCGCTGCGCTATATGGTGACGTTTCTTGTGGTCGTTTCCGTCGGCGGCGCTGGCTCCATCCCGGGCGCTCTTATCGCCTGTCTGCTGCTGGGCGCTATCGACACGACGGGACGCTATCTCGCGCCAGAATATGGCGAATTCTTCTTCTATCTGGCGGTGATCGTGATCGTTACCCTGTTTCCACGCGGCCTTGCCGGAAGGTTGGCCAAGAAATGACCGACATGTCGCAAACTCTCCCCCAAAACCGCAATTCCTATGCGGGCCTGATTGGCGTCATCGCCATCATCGTGGCCAGCATCGTCGGCTGGTTCCTGTTTCCCGATAATCTGGCGCTTCTGACGCGCATCATCGCGATTGCGCTTCTCGTACTCTCGCTCGATCTCGTCACCGGCTATTGCGGCATCGCAACGCTCGGCCATGCAGCCTTGTTCGGCGCTGGCGCTTATGGCGCGGGCATTGCCGCAGCGCATTTCGGCGTGACCGACCCGCTGCTGATGACGTTTATCGGCCTCGCCACTGGTGCCGTCACCGGACTGGTTTCCGGCTTCGTCATCTTGCGCGCCCATGGATTGGCGCAGCTCGTATTGTCGATTGCCGTGGTGCATCTTTTCCACGAAGCGGCCAACAAGGCATCCAACTGGACCGGCGGCAGCGATGGCCTGAGCGGCATTTCGCCCGATCCGATCTTCGACATGTTCGAATTCGATCTTTATGGACAGACCGCCTATATTTTCGGTGTCATCCTGTTGGTCGTGTCGTTCATTTTCCTGCGCTATGTCGTGCGGTCGCCTTTCGGCATGCTTTGCCGGGGCGTGAAGGAAGATCCGATCCGTATCCACGCCATGGGTGCTTCGGTTCATTCGGCGCAGCTTCGCATGTATGTCATTTCCGGCGCCATTGCCGGTATCGGCGGCGCGCTGAACGCCATTTCAACGCAGGTCGTGGGTCTCGACAGCCTCAGCTTCACCATGTCGGCGGAAGCGCTGGTCATGCTGGTTCTGGGCGGCACGGGTACTTTGTTTGGCGGTCTGATCGGCACCGTCGTCTTCATGTGGTTCGAAGATCTGGTTTCTGCCGCCAATCCGTTCCACTGGCTCACCATGGTTGGCGCATTGCTGATCCTCGTGGTGCTGTTCGCCCCGCGCGGCCTCTATGGCACCGCCGTTCACTATTTCGAAAAGCGGAAGGCGCGCAACACATGAGCACCGTGTTTGAAGTCTCAAAACTGCGCAAGAATTTCGGCGGTCTTGCCGTCACGAACGATGTCTCGCTCAGCATGGCCAAGGGCGACCGTGTTGCCCTGATCGGACCGAACGGCGCAGGCAAGACCACATTCGTCAATCTCGTGACGGGAAACCTTCCCGCCACCTCCGGCACAGTGACGCTGGGCGGCGAGAATGTCTCGAAACTCAACGCCATGCAGCGCGTGCGGCGCGGTCTGGTGCGCTCATTCCAGGTCACGCGGCTCTTCTTCGACATGACGCCGGAAGAGCATGTCGCGCTCGCCGTTTTGCAGCGAGAAGGCAAGACGGGCCGCATTCTCGGCGATTATCATAAAATGCCGGGCGTGATGGATGAGGTGCGCGATATTCTCGACACGCTCGGCCTGCTGCCGCTCAGTCAGCTGCGCGTCAGCCAGATCGCTTATGGCCAGCAACGACTGCTGGAGATCGCGCTGGCACTGGCGCTACGTCCAAAGGTGCTGTTGCTGGACGAACCCGCCGCCGGTGTGCCGCAAAGCGATACGGGCCGTATCGAAGAAGCGCTCGAGCGCCTCCCCGCCGATCTTGCTGTTCTCATGATCGAGCACGACATGGATCTGGTTTTCCGCTTTGCAAAACGCGTTATCGTTCTGGCCGCTGGAACCGTGATTTTCGACGGACTGCCGCAAGATGTCGTGCAGGATACCCGTGTCCGTGAAGCCTATCTGGGGAGCTATGCGCAATGAGTGCAGCCTCGCTTGAAATCCGCAATCTTTCGTCCGGCTATGGTCCTACACGGGTCATTGAAGATGTGTCGTTCAAAGCCGAACCCGGCTCACGGCTGGCCATATTAGGGCGCAACGGCGTCGGCAAGACCAGCCTCTTTGCGACCATCGCCGGACAAACCCGGCGCTATGGCGGTGAAATCCTGCTGGGCGGCCAGAATATCGCGACACTTCCATCTGCCGCGCGCGCATTGGCCGGTCTTGGCTATGTGCCGCAGACCCGCGATGTGTTCCCCACGCTGACGGTGGAAGAAAACCTGTTCGTCGGCTTGAAAAAACGACCAAAGGACGCGCTCGAAGAAGCCTATGCCATGTTCCCTCGCCTCAAGGAGCGGCGGCGCAATCTGGGTTCGCAGCTTTCCGGCGGGGAGCAGCAGATGCTTTCAACGGCACGCAGCATTCTCGGCAAGCCGACGGTGCTGCTGCTGGACGAGCCGCTTGAAGGCCTCGCGCCGGTCATTTGCGAAGAGCTGATGGCAGCATTCTCGACACTGGCGCAAAAGGGCGACATGACCATCCTGCTCGTCGAACAACGGATCCAGAGCGCGCTCGACTTCGCCGATCACGTTATCATTCTGGAGCGCGGACGCATTGCGTGGTCCGGTACGTCCGAACAACTGGCGTCAGATCATCACGCAGTTGAAGAACACCTGGGCGTCGGCGGTTTGCATTGATCGAGCGCCACTCGGCGCCAATTGATATATATTTATAGAGGTTATGGCGGGCATTGTCCCGCCATAGTCGTTTTAGCGGCTTGGCGCCTAAGCAGAACATGAAGACGTCTATATCCAAAGCGGCGACGTTCATGCGCCAGCTCCTTCATCCGCTCGCGAAGGTCATGATCATCGCTGCGGCTGAAAGAAGGACGTGGATGATGCCTCCCACACACGGCGGGAGCGGGAGGCGGGCGTTTTGAGGTCGGGCCAGCTCAATCGCCGTGGGCGGCCCTGATAAAAACGGTAACCTCGAGGGAGATCCACCATCGTGGGCTTTTCAGATCCACTTCCGATCGTCCAGATGGCGCAAGAGCACTATTCGACGCGGGTGTTAGAGTCCGTTTGAGAATTTAGTTTCCTTGGTCTCTGGTTCGTGATTCAGATTAACGATGTGGACACGAGAGACGC
>NZ_VEWL01000006.1 GCF_006376685.1 Ochrobactrum teleogrylli | reverse complement strand
CGGTCATGGATGAAAGAGAAGTCGATCACCGCATCGATCTTGCGAAGCAGATGATCTTTCGGGACCAGTTGATCGAGCGTCACCATCTCGAGCGCGGTCTGTTCTGCGGCTGGTTTCTTCAACATGACCCAGAGAATCACAAAACCCCCGGCATAGCCAGGGGTTTGTCAGCAGGCTGAGGCCGGGGAAACCCGGCCTTATCATTTTAAGCGGCGTGAGCCGAGCGGCTGTCATCGGGCGCTTCTGCCCGTTCATCAAGACCGTAGTCGCGAACCACGCTGGCGACCCGCAAGCGGTAGTTTTCAAAGACACCGCCACGACCCTGTGCCTGTGCAATGCGATGCGAGGGCAGGTTGCGCCATGCGCGGACGGCGTCTTCATCGCGCCAAAATGAGAGCGACAGCAGCTTGTCCGGCTCCACGAGGCTCTGGAAGCGCTCGATTGAGATGAATCCATCGATGCGGCTGAGATCGTCCCGTAGGCCCGCCGCTATATCCAGATATTGTCCGCGCCGCTCGTCATCGGCGGGCCAGACTTCAAAGATGACCGCGATCATGGTTTTACCAGCTCCGCATGCGGTCCCGATTGCAGCTTGAGGAACATGCGATCCTCAGATCGGATGAATTGTTCCCGGCGCGCAAATTCGTAGTTTTCGCGTCCGAGCGGATCGGCGGCCAGTCGCGCGCGATAGGCTTCATATGCGGCAAGGGTTTCCAGCGAATAAACGCCATAGGCCGTGGTAGCAGAGCCTTCATGCGGCCCGAAATAGCCGATCAGTTGCGCGCCGCAACGCGGAATGGCTTGGCCCCAATTGCGCGCATATTCCGCAAAGGCATCCGCTTTGAATGGGTCGATCTGGTAGCGGATGAAACAGGGGATCATGCGGGGTCTCCTTGATATGTATGCTTTCAATGAGGACACTGTAGCGGTTGAAACGCAGGCATAGTTCGGTTAGCATCGAAGTATGAAAGATGGACCGATCATAGCATCCGTCGCTGCTCTTCTCGGCGATCCGGCACGTGCAAACATGCTGACGGCGCTGATGGATGGACGCGCCTTGACCGTCAGCGAGCTGGCGTCTGCGGCGGGCGTCACCTTGCAGACTGCCAGCGGGCATCTGGCCAAGCTCGATGCGGCCAATCTGTTGATTGCTGAAAAGCAGGGGCGTCACCGTTATTTCCGCCTATCGGGCGCGGATGTGGCGCAGGTGCTGGAAGGGCTGATGGGCCTTGCCCAGCGAACGGGGGCGGTGCGCGTGCGCACGGGGCCGAAGGAGGAGGCATTGCGCAAGGCGCGCATCTGCTACGATCATCTCGCGGGCGAGCGTGGGGTCGAGATGCTCGATGCCGCGCACAGGCTTCGCCTCATCGATAATGCCGAAGAACCCGTGCTGACGGATGAGGGCAAATCGTTTTTCACCTGCCTGGGTGTGGACGTAACGGCGCTGGAGGATGGCAAAAGACCGGTGTGCCGCCATTGTCTCGACTGGAGCGAACGGCGCAATCATCTGGGTGGTGCGCTTGGCGCGGCGCTTCTGAAGAATTTTATCGCGCGTGGTTGGGCCAGACGCGCCGAGGGGCGGGTGATCGCCTTTTCACCCACCGGCGCGCAAGCCTTCAAAAACGCTTTCTCAATTGAAGCGCAGCCGACTTGAAGTCGACACCTTAGCTCGCGGCCTTGACGGCAGCGTCATCCAGTTCAGCTGCACGTTTTGCGGCAGGACGGGCTTGCAGCCGTTCCCAATAGGCATCAAATGCCGGGCGGTGCGGCAAGCTTCCGAACATCATGCCCCAGCCTATATGAGAACCGACATAGACATCGGCTGCCGTGAAGCGATTGCCGGTAATATAGGGATGGCGCGATACCGCCTTTTCCAGTGTGGCGACGACGCTGTCGTAATTGCCATAGCCCATCATGCGCTCGCGCTCTGGCGGCACTTCAAAGCCCATGGAGCGGTTTGAAAGCGCGGCTTCCAATGGTCCTGCAGCAAAAAACATCCAGCGATAGAAATCGGCGCGCTCGTCGGGATGGGGCGCAAGTCCTGCTTCCGGAAAGGTGACAGCCAGATAAGCGCAGACGGCTGCGGCTTCGGTGACGATAGCTTCGCCGTGGCGCAATGCGGGCACTTTGCCCATGGGGTTGACGGCACAAAATTCAGGGCCTTTCATCGGAGGGCCAAAATCGAGAATTTGAACGTCGTAGGGCTTGCCCGTCTCCTCCAGCATCCAGCGGGCGATACGTCCACGCGACATGGGATTGGTGAAAAGCGTCAGGTCAGCCATTTTATCCTCCTTGAATGGACGGATGCAGAATGCGCGTTTTCCCATATGAAGCAAATCAAAAAGAAAACGGCGGGAAAACCCGCCGTTTCGCATTCTTATGAAAGCTGCTGCTGATTAAGCAGCCATTGCCTTCTTGAGGTTTTCATCGATCTTGTCGAGGAAGCCGGTGGTGGAGAGCCACGGCTGATCCGGACCGATCAGAAGCGCCAGATCCTTGGTCATGAAGCCGCTTTCCACGGTGTCGACGCATACCTTTTCCAGCGTGTCGGCAAAGCGCTTCAGCTCGGCATTGTCGTCGAGCTTGGCGCGATGTGCGAGACCACGGGTCCATGCGAAGATCGAAGCGATCGAGTTGGTCGAGGTTTCCTCGCCCTTCTGATGCTGGCGATAGTGACGGGTCACGGTGCCGTGTGCAGCTTCAGCTTCAACGGTCTTGCCATCCGGCGTCATCAGAACCGAGGTCATCAGGCCGAGCGAGCCAAAACCCTGAGCCACGATATCCGACTGAACGTCGCCGTCGTAGTTCTTACAAGCCCAGACATAACCGCCCGACCACTTGAGCGCCGAAGCGACCATGTCGTCGATAAGGCGATGTTCGTACCAGATCTTCGCTTCCTTGAACTTCTCGGCGAATTCGGTCTGGTAGACTTCTTCGAAGATGTCCTTGAAGCGACCGTCATAGGCCTTGAGAATGGTGTTCTTGGTCGAGAGATAGACCGGGTAGTTGCGCTGCAAGCCGTAGTTCAGCGAGGCGCGTGCGAATTCGCGGATCGATTCGTCGAGGTTGTACATGGCCATTGCCACGCCAGCCGCCGGAGCCTGATAGACTTCGTGTTCGATGGTTTCGCCGTCTTCACCGACGAACTTGATCGAAAGCGTGCCCTTGCCCGGGAACTTGAAATCGGTCGCGCGGTACTGGTCGCCGAATGCATGACGGCCAACGATGATCGGCTGGGTCCAGCCCGGCACGAGGCGCGGAACGTTCTTGCAGATGATCGGCTCGCGGAAGATCACGCCGCCGAGAATGTTGCGGATGGTGCCGTTTGGCGACTTCCACATCTTCTTGAGCTTGAATTCTTCAACGCGCGCTTCATCGGGGGTGATGGTTGCGCACTTTACGCCGACGCCGTGTTCCTTGATGGCGTTTGCTGCATCGATGGTGACCTGGTCATTGGTCGCATCGCGGTTTTCAACCGACAGATCGTAATATTTCAGATCGACGTCGAGATAGGGATGGATCAGCTTGTCCTTGATGAACTGCCAGATGATGCGGGTCATCTCGTCGCCGTCGAGTTCAACGACTGGGTTCGCAACCTTGATTTTTGCCATGGATGAAGCCTCTTTTTAAATGCGTCTTGAATGCGTTGGGCCCCTATAGCACCCGCAGGGAATAAGGCAAAGCTCTCAGGCCTCATTCTTTGGCCTATAGGTGGAATTGGCAGTCAAAAAATTGCGAAGGGCGGGGTCAGGCTGCGTGGTGCGTTGCCGGCTCGCTGTTGCGTGGCTTCTTCCAGTTCTCCTGCTGCTGGCGGTAATTTTCCTGTTCGCGCGCCAGAATGGCGTCAGCGTCGAGCGCGGAAATGGCGGCTGCCTTGTCGGTCGGCACGAGGCCGTTCAGTTGCAGGGAAAGATAGCGCCCGCAGCAGACGCGTAGGAAAGAGGCGAAATTGTCGAGGTCGTGGCCTTCTTCGCGGGATTCGCCATAAAGCTTGCTGATCAGTCGGCTCACGCTGAGACCGTCGCGGGAAGCAACATCTTCCAGTGTCCACCAGAAGAAGTTTTCAAGCCTAACGCTGGTGACGACGCCATCAATGCGCAGTGAGCGTGTTACGCTCTGCCAGAGTTCTGGATTGGCACCGATGAACAATCTGCACATGATTTTCTCCCGGATAAAGCTCCGTGGATAGTGTTGCGCAATATGAAGCTGCCTGCAACCGGATGATGATTGCAGGCAATATCCATTATGCTCAAGCGTGCGTGATCTTGGTGCCGAGCACGGCGAGGAACTGCGATAGCCATGCCGGATGAGCGGGCCATGCGGGCGCGGTGACGAGGTTTCCGTCTGTTACGGCTTTATCGACGGGAATATCGGCATAGGTGCCACCGGCGAGTTCGACTTCCGGGCGGCAAGCCGGATAGGCTGAACAGGTGCGGCCCTCCAGCACGCGGGCGGCTGCAAGCAGCTGGGCGCCGTGGCAAACGGCGGCGACTGGTTTGTTTGCTTCGAAGAAGTGTTTTACGATCGCAATCACCTTGTCGTCGAGCCGCAAATATTCCGGCCCGCGACCACCAGGAATGACCAGCGCGTCATAATTTTCAGCCTTCACATCGGCGAAACTGGCATTCAGCGTGAAATTATGGCCGGGCTTTTCCGAATAGGTCTGGTGACCTTCGAAATCGTGAATGGCGGTCGCGACCTGATCTCCCGCTTTCTTGCCGGGGCAAACCGCGTGAACCGTGTGGCCGACCGCAAGCAGGGTCTGGAACGGGACCATGGTTTCATAGTCTTCGCCGAAATCACCGCACAGCATGAGAATTTTTTTACCGGACATGGCTTCCTCCCTGAATCCTGATTTTCCGTGCGGTTAATCTGGCATGGATGCGGTGAGGGCAGGTGTTATTCAGATACTACACCTGTTTTTTGCGGACGAACGTAAGGGGAATCTTTGCGATTTTACGTCAATTATGTCAGGGAAACGCCACGATTATATCTATGACGGAAAGCATCATGGCAGGAACAGACAAGCAGCGCCCCTTTATCGCGGAAGGACCGGCAATCGTGCTGGTGGAGCCGCAATTGCCGGAGAACATCGGCATGGTGGCGCGTGCCATGGCGAATTTCGGTCTGGCTGAATTGCGGCTCGTCAATCCGCGTGAGGAGTTTCCCAGCGAAAAGGCGAGGGCCGCCGCCAGCAAGGCCGATCATGTCATCGATAATGCGGTGGTTTATGACGACCTGCCGTCGGCGATTGCCGATCTCAATTTCGTCTATGCCACCACGGCGCGTGAACGCGATGGCTTCAAGCAGGTGCGCAGCGCCGTCGAAGCGGGCAATGAGTTGCGTAGGCGTTTCAAGACCGGCGAAAAGACGGGCATTCTCTTCGGTCGTGAACGCTTCGGTCTCAGCAATGAAGAGGTTGGGCTTGCCGATGAGTTGGTGACTTTTCCGGTCAATCCAGCCTTCGCCTCGCTCAATATCGCACAGGCCGTGCTGCTCATGTCCTATGAGTGGATGAAGTCCGGTCTCGAGACCGAGACGGAAACGGTTTTCCGTGGACCAGAGATGGAGCTTGCGCCGAAGCACGAATTGCAGGGCCTGTTCAACCATCTGGAAGAAGCCCTTGATGTCAGAGGCTATTTCCGGCCAGAAGCGCGCAAGGAAATTATGGTCAATAATCTGCGCGCCGTGCTGACGCGGGCCGGTTTCGCCTCAGCCGAACTAAAGCTCCTGCGCGGGGTTGTCACCTCGCTTGATGTGTTTACGCCCAAGAAGCCGCGTGGCTCCGGCGCGCCGGAAGGTCGCGCCCGCAAGCCCGCTCCAGAGGATAAGGCAGAATGAAAGACGCGCCCGTCGCCAGCTTTTCCGCTTCCGCAACAACCGACAACGAAAGACCTATATTGGTCTTCGACAGCGGTATCGGCGGTTTGACGGTGTTGCGCGAGGCGCGGGTGCTGATGCCGGACCGGCGTTTCGTCTATATCGCCGACGATGCCGGTTTTCCCTATGGCGGCTGGGAAGAAGAGGCGCTTCGGGCGCGTATCGTTGAACTGTTCGGCGGTTTCATCGCAACGCACAATCCTGAAATCGCGGTCATCGCCTGCAATACGGCCTCGACATTGGTACTGGACGATTTGCGCCGCGCCTATCCATCGGTGCCTTTTGTGGGGACCGTGCCTGCGATCAAGCCCGCCGCCGAGCGCACATCGTCGGGGCT
Source organism: Ochrobactrum teleogrylli (assembly GCF_006376685.1). Lineage (GTDB taxonomy): Bacteria > Pseudomonadota > Alphaproteobacteria > Rhizobiales > Rhizobiaceae > Brucella > Brucella teleogrylli. The sequence continues at coordinate 237,609 of NZ_VEWL01000006.1, read as the reverse complement.
GGTTTCCGTGCTGGCGACGCCGGGCACCGTGAAGCGCGCGTATACCCGCGATCTCATCCAGTCTTTCGCCTCGCAATGCCATGTGCGGCTGGTCGGCGCCGACCGGCTGGCGAGCGTTGCCGAGGCGCATATTCGCGGTGAGGAGATCGATGAAGCGCTGGTCGTGGAACAGATCGCGCCGTGCTTCATTGAGAAGGATGGCAACCGCACGGATATCGTGGTGCTTGCCTGCACCCACTATCCGTTTCTCGCCAATGTGTTCCGCCGTCTGGCACCATGGCCGGTGGATTGGCTCGATCCGGCGGAAGCGATTGCGCGCCGCACCGTATCGCTGCTGACGCCGCGCAAGGGCGATGTTGAATTGCATCACCACGACGATCTTGCGGTCTTCACCTCACAGAAGCCGGATTATGCCATCCGCAGGCTGATGCAGGGATTTGGGCTGCAATTCGCATAAGATATCATGCTTAAGGCCTTGTATTTTCCTGATCTTACGTGATCATGCTTGTGATCCGTCGATAAGGAAAAAGAGATGACCGGCACGATACCGCAGATCAAGCTTCCGTCAGGTCAGAACGTTCCAGCGCTGGGACAAGGCACCTGGTATATGGGTGAGAACGCCGGAGAGCGTCACCATGAGGTTGAGGCGCTTCGATACGGTATCGAGCTTGGCATGACGCTGATCGACACGGCGGAAATGTATGCCGATGGCGAAGCTGAGGAAGTTGTCGGCGAAGCCATAACAGGTCGCCGCGACGACGTGTTTCTGGTGAGCAAGGTTCTGCCTTATAACGCGTCCCGGAGTGGCACGGTCGAGGCCTGCGAGCGCAGTCTGGAACGTCTCGGTACGGATCGCATCGATCTTTATCTCCTGCACTGGCGCGGGCGTCATCCGCTGGCTGAAACAATTGCTGCTTTCGAGGAATTGCAACAGGCAGGCAAGATCGTCGCTTGGGGTGTCAGCAATTTTGATACAGGCGATATGAAAGAACTGTTCAGCGTCACGGGCGGTCAGGCTGTCGCGAGCAATCAGATTCTCTATAATCTCACACGGCGCGGGCCAGAATTCGACCTCATGCCCTGGTGCGGTCAGCATGGCATTCCGCTGATGGCCTATTCGCCTATAGAACAGGGCCGTTTGCTCGGCAATCGCGCTTTGGCGGAGATCGCTGCGGAATATAGCGTGACGCCTGCGGCGGTGGCGCTGGCATGGACCATGCGCAAGGGCAACGTGGTTGCTATTCCAAAATCATCGAACCTGCATCATGTTCGCGACAACAGAAAAGCCGCAGATTTGCGACTTTCTGAAGAGCAATTGGCGCGTCTTGACCGCGCCTTTGCGCCGCCTTCGCGAAAAGTGGCGCTGGAGATGCTTTGAAATGGCTCTGTGATTGAATCAAAGAGCCGTTTTAAGCTGTTGTTTATAATCAATTTTCACAGGGTGTGGCTAGCGGGCGTCTTTCTTCGCCTGTTTGACACCTGCGGTCTTGCGGTTACGCCCGCGATCGGCAAGCCGCGTGAAAGTGCTGTACTTTTCATTTGGAATATTTCGCATACCGAAATGGGCATGACGCGTATTGAAGGTTTTGGCAGCCTTTTCGCTGGCGAGCTTTGCTGCAAGCGCTTTCTGGGCGTTGGCGATCAGATCGCTGGCAGCTGCCATCTGTTCACGGCGCTCGACTTCGCCATTGATGCGCGCCACGGCAGTCGCGAGAACGGCAACCTTCAGGTGGGAGCCTTCATCGGCCTTTGAAGCCGTCGCGCCACGGGCCGCCGATTTGCCGCGCATTTCACGGCGGCGCTGGTTGGCTTGATCGCGCGCCTTCTTGCGGCGCTCGCGGATCAGCTTTGCCAGTTGGGTGAGTTCCTCGTCGGACACTTCCTGCAAATGCGGATGCTGGGTCTTTTCCACCAGCTCCTTCTCTTCTGCATTGAGCGCGCGCGCCTGGTCCTTTCTGCTGACGGCCATGGGACATCCTTTCCTTGAAAAGCAATTTCCGCAAAAATCCCTATAGGGATATAGGCTCGGCTTTTGTCCGGGGAAGAGCGTCGTTGAAGTTTTCGTGTCACGCTTTTTATAGCGGTGTTCCGGCGGGCCGGCATGGAACTATTACGACCGATTTCCGTTATCCCGCAGTCGGAGAAAGCGCGGAGATCAGCATATGGAAATCGTCGAAACCCGCATCGGCTCGATAGGCGGCTTCAAGCTCTACACGGTCGAGTTTATTGCCGAGGGTGATGAAAAGGTATCCGTGATTTTTGAAAACGAAACCGGGGTGGAGTTGAATCGCGACGATGCAATTCGGCGCGCGGCAGCCAAGCTTGGTGCGGCGCTCGGCGTTGCGTCCATGGAATGTGGAATTGAACCCGACACCTTGCTGACGCGCCCCAGCGCAAGGCGGGCAGGTGACCGGGCCGAACTGGAACGTCAGCTGGAGGAAGGGCTGGAAGATACCTTTCCCGCGAGCGATCCGGTTTCGGTGACGAGTTCCGCGATACCGGCATCCGCGGACCCGAAGTCGTAAGGCGATACAAAGAGAAAAGCCGAAGCGTATGCTCCGGCTTTTCATGTTCATAAAATGAATCGCTTTTTTGATTTAACGCTTTGATAAATCAGAGATTGCGGCGTTTTCCTTCCAGAATGTCCAGAACCGCACGGGCACAATCCAGCACATTTGAGCCGGGTCCGAACACGGCGGCAACGCCGTGGTCGAACAGATATTGATAGTCCTGACGCGGCACCACTCCACCGCAAACCACGACGATGTTTTCAGCACCCTTGGCTTTCAGCGTTTCGACAAGCTGCGGCAGCAGGGTCTTGTGACCGGCAGCCAGCGACGACACCCCAATGACGTGCACGTTCGACTTGATGGCCATATCAGCCGCTTCGTCGGGTGTCTGGAATAATGGTCCGGCCAGAACTTCGAACCCGATATCGCCGAAAGCTGACGCGATGATCTTGGCGCCGCGGTCATGCCCGTCCTGTCCAAGCTTGGCGACCATTACCTTTGGCGTTTCGCCGCTCTGCTTGGAAAACTCCTCCAGCCGCGACACCAGCGTCTGATATTCAGGCTCGTCCTGATAGGCATCGCCATAGACCTTGCGGATGACTTTCGGTTCTGCGGCGTGGTCGCCAAAAGCGCGGCGCATCGCATCGGAGATTTCGCCGACCGTGGCGCGAGCGCGGGATGCCTCGACGGCTGCGGCAAGAAGATTGCCTTCACCGCTCGTGGCCACCTTTTCGAGTTCGGCGAGGGCGGCTTCGACCTTTGCCTTGTCGCGGTTCTGGCGAATGCGCTCGATGCGCGCGATCTGCGACTGACGCACGGCGGTATTGTCGATTTCGAGAATGTCGATCTCGTCTTCCTGTTCCAGCCGGAACTTGTTGACGCCGACAATGACTTCCTCGCCCTTGTCGATGGCAGCCTGACGCTTGGTGGCGGCTTCCTCGATCAGCCGCTTCGGCAGGCCGCTTTCGACGGCCTTGGTCATGCCGCCCAGTTCTTCCACTTCCTCGATCAACGCCCAGGCCTTCTCGGCCAGTTCGTTGGTCAGGCTTTCGATGTAATAGGAGCCGGCCAGCGGATCGACCACCTTGGTCACGCCGGTCTCGTTCTGGAGAATGAGCTGCGTGTTGCGGGCGATGCGAGCGGAAAATTCCGTCGGCAAAGCAATGGCTTCGTCGAAAGCGTTCGTGTGCAGCGATTGCGTGCCGCCAAGGGCCGCCGACATGGCCTCGAATGCCGTGCGCACGACATTGTTGTAGGGGTCCTGTTCCTGCAAAGACACGCCAGAGGTCTGGCAGTGGGTGCGCAGCATCAGGGAACCCGGCTTTTTCGGCTCGAATTCCTTCATGATGCGCGTCCAGAGAAGACGGGCTGCGCGCAGCTTGGCGATTTCCATGAAGAAATTCATGCCGATGGCGAAGAAGAACGATAGGCGACCGGCAAAGTCATCGACATTGAGGCCTTTTTGCAGGGCCGCACGCACATATTCGCGCCCGTCGGCCAGCGTGAAGGCCAGTTCCTGCACCAGCGTCGCGCCAGCTTCCTGCATGTGATAGCCGGAAATGGAAATCGAGTTGAACTTCGGCATTTCCGTCGCCGTATAGGCGATGATATCCGCAATGATCCGCATGGAGGGTTCGGGCGGATAAATATAGGTGTTGCGGACCATGAACTCCTTGAGAATGTCGTTCTGGATGGTGCCGGAAAGCAGGTCGCGAGAGACACCTTGTTCTTCGCCTGCAACGATGAAATTGGCGAGGATCGGGATCACCGCGCCATTCATGGTCATCGACACGGAAACCTTCTCAAGCGGGATACCATCGAAGAGGATTTTCATGTCTTCGACGGAGTCGATGGCCACGCCCGCCTTGCCGACATCGCCGACGACACGCGGATGGTCGCTGTCATAGCCGCGATGGGTGGCAAGGTCGAAGGCGACGGACACGCCCTGCTGTCCGGCGGCGAGCGCCTTGCGGTAGAAGGCGTTGGATGCCTCAGCGGTGGAAAAGCCGGCATATTGGCGGATGGTCCACGGACGTCCGGCATACATGGTTGCCCGCGGGCCACGCACGAACGGTTCGAAACCGGGCAGGCTGTCGAGATGGCCGACATTTTGCAGGTCGTCCACCGTATAAAGCGGCTTCACATCGATGCCTTCCGGCGTATGCCAGACAAGGCTATCCGCCGGGCGCTTCAGTTCCTTTTCGGCCAACGCTTCCCAATCCGCACGGGTTTTCTGCGTCATTGGCTTATTCTCCATCCCATATCGTCCTCATGCCCAGCTTCCCCGTCCTTCGAGACGCACCCTGCGGGCGCTCCTCAGGATGAGGAAAGCTTGCACCTGCACCTTGAGCCGGTGCAAAGCACCGCGTTGCAGGCTTATTCGAATTCCATAATCAGTTCGTCGACGGCAAGGCTTTCTCCGGCCTTGACGGCAACGCGCTTGACGGTGGCGCGACGTTCGGCGCGCAGCACGTTTTCCATCTTCATGGCCTCGACCGTCGCAAGTGGTTGTCCGGCTTCCACCGTAACGCCTTCCTCTGCCAGAATCGAGGTGATGACGCCCGGCATCGGGCAGAGCAACATTTTCGATGTATCCGGCGGCAGCTTGACCGGCATCAGCTTTGCCAGTTCCGCGATGCGGGGTTTTCGCACATGCACGGTCAGGTCCATGCCGCGCCAGCGCAGACGCCAGCCGGAGCCCGCGCGGGCGACCTTCACGCTCACCGGCTTGCCGCCGACGGTGAATGTGGCGAGTTCGCGCCCTGGATGCCAGTCGCTGGCAATGGTGAGGCTGCCGCCATCGGCGAAATTCACCGTTGCGCCGCCTTCGCCGTCGGCAAGGCGAACCGGCAGAAGATGGTCGCCGATCTTGACCACCCAGTCGTTGCCGGGCTTGAGGTCCTGCCCGGAAAGACGACCGGAAATCTGTCCGTCGCGGGTGACAACGGTGAGATTGATATGGGCAGCGACTGCAGCCAGAAGGCGCGCATCATCTTCCGATGGCGCAACACCCGAGAAACCATCCGGATATTCCTCTGCGATGAAGGCCGTGGTCAATGCACCGGCTCTGAAGCGCTGGTGGTCCATGACGGCGGACAGGAATGGCAGATTGTGGCCGATGCCTTCCACTTCGAAGGCGTCGAGCGCGTTGCCCATCGCGTCGATTGCGGCAAGGCGATCCGGCCCCCAGGAGCAAAGCTTGGCGATCATCGGATCGTAATACATCGAGATTTCGCCGCCCTCGAACACGCCGGTATCGTTGCGGATGACCGTTCCGTCGTCGCGACGACCTTCCACCGGAGGCCGGTAACGGGTAAGGCGACCGATGGAGGGCAGGAAGTTGCGATACGGGTCTTCGGCATAGAGACGGCTTTCCATGGCCCAGCCGTTGAGCTTCACGTCGGCCTGACCAAAGCGCAGCTTTTCACCGGCGGCAACGCGGATCATTTCTTCCACGAGATCAATGCCGGTAATGAGTTCCGTCACCGGATGCTCCACCTGCAAACGCGTATTCATTTCGAGGAAATAGAAATTGCGGCTGCCATCGACGATGAACTCAACCGTACCGGCGGAAAAATACCCAACCGCCTTGGCAAGTGCGACGGCCTGTTCGCCCATGGCCTTGCGGGTCGCTTCGTCGAGGAAGGGTGAGGGCGCTTCCTCGATCACCTTCTGGTTTCGGCGCTGGATGGAACATTCGCGTTCGCCGAGATAGACGACATTGCCATGCTGGTCGCCAAGCACCTGAATTTCGATATGGCGCGGCTGCGTGACGAATTTTTCAATGAAAATGCGGTCGTCGCCGAAGGAGGCTTTTGCCTCGTTGCGCGACAGTTGAAAGCCTTCGCGGGCTTCGTCGTCGTTCCACGCAATACGCATGCCCTTGCCGCCACCACCGGCAGACGCCTTGATCATCACCGGATAGCCGATGGAACCAGCGATCTTCACCGCTTCGTCAGCGTCTTCGATCAGGCCCATATGGCCGGGCACGGTGGAAACGCCCGCTTCCGCCGCCAGCTTCTTGGAGGTGATCTTGTCGCCCATCGCATCAATGGCGTTCACCGGCGGTCCGATGAAAGTGACATTGGCCGCCTTCAGCGCTTCGGCAAAACGTGCATTCTCCGACAGGAAGCCATAGCCCGGATGCACGGCGTCCGCCCCGGTCTGCCTGATGGCATCCAGAATCTTGTCGATGACGATATAGGACTGGTTTGACGGCGCCGGACCGATATGCACGGCTTCGTCAGCCATTTTCACATGCAGCGCATTGCGGTCGGCATCGGAATAAACCGCAACCGTAGCAATGCCCATCTTCTTTGCGGTCTTGATCACACGGCAGGCGATTTCGCCGCGATTGGCAATGAGGATTTTCTTGATCATCTTTATCTACTCAACTGAACCGGATCACAGCGGAATGGTGTCGTGCTTTTTCCAGGGCGCGCTTTGTTGCTTGTTGCGCAGGCTGGCAAAAGCGCGCGCAATGCGGCGGCGCGAGGAATGCGGCATGATCACCTCGTCGATGAAGCCACGCTCGGCGGCGACGAACGGATTGGCGAAGCGTTCTTCATATTCGCTCTGGCGGGCGGCAATCTTTTCGGGGTCGCCCAGTTCCGAGCGATAGAGGATTTCCGTTGCGCCCTTGGCACCCATCACGGCGATTTCCGCCGTTGGCCAGGCATAGTTGATGTCCGCGCCGATATGCTTGGAGGCCATCACGTCATAAGCGCCACCATAGGCCTTGCGCGTGATGAGCGTGACCATAGGCACCGTCGCCTGACTATAGGCGAACAGCAGCTTTGCGCCGTGCTTGATGACGCCGCCATATTCCTGCGCCGTGCCCGGCAGAAAGCCCGGTACGTCCACAAGGGTCAGAAGCGGGATCGAAAAAGCATCGCAGAAGCGTACGAAACGTGCGGCCTTGCGCGAGGAATCGATATCGAGGCAGCCTGCAAGCACCATGGGCTGGTTGGCGACGACGCCGACTGTCTGGCCTTCGATACGAAGGAATCCGGTAATGATGTTCTTGGCGAAGGCTTCCTGAATTTCGAAGAACTCGCCTTCGTCTGCCAGCGCGTGGATCAGTTCCTTCATGTCGTAGGGCTTGGTTGCGCTGTCGGGGATCAGCGTATCGAGCCGCATTTCCAGCCGGGACGGGTCGTCATGCACCGGACGGACCGGTGGCTTGTCGCGATTGTTGAGCGGCAGGAAATCGAACAGAATGCGCACCTGTTCCAGCGCTTCGATGTCGTTTTCGTAAGCGCCATCAGCGACCGACGACTTGGCGGTATGCGTGCGTGCGCCGCCCAGTTCTTCCGCCGTGACGATCTCATTCGTCACGGTCTTCACCACATCGGGGCCGGTAACGAACATGTAAGAACTGTCGCGCACCATGAAGATGAAGTCGGTCATCGCCGGGGAATAGACCGCGCCGCCCGCGCAGGGGCCCATGATGACGGAAATCTGCGGAATGACGCCGGAGGCATCGGCATTGCGCTTGAACACGTCGGCATAACCCGCCAGCGAGGCGACACCTTCCTGAATGCGCGCGCCGCCCGAATCGTTGAGGCCAATGACGGGCGCGCCGTTCTTCATCGCCATATCCATGATCTTGCAGATCTTCTGGGCATGGGTTTCCGACAGCGAGCCGCCGAGCACAGTGAAATCCTGACTGAACACATAGACCTGACGGCCATTGATCGTGCCCCAGCCGGTGACGACGCCATCGCCTGCCACTTTCTGCTCCGCCATGCCGAAATCGGTGCAGCGATGCGTGACATACATATCGAACTCCTCGAACGATCCTTCGTCGAGAAGCACTTCGATACGTTCGCGGGCGGTCAGTTTGCCTTTTGCGTGCTGGGCATCGATACGGCGTTGGCCACCGCCGATACGCGCTTCGGCGCGGCGGGCTTCGAGCTGTTCTAGGAGTTCCTGCATTATTGCGGCCTTCGAAAGTCGGTTATGAAACTGAAATGATAGGCATTTTTAGATGCGTTTTCTAAAATGCTTAAAGCGCTTGTGAGCCGTGTAGAAAAGCTTGAAAAGGTGCGATTGTGTAAGTTATAAATTTGCAAATAGCAAAATGCGAAATTGCGAAAATGGCACCTAAAAAACTCTATGTCGGCAGGAAGATACGTCAAATCCGCGAGCAGCATAAGGCCACGCAGTCGGCCTTTGCTGAACGTCTCGGTATTTCAACGAGTTATCTGAACCAGATCGAGAACAACCAGCGCCCAGTTTCGGCAGCCGTCCTGTTGGCGCTGGCCGAGAATTACCAGATCGATATTGGCGCGATCTCGCTTGGCGATGATGATCGGTTGTTATCGGCGGTTTCCGAGGCGCTGGCCGATCCTGTATTCGATAATTACAAGCCGAACCTTCAAGAGCTGAAACTCATCACCCAGAATGCGCCGGGACTGGCGCATGCCCTGATCGCCTGCCATCAGGCTTATCGGCGCAACAGCGAGCAGCTTGCCAGTCTCGATAACCAGCTGGGGCGCGCGCCTTCGATAGCCGAGCCTGCGCCTTATGAGGAAGTCCGCGACTTCTTTCATTTTATCGACAATTATGTGCATGAGATTGATGTTGCAGCAGAAAAGCTTGCCGAGCAGCTGGATATTCCCGGTCGGGATATCGGTGTCGCCCTGCCGCAATATATGGAAGACCGCCACCGCGTGCGGCTGGCAAGGTCCGGTTCAGACGAGGCGGTTCTGCGTCGCTTCGATGCGCAAGCACGGGTTCTCTATCTCAATCCCTATTCGCGTGCTTCGACGCGCCATTTCCAGATCGCATTTCAAATCGCCGAACTTGAAATGGAAGATATTGTGAGCGCTATTGCGCGGCGTGCCGATTTCAGGTCGGTCGAAGCAGTCGAGATTTGCAAGATCGGCCTGCGCAATTATTTTGCCGGCGCGCTGGTCATGCCGTACCAGACTTTTCTGTCGGCGGCGAAAGAACTGCGCCATGATCTTGAACTTTTGGCTTCGCGGTTCGGGGCCAGTCTGGAACAGGTTGCGCATCGTCTCAGCACTTTGCAGCGTTCGGGCCAGCGCGGCATCCCGGTTTTTTTCGCGCGTATCGACCGGGCAGGCAATATCACCAAGCGACACAGTGCCGCCAAGCTGCAATTTGCGCGTTATGGCGCCGCCTGTCCGCTCTGGAATGTGCATCAGGCTTTCGAAATGCCAGGAAGGATTATCCGTCAGTTGGCAGAAACGCCTGACGGTGCCCGCTATCTCTGTGTGGCCACGGAACTGACGAAAAGCGAGGGTGGTTTCAACGCCCCGCAGCGGCGCTATGCAATCGCCCTTGGCTGTGAAGTGGGCTACGCCCATGATTTCGTCTATGCGGATGGTCTCGATATCACGGCGCGGTCAGCCTTCGATCCCATTGGCGTTTCATGCCGGATTTGCGACCGTGCGGAATGTGTGCAGCGTGCCGTGCCGCCGCTCAAAAGCAGGCTGGCGGTCGATCACGACCGCCGTGGCATCCTGCCTTACAGGTTGATGTAGTCAGAAACCTGCATGTTCCTTGAGGAAGTCGGCTTCGTCTTCCGTGGTTGCGCGGCCCAGCACCTTGTTGCGATGCGGGAAACGGCCGAACTGCTCGATGATGTTGTGGTGGTCGCGGGCAAAGCCGAGCGAATATTGGTCGCCGAGCCTTTCATAAAGCTCGACGCAGCGGCGCTGGTGATCCAGATTTTCGCTGTGCATGAAGGGCAGGTAGAAGAACTGCCGCTCATCGGCGGAAAGCTGCCGGTCAAAATCATGGTCGAGCGCCTGCATGGCCACATCCAGTGCCAGGCCGTCGCTCTCGAAGGAACGCGGCGAACCGCGGAACATATTGCGCGGGAACTGATCGAACAGGATCGTTAAGGCCAGCGCGCTTTCCGGCTGTTGCTTCCACGATTCCAGCTTGCCGGCGCGTGCATCGGCATAGGCGACAGCGAATTTCTCGCGAATCTCATTGTCGATATCGTCGCTTTTCGTGAACCAGTTTTCACGCATCTTGGGCGAAAACCAGAATTTGAGCACATCTTGCGGTTCGATAGCCATCTGGGGCCTCCCTTTATCGTTTCAGGCTCAACACCTATTGGGTCTTGGGTGGAGCCTGATCCGGCTGCGGGCAGGGTGGCTCTCCCTTGAAGTTGCGGGACATACAGCCGAATCGGTCAAAACTCTTGCCCGTATCCATGGCAGCCTTTCCCGCGCCACCGCAGCCTGTGAGGATGATGCCGGATAACAGGGCGAGCGAGACAAATATACCGGGTCGTTTCATGATGTTTTTCCCGAAAATGGACAGGCGCTGTCGGTTGAACAGATAATAGGGACGGGGTGAAGGCAGGACAATAGAGCCGCTGGATTTGCCGTGTGTTCGCAAAGTTTCACATTCTTGCCCGATACTTGTGGTTCAGTTGAGGCCATTAACCGGTCAGCAAGTTCTGCGATCTAGGAACGATCGGCAATGGCCTCGTGGCGGAATGCAACGCAGGGAGCCTGCAAACTCCCCTGTCCTTGGTTCAAACCCAGGGCGAGGCCTCCATCATCCTCTTCCGCGATAATTCGGCACGTCCTGTTCAGGAATCCAGACATCCTGCGGCGCTGCACCGGTCTGGTAAAAAACGTCGATCGGGATGCCTCCACGCGGATACCAGTAACCGCCGATGCGCAGCCATTCCGGTTGCAGCAAATCGACCAGACGCTTGCCGATAGTCACAGTGCAATCTTCATGGAAAGCGCCGTGATTGCGGAATGAAAACAGGAAAAGCTTGAGCGATTTGCTTTCCACCAGCCAGCGGTCCGGAACATAGTCAATCACCAGATGCGCGAAATCCGGCTGCCCGGTCATGGGGCAGAGCGAGGTGAATTCCGGTGCCGTAAAGCGCACGCAATAGCGCGTGCCATGCTGCGGATTGGCGACCTTTTCGAGAACGGCTTCTTCCGGCGAGGTGGGGACGCCGGTGGTCGATCCCAGTTGGGTAAGGCCGGAATATATTGTATTTTCTGACATTTAAGCGCCTTTCGTCAAGTTACGGCGCAGCCAGTTTCGCGCTTTTGCGCGCAGCACAAGCATTGCTGCTTGGCTCTTGTCCTTGTTTTGACCGGGTAGGCTGCGACCGGTGGCAAAATTGCCGATGCAGCTGCACTATCAGGCAGCTGAGCAGGCGTAAAGGGAAATAGATACAGGAAGGCCCGCGCGAGGGGGCGGCGCGGGCCTTCCTTAAACCGGCTTCAATCGGCTTGCTACAAAGCAAATCCCGAAAACCGTACCAGACGTTTCAGGATGTACTCTAGCGGCGATCCGAAATCGCGCATCCGATGGCAACGCCGATCAGAATGCCGAGAATGCCGGCGGTCCCGAACAGCGTGGTGGCCGTTCCGGGATTTTCACGTATCGTCTCCGCCACCACTTGTCCGCGATCGCGCACAGCCTGTGCCGTGTGCCGCAGCCGACCCGATACGTCATCCATTGCGTCTTCCGCACGCTCCCGGAATTCTCCAGACTGGGAGGCAAGCGAGCGGGAAAGACGTTTCAGCTCACCGCGCATATCGGCGATCTGCTTTTCCAAAGCCTGCTGGATATCGTTGGTGGTCTTGTCTTCGGCCATTTGTCGTCTCCGTTGATTGATGCAAGGAAAACGTGCGGAACGCCGTTCGGTTCCATTCGATTTCAGAGCCGGGTGGAGCTTATGGTAAACGGATCGTAAACCATTTTAATTTACCAATTTTGAATACAAAGAACTGTCTGGAGCGGGGCCAGAATGTATATCGAAAATGGTGCGCCAATCAGCCGAACCGAACCGGTTTCGGCCCGTATCGTCAAAGCCGCAGCGCTTGCGCAATGCTGCATTGACCAGCAGGAACCGCAGCAATCTCGTGCCTTCGCTGAAGCAAGCCTGACACTGATGCTCGACGATCCGTCGCCCAAAGTGCGCATTGCCATGGCCGATGTTTTGTCCACCAGCGCGCATTCTCCCTTGCATATCGTTACGGCGCTTGCAGCCGATCAGCCGGAAGTGGCTGGCTATATCATCGCGCGCTCGCCGCTGTTGAGCGAGGCGGACCTTATCGACCGCGTTTCCTTCGGCGCGCCGTTGATCCAGTTGCTGGTCGCGGCCCGTCCGCATGTTTCCATCGCATTGGCCGCTGCCATTGCAGAAGTCGGCTCATTCGAATCGGTGGCCGAACTTCTCCGCAACAGTTGCGCGCGGATTGCGCCGCTGTCATTCCGCCGGATTGCAGAGCGTTGTGGACATGAGCCACAAGTGCGTGAGGCACTGTTGGCGCATCCGCAACTGCCTGCCGATTGCCGTCATTTGCTTGTGGTGAAGGTCGGCGACGCCCTGCGCCAAATGCCGCTGGTCAATCGTCTCCTTGGCGAGAGACGCGCCGCGAAGCTCGTCGGCGATGCGTTCGTGCGGGCTTCCATCGACATAGCCGAAGCTTGCACGCAGCAGGAATTGCCCGCAGTCGTCGAACATCTGCGACTGCGCGGGGAGGTGACGACCGCTTTCATCATCCGTGTTGTCGCGGGCGGTCGCATTGATCTGTTCGCGGCCCTGATGGCGTCGCTGTCCGATCTCGATGAAGAACGCATTTGCTCGATCATTTCGCACGGACGCCCGGCGGCAATCGTCGCTTTGCTGCGATCCGCCGGATTGAGTGATGCTACCCACGCCGCATTGATTGCGGCCATCGAGGCATGGCGCGCTGTTGCCAACGGACGCAGCAAGTTCGGCCCGGTCGAAGTCTCCGCTCTGATGCTTGAAACCACTGGCAAAAGCAGACAACTGGCTGCAAACGACGATCTCTTCGCGTTGCTGCGTTCAATCCATCAGGAATTCATGCGACAGACCGCCCGCGACAGGCTGAGCCTGATGTCGGTGGCCTGATTTGATTTAGGACTGCCGAAAGATGGGCAGTCTGCTCAAAAGATAGCCCGCGGTCGTTCCACAGACAGCACCCACGGCCTTGAAAAGAAAATCCGCCATTTCCCCGTGACGTCCGGGCGCAAGACGCTGCAACAACTCGAATGCACCCGCGCAGCCGACTGTCAGCAGCAAAACAGATAGCCAGTGGCGGGGATAAGCGAGGGCAAACAGCGTGCCCACCAGAAAGAACGCGCCGAAGCGCTCCACATCCGCAGGTTCGCCGCTGATCGGGCGCAGGCTGATCGGGCCGACTGTGACGATGAGAATGGAGGCGAGGACCAGCCACGCAAAAATGCGTAAAAAACGCTTCATGGAAGTATGTCCTCTGTTCGGCTCTATTCTTCGCTGTGATCGCCCTCAGCTTCGTCCTGCCGGGGATCTCCGCATCGCGCATACATACGGTCTGTGACGGATTTTTTCAGATTATTGCCGAACGGCAATTCGTAATGCGAGATGACATCGACGCCCATACACCATTTAACATCGTGCGGCGAGAGGCCGTAATTGGTTTCCAGAAAAGCGGTCACATATTCAACGCCGTCTTCGCAGGTGTCCGTTTTGCAAAACTTGCCGTCGCGCGCGAGTTGGCGAATCGATCCTTCGCCGAGCTTGACCACGAGTGGCTCGATTGCAAATGGAAGCGCACCGCCGATTGCGATGACGATAAGGCCTGCCAATGTGTATTTTATCGAGCGCCGCATAAATTGCCGTCATGCTGGTTTCAGGATGGGCTATAACGCACGATCGGCAATATCATGGCAAGAGAGCGCAGCCGCTAATAACTCTATATCGCTGTTTTAATGCGCTTTTCCGATAACGTATCGTACATTTTCCGTGTTATTCGACTGTTATAAGCCCAAGTTTGCGGCTCCTAAAAGAGTGTCAATATTTTAGGATGTGACGGATTGATATTGACTTTTACGTAAATGCGGTTGCACAACATTCAATCACTCAAGGTGAGGTGCAATGCCGTGGTGCGCGAATATTATACGATTACGGAACTGACGCGGGAATTCGGGATATCAACCCGTACCTTGCGTTTTTACGAGGATGAAGGACTGATCGCGCCTGTGCGGCGTGGCCGGACCCGCTTGTTCCGCCCGTCGGACCGCCACCTTCTTAAGCAGATTCTGCGCGGCAAGCGACTGGGCTTTTCCATCGCCGAGATTCACGAGATCATCCAGATGTATCGCGAGCCGCCCGGCGAGACCGGTCAGCTCAAGCTTTTGATGAAGCGCGTCGAAGAAAAACGTGACGATCTGCGCCAGAAGCGCCGCGATATCGATGAAACCGTCGGCGAACTGGATCAGATCGAAGAAGCTTGCATTGAGCGGTTGGCGGAGCTTGGCGTCAGCACCTGACGCCATCTATTCCGGTTGTGTATCGGGAACAGGCGAACACATATTCGCGATTTCCCGCACCGTACTGTTGTTCTGTTGATCAGCCTTGCCGGTAAAGACGTCATCGAACAGTTGCGCCTTGTCAAGCTCGGTCACGACACAGCCGCAGAACGCCTTGCAAAGCGCTTCGCTGCCGGTTTGCGAACAGGCGGCCACGCAGGACTGCGTGAAGGCTTCTCTTGGCGCTGGTCGCGCAGGCGGCGCGATTTGCGCGAAGACATACACCAGAGAAATAAGTACCGGCTGGTGAATGAGGTAGAAGGCAAGGCTGTGCCTGCCGATAAAAGTGAGCGGCTTTTGCAGAAAGCGGGGCTTGATGCCTCCGGAAAGCAGCGGAAGCAAATTGTAGCGCTCGGCGATGCGCGACGCGGCAATTCCCAACAGAACAGCGCCAAACCATGGAAATAGCGGCACAAAGTCGTTGGACCGTATTGTGACGGTCGAAAGACCGAGGAAAGCCAGTGCCGGATGGTTGAAAATATCGGCTCTGGCAAAATGGGGCGCAGCAATGACCAGGATGGCCGCGCAAAGGGTCACGATCCATGGCAGTCGCAAGAAAAGCAGGCCCAGAACGCTTGCGAGCGCAATTTGATGCAGGATGCCGAAAAAGATGAAGCTTTCCGGTGACATCAAATAGGTGACGCCGGTGATGGCCGCAGCCGCAACGACGATCTGGACAAGACGTATGCCCATTGAACGCCAGCGTAAGCCGCGACCATGGGCCAGAACCAGGCTGAACCCAACGAGAAACAGGAAGCTGGAAGCAATGCAGCGCGCGAACAGTTTCCAGCCGCCTTGTGCCGTCGTTGCCGGGGCCATATAGCCGAAAAACTCCAGATCCCAGCCAAAGTGATAGATCGCCATGGCGATCAGCGCGATTCCGCGCGCAATATCGATGCGTCCGAGACGAGGACGCGAGGCAGCGGGTGACAGTTCCGTTTCAGCGGTGTTCTGCATGATGCTTTCCGGTTTCGATTCCTCGCAAATCTCTAACACAGGCTGATCCAAGGCTATAGTATCGAGATGCGTGGGATTCGGCCCCGTGTGGATCGGTTCGCTTGGGGTTTCAGAGTGTTCTACAGTTTTTCAAAGCTTTTCTGGCTGTTCTTTCAGCCGCTTACGATCATTTTCCTGTTCGTTTTGCTAGGTATTGTGACCATATGGGCCGGTTTTCGCAAAACCGGCCTTTCTGCATTGGGGCTGGCCGCACTCATTCTGTTTGTCAGTGCTTTCACGACACTCGGCGCTCTGTTTCTGGCCCCACTGGAAGACCGCTTTCCGAGGGCTGCTTTGCCGGATCAGGTCGATGGCATTGTCGTTCTGGGCGGCTACATGAATGGCGACATTAATGCGGGACGGCCCGGTTTTGAATTGAACAGCGCGGCTGACCGCCTTGTCGAGACGATGCGGCTAGCGCGGCTCTATCCCAATGCGAAGATTATCGTTTCCGGCGGCGAGGGTGCTTTTTTCGAGCAATCCACCAGCGAAGCCGACACAACGCGCGCGCTTCTGGACGATCTCGGCTTTTCCGGAGACCGCTATATCTACGAGAACAAGTCGCGCAATACGGTTGAAAATGCGGTTTTCTCGAAGGAACTGGCTCAGCCCAAAGCGGGAGAAAAGTGGCTGTTGGTGACCTCCGCCTATCACATGCCGCGTTCGGTCGGCTGTTTTCGCAAGGCGGGTTTCGACGTGATCGCCTGGCCAGTCGATTACAAGACGCGATTGAACGAAGAATTCTCCATCTATCTGGAGTCGCCCAACGATGCCCTTTCGCGCTTCAGCGTCGCCATGCGCGAGTGGGTGGGACTTGCGGCTTACCGGATCACCGGCAAGACAGATATGTTCCTCCCGCAACCCTGATGCCGCATTTTCGCCGCCACTGTAAAGCTTTTGTTAATGAAAAAATTTTGTAAGCTTTTGATACGGAATGGATTTTTAAAGTGCGGCGCTTGCAGTTTTGACAGGTTGCCGCATTTCAGCCGCTTTTCGCCGTTGCATTTCGCACTTCACGGGGCTATATGAGCGGTAACAGTGACGTGATCAAAACCACTGTTTGTCAGACCGATACACAATAGGGTTATGAAAAGTTCCATGGACGAAACAGTTCAAAAATCCTGCTGGGGCGTTACGCTCTGGGCAGTCATTGGGCTCGCCGCTATTATTCTCATGGCCTACCTCTTCTCTGTTTGATCGATCAGGCGCTGGGGTCTGAACGATCCCGCAGCAGCGCAGAAACAGAGCTACGCATTCCGGAAAATTGATGCCGCATTTCGGCAATCCGTTTGCGTTATTCCTTTCTTACACTATCTGATATGAATGTACCGCAACGCGTGTTGTATTCGCTCGCGTATACAACCGTCTGGATAGGACGGGCGTTAGGTCAAAGCTTGGTCAGCTCCGTTCAGTCGAAGCTGCAGAAGGTGTGGAATGTTTCTGTCGGTTTTCGATCTCTTCAAGATTGGTATTGGGCCTTCCAGCTCCCATACGATGGGTCCCATGACGGCTGCGCGGATGTTTCTCAATGAGATCATCAGCGGCAACTGGCCACGGCCTGCGCATTCCAAAATCGTTCGCCTGAAGGCGAGCCTGCATGGCTCGCTGGCTTATACCGGCGTCGGTCATGCGACGGACCGCGCGGTGATCCTTGGCCTTTGCGGTTTTCTGCCCGACACGATCGATCCCGATATCATGGATTCGGAAGTTGAGAAGGTTCTGGCGGCCAAGAAAGTGCAGCCGGAAGGCCATCCCGCCTATCAGTTTGATCCGGCGGTCGATCTTGTTCTCGACCGCAAGACGCCGCTTCCCGGCCACGCCAACGGCATGGCGTTTTCCGCTTATGATCGCGACGACAATCTTTTGTTGCGTCGTGCTTATTTTTCCATTGGCGGCGGTTTCGTCGTCACAGAGGAAGAATTGAGCCGCGTCCAGCGCAGCGGTGCGAAGCCGGATGACAAGGCCGATGTGCCTTATCCTTTCCGCAATGCCGCTGAAATGCTGGTCATGGCCCATGATAGCGGGCTGTCGATTGCCGAAATGAAGCGCGCCAATGAAGAAGTGCATATGTCGCGTGAGGAACTCGACGCGGGGCTGGATCGCGTCTGGGGCGCCATGCGCGGCTGCATCGAACGCGGATTGAGCCGCGAGGGCATCATGCCCGGCGGGCTGGGCGTTCGTCGTCGGGCACGGCACATTCACGACAAGCTTCAGGATGACTGGCGCAACAATCGCAGCAATCCGTTGCTCGCCAATGACTGGCTGTCGGTCTATGCCATGGCCGTCAATGAAGAAAACGCTTCGGGCGGCAGGGTGGTTACCGCGCCGACCAATGGCGCCGCGGGCGTGGTGCCTGCGGTGCTACGCTATTATCTGCATTTCCACGATGATGCCGACCAGAAGGGCATTCGCGATTTTCTGCTGACGTCGGCAGCCATTGGTGGCGTCATCAAGCACAATGCGTCGATTTCCGGAGCAGAGGTTGGCTGTCAAGGCGAGGTGGGTTCCGCTTCGGCAATGGCGGCAGCGGGGCTTGCCGCTGTTCTCGGCGGTTCGCCGGAGCAGATCGAAAATGCCGCTGAAATCGCGCTCGAGCATCATTTGGGCATGACGTGCGACCCTGTTGCCGGATTGGTTCAGGTGCCTTGCATCGAACGCAATGCGCTGGGTGCGGTGAAGGCGGTGACAGCTGCATCGCTGGCCGTGAAGGGCGATGGCAAACATTTCGTGCCGCTCGATGCCTGTATCGAAACCATGCGTCAGACTGGCCACGATATGAGCGAACGCTACAAGGAAACCAGTCAGGGCGGTCTTGCCGTGAATGTGGTGGCCTGCTGAGTTCTCAACTTTAGGAGAACGCGATTCTTCCCGCTTGAAGCGGCGGCCTCCCTTGGTTAAACCGCTTCCATGGCTCTCAATCTCGTCAAGCTTTGTGTCGGTTGCGATAGTATCGAAGATCTCGCAGCCTGGATCGATTTCCGCCTCGCTGAACAGCGGGGCGCGGGGCTTGTGCCCGAACAAACCCACACGACGCGGATGGTGCCGAAACGCATCGACGAGCTTCTGGAGGGCGGTTCGCTCTACTGGGTCATCAAGGGCAATATCCAGTGCCGCCAGCGTTTGCTTGATGTGAGGCCCTTTACGGATGAAGCGGGCATCAGCCGTTGCCATTTCGTGCTGGAACCGAAGATCGTTCCGACGGAATGGCAGCCGCGCCGCGCTTTTCAGGGATGGCGCTATCTGAGCGAGAACGAAGTGCCGCGTGATGAAGCGGCTGGAAAGTCGGGCAGGGCAGCGCTCCCTGCGGAACTGCGTCAGGAGCTGGCAGCACTCGGCCTGCTCTGAGCAATTTTCCCGGAATCAAAAAGGCCCACCAAAAATCGGCGGGCCTTTATTTTATTCAGCTAATTGCGCTCAGTTTTCAATCGTCACACGAACGGTGATCGTGTTGGAATTGACTGGCAACGTCATGCGCATCCGGGCACGTGGCTGGGCGATGCGTTTGTTACGAGCGGCATGGCTGACCAGCAGGCCAACGAGATCGCGGGTTTGAAACCCCGTGCCGCGACGCACATCGGCAATCCGCAATGCAGCCTGCTTGAGCGTCTGTACCGAGAACAGACCGCCCAGCGAAGGCGCACGGTTTTCTTCATGAGACCAAATGGTGGTCTTCAGCGGCGGTACGAATGTGTCTTTCATATTGGACATCTCGAAACCCTCTACGCTTTACAAAATTCGGGTTTGAAGCTGTTGCGAGGGGAAAAAAAATCCCCTCGCGATTGATCAGTTGGCGACGGCATAGCAGCCGAAGCTCTTCTTCTTGAGAGAAGCACAAGCATCCCATGCAGCCTGCTTCGAGGTGAAGCCGACGAAGCGGGCGCGGTAGAATGTGGCGTTACCCTTGTTGAAGGTTTCCGTGTAGGGCGATGCGCTGCGCAGCGCGCCACCGACAGACGAGGACGCCTTGGCAAGCATGTCGCGGGCCTGACCTTCGCTCGGCAGAGAACCGATCTGGATCGCCCAGCCGCCAGCAGACGGGGCCGACGCGGTGGTGACCGGGTCTACATCCTGTGCCTGCGCTTGGGCCTGAGCCTGCAGGGTGCCGGATGGTATTTTGGCCTTCGGTGTCGGGCGAATGGCGGCCTGTGCTGCGAGCGCAGCCGGACGGGCTGTTGGAGCGGCCAGTGCAAGCACCTGCGGCTGTTCCGCGTCACCTTCACCGGATTCGTTGTTGATGACTTCGTTGACCGATTCGACACGGGCAACCGGCACAGGCGCTTGTCTCGCCTTCGGCAGATCGACGGCGGCGACAGTCTGCGGAACGTTATTGGTTGCGGCAATGAGAGCGTCGGTGTTGCGACCGCGCTTGGCCTGCGGGAGATATTTGTTGATCAGCTGCGCCATATGGGCGTCGCGGCTCGCGCCTGTATTGCCGCCCATGACCACGGCAACGATGCGGCGGCCATCGAGATTGACCGACGAAACGAGGTTGTAGCCGGAAGCATTGGTATAGCCGGTCTTGATGCCGTCGACGCCTTCGATGCGGCCCAGCAGGCGGTTGTGACCGTTGATGGTCTGACCACGATAAACAAAGCTGCGGCGCGAGAAATAGGAGAATTCACGCGGGAAATGCTGACGAAGCGCCATGCCGAGGATAGCCATGTCGCGCGCGGTGGAATGCTGCGCCATGTTCGGCAGGCCTGATGCGTTGCGGAACGTGGTGTTGCGCATGCCGAGACGGCGCGCCTTGGCGGTCATCATCTGGGCAAAGCGCTCTTCCGAACCGCCGATATATTCGCCGACCGCCGCCGCAACGTCATTGGCGGACTTGGTGATCATGGCGAGCGCCGCATCTTCGGCGCGGATGGTCTGGCCCGGGCGGAAGCCGATTTTTGTCGGTGGACGCGAACGGGCATAGGCCGACACGGGGATGGGCGTATCCCTGCTGATCCGTCCGGCCTGCATGGCTTCGAAGAGCATATAGAGCGTCATCATCTTGGTCAGCGAAGCGGGATAGCGCTGCGCGTCGGCGTTTGAAGCAAAAAGCGTCTTGCCCGTATTCGCATCGACCACGATCGCAGCATATCTGTCGCTGGCGGCAATCGCCGGTATCGTGGTGGATGCTGTCGAACAGCCCGTAACGGTCGCGAGAAGAAGTGTAGCTTGCGCCGCTTTTTTCAGGGCATATGCGACTTTACTGAATGCCATACGCACGATGATGACCCTACCTGTATTCCGGAATTTTTAAGCTGCGGCGCAAAAGGCACACAGCAATCTAATTCCACCACCCTAATGTCATCAGCGTTACCAATCCGTTTATGGTAAGCGCGTCGTTCATAATTTTCTGAAAATTTTTGCGGTCACTCGGCCTTGGTCGCAGCTTTGATCACGCATTTATGAAGTTTTTTCGCAGCTGCGCGATGCCCGTTCCGTCAAAAAACAAACGCCACTTTTGGCAGAAAGCTTTAGCAAACGGGGGCTTGACCTATATTAGTTGTGTCAAGGGGCTCGCTGGTAATAAGTCTCGGTTGCAAGTGCCACTGAAGGGCTTAAAATCAGAACGAAAAGACCTACATATTGAGGCAGGGCGGGGTCGGCAGATGGGCATTTGGGTACAGGTTTCATGAGGCATTTCAATACAATCATGCAAAGCAAGACCGATGGCGGGAACGGGCCGGAAAACGGCACCGTTGTGGTCACGCGCACGCAGCCCAAAACCAAGAAGCCCAGCCTCTACCGTGTCCTGCTTCTAAACGACGACTACACCCCCATGGAGTTCGTCGTACATGTCCTGCAGCGTTTTTTCCAAAAAAGCCTTGATGATGCCACGCGCATCATGCTGCATGTTCACAATCACGGTGTCGGTGAATGCGGAGTATTTACATACGAAGTCGCCGAGACCAAAGTGAGCCAGGTCATGGATTTTGCCCGCCAGAATCAGCATCCGCTGCAATGCGTGATGGAGAAAAAGTGAGGTCTTATGCCATCGTTCTCTCCCAGCCTTGAAAGGGCACTGCATCAAGCCCTGACCATCGCAAACGAGCGGCATCACGAATATGCTACGCTCGAACATCTTTTGCTTGCCCTGATCGACGATCAGGATGCCGGCGCAGTGATGCGCGCCTGCAACGTCGATCTGGAGCACCTCAAGCGCGTCGTTACCGATTATATCGACCGCGAACTGGACAATCTCGTCACCGGCTATGACGAGGATTCCAAACCGACGGCCGCTTTCCAACGTGTGATCCAGCGCGCTGTCATTCACGTTCAATCTTCGAATCGCGAGGAAGTTACGGGCGCCAATGTGCTCGTCGCCATCTTTGCGGAACGGGAAAGCCATGCTGCCTATTTCCTTCAGGAACAGCAGATGACCCGTTACGATGCCGTGAACTATATTTCACACGGCATTTCCAAGCGTCCTCAAAGCGGCGAAACCCGTTCGCCGCGCGGTGCCGAAAGCCCGAGCGAGGAGCAGCGCCCCGGTGGGGAGCAGGAAGAGGGACCGAAGAAGAAGCAGGACGCCCTGTCTGCTTACTGCGTCAACCTCAATGACAAAGCCAAAGCCGGTCGTATCGATCCGCTGATCGGTCGCGACAGCGAAATCAGCCGGACGATTCAGGTTCTGTGCCGCCGCTCCAAGAACAACCCGCTTTATGTGGGGGATCCCGGTGTCGGCAAGACGGCCATTGCCGAAGGTCTCGCGAAGCGCATTGTGGAAGGACAGGTTCCTGAAGCGCTTGCCGACGCGACGATCTTCTCGCTCGACATGGGCACACTTCTGGCGGGAACGCGCTATCGCGGTGACTTTGAAGAGCGTCTGAAGCAGGTCGTGAAGGAACTCGAAGAGTTTCCGGGTGCGGTTCTGTTCATCGACGAAATCCACACGGTCATCGGTGCCGGTGCAACTTCGGGCGGTGCGATGGATGCATCGAACCTGCTCAAGCCAGCACTGTCGTCCGGCGCAATCCGGTGCATTGGATCGACGACCTATAAGGAATATCGTCAGTTCTTCGAGAAGGACCGCGCGCTTGTGCGTCGTTTCCAGAAGATCGACGTCAATGAGCCGTCAATCCCGGATGCGATTGAAATCATGAAGGGGCTGAAGCCTTACTTCGAGGATTTCCACAAGGTCAAATATACGGTCGATGCCATCAAGTCGGCGGTGGAACTGTCCGCGCGTTATATTTCGGACCGCAAGCTGCCCGATAAGGCGATCGACGTGATCGACGAAACCGGCGCCAGCCAGATGCTGCTGCCGGAAAACAAGCGCAAGAAGACCATCGGCGTGAAGGAAATCGAAGCGACCATCGCGACGATGGCCCGTATCCCGCCGAAGTCCGTCTCGAAGGATGATGAACTCGTCCTGTCGCATCTCGATGCGGAACTGAAGCGTGTCGTCTATGGTCAGGATCTGGCTATCGAAGCGCTGTCGGCCTCGATCAAGCTGGCCCGTGCGGGTCTGCGTGAACCGGACAAGCCAATCGGCTCCTATCTGTTCTCCGGCCCAACCGGCGTCGGCAAGACGGAAGTTGCCAAGCAGCTTGCCGCTTCGCTTGGTGTGGAACTCCTGCGTTTCGACATGTCGGAATATATGGAGCGCCATACGGTTTCGCGGCTTATCGGCGCGCCTCCTGGCTATGTCGGCTTCGATCAGGGCGGTCTTTTGACCGATGGCGTGGACCAGCATCCGCATTGCGTGCTGCTGCTCGACGAAATCGAGAAGGCCCATCCGGACCTTTACAATATTTTGTTGCAGGTCATGGATCATGGCTCGCTGACCGACCATAACGGCAAGAAGATCGATTTCCGCAATGTGATCCTGATCATGACCACCAATGCCGGTGCGTCGGATATGGCCAGAGCGGCAATCGGCTTCGGCTCCACGCGGCGTGAAGGCGACGATATGGAAGCGATCAACCGGCTATTCACGCCGGAGTTCCGCAACCGTCTCGATGCGATCATTCCGTTCGGTCCTCTGCCGGTTCCGGTTATTCATCAGGTTGTGCAGAAGTTCGTTCTTCAACTCGAAGCCCAGCTTGCCGAACGCGGTGTAACCTTTGAACTGACCGAAGGCGCAATCGCATGGCTGGCCGACAAGGGCTATGATGAACGTATGGGTGCGCGTCCGCTTGGACGTGTCATTCAGGAACACATCAAGAAGCCATTGGCCGATGAAGTGCTGTTCGGAAAGCTCAAGCATGGCGGCACCGTGCGCGTCGACGTGATCACCAAGGCAGACGGCAAGACCGATCTGTCGCTGGAATCCGTCGCCGAGCAGCCGGTGAAGCCGAAGAAGGATATTCCGGCCGAGAAGAAGATTTCTCCGCGCCGGAAGGCCGCGCCGAAGAAGGCTGAAAAGGAAAAGGTTCTGGCCGGTAAGGACGAACCAGCTCCGAAGCCAGCTGCAAAAGCGGCGCCGAAAGCTTCAAGTGCCAAATCGTCGGTGCCGAAAGTGCCGCGCAAGAAATAAAAGCATGGTCAGACGGCCCCTCTTCGGAGGGGCCGTTTTCGTTTGAAGTTTAAACTTATCGATACTCGTTCAATTCTATTCTAACGTGGCTTCATGCCAGCGACTCATCTTCCAGATAAGCCTCCACATCAGGACATTGCGCCAGCGCATAGCGGCCAGCATTTTCGCTGGTTTCTACGTGGTTGCAGCCGCATTTTCAGCATTCCGGCCATCTTGCTGATGAGTTCGTTTGTCGGCTTTGCCGGGCTTGCGATTGAAAGCGGCATTTCGGTCGGGCAGGCGGTGTTCATGACGCTGACCATCTGGGCACTGCCCGCCAAGGTCGTGCTGATCGGTGCCGTCAGTGCAGGCGCAACACTGCCTGCCGCCGCACTCGCTGTCGGTCTGTCCTCGGTGCGCCTCATGCCGATGGTGGTGGCGCTTCTGCCCGAGCTCAAAGGGCCAAAAACGCGCAATCTAACGCTGGCGGTGCTATGCCATTTCGTGGCGGTGACGGCCTGGGTCATGGCGATGGAGGAGTTGCGCAATATTCCGCGTGACATGCGCACCAGCTATTTTGCCGGGATCGGCTCGGTTCTGGTTGGAACCAATGCGCTGGTGGTGGCCGTTGTCTATACGTTGTCGTCGTCCTTTCCGCCGGTTGTGTTCGCAGCCCTTTTCCTGCTGACGCCAATGTATTTTCTGACCTCGCTCTGGCGCTCGGCCCGCGAACGGGCAGGGCAGGTCGCGATGGCGTCCGGCTTGCTGCTGTTTCCGCTCTTTCACCAGTTTATGCCGGGATATGACCTGCTCTGCACGGGCATTGTGGGTGGCCTGATCGCCTTTGGATTCCACAGAAAGCGCAGCATGACGAAGGAGAAGGCGCTATGAACTGGGACTGTTTTGACAGCCAGTGGTGGCCGTTCGTCTTCATCATTCTGGCGGGATCGCTGCCGACCTATATTTTTCGCGTCATGGGCGTGATCGTCGGCGGGCGAGTGCGCGAGGATTCCGAGTTTCTCGTGCTGGTGCGCTGTGTGGCAACCGCGCTGGTCGCAGGCGTGATTGCCCAGCTTATTCTTTATCCGAACGGCGCACTTGCCGATTCGCCGAATTGGCTGCGGGTGGGAGCTGCCGGTGCAGGATTTGCCGCTTATCTGATGGCTGGCAAGCGTTTGCTTGTCGGTATCGCGGTTGCGGAACTCCTGCTGATTGCCGGTCTGTTGACGCTCTAAGAGTGAGTTTTATCAGAGCGCTGCGCGGATTTTTTCAGCATTTGCTGAAAGAACGGCTGCGTCTTCCATCTGGCCGGTATGCGGCTTGAGAGCGACGCCTTCAAAACGCGGAATGACGTGGAAATGCAGATGATAGACGGTCTGGCCGGAAGCCGGTTCGTTGAACTGCATCACGGTGACGCCATCGGCATTGAAAGCCTTCTTCACGGCCTGCGCGATTTTCTGCACGGCGGCGATGACGACGGCCAGCTTTTCCGGCTTGGCGTCGAGCAGATTGCGCGACGGCGCCTTCGGCACAACCAGCGTGTGGCCGGTGCCCTGCGGCATGACATCCATGAAAGCGACGACATCGTCGGTTTCGTAGACGCGGGTGGACGGAATTTCACCCCGCAGGATTTTCGCGAAGATGTTGTTGTCGTCATAGGTGGCAGACATGCGATTCTCTCCAATGCTGGACTTTGCCAAATTTGACCGCATAGAGAGGCGTTAGGCAAGCTTCGTGGGGTCAGCTTCGTGGCGGTAGGGTGTGTGTTCCTCCAGCGCCTCGTGAATTTGCTCGACCTCGCGCCGTTCCTGAACGAGATAGTCGCTCACCGCATTTCGGAAACTTTCATTGACGATGTAATGCGCGGAATGGGTCGTCACCGGCACATAACCGCGTGCAAGTTTGTGTTCGCCCTGCGCGCCTGCCTCCACCACGCGCAGCTTGCGCTCGATGGCGAAGTCGATAGCCTGATGGTAACAGACCTCGAAATGCAGATAGGGGTGATCCTCGATGCAGCCCCAGTGTCTGCCGAACAGCCTGTCCCCACCGATGAAATTGATGGCGCCGGCAATATAGCGCCCGGCGCGTTTTGCCATGACCAGCAGAATATCCTGGGCCATGGTCTGGCCGATCAGCGAATAGAACTTGCGGTTGAGATAGGGGCGTCCCCATTTGCGGCTGCCCGTATCCATATAGAAAGCAAAGAAATCGTCCCAGACCGCTTCCGTCAGGTCGCTGCCGGTCAGCCAGACGATTTCAATGCCATCGGACAGCGCTTCGCGGCGTTCCTTTTTGAGCGCCTTGCGTTTGCGCGAAACAAGTTCACTCAGAAATTCATCATAATTGGAAAAGCCGTTGTTTATAAAATGAAACTGCTGGTCCGTCCGGTGCAGAAAGCCCGCGCGTTCCAGCGCATTTATTTCGTCGGGCAGGGCAAATGTCACATGCGCCGAGGATACGCCTGCCTGATCGGTTAGCTCGCGCAAACCGCCTGCCAGTGCCAGCCGCACGGCTTCGCCATCATAGGCAATATGGTTGAGAAGGCGCGGCCCGGTTGCGGGCGTGAAGGGAATAGCCGCCTGAAATTTCGGGTAGTAACGCCCGCCAGCCCGCTCGAAAGCATCGGCCCAACCGTGGTCGAACACATATTCGCCCTGGCTGTGTCCTTTCAGATAGTTCGGTACAACGCCGAGCAATTCGCCACGATTGTTTTCAAGACGCAGATGGCGCGGCAGCCAACCTGCTTTTCGGGAAACGGAACCCGATTCCTCCAGCGCGGACAGGAAAGCGCGGGTCGTGAAAGGATTATAGTTCGCGTCCTGCCGGGAGGCCCCGGCAAGACTGCCCCATTCGTCTTCCGTAAACTCGCTGATATTTTCAACGATGCGAAGAACGAAGCTTTCTTCACTGTGCGGATCTTCGTCGTTCACCGCAAATCCTTTGCTCTCAGGCGACCAGTGAGCGAGGGTCGAACCCTTCGAACGTGATCTGTTCGACATTGAGTTCGCTGTGCTTCTGCATTTCCCGGTCGCGCACTGTCCAGCTGATGACCGGCATATGCAGCTTTTCCCGCACGAAGGTGACGAACGGGTTCGGCAGATGATGCACATTATAGGATACGAAGGAAATGCCATGCGCGAGCATGGAGAAATGCGCTTCGAAATCCTGCGTGCGGGTGCCTTCCGCCGTCAGCCCGCCCGGAATGCCAGGCGCGTCGCTTGCAAAGCGGCGGATCAGGTGATGATCGAACGACATGATGGCCGCTTCGCCCTTATATTCGCCAAGCTCGCGGGCAACGGCTGCGACCAGCCCGTCATCGCGACCTTCGATGCCCTTGAGTTCGATCACCAGCGGAACTCGTCCATCGACCAGATCAAGCATCTGGCGAAGCGTCGGGACGCGCTCGGCAGTGCCGCCGACGTTAAGCGCGGTTGCTTCGGAGAGCGTGAGGTCGCTGATGCGACCCTCGCGACCGGCAAGACGTTGCAGGTCGTCATCATGGAAAACGACCACGCCGCCGTCTTTCGTCAGATGCACGTCGCACTCGATAGCAAAGCCCGCCTTGGCGGCTGCCTCAAACGCAGCGAGCGTGTTTTCCCAGCGGGTTTTGTTCAGATCGTGCAATCCGCGATGCGCCACCGGGCGCTTTGCGAGCCAGTCGATGGAGGACATTATGCAACCTCGATAATCGCTTCGACTTCAACCGGCGCGTTGAGCGGCAGGCTGGCGACGCCGACGGCGGAACGCGCATGTTTGCCAGCATCGCCCAAAACGGCGACGAGCAGATCGGACGCGCCATTGGCAACGAGATGCTGTTCAACGAAATCAGCGGTCGAGGACACAAAAACGGTGATCTTCACGATGCGCTTGATTTTTTCCAGATCGCCGAGCGCAGCCTTGGCCTGTGCCAGAATGTTCACGGCGCAGGCGCGCGCCGCAACCTGGCCATGGGCAACCGTCAATTTGTCGCCAACCTGGCCAGTGTGCACAAGTTTGCCATTTTCCAGCGGCAGCTGGCCCGAAGTGAGCAAAAGCGAGCCTGTTTCAGCAAAGGGGACATAGTTTGCAGCCGGTGCCGCGGCTACGGGCAGGGATATACCCAGGTTTTTCAAGCGGCTTTCGATCGTGTCGGTCATTGCATTAATCCTTGCTTGCAAAGGGACTTCTCCGTCACCCTATAGGCAGAATCGGTGAAGCTTTTGGGAAGGGTGCGTTTTTTGCCTCGCTTCCGCCACGAGTTTTTTTATCATGCTTGTCAACTCATCGGGAGATTCATGTATGCGTTTTTTGAAGCCGGGTTTTAAAGTGGTTGTTGCTGCAAGTGGAACCGCCGCCTGTGTGTGGGCAGGACTTGCGAGCGTGGCCCAAGCGGCTTCGACGGTAACGCTGGTGCCGCATCGCGCCGTTTACGATTTGACGCTGGACCGCGCCGATGAAAAGTCAGGCATCAGCGGTCTGACCGGGCGCATGGTCTATGAGTTCAACGGTTCGGCCTGCGAAGGCTATACGACGAACTTCCGGTTCGTGACCCGAATCGACATGGAAGAGCAGCCGCAGCGCGTCACCGATCAGCAGACGACGACCTTCGAAGGCAGCGACGGCAAAAGCTTCCGCTTCGTCAACAAGACCTTTGTCGATAAGGAACTTGTCAAGGAAGTGCGCGGCGATGCCAAACTTGAAGGCGGCAAGACGGTGGTGGAACTGTCGAAGCCGAAGGAAAACAAGATTGATCTGCGCGGGACGCAATTTCCAACCCAGCACATGGAAGAACTGATCGGCAAGGCCGAAGAGGGGCAGAAGTTCTATCAGACGTCGCTTTTCGATGCTTCGGAAGATGCTGACCGCGTGGTCGCCACCACGGTCGTCGTCGGCAAGGGGCAGACCCCGTCGGATGATGAAACCAAATTCATGGGGCCTTTTTCCAAAGACCCGGTCTGGCCGGTGACGATTGCCTATTTCGATGACAAGGAAAAGCAGGACGGTCTGCCGATCTATCGCATCAACTTCAAACTTTACCGCAATGGCATCACGCGTGATCTCACCATGGACTATGGTGACTTCGCCATGCGTGGTAAATTGGTAAAACTGGATGTATTTGATAATAAAAATATGAAATCTTCTTGCAAATAGTATTTTATTGGTAACGCAAATTTGTTTTTTGGGTGCTATATCCTTTGTGGTAGTTGTTTAGCATTTCAGAATTCAAATATATTGGTGTTATTATGAAAAAATTACTATTAGTTTTATTGTCGTTGGTGCTCGCCCTTTCTCCCGAGCTTGCTTTTGCTTCGAAGGGTGGGCGCGTCATCAGTTACGCAACGCGAACTTGTGAAGCCATTGATCGAGAGCAAGTGGAGGCGTTATTCGATCGCTGGAACGAAACTCTCAAAACAGGCGATGCCAAGCGGGTGGCTGCAAATTATGCACATGACGCAGTATTGTTGCCTACCCTTTCCAATCAGGCTCGCCTTACCGATAGGGAGCGTATCGATTATTTTGAAGGCTTCTTGAAGAAGGGGCCGGTAGGGCATATCGATACGCGCACCATTCGTCTCGGATGCAACAAGGCGATAGATACAGGCACCTATACATTTACTTACAAAGACGGAACTCACACGGCTGCGCGTTATACGTTCACTTATGCATGGAACGGCAAGGAATGGCTGATAACATCCCATCATTCTTCGGCTCTTCCAGAAACCATGTAGAATGCACGGAAGTGCCTTTACCGAGCTTTTAGACGAGCGCACTATCAGTGCGCTCGCGAATTTCTAACGCGAATGGTTTTAACACAAGACTTGCAATTCATGGTGCGATCGGTTAACAGCGCGCCTATTCCACACACGGGATTGGGCTTTTGCCGGGAGAAATCCGGCAAGAACCTCCGGTGGCGAGCAATCGCCTCAGCCCGTGGAGGTTAAACCGGAAAAGGAAAATAAAGATGGCATTGCCTGATTTCAGCATGCGCCAGCTTCTGGAAGCTGGTGTTCACTTCGGCCACCAGACCCACCGCTGGAACCCGAAGATGGCGCCTTTCATCTACGGCGCTCGTAACAACATCCACATCATGGACCTGTCTCAGACCGTTCCTCTGCTGCACAACGCGCTGAAGATCGTTTCGGACACCGTTGCTCGCGGCGGTCGCGTTCTGTTCGTCGGCACGAAGCGTCAGGCTTCGGACATCATTGCCGATGCAGCAAACCGTTCGGCTCAGTACTACGTCAACGCCCGCTGGCTCGGCGGCATGATGACCAACTGGAAGACGATCTCCAACTCGATCCAGCGTCTGCGCAAGCTCGACGAACTTCTGGCTGGCGAAGGCCAGGGCTTCACCAAGAAGGAACTTCTGAACCTTCAGCGTGAGCGTGAAAAGCTTGACCGCGCACTCGGCGGTATCAAGGACATGGGTTCAGTTCCTGACCTGATCTTCATCATCGACACCAACAAGGAAGCAATTGCTATCCAGGAAGCCAAGCGTCTTGGCATTCCGGTTGTTGCCGTGATCGATTCGAACTGCGATCCGGACCAGATCGACTACCCGATCCCGGGCAACGACGACGCTGCACGCGCTATCTCGCTCTATTGCGATCTGGTTGCACGCGCTGCTCTCGACGGTATTGCTCGCCAGCAGGGCGCAATGGGCATCGACATCGGTGCGCAGGCTGAAGCTCCGGTTGAGCCAGCTCTCGAAGCTCCGGCTGAAGGCGCTTAATCAGCGTTTGATTTCATCCATCCGTCATATCTCTGATAGAGGCGGATGGATAATCTCGTTTCATTCCGGCGCGGACGCGTGATTCCGAAGCACGTTTGACGGTTTTCGGGCAAATTCACGCTTCGTCAAAATGGCGCCGGTTCAAAGTTGGCACACCCATTCGGTGTGCCTTCGCTTTCGTGAAAGGCGACACAATGAGCATTTCCGCATCTCAGGTTAAAGAACTCCGCGAACTGACCGGCGCTGGCATGATGGACTGCAAGGCTGCTCTTGCAGAAACCAACGGCGACATCGAAGCTGCTGTCGATTGGCTGCGCGCCAAGGGCATTGCAAAGGCTGACAAGAAGGCTGGCCGCACGGCTGCTGAAGGTCTGGTTGGCGTTGCATCTTCCGGCAACAAGGCTGTTGTCGTTGAAGTCAACTCCGAAACCGACTTCGTTGCCCGCAACGACGCTTTCCAGGATCTGGTCCGCAAGATCGCTCAGGCTGCCCTGACCACCGACGGTTCGGCTGAAGCTGTGGCCAACGCCAACATCGACGGCAAGACCGTTACCGAAACTGCGAAGGACGCAGTTGCAACCATTGGCGAAAACATTGGTTTCCGTCGTTCGGCTGCTCTGTCCGTTCCGCAGGGTGCAGTTGCAACCTACATCCACAACGGCGTTGCTGACGGTCTCGGCAAGCTCGGCGTTCTGGTTGCTATCGAAACCGCAGGTGACGCAGAAGCTGCAAACGCATTCGGCCGTCAGGTCGCCATGCACGTTGCCGCTATCAACCCGCTCGCTCTGACCGCTGAAGAACTCGACCCGGCTGCTGCCGAGCGCGAAAAGGCGATCTTCATTGAGCAGGCTCGCGAATCCGGCAAGCCGGACAACATCATCGAAAAGATGATCGAAGGCCGTATGCGCAAGTTCTACGAAGAAGTTGTTCTTCTTTCGCAGGCTTTCGTCATCAATCCTGACCTGACGGTTGCAGCTGCCCTCAAGGAAGCTGAAAAGGCCATCGGCGCTCCGGCCAAAATCACCGGCTTTGCCCGTATCGCACTTGGTGAAGGCATCGAAAAGGAAGAAAGCGATTTCGCTGCTGAAGTCGCTGCCGCAGCCAAGGGCTAATTGGCTCTGGTCTTCCTCTGACAGCGTATTTGCGCTTTCAGAACATGCTTTAGCCTGAAAAGGCTTTTGATTATGAAGGGCATCGCGTGACAACGCGGTGCCCTTCGTGTATCGGAACGCAACACAATCACTTTATTACGATCAGTGGAGAGCATTCCATGTCCGGCAAGCCCGCCTACAAGCGCGTCCTTTTGAAAGCCTCGGGCGAGGCATTGATGGGCAGTCAGGGTTTCGGCATCGATGTCTCCGTTGCAGATCGTATCGCCAACGATATCAAACAGGCCCGGCTGCTCGGCGTCGAAGTCGGCGTGGTGATCGGCGGCGGCAATATTTTCCGAGGTGTCGCGGTGGCGTCCAAGGGCGGCGACCGCGTGACCGGTGACCATATGGGTATGCTGGCGACGGTGATCAATTCGCTGGCGCTGCGCACCTCGCTGCACAAGATCGGCGTCGACGCCGTTGTTCTCTCCGCCATAGCAATGCCGGAAATCTGCGAGAGTTTCTCGCAGCGTCAGGCGACGGCCTATATGGACGAGGGCAAAGTGGTGATTTTTGCAGGCGGTACGGGCAATCCGTTCTTCACGACCGATTCAGCGGCAGCGTTGCGCGCCGCAGAAATCGGCGCGGATGCGCTGTTGAAGGGCACGCAGGTGGACGGCATCTATTCGGCTGATCCGAAGAAAGACCCGACCGCGACCCGGTTCGACACGCTCACCCACAAGGAAGTTCTCGATCGCGGACTGGCTGTCATGGATACGGCAGCTGTTGCCCTTGCGCGCGAGAACAACATTCCGATAATAGTCTATTCCATCCATGAAAACGGCGGCTTGGCCGAAATTCTGCAAGGCAAGGGACGTTGCACGATCGTTTCCGATAATTGATCGACACTGATCGTTCACATGTCTTGCTGCGTATCGAAGGAGAATATGCATGAGTGATGCTTTTGACATCAACGACCTGAAACGCCGCATGGAAGGCGCAGTCAATTCTTTGAAGCACGATCTGAACGGTCTTCGTACCGGTCGCGCTTCCGCCAGCCTGCTTGAGCCGATCACCATCGAAGCCTATGGCGCGACGATGCCGATCAATCAGGTCGCCAATATCACGGTTCCGGAATCGCGCATGCTTTCGGTTTCCGTTTGGGACAAGAGCATGGTTGGCGCCGTCGAGCGCGCTATCCGTGATTCCGGTCTGGGCCTCAACCCGATCACCGACGGCATGACACTGCGTATTCCGCTGCCGGAACTGAACGAACAGCGCCGCAAGGAACTGGTCAAGATTGCGCATCAATATGCGGAGCAGGGCCGTATTGCCGCCCGCCATGTGCGTCGCGACGGTATGGATACGCTGAAAAAGCTGGAGAAGGACGGCGACATCAGTCAGGATGACAGTCGCGTTCTGTCCGAAAAGGTGCAGAAGCTGACCGACGACACCATCGCCGAGATGGACAAGGTCGTTGCTGTCAAGGAAGGCGAAATCATGCAGGTCTAGGACCTGTATGACGTTCGTAAAAGGAGAGCCAGGAATGTCCGATCCGCGCCACATCGCCATTATTATGGATGGCAATGGCCGTTGGGCGAAGGCGCGCGGCTTGCCGCGTAGCGCCGGGCATCGTGCTGGCGTGGAAGCGCTGCGCGAAACGGTGCGGGCGGCGGGTGATCGCGGTCTTGGCTTTCTCACGCTTTTTGCGTTTTCTTCCGAAAACTGGTCGCGACCGAGCGGTGAGGTCAATGACCTGCTCGGTCTGCTCAAACTGTTTATCCGTCGCGATCTTGCCGATCTTCATCGTAACAATGTGAAAGTCAGCATCATCGGCGAGCGGGAAGGGCTGATCGACGATATTCGTGGGTTGCTCACCGAAGCAGAAGTGCTGACCCGCCGCAATACCGGCCTCAATCTGGTGATTGCCTTCAATTACGGTTCACGCGACGAGATCGTCCGTGCAGTCAAGAGCCTGGCGCGCGATGTCGCCGCCGGGCGTCTCGACCCATCGTCGATTTCTGCCGACCTGCTCTCGGCAAATCTCGATACAGCTTCTATGCCCGACCCGGACCTCATCATCCGCACCAGTGGCGAGATGCGTCTGTCGAATTTTCTGCTTTGGCAGGCCGCCTATGCGGAATTTCTGTTTCTGCCCGGTCACTGGCCTGATTTCCGTCCGGCCGATCTCGATGCTGCCTATGAAGTGTTCCGTCAGCGTGAGCGCCGCTTTGGTGGTGTGGAGGCGCGGAGCAGCCTTGAAGACGGTCTCGTCGAATGCGAAGAGGGCAGCCGGGCAATTGGGCAATAGGCGCGTCATGACAGATCGTTTCACAGCCGTGCCTCGCCATTGCTCTGTTCCATCGCATCGCATGCTCTGACGCAGTGCAAGCCGAAAGGTGTCAATGTCCAATCTGCAAACCCGTATTCTCACCGCCATCGTGCTCGGCGCATTGGCCTTGTGGCTGACCTGGGTAGGCGGGTTGGGTTTCACGCTTTTCGCTATCGCTATCGGTCTGGCGATGTTCTACGAATGGACGGCGCTGAGCGCTCCACGTCAAACATCGTTTTCGCGGGTTTTCGGCTGGCTCTGGCTGGTCCTGACAGCCATCCTTCTTATTCTGGACCGCAGCGCGTTGCTGACCATCGGCACGCTTTTGCTGGGAACGCTGATTCTTCTCGCCACGCAGTGGAAAACCGGGCGTGGCTGGCCTGCCGCCGGACTTTTCTATGCCGGGTTCTCGGCGATATCGCTTTCGCTCCTGCGCGGTGACGAGCCCTTCGGCTTTACGGCCATCGTTTTCCTGTTCGCCGTCGTCTGGTCCACTGACATCGCAGCCTATTTCAATGGTCGCGCCTTGGGCGGGCCAAAGCTTGCGCCGCGTTTTTCGCCCAACAAGACATGGTCTGGCGCTATTGGCGGTGCTGCGGCGGCGGTCGCTGGCGGCATTCTGGTCGCTTCGCTGGTGGCGACACCGGGTAGCCTGATCGTGCCGTTGCTGGCGCTTCTGCTCTCTATCGTTTCGCAGATCGGCGATCTGGCGGAATCCTGGGTAAAGCGCCAGTTCGGCGCCAAGGATTCTGGCCGTCTTCTGCCGGGGCATGGTGGCGTGCTGGACCGTGTGGATGGGCTTGTCGCCGCCGCTGCACTTCTATACCTCTTTGGTGCCGTGATTGCGGAGCCGGATGTGCCATCTGCTATCTTTTTCAGTTTCTAAGCGGCAGACGATTCGTAGAGTACGAGGGTCGATGCCGTGCTGTGGCCGCTGTCGATCACTGGGTGATTTGTAAGGAGTAGTCATTTGCAGGAGGCTCTGGCCTTTTTCTTCGGCGGTGAAAGCCTGCTTGTCGGGACAATCGTACCGTTCCTTTTCGTTCTCACAATCGTCGTATTCGTGCATGAGATGGGGCATTATCTGGTGGCGCGATGGTGCGGCATCGGTGCGCAGGCCTTTTCAATTGGCTTCGGCCCCGAACTTCTCGGCTTCACCGACCGTCGTGGAACCCGCTGGAAGCTCTCTGCAATCCCGCTTGGCGGCTATGTGAAGTTCATTGGCGATGAAAGCGAAACCAGTTCGCCCGTCGGTGTGGATAACAATGCACTGAGCGAGGAGGATCGCAAGCGCGCGTTCCACACTCAGCCGGTCTGGAAACGTGCGGCAACGGTTTTTGCCGGTCCTGCTTTCAATATCATCCTGACCATCGCGATTTTCAGTGTCTTCTTTGCGCTTTATGGGCGGCAGATCGCCGATCCCCTGATTGCGGGCGTTCAGCCGAACAGCCCGGCTGCGGCTGCCGGTTTTGAACCCGGTGATCGCTTTATCAGCGTTGAGGGCGAGAAGATCACCACTTTTGCCGATGTACAGCGCATCGTTTCGGGCCGTGCAGGCGATACGCTCGACTTCACGGTGGATCGCGGCGGCAAGATGGTTGATCTCAAGGCGACGCCCGCGACCGTCGAGAGAACCGATCCGCTCGGCAACAAGGTGAAGCTTGGCGCCATCGGTGTCGAGACCACGGAAGCGGTCGGCAATTTCCGCCGTATTGAATATGGTCCGCTCGAATCAGTCGGGCAGGCGGTGATGGAAACCGGCTTCATCATCAGCCGGACGGGTGAGTTTTTCACACGTTTTGCTTTTGGCCGTGAGGACAAGTGCCAGCTGGGCGGGCCGGTCAAGATCGCCAATATGGCGAGCAAGGCGGCGAGCGCCGGCTTTGACTGGTTGATACAATTGACGGCTATGCTCTCCATCGGGATCGGGCTTTTGAACCTGTTTCCCCTGCCGCCGCTGGATGGCGGGCATCTGGTTTTCTACGCGGTCGAAGCGGTCAAGGGCAGCCCGGTTTCACCGGCGGCGCAGGAAATTTTCTACCGCATCGGATTCCTTCTTGTGATGGGATTTATGGGGTTCGTACTTTTCAACGACCTCTTTGCCTGCTAGATCAAATGCCGACTGTCTCAGGCAGCGGTCCTAGGAATTGAAATCTTGGGGGATGACGATCTTGGGGATTATTGGCCAGACCGGCTTGTCCGGTTAAGCTGACTGCAGTGAGGCGACGCTTTGACCGACGGAGGCCGGGCAAGGTGTTAAACAGAAGTGAACATTGGGAGCGACGACCAGAAAAGCTAAGCAATCTGTTTACCATAACTCACAATTCGCGTGGCATGGATGCCACGCTTGTTGCCTAAGTAAACAGAATTTAACCGCAACGCTTGCTTGTATGGAAAAACCGGCTAATACGGTTGTATCTGTACGCATTTTTCTGGGTTAATCGTCCCGGGGACAGAAACGAAGGTTCGGAAAGCCTATGACGGCAAGTTCTAAATTCTTTGGCGCCGCGTCCGCGCTCGCCATGTCGGTGGCTCTAGTGGCTTCGGGTACTGCTGCGCTCTCGCTCGCATCCGTGAATGTCGCGGAAGCTGCCGTTGTGAGCCGTATCGATGTTCGCGGTAATACGCGCGTTGATGCTCAGACCATTCGCGACAACATCGATATTCGTCCGGGTAAAGCCTTCACCAGCGCCGATATCGATGCCGCTGTGAAGCGTCTTTTCGGCATGGGCCTGTTTTCCGATGTTCGCATCAACCAGTCTGGCAGCACGCTTGTCGTGACCGTCAGTGAGCGTTCCGTGGTCAACAACGTCCTGTTCCAGGGCAATAAGAAGATCAAGGATCCTGACCTGACGCGCGCCGTGCAGCTGAAGCCGCGTTCGCCTTACGATGCGGCGACGATGGAATCGGACAAGGAGGCGATCAAGGCTGCCTATGCACATATCGGGCGCAGCGATGCGACCGTGAATGCACGCACTGTCGATCTCGGCCAGGGTCGCGTCAACGTTGTCTACGAAGTCAACGAAGGCTCGCGCACCAAGATCGAAAATATCGAATTTGTCGGCAATCAGGCCTATAGCGGTCGCCGTCTGCGCGACGTCATCTCCACCAAGCGTTCGAACCCGCTGTCGTGGTTGACCCGTAATGACGTTTATGACGAAGGCCGTTTGCAGGCTGATGAAGAAACGCTGCGTCGCTTCTATTACAATCGTGGTTATGCCGATTTCCGCGTTGTTTCGTCGAATGCGGTTCTCGATCCGGCTACCAATGAATACACGATCACAATCACTGTCGATGAAGGTCAGCGTTACACCTTCGGCGATGTGAGCGTTGAAAGCACCGTTGATGGCGTCAATACCGAGGCTTTGTCCGGTCTCGTAAAGACCCGTTCGGGTCGTGCCTATAGCGCCAAGGAAGTTGAAGATTCCGTTCTGGCTGTGACTGAAAGTGTTGCCGGTAGCGGTTATGCCTTCGCCAAGGTTGAGCCACGCGGTGATCGCAACTTCGAGAATCGCACGATCTCGGTTGTCTATAGCGTTGATCAGGGTCCACGCGCTTACATTCAGCGCATCGAAATCCGCGGCAACGACAAGACGCGCGATTACGTGATTCGCCGTGAGTTCGACATGAACGAAGGCGATGCCTTCAATCAGGTCATGGTGCAGCGCGCCAAGCGTCGCCTTGAGGCTCTGGACTTCTTCCAGACCGTCAACATCTCGACCGCTCCAGGTTCCGAGCCGGACCAGGTGATTCTTGTTGTGGATGTTGTCGAAAAGTCGACGGGTGAATTCTCCATCGGTGGCGGTTACACCACCGGCGGCGAAACGCCGGGTGCGTCTGTCGAAGGTGCAATCACTGAGCGTAACTTCCTCGGTCGCGGCCAGTATATCCGTCTCAGCGCCGGTGCCGGTCAGGACGATATGCGCAATTACGGCCTGTCCTTCACGGAACCGTATTTCCTTGGCTATCGCATTTCGGCTGGCTTCGACGTGTTCCGTCGCAGCTATCGCGTGAACGATGACTACGACGTCGAGCAGACTGGCGGTACGATTCGCTTCGGTCTTCCGGTCACGGAAAACTTCTCGGTCGGTCTCGCTTACAACCTGGTTCAGGAAAAGTATGACCTGTTCCGCGACAATATTGCTGATTACTATGCGCCTGCTCTGCAGGAAGCTGCAGAAAACAGCCCATGGCTTCGCTCGTCGGTCAGTTATTCGCTGACGTATAACACCATCGATGACATGAAGAATCCGCATGAAGGCCTCTTTGGCAAGTTCACGCAAGAATTTGCAGGTCTCGGTGGCGATGCGAAGTTCCTGAAGACGACCTTCAAGGGTAACTACTATAAGACGCTGGCGCAGGAAGCCGACATTGTCGGTATGCTGGGTGTCGGTGGTGGTTACATCCACGAATTCGGCGACGACGGCGTTCGTATCTTCGACTTGTTCAAGAACAATTCGGATATCATTCGCGGCTTCAAGTTCAACGGCATCGGTCGTTACCAGGATTCTGCCAGCGGCCAGCGTTACTGGATGGGCGGCACGACCTACATCAACGGTACGGCTGAAGTGCAGTTCCCGATGCCTGTCGTACCAGAAAGCCTCGGTATCCGTGGGGCATTCTTCGCTGATGCGGCCATGCTCTATGGCGGTGACGACGTGTTGGGTAATCAGCCGGTTCTCGGCGACGACAAGAAGCTTCGCGCTTCGGTCGGTCTCAGCCTGATGTGGGCTTCGCCGTTCGGTCCGTTGCGCTTCGACTACGCATTCCCGGTCGCGAAGGCTGATACTGATAAGGTTCAGAACTTCAACTTCGGTGTTTCGACCAAGTTCTAACCGATTTGCCTTTCCCCGGGGCGGCTACGCCCCGGGAGAGAAAGTGTACTGATGGCAGATCCCGTCTTTTTCTCGCCTTCTCGTGAACTCACGATTGGCGATGTTGCTGATTTCACCGGTGCAAGACTTCGTGACCCGAAGCTTGCACCGCGTTCTGTTGAGCGTCTGGCTTCCATGAAGGATGCCGGAGAGGGTTCGCTTATCTTCGTAGAAGGTAAGAAAAATGCCGAAGCGCTGGCCGGTATCAAGGCCGCTGGCGTTTTTTGCAAGGAGGACATCGCTCCAAGTGTTCCTTCGCATATGGCAGCCCTGATTACCCGCAATCCGCATCGCGATTTTTCCGCCGTTGGGCGCATGCTGTTTCCGACCTCGGCCAAGCTGGAAAGCTGGCTTGGCGAAACCGGCATTTCCCCGCAGGCCTTCATTCACCCTTCAGCGCATGTCGAAGATGGCGCGACCGTTGAAGCGGGCGCGGTGATCGGCAAGGGCGTCACCATCGGTTCGGGCACGTTGATTGCTGCAACGGCGGTGATCGGCGAGAATTGCCAGATTGGACGCGACAGCTATGTCGGGCCCGGTGTGACGATCCAGTGCGCATTTATCGGCAATCGTGTTTTGTTGCATCCCGGCGTGCGTATCGGTCAGGACGGTTTCGGCTATGTCCCCGGCGCTGCAGGACTTGATAAAGTTCCGCAGATCGGGCGGGTCGTTATTCAGGACAATGTGGAGATCGGGGCCAATACGACGGTTGATCGCGGGTCGCTGAGCGACACGGTGATCGGTGAGGGCTCCAAGATCGATAATCTCGTCCAGATTGCGCATAATGTGCGCATCGGTCGTTTTTGTCTCATTGCCGCGCATTGCGGTATTTCCGGAAGTTGCGTGATCGGCGACGGGACCATGCTTGGCGGTCGCGTCGGTCTTGCGGATCACCTGATTATCGGCTCGGGCGTGCAGATTGCCGCTGCGAGCGGTGTTATGAACGATATACCCGATGGAGAACGTTGGGGAGGTCTTCCCGCACGTCCTATCAAGCAATGGTTCCGCGATATCGCGAACATTCGCAGCATCGGGCAATCAAGAAAGGAGCAATCCTCAGATGAGTGATACGGAACAGACGAAACTCGAAGCGGCGGATATTCAGGATCTTCTGGCAGTGCTGCCGCACCGATATCCCTTTCTGCTGATTGACCGGATCGTGGATATTGATGGCGATCGTTCGGCAACCGGCATAAAGAATGTCACGATCAATGAGCCGCATTTTACCGGGCATTTCCCGGAAAAACCGATCATGCCGGGTGTTCTGATTATCGAAGCCATGGCGCAGACCGCTGGTGCCATCTCGCTGCTGCAGCGCAAGACCGGTCGCCCGGGCGTGGTCTATTTTATGACGATCGACAATGCGAAGTTCCGCCGTCCGGTTGTTCCGGGCGATCGCCTGCTTCTGCATGTCAAGAAAACCAAACAGCGCGCCAATATTTCCAAATATGAGTGCGTGGCTGAGGTTGATGGTGTGAAAGTTGCTGAAGCGGAAGTCGCGGCGATGATCAACGCCGGTGAAGAAAGCCAGTGAGCATTATAATGAACGAAACAATCATTCACCCCACCGCTCTTGTCGAGCCGGGTGTGGAACTGGGCCAGGGTGTGTCTGTAGGCCCCTTCTGTCATATTCAATCGGGCGCTGTCATCGGCGACAATTCCGTCCTGATGAGCCATGTGGTGATCACAGACGCGACCACGCTTGGCGCGGGCGCGAAGGTCTATCCGCATGCCGTTCTCGGCTGCGATCCGCAGAACAACAAGCATAAAGGCGGCCCGACCACGCTGAAGATCGGCGCGAATTGCATGATCCGCGAAG
Source organism: Ochrobactrum teleogrylli (assembly GCF_006376685.1). Classification (GTDB taxonomy): domain Bacteria; phylum Pseudomonadota; class Alphaproteobacteria; order Rhizobiales; family Rhizobiaceae; genus Brucella; species Brucella teleogrylli. The sequence goes on along the minus strand of NZ_VEWL01000006.1, from coordinate 196,496 downwards.
GCGTCACCATGCACCGTGGCTCCGACAGTGCGCGCGGCTATACTTCGGTCGGCGACGACTGCTCCTTCCTCGCTTATGCCCATGTGGCGCATGATTGCGATATCGGTGATCATGTGACTTTCTCGAACAATGTGATGATCGGCGGTCACACGACCATCGAACACCACGCCATTTTGGGCGGCGGTGCGGCTGTGCACCAGTTCGTGCGCGTCGGCCACCACGCGTTCATTGGCGGCATGGCCGCCGTGGTAGGCGATGTCATCCCTTATGGTATGGCCATCGGCAATCACGCGCATCTGGGCGGGCTCAACATCGTCGGCATGAAGCGTTCCGGCATGGAGCGCAAGGAAATCCACAATCTGCGCCATGCCGTGCGTATGCTGTTCGACCGTACCAAGCCAGTGCGCGACCGTACCATCGACGTACTCGCAGCTTTCCCGGATTCTCAGGCGGTCGCCGATATGATCGCCTTTATCAGTGCCGATACGAAACGCGCCTATACCACGCCACCGCTCGATGCGGCTCATGGTGGACTCGGGCATGACAGCGACGAAAGCTGAAAACTTGGCACGTCCGTCCGTCGATGGCGGGCGTGTCGGTATTATTGCGGGCAACGGCCTGTTGCCCATTGCCGTGGCTGAGGCGCTTCAAAACGCTGGCACACCGCCCTTTCTCGTTCCCTTGCGTGAAGAAGCCGACCGGGTGCTCTATAATTATGAGCATCAGGAAGTATCGGTTGTCGAATTTGCAAAGCTTGTTCGCTCCATGAAAGCGGCTGGCGTTTCGCGAGTTGTCCTGGCAGGAGGCGTGCGCAGCAGGCCGCATCTCAGTGACCTCAAGCTCGACTGGCCGACGTTGCGGGCTGTGCCGCATGTGTTTCGCGCGCTTGGGCAAGGCGACGACGCTTTGCTGCGGGCCTTTATCGGCCTGCTGGAATCATTCGGCTTCAAGGTGGTTGGTGCCCATGAAGTCGTGCCCGATCTTCTGTCTCCGTCGCCCGCTCGCATTCTTACCAAGGTTGCGCCGGACGCGCGTGAAGCGGGAAATATTAAGCTGGCTATGGAATCGGCTTTGCGGCTCGGTGATCTCGATGTTGGGCAAGGCGCTGTTGCTGTCGGCGGACGGGTGGTGGCGCTGGAAGGCGCGGAGGGCACCGATCTAATGATTGAGCGCGTCCGTGAACTGCGGGAAACGGGGCGTATTCCCAAGCGCGGCGGGGTCCTTGTGAAAATGGCCAAACCCCGTCAGGATGAGCGTGCGGATTTGCCTGCCATTGGTATTTCCACTGTGCTGAACGCCAAACGCGCCGGGCTCGGCGGGATTGCAGTTGAGGCCGGGCGCACATTTATTCTAGGCTTCGGCGACACCATTGCGGCGGCAAATGATAGCGGCCTCTTCATAGAGACGATCAGTCGACACGAGAAGGACAGTTAAGGGTGAGCAACACCAGCCGGCCATTGAAAATAGCAATCGTGGCCGGTGAAGAATCCGGCGACCTTCTTGGTGCTGACCTAATTGACGCCTTGCGTCTTCAGACCGACAGGCTAGTGGATCTGGTCGGTGTCGGTGGCGATCATCTGGCCGCGCGGGGTCTGAAAACCTTTTTCGACCCGCATGAAATCGCTTTGATGGGGCTTGGTGCCATCATCAAAAACTTGCCGGGACTGGTGTTGCGCATTCGGCAGACTGCACGGCAGATCGTGGCGGAAAAGCCGGATTGTGTTCTGCTGATCGATAGTCCGGATTTTACGCATCGCGTCGCAAAAAAGATCAGAGCCGCCGATCCCTCCATTCCAATCGTCAAGTATATCGCGCCCAGTGTCTGGGCGTGGCGTCCGCAGCGCGCACGTGCGATGCGCGCCTATATCGATCATGTGCTGACGGTTTTGCCGTTCGAGGTCGATGTGATTGAGCGGCTGAATGGACCGCAGGCAACCTATGTCGGGCATCGCCTGTCGAGTTATGCGCCGATCATTGAGACGCGCGCGGCGCAGCTTGCGCTGGAGCCGCAACGATCGGAAGCCGGCAAACATACGCTGTTGCTTCTGCCCGGTTCTCGCCGCACAGAAATCCAGATGTTGATGGAGCCTTTCGGCAGAGCGGTCGAAGAGCTTTCGCAGCGCGTGGAGAAACTCGAAGTCATTCTGCCCACTTTGCCGCGCATCGAAGCGATGGTGCGCGATCTTTCGCGGGACTGGGCGGTGAAGCCGCTGATCGTCGTCGGTGATGAGGAAAAGTGGAAGGCCTTTGCGCGGGCCGATGCAGCACTTGCCGCGTCAGGCACCGTATCGCTGGAACTGGCGCTGTCGCGCATTCCGAGCGTGCTTTCCTACAAGGCAGACTGGTTCGCGCGCAAATTCCTGATGCCGAAGATCACCATCTGGAGTGCGGCTTTGCCGAATATCATTGCGGATGAACCGGTGGTGCCGGAGTTTTTCAATGAATTTGTGCGTCCGGGCATGCTGGCGCGCAATCTGGAGCGCCTCATGCGGCCCGGTTCAGCGCGTCAGGCGCAGCTGGATGGCTTCGACGCGGTCGCTTCGGTCATGGCGACGGAGCGGCCTTCTGGGGAAATCGGCGCGCGGGTTCTGCTGGACGCGATCGAAAAAGGCCCCAAGGGCTGAACAACTCAAATTTGGATCAAAAAGAAACCCCGGTTGCCATTGGCAGCCGGGGTTTTGTTTTCAGCGTTTGCCGCGCTTATTTGCGCTTTGCAACCGGCACGTAGTCGCGTTCCGTTGCGCCCGTGTAGAGCTGACGAGGGCGACCGATCTTCTGCTGCGGGTCTTCGATCATTTCCTTCCACTGAGCGACCCAGCCGACGGTGCGGGCGAGTGCAAAGAGAACCGTGAACATTTCGGTCGGGAAGCCGAGAGCCTTCAGCGTAATGCCGGAATAGAAGTCGATATTCGGATAGAGCTTCTTCTCGATGAAGTATTCATCCGTCAGAGCGATCTTTTCCAGTTCCATTGCAACGTCGAGCAACGGATCGTCCTTGATGCCCAGTTCGCCCAGAACTTCATGGCAGGTCTTCTGCATGATCTTGGCGCGCGGATCGTAGTTCTTGTAGACGCGGTGACCGAAGCCCATCAGACGGAACGGATCGTTCTTGTCCTTGGCGCGGGCGACGAATTCCGGAATGCGATCCACCGAGCCGATTTCGGCCAGCATGTTGAGCGCTGCTTCGTTTGCGCCGCCATGGGCAGGGCCCCAGAGGCATGCAACGCCAGCTGCGATGCAGGCGAACGGGTTGGCGCCCGACGAACCGGCAAGGCGCACGGTCGAGGTCGAAGCATTCTGTTCGTGATCGGCATGCAGGATGAAGATGCGGTCCATGGCGCGGGCCAGAACCGGATTGACCTTGTAATCCTCGCAAGGAACGCCAAAGCACATGTGCAGGAAGTTCGAAGCGAAATCGAGGTCGTTCTTCGGATACATGAACGGCTGGCCGATATGGTACTTATAGGCCATTGCAGCGAGCGTCGGCACCTTAGCGATCAGGCGGATGGAAGCGACCATGCGCTGATGCGGATCGGTGATGTCGGTCGAGTCGTGGTAGAAGGCGGACATGGCGCCCACACAACCGACCATCACGGCCATCGGATGCGCATCGCGGCGGAAGCCGGTGAAGAAGCGCGTCATCTGTTCATGGATCATCGTGTGACGGGTCACGCGATAATCGAAATCGGCCTTCTGGGTTGCCGTCGGCAGTTCACCGTAAAGCAGCAGGTAGCAGGTTTCGAGGAAGTCGCCATGTTCGGCGAGCTGGTCGATCGGATAGCCGCGATAGAGCAGGGTGCCTTCGTCGCCATCGATATAGGTGATCTTGGATTCGCAGGAAGCGGTGGAGGTGAAACCCGGATCGTAGGTAAAGGCATGCGAATTCTTGTAAAGTGGACCGATGTCGACGACGTCCGGCCCGACAGTGCCTTGTCGCACAGGCAGATCGAACGTATTGCCGTCGAGAGTAAAGCTGGCTGTCTTAGCTGACATCATGTTTCCTTTCATGTCCACTTTGCCGCCGCAGGCGGCAGTATTGCATTCGCTGCTATAACTTGTCTCGTATCTCTTGGCGGGCCCCGAAAGACTGCGGGATGCCCGATTTTTAACGCATTACGGCTACGATTTTGACCGCCAAACTATCCCAAACCGTCCGCGATGCAATGCGAAATTTGAACTATTTATATGCCGTTCGTCACGTCAGCGTGAATGATAGCACCTTAACCGATTTGATCGCGAATACGGCCCAAGGACTCGTCGCGACCCAGCACGAAAAGCACATCGAACACACCCGGTGAAGTAGCGCGCCCGGTAAGGGCGGCACGCAACGGTTGCGCAATCTTGCCGAGTTTCAGTCCGGTTTTTTCTGCATGGGCGCGAACCACAGCGTCCAGTGATTCAATGGTCCACTCGCCGGCAGCTTCCAGATCCGGCAGCACCGATTTCAGAACGGCGCGACCTTCTTCATTGAGAAGTGAGGCGGCCTTTTCATCGAGATCGAGCGGGCGCGCTGCGAAAATGAATTTTGCACCGTCGGCAAGTTCAACGAGCGTCTTGGCGCGGTCCTTCAGGCCGGACATGGCCGTGAGCAGCTGCGCGCTGCGCTTGTCATCGAGCGCTGCGGCCAGCTCTTTACCACCTTCGATTTCCGGCAGAACGGCAACGAGGGCATCAAACAGCGCCTTGTCGTCGCTGCCGCGCATATAAAGACCGTTGATCGCTTCGAGCTTCTGGAAGTCGAAACGGGCAGCGCCCTTGTTGATGTCCTTCACGTCGAACCATTCGATCATCTGTTCGGTCGACATGATTTCGTCATCGCCGTGGCTCCAGCCGAGACGGACGAGATAATTGCGCAATGCTGCGGGCAGATAGCCCATGGCGCGATAAGCATCGACGCCAAGAGCGCCATGACGCTTGGAAAGCTTTGCACCGTCCGCACCGTGGATCAGCGGAATATGCGACATTTGCGGCACGTCCCAGCCCATGGCGTCATAGATGACAGTCTGGCGGGCTGCGTTGGTCAAATGATCGTCGCCGCGAATGATATGGGTGACGCCCATGTCGTGGTCGTCAACGACAACCGCGTGCATATAGGTCGGTGTGCCATCGGAACGCAGAATGATGAAATCATCGAGATCCTTGTTGGGGAAGCGAATATCGCCCTGCACGGCGTCGCGCACGAGCGTTTCGCCTTCCTGCGGCGCCTTAATGCGAATGACAGGCTTTACACCTGCAGGCGCTTCGGACGGGTCGCGGTCACGCCAGCGGCCATCATAACGCGGCGGGCGGCCTTCGGCACGCGCTTTTTCGCGCATTTCTTCCAGCTCTTCCGGCGTCGTGTAGCAGTAATAGGCTTTGCCGAGAGCAACCAGTTCCTCGGCGACTTCGCGGTGGCGCGGCGCGCGCTCGAACTGCGAGATCGCGTCACCTTCCCAGTCGAGGCCGAGCCAGGTCAGGCCGTCGAGAATGGCGGCGGTGGCGGCATCGGTGGAACGTTCACGGTCGGTGTCTTCGATACGCAGCAGCATCTTGCCGCCGGTATGCTTGGCATAGAGCCAGTTGAACAGGGCCGTGCGGGCACCGCCGATATGAAGATAACCCGTGGGCGAAGGGGCAAAACGGGTGACGACCGGTTTCGACATGGTAGCTCCACTTTATCGCGCGCCCGTCAAGACAGCGGCAATTGCCGGGGTAGGGGGCGCAAACTGAATTCTGATGCTCTCCGCCAAAGGGCGAGGACGAGGATTTCTATAACGAAACCCTCTCGATTTCGACTGGCGTTCATGTAGCATAGGCAGCATTGTGCGCAAGGGCTTCGCGTTTGTTTCGGCTCCTTGCGACATTGTTCTTTTGGGGTATTTCGACAAAAAGACCTTTTTTGCAGTCAGGCGGGGGCATGACGCGCATAGGTGATATGGCGGAAGCAAATGAGCGGGCGCTTGTCAAAAGCCTGCCCGACGGCTTGACGCGTTCATATCTTCCCGAGCCGTGGCCTGACCCTGCAATTGCGCCTGCCGAACGCCGCGACCGCGATCCGTCGCAAATCCCGACGCCGGATGATGGCCGCAGCGCCGTCAAAGGTCTTGCGCGCAGGGCTCCCGCCGCCTTTGCAGAAGCTGTCAGTCTGGAAGCGGCGCGCGGGATTTTCTTTCTGCTGATTCCGATTTTCAGCGGCCTTGGCGCGATTGCCTATTTCACCGTGTCATTTGAACCGGATTGGACGCCGGTGCTGGCGCTTCTCACCGGGCTGGCTGTCATTCGGCTCCTCGCGCGGAAGCATTTCCTTGTTGCGCAGATACTGACGCTGGCGCTGGCTTTCCAAATGGGTCTTGTCAGCGGAAAATGGGAAACCGAACGCAGGGCGACGCCGATGCTCGGTTCCGATGTTTCAACACGCATAACAGGCCGTGTCGTTGCGCTGGAAGCGCAGGATAATGGCCGCTGGCGTATTACCCTTGATTTGCTGGCAACAGAACGCCCGAAACTGCGCTTTGCACCGGAACGTATCCGTATCAATGCGCGCGATATACCTGCTGAAACAACGATTGGCGGCGGCTTGACCGGTTTTGCGCGGCTGCGGGTGCCGTCAGGCCCGGTCCGCCCCGGCAATTATGATTTTTCTTTTCACGCCTATTTCAACGGTATTGGTGCAAACGGCTTCTTTCTGGGGAACCCAAAGACGGCGCATGTCCCGCCGCAAACAAACCTGATCGCTGCGATCAGTGAGTGGGTCGCCTTGCTGCGCGTGCGCGTTTCGGAGCGGGTGGAGGAGGTGATTGGCGGCGAGGACGGCAATGTCACAGCCGCATTGATCGCTGGAACGCGCGGCGGCATCAGTGAGGAAACCAACGAAAATCTGCGCAAGGCGGGTCTCGCGCATATTCTTTCCATATCGGGGCTGCACATGGCACTGGCGGCGGGGGTCGTCATGTTTGTCCTCCGGTCTGGTTTTGCGCTCTTTCCCGCGTTCAGTGTGCGCCATCCGGTCAAAAAATACGCGGCATTCCTGTCCCTGCTAAGTTGTACGTTCTATCTCGCCATGTCTGGCGCGGATGTGGCCGCACAGCGCAGCTATGTGATGATCGCCGTGATGCTCAGCGCGTTATTGTTCGACCGGGCTGCGATCAGCATGCGCAATCTGGCAATCGCCGGAATGGTGACCATCGCGATTTCACCGCATGAAATATTGGGGCCTAGTTTTCAAATGTCCTATTCGGCGACAGCTGCCCTGATCGCCGGTTATGCCTGGTGGAGCGCGCGCAAGGCCAAGAAGCTGCAGGATATGGAAAGGCGCGTTGCAGCGCCAGTCGGCGGATTGGCAGCCAAGGCGTTGAATTTTGTCTTTGCCGCTGCAGGAACGTCGTTATTGGCTGGGCTTGCAAGCGGTATTTTCGCTGCCTACCACTTCAACAATACCGCACCGTTGGGGCTGATTGGCAATGTGCTGGCCGATCCGGTGATTGCCGTTCTGGTCATGCCCTTTGCCGTTTTCGGTTTGGTGTTGATGCCGCTCGGTCTCGACTGGATACCATTGTCCATTGCCGGTTCCGGTGTGTGGATCGTGCGCCAGATTGCCAGTTTCGTGGCGTCCTGGTCCCCGGAAGGCAATCCGGGCGCGATACCGCTCGCGGCTCTTGCTTTCTGGACCACAGCGCTTGTGATTGCGGTCCTGTTCACAACCAGATTCAAGATTCTCGCTTTACCATTTGTTTTATTAGGATTTATCGCCTTTGTACGCGAGCCGTTTCCAGATGTCGTGATCTCGGAAGATGCAAAGCTGGTCGGGGTTCGACTGTCCGACGGGCGTTTTGCCGTGAACCGCGACAGACCCTCCAAGTTTACGGTCGATAATTGGCAAACTGCCTATCTCGCACCGCAATTTCTGATACCGCAACACGCAAAGGACCGGCTCAGAGGAATCCCGACGGACGGCTTTATCTGCGAGGATGGATTGTGCACGATCACGCTGCGCGACGGGCGCGTGCTTGTCTATACGGCTGATCCGATGGTTCAGGATGTCGCCTGTGACATTGGCGATGTGATTATTCTGGCTGTAGCTGGCGAAATGCCAGGATGCACGCGCGCGAATAAGCTCGTTCTCAACCGGCGTGATCTGGCCTTGCGCGGGACGGTTGAAATCAGACTAGGCGAAAAGAGCACTGCGGCCAGTGCTTCCCTGGTGGAACTTTCCAATCCTGCGACCGATGAGAGTGGCACAACACCTCAACGGCACAGATTTGCTGATCCGCGTTACGACGACACGCTGGCCTTCGCCATTGATGAGCCACGGCGTCCGTGGCATCTATTTCGGCTTTATTCTCGTGCGGCGCGGGGACTGCCAGACTGGGAATATAGGAAGAAACCGACTGCGCCAGTGTTGGTGTCAAATTGCCCGGCTGATGACAATCAGGAGCCGGGCAAATGTGAATGACCGCATGGCGGCTATGAGGTCAGCTAATCCGGCAGTCCGGTAAAGCTACCATTGCGACCCAAATCGCCCAAAACGGACAACCTCTGATCAATACCGGCGGATCAGACCTACCAGCTTGCCCTGTACGCGCACGCGGTCGGGACCGAAGATGCGCGTTTCGTAAGCGGGATTTGCCGCTTCAAGCGCAATCGACGCACCCTTACGGCGGAAGCGCTTCAAGGTCGCTTCTTCATCATCGACCAGAGCCACGACAATCTCGCCCGGATTGGCCATGTCACCGCGCTTGATAATCACCGTGTCGCCGTCGAAAATTCCGGCATCGATCATCGAGTCACCTTTGACCTCGAGCGCATAATGTTCGCCTGCGCCGATCATTTCCGGCGGAAGGCTGAGCGAATGCGTCTGGTTCTGAATGGCGGAGATCGGCACACCGGCAGCAATGCGCCCCATGACAGGCACCGACACCGTCGTGGAAACATCGTCATTGATCGCCACAGGGGCGGGGCGCAATGGCTGCGCGGGCACCGACGGCGCCTTGCCCAGACTGCCTTCAATGACGCTTGGTGCGAATTTCTTCTGCGCGTTCAGCCCCGGTGCAATCGAATCCGGTAGCCGCAGCACCTCAAGGGCACGCGCTCGGTTCGGCAGTCTGCGAATAAAACCGCGTTCCTCCAGAGCGGTGATCAGCCGATGGATGCCCGACTTGGAAGCAAGATCGAGCGCCTCCTTCATTTCGTCAAAAGATGGCGGAATGCCCGTTTCTTTCAGACGGTCATGAATGAACAGCAGAAGCTCGTGCTGCTTACGGGTCAACATGCGCGACACCCTCCGGCCAGATAAGAATCGAGAAAAACAAAACCAGAACGAACACTATATGTTCCAGTCTTGTTCTGCAATGGTTTTAAAATGATTAACGGGCGCGCGCCTTGTTGCGGTTCTGTTCACGGAAGGGTGTGAGGCGGGGCTCGGGGTTTGATGAAGCGGTTTGTTTTCAAACAATTACGTTTGTTACTTCGTGTTCATTCGAGGTTGTGAAAGCGTGGCTTTTCTCGCCTGTCAGCGCAACATCAGAACACGACACGGTGTGCCCGCATCGGCCGCCGGGGCATTTTCATCACGAATAAGGAGTGCGTTGGAGCCGACGAGTGCTGTCAGCATGGACGAGTCCTGTACTGGAAACGGTGTCGCCAGCAGTGTTCCATCGCTTTGTGATTCGACCGTTGCGCGCACAAAATCGCGGCGATGGTCATTGGCAGGCATCGCCTGACCGAGTTTCGCGGGGCGGATATCCGCCGTCAAATCGGTGCCTGCAAGTTTCACGATAAGCGGGCGGAGAAAGACGAGGCTGCAAACAAGGCTTGAAACCGGATTGCCTGGCAGGCCGATCACGTGAACGGTTTTGCCATTGACGGTCTTGCGCCCATACATCAGCGGCTTTCCGGGGCGCATGGCGATTTTCCAGAAATCCAGCTCCACGCCGCAATTGCGTAATGCGCCATGGACGTAATCGCGGTCACCGACCGAGGCGCCGCCGATAGTCACCAGCACATCAATGCCGCTGTCGAGAGCGGAGGTGATTGCCGCTTCGATCTGAGCCGGATCGTCCGGAATGATTCCCATATCTTCAGGCTTGCCGCCGGCGCGGCGCACGATTTCGGAAATGCCGACACTGTTCGAAGCGACAATCTGGTCCGGGCCGGGCGTGGCTCCCGGCGGCACAAGTTCGTCGCCGGTGGCCAAAATAGAAATGCGAGGTTTGCGAAACACATCAAGCGTTGGATTACCGCTGGCCGCAGCCAGTGACAAAGCGGGTGCGTCCAGTTCGCGACCAACGGACAGAACGGTCTTGCCCGGCGCAAAATCGAGACCAGCCCGGCGGATATGACGCCCCGTGGCTATGCCTTCGAGTATGGTTAGCTGATCGCCGGATCGCTCGGTATGTTCCTGGATGACAATCGTATCGGCAACTTCCGGCATCGGTGCGCCAGTAAAAATACGCACAGCCTGTCCGGGGAGGAGTGAACCGTCGAAGCGCTTGCCAGCAGCGGATTCGCCGATAACCTTCAGTTGAAGCGGATAGGTGGTATCTGCTGGCGCAATCAAAGCATAGCCGTCCATGGCTGAGCAGTCGAAAGGCGGTTGCAGGAAATGCGCCTCAACGGCGCGGGCAACAACGCGCCCGCCCGCTTCGTTCAACGCAACGGTTTCGAGGCCCTGCGGTTCTGCGGAGGAGAGTATACGCGCCAGAGCATCTTCGACCGGGAGAAGGGACATCGTATTTCCTCTCGAACTCAAACTTGCCGGAACGTTTCAGGCTTTCCAGTCGCCGGACTTGCCACCGCTTTTTTCAACGACACGAATATTGCCGATTTCCATATGGCGATCGACAGCCTTGGCCATGTCATAGATCGTCAGGCACGTTACGGATACGGCTGTCAGAGCTTCCATTTCCACGCCGGTGCGGCCCTTGAGCTTTGCGAATGCGCGAACGCGCAAGCCGGGCAGTGCATGGTCCGGTACAATATCCACCGCCACCTTGGTCAACATCAGCGGGTGGCAAAGCGGAATGAGGTCGGCGGTCTTTTTCGCGGCCATGATGCCCGCAAGACGCGCGGTTCCGATCACATCGCCCTTGGCTGCGTCGCCCGCCAATATGAGCGCCAGCGTTTCCGGTTTCATGGTCACGCTGCCTTCGGCGACGGCCTGACGCTCGGTCTCGTCCTTGGAGCCGACATCCACCATATTGGCGGCGCCGGTCTGGTCGAGATGGGTGAGCCTGGCCGCGTCCGAGGTCATGACATTACGCCTTGCCGGTCAGAAGCTCGCGCGTGGCGGCGGCCACATCGTCCTTGCGCATCAGGCTTTCGCCGATGAGGAACGTGCCGATGCCGGATTTTTCCAGTCGCAGGCAATCGTCATGGGTGAAGATGCCGCTTTCGCCAACCAGCAGGCGGTCGGCAGGAGCCATTGTCGACAGCCGTTCCGAAACGGTCAGGCTGACTTCGAATGTACGCAGGTTGCGATTGTTGACGCCCAGAAGGCGCGAGGAAAGCTTGAGCGCGCGTTCCATTTCGGCTTCGTCGTGCACTTCGATGAGCGCATCCATGCCGAGTTCGAAGGCGGTTTCTTCCAGCGCCCTGGCCAGATCGTCATCGACGCTCGCGAGAATGATCAGGATGCAATCCGCACCCCAGCTGCGCGCCTCATAGACCTGATAGGTGTCGAACAGGAAATCCTTGCGCAGGGCAGGCAGGTTGCACGCGGCGCGCGCTGCCATCAGGAATTCCGGCGCGCCCTGAAAGGACGGCGTATCGGTCAGAACCGAAAGGCAGGCAGCGCCGCCATCTTCATAGGCCTTTGCCAATGCTGGCGGATCGAAATCCGGACGGATCAAACCTTTGGAAGGGCTAGCCTTCTTGATTTCCGCGATCAGGGCGAATTTATCGGCTGCGCGCTTGGCTTCGAGCGCCTTGAGAAAGCCGCGTGGTGCGGCCTGATCCTGTGCGCGGGCCTTCAGGTCTTCAACCGTATGACGCGCCTTGGCAGCCGCGATTTCCTCGCGCTTGTAGAACTCGATCTTACGGAGAATGTCGGTGGACATGGTGCGCTTCCTCTCGTCAGACTGTCTTGTCGTTGGAGACAGCGATTACCTTTTGCAGAACGGCCAAAGCCGCGCCGCTGTCGATGGAATGGGCAGCCTGTGCTATGCCATCCTTCAAATCCGTGGCCGTACCCGCGATCACGAGGGCGGCAGCCGAGTTGAGCAGAACAATGTCGCGATAAGCGTTCTTCGCGCCTTCCAGAACGGCGAGCAGAGCCTTGGCATTCTCGGCAGCGTCGCCGCCTTTCAGTTCTTCCGGCTTGCAACGGCGCAAACCGACGTCTTCAGGCGTAATCTCGAATGTGCGGACGGTGCCGTTTTCCAGCGCCGCGACCTGGGTCGTGCCAGCGGTGGTCATCTCATCCAGACCGTCGCCATAGACGACCCAAACGGCTTCCATGCCGAGTTCATTCAGCACATGCGCCAGAGGCTCAACCCATTGTGCCGCGAAAACGCCCAGGAGCTGACGCTTCACGCTGGCCGGATTAGCGAGCGGACCCAGTATGTTGAAGATCGTGCGGGTTCCAAGCTCGACCCTGGAAGGGCCGACATGGCGCATGGCGGAATGGTGCATCGGCGCGAACATGAAGCCGAGACCGGCTTCCCGGGCACTGCGGCCAATGGTTTCCGCGTCGGCTTCAATATTGACGCCCAGTGCTGCAAGCGTGTCTGCCGCGCCTGAGCGGGACGACAGGGCACGGTTGCCGTGCTTGGCGACGGGAACGCCAGCGCCCGCCACGACAAAGGCCGAGCAGGACGAAACATTATAGGAACCGGACTGATCGCCGCCGGTGCCGACAATGTCGATGGCGTTTGAAGGGGCGACGACCGGCAGCATGCGTGACCGCATGGAAGCGACCGCGCCGACGATTTCCGGCACGGTTTCGCCACGCACGCGCAAAGCCATCAGAAAACCGCCGATCTGCGAAGGCGTTGCCTGACCGGACATCATGATATCGAACGCGGCCTTGGAATCCTCCTGAGACAGTGGTTCGCCGGAGGCCGCTTTCGCGATGTATGGTTTCAGATCAGCCATTGTCTTTCTGCCGTTTGTTTCTGTGAATTCTCGCGTTCGGCTGCTCAGAAGAACCTAGAATGCGAGAGCATTATTGATGACAGTCTGGTTGATCTTCACCGGATACTGCTTCTGCAATTCGCCAACCATCTGTTCCAGCACATCGTCGGAAAGGGCGGTTGCGAGATAGTTGCGCTGCTGTTCAGGAATGGTGTCCGGACCAGCACTTGCAGGCTCGGTCACTTCCGTCACCTTGAAGAGAATCTGCGCGTCGTCGGAAGGCGCTGCCGCCGTGCCGGTGAAGCCGTCCGGGCCGCGGAAAATCTGCGCTGCCGCAGCCGAGCCGATATCGGCATCGTTCGTGGAGCGGGTGATGCCGCGCTTGGTCTGCTTTTCAAGGCCAAGTTCCGAAGCAATCGCATCGAGCGTCGCGCCGCCATCGAGGCGCTTCTTCAGGTCTTCCAGACGCTGATTGAGACGCTTGACGGCTTCCTCACCCTTCCATGCCGCCACAACCTTGTCCTTGACTTCATCAAGGGTGCGGTCGCGGGCAGGGGTGACGCCATCGATCTGATACCAGAGATAGCCGACATTGCCCATGGTCAGCGCGTCATTGTCAAAGCCCTGTTCGGCCTGGAAAGCTGCGGCCAGAAGCGCCTGTCCGTTCGGAAGCTCAACCGGCTTGCCGGACGGGTCGTTGCCTTCGGCGTCGACCGCATCGACGGTGACGGTCTTGAGGCTCAGGCTCTTGGCGACATCGGCCATCGATGCGCCATCGGAGCGCTGCTGCTCATAGGAATCATGAATGCCGCTGATGCTGCTCGCCGCAATGTTGTTGGCGAGCGTCGTGCGGATTTCGGCTTCGACTTCCGAGAGTGGCTTGACATGCGCCGGGTCGATCTTGGTAACGCGCAGAATGACCGGGCCGAAACCGCCCTTGACGACAGGGCTTACGCCGTTTTCAGCGAGTGCAAAGGCTGCATCGGCGATGGTCTGGTCAGGAATAGCGCTTTTCTCGAAGGTGCCGAGTTTGAGATCGTCTTCGGTCTTGCCCTGTTCCTTGCCTATGTCGAGGAAGCTGGCGCCAGCGGCAATCTTTTCCTGCGCGGCGTTGGCCGCAGCTTCGTCGGCAAAGCTCAGCTGTTCGATGGTACGCTGTTCGACAGTGCCGTAGCGCGACTTGTTCTTTTCGTAATATTCGTTGATTTCGTCCTGCGTCACCGCAGAAGGGTCTGCAATGTCTGCTGGCTCCAGCTTGACATAGGTGACCTTGCGGTATTCGGGCGCCTTGTACTCATCCTTCTGCGCATCGAAATAGGTCTTGAGGACCTCATCCGACGGGGCAGGGATCGCGTCTGCTTTTTCCACAGGAATGGTGATGTAGTCCGCGCTGCGGCTTTCGCCCTGATAAAGCGCCAGAGCTTTCAGCATGACGTCGGGCATCTTGATGCCGTCGGTCGCCGCTTCGACCATCTGCTGGCGACGGGCAACCTTGGCGCGATTATCAAGATAATCCTGCGCGCGAATGCCGGACTGGCGCAAAACCGCATCGAACTGCGCGCGGTTGAAGTTACCGCTGGCGTCCTGGAACGCCGGATCTTCCGCCGTCAGGCGGGCAATGCCGTCCTTCGAAAGACCAAGCTGCATGTTGCGCGCGCCTTCGTCGAGAACCACACCGGCTGCAAGCTGCGCCAGAACCTGATTTTCAACGCCGATCGATTTTGCCTGTTCGCGCGTCAGACGCTGGCGGAACTGCTGCGACAGGCGCATCACCTGCTGTTCATAAGCGAAGCGGTAGTCAGTCGCGCTGACTTCGGAGTCTCCCGCGGTCAGCGCGGCATTGCCGGTCATGCCACCGCGGAAAACATCCGCAATACCCCAGACGCCGAAGCTCAGGACGAGCACACCAAGTAGAAGCTTGGAGATCCAGGAGCGAGAGGCAGAGCGCAGGCTGTCGAGCATGGGAAACCCTTCGATTATGAAATAAGCTCGGCTTTGGTTGATTTGAGCCAGTCATTGAATTGATCCGTTCAGGGGATAACCCCAAGCAAGCCCCATATGCAAGGTCTCATTGAGGCTCTGCAACCAAGAACATTTGCATTGCGACACGAATATGCTTAGTCAGTGGCAAAATTCGGCGCGGTCATGCGTTATTCGCAGGAGGCGCCTGCCGTTTAGAGCGTCGATCCGAATGAATCGGATCGACGCTCTGAATGTTCAGTTCGACGCATAATCTTATCGATCCTCGTTTCACTCCGGTCGGATTATGCTCTTGAAAGGCGAGGAGAACACAATGACTCCGGGTATCCGTCCGTTGGTCGCTGGCAACTGGAAGATGAATGGTACGGGAGAATCTCTCACCGAACTGCGCGCGATTGCAGCCGGTCTGAGCTCCGATTTCGGTAGAAAATTGGATGCAGTGATCTGCGTACCGGCCACGCTGCTTTCACGCGCTGCCGAAACGCTCTCTGGCGAAACGACGGTCGGCCTTGGCGGGCAGGACAGCCATTTCAAGACTTCCGGCGCGCATACCGGCGATATTTCGGCTGAAATGCTGAAAGAAGCAGGCGCAAGCCACGTCATCATCGGCCATTCCGAGCGCCGCACCGATCACCACGAAACCAACGATACGGTGAAGGCAAAGACCGAAGCCGCCTGGGCCGCTGGTCTTGTTGCCATCGTTTGCGTGGGTGAAACGGCTGATGAGCGTCAGGCAGAACGCACGCTGGACGTCATCGGCTCGCAGCTTGCGGGCTCCCTGCCGGATGGTGTGAATGCAGAAAACACCATCATCGCCTATGAGCCTGTCTGGGCCATTGGAACGGGTCTGACACCGACGGTGCAGGACGTTCGCGCGGCGCACGCCTTCATGCGTGAGCAGCTGACCGAGCGCTTTGGAGCCAAGGGCGCGCATCTGCGTCTTCTCTATGGCGGTTCGGTCAAGCCGTCCAACTCCACCGAACTGCTCGGCATCGCCGATGTCGATGGTGCGCTTGTTGGTGGTGCGAGCTTGAAGGCGACAGACTTCCTCGCCATATGCGAGACCTATCGCAACCTTTGAGCGGCGCCTTGCCTCGCCATGCTCTAACTTGGGCGGCAGGGCTTGGATTATCACGCAATAGCGTGTAAAGAGCCGCATCTATTCTATCGTGCAGTCTGGACATGGTCATGTGATGTGTCCTGGAACTGCTTTAGTTCAGGGACGTAAAGACCGTTACCCATGCAAACCGTACTCATTGTCATTCATTTGTTGATCGTGCTGGCGCTTGTCGGCGTTGTGCTTATCCAGCGCTCTGAAGGCGGCGGCCTTGGCATTGGCGGCGGTTCTGGCTTCATGACGGCGCGGGGTGCCGCCAATGCGCTCACCCGTACGACTGCCATTCTGGCTATCGGCTTTTTCGCGACGTCGCTGGTTCTCGGCATCATGGCGCGTTATGGCGAACGCCCGACCGATATTCTGAACCGTATCCCGGCAGCATCCGGCAGTCAGACGGCTCCGGCAGGCGGCAACGGCGCTGGTGGTGGCATCCTCAATCAGCTCGGCGGCGAGTCTTCGCGCACCGACACGAATGGGACCGCACCTGCTGCACCGGGCGCCGCTCCGACCGGAACGACTGCACCGCAGGCGCCGGCGACGCCGGAAGCTCCGGCCAATCCGGTTCCAAGCTCACAGTAAAAAGAGCTTTCCATTCAAGTGATTGTGAAACCGGCCCAATGGGCCGGTTTTCTTTTTGTTAACCACCGAATTGCAAAGTGTTGCAAGCAGGCAATAGGCTTTCACGAATCGCATTGCACAACTGTTGCAACGAATTGAGTCGTTCCTGCGTTTACAGTAAGGAAAGCGAAAGCTTGGCCGTAAAGTTGCGGCAGCTATTTTCCGCTTGTGCTTGGATTTCGGGAACTGATCATGTTTTCACGTCGTATTCTTATGGCTGGCATTGCGAGCCTTTGCGTTGGAGTTTCCGCGCCGGCTTTTGCCGCATCGCCGGTCAGTGCTGAAGCGCAGCTGAACGAAGCCGCTGCCGCTAACGTGCAAAAGGTTGCGCTTTCGAGCGACGCCAAGGCCAATCCGGACAAGCCGAAGAAGAAGAAAAAGAGCGCTTCCAACGGCAATGCCGGTGTGAAGGCCAACAAGTACAATATCGATCCCAAGTTCCGCGCGCAGGAAGTTGCCTTTACGGGCTACAAGCCGGGCACGATCGTGATCGATCCGAAGCAGCGCTTCCTCTATCTGGTTGAAACCTCGACCACGGCGCGCCGCTATGGCATCGCAGTGGGCAAGCAGGGTCTGGAATTCAAGGGGTCTGCGACCGTCAATGCCAAGCGCGAATGGCCACGCTGGATCCCGACCAAAGAAATGGTCGAGCGTGATCCCGGCCATTATGGTCGCTTCAAGAACGGCATGGATGGCGGTCCGGGCAACCCGCTCGGTTCGCGCGCCATGTATCTGTTCCAGGGCAACAAGGACACCTATATCCGTATTCACGGTACGGTTCAGCCATGGACCATCGGCAGTTCCGCTTCGAACGGCTGCTTCCGCATGATCAATGAAGATGTGATGGATCTCTACGAGCGCGTCGGTCTCGGCACCGAAGTCATCGTTCTTTGATCACAAATGACGATCTGAAAATGGCCGGGCTTTCGGGCCCGGCTTTTCTTTTGGCCGATTTTACGAATGCGTGAAGCTAAGCTGTGGATTGCGGGCTTCGGCATGGAAAAGTCGGGCAGGGGCCGTTAAGACGGTTCCATGTATTCGTCCGGAGATCATGCTTCCGTCATCTTCAGACGTATAGCGTTCGCATTCGTGCAATAGGGTTTCAGGGGTGCGTGTCACTCACCAAACGGTCCGTTTTGGGGTGACGTGTCTGTGTTCAACAACGATTACCGCATCGCTTCGGTGAAAAATCACTCCGAAGCGCATTTTTTTGTGGCGGAATCAATTAAGAAAGTCTAACGAGATAAGCCCATGGCGCGATATGTTTTCATCACTGGCGGCGTGGTTTCTTCCCTTGGAAAAGGCATAGCTGCTGCAGCACTGGCTGCACTCCTTCAGGCACGCGGTTACCGCGTGCGTATCCGTAAACTCGACCCTTATCTGAACGTCGATCCCGGCACGATGTCGCCTTACCAGCATGGTGAGGTGTTCGTCACTGACGATGGTGCCGAAACTGACCTCGATCTCGGTCATTACGAGCGGTTCACCGGTCGTCCTGCCAATAAGCAGGACAATATCACCACCGGTCGCATCTACCGTAACATCATCGAAAAGGAACGCCGCGGCGACTATCTCGGCGCGACGGTTCAGGTCATTCCGCACGTCACCGACGAGATCAAGAATTTTGTTCTCGAAGGCAACGAGGATTACGATTTTGTTCTGTGCGAAATTGGCGGCACTGTTGGCGACATTGAAGCCATGCCGTTCCTTGAGGCGATCCGTCAGCTTGGCAATGAATTGCCGCGCGGCGCAGCCGTTTACATCCATCTGACGCTGATGCCGTATATTCCCGCGGCGGGCGAGCTCAAGACCAAGCCGACGCAGCATTCGGTCAAGGAACTACGTTCCATCGGTATTGCGCCGGATATTCTTCTGGTGCGTGCGGATCGCGAAATTCCGGAATCCGAACGCCGCAAGCTGTCGCTGTTCTGTAACGTGCGTGAAAGCGCCGTTATTCAGGCGCTCGACGTGGCAACGATCTACGATGTGCCGATTGCCTATCACAAGGAAGGCCTGGATTCGGAAGTTCTTTCGGCTTTCGGTATCGACCCGGCTCCGAAACCGCGCATGGATCGCTGGGAAGAAGTTTCCCATCGTCTGCACAATCCGGAAGGCGAAGTCACCATCGCAATCGTCGGCAAATATACGGGTCTGAAGGACGCGTATAAGTCGCTGATCGAAGCGCTCTATCACGGTGGTCTCGCCAACAAGGTTAAGGTCAATCTCGACTGGATTGAAGCGGAAGTCTTCGAAAGCGAAGATCCGGCTCCGCATCTGGAAAAGGTGCACGGCATTCTGGTGCCGGGCGGCTTTGGCGAGCGCGGCGCAGAGGGCAAGATTCTTGCGGCGAAGTTCGCTCGTGAGCGGAAGGTTCCGTATTTCGGCATTTGCTTTGGCATGCAGATGGCCTGCATCGAGGCAGCGCGTAATCTGGTTGGCATCGAAAACGCGTCTTCGACCGAGTTCGGCCCGACCAAGGAACCGGTTGTCGGTCTGATGACTGAATGGCTCAAGGGCAACATGCTCGAGAAGCGCGCGGCAGCGGGCGATCTCGGTGGCACGATGCGTCTCGGTGCTTACGAGGCGGCGCTTGCGCCGGGCTCGAAGATTGCGGAAATCTACGGTTCGACCGATATTTCCGAGCGTCACCGCCATCGTTACGAAGTCAATATCGACTATAAGAACCGTCTCGAAGAAGCCGGTCTGAATTTCGCAGGCATGTCGCCGGATGGCGTTCTGCCGGAAACGGTCGAATATCCTGACCATCCATGGTTCATCGGCGTACAGTACCATCCGGAACTGAAGTCGCGTCCGTTCGAACCGCATCCGCTTTTCGCTTCGTTCATCGAAGCGGCAATCGAACAAAGCCGTCTGGTTTGATGAATGAATAATGATCTTGCGCGCAATGCTCGTTCGGTCGACCATCTGGTTCTGCCGGTTGCTCAACTGAATGAGGCGCGCAAGAGGCTTTCCCTTCTGGGCTTCACCGTAGCCCCCGATGCCCAGCATCCATTCGGCACCGCCAATGTGTGCAGCTTTTTTGCTGACGACACCTATTTGGAAATGCTGGCAGTCGACCGCGAGCCGCTTTATGTGGCTGCCGCCCGTCGCTCGAACAGTTTCATTCTCCGCGATCAGGCCTACCGCTTCCGTAACGGGCAGGATGGCTTTTCAGGCATAGCCTTCAAAACGGACGATGCACGCGCCGATCACGCCGCGTTCAAACGGCGCGGTGTTGCCGGTGGCCGCATGGTCGAGTTTTCACGTGCGTTCGTGAGCAAGGAAGGCAAGCGCGAAATTGCGAGTTTCCGCCTTGCTTTTGCGGCGGATCTGCGCGCGCCCGATGCGTTTTTCTTCACCTGCCAGCGTCTGGCTTATCCCAAGACGGATCGTTCGCATCTGATTGCGCATGAAAATGGCGTCAGCGGATTGCGCAAAATCCTGATCTGCGAGGATAATCCGGCGGCATTTTCGGAATTGCTGCAAGGCGTGTTTCATGCGCCAGCGCGCAAGCAGAACGGTGGTTCTCTGGAAATCACCGCAGGCAATGCCGATATAGATATCCTTCCTTCCAAACAGTTTGAACAAAGCTTTGGATGGTTGCCAGAGCTTCATGGCCGTGGCTTGCGGCTTGCAGGGCTGGTTTTCACGGTTGCTTCGCTTTTGACAATCGAGCAGCTTCTTGACCGCAACGGTGTCACGTTTCTGAAAAGAGATGGCCGTATCATCGTTTCTCCGGCTAAAGGCCAGGGTACGTTGTTCGTATTTGAAGGTGTTGAGTAAATGACGACCGCCAATTCCTCCGTCAAAGTCGGTAATGTTACCTTCTCCAACAGCGCGCGCTTCGCGCTGATCGCTGGCCCATGCCAGATGGAAACGCGGGACCATGCCTTCGACATGGCGGGACGCCTGAAGGAAATCACCGACAAGCTGGGTATCGGTCTGGTCTACAAGTCGAGTTTCGACAAGGCCAATCGCACGTCGCTGAAGGCAGAGCGCGGTATCGGTCTCGAAAAGGCGCTGGAAGTCTTTACCGATCTGAAAAAGGAATTCGGCTTTCCGGTTCTGACCGATATCCACACCGAAGAACAATGCGCCGCAGTCGCACCCGTCGTCGATGTGCTTCAGATTCCGGCCTTCCTCTGCCGCCAGACCGATCTGCTGATCGCCGCCGCGAAGACTGGCCGGGTGGTCAATGTCAAGAAGGGCCAGTTTCTGGCACCCTGGGACATGAAGAATGTTCTGGCCAAGATCACCGAAAGCGGCAACCCGAATGTGCTTGCAACCGAGCGCGGCGTGTCCTTCGGCTATAATACGCTGGTTTCGGATATGCGCGCGCTGCCGATCATGGCCGGCCTTGGCGCGCCGGTGGTTTTCGACGCGACCCATTCGGTGCAGCAACCGGGCGGGCAGGGCGGTTCGTCGGGCGGACAGCGCGAATTTGTGGAAACACTGGCGCGCGCAGCGGTGGCTGTCGGCGTGGCCGGTCTTTTCATTGAAACCCATCAGGACCCCGACAATGCGCCGTCGGACGGACCCAATATGGTGCCGATCGACAAGATGCCTGCACTGCTGGAAAAGCTTGTGGCGTTCGACAGGATTTCCAAGGGTCTATAAAACACAGAGCGAATTGTGAAAGGCGGGGGATTTTCCTCCGCCTTTTGTTTCGCTAAGGATGTGCCCACATCGGATTTGTTCAGCAGCTCTGCATATAAGCGGAGCGATCTATAGGGAAGGACTGGCTCCTATGACTGCAATTATCGACATCGTCGGCCGCGAAATTCTTGACAGCCGCGGCAACCCGACCGTCGAAGTGGACGTAGTGCTTGAAGATGGCTCTTTTGGCCGTGCCGCTGTTCCATCCGGCGCATCGACCGGCGCCCATGAAGCCGTTGAGCTTCGCGATGGCGGCAGCCGCTATCTCGGCAAGGGCGTGGAAAAGGCCGTTGAAGCGGTGAATGGCAAGATTTTCGACGCCATTGCAGGCCTCGATGCCGAAAGCCAGCTGCTCATCGACCAGACTCTGATTGACCTCGACGGCTCTGCCAACAAGGGCAATCTTGGCGCCAATGCTATTCTCGGCGTGTCGCTGGCCGTTGCCAAGGCTGCCGCTCAGGCAACTGGCCTGCCGCTTTATCGCTATGTCGGCGGCGCGAATGCGCATGTTCTGCCCGTGCCGATGATGAACATCATCAATGGCGGCGCACATGCCGACAATCCAATCGACTTTCAGGAATTCATGATTCTGCCGGTTGGCGCATCGTCAATCCGTGAAGCCGTGCGTTATGGCTCGGAAGTTTTCCACACGCTGAAGAAGCGCCTCAAGGACGCTGGCCACAACACCAATGTCGGTGATGAAGGCGGTTTTGCTCCTAATCTCAAGAGCGCGCAGGCCGCCCTCGATTTCGTGATGGAATCGATCGAAAAGGCCGGATTCAAGCCGGGTGAAGATATCGCTATCGGCCTCGATTGCGCATCGACCGAATTCTTCAAGGACGGCAATTACGTCTATGAAGGCGAGCGCAAGACCCGTGATCCAAAGGCGCAGGCCAAGTATCTGGCCAAGCTCGTCGCTGATTATCCAATCGTCAGCATTGAAGACGGCATGGCCGAAGACGACTGGGAAGGCTGGAAGTACCTGACCGACCTCGTTGGCAACAAGTGCCAGCTGGTTGGCGACGATCTGTTCGTCACCAATTCGGCCCGTCTGCGCGATGGCATCCGCATGGGCGTCGCCAATTCGATCCTCGTGAAGGTCAACCAGATCGGTTCCCTGTCGGAAACGCTCGATGCCGTCGAAACCGCACACAAGGCCGGTTACACCGCCGTCATGTCGCACCGTTCGGGCGAAACCGAAGATTCGACCATTGCCGATCTGGCAGTTGCCACGAATTGCGGTCAGATCAAGACCGGCTCGCTGGCCCGTTCGGACCGTACGGCGAAGTACAACCAGCTTATCCGCATTGAAGAAGAACTCGGCAAGCAGGCCCGCTATGCAGGCCGCAGCGCGCTGAAGTTCCTATAATCGGAACGCAAAGGCTTTTGATGAAAGGCGGGCTCTGTGCCCGCCTTTTTCGTTGTCTTTGAGAACCATACCGCCATCTTGGCCAGCCCCGCTTTTGACTCCGCCCATATATATTGATATCAATGTTATTGTTCTGCCATGCGCTGGCCCTGAATGGGGAGCAATATGGCGGACATGGAGCGGCTCAATCCCGTATTGACCCGAGCCGTAAGGGGGGAATCGAAAGGGAGAGAGAAAATGGCTTATATTGAAGGCTTCGTCGTTGCGGTTCCAAAAGCGAACAAGGAAATCTATCGCAAACATGCCGCGACTGCTGCCGAACTGTTCAAGGAGTTTGGCGTTACGCGCATGGTTGAGGCATGGGGTGACGATGTGCCCGATGGCAAGGTGACCGACTTCCGCCGAGCCGTGCAGGCAACCGACGATGAGGAGGTGGTTTTCTCCTGGTTCGAATATCCCGACAAGGCCACCCGCGATGCGGCCAATCAGAAAATGATGAGCGATCCGCGCATGGCGGCGATGGGCAGCGAGATGCCCTTTGACGGCAAGCGGATGATCATGGGCGGGTTCTCAACGATTCTCGATGTGTGATCGTCTGAACGGTCGATAATGAACAGATCGGCAATCAAGAATTGATCCTGGTTGCCGATTTCCCCCTCTGCGAGTGAATTACTCACAAGAGGTCACCGTCTTTTGATTATCTGAACTGTTTCACAAAAATAGGGTTAATCCTTCCCTGACATATGGCTGCGGTAAAGCTCTGTTAAGCAAAATAATGCTTGATGGTGGAATTCGGATTGGCGGCTACAGCTTGAGATTCGCTGCCGTCAAAAACATCCGGGAAGGAAGCCGCAATGTGGACCAAGCAGAAACGTAAATCGATCCGTGGGCGCTTTATTCTGCCTATTCTGACGGCTGCGTTTCTCAGCTATTTCGGCTTCCACGCCTATCATGGCGAATTTGGTCTATACGCCCGTATCCAGCTCGAAGAGCAAAAAGCGAACCTCACCAAGCAGCTCGAAAAAATCAGCGGCGAGCGTTCCGCGCTCGAAAAGCGCGTCGCGCTTTTGCGTGATGGTTCCATCGAAAAGGATATGCTTGACGAGCAGGCGCGCAGGGCGCTTAATCTCTCCCATCCCGATGAAGTGACAATTATTACCTCTCGGGAAGATAGGTCGAATTAACTGAATTCCGGTTAATTGTCTTTTTGTGATATGTTTTTAAGGGCTTGGCAGCATAGCAGCTATGCTCTGGGTGCATATTGTATCTTGTAATATGCGCGTATAACGTCACAATATAACGACAATCTAAGGGAGCGAGATATGGCACCGAGGGCTAAAAAGACGCCTGCTGGCAAAACGCAGACGTCTTCTGTTACTACCCCCAAGGCACCTGCGCCTATAAATTTCACCAAGGAGCAGGAGCTGCACGCCTATCGCGAGATGCTGATGATCCGGCGTTTCGAAGAAAAAGCCGGCCAGCTTTATGGCATGGGCTTCATTGGTGGCTTCTGCCATCTTTATATCGGACAGGAAGCTGTCGTCGTTGGTATGCAGACCGCGCTGAAGGAAGGTGACCAGATCATCACTTCCTATCGCGATCACGGTCATATGCTGGCAACGGGCATGGAAGCGCGCGGCGTCATGGCCGAGCTGACCGGACGCCGTGGAGGCTACTCCAAGGGCAAGGGCGGCTCCATGCATATGTTCTCCAAGGAAAAGGGCTTCTTCGGCGGTCACGGTATCGTCGGCGCTCAGGTTCCGCTGGGCACCGGTCTTGCCTTTGCGAACAAGTATCGTGGCAATGACAATCTGTCGGTCACCTATTTCGGCGATGGCGCTGCCAATCAGGGCCAGGTTTATGAAAGCTTCAACATGGCCTCGCTGTGGAAGCTTCCGGTGATCTACGTCATCGAAAACAACCGTTACGCCATGGGCACCTCGGTATCGCGTTCTTCCGCTGAGACCGATTTCTCCAAGCGCGGTGTTTCGTTCAATCTTCCGGGCATCAAGGTTGACGGCATGGACGTTCGCGCCGTTGCCGCTGCCGCCAAGTTCGCTGCCGATTGGGCGCGTTCCGGCAAGGGTCCGTTGATTCTCGAAATGGAAACCTATCGCTATCGCGGTCACTCCATGTCCGATCCTGCGAAATATCGCTCGAAGGACGAAGTGCAAAAGATGCGTTCCGAGCATGATCCGATCGAACAGGTCAAACAGCGCCTGATCGACAAGGGCTGGGCAACCGAAGAAGAGCTGAAGGAAATCGACAAGGAAGTCCGCGACATCGTCGCTGATTCGGCCGATTTCGCTCAAAACGATCCGGAGCCGGATGTTTCCGAGCTCTATACGGATATTCTGCTCTAATTCGGGAAAGGTGTTGTCATGCCCGTAGAAATTCTCATGCCCGCCCTTTCTCCGACCATGGAAGAAGGCACGCTTTCCAAGTGGGTGAAAAAGGAAGGCGACAAGGTTACGTCCGGCGATGTGATTGCCGAGATCGAAACCGACAAGGCGACGATGGAAGTCGAAGCCGTCGATGAAGGCGTTATCGGCAAGATCCTCATCGCTGAAGGCACAGAAGGCGTGAAGGTCAATACGCCGATTGCCGTGTTGCTCGGCGACGGCGAAAGCGCTTCCGATATCGGTTCGGCCCCGGCTGCCAAGGCTGAAGCCCCGAAGCAGGAAGCCAAGAAAGAAGTAAAGGAAGCGCCGAAGGCTGAGGACAAGCCCGCCGCAAGCGTTCCGGCTGCTCCGAAGGTTGAAGTCGCTTCCGATCCGGATATTCCGGCAGGCACGGAAATGGTTTCGATGACCGTGCGTGAAGCGCTGCGCGATGCCATGGCCGAAGAAATGCGCCGCGACGAAAACGTCTTCATCATGGGTGAAGAAGTTGCCGAATATCAGGGCGCTTACAAGATCACGCAGGGTCTTCTCGATGAGTTCGGCGCGCGCCGCGTCGTCGATACGCCGATCACCGAGCATGGTTTTGCCGGTGTGGGCGTCGGTGCCGCAATGGCCGGTTTGAAGCCGATTGTCGAATTCATGACCTTCAACTTCGCCATGCAGGCAATCGACCAGATCGTCAATTCGGCTGCAAAGACGCTCTACATGTCGGGCGGTCAGATGGGTGCACCGATGGTGTTCCGTGGTCCTTCGGGCGCGGCTGCCCGCGTTGCCGCCCAGCACTCGCAGTGCTACGCCGCATGGTACAGCCACATTCCGGGCCTCAAGGTCGTCATGCCTTACACGGCTGCCGACGCCAAGGGCTTGCTCAAGGCTGCCATCCGCGATCCGAACCCGGTCATTTTCCTCGAAAACGAAATTCTCTACGGTCATCATTTCGAAGTGCCGAAGCTGGATGATTTCGTTCTGCCGATTGGTAAGGCCCGCATTCACAAGCAGGGCAAGGACGCGACGCTGGTTTCGTTCGGCATCGGCATGACCTATGCGGTCAAGGCTGCGGAAGAACTGGCTGCACAGGGCATCGACGTTGAAGTCATCGATCTGCGCACCATTCGCCCGATGGACATTCCGACTGTCGTGGAATCGGTCAAGAAGACCGGTCGCCTCGTAACGGTGGAAGAAGGCTTCCCGCAGTCGTCGGTTGGCACGGAAATCGCCACCCGCGTGATGCAGCAGGCTTTCGACTACCTGGATGCGCCGATCCTGACCATTGCGGGCAAGGACGTTCCGATGCCTTATGCCGCAAATCTCGAAAAGTTGGCGCTGCCGAATGTGGCCGAAGTCGTGGAAGCGGTGAAAGCCGTGACCTACACCGCTTAACGAAAGGGTCTGGACATGCCGATCAATATCACCATGCCAGCGCTTTCTCCCACGATGGAAGAAGGCAACCTGTCGAAATGGCTGGTCAAGGAAGGCGACAAGGTTTCCTCCGGCGATGTGATTGCCGAGATCGAAACCGACAAGGCCACGATGGAAGTCGAGGCCGTCGATGAGGGTACGGTTGCCAAGCTGGTCGTTCCGGCTGGCACCGAAGGCGTCAAGGTCAATGCGCTGATCGCAATTCTCGCCGCTGACGGCGAAGATATCGCGGAAGCAGCAAAGGGCGGCGGCGCTGCCGCTCCCAAGGCAGAAGCAAAAGCCGAGGCTCCGAAGGAAGAGCCGAAGGTTGAAGCCAAGATGGAAGCCGCGCCCGCCGCTGCTCCTGCTCCTGCTCCTGCTCCTGCTCCGGCACCTGCCGCTCCCGCACAGGCAAAGGGCGAACGTGTTTTCGCTTCTCCGCTTGCTCGCCGTATTGCCAAGGACGCCGGCGTCGATATCGCCGCCGTGAAGGGCACTGGTCCGCATGGCCGTGTCGTTCAGCGCGATGTGGAATCCGCGATCCAGTCCGGCGGCGCGAAAGCTGCTGCTGCACCGCAGGCTGCTGCGGCTGCTCCAGCGCCTAAGCCGATGTCGGACGATGCCGTTCTCAAGCTGTTCGAGGAAGGTTCTTACGAGATTGTGCCGCATGACGGCATGCGCAAGACCATTGCTCGCCGTCTGGTGGAATCGAAGCAGACCGTTCCGCATTTCTATCTGACGATCGATTGCGAACTCGATGCGCTTCTGGCGCTTCGCTCGCAGATCAACGCGGCTTCGCCGATGATCAAGACTGAGAAGGGTGAGGTTCCGGCCTACAAGCTCTCTGTCAACGATATGGTCATCAAGGCAACGGCTCTGGCGCTGCGTGATATCCCGGAAGCTAATGTTTCTTGGACCGATGGCGGCATGATCAAGCACAAGCGTTCGGATGTCGGCGTTGCCGTTTCCATTCCGGGCGGCCTGATCACGCCAATCGTTCGCAATGCGGAAAGCAAGACGCTCTCCACCATCTCCAACGAGATGAAGGATTTGGCCAAGCGCGCGCGTGATCGCAAGCTGAAGCCGGAGGAATATCAGGGCGGTTCGACCTCCGTGTCCAATCTGGGCATGTTCGGCGTCAAGGATTTTGCAGCCATCATCAACCCGCCGCATGCGACCATTTTCGCAATCGGCGCCGGTGAAGAGCGCGTCGTGGTGAAGAAGGGCGAGATGAAAGTGGCGACGGTCATGTCGGTCACGCTTTCTACCGATCACCGCGCGGTGGACGGCGCACTTGCTGCCGAACTCGCGCAGGCCTTCAAGCGCCACATCGAAAACCCGATGGGCATGCTGGTCTGATGGAACTGACGCCGCGCTTGTCTTTGTAGATCATGCAGGGACAAGCGCGGCCTTTCCGCATTCAGGAATAAGGGCAAGAATTATGGCCGACATTTACGACGTTATTGTTATCGGATCTGGCCCCGGCGGCTATGTGACGGCAATCCGTGCGGCACAGCTGGGTCTCAAGACCGCTATTGTCGAGCGCGAGCATCTGGGTGGTATCTGCCTCAACTGGGGCTGCATTCCCACCAAGGCACTGCTGCGTTCGGCGGAAATCCTGCATTTCGGCGAACACGCCAAGGATTACGGTCTGAAACTCGAAGGCACCATCACGCCGGACGTGAAAGCCGTCGTGCAGCGTTCGCGCGGCGTTTCGGCCCGTCTTAATGGCGGCGTCGCCTTCCTCATGAAGAAGAACAAGATCGACGTGATCTGGGGCGAAGCCAAGCTCGTCAAAGGCGCTTCTGGCTCCAATCCTGCTGAAATCACGGTCGGCAAGACGTCGAAGCAGCCGATGCAGCCGCAGAACCCGGTGCCGAAGGGCGTGCTGGGCGAGGGCAGCTACAAGGCCAAGCACATCATCGTGGCCACCGGTGCGCGTCCGCGTGCACTGCCTGGCATCGAGCCGGACGGCAAGCTGATCTGGACCTATTTCGAAGCCATGGTGCCGCAGGACCTGCCAAAGTCGATGCTGGTCATGGGTTCGGGCGCTATCGGCATCGAATTCGCGTCGTTCTATCACGACATGGGCGTCGATGTGACGGTTGTGGAAGTGATGCCGCAGATCATGCCGGTGGAAGATGCGGAAATTTCCGCCATCGCTCGCAAGCAGCTTGAAAAGCGCGGCCTCAAGATCATCACCGACGCCAAGGTGGCGAAAGTGGAGAAGGGCGCCAACAACGTCACTGCTTCCATCGAAACCAAGGACGGTAAGGTGCAGAAGCTGACGGTCGACCGGATGATTTCGGCGGTTGGCGTTCAGGGCAATATCGAGAATCTCGGCCTTGAAGCGCTCGGCGTGAAGACGGATCGTGGCTGCATCGTCATCGACGGCTATGGCAAGACCAATGTCGAAGGCATTTACGCTATCGGCGATGTTGCCGGTCCGCCGATGCTGGCGCACAAGGCCGAACATGAAGGCACGATCTGCGTTGAAAAGATCGCAGGCCTTCCGAATGTCCATTCGCTCGACAAGGGCAAGATCCCGGGCTGCACCTATTGCAATCCGCAGGTCGCTTCGGTTGGTCTGACGGAAGCCAAGGCCAAGGAACAGGGTTTCGACATTCGTGTCGGTCGCTATTCCTTCACGGCCAACGGCAAGGCGATTGCTCTGGGTGAAGATCAGGGTCTGGTCAAGACGATCTTCGACAAGAAGACCGGTCAGCTTCTGGGCGCACATATGGTTGGCGCGGAAGTCACCGAGCTTATCCAGGGTTTCGTGATTGCCATGAACCTTGAGACCACCGAAGAAGAGCTGATGCATTCGGTCTTCCCGCATCCGACCCTTTCGGAGATGATGAAGGAAAGCGTACTCGACGCTTATGGACGTGTGCTGAACGCTTAAAGCAATAGGAGACGCCTATTCCGCTGATCGAAAATGGAGGGCCATGGCGGCGCGCCGCCTGGCCGATCATAAAATGGTGTACCGTCATCGGTCTGGCGCTCGGATTTGTAGCCGGCGTCTTGAGTCTGCTTGGCGGGAACACCATATCGGTCAACGGAATGGCGCTCTTGGGCTGGTATGGTGTCTGGACGCTGACTTTGGCGCTTGGCTTTGGCGGTCTGGTCTTCGGGCTCATCTGGGCTCTGGTTTTCAGGGCGCTCGGGCTGGCTGCGCGGCGATGAGTAGCAAATGGTCCAAGTTGACAGGTCTGTGGTCAGGGCTTAGGACCGGAGCGAATTAAGGAGCGTTCCACTTTTCTTTTGGAACATGCTCCGGATAGGCAGGAAACAGCATGGTTACAGTTCTCAATACGGTCAACCAGAGCGGACGTCTGCGGCACCCGGAAAAGGCGCACCGCCCGGACAATGAAGTCCTGAAAAAGCCCGACTGGATTCGCGTCAAAGCTCCGGTCTCGCGCGGCTATAGCGAAACGCGCGAAATCGTGCGTTCCAACAAGCTCGTGACCGTCTGTGAAGAAGCTGGCTGCCCGAATATCGGCGAGTGCTGGGAAAAGAAGCACGCCACGTTCATGATCATGGGCGAAATCTGCACACGCGCCTGCGCATTCTGCAATGTTTCGACCGGCATCCCGACGCCGCTCGATCCCAACGAGCCGGAAAATGTCGCCAAGGCCGTCAAGCAGATGGGCCTGACCCATGTGGTCATTACCTCGGTGGATCGCGACGATCTGGCAGACGGCGGTGCGCAGCATTTCGCCGATGTCATTCGCGCCATTCGCGCTGCAACGCCTGCGACCACCATCGAAATTCTGACGCCGGACTTCCTGCGCAAGGAAGGCGCGTTGGAAATCGTGGTCAAGGCGCGTCCCGACGTGTTCAACCACAATCTGGAAACCGTGCCGTCGCGTTATCTGAAGGTTCGCCCCGGCGCACGCTATTTCCATTCGATCCGCCTGTTGCAGCGCGTCAAGGAACTCGATCCGACCATCTTCACCAAGTCCGGCATCATGGTCGGTCTCGGCGAAGAGCGGAATGAAATCCTGCAGCTGATGGACGATCTTCGTTCGGCGGATGTGGATTTCATGACCATCGGCCAGTATCTGCAGCCGACCCGCAAGCACCATCCGGTCATCCGTTTCGTGACGCCGGACGAATTCAAGTCGTTCGAAACCATCGGCAAAACAAAGGGCTTCCTGCTCGTCGCCTCCAGCCCGCTGACGCGTTCTTCGCATCACGCTGGCGACGATTTTGCAAAGCTCAAGGCCGCCCGCGAAGCGCAGATTGCCAACCGGTCATAAGTAGACATGCCGCAGTTTACGACCGTCAGACGGGTGCATCACCGGGCCGATCAGATGTTCGCACTCGTGGCGGATGTCGAGAAATACCCGGAATTTCTGCCCATGTGCGAAGCCTTGTCGATCCGCTCCCGCAAGGAGCGCGACGGCAAGGCTTTGCTGATAGCTGACATGACGGTCGGCTACAAGCTCATCCGCGAGACCTTCACCAGTCAGGTGCTGCTGAAGCCGGAAGAGAACGTCATCGACGTCAAATATCTCGACGGCCCGTTTCGCTATCTCGATAATCGCTGGACGTTCAAACCTGCCGAGGATGCGGCCTATTGCGATGTTGAGTTCTTCATCGACTACGAATTCAAGAGCCGCACACTCGGCTTGCTGATGGGGACGATGTTCGATCTGGCCTTCAAGAAATTCTCGGAAGCTTTCGAAAAACGCGCCGACCAGATTTACGGCCTATAATCAAACAGCTTTTTACTGTGCCGTATAACCGCCATCGACCATTAGCGAAGACCCGGTGATGAATGAGGACTCGTCGCTGGCGAGGAAGAGCACAGCGCTTGCCACTTCCTCGGCCCGGCCAAGGCGACCCATCGGGTGCAGTGCAACCAGAGCGTCCTTCTTGTCGTCGGGAATATCTTTCAGAAGTGGCGTGTCGATATAGCCGGGGCAGACGGCATTTACGCGGATATTCTGCGTACCATAATCGATAGCCAGTGTCTGGGTCAGCAGTTTCACGCCGCCTTTTGCCGCGGCATAGGCGGTCACGCCAGACTTGCCGGCATGGCTGTGGATCGAGCCGCAATTGACGACGACACCGCCGCCTTGCGACCGCATCTGGTCGATTGCGTATTTATCACAGAGATAAACGCCGGTCAGATTGATATCGATGGTCTTCTGCCACGCGCTTTCGTCAAGTTCGTCGATTGGTCCGTCCGCAGCAATACCGGCGTTGGCGAACATGATGTCGAGACGACCGTAATTTTCCACTGTTCGGGCGATAAGCTCCTGAACAGCTTTGGTTTTTGTCACGTCTGTCTTGATGAAAATGGCCTGCTGGTGTTCACCGGCAAGTTCATCGGCAAGTTGCTGGCCGTGGTCGGCATAATCGGCAATGACGACATTGGCGCCTTCGCGCACAAAAGCCCGGACCGTCGCTTCCCCAATACCACTTGCCCCGCCCGTAACAACGGCCACTTTGCCTTTGAACCGCATTGCCTATGCTCCTCATCTTAAACTGATAAGTAGAGGATAGGGCGGCAGGGCGGAAAGTACATGCGTGAGCGTTATGCCTTGCGCAAATTTGTCAGCACCAGTTCCAGCGCGGCAAGAACCGTTGCATGGCGAATTTCAGCACGGCTTTTCGGGCCGAAACGGCATTCCCGATGCAGCGTTGGCTGGCCGTTGCGCGCGGAGGCGATATGGACGAGCCCGACGGGCTTTTCTTCCGAGCCGCCGCCTGGACCGGCAACGCCGGTCACCGCGATGCTGATGCCCGCACGCGAATGTTTCAGCGCGCCTTCGGCCATGGCAATCGCCACTTCCTTCGAGACTGCGCCGACGCGGTTGATCAGCTCCATTGGCACACCGATCATGTCGTGCTTGGCTTCGTTGGAATAAGTGACGAAGCCGCGATCCACCACGTCGGACGAACCGGCAATATCGGTCAGGGCACCGGCTATAAGGCCGCCGGTGCAGGATTCTGCGGTCGCGATCATCACGCCAGCCTTGCGGCAGGCTTCCAGTGTGGCGATGGCCTGCTTTTCGGCGACGAGACGGGTCATTCCGGCACCTCGCCGGGATAAATGACGGTGGCGGTGGCGATGGCTGCAATGCCTTCGCGGCGGCCGACGAAGCCAAGCTTTTCGTTGGTGGTTGCCTTGATGGAAACGCGGTCGGCGGCAATGCCCAGCATGTCGCAGAGCGCCTCCGTCATCGCGGCGCGATGCGGCCCGACCTTCGGCGCCTCGCTGATCAGCGTCACATCGACATTGGCGATGCGCCCGCCAGCTTCACGAACGATTTTGGCGGCGTGCTCGATGAAGATGCGCGAGGCCGCGCCCTTCCATTGTGGGTCCGATGGCGGGAAGTGCGTGCCGATATCGCCAGCGCCGCGCGTGGCGAGCAGGGCGTCGGTCAGGGCATGGAGCGCCACATCGGCGTCAGAATGGCCATTGAGCTTTGCTTCATGCGGGATTTTCACGCCGCACAGCGTGACATGGTCGCCCGGTTCGAAGGAATGGACGTCATAGCCATTGCCCGTGCGAATATCCGGAAAGGCGGCATGGTCTTGCCGCAGGCGCTTGTCTGCCATTTCAATGTCCTTTGCCCAGGTAAGCTTCGTATTGTCAGCCGAGCCTTCGATGATGCGCACGGCGAGGCCCTGCCATTCGGCGATGGCGGCGTCGTCGGTGAAATCGGTGCGACGAATGGCGAAGGCTTTTTCATGCGCTTCGAGTATAGGCGCATAGGGAAATGTCTGCGGGGTCTGTGCCGCGAACAGACCGGCGCGGGGAACGGTGGTCTTGACCGTGCCATCGATGGCGGATTGTTTCAGCGTGTCCGAAACGGCCAGCGCGGGGAGGACGCCTTCTTCCGGCGTCAGATTGCCGACGATGCGTTCGAGCAGTGCTTGCGTGATAAAGGGGCGTACGCCGTCATGGATCATCACATAATCCGGCGCGTGGTCCTTGAGGGCGAGGAGGCCCAGCCGTGTGGATTCCTGCCGTGTGGGGCCGCCGGTGACGACGATCGCATCTTTGTGGCTTTCTGGTATGGCGCGTTCATAAAGCGCGAGATCGTCCGGATGAATGACGACGACGATCTCGTCGACCAATGTGCAGTCGGTAAAGGCGCGCAAGGTGCGCGCGAGCACGGCTTCGCCGCCGATGCGCCGATATTGCTTCGGCCCTTCGACGCTTTGCCCCGCCCGTTCGCCCCGGCCGGCTGCCACAATGACCGCTGCTGTTTTCGAAATGATCTTTGCCTTTGCCAAAACGGATCGCTTTGAAGCCGAATAATGCCTTGCATCGACAAATGCCAGACTGCAATTGATTTATCGCTTAATCTATGCGCTTTTCCTTGCGTTCAAAAGATGAACTGATTAAAGTGTGTGCGTTATGCATCATGCACATGAAATAGGCATTTATTGGTGACTTCTATCGATCAGCCCTTGGATATCCGCGGCGTGGTGCTCAAGAATCGCGTTTTTCTGGCGCCGATGTCAGGCGTCTCCGATCTGCCGTTTCGCAAGCGTGCTGCCGCCGCCGGAGCGGGTATGGTCGTTTCGGAAATGGTGGCCAGCGCGGAACTCTGCAATCGTCACAAGGAAAGCCTGCTGCGCCTGTCGGGCGAAGGACTGGGCACGCATGTGGTTCAGCTTGCCGGGCGTGAAGCGCATTGGATGGGCGAGGCGGCCAGGATTGCCGAGGGCGAGGGCGCTGATATCATCGATATCAATATGGGCTGCCCCGCCAAAAAGGTGACGGGCGGTTATTCCGGCTCTGCCTTGATGCGCGATCTGGATCACGCCATGACGCTTGTCGAAGCAACAGTGGCAGCGGTCAACGTGCCGGTCACATTGAAAATGCGGCTTGGCTGGGACGAAAACAGCATCAATGCGCCGGAACTGGCCAAACGGGCCGAGGATGCCGGTATTGCGATGGTGACGGTGCATGGCCGCACCCGCTGCCAGTTCTATGAAGGTCATGCCGACTGGGACGCCATTCGCGCCGTGCGCGATGCGGTGAAAATTCCGCTCGTCGCCAATGGCGATGTGACGTCGCGTGAAGATGCGGAAGAGGTTCGCCGCCGGTCGGGTGCCGACGCGGTGATGGTCGGGCGCGCTACCTATGGGCAGCCATGGTTGCCGGGCTCGATCGCGGGCAGTGCCTTGTCGTCTCAAGATGGAACAGAGATTAGCGATTATATTATAATGCATTACGAAGATATGCTCGACCATTATGGTAGCAAAACGGGTATTCGCCATGCGCGCAAGCACCTTGGCTGGTATCTGGATCGTCACGCTGGAGAGTGTTCGACCTCAGCAGACAAGGCGGAAGTGATGACGCTGACCGATCCCGCAAAGGTGGTGGAAGTGCTGCGCCGGATTTTCGCGGCGCGGACGACGGATGCGCCAGAGTTGAAATCGGCGTTCAGAAAGGTCGCCTGATGCGCGAAAGAGATGAAAAGGGCAGCATCCCGTCGGTCATACTGGATGCGATCAGCCAGCCGGTCATTATGGTTGGGCCTGACAATCACATCGTTTATGCCAATCTGGACGGCGAGCAGTTCTTCCGCTCGGGTTCGTCCATATTGGCGCGCAACCGGCTGGAAAGTTTTCTGCCGTTTGGCAGCCCGCTTCTGGCGCTTATCGATCAGGTTCGCGCTAGCCAGATGCCGGTCAATGAATATCGCGTCGATATTTCTTCGCCGCGTCTTGGTGCGGAACGCATTGTCGATCTCTATGTCGCGCCCGTTGTTGAAATGCAGGGCGCCGTGGTCATTCTTTTCAAGGAAAAGACCATGGCGGAAAAGATCGACCGCCAGATGACCCATCGCGGCGCTGCGCGTTCAGTGACCGGGTTGGCCTCGATGCTGGCGCATGAAATCAAGAACCCGCTATCGGGCATTCGCGGTGCGGCGCAGTTGCTTGAACAGGTGGTGGGCGACGAGGATCGCGCGCTGGCGCGACTCATTACCGATGAAACCGACCGTATCGTATCGCTCGTGGACCGGATGGAGGTTTTCTCTGACGAACGCCCCATCGAGCGCACAGCTGTGAATATTCACGCGGTTCTGGACCATGTAAAGGCCGTGGCCCGCAACGGGTTTGCGCGGCATATTCGCTTCTCGGAAGATTACGATCCCTCACTGCCGCCGGTTTTCGCCAATCGCGACCAGCTTGTGCAGGTGTTTCTCAATCTGGTGAAGAACGCCTCTGAGGCCATTGGCGACCGCGACCACGGAGAAATCCTTCTCTCGACGGCGTACCGTCCCGGTATCCGGCTTCAGGTGCCGGGCGCACGCGACCGCGTTGCGCTGCCGCTGGAATTCTGCGTGCACGACAATGGGCCCGGAGTGCCGCAGGATATGCTGCCGCATCTCTTCGATCCGTTTGTGACGACCAAAACCAACGGTTCGGGCCTTGGACTGGCACTGGTGGCGAAAATCATCGGCGATCACGGCGGCATTATCGAATGCGACAGCCATCCCTCGCGCACCACTTTCCGCATTCTCATGCCTGCCTGGAAAAGCTCGGATATTGCTTCGCCAGCGCGCAAACTCACGACTGATTATACCGGAGACGACGCATGATAGCAGGACGCCCGACGGGAACCGTATTGGTGGCGGATGACGATGCGGCGATCCGCACTGTGCTCAATCAGGCGCTTTCCCGGGCCGGTTACGATGTGCGGGTCACTTCGAACGCCGCTTCGCTTTGGCGTTGGGTGGCGGCAGGCGACGGCGATCTGGTGATTACCGATGTCATGATGCCGGACGAAAACGCCTTCGACCTTCTGCCGCGCATCAAGAAGATGCGACCGGAATTGCCGATTGTGGTGATGAGCGCCCAGAACACCTTCATGACGGCCATTCGCGCCTCGGAAGCGGGCGCTTATGAATATCTGCCAAAACCGTTCGACCTGACGGAACTGATCAATATTGTCGGACGCGCGCTGTCTGAACCAAAACATAAGCCGGCTTCGGTGATGCACGACGAGCCGGGCGAGAACATGCCTCTTGTCGGCCGTTCGCCCGCCATGCAAGAAATCTACCGCGTTCTGGCGCGTATGATGCAGACGGACCTCACCATGATGGTCACGGGCGAATCCGGCACCGGCAAGGAGCTGGTCGCAAGCGCCTTGCATGAATATGGCCGTCGCCGCAAAGGACCATTCGTTGCTATCAATATGGCGGCGATCCCGCGTGATCTGATCGAGTCCGAACTGTTCGGCCACGAGAAGGGCGCTTTCACCGGCGCGCAGAATCGGTCCAGTGGTCGCTTCGAGCAGGCCAATGGCGGTACGCTTTTTCTTGATGAAATTGGCGATATGCCGATGGAAGCCCAAACGCGTCTGCTTCGCGTGTTGCAGCAGGGCGAATACATGACCGTCGGCGGGCGTACGCCGATCAAGACCGATGTGCGCATCGTGGCAGCGACCAACAAGGATTTGCGCCAGCTGATCGCGCAGGGTCTTTTCCGCGAGGATCTTTATTACCGGCTTAATGTGGTGCCGCTGCGGCTGCCGCCGTTGCGTGAGCGCAGCGAGGATGTGCCTGATCTTGTGCGCCATTTCTTCAAGCGCGCCGCCGAAGAGGGCTTGCCTGAAAAGCGCATTACCAATGCCGGTCTCGACATGATGCGACGCTATCCATGGCCGGGCAATGTGCGCGAACTGGAAAATCTGGTGCGCAGGCTAGCCGCGCTCTATCCGCAGGAAGAGATTTCGCCGGAAATCATCGAAACCGAGCTGAAGGCGGAAATGTCGAAGCCCGACAGCATTCCGGCAGTGGCAGGTGATGCGGAAAACATCACGATTTCGCAAGCCGTCGAGCAAAACATGCAGCGTTATTTCGCTTCGTTCGGTGCCGATCTGCCGCCGCCGGGGCTTTATCACCGTGTGCTGGCCGAACTCGAATATCCCCTGATTCTGGCTTGCCTGACGGCAACGCGCGGCAACCAAATCAAGGCGGCGGACCTGCTCGGTCTCAACCGCAATACGCTGCGCAAGAAAATCCGCGAACTCGGCGTAAATATCTATCGCGGCGGGAAGGGAAACTGAGCCCGTCCGCCTGATCTTCGAGCCGCTATCTCTTTGTAACGGTAGCGGTCTCAGAGCCAAATCTTACCAATCGGGATGAAGATCGATAAGATTTGGCCGTGAAATAGATTTAAAACGCGAATTTCTGTTTGGTTTTAATGCCGTGTTGGCTTTTTGATGGGCTTCTTTACCGGCTGTTTCACATGCCTTTTGGGGGATGGCTTTTTCGCTTTCGCCTTTTTCTCCGCTTTGACTTGATGAACCAAGCCCGAGGAGATGTGGCTTGGAGCAGCAAATGCAGCCGGCGCGGAAATAAAGGAAAGCGCGATTGCCGCAGCAAAGATTTTTCTCATAATCAGTATCCTCAATGTTTTCAGTAATTCAAATATATATCTTTAGATTGTCCTGTTTACGGCTGATTTGTAAACGAACGTTGCTGATATGAATTTTTATGAATATTCTGATCTGTGATAAATAAACTATTTATTGCTTTGAAAAAGCGGCAAGCGTCTCAATCGTCTGATTGAGATGACATTAGAGATATCAGTCTGCGGCGGTTCTGAATTTTGAGGAAAGTGTAATCTTGTCATTGTGAACGGCGAGCGTTTTGCTCCAACCGTGAAAATATTGGTGCCCCCAGAGAGACTCGAACTCCCGACCCCCTGATTACAAATCAGGTGCTCTACCAACTGAGCTATAAGGGCACTTCACAATACAGTGTTGTATCGAACCGGTTTTGGTCGCAAATCGCTTCCGCATCGCGGTTAGCGCTCGATTAGCACAAATGACGCGTCTGTAAAACGAAAATTCATCGCATTGAGGTCATGGCAACAGGGTTTTTCATGTGCTAGCCAGTAGACCGCGATGAGGACATGGCAAACTTATCAGGGTTGAACTGGGGAGCGAGACGGTAGACATGACAGACAAATCACTCGCGCTTCATTTTCTGTCGTCCGGGAGTGAAGAATCACTCGCGGCGCAGAAAGAACTCGTGAAACGCTATGGCCACGTGGCAGGCGAAGACGCCGATATCATCGTTGCGCTCGGCGGCGATGGCACCATGCTGCAGGCGCTGCGTGATTTCATGAATACCGGTACGCCGATCTATGGGATGAATCGCGGGTCCGTCGGCTTCCTGATGAATGAGTTTAGCGTCGATAATCTGTGCGAGCGCATTCTCGCCGCACAGATGGAAACGATCCGCCCGCTGGTCATGATCGCGGAGACCGAAAATTCAGCGCCGGTCGAAGCGCTTGCAATCAACGAAGTTTCGCTGTTTCGCCAATCCTATCAGGCAGCCAAGGTTCGCATATCGATCGATGGCAAGGTGCGGCTGGAAGAGCTGGTCTGTGACGGTGTGATGGTTGCAACGCCTGCCGGTTCGACCGCCTATAATCTGTCGGCGCAGGGGCCAATCCTCCCTCTGGAAGCACCGCTTCTTGCGCTGACGCCGGTGAGTCCGTTCCGGCCACGTCGCTGGGGGGGCGCATTGCTGCCAAAGCATGTAACGGTGCGCATGGATCTGCTTGAAACGGAAAAGCGCCCGGTTAATGCGGTGGCTGACAATAACGAAGTCAAATCGGTAACGTCGGTTACGGTGCGCGAGGCGCCGAACAGCCAGGTAGCCATTTTGTTCGATAAGAACCATTCCTGGGACGAGCGGATTTTGACGGAACAGTTCCGGCATTGATCTGAAAAGTCTATAGATTTCGGGTAAGATTATGCGCAAGCAAAGATGAAAAACTTCCGTGTGTGACAATCCTCTAATGTCATCAATTTGATTTAATTCGATTAGAAACGGCGTTGATTGGCGTCGATTATCGTTTTGTGCAGAACTATCAAAGCAATTTGATATCGTATGATGGTATTTTGGTTGACTTTTGCACGCTGCGGACGTAGGCGATGCTGCAAGAAAACGCTAGATGCGTTGCAGACGCCTTTTCTGCTTTGGTCCTGCGCCCGATGACGCGGCTGCAATGACAGGATGGGCGGAACACGTTTCCGAACCAGAGAGCTGCGCCTCCATTGACGACATTTGCCGAACTCGGTCTTTCCCCGAAAGTGCTTGCTGCTGTAGAAGCGGCAGGATACACCGCGCCTACACCCATTCAGGCTGGCGCCATTCCGCCCGCGTTAGAGCGCAAGGATGTGCTTGGTATCGCCCAGACGGGGACGGGCAAGACGGCTTCTTTCGTTCTGCCGATGCTGACGCTCCTGGAAAAAGGCCGCGCTCGCGCACGTATGCCGCGCACGCTCATTCTGGAGCCGACGCGTGAACTCGCAGCGCAGGTTGAAGAAAACTTCGTCAAATATGGCGTCAATCATCGCCTGAACGTCGCCCTGCTGATCGGCGGCGTTTCGTTCGACGAACAGGAGCGCAAGCTGGAGCGCGGCGCGGACGTGCTGATTGCAACGCCGGGCCGTCTTCTCGATCATTTCGAACGCGGCAAGCTTTTGCTGACCGGCGTTGAAATTCTGGTCATCGATGAAGCAGACCGTATGCTCGACATGGGCTTCATCCCGGACATCGAACGTATCTGCAAGCTGATCCCGTTCACGCGCCAGACGCTGTTCTTCTCCGCGACCATGCCGCCGGAAATCACCAAGCTCACCGAGCAGTTCCTGCATTCGCCATCCCGGATCGAAGTGGCCAAGGCTTCGTCCACGGCCAAGACCGTGACGCAGCGTCTGGTCAAGTCCAGCAAGAAGGATTGGGACAAGCGCGCCGCATTGCGCGATCTTATCCGCGCCGAAGGCGACACGCTCAAGAATGCGATCATCTTCTGCAACCGCAAGAAGGATGTGTCGGAGCTGTTCCGTTCGCTGGTGCGTCACGAGTTCAACGCCGGTGCCTTGCATGGCGATATGGACCAGCGCGCCCGCATGACGATGCTGTCCAACTTCAAGGACGGCAAGTTGCAGCTGCTGGTCGCTTCCGATGTGGCCGCACGTGGTCTCGACATTCCTGACGTCAGCCACGTTTTCAACTTCGATGTGCCGATTCACTCGGAAGACTATGTCCACCGCATTGGCCGTACAGGCCGCGCTGGTCGCTCCGGCAAGGCGTTCACCATCGTGACGCCGTCGGACACGAAATACCTTGCCGCGATTGAAAACATGATTGGCGAGAAGATTGAATGGGTCGATGGCGATCTGTCCACGCTTGCGCCGTCCGACGAGGCTGATGATCAGCCGCGCAAGGGCCGGAATGCGCGTGGGAAGGGCAAGGACTCGCAGCGCGACAGCAAGGGCAAAGACAAGGGGCGGGACAAGAGCATGGATAAACCGAAGGAAAAGGTCGCTTCGATTGAAGCGCTCGATCCGGCGGAACAGCCGCAGCCCATTATCGAATCCCACGACCGCCGCGACGCGATCCGCGCTTCCAACGACGAACGTCGTGGCAGGCCGCAGCATGACCAGCATAAGCAGCGCCGTCGTGATCGCGATGATGATGGTCCGTCGCCGGTTGGTTTCGGCAACGATATCCCTGCTTTCATGCTCATTCCGACGGGCATGTAAGCAGACTGCAGTTTTGAGATTGTTATTCGGCCGTGAAGGAACGCTTCGCGGCCGATTTCTTTTGGGGTTTTGATGGACCGCTGCGCAGGGCGGCTTCATAGGCGAGGCGCGCCCACTCAGTCATGATTTCTGGATCATCGAAGGCTTCGCCCGGCACGCTCCAATAAGGCATGCCGATCGGATCGCCGCCTTTGCGCCCTTCATAGGTCCACTGCACCGATCCGGCATCGATGAAACGCGGACTGGTCAATGCGTCGGCTTTGAAAAGGAGTTCGTCGCGAACCACAAGCGCGAAGATCAACCCCTGATGATAAATGCCCTTGCCGCCGAACATGCGGCGGATGCTGATCGGGCCGAAATCCTGCAGCAGATCGCGGAGGGTTTCGTCATCCATTGGGGAGATTCCTTCGGAAGACCAGCCGCTTAAATCGGATCAGGCGGCGCCTTGCATCTGGCGGAGGCTTTCTGCCGAGGCGGGCGTCAGCTCAACCGATTCACCGCAGCCGCAGGCAGAGGTCTGGTTCGGGTTGTTGAACACGAAACCGGTGCGCAGCGTCGTCACTTCAAAATCCATCTGGGTTCCGAGCAGGAAAAGCACGGCTTCCGGGGCGATAAAGACCTTGGCGCCATCTTTCTCGGCAACATCGTCACCGGCTTTCGCTTCATTGGCGACATCGATGGTATATTCCATGCCTGCGCAGCCGCCTTTTTTCACACCGACACGAATACCCAGCGCGCCTTCACGCGACTCAACAATCTCGCGAACGCGATTTGCTGCGGCTTCGGTTAGCGTCATGACTGCGAAACGGCCCATGGTTCATCTCTTCCGGTGTTATGCAGTGGCTTCGAAAGTGTGGCTTCATGCGCGAGAATCAACCAATCTCGTGTGAAACCCGCGAGTTTCGACCTCGCTGCCACGTTTTCACTATAGTTAGTGTTGTAACATCATTACCGCAAGACACCAAATCGAGAGCACAGGCCGGGTGCCCGGCTGGCGGGCTTTGGGAAAGAGGAGATGTGAATGTCGATCGATCGGATGAAATCTCTGAGACTGGCTGTTCTCGCGAGCGCGCTCGGCTTGTCTGTTGCTCTCCCGCAGGCCTATGCGCAGGAAGCGCCGAAACCTGCCGCGAAGGAAGCACAGAAGCCTGCGGCGAAGGAAAACGCCGAGCCGACAGCGCAGAAGAAGCCAGAGGCTGCGGAAACAAAGGCGCCCGTGGAAGAGACCAAGCCATCCGAACAGACACAGGATGCCGCCAATGGTGTTACAGTCCCGGAATATCGCGACGACCGGTCTTCGCCGCAGGCGCTAATCGAATCTTACTATAATGCGATCAACCGCAAGGAATATACGCGGGCTTATGGGTATTACTCGGAAGAGGGGCGGGAGCCCGACTTCAAGACCTTTGTGAAGGGCTACGAGAACACCAAAAGCGTCAAGGTCGCTTTGCGCAAGACCGAACCCGATCCGGGGGCAGGCCAAATCTATTGGAGCCAGCCGCTGGCCATCGAAGCCGAGAGCAATGATGGCAAGAAGGAAGTCTTCGGCGGCTGCTACACAATTCATCTTACCAATCCCGCCATGCAGGAAGAGCCGCCCTTCAAGCCGATTGAAATCATGACCGGCTCGCTGAGCAAATCGGAACTGGAGCTTGAAAAAAGCGTGCCGGAAGCCTGTGAAGCCCCATAATTCTTTGATCCCGGCAACGGAATAGAAAGGTGAAATAAGCCCTGATCGCTGATGGCTTTTTCACGCTTGACCTTACCACGATGGCAAGGTGCATAACGTGTGTATATCAAGTGTGGAGCGTTACCCGTGATGAAATTGACTATTCCCAAGATGAAATGTGGCGGCTGTGCCGAAAGCGTGACTGCCGCCCTGCGCAAGCTCGATGCTACGGCGCCGATTGAAATCGACCTCAAAACCAAGGAAGTCGAGTTTGGCGGCGATGCGTCCAGAGATGCCGTGGTTTCCGCGCTGGCCGCAGCGGGTTATCCGGCTGCAAACGCTCAATAATGTGATTTTGCCAGCGCTTGCGCCGGGACAAGACAGGATGTAGGTGCCGGGAAGCCTCGCTTTCCGGCATTTTCTTTCCGTAACGGAAGTGGGGCTGAACAGGTTCGTTATGGTGAGTTCAAGTGCCGCAAATGCGGGTGTTTCGCAGCTGTTTCATTGACTGCACCGGCGATTTTTGCCACATCAACGGCAAATCTCGTTTATGGTGCACTCGCAGCGAGGTTTGAACCAACGCTGCGGAGTGCTTTGTGATATGAAACATCGCGTTAGGCGATAATGAAGGGTTGAGGGCTATGGCAGCCGATTTCCAGGATCTTCGCACAAAGATGGTCGACAATCAGATCCGTACGACGGACGTAACCGATCTGGCGGTTATCGATGCATTCCTGGCGGTACCGCGGGAAGCTTTCGTACCGACTGTGCGTCAGGCTGTTGCCTATATCGACGAAGACCAGCGGCTTGAGACCGAAGGTTCTGCACCACGCTATCTGATGGAGCCGTCGCCTTTTGCCAAGCTCGTTCAGCTCGCCGGCGTGAACAAGAACGATGTCGTGCTCGATATCGGATGTGGCACTGGCTATTCCTCGGCGATCCTGTCGCATCTGGCCGGTTCGGTTATCGGACTGGAGAGTGATTCTGCACTTTCTGCGGCTGCGACCGCACGTCTTGCCGAACTCGGCTATGACAATGTTGTGATTGTGTCGGGCGACATGCACGCCGGCTATCCTTCGGAAGCACCTTACGATGTGATCATGATCGAGGGCGGCGTGGATTTCGTTCCGGACGCCTTGTTCCAGCAGCTTAAGGAAGGCGGACGCCTCGTCGCCGTCGAAGGCCGCGGAAATGCCTCGGTTGCCCGGATTTATGTTAAAGAAAATGGTGTTGCATCGGGACGCATTGCGTTCAA
The DNA here is from genome assembly GCF_006376685.1 of Ochrobactrum teleogrylli. Classification (GTDB taxonomy): domain Bacteria; phylum Pseudomonadota; class Alphaproteobacteria; order Rhizobiales; family Rhizobiaceae; genus Brucella; species Brucella teleogrylli. The sequence continues at coordinate 152,443 of NZ_VEWL01000006.1, read as the reverse complement.
CACTGCGGTGCGCCCACTTCCGGGATTCGAGCGGATTCCCCAGTTCGAATTTTAATTTCGGGGATTGGTACAATTCTGCAACGCTGCGGAATTTCTTTGTGCATGCTCTGGGCGGGGCGATGGAAATAACCGATTTTAAAGGTTATTTAAGGTTGCCCGAACTGATTGGTTCGATTTATTGAAATTGGCTGTTCTTTAAGATGAGGTACCCGGTGTTCAAAACGTACAAAGGACTGGTCGCAGCGGCAGCATTGTTGGCCGGCACCGTTTTATCGGGGCAGTCCGCCTTATCTGAAACCCTGCCTGGTGCACTGGTCAAGGCTTATAAGAATAACGCCACGCTCAACTCGTCCCGCGCAGGTGTGCGCATTCAGGACGAGAACGTAGCAATCGCCAAGTCCAATTATCGCCCGCAGATCACCGGTACTTATGATGCAAGCCGCAGTCGTTCGCCGACGAGCGGTTACCGTACCAGTGGCACGGTCGGCATTCAGCTGAACCAGATGCTGTTCGACGGTTTCCAGACCAAGAATAATGTCGCCGCGGCGGAAACGCAGGTTTTTGCCCAGCGCGAAAATATGCGCAATGACGAGCAGAACACGCTCTATAGCGCTGTCGCCGCCTATATGGACGTTTATCAGAATCGCCAGATCGCCGTGCTTCGCGAGAAGAATCTGGCTGCGATGAACGAACAGGTGCGCGCAGCTCGCGCACGTCTGGATGTTGGTGAAGGCACGCGCACGGACGTTGCGCAGGCTGAAGCCAGCCGTTCGACAGCAGTTGCCGAACTGAATAGTGCCCGCGCCAATATCAAGTCGGCTGAAGCAACCTATATCCGTATCGTTGGTGCGCAGCCGGGCAAGCTGTCTGCTGCTGCGGCAGCGAAGAACCTGCCCAAGTCGCCGAGCGAGGCTTTCGCAATCGCGCAGGCAGGCCATCCCGGCATTCTTGCAACGCAATATGCGGTGAATGCCGCTGGCTACAACGTGAAGGCCAAGGAAGGCGCAATGCTGCCAACCGTTGGTCTGTCGGCCGGCGCCAGCCGTCTCGATACTTATGCCGGTTCGACGGTGGGTGACGGCAATTCCGCTTCGGTTGGTATTGGCGTGACCATTCCAATTTATACGGGTGGCCGCACCTCGGCGCAGATTCGCCAGTCCAAGGAACAGCTTGGTCAGGCGCGCATCGAAGTTGACGTTGTGCGCGATCAGGTTCGTGAAGCCATTGGTTCGGCATGGTCGCAGCTAGAAGCTGCCCGCGCTTCGGTCAAGGCAAATCGCGATGGTATCGCCGCCGCCCAGCTCGCGCTGGATGGTGTGGTCGAAGAACGCAAGGTTGGTCAGCGCACCACGCTCGACGTGTTGAACGCGCAGAACGATTTGACTGCCGCCGAAATCAGCCTGGTCCAGTCGGAGCATGATGTGGTTGTCGCCAGCTATGCGCTTCTCAACGCGACCGGCCGCATGACCTCGAAGCAGATGGGCCTTCAGGTGGCTGAATATAAGCCGGAAGAACATTACGAGGCCGTCAAGGACAAGTGGTTCGGCCTGCGCACGCCGGACGGTCGCTGATCAGCGAGAATTCAGATCAAACGGCGCCTTCGGGCGCCGTTTTTGTTTGATGATGATTCGCGAGCGGCGGGCGATCAATTCTTAACAAAATGATAAAGCTGTGGGTTCAATTGGCTGGCTCTCTTGCGGGGATTCTCAAATCGCCGAACGTCCGGTACCCTTAATTCATTGATTCTCTGTCCTTTGCAGGGCGCGGCTTTGTGAGCTTGCGGAAGGTTTTTCCGCGTGAGACTGCCGTTCCGAACAGAGAAGGAGAACCTTGCGCCGCCCACACGCGCGCATTGCTCTATTCTGAAATAGGGAAGATGGACAGCTATGGCACAGACATCCAGCGCATCACGCGAACCGTCCATGGAAGAGATTCTCGCTTCTATCCGGCGCATTATTGAAGACAGCGATGTGAGCCGCCACCCTGTGTCCACCACGGCGAATTTTCCGTTGCGCGGCGAGGTGGCAGAGTTCCGTCGCCCAGTGCCTGCGCAGGAACAGCCCGCTGCAGAACCTCCGGTTTCCAGAGCGGCAGAAAAGCCGGTCATGATGCGCGATATTCTAAAAGATGAGCCGGTGTTGCGCGGCTCGATTGATGCGCCGGTCAAAGCCGCGCCCGCACCGGAACCGGAAATCGAAGAGGAAGAAGAGGACATTGTTCTCGACGCCCAGAACGATGACTGGCGCGCCGCCGAACTGTCCCCGAACGCGCCTGCCGCAACTGCTCCAGAAGCTGCACAAGAGGATGTTTCGATAGAGGCGCTTGATCGCTCACTGGAAGATGGAATCGCCGAAGCCATCGACGAACTGCTTGAACCTGACCTTGAAGAGCCTGTCGGGGCAAGCGCTGCGCCCGTCGAGGAACCAGTTTCAGAAACGCCGGTTGCTGCCGCTGCTCCGACCGCGCCCGAACCACTGGCAAAGGCGACTGCGGCTTCCCATATTCTGTCACAGGTGGCAGAACGTCAGGTGGCCGCCGCCTTCCAGGATTTGAGCCACGTCGTGCGGTCGGAACCGCGTCGTTCGTTTGACGATATCGCTGCCGAACTTCTGCGTCCCATGTTGCAGGATTGGCTGGACAACAATCTGCCCACCCTGGTGGAGCGGCTTGTTCGTGAAGAAATCGAACGGGTGGTGCGCGGCGACCGATAATCGACGTGTTGCCTGTCTAAAACGGCCTTTGAGTTCAAAAGCCCGTCTGTCTCGCAGGCGGGTTTTCACTTTTAAAGTGATTTATCACCCGTTTGTTGTTATTGAGCGCCCAATCCTTTCATTGCGCAAAAAGACCGGATAATTCCATGCTTGAGAAGACTTATGACGCCGCGGCCATAGAGCCGAAAATTGCCGAACGCTGGGAAGAAGCAGGGGCATTTAAAGCGGGAGCAGGAGCGAAGCCAGGAGCCGATCCTTTTGCCGTGGTCATTCCTCCGCCGAATGTCACCGGATCGCTGCATATGGGCCACGCGCTCAACAACACGATTCAGGACATTCTGGTTCGTTTTGAGCGCATGCGCGGCAAGAACGTGCTGTGGCAGCCGGGCATGGATCATGCCGGTATCGCCACCCAGATGGTTGTCGAGCGCCAGCTTGCCGAAAGGCAGGAGCCGAACCGCCATGTCATGGGCCGCGAGAAGTTCATCGAGCGCATCTGGCAGTGGAAATCAGAATCCGGCGGCATGATCTCCAATCAGCTGCGTCGGCTTGGCGCGTCGTGCGACTGGTCCCGTGAGCGCTTCACCATGGATGAGGGCCTGTCGCGCGCTGTTCTGGAAGTCTTCGTCACGCTTCACAAGCAGGGCTTGATCTATCGCGACAAGCGACTGGTCAATTGGGACCCGAAGCTGCTAACGGCGATTTCCGACATTGAAGTCGAATCTCGTGAGACGAAAGGGCATCTCTGGCACTTCCGCTATCCGCTGGAAAATGTGCCGTTCGATTCAGAAAATCCGCATACTTACATTGTTGTCGCGACGACCCGTCCGGAAACCATGCTGGGCGATACCGGCGTTGCGGTCAATCCGAAGGATGAGCGCTATCACGCTCTGGTCGGCAATGATGTCGTTCTGCCGCTCGTTGGCCGTCATATTCCGATTGTTGCTGATGATTACGCTGATCCGGAAGCTGGTTCCGGCGCGGTCAAGATCACGCCTGCGCATGATTTCAACGACTTCGAAGTCGGCAAGCGCAATGATCTGCGCGCAATCAATATTCTGACGCCAGCAGCGGCTGTCACGCTGAAAGACAATAACGACTTCCTCGAAGGCCTGCAGCTGACGCCGGAATTGAAGGCGCTGATCGCCGAGCTGGACGGACAGGATCGCTTTGCGGTGCGCAAACGTATCGTTGAGTTGATGGACGAGCGCGGCTATCTGCAAAAGGTTGAGGATCACACCCATGCCGTTCCCCATGGTGATCGCGGAGGCGTGCCGATCGAGCCGTATCTGACCGACCAGTGGTATGTGAACGCAGCCGAAATGGCCAAGCCTGCCATGGCCGCTGTTCGCGACGGTCGCACGCAGATCGTGCCGAAGAATTGGGAAAAGACCTATTTCGACTGGATGGAGAACATTCAGCCGTGGTGCGTTTCGCGTCAGCTCTGGTGGGGACACCAGATTCCGGCGTGGTATGGCCCGGACGGTACCTGTTTCGTTGAAAAGAGCGAAGCCGAAGCCAAAGCGGCTGCGAAGGCGCATTATGGCGAAGACGTTGCTCTGGAACGCGACACCGACGTTCTGGACACCTGGTTCTCATCGGGCCTGTGGCCGTTCTCGACGCTTGGCTGGCCCGACAAGACGCCGGAACTCGCGACCTATTACCCGACCAGCGTTCTGGTGACCGGCTTCGACATTCTGTTCTTCTGGGTTGCCCGCATGATGATGATGGGCCTCCATTTCATGGAGGAAATCCCGTTCCATACGGTCTATCTGCACGCGCTCGTTCGTGACAAGCACGGCGCGAAGATGTCGAAGTCCAAGGGCAATGTCATCGACCCGCTGGAACTGATGGACGAATATGGCGCCGATGCGCTGCGTTTCACGCTGGCTATCATGGCCGCGCAGGGACGCGACGTTAAACTTGATCCGGCGCGTATCGCGGGCTACCGCAATTTCGGCACCAAGCTCTGGAATGCGACGCGTTTTGCGCAGATGAATGGCGTTGAGCTCAACGCGGATTTCCGTCCGGAAAACGCAAGGCTTGCGGTCAATCGCTGGATTCTGACCGAACTGACCAAGGCCACGCGTTCCGTGACCGAGGGCATTGCCAATTACCGTTTCAATGAAGCGGCTGGTGCGGCCTATCGCTTTGTCTGGAACCAGTTCTGCGACTGGTATCTGGAATTGCTCAAGCCGATCTTCATGGGCGACGATGAAGTGGCAAAGGCCGAAGCGCAGGCTACGGCTGCTTACTGTCTGGATCAGATCTATAAGTTGCTGCATCCGTTCATGCCGTTCATGACGGAAGAACTGTGGACGCTGACGGCTGGTGAAGGCAAGAAGCGCGATACGGTTCTGGCACTGGCCGACTGGCCGGAGCTTTCCTTCGTGGATGAAGACGCGGCTGCCGATATCAACTGGCTGGTCGATCTCGTCACCGGTATCCGCTCGGTGCGCGCGGAAATGAACGTCCCGGCAGGTGCTGTGGCACCAGTCGTCGTTCTTGACGCCAACGCAACGACGACAGAACGTTTTGAGCGTCACGGCGCTGCGATCAAGCGTTTGGCCCGTGTTGAAAGCGTGACCTTCGAAGCGCAGGCTCCGAAGGGGGCAGCGCAGATGCTGCTCGGTGAAGCGACGATCTGCATTCCGCTCGGCAAGCTGATTGACCTCAAGGCTGAAGCTGCACGTCTGGCCAAGGAAGCAGGCAAGATTGCCGCTGATATCGACCGGATCGAGAAGAAGCTGTCGAACGAGAAGTTCGTGGCCAATGCCAAGGAAGAGGTCGTTGAAGCCGAACGCGAGCGTTTGGCCGAGCTGAAGGAAGCCGCGGAGCGGGTTGCGACAGCTGAGTCACGTATCCGTGACGCAGGTTGATTTGACGCGTTCCGCAACGTAAGATTTTCACGAATCAACACCCGGCAGCGAAAACTGCCGGGTGTTTTTTGTGCGGTATGTCGCGGAAAAGTTGCGTTTCAAGGGGCTTTGGACCGCATCGAACCGGCGTTTCGATTGTTTTTTGAAAATGTTGCCCTTTCGCAACAAGGCTGAAATATGGCCGAAAAAGGGGCAATTTGGGCGAATTTCTGGTCTACATTTGTCGGAATGTTTCCACCAAATGGAGAAACGCCCCGTATTTTAAGCGTTTTGAAAGAAGCGACTCCGAAGCCGCTCATAGCCCGCGAATGATTGGATATTGCAGGTCGAATCCTTCCTGTTTTACGTTTGCGTCAACGTTAATGCCGGTTGCTATCTGGGAGGACATAATGAGCGGACGCGGCTTAAAAATTGGGGGAATTGCAGCGGTACTGCTTGGGAGTGCGGTTGTCGCTCATGCAGGTGGTTTTGAACGCAGCTCGCAGGATTTTGATATCCTGTTTGAGCAGGGAAATGCTGTCGATGCGTCAGGCACCTTCGTGGCTCCGCAACGCAAGCTGAAGAATATTCGTGGCTCGTTAGTCGGAGCTGCTACCGGCGGTAGAAATCCGCTAAATGGCGGTCAGCCCTATGGTACTGAGGTTGACGAGGCTACGAGCTATTGGGTGCCGAAGGCATCCGCAAAGTTCGATCTGACTTCGGATTTGGCTTGTGCGGCGCAATATCGTCAGCCTTGGGGTATCGATACAGATGTCGGTATCGACACGGTCCGTAGCTTTGTCGCCATCGAGCAGAAAATCTCCTCGAACGATTATGGCGTGAACTGCTCCTATCGTTTCGCAGCTGGCGAAAAGGGCTATTTCCGCCTCCTTGGTGGCGTCAGCTATCAGGAATTGCGCGGTGAGCAAACAAAAGCCATTCCACCGACCGGGCATCCGTACGGAGGGAATTGGCGCGTCGCCTCACTGGATGTGGAAGATGAATCCGTGGGCTGGCGTCTTGGTGCGGCTTACGAAATTCCAGAATATGCGATCCGTGCAAGTGTCGTCTATCAGTCCAAGGTGAAGTACAACCTTGAAGGCACCATCGACAATTTGTATCTCGATCCCGCAACGATGCGGTATGGCGCGATCAATGTATCAAGCGAGGTTTCAACACCGCAGTCCGTCGAATTCAAATTCCAGACCGGTATCGCTCCCGATTGGCTTGCATTTGGTTCCGTGAAGTGGACTGATTGGTCGAGCATTAGCAAAGTCAGCTTTGCCTCTGACTCGCCCTTGCGCACCGCTACTGGCGTAGTGCTTCCAGCAGGCTATGAAATCACAGCCCTCAACCTCTATTATCAGGATGGCTGGACGGTGAGCGGCGGCGTAGGCCACAAGTTCAACGACCAGTGGTCGGTTGCAGGAACTGTGACATGGGATCGTGGCACCAGCACTGGCCTGACTTCGCAAACCGATATCTGGCTGTTTGGCCTTGGCACCAATTACAAGCCGAACGATCAGTTCGAAATCCGTCTTGCCGGGGCGGCAGGCTGGCTCAGCTCAGGTGAATTGGACGATACCTTCGTCAATGGCAAGCTCAATCCAACCGGTTCTAAAGGCGACTTCGACAACGATTTCGTCGGCGGCCTCTCGCTGACGGCGAAGGTCAAGTTCTGATCCATCGGATCAAATATAAATCAAGGGCCGGAGCATCCTAACAATGTTCCGGCCCTTTATGTATCAGCCCGGCAGTTCCCGCTGCCGGGCTTTTTGCGTGATCGGTCCGGGGAAATTTTAATTCCAGAAGCGTCTAAAGTAATCGAACCGGCGGTTCGGATTCGCAAGCACGCCATCGCGCATTCGCAGCAGGCGGAAACAGGCCAAAAACGGCGGTTTTAGCGGAATTTGATTTGGGATTTGTTGGAACTCTGTCGCTGAGCCAATTTGCTCGGGGGGCGCTTTGGCCGCACAATTAACCCGCTATTGGTTGGATATTGCAGCTCCGTTTCTTCCCGTTTTACGTTTGCGTCCTCGTTAATGCCACAGCTTCTTGGGGGGAGATTTATGGGCGGACGCGGCTTTCAAATCAGTTGTATCGCGGCGGTGCTGTTTGGGAGAGCGGTCGTCGCTCACGCCGGAGCTTTCGAGTCCAGTTCGCAGGATTTCGATATTCTGTTCGAACAGGGAAACGCGGTCGATACGTCGGCGATTTATGTGGCTCCCCAGCGTCGATTGACGAAAATCGGGGGCACACCCGCCAGCGACACGAATGGCGGTATCAACCCGGCGACAGGCCGCCCGTTCGAAAAAGGTATAGAAGAGGCGAAGGGACTTTGGGTGCCGAAGATTTCGGCCAAGTTCGATCTGACCAGCGATCTTGCCTGTGCTGCGCAATACCGTCAGCCTTGGGGCATCGACACCGATGCGGGCATTGAAACGGTTCACTCTTACACCTCGATCGAACAGAAGATCACGTCGAACGATTATGGTGTGAACTGTGCCTATCGTTTTGATGCGGGCGCGATGGGCTATTTCCGTATTCTGGGTGGCGTCAGCTATCAGGAACTGCGCGGCCAGCAGACCAGAATGATCCCGCATTTTTCCCGCAATCCTGACGGCATTCCCGGAAGTCCGTTTCGCGCCGCTTCTCTGGATGCAGATGCCCAGTCGTTTGGCTGGCGAATTGGCGCTGCCTATGAAATTCCTGAATATGCGATCCGTGCGAGCATCGTTTATCAATCAGCGGTCAAGTACGGCCTTGAAGGCACGGTTGATAATCTGATTTTGAACCCAATCACCGGGCGCGGCGAACCGATTGATGTGAGCAGTGACGTTGCAACACCTCAATCGGTCGAATTCAAATTTCAGACGGGTATAACGCCCGGTTGGCTGGCTTTTGGCTCGGTAGAATGGATGGACTGGTCAAGCGTGACGTCGGTTGATTTTGTTGCGGCTGACAGTGCGGTTCTCCCTATTGGCACCAGAGTTACCAGCCTGAACCTCTATTATCAGGACGGCTGGACTTTGAGGGGCGGTGTTGCTCACACGTTCGACAACCACTGGTCTCTCGACGGGACTTTAACCTGGGATCGCGGCACCAGCACGGGCCTCACCACGCAGACGGACCTCTGGTTGTTCAGCCTTGGCGCCGGTTACAAGCCAAGTGACCAAGTCGAGTTTCGTCTGGCGGGCGCTGCGGGTTGGCTGGTCTCAGGAAAGGTTGACACGACGCTTGCCGACGGTGAGCGCAGTCTGCTGGGTTCCGAGGGCGTACTCGACGATGATTTTGTCAGCGGGCTGTCGCTGACGGCGATGGTCAAGTTCTGATTGAACGCGGCTAATATAAAAAAGCCCGGCGGGCATGCCGGGCTTTTCTCCTGAGCTGAACTCAGTTGATGTTCACTTCTGCTCCAGACGCGCCAGCAGAGAAGACGTATCCCAGCGATTTCCGCCGATCTTCTGCACTTCCTTGTAGAATTGATCGACAAGCGCCGTGACGGGCAGAAGCGCGCCATTGCGGTCTGCTTCGTCAAGGCAGATGCCCAAATCCTTCCGCATCCAGTCGACGGCAAAGCCGAAATCATATTTGCCCTGGTTCATCGTGGCAGAGCGGTTTTCCATCTGCCACGAACCGGCAGCGCCCTTGGAAATCACCGCGATGAGCTTTTCGATGTCGAGACCGGCCTTCTTGCCAAAATGAATGCCCTCGGCCAGTCCCTGAACGAGACCGGCGATGCAAATCTGGTTCACCATCTTGGCCAACTGTCCCGAACCGACAGGACCCATGAGACCGACAGACCGGGCATAGGCGTCGATGATCGGCTTGGCGCGCTCGAAAACCGGCTCACTGGCACCAACCATCACGGTCAACACGCCGTTTTCCGCGCCAGCCTGACCGCCAGAAACCGGCGCATCGATGAAATGAATGCCAAGCTTCTGCGCTTCTTCCGAAAGCTCACGTGCAACTTCGGCGGAAGCCGTCGTGTTGTCGATGAAAATCGCGTCTTTCTTCATTGTCGAGAAAGCGCCGTCCGGGCCGATTGTTACCGAACGCAGATCGTCATCATTGCCGACGCAGGCGAACACATAATCGGCATCACGCACGGCTTCTGCGGGCGTGGCGGCGAAACTGCCGCCGAATTCCTTCGCCCATTTTTCCGCTTTTGCCGTCGTGCGGTTATAAACCGTAACGTCGTGGCCCCCCTTGTTCTTGAGGTGTCCTGCCATTGGATAGCCCATCACGCCCAGCCCGAGAAAGGCTACTTTTGCAGTCGTCGTCATTCGTTCATTCCTCTGGATAGTTTATGGACCATTTGATCAGGTGAGGGGTGTCATCACAGCCGAACGGTAGGCAGGGCGCTCTTTCAGGCGCTCATACCAGCTTTCGAGCTGCGGAAGCGAGGGGCGTTCGATGGGGAACTCGAACCATGCATAGGCATAGCAGCCAACCGGAATGTCGCCGATGCCAAACTCTTCTCCGGAGAACCACGGCGCTTGGCCGAGACCGTCATTGGCAATCTTCATGGAACGTGCAAGGCCGTCGAGACCGCGTTGCAGGATTGCCGGATCGCGCTTGTCTTCCGGCAGGCGGATCATATGCTTCATCACATTGCTGAAATCGCTGTAGAGCGTGTTGGACGCCCAATCCATCCATTTTTCCGCCTGCGCCCGCTTGGCCGGATTTTCGATCCACAGGCTGTCTTTGCCATAAGCCGCGGCCAGATAGCGCGTGATGACATTTGATTCCCAGAGCACGGTTTCGCCGTCTTCGACAAGCGGAATGAGGCCATTGGGATTGCGCGCGAGGAAGGCCGGGTCGTCCAGGCCGCCAAACTGGCCGCCCACGTCGATCTGTTCGTAATCAAGGCCAAGCTCCTGCGCGATCCAGAGCGCTTTCTTGACATTGGTGGAATTGGTGCGACCCCAGATTTTCAGCATGATATTGCCCATCGCTATGCTTGAGAAATTGTCTGCGCGCTGCGTGGCAGCGAAGACATATTGTTGATTAAACAGATAGCCCCCGGAAGCTGCAAGGCTGCCGAGGGCTAAATTTAAGGTCTATCTGGTAAATCAACGAACAAGATGCCGTGTCAGCTTCCGTTCGAGATAATCCCAGATGTGGCGCAGCGCTTCGACGATCAGCAGATAGATCACGGCTGCCCAGAGATAGGTCTGGAAATCGAAAGTGCGGGAATAGGCGCGGCGCGTTTCACCCATCAGGTCGAGAACCGTGATGATGGCCACAATGGCCGAGCCCTTGATCATCAGGATGATTTCATTGCCATATGGACGCAGGGCAACGATCAGCGCCTGTGGAAGTATGACCTTCCAGAATGTCACGCGCTTGGAAATACCCAGCGCCGCGGCACCTTCCCACTGGCCCATGGCAACGCTCTGGATCGCTCCACGCAGGATTTCGGCCTGATAGGCCGCCGTATTGAGCGAGAAGGCCAGAATGGCGCAATTCCATGCATCACGGAAAAACACCCACAGACCGATGCTTTCTAGGAAAGGCCGGAAAGTGCCGAAGCCGTAATAGATCAGGAAGGTTTGCGCCAGAAGCGGCGTGCCGCGGAAGAAATACACATAGCCGAAGGCAATGGCTTTCAGCCAGCGATTGTTGGACATGCGTGCGGCTGCGATCGGGATCGACAATGCAGCGCCGACAAGGATCGACACCACGACCAGTTTCAGGGTGATCAGCAGGCCGGACCAGTAGCGCGGTCCATAAGTTTCGAAGAGATCGATGCGCCAGACATTGTAGAGGTAGATGGCGAGCCCAGCGAAGAGCAAAGCCCATATGCCGACGAAGATATGACCTGCAATGCGAGCGCGGGTCCATTCGCGGACGACGGGCGGCGGTGCCATGACGGCAGCACTGGTTTGAGTGACGGCTTCGCTCATGATCATGCACCCCGCGAACGATTGCTGCCCGCATCAGCCCATTGGGCAATGCGGTTGATGAAATAGGACGAGATGATCGCGAGAGCGAGATAGAGCAGGCAGGCGACGCCAAAGAACAGAAACGGCTCCTTGGTCACGCGCGCTGCGATGGATGTCTGTCGCATGATGTCGGACAATGTGATCACGGACACCAGCGACGTGTCCTTCAGCAGCACCAGCCACAGATTGGCAAGGCCGGGCAGGGCGATGCGGATCAATTGCGGCAGGATGACCTTGCGCATGGTTTGCCAGTGCGACAGGCCGACAGCGTAACCGCCTTCATATTGGCCACGCGGGATGGCACGGAAGGCTGACAGGAAGACTTCACTCGAATAGGACGAGAAGACGAAACCGAGCGCCACCATACCGGCGGCAAAGGCGTTGATCTCGACATTCGCATTGATGCCGAAGAGCGCCAGCAGTTTCTGTAGGCCGAGCGAAGCGCCGAAATACACCAGAAACAGGGTCAGCAGTTCTGGAAGGCCGCGGAAAATGGTCGTGTAGATATTCGAGGCCAGTCGGATCGATGGTTCGCTCGATTGCTTCCCCAAAGCAACCAGAAATCCGAGAACGAGGCCAACGGGCAGAGTGGCGATTGCCAGAGTGACAGTGACCAATAGCCCCCAGGCGATGCTCCTCGACCAACCTTCGGGGCCGAAACTCAATAAAGTGGCGTAATGTTCCATCGCCTTTTTTCTTTTTTCTGGGCGGATACCAAATCCGGCGGTCTCTGTTTCGAGCGCTTCTACCGAATGGTCTGCCATAAATGATGTGCGCCGGTTTGTGTGACACAAACCGGCGCAAACTTCTTCAAAGCAACTTAGTTTTCGGCGCCGTAGGCGTCAAACTCAAAGTACTTATCGTTGATTTCCTTGTACTTTCCGTTGGCGCGGATCGCCTTGATAGCCGCGTTGAACTTTTCAATCAGTTCCGGGCGGCCCTTCTTGAAGGCAACGCCTGCACCGGGACCATGAATTTCAACAACCGGCGGGAAGGTGCCGACCATCTTGCAGCAGGCGCCATCCGGCGTCTTCAGCCATTCGCCGAGCGTCACGCTGTCGTCATTGGCGGCGTCGAGACGGCCATTGGCCAGATCGAGGCGGTATTCCTCGGCAGTCGGGTAGGCCTTGATCGTGCTGTCGGTAAAGGTCTTTTCCGAGTAGTTGGCATGGGTGGTGGAAACCTGAACGCCGATCGTCTTGCCAGCGAGATCTTCCTTGGTCACGCCCTTGATGTCGCTATCTTTCGGAGCGACGATGCCCGGAGGCGTATTGTAATATTTGTTCGAGAAATCGACCTGCTTCTTGCGCTCGTCGGTGATCGACATGGAAGCGATGAAAGCGTCGAACTTGCCAGCCTGAAGGGCCGGAATTGCCCCATCCCATTCCTGGGTGACGAACGTGCACTGAGCCTTCATTTCATCGCAAAGTGCTTTCGCGATATCGACGTCAAATCCCGAAAGGGTGCCGTCCGGCTTTATGAAATTGAAGGGGGGGTAGGCGCCTTCGGTGGCTATGGTGAGCTTTAAGGGCTCCTGGGCATTTGCGGCGCCAATGGTCAGTCCGCCTGCCATGGTTGCAATGGTTGCAACCGAAGCTGCTGCTACGATACGCTTCAATACGCGCATATTTAGTCCTCTCGTTTACTCTGGCTGGTTCCCTGATTATTGTTCTGGTTCAGCCATCTGTAGTGCAATTGCAATTTAAAATTGAGGATTACCGATTGATAGTCATTCCTCCCGTGGCTACCAATAGATGGTTCAACGGAGGCTGCGCAATATTTTTTCGCATCTTCGCCGCCGCCCTCCAATCTGAGCACGATATTCCCACCACTTTTCACCCGAAGGCAAGATGGGTTGCGTAATAATTTTGCGTATAATTATTGTGGAATTCACAGGCTATCCGCTGAATGACGTGGCAAAATAGTGAATGCTGACGTTTTGGCGGAAAGCGATAGGGAATTGCTCAAAGTGCCATTTCATTTTGGATGAAATCGGCGATTTCATCGACCATATTGATATCGAAGACCGGCAGGCTTAAGCCCGGCTGTGGATGATCGGTTGCAATGGCCACGATGCTTGGATCGTTTTCGGCGAGCGGCGGGCCATCATGGCTGCCCGTTCGGCGAAGCTCGATTTTCTTGTGCGGCTCGCGCTTATAGCCCTCGACGAGAATCAAATCGCACGGCGCAAGCTTGTCCGCGATGTCTTGCAGGGCGATTTCCGGACCGTCGAGATTTTCATGCATGATGGCGAAGCGGCGCTCCGAAACGATGGCCACTTCTGCGGCACCTGCTTGACGATGCCGCCAGGAATCGGTGCCTTCGTGATCGATGTCGAAATTATGATGCGCGTGCTTGATCGTGGCGATGCGATAGCCACGTTCGGTCAGGCAGCGCACGAGCTTTTCGGTCAGTGTGGTCTTGCCGGAATTCTTCCAGCCCGTAATGCCGAAAAGCTTGTGTGTCATTCCGTATCTCCGTTCAGCCTATGCAATCGCCGGGCTTCGACAAGATCGTCGGGCCGGTTGATATTGAAGAATGGATCATAGTTCTCCGCGCCATCCTTGGTCGCCACGAGCGGAAAGTCCACCGTTTCAAATTCAACATCGCGTGCGAAAGCGAGAACACTGGCTTTCTCTGCGGTTGAAAGCCAGTCATTCAGACGATCCGCCAGCTGCGTGCGCCACAGGCCAAAGATCGGGTGAATATGCCCCGCAGAGCTTGCAAGAACGATGTCCTTGCCGGTCGCTCGTTGACGTTCGAAAAGCCGCTGTCCAAGATCGGCAGGCAGAAACGGCGTGTCCGCTGCTGCGGTCAGCAGCCATGTCGAATTTTTCGCATGGATGAGCGCCGTGAGGATGCCGGGCAGCGGACCGCCATGTGATGCGGAAATGTCTGCAACAACCGGTAGACCGAGACTGGACAGTCGGGAGGCGTCGCCATTGGCATTGACGAAAAGCGCGCTCACCTGCGGTTTAAGCCGTGCGGCGACCTCACCAATGACGGAACCGGCACCCAAAACCTGCAGGAATTTGTCACCGTCTATTCCGCCTTCGCGCATACGGCTCGATAATCCGCCCGCGATGATCGCACCGGCTACATCCTTGATGGTCATCATTTTGGTCCGAGACCGGTTGGAATAGACGCCAGAGTGCTTTTGTTCTTCTCACGCTTCTTGAGCGCGTTTTCGCGATAGACCATGTAAATGCCGCTTCCGACGACCAGAACAGATCCAGCAATTGTATACGCATCCGGCGCTTCACCAAAGATTGCAATGCTCAAGCCTATCGCCCAGAGCAGGCTGGAATAGCGGAACGGGGACACGAAGGACACTTCGCCCTCACGCATGGCGAGAATGATGAAGTGATATCCGATCAGCAAAAGCACGGCTGCGCCCAGCAAGGTCGCGATGGAAAGAAGGCCGACAGGCTGCCAACCGCCCATGGGGACGGTCAATACGCCGCCGGTAACCGCAATCGCACCAGCGGTAAGCGTGGAAAGGTAGAATGTCGGCACATGGGCGGGCACACGGCGCGTTGCAATATCGCGCATGGCCGCGCACGCGACACTCGCCAGCAAAATGCCAACCGCACCGAGGCTTGCCGCACCGGCTGACCCGGGGCGAATGATGATGATTACACCGACGAAGCCCACCAGAATGGAGACCCAGCGCCGCCAGCCAACTTTTTCCTTGAGAAAGATTGCAGCGCCCAGCGTGACGACCAAAGGTGTGGCCTGAAACACGGCGGAACAGAACGCCTGGGAGAGGTGGCCCAGCGAGACAATGTAAGTGATTGTCGCAACGACTTCGCCCAGCACGCGCAGGACCGTCATCCACTCCAGAGAAAGATTGCGCAGCGCGCCATGACGCCAGGCCAGAAAACCGATCATCGAGGTGGCAAAAAAACCGCGGATCAGCATGTACTGCCCGCTGTTCATTTCCGTGAGAAGGAATTTGGTTATGCTGTCCCCGATGGTGAAGGTGCCCATGGCGAGAAGCATATAAATACTTGCGCGGAAATTATCTGACTGCAGCACGGTATAGAATCCAGTTTAGAATCCAATACCTTGTTAAAGTTTATTGTGCGACAATTATTTGTGATTATTTTCGCCCAAAAGTATAGCGCGGTGATTAACCACCCGTCAGGCTCATGTGGCGCGCCACAGCTGGGCGGTTATGATCGCGATCAATGATGAAATCATGGCCCTTGGGTTTGCGCGAGATTGCCTCATCGATAGCCCGGCTCAAAAACGCATCGCTGTCGTTTTCCCGCAGCACCTTGCGCAGATCGGCATCGTCATTCTGGCCGAGGCACATATAAAGCATGCCTGTGCAGGTGAGGCGGACGCGATTGCAGCTTTCGCAGAAATTATGCGTCAGAGGCGTGATGAAGCCAAGGCGACCACCAGTTTCCTCGATCGTCACATAGCGGGCAGGGCCGCCCGTCCGGTACGGAATATCGGTCAGTGTGAACTGGCGTGAGAGATCGTTGCGCACTTGCGACAGCGGCAGATACTGATCGGTGCGGTCGAATTCGATTTCGCCCATCGGCATGGTTTCGATGAGCGTCAGGTCCATATCGCGACCATGAGCCCAGCGGATCAGCTCGGGGATTTCGAGCTCGTTGAAATCTTTGAGCGCCACGGCATTGATCTTCACGCGAATACCGGCCTTCTGGGCGGCATCGATGCCTTCTAGCACACGTGCGAGATCACCCCAGCGGGTTATTTCGTGAAACTTGTCAGGGTTCAGCGTATCGAGCGAGACATTGATGCGCTTCATGCCGCAATCGGCCAGTTCATGGGCAAAGCGCGCAAGCTGCGAGCCGTTGGTGGTCAGCGTCAGTTCGTCCAGCGCTCCGGATGCCAGATGGCGCGAAAGCCCGCGGATCAGATGCATGATGTTCTTGCGCACCAGCGGCTCGCCGCCGGTGAGCCGCAGCTTGCGCACGCCCTTGTCGATGAACACGGTGCAGAGCCGTTCCAGCTCTTCCAGCGTCAGCAGATCCTTCTTGGGAAGAAAGGTCATATGTTCCGCCATGCAATAGGTGCAGCGGAAGTCGCAACGATCCGTCACCGAAACACGCAGATAGCTGACCATCCGCCCGAAAGGATCGATCATCGGTCCGGTTGGAGAAACAAGGGGCTGTGCCTGCAAGGTTTTCATCTGTGAAGCCATTGTTTCCATGAGGTGCGACGCAGTATCGACCCGTTCTTATGAGATAAGACTTCCGCGACGCCTTGTCCAGTTTTGCGCCGCTGAAGCAGTTTCAATGCACTTGCGGTATTTTGGCATGCGGCCTATCACAAGCAGGCTTCGACGATGACGGAGCAAGCTCAATATGGAGAAAAACGATGAGCGACGTTTGGCCGACCGAACTGCGCGTTTCCAGCGACCGCAAATTGCTGACGGTGGTTTTCGACAACGGAGAGCGATTTGAACTGACCGCCGAGCTGTTGCGCGTGCTTTCTCCGTCGGCAGAAGTGCAGGGCCATTCTCCCGAACAACGCATTACGGTTGGCGGCAAGCGCAACGTCGAAATCATCAAGGTCGAGCCGGTCGGCAATTATGCGGTGCGCATAACCTTTGACGACATGCACGACACCGGCCTGTTTTCCTGGACCTATCTGCATAAGCTCGGCACCGATAAGGAGACGCTGTGGCAGACCTATCTCGACGAGCTGGCCGAAAAAGGGCTCAAGCGCGACCGCTAATCGAGCTTAATCCTTTTCCAGCATATCCGCGATACCCCGCATCATGTCGCCCATCGCATTGCATTGCGCTGCGGTCGATTGCGCCATGACGCGGTCGATCAGATCGGTATAGACTGAAAGCGCTTCACCGAGCAGCTTTTCGCCGTCCGGCGTGAGGGTAAGGCGAATGATGCGTTTGTCTACCGGATCGCCGGTGCGCATTAGCAATCCCCGATTCTCCAGTTTCGGCAGTAACATCGTAATGTTGGAGCGCCCGACCAGAATCCGGCGCGCGAGATCGTGCTGCGATTCGCCGGGGTGGCGATAAATATTCATCAGCACATCGAGGTCGGCGATCTTGAGATCGAAGGGTGCCAGTCCCTGCGCCAGCGCGCGTTCAACCGCTTTGCCGGCTCTCGCAACCGCAATCCAGTTTTTAAAGCGCGGATTATCCCACGGCAGCTTTTGATTCTTGTCTTGCATTTTGTTCATTCTTGTACAATTATTTGTTCAGGATTGAACATGATTGAGGCCCCGCTATGGCGACGTTATCCCTACAGGTTACGCGATTCGGTCTGGGTGTGCTTGGGCGCATCGCACCGGAACGTGCCGGCCGCGCGGCATTCAGAATTTTCTGTCGCACACCGAGCCGCAAGCCCCAAACAAAAGCCTATGCGGAAAGGCTGCGCCAGACGAGCCGCGAGTTGCTCAAGGCAAAGCGGCTTGACCTGATTATCGATCGGGGCGTTGTCGCAACCTATCTTTTCGAGCCAGCAGGGATGGCTCGACAGAATGCCCGTACCTCGCTGGTAGTGCATGGCTGGGGTTCACGCAGTGCGGATATGATGGCCATTATCAGCGCGCTGGTCGCACGCGGCGAACGGGTTGTCGCTCTCGATCTGCCGGGACATGGCGATTCGGCGGGACGCGAACTGGATTTCATCCGGGCCATCGCGTCGGTGGATGCCGCGTGGCGTCAGTATGGGCCGTTCTACGCCATGGTCGGGCATTCCTTTGGCGGTGCGGTGGTCGTCAATGCGGCTGCGGGGCCGCTTGGCTGTTATCGCGAGCGGCGTCCTGCCAAGCTTGTCACGATTGCGTCTCCGCATTCCATGGAGGGTGTTTTCGACGGCTTCGGAAAGGTGCTGCGTTTGAAGGCTGATGTGCGTCAGGCAATGAAGGACACGGTCCAGCAAATCGCCGCGCGCCCGATCCATGATTTCGATACCGATGTGCATCTGCGCCGATTGTTGATCCCGACGCTGGTTATTCACGCACGCGACGACAAGGAAGTGCCAGCGCGCTGTGCGGAAATGGCAGCGAAAGCCGGTCCACATGTCCGTCTGCACTGGGCTGACGGTCTTGGCCACCGGCGGATCATCGCCAGCACGGATGTGGCCGACAAAATCGCGGATTACGTGAGCGGTCCGGTACCCTTGCGCGCCGTGGCATAAGCGGCCCGTAACCAATCAGGCCGCGGTGAGCCTGTCCCACGCCGCCATCGCGCCATGCGCCGTGGCGACAAGACTTTCCACGCTGCCACCATCGCGCGCCAGGATGGACATACCGTTCTGTACCGTCGCGTAAAAGGTGGCGATAGCGTCGGTGTCGATGGTCGCGGGCAAGGAGCCTTCCTCGACACTGCGTTGAAGGCGGGCGCGCAGCACGTCGATATTCCCGTTGCGACGCGCCTTCAGTTCATTGCAGACATTCTGGCTGGACTGGGTGCGGTACAGCGCATCCAGCGCAATCAGGCACCCGCGCGGCTTGTCGGTGACCGAGAAAGTCTCGGCACTCACCAGCAAAAAGCGCTCGAATGCCTGCTTTACGTCCGATGTTTCTTCCAGTTGCGTCCAGATATCTGTGCCGACTTCGCTCGAATAGAGCGACAAGGCATGCATATAAAGCCCCTCCTTGCTGCCGAAGGCGGCATAGAGGCTCGGCGCATTGATGCCCATGGCGGCTGTCAGGTCTGACAGTGATGCGCCGTCAAAGCCCTTTTCCCAGAAAACATACATTGCTGCGCGCAATGCCTTTTCCCGGTCAAAGTTGCGAGGTCTTCCGCGTTCCGACACGGCTATCTCCTTTTTGTATTGATCGTTAAATAATCCACTTGACGTCATTCGACAAGCCTGACACCTTTTATGTATCAATCGTTACAGAAAGGATATTTCATGTCGGGAAAACCTTTGAATGGGAAGGTGGCCTTCGTAACCGGCGGCAGCCGCGGCATTGGTGCCGCGATTGCGCGACGGCTGGCCAAGGACGGTGCCATCGTCGCCATCACCTATGTGAGTTCCAGGGAAAAAGCCGAAGCGGTCGTGTCCGAGATTGCCGCCGAAGGCGGCCGGGCAGTCGCGTTCAAGGCGGATAATCGTCATGCGGATGAAATTGCCGCCGCGATTTCAGCGGCGGTCAAAGAGCTGGGACGGCTGGATATTCTGGTCAACAGCGCTGGCATCTGGCGCGCTGCTCCGCTGGGTGAGACGACGATTGCGGATTTCGATGAGGTGATGGCGGTCAATTTCCGAGCTGTTTTCGCCGCTGTTATAGCGGCTGCGCCGCATCTGGGTGAGGGCGGGCGTATCGTCACCATTGGCTCCAATCTGGCGGACCTTGTCGCATGGCCGGGGATCAGCCTCTATGCCGCCAGCAAGTCGGCGCTCATTGGTCTGACGAAGGGGCTTGCCCGCGATCTTGGCCCCAAGGGCGTTACGGTGAATGTCGTGCAGCCGGGGTCAACCAATACGGATATGAATCCTGCTGACGGCGATCACTCCGGTCCGCAGCTGGAGCGCATCGCGACCGGCAGCTATGGCTCGCCGGATGATATTGCGAGCTTGGTGGCATGGCTTGCCGGTCCAGAGTCGCGCTTCGTTACGGGTGCTACGCTAACCGCCGATGGCGGAGCGAATGCCTGATACAAAAGGGCGGCTCTAAGAGCCGCCCTTATTCGTTTCGGAGATCAATCGGGCCAGATCAACCCAGGTTGAGTTCCTTGAAGAAATCATTGCCCTTGTCGTCGATGACGATGAAAGCTGGGAAATCTTCCACTTCGATGCGCCAGATGGCTTCCATGCCGAGTTCCGGATACTCGACCACTTCCACTTTCTTGATGCAGTCCTGCGCCAGACGGGCGGCGGGACCACCAATGGAGCCGAGATAGAAACCGCCATGGCTTCCGCAGGCTTCGCGCACCTGACGCGAACGGTTACCCTTGGCGAGCATCACCATGGAGCCGCCAAACGACTGGAACTGGTCGACATAGGAATCCATGCGCCCAGCCGTCGTCGGGCCGAACGAACCCGATGCATAACCAGCGGGAGTCTTGGCCGGACCGGCATAATAAATCGGGTGGTTCTTGAAATAATCCGGCATGGATTCGCCGTTTTCCAGCCGTTCGCGAATTTTCGCATGTGCCAGATCGCGGGCGACGATAATCGGGCCAGTCAGCGAAAGCTGTGTCTTGACGGGATGCTTGGACAGCTCCTTCAAGATTTCGGCCATCGGCTGGTTGAGGTCGATCTTCACCACATGCGAGGAGAGCTTTTCTTCGTCGATATCCGGCATGTATTGCGCGGGATTGGTCTCCAGCTGTTCCAGAAAGATGCCTTCCTTGGTGATCTTGCCTTTGGCCTGACGGTCTGCCGAGCAGGACACGCCGATACCGATCGGCAGCGATGCGCCATGGCGCGGCAGACGGATGACGCGCACGTCATGGCAGAAATATTTGCCGCCGAACTGCGCGCCGACGCCCAGTGACTGGGTCAGCTTGTGGATTTCGGCTTCCATTTCCAGATCGCGGAACGCATGGCCAGTTTCCGAACCCGCCGTCGGCAGGCTGTCGAGATAACGCGTCGAGGCGAGCTTGACCGTCTTGAGGTTCATCTCGGCTGACGTGCCGCCGATGACGATAGCGAGATGGTAAGGCGGGCAGGCCGCTGTGCCGAGGCTCAGGATCTTGTCCTTGAGGAAATCCATCATCCGGTCATGGGTCAAAAGCGAAGGCGTGCCCTGATAAAGGAACGTCTTGTTGGCTGAGCCGCCACCCTTTGCCACGAAGAGGAACTTGTAGGCGTCTTCGCCTTCTTCATAAATGTCGATCTGCGCAGGCAGGTTGTTCTTAGTGTTCTTCTCTTCGAACATCGACAGCGGCGCCAGCTGCGAATAACGCAGGTTTTTCTTGTTATAGGCGTCGAGCACGCCGCTGCCGAGCGCATCGGCATCGCCGCCTTCTGTCCAGACGCGACGGCCCTTCTTGCCCATGATGATCGCGGTGCCGGTATCCTGACACATCGGCAGGACGCCGCCTGCGGCGATATTCGCGTTTTTCAGAAGATCATAGGCGACGAAGCGATCATTGTCGGTCGCTTCCGGGTCTTCCATGATTTTGGCAAGCTGCTGCAAATGGCCGGGACGCAGCAGATGGTTGATGTCGGCAAATGCCGCCTCGGACAGAAGACGCAGACCTTCCGGATCGACGGTCAGAATTTCCTGACCCTTGAACGTATCGACCGAAACATGGTCGGAGGTTAGTTTGCGGTAAGGGGTGGTGTCTTCGCCAAGAGGAAAGAGATCGGCGGCGCTTGCTTCTGCCATCGTGGTACCTCGCTTGCTTGCCTGCCGCACCGGCCAGAAATCGCGAGATCGCCAGCCTGCACGTATGTTGCTCAAAACCCGGATTGCCGGGCAGCGTCCGGGGTTAATTCAGAGGGGCTTTTAGCGCGATGAAAGGCGGAATCCACTGCGGCACATTGCGCAATGGGGGGATGATGAGCGGCATCCCTTGCGGGCCAGCTGTTGCGCGGATGCGCCTCCCTCAAAGTTTTGTGATTATTTTCGAGCAAGAAATTGAAAGAAGTGGCATTAGCGTTAAAACTTTCTATACGAGATTCATAAAATCTACGCGAAATGATTGAGATGGATTCGCCTTTCGGCGGACATGCTAACTTTGGCGGTTGAAATGCAGTTTTCTCGGCGCGCGCAGATGGATGCAAAGAAAAATCGCACCAGCGGGTCTTACATCCGCAATGCGATGGTACTGGCTCTTGCCGCATCGGCCTTGTTCCCGGTCACGCAGGCACAGGCAGCAAATTCACTTTTCGAGCTGTTTCAACAGCGCCGCCAACAGGCCGAGCAGCCCGTTGCACCGCTTCCACCAGCAGCCGTCCCGCCGCGCATAAAAGCAGCACCAGCTGCCGCCGCACCGGCAGCGCGCACGCGTATCGCTCCGCCAGCGCAGCGTGTGACGGTCAAGGGGCCGGAGATTTATGATTACAAGCCGGAAACGCTGATCAAGATTGATTTCAGCGCGCTCGATTTGCAGGTGACTGCGGCAACCTCTGCGCCAACTGTTGATCCACTGACATCCGGCATGTCGCCGATCCGTGTGGAAAAGGTGCCTGATACGACCGAAACGGCTGGCAACCGCGCTTTCGACGCCGCCATGGACTATCTGAAGTCGGTTGATGTGAAGGCTGAAAAGCCAATCGCTGAAGCGATTGTTTCCTATTATTCGACCAACCGTTCCTTCATGTGGTCTGCCGACGGCAAGGTGCTTGACCGCGCCAAGGCCGTAGCCGCTTTCTTCGCACGCGCTGGCGAAGACGGTCTCAATCCGGATGAATATGCAGTCACGATCCCTTCGGACAATTTCGATCCGTCGCAGAATGCGGAACGTCAGCAGAAGCTGGCAGAGTTTGAAGTTCGCATGTCGGCCCGGGCATTGCGCTATGCGATGGATGCAGGCGAGGGACGCGTGATCGCCGACCGCCTGAGCGGTTTCCACGACCTGCCGCGTGATCGCGTCGATCCCAAAACTGTGCTGGAAAGACTGGCCGGTGAAGCGGATGCATCCGCCTATTTGCACGGGTTCCAGCCGGATAATGCGCAATATGCGGCTTTGAAGCAGGCTTTGTCCCAGACAGATGCACCGACGGGCGAACCCATTCGCGTGTCGCTCGACGGCGTCATTCGTCCGGGCGACACCAGCGACCAGTTGAGCAAGGTGGTTGCCCTGATTACTAAACACGCGCCTGCTGATTATCTGGAAAAGCACCGCGATGTGTTGCAGGCCCATGCCGATACGAGCCTTTACGATCCGGAACTTGTTTCCGCGATCAAGGACTATCAGAAGCTTTCAGGCGGCGCGCCCGATGGGGTTATCGGACGAAACACGATTTCGGCGTTGCAGGGTGAGCAATCATCCGTCAAGCGCGACCGTATTCTCTATTCGATGGAACGTCTGCGCTGGCTGCCGCATGATTTCGGCACGCGCTATGTAATGGTCAACCAGCCCGCATACCGCGCTGAATATTTCGAAGGCGGCCAGGAAAAGCTGGGTATGAATGTGGTAATCGGCTCGCCGACCCATCAGACCTATTTCTTCTACAACAAGGTGCAAACCGTCGTCTTCAATCCGTCCTGGGGTGTGCCGCGTTCGATTATTCTGAACGAAATGCTGCCGAAGGTCATGCGCGACACGAGCTATCTCGACCGCAACGGCTATGAAGTCTATGTCGGCGGCAAGAAGGTTTCGGCGAGCGCCGTTAATTGGAGCGCGGTTGCTTCGGGAAAGGCGCATGTCGGTATTCGTCAGAAGCCGAGCCTCGACAATGCCTTGGGCGAACTGAAAATCCTGTTCCCGAACGAACATGATATCTACATGCATGATACGCCGGCAAAGTCCTATTTCAGCCGTGACATGCGTGCGCTCAGCCATGGCTGCATTCGTCTGGAACGCCCGCGTGATATGGCTGCGGCAGTACTCGGCAAGCCAGTCGGTGATTTGGAGAAATATTTCGGCAAGAACGAGCGCGGCATCAAGGTGCCGGAGCCGGTGCCGGTCTATATTTCCTATTTCACGGCATGGCCGGATGCGAATGGCCAGATTCGTTATTACAGTGACGTTTATGATCGCGACTCGGGCATGCAGAAGGCATCCGACAAGACGGTGGCTTCGCGTCTGGCAGCAATTTAATCGGCGTTACGCCCCTGGTATCTGTCAGAAGTACGGATGTTTAATCCTTGGATATGGCGGCTATCGTTCGATAGTCGCCATTTTCGTTGGGTCTGCCCGGACGGTTTTCGGCAGGGAAAATCATTTGGGAAATAAGTGTGGTCATGCTTGACTTTGCCCTGAGCGGGAACGTATATCCGCGTCACCTTGATTGAGCACATATGTGCCTCTAAGGGCGCGTAGCTCAGCGGTAGAGCACTCCCTTCACACGGGAGGGGTCACAGGTTCAATCCCTGTCGCGCCCACCATTTATTTCCACAAATCAAGCCTTAATGCCTCCGCAGCGTCCATCATGTGGTGTGGGGCGTTTATTTTCTGCGTCCTACCATGCCGAAATACGACAAGTGCCGTATATCATTTAAATGAAATCTAGCGTTTCGTAACACCGGATTGTGTGTCAACGCCCGCATGATCTCATCGTATTTTCGGCGTCAGCTGGCGGGGCCAGCAAAGGAGGAACGATGAAGACCATAGCTTTGTTAGCCGTTGGTGCATTCATGACGGCAGGAACTGCATTTGCAGCTGCACCGATCAACGGAAACATAGATACCCAGACAGTGAAATCCGATAAATCGACCGCGACCATTGTTGCGAGCGGCAATAAAAAACCTACGTTGAGCTTTGGTTCGGCGAATCGCGGAGGGAAAACATCATTTTTCGGCGGTTGAGGGGTTTGCCCCGTTACGCGGGGCAAACTCTCATTACGTCTTCCTGGACACGCCCACCATTTTCCAACCGCCCAAATGCATTGCGAAAATTGTTCAGTTGCCGTTCGGCATCGTCGCGCCTGCAACGCCGGTATTCGTCACGATATTCCTGTCGTCGTCATATTTGGCGATAAGCATGAGGGCGGTGAGGGCGACAATAATCGGCACGACAAGACACAGCACCCTGACCGCCATCAGAGCGGTATGCCGTGCCCTTATTAGCGCCCTTGTTCTCATGGCCGATACTATCGCACGGATACGCTTAATCCGCCATATTGAGCGACGTTAACAATAAGCAATCTCTTACAAACGCAGGCGCTTCAGGATGCGTTCTAGCGCACGCAACGCTGCCGGTTGAGGCGGACCTTGATCTTGTCGCCTTTGTCCGACGCGGTGGGCTTGGAAGAGACGATATGCGCGCGCACGGTGCAGGTGCCGGCGAGAACCTCGAAATTATTCGCCCGGATATACATAACCGTATTGATCGGGTTCTTCGGCAGTTCGCGAGAGACCGCGTCGATGACGGCCTTGACTTCGGCGGCGCGCTGCTTGGGAGAGGTCGAGGCCTCAACGGAATTGATTGCGGCGAAGCTGCTGGCCGACAATGCCGCGATGCAGATGAGAACAGCTTTCTTCATTGGCGTAGCCTCCGATTGAGCCCAATGGATAAAAGTGCGGGCCTTTGTGAGAAAGGTCCGCTGAATCGGTTATGGCCCCGAACCTATCACAGATCGGGGCCATAGCTGTCATTTGGTCAGCTTTTATTGAGCCGGGGCAGGCGTTGCGGGTGTCGCCGGGGTAGTCGTCTCACCGCTGGCCGGAGCCTCGCTTTCCTTGGCTGCGTTTGGATCGGCCACGCCATTGGTGAAGACCTTGGAGCGGTCGAAAGCAGGCGCTGCGGTCAACTGGTCCTTCGTTGCGCTGAGAACCAGCCAGGTGTTTCCGTCGCTACGGGTCGCGAGCTGCAAGACATCCGGGCTTACGGCCACGTCCTTCTCACCGACGCCAAGGAAGCCGCCGACGCCGATCACGGCTGCTACAACCGAACCATCAGCACTGACGATCAGGTCATTCAGCTTACCGATGGATTTTGCATCATTGGCATCGCTTTCATAAACGCTTCGGCCAATGAAGCTGGAGACGAGAACTTCGCCTTCCTTAGGCTCGACAAAGCCGATCTTGTTGTTGTCAGGGGAGGGTGCTGCGCCGAACATGTTCTTGGTGGAAACAGGCAGATCCTGTTGTGCGGGCGCATCCGTGCCGGGCGTTGTCGCGGTGGGAGCCGCCGTCTGCGCAAGGGCTGGAGCACCAATCAAGAGTGCACACGCTGCCGTCAGAAGTGTCGTTCTAAACATAACTGCTCTCCTTTCTGAATTGAGTGTTCATAGTCCTAACGGTTTGATTTCAGGATCGTTCCGACATTTTTTGCCTGTTTCATGAGGAAACCTGCGCCGGTCGTCGCCCGCATGCGATTTAGACCGGCGGAAAAATAGCAGGCACGCTGCTGCGAAACTCCGAGCAAGCCCGGAATTCTCAACCGTGCAGAGGTGTCGTGCTGGCTATCTTTTATTGTACGACCGGAGAGGCCGGGGTGGGCTCGGATGGCGTAGGCGCCACAACAGGCGCAGAAGGGGCAGGCCCGCAACGGTTGGCCCGCGTGTGGCGCACGCCTTTCGACAGGAATACGATTTCCACTGCGTCACCAATCGGCGTGATGGTCACGTTTTCACTGGCCTGCTGTTGGTCGTTTTCGCAAACCAGATTGAGCGTGAACGTTCCCTTGTAATTGTCGAGCTTCATGACGGTACACTGCATGTCGCGGCTGTCGAAGCGCTCCTGCGAAATTGTGAAGCGCTTGTCATTATTGCTGCACCAGGTGCCGAGGATAGGTGTCGGATCGACTGGCGGCTTCGGCGGATTGACGCTGGCTGAAGGCGACGTGCAGGATGCCAGCGCAGGAAGCGCCAATGCACAAGCAGCAACATTCAGTTTATGCGACATTTAAAACCCCTGCGCAGCAGAACATCGAACAGTCTCAGCTCTTGGATACCGGGAAAGTCGGGCGGGCTCAAGTCGGGCGCATGCAGAACAGTGTTGCGTCCGTGCGCAAAAGTGTAGCCCAAGAAAAACCCCGCCGTGGCGGGGTTTCATTCATGACAGCCATTGCTGTCGATTATACCAGTCATCAATTTCGGATTTGGCGCGGTCTTTCGCGACTCCGTACCGCTCCTGAATCTTACCCTCAAGCTGTTCGCGGCGACCGCTGATCTGGTCGAGATCATCGTCTGTCAGCTTGCCCCATTGTTCCTGGATCTTACCTTTGACCTGTTTCCAGTTGCCTTCAACACGATTCCAGTCCATCGGGATTTCCTCCGTTTTACATTGGGAACAGGTAACTAACGCACGAGCGGCAGGATTGTTCATCGTTTTGATGCCAAGGCGCGTGATGACCTGATGTGCGGGGAGGGGAATCAGACAGGAGAAACCCCGACGTTTGTGTTTGGTGCATAATGACGCCGGGGGCGCTTCAACGCTAATGCAGCGAAGCGCCTGCGGACATGATTGCATAAAGACGGCAGAAAAATGAACCCGTAGAGGTTGCACCGAAGAGTGGAGCGGGAGACGCGCAACAAGGGCAGCGTGGCGTCTCCCGTGTCAATTGCGTGCTAATTGGGGGCAACACGCAAATTAACAGACTGGTATGTCTTCCAGCCGGCGGATGCTTGGACCGCCACGAAACAATTTACCGTGGTCTGATTTCATCTCAATCGAAGTTTTGTAACGTTTGGTTGCTGGAAATTTCACGGTTTTTCCGCTGCGATAACCAATTATTATCGGTGTAAAAAATTCTTGAAGAATAAATTGAACGGCTTTTAAGATCATCACAGATGTTTGAAAAGTTCAATCTGTTCATTTTGAGTTCATGCGCTAGGTTTCATGATGCTTCCCATCAAGAGGAGTACACAGAATGAAGCTCTTTAGTGGACTTATTGCAGGTATTGTTGGTGTTGGCTTGTTGGTGGGAGCTGGCGCGGCTTCCGCCGCACCAGTGGCAAATCTCGCTAAGCCCGGCGTAACCTCCAATGTGGAACAGGTTCGCGATCATCGCGGCTACCATTCGCGTAAGCACTGGAAGAAGCGGCATTACCACAGAAGGGACCATTGGCGGTCTGATCGTCGCCATTACCGCGATCATCGCTGGCGGTCGCACCGTCACTACAAGCGCGATTACTATCGCGGGCATTACCGGCATCACAGCAGCCGGTGGAATGGTCCGGCCAGTTCCAATCGATAGAATCAGGGGCGCAGCAGCGCCCCTTTTTAGTTGGTCTGTTGTCGGATGGTAATTGACTGCAATCGCGTTTCACAGAAACATACCGCAAGATTGAGATTTGGATATTGCCCTGCTCGGGCAGGTTTGCCCTGAAAGAAAACGGTATTTCATGTCGAAGTTTTTGAAGCGATTTCTCACGTTTCTCGTCGGTTTGGTTGTTCTACTGTTAGTCGGCGCGGCATCATGGCTCGGTTTCAACCCGCCGGAGCTTTTGCGGGTGGGCACGGGTTATGCGGCCAAGATCGTGTGTTCCAATGTCTTTATCGCCAAACGAGACGCCGATGCGGTACTCGCAGACGATGTTCAGGCACCGGGAAACCCGCTGCTGAAATTCCTCAATGTGGCCGTTGATGATGACACTGACACCGTAACTGTCCGGATTTTCGGCTTTTTTGCCCCCAGCAAGGCTGTGTTTCTCCCCGGTCAGGGTTGCGCCAATGTTCAATCGACGGATAGCCGCAGCGTCGCCAGCGATGAAGCTGCACAAGCGTCATCGCAACCGCTGAACGTGGCGATCTCAGATAAGGTGCAGAGCGTTATCGAGGATAAGGAACTGGCAGGCCCCGGCATGCGGGCCATCGCGGTCATTCACAACGGTCAACTCATCGCCGAAACCTATGGCGAGGGCTTCAATGCCGACACGCCACTGCTTGGTTGGTCGATGACAAAATCGGTCATGGCGACGCTGATTGGGATGCGCATTGCGGAAAACCGCATGGATCTGGCCAAAAGCGATCTTCTGCCGGAATGGCAGAACGATGAGCGCGCCAGAATCACCATCGCCAATCTGATGGCGATGGAAAGCGGGCTGCGCTTCAACGAGAATTATGGTGCTGTGGCAGATGTCACCCGCATGCTGTTTCTGGAAAAGGACATGGCGGGATTTGCCGCTTCGCTGCCACTGGAAGCGGCACCTGGAACGAAATTCAACTATTCGAGCGGGACCGCGAATATTCTCTCCAAGCTGTTCATGGATAGTTTCGACAGCCGGAATGCGGCTTTGGCCTATCCGCGCATCGCCTTGTTCGAACCGCTCGGCATGAGCAGCGCCCTATTGGAAACCGACGCGTCGGGCGTCTTTGCCGGGTCGTCCTATATGTACGCGACCGCGCGCGATTGGGCCCGTCTCGGAGCGTTTCTGGCAGAGGGCGGGAAGCTCGATGGAAGGCAGGTTCTGCCAGCTGATTTCGTGGCGTTCATGCGCACACCGTCAGCGGCCTCGGATGGCCGTTACGGTTCTGCGCAGGTCTGGTTGCAGTCCGGCGGTGCCAAAGCGGGCGAGGATGGCATTCCCGATGATGCTTTTTGGATGTCCGGCCATGACGGTCAAACCGTCATGATCGTACCGTCCATGCATCTTTCTGTGGTGCGTCTGGGACTTACGCCATCCCGCTCCGGCTATAGCGTTCAGAACCTCGACGCGCAGATCATCGAAGCTCTTCGTTAGAACCTGGTTCAGCCACCCCCAGCTTGCGGAAATCCTTGCCGCTCGGGTTCTGGAAAGCGCTCAAGCCGAATTCCGGCAGCACCGCATAAAGGTGGTCGAAAATATCGGATTGTATCTGCTCGAATGAGGCCCAGACGGTGGTGTTGGTGAAGCAGTAGATTTCGAGTGGCAAGCCTGCCGGGGTCGGGTCCATCTGGCGCACCAGCAGCGTCATGCCCTTATGGATGCCGGGATAGTTGCGCAGATAGTTTTCCACATAGGCGCGGAAAGTGCCGATATTGGTGAAACGACGCGTATTGACCGGGTTTTTGGCGCGGTCACCCAGCTTGTCGTTCCATTCGGCGATTTCCTTCGCCTTTTTTGGCAGATAGTCGGCCAGCCAGTCCACTGACGCCATTTTCGCGCGTTCGTCGTCGGTCAGGAAGCGGATTGAATTCTGGTCGATAAAGAGCGCGCGCTTGATGCGGCGGCCGCCCGATTCCTGCATGCCGCGATAGTTCTTCATCGGTTCGGTGATGAGCTTGCGGATCGGAATCGTGGTGATTGTTCTGTCGAAATTCTGCACCTTGACCGTATAAAGCGCGATTTCGGTCACATCGCCATTGGCGTCGAGATTTTTCATCTCGATCCAGTCGCCCACACGAACCATGTTGGAAGAGGCGATCTGCATACTGGCGACCAGTGAGAGCAATGTGTCCTGAAAAACGAGTATCAGTACCGCAGCCATGGCACCCACACCGGACAGCAGAATAACCGGCGACTTGTCGAGCAGGGTTGCAATGATGAGGACGGCGGCGATGATATAGACGACCAGCTTGCCGACCTGAATATAGCCCTTCATGGGCCGATAACGGGCCTCTGGGCGGCGATGATAAAGCGTGTCTACCACACCCAACGCTGAATTGATCGCGAGGGCGAGCGTCAGAATGATGAAGGCGATCGCGACATTGCGAATGATGGTGATTGCCGTATCCGGCAACCCCGGTATCGCCAGAATGCCTGAAGAAATGATCAAGGCCGGAACGATATTGGCCAGACGGCTGATGACGCTGTGGCGTTTCAGTTCTTCATCCTGACCGAATGAAGTCTTCTGAACGAGCCGGTCGAGCAGCTTGAGCAGGATCGCCTTGATCAGAAAATTTGCGATGAATGCGGAGAGAAACAATCCGCCGAGTGCCGTGAGCGTCTCCGCCCACGGATATTTAACAAAGAATTCCGACAATAGATTTTCCCGAAACGAGTTTTCGTGCGTTTTGATGGACGCCGTTCAAAGACTGATACAGTTTTGATG
The DNA here is from genome assembly GCF_006376685.1 of Ochrobactrum teleogrylli. Classification (GTDB taxonomy): domain Bacteria; phylum Pseudomonadota; class Alphaproteobacteria; order Rhizobiales; family Rhizobiaceae; genus Brucella; species Brucella teleogrylli. Next base: position 121,435 of record NZ_VEWL01000006.1, on the reverse strand, counting down.
ATTGTATCATCGAGATCTATTGCGAAATAATGTGGTGTGGCTCGCAAATCAACCGCAGAGAGTGTTTTTTAGCAGATGCCGATCCGGTTGAATTGTTCACAGATCGGAATTCCGTTGCGGATAGCTACAGTCTTTGACCTTCAAAGGGATGCGGTGATGCCGCCATCGACATAAAGCACATGGCCGTTGACGAAAGAGGACGCGCCAGACGCAAGGAAAATGCAGGCGCCAACGAGTTCGTCAACCTTTCCCCAGCGGCCCGCAGGCGTGCGTTTTTCAAGCCAGCTTGAGAAAGCCGGGTCTGAAACGAGCGCGGCGTTGAGCGGCGTGTCGAAATATCCCGGAGCAATGGCGTTGCATTGCAAGCCATATCTCGCCCAGTCGGTGGCCATACCCTTGGTCAGATTGCCAACGGCACCTTTGGTCGCGGTATAAGGCGCGATGCCGGGCCTTGCGAGCGCGGTCTGAACGCTGGCAATGTTGATGATCTTGCCCGTTCCGCGCTTGATCATATGTCTGGCGACCGCCTGTCCGACATTGAACACGGTAGACACGTTGGCTTTCAGCAAGTGCTCAAAGGCATCGGCTGGAAAGTCTTCAAGCGGGGTGCGATGTTGCATGCCCGCATTGTTGACGAGAATGTCGATGGCGCCGACATCTGCTTCGAACCCATCTACTGCCGAGCGGACGGTGTCGTGATCCGTCGCGTCGAAGGCCAGCATGTGCTTTACGCTGAGGCTGTCGGCAGCGACTTTCAACTTTGCCTCATCGCGACCGTTGAGGATGACGTCGGCACCGGCGGCGGCGAGACCTTTTGCCAGCGCATAGCCGATCCCCTGAGACGAGCCGGTAACAAGCGCGCGTTTGCCTGTCAGATCGAAGAGTTGGACGCTCATATCTTCTCCTGAAATTCTTTAGAGCGGTTCCGGTTAGTACGGAATCGTGGGACCGATCTATCTATTTGTTTTTACACATTATCCCACGCAAAACCGCTACGCACTTTTGCTGGAAATGCTCTAGCTGAATGCGATCTGGGTTTTCATCGACTGCGTTTTATCCGACGCAATGTCGAAGGCGCGCAGCGCATCGGAAAGGGGCAGCGTCTGCGTGATGAGGGGGTTGACGTTGATCAGGCCATCCTGCATGAGCTTGACCGCGATGGCGAATTCCTCGTGGAAGCGGAAGGAGCCGCGCAGATCGAGTTCTTTGGCTGTGATCGTCATGATCGGCAGGTTCATTTCGCCGCCCATGCCAAGCTGCACGATAACGCCGCGCGGCCTCATGGCATGTATGCCCGCCACAAGGGCGGATGCTGCACCGGAGCATTCGTACAAAATGTCGAATGAACCCTTGTTCTGAGCGTATTCCGCCAGACCATCCGGGTTCTCCGATAGGTTGACGGTGCGGTCCGCGCCGACCTTGCGGGCAAATTCAAGCGCTGGCCCGGAAATATCCGCTGCGACGATTTCAGCCGCGCCTGCGCGGCGGGCCGAGAGGATCGAAAGCGTGCCGATGGGGCCGCAACCTGTCACCAGCACGCGCTTGCCCAATATCTCGCCTGCGCGGCGGGTGGCGTGCAGGGTGACCGAGAGCGGTTCTGCCATTGCCGCTTCACCGGCGCTGAGGCCGTCGGCTTTCACGCATTGGCTGGCTTTTGCGATAAGCCTTTCGCGGAACGCGCCTTGAATATGCGGGAAGGGCATAGCCGATCCGTAAAAGCGCATGTTGAAGCAATGATTGGGCAGCCCCTTGTGGCAATATTCGCAGTGTCCGCAGGGGCGGGACGGCGATATGGCGACCAGATCGCCAACGGCAAGCCCCGAAACCCCTTCGCCCAGTGCAGCAATATGGCCGGAAACCTCGTGTCCTAGGATCATCGGTTCCTTGACGCGCACGGTGCCAAAGCCGCCGTGATTATAATAATGCAGGTCCGAGCCGCATATGCCGCCAGCCGCGAGACGGATTTCAACCTCGCCGGGACCGGCCATCTCGAGCTCGCGCTCATCAATACGCAAGTCCTTTGCGGCGTGGATGACAATCGCTTTCATCGCGTCCTCACAGAACTGGATTGGGATGGGTCGACCCTGGAAGTGAGCCGACAAATTATCGAAGATCATTTGTTTTCGAAACGGAATGTACGGCTTGTTTTCGCTCATCACAAATAGAAAGAGCGCCCGGAAGGGCGCTCTTTTATCTCAATAAAAATGCTCGCGGTTTCTCGCCGTCATTCGATCAGCTGCAGCCGCTTGTCGCGCCGCAGGTGTCGCACTTCAGGCAGGTGCCGTTACGCACCATGGTGAAGTTCTGGCACTCCGTGCAGCTGTCGCCGGTGTAACCCTGCATCATCGACTTGATGCGGCGGTCCGCTTCGAGCTTCTTTGCCGAGTTGGCGCTTTCAGCGCGGGCCGAAGCAGCATCGGCAGCAGCCTTGTCGGAGAACAGTTCCGTTGCAGCCGAGGTTTCCTGCTGCTGTACCGGAGCGGCCTGTTCTTCGAACTCACGCTTGAAAGCCGTTGCACCTTCCGTCACCAGACCGATGGTCGCAGGGCGACCAGCCGGGGTAGCACTCGACTTCAAGGTCGTGACATTCGAAGCCTGCGGCGCCGATGCAGCCGAACCCTTGGCTTCGCTGCCGCCCGGTGCCGTGTTGGTCACCAGGGTCGGCTTGTAGCCGCGCGTCCAGCCGGTCGAGACCAGATTGGTCTTGCCTTCCTTGATGCCCTTGCCAAGCGCTGTGTTCGAGAAATCGCTCGTGTCAACATGGGCGAGATCGTTGCGGCCCAGATAGGACACGGCCAGTTCGCGGAACACATAGTCGATGATCGACGTTGCGGTCTTGATCGCGTCATTGCCGATGACGATGCCAGCCGGTTCGAACTTGGTGAAGGTGAATGCCTCCACATATTCTTCCAGCGGCACGCCATATTGCAGGCCGAGCGACACGGCGATGGCGAAGTTGTTCATCATCGCACGGAAAGCAGCGCCTTCCTTGTGCATATCGATGAAGATTTCGCCGAGGCGCCCGTCACCGAACTCGCCGGTGCGCAGATAGACCTTGTGTCCGCCGACGACGGCCTTCTGGGTATAGCCCTGACGACGGTTCGGAAGCTTTTCGCGCTCATGCACGATCTTCTCGATCACCTTCTCGACGATACGCTCCGTCACCTGAACGGCACGAGCGGCTGCCGGTGCTTCGATCAGCGCTTCGACTGCATCATCTTCGTCTTCATCATCCGAGATCAGCGCTGCGTTGAGCGGCTGCGAGAGCTTGGAACCATCGCGGTAAAGCGCATTGGCCTTCAGAGCCAGCTTCCAGGACAGCATGTAAGCGTTCTTGCAGTCTTCGACGGTCGCATCATTCGGCATGTTGATCGTTTTGGAGATCGCGCCCGAAATGAACGGCTGCGCGGCAGCCATCATGCGGATGTGGCTATCCACCGACAGGTAACGCTTGCCGATCTTGCCGCATGGATTGGCGCAATCGAACACCGCGTAATGCTCTTCCTTGAGGAACGGTGCGCCTTCGAGGGTCATTGCACCGCAAACGTGAATGTTGGCGGCTTCGATGTCCTTCTTGGAGAAACCGAGGGCTGGCAGCATCTCGAACGAGAAATCGTTCAGCTGTTCATCGGTGAGTTTCAGCACATCCTTGCAGAAATCTTCGCCCAGCGTCCACTTGTTGAAAGCGAACTTGATGTCGAAGGCGCTCTTGAGCGCAGCATTCAGGGCTTCGATCTTCTCATCGGTGAAGCCTTTGCCGCGCAGCGACGAAGGATTGACGCCCGGTGCCTGATTGATGTTGCCGTGACCGACAGCATAGGCTTCGATTTCGGCGATCTGGCTTTCCGAATAACCGAGCGTGCGGAGTGCTTCCGGCACGGCGCGGTTGATGATCTTGAAGTAGCCGCCACCGGCCAGCTTCTTGAACTTCACCAGTGCAAAGTCAGGCTCGATGCCGGTCGTGTCGCAGTCCATGACGAGGCCGATCGTGCCTGTTGGCGCGATAACGGTGGACTGGGCGTTGCGGTAGCCATGCTTTTCGCCAAGTTCCAGCGCCTTGTCCCAGGCCGCGCGAGCATGGGTGATCAGATCCTGATCCGGGCAGTCTTCGGCAATCAGCGCCACCGGGTTGACGGCGAGGCCTTCATAACCTTCCGTCTTGCCATGAGCGGCCAGACGATGGTTGCGGATGACGCGCAGCATATGTTCCGCATTCGGCTCGTAGCTTGGGAAGGTGCCCAGTTCCTTCGCCATTTCAGCGGAGGTTGCATAGGCAATACCGGTCATGATCGCGGTCAGCGCGCCGCAGATGGCGCGGCCTTCATCGGAGTCATAAGGAATACCGGAGGTCATCAGCAGGCCGCCAATATTGGCATAGCCGAGGCCGAGCGTGCGGTATTCGTAGGAGAGGCGGGCAATTTCCTTGGATGGGAACTGCGCCATCATCACCGAGATTTCGAGAACGATGGTCCACAGGCGGGCCGTATGCTCGTAAGCTGCAATGTCGAACGAACCGTCCTTGTTGCGATAGGTGAGCAGGTTGATCGACGCCAGATTACAGGCCGTATCGTCAAGGAACATATATTCCGAGCACGGATTGGAGGCGCGGATCGGACCTGCGACCGGGCAGGTGTGCCAGTCGTTCATGGTGGTGTTGTAGTGCAGACCCGGATCAGCGGACGCCCATGCGGCATAACCGATCTTTTCCCAAAGATCGCGCGCCTTGAGCGTCTTCATGACCTTGCCGTCCTTGCGTGCGGTCAGGTTCCAGTCGCTGTCGTTTTCGACGGCGCGCAGGAATTCATCCTTCAGCGAGACGGAATTGTTCGAGTTCTGGCCCGAAACGGTAAGATAAGCTTCCGAATCCCAGTCCGTGTCATAGGTCTTGAACTGAATGTCCGTATAGCCCTGACGCGCGAACTGGATCACGCGCTTGACGTAGTTTTCCGGCACCTGGTTCTTCTTCGCGGCCTTAATTTCGCGCTTCAGGGCAGGGTTCTTCGATGGGTCGAAGCAATCGTCATTATCTGCTTCGCAGTTGACGCAGGCTTTCATGATTGCAGCCAGATGCTGCTTGACGATCTTGGAACCGGTGACGAGCGAAGCAACCTTCTGCTCTTCCTTCACCTTCCAGTCGATATATTCCTCGATATCCGGATGGTCGATGTCGACCACGACCATCTTTGCAGCGCGGCGCGTCGTACCGCCCGACTTGATGGCGCCGGCAGCGCGGTCACCAATCTTGAGAAAGCTCATCAGGCCGGAGGACTTGCCGCCGCCGGAAAGCTTTTCGCCTTCGCCGCGCAGGTGGCTGAAGTTCGAACCCGTGCCGGAACCGTATTTGAACAGGCGCGCTTCACGCACCCACAGATCCATGATGCCGCCTTCATTGACCAGATCGTCAGCGACGGACTGGATGAAGCAGGCATGCGGCTGCGGGTGTTCATAGGACGACTTGGATTTGGTCAGCTTGCCGGTCTGCCAGTCGACATAGAAATGGCCCTGGCCGGGGCCGTCAATGCCATAAGCCCAATGCAGGCCGGTGTTGAACCATTGCGGGCTGTTCGGCGCGACGCGTTGTGTGGCGAGCATATAGGCAAGCTCATCGCGGAAGGCGAGAGCGTCTTCTTCCGAACCGAAATAGCCGCCCTTCCAGCCCCAATAGGTCCAGGTGCCAGCGAGACGGTCGAAAACCTGACAGGCATCCATTTCGGAGCCATAACGCTCGTTCTGCGGCAGCGACGCCAGCGCATCCTCATCGGCGACCGAGCGCCACAGCCACGACGGAACGTCGTTTTCTTCGACTTTCTTCAGATGGGCAGGCACGCCAGCCTTGCGGAAATATTTCTGCGCAAGAATATCGGCCGCAACCTGACTGAACTGAGCCGGTACATTGATGTTTTCCAGGCGGAATACGATGGATCCATCGGGATTCTTGATCTCGCTGGTCGCAGTCCGAAACGCGATGTCCGCATAGGCCGACTGATTCTCTTTCGTGAAACGGCGTTCGATCTTCATCTTTTCCATCCAAACGTTCTATATATAGTAGCCCCAAGGGTGAGTTTCCACCATGGCCTGCCACGTGCTGTCTGTACCGCGTCTCTGTTTCGAAAGCCCAACTGCGGGGAAGGGCTTCTTGGTGAGGACACCGGCAGATATCCGGGGCCCCAAAATCCTGCTTCTGCCGTATCCGGCTCGCAACAAAACACCCCAAGGCAGTCGAAACCATCCTCGTCAGGGCATTGCAAACCAACAAATCAGCAGATCGAAAAATACTCTATCTTGTAAGAAGCATGAGCGCAAATACTAAATCTAGTGTTAACGCTCTTTCGTCATGTGGCTGCATCTGCTTCTCCAAAGGCGGTCCGACCCGGAATTCGGGCACGACGAAGCCCGGAGCGACAACTACGCTGAATAAGCGCAACGCCCGTTCCAGAACTTGACTAACCTGAAAGAAAGACCGGCTATTCAGACGCCCGGCCACGCCACTTACGCAACGATAAGTTCATAAAAAACGACTCGGCTGCGAGCGTCAAGCATTGGTTTGTTGTAAGGCGTCTAACGCTAGATATTGTGCGTCAGTCGCTGGGGGCGAATGTGGATAACGGGGAGAAGAGAAGCTTTTGTGAACGAAGCCGGCTAAAACGCTTTTACCTCTTTTTAACCAAATATGGAGGGCAATTATTTTGCAAAATCAGCAGGATCAAGCCGCTTGCTAATGCAAGCTTTGAGCAAAATGCCTCTTCCGGCCCCGCCATTCACGCTGCAATTGCCGAAAAATGCCGCCGTTGGACGCTCGCGATTTTCACCGTCAGCGTGATGCCCACGGGGATCATACGGCTCTATGGCTGGAATAGCCGCAGGAAACGCCGCATCAAAGCCGAATGACGATGGATAAAAAGCGTTGAGGGGGAAACGACGCTGCTATTCGGCGGCGACGACCATACCCGAATCACCGAAACGGAGAAGAATCTGCTTCAACTCTGTCTCTTCGACGCGCCGGGCAGCTTCATCCGGGCAAACCCATTCGCAGATGCGCTGATCCCGTTCTGGCCAGCTTTTTTCCTGGCCGGTGAAACGGACGGCGTAAACGGCCACCGAAAACTGGTTGATCCGCTCTGGCGGCATATCCATCTTGCAGTAATTATAGCTGCCAATGGGTTCCGGGGAGACATCGCCGCGTATGCCTGCTTCTTCGAAGGCTTCGCGCAAGGCTGTTTCCGCAAGCGTGCGACCGACTTGCGGCCAACCTTTGGGGATGATCCAGCGGCCCGTGCCACGGCTTGTGATAACGAGAACCTGAAGGGTATCCATTTCGCGGCGGTAGACAAGGGCTGCAACCTGCTGCAAACGGCCAGAAGGCGTAAGAATACGCTTTTCCGTTGCGATAAGTTGTTTGGCTGCCGTCTTCACTGCTGGTTTCCCTCTTTTCCTTAAAATGGAACGATTCGCCAAAATAACAACTGATCAAATACGCAACAGTTCTTACAAAGGGGAAAAAAGCCCTTTATTTAAAAGCCACTATTAAAATACAGGAGAGGCGTATCGTTTTCGAACGCCGAACCTGAGCGTGATCAGCGTCATTTCATGTGCTTTCTATAGCACGTGAATACGGCAAAAATATCATTTTTTTGTTTTCGCTTTTTTTCGTTTTCGCACGTCCTTGAAAACTTTCGTGGTTTTTTGAGAAATCCCTCCATTCTGAATGGTCTTGGGGCGATAACAGTGACGGACAATAAAAAATGCCAGCCGGTAAGGCTGGCATTTAGAATTTACTATCGGGCGTTAGAGCGCGTTTCAATCTGATTGGATCAGATCGGCACTCTAACAGTTTGTCATAACGCGCCTTATGTCCGAAATCCGTTTCACCCTTTTCGGGGCGCGCGCTAAACGAAGACTATCCGCGCTTGTCGCCTGCAATCGGTTCCAGATAGGTGTAGCCCATATCCCACGGGAAATAGATCCAGGTGTCCTGCGATACTTCGGTCACGAATGTATCGACCAGCGGACGGCCTTTCGGCTTGGCATAAACCGTTGCGAAATGTGCCTTGGGCATCATCTCGCGCACGATTGCGGCCGTCTTGCCGGTATCGGTGAGGTCGTCGACGACGATCACGCCTTCGCCGCCATTTTCCAGAAGCTGGTCGCCGATACCCTTCAGAATTTGCATTTCGCCCTGCGACGTGTAGTCGTGATAGGAGGCAATGCAGACGGTTTCGATCAGGCGGATGCCAAGTTCACGGCAGATAATGGCCGCAGGCACCAGACCGCCGCGCGTAATGGCGACGATCGCACGCCAATCGTGCCCCATGCCGGAAATGCGCCAGGCAAGCGCGCGGGCATCGCGGTGGAACTGATCCCAGGATACGGGAAAGGCTTTATCGGGCAAGGACATCGAAACGCTCCATGGAACAGTCCGTGGGCTGTGGCCACAGACTGGCTAAACCAAAAATGCGCGATGACCACCGTCAAGCGCGCTGAACTGTGTAGACCTTCGCTTTCGCCATCTGCGCCCACCATAATAGGGGCTGCAATACGATGAAAAGGTTTCTTCAACCCGGCACAGTCAGCGCCGGGTAGTGCTGATAACCGCAAAAACACCGATCTTGCAAGTCTGTTATGGCTTGAAGGCGTTCATTGCCACCAATTGGGGATAATTGCCCGCTCTGAATGAGCGGACATGTCACCGAGAAAACAGTGTCAGGACGGGGAGGTCATTCAGCATGGATCGCGTCACTCCACCGAAAACAAGCTCGCGCAGGCGCGAATGGCTATAGGCGCCCATGACGAGCAGATCGGCACGTTCCGCAACGATGTGCTCCCGCAGCGCATCCTGCGCATAGCGCCCATGCGAGGCGAGCGGCGTCACGTTGACTTCAATGCCATGGCGGGCGATGGATTCGGCCAATTCGGTTCCGGCGAGCGCTTCGTCCTCGCCCTCGGCTTCAGGCGGATCGACCCAGACGATTTCCGTCCGTCCAGCCTGTTTCATCAAGGGCAGCGCATCGAAAGCGGCGCGCGCGGCCTCTCTTTTGCCGTTGAAGGCAACGACGATCCGGTCAAGCGACAATTGCGGCAAGACGGGTGCGTAGGGCACGAGCAGCACAGGGCAGCTTGCATTGAAGACAATCGTGTCGGCGGTTTCGTCATTGGTAGCCGGATCATCGGGGTCCGGCTGGCCCGCGACCAGCAATTCCGCGCCGAGACAGGAGGTCAACACGCCATCAGCGGCGGTGCCGGTTTCCGAGCGGGTGATACGAAATTCGAAATGCGCATCCTGACGGCGCATTTCTTCTTCAAAGACGTGTTTCAGCCGCTCGGAGAGTTCCTTGTGCTGCTTGTCGTGCAGCTCGAACATGCCGGGATCGATAAAGCCGTTGGGATCGGCATAGACGATGGGAGAGGGGATGGAATAGAGGCCGATGACATGAAGGTCGGGCACTTTTCGCATTAAAAGCGCGACGGCGGACAGAACCCGCTTCAGTTCAGCCTCGCTCCGGGAATAGGCAACCACCGTTTTGTAGGTCATGACCGATCTCCTTCCAGCTGTGTTTCCATTTTAGCATAGAAAGCAACGCGTTGCGTAGGCAAAAGGTTGCAAGGCATAAAGAGTTGTCAGCTTGCGCCAGAAGCCACCAGCCCGGCAATCATGGCTTCAATTTCGACAACTGCCGCATCAATCTTTTGCGGATCGCTGCCGCGCACCACGAGTTCGGTGCTGAAGCGCCCGCCTTCGAATTTCGGATAGGAACCGATGATCGTATCAGGGTTCTGCTTCTGGATTTCGGCCAGTGGCGCGCCGATGACGCCTTCGCCGAACGGGCAATGCACCGCGCGCGACAACAGCTTGCGCCCGGTCCGCAGCGTAGGGAGAACATTGTCGAGCATGGCCTGAAACACGGACGGCACGCCCGCCATCACATAAACATTGCCGATATGAAAGCCCGGTGCGGCAGAAACCGGATTGTCGATATGTTCCGAACCCTCTGGCATGCGGGCCATGCGCTTGCGGGAATCGGTGAATTCCAGACCGCGCCGCGCATAATTGTCGCCGAGAAGCTTCATGGCTTTTTCATCATAGATGCAGGGCACGCCAAAGGCTTTTGATACAGCGTCGGCGGTGATGTCGTCATGGGTGGGGCCGATGCCGCCAGACGTAAAGACATAATCATAGTTCGCACGCAGGGCATTGAGGGCGGCAACGATGGCGTCTTCCTCGTCCGGCACGATCCGCACTTCCTTGAGGTCAATGCCCGCAGCCGTCAGCAGATCGGCGAGATGCCCGATATTCTTATCCTTGGTGCGCCCGGAAAGAAGTTCGTCGCCAATGGCGAGCATTGCAGCCCTTACGGCCTGCTGCGAAGTGTCGGTCATACCCAGACTCCATTTCAATCTGGCGACAGTTAAGCCTCAGCCGCACCCAGCCGCAACCGGTTTTCGCAAAAGGCAAAATGTTCCTCCCTTGGTCCATCTTTCCAAAATGAAAATGCTCTCTAGTTGAGTGAATGCGGAAAAGGGGTTCCGTAAAATCGAAAACGGAGACGTCAGATGGTAAAGGTTCTGGTGCTGTACTATTCGTCCTATGGACATATGGAGCAGATGGCCAAGGCTGCGGCAGAAGGTGCGCGCGAAGGCGGCGCAGAGGTCACGATCAAACGGGTGCCCGAACTGGTGCCGCTCGAAGTCGCCAAGGCCTCGCATTACAAGGTCGATCAGGACGCACCCATCGCATCGCCGAACGATCTGGTCGAATATGACGCCATTATATTGGGCACGGCGACCCGCTATGGCATGATGGCCTCGCAGATGAAGAATTTTCTCGATCAGACCGGTGGTCTGTGGGCAAAGGGCGCGCTGCTCAACAAGGTTGGCTCGGTGATGGTTTCAACGGCGACGCAACATGGCGGCGCGGAACTCGCGCTGATTTCGGCGCAGTGGCAGTTGCAGCATCATGGCATGATCATCGTGCCGCTTTCCTATGCCTATCAGGGGCAGATGGGCAATGATGTCGTGCGCGGCGGGGCGCCCTATGGCATGACGACGACGGCGGACGGCGACGGCTCGCGCCAACCATCCGAACAGGAACTGGAAGGCGCGCGTTTTCAGGGCAAGCGTGTTGCAGAAATCACCGCCAAGCTGCACGGCTGAGATATCTGAGTAAAACAAAAGCCGCCGGGAAAACACGGCGGCTTTTGCGCATGAAAAGAACGGCAAATAGCACAATGCCGTAATTAACATATGTAAATGAAAAAGATTAATTTTTTTTGGGGTATCTATGGAGTTTTTTACTTCATTATTTCTATTTTATTATTTTAAAATACGAATTTTTTTAATATATTTATCAATATATTATTTCATAAATGAGTTTAATATTTTATATTTATCAATATAATTAAAACAATATCAATTTTTATGAGTGGCAATCATGGATTTGGAATTTTAACAAATATTATAGGAATATTTGCGATACTAATTTTAGTATATAATAATATAGTGGGTATAAATGCTTCTTACTGATGGATCGAAAGAAAAACACGAAAGAGTGACGGCAAAAAATTGGTCTCATTTAATGGATTTGCTCCATGAAGATACTTTTGATGTTGGTATCCAAAGGCACAGATCAACCTACGCTTATCGTGGGATGTCGTCCTCCAATTGGGAAGCCGTCACAAGTCTATCCCGTCTAGGTAAACCTTATGACGGTATGGAGCTTAATATCGTCAAACAGTTCGAGAAGTACGCTGGTGAAGTAATTCGATTGGATGGCAACCCGTGGCGAACGCTCAGCATCGGCCAGCATTATGGGTTACCAACACGTTTACTGGACTGGTCTTATTCTCCACAGGTTGCGCTGCATTTTGCAACCTCAAGTCTAGAAAATTATGATGATGATGGTGTGATTTGGAAAGCTAATTTCAAAGATGTTCATTCGTTGTTGAAGGATGAGCATAAAAAATTTCTGCGAGAAACAGGAAGCAGCGTTTTCACATTTGAATCATTAGCAAATGCATTTCCAACGCTCGAAAAATTTGCAGAACAAACAGTTAATACTCCCATTAGTAAAACGCCGTTGGCAATATTCTTCGAGCCTCCGTCAATTGATGGAAGAATAACGAATCAGTTCGCATATTTTTCAGCTTTGAGCGATGACACAATGAAGATGACGGACTGGTTGCTTAGTGGTGATATTCCGAAGGTTGTTAGGTCTAGAATGATTATTATTCCGAAAGATTTAAAATGGGAGGTGCGTGACAAACTTGATCAATCGAATATTAATGAACGTTTGCTTTTTCCGGGGGTTGAAGGGCTCTGCTCATGGTTGCGCCGTCATTATAAACCTCGTTAGACGATACGTTAAGAAGACGCCGGCACTTCATTTGGTGACTTGTCCGTAATGGTGAAGTCATGACCTCCACAAGAGATGGAGGTTTGGGATGCTACGTTTGAACCACTAGAAGTGGTTTTGTTATGCCGTAGTGGGAATTCTTAAAAGGTCGACATGCTTGAAGCCTCGTCGGCCTTTTTGATCACGGATATAACGTCTAACGACCTGTTCATCGTAACCGATGGACTTGACGAAGCATCTTGCGGCTACAAAAACTGATGGCTGCAGTTCTGGCGATTCCGTGCTAATTTATTGGCAACATAAAGGGGCAGCGTATCCTTCAATTTCCTTTGTAACCTCCGGTCTTTGACCACTTCGTGGCTCAAACCGGAGGTTTCTTTTATGCTGCGTAAAACTCTTCCAATCCTTCGCCAGAGGCGAGGGTTTTCTTCTCATGAAATGAAAACAGGCAGCCTTCTGCGTGTTAGTTGAAAACTGCTTGTATTTCTACTCCCGATGAGTTTGCAGCACCTGTTATTACAGCCTGTTCAACTCGTTGAAGTTTTCAACATTGGCACATTCTACCCCGAAATTTTACAATAACACTGCTTACTATATTGCTGTTGGACACGGGCGTTAGTGCTTCGCTGGTCCTTTGAAATAATTAAATTGTTTTAAATGCAACATTCTCCAAAAAGCTGTGGTGCGGTCGGCGGGACTTGAACCCGCAAGCCTAAAAGGCGACGGATTTTAAGTCCGTTGCGTATACCAATTTCGCCACGACCGCAGCGACTGGATTTCTATGTCATGATTTGCGCGATGATTTCAAGACAGAAAGCTTGTCAGCAATAACAGCGAATTTCCGAATATCTGCATGTTCTAAAATAGAAAAGCAGTATAATCGACATGCTTTCCCGGCCATGGATTTGATCGGTTCGCGCATAACGAGGCATTCCCGCAAAAGCCTGTTGTCCTCCGAATTTTCGATGTGACAAGCCGCCGGGAATGGTCTACGCCTACGGATGGACCGCTACGCGGCGGTCCGGGGATTAGTACCCCCTGTTACCTTGGCTGGTGTCGCCTAAAGACACCCAACCTTCGTCCTTTATGGTCAGGGTGCCTGCGACGTATGTCCAGGCTTCTCTGAAGCTAAAGGTCGTGGGGCCGCTGGCAACACGGTGTACTAACACCCTGATCACCAAAGATCGAAGGGCACAACGCGGGGGCGTACCGCGAGAGTGCTTTTGGGTGTGGCCGGTATGACAGACACTGTAACCTATTACACAATCACCTATGATCATGTTCAGGATTGGTGTGGCGGATTTTTCCGCCAGGACCAGCGCGCAGAAGCCGAGGCAGCACTTCGTTTGATGCATCGCGAGATACAGAGGGAACGGTCTGTTTCGTGGCAGGCGCTTTACCTGGAAGAAATAACGATCCCGCTTCCAATTAACGAAGCCGTTCTGTTCGAACTTTTGAATGACGGTCCGCTGGTGGTCTTTGGAGACCGCAAGATCGTCAATATTTATTACGTTGGTTAGAGACGTTTCCCTTCATCCTTGTTTGCATGGGCAAACCCGTATAGCGATAAGCCCTATCGAGTAGGAATGAAGAAAGTTTCAGTATGACCGCCTTCGTCAAATCCGTGGCTCAGGCCGAAAAGGCAATGCGTGCGCTTTTCCCCGAGACACAATTGCAGCTCAACGATTATCTCTCCCGCAAATATGGTGCGGAGATTTGGTTGAAGCGCGAAGATCTGACGCCGGTGCGCTCCTACAAGATTCGCGGCGCTTTCAATTTCATTTCCAAGGCAGTGAAAACGACTGATGAGAACGCGGTGTTCGTCTGCGCTTCGGCAGGCAATCACGCGCAGGGTTTCGCTTTCGTTTGCCGCCATTTCGGTCGCAAGGGTGTTGTTTTCATGCCGGTGACCACGCCGCAGCAGAAAATCGACAAGACCCGCGCTTTCGGTGCTGAATTCATTGAAATCAAGCTGGTCGGCGATATTTTCGACGTTTGTTATGCCGCTTCGCAGGAATTTGCGGCCAGCAACAACGGTGTCATGGTGCCGCCATTCGACCATCCGGGTATCGTGGAAGGACAGGCAACCGTCGCTTTGGAAATCGAAAGGCAGCTACCGGAGGGCCAAAAGCCCGATCTGGTTCTGCTGCCGGTGGGCGGCGGCGGGCTTTCCGGTGGTGTGACGCAGTATATTTCCGATCTCGGCTGGAAAACCGCGTTTCGCTTTGTCGAACCGAAGGGCGCCGCAAGCCTGAAAGGCAGCCTTGAGGCCGGCAAGCGCATCAAGCTTGCCCATGTCGATAATTTTGTTGACGGGGCGGCGGTTGCCGAGATCGGCAAAGAAAACTTCAAGCTTCTCAAAGGCTTCGACGCAAAGTCTGTCATAACGGTTCCGGAAAACCGTCTCTGCGCGACCATCATCGAAATGCTCAATATTGAGGGCGTGGTGCTGGAGCCAGCGGGCGCTTTGGGCATAGACGCGCTGAAGGATTTCAAGAAAAGCGAAATCAAGGGCAAGCGCATCGTGATTGTCGTTTCTGGCGGCAATTTCGATTTCGAACGCCTGCCGGATGTGCGCGAAAGGGCGCTTCGCTTTGAAGGTCTGAAGAAATACTTCATTTTCCGCTTCCCGCAGCGTCCGGGCGCGTTGCGCTCGTTCCTCGATCTGCTGGGGCCGGAAGACGATATTGCCCGCTTCGAATATCTGAAGAAATCGGCGCGCAATTTCGGCTCGGTGCTGATCGGCATCGAAACGAAGGATGCCGCGAATTTCAAGCTTCTGGAAAAGAAATTCGGTGAAGCCGGTTGGGCTTATCAGGACATTACGGATAATCAGGTTCTGGCTGATTTCATCATTTGAACCGGAGCTAAGCGTCTGAATCAAAAAGGCGACAGGCCACGGCGAAAATGGTGATTTCGAGAACCGGAGCGCAGCGTACTTGAACGTACGTGAGCACCGGAAGCGCAGAAATTGCCATTTGCAGACCGGCATGATGGCTTTTGGATCAGAGGCGAAAACGAAATCATTTGCTTTTTTGCTCAAACCACCCCATATGGGCGGCAGGCGCATGGGCCGACGTTAGTTGTCGGCTTTCCCGGCATTGGACTTGTTGCGTCACACCTTTGTCTTCCGGAATGGTCTGGAAACGGAGGGGACCTGAGATTTGCTCGGGCACGGCTGCGCAAGTCGCCAGGGGTTTTCCCGGCGTCCCGTCGTTATCATAAAAACAGATTTGGCTCGGGCAAGTTGCGCTTTCCCGGCATTGAAAGCGGACCGCAGATGTGCGGTGCCGCCGAAAGAGATTGAATTGACAAATGAAAATACGAGCGGCTTTGCCGCTCTTGGCGTCACCGGCGTTTTGCTTAAAGGTGTCGAAGCTGCTGGCATGACCGAACCGAAGCCGATCCAGACGCAGGCCATCCCGCCGCAGTTGGAAGGCAAGGACATTCTCGGCATTGCGCAGACCGGCTCGGGCAAGACCGCGGCTTTCAGCCTGCCGATCCTGCAAAAGATCATCGGTCTGGGCGATAAGCGCCGCCCGAAGACGGCGCGTGCGCTTGTCCTCGCACCGACCCGCGAGCTGGCAGTCCAGATTGAACAGACGATCCGCAATGTTTCCAAGAGTGCGCATATCTCGACTGCGCTCGTGCTCGGTGGCGTATCGAAGCTGACGCAGATCAAGCGTATCGCGCCCGGCATTGACGTGCTGATCGCAACGCCGGGCCGTCTGACGGATCTGATGCGCGAAGGTCTGGTTGACCTTTCGCAGACCCGCTGGCTGGTGCTCGATGAAGCCGATCGCATGCTCGATATGGGCTTCATCAACGATGTGAAGCGTATTGCCAAGGCAACCCATGCCGACCGTCAGACTGCGCTTTTCTCGGCCACCATGCCGAAGGAAATCGCGGCGCTTGCGGGTAGCCTGCTTCGTGATCCGGTTCGTGTGGAAGTTGCGCCGCAGGGCACGACGGCTGCCGAAATCACCCAGGTTGTGCATCCTGTGCCGACCAAGGAAAAGCGTCGTCTTCTTTCCGCTCTGCTGGCCGACAAGAACATGCGCTCGGTCATCGTCTTCACCCGCACCAAGCATGGTGCGGATGCGGTTGTGCGCCACCTTGAGCGCGACAAGTTCGACGTTGCGGCCATTCACGGCAACAAGTCGCAGAATGCCCGCCAGCGCGCGCTGAACGGTTTCCGCGATGGCACTTTACGCATTCTGGTTGCGACCGACATCGCCGCGCGCGGTATTGATGTTCCCGGCATCAGCCATGTCGTCAACTACGACCTTCCTGACGAGCCGGAAACTTACGTGCATCGTATCGGTCGCACCGGGCGCAATGGCGCAAGCGGCGCTTCGATCACCCTGTACGATCAGGCGACCGAGGATTCGAAGCTGCGTGCAGTAGAACGTGTGACCCGCACCAAGCTTCCGATCAAGGAGGCTCCGGTCAAGCTTGCTCCGGCGCCAGCAGCAGCGCCGCGCATTTCGATTGTGGGCGAAGACAAACCGCAGAAGACGCAGCACCGCAAGGGCCCGTCGCCGCAGCAGCATCGTCGCCCAGCGCAGAAGCCGGGCGAACATCGTGGGGGCAACCACGCTTCCGCAGGTGGCCATGCCAATGCGACTGGCGAAGCTGCACCGAAGGCAAAGCGCCCATTCCGCCGCAAGCGCCGCACAGGCAATGGCGGCGGTGGTCAGCGCGCTGCGTAACCGTCTTTCGGAACATCTTTTACAAAAGCCGCCCATTTCGGGCGGCTTTTTCTTTTGGGATGGCTTTTTGTGGATTGAGTTTGCCGGTTCGCGTGGAAAATTATTCCATCCTTCCTTGAAGGGCAGGGCAGTTCCTCATACTTTCCGGGCAAACAATTCGGCCCAAGATGAAGGATGGAAGCTATGCTCCAATCGGTCCTCGACGCAATCGGTAACACGCCATTGATTCGTCTCAAGAAGGCTTCCGAAATTACGGGTTGCGAGATTTACGGCAAGGCTGAATTCCTCAATCCGGGACAGTCGGTCAAGGACCGCGCGGCGCTCTACATTATCCGTGACGCCGAAAAGCGCGGCCTGCTTCGCCCCGGCGGTGTCATTGTTGAGGGCACGGCAGGCAATACCGGCATTGGCCTGACGCTCGTTGCCAAGGCGCTCGGCTATCGCACGGTCATCGTCATTCCGGAAACGCAGAGCCAGGAAAAGAAGGATGCGCTGCGTCTGCTCGGAGCGGAACTCATCGAAGTTCCGGCAGCGCCTTATCGCAATCCCAACAATTATGTACGACTGTCAGGGCGGCTGGCAGAGCAGCTGGCCAAAACCGAACCGAATGGCGCGATCTGGGCCAACCAGTTCGATAATCCAATCAATCGTCAGGCGCATATCGAAACCACTGCGCCGGAGATCTGGCGCGATACCAATGGCAAGGTCGACGGTTTCGTGGCGGCGGTCGGATCGGGCGGTACGCTCGTCGGGACGGCCATTGGTTTGAAGGAACACAATCGCGACATCAAGATCGCGCTCGCTGATCCTTATGGCGCGGCACTTTACTCCTATTACACGACCGGCGAATTGAAAGCCGAGGGCGATTCGATCACCGAAGGCATCGGGCAGGGGCGTATCACGGCCAATCTGGAAGGGTTCACACCTGATTTTTCCTATCGCGTTGCGGATGCCGACGCGCTCGACGTTGTGTTCGATCTCGTGGAGAATGAGGGGCTTTGCCTTGGCGGTTCTTCTGGCATCAACATCGCCGGTGCGATCCGGCTTGCAAAAGATCTCGGTCCGGGCCACACAATTGTGACGGTGCTTTGCGACTATGGTAATCGTTACCAATCGAAAATGTTCAATCCATCCTTCCTGCGCGGCAAGAACCTGCCGGTGCCGGGCTGGCTGGAAACAAAAACCGAGATAGACATACCGTTCGAGGAATAAAACAATGGCCTATGAGACCGATGCTCTTTTCCGTGAAGATTCCTATCTTTCAACGGCGGAGGGCAAGGTTCTCGCCATTACCGACACCGGCGGCATTATTCTGGACCAGACCAATTTCTATGCCACCTCCGGCGGACAGCCGGGGGATATCGGCTTTTTCGAGCGCGCCGATGGATCGCGGATCGAGATTACTGCGACCGTTACCGGCGAAAACAAGAATGAAATCGTCCATGTGCCCGGCGAAGGTCAGGCCGTGCCGACAGTCGGTGAAACACTCGTCCTGCATATCGACTGGCCGCGCCGCTATAAGCTGATGCGCATGCACACTGCCTGCCATCTGTTGTCGGTCGCCTGTCCGTTCCCGATCACCGGTGCTGCGGTGGGCGAGGATGAAAGCCGTGTCGATTTCGATCTGCCCGATCCGACCTACACGAAGGAATTCGTGACCGAAAAGATCATGGAACTGGTCAAGGCCAATGATCCAGTTTCGATCAACTGGATCAGCGATGAAGAATTTCTCGCCAACCCCGATATTGTGAAATCGAAGAATGTCCGTCCGCCTGTCGGGCTCGGACGTATCCGGCTTGTCGCCATTGGTGAAAATGGCGCAGTCGATTCCCAGCCATGCGGCGGCACCCATGTGTCCGAAACGCAGGAAGTGGGCGAAATCCATATCGGCAAGATCGAGAAAAAGGGCAAGGAAAACCGCCGTTTTCGTATCCGCTTCGGTGCTTTGCCGGACGCGTGAGCATACAGGAGTTTTGACTATGGTTGAGAAAAGCGCATTTGTCGTATCGCGCGACTGGTTGAAGGAGCGGCTGAAAAAGCCCGGCATCGCCATTGTGGATGCATCCTGGTATCTGCCTGCGGCGGGACGCAATGGCCTTGAAGAATATAATGCCTCACACATTCCGGGCGCAGTGTTCTTCGATCAGGACGTGATCGCCGACAAGGATTCCGGCCTGCCGCACACTTTGCCATCGCCCGAACTCTTCGCGCAGCATGTCGGCGCCATGGGCATCACGGCAGATGAAACCGTGGTGGTCTATGATGGGCCCGGCATGTTTGCAGCACCGCGTGTCTGGTGGATGTTCCGCATCATGGGCGTTAAAAACGTCTTCGTTCTCGATGGCGGTTTCGATGGCTGGAAGGCAGCAGGATATCCTGTGACCGACGAACCGACGAAAATTGCGGCGACGCTGTTCACGCCTGCTTTCGATCCGGCTGGCGTCGTCGATTTTGCCGAAATGCGGGAAATCGTCGATGAGCGCCGTTCGCAGATTGCCGATGCACGCGCTGCCGGACGTTTTACCGGTCGCGACGCCGAACCGCGCGCGGGCATGCGCTCTGGTCACATGCCGGGCGCGCGTAATGTTCCAGTCGGGACGCTGTCGGAGAACGGCGAGCTGAAGGATCTGGATAGTCTGCGCGCAATTTTCGACAAGGCTGGCGTCGATCTCACCAAGCCTGTCGTCACAAGCTGCGGCTCTGGTGTCACGGCGGCGGTCATCATGCTGGCGCTGGCCTCGCTCGGCCATAAGGATAACCGGCTTTATGACGGTTCCTGGAGCGAATGGGGTAGCAGGCAGGATACCCCGGTAGTGACGGGCGAAGCCGACTGATCATGGTCGAAAAGCTGAAAGCCCGCATTACGCATCTGGAAATGCAGACGCGACCGGCGATTTCCGTGCCGGTTCCCTCTGGTTTGCGGCTCGCCATAATGCGGGCGAGCGGCATGCCGGTGCATTTCTATCGCTATCTTTACGAGCAGGTGGGGCGGCAGCATCACTGGATGATGCGCCGCCTGCAGAGCGATGCGGAAGTGGCCGACATTATCCACGCCGATACGAGTGAAATTCACGTGCTTTATGCCGATGGCAATCCAGCCGGTTTTGTGGAACTCGATCTGACAGCCATGCCGGAAACGGCAGAAATCCTCTATTTTGGCCTGATACCCGATTTTCAGGGGCGGGGGCTTGGCAAGTTCTTTCTCAGTGAAGCAATCTCGGCGGCCTGGGCGCACGGGCCGCAGAAAATTGCGATCCATACCAATACGCTCGACAGCCCGCGCGCTTTGCAGCTCTATCAGAAGATGGGTTTTGTTCCGGTCGGCTGGTCGGAGGAAGAAGTTATCCCTTGGGTTGAATAGCTCACCGAATATCAGCTGCGCGCTATTTCGCGACCACTGTTGATAGAGACAACTGAAGCGCTCGCCAGTCGAGCGCTTTCTTCATCCAGCACCACGCAATTGCGTCCGCGTTGCTTGGCCATATACAGGCAGCGGTCGGCGCGGCTCATCACTTGCGAATTGGTTTCGGTTTTTGGAGCGGAAGCCACGCCGATGCTGATCGTCAGCGGATAGACCTGATATTCGGTCGAGTGAAAGGGCGTGCCTTCCACTTCCGTACGGATGCGCTGCGCTACGCGCACGCCGGTTTCGCTGCTCGCGCCCGGCAGGAAGACGCAGAATTCCTCGCCGCCGATGCGCCCGACCAGATCGCCTTTACGCGTCACGTTTTGCAGGGCAAAAGCAATCAGCTTTAAAGCACGGTCGCCGGCGCTGTGGCCGAACGTATCGTTGATGGCTTTGAAGTGGTCGGCATCGATCACCATCAGTACACCTGTTTCAATACGCGACCGGCTGACTTTCATGGCGTCGAAAAGCGCTTCGCGATTGAGCAATCCCGTCATGTGATCGACGCGCGCGCGCGCCTGCAATTCAACATGCGCTTTCTCAAGCTGGGTATAGGCGTCTTTCAGCCTGTTATGCTGCCGGAAAATATAAGCGAGTGACGGAAAAGCCGTGGCAAAGGGAATTCCAGAGCTGAGCGCCAGCGCCACAATCCCAGGTCTTTCACCAGACAGGGCGGCAGCAGTCCAGGTCAGCGTGACAGAAAACAGCACGACAGAAAGGGTTATCACTCCTGCTTTCCATAAAGCTGCCTTCATTTCCTTACTCCCCGTCCCCGGATCAGGATTATCTGTTTGCCACTCGAAACCTTACGTTAAGGGAGCAATTGATTGAACGGCTTATAAGAGCAACTGCTCGTAAGGAAAAGATACCAAAAAGCCCGAATGCAACTTTTCCAAGAAGCGTACCCCGAAAGACACAATTTAAGGTTTTAGTTGTCCTCGTGCGGGCAAGCAAAAAGACAACAAGAGCGGGGGAGGTATCGGGATTTTCGAAGGATATATTCGCTTTGAAATGGCTAACATAAGCAAGGGACGGAAACAACCGCCCGGAGCAGTTTCAGCGAAAGTTGAATCACCGTAATCCCTATAATCTTTGGCTTTTGCCCACATCTTATCCGAAACAGCTTCGTGCTTTTCGAACCATGCTCAAGCGACGAAGACGAGCCTTCCGAGGCGTACAGATGGCAAGGACGCTTCGAAAGAACTCGTCTTATCCGGGCAGTGCATAACGTTTGGAGATTTCCGGTTGTGAACCGGTAAGGCGGTGGTCGTCAGAAGACAGCGAGGTATTTCAGAAGCGAGATGATGCCGATGATGATCACGATAACTTGAGCGATCTGTTTCACCTTCGCATCCAGTGGCAGCATGTTGATGAGATAAAGAACGAGGAAGATAACAAGAATTGTTATCAGAAGGCCGATGAGGATGGACATAGCTGTTCTGACCCTTACTGGAACGGCGCATTGTTCTTACCGTCTGACCGCCGCTCCTCCAGAACGTCAGACTGAACGTTAAGCGAAAAGGCTGGTGCAAGAGCCCAAGTCCTTTCGCAGCATTCTCGTCTCCCGTTGGAAAACGATATGCCGGATAACGTTTCGACGTAGAGAAAGTTCCGCTGGAACTGCGAGCGGGAAGGGCGAAGGGTGGCTGGATTTGAACTACCGCCACCCGCAGAAGAATATTATCCCTGCTTCATGGTGCCGCTTTCGCGACGGCGTGTGTGCCAGCTGAAAGCTTCTTCCAGAAGGTGTGGCGTGTGGCCGCCACGCGCGCAGGCGCGCTCGAAATAATCATTGAGCTGGTCCCGATAATCCGGATGCGCGCAATTGTCGATGATCACACGGGCGCGCTCACGCGGGGCGAGGCCGCGCAAATCGGCAAGGCCCTGTTCGGTCACCAGAATATCGACGTCATGTTCCGTATGGTCCACATGGGTGACCATCGGAACGATGGATGAAATGGCGCCATTTTTGGCTTCGGACTTGCTGACGAAGATCGAGATATAAGCATTGCGCGCAAAATCGCCCGAGCCGCCAATACCGTTCATCATATGTGTGCCATCGACATGGGTGGAATTCACATTGCCATAAATATCGAACTCAAGCGCGGTGTTGATGCCGATAATGCCGAGGCGGCGAATGACTTCCGGGTGGTTGCTGATTTCCTGCGGGCGCAGGATCAGCTTGTCGCGATAGCGGTCGATATTGTTGAAGACGCGCTCGCCGACGGCGGGGCTGAGCGTGATCGATGCACCGGAGGCGTAGTCCAGCTTTCCAGCATCGAAAAGCTCGAAGGTGCTGTCCTGCAGCACTTCGCTATACATACGCAGATTGTGGAAAGGGCTATCGGCAAAACCGTTGAGCACAGCGTTTGCAATGGTGCCAATGCCGGCCTGAAGCGGGTTCAGTGTCAGATCGAGACGGCCATGCTCCACTTCCTGCTTAAGAAAATTGATCAGGTGGGTGGCAATGGCAACGGTTTCGCTGTCGGCAGGTTCGACCGTCGAGGCGCTGTCGTTTTCCTGCGTAATGACGATACCGGCAATTTTCTCGACCGGAATCGGAATGTAGGGCAGGCCGACGCGGCTGTCGCAGGCCGTGACCGGGATGGGGTCGCGGGTAGGGCGCTTCGTCGGAATATAGATGTCGTGCAGGCCTTCAAGCGCCATAGGCTGATTGAGATTGACCTCGACGATCACCTTCTCGGCCAGGATGGCAAAGCTTGCCGAATTGCCGACCGACGTGGTCGGAATGATGCCACCGCTTTCGGTGATCGCCAGCGCCTCGACAACAGCATAATCGATCGGACCGATCTGGTTGGAACGCAACTGCTCGACCGTTTCAGACAGATGCTGGTCGATGAACATGACCTCACCGCGATTGATCGCGGAACGCAGGGTACGGTCGACCTGAAATGGCATACGGCGCGCAAGCACATGGGCTTCGGTCAGGATCTTGTCGACGTCATGTCCAAGCGAAGCGCCGGTAATCAGCGTGATCTGAAAAGGATCGGTTGCCGCACGCGCTGCCATGGCAACCGGAACTGCCTTGGCGTCACCGGCGCGGGTAAAGCCGCTCATGCCGACGATCATGCCATCCTTAATGAGGCTGGCCGCCTGCTCCGGCGTGATGATCTTTTCTCGCAGCGAAGCGTTTCGAATACGTGCTTCCAACATCTATAACTCTACCTTCTATCCCATCCAGCCAGCGGGCCGGGAATGCCCGTTTAATATGCGTCAAGACCCACAAATGCCGGTCAGGAACGCGAGCGCTGGAACCCATGTCGGGTCATACAACATGTACACGACGAATACATGCTGCTTTGGTCTTAGACCGTTCCAGGCTCCATACACTTTTCAGTCATTCTCATGATGCGCGCAGTGAGGAAATGATTTTAATCAACCGCCGATTTTGTCAATCACAGATGAGATGAAACGCCTGATCAGTCACGCTTTAAGCGTCGGGCCGGTCACGTTTTTTGTGTTTGTTATCTTAATATAATTAGATATTACTTATATTTATTCAACAATAAAACAAATATATTTTGCAATTTACATTTCAATGCATCATATTAAATTGATAACGGGGCGGGGGATATGATTATATTATTATTCTATAATTTATATTATCGACTAATATCCATTCTTTTTTTCGTTTTGTTTCTGTTGACGATTTGCGCAACTGCTAATGCGCAGGGGCCGACACAAGCCCCAAAGCCTGTGCAAGTTGGCGTTTATGTCAGCGAACCTTTCGTCAACAATGAGGGCAATAGTTACTCCGGCATGGCGATCGACATCTGGCAGAACATCGCTGAACGCCTGAATATTGCATCGCATTATGTGGAATTTCAAAACTACGGCGCGTTGATGAGGGCCGTTTCCGAGGGCAAAGTCGATGCAGCCGTTACCAATCTGACTATCACCGAAAGTCGGGCTGAGGTCGCCGATTTTACCTATCCATGGTTCGATGCTGGTCTGCGTATCATGGTGCATACCCAGGCCGGTACCGGCTGGGGTGACCTTGTCGGACACCTCGGCCGCGCTGGCCATCTGACCACCTATGTCTGGATTCTGGGAATTCTGCTTGCGGCAACGGTGCTTCTGACACTGTTCGACAGGCGTTTTGATGAAAGTTTTCCGAAACGGTGGCGGGAAGGGCTGGCGGAGAGCTTCCATCATGTGGTTTCGATTGCCACTTCCGGCAAAACCTCACGCAAAAATCTGTTCGGTTGGATTGGACGTATCTGGCAAACCTTCTGGATGGTCTTCGGCATCGCCATTATCGCCTATGTCACATCATCGATCACCAGCGTGATGACCGTGGCGCATATCGACAACAGGATATCGAACCTGAGCGACCTGCAGAGAAAATCCGTTGGTGTGCGAACTGGCAGCGTTGCAGAACAGTTTCTGAAATCCCGGTCCATCGCCACAGTTTCGTTCGATCATTTGCCGGAAGCCGTTACCGCGCTCGTCAATGACGAGATAGCGGCAATCGTCGCAGACGGTCCCGTGCTGGAATATTATATGCATCAGCATACCGATCAGCCGCTCGATCTTGTCGGCGGTGCATTCAGCCCGGACAAATACGGATTTGCATTTCCGCGTCACAGCGAACTCGTCCAACCAGCCAGCGTAGCCATCATCAGCCTGCATGAAAGCGAGGAGATCGCAAAGCTGAGGACTAAATATCTCGGCGCGGCGAAGTGAGTGAAGGCACGAGCAATGATGGTTTCTCGCGTTTCGAAGGGAACGATACGCCATTGGTGTCAGGCCCATATCGCAGGTCAGATCGGTATGGCCATCGTAGGTCGGTCGCACTTCAAGCTAGAACCCACCCCTGTTATATATGTCGATCACATAAGATAGATTATGGAACAATCATGTTCATGAAACGGCGATGTGAAAGCACGTCCAGCTCCACGACTATTCGATGAACCAGACAATTACGCCAACCGTCATCAAGCGATCTAGCGTGGTTCAGTTCAACCACGCTGGATCGAAATGTCAGCGACGTCGCGCGACGTAAAGATGTCCGGGAACCGGCGATCCTTGTTCGCTGCGCACGGTGATGTTTTCACAGCGGATGCAGTCCATGCCGTGCGCATCCAGCATTGCTGTCACGTATGATTTTGCATGCGCGAAACGCTGATAATCGCCGACCATAAACGCCCGGCCCGCAAAGCGCGTATCGTCCTGCGTTTCACTGGAGAAGCCAAAATAGCCGTCCGGCTCCAGTTGCGTCGCCACGCCTGCAAAGAACCGATCCAGTTCGCCCATATAAGGCAGCACGTCGGTTGCCACGATGAGGTCCCAATTGTCCTCGGCGGTGGTTTCCAGAAAGCGTACCGCTTCGCCGACGAACAGCGCGTCGTAATCACCTTTTTCAAAAGCGACTTCGATCATGTTTTCAGAAATGTCCACGCCCGTCTTGTGCGTCGCCATGTCGTCGAGTGCATCGGCGGAAAGGCCCGTGCCGCAACCAAGATCAAGCATACGATCACGATGAAACTCGTCGTCGATCTCCAGCAATATTTCGCGCAATTGCAGCGGCACGTCGTAACCGAGCTGGTCCACGAGAATTGTGTCGAACATTTCGGCATGCTGGTCGAACAACGTCGCCACATAAGCATCTGGCGCTTTCAGCGGAACTGCGCCGCGTCCCATGCTGGCAAGCCGCACGGTAGCGCCGCCATGATCGTCGGGATCGATGGCCAGAACTTCTTCATAGGCCTTAGCAGCGCCGTCGAAATCGCCAGCCTTTTCAAGCGCAAGCGCACGATCATAGGCTTCCGCCAGAGCGTCCTCATCGAAGGATTTGTCGTCGGTCTGCGCCATTGTCGTAATGCCTTTTCAAAGTCTGATGGTCGTGCAGCTTATTTATGATCGGCCAGTTTTCGCGCAATCACCGCGCAAGCCATAAGCTGTATCTGATGAAACAGCATCAATGGTAGCACAATACTGCCGACATTGGCGCTCGCGAAAATGGCACTAGCCATCGGCGCACCACTGGCAAGGCTTTTCTTGGAGCCGCAAAACAGGATGGTTATGCAATCAGCGCGATTGAAGCCCAGTCGCTTGCTGCCGTACCAGGTAATCAACAAGACGGCAATCAGCAGCACGATGTTGACACCGAGCATCATCACCAGATCGTCCCAGGAGACCGATTTCCAAAGGCCTTCCACGATGGCTTCGCTGAAAGCCAGATAGACGACCATCAGGATCGAACCGCGATCCACGAAGCTGAGCGGCTTGCTGTTGCGCCGCATGAAATTGCCGATCCAGGGCTGCAGGGTTTGACCCAGAACGAAGGGCAGCAGCAATTGCAGCAGAATAGATTCAAACGCATCGAGAGAGATGCCGCCTCCTCCGCTTTGCACCGCAAAAAGCAAGCCCACCAGCAGTGGCGTCAGAAACATGCCGAAAATATTCGACGCAGAAGCCGAGACAATCGCCGCGGACACATTGCCACCCGCCATCGATGTGAATGCGATGGATGACTGGACCGTCGAAGGCAGAACGCAGATGTAGAGAATGCCGGTATAGAAGGCCGATTGTGCGAGGCCCGGAATAACCCATCCCGCTGTGAGGCCCAGAATCGGAAACAGCACGAAAGTGGACAGGAAGACCACGAGATGCAGCTTCCAGTGGGTGATGCCTGAAATAACGGCTTCGCGCGACAACCGCGCTCCATGCAGGAAGAAAAGAAGACCGACGGCCACTTTTGTCGCCATGCCGAACCATTCGGCAAACTCGCCCTGTACCGGGAGCACCGATGCCAGCAGAATTGTGGCGATCAACATTGTGGTGAATTTATCCGGCAGGAAGCGCATTCTTTCGTCCAATCTTGTTCGGCGCGCCTTTTAGGAAATTGGGCGCCGTTTCGTATCCATGAAACAGGGATATTCAGGGACATAAGCCCATTTTGCGGGGCCTGTTTATTAAACGCATCGGGCCTGTTTTCAACCATTGGTGGATCGAAAACAGACCCGTCTGCTTCACTTTTCCGGGATTTACTTGCGATGAGCGCGTGACGCCGACCTATTCGTAACCATTGGGATTTTTTGCCTGCCAGTTCCACATGTCCTGACACATCTCGCGCAAGTTCTTTTCAGCCGACCAGTCGAGGAAATCATTGGCAAAAGTTGGATCGGCGTAGCATTCGGCAACGTCGCCCGGACGACGCGGTGCGATTTCGTAATTGATCTGGCGGTTGGAGACATGCTCGAACGCCTTGACGACATCGAGGACGCTGTAGCCCTGCCCTGTGCCGAGATTGACGGCGAAGCATTTCGGCTCGTCCAGCTTTTTCAGAGCCTTGAGGTGTCCAGCGGCCAGATCGACCACGTGGATGTAATCGCGGACGCCCGTGCCATCCGGTGTCGCATAGTCATTGCCCCAGATGTTGAGCTTTTCCCGGCGTCCAGTTGCAACCTGGGCGATGATCGGCATCAGATTGTTCGGAATGCCTTTCGGGTCTTCGCCAATCAGGCCGCTTTCATGCGCGCCGACGGGATTGAAGTAACGCAGAATGGCGATCCTCCAGCTGTTGTCGCTGTTATAGAGATCGCGCAGCATTTCTTCGATGATCAGCTTGGTACGGCCATAGGGATTGGTCGCGGAAAGCTGCTGGTCTTCGGTGATCGGCAGCTTTTGCGGATCGCCATAGACGGTGGCGGAGGATGAGAAGACCAGCGTTTTGACGCCGGTGGCCTCCATCGCCTGCAACAGCCGCAGCGTGCCCAGCACATTGCAGTCATAATAATGCAGCGGCTTCTCATTTGATTCTCCGACAGCCTTCAGGCCCGCAAAATGGATCACCGCCGTGCATTTGTGACGGGTGATGATCTGCTCCAGAAGCGCGCGATCGCGAATGTCGCCCGGCTCGCGAATGGGCGCGCGACCGGTGATTTTTTCGATCCGGTGAAGGGCTTCCGGGTTACTGTTGTCGAAATTGTCGACCACGACCACTTCATGGCCTGCCTCGATCAGCTGAACGCAGGTATGAGAGCCGATATAGCCGGCACCGCCAGTCACAAGAATTGTCATTGATCAAGTATCCACTTGTTGAACATGCCGCCCCGATGTGCGATCCCGAGCTGACTATGCAAAATCGGCAACGGACTTCAACCCGTTCCAGATGATTCTTTGGGAGCAACTGGCAACGGTATTAACGAAGTTCGATGGAGCGCAGATGACCCCTTCCCGCAATATCGACCGCCTGCTCGAAATTATGGCCGCCCTTCGAAATCCGGAAACCGGCTGCCCCTGGGATGTGGAGCAGAACTTCCGCTCGATCATGCCATATACGCTGGAAGAAGCCTATGAGGTTCTCGACGCCATCGAGCGCGACGATATGGACGATCTGCGCGAGGAACTGGGCGATCTTCTGCTGCAAGTGGTTTTCCATGCGCGGATGGCCGAGGAACAGGGCAGTTTTGCCTTCGGCGACGTTGTGCAGGCGATTACGCACAAGATGATCCGCCGCCACCCGCATGTTTTTGGCGATGCGCAAGCCCGAAGCGCCGGTATGGCCAAGGGGTCGTGGAACCGGATCAAGGCGGAAGAGAAGGCGGAGCGGGCGGAACGCCGCGCCAATCTCGGGCTTGATACGAGCGAGAGCAACGGTTTTCTTGACGATGTTCCGAATGCCTTCCCTGCCCTCGTCCGCGCTTTGAAATTGCAGCAGAAAGCAGCAAAAGTTGGCTTTGACTGGTCTGAGGCGGCACCGATTCTCGACAAGATTTCGGAAGAAACCGCCGAGCTGAAGGAAGCGATGGCCGCACAGGACAAAGCCAATATCGCGGAAGAATATGGCGACCTGCTCTTCGCCATGGTCAATCTGGGCCGTCACCTTGAGATTGACGCAGAAACGGCGCTGATTTCTGCCAATGAGAAGTTCAAGCGGCGCTTCCATTTCATCGAAAAGACGCTGGATGAGGCAGGAAACAGCCTCGATTCAGCAAGCCTTGAGGAAATGGAAGATATCTGGACCGAAGCCAAGAAAAAGGGGCTTTAACAAGCCCCTCTTACTGATCTTTCCATTTCGGCCGGAACATCTGATAGACGCTCTCCGTCGTGGCGTAATCCATATAACCAAGCCGGGTTACCGGTTTTACCTTGGCGATATCGACAAGGCCGTCAGTCAGAATGTTTTCATCGATATGGACGCCGACGACTTCCCCGATGACCATATAGTTATTGGTCGTCTGGCCTTCCTTGTCCTGCAATCGCCGGATGTCCACGGCGACACATTCCAGTGACGCGTAGGCTTCCTTGACACGCGGAGCGGCAATGATTTTCGACGATGCGCGGGTCAATCCGGCATAGTCGAACTCGCTGACACCACGCGGCGCGTCGACGGATGACGCATTCATATGCGTCTTGAGATGGTCGCTCACCAGATTGGCCGTGAACTCGCCCGTTTCTTCGATAAACGTCACGCTGTCCTTGATGCCACTGGACGAAAACATCACCATCGGCGGCGTGTCGCAGATCGCGTTAAAGAACGAGTATGGAGCGAGATTGACTGCTCCGTCCTTCGAACAGGTGCCGATCCAGCCGATCGGACGCGGCGCGACAATTGCCTTGAAGGGATTATGGGGCAGCGGATGCCCCTCTTTCGGCTCATAAAACATCGATATTTCCTTGTGTTAGGAAATGATTTTAAGGCGATAACTTATCCCGCCCACGGGCCGGAATAGTCGGAAACAATCTTGTCCATATCAGCGCGGGGGCGCTCTGGCATCTTGTTTTCGGCTGTACCAATATGAACGAAACCAGCCACGCGTTCATTCGGCGCGAGACCGAGAAACGCGCGGGACGGCGCGTCATTTGAATACCAGTTGGTGATCCAGTTGGTGGCATAGCCGAGCGCATTGGCAGCAATGCAGAGGTTCATCGCAACGGCGCCAGCTGACAGAAACTGCTCCCATTCCGGGATGCGCTCATGTCCCACTGGGGACGATATGATGCCGATCACCAGCGGCGCGCGCGAGAATCGGGTCAATTCCTGCTCCTTGCGGCCTTCCGGCAGTGGGCCTTCGCGCTCTTCGGCGCGCTTGACCAGCAACTCCCCTACCCGTTTGCGAGCATCGCCGCGGTACAAAATGAAGCGCCAGGGCGTGAGGCGGCCATGATCGGGAACGCGGGCCGCGACCTTGAGCAGTTCGGCCAGTTCTTCACCTTCCGGTGCGGGAGCGCCGATTGCGGAAATCGGCGTGGAACTACGCTGAGCTAGAAAATCGAACACCGGATGCGCCACGGGAAACCTCACGACTGGAACTTGCTAAAACCTGAACTGCCACTCCGGTTTAGAGAGGGCCGCCTCTTCTCGCCCGTCACAGGGGCGGTGTAAAGTCAAAACTCTGGCAAACCGCAGCACAGCCATGGTTAAAAAAATGCCGGTGGCAGAAACGATTTGGCCTTGAATTCGACACCGGCATGGGATCAAAAAAGCTATGTCGGTTTTCAAACTTCTGCCTTGCGTTCAAATATCCCGATACTTTCGCGGCAAATGGGTTGCTGTCGCACTGCTATCCGCGATTCCGGGTGTACCCGCATGGGCGCAGGGTCTCGATCCTGCTGCCGAGGCAAGCAGTGGATTGAACCTGCCTGAACCGCCGCTCGATCTGCCAACGCTCAGCCCCTATGCGTCACCGACGAGCCCGGAAAACAATCCCTTGATGAAAACCAGTGAACTGGATCTCAAGGCACGCCTCGTGGATGATGGCAGCGACATACCAACGGGTTTGGTCTGGCGCGTTTTCTCTCCCAATGTCGGGCCAGACGGACAATTGCCGCTGATCGCCAGTGCACAGGGCGGAAGCGCTGTCTTCAATCTGCCGGAGGGAAGTTACCTCGTTCACGTGGCCTATGGGCGCGCTGGCGCAACCAAGCGCATTACGCTTGGTGGCAACGCCCGACAGGAACTCATGATGCTCGATGCGGGCGGGATGAAGCTGAGTGCGGTTCTGCCCGACAAAAGCAAGATTAACAATGATCTGCTGCGGTTCTCGATCTATGCGGACGAAGACAATAGTGATCGTTCCTTGATCGTTCCCGATGTGAAGCCCAATGCGATCATCAGGCTCAATAGCGGCACCTACCACGTCGTTTCCAATTATGGTTCGGCCAATGCGATCATCCGTGCCGATATTCGTGTCGAAGCAGGCAAACTCACCGAAGCCACGGTCGAGCATCGTGCTGCGGAAATGACCCTCAAGCTCGTGCGCGAACGGGGCGGTGAAGCGCTGGCCGACACGTCGTGGTCCGTTCTCAACGCCTCGGGCGATGTGGTGCGCGAAAGTGTGGGCGCCTATTCCTCGCTGGTTCTGATCGAAGGCGATTATGTCGCCGTCGCAAAGAACAAAGACCGCATCTATCAACGGGATTTCAAGGTTACGTCCGGAAAAAATGAGGAAGTCGAAGTCATTGCCAACAAGGAATCTGAGGCATCTGACGACTCTCTTGATTAGAGATAACCCCGAAAAGACATGTATTTTTTTTTCGGAAGAGATGAGCGTCAATACAAACAATGACAATTTTTAATTAGACAATTATCCATAGCGCGATATTGGCATTTTGAATTTTTATTTTTCAAATAAACTTACATTCGTCCCTTTAATATTTCTTCAAGGTATTCGAATGAAAAAGCTTATTGTTTTGACATTTAGCGTTCTTGTTGCTTCACAAGTCTATGCAGGAGCTGCGGAATTGAGTGTAAATAGTGCGAACCAGGGCATGGCTTCGGTTCAATGTACGGAATTTGGGACCGGATGCCTCCCAGTTCCAGCTAAACGGCTGATTCCCGCAAAGGAATGCAGATTCATACCGTGGTGGCCGTTTTGTATAGAATCGTGAAAATAGAAAAGACCGCGCCAAGGCGCGGTCTTTTTGTTTGGAGCGAGGCGTTTGTTATCTGCCGCCATTCTTGAGGCGGATCAAATCCGGCGGGGTGGCCTCTTCGGTAAGACGGGCAATAGCCTCATCAAGCGTCATCGATTCCTGATCACGAGAGCCGAGGCGGCGCATATTGACTGTCTGTTCTTCCGCTTCACGCTTGCCGCAAACGAGAATGACCGGAACCTTCTGGAGCGAATGTTCGCGAACCTTGTAGTTGATCTTCTCGTTGCGCAGATCGGTGACGACCTGCAAACCGGCAGCCTTCAGCTTGGCGGCTGTTTCGACCGCATAATCATCCGCATCCGAAGTGATCGTCGTCACCACGACCTGAACCGGCGCGAACCAGAGCGGCATGTGACCGGAGAAGTTCTCGATCAGAATACCGAGGAAGCGCTCCATCGAACCGCAGATGGCGCGATGGATCATGACCGGCTGGCGCTTGTCGGATTCCTTGTCGATGTAGAACGCGCCAAAACGTTCCGGCAGGTTGAAATCGACCTGCGTGGTGCCGCACTGCCATTCACGGCCAATGGCGTCTTTCAGCGTATACTCGAACTTCGGTCCGTAGAAGGCACCCTCGCCCGGCAGAATGCCGGTCTTGATGTCGTCTGACTGCTGTTCGATTTCTTCCAGAACCTTCATCATCACGCTCTCAGCGCGATCCCACAGCTCGTCGGAACCGACGCGCTTTTCAGGTCGGGTCGAGAGCTTGATGGTGATCCCTTCGAAGCCGAAATCCTTATAAACCGACAAAATGAGATCGTTGATGCGCAGGCATTCCGCCGCCATCTGCTCTTCGGTGCAGAAGATGTGCGCGTCGTCCTGCGTGAAGCCGCGCACGCGCATCAGGCCGTGCAGAGCGCCGGACGGCTCGTAACGATGGACGTTGCCGAACTCGGCAAGCTTGATCGGCAGATCGCGATAGGATTTCAGGCCGTGCTTGAAAATCTGCACGTGACCTGGGCAGTTCATCGGCTTCAATGCAAAGACGCGGTCGTCGTCGGTATCGTCACCGGCAACCGTCACCTTGAACATGTTGTCGCGATACCAGCCCCAGTGACCGGAGGTTTCCCAGAGCGACTTGTCCAGCACCTGCGGCGCGTTGACCTCCTGATAGCCGTGGCTGTCGAGGCGACGGCGCATATAGCTCACCAGATTCTGGAACATTTTCCAGCCCTTGGCATGCCAGAACACAACGCCCGGACCTTCTTCCTGAAAATGGAACAGATCCATTTCGCGGCCAAGACGACGGTGATCGCGCTTTTCGGCCTCTTCAAGCATATGCAGGTAGGCCTGAAGGTCGTTGTCGTTTGCGAAAGCGGTGCCGTAGATGCGGGTGAGCATCGGATTATTGGAATCACCGCGCCAGTAAGCACCGGCAACCTTCATCAGCTTGAAGGAATTGCCGATCTGGCCGGTGGAAGCCATATGCGGACCACGGCAAAGATCGAACCAGTCGCCCTGGTAATAGATTTTGAGGTCCTGACCTTCCGGAATCGCATCGACGAGTTCGACCTTATAGGCTTCGCCCTTGTCGGCAAAAACCTGCCTGGCCTTGTCGCGCGACCAGATTTCCTTGGTGAACGGCTTGTTGCGCTGAATGATCTCGCGCATCTTCTTTTCAATCACCGGAAGGTCGTCCGGGGTAAACGGTTCATTGCGCGCAAAGTCGTAATAGAAGCCGTTTTCGATGACGGGGCCAATCGTAACCTGAGTGCCGGGGAAAAGCTCCTGAACGGCTTCCGCCAGAACGTGTGCCGTGTCGTGGCGGATCAGTTCGAGCGCGCGCGGATCTTCGCGGGTCAGAATCTCGATCTTGCCGGAAGCGCCAAGCGGATCGGAAAGATCGCGCACGGTGCCGTCGACGGCATAGGCCACCGCCTTTTTTGCGAGAGATTTGGAGATTGATTCCGCGAGTGCAGCGCCGGTGGTCGACGCATCATAGTCCCGTACGGAACCATCGGGGAATTGCATGGAAACGGTATTCGACATTCTATTCGTCCTTATCCAGTCCCGCCAACGATTGCGGGTGGTTCATGATCATGCGTGCTTGTATCGTGAGGCTTCTAATATTTTTTGTCCGGCCAGTAAAGCACGGCATCCCGACAGGGCTATTTGTCGGGATTTATAAGCCAATTTGTAAATGGGATGTCAGCCCTTGATAGGCAAGCAGTCGATATTCTGCTTTTTCAACTTGGCGCAGGCCTTTTCGGCGGAAGCGGAATCCTTGAAGCCGCCAAACCAGACGCGATAGACCTTGCGGCGCTTGCCGTCCGGCGAAATCTCGCCCTTCAGCCCATGAGCGACCTGATCCACCGCGGGACGGAACTTTTCCTGAAGTTCGTTGGCTCCGGCACGCGTGGGTGTTGCGGCAAGCTGAATGCGCCACGCCGCGCCTGCCGATGCGACGAGATAACCGCCGTCACCCTGTTCGATCTGGGAATCGTCGATCAAGTCCGCAACCGAATCTCTTTTCGGAGCTGCTTTTTGCGCTGGCGCAAAAGCGACCGGCTTTGCCATAGCCACAGCCGTGCCCTCGCCGCTGGCATTGCCATAGCGGGTCAGAAGCTTGGCCATCTGGCCGTCCCGCTCGCCTGCCGACCCGGCGCCCAGAACAACGCCGACAAGATGCTTGCCATCAATGATCGCAGACGAAACAAGATTGTAGCCGGATACATTCGTATAGCCCGTCTTGATTCCATCGACGCCGCCATAACGGTACATCAGATTGTTGTGGCCGTTATAAACCCGGCCGCGATAGGTGAAGGAGCGCTGGGAAAACAGCGCATATTGTTCCGGGAAATCACGGCGCAGCGCCATGCCAAGCACCGCCATGTCGCGTGCTGTGGTGAGCTGCGTCATATTGGCGGTCAGTCCTGACGGATTGACGAAGAAAGTGCTCTTCATGCCGATCTGGCGTGCGCGCTGTGTCATCAAACGCCCGAAGGCCGCTTCGGACCCGCCGATATATTCGCCCATCACAGTGGCAGCATCATTGGCCGAGATGATGATCATTGCATTGACGGTGTCGCGCACGGAAATGGTTTGCTCCGGCTTGAGCCAGAGCTTCATGCGGACTTTCGCAGCGGCATTTTTGGAGACGGGCATCTCGTCATCCCAATGGAGACGACCCGTCTTCAGCGCTTCGAATGTGATGTAGAGCGTCATCATCTTGGCGAGCGAGGCCGGTGCGCGCTGGAGATTCGCGTCGTCCTGACCGAGTATTCGGTTGCTATCAGCGTCGAACACGACCCACGACGGCTTCGCCAATGCTGTGGAGGCACACAGAACGGTGGCTCCAAACGCTACGGAAGCAACGAAACGTGCGAAACGGGACGGCAATGTTAGCATGATGGCTCGCGGATATGGAATTGCTAGCTGGATGTGCAGGCAAATTGCGGCCTGAAAAAGACCATAACGATGCCTCAATTCTTATTCCCTAAGAAACATTGATATCGTTAATGAATTCTAAGCATCGCGTAAAAACATGGGTATTTAGTCGTGAGGAGCCGAACAGCGCCAGTAGCGCCAGGGCAAATACCATTTGAGGTCGCCCGCCAGTTCGCGCGGCACCGGATCGAAACCATGGGTGCCGAACGGGCCACAGCGCATGACGCGAAAAAGCCCCATCCAACCGCCGCTCCACAGGCCGTGGCGGGCGATTGCCTCATAGGCATATTCGGAACAGGTCGGCATATGGCGGCAGGAGTTGCCGATCAGCGACGACAGCGTCAGCTGATAGAGTCGAACGAATGCCGTGCCGAACACCCTCCCCGGCGTTTTGCGCCAGCCATCGGTGAAGTTGCGGCTGTATCGCTTTGCCTGAGGCGGCGTATCAGCCGTGTGGTCTTTACCACAGGAACACATGGCGTCAGGCGGCCTTGGCTTTGTCTTCGATCTGGCGAATGCAATCGACAACAGCATCGAAGGTCAGAAGCGTCGATGCATGGCGGGCCCTGTATTCGCGCACCGGCTCGAAATATTTGAGGTCTTCGAATCGTCCTTCCGGAGCCGGGGCGTTTTCCTTGAGCATGGCATACATTGCACCGCGGACGGCTTTCAGTTCGTCGGCGGTCGCGCCAATGATATTGCGCGCCATGACCGACGAGGACGCCTGCCCCAGTGCACACGCCTTCACCTCATGCGCAAAATCGGTGACGACACCATTGGCCATCTTGAGATAGACGGTGACCGTCGAACCGCACAGTTTGGAATGCATCGTTGCGACGGCATCAGGCTCGGCCAACCGACCGATACGTTCCATATTGCCCGCAAATTCCAGAATGCGCTTGTTGTAAATGTCGTCGATCATATGCGTGAGCCTTCCGCCCGGTATGCTGGCTATGCAGCCTCATGTTCTTACATGGTGCCAGCAGTCAGGAACTTCAAATCCGTAGATAGCGCCAGATTCAGCTGATTTCGAATCCTGCCCCTGCCGCTTTTCATTGCGCCGAAATGATACGAATTTCACAATGGTGACACCAGCCTGAGAAAAAACAAAAAAATGTTTTTCGACGGCAGTTTGAAGTTGCAATTTACTCCCTATATATTAGGCAAGTAATGCCTGCACTTTGGATGGTGTCAGGACGTTGGACTTAAAACTATTGTTGAACGTTCTGATAGTGTGTTTTAGAGCATGATAACGTATAAAAAAGCCTTTGTGCTTTCAGGTATCATGTTTTAGCACAACGCCGTGGTGGCGGCATGAAAACCTGTCCGGTGGGCCTAACCGCCGGATCAATACATCGCCCGCTCGCAAAGCGTATCGTTGTATTGTCCGTTTAACTCGTCTCCTCCCCGAAGGAGACTACTGGAGAATACTGATGGACGCGCGCATCCTCAAAGAAGATGACGAATCCGGCCTGCCTTCGAAGAAGCAGGCAAATGTAACCCCGTTGCACGGCACGCCAACGCAGGCCGACGCGGAAGCGGCAGTCCGCACGCTTTTGCTGTGGGCTGGCGATAATCCGGACCGCGAAGGCCTTCTGGAAACGCCAAAGCGTGTTGCCAAAGCCTATAAGGAGCTTTTTTCCGGTTATGCGGAAAGCCCCGAAGAAGTGCTTGGCACCGTGTTCGAAGAAGTCGCCGGTTATAACGATATGGTGCTGGTGAAGGACATTTCCTTCTTCTCGCATTGCGAACACCATATGGTTCCGATCATCGGCAAGGCGCATGTCGCCTATCTGCCCGACCACAAGGTTGTCGGCCTGTCGAAGATCGCCCGCGTGGTCGATATTTTCGCGCATCGCCTGCAGACGCAGGAAAGCATCACCGCCCAGATCGCCGACAGCATTCAGACCATTCTGAAGCCACGCGGCGTTGCCGTGATGATCGAGGCCGAGCATATGTGCATGGCCATGCGCGGTATCCGCAAGCAGGGTTCGACCACCATCACCACCACCTTCACCGGTGAGATGAAGACCAAGGTGGATGAACAGGTGCGCTTCATGACCCTCTCGCGCAGCAAATAATGCACTGTCCCGAAAGGTTTCGGCTTTTCGGGCATGCATGACCGACGTTTTTCAAATATTTCGAGGCACGTGGTAGAAAGCCCGTGCCTCTTATCCGTTTCAGGCGAGACAATGACGACCTTCCCTGCCCAGCCCTCTGATAAAAAGACGATAGAAGAAGGTGCGGTATTCATGCCGCGCTTCGACGCTTCCGGCCTCATCACGGCTGTCGTCACCGATGAACGGGACGGCGTGCTTTTGATGGTGGCTCATATGAATGCGGAAGCGCTGCGCCTGACGCTGGAAACGGGCATCGCGCATTACTGGTCACGCTCGCGCAACACACTTTGGAAAAAGGGTGAAACGTCCGGTAATCTGCAAAGCGTCATCGAATTGCACACCGATTGCGATCAGGACGCCTTGTGGCTGAAGGTGCGCGTCGCTGGTGACGGTCCCACTTGCCACACCGGACGCCGGTCCTGCTTCTACCGGCAGGTGGTTACCGAGAACGGTGAAACGACGCTGGAAATGGAAGCCGACGGCGCTTGCGATCACGATCATTGATCGTTTTCAATTCGATGTGATGACGC
Source organism: Ochrobactrum teleogrylli (assembly GCF_006376685.1). Taxonomy (GTDB): domain Bacteria; phylum Pseudomonadota; class Alphaproteobacteria; order Rhizobiales; family Rhizobiaceae; genus Brucella; species Brucella teleogrylli. The sequence continues at coordinate 83,030 of NZ_VEWL01000006.1, read as the reverse complement.
GAATAGGTCTCGCGTCATTAATTTGCAGCATTTATTCTTTGGATACCAAGTTTCGCTAGTCTGAACGAAACGATGAGGTGTCCGTGGTGATGCTTAACTGGGGGGTAAGGCGCAGGACTGTCAGTGTAGACGTCGAAGCACCTGCTCAGGAAGTCATTGAGAAGCCTGAAATCAAGCGTGAGCCGCGCAAGATAGCGCTGGCGCTTGGCGGCGGTGCTGCACGCGGCTGGTCGCATATCGGTGTGCTGCGCGCGCTGGACGAGGCCAATATCAAAATCGAAATGATTGCCGGCACATCCATCGGCGCGCTTGTCGGGGGCTGTTATCTGGCGGGCAAGCTGGACGAGCTGGAAGAATTCGCCCGCAGCCTGACCCGACGCCGCATGTTCAATCTCCTCGACATTACCTTTCGCGGCAGCGGTCTTTTCGGCGGCATGAAGCTCGATGGACGCCTTCGTGAACATCTCGATGGCCTGCGGATAGAAGAACTCACCCGGCCCTTTGTGGCGGTCTGTACCGAACTGCGTACCGGCCATGAGATATGGCTGTCGTCGGGGCCGCTTGTGGATGCCATGCGGGCTTCCTATGCTCTGCCCGGCGTGTTTGAACCCGTGCGCTGGGACGAGCGCGTGCTGGTCGATGGTGCGCTCGTCAATCCTGTGCCGGTTTCCGTTTGCCGCGCCTATGAGCAGCGGCTCGTTCTGGCGGTCAACCTTCATTACGATCAGTATGGCCGCGCGGCGGTCATCAAACACGCGCAGATGCGTCAGGAAAGTCTGCCCGGCGCGATCCATGGTGAAAAGGAAGCGCGTCTGGGAATCACCGGCGTGATGATGGACGCCTTCAACATCATTCAGGACCGCATTTCCCGTGCGCGTATGGCGGGCGATCCACCAGACCTTTCGCTGATGCCTGTGGTTGGCCAGATTGGCCTTGCAGATTTTCACCGCGCTTCCGAGGCAATCGATGCCGGATATGTCGAAACGATCAAACGTCTGGAGGATATCCGGCGTCTTCAGGGCATAGCGGGCTGATTTTTCAGTTTTTCACGAATCTTCTGGAGCGAGGATTCGCGAGTTTGCCGGCTATTCCGGTCGCGTCATGCCTTTTTGACGTGTGGGCGAGTAGCTCTGTGAAGTTTTTCTGAAAAAATATCATCCGAGGGAAGTCTTTGAAAAAGCCCGCAAAATATGGCTTCCTGGCATTTAAGGAGATGACCGTGCTGCGGTTTTGCACATTCTTTTCGAAAAAGATTGGCTGATGATGCAGATGGGGCTTGTACACCCCAAGGTGATTTGCTAAATGCCCACTCGCCGGAGCAATTCGGCTTCTACCACGGGCGGTCGTGGCGGAATTGGTAGACGCGCAGCGTTGAGGTCGCTGTGGGGCAACCCGTGGAAGTTCGAGTCTTCTCGACCGCACCATTCTCTTTATAGAGAGTTGAAATCGTTAGATTTTAAGCAAACGCCCTTTCGGGCGTTTTTGTTTTTCCAAGCTCTGCTATAAACAGTTTCAGCTCCGACTCTCGATATTCTCCTTCTCTTAGATGGCTGTGCTAGGCTGTGGTGACGATTTAATGTTTTGGGATTCCCCCGGACGTGCAAATCAGGTTCAATGCTGATTTTTGGAGATCTGCGATGGATTGCGACTCACTTCGGGACGACCAGTGGGAGCGGATCACCAATGAAGCTGTTGACGAACTGCATCTTGCTGTTGGCGGCACGGCTTATGCCGTCGTCAAGGCGTTCAGCGTCATGGTTGCCGTGGAAGACTGCACCAACGGCATATCAGCAAAGAAAAGCCCCGCCTGAGCGGGATTTTTGATTCATGCCTTGTCCAGCTCCGATCGAACCATTTCGCTATGCTCTCCCAAATTGGGTGAGCGGTGGTCGATTTTAAGCTCGGCATCGGAGAAGCGGGACGGTAATCTCAGTTGTTCCCTTCTTACTCGGCTACCAACCTGTCGGTACTGTCAGTTGCAAATGGTAGGGTTCTCAGGTCATGGTCTTTGCGAGCGGTTTCAGTCCAATCCATGTGATCTTCCGGTTTCAACAAACAGGGAATCGCAAATTGCTGAAATCGCGCAACTTAATTTTCAGTTGGGCTCTTAAACCTGTAGATTCAGGAAGGGTAGGCTATGGCACGTACAACACTCCGTCAACTCAATGGCTTTGACGAGACCCCTGCTCATTTGGGGGACTCGACGTTAATCATGATCGATTTCCAGAACACTTACACTCAGGGTGTTATGGAACTCGATGGCTGGCAACAGGCGCTCGATTCCGCTGCCAAGTTGTTGAAGCGCGCGCGCGAAGCGGGTGCAACGGTGATCCACATCGTCAATGACGGTGGAGTTGGCACTCCATACGACACCCATGCAGAGATTGGGCAGATTCACTCCCATGTGGCCCCGATCGAAAGCGAAGCCGTCGTTGTCAAAACCGCCCCCGATGCATTCGTGGGGACGAACTTGGCGGATCTTCTGAACAGCGCAAGCCACGATAACGTCATCGTCGCGGGTTTCATGACCCATATGTGTGTGTTGTTCACGACGGCAAGGGCTTTCTTGGAGGGGAAGAAACCAACCATTGTTGCCAATGCATGTGCCACGCGGCCGTTGCAAATCAATCTTACCGAAGTTTCATCAGAACAACTGCATCACAGCGCATTGGCAACTATTGCCGATCTCTACGGTGTAGTCGTTCCGAGCGTTGACGAACTCGGATAAAGAAACAGGCGCATCTTGTTGGCACTAGTCATTGCCGTGCCAACAAGAAAACGGGGTATCCGTGGTGCCTTCATTACAAACAAGGGGAACAAATTGAATCATGGAACAGCACAAGCAAGCATGCCCGGTCAAACACGGCGCGGGCCGCCAGCCAATCAGCCAGAGTACACGGTCGCGCTCTCATCATCGCAGGTCAAAAGACATTGATCCGCATGATCTGGACATGACGGAGTTCTGGTCGAGCGAACGGGTCAGAGGCCGCAATGCGATCATTCAGATCGATACCGACATGCAGCATAACTATGCTGCGTTGAAAGCCGAGCTCATCAATCATCTTTCGCCGGTGATCATCGTGAACAACGATGCGAAGGGTGGAGAGTACACGCTGATATTTAATGGCAAAAGGGAGACGCTCCATCCCATCGCTGTGACTTTCGAGTTGGCGAAATCGGTTGCACATGTCCCATTGGGAATATTCACACTGATAGCCCCTTACCTTAATGGATCGGACACCACGGATTGGGTCGCCAAGCTGTCTGAGTTTTCAAGAACGCTTCAGACCGCCAAGCGTCAACTTCGGAGCGCTGATATTCCTGATGAACTGGAGATATCCAGCCGGAAAATTATCAAAGCTGGAGTTGGCTATATCGATAAGACGATTGAATCCGGGCAAATTTCGATCAAGGAATTCAAAAAATTCACCGCTAGCATCCACGACAACATAAGTACGAACATGCGGTTTGCTGCAGATGCGCAGATTAAAGGCGTTAGCCAAACCTTGGAGCGATGGAAGAAGGAAATTGGCGACCGGCACTGGAAGAATCTATATGTTGTAGTTCTATCGATCTGGACGACGTCTGTATTGAATCAAAACTCAATCATCATCCGTGATTTCATGAACCCAAAGCAGGTCGATACACACCTCATTGATTTGCCAACCGCGCAAACGCCGGACGATTACATTTATGTAGCTTTGGACAATCTCGCCAGGATTGTGCAGGACAATGTCGCTGCTGAACTGGTATTCCCAACCGACGAGGATTTGGCAGATGCATTGAAGGGAACGCAGGACCTGCTCTCCGAAATGATTCTGGGAATGCTTGATGATGATTCTTCTAATAACAAATCCGACAGTTGCGAGAATACGGCTTGAAATTGAGCTCGATAAGCATAAAAATTCGTTCATGAATTTTTGCGTTAAAAAACTATCTCAAGAACTATTTTTGAATTCCTGAGGTTATTTTCATCGTATACTCGTTCAGATAACTGAATGAAATTCTGTTAATACATTAGGGTGAAAAAAAATTTTGAGCATTGCCAAGCAGGCATTGGGTGGTCTGTCTTATTTAACGTCAATAAGTTTGGGCGCGCCTATACCAGCAAGATCCGCCGGCGAACGCCAAGCCTAGGCAACGAGTGGTATTTGGTTTAGGCGGTCATCTTTATCAAGGGGAGCGGCATTTTCGTGGCGTGGCTTTGCGCTCAGATTCAAGTAACGATGCCACACAAAGAAAACCCCGCGGGAGCGGGGTTGATCACTTCATTTTCGATCCAGTTCAGACCGGACCATTTCGCTATGTTCGCCCAGATTGGGTGAGCGATGGTCGGTTTTCAATTCTGCATCGGAGAAGCGGATCGGCGTACGCAACCCCGGTACGCCCTGCGGGTCGATCTTCATCCCGCGTACGATGGACTGCGGATGGGCAAAATGTAGATTCCCGAGAATAGCTGAATGTCATGCTTGTCAACACCCTGGTACAATCGTAATCGAGATGTTGGCTGTGGAAATTCCAATACAAATCATGCTGCTGCAGAGCTAAGCTTGCGTTGGGTTACAGCTCACCATTTTGCTCGGAAGCCAAGTGCGCCATTGAATGAATAGCTGTCTGAAAAGTTGTTAAGTGACGTATCTATTCCGCTGTTGGCATATACGGAATATTTATCGTCTCTCCAGGAATAGTTTCCATTGATCCCAATCCCGCCCCAGGTACGGTCTGTTTTGGTATCAAGCTTAATATCTGAAATACGAACTACCGAATCGTCTATCATTTCCTGATATATATTGACGATTCCAGCTACACTAGCCCGACTAAGAGTGCCATTCTGCGAATACCATGAGCGTCCGTGATCAAGGGATAATCCGGCACGTCCTGTTAAGTATTGTCCTTTTGACAGATTTATGTCCACATTCCAGACATCGCGAAAGCGATCAGCCCGAAGCGATGACCAAAGTAACTGTAATTGCGGTATGACCGACCAACGATCACTGATGGCGATTTTCTGTCCCGTTTCAATGCTGAGGGAGTAACCTCTGGCATCCTTATCGTCCGCAATTGATCGCGATGCACTGGAAGAGTAGAAGTCGTTATTGTACCAGTTGATCTGCCCCTGACCATCAACGTAGAATCCATTAGAATTATACTAGGTCAATGTGGCTCCAACACCGCCTCCTTGCGTGTCAACCTGGCCGTTCCATTGCGTAGCTCTGATTTTTGAGCGGGCATTGTCATATTGACCTAATAGGCCACCGATCAGTTTTCCTGTTCCATTTTCATAAAGAAGCGCGTCAAATCCGGCGCGAAGTGTAAAAATATTCGTTTCCTGTTTCAGGCCCGTTGGCGACCACTCTGGCTTCAGATGCGTATGGTCTCCTCCTATACTCGCCCACATGCCATTGCCGTCAATTGCTGAACCGGCTTCAGGAGAAGGTGCGCCATCATTTACCCCTGGCCCGTCTCCCTGTTCGACAATTGAATTTGCCCTTCCGCTCCAGTAACGGTTACCAACACGTTGCTGCAGCGTAGGCAAACGGTTAAGCAACCTCATTGTCTGCACCGCTCCTTCATGGAGTGGAGCACCTGGATTGAGGATGGGAGAGCCATCTTTGTCGCGCGAGCTTAGAAACCAGCGATCATTGGATGCAGCGCCATCATTAAGAATCTTATATGCATGCGCTCCTGCGACGACGGCAGATCTCCCATCATTTGCAACGGCATCCCCTACAAGAGCAAAAGAGGCCCCGGACTGCCCTTGGATCGCTATTACGGTAATCCCTTTTTCAGTCAGTGCACCCGATCCGCCTTTGTTAATCACTCGGACGAAACCACTGCCAATCGTACTCCCTTCAACAAGCAAGCGACTTGTCGCAGACTGGTCTCCACCTAGCACTGTGGCTATTTCCACCGTTCCGCCTTGGGCTGTAAAATTTTTCCGAACAGTCATAGTTCCAAAGCTATTATCGCCGGGCGCTACCGTCCCACCCGCCTGATCAACGATAGATTCCACGCTGCCCGAACCTATCAGTCTGCCGCCTGAAGCCGTCAAAGGGCCACCCAGCGTATCGTTGACAGCCATAGTTCCTTCTTCTACTGAAAACGGCGAAGTATTCGTGTCACCGCTGACATCCCAACGGCTTGTTCCTATTTTGCGGATACTATCGAAGCCGACATATTTGCTGCCGGTTTCATTCGCATCGAAACGGTCGTCGACTGCACCCCCAAGAGCAAGACGATTATTGGAATTGGATATTGCCGTGGCCCGCCCGTCTATGTTCGATGCGGCTCGCAATTCCAGCGTTCCGTTGCTTCCCACAAGCATGATTGCATCCGAAGCTGGCTGAGTTGTTCGCCTTGAATCGCCGGCTTTGGCCGTGCCTGCATTGATTATATAAGCATTATTGCCACCGCGAATACCAGCACCACCGGCACCAAAAAGATTGGATGGAGCAGCCAGACGATCTGGCAAGCCGCCTGTTCCCCCTTCTATCCGCCCCTCATTTAGAAACGTCGCTCCATTTTGAACAACAACACCATCGCCGCCGCCGCCACCACCCTCTACACCGGCGACCTGAATATTCCCTCCGCTGCCGCCAGCGCCCCCAACGATAAGCGCTCCTGCAACATTGGAAAAATAGCCGCCGTTCACGACGACACCGGCACCACCGCCGCCAGATAACGCGTCGGTGACAATACCAGAATTAGTTCGTGCTGCGCCACCTCTACCGCCGATTCCGCCAATTATAACAAGGCCGGAATGCGTTGTTGCCGTCACACCGTCAAGATAAACACCGGCGCCTCCGCCACCGCCGCCCGACCCCCGAGCTGTCGGCCCTCCTGGAATAAAGTCACTTCCCCCATTGTCATTTCCGCCAGCGTTACCTTGGATCACCATCACAGTGGGATCAATTGTCGTCGCGCCGACAGCTCCCCCGATGGTTAATCGACTACCCTGGGCGCCGGGTAAGCCGGCACCACCATTTCCATTGCTTGGTGGGCTAACACCATCGAGCCCGTTACCGCCCCCAAAACCGTTTCCAGTCCCCCCTCGGACGTTGTTATTTATCTGACTTATGCCCGGAATTCCCCCGGGTAGGTCTGTTGCTGTAGCGAGAAGTGTCGACGCAGTCAAAAAAGATGTCGAACCCAGGAAAATAGAAAAAGGTAAATTAGATATTCTCATAAAGTCACCTTAATATTATTAATAATAATTATAACAAGATCGATGAACTCAATCTATAAATATATAAAGCGCTCTACATTTACTGTCTTATCATAATATTGTACTATTTTAATTTATTGAATATTTCGTAATTGTTTTCCCCAAGATTGGGTGAGCGATGGTCGGTTTTCAGTTCTGCATCGGAGAAGCGGATCGGCGTACGCAACCCCGGTACGCCCTGCGGATCGATCTTCATCCCGCGTGCGATGAATTGCGGATCGGCAAAGACATCGGCAACCGAGTTGATTGGCCCGGCCGGAACGCCGATCTTTTCCAGGCGCGCCAGAAGGTCGTCGCGCTTCCATTGCCGGGTGCGTTCTTCCAGCAGTTCTGTGAGTGCGGTCCGGTTGGCGACACGGGCAGCATTGGTGGCAAAGCGCTCGTCGCTCGCAAGCTCTGCAAGGTCCAAGAGACCGACCAGTCGGCCAAACTGGCCGTCATTGCCGCAAGCGATGATGAAATAGCCGTCGGAAACCGGCAGCGTCTGATATGGCGCGATATTGGGATGTGCGTTGCCCATGCGCTTCGGTGACACCCCAGAGGCCAGATAGTTCATGGCCTGATTGGCGAGGACTGCTGACATGCAGTCGAACAGCGCCATATCGATGTGCTGCCCCTTGCCCGTGCGCTGGCGCATGATCAGCGCCGACTGGATGGCAATCACGCTATAAAGGCCGGTGAAAATGTCTGCAAAAGCCACGCCGATCTTCTGCGGTTCACGGTCCGGCTCGCCAGTCAGATCCATGATTCCGCCCATGCCCTGGATCATGAAGTCATAACCTGCCCGTTCGGCATAGGGCCCATCATGGCCGAATCCGGTGATGGAGCAGTAGATAAGGCGCGGATTGACGGCCTTGAGGCTCTCATAATCAAGGCCATATTTATCGAGGCCGCCGAGCTTGAAATTCTCGATGACAATATCTGCATCGGCCACGAGGCGGCGCACCAGCTCTTGCCCTTCTTCCGAGCGGAAATCCGCTGTAATCGAGCGTTTGCCGCGATTGCAGGCATGGAAATAGGCAGCCGACTTCTCGCCTTCGACTTCAATAAAGGGAGGCCCCCATTTGCGCGTGTCGTCGCCTTCCGGGCTTTCGACCTTGATGACGTCCGCTCCCAGATCGGAAAGCGTCTGACCGACCCACGGGCCTGCCAGAATACGGGCCAGTTCAACCACCTTCAAATCGTCAAGCGGTGTGTTCTGCATTTCGGATACCTCGAAAAAGTAGAAAAGCCCGCCCGCGAGAAGCGAGCGGGCCTTGGGAGGGTAGTGCGGGCGGTTACGATCAGAAGAAAGCCTGAATGCCGGTCTGCGCGCGTCCGAGGATCAGCGCGTGAACGTCATGCGTGCCTTCATAGGTATTCACGGTTTCGAGGTTCTGCGCGTGGCGCATGACGTGGTATTCGATCTGGATACCGTTGCCGCCATGCATGTCGCGAGCCTGACGGGCAATATCGAGTGCCTTACCGCAATTGTTGCGCTTGACGATGGAGATCATTTCCGGGGCCATTTTGCCTTCGTCGAACAGACGACCGACGCGCAGCGATGCCTGAAGGCCGAGCGTGATTTCGGTCTGCATGTCGGCGAGCTTCTTCTGGTAAAGCTGCGTGCCAGCCAGCGGCTTGTCGAACTGCTTGCGGTCGAGGCCGTATTGACGCGCGCGGAACCAGCAATCTTCGGCGGCGCCCAGAACGCCCCACGAAATGCCGTAGCGCGCACGGTTGAGGCAGCCGAATGGCCCCTTGAGACCCGAAACATTCGGCAGCAAAGCGTCTTCCGAGACTTCCACGCCGTCCATGACGATTTCGCCGGTGATCGAAGCGCGTAGCGACAGCTTGCCACCGATCTTCGGTGCGGAAAGGCCCTTCATACCCTTTTCGAGCACGAAGCCGCGAATGGCATTGTCATGGGCTGCGGACTTGGCCCACACCACGAACACGTCCGCGATTGGCGAATTCGAAATCCACATCTTTGAGCCGGTCAGGCGATAGCCGCCGTCGATCTTTTCGGCGCGGGTCTTCATGCCTGCAGGGTCGGAACCGGCATCCGGTTCGGTCAAGCCGAAGCAGCCGATCAACTCGCCGGAGACGAGACCCGGCAGATATTTCTTGCGCTGTTCGTCAGAGCCATAGGCGTAGATCGGATACATGACGAGCGAGGACTGTACGCTCATCATCGAACGATAACCGGAATCAACGCGCTCGACTTCGCGCGCTACGAGGCCATAGGCAACATAACCGGCATTGGCCGCGCCATATTCTTCCGGCAGCGTCACGCCGAGAAGGCCAGACTGGCCCATGAGGCGGAACAGTTCCGGGTCGGTGGTTTCGTCGAGATAGGCCTTTTCCACACGCGGCAGCAAAACGTCGCTCGCGAATGCCTTCGCGGAGTCGCGGATCATGCGCTCGTCTTCGGTCAGCTGTTCGTCGAGCAGAAAGGGATCTTCCCAGTTAAAGGCCGTACGCGACATTAGAAATTCTCCTCATTTCAGAATTGACCGGACTATGAACCGCAGGGTGTCAGGCTGCAAACGATGTTTACTCATCGATCTATTCCATTTAGTAATAGATCATGACGACACTCTCGCGACGGCTCCTTCCCTCCACCAGTGCGCTTGCGGCGTTTGACGCTGTTGCGCGGCTTGCAAGCTTTTCTGCGGCTGCAGAAGAACTCGCGCTGACACAAGGCGCGGTCAGCCGTCAGATCGCGACGCTCGAAGAACAGCTTGGCACAGCACTTTTCGACCGCACCAGCCGCCACGTCGTGCTGTCGGATGCGGGACGCGCTTATTTCAATGCCGTTGCGCCTGCCCTTTCGGTTATTCGGGCCGCTTCGCTTCAGGTCATGTCGCAGATGCGTGGCAAGACATTAAACCTCGCTTTTCTGCCCACATTCGGCACGCGCTGGCTCATTCCGCGTATTCCGCGCTTTGTGGCACAATTTCCGGATATTATTCTGAATTTCGCGACCCGTATCGGCCAGTTCGACTTTGACCGTGAAGGTCTGGACGCGGCCATTCACATCGGCCAGCCGGATTGGCCGAATGCCGATTGCGTGTTTTTGATGGATGAAACGGTTGCGCCGGTTTGCAGCCCGGCTTTTTTGAAGGAGAACCCGGTGTCAGCGCCCACCGATCTTCTTCGGCTGCCCTTGTTCAACATGGCTTCGCGACCGGGAGCGTGGGATCACTGGTACCGCAGCCTTGATATCACCGTGCCAGCGCCGGGTGGCATGCGGTTTGAACAGTTTTCCAATGTGTCGCAGGCTTGCATCGCGGGGCTGGGCGTTGCCCTCATGCCGCTTTTTCTGATCCGCTCGGAAATCGACAGCGGGCAGCTTGTGGTGGCCTACCCGCACACGGTCAAAAGCCCCAGCAGCTATTATTTCGTCACACCGAAGGCGCGCGCAAACACGCCAGCAGTCAATGCGTTTCGCGATTGGCTTCTGGGTGAAGTCAATCGCGAATTCGATCCTCACGCAATCGAGTTGCTGACAATCTCGTAGGAGCGCAGGCGCTTCTTGTGATCGTGGATCATGCCGGTGATCATCAACTCATCAGCGCCGGTGCTTTCGGCAAAAGCCTGAATGCCCTTTGCCACCGTTTCAGGCCCGCCGACCACGCGGCACGACAGCATCTGGCGGACAAGCGCCTGGGCTGGCGGGTCGAGTTGCTCCATATAGCCTTCTACCGGGGCGGGAAGCTTACCCGGACGACCGCTTCGCAAGTTCACGAAAGCCTGCAATTGCGAGGTGAAGAGATAATGCGCCTCTTCGTCGGTATCTGCTGCAATCACGTTGAGGCCGAGCATGACGTAAGGCTTCTGCATATATTCCGATGGCTCGAAACGCTCGCGATAAAGCGCGATGGCGCGTTCCATCTCCGCTGGTGCAAAATGCGATGCAAAAGCGTATGGCAGGCCCAGCATGGCCGCAAGCTGCGCGCCGAACAGGCTTGAACCTAGAATCCAGACCGGAACCTCAAGCCCCTCGCCCGGAACGGCGCGGACGCGCTGGGCGGGTTCCGCCGGTTTGAAATAATTGAGCAGTTCAACCACGTCCTGCGGGAATGCGCTGGCATCGCCGTCGAGATTGCGCCGCAAGGCGTGCGCCGTGATCTGGTCCGTGCCGGGTGCGCGGCCAAGGCCGAGATCGATACGGCCAGGAAAGAGCGACGCCAGCGTGCCGAACTGCTCGGCAATCACCAGCGGCGAATGGTTCGGCAGCATGATGCCACCCGCGCCGACGCGAATCGTCGAAGTGCCATTCGCGACATAGCCGATCACGACCGATGTGGCGGCACTGGCAATGCCGGGCATATTGTGATGCTCGGCCAGCCAATAGCGATGAAAGCCAAGTTTCTCCGCGTGCTGTGCAAGCTCAAGCGTGTTGCGCAGAGACTGTCCGGCATCGCTGTTATCGGGAACGGGCGAAAGATCGAGTACGGATAAAGGTATCATGCTGGCTCATATGGGCTTGAATACTGCAGTTACAACTGCCGCAAAGAAATAGGGCACCCTAGAAATAGGGCGCCCTATACTTAATTCAAAGCAACTAAGAGTGATCGAGCAATCTTAATGTAGTTGTGCCGGGGCTGAGTCATGCCCCTCTTCCGGCGAAGCCACATACTCGCCTTCCACATCCTTCTTCGCGATGAAGGTGTAGAACATTGGCACCACGAACAGCGTAAACATCGTACCGATCACGATACCGGTGAAAATCACCAGACCCATCGAATAACGGGCTGCGGCACCGGCGCCGGTTGCAATGATCAGCGGAACGACGCCAAGCGCCATGGCCGCGGTGGTCATCAGGATCGGGCGCAGACGGGTTTCAGCGGCGGCGACGATTGCATCGCGACGCGAAAGCCCGTGCAGGCGGCGCTGCTGATTGGCGAATTCCACCATCAGAATGCCGTGTTTGGTTATCAGCCCGACGAGGGTGATGAGACCAACCTGCGTGTAGATGTTCAGCGTGCCGAGACCGATATTGAGCGGCACGATAGCGCCGAAGATCGAAAGCGGCACCGACATCATGATGATGAACGGATCGCGGAAGCTTTCGAACTGCGCAGCCAGAACCAGATAGATCACGATAACGGCGAGGCCGAAGGCGATCAGGATGGTGTTGCCCTGCTCCACTTCCAGACGCGACTGACCGGAATAATCCAGGAAGAAGCCTTCCGGCATCTTCGCCTTGGTCAGATCCACAAGCGTTTGCAGGCCCTGGCCCGTGGTGACGCCCGGCAGAGGCAGCGCCGAAATCGTCGCCGAATTGAGCTGGTTGAACTGCTCGATTGCGGCAGGCGATGCGTTCTGCGTGATCGTGATGACTGATGATAGCGGGATCATCGAACCCGAAACGCTGCGGACATAAAATTCACCAAGCTTTTCGGGGTTCGAACGATAGGCATCAGGCACCTGCGTGATGATGTCATAGCTGTTCGAATCGCGGTCGAACTTGGCAATCGACGCACCGCCAGTCAGAAGACCGAGCGTTGCACCGATATCACTGACCTGCACGCCAAGTGTTGCCGCGCGGTCACGGTCGATGGTGATCGTCGTTTCCGGCGCGTTGAAGGACAGCGAATTCTGCACGATGATGAACTGTCCCGAAGCCTGCGCTTCGTTCTTGATCTCTTCTGCCAGTTCGAAAACCGTGTCCGCCGGGCCCGTGGACTGCAAGGCAATCGAGATCGGCAAACCGCCGCCCGTGCCCGGAAGCGATGGTGGAGCGAAGACGAAAGCCTGCACGCCGGCAACTTTGGTCAGACGATTGGTGAGGTCTTCCTGAATCTGCTTCTGCGAGCGGGTACGGTCGTTCCAGTCGCTCAGCACCCACAGCGCGATGCCCGAAGTCGTGCCGCCATCCATACCGACGATCTGGAATCGGGTCTTCTGCTCAGGCAAATCCTTCGTCAGCGCATCGATCTGTTCGGCGTAGAGGTTCGTATAGGCCGAAGTCGCATATTGCGGCGCCTGGAACATCGAGAACAGCGCGCCCGAATCTTCTTCAGGAGCCAGTTCGCTCGATGTGTTCATGAACAGGAAGCCTGTCAGGCCCATCAGCGCCACGACGATCATCAGCGTAATGCCGCGATAGTTCAGCGAGTTGGAGACCCGGCGATGATACCATTTCTCGACACGCGAGAAGGTGCGGTCGATGAACTTCTGAAACCGCGTTTCGCTGCCATGCTTGAGCATGCGCGAGCACATCATCGGAGAGATGGTCAAGGCCGCCACACCGGAGATGATAACGGCACCCGCCAGCGTGAAGGCGAATTCGCGGAACAGCGCGCCGGTCAGACCGCCGGTGAAACCGAGCGGAGCAAACACGGCCGCCAGCGTGATCGTCATGGCGATGATCGAGCCGGTGATTTCCTTCATACCTTTGAAGGCGGCATCCATAGGACGCAGGCCCTCTTCGATGTGGCGGTGAATATTCTCCAGAACGACGATGGCATCATCGACCACGAGGCCGATAGCCAGAACCATGGCCAGCAGCGAGAGAAGATTGATCGAGAAACCAAGCGCGAACAGGAAGAAGCACACACCGATCAGCGAGATCGGAATGGTCACAATCGGAATCAGAACCGAACGGAACGAACCAAGGAAGACGATGATGACCAGAATAACAATGGCCACAGCTTCGCCGATGGTCGTGAACACTTCCTTGATCGACGAACTGATCTGTTCGGTCGCGTCATAGACCAGAACCAGAGACATGCCTTCCGGGAGCGAGTTCTGGATCGATGGCAGTTCCTTGTTGACGGCAGCCGCCATGTCGATCGGGTTTGCCGCTGGTGTCGGATAAACGCCAAGGAACGTACCAGCCGAGCCGTTGAACGACACGATGGTGTCCGTGCTTTGGGCCGCCAGTTCCACCTTCGCCACATCGCGCAGGCGCACGACTTCATCACCCGAAGTCTTGATCGGCATTGCGCCGAAGGCTTCCGGTGTTTGCAGCGTGGATTTGAGCGTGATCGCCGACGCGACATATTCGTTTTTGGTCGTGCCGGGGGCCGACAGGAAGTTCGACGCATTGATTGCGGCCAGCACTTCCGGTGCTGTGATCTGACGCGCCGCCAGCTGGATCGGATCAAGCCAGACGCGCATCGAATAGACCTGACCACCGAGGATTTCAGCCTTGGCGACGCCCTGAATGGTGGACATGCGCGGCTGGATGACGCGTTCCAGATATTCGGTGATCTGCTCGCTGGTCATGTTCGGGTTCTGCGCAGCCAGATACATGGTTGCGAAGCTCTGGCCCGTCCCCTTGACGATGATCGGATCATCGGATTCATCCGGCAGATCGCCGCGAACCTGATTGACCTTGGCGATAACTTCCGTCAGCGCGGCATCCGGATTGGCGCCAAGCTTCATCTGCACCGTCACCGTGCTCGACGATGGGCGGCTGGACGAGGTCACATAGTCAATGTTTTCGGTCGTCGCGACCGATTCAGCGATAGGCGCGGTGATGAAGCCCTGAATGAGTTCAGCGCTGGCACCGGCATAGTTGGTGGTGATGGTGATGACCGTTTCGTCAACCTTCGGATATTCGCGCACCGAAAGCTGCGCGATACCCTGAAGGCCGAGGAGAATGATCATGAGGGCGACCACCGTTGCAAGAACGGGTCGCCGAATGAAAATATCTGAAAAACTCATCGGTTCGCCTATTTCTTGTCAGCCGGATTGGCCGGGTTAACCGCGTTGTCGATGTTCACCGGAACGCCGGGCGAAAGCCTGTTCTGGCCAGCGGTGATGACGATGTCGCCTGCCTTGAGGCCGCTGGTGATTTCCACCACGCCATTGTAGCGACGGCCAAGCTTGACGAAGACCTGCTGCGCGACCAGCTTTTCGCCTTCTGCGGGCTTTGCATCGGCAGCAGGTGTCTTGGCCTCTTCGGCTGGCTTGGCTGCTTCCGCATTGGCCTTACCCTCTTCGGCCTTCTTTTCCGGGCGAACGGCATAGACATAATCGCCATAAAGGCTCGACACGATCGAAGTCTGCGCAATGGCGAACACATTGCTTTCTTCAGGCAGTTCAACGCGCACCTGCACGAACTGACCAGGCGTCAGCTTGTGATCCGGGTTCTTGACTTCGGCGCGCACAGAAACAAGGCGTGTGGTCGGGTCGATCTTCGGATCGATACCGACAATCGTGCCGGTGAAGTCGAGGTTTTCAGCCGTGGAGCCGACCTTGACGGTCTGGCCGAGCTTGATCGAGGTCAGCGACTGTTCCGGCACCGTGAAATCGATGCGCATCATGTTGGTGTCCTGCAAGGTTGCAATTACCGTGCCGGGCGTCAGATACTGACCGATATCGACCTTGGCGATACCGATAACGCCGGAAAACGGTGCCTTCACCGTCTTCTGCGCCAGTGTTGCGCGCATCTTTTCGACCGCTGCTTCAGCGGCGTTGGCGACCGATGCCGTCGTATCGACGTTAGAAACGGCACCGACGCCGCGCGTCCGCAGCGTATCGGCGCGCTTCAGATTCTGCTGGGCAAGGACAGCTTGCGCCTCGGCGGCGACAAGATCAGCCTTCTGGATGCTGTCTTCCAGCTGAAGCAGTACATCGCCCTGCTTCACGTCCTGATTGGAGGTGAAGTTGATCTTCTGCACAATGCCGTCGAGCTGAACCGTCAGGTCAACGCCGTTCAGCGCGTGGGCCGTACCGATGGCTTCAACACCCGGCTGCCATGTACCCGGCTCAACCGTCATGGTGGAAACCGTCTGCGCAGGCTGCTGCATGTTGGCGAACATGTTCTTGATGAACTGTGATCTCCACAGATTGAAGCCGACCAGCCCCCCGACGACGATCACCAGGAACACGATTGCCAGAATTAGGCGCTTTATCATTGCGGTTGTACTCCGGGGTGGCGCCCTGAACGCTGTTAAAAAGCGTCGAGGGGGGACGTTGAGCGCATCCCTTGGCCATCACACAAAGGTCGCGCGTATTTTACTTGAATTAGCGGAGCGAATAACTGTACCGTCTGGACGGTATTGTCAACTCATGAACTGTCAGGAGACCCGGCGAAGTTGTTAGCTAAAAAGAAGGTCTCTTCGCGTGATCGTATTTTACGCGCGGCAGTTGAGCTAGCCCGGGAAGTGGGGCCGGCTCATATTTCACTTGACGCCGTTGCCGCCCGAGCCGGGCTGTCGAAAGGCGGATTGCTTTATTCTTTTCCGACCAAGGCAAAGCTGCTTGAGGGCGTTGTCGAAGAATATATGAAAGAACATGAGCGCGCGATGGAGGTTCAGGAAACGCTCCAGTCCGGCGATAAAAACCGCGTTGCGCGGGCTTTTCTGGATGTTTACCGCGTTCAGGCCGACGATGAACCACCTGCCTGTGGCGTTCTTGCGGCACTCGCCGAAGATCCGGGTTTCATGGTGCCCGTTCGCCAGTACCATCGGACATTTCTCGACCGCATGATCAAAGACACGACCGACCCCGATACGGCGCTGATCGTCTATCTGGCCGTGGCCGGGCTTGAGTGTTCCAAATTGATGGAATGCGAGATTGTCACTGATGAAGAGCAGCGTGCCGTTCTCTGCCGTTTGGAAAACATGCTGACAGAAAACTGACAGTATTTAAGAAAAAAGGGCGCCGAGCGCCCTTTTATTTAACAGCCTGCGAATCACAGAGCCGGAATGTCTCCGCGTTCCCATCCAGCGGTGGTTTCAGCGGCAAAATCGTTGAAACGACCTTCGGCAATCGCTGCGCGGATGCCCTTCATCAGATACTGGTAATAGGCCAGATTGTTCCAGGTCAGCAGCATGGCGCCGAGTGCCTCACCGGACTTCACCAGATGGTGCAGATAGGCGCGACTGTAGTCGCGCGATGCCGGGCAATCGGATTCCGGATCGAGCGGACGATGATCGTCGGCATGGCGCGCATTGCGCAGATTGACCTTGCCAAAACGCGTGAAGGCCAGACCGTGACGCCCTGCGCGGGTTGGCATGACGCAGTCGAACATGTCGATGCCGCGCGCGACAGATTTTAAAATATCGTCCGGCGTGCCGACGCCCATCAGATAGCGCGGCTTTTCAGCGGGCAGGATCGGACAGACGACTTCCAGCATGTCCAGCATGACGTTCTGCGGCTCTCCGACAGCAAGGCCACCCACCGAATAGCCCTTGAGGTCCATGGCTTTCAGCGCTTCGGCTGAACGCTCGCGCAGACGAGCATTGTCGCCGCCCTGCACAATGCCGAACATGGCCTTGCCCGGCTGGTCGCCAAAGGCCACCTTGCAACGCTCGGCCCAGCGAAGCGACAGTTCCATCGCGCGCTCGGTGTTCTTTTCCGGCGATGGCAACGCCACGCATTCATCGAGCTGCATCTGGATATCACTATCCAGCAGGCCCTGAATTTCGATGGAACGCTCCGGCGTCATCTCATAGGCTTTGCCGTCGATATGCGAGCGGAAGGTCACGCCCTTCTCATCAAGCTTGCGCAATTGAGCCAGCGACATGACCTGAAAACCACCGGAATCGGTCAGGATCGGGCCTTTCCAGCCGCCGAATTCGTGCAATCCGCCAAGGCGGGCAACACGCTCTGCGCCGGGGCGCAGCATGAGATGATAGGTATTGCCGAGGATGATATCCGCGCCAAGGTCCTTCACCTGGTCCATATACATGGCCTTGACTGTTCCGGCTGTGCCAACCGGCATGAAGGCAGGCGTGCGCACCACGCCGCGCGGCATGGAAATTTCACCCTGACGGGCCGCGCCGTCGCGGGCGAGGACTTTGAATTCAAAATTTTCGCTGGTCATGGCCGTTGTCTATTATGTCAAGCGCGTTCAAGCAAGCTGCCGTCGCCGTAGGAATAAAAGCGATAGCCGGTTTCAATGGCGCGTTCATAGGCAGCGCGCATGGTGTCGAGGCCGCTGAAGGCGGAAACCAGCATGAACAGCGTCGAACGCGGCAAGTGGAAATTGGTCATCAGCATGTCGACTGCGCGGAATTTATAGCCGGGCGTGATGAAGATGTCGGTCGGGCCGGACCAAGGACGAATGAGACCATCCTCGCCCGCAGCACTTTCAATGAGCCGGAGCGACGTCGTGCCGACACAAACCACGCGGCCACCGCGCTCATGCACGGCGTTCAGCGCATCCGCAGTCTTCTGCGAGACATAGCCGATCTCGGAATGCATTTTGTGGTCGGTGGTGTCGTCGGCCTTGACGGGCAGGAAAGTCCCCGCCCCGACATGCAGCGTCACGAAATGCTGTTCAATGCCCTTGGCCTTGATCTTTTCCAGAAGGTCGGGCGTGAAATGGAGCCCGGCGGTCGGGGCTGCGACAGCGCCTTCCTCACGGGCATAAACGGTTTGATAGTCGCTGCGGTCGCGGTCGTCTTCCGCGCGCTTCGAAGCGATATAAGGTGGAAGCGGGATATGTCCGACAGCAGCGATTGCTTCATCCAGCATCGCGCTGGACAGATCGAACACGAGAAGCGCCTCGCCCGCCTCGCCTTTCTCGGCAACGGTTGCATCGAGGGTGCCAAGAAAGCAGCTTGAACCGGAATGACCGAAGCGGATGCGGTCGCCTTCCTTAACGCGCTTGGCCGGGCGCAGAAACGCCGCCCAGCGATCTGGTCCCATCCGCATATGCAAGGTTGCGCTGACTTGGCTGATATTGCCGTCGCGTTCGCGCATACCTTCAAGTTGCGCCGGTATCACCTTGGTATCATTGAAAACAAGCGCATCGCCCGGCTGCAGCAGATCGGGCAGATCATAGACGTGACGATCCTCGAAGGGCTTGCCCGGAACAACACGCAAAAGCCTAGCATGGTCGCGCGGCTCCGCTGGGCGCAGGGCAATACGCTCTTCCGGCAGATCGAAATCGAAAAGATCAACACGCATGATAGGCCTCGTACATAGCTGTGGCCCCGGTATGAACCGGAGCCGCAATTTTCATTGGAAATAGTCGATCAGGCGTCGGCTGCGATGCGGGCAGACACGATCTTGTCCGGGTCGGTGACCGGCTCGCCGCGCTTGATCTTGTCGACATTGTCCATGCCTTCAATGACCTGACCCCATACGGTGTACTGGCGGTCCAGCCAGGGAGCATCGGTAAAGCAGATGAAGAACTGCGAGTTGGCAGAATTCGGGTTCTGGCTGCGTGCCATCGAAGCCGTGCCGCGCTTGTGCTGGGTGTTGGAGAACTCAGCCTTCAGGTCCGGCTTGTCCGAACCGCCCATGCCAGCGCGCGAGCCGTTGAAATGTTCGCCGCCCGACTTGCCGAACTTCACGTCGCCGGTCTGCGCCATGAAGCCGTCAATGACACGGTGGAACACGACGCCATCATAAGCGCCTTCGCGTGCCAGTTCCTTGATGCGCTCGACATGGCCCGGAGCCAGGTCGGGATAGAGTTCGAGCACGACATTGCCCTTGGTGGTTTCCAGAACGAGCGTGTTTTCGGGGTCTTTGTAAGCCATTGGGCCTCTCCTGTTTCAATGCGTTCGATAAGACGCGTTGTATTGGATATTTATTTCTGAATGGTCGCCTTGACGATCTTGTCCGGGTTTTCGACGGACCCATTATCGGATTCGCTGCCCTTCTTTATCTTGTCCACGGCTTCCATGCCGCTGACAACTTTGCCGACAACCGTATATTGGCCGTTCAGGAAAGCACCGTCGTCGAACATGATGAAGAACTGCGAATTGGCGGAATTCGGGCTCTGGCTGCGGGCCATGCCGACAGTGCCGCGCACGAAAGGTTCTTTCGAGAATTCAGCCTTGATATCAGGCAGTTTGGAGCCGCCGGTGCCAACGCGCGATGCATCGAAGCCCTTGTTCATATTGCCGAATTCGACATCGCCGGTCTGGGCCATGAAGCCCGGAATGACACGATGGAAGGCAACGCCGTCATAGGCGCCTTCGCTTGCCAGCTTCTCGATCTGGGCCACATGCTTCGGCGCGAGGTCGGGACGCAGCTGGATTGCGACATCACCGTCCTTGAGCTTCAGAACGAGCGTGTCCGCCGCATTGGCGATGGATGCCATCACGCCTTGAGACAGTGTAAAAATCGCGGCAGCGGCAAGCGCCGAACGGATAAATTTCATGATCGAAAAACTCCCAAACCTCAGGATTTGAATTTTGCTTCAAGGGCAGCGGCCACAACAGCCGGTACGAAAGGCCTGATATCGCCGCCCATGGACGCAATCTGGCGAACCAATGTGGCGGTAATGGTGCGCACGGCAGGATCGGCCGGCAGGAAAACGGTCTGCAATTCCGGCGCCATAGTGCCGTTCATGCCCGCCATCTGCATTTCGTAATCGAGATCGGTGCCGTCGCGCAGGCCGCGCACCATCAGCTGCGCCTTATGCTTGCGCGCCGAGTCGATCACCAATCCATCAAAGGAGATAACGGAAACGCGCGCTGCTTCACCGCCAAGAACAGCTTTCGCGCTCTGGCCGATCAGTTCCACGCGTTCCTCAAAACTGAACAGCGGCTTCTTACCGGGATGCATGCCAATGGCGACAATAACCTCATCGGCAAGGCGCAAAGCACCTTTCAGGACATCCATATGGCCGTTTGTCACCGGGTCGAAGGAGCCCGCATAGATCGCGATTGTCATTTCTTCCAGCTAGCCTTTTCTGACAGGATTTTCAACAAGAACCAGAACGATAAGAAAATAGAAACCAAGAAACCAATTGAACGCGATGTGAACGATGATTTCACGGCAAGTTCACAACCGATTTACCAGAATAGGCGCAAGTTTGGTGCAACCTTTTCGTTTCTGAAGCGTATGTATGTCGAAAGGATATGACGATGATGATCTTTCTTCTGGCATTATCCATGATGGTCGCAATGGCCGCATCGGCAATCATATTGCTCCTTGAGGAGAACGAAGCCAAACGCCAACGCGTGCGTCAGGTGGCCTTCGACCTAAACAGCATGCGCAACATGCGCTCACGGTAATTCGTATCTTCCTGGCTTGAACACTCGCCTTTCGGCTTGAGATTGAGCATCCAGAAGAAGAACACATCACCGGCGGTATTCCCGAAACAAATCAACTATCTGTCGTAATGACGCAACCTGATTAGAAGATCGCCAATTCCTCCAGTCTTGGCATCTGAAAAAGGCCGATGGTTTTGCCATCGGCCTTTTTCATTGCGCTTACTCCAACCGGGGCATCAAGCCCGGCTAGTTTGCTTATTCTTCGCTGGCTGCGGGTGCTTCGCCTCCGGGCGCGGATTCGCCACCCTCAACGTCACCATTGCCGTTTTCCTCATCGCTTTCCGTTTCGGAAATACGCTCAACGGAAACAACCTTTTCACCGTCAGCCGTGTTGAAGATCGTAACACCCTTGGTCGAACGGCCCGCGAGACGGATACCATCGACAGGCACGCGGATCAGCTGGCCACCATCGGAGACGAGCAGGATCTGGTCACTTGCTTCGACCGGGAACAGCGAAACGAGCTTGCCGATTTCGTCGGTCTTCGACGTGTCGGTGGCACGGATGCCCTTGCCGCCACGGCCCGAAACACGGAACTCGTAAGACGATGAACGTTTGCCGTAGCCATATTCGCTGACCGTCAGCACGGTTTGTTCGCGCGCCTTCAGTTCCTGATACCGCTCTTCGGAAAGTTCGGCGTCCGTACCGACTTCTTCACCAACAACGACGATATCGTCGGCATCGTCCGCGCCTTGCGCCCGGCGTTCGGCAATCGAACGCTTGAGATAGGCGGAACGCTGCGAGGCATCGGCTTCGACATGGTGCAGGATCGCCATGGAGATGACCTTGTCGCCATCCGCCAGATTAATGCCGCGCACGCCGATCGAGTTGCGGCCTGCGAAGACGCGCACATCGGTAACCGGGAAGCGGATACACTGGCCGCCGGCGCAGGTCAGAAGCACGTCGTCGAATTCCGTACAGGTATCGACGGAGAGGATTTCATCCCCGTCATCCTCGAGCTTCATCGCGATCTTGCCGTTGCGGTTGACCTGAACGAAGTCCGACAGCTTGTTACGGCGAACCGTACCGCGCGTGGTCGAGAACATGACGTCCAGATTTGCCCAGGAATCTTCATCCTCCGGCAACGGCATGATGGTCGTGATGCGCTCGCCCTGCTGCAACGGCAGCATGTTGATGAGAGCCTTGCCGCGCGATTGCGGTGTGCCGACCGGCAGGCGCCAGACCTTTTCCTTGTAGACAATGCCACGCGAGGAGAAGAACAGAACCGGCGTATGCGTATTGGCGACAAACAGGCGGGTGACGAAATCTTCATCCTTCGTCGCCATGCCGGAACGGCCCTTGCCACCGCGGCGCTGTGCGCGATAGGTCGTCAACGGAACGCGCTTGATATAGCCCGCATGGCTGACGGTGACGACCATGTCTTCGCGAGCGATCAGGTCTTCGTCGTCCATTTCCGCGCCGCCGAAACCGATTTCGGTGCGGCGTGGCTTGCCGAACTCGTCACGAACGGCAATCATCTCGTCCTTGACGATGGTCATGACGCGCAAACGCGACGACAGGATATCCAGATAATCGCGGATTTCCTCGCCGATCTTGTTCAGTTCGTCCGCCACTTCGTCACGTCCGAGCGCGGTCAGGCGCTGCAGACGCAATTCGAGAATGGCGCGGGCCTGTTCTTCGGAGAGGTTATAGGTGTTGTCTTCATTGATGCGGTGACGTGGATCGTCGATCAGGCGGATCAACGGTGCAACGTCAGCGGCGGGCCAGCGGCGCTCCATCAACTGTTCACGCGCGGTCGTTGGATCGGGCGCGCGACGGATCAGTGCGATCACTTCATCGATATTGGCAACCGCAATCGCCAGACCCACCAACACATGCGCACGGTCGCGCGCCTTGTTCAGCAGGAACTTGGTGCGGCGGGTGACGACTTCCTCGCGGAAGGCCACGAAGGCGCGCAGCATGTCGAGCAGCGTCAGCTGTTCCGGCTTGCCGCCATTCAGCGCCACCATGTTGCAGCCGAACGAGGTCTGCAACGGCGTGTAGCGATAGAGCTGATTCAGCACGACATCGGCAACGGCGTCACGTTTCAATTCGACCACGACGCGATAGCCTTCACGGTCGGATTCGTCGCGCAGATCGGAAATACCTTCGATGCGCTTGTCGCGCACCAGTTCGGCCATTTTCTCGATCATCGAGGCCTTATTCACCTGATACGGAATCTCGGTGATGATAATGGCTTCGCGGTCGCCGCGCATCGGCTCGATTGCCGCGCGTCCACGCATGATCACCGAACCGCGCCCGGTCGTATAGGCGGAATTGATGCCAGCACGTCCGAGAATGATGCCTCCGGTCGGGAAATCGGGACCCGGAATGATCTCCATGATTTCTTCCAGCGGGATGGCTGGATTTTCAATTAACGCGATGCAGCCGTCGATGACTTCGGCAAGGTTGTGCGGCGGAATATTGGTCGCCATGCCGACCGCAATACCGCCCGAACCGTTGACGAGGAGGTTCGGGAAACGCGCTGGCATAACCACCGGCTCCCGCTCGCGACCGTCGTAATTGTCCTGGAAATTGACCGTATCCTTGTCGATGTCCGACAGAAGGGCTTCGGTGAGTTTTTCCAGACGGCATTCGGTATAACGCATCGCCGCCGGGGGATCGCCGTCGATGGAACCGAAATTGCCCTGCCCGTCGACAAGCGGATCGCGCATGGAGAAATCCTGCGCCATACGCACGAGGGCATCGTAGATCGAGGCATCGCCATGCGGGTGATATTTACCCATGACCTCACCGACCACACCCGCCGATTTACGGTAGGGGCGGTTATAGGCGAGATTCATCTCGTTCATGGCGTGAAGGATACGACGATGCACTGGCTTCAGGCCGTCGCGCACGTCGGGCAGAGCACGGCTCACGATAACGCTCATGGCGTAGTCGAGATATGAGCGCTGCATTTCCTCGATAATGGAAATCGGCTCAATACCGCTCGGGCCGCCATTCATATCGTCGGAACCGGGTGGAGGGGTTTGATCTGACACTATTCAGATATCTTTCTCAACAGAATCGATAAAGTCTCTTTATAAAGGAAAGTAGCGCAAAACGCCAATTTCGAGACCATTTCCGGCGGCTAAATCGTTTTTGTAAATCAATGACTTATAAGATATTCACATAAACATGGCGCAAGCTTGTTGCTCGATCCGGCACTTTGCATCGACCAATGCGGCTTGATCGTCTAGAATTCAATCGTGACAGACCAATGAGAGGGCGACAGTAGCATGGGGTTCTACGATACCGTATTCAGCGCCTTCGTCACCCTTCTTGTCACGATCGATCCACCGGGCCTGGCGCCGCTGTTTCTGGCGTTGACGCCGGGCATGGATCGTCACCATCGCGGTCAGGTCGCGCTTCGCGCTTCCATCATCGGATTCATCGTCATGGCGCTCTTTGCCGTGGCAGGCGTGCAGATCCTCGGCATGTTCGGCATTTCCATCGGGGCTTTCCGCGTCGCCGGTGGTCTGCTGCTGTTCTGGATCGCGTTTGAAATGATTTTCGAGAAGCGAACCGAGCGCAAAGAAAAGAGTGCCGAAGTCGCGATCACCAAGGATCATATCCGCAATATTGCCGCCTTCCCGCTCGCAATACCGCTTATTGCCGGTCCCGGCGCGATCTCGGCCATCGTGCTGACGTCGAACTCATTCCATGGCTTCGGGCCGCGTATCGCCCTTCTGGGGGTGATCTTCGTTTGCCTGCTCATTACCTATGTCGTGCTTCTGCTCGCAGAACGCGTCGACCGGTTCCTTGGCGAAACCGGTCGATCCATTCTTACCCGCTTGCTGGGTGTCATTCTGGCGGCACTCGCCGTTCAGTTCGTCGCCGACGGTATCAAGACGCTCATAACCGGTTAAGAGCATTTCCAGCAAAAGTGCGAAGCGGTTTTGCGTCGGATAATGCGTATGAATGAATGTATAGAGCGGTTTTTAATAACCGCTCTATACCGATTTCTGTGCCTTCTTGCCGATCATGGCATGACGCAGCTTTGACGAGAACCAGTCGATAACCGCAACAGCAATAAGGATCATGATGATCAGGAACGAAACGTCCTGAAGGTTCAAAACCTTGATCTGTTCGGCCAGATGCGCGCCGATGCCGCCTGCCCCGACAATACCGATGATCGTTGCCGAGCGCGTGTTGGACTCGAAGAAGTACAGAACCTGACTACCGATCAGCGGCAGAACCTGCGGCAGCACGCCGAAACGATAACCGTGCAGACGGTTGCCTCCCGACGACAGAACACCTTCAACCGGCTTCTTGTCCGCGCCTTCAATGGCTTCCGAAAACAGCTTGCCGAAAGCGCCAAAGTCGGAACAGGCGATAGCCAGAATACCGGCGAAAGGTCCTAGCCCCACCACTGACACCCAGATCAGCGCCCAGATCAGCGTATCGACGCCACGGATGGTATCGAGAAAGCGACGTATGCCGAAATGCAGGAAGATGTTCGGGATGATGTTCTTCGCCGCCAGAAACCCGAACGGAAAGGCCAGTAAGGCGGCCAAAAGCGTGCCCAGATAGGCAATGGCCAGCGTTTCCAGCATTGACCACAGATATAGGCTGAAACGGCCATTGGATGCCGGTGGCAGCATCATCAAGGCGAAATCGCCGAGACGACCGAAGCCGTTCAGGATACGCAGCAGCGAAAAATCCAGCCAGTAGAAGGCAAACCACAACGAGGCGATGATGAGCACGCCGGCAATCGTCAGATTGCGCCATGTGCGCGTATTGCCGAACAGTTCCGCATATTCCGCGCGCAATTCCTTATCGTGGGCATGGGCTTCGCGGGAGAGGCTTTGTGCAATGTCTGTCATGATAAGCTCCCCTTTAACCGATGCGGCCCAGAAGCGCGTGACGCACACGCTGGGTGATGAGATCGATCACGACTATCGTGACGATAATCAGCAACAGGATGGCGCTGACATCGCTGTAATAAAATTGCCGGATGGAAGTGAGCAGTTCCTGACCGATACCGCCTGCACCGACAAAGCCCATGACGGAAGCACCACGCACATTGATTTCAAAGCGCAGCAACCCGTAGGAGGCGAAATTGGCGGCGACCTGTGGTAGTACGGCAAAGCGGATGACCTGAAGGCCGGAGCCGCCGGAAGCACGGATGCCTTCCACGGGCCGCATGTCGATGTTTTCGACTACTTCCGAAAAGAGTTTGCCGAGCGCGCCGGTCGTGTGAAGCATCAGAGCCAGCACACCGGCCATTGGTCCCAGACCGAAAGCGATAACAAATAGTAAGGCGAACACGATTTCAGGCACGGTCCGCAGCAGTTCTAGTCCACGACGAACGATGAAACGCACCGTCGAGTTCGGGGCCATATTGGAGGACGCTGCGAAGGAAGCCGCAAAAGCGATAACCGCCCCGATCAGCGTGGCGAGATAGGCGATCAGCAACGTCTCGAAGAGCATCTTGAGCCAGCCACCGATATTCCAGTACCACGCGGCCATGTCGCCCCAGAAATTGGCGATGGTCAGATCTGGCAGAATGCGCCCGAGATAACTTGTAAAGCGAAAGAGATTTTCAACCAGTGTGCCCGGCCGAACGTCGGCAACAACAGAGGCAGCTATGGCGATAACGATAAGGCCGACGAGGAAACCGATGCCGTAAAGGCGTCGTTTCCCGACTTCCCTGCGATACTCGGCGAGCAGGCCCTTGGAGCCGCTGCCGTCGAGAGTGGATATCGTCATGCGAGATTCCCTAACAAAAATGCCCGAAGCTTTTGCGGCTTCGGGCATTTCGATTGTTTTTCGGATCAGGACTTGCGTGCCTTGTCGTTGAACTTCAGCATCTCGATGATCGGCTCATAATCCTTGGTTTCGGTCGCCACGAATTCCTGGTCCTTGCCATCGGAAAGGGCGTCAAATCCGGCTTTGTCCTTCTTTGGCATGTCGAGGAAAGCCTGCTTGATGTCAGCCTTCAGCTGGTCAGGCAACGTGCTGAGCACGGCAAACGGACCTTCCGGCAGGAAGTCCGACTTGAAGATGATGCGGAAATCGTCCTTCGTCAGCGCCTTGCCGTCTGCGTCCTTGAGAACACCGCGGCTGATCATGCGGGTCAGGTTGGAGTCGTTTTCCGAGTTCCACGAATTGGCGGCGGCGTCAGCGGTGCCCTGAGCAAGCGCCAGAACAGCGTTTTCATGGCTGCCAGCGAAGAAGTTCTTCCCGAAGAACGTATCGACGCTATAGCCGTCGCGGTTCAGGAAGTAGCGTGGCGCATTGTTGCCCGAGGTGGAGTTCGGATCGACGAGCGCGATGCTCTTGCCCTTCAGGTCGTCCATTTTCTGGTATGGGCTGTTGGCGCGAACATAAACGACCGAATAATAGCCATTGACGCCGGTGTCGTGACGCTGGTTGACGAGCGGCGTGGTTTCAACGCCGGTCATGACGGCGCGTGCATAGGAAGCCGGGCCATAGAAAGCGATCTGGATATTGCCAGCGCGCTGGCCTTCGATAACGGCGGCGTAGTCGTTTGCAACGCGCAGCGTGACCTTGGTGCCCAGTTCCTTGCCGAGATAAGCGGCGAGCGGCGCATAACGGTCGCTGGTGGTCGAGGCGTTTTCAGCCGGGATAACACCCAGAACCAGTTCCGGATATTCCTTGCTCCAGTCAGCAGCCTGAGCATGGAAGGTCATGGTAGCGGTGAGCGCAACAGCCGCCAGAAAAGTTCTACGGTTAAGCATAAGTCTCTCCTGTTAATCCTGAGTTTGGAGCGAGTTTTTTTCCGCAGCTTTATTCGCTCAGGCGGAAATCTGGCGCAGTGCGGCTTCAGCCGACTGCGGAACCGGTACAGGCATTGCGTCAACCGTGTCGTCACTATCGACAACGTCGGCTGCTTCCATGCCGTAAAGATCGCGCGATGCCATATCAGTCAGCATCGACGGCGTGCCGCGGAACACGACCTTGCCAGCGGACATGCCGACGAGGCGGTCGCAATAGCTGCGCGCGATATCGAGTGAATGCAGATTGCAGAGAACCGTAATGCCATATTCGCGGTTGATGCGGCGCAAGGCGTCCATGACGCTGCGGGTATTACGCGGATCGAGCGAGGCGATCGGTTCATCGGCGAGGATAATGCGTGGCTGCTGAACCAGTGCTCGGGCAATCGCCACGCGCTGCTGCTGGCCACCGGACAGCTCATCGGCGCGGTGAGCGGCCAGATGGGCGATATCGAACTGCTGCAGGGCGGACAGTGCGATCAGGCGTTCTTCATCGCTCCAGATACGCAAGAGCGACTTTGGGGTCGAAACGTAATTGAGACGCCCCATCAGCACATTGGTCAGAACATCGAGACGATCGACCAGATTGAAATGCTGAAAAATCATA
Source organism: Ochrobactrum teleogrylli (assembly GCF_006376685.1). GTDB lineage: Bacteria > Pseudomonadota > Alphaproteobacteria > Rhizobiales > Rhizobiaceae > Brucella > Brucella teleogrylli. The sequence goes on along the minus strand of NZ_VEWL01000006.1, from coordinate 54,505 downwards.
GCGCATTGCGCGCGCCAATCGCGAAGTCCGGAGCCTTTCAGCCCGGTCACATCGCGCCCGTCCCAATGAATGGTCCCTTCCGACGGTTCGACGAGGCGGTTGATCATACGCAACAGCGTCGATTTACCCGCGCCCGAACGTCCGATAATTCCCACAAACGTGCCGGGCTCGATCTCGAGGTCAACCCCCGAAACCGCCACCTTGTCATTATAGCGGCGCGTTACGTTTTTCAGTTGAAGCATGAATTCATCTCCATTCATGCTCACTCTGAATTGCTTCCATGACATTGCAATGAAAGCATCGTGACGTTTGTGTAAATTTACACGCTACTATAGGTTTATTAGTTAAGCCTTTGTTTTAGCGTACATTTCTGTCAGATGACGAATAAATGCCTCTGTGGATTCACCAACATCGCCGGAATTGTCTATTATGACAACATCGCCAGCCCCGTCATTGAAGCTCACTTCGCGCGAAAGCCGCAAGGCGATCTCGTCTTTGCTTTCGCGGCCACGGCTTGCCAGCCGCTCGGCGAGGACTTCCGCGCGTGCCGTAATGACCACCACCGAACGCGACGAATAAAGCCTGCGCATGTCGTCCAGAACGCGGCGCGAGACATTGGCTATCACCACAGTTCCGCCATCGATCAGCGTATCAAGCGACTTCGGAAGACCGTAGTTCAAACCATGGGCGCGCCAATGAAGCGCAAAGGCGCCCTCACCCGCGGCTTTCGCAAAAGCCGCTTCATCCAGACTGTCGTGGTCTTCGGTTCCCGGCATTTGCGGGCGCGTGACGATGCGGCGTACAAAATGAAAGCGCGCATCGCCTGCGAGGGCCATGCGCGCGCCATCCATGATCGTGTCCTTGCCGGCCCCGCTGGGGCCGACGACAGCAACGAAACAGCCTTTCGGCCGGATATTTTCCATACGCATCAGAGCACCCGCTCGCCTTCCCGCCAGACGGTGCGCACCACCGGTATCGCACTTCTGGTGCGTGCTCGTACCAGATCGGCGCGCTTGCCGACAGCAATTTCGCCACGATCATCCATGCGCATTGCATCGGCGGGGTTCTTGCTGACAAGGCGGATGGCTTCAGGAAGCCCAATCGGGCGCTCGCCGGAAGCAAGGCCGAAAGCCGACTGGATGAGGCTGAACGGAATATAGTCCGACGACAGAATATCGAGACTGCCATTATCCACCAGATCGCGGGCGGCGATATTGCCCGAATGCGAGCCGCCACGCACGATATTCGGCGCGCCCATCAAGATGGACAAGCCTGCGCCCTTGGAGGCAGAAGCCGCTTCCAGTGTGGTCGGGAACTCCGCAATACGGACGCCGTGATCAAGCGATTCCCCCACATGAGCGCTGGTGGCGTCGTCATGGCTTGCCAAAACAATACCGCGTGCGCCCGACATATCGGCAATCGCCCGGCGATGCTTGGCCGAATAGGCGTCGGAGTCTGCCATGCGCTGTTCGCAATGCAAACGAAACTCTTCGTCGTTGAGTTTCAGCTTGCGCATGTAATAGGTGCGATAGGTTTCGATCTCCGCGAACTGACGCTGCCCCGGCGCATGATCCATCAGCGAAGCCAGCCTCACCCGATCATCGTTTTCAAAAAGCGCAAAGCCTTCAAGGCAGTCGGCTGCGGAAACCTCGCAGCGCAGATGCAGGAAATGGTCCGCGCGCAGACGGTTTTCGCGCACGCCGCTTTCAATTGCATCGGCCAGCAGACGCATATCCTTGCCGACGAAGTCGCGATCATAATCGGAACCGACCCGCATCGCATCGAAGACAGTTGTGATGCCCGATGCGGCAACCTGCGCGTCGTGGGCCTGAACGGCGGCATCCACGTTCCAACGCACCTTGGGACGCGGTGCATAATGCGATTCCAACTGGTCGGTATGGAGTTCAATCAGGCCGGGAATGACGTAATCACCATCCATATCCTCGCCGCCATTTACATTGCCCTGATCGATGGCGGCGATCTTGCCGTCGCGTATCAGGATGGAGCCGGAAACGACCTCGTCGGCGAGCACGATGCGCGCATTTTTGAGAACGATTTCATTCGCCATGAGAAAGCTCTTTCATGACCGCCTCGGTATTGGCGGCAGTTTCATATTTCGAGAGAAAAGTTTCGATATCGAGCGCGCGGAAATCATCGAGCGCGTCGCGCAGGCGTTCATGGCTCCAGTCCCACCAGCCCAGCCGGTCGAGACGATTGCCGGTCGCGGCGTCAAAGCGCTCGCGGATGAAACGCGCCGGGACACCGCCCACAATCGTGTAAGGCGCAACATCTTTGCTGACGACCGCACCGGCACCGATCACTGCGCCATTGCCCACGGTGACGCCCGGCAGGATGGTCGATCCGTGACCGAGCCATGTGTCATGGCCGATCTTAACCGCATTGCCGCGACGCCAGTCGAAAAACTCGGTTTCATTCTCCGCATCCGGCCAGTAATCGCCAGCGCGATAGGTGAAGTGATGCAAAGTTGGACGCCAGGTCGGATGATTGGTGGCATTGATGCGCACATGGCTTGCAATGTTGGAGAATTTACCGATCTCCGCGCACCAGATTTCGCAATCGATGCCGAGATAGGAGTAGTCATCCAGCACAGTTTCCGACAGACGGCTGCGCGCGCCGACTTCCGTGTAACGGCCAAGCTTGCTGCCGGTGACATCTGCCGTTTCGTGAACCAGAGGTTCAACCGAGAGCTTGGTCATGCCGCCGCCCTCGGCGAAAAGGCGGTAACGTCGATGATGCGGTCGGCCACTTCCTCGCGTACATCCTCGTCGTGGAAAATGCCGAGCATCGCAACGCCTTCTTCCTTTTTGGTCTTGATCAGATCCACCACGACCGCGCGGTTCTTCGCATCAAGCGAAGCTGTCGGTTCGTCCAGCAGCAACACCGGATGATCGGTGATGAAACCGCGAGCGATGTTGACGCGCTGCTGCTCGCCGCCGGAAAAGGTTGCAGGCGGCAGCGCCCAGAGGCGTTCCGGCAGGTTGAGCTTGGCCAGCAATTCCCGCGCGCGGTCCAGCGCCATGTCGTGGTCGGCACCACGAGCGATCAGAGGTTCGGCCACGACATCGATAGCCGCCACTCGGGGCAGTGTGCGCAAAAACTGACTAACGTAGCCAATCGTGTCACGGCGAACGCCAAGCACTTCGCGGGGATCAGCCGTGGCCAGATCGACAGCGCGATCCGCATGGCGGATCAGAATGGAGCCCCCATTCACAGCATAATTGCCGTAGACCATCTTCAGGATCGAGCTTTTGCCGGCACCCGATGGGCCGCCCAGCACGGCGCATTCACCGGCATTGAGTTCAAAATTCACGCCCTGCACGACCGGCAGTTCAATGCCGCCCTGCAAATGCATGGTGAAGGTCTTGATAACGCCGGATACCACCAGGGGCGGCGTGGATTGGGAAGCGGATGTTTGCAACAGAGACATTTCTCACCTCACGCATGAAGTTCCGTCAGTTTGGAAAAAACACGCGATAAATATCTGTTTTAATTGATCTATACCTGTAAGATCGATGATACGAGCAACTGCGTATAAGGCGCTTGCGGGTCATCCAGCACGCGATCCGTCAAACCTTGCTCGACGATATGACCGTCTTTCATGACCATGATCCGGTGCGACAGAAGCCGCGCTACGGCGAGATCATGCGTGACTATGATGACCGAAAGCCCCAGATCGTTGACGAGCCCGCGCAACAGATCGAGCAGGCGCGCCTGCACCGAAACGTCGAGACCACCGGTCGGCTCGTCCATGAACACCAGTCGCGGCGCGGTGACGAGATTGCGGGCAATCTGCAAACGCTGGCGCATACCGCCGGAAAAAGCGCGCGGCTGATCATCGATACGGTCGGCAGCAATTTCCACACGGCCAAGCCATTGCGTGGCGGTGGAGCGGATATTGCCATAATGGCGCTCACCCACCGCCATCAGGCGCTCGCCGACATTGGCGCCAGCCGAAACCGTCATGCGCAGTCCGTCAGCCGGGTTTTGATGCACAAAACCCCAGTCAGTGCGCATCAGAAAACGGCGCTCGGCCTCGCCGATCTTGTAGAGATCGCGGAATGCGCCATCGCGCATCCGATATTCAACGGTGCCAGACGTCGGTTCCAGCCGGGTTGCAAGGCTGTTGAGCAGCGTCGTCTTGCCCGAGCCGGATTCCCCGACGATGGCCAGAACTTCGCCGGGCCAAAGATTGAAGGAGATATCCTCGCAGCCACGGCGGCTGCCGTAGAACTTCGACAGGTTGTTTACTCTCAGCAGAGGTTCGTCGTTCATTCTGCGGCCTCCTTATTGGCAGCCAGATGACCAAAATGGCCCTTTGCCTGACGGTCTTCGCAATAATCGGTATCCGAGCACACGAACATCGAGCTGCCGCGATCATCGAGCACAACTTCATCCAGATAGACGCCCTTCGCGCCACACAGCGCACAAGGTTCCTTGAACTTCTGCACTTCAAACGGATGATCCTCGAAATCGAGGCTTACGACCTGCGTGTATGGCGGAACTGCGTAGATGCGTTTTTCGCGGCCTGCGCCGAACAGCTGCAAGGCGGGCGACATATGCATTTTCGGATTGTCGAATTTCGGCGTCGGCGATGGTGCCATCACGTAGCGACCTTCGATCATCACGGGATAATCATAGGTCTTGGCGATCTGGCCGTGACGCGCAATGTCCTCGTAGAGCTTCACGTGCATGAGGCCATATTCGGCGAGCGCATGCATCTTGCGCGTTTCCGTCTCGCGGGGTTCCAGAAAGCGCAGCGGTTCCGGGATCGGCACCTGATAGACGATCACCTGCCCTTCGGTCAGCGGATATTCCGGAATGCGGTGGCGCGTCTGGATGATCGTCGCCTCGCCGGTGCTGGTGGTCACGGCCACATTGGCGGTCTTCTGGAAGAACGCGCGGATCGAAACGGCATTGGTCGTGTCGTCCGCACCCTGATCGATAACTTTCAGCACATCGTCCGGCCCAAGAATGGCAGCCGTCACCTGCACGCCACCCGTGCCCCAGCCATAGGGCATCGGCATTTCGCGGCTCGCAAAAGGTACCTGATAGCCGGGCACCGCTATGGCCTTCAATATGGCGCGGCGGATCATGCGCTTGGTCTGCTCGTCCAGATAGGCGAAATTGTAATTGGCCAGATCGCTCATTCTGCGGCCTCCTTCACTGGAGATTCTGCTTGATTTTGCGTCTTCTCATATTCAGCACGCATGCTGCGGATGAGTTCGAGCTCAGCCTGGAAATCGACGTAATGCGGCAGTTTCAGATGCTCGACGAAGCCGGTTGACTGCACATTGTCGGAGTGAGAAATGACGAATTCCTCATCCTGGGCGGGCGCGGTCACGTCGGTATCGAATTCACGAACCCGCAAGGCGCGGTCGCAGAGCGACATAGACATGGCCTTGCGTTCGCTCTGGCCAAACACCAGACCATAGCCACGCGTGAATTGCGGCGGCTGCTTTGCGGAGCCCTTGAACTGGTTCACCATTTGGCACTCGGTCAATTGCACCCGGCCAAGCGAGACGGCAAAGCCCAACTCCGGCACGTCGAACTCGACCTCCACTTCGCCGATGCGAATTTCGCCGACGAAGGGGTGGGTGTTGCCGTAGCCGCGCTGGGTCGAATAACCGAGCGCGAGAAGAAAACCTTCATCACCGCGCGCCAGCGCCTGCAAGCGCAGATCGCGTTCCATCGGGAATGTCCATGGCTCGCGTGTCAGATCGCCGGGCTCATGACCTTCCGGCAGGGAGCCATCGTCCTCGATCATGCCGTTCGCGCCGAGAATATCGGTGACGCGGGGCGTCTCTTCCTTCTCGGTTTCGCGTGCTTCCGGCTCTGGCACAGCAACGTCTCCCGCCAGATCCGGATCGAGAAGACGGTGGGTGTAGTCGAAGGTCGGGCCGAGCAACTGGCCACCCGGAAGATCCTTATAGGTCGCGGAAATGCGGCGCTCGATCAGCATCTGCCCGGTTTCCATTGGACGGGAATAGCCAAAGCGCGGCAATGTGGTGCGATAAGCACGCACGAGGAAAATGGCCTCGATCAGATCGCCACGCGACTGACGCACGGCGAGCGCGGCCAGCTCGCGATCATAGAGCGAACCTTCCGCCATCACGCGGTCAACGGCCAGCGCAAGCTGCTCGACAATCTGATCCAGACGCAGTGCAGGCACTGCACGATCACCCCGGCGGCGATCATCGAGAAGTCGGTGGGCGTTACGAATGGCTGTTTCGCCACCCTTTACGGCAACATACATGTTCAGCCCTCCAGTTTGATTATGCGTGTGGTGCGCGGAAATGCGATGACCGCGCCGTCGCAGACCAGAACCAGATCGACGCCAAGCGGATATTGCGCGCCGTTGTCTCGCCATTGCGAAACGAAGTCCTGCGGAAGACCGTCGATGTGAATTTCCCGCTCACCGTTAATGCCCGGCCCCTTCAGAACAAGGCCCTGCCCGCTCTCAAACGACTTGACCGCCAGAACCACCGTTGTCGAACGGTCCGGAAACTCCGGCTGCCCTTGCGAGAATTCAGCCAAGGGCGGCAACAGCGAAGCATCGGTAACCAATGCGAATTGCGCAGAAGCGGAAGATTCAACCTGCGGCGCGCCGGTTTGAAATGTCAGCCAGGCTGTAGCGTCTGCATCGGCTGCAATGGCGCGGTCGCACCAGACGGTGGCATCATGGTCGAGCAAGGTGGCGGCTATGACGCCCAGTTCCGGCGTCAATGGCTGGGGCGGCGTGGCACCCCGGGTCAGAGCGTAGACGCGGCCCGGATTGGCCATCGCATGCATGACGGCATGAAATGCCGATTGGGCATCCGTGACCGGATTTGCCAAACCACCTTCGAAGGCCGGAGACGAATGGGGTGAAGAATGCAGCATCAATTGTCTCCCCGAACCATGGTGAAGAAATCAACTTTGGTGGCAGCAGCTTCGCTGCGCAGTTTTGTGTCGGCCTGTTCCAGCCGGTTGCGCAAGACGTCGAGGACCTGACGCTCCACCGCTTCACGGCGCGCTTCGTCGGTCCAGAGCGCATCAAACAAAGCGGCCAGTCGTGCCTTTTCCTGATCGCGACCGAGAGCATAGGAATGCCCGACGGAACCATCGGTCAGACGCACAGTCGCGCGCGTCACCGTCGCCTCGCCGACATTGAAAGGCGCACCGCCGCCGCCGATACGGCCGCGCAGCATTACCAGTCCTGTTTCCGGACCACGGAGAATTTCGAAATCAGGCTTGTCCGACCAATTCTGCCAGAAAGCTTTCAGCTCTTCGCCGCTTGCCTGCGCAAGCGTTGCCATGCTGGCCTGTCGTGCAGCCTGCACCGCGTCAAGCGCCTTGCTGTTGCCGGACTTGTCGTTACTGGCCGAGGCGTGCATCCCACCGGCGGCAGTGCCATTGCCTGCCTTGGGCTCTGTCGTTTGCATGAGCTTTTCCGCCCTGTTCAATTCCATTGACTTGCTTTGCACATTTGTCTATTTATCTAGACAACCATACAATAACAAAATTATTACTCCCTGCCAATGACAGGACGATGACAGTTGATGACAAAGACCAGACGAATTGAAAGAAATAGCGGCGTGGCGATTTGGCGGCAGATTGCCGATGAGATACGCGGCGACATCATGGCCGGGAAACTTCAGTCCGGCGCACGCATGCCTGCCGAAATGGAACTTGCGGATCGCTTCGGCGTCAACCGCCATACGGTGCGCAGCGCCATTGCCGCGCTGACGCAAGAAGGCGTACTTCGTGCCGAACAGGGTCGCGGCACATTCGTCGCCAATGCAAAGCGTTTGACCTACCAGATCGGGCCACGCACCCGCATTTCACAGTCACTGGGCACGCAGGCGAGCGAAGTCAAAGGCATATTGCTCAGCAGCGGCACCGAAATCGCGACCGCCGACATTGCCGACGCCCTGGGCATCGCCGCCGGAAGCGAAGTCACGCGGCTTGAGACGGCGCATAGTGCCGATGGACGCCCTGTATCGCGCGCAACGCATTGGGTGGATGCGGCGCGCTTTCCCGATTTTGTTGCTGACTATGCTGAAAATGGGTCTATTACCTGGGCGCTCAGGAAAGCTGGTATCGAAGATTATTTCCGCAAATCGACAACCATATCTGCCCAGCACGCCGATTCAGATGATCTGAAACATCTGAAGCTCTCGCCCGGTGCGATCGTGCTGATGGCACGCGCCATCAATGTCGATACGAACGGTCAGCCCCTTCAATATTCTCTGACGCGGTTTTCTGCGGATCGCATGGAGTTTTCGATCGATACATATTGAGCCGATAAATTCATGAATTTCTTTATTAATCAGTTAGATAATATGAATTCATAAAGTTCCGATTTACTGATCCTCAGACCAAAATGAAACGGGCGCCTAAAGCGCCCGTTAGATTCATCAAAATGGAATTTCGTCGTCGAGATCGCGGGAGAAACCACCGCCGCCGCCCGAAGAAGATGGGCCGGACGAACCGAAATCGCCACCACCGCCGGAATAATCCGACATCTGGTTACGTCCACCACCGCTGCCGCGATCAAAAGAACGGCCCTGATCGCCGCCTTCACCACGGCTATCAAGCATCTGAAGCTCACCACGGAACTTCTGTAGCACAACTTCCGTCGAATAACGGTCGTTGCCGTTCTGATCCTGCCACTTGCGGGTCTGGAGCGCGCCTTCGATATAAACCTTGGCACCCTTCTTCAGATATTGCTCTGCGACCTTGGCAAGGTTTTCGTTGAAAATAACAACGCTATGCCATTCGGTGCGGTCCTTGCGCTCGCCGGACTGGCGATCACGCCAGCTTTCCGAGGTCGCAATACGCAGATTGGCAACCACATCGCCTGAATTCAGACGACGAATTTCCGGATCGGCACCGAGATTGCCGACCAGAATGACCTTGTTGACGCTACCAGCCATCGAAAACCTACTCCGGGTCTCATGCGCGCCTCGCCGGATCTGAAATCCTCACAAGAGCGCTTTCCTAAAGAAGGATCAGGCGCATGAATTGCGCCATCACCTGAAACTCAATTATCCACCTTACAGGACTGGCGCGCATCACGCTCAATTTCCCAGGCGGCGAATGGTCAATGTCCACAGAGTTTATGTTCTTGTTTTGTTCAAAATGCAAGTGCTTGTCGCATCAAATCGACAAAACATCCCTCATTTCTAACGAGGTCCAGTGACTAACGAGGAGAATGCCTGACCCGCCGCATAGCGACAGCCGAAGATACAACAAAGCGCGTCACAGTCAGACAATGAAAAGCCCCGCCGCTCACTGTTTCTTTGGCGCGCGGGGCTTGGGGTTTGAGCAAAGCTCATATGTCGGCATTAATTCGTCGACAAAATCTTTCGGAACTCGAAGGCACGCGGCCAATCGTTTTCCGCGCATATATAGATTTTCGGCAATCGAACTTCTCATCAACGATGTATTATTCCTTGCGAAAGAACGCATCCGCGACAAAGATCGATTGTGCTTTCATCTGTGTGAAAGCTAGGCAGTGTAGTCAGGTGGACTCATGCTCCTTTACCTCCCTACCGGATTTCCCGCCTCCTGCGAACCTCTTGCCGATATCGCGTCATCCCTCCGCAATACCTCTTCGCATCAGCGAGTAGGGGAAGTGTGCTCCTGTCAGGAGTGACAGTCAACGCTCTTGCGTTCACATTTCGTATCGCCTATCAGAAGCTTGGTTGTTCGATATTTGTTCCGGTGCTACAAGAGCGCAAATTAGGATAACCAAGCCCCTTCTTCTTTGGAGGGCTTCGCCCCATATTATGGGATTGGCGCGGCGGTTCATCGCCGGGGCCAATCTATCCATGGCATCACGAAGCAGGCAGGACGCGGAATGAGCGATCAGAAATTCATTTCCATACGTGGCGCGCGCGAGCACAATCTTAAAAATGTCGATCTTGATTTGCCGCGCGACAAGCTGATCGTCATGACAGGCCTTTCCGGCTCGGGCAAGTCGTCGCTTGCCTTCGACACGATTTATGCGGAAGGCCAGCGTCGTTACGTGGAAAGCCTCTCGGCTTATGCGCGCCAGTTTCTGGAAATGATGCAGAAGCCGGATGTGGACCAGATCGATGGTCTGTCGCCCGCCATTTCCATCGAACAGAAGACGACGAGCCGTAATCCGCGCTCGACGGTCGGCACTGTCACCGAAATCTACGACTATATGCGCCTTCTTTTCGCGCGTGTGGGCGTGCCTTATTCGCCTGCAACTGGCCTTCCCATTGAAAGCCAGACCGTCAGCCAGATGGTTGATCGTGTGATCGCTCTGGAAGAAGGCACGCGTCTTTACATTCTGGCGCCGATCGTACGCGGGCGTAAGGGCGAATATAAGAAGGAACTGGCAGAGCTTCAGAAGAAGGGCTTCCAGCGCGTCAAGGTGGACGGCACTTTCTACGAGATTGCCGATGTTCCGGCGCTCGATAAGAAATATAAGCACGATATCGATGTGGTGGTAGACCGCGTCGTCGTGCGCCCTGACCTCACCTCGCGCCTTGCCGACAGTCTCGAAACTTGCCTCAAGCTCGCCGACGGTCTGGCCGTCGCTGAATTCGCCGACAAGCCGCTTCCGCCCGAAGAAACGGCGGAAGGCGGCGCAGCCAATAAGTCGGCCAACGAGACCCACGAGCGCATTCTGTTCTCAGAAAAATTCGCCTGTCCGGTTTCCGGTTTCACGATCCCGGAAATCGAGCCGCGCCTGTTCTCGTTCAACAATCCCTTTGGCGCCTGCCCGACCTGTGACGGTCTCGGCACGCAGCAAGCCATTGACCCGAACCTGATTGTTCCCGATGAAAGCGCGGCGCTGAAAGATGGTGCGATTGCACCGTGGGCGCGGTCGTCGTCACCTTATTACAATCAGACGCTGGAAGCGCTGGGCAAGGCCTATGGCTTCAAGATCGGCACCCGTTGGTCTGATCTTTCCAAGGAAGCGCAACGCGCCATTCTTCATGGCACGGACGGCAAAGAAATCACCTTTCAGTATGACGACGGCCTGCGGTCCTATCAGACCACAAAGCCCTTCGAAGGCGTGATTCCGAACCTGGAGCGCCGGTGGAAGGAAACTGATTCTGCATGGTCGCGTGAAGAGATTGAACGCTTCATGTCTTCGACGCCCTGCCCGGCTTGCAATGGCTATCGTCTGAAGCCGGAAGCGTTGGCCGTGAAAATCGGCATGAAGCATATCGGCGAAATCACCGAAATGTCGATCCGCAAGGCAGATGCCTGGTTCCGCGACGTCGATGGCAGCTTTAATGAAAAGCAGCGGGAAATTGCAGCGCGCATCCTCAAGGAAATCCGTGAACGCCTGCAGTTCCTCAATGATGTCGGCCTCGATTATCTGACACTGGAGCGTAATTCCGGCACGCTTTCCGGGGGTGAAAGCCAGCGTATTCGCCTCGCCTCCCAGATCGGCTCTGGCCTGACTGGCGTTCTCTACGTGCTGGACGAGCCGTCCATCGGCCTGCATCAGCGCGACAATGCCCGCCTGCTGGACACGCTTCGTCATCTGCGCGATCTCGGCAATACGGTCATCGTGGTGGAGCATGATGAAGACGCGATCCTGACCGCCGATTATGTGGTCGATATTGGTCCCGCGGCTGGCGTCCATGGCGGCAAGGTGATTGCACAGGGCACGCCGAAGGACGTCATGTCCAATACCAATTCGCTGACCGGCAAATATCTCTCGGGCGTTATGGAAGTCGCTGTTCCGGCGGAACGCCGCAAGATTTCCAAGACCAAGCGTATCCGCGTCGTCGGTGCGCGCGGCAACAATCTGAAAAATGTCTCGGCAGATATTCCGCTCGGTACTTTCACCGCTGTAACGGGCGTTTCGGGTGGCGGCAAGTCCACCTTCCTGATCGAAACGCTGTTCAAGGCCGCTTCGCGCCGCATCATGGGCTCACGCGAGCATCCGGCAGAGCATGACCGCATTGAAGGGCTGGAGTTCCTCGACAAGGTCATCGATATCGACCAGTCGCCGATTGGACGCACGCCGCGTTCCAACCCGGCGACCTATACCGGCGCCTTCACGCCGATCCGCGACTGGTTCGCGGGGCTGCCGGAAGCCAAGGCACGCGGATATCAGCCGGGTCGTTTTTCCTTCAACGTGAAGGGCGGACGCTGCGAGGCCTGTCAGGGCGACGGTGTCATTAAGATCGAGATGCACTTCCTGCCGGATGTGTACGTGACTTGTGACGTCTGCCACGGCAAGCGTTACAATCGCGAAACGCTGGAAGTGCTGTTCAAGGGCAAGTCCATCGCCGATGTGCTGGATATGACTGTCGAGGAAGGCGCGGAGTTCTTCTCCGCTGTTCCTGCCGTACGCGACAAGCTGGAAACGCTGGTCAAGGTTGGCCTCGGCTATATCAAGGTCGGGCAGCAGGCGACAACGCTCTCGGGCGGTGAAGCGCAGCGTGTGAAACTCGCCAAGGAACTATCGCGTCGCGCAACCGGACGCACGCTTTATATTCTCGATGAGCCCACCACCGGTCTGCATTTCCACGACGTAGCAAAGCTGCTGGAAGTGCTGCATGAACTGGTCGAACAGGGCAATACGGTCGTGGTGATCGAGCACAATCTCGAAGTCATCAAGACTGCCGACTGGGTGATCGACCTCGGTCCAGAAGGTGGTGATGGCGGCGGTGAAATCGTTGCTGTGGGCCGTCCGGAAGACATCGTTAAGGAAAAGCGCTCCTATACCGGCCATTTCCTCAAGGAACTGCTGGAGCGGCGCCCTAAGCGAAACTCGGAAGCTGCGGAGTAAGCGCAGTTCGACAATTTGGAAAAAAGCCGGGCCTTGTGCCCGGCTTTTTTGCACGATGAACGGAAAATCCGTGACGGCGCAGTATCTGAAACGAAAAAAGCCCGGACAAGCCGGGCCTTCTCGACAGCCGCTTACGTTTAAACCGCAGCGACCGAAATCTTGCCTTCACACATAAATGCTTCGAAAAGCCTGTCGGCTTTCCGAGATCATGCATTAGCCGTTGACGGCATCCTTCAGGCCCTTGCCGGCCGAGAATTTCGGCACGTTGCGAGCCGGAATGGCAACTTCCTTGCCGGTCGACGGATTGCGGCCGGTCGAAGCTGCACGGTGCGAAACGGAGAAAACGCCGAAGCCCGGCAGGCGGACTTCTTCACCAGCCTTCAGTGCGCCGGTGACAGCAGCAAGCACAGCGTCAACAGCCGTACCGGCATCAGCCTTCGTCAAACCGCCCTTTTCCGCGACTGCGGCAACCAATTCGTTCTTGTTCATTGGCATTTCCTTTCTTTACCTACCGGAACGGATAACGTGACCGGATTGGGCGGAGTTTATTCGAAACGCTCGCCAAACCAAGCCTGTCAATGGCAAAAAAGCCCGGTTTTCTGGGGTTAAACACAGAAATGCCGGGCTTTTGGCCCGGCATTTCGTTTGTTGGTCGTCTTACCGACTGTCAATGTGCTGTTGTGGCGCCTGCTTCATCGTCAACCGAAGGCACCTTTGCAGGTGTTTCAGGCTCGGTCCACTCAATTGGTTCGGGCTGACGCACGAGCGCGTGCTTCAGAACTTCACCGACGCGAGACACCGGAACGATCTCAAGATTGTTCTTCACATTGTCCGGAATATCCGCCAGATCCTTGGCGTTTTCTTCCGGGATCAGAACCTTCTTGATGCCGCCGCGCAGAGCCGCAAGGAGCTTTTCCTTCAGGCCACCGATCGGCAGAACCCGACCGCGCAACGTCACTTCGCCGGTCATCGCGATGTCCTTGCGAACCGGTATGCCGGTCAGCACGGAAACGATGGTCGTGACCATGGCGATACCTGCGGACGGACCGTCTTTCGGCGTCGCACCTTCCGGCACGTGGACGTGAATGTCGCGCTTGTCGAACAATGGAGGCTCGATGCCGAAATCAACTGCTCGGCTGCGGACATAGGATGCAGCAGCGGAAATCGATTCCTTCATCACGTCACGCAGGTTACCCGTGACGGTCATGCGACCCTTGCCGGGCATCATGACGCCTTCGATGGTCAGCAATTCCCCGCCAACTTCCGTCCAGGCCAAGCCGGTAACGACACCGACCTGATCTTCGCCGTCGATCTGACCAAAGCGGAAACGCTCCACACCCAGATAGTCGGAAAGATTCTTGTCGGTGATCTTCACCGACTTCTTCTTCGACTTCAGGATTTCGGTGACAGCCTTACGGGCGAGCGTCATCATCTCACGCTCAAGGCTACGCACACCGGCTTCCCGGGTATAAAGGCGGATCACATTACGCAATGCATCGTCCGTGAGCGAGAACTCCTTCGGCTGCAAAGCATGGTCCTTGATAGCCTTCGGCAGCAGGTGCCGCTTGGCGATCTCGAGCTTTTCATCCTCGGTGTAACCGGCGATACGGATGATCTCCATACGATCCAGCAACGGACCGGGGATGTTCAGCGTATTGGCGGTCGTCACGAACATGACGTTGGACAGGTCATACTCAACCTCAAGGTAATGGTCCATGAAGGTTGCGTTCTGTTCTGGATCCAGCACCTCGAGCATTGCCGACGACGGATCACCACGGAAATCCTGGCCCATCTTGTCGATTTCATCGAGAAGGAAGAGCGGGTTGGACTTCTTCGCCTTCTTCATCGACTGGATGACCTTGCCGGGCATCGAGCCGATATAGGTGCGGCGGTGACCGCGGATTTCAGCTTCGTCCCGCACGCCGCCAAGCGACATACGGACATATTCACGGCCCGTCGCCTTGGCGATCGAACGTGCAAGCGAGGTCTTGCCGACGCCGGGAGGTCCGACGAGGCAAATGATCGGGCCCTTGATCTTGGTCGAACGAGCCTGCACCGCCAGATACTCGACGATGCGTTCCTTAACCTTGTCGAGACCGAAGTGATCATTGTTGAGCACTTCTTCCGCAAAGTTCAGGTCCTGCTTGACCTTCGACTTCTTGCCCCATGGAATGGACAGCAGCCAGTCGAGATAGTTGCGCACAACCGTCGCTTCCGCAGACATCGGGCTCATGGTGCGCAGCTTCTTCAGCTCAGCCTGAGCCTTTTCACGCGCTTCCTTGGAAAGCTTGGTCTTGTTGATGCGTTCTTCCAGTTCAGCCGCTTCATCGCGACCGTCCTCGCCGTCACCAAGCTCCTTCTGGATCGCCTTCATCTGCTCGTTGAGATAATATTCGCGCTGCGTCTTCTCCATCTGGCGCTTGACGCGCGAGCGGATGCGCTTCTCAACCTGCAGAACCGAGATTTCGGCTTCCATGAAGGCAAGAGCCTTCTCCAGACGCTCACGCACCGAGAGAATGGACAGCATTTCCTGCTTTTCAGGTATCTTGATCGCGAGATGCGAAGCAACCGTATCGGCAAGCTTGGAATAGTCGTCGATCTGGCTGGCGGCGCCAACCACTTCCGGCGAAATCTTCTTGTTCAGCTTGACGTAGTTTTCGAAGTCGGAAACCACCGAACGGGCCAGCGCCTCGATTTCAACGGCATCTTCCTCCGGCTCCGGCAGAGCCGCAGCGTAAGCTTCGTGATAGTCTTCGCGATCCGTAAACTTGGAAATCTTGGCGCGCGCCGTGCCTTCGACCAGCACCTTCACAGTGCCGTCCGGCAGCTTCAAAAGCTGAAGCACATTGGCAATGGTGCCAATTTCATAAATTGCATCCGGCGCCGGATCGTCGTCGGCAGCATTTTTCTGGGTCGCAAGCAATATCTGCTTGTCGACACCCATCACTTCTTCCAGAGCGCGAATAGACTTTTCGCGTCCGACAAAAAGCGGAACGATCATGTGCGGGAAGACCACAATATCGCGCAACGGAAGAACGGCATAAAGCCCGTCTGCACCGCCCGCTTCTGCTCCACCCATCAGGGTCTTGTCTTCAATACCCGTCATAATTCAAGTCCTTTCTCAGGCCTTTCGACCCGACTGCCACGCCGACGCCCCCTTTCATCATGAGGCAGGTCGCACAGCGTGCTTCGGTTCATACTTGGAGAGCCAAGCCCGGCAATTCAATAGCCAGTTTCGGGCGGCTTTCATAGAATCGTTAACTATCCTGCGCCGTCCGGGCAATTTGCACAATATGCCGCTTTGGATATGCTCCGATACAAGCGCTTCGAACCCATAACACTAAAGCGAATTGCCAAACTGGCAACAAAAAAGGCCGCTTTCGCGGCCTTTTGAGGAGAAAATCTATCTCTTAGGCCGAAACATTGCCCTTCTCGTCCTGACGCTCCGCATAGATGTAGAGCGGACGGGCGCTGCCATCCACGACATCACCGGAGATCACGACTTCGCGAACACCTTCCAGTGTCGGCAGTTCGAACATCGTGTCGAGCAGGATCTTTTCCATGATCGAGCGCAGACCGCGCGCACCCGTCTTGCGTTCAACTGCCTTGTTGGCAATGGCGCGTAGAGCGTCGTCATGGAACACCAGCTCGACATTTTCCATATCGAACAGGCGCTGATACTGCTTCACTAGCGCATTTTTTGGCTCAGTCAGGATCTGGACCAGTGCATCGACGTCGAGGTCCTCGAGCGTTGCAATAACCGGCAGACGACCGACGAATTCCGGAATGAGACCGAATTTCAGCAGATCCTCCGGTTCCAGTTCGCGGAACACCGCACCGATACGACGCTCGTCAACCGAGCGGACAGTCGCCCCGAAGCCGATGGACGTCTTTTCGCCACGAGCGGAGATGATCTTGTCGAGACCGGCAAAAGCACCGCCGCAGATAAACAGGATGTTCGTCGTATCCACCTGCAGGAATTCCTGCTGCGGATGCTTGCGACCGCCCTGCGGAGGAACCGAAGCAACGGTACCTTCCATGATCTTCAGAAGTGCCTGCTGCACGCCCTCGCCCGATACATCGCGCGTGATGGACGGGTTGTCGGACTTGCGGCTGATCTTGTCCACTTCGTCGATATAGACGATGCCGCGCTGTGCGCGTTCGACGTTGTAATCAGCAGCCTGAAGCAGTTTCAGGATGATGTTTTCAACATCTTCACCGACATAACCGGCTTCGGTCAGCGTCGTCGCGTCAGCCATGGTGAATGGCACGTCGATGATGCGAGCGAGCGTCTGGGCAAGATAGGTCTTGCCGCAGCCGGTCGGACCGACGAGAAGAATATTCGACTTCGCCAGTTCTATATCGTTGCTCTTCGACTGATGTGCGAGACGCTTGTAGTGATTGTGCACCGCGACCGACAGAACGCGCTTGGCATCCTTCTGGCCGATGACATAGTCGTCAAGAACGGCCATGATTTCCTGCGGCGTCGGCACGCCCTCGCGGGACTTCACCATCGAGGATTTGTTTTCCTCGCGGATGATATCCATGCAAAGTTCGACGCATTCGTCGCAGATGAAAACGGTCGGGCCTGCAATCAGCTTGCGCACTTCATGCTGGCTTTTGCCGCAGAACGAGCAATAAAGCGTATTCTTGGAATCGCCGCCGCTGTTGCTGACTTTGCTCATTGCAGTTTCCTTTCAATAAACCGAAACGAACCTTGGGCTGTTCATTCCGATCGTTTCTTCCGGTTCGGACCCAGTACGGAAGGAAACACTCACCTTCTACCGGTCACATTGACAGTTGATACGCACTGCCCCTGTAGTCTCTAGGATTCCAATCACCGTAGACTCCCCGACCGAAGGAGTCATTTGGTGACTTTTGCAGAACCTGAACCGTCGAACAAACAAAAAATAAGTTCCCGGCAAAGATTCGGCCTGATCTGACCAACTTTAGCGCCTTGATGCCCAACAGATGCTTAACGCGGCGCATTAACCTTCACGTTGGTCCAAGAATTGAGCCCCTTTTGTGGCAAAAGGGGCCAATAATTGGAAGGGAGCCAGATTCAGGCTCACTTCGATTCGTCGGCGCTCACGTCGCGGGCTTCCACGACCTTGTCGATGAGACCGAATTCGAGCGCTTCCTGAGCGGTCATGAAATGATCGCGGTCAAGAGTGCGTTCGATGGTTTCGTAGTCGCGGCCCGTGTGCTTCACATAGACTTCATTGAGACGGCGCTTCATCTTGATGATGTCCTGCGCGTGGCGTTCGATGTCGGACGCCTGTCCCTGGAAGCCGCCCGAAGGCTGGTGGACCATGATGCGGGCATTCGGCAGCGCATAACGCTGGCCGGTTGCGCCTGCCGTCAGAAGCAGCGAGCCCATCGACGCGGCCTGGCCCATGCAGAGCGTGGATACCGGCGGACGGATGAACTGCATCGTGTCATAGATCGCCATGCCGGACGTCACCACGCCACCGGGCGAGTTGATGTACATGTTGATCTCTTTCTTCGGATTCTCGGCTTCGAGGAAGAGAAGCTGCGCGCAGACCAGCATCGACATGCCGTCTTCAACCGGTCCGTTGACGAAGATGATGCGTTCTTTCAGAAGGCGCGAGAAAATATCATAGGCCCGCTCGCCGCGGTTGGTCTGCTCGACCACCATCGGCACGAGGTTCATGACGGTTTCAATCGGATCTCTCATTATGGGCCTCTGCATATATTGGATGCGTATTGAGTGGATTTGAATCGTCGGACTTCCATACATAGGGCGTTGCGCCCCTGTTCCGCAAGTGGTGCTCGGTTCCTCACGGAATCATGACTAACACTATAGTTGCATTCTTCGTGAGGTCGGTCTGCAATGAGCAATTTCCTGTGTTCCGGTGCTCACGTACCCAAAAGTACGCTCCGCTCCGGTGCTCGAAAACCACTCGGTTCGCCACGACCTGACGAATTTGCAACTGTAGTGCTACTCCCAGTCGTTTTCCGGCTTCTCCGGCTTGATGCCGCGCTTTTCGTCCAGCGTCTTGCGCGCCACTTCGGTCAGACGCGCCTGCACCCGGACCGAACCGTCTTCGAGATCTTCGCGTTGCACATCACTGCCGTGCTGGTAAATCCAGTTCAATATGTGCAACTCGAAAGGCGACAGAACGACATCCACCGTGCCAAGCACGCCCGCTATCCGCGTTTCGATCAGGTTTAGCAAGCGATCAACGCCCTCGCCTGTGATGGCTGACAGGGGGATGGGGCGGCCTTCATCACCGCCGGCTGCGGCCAGACGCAGCGCCGCTTCACGCCCGCTTTCGTCCAGATTGTCAATCTTGTTCCAGATTTCGACGACGCGCTTGCGGTCCTGCGGCTCAATCCCGAGACCAGCCAGAATATTCTCGACATCTTCAGCCTGCGCGGCATTGTCCGGATCAGAAATATCGCGCACATGCAAAATGAGATCGGCTTCCACCACTTCTTCCAGCGTCGCGCGGAAGGCAGCCACGAGATGGTGCGGCAGGTTGGAAATGAATCCAACTGTATCAGACAGGATCACCGTCTCGCCATGCGGCAGACGAATGCGTCGCAAAGTCGGATCGAGCGTGGCGAAGAGCATGTCTTCGGCCAGCACCTCGGCACCGGTCATACGATTGAACAGCGTGGATTTCCCGGCATTGGTATAGCCGACAAGGGCGACAATCGGATGCGGAACCTTGCGCCGCTTCTGTCGGTGCAGTGTGCGGGTGCGCACCACGGTTTCCAGTTCGCGCTTGATCTTCAGAATCTTGTCCTGCAACAAGCGACGGTCGGCTTCGATCTGCGTTTCACCCGGACCGCCGAGGAAGCCGCCACCGCCGCGCTGACGCTCCAGGTGGGTCCAGCTGCGAACCAGTCGGCCCTTCTGATAATTCAGATGCGCCAGTTCGACCTGCAGCGCGCCTTCCTTGGTGCGCGCACGTTCACCGAAAATCTCAAGAATCAGCCCCGTGCGGTCGATGACCTTGACGTTCCATTCCTTTTCGAGATTGCGCTGCTGTACCGGTGTCAAAGCATGATCGACAATGACCAGCCCGATATCGTTTTCCTTGACCGTATCGGCAATGGCTTCGACCTTACCTGCACCAAGCAAGGTTGCGGGCCGTGGATTGGTGACAATCGCCACTTCTGCGTGAATGATTTCCAGATCGATGGCGCGCGCCAAACCGACCGCTTCTTCCAGACGTGCTTCGTTCGAGCGCTGAAACTGCGTACGCGCGCCTTCATCGCCCGAGCCGTTCGCACTATAGCGCTCCGGCAAAATGGGAACGACGACGGCAGCTCTGGTCGGTTCTTGCTCGGAAAGGCCGTAGCCTTTGTTCGCATCGTCTTTATGCGCGTCGAAGGACGACGCGTTTTTATCCTTGAATTTGGACAAATAAATTTTCTCCGGGGAGTGCAGAGACATTGCGCTCCATCATCAAGCACAAATAGGTCGCCGCAATGCGTGTTTCAAATGGAAGACGCCCCGGGCGTTAAAGCAAATATATCCGAGTCCCATGGCTGAGACCCGGAAATAATCGCCTAACAAAACATCCACGCGACGCGACATCGATGGACGAAGCCGCTACACCCGAATGGAATTCGGAAAGCGTCAGGCTTCCTCGCCTTCGAACATCTGAACCGGCTGGCTCGGCATGATCGTCGAAATTGCGTGCTTATAAACGAGCTGCGAATGACCATCGCGGCGCAGAAGCACACAGAAATTGTCGAACGACGTCACAATACCGGTCAGTTTTACGCCATTGATCAGAAAAATCGTCAGCGAGATCTTCTGTTTGCGTACGGAGTTCAGAAAAAGGTCTTGAAGATTTTGCGATCGTTCAGCCATTGTTTTTATTCCTTTAATCGATCAGCAGCCTGTTCGCGATACGTCAAAGCGGTGAACCCGCTTATCTCTTTGTTTTCGTGCACTTCTCGACCAGCAAAACCGTTTCACACTTTTGCTGGAATGCAGTTATTCCTTGTCTCATTTCCAAACGCAAAACCGTTTCACACTTTTGCTGGAAATGCTCCAGACGAGCATGCGCATTTGCATAAATCAAGCACCGGAGCGCGAGGCGCCAGTACAGAACTGCAATTGCTGTGGAAAGACAACTGCTTCGCCCTCTAGCTTCGGTTAACAGGATGGGAATCTTTGCGCAACCGACATTTTTGTTGAACACGTGTCAAATATTGCTCACAAGCTTGTCGGCTGTCGGTCAGCCTGCCTTTGAAAGCTCAATATTATCATTGCGTTCCAGCAAAGGCTTAACCTGATCCCTCATCCACATGTAAAAACTTCCGGGTTGCAATGAAACAACTTCCTTGTGTTTTTTATGAACATGGAAGCCAATGAAATCGGGATGATTGAGCGGCTCCAGACCATAGGCAGGATCGTAGATACGGGTCGCATCCTTGCCCACCCAATAATAGAAATTCTCCTGCTGAGCGGCGTTTTTGAAAACTCCGTATTTGCGGGCAAGGCGTGAAATGCCGTCATTGCCGAAAACCGTGATACCGATAGATGCTGGCGTAACTTCCTTGCCGATTGCCCGGTAATAGAGCGGTCGCAGCGTTCCACGCCGTACTCCCAGCCATCGCGGTAGGGAATAAGTCGCGCCCATATAGGCTTCAAACTCGCCAATAATCGGATGGTCCGACGGGAAGTAAAGCGCCGATACACCGACGCGAAACCGGTTTTCGCGCGCAAGATACGGCTTCTGCGGATCTGGGTGGAATTGCTTTACGAGAAAAACATCCGTGTCGAGCCATACGCCCTGCTGGTGTTTCATCAGCATGATGCGGAAAATATCGCTGAACTGCACAATGGTTCGCGATGAACGAAAATTCGGATAGTCGCAATCCAGCCGTGTGAATGCACTTTCCGGCAGAACCGCATTGGCATCATGCAATTCCACGCCAGACGGCACATTTTCAATTGGCGCGTAAGCAAATAACTTCACACGCTGGCCCGTCATCACCATCGACGCCAGACAAATCCGATCGACCTCGCGCAAGCGAGGTCCGTACCAGAAGGTACAAATATCCATACAAGCCCCCAAGATTGCAGCTTGAAGACTTATACCATTCATATTTAATTAACTATATCAGAATTCTATAATCAAAAAAATTCCAGACTGACACGGAACATCTGTTCCACATGCTTTACAGCTTCCGCAGTAGCGAAAATAACCACCCGGTCCTTCGGCTTGATGCGGACGTCGCCATTGGGCCGGATCACCTGCCCATCCCGGTAGATCGCACCGATTCGCAAGCCGACTGGGAGATCGAGGTCCCTTAGCGGCGCGCCGACGAGCGACGATGTTTCCAGCGCTTCAGCTTCAATGATTTCCGCCATGTCGCGATAGACGCTATAGACGGCACGGATACGGCCGCGGCGCACATGCTGGAGGATTTTGGAGACCGTCACCGCCTTCGGATTGATATAGGCGTCGATCCCCACCATGTGGGTGAAATCCTGATAGGCGACCGTGTTGAGCAACGCCATGTTGCTTTTGCAGCCAAGGCGTTTCGCCATGATGCTGGAGAGAATATTCACCTGATCCTGATTGGTGAGCGCCACCATCAGGTCGGCATCCTGAATATCGGCCTCCTGCAGCAAAGCCTGATCCAGCGCACTGCCATGCAGCACCATGGTCCGCTTCAGCTGATCGGCAATCGTGAAGGCGCGCTCGTGGTCGCTTTCGATCATCTTCACGCGGGTTTGCCATTTGCGGTCTTCGATAGCCTTGGCGACATAAAGCCCGATATTCCCGCCGCCTGCTATGACGATGCGGCGCGCTTCCGGCTTTTCATGGCCGAACAGCGACAGCGTCCGGCGAACCTGCTCGCGCGTGGTGACCACATAAGCCAGATCGCCTGCATTCAGCTCATCGGACGAGCGCGGAATGAACAGATTTTCATTGCGCACCACGCCCACCACTGTTGCCGCGAGATCGGGAAACAGATCGGTCAACTGCTTGAGCGGCGTGTTGATGACCGGGCATTCTTCCAGACATTCGATGGCCAGGCCGATGACGCGATCATCGGCAAAGCGCAGAACATCCGTCGCACCCTGCAAGGCGATGCGGCGCAGCACCACCTCGCCCACTTCCAGTTCGGGCGAAATGATCACATCGATCGGCAGGTTTTCGCGGAGAAACAGGTCCTGATATTCGGCCTGAAGGTAGGACTGGGCGCGAATGCGCGCAATCTTCGTCGGCACATTGAAAACCGAATGTGCAACCTGACAGGCGACCATATTCACTTCGTCAGACAACGTGACTGCGATGATCATATCCGCCTCGTCAGCGCCAGCCGCAGCCAGCACATCCGGCTGCGAACCATGGCCGACGAACCCACGCACATCCAGAGTATCACGCACGATTTCGATATGACGCGCCGACGTATCGATGACCGAAACGTCGTTCTCCTCGGCCGCCAGTCTCTCAGCTATGCCATAGCCGACCTGCCCCGCTCCGCATACGATCACCCGCATGACTGCTCCGCTTCTATAATCACCAGATGCTTATACGCCGAGTGATTTCAATTTACGATGCAGGGCCGAGCGTTCCATACCGACAAATTCCGCAGTACGCGAAATATTGCCGCCAAAACGGTTGATCTGCGCGATCAGATATTCCTTCTCGAAACGCTCACGCGCTTCACGCAATGGCAACGCCATGATGTGCTGGTCCGACTCCGTCGGCGCACGCGGCAACGTGTCACCAATTTCGGCTGGCAGAAGATCAGCTGTTACCGGCGCATCCGCGTCGTCGCCCCGCGCCAGAATCATCAGGCGTTCGACATTGTTGCGCAGCTGACGAATATTGCCTGGCCAGCTATGGGCCTGAAGTACGGCCATGGCATCCGCACCGATCTTGCGCGGCTTGATGCCCGCCTGCCCGGCAATCTGGGTCATGAAATATTCGACAAGCGACGGAATATCTTCGCGACGAGCTGCGAGCGGCGGAACCTGCACCGGCACAACCGACAGCCGATGGAACAGGTCTTCGCGGAATGTGCCTTCGGCAATCATCCCTTCAAGGTTTTGTGCCGTGGATGAGATGATACGCACATCGACCTTGACGCGCTTCGTGCCGCCCACGCGCTCAAATTGCTGATCGACCAGAACGCGCAGAATCTTGTTCTGCGTTTCGCGCGGCATATCGGCAACTTCATCGAGATAGAGAATACCACCATGCGCTTCTTCCAGAGCGCCGACCTTGCGTTCGCCCCCGTCCATTTCGGTGCCGAAAAGCTCGATCTCCATGCGCTCCGGCGTGATCGTCGCCGCATTAACGGTCACGAAGGGCCCATTGGCACGCGCCGATTGCGCATGGATGGCGCGGGCCGCGAGTTCCTTGCCGGCACCCGAAGGGCCGGTGATCATGATACGGCTGTTGGTCGGGGCAACGCGCTCGATGGTCTGCTTGAGCTGGCTCATGGCCAGCGATGCGCCGATCAGTTCCATGCTTTCGCCGGAGCGCTTGCGCAGATTGGACACTTCGCGCTTCAGCTTAGACGTTTCCAGTGCGCGCTCGGCGACGAGGATCAGGCGATCCGCCTTGAATGGCTTTTCGATGAAATCATAAGCGCCGCGACGAATGGCCGAAACCGCCGTCTCGATATTGCCGTGGCCGGAAATCATCACCACCGGCAGATCGGGATGCTGCTTCTTGATTTCGTCCAGCAAAGCCAAACCGTCAAGACGGCTGCCCTGAAGCCAGATATCGAGAAAAACCAGTCGCGGCACGCGATCACCGATGGCGGCCAGCGCGCTGTCCGCATCGAACGCGGTACGGGTTTCATGACCCTCATCGCTGAGAATACCAGCTACGAGCTCCCGGATATCCGCTTCGTCATCAACTACAAGAATATCGGCTGCCATATCAATTCACCTGTCCAGCTATCTTTGTCTCATCATTTCCGTTGGCAGCGCCGGGTGTACCGGCCTGCGTATCAGGAAAGACCATACGTATCATCGCGCCACGACCTCCGTGGAAATACGCTGGCGCGTCATGCAATTCGAGATGCCCGCCGTGATCCTCGACAATCTTGCGGACGATGGCGAGGCCAAGCCCGGTGCCCTTCTCCCGCGTGGTCATATAGGGCTCAAGCAGCTTCTGGCGGTCGTCACCGGGCAGGCCCTTGCCATTGTCGATCACATCAACAAACAACTGCCCATCCGCCTTGTAAGACCGAATGAGAATATGTCCCTCACCGCGGTCTTCCTTGGCAACGGCATCAATCGCTTCGCTTGCGTTCTTGATGACATTACCGAAGGCCTGACCGATCAGGCGGCTGTCAAAAGAGCCAGTCAGCTTTTCGTGGCCGAAATCATTTTCGAACTTGATATCGCTACGGCTGACTTCGATCAGGAAGGACGCTTCACGCAATGCTTCGCGCATATCCATCTGTCGCATTTCCGGTTTCGGCATGCGCGCAAAGGCGGAAAACTCATCGACCATGCGGCCAATATCGCCAACCTGACGGATAATGGTGTCGGTGCACTGGTCGAAGACCTCGCGATCCTCGGTAATGACCTTGCCATAACGACGGCGAATGCGTTCGGCAGAAAGCTGGATCGGGGTCAGAGGGTTCTTGATCTCATGCGCGATGCGCCGCGCGACATCGGCCCACGCGGACGTGCGCTGCGCCTGCACCAGATCGGTAATGTCGTCCACCGTCACGACATAGGAATGGTCTTCAGATTCAATATCTTCAACCGTAACCTGAACGTTGAATGTGCGCGCCACACCACTGCGTGTCATGCTCACCTGCTCGCGATGCACGGGTTTGTCCGCAGTGCGGGCAACTTCAAACGCCTGACCGACTTCGGGTGCGATGCTGCTCAGACTTTTGCCCACTGCATCCTCCGAAACGACCCCGAACATATGTTCGGCCGAGCGGTTGAGAATGGAGATGGAACCGTCGGTTTCGATGCCGATGACGCCAGCCGTCACGCCGGAAAGCACAGCTTCCGAGAAGCGGCGGCGTTCGTCGATCTGGTCCTTGGCCGAAATCAGTTCGTTACGCTGGCTTTTAAGCTCCGCGACCATATTATTGAACGTACCCGACAGGGCGCCGACGTCGCCGTCGGACGAACGAACCGGCACGGAAACGTCAAGATCGCCAGCTGTTACGTCATCGGCAGCGCCGATCAGCAGACGGATCGGGCGAACCAGACGATCCGCAACGGCAATACCGGTCCAGATGGCCGACAGAAGAACAATCAGTGTCAGACCGAAATACAAAAGCGCAAAGGCAATCTGGGTTGGAATGCGGTTCGCATCCATCGCCTGATAGCGCTGCGTATTGGCTTCCATCAGGCGCATTGCGTCGAGGATCTGGGGATCGACGGCGCGCACCGTGTAGAGAAAAACGTCCGGAATTTCGCGCATCTTGATGATTGCGCCGACAAAATTACTGTTGCCCGGTGGAATGATGACAGGCTTGCCGTCAGTCGCCGTCTTCAGCGCATCCTCTGTCGGCGGCGGCAGGCGCGTTTCCAGCCCGGTGCCGCTTTTCACGACAATGGAACCGTTTTCGCGCACCAGAAATGCACCGAGCAGACCGCGTCCACGCGTCTGTAGCGTCATCAATTCGATGAACCCGCCCCGATCAAGGCTATAGAGCGTACGCTGCGCATCCAGATCCTGCAGCATCGAGTACGACGTGCTTTGCAGATTGAGCGCGGTCTCGCGAATATAGGCCGTGGTGAGGCTCTGTGAGGAATTCACAATGTCGCGCGTATTGGTGTCGAACCATCGGTCCAGACCGAGATTAAGCGTCACCGATGCGACAATGGCTACCACAATCGCCGGAACAGCGGCGATCAGGGAGAACAGCGCGACAATGCGAACATGCAACCGCGACGCCGCCTTGCCCGACCGCCGGGCCGTAACAATGCGGTAGACCTCACGGCAAATCAGCAAAATCAGGAACAAAATCAACGCGACATTGATGATGACCAAGGCCAGCGTGACTGTGCGGTCAGGGGTGATCGGGGTAATGCCGATCAGGATCGCAAAGGAAATAGACGCCGTTATCAGCGCCGAAACGACGGTGATAATACCGGGCAATGCAAGAAGCCTGCGCCCCTCGCCTTTGCGCGACGTTTTCTCCGTCTTATCCATATCCGTGGTCAGATTCGCTGCGTCCATATTAACCATGATACCCAATAGCGTTGCATCTATGCAACGCATTGTGGCGAAAATGCAACGTTTGTTTTCGTAGATTGTTGATATTCAACAGCACACGCATGGCGGGTGTCGGCAACTGAAAGGCGCTGCCACGGAGCAGCTGAACATTTATTCCCCTCTTTCCAGCAAAGATTGGCAAATCAAAGCGCCTGACATGCCCTGAAGAGGTCGTCTTTTCTTTGACGTTTACAGGCTATGACCTCAAAATTACCAACATGGAAACAGGTCAATACATATTCGTACTTATTGCGGCCTCACCCTTCGTGATCTGGGGCGCCATTCTTTATGGCCTCTCCGTTGCCGTGCCTTTGAAGAGCGCATCAAACGTGAACGTGTCCGGTGAAGGAACGGCGAAAGCAACAGACAGACAATCATTTTATCTGTCCGAGCTTCCCGATGTTGCTATCGAGCACTATTATATTCACCAGACTGAGCGGACACCCTTTATTTCGAGCTGAAGTCGTTCATCTTAACTAGATATACAGACATAAATTCAGTTATCGAAGACTGACATGCAATATTGTCTGGAACCAATTGCAAAATAATGCATTCTGTTCGGCACAGTCATCCAGTCCTTTGGCTGATTGAAGTGTCCGACCACGTCTGTTGTGACAATCCCCCGGTCGGACCACCTGTTTTACAACTGGAGTTCGACATGGGCATTTTCGACAAGATCAAGGGCGCCATTTGGGGTCAGGCACAAGCAGCGACACCTACCGCCGAAACGACCGCAACCGCCGAACCAAGCCAGACAACAGCAGCAGCACCTTCCACGACTGCAGCGCCAGCGCCGTCGGCACCTGCCGCCACAGGCTCTATCGATGTCAGCGCTGTGCTTGATGCAGCGGTGGCGAAAAGCGGCCAGAAGCTCAACTGGAAAACGTCTATCGTCGATCTGATGAAGGCGCTCGGGCTCGACAGCAGCCTTGAACACCGCAAGGAACTTGCCAAGGAACTTGGTTATACCGGCGACACGAGTGATTCCGCGACGATGAATGTCTGGTTGCACAAGCAGGTCATTCAGAAGCTCAAGGACAATGGCGGCATCGTTCCAAGCGGCCTTTGATATTCTTGCGGCCAATGGGAACATTTGGCCGCATAACACGTTTATAAACAGACGCTTGGATCGGCGAGTTTATCTGAAGGGATAAGCAGAGGTTCCGGGCGTCTGTCGATAGTTCGAACGATCGATCCGATTTTGTGAAGTGTTTCCGTACTTTTTGGACGCTTCTGAAGACCTATTGTCATGCGTGCCTGTTTTCCGAATGAAACCCGCATTGAGGGCATGATTTCGAAAGGCATGTTTCAAGGTTGGGCAGATGGCTATGCCGTTTGTCGAGACCGGATTAGAGGAGTGGATCATATGAGCGGTGCAGGCGTGGGCTGGATTGCTGCCATCATCATCGGCGGCCTTGCTGGCTGGATTGCTTCCAATTTCATGAATAGCAACACCGGCATATTCATGAATATCATTTTGGGTATCATCGGCGCTGCAGTGGCGAGCTTTCTGTTCGGTCTGCTCGGCGTGTCCTTCGGTGGCTGGCTCGGTTATCTGATTTCAGGCTTCGTCGGGGCGTGTATACTCATATGGGTCGGACGAATGATCAGTTCATAACACAAGGCGCCGCTGGCGCCTTTTTTATGCCTGTTCGCCTGCTCTCGCCCAGATATTCCTTTCATGCCTCGTACATGGCAAGCGTTCGCAACAATGTTTCGAATGTCGAAGGCTGGGCCTGATCCTGATGCGCGTCTGCCACCGCATCGGTCCTTGACGATGACTTGCGCACACTGCTGGGGCTATAGCCGAACTGCTGTGTGAATGCGCGCGTGAAATTAGCAGCGGAATCGAACCCGAAAGCGAGCGCGACATCCGCAACCTTTCGATTTTCGGATGCATCCGCCAGCATGGCATGAGCCGCAAACAAGCGCCGTTGGCGAATATAATTCAGCACGCCGCCTGACCCTTCAAAGAGCTGATAAAGATGCGTGCGCGAAATCGCCAGTTCACGGCTCAACGCTTCCGGCGTCAAATCCCGCGACATAAGATTTTTCTGGATGAACCGCCGCGCCTTTGTCATCAATCCCAACTGGGAAATCTGCTCGCTGACGTCGATTTTCTTTACAAGCGGCGCAATGGTGTCAAATATGATCTGTCGCAGACTACCCCGCAATGTCGGCAAATCTTCGTTGGTGACCCGGCTGAGACCGTCTTCGAGGCTCGAAACGAAGTCGATCAGTAATTTGGCGCGGTAGCCGCCCAAAGTGACGTTGTTACTCGATTCAGGCATGCCGCCGCGTCCGGCAAACTGATCGACGGGGATGATCAGGGAAACGGACTCTGAAGCGATGGCCCGCCCTCGAAAAGGATAGCCGAGCGAGCGCACGTCGATCATGCCCGGCTCATTTTCCGCCACACGCCCATCAACGCCGGTCCAGCTGTGGCCGCTGCGCAAAAAGCCGATCTGCCAGTGATCAATCGTGCTGAAACGCACCTTTTCCTTCGGGCGCTCGTAGCTGAAAGCCGGTGCGGACTGCTGGATGAGGAGCATGCCACCCAGATTCCACACCGTTTGAGATGCTAGAAATCCGTCGCTGGCATGAACTCCATCCGGCAGGCGCATGTCCAGCAAGGGCAGCATGTGCTGTTGCCAGGCAGCAAATTGTTCGGAGGGTTCATAACATTCCGTGGTGAAAACCAGAGGTTCCAGACGGTTGCTACCGCCAGCAATTTCGCCCAAGGGAGAAACCGGCACGCGCACTGATTGTCGGCGCTCGACAAATTCCAACTCAAAATCTTGCGCGGTCTTGTCATTGTCGGACGTCACGGCAATTCCTTGATTTCACCGCTTGATCCAAGCGATGCACTTCGCCTTAGACTTTAGGCCTAGATGATAACATTTGGGAAAATTAAATAAATCGAATTCGCGGGCGAACTATTAAATTCGTTTCATGTATAAAGTCGGCGAAAACTTGGCGCTGATACTCCATTTTAAAAGTCATCTTGGTGTAGCGGCAAAATCCAAAATAACCAGTCGCCACGCAGTGTTCCCTCAAATGCTCCATATCCCTTCGTATATTAGCATTACCTAACAGTGGACAGGCGTACGCCTTTCATGGGATATATGCGGATGCATCCCATTTGATGAAAATTGTCTGGAATTTCCGGCAGGAATATTAAATCGCTCTTGCTAAAACACCTCCAAAATAACCAACAGGAGGCAGTCGCATGAACAATGTATTTTTCAATGCTGTACGCCGTGAAAGCGTAAAATGGGCAGCAACGGCCGCGATAGGTCTTGCAGCTTCTTTGTGTCTTTCTGCAAATGCGCAGGCCAAAGACAAATACAAACCGAAGAATGACACGCAGTCCGTTTACCTCGTGAAGTATCGCGTCAATAACGAAGTCCGTTACAACAAGAACCCGATGGGCAAGGTCGTCAAGGTTTCGGCTTCGCAGTATTATAGCGGTACTCCCTATGTCTGCACACCGAGCGGCTTTGGGCAAAAGTCACGCTGTTTTATGCGTGACTAATAATGTTCGTAACCCGGGGCCGACATTCGCATCCTTGGGACATGAATGTCGGCTTCTAACGACCACCAGCCCGCCAACTCCGCTCATGCACTCCTAACGCACGAAGTCGGCGAGCCGGTTCCCCGCCTGGGATTTATTTGGCTGACGCCTTAATTCGCATCAGTCCTTTGCTGACCAGATCGCCCCGCACGAGCTTTTGTGCTTCATCCGTCGGCTTCGAAGGGTTGTTCCGGAATATGTACCAGTCGCCGCCAATGGAGCGCTTCTGGTAGATCACGCCTGCCTTCTCGCGATGCAGGAAGCAGCTTATATCTCCGCCGCCACCACTGGATTTATTGCGCCAGTAAGCCTGCATGCAGAGCTTGCCGCCGTCGGTCGCGTACCAGCGTCCTTCACCATAGGACCAGGCTTTTCCCTTTTGGGACCAGGCCGCCAGTTTGTGTCGGTCGGCAGAGAAAAAGCCGCCGCCGTCCTTCCATTTCCATGTCTTGCCCGCATAGATCGCCTCAAGCGCCTGTGCGGACATTGGCGAAGCGGCAGCGGCCAGCTTGGCCGTTGCGTCATCTGCTTTTGGCTTCGGTGCAGCTTCGGCGACACCTGCCACGAGGAGTACGGACAGCGCCGCACTCACAGCTGTGAAACGGATCGAAACCATTTTGCTTTCCTGTCCAATCTTTCGAGTTTCGGTTAATCCAACGGATGGTTCGCGACGCGCCAGTCAGGCCGCCCGACACCCCTTGGCCATGGATAGACTTCACGGTCATTGAAATAGACAACGGCTGTCAGCTCCGGGAATTCGGGCTGAGGCTTGTTTGCCTCCGCAGCCCATGCCCGCACATAGTCGTCGCTGCCTTCATAACCGAGTTCCGCAATCACGATCGGCTTGTTGAAGGCCACCACGCGGTCGTAACCGGGCTTTGCGCGTTCGACGAAACTCGTGGGGCGCCCGACCTCCAGCTTGTCATAAGGTTCGTAGCCGAACACCGAGAGGCCGATCACATCCACGAAGGCGTCGCCCGGATAATAGGCCTGAAGCCCCTCATCCCCCTTCGGCGACCACATATATTTGGCGTTAGGCAGGGTTTTCCGGCAGACCTTCACGGCATGCTGATAAGCGGCGACATACCCCTGCGGCGACCAGTATGACCATGTGAACTGGCCGGTCTTGTCGTCCATTTCCTGCGCCCAGCGAATAGTCACCGGACTTTTCAGTTTTGACGCCGCCGAACAGACGGCACCCATGTTGGAGTCGTAGCGACCATTGACGATTCCGCTCAGGAGCGCATCCGGCGCAACACGCCAGTCGCGCGCCCATGACCATGGCTCGATGGTGATCAGCAGATCACGACCGCGCTCCCGCGCATAGGCATCAGCTGCACTGAGGCTTGTCAGATCCACATCTTCCCATGGCAAGAACAGATGTTCGATCTTCGAATTGGGATCATTGGTGTAATCCCCGTGCGGGTCGTAAGCGCCGGGCGTGATCGACTTCGGCGTTATCACCGGGCGCTTGTCGTGGAACAGATTGCGCGTATCGACCGTCGCACCGGAAACCCCGCTTGCGGCATAGACAGCGCTGGTAACGAATGCTCCGCAGAGCAAGATCGAAGCTATCTTGTAAGGGGTTTTCATGGCCCCCTCCCTTCTATTGTTTTGGCGATCGCTGGGCGGCTTCCGCCGCTGTCAGCTCGCCATTCTTTTTTTCCGACGCAAGACTGATGGATATGAGTTTGCGCGCCTCGTCTTCCACACGACCGTCAGCGTGACGGAAGACGTACCAGACGCCGTTGGGCTCGCGCTTTTGATAGACTGCTCCATCGCCGATACGGTGCGAAAAGCACGTCTTCGCCGGAAACTTGCCTTTTTCGGTGTGCCAGTCAGCCTTGAAGCACATGCGCCCGGTCTTGGTGATCATCCAGCGACCTTCCGCCCAGGCTTTGCCCTTTTCGCCATCGACACGCGCCGTAAAACGACGATCCGCACTCACCATCTGGCCGGAGCCATCGGCCCATTGCCAGTTTTTGTCACGGTAAAGCACGTAGATTTCAAACGGCGTCATCACGCGCGTCCCGGCGGGGATATTATCACCGGGCATGGTCGCAGCTTCGGCAGCACCTGCTGCGAGACCGGTCAGGCCAGCCATCAGGGCAAGAGTTGTAAGGGACAGCCTGCTCCGGCGGCTGAAATAGCGGCCGGTATCAAACATCGATAGTTTCATTTGATCCTCCCACGATTTTGAGATTGCGCGCGCCCGCCGGGGGTTCTTGTGGTGGGCGGACGCGCGCCTGCGGCAGCAAGTTTATTGGTTTTATTTCCTGCCGCAGATGAACGGGGCGACCGATGGTCGAAATACGAAAGCCAAGCCTTTCGGCCATCGCCCGGGAAAAGACATTTCTGAGATCTATGAGAACCGGCTGGCGCATTAGCCGCTTCATGCGAACGAGATCAAGCTTGCGAATGCTGTCCCATTCGGTCACGACAACGGCGGCATCGGCATCGGCCACACAGTCATAGGCGTTCTCGCAAAACTCCACATCGCTGAGGATGCGGCGTGCATTTTCGATGCCGACCGGATCATGGGCACGAATGCGTGCGCCGAAACGCTGCAAGGTTTCAATCAGCGGAATGGACGGCGCATCGCGCATATCATCCGTATCGGGTTTGAATGTCAGGCCAAGCACGGCAATGGTGCGGCCCTCGATATCGCCGCCGAGCGCGTCCATGACCTTCAGCGCCATGCGGCGCTTGCGTGCTTCATTGGCTGTCACGGTTTCCTCGACCAGACGCAACGCTACGCCGTGGTCCTGCGCCGTGCGCAGAAGCGCAATGGTATCCTTTGGAAAACAGGAGCCGCCATAGCCCGGACCCGCATTCAGAAAGCTGGTGCCGATCCGCTTGTCCAGCCCCATGCCCAAAGCGAGATCGGAGACATCGCTGCCCACTTCCTCGCAGAGATCGGCGAGTTCGTTGATGAAGGTGATCTTGGTGGCAAGAAACGCGTTGGCCGCATATTTGATCAGTTCGGACGTGCGGCGCTGCGTCACCACGATGGGCGTCTGGTTTGCTTCGAGTGCAGCGCTATAAAGCGCGACCAGAAGCTTGCGCGCACGCTCGTCCTCGACGCCGATAACCACGCGGTCGGGTTCCAGAAAGTCGCGGATGGCAACGCCTTCGCGCAGAAATTCCGGATTGGATGCAACAGAGAATGTTCCGGGCTTGCGCACCGAGCCGATGATCTTCTGCACCACATCGCCGGTCCCGACCGGAACAGTGGATTTCACCACGACAACCGTATTGTCATCG
Organism: Ochrobactrum teleogrylli; assembly: GCF_006376685.1. Lineage (GTDB taxonomy): Bacteria > Pseudomonadota > Alphaproteobacteria > Rhizobiales > Rhizobiaceae > Brucella > Brucella teleogrylli. The sequence goes on along the minus strand of NZ_VEWL01000006.1, from coordinate 20,679 downwards.
ATGAGCGGTGCCAGTTCGCGTGCCGCCATATAGACGAAAGACAGGTCCGCATCGCCATGGCCAGCCCGCGCGGGCGTACCGACGGCGATAAGCACAAGCTCAGCGCCTTTGACGGCTTCGGCCAGATTGCAGGTGAAGCTGAGACGACCGAAGGCGAAGTTGCGTTCGACCAGTTCGTCCAGCCCCGGCTCGTAAATGGGCACGATGCCACGTTCCAGTCCGGAGATTTTCTGCGCGTCCTTGTCCACGCAGACAACCTCATGTCCCCAGGCAGCGAAGCAGGTGCCGCTGACCAAACCGACATATCCCGTTCCAATAACAGCGATCTTCATAACAAGTCCCGCCTCTCCGCTAGTTGTTTTCGTTGCGCGTGCCGCCCAATGGGTTCTCGCGCCAACGTGGGTTGAATATTGTCTTGTGCGTGTCGCGTCCGCCGACGCCTGCTCCGGCTACCGAGAATTGGTCGTCGAATACTGAAAAGCTCAATGTGCCCCAGGTGAGCGCTTCAATGCCGTCGCGGCCCCGTTCAGCGGTCGTGAAACCTGTGACCATGACAAGCGCCATGAAGCTGCTTGCGAGGACCGGCTGATAGAACCGGCTTTGCATCCGCACCTTGTTTTCATGTGCGTGCTGCACAATGATCATGCCGATCAAAAACAGGTAGAAGCACGCATTGATGATGGCGAAGACGTAGAAGCCGCGTGTTTGATCAGCGTCATCGACCAACAGAACCGGAACAAGCGACAGCATGGAGATGGAGGCATAGGGTGCAAGCACTCGGAACGGCACCGGATCGACTTCTGATGAGCCCTTCGGCGTAACGCGGAAGTCGACGAATGAACCCGTTGCCCAGTCCCGAAATGCTGCGAAGGTTCCAGCCAATACCCATGGCCAACGCGCCAACAGAAACAGCATCGCTTCCCAGCTGAAAATCTTGCCGTCGACCGGGCGGAACGTCTTGCTCGACCGCCACCAGAACGCGAGGAACAAAATCATCAGCGACTGCGGCATGAAGTGAAGCAGAAAATCCGGATATGTGACGCTGACAAAATTATCGCCATAGGCAAGGATAATGATCGGCAACAGAAAGGTCATAGCCAGGAAGAAGGCATAGAGCGGATACCAGACCTGTGAAAACAGAAACTGGAACTTCAGACGCAGCGGCAGTCGACCGATCAACTTCGGCGTGTACTGCAAAAGGATCATGACCAGACTACGCGACCACTGAAACTCCTGCGTTACCAGATCGCCGAAGGTTCGCGGACCATCGCCATGGGCAATGGCATCCAGTGCGTGAACGCCGCGCCAGCCATGCGCATTCATGAACAGGGTTGTCGAATGATCTTCTGCAAGTTCGGGACCAAGGCCGCCGATTTCCTTCAAAGCCGCTGTACGAACTGCATAATGCGAACCGATGCACACAGGCGCAAAGCCGCCATTGTACCCCGCCTGCAACGAGCCATGCATGCTCGCCTCGACATAGAGACGTCCGCGTGCCGACCAGCTTTCATGGGCATTGCGATCGCAAATGCTTGGCGCTGAAACATAGCCGATTGCCGGGTCTGCGAATGGACGCAGAATGTTGTAGAGATAATCCGGCTCTGGCACATGGTCCGCATCGAGCTGCGATACGAAGTCATAGCGTTCATAGCCGTAATGATCGTAGAAGAACGCCAGATTACCTTCCTTGCAGCGCGTGCGGCGCGGCCATGTCTGCCGGTGATAATCGGCGCGTCCCTTGCGCGTTGATACGAACACACCATGCTCACGGCACCATGCCAGCGTTGATGGTGACGGATCTTCATCGGCAAGCCAGGTGTCATGCGGGACATTCTGAGCCAGCATGGCCAGCAATGTTTCCGACACGACTTCAAACGGTTCGGACGGTGCCTTGGTGACCACCATGGCCACCCGGCTTCCTTTCGGCAGCCGTAACGGGCCGGTCGGGCGCGCCGCGTGGAAGAAAATCAGGATGAAATAGAGCGGCAGTATGGTTATCCAGGCCAAAAGCGCCGTAACCAGAACAGAACCGACCGGATGGATATGTTCGGCGCTGATCAGCCACCATTGCCAGAAATAAGCAATGGCCATAGCCCAGAGAACGATGCCGATAATATATTCCACCCGCTTGCGGCCTGTGAAAATGGGTGTCAGCAAGGGTTCATGATTGTCCGTGAGCGGAGGAATTCGAGGCGTTTTCATGATCGCGCCTCCAGACCGAAGAACGGAGCAGCGGTACGAATGATCGTATCGAGATCGGAATGAAGCGTCGTGAAGCCGAGCTTTGCGGCGGCTTCTGTCGGATCGGCGTAAAGCGCTGGCGGATCGCCTGCCCGGCGCGCGCCCATTTCTACCGGCACCTCACGTCCCGTTACCCGCCCGATGGCATCGACGATTTCCTTGATCGATGTGCCGCGTCCGGTGCCGAGATTGAGAACGAGATTGCCGCCGCCATTCGCCAGATGTTCGACGGCCAGCACGTGGGCCCGCGCCAGATCGACAACGTGGATATAGTCGCGAATACAGGTGCCGTCCGGCGTATCGTAATCATCGCCGAAAACTTCAAGCGCATCAGCGCTACCAGCCGCCGCCAGCATGGCGCGCGGGATAAGATGCGTTTCGGGATCGTGCTTTTCGCCCAGTTCTCCATCGATATCCGCGCCGCACGCATTGAAATAACGCAGCGCCGCATAACGCATCCCATAGGCTGTCGAATAATCGGCAAGCATATGTTCGGCGATCAACTTGGTCCGCCCATAAGGATTGATCGGACGTTGCACCTCGCCTTCCCGGATCGGCAAGCGATCTGGGATGCCATAGGTCGCACAGCTGGACGAGAAGATAACCGGACGTCCGCCCGTCAAACGGCACGCTTCCAGAAGCGATTGCGTGCCGCAGACATTGTTCCGGTAATATTTTGCCGGGTCAGTGACGGATTCACCGACATAGGCCGAAGCCGCAAAATGGATGACAGCAACGGGATCGAAAGTCTCGATCGCCGCGATGAGCTTTTCCTGCGAGAGAATATCGCCTTCGACGAATTCGCCCCAACGTACCGAAGCCTTGTGACCGGTCGACAGATTGTCGTAGACGACCGGAGAAAATCCGTGCCCGGCCAAAAGCTTGGCCGTATGGCTACCGATAAAGCCAGCACCGCCGGCAACGAGTACGTTTTGCCTGGTCATCATGCCACCTCAACAAGCTCTCCCGAAGGTCGGACCAGTTGGCGCTCGAAATAGGCTATCGTTGATTTCAACCCTTCAGTGAGGGCAATCGCCGGTTCCCAGCCAAGCTCGCGCTTGGCAACGGTGATATCTGGCCGACGCTGGCGCGGGTCGTCGGTTGGCAGCGGACGCTGCACAATCCGCGATGACGAACCGGTCAGAGCGATGATCTGTTCCGCCAGTTCCCGCACCGTGAATTCGCCGGGATTGCCGAGATTGACCGGCGTGTGGATGGCAGGCTGACTGCCCATCAGGCGGCAGAAGCCTTCGATGAGATCATCGACATAGCAGAAGGAACGCGTCTGCGAGCCATCGCCATAGATGGTGATGTCATCACCCTTCAGAGCCTGTACGATGAAATTGGAAACGACGCGGCCATCGTCCGGGCGCATGCGCGGACCATAGGTGTTGAAGATGCGCACGATGCGGATATCAACGCCATATTGCTTATGAAAATCATAGAACAGCGTTTCAGCCGAACGCTTGCCCTCGTCATAGCAGGACCGTGGACCGAACGAATTGACGTTGCCCCAATAGGTTTCCGGCTGTGGGTGCACCTGCGGATCGCCATAGACTTCCGATGTCGAAGCCTGGAAAATCCGGGCCTGATAATGAGCGGCCAGTTCCAGCAGATTGAGCGAGCCGATAACGCTCGTCTTCATCGTGTGAACCGGATCAGCCTGGTAATGCGGTGGCGAAGCCGGGCATGCCAGATTGTAGATTTCATCAACCGGCAGATCGAGCGGGTGCACAATGTCATGGCGAACGAAGCTGAACGTGTCATAGCGCAACAGATTGCGCAGATTTTCGATGCGCCCCGTGGAAAAATTATCGACGCAGATAACGAAATTGCCTTCGCGCAGAAGTCGCTCGCAAAGATGCGAACCTAGGAATCCTGCACCGCCGGCGACAAGAATGCGGCGCGTAGACATGCGCTCTGCGAATATACTCGACGATTTGAAGATGATGCTCACAAAAACCTCCCGCGATACTCATCCGGTTTATGTCAATTCTTCAAATGCAAAGGACCTCCCCCAGCGACCGCATAGCAGCGACCACTTTGAACAGTGTTTTCGGATGCCCTTTATTAGATGATTGACGATAACCGCACGGGTTGGCTCTGTCGTTAGCGTAGAATCCTGAAACTTATCCGCGCGTCCAAATCTTCACAAAAACGAGGCGACCGGCTTTCGGGACGAGAAAATTGAATTTCAGACGCCTTGAAGCTGGAGATTGCAGGTCTAACGCGGCCCAAATCGCGGATAAAACCGCGTATTCCGATGCGCATATGATACAATCAATGTGACAACACGCTATGTTGCAAATTGTAGTATTTGTTTACGACATCAGAAATTCATTAGAATTACATTCCATTTGTATATAAATTAATTGCTAGATTAGTCCGCTTTTCCCGGCCCTTCGAAAAGCTTTTCGTCCCATAAACCTCATCCATGTCTCTCTCTATTTATATTTGCAGTCTTTATCCATATACGAGTTTACATTAGCGTGCGCGCATTCTTGAGGTGATGAGGAGGAGACACACCGGAATGAGTGCTACACATATTGATAGCGCTGTTCGGAAGGCCACACGGCGACTGCTGCCATTTCTGGCGCTGATGCTGATCATGGCCTTTCTTGATCGCGCGAATATCGGCTTCGCCAAGAAGGAATTTCAGCTCGATACGGGCCTAAGCGATGCAGCCTATGCTTTCGGAGCGGGCATATTCTTCATCGGTTACGCGCTGTTTGAAGTGCCGAGCAACATCATCCTGCACAAAGTGGGCGCGCGGCTCTGGCTTAGCCGCATCATGATCAGCTGGGGGCTTGTATCGGCGGCGATGATGTTCGCCCATACGGAAACGGTGTTCTACACGCTGCGTTTTTTGCTGGGCGTTTGCGAGGCTGGTTTCTATCCCGGCGTTCTGCTGTATCTGACCTATTGGTTCCCAGCGAAGGAACGCGCGAAGGCGACGGGCCTGTTCTATCTCGGCGTCCCTCTGGCGCTGGTGTTGGGCAGCCCCCTGTCCGGCTGGCTTCTCACGCATCACGGCATATTCGGGCTCACCAACTGGCAATGGATGTTCCTTGTCGAAGGTCTTGGCGCCTCACTCATGGGCATCATTGCGCTCTTTTACCTGACCGACCGGCCCGAAAAGGCGAGCTGGCTCACGCCGGAAGAACGAGATGCGCTGACGACCGTTGTGAAGGCGGAAGAAGCCGCCAAGGAGAATACGCACAAGCATTCGGCACTTTCTGTTCTGAAAGACGCCAGAGTCTGGGCCTTTATCGCGATCTACTTCTTCCTGCAGATTGGTACAGCACCGCTCACGTTCTATTTCCCCTCCCGATTCGCGGACGCGGCATCGGGTGGAGAAATGAACCTCTTGATCGGCACGCTGTTGAGCCTGCCGTGGCTGTGTTCGGTGATAGCAACCCGCTATTTCACCGTGCTTGCGGATAATACCGGCAAACACCGGCTCATCTGCGCTCTGATGGTCACCGCAGGCACCATCGCCTTGGGGATGATCGGTCTGACCGGAAATACCTGGATTATGCTGATTGCGGCCTGCATCGCCGTGCCCGGACTGACCGCATCGCAACCGGTTTTCTGGAGCCTCCCGACGCGCTATCTCGGTGGTGTGGGTGCGGCAAGCGGTATCGCCTTTATCGTGTCCATCGGCAATCTAGGCGCATTCTTCGCGCCGCAGATCAAGAACTGGGCCGATGTCGCCGTCGGCAATCACGATGCCGGGTTCTACGTTCTGGCTCTTCTGTGTGCGCTTGCCATCGTCGTTCTGATCGGACTGCGGGCAAGGAATGGCGGAAGCGAACTCGCCAAACATCACGCATAAAGGTTTCAAAATTCAAGCTCCCGGCTGACCGTTTGGCCGGGAGTTTTAAGACCTGAGGCCTATTCATCCATAGGCAACAGAACCAACTGGCGATTCATGCACCGCGCGTCAGATTTAACTTGGTTTATGAAAATAAGTCATTGATGCGATTGCGCGGTTCAGCTAGAAACGCGACAGAACAGGCTTTCAGCCGTCCAGTTTGCACCCGTAGCTCAGCTGGATAGAGTGCTGCCCTCCGAAGGCAGAGGTCACAGGTTCGAATCCTGTCGGGTGCGCCAAAAACCTCAATAAAATCAATAACTTAACGAACTCGCAAAATTGGCGATTGGATTTTAGCTATTTGTTGGCACAATTTTGGCACAGTGCCGAAACCCCGGCACACTAGCGATTACGGTGAATTCAGGTGGCAACGATTCGACAAAAAGGCGTGGGGCAATGGCATGTTCAAGTTCGACGCAAAGGATGGCCGAACCAGACAGGGACGTTTCGGACGAAAATCGAAGCGGAAACCTGGGCGCGTGATGTTGAATCCACGATGGATAAAGGCGTCTTCTTTGACCGTTCTCGCGGACATGAGGAAACACTTGCCGATCTTATAAAAGTGTATCGGAAAGAGGTCACCGATAAGCGCCCCGGCGAAGATTCTCGAAAAGCGGAGAATGCCCGCCTTGACCGCTTTTTGCGCGATGAAACCATCCTATGCTCGTATGCAGTGGCAAACCTTCGCCCTGAGCATTTTATTGAGTATCGGGATCGTCGTCTGACCGAAACAGCTTCACGCGGTAAGGAAGGCGGTCGTGGGCGCTACAAGATGGTCGAGCATGAAGTGAAGTTGCGGAAAGACGGAACGCCGAGAACGAATGCAGCTAAGCCAAAAGCGCCACCTATCGCGCCAAAACTGATATCTCCAGGCACGGTGAAGCGGGAACTCACATTATGGAAGAACATTATCGCGCATAGCAAATTGCGGCTGAACCTCCCTTTCAATCCCGTCAATTCCGAGGACGTGAAACGGCCTACGGTGAATGACGAGCGTGATATTCGGTTAGATCACAAGGATATCGACAAACTGCTAAAAGAGTGCCGAAAGGCTCGAAATCCGTGGCTAGCGCCAGTTATCGAGTTTGCATTTGAATCCGGCGCTCGTCGCGGTTCTATCCTGCGTCTGGATTGGAAAGATGTCGATCTTGAAAAGCGCACGGTACTGTTGAGACGGGTGAAGAACAGCCGAAATCCGCATGAGGCTCGCGACATCAAGATTGGCCTTTCGCCCGACGCTATCGAGATTTTGCAAGGTTTGCCTGATGAGCCCAATCGTAGCGGGCAAGTTTTCAAAATGACAAAGGATGCCTTGAAAACAGCCTATGACAGAGCACGCAAACGGGCTGGGCTTCCTCATTTCAGATTGCACGATGCTCGCCATGAAAGAACATCAAATCTTATCGAGGCGGGATGGTCTGACACGGAAGTCATGGCACAAACGGGCCACCTCGATCCCAAATCGCTCAAGCGATATGCCAACCTCCGTGAAACATTCCTTGCTGATAAACTTGCGGCGATACCGTCAAGGAAAACAACGAAAAATCAGGGTAATAGCACTGATGGCTAAGAAAACAATCAAAGATGATCGCCCCTATGATTCTGCAATGGACCATACCGACAAAGGCGATTATCTGATTGCTACAAGTGTGAGCTACAATGAAGCGGAAATGCTTGATGGGGCAAACACGGGCGGTAGATGGTCTGCGAAGGTAGTTTATAAAACGCGGACGCTGAAAATCGTAGAAACGGGCGTTGGTGATGGGCCGATGCGGCTTAAGCAATTTAAGCGATACCCCGACGATCCGGCTAAGGATGCGGCGCAAGAGCAAAAAGCGCATGATCGCATGACGCTATTTTTGGAAAAGTTTCGTAGCTATCGCGCCGTGACGAAGAAGCGCTACGAAATTGTGCGTGAAGAGTCGCGGCGGGAAAAACTCCCGCTTGTGCCGGAAGTGCCAGAGCCAGCGGTGAAGGAATAAGGGGCACGCCCCTCGACATGCTCCGCATGTCTCACCGTGGATATTTGTAGAGCAACCGGATGGGTGGGGCTTGCGCCAAGTTAGCCGACGAGCGATGCTATGAGGGCAGTACAGGCAGGGATGCCGATGATTGCGAGCATAACGGATATTTTCTTAGACTCCCGCCACGGTTGATGGCGGGTTTCTTCGTTTCCAGAGGCTCAAACGGCAGCCTTTTTCAACAGTGATATGTTTTTGTCGACATAACGAGACAAGAGAAAAAGGTTGCTGGCATTGAAGGCCACAAACGTAAAGCCTACGAAGACAACCAAGGCGATTACGTAAAATATTCCACCTGCGGGGTGGGAAGCGGCTTGAATAGAGAAGTACGACGCGACAATACCAGCGAAAAAGACGAATATCGCTATCGGATTTAACGGGACTTGCGTGAAATCTGATATCCTTCCGTCTTTCCCATCATTCACGGCTGTCAGAATCCACGCACTACGGAATTTTGTAAGATAAAACTCTTTCTGACCCTCTAGATGGTTCTTCAGCGAGTGAGGAATAATAACATTACTGAACGCAGTATCATCGATAAGTATATGGCTATAAACGGTGCCTATTTGTGAATCACCTTCGCCGCCGCTTCTCTCTGTAATTCTTCCGTTCACGACATAAATATTGTCGCCAATATCAACTTTACGCATACCTACCCCATTATTCATCCCCAAAAGCCCCGTATTCACCCGACATATCAAATTTTCCGCACGGCGCGTCTTCAATTCGGAAAGTTATGGAGCCGTCGAACTCGCTGGCAGGAAGCAACCATACGAGCGTATCGGATTTATAAGAGCCGAGTAATGCATCATCATACTGCTCAAGAGCGGTGAAAGAGATCGCATCCCGTTTCATCGGAATATTTGCCTCGCAAAGAATCTTTTTCGCATTCATTGGATCGGCTGCGACGAATCGGAGATTGTATTTCTTGTGATTTTTTGTCGTGATCTCAATGAGACACTGCGCTCCGGGACAGTTTTTGATGTAACCACCGACATAAGGGTCGTTAGTAGCTAATGCTGGTGATGTAAGTGAAACGGCTACAACTGTTGCAAGTGAAAAAAGAATATTGCTCAACTTGCCAGAACTAGATCTTCCCATATTTCGCCCCCAATATATATACGCGATATATGAATCGTATTATTTGCTAACAGTCAATTTAGTTTTGACCTGTTTTCTCGTTTTTAGGCCTCCCGTACACGTCCACGCGGTTTTTCTGGTTCTACCGGCGCTTTTAGGGGCTTTTTGCCGTTGGGCTTGCGAAGATAGATGGGTTTAAGCTTGGTTTTGGCGACTTCTGAATCTGCCATTCGTGATGAGCGTTGCATAGCGGAGCGTGAAATGGCTTCTGCGCCGAGATTGCGCCACTTGCGCAAGGCCTTGAGCCTGTTCGATTGACATTCTTTCAAGAGCCGCTGCCAGCGATAGCTTGCCTCTGCGTCGCCGGGGTCGGGTGCGCAGAGCGTGAAATAGGCTTGCAAGAAGACATCATCTTTTACGGTCGTATCTGGACCTAAATATACGTCCCACGGTTGCCCATCCTGTCGGATTTTACGAAAAGGCATGGCATTAGCGAGCGCGTACGCCCTTTCGATTTCCTGCCCGCCTGATGAGTATTCGGACATTTTAAGGCCCTTGGAGCGCCGAAAAAGGTAGCGGCGAAGGCTATGCGCCTGCGCCATTTCTGCGATATCGGGAGCGAGGTCGGTGGCGATGGTCATGGCGTAAACCTTGGCGCTGGCTCGTCGTCTTCGGGCACGGGGTCAAAGTCGTAGACGTCTTCGTCATCAAGGTCGTCAAAGTCGTCTTCGATTGCTAGCGCTTCATCGATATAAGCTTCGGCGGAATAAGGTTTTTCAGAAGTGGGCGCTTCCGCTTTGGCGGAATATGCTTCCAATGCCTCGGCGTGTTTTGCGAAAAATTCGTCAAAGTTTTTTGCGATATTTGTTTTCATTTTCGTTCCCCTTTTCTTTTGATTAGGCAGGCTGTGGGGCCTTGGTTTTGCGCGGTTCTGGCTCGTCGTCGGGCGATGGCGTAGGCGCTGCGGATTCCGGCGTGCCTGCCTCTGCTTCGATGTCGCGACCGACTGCGCGGAAGCCATCAAGCTGGCTCTCGATGGATTCAATTGTCTCTGTCCGGAATGCCGCGATTTGCTCCTCGTCAAAGTTGGTGAGCAATAGCCACAAATGAAAATCACGCTCGCGCAAATCTGTGAGGGCGTCTTTGCTCCCGTTCGCGGCCTCCAGCATCAGGTCGGAAACTTTTTTGCGCTGTCTGATGCCTTCCAGGTCCAGCGCTTGGGCGTCCATTTTTGCCTTGTCGGCTTCGAATTGAGCTCTGATTGCTGGCGATGGCTCGTAAAGTTTGCCCGTGTCAGGGTCGTAGACTTTCACTCCCCCGCGTTGAGCGGCGAGCCATAGACGATCTTTAAAGTCCTGAGACGATCCGGCATGCAACTCAACTTCGCCCTGCCATTCATCAAGTGCTTTAACGATAAGAGCGTTTATAGCTGCTTCGCTCGGCTTACCGTGAATTTTAACGTCCGCTCCTGTGTCCTGAATCCGACAGTTGCCAATCGTCACAAAACAACCATCTGGAGCAGAAATGACAGAAGTGTAGCCACGCTCCATCCATTTTTGTGCCAGATTATCAACTACGGTTTCAGGTATCTGAGGCGATACATTGCCAGATGGGGCGACCTGCTGCTGACGCTTCTGGCCCCGCTTCGCCATAGTGGCGGTTTCCGCCAGACGGTCGATGTAGTCAGCATGATCGGCTGCTACGATGGCAGCAGCTAACTTATCAGCCTGGCCCCGTGGGCCGTAAACGGTAGCTTTGCGAGTAGCGTGCTCGACTTCGACCCAAGAGCTATCGCGCATTTGAATCTTAATCTTGGCCTTATCTTTGATGTCGATCATGTAAAGTTGCTGAATATCGCAATCGACATCTGGCAAGTGTTTGCGCATGAGGTCGGCTTTAAAATTCTGCTGATGCTTCGGGCGGATACCGTTCTCGGCGTTGGATTGCATGCGTGGGAATTCAGACATTAGTTCCTCCTCTATGGTTGTGAGTGCCTGTTTGGTCGCGCGAATTGCGCGGTGATTTGCGACCTCGTTGATTACGTGATCGGGCTTTTTCAGACTCTTTGCTGTCTGAATTCTTTGCTCGCCCATGGTGGGTTCTGGTTCGGCCTCAAGGCCACGGGCAGCGTTTGAAAGATGGGAAACTCGGCGCGGGGAATTGGCGTGTTCGAGGTAGGTGTTCATCACGCTCGCAATGCGTTCACGCTGGATTTTAAGCTTATCTCCGCGCTCGCCGCCGTAGCGTCCTCCACTGGCGTGTAAGGCTTCTAAATCGGCGTTTTTCTTGCTTGCAAAGCCTGTTTCCGTGCCGGAATCGAGCTTACGCATTGTCAACATTATGTGGGCATGCGGTTGCGGCTGGCCGTATTGATCCAAAGGACAATGAATCGCGATATCTGCGATTGCGCCTGCGTCGATCCACGGCGCGACGATTTCGCGAGTGAACGGCTCCCACTGATTGAGGGGAAGGTCGCGAGGGATTGTTATAAGCCATTCTCTGGCGACTTGAGCATCTTGACGACGCTCTGCAAGCTCGGCACGGCCCCAAATCTGTTCGCGATCCTGTGTCCAAAACGCCGCGTTTTCAGGTGCGACAATGAACGAGGAAATGACATGGCCTTTGTCGCGATAGTCGAACATTTCACCTGTTCGGGGGTCGGTTATCTTGCTCGCAGACCTATAGGCACTTGCGGCGCATGATGATCTGCCCTTCGATCTGGAGAAGATTTGATGTTCGGCGCGAAAAAGGGCCTGATCGGGAGCAAGGGAGGTTTTCAATTCAAACCTCCACGTTTTGCGATAGCGACGGATTCAACCGTCGCTGGCTTGGCGACAATAAAGGCCTCCATGTCGCGCAGCAGTGCACGATGTGCGGGGCTTTCAGGAAACTCGCGAGCAACGAATTTGCGCTGGAGCTTGATGACAGACTGGGCGTAGCGGTCAGCATTGCGAAAATCACCCGCGTTCATGCATTCAAGCATGCGATTCCAGGCGGCGGTCATATCGCACAACAGGGCTTTGTTACGTTTCGCGACGACCGGATGAACGCGCTCAAAGGCGTTGGCCTTCGCTTCTGTGACGGAAATAAATCGGATGCGAGAAAGGAGGTTCATATGCCCAACCCCTCGCAATCAACGCGGCCATGGCCTTCGAGGCGCAAAATCTCAATTTGGTCTTCTATTCGCTGCGCGGCGATAAGGAGAGATGCCCCAGAAGAGAAAGGCCGCAGGCCGAATTCGTCAGGCCAAAATAGCTCAAGCGCCCAAACACTAGCATCAGAACTACGCCCAGCCTGACAAATGTAATATCTACCGTCTATTTCATAGACTTTTTCACACTTTTCATTTGATAGAAGACGCCAGCCGCATAGATGCGGCAGGGTGTCGAATGCTTTGTTTATGTCTCGGCACAGGTGGAATTCCTCAACAATCCGCTGGGGCGACTTTCGACGACCTGGCAAGTTGCGGATTTCTGCGAGCAGAAAATTGATGTGATCGTAAGCGGAATGATTTTCTGCGGTGCGAGGGCCGAGAAAGCAGTCTGCTGTAAGGAAGGTCACGGCAACACCTCCCAAACAATTACAGTCGTATTGCTCCCTGACAGCTTCTTCTAACCGCGCTTCGGATTCTTCCTTGCTCTCGATTTTGTCGTCAAAGTTCAATCGATCAAGAATCTGCGGATAGGCCTTTTTGGTGCGTCTTTTTTTAAGCATGGTCGTTTTCCTTTTTGAGTTCGAGCGCGATGTCTGCCCAGTCGTCGTCAAGCGACGACGTGGCGGCGTCGGTGGTGGGGGTGGTTTCGGTGGGTGAGGATGAGCGGCGTACAAAACGCAGAACGCGCCACGCCACAACAATCTCAATAATGAGGAAAACGATGATGATTGGCGTTGCGACGATAATCACAATCGCAAACTCTGGATCAAAACCAAATCCAGTCAATACATCATGAAGAATGGTTTCGAGGAAGAGGCTCATGATTCACCTCTCTCAAAGAAAAATGGAATTGATTACGTCCCGGCTCACCTCTTTGCGATCTCGCCAGAGGCGGACAGCAACGCGGTAATTCGTGCGGACGGTGTAATAAGTTGCGAGGATCACAATCACCGGAAATGCGATGATGATTGAAGCCACCAGGCTGAAAGCGATCCAATCGGCTAGACCGAAAGATGCGAAGACTTCTGTGAGAGTCATGCCGCACCTCACAAACCGCAGTACCAAGCTTCATCGCCCAACCATTGCCGGAGCGGAGAATCTGGCGGCAGTGTTGAAGGAGTGGGCGGAAGCATGTCGCAAGACGATGCGGAAACGGTCACATCATACCCGGCATTTTCCAAAGCCATAAACAGTCTAACTTTCGCCTTGAGATTGTTCTTCTTAGTCAAAAATCTCTGAGTATTTTTCGGCGCACTGATTATAAAGAATCCTGCACGTGTAGTGTAATATTCAAGCTGCTCAGGTGTAAGACCAAGCGCCGCGACTGACATATATTGTCGGTTTGGAAAGTGTGTGTAGTGAAGATGGACTTGATTCATCGATTTTCTCCCATTTGACACCTAAAAGCCGTCTGCAAGACCGTGGTGCATTCGCAGAATGCATAACCGCGCTCTTAACGGCAGTGGGCCGTTGCTGTTGCCGTAAGAGGATTTTGGTTTCGATGCTTGACTAATACAAGGTGTCAGCAAATCATTATAATAGATTACGAAAATAGATATTGCAGTATCACTAGATACAACTTGCGTAGTCTACATTTTTGGAAATTAAAAAACTTAATTCTTTCGGCGAATATTTGGTTTCGTCGGCGCTTATTGGGAGAAAAATTGATGTCGATAGTTTTAAAATCACCCACTCGCGAGAAGTTGGATTCGAAGTTGCAGAAGCTGGCGAAACTGCAAGCGGATATAAAGAGGCTGGAGAATGCGGATAAGACGGCTGCTAGGAAGCTCGACAGCAGGCGCAAAATTGTCATTGGCGGATGCGTCATAAAGGCTGTTTCGGACGGGAAATTAAGCGATAACTGGATTCAGAATCTGGTGATGTCGTTCGCATCTGACAGAGACAAAGCGATTTTCGATTTTGGAAAAACGGAAGTGGAAAATGGCGATAACGATGGCGTGGTAATCGCAAAACAGGAGTAAGTGAAATGGCAATTTTCACCGATCTCCTGAGAGAGCCGTCACAACACAATATCGCATGGAGCTGGGTCACAACGCTCATACCGACAGACGTGAGCACGCCGTTCGGTTATGCAATCGGCGCGTTCAATTCTATTCTCGTTTATCTCGGTGCTCTGGCAGTCATATGGGCCGTTCTACAAGGCATTATTCATAGCGCTTATACGGGTAAGGTGCTCGGTGATAAATTCCATCAAATTTGGGCACCATTGCGCGTCTTTGTAGGCTTCGGCCTGCTACTGCCGCTCGGCGCAAGCTTTGCGAGCGGGCATTATCTTTTACGTGATGTCGTCGCACGGGCGGGCATTAATTTTGCAGACAATATTGCAAATGTGTGGTTCGACGGCGCTCAAAAAATGCCAATGGTCCCGCCGACGAAAAACGGGTTGGAGCTGGTTCTCGACATATACGAGTCTGAAATTTGCGCCACGTTCAAGAATTTCATGCAGGAAAAACATACTTATTTGGAGCTCATCAGGCCAACGCCTGCGATGGGCTACCGCGATGACAAGGCTACAGAATGGCGATGGGGATCTTGCGGCACGATAAAAATGCCTATGCTGGAAGGCCATACGACCTTAAATCTCGAAAGACAAATCGCGGTCGGCAAAATCGTGCTCGCTGCGAGAAATGATGTAAAACCATTCGCATCATTCATCTTCGATACGAGCAGAGGGATAAAATCCCAACAGCAGGCAATCGCCTTCATGAATAGCGGACTTCTACCGAAATTACTGGATCGTGTGAAATCGCTAGCAAATCAATACGATACTGAAAATATGAAGGCCGTCGAAAAGGACCTAGCTGCTGAAAGCCAGGGGCAGGCTATTCGCGACAAGCTCAAGGAAAGCTTGAAACAGCAAGGCTTTATCTCAATCGGCATGTATTTCGTGAACCTGTCTACGCAGAGCCAGCAGGTGCTCGCGCTGACAGACGTAAAACATACACGAAATGTTTTGCAACGAGATGCTGACGGGAAAGGCCAATATGAAACAGCAAAAGAAGCGATAAAAGCATTTCGCTTATCGCTCATGGCCGAAGAAGCGGAGATTGAAGTCAGTTCCCAAGAAATGACGTTCAACGCCGACGAAGACAGTAATATTCTCACGAAAATCATCAATAAGTTTTCGAGACCACTGCAAGAATGGGCGATGTCGAAAGGCAAAAAAGATGCCAACGATTCGACCGTAGATCAAATTCGAAAATCCGATCCCATCCTTGACCAGATTGAATCCGGCCACTGGTTTATAACGATTGCTGGAGGAATGCTGATCGCTGCTTACGTGCCAATCATCGCCGCATATACTTTTGCAGGAGATGTGGCGGGCATGGATGGCGCGGCCCTCTGGTCAATGATCTGGCTGACCTTACCGATTAGCTCGCTTGGCGTCGTCGGAATTCTACGCGCTTACGTCCAGCCGATTATCCCCTTTATTTCCATAATGATCTTTGCAAGTACGTGGCTAATTGGACTGATAGAAGTTGTAATTCAGCTTGGAGTCTGGGCTCTGTCATGGCTGAAAATGGACGGCGATGAATTCATGCATCGCGGCTCGGAACTCGGCTCGAAAATCATTTATCAGGTCTTTCTAATGCCTGCTCTGGGTGTCTTATCTTATGCCGCTTCATTCGTGCTCTTGCCGATGGTCGTCGGCACTGTTGAAGTCCTCTGGGCCAAGGCATTTTATAGCCAAACGGGCGGTTATCCGGTCGGAATTACGGCGTTAATCACCAGTTTTGCGATGATTACTTTCCTCACACTCTATCTAACGATGCACGTTTTCAGCCAGATTCTGACGATCCCGCAACGCGTGATCATGTGGGCTGGTGGCGGTCAAGGTAGCGATTTCGGCGACAAGGGAATGGCTCTAGCAGCGGCTACCGCAGTTGCCGCGACTATGGGGCGTGGAATGCCTGGCCTACCGAAAATTTCAACGCCAAAAGGATCGAGCGACAGCTCCGGCGAAGGCGAAAACGGCGGCGGCAAGCGCACGGTAAAAAGCGCGCCAATTGGCGACAAAACAAGCACAAATTAACAGAAGACCCTACCGTCATGGCGGCGACGGTAGGGAAATTAAAAATTAACAAGCCGCTGGGGAAATCAAAATGTTCAAAAATCCAAAAGCACTTCTGACTGCTACAGTAGCGTTATTTTCAGTTACGGCGACACAAGCCGCCTTTTTGCCGACTCAAGACACCTATACTTACGAGTCGACAGCGAATCCGGCGAGCGACGATGTTTATTACCTCTTGCCGTTTTCTATCTCCGGAAACAGCCTGCCTGCGAGCCTTTGGTGCAGCATGGTAAGCGCGAATTGGAAATACGGTCAGCCAATAGCAAGGAATGGCGTTCAAGCCGGATATATAACACTGACTGATATATCGACATGCGCGCTTCGGATGCCAAAGAATATGGCAGCAGGCATGTATGAAGTAACGCTGGGATGGCAAGGCCAGTCGAAGACGTATAGTTTTATATACAAAGATAACGAGCTCATCAGTACTACCAATTTAAAGAATTCATATAAATCGGGAGAGCCGATTTCTATTGTATTCTCAAAACCTTATAGCTCCCTTGCCTCCCAAAATGTTCCAAGAGAATTGCCTGTGAAGAATACAAGTTATTTGATGACAATAGAAGGTAGTATTTCACCGGAAAAGACAACATCTTATACTTTTCAAGTCATCGATCTTCAAAGTGAACAAAAAATCGATGTTAACTTTACTGTTATTGCACCTGAAAAGCCGGAAGAAAAACCGGAAGGGGATAATAAAATAACTTGTAATACATTTTCAGCGCCCGCCAGCGGCGCAAAGTTTGTGTTTAGATATCCGATTGGGCGTGCTTGCTCTTAAAAGCAAAGTACAGACACCAAAAAGCCCCCCCCCCCCCCAAATTGGGGGCCTTTTGTTGGGAACTAAATGGCTCCCGACTTAGTAGCCGAGAGCCGTCATTACGAGGCCGCCGACGATGGCGATTGGGTAGAATGCGATGCTTGCGGCAACGATGAGAGCGAAAGGGTGAATAGCCATGTTGGTTCTCCTTGGTTTGTTAGATGCTGTCTGAAAATCTGACCCATAATAAGCTGCAAGTGATTGAATTGCCAGGGGTTTTGCGTGGGCAGGGCTTTAGCCCAACTCAGGCCCCTTGCAATGGATAAATCACTGAAAGCTATCTACAGGTCGAATTTTCAAAGAGCATGGCACACCGGAGATTTCCGACATGCCGGATTTCACTGTGTCGCTCAGGACTTCGCAAGCATTGCTCGTCTTACCTCGGCTTCGGCTGCGGAAACTTCGCAAATGGCGTCGTCAAGTTTGTTGCGGGTTGCGAGTTCCCACAGGCGGTCATCCTCACTGGCGGCTCCGATTTTCCAGATGCGGGCCTCGCTATGGACTTTCGATGCGGTTTCGCGAGCAATAAGTGCCTGTTTTAAGCGCTTGTTGGCGGCGCGGGTGGCTGAGGTTGCTTTTGCCATGTTAGCTCCTTTCTGGCGGTTTTCGTGACGACACGGAATTAGGCGCTGGGGGTGAATCTCGTTTCGTATCGCCCTAGATATCTCTTACGTGCTTCACGCGCCCGTTCGTTGCTTGACTTGGATTCTTCCCATCCGTTTTTTTGATAAAACGGCTTGCGTTCGATCTCTTCGCGCATGAGTTCTAGCACGTAAAGCGACGGAATTCTGTTTTGCTCAAGGTTCGGTATCTGACGGGTAGTATTGTAAGAGAGGCCCGTCAGTTTAGCGACTTCCCGTTGCGTAAGACTGAGATGTCGTCGCAACTTCCGATATTCGCAAGCGCGCCATTCTTTCTCGTCAAACGTTTTCGCGACTTTCGGTCTATGTGAATAATACATTGTATTTCCTTCCATTTTGAGGGTTTTCGTTGTTATGCCCCTCTAAAACGCCTTCGGTCTGGAAGGCGTTAGGGCGAGGCATTTAGGCCGCTGCGGGTGTGTCGTTGTTGTCGTTGTCGTCTGGATTCTTTTCGTCTGGCTTGGAATTGAATTTGTTGACTGCCCAGGCGGCGGCAAGAATTGGCAGGCGAATAGAGAAGTAAACAACGAACTGGACTGCAATAATCATTGCAATGACGATGATGCCAACGACGCCATATCCAATTTTGGCTTCTAATGGCAGCTGAGAATATAGTTCAATAAATTGTTCCATCTGATTATTCATTTTGTTTTAATGATCTTTATTAATCATCCTATATATATTATTGTTATATATTTCTGTCGGCGCAATAGCATATATAGGAAATCTGATAAAATAATTAGCGATTATGCTGCTTATTTTTATTCCTATTTGTAATATTATTTCTCATTTATTCTTTTAGATACTTTGTTGACAGACTGACGTTGTTCTAAAGCGTGACGCATACGTTCAAGAGTCATAAGTGCTGGAGGTTGATAGGGGTGTGAATTATTCTCAAGCGTGATCGCAGATAGCCCCACAATCTTTGAAAGCTCGGAATACGAAAGACCCAAGCACTCGCGAATAAAGTTGTATTCCCGGCATCGCCATTTTGCCTCACTAGAGTAAGGCAGCGCTTTCTGAGGTCGGGCGGTGTAATACATTTTGAAAATCCTTTACGTGACGACACGAAATCATGCAGCGCGCTGCTGATTGCGCTCTTCTAAGACCCCTCGCATCCGCTCAAGCACCGCGAGCGATATATACCGCGAGCGATACGGAAGCTGGTTCACAGAACTCACGGTCAAGCCCGCAACTTTTGCGAGCTCGACTTGAGACAGCGATAGCGCGCTACGGAGGCGACGATACTCATCGTCACGCCAAGCCTTTTCGGCAGGCGTTTTAGCGAAGATTGGGCGGTCGGAGTAATACATGGCTGAAATCCTTATAGGTGCTGAAATAGTTGCCCCTGCCTGATGGAAGGGGCTGGGTTTTAGATTGTGAAGGATGACGAAGACGGCTCCGGCTCGTCGTCTGCTTCACATTCGTAATCGTCGTTGTCGATTGCAGTCGTGATGACAGCCAAGACACCAATTTCGGGGTTACTGCAAACCGTGTCGATGACGTCAGGGTCGTCGTTGGTGGCGGTGCAATAAGCCCCACCTGTATTTACCCATGTCGCTGCGAGGTAACCGTCATCAAATGCGAGTTCGAGATTAATCGACTGCGAAGTGTCGATGTCGTAATCTTCGATGAAACCAGGCTTGAGTTCGATAATGCCAGAATTGGCTTCATGGCCGATCTGAATGTTGAGTTGAATGTGTTCTGTCTGCATGTTTGTTTTCCTGAGATTGATCGGGCTGGATGCCCCTCTAAAACCCCTTCTGGCTTCAAAAGAAGGGGTTTGGGCGAGGCATTTAAGGTGTTGGGGTCAGCGCTGCTTCTTCGGTCAAATCAGACTGGGGATTGGCTTCAAGCCAGTCGATAAGCTGCTGGCGGATATTTTTCGCATCACCAGCATCTAAGCTGTCATCTGCATACAACTGGGAATCTTCCCTGAGACAGAGATCGCCATCTACATCGAGCAATTCGATGCGATCTTTGCCAAGCGCATGAAAATTGATGATACGATAGTAGTGGTCGCCACCGCCCTCGTTGATGACTTCGATATTGCTTACTTCAATATTTGACATTCAAATTCTCCTATACTTAGGTGATCTCTATCAATCATCCTATATATAGTATTTTAGAGGAAATCGTCGGCGTCAATAGTAAATATAGGAAGAATCAAAAATAATTTCGAGAAAAATATGTTGACTTTGCTTGATATTGAGCGGCGGTTTCCACTAGTTTTGCCGTTATGTTACGAACTGTCTATGCTAATGCGGTTAGTATAGACAGTTTGTAACAACGTCGCGCAGCTATACTATACGACAGCGCACTGTCGTATAGTAAGACTTACGGGATATGTGGAAGAAAGGGGGCTTACCCCTTTCGGACTAATTGACTGCGAGCTCGTCTTCCAATGCGGAAAGCATCATTAGCGTGCGCTTGGCGATGATTGCCGCTGCGTGTTTTCCAGCCTCGATAGATTCCGCATAGCCGCTCGCAACCGTCGAATACGACATCTCGCAGAAAACGCTCCATTCGACGTGATCATGCTCGCCCTCGTTGTATTCGACGTTGAGTGTCAATACAGGGTGATCAAGCCAGTCGTAACAGGCAAATTCGCGATGGTCTGTGGGCGCGTCGGTATACATATTGGAATCGAAATTCCAATCGCTGAATGTCAGAGGATGCGCATTGCCTCACGAGAAATGCTCCCTGATTGTTGGCTGTTGCCTCATCTGATTTGCTCCCGGCATTTGTGGGTGCG
>NZ_VEWL01000005.1 GCF_006376685.1 Ochrobactrum teleogrylli | reverse complement strand
TCGCGTCTCTCGTGTCCACATCGTTAATCTGAATCACGAACCAGAGACCAAGGAAACTAAATTCTCAAACGGACTCTTAAATATATTCTTATCCCCTCCGAGTACGTACAGTATAAGAAATGGTTCATTGAAAGAGGCTTCCACGTCGCCTTCGAATCTGCGGTTACAGTCGTTCTTGAAGTACCGCGTACTCTCCCACGGGCTTTTTTTGTTCCAGTAGAACCTGTGCCCAATGATGGCGGTTTGACATTGCCTGGTGATTTCGAACGCGTGTTGCAACCAACAACAATCACCGCTTATCACAATACGTCTGTTGTGCTTGAGGGGCATGCGGATCGGGATGGCGTCGTCATTCTCACTGATAACTGGCATCCTTGGTGGAGAGCTCAAGTTAACGGGGTTGACGCACAACGGGTCCTTCGTGTCGAAGGAACTTTTCGCGGAATTCATGTCCCGAAGGGCGATTACAAAATCCTGCTAAATTATCGTCCGGAGAGGCAAAAATTTGTGGAAATTTTGTGTGCAACGGGGTTTGGCTTTATACTCTTCCTCCTGATGTTCCGTAAAACGGTCAATCGGGTGCTCGTGAACAAAAAAAGGCTCTATCGGATTGGATAAGCTGCGGATCACTAAAATTGTAAAGCTTTTAATTAAGTGTGTTATAGGGATATTTTTGCTTTTCGCTCTCTATCGGCTCGGGTCGATAGATAAGACACTTATTCTTGCGGTTTTTCGTAAGCCAGACATATTGATTTCGGCTTTGCTGTGCCTGTTTCTGGGGATAGTGCTGAGTGGTATTCGTTGGTGGGTTCTTCTCGATATGTCAGGTCATCGCTTGAACTTGGCGAATGTCCTGCGGTTGCAACTTATGGGCAGTTTCTTCTCTACCTATCTACCCGGTGCAGCTGGTGGTGACCTGATCCGTGGGGCTTACATATTAAAGGTCGTGCGCAAAGACGAAGGAAGAACGAGTGCGGTTTTATCCATTGTTGTCGACCGCATTTTTGCCCTTTTAGGTTTGATTCTCGTTGGAGCTGCAGCATCTGCTTATATTTTTCTCAGTGATATCCATGCCGATGGACTTGGCGTATATACAAATGCGATATTGATTTTAATCGTCATTGCTCCGCTTGGTATATTGGGCGCGGTCGCTGCCGTGGTTTTTTCCGAAACTCAGGATATTCTATCTTCTGCCCGCCTGGGCGAGAATGTACTTTTCGATTATTAGCGAACTCTCTGCTGCATATACCAATCGTTGGATGTCAGTGCTCGCCTGTTTGCTCATTTCCATTGTGGCGAGTGCTATTGTCATCATTGGGATCATTTTTATTGCAGCGGCATTCCCCTTTGCACCTGATTATCTGGTGACTGCGATCGCAGGCGTCTTCGGTAATGTTCTCTCTGCTATACCGATTACGCCCGGAGGGGTCGGGGTTGGAGAAACAGCATTTGCGTCGGTTTGTCGAAAACTGACAGAAATGACGGCTCCTTTTGCAAGTATCTATCTCACCTTCGTGACGATATCCCATGCACCTGCATTGAGAAAAGTTTTATGGGAAAATTGCCTGCGGCGGTGCCAACTGTTCTGCTAGCTGAACTGCCGTGGCACAGGGATAGCTAAGAGCGTAACTGAACAGGAGAAATTTCACGACTCGTGAATTGAGCCCCAAAATGTCAACGTCTATAACGCATAGAGGCATTGGCGTGGGTTGCAAATCTCTCCTAAGGCGAAATCCATTGTCGCTACAGCCAATACTCTTACCGTCATGGAAATACAGATTGGAGCTAGGCGTACATGAAAGGGATAATACTCGCGGGTGGTAGCGGTACGCGTCTTTATCCGCTGACAATCGCCGTCTCCAAACAGCTTCTGCCGATCTATGATAAGCCGATGATCTATTACCCGCTGAGCGTGTTGATGTTGGCGGGGATCAGGGATGTTCTGATCATTTCGACGCCGCATGATTTGCCACTTTTCCAGAAACTTCTGGGGGACGGTAGCGACTTCGGCATGAATTTTTCCTTTTCAGAACAGGCCGATCCCAATGGTCTCGCGGAAGCCTTCATCATAGGTCGCGATTTTATCGATGGCGATAATGTTGCAATGATCCTGGGAGACAACATCTATTTCGGTGATGGCTTATCGCATTTGTGCGAAAGCGCTGCGCAGATCACGAAAGGCGGCTCTGTCTTCGCTTATCGAGTGGACGATCCGCAGCGTTATGGTGTCGTCGAATTCGATCGGATGACGGGCAAAGCAATCTCGATTGAAGAGAAGCCGACGAAGCCGAAGTCTTCATGGGCCGTAACCGGGCTCTATTTTTACGATAATGAAGTCGTGGATATCGCAAAGTCTCTCAAACCGTCTTCGCGCGGTGAGTTGGAGATCACGGCGGTGAATAATATTTATCTGGAGCGAGGTGAACTCGCCGTTCGGCAATTAGGCCGAGGCTATGCCTGGCTCGATACCGGCACGCATGACAGTCTTCAGGACGCATCGTCCTTCGTGCGAACAATCGAGAAGCGGCAGGGCATAAAGATTGCCTGTCCTGAGGAAATCGGTTTTGAAAAAGGCTGGATTGATGGAGACGCCGTTCTCGAGCGGGCGAAAAAACTTGGCCAGACCGAGTATGCTGCATATCTGCGCCGCCGCGTTGAGGAAATAGGAAGCGAGCGATGATCGTTCGCCACTTGGAGCTTGACGGTCTTCTTGAAATCATCCCGCGTAAATTCGGCGATGATCGCGGCTTCTTTTCGGAAACCTATAATGCCAGATCATTTGCTGATTCTGGTATCGACCTGACCTTCGTGCAGGATAATCACTCGTTCTCGGCGGCGAAGGGCGTTGTTCGCGGTCTGCATTACCAATTGCCGACGCGGGCGCAGGACAAGCTTGTCCGCGTGATTCGCGGCGCTATTCTCGACGTCGCGGTCGATATCCGCAAAAGTTCGCCAACATTTCGCAAGTGGGTTTCGCTGGAAGTCTCGGCTGAAAAGTGGAACCAGATTCTGGTGCCCCAAGGATTTGCGCACGGTTTCATGACGCTCGTGGAGAACACCGAGGTCATCTACAAGGTTACGGATTATTATTCGCCGGAGCATGATCGTTCGATCCGTTTTGATGATCCGTCCATTGGTATTGAATGGCCGATCCCGACGTCCGATGTCCAGCTTTCGGACAAGGACCAAAAAGCGCCGCTCTTGGCTGCCGCAGAAACCTTCCCATAAGAGGCCGCAAAAATGAATATTCTCGTCACTGGCGGCGCAGGTTTCATTGGTTCGGCTGTGTGCCGTCATTTGGCTGCCGATCCGAAGGTCAATATTCTCAATCTCGACAAGCTGACCTATGCGGGCAATCTCGCATCGCTGCGTCAGATCGAGAATCACCCGAACTACAGTTTCCAGCAGGCCGATATCTGCGACGACAATCTCATTCTGGACACGCTGCGGTCGAACGATGTCGATATCGTCATGCATCTGGCCGCCGAAAGCCATGTCGACCGTTCCATCGATGGTCCGGCGGCTTTCATCGAAACCAATATTATCGGTACATTCCGTCTGCTTAATGCGGCGCTCAGCTATTGGCGCGAACTGCCGGAACCGCGCAAGTCGAACTTCCGCTTCCACCATATCTCGACCGATGAAGTGTTTGGCGATCTGCCGTTCGACAGCGGGATATTCACGGAAGAAACGCCCTATAAGCCGTCGTCGCCTTATTCGGCTTCGAAGGCTGCGTCGGATCATCTGGTGCGCGCATGGCACGAGACCTATGGATTGCCGGTCGTTCTCTCGAACTGCTCGAACAATTATGGTCCGTTCCATTTCCCGGAAAAGCTCATTCCGCTGGTGATTCTCAATGCGCTCGATGAAAAGCCGCTGCCGGTATATGGGGCAGGGGCGAATGTGCGCGACTGGCTTTATGTCGAGGACCATGCCCGCGCGCTGGCCTTGGTCGCGACGACGGGCAAAATTGGCGAAAGCTACAATATCGGCGGACGTTCAGAGCGCACCAATCTCAATGTCGTGGAAACGATATGCGCCATTCTCGACAAGAAGCGCCCACGTGCCAATGGCAAGAAATATGGCGACCTGATCACCTTCGTGACGGATCGTCCCGGGCATGACCGCCGTTACGCCATCGACGCCTCGAAGATCGAGCGGGACCTCGGATGGACGCCGCAGGAAACTTTCGAAACCGGCCTTGAGAAGACCATTCAGTGGTATCTCGACAATGGCTGGTGGTGGGAGCCGATCCGCAGCGGCACTTATGCCGGTGAGCGTCTGGGCGGTGGTGCGGCCAAAGCAGGTGCCGTATGAAGATGGTCGTCACCGGGCGGGAAGGGCAGGTCGTTCAGAGCCTTCTGGAAAAGGCTGCTCAGCGCCCGGATCTCGAAGTGATTGCGTTGGGAAGACCGGAACTCGATCTGGCCGACCCCGCAACCATCCGCAAAGCGATAGCCGATGCCAAGCCGGATGTCGTCGTTTCGGCTGCAGCCTATACGGCTGTCGATCAGGCTGAGGACGAGCCAGAACTTGCCTTGGCGGTGAATGCGGCTGGCGCTGCTGTTGTTGCCGAGGCGGCGAAAGCGTGCGGCGCTCCGGTTATTCATTTGTCGACGGATTATGTTTTCGCGGGTAATAGCGACAGGCCCTATGTCGAGACCGATCCGACTGGTCCTCGGAGTGTCTATGGCAGTTCCAAGCTTGAAGGCGAAAGACTGGTTGCTGCGGCCAATCCGCAGCATATCATTTTGCGCACGGCATGGGTCTACAGCCCGTTCGGCAAGAACTTCGTCAAGACGATGCTGCGCCTTGCAGAAACCCGCGATGGACTGTCGGTCGTGTCAGACCAGTGGGGCAACCCGACGTCCGCGCTTGATATTGCCGAAGCGATTATCCGCGTGGCGGATCATCTGGCGGCAAAGCCGGATTTCGCCGATTACGGCGTCTACCATCTTGCAGGCACGGGCGATATCAACTGGAGCGGTTTTGCGCGCGGGATTTTCGCTGAAAGCGCGAAACATGGCGGCCCGACTGCCGAAGTGACGGATATTGCGACCGCAGACTATCCGACAAAGGCGGCTCGCCCTGCCAATTCGCGGCTTTCTACGGAGAAGTTCACGACGACATTTGGCTGGTCCATGCCGCATTGGCAGGCTTCGCTGGCCGAGGTCGTGAAGCGTCTGTCGTAATCAATCAAGTCTGAATTTGAGAAACGCGGTGCGGTTGATGACCGTCACCGCGTTTTTTGCTTTGCGCAAATATGTTCCTTGTCTTATGCCTTAAGCACTGACTGAACTGTTAGTGCACAATCACCCAAAACGATAAAGCTTTACGGGTGTTTGTACAGTTTTGGTTCAGTGGAAGCATGCGGTGTGGAGCGCCGCGCACAACATCGGTGAGGAGCATTATACCGTGAGCAGCAATGAAACTTTCGCTTCGGGAACTTTTGTCGGGCGCGCATGGAGCCCGACAGCCAAAGGACCGGTTCTGGTGACTTTGCGCGCAGGGCGCGTCATCGACATTACCACCAAAACTGCACCGACAATGCGTGACCTGCTCGAACTGGACGATGCGCTGGCTCATGTGCGTGCAACCGCCGGACAAGATATCGGTTCGCTGGAAACACTGTTTGCGGGCAAGCCCGGTGATGAAAATACTCTCCACCTTCTGGCGCCGAACGATCTGCAATCGATCAAGGCTTGCGGCGTCACCTTCGCTCGCTCCATGGTCGAGCGCGTGATCGAGGAACGTGCGGCTGGCAATCCCGACCTGGCGCTGAAAATCCGTGAGCGCGTCGGCGCAATCATCGGCGACAGCCTGCGCAACCTCAAGGCGGGCTCAGAAGAAGCGGCCCGCGTCAAGGCGGCGCTGATCGAAGAGGGCGTCTGGTCGCAATATCTTGAAGTGGGTATCGGTCCCGATGCTGAAGTCTTCACCAAGAGCCAGCCCATGTCGGCGGTCGGTCATGGTGCGGAAGTGGGCCTGCATCCGATTTCGACCTGGAACAATCCCGAGCCGGAAGTGGTACTTGCGGTCAACAGTCAGGGGCAGGTTAGGGGCGCGACGCTTGGCAATGACGTGAACCTGCGAGACGTTGAAGGCCGCTCGGCATTGCTGCTCGGCAAGGCCAAGGACAACAATGCCTCTTGCGCAGTTGGTCCGTTCATCCGCCTGTTTGACGAAACCTATTCGATGGAAGATGTGCGCTCGGCGGAACTGGCGCTGAAGGTCGAAGGACCGGATGGCTATGTTCTCAACGGTCGCAGCACCATGAAGGAAATCAGCCGCGATCCTCTGGATCTGGTTGCCCAGACCATCGGCAAGCACCATCAGTATCCCGATGGTTTCGTGCTGTTCATGGGAACGTTGTTCGCGCCGGTCGAAGACCGCGACACGCCGGGGCAGGGCTTTACGCACAAGATCGGCGATGTGGTGACCATCTCCAATCCGCAGCTTGGTGCGCTGACCAACACCGTGCGCCTGTCGACGGAATGCAGCCCGTGGCGGTTCGGCTCGTCGCATCTGATGCGTAATCTCGCATCGCGTGGCCTGATCTGATTTTATCTATTTGCGCGGCGGGTCAGCCGCCGCGCACGTTACCTGAATGCTCAATAAGGACTGTCGACTTTGCCCATCTCGACATAGACGGTCTTGATCTGGCTGTAATGGGCAAGGGCTGCAACGCCGTTTTCGCGCCCGATACCGGACTGCTTGTAACCGCCGAACGGCACTTCCACGGGCGTCAGGTTATAGGCGTTGATCCAGCAGGTGCCTGCCTTGATCTGGCCGATGACGCGGTGACCGCGCGCGATATCGGCGGTGAAAACACCTGCCGCCAGACCGAATTCGGTATCGTTAGCCCGTGCGATGACTTCATCTTCATCCGAAAATTCCAGAACGCTCATGACCGGTCCGAAGATTTCTTCGCGCGCGATGGTCATGGTGTCGGTCACGTCGGTAAAGACGGTCGGTTCGATGAAGTAACCCTTATCGAAGCCCTGTAGCTTGGGAATGCCGCCGCCGCAGGCAAGCGTTGCGCCTTCGGCTTTGCCTTTTTCAATATAGGAGAGAACCTTGTCGCGCTGGGCGCTGTTGACGAGCGGCCCCATCTGGGTGGCTTCATCCAGCGGGTCGCCGATGCGAATCTTGCGCGTGCGCTCGACCAGCCGTTCGACAAAACGCTCGCGAACCTTCTTATGCACGAAGACGCGGGTGCCGTTGGAACAGACCTGTCCGGTCGAGTAGAAATTGCCGAGCATCGCACCGCCGATGGCGCTTTCGAGATCGGCATCGTCGAACACGATCAGGGGCGACTTTCCGCCCAGTTCCATCGTGACGTGTTTCAGATGTTCGCCTGCCTGCGCCATGATGCGTTTGCCGGTCGGAACCGAGCCGGTCAGCGAGACCTTGGCCGTCTGGCGATGATTGACGAGCGCCGCGCCCACATCGCCGTAGCCCTGAACGACATTGAAGAGGCCATCGGGCAGCCCAGCTTCCTGATAGGCTTCCGCCAAAGCAAGGGCCGAAAGGGGCGTGTTTTCCGATGGTTTGAAGATGAAGGCGTTGCCCATGGCGAGTGCGGGAGCGGATTTCCACGCGGCGATCTGGATCGGATAGTTCCACGCGCCGATACCGACGCAAATGCCCAGCGCTTCGCGCCGCGTATAAGCGAAGGAACCGCCGAGTTCCACGAATTCACCGTTGAAGCCGGAAATGATGCCGCCGAAAAATTCCAGCGCATCGGCAGCCGAAGCCGCGTCCGCAACCAGCGTTTCTTGAAGCGCTTTGCCGGTATCGAGCGTTTCGAGCTTGGAGAGCTTCTTGTTCTTCTCGCGCAGAATTTCCGCCGTCCGTCGCAAGATGCGACCGCGTTCGACGGGCTTCAACGCCGCCCATGCTTCCTGCGCCTTCATCGCCGCCGCATAGGCGCTTTCGATCACGCTTGGCGTGGCGGAATAAAGCTTGGCGATCTGTTCGCCGGTCGCCGGATAAGTCACGGGAAGCGGCTTGCCGTTTTTGTCTTCCACGTATGACCCGCCGATGAAGTGCGAGGCCTTGGGTTGTGCTTTCATGGTGTGTTCCTTCGAAAAGAAGGGAATAGGGCAGTAGGGGAATAAGGGAGTATGTTTTGGCTGCGAACAACATACTCCCTTATTCCCCTATTCCCTTACTCCCCTAACTAGCGGTCTGAAACCTGCCAGCGCGGATTGATCCACGGCTCCTGATTGGAGCGTGCCAGCTGTGTGCGGCCAAGGATATGATCGGAGGCTTTTTCGCCGACCATGATCGATGGCCCGTTCAGATTGCCATTGGTGATGCGCGGAAAGATGGATGAATCCGCCACGCGCAAACCTTCAACGCCGATCACGCGGCATTCAGGATCGACCACCGCAAACGGATCGTCAACCGCGCCCATCTTGACCGTGCCGCACGGGTGGAATGCACTTTCGACATGCTCGCGGATGAAATTGTCGATTTCATCATCGGTCTGCACTTTTGCGCCGGGCTGGATTTCCGCGCCGCGATAGGGGTCGAAGGCCGCTTGCCCGAAAATCTCGCGGGTCAGTTGCACGCAGTGGCGGAAATCGGCCCAGTCATCTTCGTGCGACATATAATTGAATTGAATGACAGGCTTTTCACGCGGGTTGGCGGAACGCAACGTTACGCTGCCGCGCGACTTGGAGCGCATGGGCCCGACATGGGCCTGGAAACCGTGCGATTGCGCTGCGGCCTTGCCGTCATAGCGGATCGCCACCGGCAGGAAGTGATACTGAATATCGGGATATTCCACGCCCGCTTTGGAGCGCACGAAGGCGGCGGATTCAAAATGGTTGGTCGCGCCGTCGCCGGTTTTGAAGAACAGCCATTCGGCTCCGATCTTCGCTTTAGAGAACAGGTTCAGCTTGGAATAAAGCGTGATGGGTTGGGTGCATTCCTGCTGGATATAGACTTCCAGATGGTCTTGCAGGTTCTGCCCGACGCCGGGGCGGTCCGCTACTACCTCGATGCCGTGTTCTTTCAGATGTGCCGCCGGACCGATGCCGGACAACATCAAAAGCTTCGGCGAGTTGATGGAGGAAGCGGCGATGATCACCTCGCGGCGCGCGCGGATGGTCGAGAAACTGCGTCCCGCCTCGATCTCCACGCCAACGGCGCGCTTGCCTTCCAGCACGATCTTGCGCGCAAGCCCCTTGACCAGCTTGACATTCGGACGCTTCAGCGCCGGTTTCAGATAGGCATTGGCCGCAGACCAGCGACGACCATTATAGATCGTCTGCTCCATGGGGCCGAAGCCTTCCTGCTTCTGGCCGTTATAATCTTCCGTCACTTCAAACCCGGCCTGATGGCCCGCTTCGACAAAGGCGTGAAACAACGGATTGTCGCGCTTACCGCGTTGGACATGCAACGGCCCGTCGGTTCCGCGCCAGCCTTCTTGCCCACCATGCGCGTTTTCCATGCGCTTGAAATAGGGGAGCACATCGGCATAGGCCCAGCCCTGCGCGCCGCTTTCCGACCAGAAGTCGTAATCGCGGGCATGGCCGCGCACATAAACCATACCGTTGATCGAGGACGAACCGCCCAGCACCTTGCCGCGCGGCGTGACAAGGCTGCGCCCGCCAATATGCGGTTCCGGCTCGGTGGAAAAACCCCAGTCATAGGTTTCCATATTCATGGGAAAGGAGAGGGCGGCGGGCATCTGGATCAGGGGCCCGACATCCGGCACGCCATATTCAATGACGATCACCGAATAGCGCCCGTCTTCCGACAGGCGATAGGCCATGGCTGAACCGGCGGAGCCGGAGCCGATGATGACGAAATCCGCTTCCATGCTCATGTTCCCACCGACAGCTGAACTGCAATATAATCTTCCACCAATGCAATGGCGGATTGGGCGTCGGGCGCGTCGGCACCGAGCGCATGACGAATATAAAGCCCGTCGATCATCGCGCCCGCACCTTCAGCGATGCGTTGCGCCCGCTCGCGGCCCGTGAGCTGCTCCAGCGCGAAGACCAGATTGGAATGCAGGCGGCGCGCATAAATGCGCAAAAGCCGCCGCGTGTCTTCCGACTGCTGGGCATGTACGTAGAATGTCAGCCAGGCGGCGATGGTTTCCTGCGTAAACTGCGCGGCGGAAAAATTGACGGCGATGATGGCTGCAATGCGTTCGCGCGGCGTTTCCGTCAGCTTCACGGCCTCATTGAGATCGCGGCCCAGTTCGCGCAGCAAATGGCGCATCGTGGCGAGGATGAGCTTGTCCTTACCGCCGAAATAATGATGCGCGAGCGCAGGCGAGACGCCCGCTTCATGGGCGATCTGCGCAACGGTCACATCCAGCGAACCGCGTTGTCCGATGGTGCGTATGGCAGCGTCGATCAGTTCACGCCGCCGCAGGGGTTCCATCCCGATCTTCGGCATCGTCTCAATCCTTGTCCGATTTTCAGACCTGTCGAGCTATTTTATCTTTGATTGACTCATCAATCAATAAAAACTGTGCCTTGGTTTGGATGGCGCGGACCGAGCGGGGAGAAGGCTTGCCGGGGCGTTATGCGCCGCCTACATTCATGGAATGAGCAGAGCTTTTACAAAAGAACAGGATGATGCGCCGACCGATCTCGGCGAGCGTCCGATCAGTCCGCATCGCAATCTTGTCACGCCGACCGGCCTGAAGATGATGGACGACGAGATTGCGCGTCTTCAGCGTGAGCTTGCAGAAGCCAATGTCGCCGGTGAGCGCTCGGCCATCGCGCGCATATCGCGTGACCTGCGCTATTGGACGGTGCGGCGCGAAACGGCGGAATTGTCCGTGCCGGATACCGACAGCGATGTGGTGCGGTTCGGCATGACCGTGGAGCTGGAAAATCTGGACGATGGCAACAGCCGGACATGGACCATCGTGGGCGAAGATGAGGCCGATCCGTCCAACGGAAAGATCTCGCATGTCGCGCCGGTCGCCATCATGCTGTTCGGTAAGCCTGCTGGCGATGTGCTGAAGATCAACGGCAAGGATTGGGAAATCGTGTCGATCAAGGCTTAAATTTAGTCTTCCACCACCACGCTGTGATCGCGGAAGAAAGCGGCAGCACCGTTTTCGTCGATTTCACCGGATGCTATACCCATTGTAAAACTGTAGAGCAGACCGTCATCGGCGGTGAGCATATAACCGTTGATCGCCAGAAAGGTGACCGCGGTAACAATTGCCGTGCGCTTGTTGCCATCCACGAAAGCATGGTTGCGACCCAGTCCGAAGACATAGGCCGCAGCGATGTCGGCATGATCGGGATCGCCGTAGACAACTTTGTTCTGCGCCCGCCCCAGCTCGGATTCGAGCGCGTTTTCATCGCGCAGCCCCTGCGCGCCTCCATGCCGCTGCAACTGCTCGACATGGATGGCTTCAACAACGCGACGTGACAGAAAATGCCAGCTCATTCGGCGAGCTTCTGCAAGGCGACCTTATATTTGTCCATGACTCTGCGAGCCGCTTCCATCTGCTGCTCGAAACTGTCGTCTACGGGTTCCAGCGAAAGACCGCTCTGCGTCTCGACGAGTTGCAGCTTGTCGCCGGTTTTCAAATTTAGCCGTTCGAGCACTTCCTTGGGCAGGATCACGCCTTCGGAATTGCCGATCTTGCGCAAAGTGACGTTCATGACTTTTCTCCTATGTTATAACCGATGATATAACATAGTTGCGCCCTTGTCGAGAAGGAGCTCAGAGCCAGCCCTTGCGGCGGAAATAATAGAGCGGCAACAGGGCCGAGGCGACCATCAATCCGAGCGCCATCGGATAGCCCCAGGGCGATGTTAGTTCCGGCATGAAGGAAAAGTTCATGCCGTAGATGGACGCGACCAGCGTTGGCGGCATGAAGCCCACGGCGGCGACGGAGAATATCTTGATGATGGCATTCTGCTCGACCGAAATTAGTCCGACGATGGTGTCGAGCAGGAAGGTGACCTTGTTGGACAGAAAATCCACATAGGCAGTCAGCGATTGCATGTCGCGTTCCAGGGACTTGATCCAGGAGCGGGTTTCCTTTTTTCCCGTCGCCGGATTGCTGGTTGCTGAAAGATAGACCAGCATGCGGCTTATGCCTGCAAGACTTTCACGCATGCGCGACAGAAAGGTTCCCTGACCGCCGATCTGGGTCAATATGTGCCGGAAATCCTGCGTCGTCATTGGTCGCGCCTTCGGCTGGCGGCGATAGATGGAGTGCGAAGCGGCGTCAATCTTGCCCGCCACACCTTCCAGAATATCCGCCAGGCGATTGGTGGTGGCTTCGGTGATGCCGAGCATGATCGAAAGCCCGGTGCATTTGGCGGAAATCAGCCCGTTACCCGGCTTGGTGGAGCGCAGAATATAGGTGGTGAAGGATTTGGGGTCGGCATAGCGCACGGTAATCAGGCGCGAGCCGTGCAATATGAAGGTCACCGGCGCGAGTTCGCGATGATCGAGATCGACGGCATGGAGGATGGGCACGGTGAGATATTGTGCGCCGTTTTCCATGTAAAAGCGGCTCGATTCCTCGATCTCGGTCATGTCTTCACGGGTGGGGATGGAAATGCCGGTCCACGCCTCGACAATATGATCTTCATTGACGCCGGGTGTGGAAAGATCGATCCAGATCACGCTGTCCGGTAATGGGGTGCCCGGTTCGACTTCCGTTATCTCAAGGTGATCTCCGGAAAGGCTGTAGAGCGTGATCATGCTGGCACCTGCTGGCTGCGAATGAAAATACAATCTGCGCGAAAATTGTTAGAGCATTTTGAAGCCAAATGAAAATATTCGGGCGCACGCAAGTGCGGGATTAGCCCTGACTGTGACAAGATAATCGCGCCTGTTGACAGGTTTAGCACGCTCCGCTAATTCATCAAGTCATCCGATGAATTTGGCAAGCTCTATGAAGACGGTTTCACGCAAAAGCCTGACGGAAGCGGCGACGCAATCCATTCGTTCCGAAATCACCTCGGGGCGCTGGGCTGTGGGCGAGCAACTGCCGAACGAAGCCCAGCTTTCGGCGCGGCTTGGTGTCAGTCGTGGCACGGTGCGCGAGGCCGTCCGGGCGCTTGTGGCTCAGGGCATGCTGGAGACACGGCAGGGCTCGGGCACCTATGTTCGTTCTAAGGCCGACACGGCGCGCAGTCTGAACCGCATACGCCATACAAGCTTGCGCGACCGGCTTGAAATGCGTGCGGCGCTGGAAGTGGAGGCTGCGCGCCTTGCCGCGCAACGCATAACGCCGCAGACGATTGCGCATCTGGAATCCATGCTGGCTTCACGCGGTCTGCGCGAGGAGACCGACCGGGCGACCTTCGTTGAGCGCGATTTTGCATTCCATGAAGCCATCGCCGCAGCTTCCGGCAATGAGGCGCTGATCGAAGTTTATGGCTTCTTTTCCGCATCGATCCGCGAATCGATAGAAGCCACGCTGGATGGCGAACTGCCGGAACCGGATTATGAGGCGCATCGCCAGATCGTTGAAGCGATCGCCACCGGCGACCCGGACAAGGCCAGCGCGACAGTTCGTCGTTTTATGGCGCCCCTGATTGAAGAACTGGAAAGGTTGCTCGCATCATGAGCCGCATCAATGCCGTGCCCCCCGCAGCACGGGAGGAGTACACCATGCTATCGCAGCCGGAACAGCTTGTTGATGCTGAAGCGGACAGCGTTCCGCCGCCCTCTGCGCCGCAAATGCCGAGCAAGGCTTCACGCATCCTGCTGGGGCTGAGCCTGGTGCTGATTGCCGCCAATTTGCGGCCGGTTTTCTCCAGTGTTTCGGTGCTTTTGCCGGAAATCATCGATGGAACCGGCATGTCGTCGCTGGCCGCGGGCGTGCTGACGACTTTGCCGGTTGTCTGCCTTGGCGCGTTCGCGCCTTTCGCGCCGCGTCTCGCCCAGCGTTTCGGCGCCGAGCGTGTGCTGCTGGCCGTGCTGGTTGTGCTGACCATCGGCACGGCGCTGCGTGGTGTCGGGTCTTTCTGGTCGCTCTATATGGGCGCAACACTCGCCGGGGCGGCGATTGCCATGGGCAATGTGCTGCTGCCAGGGGTGGTGAAGCGCGATTTTCCGAAGACCGCCGCGATCATGACCGGTCTTTACACCATGGCGCTTTGCGGTGGTGCAGCTTCGGCGGCGGGCTTCACGATCCCGATCAAGAACATGCTTGGCGGCTCGTGGAATCTCGCTCTGGCGTTCTGGGCCATTCCGGCGGCGCTGGTTCTGGTGTTGTGGCTGCCGCAGGCGCTGCGCAGCAAGCACAATGTCGCGCATTCGGGCTTCCGCGTCGTGGGCCTTTGGAAAGATCCGCTTGCCTGGCAGGTGACGCTTTTCATGGGGCTGCAATCGTCGACGGCCTATATCGTGTTCGGCTGGCTGGCGCCGATCCTGCGCGAGCGGGGTATGAGCCCGGCTGCGGCGGGCGGTCTGGTGTCGTTTTCGATCATGGCGCAGGTCGTGACATGCCTGCTGATCCCGTCCATTGCGGTGCGTCAGAAAAGCCAGAGCTTTATCAATGTCTTTCTCTGCGCCTGTGCATCGCTTGCGCTGATCGGCTTTCTCTATCTGCCGCAATGGAGCTTCTGGATACTGGCCATCATTCAGGGCATCGGGCAGGGCGGATTGATTGCCGCTGCAATGATGGTGATCGTGCTGCGCTCGCCGGATTCGCACACGGCTGCGCATCTGTCCGGCATGGCGCAATGCGTCGGCTACATTCTCGCGGCCATCGGGCCGCTGGTCGTCGGCATGATTCACAGCGCGACGGGAAGCTTTGCCGCAAGCGGCCTTTTCTTTGTGATTCTGTGGATCGGGGCCAGTATCAATGGCTGGCTGTCAGGACGCGCCCGCCATGTGGGGGCGAGAACGATAAACAAAGAGGCATAAACAAAAACCCCGGCATTGCCGGGGTTTTTTCATTACAGAGTGTTCGTTCTCAGACGAACTGGCCGAGACCCGGGATCGAGCCGATCACCGCATCGACCGGTGCATCGCCCGCCTTTTCCTTGGCGAAGCGGATGGTTTCCTTGGCAACGCCGGAAATTTCACCCATGCCGAGACCAGCGCCCATGAGCTGCGAGCCGAGGCCCATCACGCCACCCATCAGGTTGGACAGAAAGCCGCCGCCCTTGACCTGCGCAACGGCTTCTTCCGCACCCGGAATAGCGGCCAGAAGCTGCTGAACCTGATCCGCCGGGCCTTCCTTCTGAAGGAATGCGAGGATCATGCCGACAGACTTTTCTGCCGTCGCGGCATCGATGCCGACATTCGAGGTGATGCGTGCGATCAGTTCTTCCATGGAAACTCTCCCAAAAATCTTACGTTTACGTAATATGCATTCTCGCTATCGCTTTGCAAGCTTGTCCGGATCAAAAATATAGGGAAATTTTTCAGCTGTTGTGACAGCAAAACCGGTTCTCTCTGTGGAGCATGGGCTTTATCGTTGTCGCATGACGATGCGGCAGTTATATCTGAAAAAACTGCGCTGTGGATGTGCCGGTCGAAATGAGGAGCAAATCGCCTGATGACTGCTGACGATGCAATTTTCCTTGGCGCAAGCCGCAAGCCCGACGATTCCTACCAGCAGCCGGAATATCTGGCGCTGAAATATGGCAACAGGCACGGTCTGGTCACCGGCGCGACGGGTACGGGTAAGACCGTGACCTTGCAGGTGTTGGCGGAAAGCTTTTCCGCCGCCGGGGTGCCGGTCTTCTGTGCCGATATCAAGGGCGATCTGTCGGGCATTGCCGCTATCGGCGTTGCAAATGACGGCCTGAACAAGCGGGCCGAGGAAATCAAGCTCAAGCCTTACGAGCTGCGCGCATCGCCGGTCATTTTCTGGGATATTTTCGGCGAGCAGGGACACCCGGTTCGCGCCACCATTTCCGAAATGGGGCCGCTGCTGCTGTCGCGCCTGATGAATCTCACGGAAGCGCAGGAAGGCGTGTTGAATATCGCTTTCCGCCTCTCGGACGAAGAAGGCCTTCTGCTGCTTGACCTCAAGGATCTTCAGGCGATCCTCAAGGAAATGGCGGATCGTTCCGCCGAGCTTTCCGGCAAATATGGCAACGTCAACAAGGCGTCGGTCGGCGCGGTGCAGCGTTCGCTGCTGGTGCTTGAACAGCAGGGCGGGGCCAAATTCTTCGGCGAACCGGCTTTGACCATTGCCGACCTGATGCGCACGACGACGGACGGGCGCGGCGTGGTCAGCGTGCTTGCCGCCGACAAGCTGATGATGAGCCCGCGCCTTTATTCGACGTTTCTACTCTGGCTGATGTCGGAACTGTTTGAAGCGCTGCCGGAAGTGGGCGACCCGGACAAGCCAAGGCTGGTCTTTTTCTTCGACGAAGCGCATCTTCTGTTCGATGAAGCGCCGAAAGCGCTGGTCGACCGTGTCGAACAGGTCGTGCGTCTGATCCGTTCCAAGGGCGTCGGCGTCTATTTCGTGACGCAGAACCCGCTCGACGTGCCGGAAACGGTTCTGGCGCAGCTCGGCAACCGCGTGCAGCATGCGTTGCGCGCCTATACGCCGCGCGAGACCAATGCGGTGAAAACCGCCGCCGACACGTTCCGTCCCAATCCGGATTTCAAGACGTTCGATGCGATCACCAATCTGGCGACCGGTGAAGCGCTGGTCTCCACCTTGCAGGCCAAGGGCGTGCCGTCCATGGTGCAGCGCACCCTCATTCGCCCGCCTTCGTCGCGCATCGGCCCGCTGACGCCGGAAGAACGCGCCAGGATCATCGCCGCAAGCCCGGTCTCGGGTCAGTACGATACGGTTGTTGATCGCGATTCAGCATTCGAGATGCTGGCGCGCAAGGCGCAGAACGCGACGGTCGAGCAACAGAAAGCCAAGCAGGAGGAAGAAGGCGGCGGCGGAATACTTGGCGACCTCCTCGGCACGGCATTGGGCACGGGTAAGCGCTCAGGTCGTCAGACCGTTGCGGAAACAGCCATGAAGTCCGTTGTGCGTACGGTCGGCAATTCGCTGGGTCGCGCATTGGTGCGCGGCATTCTCGGCAGCTTTAAGAAGTAAGGCAGTAAGGCAGTAAGGCAGTAAGGCAGTAAGTGAATAGGGCAGTAAGTTTTCAGTCAAGCAAAACATATTGCCTTACTGCCTTACTGCCCTACTCCCCTAAACTCACATTACCAGGATCTGAGACTTCGGCGGCACACGATCATAAAGATCGATGATATCCTGGTTGAGGAAGCGCACGCAGCCCGACGAAACCGCCTTGCCGATGGACCACCATTCCGGATTGCCGTGCAGGCGATAGAGCGTGTCCTTGCCATCCTGGAAGATGTAGAGCGCACGCGCACCAAGCGGGTTCTTGAGGCCCGGAGCCATGCCGCCATTGGCAGCGCTGTACTGGACCAGTTCCGGCTGACGGGCGACCATTTCATCCGGCGGCGTCCAGCGCGGCCACTGGCGCTTGTACTGGATCACAGCGCGACCGGACCAGGCAAAGCCTTCTCGACCGATGCCGACGCCATAGCGCAGCGCCTGACCATTATCGAGCACGAGATAGCAGAAGCGGTTGGAGGTATCGATGACCAGCGTGCCGGGCATTTCGCCGGTCGGGTCCTGTACGACCTGACGCAGATAACGCTTGTCCATCTTCTGGATCGGGATCGCCGGAAGCTGGAAGCCGCCATCGTTGACGGAAGCATACATCTGCTCCCAGCCGCCAAAGGACGAATCCACATTGGCCTGCGGGGTCCTGTTGATCGGGTTGCCGGACGCATCGACATCGATGATAGGAACATTCTGTCCCAACTGGGCGCAGCCGGCGAGACCGGCAGCCGCAGTGGCAGTCATTGCCGTCAGGAAAGAGCGGCGGGTGAGGGTCGTTTGCATAAGAAAACCAGACTAGTGACGGGAGGGTTATGAATACAACAATCAGGGTTAACGAAGTGCGACCAAACCAGATATGGTAGAGGCGCCGTGGGTGGAAGGCACGGACTCGGGTAAGTGTTTCCCGAAGCCTGAAGATTTGACTGACCGGAAAACGCCCTAGAATTGTGGCGCCGAGCCGGTGTGAATAGGGCCTAAAAGTGGCGAAAAGCCCCCCGTTGCACGCGTGTTGCGCTCACGACACAATTTTGCGGGCAATCAGCCTATTTGGAAGAAGCCCAGTAATTCAAATTTTAGTGAAATATTCATTTCGCCGCCTCGGCGTGTCAGCCAAGAAGCTGGAGACTCGGCAAAATCAGGGCAGGCGCGAACGCTTTATACTCGTCCGGTTGGCCCGAACGATTGATCCACACGCCGCGCATGCCGAACTTGACCGCGCCCGCCACATCCCAGCGATTGGACGACTGGAAGGAGATCGCGGACGGATAAAGCCGCCATTGCATGGTGATCAGCTCATAGGCCGAAGGCGAGGTCTTGTATTTGCGCACGGCATCGACCGAAATGACATCATCGAGAAGAACGTCGAGCGCGGCTGATTTCACGGCAGCTTCCAGCATGGCAGGCGAGCCGTTCGACAGGATGGCCAGTCGTGCGCCGCGATCCTTGAGATTTTTCAGCGCCGCAGGCACTTCCGGATAGCAGTCGAGTTTCCAATAGGCGTCGAGCAGGTCGTTGCGCAGCGTTGGATCGACGGAAGGATAGCGCGCAAAAGCGAAATCCAGCGACTCTTCCGTCAGCTTCCAGAAGTCGCTGTAAGCGCCCATCAGGCTCAGCACCCATGAATATTCAAGCTGCTTGGCGCGCCACAGTTCCGAAAAGGCGCGCCCGTCGGGCCCGGCCTTGTCCGCATGCCGCCGCACCGCCGAATGGACATCGAACAATGTGCCATAGGCGTCGAAGACATAGGAACTAATTGTACCGGACACGGTTACCCCTTTATCGATGCGGCGATGCGGAAATCCTGAATGGGGTTCATCCTACTGTGATTTCAATAATATTTCATTGCCGCTCACGCGGTTGGGGCCTATGTAGAGTCCGCACGCAATTTTTCGGGTAGGCAACCGCATTGCCCGCCGCGCGTTGAGAGATAAAGAGGAGAGTTTCCAATGGCTTTCGAACTGCCCGCCCTTCCATATGACTATGAAGCACTTGCGCCTTTCATGTCGCGCGAGACGCTTGAACTCCACCACGACAAGCACCATCAGGCTTATGTCACCAACGGCAACAAGCTGCTTGAAGGTTCCGGCCTCGAAGGCAAGAGCCTGGAAGACATCGTCAAGGAAAGCTACGGCAAGAATCAGGGCCTCTTCAACAATGCCGGCCAGCATTACAACCACATCCATTTCTGGAAGTGGATGAAGAAGGGCGGCGGCGGCAACAAGCTGCCAGGCAAGCTTGAAAAGGCAATCGAATCCGATCTCGGCGGCTTCGCCAAGTTCCGCGAAGATTTCATCGCTGCTGGCGTCGGCCAATTCGGTTCGGGCTGGGCATGGCTCTCGGTCAAGGACGGCAAGCTGGAAATCTCCAAGACGCCGAATGGCGAAAACCCGCTGGTTCATGGCGCAAAGCCAATCCTCGGCGTCGACGTGTGGGAACACTCCTACTATGTCGATTATCGCAACCTGCGTCCGAAATATCTCGAAGCTTTCGTCGACAGCCTGATCAACTGGGATTACGTGCTGGAAATGTACGAACAGGCATAATGCCAAGGCATTGATGTTATGAGAAAAGCCCCGCTTCTGCGGGGCTTTTTTTGTATGCATTCGGAATGGCGAGGCTTTTTTCTTCTTATTGAGCTGTCAGTAAAATGCTCAAATTAAACAGTACTAATTCGATCATGTTTTTCACGTTATCGTGATTAATTTGTATAAACCTCTGTAATGTGCGCGTTTTACTTTTCTTGATGGTGATATGTTGGGAACGATCGTTGCAATGGCAGGGATTGTATCGGATATTTCGCCAATAGATCGGTTTTGTTCAATGAAATGCGGAGGACTACATGCGCTTGTTTTTTCCTGCACTTGGTTCTGCGGCAGTGCTCGTCGCCAGTATCGGGTTGGCACAGGCCGATGCGATTGCTGATCGTCAGGCGATCATGAAGGATCTGGGCCGTTCGGTTGGCCAGATCGCGCCGGTGGTCAAAGGCGAAAAGCCGTTCGATGCAGCGGCGGTTCTGGCGGCGCTTGAGAAAATCGACGCCGACGCCAAAAAGCTCGATGTCGATACGCTGTTCCCGGCGGGGTCAGATCAGGGCGACACCGAAGCTTCGCCGAAAATCTGGGAAAACAAGGACGATTTCGTCAAGCATGTCGAAAAATTCCGCACCGATGCAGCCGCTGCTCTGGCTGCCAAACCGCAGGATGTCGATGCGCTGAAAACGGCATTTCAGCAGGTCGCTGCCAATTGCGGTTCCTGCCATCAGGCCTATCGCGTCAAGAAAAACTGATCAGCTTTGCAAGACCGGCAGTTTCGTTTGATAGCGAAACTGCCGCAATGGAATGGGTAGGATGGTCCGCAAACTGGCATATGCCGCGGGCGCTGTGCTTGTCATTGGCGCTGCCGCCTTCTGGATTCTGACCACGCCGCAAAAAGTGGATAGCACCGTTCTGGCTTCCATGAAGCCCGGCGATACGGTGCGGGGTGAACAGGTTTTCTGGGCGGGCGGTTGCGCGTCTTGCCATGCGGCGCCGGGCGCTGCAGGCGATGCGCGCAAGGTGCTTGCTGGCGGGTATGAGCTGGTCTCGGATTTCGGCACTTTCGTCGTGCCGAATATTTCGCCGTCCGAACCGGGCATCGGCACCTGGACCATTCAGGATTTCGCCAATGCCATGCTCAAAGGCGTCGGAAAGCAGGGCGAGCATCTCTACCCGTCCTTTCCCTACACATCCTACACCCGAATGGAGCCGCAGGATGTGGCCGACCTCTACGCGTTTATGAAGACATTGCCGCCATCGGATAATGTCGCAGCACCCCACAAGCTTGGATTTCCCTTCAATATTCGCCGCAGCCTCGGCATCTGGAAGCATCTTTACCTGTCGGATGCGCCCGCTGTGGATATTGCCGATGCATCCGACCTCGTGACGCGCGGACAATATCTGACCGAAGCGCTCGGTCATTGCGGCGAGTGCCACACCCCGCGCAATCTGATTGGCGGGCTGCAAACCAGCCAATGGCTGGCGGGCGCGCTATCGGCGGAAACCGGCAGCGACGGTAAGAAGAGCGTGGTTCCGAATATCACCACCGGCGAGGGCGGCATTGGCGACTGGAGCGAAAACGATATCGCCTATGCGCTGCAAAGCGGCTTCACGCCCGACTTCGATTCGCTTGGGGGATCGATGACGGACGTGGTGTCCAATATGGCGCATCTGACCGAGGCCGACCGCGCTGCAATCGCGGCCTATCTGAAAGCCATTCCCCCACACGCGAATGGCTATAAGACGCAATAACAGGTTCAGGCGGTTTTGATTTCTTCCAATTCGAGTTCTTCGATCATGGTTTGCCGCATGACGAATTTCTGGATTTTCCCGGTAACGGTCATGGGGAATTGATCGACAAAGCGGATATGCGCCGGGATTTTATAATGGGCGATCCGCTGCTGGCAGAAGCTGACCAGTTCCGCTTCGTTCAGGCGTCCGTCCTGACTGAGCTTGACCCAGGCGCAGATAACCTCGCCAAACCGGCGGTCGGGAATACCGAAAATCTGCACATCGCTGATCGCCGGATGGGTGAACAGGAATTCTTCGATCTCGCGGGGATAGATGTTCTCGCCGCCGCGAATGATCAGGTCCTTGATGCGCCCGACAATGTTGCAATAGCCCTCCGCATCAATGGTGGCGAGGTCGCCGGTATGCATCCAGCCCGCATCATCGACAGCGCCCGCCGAGCTTTGCGGATCGTTCCAGTAACCGCGCATGACGCTATAGCCTCGCGTCAGCAACTCGCCCTTTTCGCCGCGTGGTACAATCCGGCCATCCGCATCGACAATCTTGACTTCCAGATGCGGATGGATGCGGCCAACGGTTGAAACGCGCCTTTCCAGCGGGTCGTTGGTCGAGCTTTGAAAACTGACGGGGCTCGTTTCGGTCATGCCGTAAGCGATGGTGATTTCGCTCTGGTGCATTTCGCTGATCACCCGGCGCATGATTTCGACCGGGCAGGGCGATCCGGCCATGATGCCGGTGCGCAAGCTCTGAAGATCAAAGGTTGTGAACTCGGGATGATCCAGCATGGCGATGAACATGGTCGGCACACCATGCAGGCCGGTGCATTGTTCATCCTGCACCGTCTGCAATGTCAGAAGCGGATCGAAACTGTCATTCGGGATCACCATGCAGGCGGCATGGGTCATGCAGGCCAGATTGCCGAGCACCATGCCGAAGCAGTGGTAGAATGGTACGGGAATGCACAGCCGGTCCTGTTCGGTGAGGCGCATGGCCTCGCCGACGAAAAAGCCGTTATTGAGAATATTGTGGTGGGAGAGGGTCGCACCCTTGGGACTGCCCGTGGTGCCGCTCGTAAACTGGATATTGATCGGATCGTCGAATTGCAGCTCCTCCGACAGCCGGCGCAGTTCGTCGCGCGCGGCCTCATCGCCTGCGACGGCAACCGCATCGAAATTCATCATGCCAGCGGTCTGTTCTTCGCCAAGCCGGATCACACAGCGCAGGGCAGGCAGCCGTTCCGCCACGAGATGGCCAGGCCGCGCGCTATCGATTTCCGGCACGATAGAGCGCAATATATCCAGATAATTGCTGGTCTTGAGCGATGGCG
Organism: Ochrobactrum teleogrylli; assembly: GCF_006376685.1. Lineage (GTDB taxonomy): Bacteria > Pseudomonadota > Alphaproteobacteria > Rhizobiales > Rhizobiaceae > Brucella > Brucella teleogrylli. Next base: position 239,635 of record NZ_VEWL01000005.1, on the reverse strand, counting down.
CGAGGATCAGCGCCGAACATTCGACCTTCGCAAGCACATATTCCAATTCATGCGCCCGATAGGCCGGATTGATATTGACGAGGATCAGGCCCGCTTTCGCCGTGGCAAACTGGGTCAATATCCATTCCAGATTGTTCGGCGACCAGATGCCGACCCGTTCGCCGGGTCGAAGGCCGATGGCGAGGAGCCCTTCTGCAAGGGCGTCAACGCGGGTGTTCAATTCTGCATATGTCAGGCGGATATTCTGATGACGGACGACCACTGCTGGCCGGTCGGGATATTGCCGGGCGATGCGGTCGAGATGATTGCCAATCGTATCGCCGATCAGAAGTCGGTCACTCGCGCCATGAACATAGCTCGCCTGCTGCATAGTCGATCCTCCCAAATCGATTTCAGCCCCCGATAGTGTTCTTTCGTTCCCGCTACACGGCCCCGTGCTTATCCTCCGACAATGATATTGCCATTTTATGGTGCTGCCAAAAATTGTAGTTTTTTGGGCGGAGTTTATCGCTTGATGCAGCGGGCAACTGTTGCCGGACCGGCATTGGTATATTTGCTCTGCATGGTATAGAGCCAGCCTTTGCACTCGGACAGGTTGGTGAAGCAGCGCATGCGATCAACTGGAACGATGCCGTCCATGCTGACCATGGGCGAATCGTCCACACCGCTGAACTGACCGAGAATAATGCCGCTGCCCTTTGGCGGCGCGCTGCAACGCCGCCCCGCATATTCGCTCACATCTTTCCGCACTTGCGCATTTGCGCCCGTGGTGGCGGGCACAAGGGCTGGAAGCGCCAATGCCAAGCTCGCCAGAAAAGTCACGCATCCGGTTTTCATGATGCAATCTCCATGACGATATTCAATCTGCGATAGTATAGGGCGTTGATTGTCAAACGTGTAGCTGCTTTTCATTTGCTCCAGCGAGATAAACCCGCTGGAGCGTGATCGTGTATCAACCTTCGAAGCCTGTAACCTTGCCCACGACTTTCAGCGCGAAAGCCTGCGTATAGGCGACTTCTTCCAGCCGCGAGAAACGGCCCGAAGCGCCCGCATGGCCGGCATCCATATTGATGCGGAACAGCACCGGATGGTCATCGGTTTTCAACTCGCGCAGCTTGGCAACCCATTTCGCCGGTTCCCAATAGGTGACGCGCGGGTCGGTCAGGCCTGCAACAGCCAGAATGGCCGGATAGGCTTGCGCCGTCACATTGTCATAAGGCGAATAGGCGGCGATGGTGCGATAATCCGCTTCCGAGGCAATCGGGTTACCCCATTCCGGCCATTCCGGCGGGGTGAGCGGCAGCGTATCGTCGAGCATGGTGTTCAGCACGTCGACAAACGGCACTTCCGCGATAATCCCGCCAAAGGCTTCCGGCGCGAGATTGGCGACCGCGCCCATCAACATGCCGCCAGCGGAGCCGCCATGGGCGACGATGCGGTCATGACTGGTGAAACCTTCGCTGACCAAATGCTTGGCGGCGGCGATGAAGTCGGTAAAAGTGTTCGTCTTCTTGTCGCGCTTGCCGTTTTCATACCAGGCAAAGCCCTTGTCCTTGCCGCCGCGAATATGCGCAATGGCGTAGACGAAGCCGCGATCCACCAGCGACAGGCGCGATGTGCTGAAGCTTGCCGGAATGGTGATGCCATAGGAGCCATAGCCGTAGAGCAGGCACGGAGCCGAACCGTCCAGCCTGGTATCCTTGTGATAAAGGATCGAGACCGGCACCAGCTCGCCATCGGCTGCGGGCGCAAGGATGCGGCGCGTCACATAATCGTCGATATCATGGCCGGACGGCACTTCCTGCGTCTTCAGAAGCGTCCGCTCGCGGGTGCGCATATTGTAATCGAAGAGCTGTTCCGGCGTCGTCATCGACGAATAGGAGAAGCGGATGACCTCGGTGTCGTATTCGGCGCTGCCATGCAGGCCGAGCGAATAGGCTTCCTCGTCAAAGGCAATGGCGTGTTCTTCGCCGCTCTTGCGATCCCGGATGACGATGCGCGGCAGGCCGTTGTCGCGTTCGATCCAGACGAGGTGATGCTTGTAGGCAGAGTGGGACAGGATCAGGCGGCCCGGCTTTTCCGCCACCACATCCACCCAGTTTTCCGGCTGCGGCGCGCTGGCTGGCGCTTTGCAGATCTTGAAATCCTTCGCGCCATCGGCATTGGTCAGAATGAAGAATTCATCGCCGCCCGGCGCAATGTCGTATTCCGTGCCGGTTTTGCGCGCCATGATCAGTTGCGGCTTGGCCGCCGGATCATTGGCGGGCAGCAGCCAGCATTCCGATGTTTCGTGGTCGTGAATATCGATGAAGATATAGTCGTCCAGCGCGGAGCCGCCGACGCCGAGGAAGAAGCCGGCGTCCTGTTCTTCAAAGATCAGCCGGTCTTCGGACTGGTCGGTGCCGATGCGGTGATAGAAGACTTTCGACGGGCGATGGTTTTCATCAAGCCGTGTATAGAAAAAGCCTTTGCTTTCCGCATCCCACGTGCCGCCACCATTGGTATCGGTGACGATGTCCGAAAGTTCCGCCATGGTCGTGAGATCGCGAACCTTCAGCTTGTAGAATTCCGATCCCTTGTCGTCATAGCCCCAGATCAACAGATTGTGATTGGGGGCATGGTCTGCCGAAGCAAGACGGAAATAGGCCTTGCCTTCGCCTTCCTTGTCGCCATCGAGCAGGATGGTTTCCGCGCCGCCATCACGCGGCGTGCGGATGAAATAGGGCTGCTCGCCGCCAGTGCGGTATGAAACGCCGTAAGCATAGGGGCCATCCTTCGACGGAACCGACGAATCATCTTCCTTGATGCGGCCGCGCATCTCCGCGAAAAGCTCTTTCTGCAGGGCTTCCGTGTTCTGCATCAGGCTTGCCTGATAGGCGTTCTCGGCATCGAGATGTGTGCGTATTTCCGGGGAAAGAACCGACGGGTCCTTGAAGACGTCCTGCCAGTTTTCCGCACGAAGCCAGGCGTAATCGTCGGTACGGGTGATGCCGTGGCGGGTATCGCTATGCGGATGTTTCGGGGCGTGCGGAGGCTGTGGCGGGCGAGCGTTATGAGGCATTCTGAAATCCGATGAACATTGTTTCAAATTGTTGCGGATCGCTTTAACGACCCTTTGGAAAGACGGATATTGAGGCATATATAGTTTCAGGCACGGTCGAAAGCGAGTTGATTTCAATGAAATATATTTAAGCTATGCCTTTTTCGCGCCCGATTTTAGAGGCAGTGCTGCAATCAGCAAAATGTGTTTGTTTCGCGAGGCCAGATCATAGCTTAAAGCAAAAACGGTTGCTAAACTTGGTCATGCAAATTATGCGAGCCGTGCTGAAAAACTATATGCGGTTGCTTTATCGTCAATAAACGATGCGCGCCATGATTGTGCCAGTGAGATTGCCGGGGTGCTATTTCCATGAAAAGGTTTTGTTTTCGTTCTTTTTATTTGTGGCTTAAAGAATAATAGGCTATTATTAATGTAGTTTCGCACAACAATTCTATTGCAAAAGATCATGGTAGTTGTTAAGTGCGGTCATAAAAGAGCTAGGTAGAGTTCTGAGATACGCAATCCCGACTTCAGATGTGTCATCGATGCCGAAAGTTGCGGAAAAACAAAAACATAAGAAGTAAAAAAAGGAAAACCGATGGAAAATCTGGATACGCACGACGAAAGCGCAGAACTGCTTCTGAGCCTGACCGCGGATGTTGTCGCTGCCTATGTTGGCAATAATTCGATTCGTGCGGGCGAGCTGCCGCTGTTGATTGCCGATGTTCATGCCGCTTTCAAGCGTCACGTGGAACGTGAAGAAGCGCCGGTTGTTGTTGAAAAGCCGAAGCCAGCCGTCAATCCGAAGAAGTCGGTTCATGACGACTACATCATCTGCCTCGAAGACGGCAAGAAGTTCAAGTCGCTCAAGCGTCACCTGATGACCCATTACAACATGACCCCGGAACAGTACCGCGAAAAGTGGGATCTCGATCCTAACTACCCGATGGTTGCTCCGAACTATGCTGCCGCTCGTTCGCGTCTGGCAAAGAAGATGGGCCTCGGTCGCAAGCCGAAGGGCGCTTAATCAGCGATCCTGACGGCGCATCGCGAAGACCGTGAAGCGGTTTTCGGATATTGATGTGCCTGAAGCAAAAATATGGAGCGTGCCCTGACCTGCCATGAGCAGGCCCGGGCGCGCTCTTTGTGTTTTAGCACTGTGCTTCTCGTATTTGAGCTTTCGGTTTGGACGCGACAAAGATTGTTTTATATCGAGATGGGCTTTTGCTTGTGATTGCTATCAGGCGCGGTCGTTCGAATGCGTCGGCGTTGACTGTAAATCTTTCGCGGGCCGCGTATATGTGCAGCATCATCACGACCGGCTTTGCCTTCCAACCTGTCGAGCGCCTGTTTTAAGGCAATGTGGCGGTTGAGATCATAACTCCAGTGACCACTGGTGCCCTTGAGGCGTTCGCGTTCGATCAGTCGCGTGAGGCGGCGCGCTGCTTGCTGCTTTTCCACTTCCGATGCCTGCACCAGCCGGTCGATATCGATTCCCGCCACGATTTGCAGGGCCACGCGCTGCATGGCGCTCATCCGGTCTTGCTCTCGTTCGGCGAGAAAGATTCTGCGGGCCTGTTCCAGCGCTGTTTTCATAAGCCTTGTCCTCGTTTGTCGATACAAACAGGATCGTCGATTTCTGCATGGTGTGGATAATATTCCTAAAATCTGTGAAATCTGTTTGACGGGCGGAGGGACGATCGGTTTACTCCCGGTGGTGCCCACCTAGCAGATGGCTGTTGAAAAACGCTCTCTAAAGCAAATAGTTAGAGAAACCCAAGGGTATGGGCGGTCAGGTGGCTCAAGCCAAAGCGCCAGAAGCGTCATCCTCCAACGCGGTGCCGGACACTCCAAACTTTATCCCGCAAACTTATCCTCCCTTGCAATTTCCTCATTATAAGAAGATATTCCTATTCAGATGAGGGAAGATGAATGTCTTTGGAACTAACGGATGTCATTCATACGCGGGCAGATGCTTTTGATGCTTTGCGGTTGATCGCGGCACGACATGGGAGGCCCCTTCTTCTCGACCCCGTTGAGGGATTGCCGGATCGAAAGCGGCAGGAATACAGCGTGCAATTGTGCGAAACGCTGATCGATCTCCTCGTGGCGTCGTTCGGTGTGGATGGCAAGGAACTGCGTGCGCCAACCCGGTGCAGGCGCAATGTGGCGCGGGTCAGGCAGATCGGCATGTATGTGGCGCATACGTCGTTCGGTCTGGCGATGCGGGAGGTGGCCACCGGCTTTGCGCGGGATCGCACAACGGTGATGCATGCCTGCCATCTCGTGGAAGATATGCGCGATGATGTCGATTTCGACGCCATCGTGACCGCCTTTGAGCGCATCGTGAATTCGGCTTTTTCAACCTGGAGGATGGCGGCATGACCACACAGTTTTCGACGTCCGAAATGCGCGTGATGCGGTTCCTCAAAACAGGTGCTTGCGAAATGCAGGATTCGGTTCGCGATTCGCATATGCTGCTGGTTGGCGAGCAGGGGACGATTGCGGTTGCCCGCGATGAAGTCGCCGCCATGTGCGGCAAAGGTTTGCTGCGGATGGACGGTCAGAAGCTGGCGCTCTCCGGTAATGGGCGTAGGCGCACGCAATCGACCAAAATCGCGCCGCCTGAGCCAGATCATGGCGGCGGGCGGGTGACGGCGCTGATTGAACTGGCATCGGGGGAGAAGGTCGAGGTCAATCTGGCGGAATCGCCGCTGGCCATGCTCTATCGCCGTAAAGGTCGTGACGGCAATGCCTTCATTTCGGAGGATGAGTTCCATGCGGGAGAACGCTTGCGGGCTGATTTCACGCGGGGTTCGCTGATGCCGTCGATCACGTCGCGCTGGGATATCAGCGTTGGCGGCGGCGGGCGCGGTGGGGCAGGCGGCATGGCGGAACTGACCGACATCGCACTTGCGAGCCGAATGCGGGTGGAGCGGGCGCTGGAGGCGGTCGGGCCGGAATTAAGCCGCGTGCTGGTCGATGTTTGCTGTTTCCTGAAAGGGCTGGAGCGGGTGGAGCGCGAGCGTCAATGGCCGGTGCGTTCCGCCAAGGTCATGCTGAAAGCGGGCCTCGCCATGCTGCACCGGCACTATAATCCGCCACGTGACAGTGATCGTCGCCGGGGCGTGGTGCTGCATTGGGGGGCGGATGACTACCGCCCCGCAGCGCGGCCTCATACGAGGTGAGGCCGCTCTCGGCAGTCAAACGGCCTTGCCTTTCTTTGCGAGGGACCCAGCGATAATCAGCTTTTGAATATCGCTGGTTCCCTCGTAGATGCGGCAGATCCGGGCATCGCGATAAATGCGTTCGACGGCGAAATCCTTGAGATAACCATAGCCGCCGTGCACCTGGATCGCTTCAGAGGCGACTTTTTCAGCAATCTCGGAGGCAAACAGTTTCGCCATGGCGGCTTCCGTCTTGCAGGGCTGACCTGCATCACGCAGCCTTGCGACATAATGCAGGTAGCTGCGCGCCACTTCGATTTGCGTGTGCATTTCTGCCAGCCGGAAACCGACTGCCTGATGTTCGATGATGGCTTTGCCGAATGTCTGCCGTTCCAGCGCATAGGCATGGGCATGGTCGAAGGCGGCCCGCGCAAGCCCAAGCGACTGCGCCGCGATGCCAAGGCGTCCGAGTTCCAGCGTGCTCATCGCCAGAGCATAGCCGCCGCCGACTTCACCCAGCACATGGTCGTCGGCAACGAAGACATCGTCAAGCTGCACCTGACAGGTTTCCGAGGCCGCAAGGCCGAGCTTGTCTTCGATGCGAACGCAGACATAACCGGGCGCGGTCGGGGAGACCAGAAACGCGGTGATGCGGCGGCGCGGGTCATCGCTCTCGGTTGCCGCAAATATGATGGCGATATCGGCGGATTTGCCATTCGACATGAACTGTTTTGCGCCGGTGAGGCGAAAGCCGCCATCGACCCGGACCGCCTTGGTACGGATCGCAAAGGCATTGGACCCTGCTTCCGGTTCGGTCAGGCCAAAAGCACCGTTGAAGCGACCTTCCGCCAGCGGACGCAGATAAAGTTCCTTCTGCCGATCGCTCCCATGTACGCGCAAGGGAGTCGAAATGAGACCATTGTGCAGCGCCATCATCGCGCCGATGCTGCCATCGGCGGCGGCGATTTCTTCCAGCGCCAGAACATAGCTCAGATGGTCGGTTGCAACGCCGCCCCATTCCTCGGAAACCAGCATGCCGAGAAAACCCAGCTCTCCCAGTTCCTGCATTTCGGTGCGCGGAAAATAATGGTGCTCACGGTCGCGCATGGCTGCGGTTGGGGCCAGTTTTTCACGGGCGAAGCTGCGCGCACTGTCACGGATCATCCGTTGTTCGTCGGTCAGCAGGCAATCATGCGTCATGGTTGGGTTCCTTCAGAAGCTGCTGCGGTTGCAATGTCAGGCCGTGCAACACGCCGTCGCGCACGAGGCTTTCGATATCGTCGGCAGTAAGTTCCAGTTTTTCCTGCAATATGTCGGTGGCATGCGCGCCCAGTGCGGGTGGCGGTGTCGGGGCGGGGCAATCCATGCCGGAAAACTTGGCCGGCTGGCGCAGAACGCGCACCGGGCCGCTGGCGGACGTGACTTCCGGCAGGAGACCACGCGCGCGCACCTGTTCGCTGGCGGTTGCATCGGAGACAGAAAGCACCGGCGAGCAGGGCACGTCATGGGCCTGCAAGGCGTCGATCACCTGTTCGACACCCATTGCCGTGCTCCATGCTTCGATGATGGCCTTCAGCTCGGCATGGTTTTCGTTGCGTGCGGTTGCCGTGGCAAAGCGTTCGTCGGTCGCAAGCTGGGGTTCGCCCAAAGCTTCGGCCAGACCGGCAAATTGCTTCGAACTCAAAACGGCAATCGTCAGATAGCCGTCCGCTGCCGCAAAGACACCGAATGGCGCGCTCAAAGGATGGCGATTCCCGACCCGCTTCGGCGATTTGCTGCCATAAAGCTGCTGGGTCAGCGCCGCAGGCAGAAGATTGAACAGGCAATCATACATGGCCACATCGACAAACTGGCCCTTGCCGGTTCGTTCGCGAGCGAGAAGTGCGGCTAGCGCCGACCAGGACGCGAAAAGCCCGGCGGTCAGATCGGCAACGGATTCGCCGGTCATCATCGGCGGACCATCCGGTTCGCCGGAAATATCCATGAAGCCGGTTACCGCCTGCACGACGAGATCATATGCAGGCAGATTGCCCATCGGGCTTTGCTGGCCGAAGCCGGAAATCGCCACATGGATGAGGCGCGGATTGTCTTTGGCAAGCTCGGCAAACCCGAGCCCCAGCCGGTCCATCACGCCAGGACGAAAATTCTCTACGATGATATCGGCATTCTTCGCCAGTTGGCGGACAATATCCCGCCCGCGTTCCTTGCGCAGATCAATGGAGATGCTCTTCTTGTTGCGGTTCATCAGCAGGAACAGCCCACCGCCGTCGGCTGTGCCCGGCGTGATGTGGCGGTAATCGTCGCCTTCCGGACTTTCGATCTTGATGACTTCCGCGCCCAGATCGCCAAGCAAGGCCGTACAAAACGGCCCGGCCAGAACGCGCGTGAAATCCAGAACGCGAATCCCGTCGAGGCACGGCGCCCTTTCGTTGAACATGTTCGTATCCCCTTATTGTTTAATTTAACGGGAGGCTAAACGCAGTTCAGTATCGGAAAAAGAATTGAAATTGAGCAGTCATTATAGGAAAATCCTCTAATGATATCGCTTCGTCAACTCCACTATTTCGTCACTTCCGCCGAGGCTGGCAGCGCAACGGGCGCTGCCGAAAAGCTCAATGTTTCGCAGCCCTCCATATCGGCGGCAATCCGCGATCTGGAACGTGATCTGGGGCAACCGCTTTTCGAGCGGCGGCAGGCTAGGGGGCTGGAGCTGACGCCTTTCGGCAGCCGCAAGCTGCAAGAGGCGCGGCTGCTTCTGGCTGGCGCTGAAGACTTCGCTGTATCGGGTAAGGGCGAGGGCGCGGCACGGTTGACGCTCGGTTATTTCAGCACGCTGGGGCCGGTCTGTGTTCCGGGCATATTGGGCCATTTGAAACAGGTGTTTCCGGATATGCGCGTGAAGCTGCGGGAGTTCGATCTGGAAGGTATGGCGCGGGCGCTGGAAAAAGGCATTGTCGATCTCGGCATTACCTATGATGTGGGCCTGCCGGAAACGGTCACATGGGAAACCATGCTGTCTTACGCACCGCATGCGGTCGTTCCGCCGGACAGTCCATTGGCCGCGAAGAAGAGCGTGACCCTGGCGGAACTGGCGCGCTATCCGTTCATTCTTGTCGATCTGCCGCTCAGCCGCGAATTTCTGCTGGTGCCGTTCTGGCAGCAGGGTCTGTCGCCGAATATCGTGCTGCGGACCACCTCGGTGGAGATGGTGCGCGGCATGGTGGCGAATGGTCTCGGCGTGTCGCTGCTTTTCACGCGGCCCGGCCACGATTTCAGCCATGATGGACGAAAAGTCGTGTGCCTGCCGATTGAGGATGAAACGCTGCGCCAGCGTCTGGTGCTGGCCTATCCGACCAGTGGTCCAACCACGCAAACGGGGAGGGAAGCGCTGCCCGCAATCCGCGACTGTTTTGCCGCACGGTCATTTCAGGCGGGGCCAGATACCTCCGATTGACAGTGACCGAACACCACCTTATCGCAAGGGAAAAGCCGGTGCGACCGGGCGGGGAAATTGGGGAGAATTTGCATGTCGTCGAATGTCCGGGATCGGCTGGAAACTATTCTGACGCGGCTTGAGGCCCGCCGCGATCATGAGCGTGTTTTCAGCAAGGTTTATGCGGAGCGGGCGCGGGCGGAAGCCGATGCCGCCGATGCACGGCTTGGGGCTGGGCAGGCCCTTGGTCCGCTGGATGGCCGCATTGTCTCGATCAAGGATCTCTTCGATGTCGCGGGCGAACCGACGCTGGCCGGGTCTGTGGTTCGGCGCACAGCCGCGCCTGCGGTCAAGGATGCGACCATCGTGCAGCGTCTTCGTGAGGCGGGCGCGGTGATCGTCGGCAAGACGCATATGACCGAATTTGCTTTCACGCCAGTCGGTCTCAACCCGCATTATGGGGAGCCGGGCAATGCCGTCGATCCGACGCGCATTCCGGGTGGGTCGTCGTCCGGCGCGGCGGTCTCGGCGGCGGAAGGCACCAGCGAAATCGCTATCGGGTCGGATACGGGTGGTTCGGTGCGCATTCCCGCGGCGCTGAACGGCATTGTCGGTTTCAAGCCGACGGCGCGGCGCATTTCGCTGGATGGCGCTTTTCCGCTGGCGCCTTCGCTTGATTCCATTGGGCCGCTCACCAGCACAGTTGCGGATGCCATTTTGACCGATGCCGTGATGGCGGGCGAAACACCGATTCTGCCGGATGCGGTGCCGCTTTCCAGTCTGCGGATCGCCGTGCCGAGGGGCTATTTGCTGGACGCCATGGAGCCGGATGTGGCTGCGCATTTCGAGGCGTCGCTGGCGGTGCTTGAAAAGGCAGGCGTGACGCTTGTCGATATCATGCTGGATGATCTGATCCAGCGCTGGCGTGAGGCAAGCACGTCCGGATCGATCGTCGGCATTGAGGCAAGCCGCGTCCATGCCGACACATGGCTGCGCGACCCCGACGCCAATGTCGATCTGCGCGTGAAGCGTCCGCTATCGGTGCGTCTGCACGTGCCGGACGAGACTTATCAAGCCATGGTGGCAACCCGAAATCAGCTGATCCGCGAGATGGATGAGCGGTTGAATGGCTTCGATGCATTCGCCACGCCCGCCACACCGATTGTCGCGCCGACGATTGCTTCGGTCAGTCACGACGAGGACGAATATGATCGTGTGGAAGGGCTGACGCTACGTGATACGCAGGTCGGCAATCAGTTCGATCTGTGCAGCATCACGCTGCCTATGCCGGGCATGAAGCTGCCGACAGGCCTGATGCTGACCGCACGCGGCGGTACCGATAAACGTCTGCTTGCGGCGGCTCTGTCGGTGGAAAAGGTCCTAGGCTGAGAGCTTGGCCGCTTCGGCTTCACGGCGGATGCGGGCGACCATGGCGCGCAGACCGTTTGAGCGCTGCGGGGTGAGATGCTCATCAAGGCCGAGCGTTTTCAGCACACTTTCCGGCTCGATGGCGAGAATTTCCGAGGCGCGTTTGCCGGAATAGAGCGCCAGAACGATGGCGACGAGACCGCGCACGATATGCGCATCGGAATCGCCCAGAAATTCGATCACCGGATCTGCGCCGCTATGCGGCATGGTCTTGAGCCAGACCTGACTGACGCAGCCCTGAACCTTATGTTCCGCATCGCGTGCGTCGTCGGGATAAGGCGACAATTCCTTGCCAAGATCGATGACATAGCGATAGCGATCTTCCCAGTCGTCGAGAAATTCGAAGTCGGACATGATGCTATCGATTGTGGTCGTCATGATACTCGCCTGAATTGCCGTCTTTGCGGTGTTGTGCCGCTTATATAGTCATGAATGGCGGCAAGGTCACGGGAAAGATCAGTGTTTTGCAGGGATCGCGCCCGTGGTCCGGCGATCCAGTGCCCGCAAGGCTGCCGCACGAGAGGTCGGGATCGGGATATTGATCAAACCGCTTGTTTGAGGAGCGGCTTGCTCGGACAGGATTTCGGAGACTGTCGTTTCGGGTTTTTCAGCGACGGCTACGGGTTGCGGGTCAGCAGGCGTTTCGCTTTTGTTGCCGAAACGCTGGCTCAGATAATCGAGCATCTGGCCGCTGCCCTTGAGCAAACCGCTGCCAGCACTTGAAATCATCGACGTGCCGTTTTCGCAGAAACTCGGATTGTTCATGCAGAGTTTGCCGATCTCAATCGCCGTTTTGCCATTGGCTAAAAGCTGATCCACGGTACTCGGCTCGCCACGCGTCTCAGCGATGGCAGCGGGCTTTTCGGCACTTTTGTTTTCCTGTTCCGCTGGGAAAAAGCGCGGCATTACAATGAATGCCAGCGACAGCCAGATAGCGGATTTGATGAGGAAACGGATCATGGCCTTGTTGCTGTTGCTCGCCTTCAGCTAATCGAACGATGTCGCCAATGTCCGATGAAATCGAAAAGATTCCGTAACCGCGCGATTCGCAATTCTGTGATGTGCGCAGTGGTAGGCGGAAGATTGTGCAATCTTCGCGCTTTCGTACAAGCAATCGCTACCCTCTGTTTACCATAGGTCGAAAAGCACGGCTCCCGCGATGCTTATCTGCATTCATGGGCCTCGTTTTATCGTTTCCTTAAAGCCTCACCTGCAATCTGAAGATCGCCGGGAATGTTCTTTTCCGAATGTTTCGGGCGGATGAGTATGTGTATGAGTTTGAGTGAGTAGCGCACGTTGAACGCCATTCTTTTGAAAGCAGCTAAGACCGTTCGCACTGGTGTGCAGACGCTCGGCCGTTTTTACGAACGTTTTTGCCGCCGCTGGGTGAACACGCCCAACGCGACGGCTATGCGTGTTGTCGGTTCGGTCGTTGTTGTGCCGCTGCTGCTTGTTGCTGCCGTTCTGGCTTCCGGTCTCGCATCCGGGCCGACTGAATTTGCCATTCTCGCCGCCAGCTTCGCCGGTATGGCGATGATTTTCTGCGCTCTCTCACTGATGGGATTGAGCGCCGCTCTCCTCGGAACATTGAATTTTGTCGCCTATGGCGCGGGACTTGCCGCCATTGGCATGGTCTCCAGTAGCGATGCCGCTCTGTGGCTGATGGCGGCTGCCTTGCCGCTGGAAATCTGGCTTGTCAGCCGCAAGCCTGCTGCCGCAATTGCTGGCGCTGTTGCAGCACTTGCCATTGTCGGCGCTTTTGCGATGACAAGCGGCGGCGTGATTGCCGGTGGTTCGCTGGCCTCCGTCACAGTGCTGGTTCTTTATGCGGCAAGCCTTGTCGCGCGCAGCGTGGGTCTGGCCGTCAAGCCACAGAACAATGAAACCGCCATGCCGCAGGTTGCTATTGCCGAGGGCGACGTGCAGTTCGTACTGGATGCAGAAGGCGTCATCGCATCGGTCGGCGACAAGACCGCAAAGCTTCTCGGCATGCAGCCAAAAATGCTGGAAACGACCGCTTTGGTCGACCGCGTCCATGTTGCCGACCGCGTGCAATATCTCTCGCTTCTGGCCGATCTGCGTTCGGGGATTGCATCGAAACGTGTCGATATCCGTCTGCGCTCCATCGAAGCTGGAAGCCCGGTTTTCCGCGCCTATCGTCTGGAAGGGCTGACTGCCGCTGGCGTAATCACGCTGGTCGGTCGTTCGCTGGAAGGCGAACAAAAGCTTCTGGATGAAATCGCAACACTGAAGGCAGAACTGGAATCGGAGCGCGTCGGCAAGGGCCGTCTGCTTGCCTCGGTCAGCCACGAACTGCGCACGCCGCTCAATTCCATCATCGGTTTCTCCGACATGCTGTCGCATGGGGTGGGTGGTCAGCTCCCCAATGAAAAGCAGCGCGAATATGCCGGTCTGATCCACCAGTCGGGGCATTATCTGCTGGAACTGGTGAATGCGGTTCTCGACAATTCGCGGCTGGAAACCGGCACTTACGGGATTGCGCCGCAGAACTTTGCCTTCCGCGACGTGGCCGAAATGTGCACCTCGGTCATGCTGCCGCAGGCGGAAAAGAAGGGCGTTGCCTTCTGCCATCGCGTCGGCAACGGCGTTGGCGAACTGATGGCCGACCGTCGCGCGGTGCAGCAGATCCTGCTCAATCTGGCGGCCAATGCCGTGAAGTTCACCGAGACCGGCGGTTGCGTCACCATCGATGCCGCCCGTGTGGTGGCTGACGGTCGCGCTATGCTGGAAATCAGCGTTTCGGACACCGGCATCGGTATCGAGCCGGAAGACTTGCAGCGCATCGGCATGCCTTTTGTGCGCGCCGACAACAGCTATACGCGCGCTCAGGAAGGAAGTGGCCTTGGACTATCCGTGGTCAAGGGCCTCGTGGAATTGCATCAGGGATCGATGAACCTCAAGAGCTGTCCCGGCGAAGGCACGGTTGTGACCGTCCGTCTTCCGGTGACAGGTCCGCAATATCTCGCGGGAGATGACGAACAACAGGAACTTGGCACGGTGATCGATATGCACCGTCACCAGGGAGAAAGGCGCAATGACTGGCAGAACGACGAAGACCGGGAGCAGAACCCAGAGCGGATCGCAGAACCGCTCCACACGCAGACCCGCAAAACAGCGTAGTCTGGGGACACGGCTCCTCCAATTCTTCTTCAACTCGGCCTCGGCACTGGCGATCGTTGCCGGTGACTTTGTCGTGCGCAATCCGGTTCTGACCGGCGGAGCGACGGCCTTTCTCGTGGTAATGAGTTTCGTGTCGGCCAATGCGCTCTGGTATCAGCCGGAGGCGCATAATGCCGTGTTCTTCCGCACGAGACCTGATTTCGTTTTCAAGCCGACGCCACGCGCCGTTCTGCCCGGCACCGCCGCCGCCAGTCAGCAGGAAACAAAGCCAGTAGAAACGGCAACGGCTGACCCGCAGGCAACGGGCAAGACGACCACGCAGGGCGTGAGCGATGCCGACCTTTCGGCAGATCGCATGCCGGTCACGGCCACCGACGATATGCTGCCTGCGCTCGCGCCGAATGCCGATCTGGAGATTGCCCGTCTGCAACAGCGTCTTTCCATGCTTGGCGTCTATAAAGGCCCGGTGGATGGCTTTACCGGCCCGCAGACCCGTGAGGCTGTGGATCGCTGGCGCGCCTTGCAGCAGAAGCTGGGCGTGCAGCAGGCCAGCGTTCCGGCGCAGGTCGAGAGCCCGGCGCCTGCGCAACAGGATGAGGTCGCCAAGGCCATCGAAGTGGTGGCTGTACCGACGCCGCGTCCGCAATTAACCGCACAACCGGCTGTGTTGAAAAGCGAGACGCCTGCCAAGCCGAAGCCTGATCTTGCCGCCTATCAAAAGCCAGTTCAGAAGAGCGCACCGGCTGGCGCACCGGCAGGTCCGGCGGAGAAAATCTCTTCGCAGGATATCATCCGTGTGCAGGCCGGGCTGAAGGCTTTCGGCAATGATATGGTGCCGGTCAATGGCCAGCCGGGCAAAGCGACGGAATCAGCCATTCGCGAGTTCCAGAAGCTGTTCGGCATGCGCCAGACAGGCGAAATCGATTCCACGCTCATCGCCAAGATGCGTGAAATCGGGCTCATCAGCTAGAAGCATTTCCAGCAAAAGTGCGAATCGGTTTTGCGTCGGATAATGCGAAAGAAAAAAGTAGTTACGCGGCCATGCGACTGACATCGGATTTCTGGGTTTCCGCATTGATCCGCCGGGTGCAGGGTGAGGGTGGCTTTGCCTATCTCGCCCGGCGCGGTTCGACGGAAGCAGGCGCGATCTTCATCAAGGTCAGTTCGCGTTTCGGCACATGCGATCTTTATTCGCCCGCGCCGCAGACGTCCTATGAAGAAGATAATGACGGCGAGCGCAAGTTTCTGCGCATTCTCCACGATGCCGACGACATAGCGGCAGGCGACCGGATGCAGCGGGAAATCCGTTTTGATCCGGACCTGTGGCTGGTCGAACTAGAAGATGTGACCGACGCGTCTCTGTTCTTCACTATCGCGCAGGACGGCGAGACGTTCTGAACTTTACTTGGCGAACCTGCTATCCGCAGCCGGTCCATCGCTGTTGGCGGCCTCGGCCAGCGGTTCATCATCATGAGCCATTTCACGCAATTTACTGCGCAGCATGGCCGACATATCCTCGGCTTTCCAGCGGCGCACCAGCGCCATGGCTTTTTCCCGATCGATGGAACGGTAGATTTGCACGAATTCGCGCAGCCCGTCGCGGTCGGTGTCGATGGTGCCGAGAACAGCGGTCATCACCAGAAAGCATTCGGCGGCGGGGAGGCCAAGCGCCTTCAAAGCAATCGGCAGATGCGATTCCGGCCATCTGCCGATGACGGCGTCAGCACGCTCGAACGACAGGTCGAGCGCATCGGCAAGCGCGTTGCGGAAAAACTGGCTGTCGATCAAAAGCGCGGTTTCGATCAGGCGGTCAGAGCCGATCAAGGTTCCCGCATTGAAGAAGGGCTGTTGCAGCGTGCGCGCGAGACGTTCCGAGCTGCCGCCGCTCATCAGCGGCGCTTTCGCTGTCGACAGATCGGGAATTTGCGGCTTTTCAAGCGGCTCGGCTTCGATATTCGCGAGATTGTCCTGCAGCGTCAGCGTGCGGTCGATCACCGGATCGGCAAAACTGCGCAACACGCCTTGCAGCAGAATATCGCCGGACTGGCGACGCGCAATGGCGCGGGCATGGGTAAGCCCGTTCTGGCCGATGAGGTCGATCAGGTCGCCCGGACGCAGCAGCGGCGAACGCAGGAGAATGGGGGCCGAGATTTCCACCGGCTCGGCGGCAAGCGCGAGAATGATGCGGCGCGGGGCTTCTTCCAACTGGGCAAGGGCATTGGCTGCGTGACGCTTGCCGCGCGTAGTCGCGCATTGCAAAAGCGGCGTGACCAGATCTTCCAGCTGTTGCATGTCCTGACGACCGGGGCGCGTGATACCGGCGAATGCAGAAATAGCGGCCGCCAGAAGGTCGTCCGCTTTGCTCCCCGCTTTTGAATTCGACGGGCTCCGGTTGCCTGAAATTTCCTCCAGGGCGCGGAACTGATCATTTGTCACGCAGAATACTCCGGTAGGCATACACTCGCTGCCATCAAAGGTCCCCGCAATGGTCAGCACACCGGATAATAGGCATGAAGCCTTAGCAACTCATTAACCGTGCCGCAGAAGATCTGGATGCCTTTAGCTGCCCTCGAAGGGCGCGCACTGGGCGTCATCGAAGAAGCGTTGCACCTCTTCCTTCCAGGTCGCGTCGGGCATGAAAACACGCAACACGGCGGCGCCTTCGCCAATGTTCTGCTCGACGGCTAGCGATTGGGCATCAATCTGCGACCCGTCCGCCTTGAGGCTCGCCATGCCGACGGGATCTGCGATGATGAGATCGAGCTTGCGCTCGTTGGAGACGTTATCGTTGATGCTGTAGAGATTGTCGCCATTCGGCGCATAGACGGACAAGGACCAGTAGGGGACAATGCCCGCCGTGGTCATATGAACCGGCCCGTCAGCCAGATCGAAACGGCAGGTCGCTTCCTTGACCAGCGGGTCGCTGTCGCCGACCGGGCCTTTGTTCTCGTCGAGAGCGAAGAAACGATAGGGGGTGGTGGCGCTTTCGATGCGCGCCCAGGCATTCGTGTCGGAATAGACCGGGACCAGCAACAGCACACAGATATGGACGATGGCTGCGCCGACGAGGCCGAGCAGGATGAGACGGATGATCCTACCCATGGCAGTCGTCCCCCGTGCGCACGAGTACAGGCATGACGAGATCGGACAGACCCGACGAGCTTGCGGCGGGCGTGTCGTAAAGCGTCATGACGAGAACAAGGCCTCCACGGCCTTCCACCGGCAGCCAGTTGCCGGGGCGCGCATCGGGCCCAATGGTGATGGAAACACTGCCGTCGCTTTCATAGAGGACTTCTCTTGAATGAAGCGCTGCTTGCAGGCCGTCACGCGGCTTGATCGGACTGAGGTTGGGCGTTGCCGGATAGATCGTCCAGAAACGGGCTGGCGGCGTGGCTCCGGTCAGGCGATAGGTGCAGCCGCGCTGCAAGTCGCGTCCGCTGCTGTCGCGGCGCGCAAAGAAGGGCAGACCCTCCGCGGCGCCGAGCGCCAGATAGGCCTTGCGGGCGGCGCGGGCGCGCGAGTAGGGATCGGCATTCGCCGTCCCATCATCGGGAAATGCCGTCCAGGCACCAACCTGCAATTCTCCAAAACCGTTGAAACGGTCGAGGATGAAATGGACGCTGAATATGCCCCCGCCGAGCGCAAGCGCCAGTACAAAAGCAGCTTTGAGAATGGTTTTAAGCATATATCCTCAAAGCACCGAAATCTTGGTCCGCTCGGCAATTTTCGGCAGAGGCGGTGCGGCCATGAAACGGTCGTGCAACTCCTTGAGAACCTTGGTTGCCATCGGAGAAAGCACCCGTGGCGGCGCTGCCATGGTTTCTTCCGGCTTGGCGTTGGCCACCTGCGGCGCAGGGTTTTTAGGCGGGGCGGGGAAAGGCGGCGTGACGCCGGGTATCGGCTTCAGTTCGACGTTTAGATGCGCATAGGACATCATGCGCTGCCATGCCATGGCAGGCAGAATGCCGCCGGTCAAATCCTTCATCGGCGTGAAATTGTCATTGCCGAACCAGACCGCCGCCGTGAAATTGCCGGTGAAGCCGACAAACCAGGCATCGCGATAGTTCTGCGTCGTGCCGGTCTTGCCGCCCACGCGGGTCATGGGCAGTGCGGCGCGACGGCCCGTCCCGCGCTCGGGCACCTGAACCAGCATCGAGTTCATCTCGAAAGCGGCCTTTTCAGACAGAGCGCGGTGCGGCTTTGGCGCATCGCGGGTGAAATCCCACAATACACGACCGTCCGAAGAAACGATC
The DNA here is from genome assembly GCF_006376685.1 of Ochrobactrum teleogrylli. Lineage (GTDB taxonomy): Bacteria > Pseudomonadota > Alphaproteobacteria > Rhizobiales > Rhizobiaceae > Brucella > Brucella teleogrylli. The sequence continues at coordinate 221,173 of NZ_VEWL01000005.1, read as the reverse complement.
TGCGTGAAGGCGTGACGATTGCCCGCCATGCCGCCATTCGGAAACACATTGAAGCCGGTGGCCTGATCCATCACCGTCATTTCGGATGTGCCAAGCACCATCGTCTTGTGCGAGGAGATCGGCGATTCCACCCCCATTGCCTTGGTCAAGGCGACAATCGGTGCCGTGGTCAGGTAATCCTTCGCGAGGCGCACCGGCACGCTGTTCAGCGAGCGCACGAGTGCCGTCGTCAGGTCGACCCGACCCGCGAAGCTGCGGCCATAATTGCGCGGCGACCAGTTGCCCCAGCTGACGGGCGCATCGGAGACGATGGTTTTGGGCGTCAGGCCCTTTTCCATCGCTGCCGCATAGACATAAGGCTTGAAGGACGAGCCCGCCTGACGCAGCGCCCTGGTCGCGCGGTTGAACTGGCTTTCGCCATAGTCGCGCCCGCCGACAAGCGCCCGCACCGAGCCGTCATTGGCGAGAACGACGGTTGCGGCTTCCGCAACATTATAGTCCTTGCCATATTGGCGCAGGTGATATTCGAGCGATTCCTCCGCTGCCCGCTGGATATTGCTGTCCAGCGTGGTGCGTACGATCAGCGTGTGCTGCGGCATCTGGCCTGCCACGCGCTTGACCTCATCGAAGGCCCAGTCGAGGAAATAGTCCGGGCTTTCGTTCTTGGCGCGGTCGATGACGCTTGCCGGATGACGGCGGGCGACGGCGACCTGACCTTCGCTCAGGAAACCGCTTTCCACCATATTGGATAAGACGACATTGGCGCGTGCACGCGCGGCAGGCAGATTGACATGCGGCGCGAATTTGGCCGGTGCCTTGAACAGACCCGCCAGCATGGCGGCTTCCGCGAGCGAGACATCCTTGATGTTCTTGCCGAAATAGAATTCGGACGCGGCTGCAATACCGAATGTGCCGCCGCCCATATAGGCGCGGTCAAGATAGAGCTGAAGGATTTCCTTCTTGCTCAGATTGCTTTCCAGCCAGAGCGCCAGAAAGGCTTCCTTGATCTTGCGTTCCAGCGTTCGTTCGTTGGAGAGAAACAGGTTCTTGGCAAGCTGCTGGGTAATAGTCGAACCGCCCTGCACGACGCCATTAGCGCGCATATTCTGGCTGAGCGCACGGCTGAGGCCCCAGAAATCGATGCCATAATGGTCGAAGAAGCGTCGGTCTTCGGTGCCCAGCACCGCCTTGATGACATGATCCGGCAATTCGTCGATGGGCACGGCCTGACGGTGCAGAATGCCGCGCTGGCCGATTTCATTGCCGTAACGATCAAGGAAAGTGACGGCATAATCGTCCTGCGCGCGCCAGTCTTTCTTGGTTTCCTCAAAAGCGGGCAGCGCCAGCATCAAAAGCACGACAGAACCCGCGACGCCGAGCGTAAAACCCTCGTCCAAAACCTCGACGACAAAGCGCCGGAAGCCGCGCACGCGAAAGCGGCGCGAAAAGATGGTGATGTTTTCCCACCATTCGCCGAGACGGAAATGCAGATTGTACAGGCCTGAATCAATCCAGGCGTCGAGTCCAATCAGGCGCGAAACCCGGAAGGGTTTCCGCTGCTTTTTTCCGGAATCTTTGTCTGCCGTATGACGCATAAACTCTGACTTCGGCACTAGAGAATTGGGAAACGCACTGAACTTGCTCTTTTATTATAGCAAACTAATAGGCCAGGAGCCTAGTGGGTGGAAGTTGACGATTGGTTGCCAAAGGTTGGACGTGCAAATTTTTAATGGCAATCGTGAAAAACCAGTAGAAACATAATGTTGCCCGATATTTTATAATTCTGCGCTTTGAGCTGGGGGTGAAGCGGATGTTCCGGGTAGATGTTATTTTTAAGTATATGCTTAAATATGGAATCTGCAGCCCATATCATAAAACAGGAAAATATTCGTTAAATAGGAAAAAAGTCCTTGACTGCGTAACGGTGCTTTGGTAGTCATTCGGTACGGTCGAAGAAGTGTAACCGCAGTCGCTGATTGCGGGAATAACCTGTCGAACCAAACATGTTCGTAACCCCGAAGGCGCCCGCGCTTCCGGGGTTTTTTTATAAGCACAGGTGCCGCAGTTGGACATCACAACAAGACAAGCGCGGAGCGAGAAGCGTATCCGGCATGCCTATGCATTGCAGATGGCTCACGGCATCGACAGTGCCGAAATGGCGGAGGTGCTGGGTTATTCGCTGGATAATTATCTGATGCGGTTGCGCCGGTTGCAGCTGGTCGGACCATCCGGTGCGGCGCTGAAACCGCAGGTAAAAGCCGATCCGGCATTGGAGCGGTTGCAGACCGAATTGAAACGGCTGCTCGAAGCGGAAGAGTTGCCGGACAAGGGGAAGGCGGAAGCCTTGATGGCGCTGGCAAGGGCTGTGAAGACGGTGAGCGAACTTTCTGCCGAAGCGGCCACCCCGGCGCGCTCGGAAGAAAATTCCACGGTCAGCGTCAACGAGGCGCGACAGGCTCTGATCCGCATAGACAGGAGAATTGAGGAACTTGCAAAAAGGCGCGCAAGGGAAATCCTGGAGCGCGGGCTTGACGCGAATGCAGGTGATGGCGGCGGGGGAGGAGTGGTTTCTCCGGGCGCGTGACGCGCAATTGCCGCCCGCCGGAGACTGGCGCGTCTGGCTCATTCTTGGCGGACGCGGTTCCGGCAAGACGCGGGCGGGCGCGGAATGGGTTTCCGGCATGGCGCTGGGTCTGCCGCCTTTCACGCAAAAGCCAAGCGGGCATATCGCGCTGGTCGGTGAAACTTTCAATGATGCGCGGGAGGTGATGGTCGATGGGCCATCGGGGATTTTGTCGGTGTCGCGGCTCTGCCGCCCTCGCTATGAGGCAACGCGCCGCCGTCTGATCTGGGACAATGGTGCGACGGCGACGTTGTTTTCGTCGGAAGACCCGGACAGCTTGCGCGGGCCGCAATTTGCCGCCGCCTGGTGTGACGAGCTGGCGAAATGGAAGCATCCGCAGGAAACCTGGGACATGCTGCAATTCGGTCTGCGGTTGGGAACGTCACCACGACAGGTCGTCACGACCACACCGCGCGCGGTGTCGTTGCTGAAAACATTGATGGCGGATGACGGTGTTTCGATGACGCATATGCGCACCGATGAAAACGCCGCCAATCTGGCTGATGGTTTCATCGCCACCATCAACCGGCGTTATGCGGGCACGCGCCTTGGGCGACAGGAACTCGACGGCGAACTGATCGAGGAGCGTCCGGGTGCGCTGTGGTCGCGCGATCTGATCGAGCGCGGTTTCGAGGAAAGCGCACCACCCTTGGTTCGTATTGTTGTCGCCGTTGACCCACCGGCCTCGTCGGGCAAGGCATCGGATGCCTGCGGCATTGTCGCGGCGGGTATCGATGCGGAGGGGATAGGGCATGTGCTGGTCGATGACAGCATGTCGATGGCCAAGCCGCATCAATGGGCGCGCAAGGCTATCGCGCTTTATCACCGTCTGGAGGCCGACACGATTGTCGCCGAGGTCAATCAGGGCGGCGAGATGGTGGCTGCGGTGCTGGCGGCGGAAGACCCTTCGGTGCCGGTGCTGAAACGCCATGCGACACGGGGCAAGTGGCTGCGGGCGGAACCCGTCGCGGCCTTGTACGAGCAGGGGCGGGTGCGCCATGCGGGTCGGTTTTCCGCTCTGGAAGACGAGATGTGCGATTTCGCGCCGGAAGGGCTTTCCAGCGGTCGCTCGCCGGATCGTCTTGACGCGATGGTTTGGGCGTTGGGCGAGCTGATGCTGGGTACGGATATGAAGCCCCGCATCCGGCGCTTCGGCTAAATTTTAGAAAAACTGGAGAGGCCACTTTATGGCTTGGAACTGGGCTTGGAAAAGGCCGGGGCGCGAAACTGCGTCGCGTCTGCCTGCAACCGTGAATGCGGGGCGTGAGCTGAAAATGGCAAACGGTTTCGTGGCGCTGCATGTCGAACGCAATGCGTCGTGGATTGCGCGGGATTATACGACGCTTGCTCGCGAAGGGTTTATGCGCAATCCGGTCGCGCATCGCTGTGTGCGCCTGATTGCCGATGCGGCCAGTAGCGTGCCATGGCTGCTCTATGAAGGCGTGATGGAGCATGACACGCATCCGCTTCTCGACCTGATCGCATCGCCGCAATCGGGCATGGATGGCGCGAGCTTTCTGGAAAGGCTCTACGGCCATTTACTGATTTCCGGCAATGCCTATGTGGAGCGGGTCGATCTGCCAAGCGGGCGGATTGAATTGCATCTGCTGAAGCCGGAACGTGTCAGCGTCGAAACGGATGCCAATGGCTGGCCGCAAGCGCTGGTCTACCGTTCCGGCTCGACGGTGCGGCGTATTGCGCTTGGAACGGAGACGGCTGCGGGTCTGCACCTCAAACTGTTTCATCCGCTCGATGACATCTATGGTTTCGCACCGCTCGAAGCCGCCCTGATGGCGCTTGATACGCATAATGCTGCGGGCGCGTGGAACAAGGCGTTGCTGGATAATTCGGCGCGTCCATCGGGAGCGTTGGTCTATGCGCCGAAAGATGGCGGCAATCTGACCGAGGAACAGTTCGAACGGCTGAAGGCCGAACTGGAAGAGGGCTATACCGGCGCGTCCGGTGCCGGGCGACCGCTGCTTCTGGAAGGCGGGCTCGACTGGAAGGCGATGGGTTATAGCCCGCAGGATATGGATTTCATCGAAGCCAAGAATGGCGCGGCACGCGACATTGCGCTGGCTTTCGGCGTGCCGCCGATGCTGCTCGGCATTCCCGGCGACAATACCTATGCCAATTACGCCGAGGCCAACCGCGCTTTCTATCGCCTCACCGTGCTGCCCTTGATGGGACGCATGACCAAGGCGTTCAGCCATTGGCTGGGGCCGCTTTTCGGCGAGAATTTGCGCCTCGACTACGATGCCGACCGCATTGAGGGGCTTTCGTCTGAACGCGAAGCGTTGTGGCGGCGCGTGTCCGATGCGCCTTTCCTCACTGATGACGAAAAGCGCGAAGCGGTTGGCTATCAGCCTCACACAAAAAGCAGGAGGTCGTCATGAGCAATCTGAACGACACGGTTTTTGCATCTGATGCCGCATGGCTTTGGTTCGCCAAGGTGGCGGGTGCGGTTGCGGGCTCGGCGGTATCGCTCGCCTATATGCTGCCGCATGGCAGGCGCGAAGCGGCGATCCGCTTCGCCGTCGGCATTATCTGCGGCATGGTTTTCGGTGGCGCGGCGGGTGTGAAAATCGCCGAAGCGCTGGCGCTTGATGCCGCGCTCGGTCGGGCGGAACTGATGCTGATGGGATCGGCATCCGCCAGCCTCGCCGCCTGGTCGGCGCTGGGCGTTTTCAAGCGTTTCAGCGAACGGCTTAAACATGCAGCCCTGCCGGGCATTCTCCCCGCCGAAAGGAGCACCGATGGCGAAGCCTGATCTGAAGCTCGAAACCAAACGCGCTTCGCTGGCGCTTGAAGATGTCGAGATCGACGGCAGCTTTTCCGGCTATGCCAGCATTTTCGGTCTGCCGGATCTCGGCGCCGATGTGATCGAGCGCGGCGCTTTCAGCCGTGCACTACGAGAACGCGGCACTTCGGGCATCCGCATGTTGTGGCAGCATGATGCGGCGGAGCCGATCGGCGTCTGGACGCAGATCAGGGAGGATGCGCGCGGGCTCTACGTCGAAGGCAGGCTTGCCAAGGGCGTGGCGCGGGCCCGCGAGGCGCTGGATCTCTTGCGCTCGGGCGGCATTGACGGGCTGTCCATCGGCTTTCGCACGGTGAAGGCGCGGAAAGATGCGCGCACCGGTCTGCGCCATATTCTGGAAGCCGATCTCTGGGAAATCTCGGTGGTGACCTTTCCGATGCTGCCGCAGGCGCGCATCGGTCAGGTCAAATCGGATTTACCGACCATCAGGGAATTCGAACGCTGGCTCACGCGGGATGCGGGGCTGAGCCGTGCGAGCGCACGAACGGTCATAGCCAAGGGCTATGCGGCGCTCGGCGAAAACCGGATAGCGCGGGACGCCATCCGGCATGAGGAAGCCGGTCTTGCGCAGCGTATGCGCGATGCCGCGAAAACAATCTCCAATTAAACAGGAACTCCATGGAAAAAATTCATGCCATCCCGCTTGAAACCAAAAGCGTGGAAACGAAGTCGCTTGTCTCGCATCAGAATGGCGATGTCGGCGAGGCTTTCGAGGAATTCATGACCGCGTTTTCGGCCTTCCGCGATGCCAATGACGAACGGCTGAAGAAGGTTGAAAAACATGCGGGCGTGGACGTGCTTCTGACCGAAAAGGTCGAGCGCATCAATCGCGCACTGGATGAGCAGAAGCATGCGCTCGATAGTTACGTGTCGAAACAGTCGCGTCCGCAGCTTGGCGGCGCTTCGGTTATTGGCAATGTCGAACACAAGCAGGCCTTTGATGGCTATGTGCGTCGCGGTGACGAGCAGACGCTGCGCGGCATCGAGCAGAAGGCGCATTCCTATGCTTCAGGTCCGGATGGCGGCTATCTGGTGCCTGCCGAGCTTGAAACCGAAATCGGACGCAGGCTGGCCGTGCTGTCACCGATCCGCGGCATTTCCGGCGTGCGTCAGGTATCAGGTGCGGTTCTGAAAAAGCCGTTCTCCATCACCGGTCCGGCAACGGGCTGGGTCGGCGAAACAGATGCCCGTCCGCAGACGGCATCGGCGAAGCTTGCCGAATTGCAGTTCCCGACCATGGAAATCTACGCCATGCCAGCGGCGACCGCAGCGCTTCTCGACGACGCGGCGGTCAATGTCGAACAGTGGATTGCCGAGGAGGTGGAAACCGCCTTCGCCGAGCAGGAAGGCGCTGCCTTCGTCAATGGCGATGGTGTCAACAAGCCGCGGGGTTTCCTGAATTATGACAGTGTCGCTGAAAGCGCCTGGGAATGGGGCAAGCTTGGCCATATCGCCACCGGCGTCGACGGTGCGCTGCCTGCGACTGACCCGTCCGACAAGCTGATCGAGCTTATCTATGCGCTGAAAGCCGGTTATCGCCAGAACGCCAATTTCGTCATGAACCGCAAGACGCAGAGCGTGTTGCGCAAGCTGAAGGACAAGGACGGCAATTATCTCTGGCAGCCGCCATCCGCCATTGGCGACAAGGCGTCGCTGATGGGCTTCGGTCTGGTCGAGGCCGAGCACATGCCCGACATTGCAGCCGATGTTCCGGCGATTGCCTTTGGTGATTTTGGACGCGGCTATCTGGTTGTCGACCGAATCGGTGTGCGCGTGCTGCGCGATCCATATTCCGCAAAACCCTATGTGCTGTTCTACACCACCAAGCGAGTCGGTGGTGGCGTACAGGATTTCGACGCGATCAAGCTGCTGACCTTCGCAGCTTAGGCATAAGACCGACTGGTATTTTTCTCAGGTCTTTTGAAGCCCCACTGCCGGTTTTGGCAGGTGGTTTTGCGCTCGCGAGAGGTGAAACTTGTAGAGGGCGTTGAGTGTAACTGACTGATTTGAAAGTTATCGTTTAGGGGAAATTCCATGACAATGTTTCTTGTCACGCCGCCGGCAGTCGAGCCGGTGACGATCGAAGACGCACGCACATTTTTGCGTATCTCGACACAAAGCGAAGACACCATTCTGGAGCGCCTGATCAAGACGGCGCGGGAACTGGTGGAAGCCGAAACCGGCCTCGCGCTGATCGACCAGACCTGGCGGCTGCGCGTGGATCGCTGGCCGCGTTCGGGCCGTCTGGCGCTGTTCAAATATCCGGTTTCAGCCGTGACCGAAGTGGTCGCCTACCGCGCAGACGGCACGGCAATCAGCTTCGCGCCGGAGGAGTTCGAGCTGCAGCTTGGCCGTCGTCCGCAACGTCTCTATATGGCGCCTTATCCCGACGCCCCGACCTTCTGCGGCATCGAGGTGGACTTCGTGGCGGGCTTCGGCACCACTGCCGATACGGTGCCGGAGGTTTTGAAACAGGCGATCCTGAGCCTCGTCGCCCATCTTTATGAATCGCGCGCAGGCGTCGATGCTGGTTCCGCGGCGGTGTCCTTTCCACCGATGGTCAACCAGATGGTCGATGGCTGGCGACGGATTTCTCTATGAACAATGTGCTCTTCATCGATCCGGGCCAGCTCACTGCGGAGCTGGCTCTGGAAATGTTGCAGCCGGTGGCCGACGGTATGGGCGGTTATGCTGAAGCATGGGTGGAAATCGCGACGGTCTGGGGACGCATCGAACCCGTTTCGGTCGGGCAGCGCGATTTCGGCACACGACCGCAGCCACAGGTAACGCACCGCATCCTGCTGCGGTTTCGCGACGATATTTCAACCGCCATGCGGCTGCGCAAGGGCGCACGTCTGTTCCGGCTCAGCGCGGTGCATGACCCGGACGAGACCGGGCGTTACCTCGTCTGCCTGGCGGTCGAGGAGGGACGATGAACATTGCGATGAAGCTGACGGCGGAGGGGCTGGTGCGGGCGCTGCGCTGGAAGGCTTTGGCCGTCAGCGACGATCTGATTTTCGACAGACAGGCGCTTGCGCAGAGTGCTGGCGCTAAAATGGTAACTTCCAGCGGGGACCCGGATGGAACTTGGAGCGGCAGCATTACAGAGGGCGCTCTTTGACGCCCTGAAAGACGACGACGGACTGAAAGAAACACTCGGCGGCGAACGGATTTACGACCATGTGCCGCCGAAAACACCATTCCCCTATGTGACGCTTGGCGAGACATCCAGCCGCGACTGGAGCACGGCCAGCGAAAAGGGCGACGAGCATTTCGTCAACATACAGATTTGGGCGAAGGAAAGCGGGCGCAAGCGCGTGCTGGACATCGCCGCGAAGATTGCGAGCCGCCTTGATGAGGGGCCGCCGGTTACGGTGGATGGGCATCATCTCGTCAATCTCATGCTGACCGAAGTGATCGCCCGCAACACGGACGGTCTCGGCAGCTATCTCGGCACCATGCGCTATCGCGCGGTGACCGAGCCTTTGATTATCGAGCGCGTTTCGATCTGATTTTATCAGATCGGCGCTCTAACCATCTGTTTTTACGCACATCTTGTCCGAAAACCGTTTCACACTTTTCGGGATGTGCTCTCATCCAGGAGAAATGAATGGCGGCTCAAAGAGGCAAGGATATCTTGCTCAAGACGGCGCGCGGTGATGGCAGCTTTGAGACATGCGCGGGTCTGCGCACCAAGCGCATTGCCTTCAATGCGGAAACCGTCGATGTAACCGACGCGGATTCTGCCGGACGCTGGCGTCAGCTTCTGGCGGGCAGTGGTGTGCAGCGCGTTTCGGTCAGCGGGTCGGGTATTTTCAAGGATGCCGGATCGGACGCTCTGGTGCGCGATCTGTTTTTTGACGGTGAAATAGTTGACTGGCAGATCGTACTGCCGGATTTTGGCACCGTCACCGGGCCGTTTCAGATTACGGCACTGGAATATGGCGGCGATCACGACGCCGAAATGACCTTCGAGATTGCGCTGGAATCAGCGGGCTATATGACCTTCGGTGCCGTCCTATGATGGCCAACCGCCATCGCGGCGAGGTTGCCGCAAAGCTCGATGGTCGCGACTGGATTCTCTGTCTCACTTTGGGCGCGCTTGCCGAGCTGGAAACAGCTTTCGAAGCGGATAATCTTTCGGAACTGATTGCGCGGTTTTCGACAGGGCGGCTGTCGGCCCGCGATATGTTGCGTATTCTCTGTGCGGGCCTGCGCGGCGGCGGTCATGCCGTCAGCGAAGAAGATGTCGCCGATATGCGGGCCGAAGGCGGTGCCGCCGGTTTCGCGAGCGTGGTCGCCGCACTCCTGACCGCCACATTCGGCACATCTGCAAAGCCGGAAAGCGATTCTCCGCCAAACCCTTGAGAGCCGCAGTTGAATCGGAATCTTCGCCGAAGCCTTTCCCGTGGGATGAGGTGATGCGGGCGGGTTTCGGTTTGCTGCGGCTTTCCTCACAGGCTTTCTGGTCCATGACCCCGCGTGAACTTTCGGCGGCACTCGGACCGCTTACGCCGCAGCGCGACGCGCCCACGCGCCATGCGCTCGATGCGCTGATGCGCGCTTTTCCCGACAGGTGATTTAATTGACAGACGAAACCGTAACCGTATCCGTCGATGCGGATACAAGCGCGTTCGACCGCGCCTTGACCGATCTCGAAAAGCGCTCGTCGAGTTTCGGTCGAAGCCTGACTTCGGCGTTGAAAGGCGCGATCACCTCCGGTCAGGGGTTGGAGGATGTGTTGCGCAGCCTCGCGACCAGTCTGGCCGGTTCGGCCCTATCGGCAGGCTTGCAGCCGCTGCAAGGTCTTGCTTCCTCGGCGATTGGCGGGCTGACGAGCGGCATCAGTTCGATCATGCCTTTCGCCAAGGGTGGGGTCGTGTCCAGCCCGACCTATTTCGGCATGGGGTCCGGTTCGCTCGGCCTCACTGGTGAGGCAGGTGCGGAAGCGATCCTCCCGCTGGCGCGTGGGGCGGATGGCCGTCTTGGCGTTGCGACGGGCGGCGGCGGCAGCCCGGTGCAGGTCGTGTTCAATATGACATCGCCCGATGCATCGTCGTTCAGAAAATCCGAGGCACAGCTTTCGACCATGCTGGCGGGTGCGGTGCGCCGCGGCGCAAGGAGATTGTGAACATGACGAACGCCTTTCATGATGTGCGCTTTCCGCTCGGCGTTTCCTTCGGGGCAACCGGCGGGCCGGAATGGCGCAACGAGATTGTCACGCTCACCTCGGGGCTGGAAAAGCGCAATGCGCGCTGGGCGCATTCCCGCCGTCATTTCGATGTCGGCACGGGTCTGCGTTCGCTTGATGATCTCAAAACTGTGCTGGGTTTTTTCGAGGCGCGGCGCGGGTCGCTTTATGCGTTCCGGTTTCGCGATCCTTTCGATTATTCATCCGCGCCGGGCAATATTCCGCCGACCTATCTCGATCAGAAACTGGGCAGCGGAGATGGCGCGACACCGCACTTCCAGCTCATCAAGAGCTATGAGAGCTACGACCGCCCGGTGACGCGTCCGGTCGCCGGATCGGTGACGGTCGGGGTCAATGGCGCGCGCATGGATGAAGGCGAGGCGTTCATGGTCGATCTTGCGACCGGGCAGATCACGTTCACACCAAGCTATGTGCCGGGCGTCGGCGCTGTGGTGACGGCTGGGTTCCTGTTCGATGTGGTCGTGCGTTTCGACACGGATCGCCTGGCAGCCAGCATCGCCTCGTTTCGCGCTGGTGAAATTCCATCCATTCCGATCATTGAGGTGAAGTCATGATCCCGGTTCCGGCAGCGCTTGAATCACATTTGCAAGGCGAGGTGACAACCCATTGCTTCGCATGGATTATCCGCCGTCAGGACGGTTTGGTTATGGGCTTCACCGATCACGACCGGACACTCACGGTCAATGGCGTCGCCTGCGAACCGCAGACCGGGCTGAGCAGTTCCGAGGCCTCGACCACGCTTGGCCTTTCCATCGCGGGTGGCGAGGTTGAAGGCGCGCTGTCGTCCGCGAAGATTAGTGAGACGGATATCGAAAACGGGCGCTATGACGGTGCGGCGATAGAAGTCTATCTGGTGAACTGGTCGGCCCCGGACCAGCACATGCTGTTGCGCCGCTGGACGGCGGCGAAAATCAGCCGTTCGGGTGCAAGCTTCGTCATGGAGCTGAAGGGCATTGCGGCCCTGTTCGACGCTGTGCGCGGCAGGCGGATCATGCGCTTGTGCGATGCCAGTCTGGGTGACGGGCGCTGCGGGGTGAATCTCGGCGACCCCCGTTATTTTGCGGATGGCGTGGTGGTGACCGCCAATGGTGCTGAAGTGACAGCGACCGGTCTTGCCGGTTTCGCAACGGGCTGGTTCGCGAATGGCTATCTCACCTGGATGAACGGCAGTAATGTCGGCGCGAAAATACGCGTGCTGGATCACAGCGGAACCACCTTGCGCCTCAGCGAGCCGCCGGTTCTGCCGATTGCGGCAGGCGATAGTTTCCGCGTGGTCGCTGGCTGCGACAAGAGCTTTGTCACCTGCAAGGCCAAGTTTTCCAATGGCGTCAATTTTCGTGGCTTCCCGCATCTGCCGGGCAACGATGCCGCCTATAGCTATGTCAGCGGCGAGCAGGAATATGACGGGAGCGCGTTGGTCCAATGACGATTGCCGAACGGGTTCTGATCGAGGCCGAACGGTGGCTCAGCACGCCCTATCGGCATGGCGCTTCGACGCTTGGCGTGAGCTGCGACTGTCTCGGTCTGGTGCGCGGCATCTGGCGGGCGCTCTATGGCTGCGAGCCGGAAGACGCCGGTGCCTATGCGCCCGATTGGGGCGAGGTGACAGCGGGCGACCGGCTGCTTGATGCCGCGTCCCGGCACATGGCGCGGCGCGAGACCCGCGAGGCGCTGCCGGGCGATCTGATCGTCTTTCGCTGGCGGGCCGATGTGGCCGCGAAACATCTTGGCATCATGGGCCGCGAGAACCGGTTTATCCATGCCTATGAGGGCCATGGCGTTATGGCCTCGGCGCTGGTGCCGCAATGGCGCAGGCGGATTGCCGGCATTTTCATTTTCCCCGAAAGGACAGACTGACCCATGGCGACAATCGTTCTGCAAGCCGCTGGTGCTGCCATCGGTGGCATATTCGGTCCGGTTGGCGCTGCAATCGGCGCGGGTCTTGGGGCCATGGCGGGCTATAGCATCGACACGGCGCTGATCAATTCCACCCGCCACAGCGAAGGCGCAAGGCTTTCCAGCGGTCGCGTTGTCACGGCAGAGGAAGGTGCCAGCCTGCCTTTCATCTACGGTACGGCCCGCGTTTCCGGCACGCTGATCTGGGCGACCCGTTTTGAGGAAAGCGCAACCACCGAACGGCAGGGCGGCAAGGGCGGACCGAAGGTCACGAGTTACAGCTATTTCGGCAATGCCGCTTATGCGGTGGCCGAAGGTGAGATCGCGTTCATTCGTCGGGTCTGGGCCGATGGGCAGGAACTCGATCTCACCGACATTGAAATGCGTGTCTATCGCGGTGACGCCGCGCAGCAGCCCGATCCGCTGATCGAGGCCAAGCAGGGCACCGGCAACGCGCCCGCCTATCGCGGCACAGCCTATGTGGTTTTCGAGCGTATCCCGCTCGACGGTTTTGGCAACCGGCTGCCGCAATTCGAGTTCGAAGTGGTGCGGCCGGTGGGCAAGGTCGCGCGCGATCTGCGCGCCGTGGCGCTTATTCCCGGTTCGACGGAATTCGGGCTGATGCCCGATCCCGTTACCGACGAGCCGGTGCCGGGAACCACGCGGTCGCTGAACCGCAATGCGGTCCGCGCCCGTAGCGACTGGTCGGCCGCGCTGGATGAATTGCAGGCGCTTTGTCCGGGTCTCCGCCATGTCGCGATTGTGGTGCCATGGTTTGGCGACGATCTCAGGGCAGGGTTCTGCCATATCCGCCCCGGCGTGACCGAACTTTCGGTGCGCAAGCCCAGCCATGTCTGGAAGGTGGAAAATGTTGCGCGCTCTGCCGCGCATCTCATCTCGATGAATGGCAGCGGGTCGGCCTATGGCGGTACGCCATCGGACGAAAGCGTTATCGCTGCCATCCGCGATGCCAAGGCGCGGGGTTTGGGCGTAACGCTCTACCCGTTCATCATGATGGATATTCCGGCGGGCAACACGCTGCCATCGCCCTATGACGGCGTCGGGCAGCCGGTCTATCCGTGGCGCGGGCGCATCACCTGTCATCCCGCCATTGGTCTGCTGGGCACGCCCGACAAGACGCCAGCAGCGGCAGAACAGGTCACGGCCTTTGTCGAAGGCGAATGGGGCTATCGTCGCTTCCTGCGCCATTGCACCGATCTGGCGGTGCAGGCGGGCGGTGTCGACGCTTTCCTGATTGGCTCAGAACTGCGCGGCCTCACCAGCATTCGCGATGCACGCGACAGCTTTCCCTTCGTCACGAGCCTTTGTTCGCTGGCAGCCGAGATGCGTCAGCGACTGGGCAGCGCCTGCCAAATCACCTATGGCGCGGACTGGACCGAATATTTCGGTTATCAGGCGCAGGACGGGACAGGCGATCTGTTCTTCAACCTCGATCCACTCTGGTCGCACCCGGCCATCAATGCCATTGGCATCGACAATTACATGCCGCTCGCCGATTGGCGCGACGATGATCTCGATGGCGGCAATCCGGACGGTTTCGACGGACCTTACGATTTTGCCGGGCTGACGAGCCAGATCGAGGCGGGCGAGGGCTATGACTGGTATTATGCCAGCGACAGCAATCGCGGCGCGCGGCAGCGCACGCCGATCACCGACGGGTTGGCCGGAAAGCCATGGGTCTATCGCTACAAGGATATTCGCGCCTGGTGGAGCAATCCACATTTCAACCGCATCGACGGGACTGAAGCGACGAGCCCGACCGGCTGGGTGCCGCAATCCAAACCGATCTGGTTTACGGAACTGGGCTGCCCGGCGGTGGACAAGGGGCCGAACCAGCCCAATGTTTTTCCCGACCCGAAATCGTCGGAAAATGCGACGCCGTATTTCTCAAACGGTGCACGTTCCGATGCCGCCATGGAGCGGTTTTTGCGCGCCCATTACCAGCACTGGCCAACGGCGAATGCCGTGTCGCCTGTCTATGGCGGGCCGATGCTGGATATGGATCGCATCTATCTCTGGGCGTGGGACACGCGACCTTTTCCGGAATTTCCGCTCAGCAGCAGCATCTGGGGCGATACCGCAAACTGGCGTCTCGGCCATTGGCTGAACGGGCGTCTGAGCGGTGTCGCGCTGGATGAGCTGATTGCGGCGATCCTTGCCGATTTTGGTCTGCCACAGGCTGAATGTTCGCAGGCCGATGGCTATCTCGCCGGTTTCGTCATCGCGGAAGCATCGACAGCGCGCGGCGTGCTGGAGCCGCTGCTGAATGTCTTCGGCGTGCATGGTTTCGAGCAGGCGGGCCAGTTCGTTTTCAGAAGCATAGCGCGGGCGTCGTCTTCGGTCGCGATCAGTGACATGCTGGTGCAACCGGATGACGGCAACGCGCTCACCGCCGAACTGGAAGATGCGGGCACATTGCCGGCGACGGTCGAGTTTTATTGCAGCGACCCGCTGAGGAATTTTCAGGTTGTCGGCGCGGCAGTACGACGGGACGAGGGGCAGGGCAGCGAGAGCATCAGCCTATCCGGCTCGATGGAGCAGGGACAGGCGACGGCACTGGCTGAAAGCTGGATGGCGCGCCGTTTTGCCGAGCGGCGGACGGCATCCTTTTCGCTGCCATGGTCTGCGGCGGCGCTTCACGTCGGCGACCGGCTGCGCCTCGATATGCTGGGCGGCGCGCGTGACTATGTCGTAACCGGCCTTGATGACGGTTCGGTGCGTTCCGTCAGGACGACGGCGCTTGCTCCAAACATCATCTTTGCGGACCGGGGCGAGACGCCGCAAGCTGTTTCGGGCGGGCCCGCTATCGACATGAAACCGGTGTTTCATCTCGTTGATCTGCCGCTCTGGCCTGGAGCGGAGGAACCCGCAGGCCGGTTTCGTATCGCAGCCCATGCCAAGCCATGGCGAGGTGTCGCGGTCTATGCATCGCCAACGGCTGAAGGTTTTGCCGAGCGGGCGAAGATTACCGAACGGGCGGTCATGGGCGAACTGGTCGCGCCGCTTGCCGGTGGTCCGAGCGGGCGTTTGCAGGAGGGGCATTCGGTTGAGGTCACGCTCTATGCGGGTGAGTTGCAATCGCGTCCGCTGGCGCAGATTTTGAACGGAGCGAATACCGCACTGTTGCAAACGCTTAATGGGGATTGGGAAATATTCCAGTTTCTCGATGCGGACGAAATCGGGGCCAATCGCTGGCGTTTGTCGCGATTGTTGCGCGGGCAGCTTGGTACGGAAGCGGCGGCTCTGGCCGACAAGCCGGTCGAGACGCCGTTTATCCTTCTGGATATGGCTGTGAGCGGGGTGGGGCTATCTGCGTCCGAACTGGGGCTTGAACTCAACTGGCGTGTCGGAACGGCGGGCAAGACTTTCTCCGATGCCTATTTCGAAACGGTCCGGCAGAGCGGCGGTCTGCGCGGGCTGACGCCGCTTAGCCCGGTTCATTTGAAGTATGACCGTGCGGCCAATGGCGATCTCGCTTTTGGCTGGACGCGGCGCGGGCGGATCGACGCCGACAGCTGGCTTGGCGAAGACATTCCGCTCGGCGAGGACCGCGAACTTTACGCGGTTGAGGTCTGGCAAAATGGCGCTGTTGTGCGGCGCGAACAAGTGGCAACAGCGTCCTGGACCTATGCCAAGGCGATTCGCACCGCAGACGTCGGTGCCGGTGCGTTCGAGCTCCGCGTTGCGATGGTCAGCACGAAAATCGGTGCCGGTGATACGGCTATACTCAATCTGGCGGCTGGCCTATAATTTCTGGAGAAACGAGATGACGGACGACAAATCCTGGTATCTTTCCCGCACAGTCTGGGCGGGTCTGGTCTCGATCATTCTGGGGCTGGCGGGCGCTTTCGGGATCGCGGATGGCACGATAGATCACGGCGCGCTAACGGATGTTTTACTGCAACTGGCAGCTGCAATCGCTGGAATTGTTACGATATTCGGCCGTATCAGGGCAACATCGCGCATTTCATAATTTCACAAAGCGTGATAGCTAAGGGAAAATATTCTTTAAGGTCTATAGCGGGAACAGGCTGTTCATGCATCGTTCAGCTGTCGCGCGCTATACAAGGCGGCATGATGAAAAAGAACTCTGCACTCAAAGTTTTCGCGCTGCTCGCGGTGAGTTTTGGCTTGTTGCCCGTCGGCGGCATTGCCGATGCTGGCGCTATGCCGATTGCTGCGCCGCAGACCTCCAATCTTCTGATCGCCGCTGCCAGCGACTGCGCCGCCGTGGGCGAACAGGTTGCGGCCAAACAGGGCGGACAGCTCGCCAAGGCCACCCCTTCCACCCAGAACGGTGCGCCGGTTTGCGTTGTCGTCGTGCTGGTCCCCGGTCGCGACGGTGAACGTCCGCGTCGGGTCGAAGTGGCTGTGCCCAATCGATAAAATTCCCGGCATGGGTTTTAGAGCATTTCCAGCAAAAGTGCGAAGCGGTTTTGCGCAGGATAATGCGTAAAACAAATAGATAGAGCGGCTCCACGATTCTGTTTTAAAGGAGCCGCTCTAGAAGCCGGTTTGCGTTGGAAGAAACAGACCGGCTTTTGCGTTGCATCTGATCCTTTGAAGGGAGACAGCCCGCTTGCGTATCCTGATTGTTGAGGACGACAAGGACCTGAACCGGCAACTTTCCGATGCGATGGTTGCCGCCGGTTATGTGGTCGATAGCGCCTATGACGGCGAAGAGGGCCATTTTCTGGGCGATACGGAACCCTATGATGCGGTGATTCTCGATATCGGACTGCCGCGTATCGACGGCATCAGCGTCGTGGAACGCTGGCGTCGCAACGGCCGTGCCATGCCTGTGCTCATGCTGACCGCCCGTGATCGCTGGAGCGACAAGGTTGCCGGTATTGATGCCGGTGCGGATGATTATGTCGCCAAGCCCTTTCATATGGAGGAAGTTCTGGCGCGGCTTCGTGCGCTCATTCGTCGTGCTGCCGGTCATGCCTCGTCGGAAATCGTCTGCGGTCCATTGCATCTCGACACCAAGACCTCCAAGGCCAGTGTTGACGGCGTGTCGCTGAAGCTGACCTCGCATGAATACCGGCTTTTGTCCTATCTCATGCATCATATGGACGAAGTGGTTTCCCGCACGGAACTGGTTGAGCATCTCTACGATCAGGATTTCGATCGCGATTCCAATACGATTGAAGTTTTCGTCGGACGCCTGCGCAAGAAGATGGGTGTCGATCTGATCGAGACCGTGCGCGGCATGGGTTATCGTATGCGCTCCGATACCGGAGCTGAACCCAAGGGGAACGACAACTGAAGCGTTTTCGCGTCATCCCATCGCTTCGCTCTCTCGCCGTTCGCGTCGTCACATTGTCGACGCTGTGGGTGATTGCCGCGCTGGTGGTGGTCGCGACGCTTATCGGATCACTTTACAGCGACGCCGCCCGCAGCAATTTTGAACGGCTTCTGACCGCGCATCTGTTCAGCCTTGTCGGCGCTGTCAGTGTATCGACGGAAGGCGTGCTTCAAGGACGTCCCGAACTGGGTGAACTGCGCTATTCAAGCCCGCTTTCCGGCTGGTACTGGTCGGTGGACCCGCTCGCCCCCAATGTGAGCGGCAAGCTGGAATCGCCGTCGCTGATTGGGCGCATTGTCCCGGAAATGCCGATCACACAGGCGCCTTTCGACAGTTCCTTCATGCGCAGCTATTCCCTGCCGGGACTTAATGGCGAAGAGCTTTTCATCGTCGAAACGGAAGTCGTTCTGGATAATGCGGGCCGGGTGGCCCGCTTCCGCGTGATGGGCAATCTCAGCGAAGTCATGAACGAGATTTCCGATTTCAGGACGAAGCTTGCCGCCTATCTTGCGGTGTTCGGTATTGGCAGTATCCTCATCAATGCAGCCATCATCCTGTTCGGCCTGCGCCCGCTGGACAAGGTGCGTCAGGCGCTCACCGATATTCGCGAGGGGCGTTCATCCAAGCTCGACGCTTCGCTGCCGATGGAAATTGCGCCGCTTGCCCGCGAAATGAATGCGTTGATCGAAAACAACCGCCGAATCGTCGAGCGGTCGAGAACGCAGGTCGGCAACCTCGCTCATTCGCTCAAGACGCCGCTGTCCGTGTTGGTCAATGAAGGCCGCGCCATCGGCGGCGATCAGGGCCGCGTCGTGCAGGAGCAGAGCGAGGCCATGCAGGTGCAGATCCAGCATTATCTGCAACGTGCGCGCATAGCGGCGCAACGGGACAGTGTGGTGTTCCGCACCTCCGTCGCGCCGGTGATGGAGCGCATGCAACGGGTGACCGCCAAGCTTAACCCTGCGCTGCATGTCAGCTTGCGCAATGATCTCCCGCACGCGATCTTCGCCGGTGAAAAGGAAGACCTTGAGGAAATCATCGGCAATCTTCTTGAAAATGCCGGAAAATGGGCAAGCCGCCGGGTGAATATCACCGTTGGGGCAGCAATGGGCGGGCAACGGCAGTTTGAAATCGTGATCGAGGATGACGGGCCGGGACTTGAGGACGACAAGATGGAGGCCGCATTGAAACGCGGCAGCCGCGTGGACGAAACCAAGCCGGGCACAGGTCTGGGGCTTGCCATCGTGCAGGATACGGTTCGCGAATATGGCGGCCAGTTGCATCTCGACCGCAGCCCGCTCGGGGGCCTGCGTGTTCGCAGTGTGTTACCGCTTGCCGAAGATTAAGGTTGTCTTTTAGGCTGAAACGGCGTCTTTGCTTTTTAGTATTTCCGTATGCAAAACAGGCTCACATTTTTGCGGGAAATGCTCTAAGAAATTGAAATTACAAGATCGCATGATGCGATAATATGCAAGCTCATTGGTTCATGAGGGCCGGTTTGTTATGATGATGGAATTGAGGTTTTCTTCTCCGGTTCTGGTCGTTCCGACCATGGTGGCGCTGTCGCTGGCCTTGGCGGCATGTGGCACATCGGGTGGTGGCAGAGGGCTGACATCGCTTGGCGGATCGTCGTCATCTGCAAAGCCGGAATCGAGCCTGCTCGCATCGCTGGGCAACGGCCTGCTTGGCAATGCGGCAAACCAGCTGAGCGCGGGCGACCGCAAAAAAGCGCTGGAAGCCGAATATCGTGCGCTTGAATATTCGCCAGCCGGCAAAGCCGTTTCCTGGAGCGGCGGTTCGAACTCCGGTGATGTCACTGCGGCACAGCCTTATCAGGTCGGCTCGCAGAATTGCCGCCAATATTCGCACACCTTCGATATTGGCGGTTCGCAGCAGACCGTGCGCGGCACTGCCTGCCGCAACACGGACGGCAGCTGGACGCCGCTGACCTGATCACTCACGGGCGGCCTTTGCGGCGAATTGCCCTAGGCGGCCTGTTGTGGCAGGTAGAGGTTGGTTTTTCCCATGCCTACGCTTAAGTCGTAGCCATGGGATTTTGGTTGATTGCAGCATTATTGACGTTAGCAGCCACTTTGGCTGTTTTGTTGCCGCTCACGCGGCGCAAGCAGGCTTTTTTGCCTGCTGAAAAGAACGACCTGGAAGTTTATCGCGATCAGCTGCGCGAGGTCGAATCCGATGCCGCGCGCGGCATGATCGACCCGCAAAGCGCCGAACAGGCGCGAATTGAAATTTCCCGCCGCATTTTGAGTGCTGAAAAGGTCAGTCAGGACGCTGTGAGCGCAGCGAAGGCCACAAAGTCGGGCCGCGTTCTGGCCTTGGTTGCCGTGTTGGCGGTCCCATTGATCGCCTGGGGCGTCTATCCGCTTTTTGGCAAGCCGGACGTGCCGTCCATGCCGCTTGCGGACCGTCTCTCCGATAATCCTGATCGCGGTTCCGTTGATGAGTTGGTCGCGCGGGCTGAAGCGCATCTGGCGAAAAACCCTGATGATGCACGCGGCTGGGATGTGCTGGCGCCGATCTATATGCGTCTTGGCCGTCCAGCGGATGCGGTGAATGCCTATCGTTCTTCCATGCGCATTGACGGCGAAAATTTCCCGCGCTTGCTGGGTCTGGCCGAAGGGCTTGCCGCAGTTTCCGGCGGCACGATCACCGCCGAGGCAGAAACATTTCTGAACAAGGCTGTCGCGCTCGATCCGAACGATCCGCGTCCGCAATTTTATCTGGCGCAAGGCGAGATGCAGGACGGTCGTCCCGATGCTGCCGCCGCCCGTCTCAAGACCCTTCTGGACAAGGCGCCAGTTGATGCTCCCTGGCGTGGTCAGGTCGAGCAGGCCATTGCGCGGCTAAGCAATCCTTCGGCCAACCAGCCGACAGAGCAAAAAGGCCCGTCATCCGACGATATCGAAGCGGCTTCGTCCCTGTCGGCGGAAGACCGTCAGACGATGATCGAGGGCATGGTTCAACGTCTTGATGAAAGTCTTCGCCAGAATAGCGGGGATGTCGAAGGCTGGAAGCGTCTCGTGCGCTCCTATATGATCCTGCATCGCCGCGATGCGGCGCTTGATGCCCTGAACCGGGGCATGACCGCCCTTGCGGAAGAACAGCGAACCGAACTTCGCAGTTTTGCATCCGGCTTGGGTCTAGAGGCACAGAAATGAGCGCGACCGCAGAAGAAAACGCACGCAAGCCGAAACCTGCTGGCAGTCTTGCCCGGACAATCGGCCAGAGGAAACGCAAGCGCCTGATGTTGATCGGCGGTGCGCTGGCGGTTCTGGCCGTGGCGGTTGGCTTGATGCTGATGGCCTTCAATCAGGACATCCGGTTCTTCCGCACGCCCGCTGATCTGACGGAACAGGAATTGACGTCCGGTTCTCGTTTTCGTCTGGGTGGTCTGGTCGAGGAAGGCTCGGTCAGCCGGGAAGGCAGCGAGCTTCGCTTCACCGTCACCGATACGATCAAGACCGTGAAAGTGGTGTTCGAAGGCATTCCGCCTGACCTTTTCCGTGAAGGGCAGGGTGTGGTGGCCGAAGGACGTTTCGGACAAGACGGCGTGTTTCGCGCCGATAATGTGCTTGCCAAGCATGACGAGAACTATGTTCCCAAGGATCTTGCCGATAGCCTGAAGGCCAAAGGCGTGTGGGAAGGTAAATAATTATGCCGGGAGACTGTCTATGAGTGTCGAGATCGGCCATTTTGCTCTGGTGCTGGCGCTGGCTCTGTCGATCGTTCAGTCGGTCGTGCCGGTGATCGGTGGCCGCCGACGCGACACGCAGCTCATGTCGGTGGCTGTGCCAACGGCGCTTGCGGTCTTCGCGCTTGTCGTTTTGTCCTCAGCGGTGCTGGTCCATGCCTATGTCGTGTCTGATTTCTCGGTCCTGAACGTTGTCGAAAACTCGCATTCGCAAAAGCCGCTCCTCTATAAGATCACCGGCGTCTGGGGAAATCATGAAGGCTCCATGCTGTTGTGGGTGTTCATCCTGACGCTTTTCAGCGCGCTGGTCGCGGCATTTTCCGGTAATCTGCCTGAAACATTGCGCGCCAATGTGCTGGCCGTGCAGGGCTGGATCGCTGTGGCTTTTCTGGCCTTCATCATCTTCACGTCGAACCCGTTCACGCGCATCCTTCCGGCCCCGATGGAAGGCGGCGATCTCAATCCGATCTTGCAGGATATCGGCCTCGCCATTCATCCGCCGCTACTTTATCTCGGCTATGTCGGTTTTTCTGTCTGCTTCTCCTTTGCTGTTGCCGCCCTTCTGGAAGGTCGTCTTGATGCAGCCTGGGCGCGCTGGGTGCGGCCATGGACGCTGGTGGCTTGGGTGTTCCTGACCGGCGGCATCGCAATGGGTTCCTACTGGGCCTATTACGAGCTTGGCTGGGGCGGCTGGTGGTTTTGGGACCCGGTCGAAAACGCATCCTTCATGCCATGGCTGGTCGGCACCGCCTTGCTGCATTCCGCGCTGGTCATGGAAAAGCGTTCGGCGCTGAAAATCTGGACGGTCCTTCTGGCGATCCTGACCTTCTCGCTATCGCTGCTCGGAACCTTCCTCGTGCGTTCCGGTGTGCTGACCTCCGTGCATAGTTTCGCGACCGATCCGGGGCGCGGGCTTTTCATCCTGGCCATTCTCGCCATTTTCATCGGCGGTTCCCTGTCGCTTTTCGCGCTTCGCGTCCAGAGCCTCACGGCTGGCGGCATTTTCCATCCGATTTCGCGGGAAGGGGCGCTGGTCTTCAACAACCTGTTCCTGACCACGGCCGCTGCGACCGTTCTGATCGGCACTCTTTACCCGCTGCTGCTGGAAGTCATGACTGGCGAGAAGATTTCCGTCGGCGCGCCATTCTTCAACATGACCTTCGGTCCGCTGATGATCCCGCTTCTGTTTGCGGTGCCGTTCGGGCCGCTTCTCGCCTGGAAACGCGGTGACCTTTACGGCGTTGCCCAGCGACTGATGACGGCTTTCGCCCTGGCGCTGGTTGTGGCCGGTATCGTGCTTTGGACCACATCGGCCAAATCGCTGCTGGCGGCTTGCGGCGTCGGTCTCGCCGCCTGGCTGATTTTCGGCAGCCTTACCGATCTGGTGCAGAAAGCCGGTATCGGCAAGGTTTCGGCAACGAAGGCCTGGGCGCGTTTCAAGGGGCTGCCGCGCTCCGTTTTCGGAACGGCGCTGGCGCATATCGGTCTTGGCGTGACACTGCTCGGTATCGTCAGCGTGACGACCTTTGGCACTGAAAACGTGCTCATCATGCGTGCGGGCGATACGGTCAAGGTTCAGGACTACACGTTGCGTTTTGACGGGTTGCGGCCTTTGACCGGTCCCAACTTTACCGAGAATCGCGGTACTTTCACGCTGCTCGATTCTAGCGCCCGCAGCCTCGGCCGGATCGAACCGTCGAAGCGCTTTTTCCCGGCACGCCAGATGCCGACGACCGAATCGGGCATTCGCACGCTCTGGTTCAGTCAGGTCTATGTGGCACTGGGCGATGAGCCGGGCGACGGTTCGGTGGTCGTTCGTATCTGGTGGAAACCGCAGGTCACGCTGATCTGGTATGGCGCATTGGTTATGATGCTGGGCGGCCTGTTTTCGCTGGCCGACCGCCGCTTGCGCGTCGGCGCACCTGCCTCCAAGCGAAAGACCTCGTCGCAGGAAGCGGAGGCCGCAGCATGAAGATGCGCAACCTCTTTGCCACGTGTGCCCTTGCCGTTGCTCTGGCCATTCAGGGAACGGCGGCACTGGCCGTCAATCCGGATGAAGTTCTGCCCGACCCGGCGCTTGAAAAGCGCGCCCGCACCATATCCGGCGAGTTGCGCTGCATGGTGTGCCAGAACGAATCCATCGATGATTCGAATGCCGAGCTTGCCCGCGATCTGCGCCTTCTCGTCCGTGACCGCCTGAAAGCAGGTGATACGGACGATCAGGTGATGGATTTTGTCGTTGCCCGTTATGGCGAGTTCGTGCTGTTGAAGCCGCGCCTGTCGGCCCGCACGGTTCTGCTCTGGGGATTTCCGGTCATGGTGCTTCTGATCGGCGCGGTGGCGCTTGTCTTCGCGTTTCGTGGGCGACGCAGGCTTGGCGAAGCGGCGCAGCCGCTTTCCGAAAGCGAAAAAGCTGAGCTTTCCCGGCTTCTGAATAATAAATAATCCTCTATATTTATGAGCAAGTTTCTCCCTTGCGCCCGCCCAACCTTACGAAACTTTCATGTTGCGGAAATTGAGCGGTAAGGTAGCTGTAGATATCCTGTGCTCTATAAAGGATTTACAGGGCCTCGTTTCCCGATGACGAGAACACGGGCCGATTACTGCTCGCAAGGAGAAATAGATGTCCAGAGCTAAGACTTCCCATTACCGCAAGAGCGTTGCAGCCGTTGCAGTTTGCGCTGCCCTTGCAGGCGCGTTTGTCGCGACTGGCCCGCTTGGCGCACTCAACGATGCCCGCGCGGAAGCTGTTCAGGTGACGCCGCCGCAGCAGACTGTCGGCTTCGCTGATCTGGTTTCAAAGGTACGTCCTGCCGTCGTCAGCGTCACCGTGAAGAAGAACGTTCAGGAAGCCGATAGCCGTGGCGGTCAGAATTTTGGTGCGCGCGGTTTTGACCAGCTGCCCGACGATCATCCGCTGAAGCGCTTCTTCCGTGATTTCGGCATGGAACCGCCGAGTGGCGATGCGCGTCCCGATGGTCGCCGTGGCCCCGGCAAGCGTCCGGGCCGTCCGGGTCATGAGCGCCCCTATGCACAGGGCTCCGGCTTCTTCATCTCCGAAGACGGTTATGTCGTCACCAACAATCACGTCGTTTCCGATGGTGACGCCTATACGGTCGTTATGGATGACGGCACCGAACTCGACGCCAAGCTGATCGGCACCGATCCGCGCACCGACCTTGCCGTGCTGAAGGTTGACGATGCCAAGCGCAAGTTCACCTATGTCGCTTTCGGCGATGACAATCAGGTGCGCGTCGGCGATTGGGTTGTTGCAGTCGGCAATCCGTTCGGTCTCGGCGGCACGGTGACCTCGGGTATCGTTTCGGCCCGTGGCCGTGACATCGGCGCTGGTCCTTACGACGACTTCATCCAGATCGACGCGGCTGTGAACAAGGGCAACTCGGGTGGCCCGGCTTTCAACCTGTCCGGTCAGGTCGTCGGCATCAACACCGCCATCTTCTCGCCTTCGGGCGGCAGCGTCGGTATCGCCTTCGCAATACCGTCGGGCACTGCAAAGCAGGTTGTCGATCAGCTCATCAAGAAGGGCTCGGTTGAGCGCGGCTGGATTGGCGTGCAGATCCAGCCGGTGACGAAGGATATCGCTGCTTCGCTTGGTCTGGCCGAGGAAAAGGGCGCAATCGTCGCTGCACCGCAGAAGGATGGTCCCGCAGCCAAGGCTGGCATTCAGGCCGGTGACGTGATCACCGCCGTAAATGGAGAAACGGTACAGGATCCGCGTGATCTGGCCCGCAAGGTTGCCGGTATCAATCCAGGCGAAAAGGCAGCCCTCAGCGTCTGGCGCAAGAACAAGGCTGAAGAAATCAGCATCACCATTGAGGCGATGCCGAAGGATCTGAAGCAGGCTGGCGGTACGACGGATGAAGACAAGGGCGGCCAGCAGAGCGAAACGCTCGACAGCTACGGCCTGACCGTGACACCTTCGGAAGATGGTGACGGCGTGGTGGTTACCGATGTCGATCCCGATAGCGATGCCGCCGACCGTGGCGTTCGCTCCGGCGATGTCATCGTCAGCGTCAACAACCAGACGGTGAAGAGTGCCAAGGACATAAACAACGCCATCAGCGAAGCCTCCAAGTCGGGTCGCAAGGCTGTGCTGCTGCAATTGCAGAGCAACGATCAGAGCCGCTTCGTGGCCTTGCCGATCGATCAGGGTTGATGACCGGTATCCGTAGCGACTTCTGAACAATCGATGCCAGGCGGGTAACTGCCTGGCATCGTCTTAGAGCGCGTTTCGATCTGATTGCATCAGATCTGCGCTCTAAGTTTTTGTTTACGCACCTCTTATCCGAAAACTGTCTTACACTTTTCGGGATGTGCTTTATCTCCGAATGTAATTTATAAGTGGCGCCATGAAAATTCTCGTTATTGAAGATGACCGCGAAGCTGCTCGTTATCTGGAGAAAGCTTTCAGCGAAGCCGGACATTCGGCGGATATTGCCGGTGACGGCGAGACCGGCTATGCGCTGGCGGAAAACGGCACTTATGACGTGCTGGTCGTGGACCGTATGCTGCCGAAGCGCGATGGACTGTCTGTCGTGGCGGGCCTGCGGGCAAAGGGCATGGAAACGCCGGTGCTAATTCTATCTGCGCTCGGCGAAGTCGATGACCGCGTAACGGGGCTGCGTGCTGGCGGCGATGACTATCTAACCAAGCCCTATGCATTTTCCGAGCTTCTGGCGCGCGTAGAAGTATTGCAGCGCCGTTCCAGCCCGCGTGAGGCGGACACGATCTATCGCGTCGGCGATCTCGAACTTGACCGGCTTGCGCATACGGCGCGCCGTCAGGATGTCGATATCACACTGCAACCGCGTGAATTCCGCCTTCTCGAATATCTCATGCGTCATGCCGGGCAGGTGGTGACCCGCACCATGCTGCTCGAAAACGTCTGGGATTATCATTTCGATCCCCAGACCAATGTGATCGACGTGCATATTTCGCGTCTGCGCTCCAAGATCGAAAAGGGCTTTGACGGCCCGCTGCTGCATACGGTGCGTGGCGCCGGTTACATGCTAAAGGCCGGGCGTGCCAAACAGACCGCCGCCAAGGTGGACTGATGGGTCGGTTTTCCGCGCTTATGCGCACCACGGCGGTGCGCCTGTCGGCTCTTTATCTGCTTCTCTTCGTGGTCGGGGCCGTCGCATTAGTCTTTTATATGACCAATCTGTCGGCTTCGATCCTCACCGCCCAGACGCAACAGGCGCTGGGCGAAGAGGTGGCCAGCATCGGCAAGAGCTATGCGCGCGGCGGTATTCCGCAGCTTGTGCGCAGCATCGATTATCGCTCGCGCCAGCCGGGCGCTTATCTCTATCTGGTCGCCGACCCAACGGGGCGCATTCTGGCGGGCAATGTCGAAAGCGTGGAACCCGGCGTGCTGGACACGGACGGCATTGTTGAGCGCGCCTTCGTTTATAAGCGCTATGGCGAGCAGGGGGCGGAAAGCGATCATCGCGCCGTTGCCGTGGTAATTGCGCTGCCAAATGGCATGCGCCTGATGGTCGGGCGCGATCTTGGCGAACCAGAACGCTTCCGCGATATCATTCGCAGTTCACTCATGCTGGCGCTTGGCATTATGGGCGCGGGCGCGCTTTTGATCTGGCTCGTGGTCGGACGCCGCGCCTTGAAGCGCATCGACGACGTGTCCAAGGCTTCCCAGCGCATCATGGATGGCGACCTGACCGGGCGTCTGCCGGTCAACGGCTCGGGCGATGAATTCGACCGGTTGTCGGGCAATCTCAATGTCATGCTCGGGCGCATATTGGAGTTGAATGAAGGGCTGAAGCAGGTTTCCGATAATATTGCTCACGATCTCAAGACGCCGCTGACCCGTCTGCGCAATCGCGCCGAGGAAGCGCTGGCGGGCAAGAAGGCGGGGCCGGAATATAGGGAAGCTCTGGAAGATATCATTGGCGAATCGGATCAGTTGATCCGCACCTTCAACGCGATCCTGATGATTTCACGTCTTGAGGCTGGTTATTCGACGGAAAACCTCGAAGACCTGCCGGTCGCGCCCATCGTGCGGGATGTGGCGGAGATGTACGAGCCGGTGGCGGAAGACGCGAACGGGAAGCTGACGCTTGGCGCTCTGGACGAGGTGGTGCTGCATATCAACCGCGAACTGGTGGGCCAGACGGTTTCCAACCTCGTGGACAATGCGATCAAATATGCGAGTTGCGAGGAACGCGAGGCAAATGTCTCGCTCGCCATGGAGCGCGATTCCAACTGGGTGCGGATCATCGTAGCCGATAATGGACCGGGCATCCCCGAGGAAAAACGCGAACAGGCGACAGAACGTTTCGTGCGTCTGGAGGAAAGCCGCACGCAACCGGGTTCCGGCCTCGGTTTGAGTCTTGCCAAGGCGGTCATGAAGTTGCACGGTGGCGCGCTTCGTCTTGAAAGCAACGAACCGGGACTGCGTGCTGTTCTGGAATTTCCGTTGCCGCAGGGCGAGGTGAAATAAGCATAATTCGATGAGGGGATCATGGCGGCTGACGATACAAAGGCACTGTTTTTCGAGAGAGACCTTTGTGCGCTGGTGCCGCTTGATCCTGATCGGGCGCGATCTTTCCTCGCCGATCTGATTGAACGGTCCCGCGAGGACGAACTGCCGAAAGTCGCCGCTCTGCTGGAAACGCAGAAAGCTTCGGCCTTCCTGTCAGCGGTACTCGATCTGTCGCCCTTCATTCGCGAAGCGCT
The DNA here is from genome assembly GCF_006376685.1 of Ochrobactrum teleogrylli. GTDB lineage: Bacteria > Pseudomonadota > Alphaproteobacteria > Rhizobiales > Rhizobiaceae > Brucella > Brucella teleogrylli. The sequence goes on along the minus strand of NZ_VEWL01000005.1, from coordinate 192,866 downwards.
GAACCGGCATCCATCTATTTTGACCCGGATCGTTTCTGCCTCGCCTGAAACTGCATTGCAGGACATTCTTGCGACGGTTTCCGTGTGCTGCATGGAGGAGGGCGCGAGCGAAGCTTCGCTTATGGCCGATCTGCGCCGCTTCAAACGCGAAGCGCATGTGCTGATCGCGCTTTGCGATCTGGCGCATATTTTCGACACCGAAGCCACCACCGGCTGGCTGACCGATCTGGCCGAGGCCTGCACCGGTGCTGCCGTGCGCTTTTTGCTGCGCGATGCGGATGCTGCGGGCAAGATCAAGCTGCCCGACAGGAACAAGCCCGACAAGGATTGCGGCTGGATCGTGCTGGGCATGGGCAAGTTCGGCGCCCGCGAGCTGAACTATTCCTCCGATATCGACCTGATTGTCTTCATCGACGAAACCAAACCGGCCATCGGCGATCCTTATGAATGCGTGGACACGTTTTCGCGTCTGACACGGCGTCTTGTCCGCATCCTTCAGGATCGCACGGCGGATGGCTATGTCTTCCGAGTTGATCTTCGCTTGCGTCCAGATCCGGGTTCGACGCCGCTTGCCATTCCCGTTGGCGCGGCGCTGCATTATTACGAAGGGCGCGGCCAGAACTGGGAGCGCGCTGCCATGATCAAGGCGCGGCCTGTCGCCGGTGATCGCGCGTCCGGTCGTCAGGTGCTGGCTGAACTCTCCCCTTATGTCTGGCGCAAATATCTCGATTATGCGGCGATTGCCGATGTTCATTCGATCAAGCGGCAAATCCACGCCCATAAGGGCCATGGCGACATTGCCGTTCGCGGGCACAATGTGAAACTTGGTCGCGGCGGTATCCGCGAGATCGAGTTTTTCGTCCAGACCCAGCAATTGATTGCTGGCGGGCGCTTTCCGGAACTGCGCGGCAATCAGACTGTGCCGATGCTCGGCCAACTGGCGGAGCGCGGCTGGATCACGGAAAAGGCGCGTGATGCGCTGGCCAAGGAATATTATTTCCTGCGCGATGTGGAACACCGCATCCAGATGATTGCCGACGAGCAGACCCATATTCTTCCTGAAGACGACGAAGGCTTTGCCCGTGTCGCCCATATGATGGGCTATGCTGATCCGTCAGAGTTTTCCGATGTTTTCCTCGAAGCGCTCAAGATCGTTGAAAAGCACTATGCGGCCCTGTTCGAACAGGCGCCGGAACTGGGCACCTCGACCGGCAATCTCGTCTTCACCGGCGATGTGGACGATCCGGGTACGCTGGAGACGCTCGCCGCCATGGGCTATGAGCGCCCGAGCGACATCTGCCGTGTCATCCGTACCTGGCATTTCGGACGCTATCGCGCCACGCAGTCAGCGGAAGCGCGCGAGCGCCTGACCGAACTGACGCCAGCGCTCCTCAAAGCCTTCGCCGAGACCAAGCGCGCCGACGAGTCGTTGTTGCGGTTCGACAGTTTCCTGCAAGGTCTGCCTGCGGGCATCCAGCTTTTCAGCCTGCTGCAATCCAATCCGCGCCTGCTCAATCTGCTTGTGATGATCATGAGCGCCGCGCCACGGCTGGCCGAAATCATCACCCGCAATCCGCATGTTTTCGACGGACTGCTCGACCCGGCAATCTTTTCAGAAATGCCGACCCGCTCCTATCTTGAAGAACGGCTGCGCGTCTTTCTCGGTGCTGCGACCGACTATGAGGAAGTGCTGGACCGGCTGCGCATCTTCGCCGCCGAACACCGTTTCCTGATCGGCATTCGCCTGCTGACAAGCGCGATTGACGGCGTGCGCGCCGGGCGCGCTTTTTCCGATCTGGCCGAGCTGATGATCGGCAAAGCATTCGAGGCCGTGGAGGCCGAATTGCAGCGTCGCCACGGCAAGGTCAAAGGCGCGAAATCCGCGCTGCTCGCCATGGGCAAGCTTGGCAGTCGTGAACTGACGGCAGGTTCCGATGTTGATTTGATCTTGCTCTACGATCATGACACGGATGCTGATGAATCGGACGGTGAAAAGCCGCTCGCCCCGTCGCAATATTATATCCGCCTGACGCAACGCCTGATCGCCGCGCTGTCTGCGCCGACAGCGGAGGGCGTGCTCTATGAAGTCGACATGCGGCTGCGCCCATCGGGCAACAAAGGCCCGGTCGCGACCCATATCGAATCCTTCGGCAAGTATCAGCGCAGCGAGGCGTGGACGTGGGAGCATATGGCGCTGACCCGCGCGCGCCCGATCCATGGCGACGAAGATTTTATTGCGCATATCACGGCGGAAATCGACGAGGTGTTGTCTGCGCCGCGTGACGCGAAGAAGATCGCCAAGGATGTGCGCGAAATGCGCGACCTGATCTATCAGGAAAAACCGCCGCGAGATGATTGGGACTTCAAGCTGAAGCCTGGCGGCATTGTCGATCTGGAATTCATCGCGCAATTTGCAGCGCTGGTCGGCAAGGTGACGAAGAAGCCGCGACCGCTCGGAACAGAGGAGGTGCTGGCATCGCTCGATCCAGCCTATGCGGAACCAGCCCTTGCCGACAGTCTGGTCGAGGCGCATCGACTCTATACCAATCTAAGCCAGACCATCCGCCTGTGTCTCGGCAGCGATGCCCCGCGTGAAGAGTTCATTCCGGGCATGATCGATCTTCTGTGCCGCGCCGCCGATATGCCCGACATCAAGCGTGTCGAGCATCATCTGACCGAACTGGCGAAGGAAGTGCGTGCGAGCTTTGAGAAGCTCGTTAGCGTCTAAATTTACGCCGCGTGGATCGCGGTGCTGTGCCCGCTGATCTGAACCGCCTTGCGGTCGGGTATGCTGACCGCAACCACCGTGCCGACACCCTCTGTCGAGCGGATGCGCAGCCAGCCGCCATGCAGTTCCGCCAGCGAGCGGGTGATGGCGAGCCCGAGGCCGGAGCCGCTATGGCTCTTGGTGAACTGGTTTTCCACCTGTTCAAACGGCTGGCCGATCTTCTTCAATGCCGATTTCGGAATGCCGACGCCCGTGTCCTGAATGGTCATGAACAATGCCGATCCGGCCTTGCGGGCGCGCACTGTGATGTGCCCGTTATGGGACGTGAACTTGACCGCGTTGGACAGAAGATTGATCAGCACCTGCTTGACCGCGCGGCGGTCGGCATAAAGCTGCATCGCATCTTCGATGCGGGTCTCGACCGTGATGTTCTTCTCATCAGCCTGCAATGAAATCATGCGCACCGTCTCATTGATGAGCGGGCAAAGATCGATCTGCTCGCGGTCGAGCGAGAAATGACCGGCTTCGATCTTCGACATGTCGAGAATGTCGTTGATGACATTCAGCAGGAAGTTTCCGCTGGTGTGAATATCGTTGATATATTCCTCGTAGCGGTCGGAGCCGAGTGGCCCGAAGGTGCCCGCCTGGATCATCTCCGAAAAGCCGATGATCGCATTGAGCGGCGTGCGCAGCTCATGGGACATATTGGCGAGGAATTCCGACTTGGCGCGGTTGGCGGCTTCGGCGCGTTCCTTTTCCTGACCGTATTTGCGGGCAAGTTCCGACAATTCGCGCACGCGGTCGCGCTCGCCCTTGCGTGCAATCGACAGGTCGTGGATCGTCGCCATGAGACGGCGTTCGCTGTCCACCAGACGTTCCTGATGCAGCTTGAGCTGGGTAATGTCGGTTCCGATGGAAACGAGGCCGCCATCCTGCGTGCGGCGTTCGTTGACCTGCAGCCAGCGGCCATCACTGAGCTGGCGTTCAAAAGTCTGACCGCCTGCGCGATTGTGTTCGTTGGCCATGCGACGCTCGAAGGTGAACGGGCGCGTATGGGCGTCGACTTCATTGCGCGGCACGCCCGGCTTCAGCGTCCAGACTGGCAGGCCCGCATATTCGCTGAACTTGGAATTCGCCATCACCAGACGGTTGTTGGAATCCCAGAGAATGAAGGCTTCCGAAATATTCTCGATGGCTTCGCGGATACGCATATCCGCTTCCGCTGTCGCTTCCGCAAAGCGGTGCTGTTCGCTGACGTCGAAGGCGATGCCGACCAGATGCAGGTCGCCCTCGGCGGCAATATCGGCACGCACACGCATCCACACCCACGACCCGTCCGCATGCCGCATGCGGAACACGCGGTCCACATGGGAGAAGTCTCCAGCGGCGGCTTGCTCGGCAAGAGAATAGAGGTCGCCGTCTTCCGGGTTGATGATCGCAGCGACGTCGCCAAAGGGCAGAACCGCGTCCTGCGCTTCATAGCCCAGCATTTCATACATGGAATGCGACCAGTAGATGCGCCCGCGCGCCATGTCCCAATCCCAGAGGCCGCAGCGTCCGCGCGCCATGGCCAGATCAATCCGACGCTGGATCTGGTTGGAAAGATCGTCGGCTTCGCGAGCGCGCGCTGCCTGACTGAAATAGGCGTAGAGAATGGCGAACATGACGCCGGTGGTGCCTGCAAAGAGCGTGACGTTGAGCGACACGGCGCGACGCCATTCGGCAAAGATCGTATTCTCGGCTTCAGTCGCAATGATGGAGTAGGGCGCGGTCAGCGGTTTGGACAAGGCGCCATAGGCGGCTTCGCCCTGCAACATTACTTTTAATACGCCTGCGCGCTCGGCAAAGAGGAACAGCGGTTGCGCTTCCGTCAGGATTGTATCGATCGGCTTCCCGGGCAAATCGGAGAGCGGACCGGATGCTGCGACCACCAACGACTGACCGTCCACGACGGCAACCGTCATGCCGGGCGAGGAGAGGCCGCGCGAGCGAAACTCGGCAATCGTGTCCTGAAGGTCTTTGGCGGAAATCTGCGCGCCTGCCGTGGTGCCGTTCGCCACGCGCTCGATCATTTGCGCGAGATTGGCGGTCGCCGCCGACAGCGAAGCCTTGTGCTGCTGTTCGATATCGTCATGCCAGGCCAGCATGGAGAACACGCGGGCGACACCCAAAATGACGAGGAAGATGATGATCAGCGCGGGAACGAGGCGGCGCAGAATGGGTTCCATCGAGATAAACTTGCCATAGGCCGGACCCGCGAGAAGACGGACATGGCCAGAGACCTTGCCTTTCCTTCTCTTCCGACCGGATTCGCAATGCGTCCCCGCCGGCGCGCCATACGCGTCGGTGCTCGCCATCTGATGGTCCCTCGTGAAATGCCTGCGAGTGAAGTGATTCGGAATACGCCACCTCCGAATGCATTCAATGAATCAAAAGTGATTCGCGCTGTCCAGCGATTTCGTTAACGAGACGTAAAAAAGCCCGTTTGCTGCTGCTGATTTTCTTATGAATCTCAAGCTCTTAACTGGAATCAGTTCGTCAGCTGACGCGCTTAAATCCATGAAAAGACTCATGAAAAACATGCTCGCTCCGAAAGCTTGTCAGACAAGCACTGGCGGGCATAGCTGTTCACCCTGCCAGCCGCGACGAGGCGGCGGGCAGGGGCGAATCATGCTGTTTCGATTGTCGCCAGCGAATCAGGCGAGAGTGCGGTCCACGATGTCGCGCAGGTCGGTGGAAAGCTTCGCCGTACCCGATATGCGGGCAAGAGCGGCACGGGCGTGTTCGCGCCGCGTTTCTTCGAGCGACCGCCACGAACGCATCGAGGTCAGAAGCCGCGCCGAGAGCTGCGGGTTTTCGGGATCGATGGCGAGGATCGTGTCGGCGAAGAACGCATAGGCCGCGCCGTCCTTGCGGTTGAAACCGGTCGGATTCGACGCCGAGAACGAGCCGATCAGCGAGCGCACCCGATTGGGATTGTCGAGCGAGAACAGGCGATGGACGGCAAGCTTGCGCACCGTTTTCAGCGCATTGTCGCCGGGTCGGGTTGCCTGAACATTGAACCATTTGTCCATGACAAGCCCATCGCCGCCGAAACGCTGTTCAAAGCCGGACAGGGCTTCCTGTGCTTCATCCGTATCGCCGAAGCGATGGACGAGAATCGTAAGTGCCGCGAAGCGGTCGGTCATGTTGTCGGCATCTGCATATTGCAGGGCGGCACGACGCTGGTTCTGCTCATGGCGGCTCAGATAATCGAGCAGCGCATTGCGCAAGGAACGCTTGCCTGCGGCTTCCGCATCGGGCGTGAACGCGCCGGTCTGCTTGAGACCGTCGTAAAGTTTCGCGAAATCGGTCGCATAGGCCGATGCAATCGCGGCGATCAAATGGTCACGGCTGGCAAGGATAGCGTCGGGATCGACATTGTCACCCATTTCACGCGCCACGTCGCTTTCGCTTGGAAGCGTCAGGCAGAGTGCGCGGAACGCCGGGTCGAGCGTTTCGTCGGACGCAACGCGACCGACCAGTTCAACTACCTTGGCATTCAGCTCCGGCTGATAACCGCCGCGAACGCGCTTTGCGCCGTCGAGCAGGGCGCGGGTGAGAATGCTGGTCATGGCCTGCCAGCGCGCAACCGGATCGCTGTCGTTCAGCGCCAGAAATGTCAGGTCTTCCTCGGAGAGTGGTGAAGTGAGATTGACCGGCGCGGAAAAGCCGCGCAGCAGCGAGGGAACCGGGCGCGCCTTGATGCCGTGGAAAAGAATGGTTTCAGACGCATGGTGCAGATGGATGACATGGTCATGCACGTCGCCACCTTCCACGGAAGTGGCCTCCATATCCTTGCCGTCTGGCCCAATGAGGCCGAACGCGATTGGGATATGCATCGGCTTTTTCACCGGCTGGCCGGGTGTCGCCGCCAGCGCTTGTTTCAAACGGATGGTGAAGGTTTCAGCCGCCGCATCATAATCGAAATCCGCTTCCACGCGCGGGGTGCCTGCCTGATCGTACCAGAGTGCGAATTGCGCAAAGTCTTGCCCGGAAACGTCGGCGAAAACCTTGATGAAATCTTCGATGGTGGCGGCGTCACCGTCATGGCGCTCGAAATAGAGGTCCATGCCCTTGCGGAACAGGTCCGGCCCGATGATCGTGCGGATCATGCGCACGACTTCCGAGCCTTTTTCATAGACCGTTGCCGTATAGAAATTATTGATCTCGCGGTATTCGCGCGGGCGCACCGGATGGGCGAGGGGGCCGCCATCTTCCGGGAACTGCTGCGCCTTCAGGATCTTCACCTCGGCGATGCGCTTTACCGGGCGGGAGCGCTGGTCGGCAGAGAATTCGTGATCGCGATAGACGGTCAGCCCTTCCTTGAGGCAGAGCTGGAACCAGTCGCGGCAGGTGATGCGATTGCCGGTCCAGTTGTGAAAATACTCATGCGCGATGACGGCCTCAATACCGGCATAATCCACATCGGTTGCGGTTTCCGGGTCGGCCAGCACATATTTGTCGTTGAAGACATTGAGGCCCTTGTTTTCCATCGCGCCCATATTGAAATCCGACACGGCGACAATGTTGAAAACATCGAGATCATATTCGCGCCCGAACTTTTCCTCGTCCCATTGCATGGAGCGCTTCAGCGCATCCATGGCGTAAAGCGCGCGCTTCTCCTTGCCATGCTCGACATAGATGGCGAGATCAACCGGACGTCCCGAAGCGGTGGTGAAATGATCCTTCACGACGCCGAGCGAGCCGGCAACGAGAGCGAAGAGATAGGACGGTTTCGGATGCGGATCGTGCCACACTGCAAAGTGCCGGTCGGCATTGCCTGCCGTCGCGCTGTTTTCAACGGGGTTGCCATTGGCGAGCAGGATCGGCGCGGCTGCGCGGTCGGCTTCGATGCGCACCGTATAGACGGAAAGCACGTCGGGCCGGTCATAATAATAGGTGATGCGGCGAAAGCCTTCCGCTTCGCATTGCGTGCAATAGACGCTGCTGGAGCGATAAAGCCCTGACAGCTGGCGGTTGGTCGACGGGTTGACGGCGGTGACGATTTCCAGCGTGAAACGCTCGCCTTCCGGCAAATCGCTGATGGTCAGGATATCTGGCGTCGCGGCATAGCTGTTATCAGCAAGCGGCGTGCCGTTGATGGCGATGCTGACGAGCTTCAGTTCGTCGCCGTCGAGGACCAGCGGTGTGCCGGGCGCGGTGCCCGGGCGGCGCTCGATGGTCAACTCGGCGCGGACAATGGTGTTTTCCGGCTCCAGCGTGAAGTCGAGTTTAGTTTCCGGTATCGCGTAAGGCGTCGGGCGGTAATCTTCGAGACGAAATGTCTGGCCGGTTTCTGTACGCATTGCGGAACTCTTTCTGTGGACTTCAGAGCATTTCCAGCAAAAGTGCGAAGCGGTTTTGCGTTCGGAAATGCGTAAACACAAATGGATAGAGCGGTTCCGACGATTCCGTCTAAACAGGAACCGCTCTCATGCTGGATTCGTACCCGGCTTTTGCGCAAACGACAAGAAAAGCGCTTGCGTCAATTTAATTTCGCGATCACGCCAAGTCCGGGTGGCGGTTCTCTGCAAACAAGCTTAAGAAATCAATGTGGTCATAATATTCAGGCCACGCTTTTTACGCGGTACGCTTGGGGAATTGCATCGTGAACGCTCGTGCGAGTGCACCTGTTGAGGCGGCAGGGTTGAACTCGAATCCGATGCTCGGCATCGGCCTCAAGATTGCTTCCGTTGCCGTTTTCGTCGGCATGTCCACCATGCTCAAGGCCGCTGACGGCGTGCCGCTTGGGCAGCTGATTTTCTTCCGATCCTTTTTTGCGGTGATTGCCGTTCTGCTCTATCTGCAATGGCGGGGGCAGCTTTCCGGCGCGTTTCGGACGCAGCACGGTTTCAGTCATTTCTGGCGTGGGCTGGTCGGCGTCTGTTCCATGACGATGAGTTTCTTTGCGCTGATGAAACTACCGCTGCCCGAAGCAATCGCCATCAATTATGCCTCGCCGCTGATCACGGTGATTCTCGGCGCGGTCATCCTGCATGAAGTCGTGCGGTTCTATCGCTGGAGCGCGGTTCTGGTTGGCCTGTTCGGCGTGCTGGTGATTATCTGGCCGCGAATGACGCTGTTTTCGCAAGGCAATGTCGGGCAGGACGAGGCGATTGGAGCGCTATCCGCATTGGGTGCAGCTTTCACCTCCGCCATCGCCATGCTGCTGGTGCGGCGTCTGGTGCAGACAGAACGCACGGCAACAATCGTGATCTATTTTTCGCTATCGGCAAGCGTCATTGCGCTGTTTAGCCTGCCTTTCGGCTGGGTCGTGCCGAGCTGGACACAGCTGGCTCTGCTTGTCGGTGCGGGATTTGCGGGCGGCATTGCGCAGATTTTGCTCACCGAATGCTACCGTCATGCGCCGATGTCCACCATCGCGCCCTTTGAATATACGTCGATGTTGCTTGGCCTGTTGATCGGCTTCCTGCTGTTCGGTGATGTGCCGACGCTGGAAATGCTGGTCGGCAGCGTCATTGTGATGGCAGCGGGCGGGTTCATCATCTATCGCGAACACAAGCTCGCGCTCGAACCGCATAAGGTCAACGCGCCGCAAGGCCAGTAAAGATCAGCTTGTCGTTTCCTGCGGCCCTTCGGAACGCGGATCAAGCTGCATGGTTTCCGGCGTGGACTGGCCGTCCGGTGTGTGAAACTTGTATTCGGTTTTCTGCTCGCTGATCGCGGGACGCTGGAGCCTGCGAATGCGCCAGAAGGCGTGCAGGCCATAAACGCCAAAGGCTATGGCCATGGTTACGAAGAAGCCGGAAGGGCCGATGGCATCCATCAGCGGGCCGGAAAGTGCGGGTCCGATCACACTGCCCACACCATAGATGATAAGCAGTCCACCGGAGATTTTGACGAATTCGCTGGCGTCGGCATAGTCATTGGCATGCGCGACATTGAGGCTGTAGATCGGATAGATCACCGAGCCGAACAGGAACATCATCGCATAGATTGCATAAGGCGCGGTCGGGTGGAACAGCACCATGACCAGCGACAATGCGAAGCCGATAAGCCCGGCCAGGACCATGACATAGCGCCGGTCCACGAAGTCAGAAGCGCGACCGAGCGGATATTGGAAAATGGCACCGCCGATCATTGCGGAGGCCAGCATGGTCGCAATGCCGAAGGTCGAAAGACCGTTCATCTCGCCATAGATCGCGGCGAGAAAGTTCCACGTACCGGCGACGATACCGGCGATGAGCGAGCCGATGGCTGCGGCGGGTGAGCGGCGGTAAAGCCCCTTGATGTCGAGCGACACTTGCGTCAGCGGGTTCGGCGATTGGGCACTGGACAAGGCCGTTGGCAGCAGGGCGCTGGCATAGATGATCGCGCAGACGATGAACAGCGTCTGCGTCATCGCATCGCCGAAGGGCAGGATATACTGTCCGCACATAAGCCCGAGCATAGTGATGATCATATAGATCGAGAAAATGCGCCCGCGCGATTCATTGGTCACGCGCTCGTTCAGCCAGCTTTCGATAATCATGTAGCTGCCTGCGAGCGAGAAGCCCGCGACACCACGAAAGATCATCCAGGCCGCCGGGCTGACCACAAGCGCATGAAACAACAGCGCCATCGACAGCAAGGTCAACAAAGCGGAAAACACGCGCACATGGCCGACGCGGCGCACCAGATGCGGCACGACGATACAGCCGATGGTGAAGGCCAGCGAATAGCTTGTTCCCATCCAGCCAATGGTGGTTGTGGACCAGCCTTCCATTCCGCCGCGTAGCGGCAGAAGAATACCCGCGAGGCCACCGGCAAGCAGCATCAGGAACGTGCTTGCAAGCAGGGCGGCGATGGGCAGGAGCTGGCCAGCCATGAAATACTCCGAAACGAAGAGTCTGGATTTTAAAACTACTTGTCGCCGTCAGGCGCTTTGGCAAGCGGCGAAATAGAACAAGTTTGCGGCATGTTGGTGACAAGCATTGCTCTCGTGCGAGAGGCGATGACACCGAAAGGCCGAAATATCAATTGCGTAATTCGTCTAGTTTCAACTTCACGGACAGAAAATCACGCCAGGCAAAACGCTTCTGTGCCGGTGTGCGCAGAAGATAGGCCGGGTGCAATGTCGGCAGCACAGGAATTTCCATGCCGGATGGCGTGCGGTGGATTTTCCAGTTGCCGCGAAGCCGCAATATGCCTTCGGTTGCTCCGGTCAGCGCCTTGCCAGCCGGACCGCCGAGTGCGACCAGTATTTTCGGCGCGGCAAGCTCGATCTGCCGTTCGATGAACGGGCGGCAAAGCTCGGTTTCCAGCGGCGTCGGCGTGCGATTGCCCGGGGGGCGCCAGGGGATCGTATTGGCGATATAAACGCTCTCGCGCTTCAGGCCGATGGATTCGATCATCCGGTTGAGAAGCTGGCCCGATTTGCCGACGAAAGGCAGCCCCTCCATGTCTTCATCGCGTCCCGGCGCTTCGCCGATGAACATGATGTCGGAGGTAGGATCGCCATCGGCAAAGCAAAGGTTCTTCGCGGTGAATTTCAAATTGCAGCCGTCAAATGCCGCAAGCTTCTCGCGCAGTTCGTCCAATGTCGCAGCTTGCGCCGCGGCCTCCCGGGCCAGGGCGATCTGGGCCGTATCGGGCACGTCGGCTGCGGCCTGAACAGGCCTGCTTTCCGGCGAAGGCGTTGCGGCGGCCGAGGGTTGCTGCCAGTTTTGCGAACGGCGTTGCTGGTTGGGTTGCTGCTGTGGCGGGCGAGGGTGATCTGTGGCCTGCATGTCCGGTCGTGGCGCGGCAGGCGCACGCTGCGCTTCGGCAAAGCGGTCAATCGGTGTTTCCGAGAGCGGCATGTCAACGCCCGCTTCCGCATAGAAGCGGAGCAAGCCTTCCATATCCAGTATCTCGCGGCCATCAGTCATTTTGTACCTCAATAGATGAGGTGGCGAATTTTGACCGCGAATGCAAGAGCGCGTCTTGCTTTTCGCCATCAAACCGCCGACTAACACTACAGTTGCATTCTTCGTGATGCCGGTCTGCAACGAGCAATTTCCTGTGCTCCGGTGCTCACGTACCCAATAGTACGCTCCGCTCCGGTGCTCGAAAATCACTCGTTTCGCCACGGCCTGACGAATTTGCAACTGTAGTGCTAACCACCGGAAGCTTGCCGGGGAAGTGAAAACCACCCCGGTCGCGACAAAAAATCCGGCGTTCTGATTTCAAACAATTGAAATTGACGTTTACGTCAAAGTAAATATGATTAAACGCAGTCAGACGCTGATTTTGGACAATTGGACGCATTTGCGACAGGGACTAACTCTGTAAGAGGTTAAGGCGAATGACGGGAACAGGTAAATCCAATCGGATGCCAATCATTACTGGCCAATGCGCTGGTTGATGGGTATTCGCAAGGGGATTATGCGTAAAAACAATTGGATGCATCATCTCGCTGTCGTAATGAGACGATGATGGCATACCGAACGGAGGGATGAATGTCCGAAGCCCCAGAACATGCGAACCAGGAGCTTCCCGAACGCGAGAGCATGGAATTTGACGTTGTGATCGTCGGCGCGGGTCCTGCGGGCCTTGCGGCAGCGATCCGTCTGAAGCAGGTCAATCCAGAGCTTTCCGTCGTGGTCCTTGAAAAGGGCGGGGAAGTCGGTGCGCATATCCTGTCTGGCGCGGTTGTCGATCCGGTGGGCATCGACCAGTTGCTGCCGGACTGGCGGGACGACGAGGGGCACCCTTTCAAGACGCCGGTGACGGACGATCATTTCCTGCTGCTCGGCCCTGCCGGTTCGGTGCGTTTGCCGAATTTCGCCATGCCGCCATTGATGAACAATCACGGCAATTACATCGTGTCGCTCGGCAATGTCTGCCGCTGGCTTGGCACGAAAGCGGAAGAACTTGGCGTCGAAATCTACCCGGGCTTTGCCGCAACCGAAGTGCTTTACAATGACGAAGGCGCGGTCATCGGTGTCGCCACTGGCGACATGGGCGTCGAGCGCGACGGCACGCATGGGCCGAACTATACGCGCGGCATGGCGCTGCTCGGCAAATATACGCTGATTGGTGAAGGCGCGCGCGGGTCGCTGGCCAAGCAGCTGATCTCGAAGTTCAGGCTTGATGAAGGCCGCGAGCCGGGCAAATACGGTATCGGCCTCAAGGAATTGTGGCAGGTCGATCCGTCCAAGCATAAGCCGGGTCTGGTCCAGCATTCGTTCGGCTGGCCGCTCGACATGAAGACCGGCGGCGGTTCGTTCCTCTATCATCTCGAAGACAATATGGTTGCGGTCGGCTTTGTGCTGCACCTCAACTACAAGAACCCGTATCTGTCGCCGTTTGAAGAATTCCAGCGTTTCAAGACGCATCCGGCGATCAAGGATGTTTTCGAAGGCGGCAAGCGCCTGTCCTATGGCGCCCGCGCGATTACCGAAGGCGGCTTCCAGTCGGTGCCGAAACTGTCCTTCCCGGGCGGCGCGCTGATCGGTTGCTCGGCAGGTTTCGTAAACGTGCCGCGCATCAAGGGCAGCCACAATGCGGTTCTGTCCGGCATTCTCGCCGCCGACAAGCTGGCGGAAGCCATTGCAGCCGGTCGCGCCAATGACGAACCGGTCGAGATCGAAAACAGCTGGCGTTCGAGCCTGATCGGCAAGGACCTGAAAAAGGTCCGCAACGTCAAGCCGCTGTGGTCGAAGTTTGGCACAGTGGTGGGCGTCGCTCTCGGCGGTCTCGATATGTGGACGAACCAGCTGTTCGGCTTCTCGTTCTTTGGCACGCTGAAGCATGGCAAGAACGACGCGCAGTCGCTCGAACCGGCGGCAAAGCACAAGAAGATCGACTATCCGAAGCCGGATGGTGTTTTGACTTTCGACCGTCTGTCGTCTGTGTTTCTGTCGAACACCAATCATGACGAGAATGAACCAATCCATCTGCAAGTCCGCGATATGCAGTTGCAGACGACGTCGGAACACGATGTCTTTGCAGGCCCATCGACACGCTATTGCCCGGCAGGCGTTTATGAATGGGTGGACAAGGACGGCAATTCCGCTGCCGATCCGAGCGCCAAGGATGTTCGTTTCGTCATCAACGCGCAGAACTGCGTGCACTGCAAGACTTGCGACATCAAGGATCCGAACCAGAACATCAACTGGGTGCCGCCACAAGGCGGCGAAGGACCGGTCTATGTGAACATGTAAGTGTTCACATTTGAGACCGTGTCCGTCTCGTCCGCCGCTGTAAAAGTGTCGGCGAAGGACTGGTCTATTAAGGCGGCCATTGGCCGCCTTTTTTATTGAAGCATGACGGACTGCGTTTCCGGTTCGTCTTCGTCCGGGCACACCGGGGCTGGGACCGAAAAGTCCAGCCGAACGGGCAGGTGATCCGACCCGGCATCTTCGCGGGCTGCAGCCCTGGGCGCAACAATATCCGGGCTTGTGAAAATCTGATCGATAGGCAGGCCGAGAAAAGGCGCCAGCGACACCGGCAGGAACGACGGGAACCAGCTTCCCCCGATGCCTGTCATATGTGCGGTCTTCGACGCGGCCTCAATCCGGCGAACGGTATTGCTCCACGGCACGGCATTCAGATCACCAGCGATGATCGTCGGCCCAGCCAACTCCCTTAAGCTCGGCTCTATGAAGCCAAGCTGATAGGGCTGCCAGCGCGGCCATGGCCATGAAAAATGCAGTGAAGCTACGTTGACATGCGTGCCGCCGAGATCGACGGGGGCGATAGCGAGCACGCCATCACCGATGCAAACAGGTTGTGCGCCTTCAACGAAAGGACGGCGGGACAGTATACCCACGCCCCAAGTGCGGGGATCCTTACGGCAATGCAGGCGATAGGGATAAGTCCCTTGGAGAATATCGAGCCACTTCGTCCACTGCTCGCTGGCTTCCTGATAGGTGATGATGTCCGGCTTTTCGCGAGCGATCATTTGCAAGATGCGCTTTGGCTCCGGATTGTCCTCCCGCAGATTGATCTGAACGAGGCTATAGCGCGGCCCTGTTGCTTCGGCTGAGGTTGCGCCTGCCGTACCGCTGAGAAAATCACGCGCCATGCCGAGCGTGGTGCTGAGCGCCATGATGGCGAACAGCAGCAACATCGCACCTTCGCGCCGCATCTTGGTGAACAGCAGCGGCAGAGCCAGCACGATCATCAGAACCGCGAGATGTGCCCGAAAATGCGAAAACGAATCGAGCGCCGGATGGACCGCACCGAGAAATCCCAGCACGAGCGGGATGGATACCGCTACAGCGGCAAGCAGCAACAGGAAGGGGATATTCTCACGGCTCTTCGACATGAGATGCCTTTAGGGATGGATTACGGCGTGATGATGGAAGGAGGGCAGTAGGGGAATAAGGGAATAAGGGAATAGGGGAGTACGGGAGTATGTTGGTGCTGAGGCCGCATTCCCAAAGACCTACTCACCTATTCCCTTACTCCCCTACTGCCCTAACCTCACTGGAACGCCGTCTCGTAGAAGCTTCGAAGCTTGCGCGAATGCAGCCTTTCATCCGGCATGGCGGCGATCTTTTCCACCGCGCGGATACCGATGCGCAGATGCTGCGCCACCTGCCGCTTGTAGAACTCGGTCGCCATGCCCGGCAGCTTCAACTCGCCGTGCAGTGGCTTGTCCGAAACGCAGAGCAGGGTGCCGTAGGGTACGCGGAAGCGGAAGCCGTTGGCGGCGATGGTGGCCGATTCCATGTCGAGCGCAACGGCGCGTGCCTGCGAAAGACGCTGCACCGGGCCGCGCTGGTCGCGCAGTTCCCAGTTGCGATTGTCGATGGTGGCAACGGTGCCGGTACGCATGATGCGCTTGAGATCATAGCCTTCGAGGCCGGTGATTTCTTCGACCGCTTCTTCCAGCGCGACCTGAATTTCCGCCAGCGCGGGCAGGGGAACCCAGACCGGCAGGTCGTCGTCGAGAACGTGATCCTCACGCATATAAGCGTGGGCCAGCACGTAATCGCCAAGCTGCTGGCTGTTGCGCAGGCCTGCGCAATGGCCGAGCATCAGCCATGCATGCGGACGCAGCACGGCAATATGGTCGGTGATTGTCTTGGCGTTGGAAGGTCCAACGCCGATATTCACCATGGTGATGCCGGAATGGTCGGAGCGCTGCAGGTGATAGGCTGGCATCTGCGGCAGGCGTCCCAATGGGGTGCCGCTGCTTGGCGCGGTTTCGCCCGCACGGGTAATGAGATTGCCCGGTTCCACGAATTGTTCGTAACCGCCGCCGCCCTGCGCCATCAAATCGCGGGCATAGGCGCAGAACTCATCCATGTAGAACTGGTAGTTGGTGAAGAGCACGAAGTTCTGGAAATGCGCCGGGCTGGTCGCCGTGTAATGCGCCAGCCGGTGCAGCGAATAATCAATGCGCTGTGCCGTGAAGGGCGCAAGCGGCATCGGTTCGCCCGGCGCGGGTTCAAAGTCTGCATTGACGATCTTGTCGTCGGTGGCCGCCAGATCCGGCACGTCGAACAGATCGCGCAGCGGATGCTGGAAGGCGCTCGCGACCGAGGCCTCCACATAGGTGCCTTCCATGAAGGCAAAATGGATCGGGATCGGTGTGGACGATTCGCGCACCGTAACCGTCACGCCGTGATTGCGCATCAGCAGGCGGATTTGCTCGGTCAGATAATGGTCGAACAGGTCGGGACGGGTAATGGTGGCGGAATAATCGCCCGGCGTCGAAACATGGCCAAAAGCCAGACGCGAATCCACATGCGCGAAGCTCGACGTGGAAAGGCAAATCTCGGGGTAGAAGGCGCGGTATCGCTGGGCACGTATTTCCCCGCGCGCCACTTTCTCGAAAGCATTGCGCAGAAAACCCGTATTGCGCTCGTAAAGCTTTTGCAGCGCGGCAACCGCCGCGCTCGCATCGGTAAACACCTCCGGCTCGACCGGCGACGGCGTTTTGATTTCATTGAGAAATGATTGTTCGATTCGCTGTGTCATGGCTTAGTATAGCAGAGTCCATGACCATAAAATGAAGCAGATTATGCGGTGCGTTGCAGGCTGACATAAAGCACCAGGCCGACGCCACTCATCTTGGTGTGCTCGCCGATTTGCATATAGGCGAAGGTTGCTGCCGGGCCGGTGAAAATCGCTGTGAATAGGAATACGCGCAGCGCGATTGCGGCACTGGAACGAATGGTTCTGGTCATGGCTGTTTCCCCGTCTTGACCTGCATGGAAGCCAGCGGGCCGAACATCGTCTGGTCACGATAGCTATCGTGTTTCCTGTCTGCGAAGACGCCGGCGACAACCGCCAATCCGGCAATGAGCAGACAAACGATCGTCAGGCGCCTGAGCAACATGAAAGCCCCCAAAAGGTTCAAATCCGTCCTTGTTGTTGCCCAGTTTAGCGAGCGCGCCTGAACCGCAGCTGATACGGTCGTTCATGTGCGGTTCAAAAATATTGATGTTCCGTTAAATGCGCCGGATTGGTCTTGTGCCTGTCGAAATGGGTCTTATGTTTCCCATCATTGGAACGCGGGACGCCTCCCGCACAAATCTGCTGCACACATTCGAACGAGTTGGAGAAAGCCCATGGTTGAACAGACAAAGCCTATCGAGCTGTACTATTGGCCAACGCCGAATGGCGTCAAAATCAGCATCATGCTGGAGGAACTGGGCGTTCCTTACGAGGTCAAATATGTCAATATCGGCAAGGGCGACCAGTTCAAACCGGACTTCTTGAAGATTGCCCCAAACAACCGCATGCCAGCTATCATCGATCCTGAAGGTCCGGGCGGCGAACCGATCTCGGTTTTCGAATCCGGCGCTATTCTCCAATATCTTGGACGTAAGTTCGGTAAGTTTTACCCGACTGACGAACGCAAGCGCGTGGCCGTCGACGAATGGCTGATGTGGCAGATGGGCGGGCTGGGGCCGATGTCCGGGCAGGCGGGGCACTTCCGTCTCTATGCGCCGGAAAAGGTGCAGTATGGCATCGACCGCTATACCAATGAGGTCAACCGTCTTTATGGCGTGCTGAACCGTCAGCTCGAAGGCAAGGATTATATCACCGGCGAATATTCCATCGCGGATATGGCCAGTATCGGCTGGGTGAATGCTTTCAAGAACTACGAGCAGAACCTCGATGATTTCCCGAACGTGAAGCGCTGGCATGAAACCATGAACGCGCGTCCGGCCGTCGCGCGCGGTCTGCTTGTCGGTAAGGAAGAGCGCGAAAAATCCAATCTCGCTAACGACAAGGAAGCGCAGAAGATTCTCTTCGGCCAGAAAGCGCGCTAAACGCGGAATAAAAGGAAAGGGCGGCTATTCAGGCCGCCCTTTTCGTTTGGTGACTGTTGCCGCCGCGATTATTGGCGCGTCAGGCTTTCGCTCTTGCAGATCAGGCCGCCGAGTACGCATCCCGACAGCGATAGTGTGTTGCCCTTCACCGATGCCTTGCCCGTATAGGTCTTGCCTTCGTCGAGCTTGTTGACTTCGCCCTTGTAGCTGCCACCCGTGCCGGACATGGTGCCGATGGACTTGCCCTTGTACTCGCCGGTCATGACCGTGCCGCAGAATTTGTTGCCGCCGCAGGACGCATAGCTGATGATGGTACCGTTCGGGCGCTTCCAGCTGCCCACAATGCCTTCCTCCGCCAAGGCGGACGCGGCGAAACTGGCTGCAAGTGTCATTCCAAGAATAAGAGTGCGGATCATTCATTCCTCCCAATGTGCGCCAGTCCCGCTCCATCGGGATATGGCGCAAACCGCTTCGTTCATTTGCTGTGGTCGCCGTAACCGGGGCCTTTGCCTGATCGCAAAGCCTCGGATTGCGCCGGTTTTGCAAGACGACAGTGTTCTCCCCCAATCGCCACGACTTACGCAAACGTAAACGTAAACGAGATTTCGCAAGAGCGGAAGTGGAATTTTCACTCTCGCGGGAGCGTTGGTGAAGGGATTCTCTGCGCATGTGTAAACGTCGAAATGCACCAATCCGACGGACAGCGTTTGTCCTATGGTTATCATCCGGTTTCCATGCACCGAGCGGATTTGAATTGAATTTTTGGAAAAACCCAGCAATCCGCGAGGCTTGGATGTTTAACAAAATCCCAAGTTTACACCTTGTTGGGATTTTGTTGGTCAGACGTTAAGCATCTGGTTTAACGCGCATTTCAGCCCTGAGCTCTATTCTCGACATCATGAACGGAACGACAGAGACGGCGTTTTCAAAGCGGTAGCAACCGCCACGAAAGAAAGACCGGACGGTTCTCGGGATTTAACAGGGACAAAGAAAAATGGCACAGTTTCAGAGCTTTACGCAGCAGCAAAAGATCGCCTCGCAGGACCGCATTCTTCTGGAAATGGGCATGAAGTTTGCAATCGGTCGTGATTGCGAGATCGACGTGGTCGCAGCCCATAAGTGGCTCAACATCGCTGCCATTCGCGGCAACGAGAAGGCCGCCCGGATGCGCAATCAGGTTGCCGCTACAATGAGCAAGACTGAACTGGCTGCAGCCCTTCGCGATGCACGCGAATGGATGACCACGCACTGATACTGCGAAAGTCATGACCGGAAACAAAAGCCGCCTTCGAAGGCGGCTTTTGTGCATCAGCTCATGCCGAGATAGCGGCCCGGCTTGTGATTGATCGCGATGATGAGGTTCATCGCCACTGCGCCCAGCAGGGACAGCGCCATGTTCTGCCACGGGATGAAGAACAGTGATGCCAGCATGATCACCAGATCAAGGCCGAGCTGAAACCAGCCCGCCCGAATTTTATAAGCGTCCTGGAGATAGAGCGCCAGAATATTGACGCCGCCGACGCCGGAGCGGTGGCGGAAAAGTGCCAACACACCCATTCCCATCAAGGTGCCGCCCATCAGCGCTGCAAACAGCGGATTGACCGTGCTGAAATCGACGCTCTGCGGTATCAGCCATGCAAAACCCGACAACATGCCGACCGCAACGAAGGTGCGGATCGTGAATGGCCATCCCATGCGCCGGATGGCAAAATAATAGAACGGCAGGTTGATCAGGAAATAGAGAAGGCCGAAATTTGTGCCCGTCGCATAGTGAATGAGAAGGGCGATACCGGCGGTGCTGCCGGTCATCAAAGTTGCATGACTGTAGAGATTGATTCCGAGCGCGATGAACGACGTGCCAATGAGCATGGCCATCGCGTCTTCGTAGAGGCGATGACGGTCGTGGCTCATTGTATTGGGCACACCGGCAAGCGGAGCGGCGCTATCTGCGATATTGGCCACGTTCGGACTCCAGCAGCGAGAGCCGGGAAACCGGCTCAAAAGTCAAAAGCCGGATTGGGTCCGGCGCTCGTTTAACAGATGATTGCGCTGTGCCGATAGGGTCGTTGTTGCGATGATCGTACACGAGCGTCAAGTCTTGGGAGACGCATGGAATATAGCAGTGCCAGAGCGCCTTGGCATCATTTGCAATATTGCTATTTTACGCCTGCCTTTATCGGCTCGCTACTTTTTATGGTTGGTTTGCTTTTGTTTTGTTTCGCGACGAATGCTGTCGAGAAAAGCGTCCACTTCGCGGGGCTCGCGTAAATGGCGCTTTATGAGGTGATTTGGGGGCTCTTCCATGAATTTCACGGCGCGAATCCGCCCATTTTTGCGATAATCGACCACCCATTTGATGAAATCCCAGTCAAAACGCTCCGGGCAGCCTTCGCCCATATCCGGTCGGGTGCGGCCATGATATTTCGCGATGCGCCTGATGACCCGCCAGAGGCGGCGGCCCGTCGAAATGTCGAGAAAGATGAGCATGTCGGCGCGTGAGGCGCGATAGGGCATGGTATGGCTATGATTGCCTTCAAAGACCCAAGCCTCGCCATCCGCCGCTTCCTTTGTCAGACGCGCGATTTCATCCAGCGAACGCATCACCCAGCCGGGCTGCCAGTAGATGGTGTCGATGTGGATGACCGGCAGGTCCAGCATCTGGCCCAGTTCCCGCGCCAGCGTCGATTTTCCTGAACCGGCGCCACCGATAATCATGATACGCTGTGGCATCGTCCACCGTCCTTAATGCAGTTTCTGCTTAAATAGAATGGGGTCAATTTGATGACGTTACTATGTCGTTACTATGAAGGTGGTAACCATAACGGGCCGAAAATGATCGTTAGAAAATTTGTATTGCCAGAGCCTGTAATATTAAGCAAACGATTGACAGTCAATTTTGCCAGGAGCAATGTTGGCGCGGAAAAGGAATGAACAGGAGCAACAGGTTGGGCCTGCGTTCTTCTTAATTCCGGCATATGCTGAGGAATATAGAATCCCTGCATATGCAATAGAGATCGGTCGGGAAGCATCAATCCGGTGTCTCGCGATCCAAGGGGCCGTATTCGATAGGGAGTGACGCAATGTCCATTCGAACCATCACAGCTTTGGCAGGCACCGCCATCATTATGGGTGCAGCGGCTTTTACCTTCTCGTCGCCTGCAAGCGCGTTGACGATGAAGGAATGTAGCACCAAGTATCAGGCCGCCAAAGACGCCGGAACGCTCGGCAATCTGAAGTGGAACGACTTCCGCAAAGCGCAGTGCGGCGACGACGATACCGCAGCTGCTCCGGCGGCACCTGCCGCAGCAGCGCCAGCCGCCAAGGCTGCAAAAACGGCAGCTCCTGCCGCTGATGACAGCGCCAAGGGCCTGACGATGAAGCAGTGCAGCGCCAAATATCAGGCTGCCAAGGACGCAGGCACAGATGGTGGCGTGAAGTGGAACGATTTCCGTAAGGCCGAATGCGGCGCTGGTGCCGATCCGGTTGCGCTCAGCACGGATGGCAATAGCGAACCTGCTGCACCAACCGTCGCGGCTCCAAAGGGCGTGAAGTTCCCAACTGCCGTTTCTGCGAAATATTCGAATGAATCGGCTGGCAAGGCGCGCATGCACACCTGCCTTGAGCAGTATCACGCATTGAAGGATGCCAATGCACTTGGCGGCCTGAAGTGGGTGCAGAAGGGCGGCGGCTATTACAGCCTTTGCAATGCACGCCTCAAGGGCAATTCCTGATCTAAAGCATGTCTCCCGAAGTGGGAACCAGTTTCGGGAGACATGCGTAAAAACAAAAGCTTAAAATGTGTCGCGTGAATATGACTGAATGCGACACACTTTAAGAAAAAGGGGCCGTGAGGCCCTTTATTTTTGTCGTGAAAACCAGCCGGTCAGCGCAACACCGAGCCAGCCAAGAATCATCAGGCTTCCGCCTGTCGGCGCGGCAAGGGGGAACAGCCGATTGCCGGTGATATCGCGCATGAAAAGATCACCGCAGAAGAGTGCAAGGCCTACGACCAGAAGTGCGCCGCCGATCATGGCTGCGCGGCTTGCAGGTGCCAATAGGGCCAGCACGAACAGGGCTGGCGCGTGCCCCAGAAGCAAAGGTGCTATGCTGCCGAGGTGGTTTTCACCCCCATGGGCAGCGCCCGCATAGGCAGCAATTGCCAGCGCGCCGCAAAGGCCACCGAGCGTGCTGAAAAGAACGTTATAGGGTCTGCCATTCAATAAACTGGACATGATGGCTCGCTGTTCAAACGGTTTCGGTGCTTTTGACGGACTGGCGGGCATCTTCCAATGCGCCGGGCAGGGCGGCTTCGAAGACATCCAGCTGCTCGTCGATTCCCACGCTCACGCGAATGCAGCGGTCGAGAACCGGTGCGCCGGGCTTACGCACGAAAACATCGCGCGCGATCAGTCCATTCATAATGGCGGAGGCGAAGGCTGCATCGCGTCCACAGTCAATAGCCACGAAATTGGTTGCCGAAGGGATGGCGCTCAAGCCATTGGCCGCGGCAATGGCAGCGATACGGTCGCGACCGGCATGGATTTTGCCGACAACGTCCTTGAGATAGGCCTGATCTTTCAGCGCTGCGATAGCTGCTGCCTGCGCGACACGGTTGACGGCGAAATGGTCGCGGATTTTGTCGAATGAGCGGATCGCTTCAGAGCTGCCGACGACATAACCGCAGCGAATGCCCGCCAAACCGTAGGCCTTGGAGAAGGTGCGCATACGCAGAATATTTGGGCGATCTGCTTCGAAAGGTGGGAAGGCCGAATCCGGTCCGGTCTCGCAATAGGCTTCATCCAGAATGAGCATCGTCGTTTCCGGAATCCCGTCGATGAATGACTGAATGTCGGCGCCTTCGTGCCAGGTCCCCATCGGGTTATCCGGGTTGGCCACATAGACGATGGCTGCATTCTCGCGCTTTGCAGTAGCGAGCAGGCCATCCAGATCCGATTTATCATTGCGATAAGGCACCGTCACTAACGCGCCGCCATAACCTGCGACGTGATAATTGAAGGTCGGATAGCCGCCGAGTGAGTTGATGACCTTGTCACCCTCTTGAACATACTGGCGAACGACCAGACCAAGTAGGGCGTCGACGCCAGCACCAGGCATGATATTCTCGGCTTTCAAGCCGTGATGCCCGGCGATGGTATGGCGCAGTTCGTAATTTTCCGGGTCACCATATTTCCAGACCTCTGCAGCTTCGCGCTGCATCGCTTCGATCACCGAAGGTGCTGGGCCGAAACTACTCTCATTGGCGCCAATGCGGGCCTTGAACGGTTTGCCGCGCTGCAATTCCAGCGTTTCGGGGCCGACAAACGGCACGGTTGAAGGCAGCTTTTCCACAAGAGGCGTGAGGCGGGGTGATCCCATGGCGATATCCAGTCAGCTTTCCGTCAGGCAATGAACGCGGCTCGGTCGGGCGAGATGGTCCGCAGCTGCTGCCGCATGGCCGTTCGTCCTCCCGATAATCAGGCATAGCAAGACCTGCCCGTCGGTTCCACCAGAATGGTGAGAAAGGCGTGTTTAGCGGTCCATTTGCTGGTTATGAAAATAGGTGATCAGGGTTGGCGGCATTCGTGATGTGGTCAACGCATCACTTTCATTTAGCTGAGAAAGCGTTGACGATCCCGGATTTTCAATCGGGTACTGTTGATGCGAGGTTCATTGCGATCAGCTGTGCGGCGTGTTCCGTCGTGTCGTTTTGACGAAGGCGATCGATAAAGGTTCGAGGTGCCATAGTAGGAAAGGCGAGGGCCGCTTTTTCGGAGTGTGTTTTCAAACACTGGCCGGCTAAGGCGTGCCCGACGCAAAGCGGAAACCACAGAAGAATGCGTGGCCGTAAGGACTGAAGAAATTCGCATCGCTCGATTAAGTTGGTGCGTTCCGCTTCCGAACAACAATGGCGGATGAAAATGGAGGCCGATGCGGAAAGTTCCGTGTCCAGTGCTGTCGCGAGAAGACGAACAGCATGCTTTAGAACGTTATATTACAAGTCTACGAAGGACCGCGTGGGTGTGGCAATAATTCGATCGCTTTTTCTTTACCAACGAATCGCGCCTCTTGGCGTAATCGAAATCAGGTGTGTCCCGATTTGTCCCTGTCGGCGCTCCGGCGTTGGTCGGAAAGCTCTAGTGAATCTCCAGCACTTTCACACAGGAATCGAGATCATGCGTAGCCAGATGCGCATATCGCATTGTCATTTGCAGCGTCTGATGGCCCAGCCACATCTGCACACGGCGAATATCAATCCCGCCGCGAACGAGGCGCGAAGCACAGGTATGGCGCAGAATATGCGGTACGACCTGATCGTCAGTGCCCAGGCCGACTTCCATCTTGGCTTCGTTCCAGATCTGGCGGAACCGAACCTGATTGAGCATCGAGAATGGGCCTTTGAGGCGCTCATGTGCGATCTTCGTTGCCTTTGCAGCACGGCGGGTGAGGGGAACAGTACGGCTTCTGTTGGATTTGGTGAGCCAGAAGGTGACGCGATGGTCCTGCAAATCGTTCCAGGTCAAACCGATGGCTTCGCCAAGACGGCAGCCCGAATCAACCAGAAATACAGCAAGACGGAAACTGTCTTCGCAGCGCGATTTAATCGCGGCGAACAGGCGCTTTTCTTCCTCATATTCGAGGAAACGGATGCGTCCGACCCGTTCTTTCTGTCGGACGAACTCCGGCAGACTATAGATATCCCCCATTTTATGCGCCTTTCGCAGCAGCTTGCTCAGCGCAGCCATCTTTCTGTTGATGGTTGCATTGCTGTTGCCGCGCTCACGGAGCGTGCCAATAAGGGAATCAAGCATTTCCTGATCGAAACCTGAAAAGCGTTCGCCCTTCAGAATTTCGTCAATCTCGCCGAGAAACGACCTTACATTATACTTGTGCGAGCCGTCATCCCACAGAATGTTTATATATTTTCCCGTCAACTCAGCGATGGAGAATTTCTCCACGAGGCGATGGTTTTGGCTTCTGTCGGATGCGTAGTTCAGATTGTAGTCGATGATTGGCGCGTACTTGTCACCAGAACCGACTTTGGTTTCCCCAATAGTTATCATTTTGCGCCCCCCGGCATTCTCCGGGCTGCACAACTAATGGAATAATTTAAGAAGCACAAGATAAGTAGGCTAATTTTATGCAGAGACATGGTGCGATCCTTGTTTAAGGCCCCCCGTTTGTCCCCATCTTTCTGTTTCTCGGTAATTCCCCTCATCGCCACCGGCCGAAATCCCCATTTCGAGGCGGGTGGTTTCACAACTCTGTGAACAACGATTCTACGATTGCAGACGCCAGCGGTTTCCCGCTGGCGCCTTTGGTTTCAAGCTCGATCTGATTAGAACGAACGCTGGAAACGGACCATGCCGCCGAAAGCGTTGTCTTCGTCAACGACATTACGGTATTCGCCGCCGAACTTGGTGTAGGAAACTTCTGGCGTGATGGTGAAGCCAGGAACCAGTTCGTAAGCAACGTTGGCCGTAACTGCGGTCTTGCCCCAGTCGTCATGCGCGCCCTGAATGTTGATGACAGCCTTGTCGGTTGCCTTGAACTTCAGGCCACCCCAGACAGCCCAATCGCCGCCCCACATGCCGTACATCTGCAGCGGAGATTCTTCCGACGAGTACGCGCCCTGCAACCAAACCGAGAAACGGTCGGTGATGTTGACGTCGCCGCGAACCTTGGCAGCCCACTCTTCGATGACCGAGTCGTAAGCTACGACGCCAGCGATCGAACCCCAGCCGCCAGCATACTTCAGGCCGCCAACAACGTGCGGCATGTAGCCGTCGATGGTGAAGCCGTCGTCACCTTGTTCAAGAGCGATCACAGCCGAGAAGCCGTTGCCGCCGGTGAAGGTGTACGAGATCTTGCCCGTGCGATAGCCGCCAACTGCGACTACGTCATCGTTGATGACATCGCCGAGGTAGCCGGTGAAGGTCTGGAATTCAGACTCATCAATACCGACCTTCAGGCCGCCGAGTTCGATGTAAGCGAACTGCAGAGCAACGTCGGAACCAACGCCACCCCAGACGGTGTCTTCGTCAAACTGGTAGCCGCCGTAATAACCGTCATGACGGGAATTGGCTGCACCGTAGTTGAAGCGGGTTTCGGTGTAGGTCTTCAGCGTGCCGTATTCGGTTTCCGAAGCGGTCGAGGTGCGGAGCGCGAAACGAGCGCCCTTGTCCCAGCCCTTGCGGTCTTCGCCGGTGTAGACGTTGTCGCCGCCCTTTACGTCGTAACGGACGTAACCATGGATGCGCAGGCAGGTTTCGGTGCCTGGGATGTAGAAGTAGCCAGCGCCGTATGCGTCGCAAACGCGAACATATTCAACGGCTTCGGGCTCTGGCGCGACGATTGCGTCGGCAGCCTGAGCGCCGGAAGCTGCAACCAGAGCTGCAGCGGAGCCGAGAAGAAGGCTCTTGATGTTCATTTCTGACCTCCAGTCAAGAATCGGAGGGAAACCAGAAAATACCTATAAATCAGTATGTTACGTATTTTCGAGATTCAAGGTGTCAAAAAACGCTCGCATCGCACGGCCTGAACATGCGTCGAGAAACGGCTCAAAGAGCCGATACTATCGATGATTTTGGGGAAGGAGTTGGAAAGCTGACTGCAGCTAGTGGCGGAGAGGATGGGATTCGAACCCACGAGACCCTTATGAGGTCTACTCCCTTAGCAGGGGAGCGCCTTCGACCACTCGGCCACCTCTCCGGTAAGGGCGAGATAGCCGGTACGCCGAGGCATTTCAAGCGATTTACGCAACAGCTGGTAAAATTTCCTGCGAATTACACGCATTATATATAAGGCAACCATGGTGCAGGCTTGATTTGCGGCGTTTCGGCTTTGCGCTCTTCATTGGTCCGTCGCACAATCATGCCATTCAGAACATTAGAGATTCGGCCTCTCACAAGAGGAATCACCAAGTTACGGACATCCGCAGGACACTTTCTGTTCCCAGGTGGCAAATGGTAGAATCTCGACGCTGTTTTGGCGCTTAACTTAAAAAAATGTACGTTTTCAATCGTTAAGATCGGTTAATTCGTGGTTAGGAATGTTAATAAACTCTAAAGAAGGGCCACCAAAGCTGACAATTTCGTGTCTTTTCTGCAACAACCATTCTGCATAGAGGGCTTGCTGGGGCGGGTAAGCCGTATTCGCAGTTGAAACGAGGGAACGGGCGAGTATCTTCACATCCAGAAGAAGGAGCGCTTCGGGGCGACTTTTTCACAAGGGGATGGGGACAGGTTGTCCTTCAGCCAAATCAAAATGCCCAGACCCGTTTTTAACTTTGACTGGAGGTCAGAAATGAACATCAAGAGCCTTCTTCTCGGCTCCGCTGCAGCTCTGGTTGCAGCTTCCGGCGCTCAGGCTGCCGACGCAATCGTCGCGCCAGAGCCCGAAGCCGTTGAATATGTTCGCGTTTGCGACGCATACGGCGCTGGCTACTTCTACATCCCGGGCACCGAAACCTGCCTGCGCATCCATGGTTACGTCCGTTACGACGTAAAGGGCGGCGACAACGTTTATTCCGGTCAGGACCGTGAAGGTTGGGATAAGTCGGCTCGTTTCGCGCTCCGCACCTCGACCGCTTCGGAAACCGAACTCGGCACCCTGAAGACGTTCACCGAAACCCGTTTCAACTACTCGTCGAGCAACTCGCGTCGTGACGGTTACTACGGCGGTACGGCACCAATCGGCGAGGAAGCTTTCGGCGGCACCAGCTCTGACGTAACGCTGCAGTTCGCTTATATCGAACTCGGCGGCCTGAAGGTCGGTATCGATGAGTCGGAATTCCACACCTTCACCGGCTACCTCGGCGACATCATCAATGATGACGTGGTCTCGGCTGGCGCATACCGCACGGGCAAGATCTCGTACACCTTCACTGGTGGCAACGGCTTCTCGGCTGTGATCGCTCTCGAACAGGGTGGCGACGATGATGGCGGTTTCTCGAATGGCTTCCACGACTATTCGATCGACGGCTACATGCCACACGTTGTTGGCGGCCTGAAGTATGCTGGCGGCTGGGGTTCGATCGCTGGCGTCGTAGCTTACGACTCGGTCATCGAAGAGTGGGCTGCCAAGGTTCGCGGCGACGTCAACATCACCGACCGTTTCTCGCTCTGGTTGCAGGGTGCATACGCTTCGGAAGAATCTCCGGACCAGATGTACGGCCAGTGGGGCGGCGATTGGGCTGTCTGGGGTGGTCTGAAGTTCAAGGCAACCGACAAGGCTGTCTTCAACCTTCAGGGCGCGCATGACGATTGGGGCAAGACCGCAATTGCTGCTAACGTTGCTTACGAGCTGGTTCCTGGCTTCACCATTACGCCAGAAATCAACTACACCCGCTTCAGCAACGACTGGCGCGCCTATGACGGTGGCATCACCGAAAAGGACGCAATCGGCGGCACCATCCGCTTCCAGCGTTCGTTCTAATCCTTTACGGATTGGTTACAGGAAACCCGGCAGCTCAGCTGCCGGGTTTTTTGTTGTTCTCTGATTCGAACGGCTCTTGCATTTGTGGAATGTCCTGTCTTTGTACGAACGAGCTATTGAAATGCGCCGCTCGGACGAAGCGGATCACAGACACGGAAGGTGAGGCGACATGAAAAGCTGGTTCTGGCCGGGGCTAACGTGGACCGCAACACTGACGGCGCTGGCGCTGTGGTTCGGCGTGGATCGTGTTCAGACCGATATTTCCAGCCGCACCTCCGAAGCGCTGGCGCCCTATGTCTGGACGGGTTTTGATATTGAAGGCCGCGATGTCACCCTGAAGGGCATCGCGCCCGACCCGGCAGCGCAAGATGCTGCACGTGCTGCATTGAGCGCTGTGTGGGGAGTAAACGACATCACCGACCTCACATCGGTTCTGCCGGCCGCGTCGCCTTATGTTTTTAAGATAGAGAAGAGCAATGACGGTTTGGTTTTCACCGGCTCTATCCCTGAAAACGCCTTGCGCGACCGCATCATGGAGGCTGCGGAAGCGGCTGCACCGGGCCTGACGCTCGACGATGAAATGGCGCTGGCGCGCGGCAGCTGGCCGCAATTTGCGGATGGCATCCTGTTTGCGCTCTCTCTGACCAAAGGACTTGCCGGTGGCGAGATAACGATCACGGACGGATCGCTTTCGATAAAAGGGAAGGCGGCCAGTGCTGAGCAATATCGGTCGATGGCGGATATTTTGTCCAAGCCGCTGCCATTCGATTTGAAACTGGCGGCATCAGATTTGGTTGAGCCGTGATTCTGCGGATTAAAGCTTCCGTTGCGGTAGGTTAATCCAGCGACTTTCCTGTTCGAAAATGACAGTTTCGCTGTTTCAATTTTTGCTTTCTTATTATGACTGACGGATTGGAATTGACCTATGAAACCCAGTGCAGGTTTTGATGCTTTATCTTGCTGAAACATTCTGGCCCGTTCTTCTCGCGGCGGTATTGATCGGGATCGTTGTCGGATGGCTGAGCGGTCGTAAATAGAGCCGCCATTGCGAGCTGTGCGGGCTTCAAAGCGAGCCTGGAGAATAAAATGCGCCGAATCGAGAGGTTAGGGCGCGTAGTACAGAATACGAGGGAAACCGATATGCCGTTGCTGATCATTCAACTGGCGATCCTTGTTGCAGTGGCGTTTATCGTCGGATGCGTTCTGGGCAGATTGTTCCGACGCAAGAACAAGGCCATGACCGACGAGGAACGCACAATCGTCGCGGCTGCGCTTTCGGCTCCAGCCGTGGATGAGAAGCCGGAGCCGGTTCAGCCCGCGCCTGTGAAAGAGGCGGTGACCGCGCCGCTCACGAAAGACAAGAAGCCCGTAAAGGCGAGCGCGCCGAAGAAAGCGCCTGTGCCGGATGCCGAAGTCGTTGGCGGGCCGCTGCCGGTGCAGCCGGTCCAACCGGAAGAACAGAGTGAGCCGGAAGATCCGGGCCGCCCGGAACTGCTGGATGCGCCGCGCGAAGGCAAAGCAGACGAACTGACCGCGATCAGCGGAATAGGCAAGGCTATTCAATCGATGCTGAATGGGCTTGGCGTCTATCATTATGACCAGATCGCAAACTGGTCGGATGGGGAAGCTGCATGGGTCGAACGTCACATCGGTTTCCCGCGCCGAATCGTGCGCGAAAACTGGATCGGCCAGGCAGAAAGGCTTGTGGAGACCACGATCAAGCCAGCGGCCAAACGGCCAGCCAGAGCCAGGAAGGCTCCAGCCAAGCCGAAAGCAAAGCCTACGAAAAAATCCGACGCATAATCGGAACCGCTCTAGCGGCGCCCGTAAACCAGATCGGTTTCAATATCGGCGGAACCGGTCAGGCGCGCTTTATAGACCTCGTAATTTTCCATCACGCGCTGCACATAATTGCGCGTTTCCGAATAGGGAATGCGCTCGATCCAGTCCACGACCTCTTCAATCGACTGGCCGCGCGGATCGCCATATTTCTCGACCCATTCCGATGCGCGGCGCGGTCCGGCATTATATCCGGCGAAAGTCAGCACATAGGAACCGTTGAAACGGTCGAGCTGTTCACCCAGGAAATGTGCGCCGAGCGTGGCGTTATAGCCTGCGTCGCTCGTGAGGCGCGGTGCGGAGAAGGCCATGCCGTTGCGTGTTGCGACGCTCTTGGCGGTCGCAGGCATCAGCTGCAACAGTCCGCGTGCACCGGCCTTCGAAACTGCGCCGACATTGAACTCGCTTTCCTGACGCGCGATGGCATAGGCAAGCGCCTTGCCCGAGCCGCTGATATTGGCGCTGGCCGGAATGGCGCCGAGCGGATGCGAAAGCGCACCCACATCCAGCCCGCGCAGGGCTGCGGTTTTGCCGACACGCAGTGCCAGATAATGGTTCTCGTTGCGCTCTGCCATGACGGCCAGCAAAGCCAGTTCGCCGACACTGTCGAGTTCCTGCGAAAGCTGCGTATAGATGGATGTCGCCTTGGTGGCATAACCGATTTGTTCGAGACGTTTGATGGCTTGCACCGCATGGCGGTTGGCAAAGCGCGCGCGATCCGTCTCGGTCGGCTTCGGATAGATCAGTTCCGGCGCCTTTTCATCCAGCTTGGCTGCGGAAAGCTGGCCATAGAATGTCGTGCCGAAATGGGCCGAGCGACGATAAAAATCACGGGCATTGCCGCCGCTTCCCGCATCCGCAGCGCGTCCGAGCCAATAATAGGCGCGGGACGCGGAAATTGGACGGGCGGAGATTTCGGCAATTCTGGCGAAATGCGGTGCGGCAGTCTTGGGTTGCTTGAGCGCGCGGAGCGCATACCAGCCAGCATGAAATTCCGCTTCGGCGGCAACCGCTGGCGATTCGGCTGCATGGGCCGCGACTACCTTATAGGCCAGTTGCGGCTTGCCGAGATCGAGCAACTCGCGCGACAGAATACGTCGTTCGGTCCACCATGCGTCCGGATCGACCAGCATGGCTGCCTGACGCGGCGCTTTCAGCATCAACTCGGTCGCGTCATCATAGCGCTCAGTGCGACGCAGATAGCGAATCTTCAAAAACTGATAGGCCGCATTCGCCTGCCATGAACGGTCCACGGCGGCAATCGTCGCCGCTGCGGTGGGCGATTTCTGCGAGACGGCTGCAAAAGCATTATACAGCGACTGGGCCTGCGCGGGACCGGCAAGCAGTTTTGCCGATGCCATACGGTCATTATAGATCGCGCGCAGAAAACGCCGCTGATGGTCTTCCCGTGTCAGGATGCCGTTGAATTCCTTCAGCACTTTCTGCTCGTCTTCAGACGAGAGGCGCTGCGTTGCCCACCAGGGAGACAGGAGTTCGCGGGCTTTGCCGGGATTGCCGATACCGACATAGGCGCGAGCGAGCACGATCATGCCGTCGGTAGTCACCGGGCGACGGCTGCCAAATGCCGCCATGACGGTTCCCGCAGGCGGGTTTTCCTTGAATAGAGCGCGTTCAGAATTGCGCTGAAGCGTGGAAATGCCGGGCCAGCCGGGCAGTTCGGCAGTCGCAGCGGCGATTTCGCTGCTGGTGACGCCTTCGACGCCCGAGGTCGCAATGGCCCAGGTCAGAATCTGCCGGTCGAGCGAACCGCGTGGCATGCCGTTGCGAAAGGCAACCGCACTTGCAACATCTTTCGAATAAAGCGCATCAAGCCCGCTTTTCAGCGTGCCGCCAATGGCCGCCGGGTTTTCCACGCGGCTGAATGACGAGGTGATAACCGGATCGGGCGGTGTGGGACGCGGCGTTGGCGTCACGAGATTCATCGGCGACGCCGGAGACGGTGCTGCGGCAGGCGCAAACGGGCGCACGAGCGGGGTCGGCACTTGGGTCGGCAGTGACGACTGCGCAAACGACGCCGACGGCTGCACGGCAACCGCAATAAGGCATCCTGCAAGCAGGGCTTTTCGTCTGATACTGATCGCTACGACTTCTTTGGACATCCGCACTCTGAAACAAAAATCCGGCCAGCCGGGACTTGGTTGCTGCAAAATATGTTAGCAAAATTCGGCTTTTGTTAGCCTTTCATTTCGCCCGCATATTTTGTCGTCAAGGATAGGCCCCAAGGAATGAAACTATGATTAATAAAAGCTTTATAAGATAGTGCAAACGGCGGCGAAACGGCCATGCGGAATACCGGGCTTTACGGGCTGTCGGGATGAGCGAAGATAACATTGGAATAAAGCCGGAATTTTCGTCGCAAATCTGCCGTAATACCCCTGTTTTCCGCTTGCAATGTGCTTGCTCCATTCGTGCTGCAAGACTATTGTTCAACGCCTCCGCAAACCGCATATGAGGTCGAGCGCCCCTGCGGTTTGAGGTTCTGTCTATCTTTTTCAGGAGTTACTGATGCTGAAGGGCTCAATTACCGCGCTTGTCACGCCATTCGATCGTGAAGGAGCGTTCGATGAAAAAGCTTTTCGTGCATTCGTTGACTGGCAGATAAAAGAGGGCACCAAAGGTCTCGTTCCCGTTGGCACCACCGGCGAAACGCCGACGCTTTCCCATGACGAGCACAAGCGCGTCATCGAGGTCTGCATCGAAGTGGCCGCCGGTCGCGTGCCGGTTATTGCAGGTGCCGGTTCGAACAATACTGTGGAGGCGATTGAACTCGCGCAGCATGCCGAAAAGGCTGGCGCCGACGCCGTGCTGGTGGTGACCCCTTATTACAATAAGCCGACCCAGCGTGGACTTTACGAACACTTCTCGCAGGTTGCGCGTTCGATCTCCATTCCGCTCATCATCTACAATATTCCGGGCCGTTCGGTCATCGACATGACGCCGGAAACGATGGGCGCTCTGGTGCGCGATCACAAGAACATCATCGGTGTGAAGGACGCGACCGGCAAGATCGAGCGCGTTTCAGAACAGCGTGGCACCTGCGGCAAGGATTTCATCCAGCTTTCGGGCGAGGATGCGACCGCGCTCGGCTTCAACGCCCATGGCGGGGTAGGGTGCATTTCGGTGACGTCGAACATCGCGCCGCGTCTATGCGCCGAGTTTCAGGATGCCTGCCAGGCTGGCGATTTCGCCAAGGCGCTGGAACTGCAGGACCGTCTGATGCCGCTGCACAAGGCGCTGTTCATCGAGCCGAACCCGTCTGGCCCGAAATATGCGTTGTCGCGTCTTGGACGCGTCGAAAACAGCCTGCGCTCGCCGATGGTGCAGGTCGAAGCTTCGACGGCGGAGAAGATCGATCACGCCATGAAGCATGCAGGTCTCATCAACTGAGCAGGCATTAGCGTGGCTGCTCGTTAAAAGAATTGCAAGCTGCTGATTTTTACGCTCCCGCCGTCGCGGGAGCGTTTTCATTTTAAATGCAACACATTATATAGTGCAGTTATGAACAAGCCGAAGAATTCCCCTGCACGCAAGATCATCGCGGAAAACCGCAAGGCGCGCTTCAATTTCGAGATTTTGGACACGCTCGAGGCTGGTCTGGTTTTGACCGGCACCGAGGTGAAGTCCCTGCGCGCCAATCAATCGAATATCGCTGAAAGCTATGCCAGCTTCGAGAATGGCGAGTTCTGGCTGATCAACTCTTATATTCCGGAATATACGCAGGGCAATCGCTTCAACCACGAGCCGCGCCGTTTGCGGAAACTTCTGGTGAGCAGCCGCGAAGCATCGCGCCTGTTCAACTCCGTATCGCGTGACGGTATGACGGTCGTTCCGTTGAAGCTCTATTTCAACGATCGCGGACGCGCGAAGCTGGAACTGGCCGTGGCGCGCGGTAAAAAGAATCATGACAAGCGCGAGACGGAAAAGAAGCGCGACTGGGGCCGCGAAAAGGCCCGCTTGCTCCGCGACCGGGGCTGATCGCATTCCAAAGAAAAAGAGCGCCGTCAGGCGCTCTTTTTGATTCAGGTAGAAAAGTGGATTATTCGTCGGGAGGACTCAAAATTCATGCTGGTGCATGGATCGAACCCTGACCGATATCAATAATTCTCTTCGAGATCGTCGTCCTGGCGGCGTGGCGCGCGCTCCGAAGGATCGCGACCGATTTCAGCTTTCAGTGAAACAAGATCGATGAAATGATCGGCCTGACGGCGCAGTTCATCGGAGATCATCGCGGGCTGGGTCGTCAGCGTCGAAACGACGGAAACCTTGCGGCCCTTGCGCTGCAGGGCTTCTGCGAGCGAACGGAAATCGCCGTCGCCGGAGAAGATGACGAAATGATCAACCGTGTCGGTCAGCTGCATGGCATCGACGGTGAGTTCGATGTCCATATTGCCCTTGACCTTGCGGCGACCGGTCGAATCGGTGAATTCCTTGGCGGCCTTGGTGACGACCTTGTAACCGTTATAATCCAGCCAGTCGATCAGTGGGCGGATCGAGGAATATTCCTGATCTTCAACAAGCGCCGTATAATAATAAGCGCGCAGCAAATAACCGCGCTTCTGAAACGCCTTCAGAAGTTTGCGGTAATCGATGTCAAAGCCCAGGGTCTTGGATGCTGCGTATAAATTGGCGCCGTCAATAAAAAGCGCAATTTTTTCACGAGAATCGAACATCGTGCAATATATCCACTCTACAGCCTAACGGGAGTGTGGACCGTCGACCGCGTATTCAGATTTGTTTCACAAACGTCGGCTGGCGAAATATTTCTACCAATAGCGTTTATAGCGTTTCTAAGGACATATTATAGAAAAACAAGCAACCATAGGTTGTTATTTTAGTGAGCTAATTTACCTAATGTAGCAATTTCGATATGGGAACGAATTTTGGTCTGCTTAATATTGTTCCATTTTGAAATGCGATGAGATATTATGCGGTATATCGTTAAAAATCGAGGGTATATGAACGGATTGAGGCTATTTAACGCCTGTAATCCCGCTTTGGCTTGTAATTTCGCCCGACAGGCGTTATGTGCTGAAAAAATCCGTTTAAAGTTCGAAAATGAAAGGGACCGTGTATGGCCCGCGTCACTGTTGAGGACTGCGTAGACAAAGTCGAGAACCGATTCGAGCTGGTTCTGCTCGCCGGTCATCGCGCCCGCCAGATTTCCCAGGGCGCTTCGATCACTGTCGACCGCGACAATGATAAGAACCCCGTCGTTGCGTTGCGCGAAATCGCCGACGAAACGCTTTCGCCGGACGATCTGAAGGAAGACCTGATCCACTCGCTGCAGAAGCATGTGGAAGTGGATGAGCCGGAAGCTGCTGCTCCTGCCCAGATCACCTCGTCGTCCGACGAACTGGCTGAAGGCATTGCCGATGCTGCCGAGGAAGACATCGTGTCTTTCGACCGCATGTCGGAAGAAGAGCTTCTGGCCGGTATCGAAGGTCTGGTCGCTCCGGAAAAGAACGACGACTTCTAATCCGCTATCGGGTTGCCTTTTTATACACGCGCTGCGGCTCATCAGGCCGCGGCGCGTATTTTTACGCGCGTGAACATAAAATGATCGCCGCGGCGGCTTGCAGGAAATTGATTTCTGTCTGAAATTAATCCTGTTGGCAGAAAGTCGGTGCTAAAGCTCGCAAAACACTCGATAATTTGCGAAGTTGTGCTCGGTTGGGTGTCATTGTTTTGCGGCGTGGCCGCGAACCGCCCGGCGTTGGTTTGAGGGAGTTGTCGTAGATGATGCGCCAGTATGAGCTTGTGGAGCGTGTGCAGCGATACAAGCCGGATGTAAACGAGGCGCTTCTCAACAAGGCATATGTCTATGCCATGCAGAAACATGGCAGTCAGAAACGTGCTTCCGGCGACCCTTATTTCTCCCATCCTCTCGAAGTCGCGGCCATCCTCACGGACATGCATCTTGATGAGGCGACGATCGCCATCGCGCTTCTGCACGACACCATCGAAGACACCACCGCGACCCGTCAGGAAATCGACCAGCTGTTCGGACCGGAAATCGGCAAGCTCGTCGAAGGACTGACCAAGCTCAAGAAGCTCGATCTGGTTTCCAAGAAGGCCGTGCAGGCGGAAAACCTGCGCAAGCTGCTTCTGGCCATTGCCGAAGATGTGCGCGTGCTTCTGGTCAAGCTTGCCGACCGTCTGCACAATATGCGCACGCTCGGCGTCATGCGCGAGGACAAGCGCCTGCGCATTGCCGAAGAAACCATGGATATCTATGCGCCACTCGCTGGCCGCATGGGTATGCAGGACATGCGCGAAGAGCTGGAAGAGCTGGCTTTCCGCTATATCAATCCCGATGCATGGCGCGCGGTTACGGACCGTCTGGCTGAACTTCTGGAAAAGAACCGCGGTCTTCTGCAGAAGATCGAAAAGGACCTGTCCGAGATTTTCGAGAAGAACGGCATCAAGGCCAGCGTCAAGAGCCGCCAGAAAAAGGCGTGGTCGGTGTTCCGCAAGATGGAAACCAAGGGTCTGTCCTTCGAGCAGCTTTCCGACATTTTCGGCTTCCGTGTCATGGTCGATACGGTACAGGATTGCTATCGGGCGCTGGGGCTGATCCATACGACGTGGTCGATGGTGCCGGGGCGGTTCAAGGATTATATCTCAACGCCGAAGCAGAACGACTATCGTTCGCTGCACACCACCATTATCGGTCCGTCACGCCAGCGTATCGAACTGCAAATCCGCACCCGTGCGATGGATGAAATCGCCGAGTTCGGCGTGGCGGCGCATTCGATCTATAAGGATCGCGGCAGTGCCAACAATCCGCACGCGATCTCGACGGAAACCAACGCTTATGCCTGGCTGCGCCAGACCATCGAGCAGCTTTCCGAAGGCGACAATCCTGAAGAGTTTCTGGAACATACCAAGCTGGAACTGTTTCAGGATCAGGTTTTTTGTTTCACGCCGAAGGGCCGCCTGATTGCACTGCCACGCGGTGCGACGCCGATCGATTTCGCCTATGCCGTGCACACCGATATTGGTGACAGCTGCGTCGGTGCCAAGGTCAATGGCCGCATCATGCCGCTGATGACCGAGCTGAAGAATGGCGACGAAGTGGATATCATTCGCTCCAAGGCGCAGGTTCCGCCTGCGGCCTGGGAATCGCTTGTGGCGACCGGCAAGGCGCGCGCTGCGATCCGCCGCGCGACCCGCTCCGCCGTGCGCAAGCAATATTCCGGCCTCGGTATGCGTATTCTGGAACGCGCTTTCGAGCGCGCCGGAAAACCATTCAGCAAGGATATCCTGAAGCCGGGCCTGCCGCGTCTGGCGCGCAAGGATGTGGAAGACGTGCTGGCCGCCGTCGGACGCGGAGAGTTGCCGTCCACCGATGTGGTGAAGGCCGTTTATCCAGACTATCAGGATACGCGTGTCACAACGCAGAACAATCCCGCCAAGACCGGCGAAAAAGGCTGGTTCAACATTCAAAACGCCGCCGGGATGATCTTCAAGGTTCCCGAAGGCAGCGAAGGCTCCGAGGCCGATAAGGGCAAGGATCAGGAAAGCGCGCCGAAGCCGGGCAAGCGTGCTCTGCCAATCCGTGGCACCAATTCCGATCTGCCGGTGCGCTTTGCGCCGGAAGGTGCGGTGCCGGGTGACCGTATTGTCGGCATTCTCCAGCCTGGCGCCGGTATCACGATCTATCCGATCCAGTCACCGGCGCTGACCGCCTATGACGATCAGCCGGAACGCTGGATCGATGTGCGTTGGGATATCGATGAGACGATGCATGAGCGCTTTCCGGCCCGCGTCAGCGTCTCGGCGATCAATTCGCCGGGCTCATTGGCGGAAATCGCCCAGATTGTTGCGGCCAACGACGCCAATATTCACAATCTCTCCATGGTGCGCACCGCACCGGACTTTACCGAAATGATCATCGACGTCGAGGTGTGGGATTTGAAGCACCTCAACCGCATCATTTCCCAATTGAAAGAAAGCGCGAGCGTCAGCGGCGCCAAGCGCGTGAACGGATAGGACCAAAATGAACACCGAAGGCGTGCTTGCCGTCTTCCGCGAAGCGGGAGCGATCCTCGAAGGCCATTTCATTCTCACTTCCGGCCTTCGCAGCCCTATTTTCCTTCAGAAGGCGCGTGTGTTCATGCATGCCGACAAGACGGAAAAACTGTGCAAGGCGCTGGCAGAAAAGATCAAGGCGGCCAATCTCGGTCCCATCGACTATGTGGTCGGCCCGGCCATTGGTGGCCTTATCCCGTCTTATGAAACCTCGCGTCATCTGGGGGTGCCGTCGGTCTGGGTCGAGCGCGAAAACGGCGTTTTCCGCCTGCGCCGCTTCGATGTGCCCAAGGGCGCGCGCGTCGTGATCGTGGAAGATATCGTGACGACCGGCCTGTCGATCCGCGAAACCATCGACTGCATGAAGGAGCTGGGCATCGAGGTTGTTGCTGCGGCCTGCATCGTTGACCGGTCGGCGGGCAAGGCTGATGTTGGCACCAAGCTGATCGCGCTTGCGGAATATGAAGTGCCAGCTTACCCCGCCGATAATCTGCCGCCAGAACTGGCGGCGATCCCGGCCATCAAGCCGGGCAGCCGCAATATTTGATGGTTATTTCTTGCCGGGAAGTTCTTTAGAAACGTTGTATATTAAAAGACTTTCTGGCTAGATATAATATAAGTGTTGATGCCGCAGCGCTATTAAAGCTCTGCGGTGAGATTCCCCTTTACGTGGGGCCTTTT
This sequence comes from Ochrobactrum teleogrylli, assembly GCF_006376685.1. Lineage (GTDB taxonomy): Bacteria > Pseudomonadota > Alphaproteobacteria > Rhizobiales > Rhizobiaceae > Brucella > Brucella teleogrylli. The sequence goes on along the minus strand of NZ_VEWL01000005.1, from coordinate 153,875 downwards.
ATTTACGTAATCTAGATGGTTGATAGAAGAGTCCGATCAGTTCTCGCCGACAGGAATCCATCGTGGCTGTAGCACCTTTAGTTTTCGATCCGAAATCGCCTTTTCGCGCGCCGTGCGGCATCTGTGTCGACTGCGATGTGCGCCGTATGGCGGTTTGTGCTGCGCTCGACGACGGCGATCTTGGTGCGCTGGAAGCGATCATGACGTCCAAAAGGCTGGATGCGAACGAGATGCTGGTCGAGGAGGGTGAGCTGAAGGGGCGGGTCTTCAGCCTGACGTCCGGTATGTTGCGCATCTATACCTCTCTACCGGATGGGCGCCGCCAGATTGCGGGCTTCCTGTTTCCCGGCGATTATCTCGGTCTTGCCGACGATGATGTCTATTCGCAGTCGGCGGAAGCAGTGGTGCCTTCGGTCCTGTGTGCCTTCTCCACGAAGGAAATGGAAAATCTGATGGAGCGCTTTCCAAAGCTCAAGGAAAGGCTGCACCAGATGACGCGGGCTGCACTGCGCACCGCGCGCGACAACCAGCTCGTGCTCGGTCGTCTTGCGCCGGTGGAAAAACTTGCGAGCTTCCTGCTGGTTCTGTCCTCCCGCGCCGAAAAGCGCGGTGAACGCTCCAATCCGGTGCATCTGTCGATGAACCGTACGGATATCGCGGATTATCTGGGGCTTACCATCGAAACGGTGAGCCGAAGCTTCACCAAGCTGAAGAGCCAGGGCCTGATCCAGCTCATCGACGCCAATACGGTCGAAATTCTGTCGCGCCGTTCGCTTGCAGCTGTTGCGGGCATGGATTTCGACGCACTTTAAAACTGTCTAAAGTCGATCTGTTGTAATCGCTCTAATTCTTTGTTTTAGCGTATATTCTGCCTGATCGAAGCTGGGCCTGAGATCAGTCCGGTGCGCTGATTTCACCGTATAGGCGTGCAGCACTTCTGCTGAAAATTCTCCAGCTCCCAATACTCTGCTCATTCATCGTCACCCGTTGATTCAAATCAATGCGGGGTGCCGCTTTGCCCTGTAATTCTTACCATAAAGATTGATGCGGCTACAAAAGGGACGGCCGCGCGGTAAATGGGGAGAAAGACGGGTGCTCTTGTGGCTGGTCACTGCAACATTGGCTGTCATTCATGCGGTATACCGTGCCGCATCATGCCGTCCAGTCCTGCAGGTTGCAATTCCGGTTCAGGCATCGGCGTCTCCATTCGCACTGGCCGAACTTCGCCAGTCCGCGCGCCGCGCGAGGTGGGTGCGCCATGCATGAAGAAGCGATAAAGCGTTACGCTGCACTTGCTGTTCCGCGCTATACGTCCTTTCCGACGGCTGCCGATTTCGTTCCCTTCGCATCCGAGACTGCGCATCGCTGGCTTCGCCAGATTGGCCCGGGCGAGGGCACCTCACTCTACATCCATGTGCCTTATTGCAAGCAGCTCTGCTATTATTGTGGCTGCCACGCCAAGGTCGCCATACGCGACGATGTCGTCGAGAGTTTCTATCATTCGCTATTGAACGAAATCGAAACGGTGGGCCATGTGCTGACCGGCCGTCCGCGCGTCACCCATCTGCACTGGGGCGGCGGAACGCCTTCGATCCTGAATTCTTCCCAGTTTCTGGAAATTATCACAGCGCTGCGCTCTGTGTTCGAATTTGCGCCGACGATGGAGCATGCCATTGAGCTTGATCCGCGCTCTGTCACGCCGGACCTCGTCAGGACGCTGGCTTTCATGGGCGTCAACCGCGCCAGCCTTGGCGTCCAGGATATCGATATTCGTGTGCAAAAGGCCATTGGCCGGGTGCAGATGATGGAAACCGTGTCGGAAGCCACATGGCTTTTGCGCGGTGAGGGCATCGAGAAAATCAATTTCGATCTCATCTATGGTCTACCGATGCAGACGGTGGACAGTCTGCGCCGCACCTGCGAGACGGTTGCCGCGCTACGTCCGGACCGCGTTGCCTGCTATGGTTATGCACATCTGCCGCAGCGCCGCGCCAACCAGCGACTGATCGATGCGAGCCAACTGCCCGACGCTGAAGCGCGCTTTGCGCAGTCGCGAGTGGTGGCTGACTGTTTTTCCGCTCTCGGCTACGAGCCGGTGGGTATAGATCACTATGCCTTGCCGAACGATGCGCTGGCCGTTGCTTCCCGCAAGGGGCTGCTGCATCGCAATTTCCAGGGCTATACCACGGATCGAAGCCAGACCCTGATCGGTTTTGGGCCGTCCTCCATCTCGCAATTTCCGGGCGGCTATGCGCAGAACATTCCCGATATCGGGCAGTATCGCAAGACCGTCGATGCGGGCGAACTTGCCACGGTGCGCGGCTATACCATGCGCGAAAGCGACCGGCTGCGTTCGGCAATTATCACCGCGCTGATGTGCAATTTTGAGGTCGATCTCGATGATGTGGCGCCGGGTATGGAGTTCTCTGATGAACTCGCCTTGCTGCGCCCGCTGGTCGCCGATGGTCTGGTCGAAGTGAAGGGTAGCCTCATCCGCGCTACTGAAGACGGCAAGCCGCTGATCCGCCTCGTCGCGGCGGCCTTTGACGAATTTCGCAGGGAAACGGTGCAAGGCTTCAGCTTCGCCGTGTGATCTGCATTTGATCGAGCGGTTCCGAGGAACCGTTCTGGAGATGCCGCTGTACCGGGCCGTCAAAAGGTCAGTGGCATGGGAGCGCCGCCGTTGGGGGACGTGCGGCGCTCCCCCTCTTCGGGGGAGCGCTTTTCAAGTTCGGGCTCAGGCTTTCGCTTTGCGGTTCTTTTCCAGCTTTGGCAGGAAGACAGTCAGAAGGCCGAGCAATGGCAGGTACGAGCAGATCGTATAGACGAACTCGATGCCCTTGCGGTCGGCGACGATGCCAAGAACTGCGGCTGCGATGCCAGCCATGCCGAAGGCAAAGCCGAAGAACAGACCGGACACCATGCCTACACGTCCCGGAAGCAGTTCCTGCGCAAAGACCACGATGGCAGGGAAGGCCGAGGCCAGGATGAAGCCGATGATCACGGTCAGCACAGCCGTCATCTCAAGATTTGCGTAAGGCAAAGCCAGAGTGAAGGGCAAAACGCCGAGGATCGACACCCAGATCACTTTGCGCGTTCCGATGCGATCACCGATCGGGCCACCAAATATCGTTCCCGCGGCCACAGCGCCGAGGAAGAGGAACAGCAGGATCTGCGAGGTCTGCACCGACACGCCGAAATGGTGGATCGTGTAGAAGGTGTAGTAGCTCGTCAGGCTCGCCATGTAGATATATTTGGTGAAGATCAGCAGCGCGAGCACGGCCACCGTGGCGATTACGCGGTTACGCGGCAGCGGCAGCGTCTTGTCAGGCTGAGCCCTGCGGGCATTGGCCAAACGATAGCGATTGTACCAGTTGCCGACATACCAGAGCAGCAACATGCCCGCCAAAGCTGCGATCGAGAACCACGAAACGCTGATCTGGCCGAAGGGCAGCACGACGAATGCCGCAAGCAGCGGGCCGATTGACGAACCGAAGTTACCGCCCACCTGAAACAGCGATTGTGCGAAACCGTGCTTGCCGCCCGAGGCCAGTCGTGCAACCCGCGATGCTTCCGGATGGAAAACGGACGAGCCGAAGCCGACGCAGGCAGCGCCCATCAGCAGTACCGAATAATGATGCGCGGTCGCCAGCAGCACGAGGCCGACAAGTGTGCAACCCATGCCGAAAGACAGCGAATAAGGCATCGGCTTGCGGTCGGTATAGATGCCGACGAGCGGCTGCAAAATGGATGCCGTCATCTGGAAAGTGAAGGTGAGAAGACCAATCTGCCAGAAGGACAGGCTGTAATTGTCCTTCAGCATCGGATAGATGGCCGGAAGGAGCGACTGCATCATGTCGTTCAGAAAGTGGCCCATGCTTGTGGCCAATATGATGGTGAGGACCGTATTGTCCGCACCGCTGTTGGACGGCTGCTGCGCAGCACTCATGCTCATAATGCGACTCCTCGAACACATCCCGAAAAGCATCAGCGGTTTTCGGATAAGATGTGCGTTAAAATAAACGTGCAGAGCGCCGACCCAATTCAATCAGATCAAACGCATTTTATAAGAAGTATCCGTCTTTCGTTCCAACCTTCCCGCATATTGGAAAGAAAAGGAGCGTTTGGATGCCATTCCGAAAGGAGATTTCGTCAAGCGTACTCTCCAGTTCTCTCTTCATAAGCATATTGCTCGCCGCCCGCTTTCGTGATTTGGTCCATTACTTGTCAGAGTGGGCCAAGCTAAGCTGTTTAAGAACGAATTTGAGATGAAGCCGCCATCGCCATCACGTCTTTTCTTACCCGAGAGCGAGGAACTGCAAAGATTCCACGAAGACCGCGTGGCGATGCTGGAGACCATGACCGGGCCGGTAGTGGCGCTTCCGACGAAATATCCCGACGGCTATTTCGTACCGCTCCACAGCCATTCGCGTGCGCAGCTGTTGTGTGCTTCGCAGGGCGTCGTTCTGGTTACAACCAATGCCGGTCGCTGGATGATCCCCGGCGATCATGCCATGTGGATACCGGCTGGCATCGAGCATTCGGTCGAGATCGTCGGCGATGTCTATATGCGCTCGATCTATATCAGCACCGATGCCGTATCCGGCGTGCCCGACTATCTGCATGTCGTGGGGCTGACCGATCTGATGCGCTGTCTCATCATCGATGCGACCATGATCGACAGCATACCGGAAGCGGGCAGCCGCGACGCGCTGGTTATCGAACTGATCCTGCGTGATCTGCATACGCTGCCGCAAAGGTCGCTTGGACTGCCCATTCCGAACGACCCGCGCTTGCAAAAGCTCTGTCGCGACTTTGTCAAGAACCCATCTTCGCGCGTCACAATCGATGACTGGGCGGACAGGCTTGCCATGAGCAGGCGCTCCTTTACCCGGCATTTCCAGCGCGAGACAGGGGTGAGCCTTTCGGTGTGGCGTCAGCAGGCCTGTCTCTTCGCCGCCGTTCCCCGGCTTTCGGAAGGAGAAGCCGTAACCAGCGTGGCGCTCGATCTCGGCTATGACAGTGTTTCGGCCTTTACGACAATGTTTCGCCGCATGCTGGGCGTATCCCCTCGTCATTACCAGCCGAAACCAGAGCTGGCGCCGACAGAATACCGCGATGCATGATCGATAGGATGATCTAATAAAAGCAATTGTTTCCGCTCGAGGAGAGCAGTATTAAGAGCCCATGTTGTTCCAACGCCGAAATCCGCTGACCCGACGCGAGCGCCTGAGACTTATGCTCTGGCCGCGTCGCTCCTTTTCCCGTTCTTTCAAGTACGGGGGCAAGAGGATTCTGCGCATCACCGCGTCGCCGCATGCGGTGGCGGCAGGATTGGCTGTGGGTGTCTTCTCGGCATTCACCCCGTTCTTCGGCTTTCATCTGATCATTGCGATTGTGCTTGCCTATTTTCTGGCAGGAAATATTGCAGCTGCCGCCATCGGCACCACGCTGGCCAATCCGCTGACTTTACCCTTCATCTGGGGCAGCACGTTCGAACTGGGCCGCTTCATCATGAATGGCAGTGTAGATGCAGCGCCGCCTGTGCATTTTGGCCGTGCTCTCGAAACGATGCATTTCGATGAAATCTGGACGCCGCTTCTGAAGCCGATGCTGTTCGGTTCGACAATTCTGGGCGCAGCCTGCGCCGTGCTTGTCTATTTTGTGACACGCTATGCTGTCTCGGGCTTTCGCCGTCGTCGTGTGGAGCGACTGGCTGAAAAGCACAGGCTGCACGGCGAACGGGGGCTGCAGCAAACATGATCGTCGGAATAGGCAGTGACCTTATCGATATCCGGCGTATCGAAAAAGCGCTTGAGCGGCACGGCGACCGCTTCCGCAATCGGGTTTATACCGAAATCGAACAGAAGAAATCGGATGGACGCCAGCAGCGGGCTGCATCCTATGCCAAGCGCTTCGCCGCCAAGGAAGCTTGCGCCAAGGCGCTCGGCACCGGCATTGCGCGCGGTGTGTTCTGGCGCGACATGGGGGTGGTGAACCTGCCCTCCGGCAAGCCCACCATGCATCTGACGGGCGGAGCTGCCACCCAGTTGCAGAAACTCCTGCCGCCGGGAACACGCGCTGCCATACATCTGACAATTACCGATGATTTTCCTCTCGCGCAGGCTTTCGTGATCATCGAGGCGTTGCCGGAACCGGCTTGAGCGGTTTTGGTAGCCCACACGAAACTTGTTGGGATTGTGACAGGTAAACTCCTGCTCATAATCGTGCGAGAAAGCAGTGCGCGGATTGCCTCACGCAATCTTAGCGGTTATTAGATCGCGTTATCGCAAGCGGAGAGACAATGAGCGTGTCCAGCAAGAGTGAAACCAAGAAGTCCGGCGGCCTCGGCGAAACCATCAGCGTTATCGTGCAGGCGCTGCTGCTGGCGCTGGTGATCCGCACCATTCTTTTCCAGCCATTCAGCATTCCATCGGGCTCGATGCGCCCGACGCTTCTGGAAGGCGATTATCTGTTCGTGTCGAAATATGCCTATGGCTATTCGCGCTTTTCGCTGCCTTTTGGTCTCGACCTTTTTTCGGGACGTATCTGGAGCGCGGAACCGAAGCGCGGCGACGTGGTGGTTTTCAAGCTGCCGAGCGACACGTCCGTTGATTACATCAAGCGTGTGATCGGCCTGCCGGGTGACCGCGTGCAGATGCGCGGTGGTGTGCTTTATATCAACGACCAGCCGGTCAAGCGCGACCGCATCGGCACCATCGACAATCCCGATGTGACGGAAGAAAACCGTCCGGTCGAGGTCTATCGTGAGACGTTACCGGATGGCGTGACCTACGACACGCTTGATCTTGCACCCAATTCCATCGGCGACGATACCCGCGTCTTCGAAGTGCCAGCCGGTCATTACTTCATGATGGGCGACAATCGCGACAACTCGCTCGATAGCCGTTTCGGCGTCGGCTATGTGCCGTTCGAGAACCTCGTCGGTCGCGCCAATATTATTTTCTTCTCCATCGCGGACAAAGCCAGCCCGCTGGAAATCTGGAAATGGCCGACCGATGTGCGTTTCAGCCGTCTGTTCAGTTCTGTGAATGCTGCGCCCCACACGGCCGTCACCGGAAACTGAGATGGTTTCCGCAGGGCAGGCAGCATCCATTCTGGAAGAGCGCACAGGACACCGTTTTCTTAATTTGAAACGGCTGGAACGTGCGCTCACGCATTCAAGTGTACAGGCCCCATCGCGGGCGAATTATGAGCGGCTGGAATTTCTCGGCGACCGTGTGCTGGGGCTCGCTGTCGCAGAAATGCTGTTCGAGGCATTTCCCGAGGCTTCCGAAGGCGAATTGTCGGTGCGCCTCAACGCGCTCGTCAATGCCGAAACCTGTGCGGCGATTGCCGACGAAATCGGTCTCGCCAATTTCATTCACACCGGCTCCGATATCAAATCGCTGAACGACAAGCGCCTCATGAATGTGCGCGCCGATGTCGTGGAAGCGCTGATCGCGACGATCTATCTCGACGGCGGCCTTGAAGCCGCGCGCTCCTTCATTAAGCGTTATTGGAAGAAACGGTCGCTGGAGACCGGCGCAGGGCGCCGCGATGCCAAGACGGAATTGCAGGAATGGGCGCATCAGCAGGGCAATGTGCACCCGTCCTATTCGGTCCTGAGCCGCAGCGGCCCGGACCATGACCCGCTTTTCGTGGTCGAAGTTCAGGTGAAAGGCTTTGCGCCGGAAAACGGTGAGGGGCGCTCCAAGCGCATCGCCGAACAGAGTGCTGCAGAGGCCATGCTCTACCGCCAAGGCGTGTGGAAGCGCGACGAAACTATATGACGCAAGAACTCACGTTTTTTCAATCGAGATCGGTTATAATCGATCGATTGCGACAAATTTCGTTGTAATGACGACAGGTCGCACGGGAGGCGGGCGTGCCAAGGGGATCACGCTCTATAAAAATATCGTCTGGAAGGATGGACAATGAATAATCGGACGACACCGACAGAAAGCGAAACGGAAACCGGGCAGACCCGCTCGGGCTTTGTTGCGCTGATCGGGGCGCCAAATGCGGGGAAATCCACACTGGTCAACCAGCTTGTGGGCACGAAAGTATCGATTGTCACGCACAAGGTGCAGACAACACGCGCACTGGTGCGCGGCATCTTCATCGAGGGTCCGGCTCAGATCGTTTTGGTCGACACCCCCGGCATATTCCGCCCGAAGCGCAGGCTCGACCGCGCCATGGTTACCACCGCCTGGGGCGGTGCGAAGGATGCGGATATCATCCTGGTTCTGCTGGACGCGCAGGGCGGTCTCAATGAGAATGCCGAAGCGCTTTTGGAAAGCCTGAAGAATGTGCGCCAGAAGAAGGTGCTGGTGCTGAACAAGGTGGACCGCGTCGATCCCCCGGTTCTGCTGACGCTGGCACAGAAGGCCAATGAACTCGTGACCTTCGACCAGACATTCATGATCTCGGCACTGAATGGCTCTGGCTGCAAGGATCTGGCGAAATATCTGGCTGAAAACGTGCCGAACGGCCCGTGGTATTATCCGGAAGACCAGATTTCCGACATGCCGATGCGCCAGCTCGCAGCCGAAATCACCCGCGAGAAGCTTTACCTACGCCTGCATGAAGAACTCCCCTATGCATCGACCGTGGAAACGGAACGCTGGGAAGAGCGCAAGGATGGCTCGGTTCGTATCGAGCAGGTCATCTATGTCGAGCGCGAAAGCCAGAAGAAGATCGTGCTTGGTCACAAGGGCGAGACGGTGAAGGCGATTGGCCAGTCGGCGCGCAAGGAAATCTCGGAAATTCTCGAACAGACGGTTCACCTGTTCCTGTTTGTGAAAGTGCGCGAAAACTGGGGCAATGATCCCGAGCGCTATCGCGAAATGGGACTTGATTTCCCAACCTGACAATTAAAACTGACCTCTATGGAATGGCATGATGAAGGCATAATTCTCGGCACACGTCGTCATGGTGAAACCAGCGCCATTGTCGAAGTGATGACCCGTGAACATGGCCGACATCTCGGCATGGTGCGCGGCGGGCGATCTCGCCGCATGCAGCCGCTGCTCCAGCCCGGCAACCATGTCGATATCGGATGGTGGGCGCGGCTGGACGAGCATATGGGCAGTTTCACTATTGAGCCGCTGGGCTTTGCCGCAGCCCGGCTCATTGAAACGCCTGTCGCGCTTTATGGCATCCAGCTTGCGGCCTCGCATTTGCGGCTCTTGCCGGAACGCGACGCCCATCGCGGCCTTTATGAAACGCTGCGGCTGATCATCGAGCATTTTGACGATCCGCTCGCGTCCGGCGAATTGCTGCTGCGGTTCGAAGTCATGATGCTGGAAGAGCTGGGCTTCGGCCTAGATCTCAAGGAATGCGCCGCCACGGGCCGCCGTGAAGAGCTGATCTATGTCTCGCCGAAATCCGGCCGTGCCGTTTGTCGCGAGGCTGGCGCGCCTTGGGCCGACAAGCTTTTGGCCCTGCCTGCTTTCGTCAATGACACGGCAGTGCGTGCATCGTCGTTTGACGACATCGACCAGGCCTTCAAGATGACGGGTTATTTCTTCCTGCGCCATGTCTGGGAACCGCGTGCGCAGACGCCGCCCGATTCCCGCGGCGGCTTTTTAAATGCGCTCAAACGCGGACAGGCAGGCTGAAAACTTGACCTTCAAAGGCTTCCGCACCGCGACCGATCGATTGGATCGCAGCAGCCATCCGACCATTACGTCCCAGAATCTCATCTGCAATCTCGATCAGGCGGATATTCGGCGTGGCGGAAGGCGACCGCTTCCGCAATTCGTTTGCCAGCCCTGCTTCGTCGCTTTGCGGATTGAGCGCTAGGGCCGCGATATAGGCGGCTGCGGTTGAACGGGAAATGCCCGCATAGCAATGGATGAGCAGCGGCGCGTTTTTGGGCCATGCGCGCACAAAGCCGAGCAAGGCTTGCACGTGGCTCGTGTCTGGCGCGACCATGCCTTCACGCGGTTCGGTAATGTCGTTGAATGTCAGCACCAGACGCCGCATAGCATCGCTTTCCGGCAATGCCGGAACATCCCCGCTGGTCAGCGTTACGACATGGCTTGGCCGGTGATGCTCAAGCTGTTGAGCCAGTTGGGAGAGGGGGCTGACGGCGATCAGCGTCATGAGCCGCTCTTGCGCTTTTCTTCCAGCAAGGCGAAGCGCGCCAGAAAATCGCTCTGCACGCTTTGCGTCGGGCGTGGGGTCAGGTCCAGATTGGCTGGATCGAAGCCGCGCGGGCGACCGAAATATTTGATGGCTTCCCCTTCGCTGAAACCGGCCAGTCGCGTGGCTTCGAAAAACGCGGCAATCTGATCGGCGCGTTTTACCAGCGGTTTTAGCTTTGCGGACAATGTTGCAGGCAGGGAAAAGCGGTGGTGAATGGCGGTTTGCAGCCGTGTTTCAATCAGCTTGTAATTGCCGCCCATCACCGCCTTGAACGGCGAGATCATGTCGCCGATGACATATTCCGGCGCATCATGCAGCAGCGTCAGGATTTGCCATTCGACGCTTGCATCGGGCACGAGGCGATTGAATATCTTTTCCACCAGCAGGGAGTGCTGGGCGACGGAAAACGCATGTTCGCCGACAGTCTGCCCGTTCCAGCGCGCCACGCGGGCGAGGCCATGCGCGATGTCTTCGATTTCCACATCGAGCGGCGAGGGGTCGAGCAGGTCCAGCCTGCGGCCCGACAACATGCGTTGCCAGGCACGAGCCTTGCCGGATGATTGATCCGCAGCCGCCATCAGGCGTTGCCTGCTTCGGCTTCCGGGAAGCCGAACCGAACATGGGGTGGGAGGCTCAGTTCAAGCGGTGTTTCGCCAGCGAGAAGGGGCGTGCCAGAATCCATCGCATCCTTGACGCGGTCGATGCGCACCAGCGCGATGCCGACGCCATTTGCAGAACTGCCGAGATTGCCGACTTCACGTCCGTCTGCCGTAATAGGTGTGCCGAGGGGCGGCAGATTGCCTTCCGACTTGGCGACCAGAACCCGGCGTCGCGGCGTGCCGCGATGCTGCATACGCGAGACGACTTCCTGTCCGATGAAGCATCCCTTCGGGAAGGTGACGCCGCCGATCTGGTCGAAATTGACGTCATGCGGAAATACATCGCTATAGGCAAAATCGGCTTCGCCTTCTGCGATGCCATATTCGGCGCGCAGCTTCGTCCAAGCCGATGCGTCGGCATTTTCACCGGCCTGACCATAGGTGCGAAGCACGTTCAACTCAGCCGGAAAGCGGGAATCGCGTTTTGTTGAATCATCTTGTGAAGGAGCGGAATCAGTTTGCCAGGAAACGCTGACAAGTGATTCCGGCAATTGTGTAATTTCCGCTTTGGCGCGCAGGCGATAGAATGTCATGCGCTTGCAGAAATCAGCTGCAATGCTTGCGGGCATGTCGAAGCGCAGGCCGTTTTCAATACGCGAGACAAGGAAATCGAACAGGATTTTCCCCTGCGGTGTTAGCAGCGCACCCGGCTTGGCTTCGTCTGGGCCGAGCTTGTCCAGATTGGTCGTGATCACGGCCTGCAAAAACTTTTCCGCGTCTTCGCCGGTGATGTGGACCAGTGCTCTGTTGGAAAGATTGATCGTTTCGGCTGCCGTTGTCATCGCTTCTTCCTTGCGTTTCGCGCCTTCGTTACGTAATCCCCATTGGAAAGGCTCGCAAGTCCCATCAGCAGCGTAGGAGAGCACAATGGCCGAGACGTTCGACACGATTCTGAAAGGCGCAACCCTCGTCAATCATGACGGCACCGGGCAGCGCGATATCGGTATTCGCAACGGGCGTATTGCCGCTATAGGCTCTCTGGGGCAGGCGTCGGCAGGCGAAGTGATCGACTGCACCGGCCTGCATATCCTGCCGGGCGTCGTGGACAGCCAGGTTCATTTCCGCGAGCCGGGGCTGGAGCATAAGGAGGATCTGGAAACCGGTTCCCGCGCCGCCGTGCTGGGCGGGGTTACGGCTGTCTTTGAAATGCCGAACACCAAGCCGCTGACCACGACCGTCGAAACGCTGGAAGACAAAATTCGTCGCGGACGCCACCGCATGCATTGCGATTTCGCCTTTTGGGTCGGCGGCACACGCGACAATGCGAAGGACGTTGCCGAACTGGAGCGCCTTCCGGGCGCCGCTGGTATCAAGGTATTCATGGGTTCCTCGACCGGCGATCTGCTGGTTGAAGACGATGACGGTGTTCGCTCCATCCTGAAAAATACACGCCGCCGCGCTGCCTTCCATTCGGAAGACGAATTCCGCCTCAAGCAGCGCGAAGGTCTGCGCGTGCAGGGTGATCCATCCAGCCATCCGGTTTGGCGCGATGAAATTGCTGCGCTGCAATGCACGGAACGTCTTGTGCGCATTGCGCATGAAACCGGCGCGCGCATTCATGTGCTGCATATTTCCACGGCTGAAGAAATCGATTTTCTGCAAGCGCATAAGGATGTTGCGACCTGCGAAGCAACCCCGCATCACCTGACGCTTTCCGCCGACGACTATAAGACGCTGGGCAATCTCATCCAGATGAACCCGCCAGTGCGTGACAAGCGCCACCGCGACGGCATCTGGAAGGGTATCGATCAGGGTATCGTCGATGTGCTGGGCTCCGACCATGCCCCGCATACGCTGGAAGAAAAACAGAAACCTTACCCGGCCTCGCCATCCGGCATGACCGGCGTGCAGACGCTGGTGCCAATAATGCTCGACCATGTGAATGCGGGCAAACTGTCGCTGGAGCGCTTCGTTGATCTGTCGAGCCACGGCCCGAACCGTATTTTCGGCATGTCGCGCAAGGGCCGCATCGCTGTCGGCTATGATGCCGATCTGACCATTGTGGACATGAAGCGCCGCGAAACCATCACGCATGAACAAGCAGGCTCAAAAGCTGGCTGGACGCCTTACCACGGCAAGACCGTCACCGGCTGGCCGGTCGGGACAATCGTTCGCGGCATCAAGGTGATGTGGGACGCAGAAATCGTGAACCCGCATCAGGGCGAGCCGGTTGAATTCATCGAGGCTCTGCCGCGCGGATAATGGGTTTTCACGCCGTTCGAACGAATGGCGTGATTTGTCCCATCTTTGTCCGGTATCTATCTTTCGCTCCAGTCTATACGGCGTAAATTCTCTCCTATATTCACACTGTAGGAGAACAAAAATGTCCGCTCAAGATACCGTTCTGCTTGTCGTCGATGCGCAGGAATCCTTCCGGCACCAGCCTTATTATCGTGAGGCCGATGTGGCCGCCTATGTCGAGCGCCAGCAAAAGCTGATTGATGGCGCAAAGCAGGCGGGTATTCCGGTTGTGCAGATTTTCCACACGGAAGAGAGCGGCAATTTTGCCGAAGCATCGGGCCATGTCCGCACGCTCGCGCCGCTCTCCTTCACGCCGGATGCGGTGTTCCGTAAGCGTCGTCACAGTGCGCTGGTCGGCACCGGTCTCGATGTATGGCTGGTAGCAAACGGTATTCGCCGGGTGATCGTTTCCGGCATTCGCACGGAACAGTGCTGCGAAACCACCACACGTCAGGCGTCCGATCTGGGCTATACGGTCGATTTCGTCGGCGAGGCGACGCTGACCTTCCCGATGACTGACGCAACGGGCCGTGAATGGAGCGCTGCCGAGATTCGTGCGCGCACTGAACTCGTACTGGCCAATCGCTTCGCCCGTATCGCCACGGTGGAAGAAGCGCTGGCTGGCCAGCAGGAACGGAAGGCCGCATGACGCAACCGACAGACGGCAGGCAAATCATTCCCGTCTATGTCATCGTTCCGCCACGTCTGCTTTTGCTGGACGTGGCAGGACCGCTCGAAGTATTGCGCAAGGCGAATCTCGATCAGGACAAGGTCGAATTTGCCGTGCATTATGTCGGGCCGCTCGGCATTGTTCACAGTTCCATCGGTCTGGCAGTAACTGGCGTCGAACCGTTGCCGGATAGCGTGCCGCAGGGTTCGCTGGTGATCGTGTCCGGTTCCACGGATATGCCGCTTGGCGGGCCCGTCGCCAGCCGCGATGAAGACGCCGTCTTTGAGAATGAAATTATCGGCTGGCTGAAGCGTGTCGTCTGCCCCGGTGTCCGGCTGGTCACGATCTGCTCCGGCGCCTTGCTGGCGGCGCGGGCAGGCCTGCTCGATGGCTATGTCTGCACGACGCACCATCTGGCCATTACAGAACTGGAAAAGTCAGCACCCACCGCAAAAGTGCTGCAAAACCGGCTTTTCGTGGAAGATGGCGAACGGCTGACCAGTGCTGGTATTACCGCCGGGATCGACCTGATGCTGCAAATCGTGGCCGATTTGACCAGCCACGCAGTCGCCTTGTCGGTGGCGCGCTATCTGGTTGTTTACCTCCGGCGCAGCGGCGGCGATCCGCAGCTTTCGCCCTGGCTTGAAGGGCGTAACCACATGAACCCCGTCGTGCACCGTGCGCAGGACGCCATCGCAGCGGACCCCACCGGAGCATGGCCCGTCGAAAAGCTTGCCGATGTGAGTGGCGCGAGCCCGCGCAATCTCTCGCGGCTGTTCAATGAACATGCTGGCATGAGCGTGACGGATTACGTCAACCGGCTGAAAGTTGGTCTGGCCCGCGAAATGCTGCTTAATTCAGGTCTCGATATCGAGAATGTGGCTGAAAAATCTGGCTTCGCCTCGGCGCGGCAGTTTCGCCGTGCCTGGCAGCGCATCTATGACCAGTCGCCAAGCCGCGCGCGTGGGGCAGTGGGGTGATTATTCCCCGGCGGTGAAAAAGCGCCAGCTTCCATCGGGCGCAATGCCGATGCTGTAGAAAATATAGCCGCCTGCCTTTTTCATGTCTTCGAAATCGCTGGCGGTGACGATCTGGAAAAGCTCGACGGTCTGCGACGGTGTCAGCCTGTCAAGCGGCATGGCGTAGAAATAGGGCCAGACATAAACCTCATCATCCGTTCCGGCATTCACATGCACATAACCTGTGCCAAGCAGGTCGGCGATGATGGCGAGGATTTCGCGGCCTTCCGCATCTCCAGCCAGCGATTTCAGAAATTCGATGACGTCTTCTTCGTGGTCTTCCAGCGAAAACTGTGTGCTGTTGTGGGCTTCGCCCAACAGCGGGCGCAACAGCTCGATATCGCCGGATTGTGCGGCGGCGAGCATTTTCTCGCGCATTTGCCGGACAGGCTGCGGCAGTTTGTCGAAATCGCGCAACACTTCCGGCATCGGTTTGGCAACCGGTTGGGCAGGGCTGGCGGGCACGTTCTGCGGTGTTGCAGAGGGCACCCGATGCGGCAGCGCATTGGGAAGCGGTATCGGCGACGAAGCCGGATGTTCGTCCGGTGCGGTGCGATAGGCTGGCAGTGTCAGGAATTCAGAACGATCCACAAACGCCAATTGATCCGCTGCCGCTAAGGCGGGCAGTGAGACGAGCATCATGCCCGCGATGAGCGCGAGCGGTCGGACGGAATTCCAGATTGCAGGATGCATCGGCGTTGTCGGAGGACGACTGGTGGGAACGGCCGGTTCTTGCCCCTCGACCGGCGACGTTATGGCTTAGCTATTGCAGGATGCGTGCTGGCAGGAAAGCGCCAGCTTCGATCTGTTCGCGCATCTTTTCGATCAGTTCGAGCGCACAATCGTCGCCAGCCTCACGGATCAGTTCCGTCAGCGCGGTTGTAAATGCAGCTTCTGCAAGGATTTCAGGCTCAATGCCTTCGGAAATACCGTCCGCCCAGGCTTCGTTCTGATATTCGATTGCCACGAGTTTCTTCTCGCGTGCGATCATCTCGTCCAGATCGGTCGGTGCATGTTCCATAGACTTCATCCTGGCTTTCGCCTTTCTGCCGTTTTGCGGATGTCTCACCGTGTTCCGGGAGCGCAATCCATTTGCGGCCTGCCTGCCTTCTTAAGACAGTGTTAACAGATTATACCGGATTTGAACGAGACTATTCTCCGCAATCCGCATAAGAGTGTATGATTGGTTAATTTCCATAGCGCGAGATGATCTCGTTCGACAAGCCTTCGCCTTCCTTCATATAGCGGTCTATCGCCGCAAGCGCGGAAGGGGTGCAGCTGGTATAATTGTCGCTGAAGACGCGATATCCGTGGTTGAAGCTCGAAACGATCCTCACCCTTTCGCCCTCCGACGGCTTCTCGGCGGCGATGATCGCGTCCATGCGGTCGCGCCATTCGCTGCCTGCTTCTCCGCACACGTTACGCAGATAGTGCAGCGAGCCCAGAACCTCGGCAAGCCGCAACATCTTGCCCTCATAGGGCGCATCCTGCGCAAAAGCCGGACCGGCTGCGCCTGCCCACATCAACAATGCGAACCGGAACAGTTTCATGCCTTTCAATCGGAAACCCTCTCACATGAAATGCACTTGTTGCGTGAAATAGGGGCTGCTTCAAGGCAGATTGTCAAACAGGATGAAACGAGGCCGATCAATATCCCAAGCCATCTTCGCTTTCCGCAACGGAGCGGGCGACGTCGAGCGTGCTGTCAGTCACGCGGGCATGGGCCATTTCTTCCAACGTTAGCCAATGGATCGCGGCAGCGTCATCGCCGGCCTGTTCGCGCCCTGAAATATCCAGCGCACGAAAGACCGACAGGAAATAGCTTTTCTCATAGGCCTTGCCTTCCTGCGCCAGATCGACGGTGATGACGTGGGAAAGCGCGCTGACATCGAGCGCAGTTTCTTCCTTCAACTCGCGAATGGCGGCCTGTTCCGGCGTCTCGCCCGCTTCGATGCTTCCTCCTGGAAAAGCCAGCCAGCCTTTCCATGGCTCCTTGCCGCGTTCGACCAGCAGAAAGCGGCCGTCGCGACGACAGATCAGCGAAACGCCATGAATATGAAGCGGAACGGGAATGACGGGGATCGTGGGCATGGAATAGCTATGATCGGCTTGCGGCGTTTTGGCAATCGCAAACCGGTCTTGACCACCAGCACAAAAACCTGAACATGGCCACCATGTGCGGACGCTTTTCATTGACGGCAAGTCGGGAAGAACTCGAGATCTTTCTGGCTGCCATGATCTCAGAGGAATTTCCTCCTCGCTATAATATCGCCCCGACCCAGCCGATCCTGACCATAGTGGCGGGCGAAACGCCGTCTCTTTCCAGTTTTGTCGGCAACATGCCTCCGGTAGGCAGTAACCGCCCGGATCGGGTGGGCACGCTGGTGCGCTGGGGTTTTGTGCCATCATGGGTGAAAGACCCGAATGACTGGTCGTTGGTATTCAATATCCGCTCGGAAACAGCTGCCGAAAAGAACTCGTTTCGCGCCGCGCTGAATCACCGTCGCGCGCTTGTTCCGGCTTCCGGCTTTTATGAATGGCGTCGCGAGGGGAAGAACAAGGCGCAAGCCTATTGGGTACGCCCACGCAATGGCGGCATGGTCGCCTTCGGTGCACTGATCGAAACTTGGAGCGGTGCCGACGGGTCGCAGATCGATACGGGCGGCATTTTGACGACAAGCGCCAATGCACTCCTGCGTCCTATCCATGAACGCATGCCGGTGGTGGTGCAGCCCGAAGATTTTGCACGCTGGGTCGACTGCAAGCATTATTTGCCGCGGGAAGTGGCGGACATCATGCGCCCGGTGCAGGAGGATTTTTTCGAGGTGATACCCGTCTCGGACAAGGTCAACAAGGTGAGCAACGCCACGCCGGATCTGCAGATGCGTATCGAAGAAACGATGGAAGCGCAGAAAACACCGCAAAAGCGCAAGGCCAAAGCGGAACCCGAAGACAGTTCCGGCGGTCAGCTTTCGATGTTCTGACCGCTTTGCGCGACTTAATAGTGGTCGTTACCGCTTACTTGGCGAATTTTTTTGTGGCCAGTATAGAATGACGACGATTGTCGTTGCGGCCTGCACTGCTGCGCTTTGCTGCCGTCATCAAGGCGGCGACGAGCGCGGCGGGGCCAATTTCACGATACTTGTCGACCAGACGGTCCTGACGCGGTTGCAGTTCACTCTTAGACATTTTTACTTCCTTTCCCCGAAGCGTTCGGTCCCGAATGCTTCTAAAACCAACCGATCTCCGGTTACGCCTAAGTAATTTACACTCACTATTTTGTGATGGATTGAGACCGAATGAAGGCTGTTTGGGGCCGGTTTTGCGGTAATCCGGTTAACGTCCGTCAAGGATTATCGAGGTTGCAGAAATGCAACATTTTGGCGCTCTCAATTCCTGGCAAAATAATCACCCCCCAGCAAAAGCGCTTGACTGTCGTTCGCCGGACAGGGATAAGTGCTGCCATGAAAACGCCGACCACGAACATTTGTATTTGTGCGATCATTATTGGCTAGCAGCCTGCTGGCCCGGCCGTTTTCGTCTCCCTTCCATAAAACAGGATGATAACGCCCCGGCCAGATGGCTGCGATCCGTTGTGCATTGAATTCACTTGGATTTGCTGGTTTTTTTGGGGAATGGTTCCATGGCTGATGCGCCGCAATTGCGTCTTTACAATACGCTGACCCGCACGAAGGAGGATTTTTCCCCCATCGATGCCGACAATGTGCGCATGTATGTCTGCGGACCCACCGTTTATGATTTTGCCCATATCGGCAATGCGCGCCCGGTCATCGTCTTCGACATTCTTTTCCGGCTTTTACGTCAGGTTTACGGTGCCGAACACGTTACCTATGCGCGCAACATCACCGACGTTGACGACAAGATCAATGCGCGCGCCGCACGCGATTATCCGAAGCTGCCTTTCAACGAGGCCATCCGGCGTGTGACGGAAAGCACCAATGCGCAGTTTCAGGCCGATGTGACGGCGCTCGGCAATCTGGCGCCGAGTGTTCAGCCGCGCGCGACCGAGCATATGGACGAAATGCGCGCGATGATTGACCGTCTGGTCGCCATCGGCGTCGCTTATGTGGCCGAAGATCACGTGCTGTTTTCGCCCTCCGCCATGAACGAGCGCGTCAAGACGTTCGGCGGACCACGCTATGGCGCGCTGGCTCGCCGCTCGCTCGACGAAATGCTGGCGGGTGCGCGTGTGGACGTTGCCTCCTACAAGCGTGACGAGATGGATTTCGTGCTGTGGAAGCCTTCAAAGGAAGGCGAACCGGGCTGGCCATCGCCCGCAGGTATCGAGACGCTCGGCCGTCCGGGCTGGCATATCGAATGCTCGGCCATGTCGATGGCCAAACTTCTGGAGCCGTTCGGCGGGGGACTGAAATGCGACGATCCGGACAAGAACCGCTTTGATATTCATGGCGGCGGCATCGATCTGGTCTTCCCGCACCACGAGAACGAAATCGCGCAGTCCTGCTGCGCATTCGGCACCGAGCGGATGGCCAATATCTGGATGCATAACGGCTTCCTGCAGGTCGAAGGGCAGAAAATGTCGAAATCGCTCGGCAATTTCATCACCATTCGTGACGTACTGAATGGCGGCCTGCCGCAACTGGGTGCGTGGGACGACAACGCAATCCGGGACCGTTGGGTGGGTCTGGCTGCGCGCCTGTCGATGCTGCAAACCCATTATCGCGAACCGATCAACTGGACGGCACAGCGTCTGGCTGAATCAGCCGACGAACTGCGCCGCTGGTATGGTCTGCTGCGTGATGTAAAGTTTGCGGCGCCAGAGAAGCTCACCGCAATCGGTGAAGTGACGGAAGCCCTGTCCGACGATCTGAACAGCTGGGTCGCGATCACCGCATTGCGCAAGGCGTTCAAGAACAAGGATATTGCGACATTAGGCGAGGGCATGGCGCTGATGGGCCTGCTCGATCCTTACTTCGTGACGGCGGAGGATGTGCCGGTGTTCGCCAAGGCGAACGTCGATACGGATGCCATTGAGGCGCGCATTGCGGAACGCCTGCGCTTCATCAAGGAGAAGAACTTCACGGAAGCTGATCGCATCCGCGATGCGCTTCTCGCGGAAGGCGTGCAGCTCAAGGATGGCAAGGATCCTGCCACGGGCGAGCGCATGACGACGTGGGATGTGGTAGGCTGACAGCGTTTTTGATTGGGGAGGACAACATGACGCTCGATAACAAGCCGATTTATACCGGCGGCTGCCAATGCGGCGCGGTGCGTTTCCGCGTCGACGGCGCTTTGGGTCCGGCCTCCATCTGTCATTGCCGCATGTGCCAGAAGGCTTTCGGCAATTTCTATGCGCCGCTGGTTTCCGTCGAGCAGGCAAAACTGGAATGGACACGCAACGAGCCGAAGCGTTTTCGCTCTTCCAATCATGTGCAACGCGGGTTCTGCCCGGAATGCGGAACCCCGCTCACCTATGAAGCGCCGGATGGCATCGCGCTCGCCATCGGTGCGTTCGATGCGCCGGAGGAAGTGGAGCCGACCGTGCAATGGGGCATCGAAAAGCAGCTTCCTTATGTGAGCGGACTTGCAAACCTTCCCGGCTATGCAACCGAACGCGATCCGGAGAGCATCGAATTTGTCAGGACGATGATTTCCTATCAGCATCCAGACTACGACACAGATAATTGGCCGCAACGGTAACGTTGAACCAATAGAGACCCACCGACAGGCAGGCATTTATGGCACGCGAACGCATCTACATCTACGACACGACCTTGCGCGACGGGCAGCAAACCCCCGGCATTGATTTTTCTGTCGAGGACAAGAAGTCGATTGTCGCGCTGCTTGAGGAACTGGGCGTCGATTATGTCGAGGGCGGCTATCCGGGCGCCAATCCGACCGATACGGCTTTTTTCAAGCGCCGTCAGACGTCGCGGTCGAAATTTACCGCCTTCGGCATGACCAAACGTGCTGGTGTTTCCGCGTCGAACGATCCGGGACTGTCGAGCCTACTGCAGGCTTCCGCCGATGCTGTTTGTTTCGTTGCCAAAAGCTGGGACTATCATGTGCGGCTGGCGCTTGGCTGCACCAATGAGGAAAATCTGGAATCGATCACGGCATCGGTGACGGCTGCGCGTATGGCGGGCCGTGAGGCGCTGGTCGATTGCGAGCACTTCTTTGACGGCTACAAGGCTAATCCGGACTATGCGCTGGAATGCGCCAGGGCGGCTTATACGGCGGGCGCACGCTGGGTTGTGCTCTGCGACACCAATGGCGGTACGCAGCCGCATGAAATTGCCGAAATCGTCAATGCGGTGAAGGCCGTGGTGCCCGGTGAAAGCCTCGGCATCCACGCCCATAACGACACGGAACAGGCCGTTGCCGTTTCGCTTGCCGCCATCGATGCCGGTGTGCGGCATGTGCAAGGCACGCTGAACGGTATTGGCGAGCGCTGCGGCAATGCAAATCTGGTTTCGCTGATCCCGACGCTGCTGCTCAAGCCATACTGGTCGGAGCGGTTTGAACTCGGCATCAAACCGGCTTCACTGAAGGCGATCACCCGTATTTCGCGTGCGTTTGACGATATTTTGAACCGTCCGCCGACCGAGCAGGCGCCTTATACCGGCACATCAGCTTTCGCGACGAAAGCGGGCATCCATGCTTCGGCCTTGCTCAAGGAACCGCAGACCTACGAACATGTTCCCCCGGAAACGGTTGGCAACAGCCGTCGCGTCATGGTTTCGGATCAGGGCGGCAAGTCGAATTTCATCGCCGAGCTGGAGCGTCGCGGCATCCGCGTTGCGAAAGACGATGTCCGCCTCGACACGCTGATCACTCTGGTCAAGGAGCGCGAGGCGGAAGGCTATGCCTATGAGGGCGCGGATGCAAGTTTCGAACTTCTGGCGCGCAATATGCTCAATCCGCAGCCGGAATTCTTCAAGGTCGAGTCGTTCCGTTGTCTCGTCGAGCGCCGTTTCGATGCCAATGGCATGCTGAAGACCGTGTCGGAAGCGGTGGTCAAGGTGGAGGTCGATGGCGAAGTGCGCATGTCTGTCGCCGAAGGCCACGGCCCGGTCAATGCACTCGACATTGCACTGCGCAAGGATCTCGGTCGCTATCAGGCGGAAATCGAAGATCTCGAACTCGTGGACTTCAAGGTGCGTATCCTGAATGGCGGTACGGCGGCGATCACGCGCGTCCTGATCGAGTCGGGCGACGCCACAGGCGCCCGCTGGCGCACGGTTGGCGTTTCGGACAATATCATCGATGCCTCATTTCAGGCGCTGATGGATTCCGTGAATTTTAAACTTATGAAAAACCGCGCCATGGCCGGGCTTGCGGCTGCGGAATAACCGCCATCATTCACCAGGATTGATGCTTCAATCAGTTTAATTGAATGGATTTTATGTATTGAGAAGCGCATAGCAGTGGCTGAACAAGTCATCTGCTATGCGATTTATTCAAAAGCGGATTTGCTTTCGAGTGGAGAGAGACAATGACCGATGAGACCCTGTCCGATACCCGTCTTTCGGATGGGGCCAGAGGTTTTCTCATGGCGTTCGGCGCCTATGCGCTTTGGGGCGCATTGCCGTTTTATCTGAAAATGGTAGCCCATATTCCGGCTATGGAAGTGGTGTCTCACCGCGTCATCTGGTCGGTGCCGGTTGCTTTGCTGCTGCTGGTCGCGCTTGGGCAATTCAAGGATATTCTCAACGCTGTTCGCCAGCCGCGTATGCTTGCAATGGCGGCGCTGACCGCAGCGCTTATCACCGCAAACTGGACCATTTATGTTTGGGCGGTCGCGCATGACCAGGTCATGGGCGCTGCACTTGGTTATTACATTAATCCACTGTTCAATGTGGTGCTGGGCGGCCTGTTTCTCGGTGAACGGTTGAGCAAGGTGCAATATGTGGCTGTCGGCCTTGCCGCGGCAGCTGTCCTGCTGCTCACGTTCAATGCCGGCGGCTTGCCTTGGGTGTCGCTCGCTTTGCCGGTGTCCTTCGGTCTCTATGGCTTCTTCCGGAAATCACTGCCGATGCAGCCATTGCAGGGCTTCACGCTTGAAGTGCTGATCCTGTGTATTCCGGCGCTCGCCTATGTGGCATGGCTCGGCTCGACCGGTCAGGACCATTTCTTCGCCGGTCCGGTTTCGAATGTCGGTCTCCTCCTGCTCGCCGGTCCGTTCACCGCCATCCCGCTTATTCTTTATGCGGGCGGTGCAAAACTTCTGCGCTACACCACGCTTGGGCTGATGCAGTATATGACGCCCACCATGTTGTTTTTCTTCGCGATTTTCATCTTCCACGAGCCGTTTTCGACCGTGCAGCTTGGCGCTTTCGTGCTGATCTGGGCGGGGCTTGCGCTCTACTCCTGGTCGACACTGTCCCAGCACCGCCGCAACCGCGCGCGGGACTGACCAGCAATCATAAATAATTTGTGATTTACCTCCGGTGGATAACCTCTACCGGAGGTCTTAATTTGGCCGCTCTATCAGCATCAGTTCCGCCGATATTTGCAGAGAACCTAGAGTATTGTCGGTATGGCCCCGAGGGCAGGATACTTCCATCGCAAGCTTGCAGTTGCGACGGTGAACCCATTGGGGTCCGTCTTTGCACCTGCTGGCACAAATATGAAGGCGGAACCGTTATCACATCGTAGCCTTGGGCCGGTGCGCTGGGTTCGCTTTTCCTTGCATACGCATATGCGCTTCTGTCTGGCGCTGGCCTCCGTCACGGTCATTGCCGGTGGCGCGATGATACTCGCGACCGGCGGGCTTGTGCGCCACGGTCGTGCCGCACAGCCGGCTTTTGCCAGCCCGACAAGCTTGGTTCGCCGACATCGCGCCGCAGCCAAAGATGCGCGGCTCGTGCCCGCCGTGAATAATGATTTAAGCCATCGCGTGT
Organism: Ochrobactrum teleogrylli; assembly: GCF_006376685.1. GTDB lineage: Bacteria > Pseudomonadota > Alphaproteobacteria > Rhizobiales > Rhizobiaceae > Brucella > Brucella teleogrylli. The sequence continues at coordinate 130,249 of NZ_VEWL01000005.1, read as the reverse complement.
CGCGCCGCATCGATATTGCGGAAGGCGTCGAGGATGGCGATGCGCGGCTTTATACCTATCAGCATGTGGTGCTGGATGTGAAAGGCCGCGACGCCAGGCGGCCCGCCATTGACGATACGATGGATGGAACAACAATAGCGGCCAAGTGTTGCGAACCGGCGCAACCGCTGTCCGAATTGGAGCGTGGCGTTCCTGTCAATGTCAGCCTTGCCAAGCCCGCCGCCCATGAGAAGGCGGATGTGCATGAAATCATCGTTGCGCCGCAATCGCGGGAACGAATAGAGGCGCTTTTGCAGGCCGCGGGGATCGCCGCCGAAGACAGTCAGAGATTGGAAGAAGCGCTGGCCCGCACCGAATTGCTTCCGGGCGACAATCTGGAACTGCTGGTCGACAAAAAAGACGGCAGCGATGCCGCCGCCCATGTTTCGCTGGCCCGCTTCAACCACGGCAATGCCAACAAGGCCGTCTATGGCCGGGCGGATGATGGTGTCTTTCATTCGACCGGTAATGAGCGGCTTTTTGCGCGTTTGTCCCGCGATGCCATGCTGAGCGCCTCTCATCCACCGGCTCCGGCGGGAAACAGCAATGGTTCGATAGAAACGAGGCTGGTTCAGGCGGGCGCTCCACGAGAAATCGTGCGCGAAGTCGAGAAGCTTGCGGAACAGAACGGTGTCGTGCTGGAGAAGGGCGTCAATGCGCCGGATCTGATCGACCTTCTTTTCAGGAAAAGCGCAGAAACCGACCCGGAACTGGTGTTCGTGGAATTCACCACCAACGGTAAAAGCAAGCGCCTCTACCGGCACGAAGGCAAGGGCGGCGCCACGGATTACTTCAACGAGGATGGCTCCTCGATGACCAAATATCTGATGCACAAACCTTTGCCGAACGGGCGACTGAACGATGGTTTCGGCTGGCGTATCCACCCGGTTCTGCACGTCCGCAAGCATCATAACGGTGTCGATTACGACGCACCGATCGGTTCGCCGATCGTGGCTGCGGGCGACGGCGTCGTGGAACTGATTTCATATCAGAAGGGTTATGGCAAATATGTGCGTATCCGCCATCAGGGCGGTTACAGCACCACCTATGCGCATCTTTCATCGGCCAAGGAAGGACTGCGCGTCGGCCAGCATGTCAAGCAGGGCGAAGTCATCGCCTATGTCGGCTCGACCGGCTATTCCACGGGTCCGCATCTTTATTATGAGCTGAAAGTCGGCGATCAATATGTCGACCCGCTGACCGCGCGCCTCAATGCTGGTGAAAAGCTCTCCGGTTCGTCGTTGTCGAGTTTCCGCGAGGAAATCGATCACGTCGGTCAGATCGTCGATGAAATGACGCTGCCGATTCTGAAAGACGGCTCAGACGCCAAGGACAAGACCGAACCGCATGACCGACCGGCCAATGGTCAAAAGGCGGGCCGGGTGGCTGGCGGCCACCATTAAATCACGTCATGGGCGATAGGCATTCGCGAGAGCGACGAATTCTTCGACGCTGAGCGTTTCGGCGCGGCGGGTGCCGTCAATGCCGGTCTTTTCCAGAAGGGCCGCACCGCCAATGGGTTTCAGGCTTTGGCGCAGCATCTTGCGCCTTTGTCCGAAAGCGGCCTGCGTCACCTGACCGAGTGCCGCCGCATTACAGGGCAGCGGATTTTCGAGCGGAACGATGTGCACCACGGACGACATGACTTTGGGCGGCGGTGTAAAGGCCTGCGGTGGCACGTCGAACGCGATCCTGGATTTTGTCCGCCAGCCTGCCAGCACACCGAGGCGTCCATAATGATCGCTGTCGGGTGTTGCCACGATGCGTTCTGCCACTTCGCGCTGGAACATCAGTGTCATGGAGGAATAGAACGGCGGCCACGGCTCGACCAGAAGCCAGTTCAAAAGCAGCTGCGTGCCGACATTATAGGGCAGATTGGCCGCGATGCGCGGCTTGGGACCATCGGGAAACAGTGTCTTGAAATCCTGCTCCAGCGCATCGCCGGAGATGATCCGCAAGCGGCCCGGGTAATGGGCCTCTATTTCCGCCAGCGCCTCAAGGCAGCGTTCGTCGCGCTCGATCGCGGTGACATAGGCGCCCTGCGCCAGAAGGGCGCGGGTCAATCCGCCGGGGCCGGGGCCAACCTCGATAACCGGCTGGTCCTTCAGATCGCCCGCCTGACGGGCAATCTTGGACGTCAGATTGAGATCGAACAGAAAATTCTGCCCGAGCGACTTCTTCGGCATCAGGTCATGCCGTTCGATGACTTCGCGAAGGGGTGGCAGATTGTCGATGCTCATGCCTTGGAACCTGTTGTATTTTCTGCCAGCTCATGCGCAAGCCGGATCGCTGCAACCAGACTGTCTGGTCGCGCAATGCCCTGACCTGCAATATCGAAAGCTGTGCCATGATCTGGCGAGGTGCGGATGAAGGGCAGACCGAGCGTCACATTGACGGTTTCGTCAAAGGCGAGCGCCTTGGCCGGTATAAGCGCCTGATCGTGATACATGCAGATGGCGGCATCATATGCCGCGCGCGCTTGGGGGTGGAACATCGTATCGGCGGGCAGGGGACCGCGCACGTCGATGCCCTCCAGCTGCAACTGTTCCACTGCGGGGCGAATGATTGTTTCGTCTTCCTTGCCCATGGCACCGCCTTCGCCCGCATGCGGGTTGAGGCCGGAAAGCGCCAGTCGCGGCTTGGCAATCCCGAACCGCTCGCGCAGTTCATGCGCCGTGATGCGCGACACTTCGAGAATATTCTCGGTCGTGAGCTGGCGCGGCACTTCCACAAGCGGGATGTGAATGGTCACGGGCACTGCGCGCAATTGCGGTCCGGCGAGCATCATCACCGGGGTGATAGTTGCGCCAGCGTGACGGCTTGCAAGCTCTGCCAGAAATTCGGTGTGTCCCGGATGCGGGAACCCAGCCTCATAAAGCGGTTTCTTGGCAATCGGGCAGGTGACGACGGCGGACGTTTCGCCAGCGAGCGTAAGCGCGACTGCGCGCTCAATCGCTTCAACAGTGCCTGCGGCATTGTCAGTCAGTGGTTTGCCCGGGCTTTCACTGTGTTCGTTCACGAGCGGCAAGACGGGCAATGCGCGTGCAAAAACCTCGCGTGATGCGGCAGCGTCTGCGACCGCCTCTATCTGTACGTCGAGATTGAGAAGCCGCGCGCGTGCTTCGAGCTGTGCGGGATCGGCCAGCAGCACAAAAGGGGGCAGGGACAATTCATCTCGTCTCAGCCAGACGGCCAGCGCGATATCCGGGCCGACACCGGATGGGTCGCCGACAGTAACCGCGAGCGGAAGAACAGACTGTGCGCACATGCTTCTGATTCCAAAAATAAAAGCTGGCAACCGGAAAATACCGTGCCAGCTCATATCATTGCCTTATCCTGAACGACAGCTGTGCTGTCGCCGGAATGTTAGCGATTAACGATGGTGGCTTTCTTGCGCAGCTCATCCAGATATTTGGTGGCAAGCGCGTCCGCCTTCTTTTCCTGACCTTCTGGCGTGTCCGCGCCCTCCATGGAGAAAACGAGCTGTGCGACGCGGTCGTCGGAAAGCTGGCGCGTGGCGCAGACGGCGAGGAATTCGACGCCCTTTTCCGTGTCATGCGGCGGTGTCGTGCGGCCCACGCCAGCGGCCTTCACATCCTTCGACCATTCACCCGGCAGCTGCTGTTCGATAATGCGCCCAAGATCGCGGACAGTCACATCGATAATGCCTTTTGCCTGCTGGCGCGTCGCGTCGCAGCTCTGGAAGCGCGAACGAAGCGCATTGGCTTCCTGACGGCGCTTGGCGAGAAGGGCGGGCGACCGCTTAGAGGTCGGTACGACGAAGATGACCTGCTGCAGATGATATTCGGTCGCAACAGGCTTCTTGCCGCCGTCCTTCAGCATGCGCTGAACGGCATCCTGTTCGCTAACCATGCCTGTGGCACGAAAACGAGCGCTGACAAGGCGTCCCCAGCCCATCTGGACCATGATGTATTTCTTGAAATGGTCCGGCGTAACACCTGCCTGATTGAGCACTTGATTCAACTGCGCAAGCGTCATCTTGTTGCGCGTGGCAAAGCCCGCATAGGCCTGATCGACTTCCTGATCGGAAACGTTGATGCCGCGGCTCTTCATCTCGATGCGCTTCAGCATTTCGTCAGTCAGTTCCTGACGGGCGAGCTGGGCGGTATTGCCGCCCTTGCGCTGCAGCTTCAAAAAAGCTGCCCGGCGCTGAATATCGCCATTGGTGATCGCATTGCCGGAAACGACAACCTTGACCTCAGCTTCCCCAGCGGCAAAAGCCGAGGTGGGAAGCGCAACCGTGCCGAGCGCCGTCAGACAGACAGCCGCGCTTAACAGGGAGGCGAAAAGAGGTCTTGCAAACATCATCTTGTTTCCCGATTTCCTTACGGTCGGTGAACGAAACCCTTCACCGGATGTGCTCATTCGGTTCCGGATATGCTTGTCATCGAGCCGCAAGAGTATCGGAAACCAACTATATTGCTGTCTGTATAGAGGAGCCAGTGCGGCGAAACAATGACCCTCGCGCATTTTACAAGACGATTAGGGATTGTTTACTGAGTGAAATCGCAAATTTCACATAAGCCGTTTTTTGTTGGGAACGGCTTTGAGCAGATATGATCGGAAACATAAGAATATGTTTCCGATCATAGATCTTAGAATGTCTGGTTGCCACTGCCGATATCGCCGAGCGTGCGCAATGAGATGTTGAAGCCGATGCCGTGCGAAGCCTTGTCCTCGCCGGGATTACGCGTCTGCGTATATGCCATCATGTAAGTGAAGCATTCGTCATCATAGGCAAGGCCGGACGATGCACGGACGAGGGTATTCGACACGAGATCGTAAGTGCCCGAGCCGAAAACACGCCAGTTCGCATTGACCTTGGCCGAAGCGGTGCCGCTCACTTCCTGACGCAAATCATTATAGCCATAGGCTGGCTGAGGCGTGATATAAGCATATTGCGCCGTCAGCGTCAGCTTTTGCCAGCTCTGCTGCACTTCAAGTTCGCCGCGACGTACCGACAGGCTGTCCTTATCGAAGCGACCGCGTGCAGCCAGCGCCAGACCGGTCGAATTGGACGTGCCGATCATCGCAACATAGTCCGAACGCGCACTGTCGAGACCCGAATCCGCACCGACATTCACGAAGTCGCTCGTTGCATAGGAATTCAGGCCGCCCAGCTGGAACGACTGCCCCGCCAAGGCGTAGAGCGCCCAATCGCTGTTGTTGAAGCTGCCGGAGTAGCGGAAGCCGAGATTGGCGCGCGTGCCGCCTTCAACGCGGTCATAACCAGAGAACTTGTCGCGCGAGAACAGGTTCGTCGCGTCGAAGACAAAGCTCTGTGCATCTTCGTTCGGCAATTCACCGGCGTAACGCTCATTGTTGCGCACATAGATCTGCGCAATCGGTTCAAGAATATGCGTTGAACTGGTCGTCGAGAACAGGATAGGCCAGCGCAATTCGAGGCCCGCAGTCGCCATCGCGCGCAGGGCTTCCGAGCGTACGACGGCGTCCGTGTATCCAGCCAGGGTCGTGTCGAAATTGGTGTTGGCTCCGATTGCGTCGGCACGCAATGCAAGCAATGGCGTGATCACCAGACCGGAAGGCGTGATGTAGGTACGCTTCCATTCCGCTTCACTGGTCAGGCGGGCGCTTGTGCCACTAAAACCTGGAACGCGAGGGTAAAATCGCTTTCCAACTTCAGGCACCGCGAAATTTGCATTGTCACGATAAAGCGCTTGCAGATTCGTGTTGATGTTCAACTCGCCGCCATAAACAGGCTCAGGCAGCGTATAGGAATAGTCCAGACTTGGCAGAACCCAAGGCTGCTTCGAATGCATTTCGCTTGGATCGCCCGGCAGAAGTGATTCCTGCACATTGAAACGATAGAAATTGAGATCGAAGTAATTACGGTTGTTGATACCGGTCAGGTAAATCTTCGAAACCTGCGTTCCGCCATTATATCCTTCGATATTATAGGTGCGGCTGAAATTACGGTCGCTCTGGGCCATAACGTCCCAGCCGTAACGCCAGCGCGAATTAATCTCGAAATCGCCCTTAGAGGACACCATGCCGCGATTATCTACATCGCGATCAACGGTCAAATCATCAAATTCGCCCGGCTTAGCCTGATGCATGCCTGCGATACGCAGGTTATAGGTGCCGTTTTCAAGGCGATGACGCCACTCGGCTTCGTTGAGAAAGCCCTGCTTCGTGTAATAGGTCGACGAAAGCGTCACGTCGTAGTTCGGTGCAAGAGCCCAGAAATAGGAGTTCTTGATGCCGAAACCGAGATCGTCCTTATAGGCAAAGCCCGGGAACAGGAAGCCGCTCTTGCGCTTGACCGTTGGGTCAGCCATTTCAAACGCCGGGAACCAGGCCAGCGGAATACCGAGGAACTCGAACTTGCCGCGCTCGAAACGCACGGTCTTCGTGGTGCTGTTCCAGATGATCTTGCGGGCCTTGATTTGCCACAGAACAGGCCTGTCGGGGTCTTTCTTACACGCTTCGCAAGCCGTGTAGACGCCGTTATTGAATGTCGTGATTTCGCCGTTGCTGCGTTCAGCACTTTCGGCGGCAAAACGCGTATTATCCGTCGTCTCGACGCGCAGGCCATTGACGAAGCCGTCGCGGAAACTGTCGGTGACATCCATGTGATCGGAATAGATCTTGTTGCCGTCGCGTTCGACAACTTCCACATTCCCGGTCGCCGTCATGCGTCGGGTCTGCTGGTTATAGGTCACCTTATCGGCGACAAGGCGGTTGCCGTCATACTCGATCTTGACCCGACCCTGAGCGGTGACGGTGTTCACATCGCGATCATAGACAAGCTCATCCGCCTGCAGAAGCATCCGTGCATTCGGATCGCTCTGATAATTGGCTCCCAATGCGTCCTGCGCCGAAGCGGGCGAGGGCATGACTGCGACAGATATGAAAGGCAAAGCAAGGACGCACGCCAAGGCGGTCCCGCGCGAGAAGCGCGTGAGCAGCTGGGGCAATACCATGCGGGTGTTACTCAAACCCACTAACCATCCTCCTTATGCAACAAAAAGGAGACACCAAAGAATGTCGCAATAATCACAGGAACCCAGGCAGCTACAAACGGCGGGACGAATCCCGCATTGCCGAATGCTTTGACCAGTACCGAAACGACATAAAGCATGAAGCCAGCGACAACGCCACCCAGAATCATCGCGCCGGACTGGCCGAAACGCACAAATTTCAGGGACACTGTTGCAGCAATGAGCGTCATCGCCATCAGAAGCGCAGGCAAGGCCAGAAGTGACTGGTATTGCATGTCAAATGCGTTTGCTGAATAGCCGAATGAACGCGCGACTTCGATCTTGCGTCGTAGTTGGGTGAAGGGAATCGTATCGGGAGAAGCGAGCTTCTCTTCGACATATTCGGGTCGCAGCTGTGTGGGGATCGCAAAACTGTCCATTTTCTTGGGCTCTTCGCCGCGCGCGAATCGCGTCACGTCGGTAAGCTGCCAATGACCATCCATCAGCTGGGCCACGCGGGCGTCGTAACGCACGCTGATGTTCTTCTGGCTGTCGAACTGGATGAACGTCGCGTCGGCCAGCCTCGCGCCCTGATCCAGAATGCTCTTCGCGCCGATGATGGTTTCGCCTTCGTCGGTCTTCTGGCGAAGCCATGGATCGCGCAGCGCGGAAACATCGGTCACTTTGCCGTTTTTCCATGTCGCCGCAATTTCCTCAGCCTTGGAGAAGCCATAGGCCGCCAGCGGATTGAGCACCAGAATCGTCGCGACGCCGAATAGCAGCGCGCCGAAGCAGGCGGGCAGCAGAAATTGCCAGGCCGAGACACCAACCGAACGCGCGACGACCAGCTCATATTTGCGGTTAAGCGAAATCAGCGTCGCCATTGCGGAAAACAGCGCCACGAATGGAATCATCTGCTGCATGATGAACGGCACGCGCATGGCGGAAAGGCCAAGCGCCGCCCACACCGTATAGTCAGGCAGATTGGAGAGTTTGCTGGCATTCTCGGTGAAGTCGAGAAGCATCGAAAGCGCGAAAATGCCGAGCAGAAAATAGAAGGTGATCTGCACGTAGCGCGTGAAGAAGTATCGACCGAGCGTCCAACCGATCATGCCTGACCTCCCGCATTGCCGCGGAAGCGGCCCGTCACGCGATCATAAAGATCGGAAACAAACTTCCGGAGACGGTCGAAGCTGTCGAGCAACCTGTCGTTCCACTTGTTGGGCAGCCCGATGCTGCGCCCGGTCGCCAGCGCAAAGCCGGTGAAGAGCATGACGGCAATCGGCACGAAATACATCACGACAATATAGGACGCGTCCTTGTCGGCGCGATCCGAGGCGAAATATCCGGCCCAATAGACGAGAAGGGCGGTGCTGATGGCCGAAAACGATGCGGACACCCGTGCTTCCCGATGCGAGCGGGAATCGCCCGCGAAAGCCAGTGCGATCATCGCAAAGACCACCGGATAGAGCCATTGCGTCAAACGGCGATGCAGTTCCGCCTTATAACGCAGCGGGCGCGTTTGCAGGATCGGATCGTTCGGGTCCGGATTGAGCAGATAGGATAGCGGACGGTCCTTGGCATAAATCACATAATCGTCGCCGGCAGAGGCAAACTGGCTGAGGTCGAAAGCATAGGAATCGAATTTGATGATCGAAACCGTGCCATCGGACACACTGCGGCGCTGCACTTCGCCATTCTGCATGAGCAGCATGTTGGCGCCGGTCTCCGTCGTGGCGATGCCACCGTCGGCTGCGTAATAGATGAGATCGAGCGACGGATCGCGGGAATCCGCGATGAACAATCCGCCAATGCTACCATCGGAACGGCGCTCGGCCACCTGAATATAGAGATTGTCAGCCAGCTTGCGGAAGCTGCCTTCCTGCACGATCAGATTGACGAGGTCGGCGCTGGCATTGGCGATCATCGCGCGCATGTTCATGCGCGCATAAGGATCGACATAATTGGCGACGAGAAACGAAACGATGGAAATCACCGCCGCAAGCATCAGAATCGGGCGCATGACAGCACTGCGCGGCGCGCCCGATGCATTGATGACGACAAGTTCGGAGTCCTGGTTCATCGTCGAAAGTGTCTGCGTGATGGCGATGATTAGTGCAAAAGGCATCACCAGCGGGATGGCGGACGGGATCAGCAGCGAACTGAACTGAATGATCGTCTGAAAAGTCTGTCCGCTGGTCGTCAGAAAGTCGATGCGCTGAAGCACCTGCACCGTCCACGTAATGCCCACCGCCGCGCCCAGCACCGCGAGGAACATGATCGCCACGCGGCGCAGGATGTACAACTCTATCAATCGCATAGGTGGAGTTTACATCCCGGTTCCGTTGAAGGAGCCCATTCACCATTTTGGAACGGCACTCGCAATAATGAACTTAATCTAATGCCGCTTGGCTAAGATTGCCCGAATAAACGCAGTTAACAGATTACTAAAAGCGAAGCGCTGGCGCTAGCTGTTGTCTGTTAAAAGGATTGAAATGTCCGAAGCAACATGTTTCTGCGCAACAGCTGTTGGAATGCCGAGGGTGTGACCAGAATATCGATTGCATGTGATGGCGCTTCACCCAAGTTAACGCAAAACTGATAAGGAAGGGCTTGCACCCTTGCTGTTTCGCCATATTCGTCTCACATGAGTGATGAAAAGTCGCGACACAATCGTGTCATTTGTTCATCGGCCATCGGTTTGGAGTTATCATGTCTAAACGTCCTTCGATTTCTTTCAGCGCGTTTGAAGCACCCGAAAAAGGCGCAGCCATCGTTCTGGTTGCTAAAGGCGGAGGCTTCGCTGAAGAGGCGGCGCAGGCTGTCGGTGGGGCGGAAAAGATTGCGCGCATCCTTGAAATCTCGGATTTCACCGGCGCATTGGGCAAGACTGCTGAAGCAATCGAAACGACGGCTGGCGGCATCGACAAGATTATTCTCGTCGGCGTTGGCGAGCCGGGCAAGCTTGGCAATGATGACTGGCTGAAGATCGGCGGTGCGGCATTTTCGCGAATCGGCAAGTCCGAACGCGCGACCGTCACGCTGGCTCTGCCGGAAACGACGATTGCGGGCGACGAAGCTGCCGATGTGGCGCTTGGCATGATTCTGCGGTCCTATAAGTTCGACCGTTACAAGACGCGCAAGAACGAGGAAAACGCCGAGCCGAAACACGCCGCGAAGATCACCATCAACGTTGCCGATACGCACAGCGCGAAGAAGGCCTTTGAAGTGGCTGAAGCCGTTTCCGATGGCGTCATCCAGGCGCGCAATCTCGTCAACGAGCCAGCCAATGTACTCGGCCCGGTGGAGTTTGCCGAAGAAGCGGAAAAGCTTGAGAAGCTCGGTGTGAAGATCGAGATTCTCGGTGAAAAGGAAATGAAGAAGCTTGGCATGGGCGCGCTTCTCGGGGTTGCGCAAGGATCGGTGCGCCCGCCGCGTCTCGTCGTCATGGAGTGGCAGGGCGCGAAGGGCAAGGAAAAGCCGGTCGCCTTTGTCGGCAAGGGCGTCGTGTTCGACACGGGCGGCATTTCGATCAAGCCCGCTGGCGGCATGGAAGACATGAAGGGCGATATGGGTGGCGCGGCAGCCGTAACGGGCCTGATGCGCGCGCTGGCCGGACGCAAGGCCAAGGTCAATGCGATTGGTGTGATCGGCCTTGTGGAAAACATGCCTGACGGCAATGCGCAGCGTCCAGGTGACATCGTCACCACCATGTCTGGCCAGACCATCGAGGTTATCAACACCGATGCGGAAGGCCGTCTGGTGCTGGCGGATGCGCTGCACTACACCAATGATCGCTTCAAGCCGCGTTTCATCATCAATCTGGCCACGCTGACCGGCGCGGTCATGGTGGCGCTCGGTCAGTATCATGCAGGTCTGTTCTCGAATGACGATGAACTCGCTGACCAGCTTTACGATGCCGGTCAGGCGACGGGCGAGAAGCTGTGGCGTCTGCCGCTCGGCGCCGAATATGACAAGATGATCGATTCGAAATTCGCCGATATGAAGAACAGCGCCGGTCGTTATGGCGGCTCGATCACCGCTGCTCAGTTCCTGAAGCGCTTTGTCGGTGAAACGCCGTGGGCGCATCTCGACGTGGCTGGCACGGCAATGGGATCACCGGCAAATGAATATAGCCAGACCTGGGCTTCCGGCTACGGCGTGCGTCTGCTCGACCGCCTTGTCCGCGATCATTTCGAAAGCTAAACTCATTTGGAAACAAGAAGATGGGGCGGGAATGTGAATCATTTTCTCTGCCCCGCTTCGCAGACATTTCTGGGACATGCATGGCAGAAATCCTGTTCTACCATCTGACAGAATCGACCCTCGACGAAGCTCTGCCGGGCCTCGTCGAGCGATCGCTTGGGCGCGGCTGGCGCGTGACGGTGCAGACCGTCAGCGAGGAAAGGCGGGATGCGCTGGACAATCTGCTGTGGACCTTCTCCGACACGTCCTTCGTTGCCCACGGCACCGATGCGGAACCGAACCCGGAGCTGCAGCCTGTCCTGCTGACGACGACCGAAAACAATGCCAATGGCGCAACTGTCCGCTTTCTGGTGGAAGGCGCCGGGCTGGAGCAGGTCGGCAATTACGAACGGCTTGTGGTGATGTTTGACGGTCACGATCAGGACCAGCTCGATATTGCGCGCGCACAATGGAAAGCCTTCAAGGCGGAGAACCACGATTTGACTTACTGGCAGCAGACGCCGGATCGCCGCTGGGAGCGGAAAGCCTGATGCGTCCGGTTTTTGTTGCGATGATCGTGGCAGGCGTCGGGCTTGGCTTCGGCTACCCGTGGTATATGCGCCATTTCACCGGCAGCGAGATCGGACGCTGGACGATGCTGGAAAACCGGCAGAGCGGCTTCAAGGTACAGCAAGTGCGCCTTGAAGCGGGTGATGCGCCGGTGCGCGTCTTCATCGATGCCACGCCTTTGCCGGGCTATGTCCCGGCGGAACGTCGGTCTGCGCTGACGCTTGCCGTCAGCCGCGACGGCCAGCCGGTTCTGTCGCAGGGGCTTGATTTCGTTTCGAACAGCAGCTCCGTCAATACGGACCGCCCGCAGGACGGGACGCCGCTGCGCCAGAGTGCGGGCGATATTGATCCGGTCATCCCCGGCCAATATGCGTTTCGTCTTGTTCAGGGTAATACGGACGGCCTGCAAATATCGAAGGCCGATCTGGTTCTGCGCCGTGGAGCGGAAACACCGGACGAAACCTTTACCACCATCGGTCTGGTTTTGGGCGTGCTGGGCGTCTATGGCCTGATGCGCACCCGTCTGCGCCGACAGAGCTGATCCCATGCAGCTTGTCCGCACCGTTTCAGACCGCTTGCTTCTGCTTCTTTTGTCGGCTGTGGTGGCATTTATCGCCTTGTTTCCGCTTGAGCGGCTTGGCGTTTTCGGCTCGTCTTTTGAAGGATCGAGCGGATACGTCGCGGTCTATTTCGGATTTCCGATCCTGACCGTCATTTTCGCGGTTCTGGCAGTCCGCTTCGGGCCAAGACCGTTGCCGGTCTGGGCGCGCATCGTCGGATGGGTGCTGCTGGGGCTTGTGTTCGCTCTTGGATTCATTGCATGAGCAAGGGCGGATTAATCCGCCATCGCCTCTTCATATTCCGATGAAAGCTCCAGCCATTTTTCTTCCGCGCTCGCGAGCGCGGATTTCGCATCGCTCATATCCTTGTTGATGCGAATGGCCTTTTGTGGCTCTTTCTCGTAGAGCGCCGGGTCTTCCAGCTGAGCGGCGAAAGCTTGAATCTGTTTCTGCAGTTTCTGCATCAAGCTCTCGGTTTCCTTGATCTTTTTCTGCAAGGGGGCCATGGCTTCACGCTTTTGCGCGGCAAGCTTGCGCTGCTCCGCCTTGTTGACCTTCGGCCCTTCGTCCCGTTCGGAAGCCGGTTCGCCCTTGGCGTCGGCCAGAACGATCTGGCGATATTCATCGAGGTCGCCTTCAAACGCTTTCACGCCGCCCTCGCGCACCAACCAAAGCCGTTCCATCGTGGCTTCGATCAGATGGCGGTCATGCGCGATCAGGATGACAGCACCGTTGAAGGCGTTGAGTGCGTGGACCAGCTCTTCGCGACTGTCGATGTCGAGATGGTTGGTCGGTTCGTCGAGGATCAAAAGGTTTGGACCGTGGAAGGTCGCAAGCCCCATCAGAAGACGCGCCTTCTCGCCGCCGGAAAGATCCTTGGCGGGTGTCAGCATCTTTTCCGTCGAAAGCCCCATTCGCGCCACACGAGAGCGAACCTTTGCTTCGGGCTCGGTCGGCATCAGCTTGCGCACATGCTCGATGGCGTTGTCTTCCGGCACCAGATCGTCCAGCTGATGCTGTGCGAAAAAGGCCACCTTCAGATTGGGCGAAATGGTCAGCGTGCCGTTTTCGGGCTTCAACCGGCCCGCGATCAGCTTGGCCAGTGTGGACTTACCATTGCCGTTTGATCCCAGCAGCGCGATGCGGTCATCATTGTCGATGCGCAGCGTCACATTGCGCAGCACCGGCTTGCCCGGCACATAGCCGACATCGGCGTGGTCCAGCGCGATGATGGGCGAGGCGGCCTTCTTTTCCGCGTCGGGAAAGCTGAACGGCTGCACATGGCTCTCGACATAAAGGTCGATCGGTTTCAACCTCTGCAACGCCTTGAGGCGGGACTGCGCCTGCTTGGCCTTGGTTGCCTTGGCGCGGAACCGCTCGACAAAGGATTCCATGTGCTTGCGGTGCGCTTCCTGCTTGGCATGGGCCTTTTGCTGCAATTCCAGCATTTCATGCCGCTGCCGCTCGAACTGATCGTAATTGCCGCGCCAGAAGCTGATTTTCTTCTGGTCGAGATGCATAATCGAGGTCGTGGCCGAATTCAAAAGATCGCGATCATGGCTGATGATGATGACTGTGTGCGGATAACGCTTCACATAGTCGACCAGCCACAGCACGCCTTCAAGATCGAGATAGTTGGTCGGTTCGTCGAGCAGCAGCAGGTCCGGTTCGGCAAACAGCACCGCAGCCAGCGCCACGCGCATGCGCCAGCCGCCGGAGAAGGCCGACGCCGGGCGCCGTTGCGCTTCCGCGTTGAAGCCGAGACCTGACAGGATCGCGCCTGCGCGCGCTTCGGCTGAATGGGCGTCGATATCAGCAAGCCGCGTGTGAATTTCCGCAATGCGATGCGGGTCGGTGGCCGTTTCGGCTTCGTCGAGAAGCGCGGTGCGCTCCTTGTCCGCCTTCATCACGATTTCGATCAGCGCTTCCTCGGTGCCGGGGGCTTCCTGTGCCACCTGACCGATGCGGGTGTTCTTCGGCACTGATACGCTGCCGGTTTCCGGCGCGAGATCACCGGTGATCACCCGGAACAGGGTGGACTTTCCGGTGCCGTTGCGACCGACGAAACCGGTCTTCGACCCGGCAGGCAGCGTCACGCTGGCATGATCGATCAGAAGGCGTCCGGCGATGCGGACGGAAATGTCATCGAGAATAAGCATGGACAGGCTTTTGCACGGCTCCGGGCGTTTCCGCAAGTATCAACATTGTTCAGGCGAAGCGGCGGCCGCCTTCCGTGCGCTGGAATTGCGAGAGATCAAGCGATGGGGCGCTGGTGCCGAGCCGCGTCAGGGCCGCATGGATCTGGCCGCGATGGTGGGTCTGGTGATTGAACAGATGTGCAAGCGAAGGCGCCAGTCGCTGGCTCATCGTGCGCATGTCCGAAACGGTCGTGTAGGTAAAGCGCCCTGCGAGCTTGTCGGCGTTTAACCCTTCGGTATAGCGGCAGATGCGCTCATCCTCGGCATGGCGTAGATCGCGCAGCGTGATGAAATTGTCGGTGATGATGGCGTCGAGTTGCTTTGGATGGTCGCCTTCGCCGGTAAAACGCTTCATCCAGATGCGGTCGGTAACCAGGAGATGGTTGAGCGTGCGATGGACCGAGCCGAAGAACAGGCCGAGATCGAGCCGGTATTCCTCGTCGCTCAGATCGGCAGCGGCGGCATAAAGCAGCTCGTTCGCCCAGCGATTGTACCACGCAAACATTTGAAAATGCTGTTCCATGCAATCCCCCGCTATCTGACAGCCTGAATCAGAATGGCGTTATCTATGCCTTCAAATTTCTGCCGTCTCAAGCCGGTAAACGGGTGGCGATGCTCGCTAGCTCTTGGCAATCAGGCCTATCAACGGTATAGAGCCTCACTTTTCTAAAATTTCCCAGCAAACAAGGTGTCATAATGGCAATCGAACGTACCTTCTCCATGATCAAGCCCGACGCGACCCGCCGCAACCTGACCGGCGCAATCACCGCCAAGCTTGAAGAAGCTGGTCTGCGTGTTGTCGCTTCGAAGCGCGTCTGGATGAGCCTGCGTGAAGCACAGGGCTTCTACGCTGTTCACAAGGATCGTCCTTTCTTCGGCGAACTGACTGAATTCATGTCTTCGGGCCCGACGATCGTTCAGGTTCTCGAAGGTGAAAACGCAATCGCCAAGAACCGCGAAGTCATGGGCGCCACCAACCCTGCAAACGCAGACGCTGGCACGATCCGCAAGGAATTCGCCCTGTCGATCGGCGAAAACTCGGTTCACGGTTCCGACGCTCCGGAAACCGCTGCCGAAGAAATCGCTTACTGGTTCTCGGGCACCGAAATCGTCGGCTAATCCGATCCGCATGCATGAAAAAAGCCGGGCTCGCGCCCGGCTTTTTTGTATCTTTTCTCAAATCAGATCAGAGATTTTGCGCCAGTGTCGCGATCTCTTTGCCTTCCTGATCGAGAAGGACGAGCTTGCCTACCGTATCAATCTTGTAGGACCGCGTTCTGGTCAATGTGTCGAGGAACTTGCGTTCCTGGTTCATGAGTGCGGGTGGACACTGCATGTAGGTCGATCCGACCTCGGCAAAGGAAATATTCTCGCCCGTCACCGTGGCTTTGCTGAAATAAC
The DNA here is from genome assembly GCF_006376685.1 of Ochrobactrum teleogrylli. GTDB lineage: Bacteria > Pseudomonadota > Alphaproteobacteria > Rhizobiales > Rhizobiaceae > Brucella > Brucella teleogrylli. The sequence continues at coordinate 114,334 of NZ_VEWL01000005.1, read as the reverse complement.
GATTGCAGCCGCCCGAACCGCTGACGGATCCATCGGAGGTGACGGTCAGTGTGGTCTGGGCATTGTCGATCACGCCGCCGCCCTGAATGTCTTCTGCCAGCCAGTCCTTGCCTTCAATACCGATGGACACGGCTTCGTCGGCGCTCTTGCGAACCATGACGACGCGCATTTCTACCGGAGCGCCGGGATTGGCTGGGTCGATGGTGTAATTCTGGTCATTGACGAACCAGAGCGTATCGCCAGCCGTGATGCGGGCCTGCAAGGCGTAGGTGTGGCCGGATTGAATCTGATCGGTGTCGAAATTGATCGCGAAGGGGATCGGCGATCCTTGCGCGGATTCAATGCGGGTTTCGGCAATGGTTGTGGACGGCGCATCGGCAAGCGAGATATCCGCAAGCTGCACGGTCAGCTTGGCCTCGGGGGGCAGGGCGATGCGCTCACGATACATGACCTTGCCACTGACAGTCTTTTCCGCAGCAATGCTGCTGGTCGGCATGGACGTGGTGAGGAACAAGGCGGCGCCACCAAGCGCGCCAAGACCGACCACAAGAGCCGCCGCAATGGAAAGAGTGCTTTTCAGTAGTTTTCGCATTCTTAAAGTCCGAAACCTTATTCCTGCACAGTCGGGGAGAATCCCCGTCGTGACAGTGTTGCCGTGCCCATTGCTCCGTTCGCGATCCATATCTGACGGGAGCCTGATTCACTCCGCTGACAGTAATGAAATCTTCATGTGAAAATTGTGGCAGCACAAGTAAATGCGACCCAAATTACCCTTTATTTTAGGGGTTTAAATAGTTAATTCGCACTTAAAGATAAACGCAGTTTTCAGCAAATAGATCAGCGCACTGTTTGGACGGCTCAAGTATCGCGCGACTTGCCCCACCGCTGACGACTCAAATCGTCGTCTGCCTTGGCCTCTACCCACCCATCCGCTGTGCCATTGACGAGGTGTTCGCGCTTCCAGAACGGTGCGCCGGTCTTCATGAAATCCATCAGGAAAGAGGCGGCCTCGAAGGCGGCGAGGCGATGCGCGGAAGCGGTCGCGACGAGGACGATATTGTCGCCGGGCTTGATGAGCCCATAGCGATGAATGACGGATATGCCGAGAAGCGGCCAGCGCGCCATCGCCTGTTCGGCAATGCGCCTAATCTCGGCTTCGGCCATGCCCGGATAATGTTCAAGTTCAAGCGCGGAGAGGCGGCCATTTTCGTCCCGGCAAAGCCCGGAGAAGGTGACTATGGCCCCGATATCCTTGCGCCCGTCGCGAAGCTTTTCCACTTCCGCCGCCGCGTCGAAATCATCTTCGCGAACGCTGACAAACAGCGGGCAAATTGGTTGCCCACTCATCTCAGCCACCCGTCATGGGCGGGAAAAGTGCTACCTCGTCGCCGTCCTGGATGAATTCGTGGTGTTCGGCATGTTCCTGATTGATCGCCGCGCGGATAACGTCGCCATGTTCGAAAGCGGCTTCATATTCTTCGCCGTGGGTTTTCAGCTGGCTAATGAGTTCGCCGACCGTCACTTTCCGGGCAGGGAGGACGATGAGGTCCTCATCCTTGCCGATTTTCTCCCGCACCCAGGCGAAATAGACGACTTTAACGCTCACGAGCTTAATCCATCACGTGCTTCAGGCCTGCCTTGAAGTAATCCCAGCCCGTATAAAGCGTGAGGATTGCCGAAATCCACAGCAGGACAATGCCCAGTTCCGTTACATAGGGCATGATTTTATCACCGGCAGGGCCAGCGAGCAAAAAGGCCAATGCAACCATTTGCGCTGTGGTTTTCCACTTCGCGAGACGCGAAACCGGAACGCTGACTTTCAGTTCCGCCAGATATTCACGCAGGCCGGAAACCAGAATTTCGCGACACAGGATGATGATCGCCGCCCAGAGCGTCCAGCCAGCGATGGTGCCATCGGCGGCCAGAAGCAGCAGAATGGCGGATACGAGAAGCTTGTCTGCGATTGGGTCAAGCATGCGACCGATGGTCGAGGTCTGCTTCCAGATACGGGCAAGATAGCCGTCGAAGAAATCGGTGATGCTGGCCACGATAAACAGGCCAAGAGCGGTCCAGCGCGCGAAGTCGCTGGATTCGAGGCGCCCCTCCACAAAGAAGCACAACACCACAAGCGGCACGGCGACAATCCGTCCATATGTGAGGATGTTGGGCAAGGAGAGGGTATGTTTGTTCTGCATTGTTCCGCCGTAACGTTATTTTGTGCACATCAACAGGGATGACCAATAAAATCAACTCTTGTGCAGGTGTTCTGCTCGGACCTTATGACGCTGGCGCGCAAAAGCGCATCAAAATTGCGTCACCGGTCACGAAAATGATCGTGAATGGTGCGTGCCATTGCCTCCGATATGCCGTCGATCTGCATCAGGTCTTCCATCGCCGCACGGGAAACCGCTTTTGCCGTTCCAAAATGATGCAGCAATGCGCGTTTGCGCGATGGGCCGATTCCCGCAATTTCATCGAGCGGGTTCTTGACCATTTCTTTCTTGCGCCGTGCGCGATGCGTGCCGATGGCGAACCGGTGCGCCTCATCGCGCATGCGCTGGATGAAATAGAGAACCGGATCGCGCGGCGGCAGGGTGAAAGGCTGCTTACCCTCCACGAAAAACCGTTCGCGTCCCGCTTCACGGTCCACGCCCTTGGCGATGCCGATTGCATTGACCAGATTGGCGATACCCATCTCGTTGAGAATCTGACGCACAGCCCCCACTTGCCCCTGTCCACCGTCAATGAGAATCACATCGGGCCAGGCCGGGAAACTGTCATTTATTTCAGGAACTTCAGGGCTTTCCGGATCGGGTGCTTCATCCGGCGCGCCATGCTCCTTCACCAGCCTTGAGAAGCGACGCTCGATCACTTCGCGCATCATGCCAAAATCATCGCCCGGCGTGATATCTGTCGAGCGGATATTGAACTTGCGATACTGGTTTTTGACGAACCCTTCCGGTCCGGCGACGATCATGCCACCGACGGCGTTCGTGCCCATGATGTGCGAGTTGTCGTAAACCTCGATGCGGCGTGGCGTACGCGCAAGGCCGAATGTCTCTGCCATGCCTTGCAGCAGGCGCGCCTGCGACGAGGTTTCGGCAAGTCTGCGGCCCAGCGCTTCGCGCGCATTGGTCAGGGCGTGATCGACAAGGTCCTTCTTCTCGCCACGCTGGGGCACATTGACCTGCACCTTATGACCGGCGCGGGTGGAAAGCGCCTCGGCGATGAGCGACTGTTCTTCCACGGCCTCAGACAGAAGCACAAGGCGGGGGCAGGGCTTGTCGTCATAGAACTGCGACAGGAATGCGCCCAGAACTTCCGCCGGGCCAAGCGAGCTGTCGGCTTTTGGATAATAAGCGCGGTTGCCCCAGTTCTGGCCGGTGCGGAAGAAGAAGACCTGAATACAGGTCATGCCGCCTTCCTGATGGATGGCGAACACATCGGCTTCTTCGACGGTCTGCGGATTGATGCCCTGATGTGACTGGACATGCGAAAGCGCTGCCAGACGGTCGCGATAGACTGCCGCATGTTCGAAATCGAGATCGGCAGATGCCGCCTGCATGGCGGTGGCCAGATGGTCTTTCACCGACTGGCTCTTGCCGGACAGGAATGCCTTGGCCTCCGAGACCAGCTCGGCATAGTCGGCATCGCTGATTTCGTGCGTGCACGGACCGGAGCAGCGCTTGATCTGATAAAGCAGACAGGGGCGCGTGCGGCTTTCGAATACCGAATCGGTGCAGGTGCGCAGCAGAAAGGCGCGTTGCAACGCGTTGATTGTGCGTCCTACCGCGCCGGCCGACGCGAAGGGGCCGAAATAGTCGCCCTTGCGAGAGCGTGCGCCGCGATGCTTGAAAATACCGGGCGCGCGATGATCGCCCGTCAGCAGAATATAGGGAAACGACTTGTCGTCGCGCATCAGCACATTGAAGCGCGGGCGCAATCGCTTGATCAGATTGGCTTCGAGCAGCAGCGCTTCGGTTTCGGTGCGCGTGACGACAAATTCCATCATCGCTGTCTCACGGATCATCCGCACGATGCGATTCGAATGGGCTATGCCGCGAGCGTAATTGGAAACGCGTTTCTTGAGATTGCGCGCCTTGCCGACATAGAGCACGTCACCATCGCTGTTGAACATGCGATAGACGCCGGGATTGTTCGGCAGGCGCTTGACGAAGGCGTTGATGATATCCTGACCGCTGAGACCTGCCGTATCCGGCAGTCCATCGGACGAGTCCCACTGGATCTGATCGGCCATTGAAGGTGCTACGACGATTTCGGAACCGGTGTCGTCGCTGTCTTCATCATCTTCGGCTTCCGCGTCGCCAATGATAATACCGGCCACGTCCTGCTCGTCGTCGGACGGCAAGCTAGAGCCAGTATCGTCATGGTTTTTGCGGTTGCCGCTCATTCAGTGATTCCTGCAATGTCGGGGGTTTCCCATGCCAGATGCTGCCCGCCGTCAAGCGCGATCATCTGGCCGGTAATGGAACGATTCTCCCAGAAGTAACGCACTGTGCGCCCGAATTCCGGCAATTCTGGCGCACGTTGCAAGGCGACCTTGCTGACCTGTCGTTCAAAATCACCCGGTCGCTGCCGCTCACTCGGCAAGGTGGGGCCCGGCGCAATGGCGTTGACACGAATGCGCGGGGCCAATGCCTGCGCAAGCGTGCGGGTTGCATTCCAAAGCGCTGTCTTGGACAGCGTATAGGAGAAGAAGTTCGGATTGAGCTTCCAGACGCGCTGGTCGATCACGTTGACGATCAACCCGTCCACTGCTTCCGGCAGAGCCTTGGCCATTGCTTCGGAAAGCATGACCGGGGCTTTGAGATGAATTGCAAAATGCTTGTCCCACAAAGCCATGTCGAGATCACCAACCCGGTCATCCTCAAACAAGGACGCATTATTGACGAGCAGGCGGATCGGCCCGATCTGGCGCTCGGCTTGCGCAATAAGGCCGCGCACATCCTGCTCGGATGAGAGGTCGGCCTGAACGACGCAGGCCGTTCCGCCGCGCGCAATGATGGCATCGGCAAGAGCCTGACCTTCTTCGATGGAACGGTTGCAGTGGATCGCAACAGGGAAGCCATGGGCTGCGAGGTCTTCGACAATCGCCTTTCCGATGCGCCGTGCGCCGCCCGTCACGAGGACCGGACATTTTGCAAGCTGGCTGACTTCCTGTTCGTTCAACACGGTAAACACTTTCTTATCGAGATTCTCTCGTGATTTTCATGCCATTTTGCTCGTCAGATTGCATCCATTAATAGCGGGAAATACGTCCGCTACTGACAAAATGCGAGCAATATCAGTTGCTTCTCGTAGCGAGGGAGTGAGTTGATTGCCCCGCAACAATCCGCACCTGCTCATATAGTCACAAAAGCTTGGCGTTGCGAGAATGCAACATCGCATTTTTGCCATTTTCTCGTCGGGTTTTCTTCACAGAAGCGGGCATTTCGTGCCGCAATTACCGACGATACCTCCTCCCCATCAGCACGGCATGGGCAACTTCGAACTCCCAACATGCTGCCCGCCCGATAAGGGACCGTGTCAAACGTAATTTGTGTAAGGAGAATGCTATGCGCACTCTTAAGTCTCTCGTAATCGCCTCGGCTGCGCTGCTGCCGTTCTCTGCGACTGCCTTTGCAGCTGACGCCATTCAGGAACAGCCTCCTGTTCCGGCTCCGGTCGAAATGGCTCCCCAGAACACCTGGGCTGGCGGTTATACCGGTCTGTACCTCGGCTACGGCTGGAACAAGGCCAAGAACGACATCGTCGGCACCGTAAAGCCTGACGACTGGAAGGCTGGCGCTTATGCTGGCTGGAACTTCCAGCAGGACCAGTTCGTATACGGTGTTGAAGGTGACGCTGGTTACTCCTGGGCCAAGAAGTCCAAGGACGGTCTGGAAGTCAAGCAGGGCTTCGAAGGCTCGCTGCGTGCACGTCTCGGCTACGACCTGAACCCGATCATGCCATACATCACCGGTGGTATCGCTGGTTCGCAGGTTAAGCTGAGCGGCAATGGCGACGACGAAAGCAAGTTCCGCGTTGGTTGGACTGCTGGCGCCGGTATGGAAGCCAAGCTGACCGAAAACATCCTGGGCCGCGTTGAATACCGCTACACCCAGTTCGGTAACAAGGACTATGACCTCGGTGGCACCACCGTTGGCAACAAGCTCGACACCCACGACATCCGCGTCGGTCTCGGCTACAAGTTCTAATTATCTGATAATTGAACACGGAAAACCGGGTAGGCAACTGCCCGGTTTTTTGTTGCCCGAATTTTCTTCGGGCAGACAGGCCCTCAATAACCTTCCTGCTGTGCGGTATCGATCAGCCATTTACGAAAAGCGGCCATCGCGTCCGTTTCCGGGCGCGATTGAAGTCGGGCCAGCCAATAGCTGCCCATCGTCACCGTTTGCGGGAAGGGCTGGACGATTGTTTCGGCGTGAAGCTGCCGGGTGAACATTGACGGCGGCGCAAGCGCGACACCTGCCCCCTGTATTGCAGCTTCCATCATGGCCAGCGACGAATCGAACATGATGCTTTTGGGCAGCGGCATGTCGCCGGTGACGCCAGCAGCAGCAAACCATTGCGACCATTCATCGGCCCGATAGGACCGAAGCAGTGTATGGCGAGCGAGATCAGGCGGTGTTTTCAGCTGACTGGCTATGTCCGAAATGCACAAGGGCGAAAGCGGCGCTTCCAGAAGGCGGGTTGCCTCGACGCCGTGCCACGCCCCGGACCCGAACCGAATCGCAAAATCCAGTCCCTCAGCGGCGATGTCGACGCGGTTATTATTGGTCGAAAGCCGCAAATCGATAAACGGATGCGTGGTCTGAAAATCGCGCAGGCGAGGGATCAGCCAGCCGACGGCCAAAGTTCCGACCACACCAACGCGCAGAACCTCGCGATAATGTCCGCCTTCAAAACGTTCCAGCGTCCCGGCAATGTTATCGAAGGCCTCCCGCAAGGTGGGCAGCAGCGTTTCACCTTCATGGGTGAGCAGCAATCCGCGCGGCAAGCGTTCGAACAGGGTGACATTGAGGCGGCTTTCGAGGCTTTTCACCTGATGGCTGACAGCGGCTTGGGTCACGCATAATTCGATTGCCGCCTTGGTGAAGCTGAGATGGCGTGCCGACGCCTCGAAGGCGCGCAGTGCATTCAGGGGAAGATGAGGCCGGACCATCGCTATACCCAAATTTTTCTAATGTCAGAGGCAAGATAACGTCGTTTGTTTCGGACGTATAGCTCGCTTATATCGAGAGTGCCGAATAGACGGGTTTTGATTTCAATTCACCTGCATCCGGTTTAACGCGCGTTATTTCACATGAGAACACACCGATTCCTTCCGCATGTCTCCCACGCGGCAGGGAAATCGGTTCACAATGAGGATTGCGTATAAGTCATGAGAAAAACTACCGTTTCCGCCTTGAGCATAACTGCCGTCGCCAGCCTGTTGACCAGTGTCTCCGCACAGGCCGCAAACGCGCCGAGCGAGAAAGAAATCAGGCATCTGGTCGATGAAACGATCAAGCCTGTCATGGCCGAACACAAGATTCCCGGAATGGCTGTCGCCGTTACGGCGGGTGGCGAGACCTACTTTTTCGGCTATGGCGTCGCCTCTAAGGAAAGCGGACAGAAGGTGACCGAAGACACGATCTTCGAGATTGGTTCCGTCTCCAAAACCTTTACCGCGACGCTCGGCGGGTTGGGGCTTGCGGAGGGTGCGTTTAAACCGGGGGACACGGCGACGAAATACGCTCCCAAACTGGCAGGTAGCAGCTTCGACAAGGTCTCGATGCTTGATCTTGGCACCTACACTGCTGGCGGTTTGCCCCTGCAATTTCCAGACAGTGTCACCGACCACAAGACGATGATCGACTATTTCAGGAATTGGAAGCCGGATTATCCTGCGGGCACGCAGCGCCGCTATTCAAATCCGAGTATCGGTCTGTTTGGTTATCTCGCCGCTCAAAGCATGGGCGAGCCCTTCGACAAGGTGATGGAAACAAGGCTCATTCCGGCCTTCGGCCTGAAGCACACATTCATCCAGGTGCCTGAAAGCCAGATGAAGAATTACGCCTATGGTTATTCGAAAGCCAACAAGCCGATCCGCGTGTCTCCCGGCGCCTTCGACGCGCAGGCTTATGGAATCAAGACCACTGCGCCGGACCTGATCCGTTTCGTTCAGTTGAATATGGACAGCACATCGCTTGATCAGCCGATGCAAAAGGCCGTAGCGGCCACGCATACCGGCTATTACAAGGTTGGCGACATGACACAGAGCCTTGGCTGGGAGCGTTACGCCTATCCTCTGAGCCTGAAAAGGCTGCTCGGCGGCAACACCTCCGATATGGCGATGAAATCGCACAAAATCGAAAAGCTCGACCCACCTTTGCAGCCGTCGGATGACATGCTGCTCAACAAGACCGGTTCGACCGGCGGTTTCGGGGCCTATGTGGCCTTTGTGCCGGGCAAAAAGATCGGCATTGTGATGCTTGCAAACCGCAATTATCCCAATGAGGCGCGGATCAAGGCCGGTTACCGCATTCTGAAGGCGCTGGACGGCAATCAATAATCGCTGAAAATACAAACGCCCCGGATAGCGGCTGCCATCCGGGGCGTTTGAAAGCTTGGCGCAGAACTTAGCCTTGCGGCAGCAAAGCCGCCAGTTCCGGATGCAGTTCCTGATAACGCTTGATCCAGCGCTTCAGCTTCGGACGTCCACGTTCCCATTTGCCATCGAAGCGCAGCGCGAGATAGCCCAGCACAGCAGCGACGGCGATATGGCCCGCATGCAGCTTGCCCGCCAGACGCGGCGGGGCCTCATTGAGCAGGTCGAGCGCGCGCTCGGCCTTGCGCCATTGCAGATCCAGCCATGGCTGGTGGATCTTATCTTCCGGCCGCAGGCGGCGTTCATAGACATGCGCGAGCAGAACGTCGGCCAGACCATCGGCAATAGCTTCATAACGCTCGGCATCGGTGCGCTTTTCCGCATTGCGCGGGAAAAGCTTGTTGCCGGAAACGCGGTTCAGATATTGGGTGATGGCGCGGCTGTCGAACACCGCCTTGCCGTCATCGGTAACAAGGGTTGGAATCTTGCCAAGTGGATTGGCGTTGATGAGGTTCTCCGGCTCCGCCGACGTGTTCACGACCACGCTTTCAAAAGGGACGCCTGCATAATGCGCGGCCATGCGCACCTTCGCGCTGTAAGGCGAGGCGGGTGAATAGAGAATCTGCGTCATATTTGATTCCTGAGAATGAAGATTATTGGGTTGCCGGCATCATGACCGAACGGCTGCGGCAGGCGTTATTATTAACCTCCTGGCAGGCGCGATATTGGAGATCCTTCGTCATGCAGATGCGCACTTCCTGAAGATAATTGCGCTGGCAGGTGACAGAAATGCCGCTGGCCTTCATGCCCGGATTGGCTGCAAGAAAGGCTTTTTCGACCAGCATCGGGTCAACCCGGCGGTCACCGCTTACATTGCGAAGGCTGGGCGGAATATTGACCTGCTCATAGGCGTTGCGCAGCGTGTCGAAATAATCGCTCTGGGACAGACCCGAGCAGCTTCCGTGCTTGCGCCATTCATGGCCTATCAATCCAGCGGCCGGCATGATGTCCGACAGGCTGGAAATAATCTGACGCGGAACATAACCGCCGCGGCTGCGCACATTGTCGAGCTGGCAATTGGCCGGATAGCCCCATTCATTTTGGGGCCAGAGACCATGGGCGACGAAGCCGAAAGGGCGCTGGTTGTTGCATTGCTGCTTGTTGGCGCGACGGCCTTCCGACGCGCAATAGCTCGGTGACCAAGAAAGCGACAGCACATAGAAGTCGAAATCGCCGGGCACATCGCCATTGTCCTGGTCGTCAGCAAGAGCTGCACCCGACAATATTGTCGTCGCCATCAGGGCAATCGAAAGCAAAGCGCTTGGGACAGCCGCCAGTCTTCGCAGCATGGAACCTCCGGTCAGGTCAGCGGAGGACGCGGCAGCTTGGCGCGTCGTAGACATACCAGCGGTCGAAGCCTTCAACGCAGAATTCCACGTTGCGACCGACCGATGCAAAACCCTGACCTTCTTCGACTAGATACCAGACGGAACGGTATTGGCCGTCGCTTAACACGGCAGTGGCCTTGCAATAGGTGCGTTCGATTTCTGCCGGGTTGGTCTTCGGCTCATAACGGGTCAGCTGAACATCGCTCATCGCTGAAATGCCGACTTGCGGCAGTTCGGGAACGTGGCGCACCTGATAGCCGAAACGCGAGACCACCGAGCGCAGCACGCTCTGCTGGTTGCAGACGGTGTTATCGACCACGGCTGGTGCAGACTGAAGATAATCGGCAGCGTTGGCGGGCAGGGCTGCAAAAGTCACCGGCAGGACGGAGGCGGCGAAGAGGGCGGCCCGCGAAAAGCGACCGAAGCGATCCAGTTTGCCCGAGGTAAGTTGCATGTCTCTATCCTGTCCCAAAATGCGAACGCGAAGCGCGCGCTTATGTCTGTGATAGCCGAAGCTTTGCTTCGCGCAGTTTCTTTCAGCACGCGGCAGCGGTCAAGAGCGATCCGTCTCGCCGCGTATCCACCGAACACTGAAATTGCTACCCTTTTCTTCGGCCAGCAGTTTCGTAAGGCTGGGAAGCACGGTTTGCATCTCACTTTCGAGTGTATAGGGCGGATTCACGACAATCATACCGGTGCCATCGAGGCGCGGCTCGGATGAGGGCGGGCGAATCGCCAGCTCGATCTGCATGATCTTCGGAATCCCGGTTTCATGAAGCCGCTTGGCGAAGCGCTCGGTTTCCTTGCGGTCCTTCACCGGATACCACAGCGCATAAGTGCCGCCGCCGAAGCGCTTGTGCGCCTTGGCGAGACCATCCACCATACGGTCGAATTCGCCTTCAATTTCGAACGGCGGATCAACCAGCACGAGGCCGCGTTTTTCCTTTGGCGGCAGATGCGCGCCAAGCGCCAGCCAGCCGTCGAGTTCAATGACGCGCACCTGATAATCGCCGTCGAAGCGCTTTGCCAGTTTGGCCGCATCCTGCGGGTGCAGTTCCAGCGCTGACAGGCGGTCCTGCTTGCGCAACAAATGCCGCGTCACATAAGGCGAACCAGGATAGTGGCGGAGTTTTCCGTCCGCGTTCACCGCCCGCACCGCATCGAGATAAGGCGTGAGCAGTTCCAGCACTGCCGGTTCGATCTGGCCTTTTTCGACCGCTTCGATGACACGGTGAATGCCACCCGTCCATTCGCCGGTCTTACCCGCTTCGACGCTTTTCAGGTCGTAAAGTCCGATGCCCGCATGGGTGTCGATGACGCGAAAGGCCTGATCCTTGCGCTTCAGATAGTCGATGATACGGGCGAGGATGACGTGTTTGACGACATCCGCGAAATTTCCGGCGTGATAGGCGTGACGATAATTCATGATCGCGCTTGTTTCACGGCTTTCCGCTTTCGGCAAGAGGATACCAATTTCCGATTCGCCACGACTGTCATAAATGTGACATACAGCGGTCACCAACCGCATCTTCACCTGAGTCGAGCTTGCAATGTCCGGTGGCGTCCTTCTGATCGTCCTGTTTGGCGCGTTTCTTCACGCGAGCTGGAACGCCATCGTCAAAAGCAGCGGCGACAAGTTTTTCGCTGCCGCCAGCGTGACCGGCGCTGCCGGTTTCATCGCCTTGTTCATCGTGCCATTTTTGCCGATGCCGAATGCGGTCAGCTGGGTCTATATACTGATGTCGACCGTCACCCAGACTTTCTATATGTCGCTGGTGGCGGCGGCCTATAAATCCGGCGATATGAGCGAGGCCTATCCCATCATGCGCGGCACGCCGCCTTTGCTCGTTGCGCTGGTCAGCGCGCCGCTGGTGGGCGAGGTCATGGGCTGGAAGAGCTGGCTCGGCATTGTGTTCATCTGTTCGGGCGTGCTGGCCATGGCGCTGGAAGCAAGGCGGCGCAATCGCGGCACCTCCAGTCGCACGGCCATTCTGGCGCTGACCAATGCCGGGTTTATTGCCGGTTACACCATCATCGACGGTCTTGGCGTGCGGGCGTCGGGTGCGCCGCTTTCCTATACATTGTGGCTGTTTGTCATCAATGCCGTGCCGTTGGCGGGCTGGGCGCTCTATCGCGAGCCCGACCGTTTTATCAGCTATATGCGCAATCGCTGGCGTCCGGCGCTGATCGGCGGCGTGGGGACGCTCGGTTCCTACGGGCTGGCACTCTGGGCGATGACCATGGCGCCGATTGCCGTGGTGGCGGCCTTGCGTGAAACCGCCATCCTGTTCGGCATGATCATTTCTGCGGTCGTGCTGAAAGAAAAGGTGGGGCTTCCCCGCTTTGCGGCAGCAGCACTCATCGTTCTGGGGGCGATTACGCTTCGCCTCTCTTAGCAACTCTCTGTCGAAAACATATTTCACCGTGTGAGCGCTTGCGGTAATAAAGAAATATGAACGAGCAAGTTTCCATATCCAATATCAAGATCGGTCATTCGGCTTGCCCGCATGACTGCCCGTCCACCTGTGCGCTCGACGTCGAGCTTCTGGACGAGCGCACCATCGGTCGTGTGCGCGGTTCGAAGGACAACAGCTATACTGCGGGGGTCATCTGCGCCAAGGTGGCGCGCTATGCCGAACGCGTTCATCATCCGGATCGCCTGAAACACCCTTTGATACGCTCCGGCGCTAAGGGCGCGGGCGAATGGAAACAGGCGTCCTGGGAAGCGGCGCTTGATCTGATTGCCGAGCGGTTTTTGAAAGCCGAAGCCGAATATGGCAGCGAAAGCGTCTGGCCTTATTATTATGCTGGCACGATGGGGCTTGTTCAGCGCGATTCCATCAACCGTCTTCGCTTCGCGAAGCGCTATTCCAATCAGTTCGACAGTTTTTGCACCAATATGGCCTGGACGGGCTATTTCGCCGGAACTGGTAGCCTGATCGGCCCGGACCCGCGCGAGATGAGCAAGGCTGACGTGGTGGTAATCTGGGGCACCAATGCCGCCGCCACGCAGGTTAATGTCATGACCCACGCCGTGCGTGCGCGCAAAGAGCGTGGTGCAAAGATCGTCGTCATCGACATTTATGCCAATGCGACCGTGCGACAGGCCGATATGGGCATCGTACTCAAGCCCGGTACGGATGGCGCCTTTGCTTGCGCCGTCATGCATGTGCTGTTCCGCGACGGCCTCGCCGATTGGGATTATCTGGAGCGCTACACCGATGACCCGAAGGGGCTGGAAGCGCATCTGGCAACCCGTACGCCGGAATGGGCCTCTGCCATCACCGGTCTGACGGTTGAGGAAATCGAAGCCTTCGCGCATCTGGTCGGCAAGACCAAGCGGACCTATTTCCGCCTTGGCTATGGCTTCACGCGGCAGCGCAATGGCGCGGTGAATATGCATGCCGCAGCTTCTATCGCTTGTGTGACCGGGGCATTCCTTTATGAAGGCGGCGGCGCGTTTCACTCCAACGCGCATATTTTCAAGTTCGACAAGCGCGAGATTGAAGGCCGGGCGATGCAGGATAAGACCATCCGCTTCCTCGACCAGTCGAAGATCGGGCGCGTTCTCACCGGCGATCGCGAGGCGCTTTATGACGGCCCGCCCGTCATGGCGATGCTCATCCAGAACACCAATCCGATGAATGTGACACCGGAACAGCGTCTTGTCCGCAAAGGTTTCGCGCGCGAGGACCTGTTCGTCACCGTGCACGAGCAGTTCATGACGGATACGGCCAAGATGGCCGATGTCGTGCTGCCTGCCACCACATTCCTGGAACATGACGATATATATCGCGGCGGCGGCCAGCAGCACGTCGTGCTTGGGCCAAAGCTAATCGAACCTTTAGCCGAGGCGCGACCGAATATTTTCGTCATCAACGAACTGGCCAAGCGGCTCGGCGTTGGCCACCTTCCGGGCTTTTCTGTCGATGAGCGCACGCTGATTGACAATATGAACGCCAACAGCGATCTGCCGCATTTCGACGAACTGAAAGATCGGCGTTTTGTGGACAAGCAACCGCCTTTCGAGGAAGCGCATTACATCAACGGCTTCAAATGGCCCGATGGCAAATTCCGCTTCCGTCCTGACTGGACGGGTAGTCCTGCACCGGACCGTCCGCCGGAAGTCATGGGCCTGCAAGGCGAGTTCCACTCGATCCCGGAATTCCCGGATTATTGGGAAGTCATTGAGGTGGCGGATGCCGAGCATCCGTTCCGGCTCGCGACATCACCGGCGCATAATTTCCTGAACTCGACTTTTGCCGAAACGCAGACCTCTATGGCCAAGGAAATCCGCCCGGAACTGCTGATTCATCCAGACGACGCGGCGGAACTTGGCATTGCCGATGGCGAACGGATCGAGATCGGCAATCATCGCGGCGAAGTGGTGCTGCACGCCGTGCTTCGCGCTGGTCAAAAACGCGGTGTGGTGGTGTCGGAAGGCATTTTTCCAAACACGTCATTCGAGCGCGGCGAGGGGATCAATACGCTGCTCGGTGCCGAGCCCGCCGCTCCTTATGGCGGTCTGGCGGTGCATGACACAAAGATCTGGATCAGAAAACTTGCGTAATAAAAAGCCGCGCCGAATGTCTTCGGCGCGGCTTTTCCGTAAAGCAGGCTAACGATTAACCGGCGTAGTTCAGCTTCAGCTTGGACACACCAACAGCTGCATTGAGGCCACGCTGGCCCTGAACCGAAATCGGCTGCAGCGAAATCGTCTTCCAAGAACCACCCGTCAGGATGTTCGTGCCGAAACCGATGCCGATGGCTGCATTGGCCGAAGCGCCGACATAACGGCCCTTGAGTGCGCCTTCCGGACGAACGGTCGGAGCCCAGACGGCCCAGGCGACAGTGCCGCCATTGATAAAGCCGACGTCAACGCCGAGCTTGGTGATCGTTCCGGTGTAATGTTCCAAAGGATTACCACGGCGCGCAGGGCGGAACACACAATCAACCTCCTGCTGGCTGCCGATGATCACACCGATCGCCGGGGAAATGTCGCAGGTCAGGGTGCCGACTTCCGAACGCGGCTGCGTGCGACCCGAAGCGGGAGGAGCTACGAAGTCTGCCGCGATGGCGGGAGCGGTGACAGCAATGCCGGAGATGACGGCCATTGCGGACAGGAAGGAAGTCGAAAAACGGAGAGACATGATCTTGTCCTCTTCTTGAACACATATTGAAAGAGACGGGGCTGCATAGGCTCGTCTCAATAACGGGGATTGCCGAAGCAAGTTCCGTTACAAATCTGAATTAGAGCTTTTTGCGGGAAATTAAAGTTTTATTAACAAAAAACTTGGGGTGTGATGAATTTGTCGCGCATATGCGCGGAAGCGCCCTCAGGCGCTCACGAGCATCGCGTCGGCTAGAGACGCATCATCGTCCTTCTGGCCATTCGCAAACTGCCGCAGAACGAGCGGATAAATCCGATGTTCGGCTTTCAAAACACGTGCTGCCAGCGTGTCGGCAGTGTCGCCGTCGATGACCGGCACGGCAGCCTGAGCCAAAATGGGGCCTTCGTCCATGCCTTCCGTCACAAGATGCACGGTGCAGCCTGCAAGTTTCACACCGGCGTCGATAGCGCGCTGATGTGTGTGGAGGCCCGGAAAAAGTGGCAGCAGGGAAGGGTGGATGTTGAGGATGCGTCCTTCATAGGGCGCGATAAAACGCCCGGACAGAAGCCGCATATAGCCAGCGAGGCAGAGGAAATCAGGCTTCAGCGCAGCCAGCGCGGCGAGGATCGCATCTTCATGCTCTTCCTTCGACGCAAAATCACTGCGCGTGAAAACTTGTGTGGCAACGCCAGCGGCTTGCGCTTTCACGAGGCCGCCTGCATCTGCCTTGTCGGAGAAGACAGCCACAATCTCAACGGGGAAGTCGGGCGCCTGCGCAGCCCGGATCAGCGCCTCCATATTGGAGCCGCCGCCCGAGATGAAAATAACGGCCCGCTTGCGGCTCATAGTGCGAGCGTGCCCTTATAGACGACGCCGTCCTTTTCGCGTGCGATCATGCGACCGAGCGTGACGACCTGTTCGCCTTCAGCAACGAGGGCCGCGACCACTTCGTCAACCTTTTCAGGCGTGACGACGGCGATCATGCCGATGCCGCAATTGAAGGTGCGCAGCATTTCGTTGGGCTCCACGCCGCCGGTTTTGGCAAGCCAGGAGAAGACCGGCGGTACGGCAATCGCAGTCAGATTGATTTCGGCAGCCAGACCTTCAGGCAGAACGCGCGGAATATTGTCGGGGAAACCGCCGCCGGTGATATGCGCCAACGCCTTGATACCATCCGAAGCGCGGATGGCTGCAAGCAGCGGCTTCACATAAATGCGGGTCGGGGTGAGTAGCGCTTCACCCAACGTCGAACCCGGCTGGAATGGCGCATCGGACTTCCAGCCGAGGCCGGACAGTTCAACAATGCGGCGCACCAGCGAAAAGCCGTTGGAATGAACGCCGGAAGAGGCGAGGCCAAGAATGATATCGCCTTCGGCAATATCGCCGCGCGGCAACAGCCGGTCGCGCTCTGCCGCGCCCACGGCGAAACCGGCGAGATCGTAGTCGCCGTCGCGATACATTCCGGGCATTTCAGCGGTTTCGCCGCCGATCAGCGCCGAGCCAGCCTGACGACAGCCTTCGGCAATGCCTGCAACGATGTCCACGCCCTGATCGGGCGACAGCTTGCCGGTGGCATAATAATCGAGGAAGAAAAGCGGCTCCGCACCCTGTACAACCAGATCGTTCACGCACATGGCGACGAGGTCGATACCAACGGTGTCGTGCTTGTCAGCGTCGATGGCGATCTTCAACTTGGTGCCCACGCCGTCATTGGCGGCGACCAGAACCGGGTCCTTGAAGCCTGCCGCTTTCAGATCGAACAGGCCGCCGAAACCGCCGATCTCGCCATCCGCACCGGGACGGCGCGTCGAACGCACGAGTGGCTTGATCTTTTCAACCATCAGGTTGCCGGCATCGATATCGACACCTGCCTGCGCATAGGTCAGGCCATTATGGCCGTCGAGCTTGTTTTCCGAGGACATGGCCTGCTCCTGAAACTGGGTGCTATCCACTAGGGTCTAAACTCGATTAGGTTTCGGGCGCGGCGCGAGCTGGATTTTGTTTTAGAATAGGAGAAAAGACCGTGATGGAGTAAATCTCCATGAGGGCTTTTCGACGCATTCTGGGACAAAATCCACCGCGTTCCTTCGGAATATGACGGAAATCCCTCATCTTTTCGTCGCGAACACTTGATGGAGATACACTCCACCTTCGCGTTCGCTCCTAAAGCTGAGCGATTTTCGCTCATACCGCGCTCCAAATCCTAATCGAGTTCAGACCCTAGCGCGCAATGCCACGAGATGGCGCTGCCCGCAAGGTCAAGAAGCGGGAAAAGCGCAAAACTCTGCTGGATTCTGCCCAGTTTTTCGCATGATCGGTCGTCGTCGTGCCGATGACTGCGTTTGTCGCATGGCTTTGCATTTCGCGCGGGCCAGTCTACTCTTAGTACGAAATGAGCCGAGCATCAGCGATAAGATGCCGGTAATGCAATTCTGATATTTTGCCAGCAGATATTTGCAGAGAACGGAACCATATGGTCAAGAAGCCGACGCCGACACGCCAGACAAGCGCCAGAACAGATACCAACCAGACGGCTGGCAGCAAAGTCATTCGCCAGACGGATGCCATCGCTTCGGATGGCAATATCCACGTCAATGTCGAAGTCGGCAGTTTGACGGGAACGACGGTGCGGCGTCAGGCGATGTTCTGGGTCGCGACAATGGCCTTGTTCGTGCTGTTTCTGGTGGTGTTCAGCTCGGTTCTGCTGCCTTTTGTGGCGGGCATGGCTCTGGCTTACTTCCTTGATCCCGTGGCTGACAGGCTCCAGCGTTTTGGCCTGTCGCGTCTGACTGCAACTGTCGTCATCCTGCTGGTTTTTCTGATCGCGCTCGTCGTCGGGCTGATGATCATCGTGCCAATTCTGGCGACGCAGCTTGCCGATTTCATTTCCAAACTGCCCGGATACATCACGCAATTGCAGTCGTTGCTCGCTAACGAAAACTCGCAATGGCTGAAGAAATATATCGGCATCGACAGTTCGGTCATTCAGCAAAATCTCAGCGCGCTGGTCCAGCAGGGCGCCGGTTTCATGACAACGCTGCTGCAGTCCCTGTGGAATTCGGGGAAATCCCTGATCGATATTGCGGGACTTTTCGTCGTCACGCCGGTCGTCGCTTTCTACATGCTTCTCGACTGGGACCGGATGGTCAATCGCATCGATTCCTGGGTGCCACGGGCGCAGCTTCACACGGTGCGCCAGATCGCGCGCGAAATGAATGCAGCGGTTGCAGGCTTCATTCGCGGGCAGGGCACGCTCTGCCTCATTCTGGGCACGTATTATGCCCTGGGACTGACCCTGACGGGGCTCAATTTCGGCCTGCTGATCGGCTTTTTTGCCGGTCTGATCTCCTTCATTCCCTATATCGGCTCGTTCGTCGGTCTGGCACTCGCCATTGGTGTGGCGTTGGTGCAGTTCTGGCCAGACTGGATCATGATCTGTGCCGTCGCGGCGGTGTTTTTCATCGGCCAGTTCGTGGAAGGAAACATCCTCCAGCCCAAGCTGGTTGGCTCGTCGGTTGGCCTCCATCCGGTATGGCTCATGTTCGCTCTGTTCGCGTTCGGTTCACTGTTCGGCTTCACCGGAATGCTGGTCGCTGTGCCCGCTGCGGCGGCAGTCGGGGTGCTTGTGCGTTTTGCCTTGAATCGCTATCTCAATTCACCGATGTACGATCCAGCCTTTCGTCGTCGCGACCCGGATGCGGGGCCGCTGATCGAGGCAGGCGAGAATGCAGGCCCGAATGCAGGCAGGGACAAATGAGACTGAACCGCAATCTGGACGGGTGTGCGGGAGGCAGCGATGCGTGACGCCCCGCGTCAGATTCCGCTGAATCTCGAACACCAGCCCGGTTATCACCGCGAAGACCTGATCGTCACGGGCTCGAACCGTGCGGCGGTTGACCTTATCGACCGCTGGCCGAACTGGGTATCGCCGGTTACGATCCTGGCCGGGCCTACCGGTGCGGGCAAGACGCATCTCGCCGAAATCTGGCGCGCGGGCACAGATGCGCTTTTGGTCGATCCAGCAAGTATTACCGATGAAATCGTTCAGGCTGCGGCAGAGCGCGCCGTGCTGATTGACGATATTGGCGGCGCGCCGTTCGATGAAACGGGGCTGTTTCACCTCATCAACAGCGTTCGCCAGCATGCCGCGCAGGGTTTCGGGCCGTCACTCCTGATGACGTCGCGCCTGTGGCCCGCGAACTGGAACGTAAAGCTGCCCGATCTCGCTTCACGGCTGAAAGCCGCCACAGTGGTGGAAATCGCCGAGCCGGACGATCTTTTGTTGTCGGGCGTCATTCACAAGCTTTTTGCCGATCGTCAGGTCAGCGTTGAGCCGCATGTCGTGACCTATCTGGTCAGCCGGATTGAACGTTCGCTCCTGTCTGCGATCCAGATTGTCGACAAGCTCGACCGGGCGGCTCTGGAACAGAAAACCCGCATCACGCGGGCGCTGGCGGCGCAGGTGCTGGCTGATACGGATGGCCAAACGGGCGACAAGGCAGGCTGACGGTGAAGATTGTCGTCACGGGGGCAGGCGGGTTTATCGGCAGCGCGCTTGTGCAGCAGCTGCATGACGAAGGGCATCAGGTCACGCCCCTCTCTCGCAACGATCTGGCGAATGCGTATTTCTCCGGCACGGAGTCCGTTGTGCACTGCGCGGCCCTTGCCCATCGCACGGGCGCGGAACGACCGGACGCTGATGCTTTCGATGCCGTCAACCACCGACTGACTGTTGAACTGGCCGAAAAGGCGAAACAGGCGGGCGTGAAACGCTTCATCTTCGTTTCAACCATCTATACCATTGCCGAAAATCCCTCGCCGCTGAGACCCGACATGCCGTTAGCGCCGAGGGCAGACGACGATTATGGACGCGCCAAGGCGAAGGCGGAAGCGGTGCTGTTGGCGATGACCGGCATCGAGATTGTCATTGCGCGTCCCGTACTCGTCTACGGTCCCGGTGCACGCGCCAATCTCCGGGCCTTGATGAAGCTCTGCGATAGTGCATTTCCGCTACCGTTCGGCATGGCGAACAACCAGCGCAGCTTCGTATCCTTGCAGAATGCCGCCCGCGCACTTGCTTTCCTATCGCAAGCTCCGGCTGAAAAAGTCGCGGGGCGGGTGTTCCATCTGGCTGAACCCAAACCGCGTTCAACCCGGGAACTGGTATCCATCGCCCGTAAGGCTATGGGGCGTCCGACGCGCCTTCTGCCCGTGCCGCCAATGCTGATGCGCCTGCTGCTGACGGCACTCGGAAAAAAGGGGCTCTATGAGCAGCTGTTCGGTGATCTGACAGCGGACACGTCGTCACTGACCGGGGCCGGGTTTGAATATCTTCCTGGCGATCCGCAGATTGCAGCCATGGCTGCGGAAGTTAAAAAAGCCTAATTCTTATCTCCAACCGCCTTGGGCGGGACGATGCGGGACTGCGTCTGTAGAGGCGCGCTTTTAGCGATCTCCGGCTTCTTCGTGACCGAGCCGGTGATCAGCGTTGCGCTGTCGGGCTTGTTGCGACCGCCGACAAGCTGATCTTCATGAACCCAGCCAATCATATTGGTCTTAGGCACGATGACGCGATGCCAGCGCCCTGTCTTGCCGTAAGAGCGCATCTCGCGTCCCTTTGCGACGGTGCCGATGGCTGCGGATTTGTCCCATGCATTCTTGTGAATGGTCAACTGCGTTCGGGCGTAGACGACCGAAGGCGAATGCGCAGGCGTGTTGACGCCACGCGGCGGCATCATATGCGGGCCGGTCGGCGCTGAGGCGACGAGTTGATTGGTCGGGCGTGGCGGCTTCGGCGCTTGAACGGTGACTTGAGTTGGGGCTTGAGCCGCCGCCTGCTGAACGGGCTTCGGAGCGACAGGCGCTACGGGCGCTGACGGACGCGGTACAGGGCCGACGGCTGCACCATAGTCCTTGTCTTTGTCCTTCGACGGTGCGGTCGTTTCTGGAGCCTTCGCGGTAACCGTGGGCTTGCTTTCCGTACGGGGCGGGGTCGATGCAAAAGGATTGGTCGCGGAGCGCTGGAAAAGTGCCGTCAGCGCGGCTTGCGGGCTTTTGTGTTGCGACGTGGCCCATAGGCTGAAGGCGCCAAGACCGAGGATGGCGGCCAACGCCAGAACAGGCGCAGACGAACCAGATCCGCCCTTGGTGGAGCGGGACCTCTTTTTCGGTGCAGCTTTTCGGGTGGGCTTCCGTGCAGCCATATGTCTGACCCCTGTTCGAATCGCGATGGCTAGACGCTAACAAGTCTTCCTTCGCATTTCGTTACCTGGCGCTTAGCGGGCAAGGGCAGGCCACAAACGGAAAACGCCGCTTTCGCGGCGCATCCAATTCTTCGAGAAGAGGCTAATCAGTGTCCGGACGTCTTGCCGTCACAAGAAGTCTCGCCGGAAACCTTATCCTGTTGTTTCTGGTTCGATTCCTGCTCTTCAACTGCGTCGCGCCACTGTGCCCATTCGCGTTCGTGACGACGATAAAGTTCATCGGAAACAGTCTGGATACTCATTTTGATCCTCCGTTCATCTGGCGATGCAGATAACACGGAGCTGCCCAGAACGTTGCATCACAAAGCGTAAGCACTTGAAATCTAAATCGGTTTATATGTTTATAACCTTTTTAGAGGTCAATTTTCCTCGACGGAAACACCGCCTTCTCCGATTTTCAACTCGATCCCGGCGGGTTTCGTCTCTTCGCGATAGACGTAAAAAGCCAGACCGGCGGCAACGACGATCAATGCGCCGATAATCAGATAAAGCCCGTTTCTGTTCACATTCAACTCCTTAACGTGAGGGGTAAGAATGGAACGCCCGAATGCGCCATCGGTTCCGATAAAGAAAACCCACGCGGCCATGCGCTCGCGTGGGTTGTTGCGGACTTGATCGGCAATCAGTGCGTTATGGCAGGCAGGGTTTCCGCCGGAACCATATGGGTAAATGGCGGCAGATAGGCCTGTGCCATCACGAGAAGACCGATGAGCGACGCCAGCGCAACCGAGTGGAAGAACACATAGCGCAGGATCTTCGACTCATGCCCGTACCACTGGGTTGCCGTGGACGCGACAACGATGGATTGCGCATCGATCATCTTGCCCATGACGCCACCCGACGAGTTGGAGGCAGCCATCAGTACCGGCGAGAGCCCGAGCTGCTCGGCGGTAATCTTCTGCAAGCCGCCGAAAAGAACGTTGGATGCCGTGTCCGAGCCGGTGAGGGCAACGCCGAGCCAACCCAGCATTGCGCCGAAGAACGGATAGACCCAGCCGGTCTGCGCGAATGCAAGACCAAGCGTGGCATCCGTACCGGAATAGCGGGTGACATAGCCCAGCGCCAGCATGGCCGCGATGGTGATGAGCGAGAAGCGCACCACATAGGCGGTCTTGCCGTATTCCTTCAGCAGCTTGAACGGATTGAAGCCCAGAACCAGCCCCGCCACGATGGCGGAAAGCAGGATGCCCGACCCTGTGGCCGACAGCAGATTGAGCGTATAGACCGCCGCTTCCGCATGAGCTTCGGCGACGACGGGCGGCACTTTGAACACCAGATTATGCAGATAAGGTACCTGCACTTTCAGCACCCAGAGTGAGTCGAGCCATGCACGGAACTGTGGCGTGCCCCACAGAAACACGAAGACTGACAGAATCAGCCATGGCAACCACGCACGGAAAACGATTCCGCTCGCATGTTGCTGCGGTGGCGTATAGGGCGCGGCGACTTCGTCGGCATCGAGACTGGTGGAAGTCCAGATGCGTTTCGGCTGCCATATTCTCAGAAATCCGGCGAGCGCTGCCATGGAACAGACGGCGGCAACCACGTCGACCAGCCACGGACCATGGAAGTTTGAAACCAGATATTGCGGAATCGCAAAGGCCACACCGGCAACCAGCAAGGCAGGCCAGACTTCCAGCATGCCTTTGCGTCCGGCAAAGGCCCAGATCAGCCAGAAGGGCACGATAACCGAGAAGAACGGCAATTGCCGCCCGATCATGCCTGATAGTTGCAGAAGATCGATGCCGGTCACGGCGGAAAGCGCGATGACTGGTGTTCCAAGCGCGCCATAGGCCACAGGCGCGGTGTTTGCGATCAGCGACAGGCCAGCAGCTGGGAGAGGGGCAAAACCCAGCCCCATGAGCATCGCCGCAGTGACCGCAACTGGCGTGCCGAAACCAGCCGCACCTTCAAAGAAGGCACCGAAGGAAAAGGCGATGAACAGCAGCTGCAGACGGCGATCCGGCGTAATCCCGGCGATCGAATCGCGCAGAATGTTGAATTGCCCGGTCTGTTCAGTAAGGCGATAAAGAAAAATGACATTCAAGATAATCCAGCCGATGGGCAAAAGCCCGTAGGCCGCGCCATAGACGGCAGTTGCACCTGCCTTGTCGGCGGGCATTCCAAATCCTACAACGGCGATGATGAGAGCGGTCAGAAGACCGAGTATTGCTGCAGTATGGGCTTTCATATGGAGAAAGCCGATGCCGCCCAACAGGACGACAATTGGCAAAGCGGCAAGCAATGTTGACCAGAACATGCTGCCCAAAGGGTCGTATACTTGATTCCAGGGCATGGTTTCCTCCCTTCCTGGACTGAAAAACGTTCCTCTCTTCAATGCAAAATGCTTCACCGGTCTGTCTGCCGATGAAGAGGCAACGGACACCATCCTCTCCCCGGACGTGCCTATTGCTGATTGTTGACTTCTTTAGACGATTGATTGGTAAACTTACTTTACCAGGACTGTCAATTCGGGCTCTTCTGCTACTTTAGGCATGGATATGCTGCTCGTGCAGGAGAAAAGACTGTGCTTGTTCAAATGACGTAACGTCAGGACTTGTTCTGATTCGGGAAAAGCATGCGCCAATACAGGCCGCTTTTTCGTCGTTATTTCAGCGCATATTGGAAGGCCTCTTTGAGAGGAGGCTGTCATGGTCACGCGCGCATTGCCGCCGAAGGAATTCGAGGCACAGAATGTTCGTCAGGGCAGGCAGGGAACCCAGGTTCTGACCGTGTTGATTGTCAGTCTGATGGCGTCCCTCGTCGTGTGGATGTTTGTCGGGCTGTTCGGGTAGAACCAGGCAGTTAGAGCTGCACTATCCTTTCATCGCCTGTCACTCATGACACGGCGGTGTGCGTCGTTGACGTGTATTGCGAGCGAAGGCTCAGTAGGACTGATACTGAAGCTTTCACACGAAAAGACATTGTCCAGATTTAAAAGAAACATCTATTGATAGAGCGGGGGAAGGCACTGCGAGTCGTCAATTTGCATTGACTGGTTGTGATTACCCTGCCGGCGGCTGGGTCGGCACATCAATAAGGGAACCAGCCAAAGCAAATTGGGAGAACTTAGAATGCGTGTCTTGAAGCGTATCGTCGTGGCTGCTTCGGTGGCGACGATGGCAACCATGATCGGCGGACTGGCAACGACTGCTGCAAATGCCGAAGCACCGCTGAAACTCATCATCGGCACTGAGGGCGCCTATCCTCCGTTCAATTTCATTAAGCCGGATGGCACCCTGGCTGGTTTCGACGTGGATATCGCAAAGGCGCTTTGCGATGAAATGAAGGCCGAGTGCACGTTCATCACGCAGGAATGGGACGGCACGATCCCGGCGCTACAGGCCGATAAGTTCGACGCCTATGTATCGTCCATGTCGATCACGGAAGAGCGCAAGAAGCAGGTCGATTTCTCCAATAAATATTATAACACGCCTCCCGGCGTCGCGGTTCCCAAGGATAGTGACATCAAGGGCGTGACCAAGGCGGACCTTGCAGGCAAGACGGTCGGCGTGCAGGTTTCCACCACCCATGCCAATTATGCCGAACACGCCTTCACCGACAGCACGATCAAGGCTTATCCGACTGCTGACGAATATCGCCTCGATCTGGCCAATGGCCGCCTCGATGCCGCCAATGATGACAGCGTCACGCTGGCCGAATGGCTGAAGACACCGGATGGCGCCTGCTGCAAGATGGTTGGCACCTATCCGCCCGACCCGGAAATTCACGGTGTTGGCGTGGGCGTCGCCTTGAAGAAGGGACGTCCCGAATTGGTGGCAAAGTTCAATGCCGCCATCAAGGCCATCCGTGCGAACGGAAAATACAAGGAAATCAACGACAAATATTTCGATTTCGACGCTTACGGCTCGGAAGACTGATTCTATCCGCGAATTTGCACCGGCTTGCGATGCGCGGGCCGGTGCATTCAAGCGAGCTTTTGGCGGGGGCGGGTCCAACTCTTGCGTCAACTGTTCGATTTTTTTATGAAAGTTTGAAAATAGCTCTTGCCTTAGGAAAGCGAATTCTCTAGGGAACTCAACGTCCGAGAGGGCCACGGAGCGTAGCGCAGTCTGGTAGCGCACCTGATTTGGGATCAGGGGGTCGCAGGTTCGAATCCTGCCGCTCCGACCATGTTTTCCCCACCATGATTGACCTGAAAAAGCAAGCTATCCAGTGCTTGGCTTGCGGCGCGTGTCTTTATCGCGTTGACATGGGTTGGTGGGTCTACTATTGCCTTGTTGAAATTCAGAGCCCTTTTGGGGGCGGCAAGAGCATAGTCCAAGGTTCTTCAAATGGTTGCACGCATTTTCCGTCCAGCTAAGACTGCCATGCAGTCCGGTCAGGCCAAGACAGATCAATGGATCCTCGAATACGAGCCGGAAAGCCCGCGCACGGTCGAGCCACTGATGGGCTACACGTCGTCAGGCGATATGAGAAGCCAGATCCGTCTCGCTTTCGATAACCTGGAAGACGCCATCGCTTATGCAAAGCGCTATGGCATTGCCTATCGCGTTGCCGAGCCGAACGAACCGAAGCGCCGCAAAGTGTCCTATTCGGACAATTTCCGCTTCGATCGCACGATGCCCTGGACGCATTGACAGCTTGCCCGGTCTTGGTCATCGCGCTAAGGCCGGAATATGATCGCTCGGGCTTTTACTGAAGCCCGAAGCGCTCAAAATGTCTTCGACTTTTCAAAGACGTGGTCCCGTAGCTCAGCTGGATAGAGCACCGGCCTTCTAAGCCGTAGGTCGCAGGTTCGAATCCTGCCGGGATCGCCACCTTTCCCAAATTTCCGTTCCGTTCTGCCTCCATGCGTTCATCCCGTGGGAAATGTTGCGCGCATGGATTTGCACGCCGGTTCTTGGTCCTGAGGACTTGGAATACCGCGACGGTGAGAATCGCGCTTAAAGGCGCCGGTCTTCTCGTCGGAAAGGTTGTTATGAAGCTCGTGTTTCTCGCAGTATCGTTTGCTATTGTTTTTCTCACTCCGATTGCCTATGCGGCGTCCGACGGACAAGCGGATGGTTGTATCGTCGCACCCCCGCAGAAATGCTGCCCCAACAAGGACAAACCCAATTCTATGATCTGCTTCCCCTATACCGGCAGATCATAAGCCGGTTTGATCCCTGTCATTGTCAGTAAAACTGTCGATATCCGGTGGATAGAGCCCGATTGTCTTTCTTGTTTACAGCTTTCGCGTGTATTTCAGCAAAGCTTTAATAAGTGAAGAGGAGAGGGCATGCGTTATATTCCAACGGCGGTGGCCGGGTTCATCGGTCTGGTTTTGCTCAGCGTTATTCTGGGCTCATGGTACACGATTGACGAAGGCGAACGCGGTGTCGTTCTGCGATATGGCGCGGTCGCCGGGGTCGCGCAGCCGGGACTGGGTTTCAAGATTCCCTTGATTGATTCCATCGTTCGCGTTTCGGTACAGTCGAAGGCGGCGATCTATAACCAGATGGAAGCCTATAGCCGCGACCAGCAACCGGCGACCATGAATCTGTCGGTCAATTATCGCATCCCGCCTGATCGCGTCGAGGAAGTCTACGCCAATTACGGCGGCGAGGACGGCCTGCTGTCGCGTCTGGTCGAGCGTCGCGTTTTCGAGGAGAGCAAGACGGTGTTCGGCAAGTTCAATGCCGTGACGGCCATTCAGGAGCGCAGCCGTCTCAATCAGGAGATCGCAGAAGCCATCCAGAGCAGCGTACGTGGGCCGGTGGTTGTCGACAGCGTCCAGATTGAGAATATCGACTTCTCCGATGCCTATGAACAATCCATCGAGCAGCGCATGCTGGCGGAAGTCGAAGTGCAGCGTTTGCGCCAGAATGCCGAGCGCGAAAAGGTGCAGGCGGAAATCACCGTCACGCAGGCCAAGGCGCAAGCTGATGCGCGCCGTGCGGAAGCCGAAGCGCAGGCCGATGCCGTGCGTCTTCAAGCCGAAGCGGAATCGGAAGCTATTCGTCTGAGGGGCGAGGCGGAAGCAACCGCCATCAAGGCGCGTGGTGACGCGCTGCGGGATAATCCGGGTCTCGTATCGCTGACACAGGCGGAAAGATGGAACGGCCAGTTGCCATCGACCATGTTGCCGAACAGCTCCATCCCGATGCTGAACCTTAATCCGCAGACCGTGTCTGAATGATCGGAAAATGGCGGGGCAAAAAACCCCGCCATTTTTTTGATCTCGTGGCCGGCTTAGCGCGGTTCGTTGCCGCGTGGGCGGATATAGGCACGTGGGCCATGACCGCCCGGGCGTCCGCCGTGCCAGCCGGGACGATCCCAGTTCCGGTTACGATAGCGATAGTCAGGGCGTCCCCAATAACCGCGACGATAATAGTAATCATCGCGATCATTGAGCGCGGAGCCGATGGCCACTCCGGCGATCAGCGGAATGCCGATGAGGGCTGCGTTACGACCGAAATCATTGGAATAGCCGCTGCCGACCGTTCCTTCCTG
Organism: Ochrobactrum teleogrylli; assembly: GCF_006376685.1. Lineage (GTDB taxonomy): Bacteria > Pseudomonadota > Alphaproteobacteria > Rhizobiales > Rhizobiaceae > Brucella > Brucella teleogrylli. Next base: position 86,502 of record NZ_VEWL01000005.1, on the reverse strand, counting down.
AAACGCGATATAGCGTGACGACGACCAGCCATGGGTTCCGCCATAGCTCACCTGACACCAGCCATAACCCGAGGTGCAGCCGTGTACTGTCACCGGCGCACCGCCCGGGATGGCGCCCATGGAAGGATAGCTGGTGCTGGGGCCGGTGCGGATATTGAGATTGGCGGTGGAGATGGCGTTTGCGGCCTGCGCCGCGCCAGCCGACAAGACTCCCAACGCCACAATGGCAGCTTTCAAAGCGAGTTTCATCGAACATCTCCCTGAATGAACACGATGAATGACGACAATCTTTTATGAAACGAGACTGTCGGGCGAAAGTTCCTCGTTGGAACTTGGTAAACAGTCGGACGTCAGGGCAATCGGTGAGAAAAGCAATATACGGGACAAAGAAAAAGCGCCGGGATATCCGGCGCTTTTGTATACATTTGCTTGGTGGGTCCGGGCTTAGCGTTTGCAGCGCGCCACGTAGATTTTGCCATGACGGTTGCGGTATTCGCAATTGCCATTGCGCAATTCGCGCACGAGCAGACCACCAAGCGCGCCTGCACCTGCACCGATCAGAGCACCACGCCCGCCGCCGGCGATGCCGCCGATAATCGCGCCTGCACCCGTACCGATGGAAATATCTTTTTCAGTGGTGGTGCAGCCTGAAATTGCCATCAGCGCCACCAGTCCAAGTGCTACTTTCCGCATTTCTATGTCCTCCGTAAGTGCAGTGATGCAATAAGAACGATTCGCCTTGAAATCGGTTGCTCGAAAATAAAGGAGAATTTGCAGCGAAAACAGTGGTTAGCGGCGATAGCGCAGAATGACCGCAATCGCCAGGACGGCCAGACCTATGGCGATGAAACCCTGAATAATGAAAACCGCATTCATCATGATATCGTCCTTTAGCGCTGATGGTTTTCCGTCAAACCACCGCGCATATGGTGCCACTGAAAGCACTTTGCGAAAAGTATAGAGCGCATTCCGGCTGCTGCAAGGTGCCGGGCATGCGCTCGCACTCGATTATGCCCGTCAGATCGCGGCAAAGCCTTTTTCAAGATCTGCGATGATATCGGCAACATCTTCCAGACCAATCTGCAGCCGGATGACCGGTCCTGGATAATTGCCCTTGGCAATCAGGCGGTCGGCAACGCGCACCTGCAGCGCGAGGCTTTCATAACCGCCCCAGGAATAGCCAAGGCCGAAGATTTCCAGCGCGTTGAGGAAAGCATGGGCTTCCGCCTGTCCGCCTTCTTTCAGAACGAACGAGAAGATGCCCGACGAGCCGGTGAAATCGCGCTTCCAGATTTCGTGGCCGGGATGGCTTTCAAGGGCAGGGTGCAGAACCTGTGCGACTGCGGGATGGCTTTCGAGCCAATGGGCAACTTCCAGTGCGCTCTTGCGGTGATGCTCCAGCCGGATGCCCATGGTGCGCATGCCGCGCAGGACTTGATAGGTATCGTCGGGGTTGGCGCAAAGCCCAAGCGTGCCGTGGGTTTCGAGAAGCTGCGGCCAGCATTTCTCGTTGGCGGAAATGGTGCCGAACAGAATGTCGGAATGGCCGGATGGATATTTGGTCGAGGCGTGAATCGTAACATCCACACCGAAGTCGAGCGCCTTGAAATAGACTGCGGTTGCCCAGGTGTTGTCCATCATCACGATGGCGTCGCCTTTGTGGGCAGCTTCAACGATGGCCGGAATGTCCTGCATCTCGAAAGTGTTGGAGCCGGGCGATTCCGTAAAGACCACCTTGGTATTGGGCTTCATCAGAGCCGCGATGCCCGCGCCGATTTCCGGGTCGTAATATTCGACATCCACGCCCATGCGCTTGAGGATCGTATCGGCAAAATGACGGGTCGGATTGTAGATCGAATCCACCAGCAGAGCATGATCGCCGGAAGACAGGAAGGCCAGCAGTGGCACGGTCACAGCCGCCAGACCGGACGGAACGCAGACGGTTCCGGCAGAGCCTTCCAGTGCATTGATCGCATCGCAAAGCGCATCGCTGGTGGGCGTTCCGCGCGTGCCATAGGTATATTTCTGGTTGCCGGTCGCCATGGTCTCGGCATCCGGGAAAAGCACGGTCGAGGCGCGGACAACCGGTGGATTGACGAAGCCGTGATAGTCGCGTGGCTGATAGCCATCATGCGCCAGTCGAGTGTTTATCCCCAGTTTCGCCGTGTTGACTTGCTGCTTAGCCACGAAATTGCCTCCAGACCGTGTTGCATGCGTTCCGCCGGTTCTCTTTTAGAGAGCTCTGCATGGTCGTACCGTCTACCGGATGCGGCCAGATGCGGTTGGCAGAAAGATCAATGATTCCGCCGATAACGGAATGTTTTGAAGTTCATTCGATAAGCCGCGTCTGGGCCGGATGCAACCCTGTGGTCAGTGCTCGAAGTGCAAGATGCGATGCGAAAAGGGAATAATGGAATGTCATCACCGGATATGAAAAACACGCTTCTCAATCCGGTATATGCGGCCATTGAACTTATCCGCTCCTTTCTGCGTCCTGCTTATAAGGGAGCTCCCTATTCCTGGACGATGCAGATGACAGCAATCGTCGTGCTGCTGCCCTTCATCATCCTGATCCTGCACCTATGGGACGCCGATATCGTTCGTGCGGCGGCTGGAAGCACCAATATCGTCATGGAAATCCTGCGAACCGTGACCGACGCGATCCGCACGCTGGTGTGGCTGGCGGTGGCGCTGATCGTCTGGCTCGTGACGGCATTCATCTTGTCGCCCGGTTATCGGGGGCAGATGCGCCCCATTCTCATGCGCTGGCACGGTTGGGCCACGCTGGTGCTGGCGTCCATCGTCGCGGGCAGTATTCCAACGGAAATCGGCAAGCTTGCCATCGGTCGCGCGCGCCCGTTTCTGCTCGATCAATATGGTGCAGCCTATTTCTCGCCGTTCAAGGGCGAGTTTCTCTATGAGAGTTTCCCGTCGGGCCATTCGATGATGGCGGGTATCATGATGATGTCGCTGAGCATTTTTCTGCCGCGCTGGCGCTTTCCGATTATCGTTATCGGTCTATTGTTCTGCATCAGCAGGCTTGCTGCCGGAGCGCATTTCCCGACCGACATTGTGGCAGGTTGTACGATTGGATTGCTCGCAACCTGGTGGGTGGCGCGCTACATGGCGACGCGAAATATTATTTTTTCACTGGATGATAAGCACACGCTCCCCACAGCGTGATTCTGACCTTGACCGCGGCTGTTTTCGACGGCCGCACTAGGGCTATGTTCATTTAAATAACTGTTATTACTCTATTTTCACTTTCGAGATTCCAGCAAGTGTCGAACCTCACACTTTGTTAGTCGCGCTACCCAGAAATTGGGAAACCGTGTAAAAAATTGAACCGCTCTTTCGGGCTTTTCCACGAAACGCGGATTTTGCCGCCGTTATTAACTTGACCAATGCCCAAATATCGCCTTCGATAAGGCGGTGAAGGCGACAGGCGCCGCTGTGCTCGAAAATTAATCAAGAGGCCGGATAAACCGGTCAGGGCGAGAGGCGGTCTGCTATGCAGCGTGGGGTGAGGAGGAGCGCAACGCTTTTTCCGGAAAAACCTATGCAACAACAACGAGAGAGACGCACGGGCAGTTTGCCCGACGTTTCCAGGGAACAAAAAGGTTGCAGGCCAGATGAAAAATACAATCGTAATGGGGTTATTGGGTGCGGCAGCGCTGTTCGGCGCAGCTTCAGGGGCATCTGCCGACACGCTTTCGGATGTGAAGGCAAAGGGCTTCCTGCAATGTGGCGTCAACACCGGTCTTCTCGGTTTTGCTTCGCCGGACGACAAGGGCGAATGGTCGGGCTTCGACGTGGATTATTGCCGCGCGGTCGCGTCCGCGATCTTTGGCGATCCGACCAAGGTGAAGTTTACGCCGCTCAATGCCAAGGAACGCTTCACGGCATTGCAGTCTGGTGAAGTGGATGTTCTGATCCGCAACACCACCTGGACAATCAGCCGCGATACCTCGCTCGGTCTTGATTTCGCGGGCGTGAACTATTTCGACGGCCAGGGCTTCATGATCAATTCGAAGAAGCTTTCCGGCATCAATTCGGCGCTTCAGCTTTCCGGCGCTTCGATCTGCGTTCAGGCTGGCACCACGACCGAACTGAACATGGCCGATTATTTCCGCTCCAACAAAATGGAATATAATCCGGTCGTCTTCGAAAAGGTCGATGAAGCCAATGCGGCTTACGATTCCGGTCGTTGCGACGCTTATACCACCGACCAGTCCGGCCTTTATGCGATCCGCCTGACGCTCGCCAATCCGGACGATCACGTCATCCTGCCGGAAATCATTTCCAAGGAGCCGCTTGGACCAGCTGTCCGTCAGGGCGATTCCAAGTGGGCAGACGTTATCCGCTGGACCCATTATGCCCTGTTGAACGCCGAAGAATTCGGCATCACCAAGGCCAATGTCGACGAGATGAAGAACTCCGACAACCCGGAAATCAAGCGCTTGCTTGGCACGGAAGCCGATACCAAGATCGGCACCGATCTCGGCCTCGACAATGACTGGGTCGTCAAGATCATCAAGGGCGTCGGCAATTACGGCGAATTGTTCGAACGCAATCTCGGCAGCGGCAGTCCACTCAAGATCGCGCGCGGCCTCAATGCCCAGTGGACGAAGGGTGGCCTGCAATACGGCATGCCGATCCGCTAAGGACGACGGCTTTTGCATCTGACATGGGGTGGGGGCATTTGCACCCGCCTCATGCCGGATTTGTCAGCTCTTTATTTCCCTGAGAACAGGTTTCCCTCGGGATCGGACCTGTTTCGTAGCAGGCATTTGAAATGGGCGTTTGCCCACAAGAGCGCATAGCATTTCGCTGGCCAGACATTTGAACCGGCCCGTCGCAAAAAAGTATGGTTCGGCTGCATTGACGTTTCGAGAATTACGCTTCCGTTTGGGAGCGCCGTTTCCGTTCCGAAAAATTTGCGCCAGAGCCCCAAGATACGGGAAACATATGGCTTCCTATTCTGCAACCGAACGCCATGATGGCGGTGGAACCTCACTTCTCTACGATCCGCGCGTTCGCGGCATCTTCTATCAGGTGATTGTGTTCGTCGCGGTCGTAGGCTCGATCTACTGGATCGTCGGAAACACGATCACCAATCTTCAGCGCGCGAATATCGCCTCCGGCTTCGGCTTTCTGAACGGTCGCGCGGGTTTCGATGTCAGCCAGACACTGATTTCCTATAACAGCGATTCCACCTATGGCCGGGCCATTCTGGTCGGTCTGGTCAACACACTCTATGTGGCGGGCTTGGGCGTTATCACGGCCTCGATCATCGGCTTTCTTGTCGGTATCGGTCGTCTGTCGCGCAACTGGCTGATCCGCAAGATCTGCACGGTCTATGTCGAGGTGTTTCGCAACATCCCACCGCTGCTGGTCATTTTCTTCTGGTATTTCGGCATTTTGGCCACCTTGCCGAATGTGCGCGAGAGCATCAGCGGACCGCTGCACACCTATATCAATACACGCGGTTTCTTCATGCCCGCGCCGGTCTGGGGTGAGGGGGCGTGGCTGATACTGGCGGCGCTCGCATTGGGCATTGTCGGCTCTTTCGTGGTGGCGCGCTGGGCCAAGCGCCGGCAGATGGCGACGGGGCAGCCCTTCCATACAATCCGTGTCGCGATCGCTTTGATCATTGGTCTGCCGCTACTTGCCTTCATCGCGACCGGTTTTCCGGTATCCTTCGATGTCCCGAAACTCGGGACGTTCAATCTGACGGGTGGTGCGCAGGTCAAACCGGAATTTCTGGCGCTGTTTCTGGCTCTGTCTTTCTATACGGCGTCGTTCATTGCCGAAACGGTGCGCGCAGGCATTCTTGGCGTCAACAAGGGGCAGACGGAAGCCGCTTATGCTGTTGGCATGCGGCCCGGCCCGACCATGCGGCTGATCATCGTGCCGCAGGCGCTGCGCATCATCATTCCGCCACTGTCGAGCCAGTATCTGAACCTTATCAAGAATTCCTCGCTGGCAATCGCCATCGGCTATCCGGATCTGGTCGCCGTCGGCGGCACGATCCTCAATCAGACGGGCCAGTCGGTTGAAGTCGTGGCGATCTGGATGGTGATCTATCTGGGCATCAGTCTGGTTACATCCGCCCTCATGAACTGGTTCAATGCCAAAATGGCGCTGGTGGAGAGATGACCATGGACAATGCCGATCTCCAATATATCCGCACGCAAATGGTCGATAGCGAAAAGCCGCCGCGTTCCGTACAGGGCTTTTCGCACTGGCTGCGCGTCAATCTCTTCGCTTCTCCAACCGATGCGGCCCTGACGATCTTCGCTCTGTTTCTGTTGTTCTGGTTTCTGCCTTCGGCGATTCAGTGGCTCTTCATCAATGCGGTGTGGAGCGGAACCGACCGCACCGCCTGTCTGACCGTTGCGCAGGGCGGCGCACAGCCGGATGGCTGGTCCGGGGCGTGCTGGGCTTTCGTTCAGGCCAAGTATGAGCAGTTCATTTATGGGCGCTATCCGATCGATGAGCGGTGGCGGGTCAATCTCACGGCGCTGATCTTCGTCGTTCTTTTGGTGCCGCTTCTGATCCCGAAGGTGCCGCAGAAGGCGCTCAACGCCATTCTGTTCTTCTTCGTGTTTCCGTTCGTCGCTTTCTTCCTGCTGGTTGGCGGCTGGTTCGGCCTGTCCTTCGTGGAAACGCCGCTTTGGGGCGGCCTTCTGGTAACGCTGGTTCTGTCCTTCGTGGGCATTGCCGTCTCACTGCCGCTCGGCATTTTGCTGGCGCTCGGTCGCCGGTCGCATCTGCCTGTCATCAAGACATTCAGCATCATTTTCATCGAGATGGTGCGCGGTGTTCCGCTGGTCACAGTGTTGTTCATGGCGAGCGTCATGCTGCCACTGTTCCTGCCGCCAGGTGTCACCTTCGACAAACTGCTGCGTGCGTTGATCGGCGTGGCGTTGTTTGCCTCGGCCTATATGGCGGAAGTGGTGCGCGGCGGACTACAGGCCATTTCGCGCGGGCAATATGAAGGCGCGGATGCGCTCGGCCTCAGCTACTGGCAGAAGACGGGTCTCATCATCCTGCCGCAGGCGCTGAAACTGGTGATTCCCGGCATCGTGAACACCTTCATCGGTCTCTTCAAGGATACGAGCCTCGTCTACATCATCGGCATGTTCGATCTTCTGGGCATTGTTCGCCAGAATTTCTCCGATGCCAATTGGGCTTCTCCACAGACGCCTGCTACCGGCCTTATTTTTGCGGGCTTCGTTTTCTGGATTTTCTGTTTCGCTATGTCGCGATACTCTATATTCATGGAACGACGGCTCGACACGGGTCACAAACGATAAAAAGAACAAAAGGGAATAATGGAATGAGTGCACAAAGCGCCCTCCCGCAATCCGAGCTCGGTGTCGATGTCGACCGCTCCAAGATGCAGGTTTCCAAAACCGATGTCGCCATCGAAATCACCAATATGCATAAGTGGTATGGTGAGTTTCACGTTCTGCGCGACATCAACCTGAAGGTCATGCGCGGTGAGCGTATCGTCGTGGCTGGTCCGTCTGGTTCCGGCAAATCGACGATGATCCGCTGCATCAACCGTCTGGAGGAGCATCAGAAGGGCAAGATCGTCGTTGACGGTATCGAACTCACCAACGATCTGAAGAAGATCGATGAAGTGCGCCGCGAAGTCGGCATGGTGTTCCAGCACTTCAACCTTTTTCCGCATCTGACCATTCTGGAAAACTGCACGCTGGCCCCGATCTGGGTGCGCAAGATGCCGAAGAAAAAGGCGGAAGAAATCGCCATGCATTATCTGGCCCGCGTGAAAATTCCGGAGCAGGCTAATAAATATCCGGGCCAGCTCTCCGGCGGCCAGCAGCAGCGCGTGGCAATTGCCCGTGCGCTGTGCATGAATCCGAAAGTCATGCTGTTTGACGAACCGACTTCGGCGCTCGATCCGGAAATGGTCAAGGAAGTGCTTGATACGATGGTGAGCCTTGCCGCCGAAGGCATGACCATGATCTGCGTGACGCACGAAATGGGCTTTGCCCGTCAGGTCGCCAATCGCGTGATCTTCATGGATCAGGGCCAGATTGTCGAACAGAACTCGCCGAACGAGTTCTTCGACAATCCGCAGCACGAACGCACCAAACTGTTCCTCAGCCAGATCCTGCACTGATCAGGCCGATTGCCTTGCATTGAAAAACACCCGCCAGTGTCGCTGGCGGGTGTTTTAGTTGGAAAGCATATTGCGGACAGGCTGCCGTTTATTCGGCGTGCGGCCCTTCGCAGAACTGGATGCGGTTGCCAAATGGGTCGATCACGCCCATCACGCGGCCCCAGGACTCGGTCTCAATCTCCGGACGCATGAAGCGATAGCCGCGCGCAGTGATTTCCTTATGCAAGGCGTCGACGCCCTGCATGCGCACAAAAATATTGGCGCCGGGGCTGCCATCGCCGTGATGCTCACTCAGATGCAGGATCAGGCCTTCGCGTGACACCTGCATGTAAAGCGGCATATTCTCTGCAAATCGGTGCTCCCAGTCGAGGGTGAAGCCAAGAAAACCGATATAGAACTCCTTGGCTTTCTCAATGTCGAAAATCCGAAAGACGGGGCAGGTTTGTTCAAAGTGGATTGTCATTTTGCACAGCCTTTGCGACTGATAGCCCATTGAAGCGGGGAGGTATTTCGTGACGGATTTCCGGTGGGAAGAGAAGCTCACGCCTGAGCAATATGGCGAATTTCATGCGTTTTACAGCAAGGAATGGTGGACACGCGAGCGAAGCTTCGAAGATGTCGTCCACATGCTCAGCCATTGCGATGTGCTTGTGTTCTGCTTCGACGATGCAGACAAGATTGCTGGCTTTGCGCGGGTGTTGAGCGACTTCACCTTCAAGGCGATGATTTTCGATGTGATCGTTTCCGATCATCACCGGGGACGAGGGCTCGGACAAGCCATCGTCAACCGCGTGTTGGGCCACGAAAAGCTGCAACGCGTGAAGAGTTTCGAACTTTATTGCCCGGACCGGCTGGTGCCGTTCTATGAAAAAATCGGCTTCGTTAAAGGCACTTCATCGCTACTTTTCAACCAGTCGTGATTCAATCCTCCACGAAATGGCGAAGGCGCTGCAAGGCATCGTCCCACTGCGTCGAAACGGCCGCCAGATAGGCGCGGGCATCGACAAGTGGAGCCGGATGCAGGCGGAAATGACTTTCCCGCCCGATCTTTTCCCGTTGCACAAGCCCGACCTGTTCGAGAACGGACAGGTGCTTGGTCACGGCTTGCCGTGTGATGCTGCCATTCTGCGACAGCACCACGATGGAGCGGCTCTCACCGTCACTCAATGTTTCGATGAGCGCAAGTCGGGTCGGGTCGGCAAGCGCCCCGAAAATAGCGGATATTTCCATGGCGTGACTGGCCGGGCTTTCATTCATTTTTCGACATGGGCCTTGATGTTGCCGACCTGCTCCTGCCAGCCGCCATCGTTCATGCGCAGTGCCAATGGCTGGCGCTCGGCGGGCAGGGCATCGAAACCGCTTTCAACAACCGTCAGGCGGGTGCCGCTCTCGATTGGTTCAAGCTTGAATTCCACCAACGTCGGCGGCTCCTTGGAGTAATCGACATCGGGCTCGATCGCATAAGGATGCCAGGTGAAGGCAAAATAGTTCGGCGCCTCCATATCCTTGACGAAGGATTCCCAGCGCACATGCTCAAAGCCCGGATAGGTGATGTGGCCGGTCGAAGCGGTGCCGACGACGAACGGGCCATCGATCTTGACGCGAAACCAGCTTCCAAACTCGTCATGGTCGGTCAGGGCGCGCCAAACGCGGTCAATGCCTGCGCGAATATCAACGGTTTTCTCAATACGATCTGTCGTACTTGCAAGGGTCATGGTGTAAATCCTCCGTAATTGGCAACTCAATGGTTGCTAATTTACAGGTTCAGGAAAAATAAGCAACCGAAAAGTTGCATATTTATTCCGGGGAGGGTGCTTTGTCGGGCAAGGGGAACAGCGTGCGAAGCTTTTCTGCCAAGGCGCGATCTCCTTCGACGATCAGCAGACCGGCCTCCTCAAGCGCTGATAATGGCTGACCGCCATAGATCGTTGCGGCGACCATGCGCGGTGCGCCTTGCAGCGAAAGATCGCATCGTTCTGGCTTACCACGGGCGATATCCAGCGCCTCATCATGCAGGTGGGCGGTGAAATCTTCTCCATCCAGCTGCAGGTGGATGGTCGCATTCATCCCATGCGCGCTTTCGCTATCCAACATAGTGCGCAGGGATAGCAAGAACGACACCGTTGATATCGGCAGGTTCGGATCGTGCATTGGCGAACGCGCGGCCCAACGACCGAGTGCTTGCAGGATAGGCTCGCTTTCATAGCCCCATTCGGTGAGTTCATAGACCTGCACCGAGGCGGGCGGCGGCAATTTGGTCTTGTGGAGAATGCCCGCCAGTTCCAGCCCTTCCAGCCTCTGGGTCAGCACATTGGCGCTGACGCCCGGCAGATCGGCGCGCAAATCGCTGAAGCGCTTTGGGCCCAGCATCAGCTCTCGCATGACCAGCAGCGCCCAGCGCTCCCCAATTAAATCAAGGCCATGCGCTGCGGCGCACGCATCGTCATAGCTGCGCTTGGCGGCTTGTTTTTCGCTTTTAGTTATTTTTACTAACTTCATAGTTGCTTAATATAACTTATCTGTCATTATGTTCAAGCAAACTTAATCCAGACATGTCCGGTAGAGGCAGAAAATGTCTGGCCCAGCGGCGATTAATGTTCGCAATGGAGACAGGGCTGCACCCTGCCAATGGAGGAAATAACATGCCGAAAATGATTTTCGTGAATCTGCCTGTGAAAGACGTTGCGCGCTCGACCAGCTTTTATGAAGCCATTGGCGCGCAGAAGAACCCGATGTTCTCGGACGAAACCGCGTCCTGCATGGTTTTCTCCGATACGATCCACGCCATGATCCTTGATCATGACAAGTTCAGCCAGTTCACGCCGAAGAAAATTGCCGATGCCACCGCAGTCAGCGAAGTACTGGTCTGCCTTTCCGCCGACAGCAAGGCCGAGGTGGATGATACGGTCGAAAAGGCCGCGAAGGCTGGCGGTCGTGCCGATCCAGCGGCCAAACAGGATTACGGTTTCATGTATGGGCGCAGCTTCGAGGACCCGGACGGCCATATCTGGGAGCTGATGTGGATGGATATGGAAGAAGCAGCCAAAGTCATGGGCTGACATCAAACCGGATAGACAGGGAGGAATTGACCATGTCTGGTCTCACCATTTGCCTGTGGTTCGATGGGCAGGCGGAGGAAGCCGCCAATCATTACGTCTCGATTTTTCGCGCCTGCGGGCGACCGGCTTCAATTGATGGCTTCATCCGCTTCAAGCATGGCCATCAGCAGAACGAAGAACAGGCAGTCACCGCGAACTTCACGCTCGATGGGCAAAAAATATGCGGCCTCAACGGCGGTCCGTCGTTCAAGTTTACGCCAGCGGCTTCGTTGATCATTCGCTGCAAGGATCAGGCAGAGGTGGATGCCTTCTGGGAAAAACTTCTGGAAGGCGGTTCGCCGATGGAATGCAGTTGGCTGACCGACAAATACGGTTTCGCATGGCAAATCGTGCCCGACATGTTGCTCGATATTCTCGAAAACGGTGCGCCCGATGTCCGTCAGCGCGTAGCGGACGCCATGATGAAGATGGTCAAGATCGATGTTGCGACACTGGAAGCGGCGCGCGACGCTGCCTGAGTTTTAACCGACTATCCACGTATGGCCGCAACCGCATCATAGCCGTAGAGCCAGTCCAGATCCTTCAGAAAAGTATCCGGGCGGCGCAAGGCAAACAGCATGTTGCGGCCAAGCGCCATCGGTCCGGTGGCGTGATAGGCAAAGCGGTTAAGCTGGCCGCGTTTGGCGACCGCCGCGATCCGTTCCTTGCGGACGGTTTCGAAGCGACGCAGTCCCACCGATTGATCGGCGGCATCAAGCGCTTCGGCAAGTGCGGCAGCATCTTCAATCGCCATCGCCGCACCTTGCGCGGCAAATGGCGTGACGGCATGGGACGCATCGCCCAGAAATATGGTGCGGTTTGGCCCCAGAAACTGCGGTTCCGACATTTCGAAAAGCGGCCAATACGTCCAATCTTCGGCAGTTGCCAGAACATCGCGAACCGGCTTGGCCCAATCCCGATAGGCGGCTTGCAGCTTTGCGCGGTCGCCTGTTCTGGACCAGTTTTCGCCCGCATTTTCACCTGCCGTTATGGCAACGAAATTGAAGAATGTCCCGGCTTTGACGGGATAGGCGATGAAATGAATCCTCGGGCCGAGCCAGGCCGATACGGCCTTGCGTACGGGAAGAGCGCTCAGGAAAGAGGCGGGCAGGGCATTGGTTGCCAATGTTGCGCGCCACGCAATATGGCCGCTGAACCGCGCCTTGTCATAACCGGCAAGTGCGCGCTCGACCGACCAGACTCCATCGCAGGCGATCAGATAATCGGCCTCGATGGTCTCCGTTCCGCTTTCGCTTTTGACGGTCGCCACGATGCCCTTGTCGCGAGCGCTATGATCGAGGATTTCGCTGCCGAGACTGATCTGGATCGCCGGGTTTTCCGCGCAAGCTTGCAACAGGGCCGATTGCAAATCGGCACGATGGCAGACCACATAGGCATGATGCCAGCGCTTAAAAGCCCTGTCGCCCAGCTCCATCGCAAGCAGGGGACGCGCCTTGCGCCCGTCAACGAGGTAGAGCTTTTCAGGTGTTACGGCGTGGGAAGCCAAGCTGTCGGCGATACCGAGGCGTTCGAGGTGACGCATGGCGTTGGGGGCCAGCTGCAGGCCCGCACCGACTTCAGAAAGAGCTGAGGCTTTCTCGATGAGCCGGATGGTCCAGCCCCGTGCTGCAAGTTCCAGCGCCGCGCTCAATGCCGCGACACCGGCTCCTGCTATCAATATGTGGCCTTTGCCCATATCGGTCTTCTTGCCCAATGCTGTGACGAGATGGGCTTTAACAGACGCCGATCAGGCCGCTTTGTCGGCTGGGGCGTCGTAGGTGCAGCCTGACGGGACGGTTTCGTCGGCATGCAGCTTGGCATTGTAGCGATAAAGGGTCGAGCAATACGGGCAGACCACTTCGCTTTCATCGCCCATGTCGAGGAAGACATGCGGATGGTCGAAAGGCGGGTTTGCGCCGACGCACATGAATTCCTTTACGCCGATTTCAATGGCATTATGGCCGGCGTCGTTCTGGAAATGAGGAATGATGTGATCGGACATAATACGCTCCGGGCTGTCGTTCGCGGTATATAGCACGCCTCAGACCAGCGCGCTCAAAACTCTGCTTGCGTTTACCGCGAAACGCTTGTTTCCGGAAGCGTTTTCATCAATTCTAGGGATATTTAAGTGATTTGCTATCAAACTGTCATGCGACAGCCATAGGCTTTACGATGCGCCGGTTCGTTCCGGCAGATGCCGGATTAGGAAAAATGAACGAAAACAGTGCGTTGGCAAGCCAAACCCAGAACGGGGCTCATGAGATGACAGCTGAACCAGCCCGCACCTCCGATATCGGTTCGGACATGCAAAACGCTCCCGATGCTCACAAAGCTTTGAATGAAGATAAGATCGCGGAGCTGATGAACAGCGCGGATCGCTTCGTTAATCGTGAGTTTTCCTGGCTCCAGTTCAATCGTCGCGTTCTGGACGAGGCGGCCAATATGCGCCAGCCCTTACTGGAGCGCCTGCGTTTTCTGTCTATTTCGGCCACCAATCTCGATGAATTTTTCATGGTGCGCATTGCCGGTCTTGCCGGACAGGTGCGGGCCGGCGTGGCGCTGCGCAGTGCCGATGGTCGTACGCCACAGGAACAGCTCGATTTCGTTCTGGATGAAGTGAGCCGCTTGCAGGCCGAGCAACAGGGACGTTTCCGCATTTTGCGTGATGAACTGGTGCAGGAAAATATCGACATCGTTCGCCCGTCGGGCTTGTCGGATTCGGAAAAGGAATGGCTGGAAAGCCATTTTCTTGAAACGATCTTCCCGGTTTTGACGCCGCTCTCCATCGATCCGGCTCATCCTTTCCCGTTCATTCCGAATCTGGGCTTCTCAATTGCCTTGCAGCTGGCGCGTCGCGCCGACAATCACCCGATGACTGCGCTGCTGCGCATTCCGGTGGCTCTGAAGCGTTTCATCCAGCTGCCGACAGACCAACAAAACGTCTATCGTGTCATCACCATTGAAGATGCGGTGAGCCTGTTTATCGGGCGGCTGTTCCCTGGTTATGAGGTGCGCGGCGCGGGCACATTCCGCATTATTCGCGACAGCGATATCGAAGTTGAAGAAGAAGCCGAAGACCTCGTGCGTCTCTTCGAAACGGCGCTGAAGCGCCGCCGTCGCGGTCAGGTGATCCGTATCGAATTCGATGGCGAAATGCCGGAAGCCCTGCGCGTCTTTGTGGCGACCGAACTTGGCGTCTCCGAAAATCGTGTCAGCGTGCATGAAGGACTTCTGGCGCTCAACATGATCTCGGAAATCGTTTCGATCCCGCGCGATGACCTGAAATTCGTGTCCTACAATCCGCGTTTCCCGGAACGTATCCGCGAACATGGCGGCGATTGCTTCGCCGCGATTCGCGAAAAGGATATCGTGGTTCACCACCCTTATGAATCCTTCGACGTTGTGGTGCAGTTCCTGCGTCAGGCGGCGGCGGACCCGGATGTGCTGGCCATCAAGCAGACGCTCTACCGCACCTCCAACGACAGCCCGATTGTGCGTGCGCTGGTCGATGCGGCGGAAGCGGGAAAGTCGGTGACGGCGCTGGTCGAGCTGAAGGCGCGCTTCGATGAAGAAGCCAATATTCGCTGGGCGCGCGATCTCGAACGCGCGGGCGTGCAGGTGGTGTTCGGCTTTATCGAATTGAAGACGCACGCAAAAATGTCGCTTGTCGTGCGGCGCGAAGATCAGAAATTGCGCTCCTATGTGCATCTGGGCACGGGCAATTATCACCCGATCACCGCGCGCATTTATACGGATCTATCCTTCTTCACCTCGGATGCGGATATTGCCCGCGATGTGGCGCATATCTTCAATTTCATCACCGGCTATGCCCAGCCCGCCGAGGAAATGAAAATCGCCATTTCGCCATTCACCTTGCGCGCGCGTATCATCAAGCACATTGAGGATGAAGTGGCGCATGCGAAGGCTGGGCGACCGGCGGCGATCTGGATGAAGATGAATTCGCTGGTCGATCCACAGATTATTGATGCGCTCTATAAGGCAAGCCAGGCGGGCGTTCATATCGATCTGGTGGTCCGCGGCATTTGCTGCCTGCGGCCGGGTGTTCCAGGCTTATCGGACAATATTCGCGCCAAGTCCATTGTCGGGCGTTTTCTCGAGCATAGCCGCGTTTTCTGCTTTGGAAACGGGCATGATCTGCCGTCCGACAAGGCGATTGTCTATATTGGTTCCGCCGATATGATGCCGCGCAATCTCGACCGCCGTGTGGAGACTTTAGTACCCATCACCAACGCAACAGTTCATCAACAAATTTTATCACAAATCATGTTTGCCAACATAATTGATAACCAACAGAGCTATCAGCTACTTGCGGATGGCACCTCTCGCCGGATAGAAAAAGAAGAAGGAGAGGAAGCTTTCAACGCGCAGGAATATTTCATGACCAATCCTAGCCTTTCGGGTCGCGGAAAGTCGCTGAAGTCTTCGGCCCCCCGCCTCATCGCACATCGCAAGCGTGCGCAGGCGGAAAGAAAAACGACTGCATGAGCCCAGCTATAGCACAAGGCCGTCTGAAGGGTCTCAAGCCCATCGGGGTCATTGACATCGGCTCGAATTCGATCCGTCTCGTCATTTACGAAGGTATCGTCCGTTCACCGACGGTGCTTTTCAACGAAAAACTCCTTTGCGGTCTCGGCAAGGGACTGGCCAAGACAGGTCGGCTCAACGACAAGTCCGTCGATATTGCGCTGCGCGCCTTGCGGCGCTTCCGTGCGCTGGCCGAACAGGCTGGCGCCGTTTCCGTGCACGCGCTGGCGACAGCCGCCGCACGCGAAGCGAAGAACGGGCCTGATTTCATCGCGCAGGCCGAGGCCATTCTCGGGCGGCACATTGAAGTACTGTCCGGCAAGGAAGAAGCCTATTATTCGGCGCTGGGGATCATTTCCGGCTTCCACAAGCCCCATGGCGTGGCGGGTGATCTCGGTGGCGGCAGCCTTGAGCTGGTGGCCGTCAACGATCACGATATCGGCGAGGGCATCACCCTGCCGCTCGGCGGCTTGCGCCTTCAGGACATGTCCGACGAAAAGCTGACGGAAGCTGCGACGATCACACGCACGGAGCTTGCAAAGGCAACGCTGCTTGAAATGCATCAGGGGCAGGTTTTCTATGCGGTCGGCGGCACGTGGCGTAACCTTGCCAAGTTGCATATGACCGCGAAGCATTATCCCCTGCTGGTCATGCATGGCTACGAGATGGACCCGGTCGAGGCGCAGAGTTTTCTCAAGCGCGTCGCCAAGGGCAATATCGACACGATGCGCGGTATTGAGGCGGTATCGAAGAACCGTCGCCAGCTTCTGTCTTATGGCGCGACCGTGATGCTGGAAACCATCCGCCGCATGAAGCCATCTAAGATCGTTTTCTCGGCATTGGGCGTGCGCGAAGGATATCTCTATTCGCTGTTGCCGAAGAACGAGCAGAAACTCGACCCATTGCTGGCTTCTGCGGAAGAACTGGCGATCCTGCGGTCGCGTTCGCCACGCCATGCGCGTGAACTTGCCGTCTGGACGACGCTTTCATTGCCGCAACTGGGCTTTGATGAAACCGAGGATGAGGCGCGTTATCGCGAAGCCGCATGTCTTGTGGCGGATATAAGCTGGCGCGCGCATCCCGATTATCGCGGTTCGCAGGCGCTGAACATCATTGCTCACGGCTCGTTCGGCGGCATTGACCATCCGGGCCGTTCCTATATGGCGCTGGCCAATTACTATCGTCATGAAGGGCTGATCGAAGACGAGATTGCGCCGGAAATCGTGCAGCTTGCCACACCGCGCCTGCGCGAAAGGGCCAAGCTGCTCGGTGCATTGCTACGCGTCGTCTATCTTTTGTCGGCATCGATGCCGGGTGTCATTCCACGCCTCTATTGGCGTGAGGAAGAAAACGGCATTGCGCTGGTCGTGCCGGGCGATCTTGCCGATCTTGTTTCGGACCGCCCGGAAGGTCGCCTGCAGCAGCTTGCCAAATTGACGGGCAAGAACCTGTATTTTGCGATCAGCGACAAGGGAGGGGAATAAGGGAGTAAGGGAATAGGGGAGTATGTTTATACAGCCCTTTTCACCTATTCCCTTACTCCCCTAATTCCACCGCCCGAATACGGCGGTTCTCGAACTTGATGCCGATCTTGCCGTCGATCAGGTCCAGTGCCTTTTGACCGAACACTTCGCGACGCCAGCCTTGCAAGGCCTGCACTTTCGCTTCATCGCCTTCGGCTGCAATCTTGTCGATATCATCCGAGCTGGCGACGATCTTGGCGGCAACGCCGTGTTCTTCTGTCACCAGCTTCAGCAGAACCTTCAGAAGATCGGCTGCGGCAGCGCTGCCTTCCGGCGAATGCGACGGCTTCGGCAGCTTCGGCAGGTCTTCTTTAGGGATAGCGAGCGCTGACTGAATTGCGGCGACCAGACCGGCAGCCTGCGCCGAGCGTTCCCACCCCTTCGGGATCGAACGCAGACGACCAAGCGCCTCGGCGTCACGCGGCTGCTGCTGCGCGATTTCGGCAATTGTATCGTCCTTGATGATACGGCCACGCGGCACATTGCGTTCGCGCGCTTCCCGCTCGCGCCATGCAGCAACGGATTGCATGATGGCCAGTTCGATCGGCTTGCGCACGCGCGCCTTGACCCGCCGCCATGCGTCGTCCGGATGCAGATCATAGGTCTCGCGGGCGGTCAGAACCGCCATTTCCTCGTTCACCCATTCGCTGCGGCCTTCTTTCTGAAGCTCTTCCTTCAGATAGAGATAGATATCGCGCAGATAGGTGACATCGGCCAGCGCATAGTCGAGCTGCTTGTCCGAAAGCGGACGTCTGCGCCAGTCGGTAAAGCGGGACGACTTGTCGAGATGCTTGCCGGTGACTTTCTGGACCAACTGGTCGTAGGAAATCGCATCGCCGAAACCGCAGACCATCGCCGCGACCTGACTGTCGAAGACAGGAGACGGGATGAGATCGCCAAGATGAAACACGATTTCGATATCCTGCCGCGCAGCATGGAAAACCTTGACGATTTTCTCGTCGGCCATCAGGCGGAAGAAGGGTGCAAGGTCGAGACCGGGCGCAAGCGCATCCACCAGCGCGGTGTGATCCGGCGAAGCCATCTGGATAAGGCACAATTCCGGCCAGAACGTCGTTTCGCGGATGAACTCCGTGTCGACAGTGACGAAATCTGACTTGGATAGGGCGGATACGGCCTCTTCAAGGGCCTCGGTGGTCGTGATGAGTTGCATAAGTTTCTTTTAGACAAAGCGACATTGATTGTCCCGAAAGAATGCGCAAAAGCGATAGCATAACAAGTGCAAATCGTGTTTTTTGTCGATACGTTACGTCATGCGGTCAGAACCGCGCCACTTGTAGAGAGTGCAGACTTGACAAAACCCGGTCAAAATGCGCTTTTCCGCCAGAATTTGCAGCGCTTTGCCTGCACTGACTTATCTTACCAAAAGGCAGAAATCATGCACCGTTACCGCAGCCATACCTGCGCAGCCCTCCGTAAGACGGACGTCGGTTCGAACGTTCGTCTGTCCGGCTGGGTTCACCGCGTCCGTGACCATGGCGGCATTCTCTTCATCGATCTTCGCGATCATTACGGCATTACCCAGATTGTGGCCGATCCCGATTCGCCCGCTTTCAAGGTTGCCGAAACAGTTCGCGGCGAGTGGGTCATCCGCGTCGATGGTGAAGTGAAGGCCCGCGCAGGTGATGCGGTCAATGCGAACCTGCCGACCGGCGAAGTTGAAATCTTCGCGACCGAGATCGAAGTTCTGGCCGCAGCCAAGGAACTGCCGCTGCCTGTCTTCGGCGAGCCGGATTATCCGGAAGATATCCGACTGAAGTATCGCTTCCTCGATCTGCGCCGCGAAACGCTGCACAAGAACATTATGAGCCGCACCAAGATCATTGCCGCGATGCGTCGCCGCATGACCGAAATCGGCTTCAACGAGTTCACCACGCCGATCCTGACGGCCTCGTCGCCGGAAGGCGCACGCGACTTCCTCGTGCCAAGTCGTATTCACGAAGGCAAGTTCTATGCGCTGCCGCAGGCACCGCAGCAGTACAAGCAGCTTCTGATGGTTGCCGGTTTCGACCGCTACTTCCAGATTGCGCCTTGCTTCCGCGACGAAGACCCGCGCGCTGATCGCTTGCCGGGCGAATTCTACCAGCTCGACCTTGAAATGAGCTTCGTGACCCAGGAAGAAATCTGGGAAACGATGGAACCGGTCATGCGCGGCATTTTCGAAGAATTTGCCGAAGGCAAGCCGGTGACGCAGAAATTCCGCCGTATCGCCTATGACGACGCGATCCGCACCTATGGTTCCGACAAGCCGGATCTGCGCAACCCGATCGAAATGCAGGCTGTGACCGATCATTTCGCGGGTTCCGGTTTCAAGGTCTTCGCGAACATGATCGCCAACGACCCCAAAGTCGAAGTCTGGGCCATTCCGGCCAAGACTGGCGGCTCCAGAGCATTCTGCGACCGCATGAATTCCTGGGCGCAGAGCGAAGGCCAGCCGGGTCTTGGCTATATCTTCTGGCGCAAGGAAGGCGACAAGCTTGAAGGCGCTGGCCCGATTGCCAAGAACATTGGCGAGGAACGCACCGAAGCAATCCGTGTGCAGATGGGCCTCGACGATGGCGACGCCTGCTTCTTCGTGGCTGGCCAACCGTCGAAGTTCTACAAGTTCGCTGGCGATGCGCGCACCCGTGCAGGCGAAGAACTGAACCTCGTGGATCGCGACCGTTTCGAACTGGCCTGGATCATCGACTTCCCGTTCTACGAATGGGACGAAGACAACAAGAAGCTCGACTTCGCGCACAACCCGTTCTCCATGCCGCAGGGCGGTCTGGATGCGCTGGAAAATCAGGACCCGCTCGCCATCAAGGCCTATCAGTACGACCTCGTCTGCAACGGCTTCGAAATCGCTTCGGGCTCGATCCGTAACCAGCTGCCGGACGTCATGGTCAAGGCCTTCGAAAAGGTGGGACTGAGCCAGCAGGACGTGGAAGAGCGCTTCGGCGGTCTCTACCGTGCGTTCCAGTACGGTGCGCCTCCGCATGGAGGCATGGCTGCCGGTATCGACCGCGTCATCATGCTGCTGGTCGGTGCAAAGAACCTGCGTGAAATCTCGCTGTTCCCGATGAACCAGCAGGCGCTCGATCTTCTGATGAACGCGCCTTCGGAAGTGACGCCAGCCCAGCTGCGCGATCTTCATATCCGTTTGGCTCCCCAGGCTCAGAAGAGCTAAGCTCTTTTTCAGAGAACAAAAAACCCGGCCTTTGAGCCGGGTTTTTTATTTTGGATCAAATCTCGAAAAAAAGCCCGGTGCATTCACCGGGCTTCTTCGATTTTAGTTGTTGGCGTCGATGCCGACCTTCAACAGCTGGATGATCTTCGTTGGATCGAGCGAGGCGGTTGCAACGATCGATGCGAAGGTGACCGGCTGGTCAGGCGAGGCGCTCAGCGTCAGAGACTTCGGATCGGAGAAATACTTGTCCGATGCCGCTTTCAGCTGCTGCGCAAATTCCGGGTTCTTCAGCTGGGTGGCCATCAGCGGAACCATCATCTTCAGCTGTTCGCCAAGCGCCTTGGCGTCCGAACCCTGCTGCTTGGCATAATAGGTCAGCAGCTTTTCGGTCAGCGATGCATCGTCAAAGCGGATCGTCAGGTTCTTGAGGTTCAGCTGTTCTGCGAGGCCGAGAATGGCAAGACCGGCGGCGTCCTTGTCGGCGTCCGACTTGGTCATTGCTTCCTGCGTCTTCTGCACGGCTTCGACAAAGGCCAGATCGTAACCGCCAAGGCTGCCGGTAATGTTGATCTTGCCGAGGTCCTGCGCATCAACTTCCATCTGGTCGAGGGTGGCATCGCCCGACTTCGGCGACCACTGACCTTTCATGTTGACGGCGGCCTGAAGGCTCTTCATGCCCAGCGGCTCAAGCGGGTTCTGGCCGTCCTTGCCGAAGGTGGCGTCAATGCTGGCGACAGTGGCGCTGTAACCGATCTTTTCCGCCTTGTTCGACGTGTCGAGCGAGACATCGATGCCCTTCACCGTGGCGCCATCCGTGCCCGGCTTGCCGAAGGCGAGTTCATCGATCTTCATCTTGTCGTAAAGAACCATGCTGTCGAGCGGACCCTTGGCGGATTCGGCTGGAATCCGCAGGTTCTGCATCGACATGCCCTTGATGGAGGCCTGATCGTTCTTGCCGTCGGTGCTGTCGAGCGTGAGGTCGGGAACGACAACCTGTCCGATGGTGAAGCCGCCATCCTGTGCGTCCTGAACATCTTCAAGCGTCACATCGCCGACTTCCACGTCTTTCGGAGACAGCGTGGCAAGTTTGACCTTGGTGCCTTCGAGGACGATATTCGAACCGTCGGCCTTTACATTGGCAAAGCTCAGTTCACCGCCCTGCTTTTCGTAGAGGGCCTTGAGGCGCTCGGCGACGGCATTGGCATCCGCAGCCATGGCGGCGCTGCCGAAAATCAGCGAAAGCGCTGTGCTTGCAGCAAAAATGCGCGCCGCTGGCTTGATGTTGACGAAAACCTGCATTCGAAGCTCCTGGCTCATCTCTTGATTTGGGTGCGGCATTCATAGGCGCAAATGTTCTAATTTAACAACCAGATTTGCTAATCCTGTGGTTGCAGCACGAGAAAACTAGTTTCCGGTTGCTCTATAGTGTGTAAATGGCGGCGGATTTGCGACTGACGCTCTGTTGCACACTCCAATCTGGATTTGTGCAACTATGCAGTGGATTTCAAGCGCAGCCTTGCGCTTTGCGTGTCCTATTTGGCGCAGCTGCACTGTAATGTACTGGTTTAGTTCTCCTGAACGCTTGCTGACGAATCGCGCACTTGGTACTGAGAAGCATGGGAAAAAGTCTGATTCCGCCGGGCGACGGCGAAGAACACATCGAAAAGGTCGATCTTAAATCGGCCCTCGAGGAACGTTACCTCGCTTATGCGCTGTCCACGATCATGCATCGTGCGCTGCCGGACGTGCGCGACGGTCTCAAACCGGTGCATCGCCGCATCATGCATGCCATGCGCCTGCTGCGTCTCAATCCCGATCAGGCCTATGCGAAATGCGCGCGTATCGTGGGCGATGTGATGGGTAAGTTCCATCCGCATGGCGACGCGTCGATTTACGATGCGCTGGTGCGACTGGCGCAGGATTTCGCGGTGCGTTATCCGCTGGTCGACGGGCAGGGCAATTTCGGCAATATCGACGGCGATAATGCCGCCGCCATGCGTTACACCGAAGCGCGCATGACCGAAGTGGCGACGCTGCTGCTCGAAGGCATCACCGAGGACGCCATCGATTTCCGTCCGACCTATAATGAGGAAGACGAGGAGCCGATCGTTCTGCCGGGCGCATTCCCGAACCTGCTGGCCAATGGCTCGGCGGGCATCGCGGTTGGCATGGCCACGAATATTCCGCCGCATAATGTGGCGGAGCTGTGCTCGTCGGCGCTTTATCTGATCAATCATCCCGATGCGGGCGTGGAAGAACTCATCACCTCGCCGGAGCAATATGCGGAAATCGAGCAGGAAGCGAAATCGGATCCGTCTGCACTTTTGAAAGCCAAGGTGCGCGGCCCGGATTTCCCGACGGGCGGTGTTCTGGTTGAAGAACACGGCAATATTGTCGAAGCCTATCGCACCGGTCGCGGCGCGTTTCGCGTTCGCGCGCGCTGGGAAAAAGAAGAGGGCAATCGCGGCACCTGGGTGATCGTTGTCACCGAAATTCCCTATCAGGTACAGAAGTCGCGCCTGATCGAGAAGATTGCCGAATTGCTGCTGGCCAAGAAGCTGCCGCTGCTCGACGATATTCGCGATGAATCTGCGGAAGATATCCGCATCGTTCTGGAGCCGAAGAACCGCACGGTCGATCCTGAACTGCTGATGGAATCGCTGTTCAAGCTGACCGAGCTCGAAAATCGCGTTTCGCTCAACATGAATGTGCTGTCGCACGGCAAGGTGCCGAATGTTCTCTCGCTGGGCGGCGTGCTGCGCGAATGGTTGGAACACCGCAAGGAAGTTCTGGTTCGCCGCTCGCAATATCGTCTGGCCGAGATTGAACGGCGTCTGGAAATCCTCGGCGGCTTTCTGATCGCCTATCTCAATCTGGATGAGGTTATCCGCATCATCCGCGAGGAAGACGAGCCGAAGCAGGAATTGATGCGGGCCTTCGAACTGACCGATGTTCAGGCCGAGTCCATCCTCAATATGCGCCTGCGTTCGTTGCGCAAGCTCGAAGAATTCGAGATCCGCAAAGAGTTCGACGCTCTGACCGTCGAGAAGACCGATTTGGAAGGACTGCTCGCTTCCGGCACGCGCCAGTGGAAGAAGATCAGCACCGAAATCAAGGCGGTGCGCGAGAAATTCGGCCCTGCTACCAAGCTCGGCAAGCGCCGCACGAATTTCGCGGAAGCCCCGACCCACGATCTTGAAGACATCCACAATGCCATGATCGAGCGCGAGCCTGTCACAATCGTCGTATCGGAAAAGGGCTGGCTGCGCGCGATGAAGGGCCATATGGCCGATTTCTCGACGCTTTCCTTCAAGGAAGGCGACAAGCTCAAACTGGCTTTCCACGCGGAAACCACCGACAAGCTTCTGTTCTTCACGACAGGCGGCAAGTTCTTCACCATCGGTGCGAATACGCTTCCGGGCGGTCGCGGCCATGGCGAGCCGATCCGCATTCTGGTCGATATGGAAAACGATCAGGATATTCTGACGGCCTTCGTGCACGATCCGTCGGCAAAGCTGCTGCTCGTTTCGCATGAAGGCAATGGTTTCATCGTTCCGGAAAACGAAGCCGTCGCCAACACCCGCAAGGGCAAGCAGGTGATGAATGTAAAGGCTCCGGACGAGGCGAAGATTTGCGCCCGCGTTTCCGGCGATCACATTGCCGTCGTCGGCGAAAACCGCAAGATGGTCGTGTTCCCGCTGACGGAAATCCCGGAAATGACGCGCGGCAAGGGCGTGCGCCTGCAAAAATACAAGGATGGCGGCGTGTCTGATATCCGCACTTTTGCAATTGCCGAAGGGCTGTCATGGCAGGATTCGGCGGAACGCACCTTTACGCGCAGCAAGGAAGAACTCATCGAATGGATCGGTGCACGCGCTTCCGCCGGCCGCGTTGTTCCGAAGGGGTTTCCACGTTCGGGTAAGTTCTGACAGGTATAGCACCACCCTTCATCCTGAGGAGGTGCCCTGAGCGAAGCGAAGGGAACCGTCTCGAAGGGTGAGGGGATAGGGGTATACGTTGTGCGTTTTCCCTCAGCGCTTCGATCCTTCGACAAGATCAGAAAACGCGACGTTACCCCTCAAACCGCTGCCAACCGCGAGGGCCGAGATGTTCCTGCGGTGTGAAGCGGATTTTGTACTGCATCTTGCGCGATCCCTCGACCCAATAGCCGAGATAGACATGCGGCAGGCCTGCGGCCCGCGCCCGCTCTATATGATCGAGAATCATATAGGTGCCGAGCGAGCGGTCATGCATATGCGGTGAGAAGAACGAATAGACCATGGAAAGGCCGTCGGCCATCACATCGGTCAGTGCCACGGCGATCAGCTCGCCATCGCCTTTCGGGTCGATAAAACTGTCGGGGCCGCGACGGCGATACTCGATGATCTGCGTGTTGACATGGGTATCTTCAACCATCATCGCATAATCAAGCACGGTCATGTCCGACATGCCGCCTGAACGGTGGCGCGCGTCGAGATAATCGCGAAACAGCGCATATTGCTCGGTGCTGGGCTGTGCCTTGTGGACGCGACCGACCAGATCGCGGTTCTGGCTCCAGACGCGGCGCATATTGCGCGTCATCTCGAACTCTCCCGCCAGAATGCGCACGGAAACGCAGGCGCGACAAAGCTCGCAGGCCGGGCGGTAGGCGATGTTCTGGGATCGGCGAAACCCGCCTTGGGTCAGGAGATCGTTGATCTCGTTGGCCTTGTCGCCCACGAGATGCGTAAACACTTTGCGCTCCATCTGACCGTCGAGATACGGACAGGGCGAGGGTGCCGTCAAGAAAAACTGCGGAGACTGTTGCGGTTGATGGGTCATTCAATATCCACGAAATGGCAATACCGAAACCATCACGATATTGGACAAGGATCGAACCGACGGCGCAAAACGTCAAGTGGCATTTTGCGCAGCCGGCTCTGAATTTTTTTGAACTTAAGCCTGATAGGCCCCGATCTTAACGATCCGAGCGGATGACCGCTGTGCCGAGCAGAAGATCGTGCACCGTGCGCTTGCGGTCGAGAACCAGCGTAGCCAGCAGGATCAGCGGCGTCAGCACGACATTGAGGCCCCAGAACAGCACCGAGTGAACGATGGCGAGCATCGGGTCCACCGTGCCGCCTTCAAGCCGAACAAGCTTGAGGTTCATCATCTGCATGCCCTTGGTGGCTTGCTGCGGGCCGCCCATGGTGCGCGACACATAGATCAGCGCGACGATGGGGAACATGATGCCATAGAGCATCCAGCCGATACCGAGCGTCAATATGCCGAAAAGCGCGATCACTATTGCTGCCGGAATGCACAGCAGAAAGACGATGAGATAGTCGATGAGAAAAGCCATGATACGGCGCGTACGCACACCTTCGAAAAAGGCGCGGCTGTCGTAACGCGGAGCCATAATCTCGCCGTGCAGGATATGGTCGGACATTTTTCCTTCCAGTCGTTTAAAAAGACAACCGGAATAAAACTCATGGAGTAAAAACCATGTCCGGCGTCGCTCCGCCTTCCGGGCGGAACAGCAATCAACATGGTAAATGAAATAGGCCGTTTCAAGGAAGGTGTCAGAGAAAGCACTGACACCCTGCTATTATTAGCTTTGCTGTTTCAGCTTTTCCGCGACCTCGATCGCGAAATAGGTGAGGACACCGTCACAACCGGCGCGCTTGAAGGCCAGCAGGCTTTCCATCATCACCTTTTCCTCGTCGATCCAGCCATTCATACCGGCGGCCTTGATCATCGCATATTCGCCCGACACCTGATAGGCATAGGTCGGCAGGCGGAATTCGTTCTTCAGGCGGTGGATAATGTCCAGATAGGGCAGGCCGGGCTTGACCATCAGCATGTCCGCGCCTTCGGCAACATCCTGTTCGGCTTCGCGCACGGCTTCTTCCGGATTGGCCGGGTCGATATAATAGGTCTTCTTGTCGCCTTTCAGCAGGCCCTGCGTGCCGATGGCCTCGCGATAAGGGCCGTAGAAAGCCGAGGCGAATTTCGTCGCATAGGACATGATCGGAATATGATGAAAGCCGTTCTCGTCCAGCGCCTGACGTATCGCGCCGATACGGCCATCCATCATGTCGGAAGGCGCGACGATGTCGGCACCGGCCTCGGCCTGCGAAAGCGCGCCGCGAACAACCATCGCGACGGATTCGTCGTTGACGATTTCGCCATCGCGCAAAATGCCGTCATGGCCATGTGTGGTGAACGGATCGAGCGCGGCATCGGTAATGATGCCGATTTCCGGCACTTCCTTCTTGATTGCCCGCACTGCACGATTGATCAGATTGTCGGGGCTGGCGACAAAGGCGCCGTCATCCGTCTTCACTTCGGCCTTTTCGCGCGGGAAGGGGGCAATGGCTGGAATGCCAAGCTTAGCGGCTTTCTCTGCCACGCGCACCGCCATATCAACCGAATAGCGCTCCACACCCGGCATGGCTTCCACAGGTTCGGAAACGCCGTTTCCATAGGTGAGGAAGAATGGCAGAATCAGATCGTCCACCGTCAGCTGCGTTTCCTGCACCAGCCTGCGCGACCAGTCGGCCTTGCGCATACGGCGCAAACGGCGGCTGCCGGTTACGTCATCGACATGCCTGCCGATATGAGGGGGGAGATATTTGGATTGACGGTCGCTCATTGAATTATTCCCGAGAATGGAAGCCGCGATGCAAATGCGATCAAAGGGCTGACTTCGGATGCGCACCGTTTATCACGGGAAAAGTGGTGAAACCAAGAAGATTGGCCCACTCTCGCCTGTGTGGGATTGACGCGGGGCGTCTCACTTTCTACCCATTTGGGGGAACGGGAGACAAGATATGCAGATTGACTTTGGCGGTGGCGACGAAATCAGCTTCGAACGCAAGGGAAAAGCCGGTCTGGTAAGGCTGACCCGGACCGCAGCGCTCAACGCGCTGACGCACAAGATGATTCTGGCGCTCGATCGGGCATTGCAGGCCTGGGAAAACGATCCCGAAGTCGCCTGCGTGATTCTGGAAGGCGAGGGCCGGGCATTCTGCGCTGGCGGCGATGTGGTGGCTGCCTACAAGTCTGGCCGCGAGGGAACGCCCGCTTACGAATTTTTCCGCGATGAATATCGGCTCAATGCCCGCATTGGCCGTTTCCCCAAGCCTTATATCTCGCTGATCAACGGCATCATCATGGGCGGCGGCGCTGGCATTTCGGTGCACGGCTCGCATCGCATCGTGACCGAAAACACCATGTTCGCCATGCCGGAAACCGGAATCGGTTTCTTTCCCGATGTTGGAGGAAGCGCATTCCTGCCGCATCTCCACGACAATTTCGGCTATTATCTCGCCTTGACGGGCAATCGTATTCGCTGGGGTGATTGCCTCCAGAGCGGAATTGCCACCCATGCGGTTGCAGCCAGCGATCTAAACGACGTGCGCGAGGATCTCATCGCGACGGCCGATATCGACGCTGCATTGACCCGCAGCCAGTATCCCGATTTCGAAACCCCGGCAGAAGCGCGGAATGTGATCAAAGAATGCTTTTCCGGCGCGACGCTTGCCGATTGCATGAACCTGCTGGACAAGGCCGCAGCTTCGGGCAGCAAACCGGCGACGGATATTCTGAACGTGATCGCAACGCGGTCGCCGACCAGCGTGGCGGTGACCTTCCGGCAGATCGCCGATGGTCGTCCGCTCGATCTCGATGATTGCATGCGCATGGAATATCGCATTGCCAGCCGGATGCTGGAAGCGCACGACTTTTATGAAGGCGTGCGGGCACTTCTGATCGACAAGGATGGCGCGCCATCCTGGCAACCGGCTTCCATCGAGGACGTGAAACCGGAACAGGTGAACGCCTATTTCGTCAATCTTGGCGAAAAGGAACTGACGTTCTCATGAGGAATTGCTGATGCATATGGATGAGTTGCGCCAGCACACGCAACCGAGCGGCCTGGAATGGACATTTACATGGTTCATTCGGTTGCTGGCGCTGACTGCGCTTGCAAGCGGCGTTTTCTATTGGGTGCGGCTCATAGGCATTCATCCGGGATTGCTCTGGCGGTTCGATCTGATGCCATGGATGTGGCAGACCGCCGTGGTCGCGCTGGCGGTATTAATGCCGGTTGCCGCAACGGGTCTCTGGATGCGGGCAACCTGGGGGCCGGTGCTTTGGTTCGTGGCCGCAATCGGCGAGATCAGCATCTATTCGGTCTTTGAACGGAACTTTGAAAGCAGGCCGTTGACGGTCACGTTCAACGCCGTCTGCATCCTCGTTTATATCGTGTTCCGCGTCCTGCTGGCGCTGGAAAAACGGCGGCAGGCAAAGGCCAGCATTCCGGTCTGATTGCGGGCGCAGGTAAGTAAACATTAAGCCTGAATTTGCATTCCCTTTGGTAAGCTACTGTTAAGTCTGACTTTTAAGTCGAATTTTATGCATCTCGCCTAAAGTCCTCTCAGAACAGCGAGAAACATCGCTGCATAAAACAGGAAGAGAGCGGCATCGTGGATTTCCCGAATGCGGCTCCGACAGAGAGGCAAAGACAATGATGAATGCTCAGCGCAAAATCGACGCTCCGCTCTATGCTCCGGAAGCCGCACTCCGCAGCCTGTATCTGGAAGCCCTTCAACTAGTGGAGCGTCTGCACCGCCGTCTGCTCGATGTTGTGAAGGATGAGTTCGACCGCAACGGTCAGCTCGATATCAACGCAACACAGGCACTGCTGCTTTTCAACATTGGTAATTCGGAACTGACCGCCGGTGAACTGCGCTCACGCGGTTACTATCTCGGCTCGAATGTTTCCTACAACCTCAAGAAGCTCGTCGAAATGGGCTTCATTCATCACCAGCGTTCGCGTGTCGACCGCCGTTCGGTGCGCGTCAGCCTGACCGACAAGGGCAATGAGATCGCCAATCAGGTTGCAGCACTTTACGAACGTCACGTCCTGTCCATCGAACAGGTCGGCGGAATTCAGGTTGAAGAATTCATGGCGATGAACAAGTCCTTGCAGCGTCTCGACCGCTTCTGGAACGATAGCATCGCTTACCGTCTCTGATAAATGGACCGGCCTTTGGGCGCATTTGTTGCAGAACGGACACAACAGACCGGCATTTGCTGAGGCGGATGGGCAATTATGCTTCGATCTTGACGCGCGTGGCTTGCAAACTGGGCCGCGCGACATGATTAAGCCATAAAAACCGACATAAGCAGTCCTCAAGACTGTACGGGCAAGAATGTGCCATCTTCCAACAGGTCGGGAGATATAAGCGGGCGCGCATATGGTTGCGGGTCGGCTATCGCCTTGAAACACTGTTGCTGATATTCTCGGACGACTGCCGCCGACATTGACCTATGAGCGGCGCGCCTTTTTGGGACCAAGCAAATGACCAAAACTGACAAGAATGCCGAAGCTTTCAAAGTGGACCGCCGCCGCTTCCTGCGCGGTGCTGCAACAGCTGGCCTTTCCGTGGCAGCCTCGGCTTTTGCGACCTCGTCCTTTGCGCAACAGGCTTTTAACGATGTGCTCGCGTCGCCGCGGCGCGGTAACTGGGATGACCAGTTCGATGCGCGCGCGACAGGCGGCCAGAAGGTTGCGACCAACCAGCCAGTTCTGAGCCAGCAGACTGTCGGCAATCTTCAAAATGCCATTGCACAATATAGCGATATTGCCGGTCGCGGCGGTTGGCCGACCGTTCCGGGCAATGCAAAGCTTCAGCTTGGCGTGAATGACCAGTCGGTCCAGTATCTGCGCAAGCGCCTCATCGTCTCTGGCGATCTGCCGCAGGGCGCTGGTCTTTCCAACGCCTTCGACACCTATGTTGATGCCGCAGTGAAGCGCTTCCAGTCGCGTCATGGTCTGCCGGCAGACGGCGTGATGGGCCAGTTCACCTATGCCGCGATGAATGTGGACGTGAATACCCGCCTCGGTCAGCTCCAGACCAACTTGCAGCGTCTTTCGCCGCTGGTCAGCGCCGGTATGCAGGAACAGCGTTTCGTGATGGTGAATATCCCGGCTGCGCGGATTGAAGCCGTTGAAAATGGCAGCGTCATGCAGCGCCACACCGCCGTTGTGGGCAAGATCGACCGCCAGACGCCAATCCTTAATTCGAAGATTCATGAAGTCATTCTCAATCCTTACTGGACGGCGCCGAAGTCCATCATCCAGAAGGACATCATTCCGCTGATGCGGAAGGACCCGCAATATCTGGCGAAGAACAAGATCCGGCTCTACAATCAGGCCGGTCAGGAAGTTCCGCCGGAAAGCATCGACTGGAACACGGACGACGCCGTGAAGCTGATGTTCCGTCAGGACCCGGGCAAGATCAACGCCATGTCCTCGACCAAGATCAACTTCCACAACCAGTATGCCGTCTACATGCACGACACGCCGCAGAAGAGCTATTTCAACAAGCTCATGCGTTTCGACTCGTCGGGCTGCGTGCGCGTGCAGAATGTTCGCGATCTGGACGTCTGGCTGTTGAAAAACACCGCTGGCTGGGATCGCCAGAACATCGAAGAAACGATCCGTACGGGCAACAACACGCCTATTCAGGTTGCTGATCCCGTGCCGCTGCACTTCGTGTACATTTCGGCCTGGTCGACGGGTGATGGTGTCGTGCAGTTCCGCGACGACATTTACAAGATGGACGGCGCAGCCTCGCTGGCGCTTGGTACAGACACCTGATTTTTCGATATTTCCGACTGAAAAAGAGCCGCCTCGAATATTCGGGGCGGCTTTTTTAGTTGTTAAACCGATATCAAATCGGTTTGCCGCATTTTGGAACATGCTTTTCGCTTTGCGGCCATTGGCCTTGGGCATTCAAGTGTGATAATGCGCCTCATCCAATAGCTTTTACCGGCTGACCCGGAGGGTGTGAAAATGTCTCAAGCCAACGCCGCCGCCAAGAATGCGTTTTCCGACGCTTTCTTCAATGCAAGCCTCGAGGACATCGATTCCGAAATTTTCGGTGCAATTCGCAACGAACTCGGTCGTCAGCGCCATGAAATCGAGCTGATCGCCTCGGAAAACATCGTTTCGCGGGCTGTTCTCGAAGCGCAGGGCTCCATCCTCACCAACAAATATGCCGAAGGATATCCGGGTAAGCGCTATTATGGTGGCTGCCAGTATGTGGACGTGGTGGAAGAACTGGCAATCGAACGCGCCAAGAAGCTCTTCGGCTGCGAATTCGCCAATGTTCAGCCGAATTCCGGTAGCCAGATGAATCAGGCCGTGTTCCTGGCTCTGCTGCAGCCGGGCGACACCTTCATGGGGCTCGATCTTAATTCGGGTGGTCACCTGACGCATGGTTCGCCGGTCAACATGTCTGGCAAGTGGTTCAATGTCGTGTCCTATGGCGTCCGTCAGGACGACCATCTGCTCGACATGGACGAAGTGGCTCGCCTTGCCCGCGAAAACAAGCCGAAGCTGATTCTCGCTGGCGGCACCGCTTATTCGCGCATCTGGGACTGGAAGCGTTTCCGCGAGATCGCCGATGAAGTTGGCGCTTATCTCATGGTCGATATGGCGCATATTGCCGGTCTGGTTGCCGGTGGCCAGCATCCGTCGCCGATCCCGCATGCCCATGTCTGCACGACGACGACGCATAAGTCTCTGCGCGGCCCGCGTGGCGGCATGATTCTGACCAACGATGCGGACATTGCCAAGAAGATCAACTCGGCTGTGTTCCCCGGTCTTCAGGGCGGTCCGCTTATGCATGTTATCGCCGGTAAGGCTGTTGCCTTCGGTGAAGCGCTGAAGCCAGAATTCAAGCTCTATGCCAAAAACGTCGTCGACAATGCGCGCGCACTTTCGGAAGAACTGAAGTCGCATGGCCTCGATATCGTTTCCGGCGGCACCGATAACCATCTGATGCTGGTCGATCTGCGTCCTAAGAACGCAACCGGCAAGCGTGCGGAAGCCGCTCTCGGTCGCGCCAACATCACCTGCAACAAGAACGGCATTCCGTTCGACCCTGAAAAGCCATTCGTCACCTCCGGCGTTCGTCTCGGCACGCCAGCCGGCACCACGCGCGGTTTCGGCGTAACCGAATTCAAGGAAATCGGCTCGCTGATTGCCGAAGTTCTCGACGGTTTGAAGGTCGCTAATTCCGATGAAGGCAATGCCGCCGTCGAACAGGCTGTGAAGGATAAGGTCGTCGCTCTGACTGACCGTTTCCCGATGTATGGCTATCAGGGGTAAACCTGACCGCCTGAATTTCAAAAGCCCCGTTCAACCCTGTTGAGCGGGGCTTTTTTGCCCGTCATACCCGGTGTGTCGCATTCGGTAGGTTCATTGGCGCAGATCAGCTATGATCTGTAGGAATCAGTCTTCGAAGAGTGAGTGAAAGAGTTCCATGCGTTGTCCCTATTGCCAATCTGAAGATACGCAAGTGAAGGATTCCCGTCCTGCGGAGGATGGTGCGGTCATTCGCCGGCGTCGTGTCTGCTCGGTTTGCGGCGGGCGCTTCACCACATTCGAACGTGTCCAGCTTCGCGACCTGATGGTCGTGAAGAAAAGCGGACGCCGTGTGCCTTTCGATCGTGACAAGCTGACCCGCTCCATCGAAGTGGCGCTGCGCAAGCGCGAAGTCGACAGCGAGCGTATCGAACGTGCGATTTCCGGAATTGTTCGCCAGCTCGAAAGCTCGGGGGAGGCGGAGGTGACATCCGACGAGATCGGTCGTCTGGCGATGGATGCGCTGAAGGGTGTGGATGATATTGCCTATATCCGGTTTGCATCGGTCTATCGCAATTTCAGCAAGGCCGTCGATTTCCATAATGTGATCGATGAACTGGCAGCTCCCGATACCGAGGACGATCTGGATAGATAGGCATGACTGCACTGGAATTTCCGCATTCCGACGTAACTTCGGACGATATCCGCTTCATGGAAGCGACAATCCGTTATGCCCGTCGTCACAAGGGGCTGACGGGCACCAATCCATCCGTCGGCACGCTGATCGTCAAGGATGGCGTCATCGTCGGACGCGGCGTGACCGCACTGGGCGGCAGGCCGCATTCCGAGCCGCAGGCGCTTGCCGATGCAGGCGAGGCGGCTCGAGGCGCAACGGCCTATGTGACGCTGGAACCATGCGCCCATCATGGTCGCACGCCGCCTTGCGCTGAAGCGCTGGTGCGTGCCGGTGTGGCCCGCGTTGTCGTCGCGGCCACCGATCCGGATGATCGGGTCAGCGGCAAGGGTTTTGCCATCCTGCGCGAAGCGGGCATTGAAGTGGAGCCGGGCATCCTCGCCGAAAAGGCAGCCGACGATCTCGCTGGCTACCTGAATCGCTCTTCCAGGAAACGCCCGGAAGTGATTCTGAAACTTGCACTTTCCGCAGATGGCATGATCGGAAAAAAGGGCGAGGGGCAGGTGCCGATTACCGGCCAGGTGTCGCGCGCCCAATCCCACATCTTACGGTCGCAAACTGATGTTATCCTGATTGGTATCGAAACGGCGCTTGCAGACGATCCGGTTTTGAACTGCCGCCTGCCGGGGCTTGAACAGCGCTCGCCCATCCGCGTCGTGCTCGACAGTGGTTTGCGGTTGCCATTGGCTTCGAAGCTGGTTCAGTCGGCGGATGCGCAGCCGCTTTGGATTGCCTGTGCAGACGATGCATCGCCGGAACGGCGATACGAACTGAAGGCGGCGGGGTGCCGCATTCTGGCGACCGAGGCGCATGATTGCCGGATTGCCTTGCCGGAATTGATGGACGACCTTGCCGCGCAGGGTATTGGTTCCGTTCTCGTGGAAGGCGGCGCGGGTGTTGCCAAGAGCTTTCTGGAAGAAAAGCTGGTTGACCGCTTGATTACCTTCCGCTCGCCAATTGAAATTGGTACTGCCGATGGGGTTGCCGTGCCCGGTCTTGAAACCCATATCGCAGAAGAATTCAAAATTCTCAGGCAGGCGCGTTTCGGTGACGATGCTTATGCGGAATATGTAAGGAAGTCTTGATGTTTACAGGCATTATTACCGATATCGGCAAGGTTGACCGGATCAAGCCGCTGAATGAAGGCGTGTTGCTGCGTATCGAGACCGTCTACGATCCCGAAACCATCGAGCTTGGCGCATCGATTGCGTGTTCCGGTGTTTGCCTGACCGTCGTTGCGCTGCCGGAAAAGGGCACCAATGCCCGCTGGTTTGAAGTGGAAGCATGGGAAGAAGCCCTGCGCCTGACCACCATCTCCACGTGGGAAAATGGAACCAATATCAATCTGGAACGCTCGCTGAAGCTTGGCGACGAAATGGGCGGGCATCTGGTTTCCGGCCATGTCGATGGACAGGCGGAAATCGTTGCACGCAAGGATGAGGGCGACGCGGTGCGCTTCACCCTGCGTGCGCCGGAAGAGCTTGCGCCATTCATCGCCCAGAAGGGTTCGGTCGCGCTCGATGGCACGTCGCTGACGGTCAACGGTGTGAACGGTAATGAATTTGACGTTTTGCTCATCCGCCATTCGCTGGAAGTGACAACCTGGGGTCAGCGAAAAGCGGGTGACAAGGTGAATATCGAGATCGACCAGCTCGCACGCTAT
This sequence comes from Ochrobactrum teleogrylli, assembly GCF_006376685.1. Lineage (GTDB taxonomy): Bacteria > Pseudomonadota > Alphaproteobacteria > Rhizobiales > Rhizobiaceae > Brucella > Brucella teleogrylli. The sequence goes on along the minus strand of NZ_VEWL01000005.1, from coordinate 51,501 downwards.
GCGGCAAGGCTTGCGCAATATCGGAAATAGGCTTACAGCCTAAAATTCCAGGCTGTAAAAGCATATCCCGATTTAAGCGTTGACCGCAGGTCTTGCGGTCCGCAAAATTTGTCATGGAGTTTCTCATGTCCGATCACGAGGCGCGCGCGCCGCATTTGCTTATTGTTGAAGCACGTTTCTACGACGATCTTGCCGATGCACTTCTTGATGGCGCAAAGGCGGCTCTGGACGATGCGGGCGCCACCTATGACGTCGTGACCGTACCGGGCGCGCTGGAAATTCCGGCCACCATTTCCTTTGCCCTCGATGGCGCCGACAATGACGGCACCGAATATGACGGTTATGTCGCGCTGGGCACGGTGATCCGTGGTGAGACCTATCATTTCGACATCGTTGCAAACGAATCCTGCCGTGCGCTGACCGATTTGGCCGTTGAAGAAAGCCTTGCCATCGGCAACGGCATTCTGACCGTCGAGAATGACGAACAGGCATGGGTGCGCGCGCGTCGTGAAGACAAGGACAAGGGCGGTTTTGCTGCCCGCGCCGCACTGACCATGATTGATCTGCGCAAGAAGTTCGGAGCGTGAATATTATGAGTTCTTCCGCAGAAGGTCGCCCGACACCAAACCTGCCGCGTACGGCGAACAAGCGTGGCGTTGCCCGGCTTGCAGCCGTGCAGGCGCTCTACCAGATGGACGTTGCCGGTACGGGCGTGATGGAAGTGGTCGCAGAATACGAAGCCTTCCGCCTCGGCAAGGAAGTGGATGGTACGCAATATCTCGATGCCGATCCGCAATGGTTCCGCGCCATCGTCGCCGGTGTTGTCGACAGCCAGCTCAAGCTTGATCCGATGATCCATCAGGCATTGACCGAGGACTGGCCGCTGTCGCGTCTCGATTCCACGCTGCGCGCGATCTTGCGCGCCGGTGCATGGGAGCTGACCTCGCGCAACGATGTGCCGACCGCCGTGATTGTCTCGGAATATGTCGATATCGCCAAGGCTTTCTACACCGAAGACGAGCCGAAGCTCGTCAATGCCGTGCTCGACCGCCTTGCCTTCGTTATTCGCGGTGAAAGCCGTGGGACCAAGCCGCGCCACTAAGAGCGGTTTTAGAGATTGATAAAAGCAAGAAGGGCTGTGAGAAATCACAGCCCTTCTTTCATTGTATGCTGGCAAAGAACGTCTTGACGTTTGTTAAACCGTTTCGCATGTTGGTCATGCGGCATTGAGAATGCTCGACTGCAAGGGAACTTTGTAATTATTTGATTTCAAGGCGTTAAGTTCCTGATGAAACTATACCGTTGAAGCCCGGTACGAAGTGGTGGCTTCAAGCACTTTCCATGCCGCTCTAATCGGCCCGGGGAGGGGTTTTCGGGCCTTCATGCGCATATGCCTGCCGTTAATTGCCGAGTAATCGGATGTTATCTGAGGTCAAGCTGACGGTAGCCGGCGCAAACTCAATAGGAGTTGGCCTTTATGCAAATGGGAGTGGCAGTTTTACTTCTCGTTATTGCCTGCGGCGTGGTTTCCGTTCTTTTCGCCTTCTGGTCGATCCGTTCGATCCTGGCGGCCGATCAGGGAACACCGCGTATGCAGGAAATCGCTGGCGCCATCCGTGAGGGTGCGTCGGCCTATCTCACACGACAATATTCCACGATTGCGATTGTCGGCGTCGTCGTGTTCCTCGCCGCATGGTATTTGCTGTCGTTGAGCGCCGCCATCGGCTTTCTGATCGGCGCAATCCTGTCCGGCGTCACAGGCTTTATCGGGATGCATGTTTCAGTGCGCGCCAATGTGCGCACAGCGCAGGCCGCTTCCTTGAGTCTGGCAGGCGGGCTTGAAATGGCTTTCAAGTCCGGTGCCGTTACCGGCCTTCTGGTGGCTGGTCTCGCGTTGCTTGGCGTCTCCGTCTATTATTTCATTCTCACTGTCTGGCTGGGCTATGCGCCTGCCGATCGCACGGTTATCGATGCACTGGTGGCGCTCGGCTTTGGCGCGTCGCTGATTTCGATCTTCGCGCGTCTCGGCGGCGGCATCTTTACCAAGGGTGCGGATGTCGGCGGCGATCTCGTCGGCAAGGTGGAAGCCGGTATTCCGGAAGATGATCCGCGCAATCCGGCAACCATCGCCGATAATGTCGGCGATAATGTCGGCGATTGCGCCGGTATGGCGGCCGATCTGTTCGAGACCTACGCCGTTACCGTGGTCGCCACCATGGTTCTGGGCGCGATCTTCTTCAATGGTTCGGACGTGTTGTCGAGCGTCATGCTCTATCCGCTGATGATCTGCGGAGCCTGCGTTATCACCTCGATAGCAGGCACGTTCTTCGTCAAGCTTGGCGTCAACGGCTCCATCATGGGCGCGCTCTATAAGGGCCTGATCGTGACGGGCCTCTTGTCCATCATCGGGCTTGGGGTGGCCAACACGCTGACGATTGGCTGGGGCGAAATCGGCACTGTGGCCGGAAAGAGCATCACCGGCACCAATCTCTTCATCTGCGGGCTGATCGGTCTCATCGTGACGGGTCTGATCGTGGTGATTACCGAATATTATACAGGCACCAACAAGCGTCCCGTCAATTCCATCGCACAGGCTTCCGTGACGGGGCATGGCACCAATGTCATTCAGGGCCTTGCCGTTTCGCTGGAATCAACCGCCTTGCCTGCCATCGTGATTGTTGGCGGCATCATCAGCACCTATCAGCTGGCGGGTCTCTTCGGCACGGCTATTGCGGTCACGGCCATGCTGGGCATTGCCGGGATGATCGTGGCGCTCGATGCCTTCGGACCGGTGACTGACAACGCCGGTGGTATTGCGGAAATGGCGGGTCTCGACCCGGAAGTGCGCAAGTCCACTGATGCGCTGGATGCGGTCGGCAACACGACCAAGGCCGTGACCAAGGGCTATGCCATCGGTTCAGCGGGCTTGGGCGCTCTGGTGCTGTTCGCAGCCTATTCCAACGACCTTGCTTACTTCGCTGCCAATGGTCAGACCTATCCGTACTTTGCGGATATGGGGCCGGTTTCGTTCGATCTGTCCAACCCCTATGTGGTGGCAGGACTGATTTTCGGCGGCCTTATTCCTTATTTGTTTGGCGGCATGGCCATGACGGCTGTGGGTCGCGCAGGCGGGGCCGTGGTGCAGGAGGTTCGTCGCCAGTTCAAGGAAAAGCCCGGCATTATGACCGGCAAGGAACGCCCGGATTATGCCCGCGCGGTCGATCTTCTGACCAAAGCGGCAATCCGCGAAATGATCATTCCGTCGCTTCTGCCGGTGCTGGCGCCGCTCGTCGTCTATTTCGGCGTGCTGATGATTTCGGGCTCCAAGGCGGCGGCCTTCGCAGCGCTTGGCGCGTCGCTGCTCGGCGTCATCGTCAATGGGCTGTTCGTGGCCATTTCCATGACCTCCGGTGGGGGTGCATGGGACAATGCCAAGAAGAGCTTCGAAGACGGCTTTACCGACGCCGATGGCGTGAAGCACCTCAAGGGTTCGGAAGCGCATAAAGCGTCGGTGACGGGCGATACGGTTGGCGATCCGTACAAGGATACTGCCGGTCCCGCGGTCAATCCGGCGATTAAGATCACCAATATCGTGGCGCTTCTGCTGCTTGCAGTGCTGGCGCATATGGCTTGATCCGTTTTCAAATCGCGAAAACAGAAAACCCGCCGAGAGGCGGGTTTTCCTTTGGATAAGATATTGCGGCGATCAGCTGCCGCCCGGTCCACCGGCTCCAGCGCCGGGCACGGAGGTCGGAGCTTTGGAAACGCCCTGGATAACCTGGCCCAAGAAGGTCTGGTCCTTGCCGCCGGTTGGCGTGGTGCGCGATACGAAATCGAACAGCTTGCCGTCCTGCATGCCGTAATTGGCGATATTCTGAACCTTGCCGTCCTTGTCGAAATAGATTGCAAGAATCTGGCGATCAACCAGCTTCGGCTTCATGAACTGAGCCATGCGATGGCGCTTCTGCGAAATGTAATAGAACACTTCGTTGTCGAAGGTCGCGGTGGTCGACGGCGTGCCAAGCGCCAGCAGCACCTGCTCGCGGCTGGAGCCGACCGGCACCGAATCAAGCGCCTGCTGATCCAGCACATAGCCTTCCGTCAGCGTCTCGGACGGGTTCAGCGTGGACGCGGTGTTGCATCCGGCGAGGGCGGCCGAAAACAGAATTGCCGTACCAGCCAGAAGAGCACGCTGCTTGCGTGCGCCTGTTGATGCGCCGGAACGCACAGTTGAGAAAATCCGCTGCAACAAAGACCTCTCCATAATTCTATTATCAGCGCGGCACTTTCGCCGTCGGGAGAACTTCGGTAAACCACCTTGCTTCTATATGCAACTGGAACGGTCGTACAGGGATGATTCTCCAACTTTTCCGCCGCAAATCGAAGGCCAATGAGGCTATCGTGCTTCGCGTTTACGAGGCGATCGTGGCAGCGGCGCGGCAAAAACGGTTTTATGCACAATTTCATGTGCCGGATACGCCACTTGGCCGGTATGAGATGTTGTCGGTGCATATTTTCCTGACACTGCACCGGATGCGCGGCGACAATCCGGCTCTTATGGCGCTTGCCCAGGAGGTGGCCGACGAGTTTTTCAAGGATGTCGACCACTCGCTGCGCGAGTTGGGAATCGGCGATCAGGGTGTTCCAAAACGCATGAAAAAACTTGCCCGCATGTTTTATGGCCGGGTCGCCACCTACGGCGCGGCGCTAGACACCGACGATGCGGAAGCGCTAGCAGCCGCGCTGACGCGAAATATTCGGCCTGATCTGGAATTTTGGCCACAAGCTCGCCATTTAGGCGAATATGTTCTGCGTTGTCGCGACCGGTTGCGCGCAATCGACGACAGCACTCTGGTGGCTGGCGAGATTTCCTTTATGGATGCCGAAGATCCAGCGCTCGCGCTGACGCATGATAATACTGAAGAGGCAAAACAAAATGACTGACAAGCCGGCGCTGACCTATCCCGTTCCGGTTCTGCACCTGCCCCAGAAGGGCGTGACAGTGACAATCGGCACCGATGAGAAAGAACGCGCCGCGCTTGCCGCCAGCCATGCGCTTGAGGCGGTGAACGCGTTCTCGGCTGAATTTCTGCTGACGCCGTGGAAAAAAGACGGCATTCGTGTGCGCGGTCGCATCGATGCGGAAATCGTGCAGGCTTGTGTCACCACGCTGGAGCCGCTGACCAATGTGATTGCGGAAGAAGTCGATACGATCTTCGTGCCGGAAAATTCGCGTCTGGCCCGCGTTCAACTCGACGAAAGCGGTGAAATGATGCTGGATGCAGACGGTGCCGATAGCCCGGAAACCTTTGTTGGCGACCGGATTGATGTGGGCGCGGTTGCCGAAGAGTTCTTCGAACTGGCTATCGATCCTTATCCGCGCAAACCCGGTTTGCCTGACGAAGCAGAACCTCAGGTCTTTGGCGATGCCGGTGATGAGGGTGACAAGCCTGTTTCGCCCTTTGCAAAGCTGTCGGAATGGCGCGACAAGTCGTAATTGACGGTGATTTGCGCCGCGTTTGACAGAATATTGTTGTACGGTAACGCAAAACCACTATTTTCGCCGAAAGCCCTGTCGCGCCCCGAGCGCGGCCCGGGAGCAGGGGGCGAGCAGGGATCGAACAGGAATAATCAAGAGTGGTAAAAATATCGATTGACGCGATGGGCGGTGATTTCGGTCCTGAAGTGGTCGTCCCCGGCGCGGCAAAGGCGCTTGAGCGCCACCCCGACATGCGTTTTATCTTTTTCGGTCTGGCCGGACAGGTTGAACCGGTGCTGGCGCGCTTTCCGAAGTTGCAGGCCGCATCCGAGTTTCGTGCCTGCGAAGTCGCCATCGGTATGGACGACAAGCCAAGCCAGGCGCTGCGCAACGGGCGCGGCAAGTCCACGATGTGGAAGGCCATTGAAGCGGTGAAGACGGGTGAAGCCGATGCCTGCGTTTCCGCGGGCAATACCGGTGCACTCATGGCCATGTCGAAATTCTGCCTGCGCATGATGTCGGATGTCGAACGTCCGGCGCTTGCGGGCATCTGGCCGACGCTGCGCGGTGAAAGCATCGTGCTGGACGTTGGCGCGACGATTGGGGCCGATGCGCGTCAGCTGGTCGATTACGCCGTCATGGGCGCTGGCATGGCGCGGGCGCTTTTTGAAGTGCGCAAGCCGACGGTCGGCCTGCTGAATGTGGGCACGGAAGAGGTCAAGGGCCTCGATGAAATCAAGGAAGCCGGGCAGATCCTGCGCGATACGCCGCTGGATGGTCTGCAATATTCCGGCTTCGTGGAAGGCAACGACATTGGCAAAGGTAGCGTTGATGTCGTGGTGACCGAAGGCTTCACCGGCAATATCGCTCTGAAGGCCGCTGAAGGCACGGCGCGTCAGATGGCGACATTGCTCCGTCAGGCCATGAGCCGCACTTTGCTGGCCAAGATCGGCTATGTCTTTGCCAAGGGCGCTTTTGATCGCCTTCGCGAAAAGATGGACCCGAACAAGGTCAATGGCGGCGTGTTCCTTGGCTTGAGCGGCATTGTCATCAAGAGCCATGGCGGCGCGAGCGCCGAAGGCTTCTGCTCGGCAGTCGAAGTGGGCTACGACATGGTGCGCAATCGTCTTTTGCAGAAAATTGAAGCCGATCTGGCGCATTTTCACCACAGTCACCCGCATGTTTCGTCCAGTGAAGGCGGCGAAGCGGCCAGGTAATTATTTGCCCTGAACGGGCGCGGATTTCGACGGTGCGGGCAATAGCCCCGTTCCGTTCGCTTATGAGGACAGGAATAAAAAATGATACGATCTGTCGTGCGGGGTATCGGTTCGGCATTGCCGAAGCGGGTCATGAAGAACACCGATTTTGAGGGTGTCATAGAGACCTCGGACGAATGGATCGTGCAGCGCACGGGCATTCGCCAACGCCATATCGCGGGTGAGGGCGAAACCACGGTTTCGCTGGGTGCAGCCGCCGCGCGCGCGGCCATCGAAAATGCAGGCCTGCAGCCATCCGATATCGACCTTGTGCTGGTCGCCACATCGACGCCGAACAACACGTTCCCGGCGAGTGCGGTAGAAATCCAGCGTGAGCTTGGCATTACCTCCGGTTTCGCTTTCGATATGCAGGCCGTTTGCAGCGGCTTCATCTATGCGATCACCACCGCCGACCTTTATATTCGCGGCGGCATGGCCGAGCGCGTTTTGGTCATTGGTGCGGAAACCTTCTCGCGCATTCTGGACTGGACCGACCGCACAACCTGCGTTCTGTTTGGTGATGGCGCTGGCGCTGTTGTGCTGGAAGCTGCCGAAGGCAAGGGCCTGACCTCGGACCGTGGCGTTCTGGCTGCAAATCTGCGCTCGGACGGCAACCACAAGGAAAAGCTCTATGTGGATGGCGGCCCTTCGACGACGCAGACCGTCGGCCACCTGCGCATGGAAGGCCGTGAGGTCTTCAAACACGCTGTCGGCATGATCACCGACGTTATCGAAGCTTCCTTCGCGGAAACGGGCCTTACGGCAGACGATATCGACTGGTTTGTGCCGCATCAGGCCAATAAGCGCATCATCGATGCTTCGGCCAAGAAGCTGAATATCGCCGAGAGCAAGGTCGTCATCACCGTTGACCGCCACGGCAACACCTCGGCTGCATCGGTGCCACTGGCGCTGGCGACAGCCGTTGCCGACGGCCGGATCAAGAAGGGCGATCTGGTTCTTCTCGAAGCCATGGGCGGCGGATTTACCTGGGGTGCGGTTTTGCTGCGCTGGTAAGCCAATTGCCACAAAACAGGCGCGTCGGGTCACGTTCGGAATCGGATCGGAAAAGAAAAGCAACAAAATTGATCCACCGCGAGGGAACTCGCGGCTTGACCGAGCCGCTTTTATTTGTGTAACGTCCTGTCACGTAAGGATATTATCTGTTCAAACGCTAACCAGGTGGGTTCGGTTATGGGAGGTAAAACGGTCACGCGGGCTGATCTGGCAGAGGCTGTTTACCGTAAGGTCGGTCTTTCCAGAACGGAGTCGGCGGCTTTGGTCGAGATGATTCTCGATGAGGTCTGTGACGCAATCGTCAATGGCGAAACAGTGAAGCTGTCGTCATTTGCCACTTTTCAGGTCCGCGACAAGAACGAACGTATCGGTCGCAATCCGAAGACCGGCGAAGAAGTACCAATTCTTCCGCGACGCGTGATGACCTTCAAGGCTTCCAATGTTCTCAAGCAGCGCATTCTGCAGGAACATCAGAAGCGCGAAACCAAGAGCAAATAATCCAGATCGATGCCGCCCCAGTTCCTTCGGGCGGCATTTGTTTTTCCAGATCAGGTGGCAAAAGCGGCGGCTTGCGCGTTCTGGCGCAGGGCGATGATTGCTTTTGCGCTGCCGTCTTGATCCATCTCACATCGCGGAACAGGACCTGCTTCGCCGGAAGGCGGTGCCGTCTCGCCCCATGTGCTCCCGCTATTCCTCTGTCAGAAGCTGGCTGTTGAGCGCCATCCATGTGAAGGGATGCGCATAAAGCTCTGATATTATATAATGGATATAGTGGAACGAATCATTTCGCTAATATTCGAATCCGGGAGCGCACAGGCTTTTCGGAAAGAGTTTCAGCGTGAAACGCCTCGGGTTTCAATCGGCGTTCGGACAGTATAAGTAGGCCACGGTTTTTGAAAACTGGTGGCATTCCGCCTTATTGTCACTGTCCGTGTATCGTGCGGACCGCAAGTGGAATTTCAAAGCCTATACGGATATCGCTCGGTGAGCGGGCCGTTGCTGCTGGAAAGGGCAGGTGGATGGACAAGAGCCCTGATGCATTCAGGACGATCAGTGAGGTTGCGGAGGATCTTGATCTTCCCCAGCATGTGCTGCGTTTCTGGGAAACGCGCTTTACACAGATCAAGCCGATGAAGCGTGGCGGCGGTCGCCGCTATTATCGTCCAATCGATGTTGAGCTGCTCAAGGGCATTCGCCATCTGCTCTACGATCAAGGCTATACGATCAAGGGCGTGCAGCGTCTGCTGCGCGAAAACAATCCGCAGTTTATCATTGCTCTGGGCAATGGCGATGTGCAGGCCATCGAAGTCATCTCGCGCCAGAAGCAGGCTGCGGCTGACAAGCGTGCAGCGGAAGAAGCTGCCGACAATGAAATGGCCTTGCCGAGTGGCATCAAGGCGCCGCAGCCGTCACGCAAGCTGTTCGGCTTGCTGAAAGGCGAGGATGACGGCCCCATTGGCGCGGACGGTAAGCGTCCGTCGAAGGACAACCGCTCGCTCTTGCAGGAAGCGCTTTTCGATCTTCTGGAGTGCAAGCGATTGCTGGATCAGGTTCGCTAGGATCGACAAAAGGGAGGCCGTGGCCTCCCTTTTTTATATCGTCAGCTGGACGAGAGTTTCAGGCCGATGATGCCCGCGAGAATGAGCATAACGCTTGCAACGCGGAAGAAACTTGCGGTTTCCCCGAGAATGAAGATGCCGACTACGAAAGCGCCAACTGCGCCGATGCCGGTCCAGATCGCATAGGCCGTGCCGAGCGGCAGGCTGCGCATGGCGATGGAAAGCAGCAGGAAGCTGCCGATCATCGTGACCAGTGTGATGATGCTGGGTGTCAGAAGAGAGAAGCCTTCCGACTTTTTCATGAAGAATGCCCAGACGACCTCAAGAATGCCGGCGATAGCCAGATAGACCCATGCCATTTGTATGCTCCATTTTTGGAAATGGGTAAAATCAAAGACTTAAACTGTTTCGATGAATCAGTTTCTCAAAGTCCCGGTGTGGTTGGTGTCCCAAGCAAAAAAACGTGCGAACCGCCAAGGCTGGCCAATTGGCCGCCAGTGTTTCTAGACCTGACGATGTGCTTGATGCTGGTTGGTTCGATTGGCCGTAACATAGGATGCTCCTATGGGGCCGTCCCCTATGCAAACAGTGGCGCGGGTCGTCCCGCGCGCCAGATAGATAGTGTCTCGCTGGTGCTGTGGCAAGATGCATGACGAAATTGCTGCCAACATTAACTTGATTGCTTCTGTCGTGGATCGGCTGTTGTTTTCGTTTATCCTGTCATTCTTACTCACAATTATGCCAGGAGATCGATCAATGACCATCTCAAGACGTAATTTCATTGTTGCAGCATCTGCTGCCGGTGCGGGGATGGCGCTTTCGCCGTTGGCCCTTGCCCAAGCAGCAGCCGAAACGGGCAGTTCAAACGTGCAAAAACCGTCGCAAGTTGAAAATCCGGGTTTCCATCGCTTCCAGCTCGGTGAATTTGAAATCACCACATTGTCTGATGGACGCCGGGCAGGCGAGGCGCCTGAAAAAACCTATGCGATCAATCAGGACCCGAAGGAAGTCGCTGCGCTGCTTGAAACGAACATGCTGCCTGCCGACCGATTTGTGAACAGCTTTACGCCGGTGCTGATCAACACTGGCAAGGACCTCGTCCTATTCGACACGGGCATGGGTGCCGGTGCGCGCGCAAACGGGCAGGGCAAACTTGTCAGTGCGCTGGAAGCATCAGGCTATAAGGCCTCTGACGTTTCGCTCGTCGTGCTCAGCCATTTTCATGGCGACCACATTGGCGGCCTTATGGAAGACGGTAAGCCTGCCTTCGCCAATGCCCGTTATGCAGCCGGACAAAAGGAGTTCGATTTCTGGACCGACCCCGCACGACTGGATAGTCCGATGAAGGGTGGTGCCGAGCTTGTCGGCAAGAATGTGAAACCGCTGGCCGAGAAGATCACCTTTCTGGAAGACAACAGCGAAGTCGTCTCAGGCATTCATGCTTTGGCGGCTTTCGGGCACACGCCTGGCCACCTGATATTCCGCGTCGAATCCGGCGGCAAGCAGCTGATGCTGATCTCGGACACCGCCAATCATTTTGTCATCACGTTGCAGCGGCCCGACTGGCACGTGGCTTTCGATGTGGACAAGGAGGCCGCCGTCGCGACGCGCAAGCGCGTCTTCGACATGCTGGCGACCGAGCGCCTGCCTTTCATCGGATATCATATGCCTTTCCCGGCAGTGGCTTATCTGGAGAAGGACGGCGCGGGCTACCGCTATGTTCCAGAGTCGTATCAGCTCCGGGACATGTAATTCCGGTCAGCGCCCCGGCGACAAGTGAGCAAGTTCAAGGGAAGTCAGGTTTGGACATGCGCAATTCTCTGAACAGGCGTCTAATGACGCCTGTTTTGCTAAAGGAAATTGCCATGAAAAGACTCATTTTAGCCGGCACCATAGCCACATTTCTCGTCAGTAGTTCCAGCGCTTTTGCGTGCTGGATGACTAGTGATCCAGATCAATGTTATGCAGTTGACTGCGATGCCAAACCCACTTGGTTTGAGAGGGTCATGTGTCATGGCGCGATTATAACTCAATCAGGTCCACATGACTGACGAGCCACGATCAAAAAGGCCTGCGTAGGTTTTAGCGCCCACCTGCGACCTCGATGAACGAGCCGGTCGTGTAGCCGGGGGCGTCGTTGAGCAACCAATAGATTGCTTCCGCGACTTCCTCGGCTTTTCCTGCGCGTCCCATCGGGGTTCCGGCACCGAGCGTTTTGGCCCGGTCGGGATTGCCGCCGCTCGCGTGGATTTCCGTTTCGATCAAACCGGGGCGAACCGCATTGACCCGGATGCCTTTCGGCGCGAGCTCCCGCGACAGGCCGATGGTCAACGTGTCGAGCGCGCCCTTGGCACCTGCATAATCCACATATTCGAACGGTGAGCCGAGCTTTGCCGCCATCGAGGAAACGATGACGATGGAACCGCCCGGTTGAACGCGGCGCGCTGCTTCGCGTGCGCAGAGATAGGTGCCGTAGACATTGACATCGAACATGGTGCGCAGACGTTCCGCGCTCATCTCGGCGAGCGGCATCGTCTGCGCGACGATACCGGCATTCAAAACAACGCCTTGCAGCTTGCCCAATTCCTGTTCCGCGCGGTCGTAAATGGAAATAACGTCTTCTTCGTGTGAAATATCGCCTTGCAGCGCAATGGCTTTGGCGCCTGCACGTTTCAGACCGTCGGTAGTTTCCGCTGCTGCCGAGGTGTTTCCGGCGTAATTGAGGGCGATGGACCAACCGTCCGCGGCGCACCGCAATGCCGTTGCTCTGCCAATGCCACGGCTACCGCCGGTTATCAGGACGTTTTTCAAGCTCGAACTCCTCCGCATGATTTATGGTGGAGTTAAACCGGTTTGTCGCTCTCCGCAAAGCGGAGATTGTTCAGAAAAAACAATATGGGGAAGAAAATGGTCGGAGCGGCGGGATTCGAACCCACGACCCCTTGACCCCCAGTCAAGTGCGCTACCGGGCTGCGCTACGCTCCGAGCCGGGGAAAGCCTTAGAATGCAAAGGTATTTTCCGCAAGCCCTAAAAGTGGCAAAAAGGCAAAATGCGCACAATTGATATCTGGAAAACTACCAGTATCGCTTAAGTCCGCGGGGCGAACAGGATGATGCAGGTGCCTGCCAGAGCCACGCATGCGCCGGTCATATCCCAACGGTCCGGCTTTGCCCCTTCGGCAATCCATATCCATAAAATGGAGGCGACAATGTAGATGCCGCCATAGGCCGCATAGGCGCGGCCCGCCGTATCGCTCTCGATCAGTGTCAGGCAGTAGGCGAAGAGCGCCAGCGACGCCATGCCGGGAATGAGCCAGAGCGGCGATTTATCGAGTTTCAGCCACGCCCAGAAAGCAAAACAACCGGCGATTTCGCAGATTGCGGCGGCGGCATAGGTGATGAACTGCAAGTGGGCTCCTATGCTTGTGCTGGCTGGCGGACGACGGGCCGGGAATTTTGACGCCGGTATTTATATTCAAGCCCGGCGCAACCCCAGATGATCCCGAACAGCAGATAGAAATGCCGCCAATGATCGGTGTCGATAACATTGCCGATCAGCACATGCCCCAGATAGGTCGCATAAGCGCAGAGCAGATAAGGCTGCCACGGCCTGTTGCGGAACAGCAGGCGAAAGCCGATGCCAAGCGTCATGAATGTCAGCGTGACGAAGGCCACAAAGCCCACCCAGCCATAATCGAGCGCGGCTTTGAGCCAGTTGTTATGCGTGTCTTCGCCGAACATCGGACCGAACTCCAGCGGGCCGATGCCGAGTGGATGCTGGGTGGCAAGCACCATGCCATACCAGTGGCGGGCAAAGCGCCCCATACGATCGGCGTCATAGCTTTGTTCGAGTTGCGCGCGCTGCAGAAAGAAATCGCCGATGCCGGGGATTTCGATGAGGATCAGCAGCCCGATCACCACAGCGGCAACCGCCAGCAAGGACAGCACGATGAGGCGCAGGCGAAAGCGGTTATTGTTTGCTTGCAGATAGAGCGTAAGCAGAATCACCATACAGGCGAGGGGCACCATCGCCCAGGCTGCGCGCGAAAACGAGAACAACACGCCGAGCGTCAGGATGGCGGCCGCAGGCAGATAGACCAGCATGTCGCGCGCACGTCCGCTGAGGATGCGGTAGACCGTCCAACTCAACGGCAGAATAAGAAATGGACCGAACACGTTCGGGTCCTGAAACGCGCCTTTGGCACGCCCGTAGCGCGTGAAGAGATCGGCACCGGGGAATAGACTGAGATAGCCCGCAATACCGAGAAAGGCGGCGATCAGGCCGACAAACAGATAGGCCTTGAAGATCGTTTGCAGCCGCCGGTAATCCATCTCGATCATTGCGGCAAAGAAAACCGAAGTGAAGGCGAGGAACAGCGAAACGGCGATATAAAGCGGCGCGTTTTTGAGGTCGGCCATCTGCAAGGTCGACAGGACCCCGCCAAAGTTGAAGACCGCGAGGATAGCCAGCAGAACGAGGTTGGTTCGGCTCAGGCGAAGTCCGAACAGCAGCGCAATAGCAATCAGCCCCGCCATATAAACTTCATAAGGCGCAGGTTCGCTCAGCACGAAACCCAGCAGAAACACGCCCAACCCAACTGCGAAGTTGACGATCAGGCGGTTCAGCCCCCGGCGTTGATGCGCCGTCGCGCCCTCAGGGGGCGCTGAATTGCGCATCGGCGCAACTATGGACGCTGCCTGGCTCAATAAGCGTTTTCCGTGTTGAGAAGGCGAATGGGTGTCAGGAAAAGAATCTTGAGATCGAACCAGAGCGACCAGTTTTCGATGTAATAAAGGTCGTATTCAGTGCGCATCATGATCTTCTCTTCATTGTCGATCTCGCCGCGCCAGCCATTGATCTGGGCCCAGCCGGTCACGCCCGGCTTGACGCGGTGGCGTGCGAAATAGCCATCGACCACTTCATTATAGAGAAGATTGTTGGAATGCGCTGCCACGGCATGGGGGCGCGGACCGACCAGCGATAGCGATCCGGCGACGACGTTGAAGAACTGCGGCAGTTCGTCGATTGATGTCTTGCGGATGAAGCGTCCCACGCGGGTAACGCGCGGATCGTTCTTCGTCACCGCATTGCGCGCCGTCGGGTCACACTGCTCGGTATACATCGAGCGGAACTTCCAGACGTTGATGACTTCATTGTTGAAGCCATGGCGCTTCTGCTTGAAGAAAACCGGCCCCTTGCTGTCGAGCTTGATGGCGATAGCAGCGCCAATCATGATCGGCGACAGCACCACAATGCCAACGAGACTGAAGGCGATGTCGAAAATACGTTTTGCGACCGAATCCCAGTCGTTGATCGGCTTGTCGAAAATATCCAGCATCGGCACCGAGCCGACATAGGAATAAGAGCGCGGACGGAAGCGCAGGTGATTGTTGAGCGCGGACAGACGAATATCGACGGGCAGCACCCAGAGCTTCTTGAGAAGGGCGAGGACACGCGCTTCCGCGCTGATCGGCAGCGACACGATCAGCAGATCGATATGCGCTATGCGCGCAAATTCGATCAGTTCGTTGATATTGCCGAGCTTGGGATAACCGGCGACCACGGGCGGCGAGCGCTTGTCGTCGCGGTCGTCGAAAATACCGCAAATACGGATATCGTTATCGGGCTGCTGCTCAAGAGAGCGGATCAGCGCTTCGGCATTGGGGCCGCCGCCAACGATCACGGCGCGGCGTTCCATAGTGCCATTGCGTGCCCAGCGGCGGATTTTCCAGGCAATGAAAAGGCGGGATATTAGAATGACGGCGATGGTGCTGACGGCCCAGATGAGGAACCAGCCGCGCGAGAAATGCGCCGAGACCTTGAAGAGAAAGCCAACCAGTGCAAGCGTGCCGAGCGTTGCCGCCCAACTGATGATCAGCCGCCGCAAATGGTGGGTGGGACTTCTGAGGATGTTGACCTGATAGCCGTCATTGATTTCCATCAGAGCGACATAAAGCACGCCGCCAGCGATGACGATCAGCGGGTAATAGAGCAGATAATCGCTTTGAAGCCCGACATAATAGCCAAGGCTTAATATGCCCATCAGGAAGATGAGGCCGAACTCAACCAGACGCACGACGCCGCTGAGCATGAGCGGCGAAAACGTGTCCCGCTGATATTGCGCGGCTATGCTGCGCGCCAGAGGGCTGAGTTCCACCGGTTCTTGCGGCTTCGAATCCTGCTTGGCGCTGGCTTCAATCGCCTTGCGTCCGAATGGAGAAAAAGCATCATTGTCCCGCACGATAATGTCTCGCTTATCAGTTTACAGGAGGATGTGTACCGTCAGATTCCTAAGAAATCTCTGAAACACGCAGGTATCGGACCTGCTGAATACTCAAGAATGTGTTTCACGGTAAATCAATTCTATAGAATGAGCCATGGACTGCACGCTGAAACGTTCACGAAGTCGTGAATTTTCGGGCATTTGCACATCGAAATCGCCGTTGTCGGCTCTGAGTTCAAGGATTTTGGCGACCAGCGCTTCCACGGTCGGCTCGAACAGGGCGGGAGATGCGGGGCCGAATATCTCTGGAATACCGCCGACGCGGCTGGCGATGACGGTTTTTCCGGCAGCGAGCGCTTCCAGCACGATATAGGGAAAAGCCTCCGCACGGGAAGGAACCACCATCAGGCGACCAAGGGCAAATGCATCGCGCGCCGCCATGCCGGGCAGAAACCGAATTTGTGCGCCAAGGGCAAGTTCGCTTGCAAGCGCCGTAAAGGTCGGCTTTTCAGCGCCATCGCCGACCATGGTGGCGCTGAGCGGCAGGTCGTGCTGATCACGCAGCTCTGCGATGGCGCGGATCAGGATATCCGGGCCTTTCAGATCGCGCATCGTGCCGACGAACAGAAGGTCGCTGGCATCGGGCGCGTCGGGAACGGGAATGAATTCGTCATCGGCCAGGCCGTTATAGACCACCGCATGGAGGCCATAAGGCCGTCCGACCTTTTCCTCATAGGTTCGTTTCTCGAAGTTGGAAACGAACATGACCGCATCGGTCATCGGGGCGAGAAGTCGCTCGACCAGAAAGACAGCGCCGCCGCGGCGTGTCTTCTGGTCGAAATGCAGGCTTCCGCCATGCGGTGAATAGATACGGGCTACGCGAGACCTAAAAACCCGTAGAACAGAGCCGAACAACCGGGCATAGACGCCGCCTTTGGCGCCATGCCCATGCAAAATGTCCGGCCGCAATTTCTTGACAACGCGGTATGCTTTGAACGCTGCCGCTGCATCGCCGATACCAATATGGCGTTGCATGGCAATTCGATGCAGGCCCAGCGCAAGCTTGGGCCGCAATTCTTCTAGAAGCGCGTCCTCTCTAGGACCGCCTGTTGTTGCGTCGCAGACGATCCCGACAAGGTGACCTTTTTCCGCCTGTACGCCGACCAGATCGCGGACATGGCGGAATAATCCGCCAGTGGGCTCGCGAAAGCAGTGGACGATACGCAGAGGGGAAACGGTGTTGTCATCAGCCATCAATCGCCATCAGAACAGACGTTCGCGGACATAAATCGTATCACCGGGCAGGATCGGATCGGAGATCAGAACCCGGCCTGTCAGCACCTTGCCATTGAACTGGCGGGTGATATCGGCATTCTCCTGATTGGCACGCGGGCTGAAACCGCCTGCGGCTGCAATGGCTTTTTGCACCGTCATGCCCGGCACATAGGAATATTGCCCGGCTGCACCCACTTCGCCCATGACGAAGATCGGGCGATAGCGGTCGATTTCCACGCTGACATCCGGGTCGCGCAGATAACCGCCGCGCAGTTTCGATGCGATCAGGCCTTCAAGCTGCTTTGCGGTCTTGCCGCGCGCTGGAATGCTGCCGACAAGCGGGAAAGCCACGTAGCCTGCCTGATCCACGCTATAGGTGTTGGTCAGGCTTGCCTGTTCGAAAACGGTGATGCGCACGCGGTCGCCCGCATCCAGCATATAGGGCTGGTTCAGCGCTTCGTGAAAAGCCGGCGGTGCAGGGCGGTAGCTCGTGCAGGCGGATGACAGCGTCATCGCCGCAAGACCGAGCGCCGTGAGCAAAGCACGGCCTGTGCGCTTGTTGTGAATTGTCTTCGCCATCATGTCTCGCCTCGGTATCCCCGAAAAGCATCACCCGCATTTATGGAAACTGACCGGTGCCGAAGCGCGATCAGATGAATTCCTGTCACTGCGTTATCGATTGATTAGGGTTAATGGCTGGTAAAGATGTGCGGCGATGGTCAAAAAACTTTCCAGAAGAGGGCGACAGAGTAACGAGAGCATTTAAGCACTTTGAAATATATAGAAAACGATCCTGCGTGGTTTTGTCAGCGATGCCCCATGAAGAACGCAGAAAGTCGAGTGCTTAACTCTATGGTTACCTTAAGCGTTTACTTTTCCGGCCGGAAATGGGTATGCGGCCTGGATGGAATGACGATTGTCAATGATCGGCGGGCGCCCGCGGAGTAACGAAATGGCGGAAGTCGATTCGTCGTTGAAAGACGCAGACATCGATATAGGCGCGCTTTTTGGAAGCTTGCGCCGTAACTGGCTTTTGATTGTTGGTGGCGCTCTTCTCATGGCGGCGCTGGCGTGGATCATTTGTCTGCTTTTGACGCCGGATTACCGCGCGGAAACCCGCATCATTATCGAAACTCGCGAGTCCGTGTTCACGCGGCCCAATGGAGATAATCCTGCTGAGCGCCCGGTGCTGGACCCGGAAGGCGTGAAGAGCCAGATAGAGATTCTGACGTCCAACGATCTCATGAGACGTGTTTCCGACAAGTTGGATTTGCCGAAGAATGAGGCTTTTACTTCAATTGAAGTAAGGCCTTACACCCGGATTCTTATTCTTCTCGGCATGATAGCCGATCCGGAGAAACTCTCTCCCGATGAGCGGGTTCTGCAGCGACTGCGTAAGCACCTGCAAGTATATAATATCACGGGCTCGCGCGTTATCGCAGTGCAGTACACCTCTGCTAATCCTCAGTTGGCTGCACAAATCGCCAATACAGTCGCGGAAGAATATATCGCGCTACAGAGCGCGGCGAAGCTGCAATCGAATGACGATGCGACTAACTGGCTTGCGCCGGAAATCGAAGACTTGCGCACACGTGTACGCGATGCCGAGAAAAAAGTCGCCGATTACCGCGCCTCGCGTGGATTATTGACCGGGCAGACCAACAATACGATTGCATCGCAGCAGCTTTCCGAAGTTTCGACGGACTTGACGCGTGTGCGCTCTGATCGCGCCACGGCGGAAGCGAGGGCGGCAAGTGTTCGCAAGGCGCTTTCTGCAGGCACACCGGTCGATACGCTGCCCGAAGTTGTTGCTTCCGGCATGATGCAGCGGCTCGCCGAGCGCCGCATCGAACTTAACGCCCAGATTGCCGATTTGTCGACGACGCTTCTTGATGGCCATCCGCGCATCAAGGCGCTGCGCTCGCAATTGGCCGACCTTGATCGCCAGACCAAGGCGGAAGGGCGCAAGCTGCTTGCCAGTCTTGAAAACGATGTCACGACGGCAAAGCTGCGTGAAGACGAGCTGACCCGCGAACTCAACCGCGTGCAGTCGCAAGCCGCGCAGGCAGGCGATCAGGAAGTCGAGTTGCGCGCACTCGAACGCGAGGCGGCAGCGCAGCGCGAGCTTCTGGAAACCTATTTGACCCGTTATCGTGAGGCAGCTTCCCGTATTGATCGCAATTATGTGCCTGTCGATGCACGCATTCTGTCGGGCGACGCACCAGCGCTTCCCTATTTCCCAATGGTTTTGCCGACTGTTGCTGCAACCTTTGTGGCGGGGCTGCTGTTACTCTCGATCTTCGTGTTGCTGCGTGAACTGTTCAGCGGGCGGGCCTTCGTGACCGCCGATGGCCGACGCGTCGAGGCTGTCGAGGAAATCGAAATGCCGGTGATTACCGCTGCCGCCCAAGCGGCTGCCGTTCCGCCGACCCTTTCCGAGCAGGAAGTGCCGCTTGCTGCTCCGCGCCGGTCCTGGACAGTGCCTTTTATCACGAGATCGTCTGGCTCTGACGCACGGACGACACCTGCGCCATCGGCGAAGGAGACGACCATGTCTGCACCGAAGAACCCGAATGGCGTGGAAGCCATCGCCAACCGCCTGCTGGATGGTCGCGACAAGCGCATTGTTGTGGTTTCGCCCGAAGGCGACGAAGCGTCGGCAACGACTGTGCGGCTGTTGCGCGATCTGGCCGACCGTGGCAAGCGTGCGCTTCTGGTGGATATGACAGCTCAGGGCACGGTGGGGAGCGCAATGCTCGACGGGCATAAACTGCCCGGCATCACCGAGCTTCTAACTGGCGAGAAACGCTTCAATGAAGTCATTCATAGCGACCGCTTTTCGCAGGCGCATGTCGTGCCGCTCGGTGCAGCAGACCCGGTTGAAGCCATGCGCGCCGTTGATCGTCTGCCGCTCATTCTCGATGCGCTCGAAACCGTTTATGACTTCGTGATCGTGGAATGCGGCCCATCTTCCTCTGCACAGATTCGCCGTGTTGCTGATAATGACGCGACGGTTGTGATGAGCATTGTCGATCCCGAGAACAATGATGTAGCGCTTGCCGCACTCGATCTTGATCAGGGTGGCTATGAAGATGTCGTCATTCTGATGGACGACAAGACCCCGCAGCCACGCGCATAATTCGATTCAAAAACAGCGTCTTAAAGCGGAAAGCTGAATCAAAATCGCTATTTACCTCCGGGCAAGCCTTGCTCGGATGCGCTTGGCGAGTCGCCAGAGCCGGGGATTGCGTTTGATTGTGCTGGCGACAGCGCTGCGTGCGGCTTGCAGCGCCACAAAAAGCCTGCCTTTGGCCGAGAGCGGCAGAACGGTGTCGAAGATTTCAAGCTCGATATCGCACCAGTCGCGCTTGTAGGGTTCATCGCCTACACCAAAACTGTAGACCGCATAACCGGCATTGCAACAGCGCTTTATGTCTTCGAAGAACAGAAATTCGCCGGGGCTGGCATGGACCATATCGTCATCGGCGATGGCGGCAAATTCGGCTGTCGGTCCAGTGGCGGTGAGGTTTTTGCCGACGATCGAGCGGATAATGCCGGCCACTTCCAAAAACCGCAATTCGCAGATCGGCGATGGTGCCGTGAGAGCCTGCCCGTAGAGTGCCTTGAAAAAAGCCTGTACGGCTTTGTCGGCAAACGGGTCGCTTATGCCCATCTGCCGGAAACGTCCGGCTTTCATGGCGAAGTAAAGGTCGAGAACGCGGTCGGATTCGTCCTGTGTCTGCGGCTGTTCAATGCGCCAGCCGCCGGCTTCCTGATAGCGGCGCTCATGCTGGCGGTGCTTCTTCAATCTGCGGCGACGGTTGGTGCGATTAAGCACCGCGTCAAAACCACCATCAAGCGAGACCATCAGGACCGGATTCGGGTTTCGTTTCTGCCCAAGGGTAAAAAGCGGATTGTCGATATCATCAACGGCGTCAAGCTGGCGCGTCAGCGCCAAAGCGTCGATATCCGGTCGCGCCTTGCATATGGCGGCAATGAGCCGGTCCAGAGCTTTGCGGTTGACTGCGGATGACCGTGCTGCGGCCAACCATGGGAAATTACCGTTGGCATGGTTGCCGCCGGGATAGCGCGCGATTTTCATGCCATTCTGGCGGATAACTTCCAGAGGCAGGAGAAAGACGGGGCGATCAGCATCGAAAATTCCCGCGACGAAACAGTCGCTGTTGACGCAACGTTGCCAGCAATCAATCCAGGCGAAGGATTGCGGTGCGCCGTGCAGGGCAGGCCCTATCGCCCAGAGACGCTCGATTTCGGAAAAATCGCTGATAATGCGTTCCGTAAGCGTGGCCGATCCCGCTATGTTGCCCCGCTCAGTCATGCTGTATTGCGCCCCTTGAATATGCTCAGAGCTGCTTTTTACGCGGTGGCTGCGCCATCCACCAGATGATCGCCATGGCTGGCAGGACCCAGAGCAGGCCTGAAACAATGAAATAGAGGAGATGCACCCATGCCGGAGAATTGCCGAGATGCGCGACGGCGATGATCGTGGCCAGAACCGCATAGACGATCACCAGCGTTACCAGCAGAAATGTGCCGATCAGTTTCTTCAGCCTAACGGGCATGATTGCGTCTCTCCTTTTCCCCGCACCATCACTAACCGCTGTGCCTGATCTGCGAAAGGGCAAAAAACGCGGCGGCATGTCGCGTGGACTTGCCTTGTAACTGACGGGTCGATGCGGCATGTATCGCTCCAGATGGTTTGAAGGAAGAACGGCATGACGGCAGCATCGATGGCGCAGCGCGGAGAGCGGAGTTCGAGAACGTCGAAGGACGAACGCGACCGGCGCCTTGTGCGCTATTGGCTTTATGCGGTTTTTGTCGTGCTAATCGCCATCGTGATGGTGGGCGGGGCCACCCGCATGACCGGCTCTGGCCTTTCCATCACCGAATGGAAGCCTATCCATGGCGTCATTCCCCCGCTCGACCATGCTGAATGGGTGGAAGAGTTCGATAAATATCGCCAGATCCCGCAATATCAACAGATCAACAAGGGCATGTCCCTTGAAGAGTTTCAGTATATTTTCTGGTGGGAGTGGGCGCATCGCCTGCTGGCGCGCTTCGTCGGCTTTCTGGTTGCGGTGCCGCTTGCTTTCTTCTGGGCGACGGGGCGTCTGAAGGGCGGGCTGAAATACCGCATGCTGGGGCTTCTGGCGCTGGGCGGCTTTCAGGGCGCCATTGGTTGGTGGATGGTGGCATCGGGCCTCAGCGAATTGACCAGCGTCAGCCAGTACCGGCTTGCAATCCATCTCACCACGGCCTGCGTGATCATTACGGCGGTCTTCTACATTGCCAGAGGACTTGTGACCTATACCGAGCGTCCGGCGGAGCGGTCGGTGCAGCGCTTCGCCGGGTGGCTGGTCTTTGCCGTTCTGGTGCAGATCTATCTTGGCGGTCTGGTTGCCGGGCTTCATGCCGGTCTCACCTACAACACCTGGCCTTTGATGGACGGCGCGATCATTCCGTCCGACCTCTTCATCCAGTCGCCATGGTGGCGGAATCTGTTCGAAAATCCGAAAACCGTACAGTTCGTGCATCGCATGTTCGCCTATACGGTGCTGGTTCTCACTGTTCTCCATGCCGTTCAGGTGTGGAAAGACGTGCCGGGCACGACCCATGCGCGCCGCACGATTGTTCTGCTCGGCCTGGTGCTGGTGCAGGCGGTCATCGGCATCGGAACGTTGCTGATGAGTGTGCCGCTGCATATGGGCCTGACACACCAGTTCGTCGCATTGATCGTACTGGCTTTCGCAGTCGCGCACTGGCGCGGCACCAAGGGCGCTTACGCAGGATAAGCCGTCTGGCGCAAATATCTCAGCGCGGTGGCAATCTTCAGCTCCCGCGCTTCGTCGGCACCATTGCAATCCTCGCGATGCCACGCGGCTGAAAGACAGCCATAGGCAAAGGCATAATCAAGAATATAGGACGGCGAGCGACCAATGATTGGCGCGAAATGCTCGGCCATGCGCTTTGCGCGATCAAGGTCGAGGCAGAGATCGTCACGATTCAGCGGATTGTAAAAGATATTGGCGGCATCGAAGGCCGCATCGCCAATCAGCCCGTGCGGATCGATGGCAAGCCAGCCGCGCTGTCCCCGCAGGATGTTTTCGTGGTGAATGTCGCCATGCAGCGGAATGGGCTTGTGCGGCGTCGCCAGCAGTTGCCTTGCAAGCGCTGTAGCCTCCGCATAAAGCGGCGTCTGGTCTGCGACTGCGAAAAGGCCGGAGAAATGCCTGTCGAGCGGTTGCAGGTCTGACGGCACCGGCGCAGGCGAGGGTGTGTGCAATGCGTCCAGAACCTGCCCGAAGACCACCAGACAATCTGCGTCAAGCCCGCTTTTGAGGTGTTCATCGAGATGATAGCTGCCCACATATTCGAGCAGCATCGACGTATCTTCAAGATCGTACAGGCGCGCCGCGCCATGTCCATCCTGCCAGCGCAGATAATGCGCACCGCGCATTTCCTCCATTCCGGCGGGTTTCAGCTGCTTGATAACAAAAACCTCGCCCGGATGATCGATGCGTTCGACCTTCCAGACGAGGCTTGAATGCGTATCCGCCAGTGGTTCGAATGAACCGACATTCCATTTTCCGGGGAATACCGGTTCAGTCGTCATCAGGCTTTGCCAAGCATGAGGTTCATGTTCTGGACAGCGGCACCCGAAGCACCTTTGCCGAGATTGTCGAGTAGGGCGACCAGATTGACCTGATCGTCGCCTTCGGTGCCGAAGACAAAGAGCTTCATGCCGTCCTTGCCGGCAAGTTCTTCCGCATCGACGCGCGGAAGCTTGCCGCTTTCCTCCAGTGGCACGACTTCGACAATGTCCTGACCGGCATAATGCTCGCTCAGGGCTGCGTGAATCTTTGTCAGCGACGGCCTGCCTTCAAGCTCGTTCAGGAACAGCGGAACCTGCACGATCATGCCCTGCGGGAAACGTCCGACGCTCGGGCTGAAGATCGGGCGACGGTCGAGGCGTCCATGCAGCTGCAATTCCGGCACATGCTTGTGATGCAACGGCAGGCCATAAAGGAAGTTGTTAGCGGCCAGATAGTCCGGATTGTTCTTGTCTTCTATCTGCGCAATCAGCTGCTTGCCGCCGCCGGTATAGCCGGAGACGGCATTGACGCTGACCGGATAGTCAGACGGCAACAGCCCTGCATCGCGCAGCGGGCGAACAAGCCCAATTGCGCCGGTTGGATAGCAGCCCGGATTGGCGACGAGCCGCGCTTCCGCAATGCGTTCGCGCTGGCCTTTGGCCAGTTCGGCAAAACCATAGGCCCATTCGGGATGCACGCGATGGGCGGTCGAAGTATCGATGATGCGAGTCGAATTGTGATCCCGCAGCAGGGAGACGGCCTCTTTCGAAGCGTCGTCGGGCAGGCACAGAATGGCAATGTCGGCAGAGCGCAGATAGTCGGCGCGCAAATCCTTGTTGCGCCGCTCGGCTTCCGGGATTGAAATCACTTCAAGATCGTCGCGCTCGGCCAGACGGCTGCGGATTTGCAGGCCGGTGGTGCCGTGTTCGCCATCGATGAAGATTTTCGGTTTCATGCTTTTGCCTTTTGATTTCATAAAGTTACGACAATATCCGGAATCGGTCTTTCAACCGCTTGAATCAGTTTCTCAACCGCATAAACGCGGCACCGTCATCGTCGTTCTTTCTGCTCTGCCAGCAGACCCAGATAATACATTGCGATTGTCGCTCCAGCGATAGCCGTAATATCGGCATGATCATAGGCTGGTGCAACCTCGACCACATCCGCACCGACGAAGTCAAGCGCCGTGAGCTTGCGCAGGATCGATAGCATCTTGGCGGACGAAGGACCGCCCGCCACCGGCGTGCCCGTGCCGGGCGCAAAGGCCGGATCAAGGCAATCAATATCGAAGGTCAGATAGGTCTTCTTGCCCGCAGTGCGTTTCAAAATGGCGTCGGCAATCTCTGCTGCCGTCATGTCTTCGACTTCGTGACCATAAATGATCTTGATGCCGCAATCTTCCGGCGCATGGGTGCGAATGCCGACCTGAATGGAATGGTCGGGATCGATGATGCCATCACGCACGGCGCGGGCAACGAAGGAACCGTGATCAATCCGCTTGCCGTCGTCAAACCACGTGTCCTGATGCGCATCGAACTGCACCAGTGCCAGCGGGCCATATTTCGCGGCATGGGCTTTCAGAAGCGGCCATGTCACGAAATGATCGCCGCCAAGTGTCAGCAAAAATGCATCGGATTTGAGGATCTTTGTTGCTTCACGCTCGATCGTGGCGGGCGTCTTGTAATGGTTGCCGTAGTCGAGCAGGCAGTCACCGTAATCGATCACAGCGAGGTTTTCGAACAGGTCGCGCTGGAACGGATATTGCGGATCATTGTCGAAGATCGCCGATGCGCGCCGGATCGCCTGCGGGCCGAAACGCGCACCGGGCCGGTTGGACACAGCTGCATCAAACGGAATGCCCCAGACAACGGCTTCCGCGCCCTTCAGCGACTTGGTGTAGACGCGCCGCATGAAAGACAGCACGCCCGCATGGGTCGGGTCGGTCGCAGCGCTCGTCAGGCTGCGTGCGGTAAATGCGTGATCAATGGTCTTGGATGGCATGGCCGTTCCCCGGTGAAGTTCTGACTTCTATAACCGGTCACGCCAGAAATTGGGAAGAGGTTTTAGTCTCTATCAAAACCGTAAGCGCGTTCGACACGGCCAATGCGCACGCGATAGGTCTCATACCACTGCTGGCGACCAAGCTTTTGCGCCACAAGGTGGTCCACTTCGCGCTTCCATGCGCGAATGCTGTCTTCGTCCGCCCAGAACGAGTTCGTTATGCCAAAACCTTCCGCGTCTCGGGCGCTCTCGACGCCAAGATAGCCGGGTTGTTGCGCTGCGAGTTCCGCCATGCGCACCGCCATATCGGCGTAGCCATCGTCGTCGCCAATGCGCTGCGAGGCAAAACTCACGACGTAATAAGGTGGCTCCGGTGTGACGGCAAAGCGGCTGGACGACATCATGCTGGCTCCCTGCTGGCTGATTCCTGAAATTCATAGCAAAAAGCGGACCCGAAGGCCCGCTTTCCGTTGTTTGATCGTCAGAAGTTGACCGCGAGGTTCACTTTAATGGCGTGATCCTGCGCCTTGTTTGCGAATTGTCCCCGGTAGTGCAATCCGAGAGACGTGTTATGCGCCAGATTGAGGTCCAACCCGGCATGTGCGTAGAACATGTTTTTGTCGAGCGGCAGACCTTCAACCATGAAGCCGGGACCGTCGCTGAAACGCAGCATTGTTTCCGGCTGGTCGGCGCTATTATGCTGCCAGCCGAGCGCCAGTTTGGTGTTGACGCTGGTGTTTTCGGAGAGTGCGTATTTGTTCGAAAGACGCACGCCGAGATAGTTGGTTAAAAGATCGCTGGTTGCGCCAGAGCCGGAGAGGGCGGTGACAGCCGCATTTTCCGTAAAACCATTGGTTTTCGCATAGGCGTAGGAAATGCCCGCAAATGGCTCCAGCAGCGCCAGACTGGTGTCGATATTGTAGCCGAGTTCCGCAAAACCCTGGAAGCTGTTGCCTTTGTAACTTGCGCGATTATCGTTTGAGACTTCCTTGAAGCGGATTGTGCGCTTGCTGTCGATGTCGTGCAGATTGGCATTGCCACCAAAAGTCAGGTTGAAGTTCTTCCATGCATAGCCGCCATAGGCGCCGATCTGATAGCTATCGACCTTCGCCGATGACAGGCCGCTATTGAGCGAGGATTGCAGATAACCGGCAAAGAGACCCAATTGCCAATTATCCGACAGTTGGCCGTCAATGCCGGTGATAAAGCCCGTCGCGCTGCGGCTCATAGCTTGCGCTTCTCCAATGCTCTGGAAATGCGCTCTGGAATTATAGGCTTGTCCCCATACGCCGTTTTTGAGCGGAGCATTCAGCGCTGAATGATGGAAGCGACTGTCGGACAGATCAATCATACGCTGTGTCACGGCTTCGCGTGGCAACTGGTTGTCATAAAGAAGCGATGTGAGCGTGGATGCGTAAATATCGCCAGACAGCTCGGTATAGGCTTCCGACAGATCGTCTTCCATCCGCGATGTAAGCACGTTCTTGTAGAGCTTTTGATCGTGGCCGAGCGCTTGCAATGCGTTGGCGACCCTTCTTTGCTGATTGCTTACCGCATATTCTGCAAATCTTTTGTTCGTCTTCATGAAAGTAACGCCGACTTCATTTTGCATGTAGTCGAGCTTCTGATCGATAAACCGATATTTCGATGAAACCTGGTTGAAGCGCCCTGTGATCCCATTGTCTGCTTTGAGGAAAATGCTGCTCTTGCCCAGCCTTGCATTGATCTCGTCAACAGTGAGCGGTATGCCCCGTTCAACACCGTCAAAGGAAAGGTTGCCCTCAATCCTTGCCCGGTTATTGCCATAGAGCAACGACGTGCTGCCATCTGCGCCGACGGTGATATTGAGAACGCTGCCTGTTCGCAGATCAATGTCGCCGTTGATTTTCAACGTTTTGGTCCGTGACGCGTCGAAACCGCCCGGTGAGACATAAGCGTTGTTGTCCGCTATAATATTCCCAGTAGATCCAGCGCCGCTCAGTATACCCCCGGTATGGACCATAACGGGTGATGTGATCGATCCGTTGACCATCAGCTCTCCCGCATAAACGTCGGTCTTTCCTTTGTAGCTGCTCTGGCCTCCGAGAACGGTAATGCCGTGTCCGACTTGCTGTAGACGGCCATCGCCGGTAATATTTCCATCGAACTCAAGCAGATTGCTGCGGTTGAAGGACAGAAAGGTGTCCTTGCCCATTAAATCGACATTACCGATGATGGAGCCGGTTTCACCGCCATTGCCAAGCTCCAGTCCGCCTTCGAGCACAAAGCTGTTGCCGGTATAGGTGTTTTTTCCAATCAGCGTCAGTTTTCCAGACTGCATCTTGTATAGGGATCTGTTTCCATCCAGGTAGCCCGATACGATTCTATCGGATGTCGGAAAAAAAATGTTGCGCTCGGTCTTGAACAGTCCTTCGGGAGATCGGACATAAAACCCCGCTAGATCGGGATTTGACCAGTATTCCCGCATGTAATTGGCAATGTAATTGTGTGTTCGCGTTGTAGGATGAATATCATCCCAGAAAACATATTCGTTCTGTAATGCAGAGCCCCGTGGCTGGTCGAGGCATGAGGGGGTGTCCACACAACTGCCGGTCGCATGGGTGAAGCCGAAAATGCCGGGATATTTAATAACCATATCCAGTATGTTGGCTACTTTGGGCGCATAGACCACAGCGTCTGGGTGTTTTTTCTTGAAGGCGGCAATGCTGTCGGCGATGGCGTTGTTGAAATCGTCTGTTGCCTCCCTGGAAGGGATGCCGTGCGAGTTCGCATAGCGCGGAACTTTTGAAAAGTCGGGCAAGTCGGGCAGCAGGAACTGTCGCGCACCTGCGCTATAAAGGCGTTCCAGCGCTTTGGATAATTCGTTTCCGCTGTATCCCGCCTTTACTCGGGTCGAATCGCCATCGTCAAGCGCATCCATGGCGTCATTGCCGCCCGCCCATAACGATACTAGGCTGTGAGGGGAAATGGAATTATTCCCGTCAATGAATTCGTCCACTTCATCTGCGATAGACGGGATTATCCATGACGCTGGAATACCAGCATTCTGATATTTTGTGCCGCCGATCGCATAGTTTACATTGGTGTCGCGGTTGGGGGTGTTGTCGCCGAAATTATCAGTCCGAACTCGATGTACAAAAGGCGGGACCAGGCTGGACCTGAATTCTGTACCTCGTTTCTGGTTTTGGAAGAGATATTCATTCCAGACGCGCCCATTGCTGAAACGCCCGTCGGTCGTTTCGCGGCCCTTAAGGCGTGTCGCCCAATCTCCAAACGTGCCGTTGTCACTCAGGCTGTCGCCGAAGATGATCGCTCTGTTGAAATAAGTCGTTTCGTCATTGTCAGTTATGCTTCGTGAATAAGCCGTAGTGGAAAAAAGAAAAGAAATAGAGGTGATTGCAGCCAATAAAGCATTTGATTTTTTATAAAAAATATAGTTCAAAATAAATATCCTGATTAATATTGTTAATTTTATGCAAATAAAAATATTATAATAAGAATAGCTTAAATGAGCTTGCTACCAATAGGGAGCAGAGGGCTTTAGAAACCAAAAAAGCGAGCCTTGCGGCTCGCTTTTTCGCATATCAAGATGACAGGAATATTACCGTCTGGAAATGCAACCCCAAGCGCCGGAGCGCTTGGGTGATTTTTAAACGGGCCAGCGCTTCGAGGGCTGGCCCTAAGCGGATTAGCGCTTCGAGAACTGGAACGAACGGCGAGCCTTGGCCTTACCGTACTTCTTACGTTCGACGACGCGGCTATCGCGGGTCAGGAAGCCACCCTTCTTGAGAACCGTGCGCAGGCCCGGTTCGTAGTAGGTGAGGGCCTTCGAAATACCGTGACGAACGGCACCAGCCTGACCGGACAGGCCGCCACCGGCAACGGTAGCAACGATGTCGAACTGGCCAGCGCGGTTCGAAGCGATGATCGGCTGCTGGAGGATCATCTGCAGGACCGGACGTGCGAAGTACTTTTCGAATTCCTTGTCGTTGACGGTGATCTTGCCGGAACCCGGCTTGACCCAAACGCGTGCAACGGCGTCCTTACGCTTGCCGGTGGCATAAGCGCGGCCCTGTGCGTCCAGCTTCTGGACGTGAACCGGAGCGGCAGCTTCGGTCTTGGCAACAGTGCCGAGTTCTTCGAGCGAGTTGAGCTGCTCAGCCATGATTATGCATTCCCTTTGTTCTTGCGGTTCAGCGCTGCGACGTCGAGGACTTCCGGCTGCTGAGCTTCATGCTGATGGTTCGGACCTGCATAAACGCGCAGGTTCTTCATCTGGCGACGGCCGAGCGGACCACGTGGGATCATACGCTCAATAGCCTTCTCGAGAACGCGTTCCGGGAAACGGCCTTCGAGAATCTGGCGAGCAGTGCGCTCCTTGATGCCGCCCGGATGGCCGGTGTGCCAGTAATAAACCTTGTCGGTGTACTTCTTGCCGGTCAGAACAACCTTGTCGGCATTGATGATGATGACATTATCGCCATCGTCAACGTGCGGGGTGAAGGTTGCTTTGTGCTTGCCACGCAGGCGATTGGCGACGATAGTTGCGAGACGACCAACGACGAGACCTTCGGCGTCGATCAGTACCCACTTCTTCACCACTTCAGCCGGCTTCTGAGAAAAAGTTGCCATTGAAGTCTTCCTTAGACTAATCCCCGATATGAACATCAGGGCTTTTTTTGTTGCTTGTGTTGGTGATATCCAACCCGAACGGGCGTGCAAAAATTAAGTTTCGCGCGCTTCCGGCGGGTCGATACACAAACTCTGCCCCGCCGTCAAGTCCCGTATTTGCACGGTGATTTTAAAAGCATAATAAAATCAATGGCTTGTTTATTTGGTATTATAATACCCTATGTTTTTGTGGTGCTTTTAACGCGGTGGGATTGAATAAGTCGCTGTTGCATGAGCAACCAGTTCGCCAGTCGCGCCATCGGTCAGGCTGATATCGAGGACGGCGAGGCGTTTTCCAAGCTTCAGAAGTTGCGCGACAGCTTCCACCGCACCGGGTGAGGGCTTGCGCAGGAAATTGATGTTGAGATTGGTCGTCACCGCAAGCGCGACCGGGCCGATATGCGCCAGAATAGCCGCATAGGCAGCAACATCGGCCAGCGCGAATAGCGCAGGGCCGGAAACCGTCCCGCCGGGACGCAAATGTTGCTCGTCGGCGTGAAGGCGCATCGTGGCGGAACCTTCATCAATCGCAACAATCTCGAAACTCGTACCAAGCTGCGGAAACTCACGCTTCATGAAAGTGCGCAGCTCGTCGATATCCATCACCGGAGCCAGACTTGTGTGTCTTGTCATATTGATATTCATCCAGTCCTCCCAATCTTTATAGGAATAGAAGCGTGGACCCTTGTGTTGCAAGCGGCATCCTGTCGTGCGAACGATAAATACGGTCGCGCAGTTGAGACTGGTGAGGTAAGAACATGAACAATCCGTCTGGCGACAAAATTCGCAACATTCTCCAATCCGTCAAAACAATTGCGCTTCTTGGTGCCTCCCCGAAGCCAGAGCGCCCAAGCAATGGCGTGATGGAGTTTCTGCTCTCCAAGGGCTACCGCGTCATTCCCGTCAATCCGGGGCAGGTCGGCAAGGAAATTCACGGCCAGCGCGTCGTGGCGCGATTGGCCGATATTGAAGAGCAGGTCGACATGGTCGATGTGTTTCGTGAGCCTTATTCGCTGCCGGCTATTGTGGATGAAATCCTCGCCATGAAGCAGCGTCCATCCGTTTTGTGGACGCAGCTCGGCGTTGTCCATGAAGAAGCTGGCAAGCGTGCCGAAGACGCAGGGCTGACCGTCATCATGGATCGTTGTCCCGCGATAGAATACCCGCGCTTGATCGGATAGCGTATGAAGCGGGAATAAAATTCCGCGCTTTGATATCAGTCGAAAAATTCCTCCTTTGCTTTCTTTTTGGCAGAGCCTAACGTCCGCCCTCAAAGAGTGGCATTCGTTATCAGGAGGAATAGATGTCCAAACGCTCACCCGGCATAGAAACACTGGCCGTTCACGCAGGCGCAAAGCCTGATCCGACAACGGGCGCGCGTGCAACGCCAATCTATCAGACGACGTCGTTCGTGTTCGAAGATGCGGATCATGCGGCTTCCCTGTTCGGGCTACAGGCGTTCGGCAATATTTATACACGTATTACCAATCCGACGACGGCCGTGCTGGAAGAGCGCATCGCAGCGCTTGAAGGCGGCACCGCAGCTGTCGCAACGGCATCGGGGCATGCCGCGCAGCTGCTCGTTTTCCATACGCTTTTGCAGCCCGGCGATAATTTCGTCGCTGCGCGCCAGCTTTACGGCGGGTCGATAAACCAGTTCGGTCAGTCGTTCAAATCCTTCGGCTGGCAGGTGCGCTGGGCCGACGCCAGCAATCCGACCGACTTTGCCAAGCAGATCGATGGCAAGACGCGCGCAATCTTCATTGAAAGCTTCGCTAATCCGGGCGGCATAGTCGTGGATATCGAAGCGATTGCCGAAATCGCCCATAAGCATGGCCTGCCTTTGATCGTAGACAATACGCTTGCTTCGCCCTATCTCGTGCGCCCGATCGAACACGGCGCAGATATTGTCGTGCATTCGCTGACCAAGTTCATTGGCGGCCATGGTAATTCCATGGGCGGCATCCTCATCGACGGCGGAACCTTCGACTGGGCGAAGTCGGGCAATTATCCGCTTCTGACCGAACCGCGTCCGGATTATGCCGGTCTGGAACTGCATAAGAGCTTCGGCAATATCTCCTTTGCCATCGCGGCCCGTGTGCTGGGTCTCCGCGATTTCGGCCCGGCGATTTCGCCATTCAACGCCTTCCAGATTCTGACCGGTGTGGAAACTCTGCCGTTGCGCATGCAGCGCCATTGCGACAATGCCCAGAAGGTTGCCTCCTGGCTGCATGGTCACGAGAAGGTATCGTGGGTGAACTATGCCGGGCTGCCGCATGACAAATATCATGCGCTTCAGCAGAAATATTCGCCGAAGGGCGCAGGCTCGGTTTTCACCTTCGGCCTCAAGGGCGGCTATGATGCAGGCGTGAAATTCGTGGATAGCCTCGACCTGTTCTCGCTGCTTGCCAATATTGGCGACACGCGTTCGCTCGTGATTCATCCGGCCTCGACCACGCACCGCCAGCTGAGTGACGAGCAGAAAGTGGCGGCTGGCGCTGGTCCGGATGTCGTGCGCCTGTCTATCGGCATCGAGGATGCCGACGATATTATAGCCGATATCGAACAGGCTCTTGCCAAGGTCTGACCGGATGAGCCGGTTTCTCGACTTCGACCTGACCGGCATTGAACCGGAAGAGGGCGCTCCGCTGCCGGAGCGCGTTCTTTCCGGCGATCCAAAATTCCGGACATGGAATCTGGAAGAAAATGCCGATGGCACGCTCTTTGCCGGCATATGGGAAAGCACGCCCGGAAAATGGCGGATCGAATATGACGAATGGGAGTTCTGTCATATTCTCTCCGGTCGCTCGATCGTGAGCGAGGAGGGCGGCGCAAGCCGTGAAGTCAAGGCGGGCGACAGTTTTGTCATTCGCCCCGGCTTCAAGGGCAGCTGGGACGTGCTGGAAACCACCCGCAAGGAATATGTGATCAAGCTCTGAAAAAGAAAAGGCTGCGAATTTCGCAGCCTTTATGACTCTCGACCTACCGCGGCTCATTGCCTCGCGGTCTGATATAGGCGCGGGGTCTGTTGCTGCCCGAAGGCCGTGCTTCCGGGCGTGGTTGCGATGGGCGCTCGGCTTGCGGTGGACGCGGACGCTCACCTTGCGGCGGGCGCGGGCGGTCTGGTCTGTTGTAATTCGGGCGACGGTCGCGATCCCGATAACGGTAATCGCGATAGCGTGAATCACGATAATAACGCGGGTAATTGCGATAATAGCGTCCGCTATCATAGACAACGCCGGTGCCGATATAGCTGCCCTGCACATAGTAAGGGTCGTAATAGCCGCCGCCGCTGCCATAATAGCCTTCGGACACGCACCCGGTGAGCGTCAGTCCGGATATGCCTATGCCAACGGCGATCAGAAGTGATTTTAATGACATGGCCTTCGCTCCTTCAAAGCTCAAACGCTGTACATCGCTGAATGTTGCAGCATTTGGCAAACATTCTTTCGACAAACATTATGCAGAAACGGCGTGAAGCGGCAAAATCACTAAAGATTACGGTGTGATAGCTACAATTCGGGTGTA
Source organism: Ochrobactrum teleogrylli (assembly GCF_006376685.1). Classification (GTDB taxonomy): domain Bacteria; phylum Pseudomonadota; class Alphaproteobacteria; order Rhizobiales; family Rhizobiaceae; genus Brucella; species Brucella teleogrylli. Next base: position 17,880 of record NZ_VEWL01000005.1, on the reverse strand, counting down.
CAAAATTACGCCGCCAAGCAGCGCCGCTACAGATAAATTTAAGTCAAACAAAAAAGCCGCCATGTAAGTGGCGGCTTTTTTGGAGTGCGGATTATTATTCCGTCGGAGCCTTACCCGTTTCGACGGTGGTGGCGATGTCTGTGAACTTCTGGCTAATCTTCGTGCCGAGCGTTGTTGCGCCGCCGATGATAACGACGGCGATGAGCGCTGCGATCAACGCGTATTCGATTGCGGTTGCGCCGGATTCGTCTTTGCGAAAACGCGAGAAAAGCTTGGACATGGTGTTGCTCCTGAGACTCTGCTTTTATTAGCTGGTCGTCTTGACCTGGAGCCAAATTACACGGGCAATTCTTTTTGCGCTCTTAAGTTGCATGGTAAACAGAAGATAAGCGCTTTGTATGATTAATAAATTGCTGAAATATACCCAAGCATTGGGGCTGAACGATCGTTTCCGACGCACAAGGCCCTAAAAACAGAACCCCGCCTGAGCGGGGTTCTTTTCGGTTATCCAGCGGCGCTTACTTTGGGAGCTGCGCACCGGCCTGCTTCACGGCGTCTGCCATGGTCTGGCACAGCTTTTCTTCCGAAACATTCTGCGCCTTTGCGCTGGTGGCGAGATCCTGTTCCATACCCATGACGGAAACCTTGCCCTGCTTGCCGGTTTCTTCGGCAGCTTCGGCCTTGGACGTATCGGCGGGAGGAGGGATCAAGCCAAGCATTTTGTTCTGGATTTCGATGGCTGCATCGTCGGTATAGCCCTTGTCCTTGCAATAGGTCAGCACGCCCAGTTGATTGCGGGCCGCACTATAAGCCATTTCCATCTGCTCAGGCGTCGCCTGCGCGAGGGCTGCTGTGAGATTTGCACCGAGAAAGAGGCCGGTCAAAGAAACGCGAATGACATTACGCATTATAATTCTTCTCCATGTTCCAAATACATTGCGAGATAATGCGATTTTCCCCACGGGGAAAATTCAAGAAAGATTAATTAGTGAAATGTGATAAAATAGAATTAGTTTCTTCTGATTTTTAAATCAGCGTCATATTTGTGCGTTAGAAGCCAAAGGCAGCTGTGCTTTTTATCGAACGCCCTATGTTACGTGGCATTAGCAGCGCCGGCCCGATCCCCTTGAACACAACTCTATCGTCCGCTCAGCTACCGACAGTTTGAGTGTTTATGGCGCATCGAATTTGGTCATTTTGGAAAAATGGTCGAAACTGTGCGAATTGCCAAAATTTGCTCTTGCGCTTGTCGCATGAATTGCCTAAACGGCTCTCACGCGACTGACAAATCAGTCGGGCGATTAGCTCAGTTGGTAGAGCGCTTCGTTTACACCGAAGATGTCGGGAGTTCGAGTCTCTCATCGCCCACCACTTTTTCCCAATAAAATCAATGACTTGCAGATATAACTTTCGCGGGCTTTGTTTTACCGCCACCAAAACGAATTTGCGTAGGTGGTTTGTGCTCCAGACAACATAATTGGCTTTATGTCGTAAGACGCATGTTTCGTGAGATATGTTTTGGGGATTATATGCCGGGGCCCGGGCTGTTTTGGACTAGCTCGTCAGCCAGCTCTCGAATGATTCCCGCAGGTTCTGCGGCATGAGTTCACGATATTTGGTTGAGCATCGAGCCGCCATAGGCGTTCGTTGATCTGGACCACGCGATGCCCTTCATCGCGAAGCAGCTCGATCATTGGCTCTTTGGTTGCTGGGGTGTCTTTCATTTCGTACCGATGAGCTTCGAGTGCTATAGCTGCGGCCGCACCCTTATGCCCGCGTACAACCTCTCTCTAGTCTTGTTCTCTCTCCGCATTTCGAGCAACTTTATCGACTTCTCGCTGAACAGCAACCGCTTGCGAATGCGTGATCCGTAACCAAGATGAAAGTCATTTACGAAGTCGAAATCCTCGAAAGCCAGTTTCAGGCGAGCTTGCCGTTATAGCCTCACCCCTGCCATACTTGTCCTTTCAACAACCAATCGAATGACTGTGCCAGCTCATGAGTGCCAATCCGGATGCGTTCAGCCATCTATGCAAGACAGCCTATCAATTCGTTTCGAAATATGGGAAGGACGAACGCGGATTGCAGGCACATTGTACGGCAACGCTGGCAGCGTGGCTGGCGGGTGATGAAGCTGGCAGCGGATTGACAGAGTCTGAAGCCAGTCAACTGGTTACCGATGTGACGCGCTGGACCATCAAGCGATATAATCCGCCAAGACGAAAGCCCGCACGTAGCCGGGAGGAGAGGGCTGCAACAGAGTTGTCTGCGACAGCGCTGCTTGAATTTGCGGATGAGATCTACGGCAAGGCAACGGTGCGCAATGCCGCCAAAATCGGTGGTCAATCAAAAACGACGGTGGCGCGGCATTTGCGTCAGCAAGGGATAGCGCCCCTCCGGAATAAAAAAATAGACGCGCTTCCGGTGAAGATCCGCTGGCTGGCACAGATACTGGATGCGACAATGCCACGTGACGGCATGGGGCTTGTCCGGGTTGACGATCTCGCGGCAGCAGTCTGGGCTAAAGTGGCAGAACCGTTACCGGGAACTGCTGCTTCGACATGGTCAACGCGCCGCAAAAAGCTGCCTGAATATTTGTCCGCCGTCACACATGCCGATCTCGGCTTTCACCTGTTCATGCATGGTGATTGTATCGCCATCCGGCGCGGTCGCCGTATTAGGGGCATCAAGGACATCCTGATCTGGATGGAAGATGAACGTCGTTTTGGGAAAACCCGTAGCGTCGTCCTGCCCGCCAAGCCTGTATCGAGGGAACTGTTCTGGCAAGATGTCTGGGTTCGCGACGTGCTGGCGGTAATGAGGATAGGGATATGGCCGCACTTCACCAACCCAATGCAACTGGAACCTCTCTTGCGACTGACGCGCCCGCTGCTTGATCCAGGACCGCTCTATCACTTGTTCGAACTGGCTATCCGTAAAGGCTATCAGGACGATTTTCCTGCCGATCTGACTGCCCTTGCAAGCAGGGTGCAGGACCCGCATATCAGAAAAGCTACCCGCCTTGTCGGCAGCTATGTGTCACATCTGAGATCGTATGCTGAATACGAACCCCATCCCGTCAATTACTTTAACGACATCGAGCGGACCCTTACTTTTATGAGCCGTATTCGCGACATTGCGCCCGACAGTCATACGAGGCTTTGCTGTCTGAGGGATGTCATTCTTGAATCGGTAATTGCCGAAATGGGTGAGTACGAATATACGCTTCCAGCAGTGCTGGATCGCTGCGACCAACTTGCGGAACTGGAGCGCCAGGGCAAGTGGATGTCGCCGCTTTTGAATACCTAACGTTGGGAAAATTATTTGATCATTATATAGAAATTTCAATAAAATCACATAGACAATGTAATTACAAAAATATTGTCCCGTTTTTCTATGTATAGTATGAAATAGCGAGAGCAGGCCACTTTCGTGGATATAGGAATTTCCCGGTCAGGTCACTCTTTCCTGCCGGGACGCGCGAAAAGCTATATTCCTCACAATACGAACTCTGTCTCGTTACGACTTTCGGAAACATGTTGAAATTCCTGTTTGGCGGTATGGCGGATGCAGAATCGAGCTTGCGGCGTCCGATTTCACGGGATCGCCAGGAATGTGGAAAGCCGACGTATGTATTGCTTGGCATTGAGAACCGCGAGCGCTCGCTGAAATCGGCATTGTGAGGAGGAGGCGTTATGCTTGCTTTGTGGGAGCATTCCAATTGCCGCTTCGCTCCCGCGCTATAGGATGTTGGCTGCCGCTCCGTCTCGCAGAGGCGCTATCAAGGCATTTTCTCGTCTCGTAGCGATGTGTGTTCCCAAATGGCAGCCTCGAAGCGATGGATGCGATTATAGGGGAGCGCCAATTGTTTTTTGCGAGACGGATGAACCTTGTGAAATTTCGGCGTAACAGCTGTTTCACCTGGTACTCGAATGGTGAGGCGGTGGGCAGAAGAGACGGTTCTCGTTCGGAATAATTTCAAGTGATGCATGAAAAAATATATAAAAAACAAATAGTTGTTGTTTCCTATAAAAATCCGTCCCGTTTCTTTATATATAGTATGGAAAAGGGAGGGGGCCTTTCCGGGGTGCCTAGCCTGCATCGCGCAGGTTCCACCCTTTTCCTTCTCGGGTGTTTGGACTCGTCTCGTAGAGATGGATTGTCGCTTGCAGGCCTTGCATTGATCATCTCGTAGAGACAGACGAGCAAGGAGCGTAGCATGCCACGACCAGCCAATCCGATCAACAGATGTAAGGCCGAACGACAGGCTCGTTATCGCGCGCGGCTGAAGGCTGCCGGAGAGCCTGAAGCGGATCGTGTCGATACGGCGCTAGCTGCAGTTGTCGCTGTGTTGGCCGATGTTGTTGAGCGGGGAACTGCCCAAACGTCAGAAAGAGCGGTTTTACGTGCGCTATTACTCGGAACAATGCGGATATTGCAGCAAGAGGGGTTTGTCGAAGAAAAGACCCTTCCTGTCCTGCGTAGACGCGTTTCCAGACTGATCCGCCCGGACCTTGAACGGTTTGTCGAAATCAGCGGCATTGAAAAGCATCTGACGGAACGTGCGTAACGCTACTCTCCCCATTACTTCGTATTTTCGTAACGGAAATATTGCCTATCTCGCCGAGACGGTTGTTGTCTCGAAGAGATAATCAAAAGCGCGACAGACAGATGGGGCAGATCGGCAATCCGCAGCCAGGATGTGACGTTTGATTCGTACTGCTTCTAAGGACTTTGCAGGAAATAGTATTTTCAACCGTTGTGTCGAAAATGGCCGGATGGAAAGAGCGAGTTTGTTGACACGTTTGAGATCGACCGGACGAAAACATTATTGACCGCAACAGAGCGGGTGCGGTGCAAACGGGCATTGCGTCTGTACCGAAAAGCCCAATCCTAAATTTTCCTACCGCAGTTGGAATTTCGAGCCGTGTCACGTGGCGTCGTTTCTTGCCAGACAACGCGTCCACTCCAGCTCACGGCCACTGCCAATTCGCGTAACGAAATTCAGATGTGGACGAATTTCGTTACGTCCGAACAGGTTAGGGTTTTTCTGCTGCCTATATCGCGGAAACTTTGTTCCGGGGTGAGCCAAACTGGAGATTTGTATCTGCAAGGCACAGAAACAGTCTTTTTCGCATTAAATCCGTCACTCCCGATATAGGGAGCGTTTGCCATAGAAAACGCCAGAAACGGCCTGTTCTAGGCGGCGTGGACGCATTTGAGCCAGTATCTTGCGGTAGCAATATGAACCATGCTGATGAAGCTCTCGGCGAGTTGGTCGTATCGAGTAGCAATGGCGCGGTTGATTTTCAGTCTGCCAAACATCCGTTCGATTAGGTTGCGCTGTTTATACAGCGTGCGATCATATTCAATCTTCACGCGGCGGTTTGCTCTGCCAGGAATGACGGGCTTGATATTGCGGCTGGCAAGATCATCACGAATGGCATCCGCATCATATCCCTTGTCAGCAAGAAGCGCCTGTGGCGCTTGCTCGGGTAAGCTGATCAGAGTGTCGTAAGCCTTGCAATCTGCGGCTTCGCCAACCGTCAGATGGAAGGCAAGCGGTCTTCCTCTGGCATCAGCCAGACAGTGAAGTTTACTGGTGAACCCGCCCCGCGAGCGACCAAGAGCGCGTCGAGGAATCCCCCTTTTCCGCCCGCTGCCGAAATATGGGCCCGAACTGTGGTGCTATCGATGCTGTAGTGGCCGCTGTCAGCCATGATCTCAGCGAGCGTGATCGAAACAGCCTCCCAGACCCCGGCATCGCTCCAGCGCCGAAAGCGTCGATAGATCGTATTCCAATTGCCGTATTTGGGTGGAACATCCCGCCACGGCGTACCGCAACGAAGTCTCCAAAGTATGCCGTTGATGATTGCTCGATTTTGCTCCGGACGACGCCCCCGTCCCCGATTGACGGCTTCAATCGGAAGCAAATCCTTCAAAACACCCCATTCGGATTCGCTCAGATCGCCTCGGCTCATGACTGCCTCTAAAAAGCAGTCTTGAATCAAGCTTCGATCAATTCGTCCACGCCGCCTAACGATTTATGGATCCGATGTGCGACCGCATCGGAAATGCCAGATCCATCTACGACAGAACGAAGTGAAGCAGCAAAGCGACATGGTTATAGGAATAGGACAGCTTGTATTGCAGGGCCGGAAAATGCCGACTGCGGCAGGAAAATTTAGGATTAGGCTTTTCGGTACAGACGCAAGGACCGTTTGCGCCACACCAGCTCTGTCACGGTCAACAATGTTTTCGTCTGGCGCATCGCAAATCACGGCCCACAAACTGGTTCTTTCCGTCCGGCCATTTTAGGCTGGCCGGATGAAATACGTCTTCGACCGCTGGCGGTCGTTCCAGCAGGGCCAGTCGCGCAACCGGTTTGCTGGCGAACACAAATGAATGTTGCGGTGGAAGTGTCGGCATGATGTTGGCATCGCTCGGAACTGAATTATTCGGCATGACAGAAAATCGTATCGGCAAATCGTCGGAACAGCCTGTTTCAGACCTATGCTGAGGGAAAAGCTCTGGACTATCTCGATGTTAACGATTTGACACGGAAACACCTGTTTCTGCCCGGTAGAAACGCAGCGCAAGATCGGCTTTGCGCCGATAGAATATTCGACCATAATTAAATTCCAGCGCGTCTTTTTTCACTCCTCATAAACGCGCTGAAAGCGGCATCGACGGGTGCCGCTTTTGTTTGTGGCTCGTGGGCGATCATAGAGCCATCCACGAGTACAAAGTTACAGATTCCATAACGATCAGAAAAATCTGACACCATTCTTGCTGTTTCAGATGATCGACCGCTGCCCCCACCTGTCGATGGTCTGTACTTTAGATGTTTTTCACCGCCATGCCGCGATAGGCGTCGCGGTCGTTGGCTGCACCGATGAGCTTCTTGCGCAGGCGTTCAGCCTTGGTTCTGGCCCTTGCGAAGCTCATTGCGGAGCGCAGAAGATGGGCAAAAAAACCGAAGCCGATCAGCGCGCCCAGAACAATGGCGGGAAAGCCGAAGAAATAGGCAAGCTCTGGGCCTAAAAGCCCAACACAGAAAAAGATCGAAACACAGCCGATAAAAATATTCATTACGAAGAGAGAGGTGATCAGGCGCTGAGGCAGGTCGATGATGCCTGTGCCATTCTCGCTCACGGCTGCCAGTGCGAGGTTTATCTGTTTGAACTTTGTCATGTGACGAATTTTGATCAGATAAAACGTGCTGTTCAGTCCTACGCCGACATGCTGGTCGATGTGAACATCTGCGACGAGATCGTTGATCCGGATGACGTCGCCATTGCCTGTCTTCAGCATGATGAATGGGTATAGGCGGTTGACGTTTTGATTGCTCACGTCCAATTGCGATATGCTGGCGCTGATCTGGACGATTTCGCCGGAGACAGCCGTTACACCAGGTTCGGATAGCTTCATCAATTCGATACCTCATTGATTGGGGTGTTGATTGCTGTCTGCGAATGCGTTTGAGGCTGACGGGGCGTTGACGCTGTCCGGCAATGCTTTGATTTGGCGCTGGAAATTCCACTCATTCGACAGCTTTCGTCGCATGCACCGCGTCCACGCTGTGCGGGCTTTGATCGCAAATCTGCGCGACTTCCCTAACGAAGTGCCCCATCGTTAGGGATGTGCGTTAGGGGAAGAGATCGAATTTGCCCGCTTTCGCCGCCGCACTTGGGCATGGCTGTAGCTGACAAACCGCAGCTACAGCCATGCTGACCGTCAGCGCCGTGCACGCAGCGCCAACGATATTCGTGCGACCTTCAAAGTTGATGCTGACATCAGTTTGCCCCCCGCTGACAGTCAGGGAGTTTCTTAAACGGAACCCTTTCACAGAAATCCGGCGAAAACCCGTTCGAAGAAAAACCAAAGTCAAAAATGCAGTCATTGTGCCGACAGAGGGCGGATGACGAAAATATTTCCTGTAAAAATTGTTGACGGGGCTTGATCTCGAAAAGGGTTGCCTTTCCTGTAAACAATTTAGGGCCTCGACAGCCATGAAAGCGGCGCGAATACTGAACGAAAGGCAGAGAAACCAACTCGTGAATACTGGTAACAGCGCGCTCGAAAGCGCCAGCAATTTATACTTTACGCAGAAAAGGATCGGTTATGCTCGTGTGTCAACGGATGAGCAGAAGGTGGATTTACAGCTCAATGCGCTGAAGCAAGCGGGGTGCGAGCAGGTCTTTATCGATGAGGGCGTATCCGGTGCAATAGCCGAAAGGGCAGGGTTGCAGAAGGCAATGGCAAGCCTGCGCCCCGGCGATACGCTTGTTGTATGGCGATTGGATCGTCTTGGACGCTCATTGATCAATCTTGTCGCGCTGATGAGTGAACTGGGAAAGCGGGGTATCGAATTCCATTCGCTGACTGAGAATATCGACACAAGCTCTGCCGGAGGACGATTGGTGTTTCACATGATGGCAGCTTTGGCAGAGTTTGAGCGCAGTTTGATCAGTGAACGGACGAAAGCGGGTATGGAGGCTGCCAAGCTCAGGGGAAAACATGTCGGGCGGCCAAGACGAATAAAGCAAATCGGCAGAGAAAATACCCCGATTTGCAATCAATGATATTGGAAATATTCCCGCTATTCATTGATCTTTGTTCGCTATATTGGGGGATTTTATTTTATTTTATCATCTCGTAATTTCTGCGCAAATTTGAGGGTGATTTGGGGAATAGGATTGAACATCTTTACTAACATTGCTGGGCCTTCTGGTCGGTATTGGCTCAAACGACCCCGATGCCTACGAAAAATATCCGTGCAAACCGGAGGTTGAGGACATGATGCGTTGTTGGGCTGGATTGCAAACATAAATATTATGTATATTTAAGAAGTAATTTATTGAGATGAAATTTATATAATAAGTATATAAAATAATATTTCTTAAATAGAATATAAAGAAGTGTTTATAATTTCTTCAAATTGTTGTCAAATAAATGTGATAACTAAGGTATTTTTTTCAATTTCATCAAATGATAGCCCTTCCTTCTTGCCTAATTGATTTTGAAAGTCCAATTCGTTGTTTATGAAGGAGTCCATTTTGAAAAGCATTCAATTCAGTCATCGCGAGCCTATCGGATCCAGTACCTATCCGGCACCGAATGATGTTCCGAAGCGCGAGGATATTACGCGCCGTCTTGATGAGCGTTCTACTCCATTCCCGAATAGTACTTTATACGTGCATATTCCGTTTTGTGATCAGATATGTTCGTTCTGTGGCTTTAACAAAGCGGTCAGTTCCGAACCCGTTAAGGAGCGTTACATCAGCGCGTTGCTAGACGAGATTGAACGGTACGGACGCAAGCCCTATGTTCAGTCACTGAATATAGATGCTGTCTATATTGGTGGGGGAACCCCGAACTCTCTCAATGCCAATCAAATTGGTCGCCTTTTGCAAGCAATCAGGCGCTTTTTGCCTATTGCGGAAGGTGTCGAGATTACATGTGAGGGTATAGTTCAAAACTTCGACACTGAGCGCTGCGATGCACTTAAGCATGGAGGTGTGAACCGCATCTCCGCAGGCATTCAGACATTCAACCGGGACATCCGCGAAGCGCATCTTCACATGCGTAATGGTGCTGATGAGCTGTTGCTTGGTATCGAGAAGATGCAATCTCATTTTGAGAACATAAATCTCGATATGATCTACAATTTGCCCGGGCAAACTGACGAAATATGGGCTGATGATATGCGAATGGTGCTCCAGACGGGAGTCCAGCATCTCACAGTCTATCCTTTGGTGCTTCTCGAAAATACGATTTTTTTTGCTGATTACGTCAAGAACAAGAAGTTTCCGGTGCCTGACGAAAATCGGGAAATAGAGATGTACCGAAGTGCGTTGGCTCAGATCGAGAACAGCCCTTACACCAATCGTTATTCCGTGCGCGACTGGGCAAAGCCGGGACGAGACTGCCGCTACATTCGAATGAATGCCGAGTCGAATCATATCCTCGCTCTTGGCGCAGGTTCACACGGCTACCTTGCAGGTTTCACCTATCGCTCAATTCGTTCGACGGTGAAATACATGGAATTCATTGAGCAGAATCCCGGGGAGTTGCCGATTGACGGCATCAAACTAACAACTGAACGCGAGCGGATGCAGCGGTTTGCTGTTATGGGACTGCGTATGCGCGACCTTGATCTTGCGCCATTCCAGACCCGATTTGGTTCCCCGTTTCTCGATGTGTTCGAAAAGCAGGTGAGTGAATTGACTGCTAACGGGTATCTTATGCTCAACGGTAATCGGCTGAATTTCACCGACAAGGGAGATATTTGGGCAAACAATGTCAGGACCTACTTCGAGGGGGAGGTCGGAAGAACGGTTGGATATACTGACACCGTCAGCGTCGGCGAAGACGGAAAGACACATTACTCCAAAATTACGCGGATCAAGGCTTCCGGTGATGTGGAAGCGAACGTTTGATATTCGGCCCCGGCTATGATGGCTGGTTGCGCGTCGCGTTTGATGGAGAATAGGCATGACAGGAAAGTGCGCAGTGGTCGGCGGCGGCGTCGCTGGGATTACGGCAGTGAGAGAGCTTCGCCGTCGCGGCGTCTCTGACGTAACGATTTTTGAGAAAACTGATCGTATCGGGGGGCGCGTTTTTTCTCGAAGCATTGATGATACTGGCGGTGTGGCGGAACTTGGGGCAGGCCGGTTTAATCCTTCAAGGCACATTCGCCTCAAGAAGCTGGTTGACAAATATGGTCTCGCGACGAAACCCTTTTCTTTCCCATTACAACCATTGCAGTACGGTCTTCATCAGCATTCGCTTGAACTGCTAAAGTCCTTTTGTAGTGATTTAGGCGATTTGCGTGGTTCGCTGTCACCAATGGAGAGCCAGCGCTTAACTCTGGAGGAAGCGGCGCTGTCCTCGATTGGCAGGTATAAATTCGAATGTCTGGTTACGATGACCGGATACGACACTCTCCGGAACCCGGACCTTACTTTCGATGATGGGTATGAATTGCTCCAGCATCATCCAGAGACTTGCGGTCTGTTCCAAGGTGAGTTGTCGGAGTGGTTAGCTTTTTCGCATGGCTTCAGTGCGCTTACAGCAGCGATGGTCAGCGAGATTGAGCGCGATGTGACGATCTCGCTCGAGCACGAGCTGACGGAAGTCATGCCGCGCAACGGCGGCGGATATGAACTTTGCTTCGAGACCCCTCATGGTCTTCAGTCGCAGGGTTTTGATAAAGTCGTATTTGCAATACCAATCTGGAGCATACAGAAGCTTCGCGGTTTGAATATGTCTGCGTTCTTTCGCAAGAGCATAAGTGCTGTGCCGCTTACGAAGGCCTATTTCTCCTATGCTGACCGATGGTGGGCAGGCACGCACATCGAAGGCCGTTGCGTGTCTTCGGATACGATATTTCGAAAGGCCTATTTCCCTGCCGATGCGAATAACTTGCTCATATATGCCGACGGTGAAAGTGCCGTACTGCTGGAAAAAGCCCTTAAAAACGACAGGAACGTCCATTCCGCATTTATTGAGGCGATGCTTGACCACTTGCCTTTCGGACTTGTGTCGGATGCCATTCCGAAGCCTACGGGCAGTGGTCATCAATTCTGGGATGAAGGCATCTCCTTTTGGAAAAGTGGCGTCAACTTTATTGGGTCTGGCTTCTGGTCAATCGACGATGATGCATGCGTCTGTTCAGACTTGTTCACCCAACACCTAGGCTGGGTGGAAGGAGCGCTGGAAAGCGCAGAGCGCGGAGTTGCACATCTTTACCGTAATCAATCCTGTGCACAAGCAGTCGCTGCTGTTGGTTGATGCCTGACGATTGGAGATCTCTCATGACTCGTGAACTAGACCTCGGTGTTGGCCCTCTTGCAGACAGGCCGATTATTCTCACCGGTGACCGACCGACAGGACCATTGCATATCGGCCACTTTGTTGGTTCGCTTAGAAACCGGGTTGCGTTGCAAGAGAGCCATCAGCAGTTCATCCTGTTGGCTGATCTGCAGGCGCTCACCGACAACATGTCCAATCCAGACAAAATTACAACGAACGTGACAGAGGTTGCGCTCGACTATTTGGCTGTTGGAATTGATCCGGGTCTCACCACGATCTGCTTACAGTCCCAACTGCCAGCGTTATCTGAGCTGGCAATGCTCTACCTCAATCTCGTCACCGTGGCGCGCCTGGAGCGCAACCCCACCATAAAGGAAGAAATCCGCGCTCGCGGTTTTGAGCGCGATATCCCAGCGGGGTTTCTTTGTTATCCTGTTTCTCAGGCGGCGGATATCACCGGGTTTCGAGCAACAGTGGTTCCTGTCGGCGAAGATCAGTTGCCCATGATTGAGCAAACGAATGAGATTGTGCGCCGTATCAATCGACTTGTTGGGCGTGAGTTGTTACCAGAAACAAGCGCACTTCTGTCGAAGGTCGGGCGGTTGCCCGGATTCGATGGAAAAGCAAAAATGTCGAAGTCGCTCGGGAATGTAATTTCTCTTTCGGCAACGGACGATGATATCAGGAAAGCTGTTCAACAGATGTACACAGATCCAGGCCATCTCCGTGTTAGTGACCCCGGAAAGGTTGAAGGAAATGTGGTGTTTACATATCTCGATGCCTTTGATCCAAACGTCGATGAATTAACCGCATTAAAAACGCATTACCAAAAGGGCGGGTTGGGGGATAGCGTTCTGAAGCACCGCTTGTCGTCGATTTTAACGGATATTATCGGCCCGATCCGCGAACGGCGCAGTGAGTTCGCGACCGATATTGGCATGGTGCGCGATGTCATTCGTGAGGGAACGAGGAACGCGCAAAAGCTCACCCAGTCGACTCTGGAGGATACTAAAGAAGCTCTGGGACTCTATAGCCTATAAACGCTGACGAACGCTTAGCCTACTTCAAGTTATAGACTGCACGCCTCAATTGCTTGATTGATGTCGAGTGCTTGATTGATGTCGAGCACGCTGTTGCGATCAATGATTTGGTTACGATTCAATCAGGGTGATTGATAAGTATGTTACGAACCGTAAATTCAACATAATACTTTCTCGATACAATCATGTTTCTAATTCTCAATCGATAAAAATGAATACCTTTGAACATAAATTGGAGATTGATATCGACACTTGTGGGTATCAAGCGATGGAAATATCCCATGAGTTTCATTATCATTTTTTTTGTCAGTTCTTGGGTTCTCCCTTAAATCGATTTTTATAAAATTGTCCATGGAGAGCGGCTATTCTGCGAGCAGTATAATGGGGTTAAGAATGCTCATTTCTTTTCCACTTTTTCTCGCAGCGCTTCTGTTTGTAAAAAAGAAAGAAGATATAGGCAATGGGTCCATAAAGACAATTATTGTTTGTGCCTGCTTATATTATATATCAGGTATGGCGGATATATCTGGCCTTGAATATATTCCTGTAAGTCTGGAGAGAACACTTCTATTCTCAATTCCAATGTTCACTATGCTGATCTCATTTTTTCTGGAAAGAAAAACCTATAGCAAGCGAGCAATATTATTCTGTGGGCTGTCGTGGGCAGGTATCGCAGTATCCTTTATAGAAGGAGATAAGATATCTTCAGGCGCTACAACAGTATATGGCGCGGGACTCGTGATAATTAGCGCTGCGAGTTACTCCTTCTATATGGTGGTCAGTGCTAACGGAATAAAGAGATTTGGGCCAGTGGGATTTAACGCTCGCACTATGCTGGTCGCCGCTCTCCCATCCATTGCCCCATTAACCGCAATGAATGAACCAACGCTTATATCGCACCATCTTAACGGCATGCTTATGCCGATTTGTTTAGCGCTTTTCTCCACTGTATTTCCATCGTTTTTTTTAGCGTGGGGCATCAAGCGATGCGGGCCCTCGCTTGTCGCGGGTGCAAATAATCTCGGTCCTTTCATCACAATGTTCGCTGGCTACCTTTGTCTTGGAGAAAAGATAACGCCGAAGGATATTGTTGGAATGGTGATCGTAGTTATAAGTATATTCTTTTTATCAAAAGAAATAATGAAGAAGAAAAGAAATATTGAAGGCTCTGATATTATCGGGTTCGGAAAGGGGAAATGGTATCGCTTCGGCCGTCTCCAAAAGAATAAAAGTATTCTTTAGTGAGAAGGGAGTGAATTCGGAGATTATTTCACTATGTCATTTGAATTATTCCGCATGCAATAATTGTGGTGAAGGGAAAGTTAGCTGCAATTACAGAAGTTCGGCATGTGAAAAACAAGACGATATGCCGGAAGTGATCAAAAAGATGATTGGTTCTGACATAGTTGTTTATGTGTGCCCGGTTCATGCTTTTGGGATGGGGCATCTGATGCAGATATTTCTGGAGAGAGCAGGTGTTGGTTATCTGAGATTTACGAGGCCATTGATTAACAAAATTGGTTGCCCGGTCGTGATTGGTCGCAAGTACAATCTTGGTCATGTTCACGATCAACTCGTCAATAATATGCTTCTTAACCGGATGGTTGTTCCTGGGGCGGGGTTTCCTGTTCTAATTCATGGAAATGAAGAAACTAAAGAAATTGCCGACCCAGAAGAGAAGGTCGCACTAGAGCAGCTTTTGTTACGCAGTATAGAGATCGCGAATAGTATTACGGCCTGCAAAGCAGAGTGCGAAAGGCCTAACGAGAGAATTATTAAGTATAATTATATTGAAAGTTTCAATTGATAGGCAGGTTTGTCAAATAGATAGAAAATTTAGTTCGATTGATTTGTATGTCAATTTGCGTCGTAAATACTCAAGCAAAGAGTTATTTTTTTGGAATCGCTCGGCGGTCCAGCTCGTGATTGCAATCAAACTGTTTTGGGGTTCTCCCCGATGTTCTCGTTCGGCGTAATGAACGGGCAGGCCAGATTTATGAATTTTACATCAGCGGCTGTCGCAAAGGCTGTGGCAGCTATGCTGGGAGTGGAATGTTCTGATGTCTATATAGCTCCAGTAAACAATGCGGAGGAGCTGTTTGCGCTGCTGCGGAATACCGAAGCTCAATTTATGATGAAAACGCCTGCAAGCGGCGTCGACGGATTAGGATGGTTTGGTTACTTCGGTTACGATACAATATTCATGATTGAGGAGATTGAACGCTGTCTGTGTAGGGACAAAGAAGTGCCTGTAATATCCCTCGCAGTATATCGGGGTATCGTTCAGCACGATCTACAGACTGGGCAGTGTACGCTTACGGCGAACTTTGTTGAAGGAGAAGAGGCGTTCTCCCTAGACGAATTGAAAGCACTTTTGGAAACAGAGGTTAGTCATGGGGAACTGCCCGTAAACCCCGAATATCAAGCTTTTCCTAGTGTAGGCCGAGAAGAGTATTTTCGTTGGTTTGAGAAAGTTAAGCATCATATAGATATTGGTGACATATACCAAATTCAGCTTGGTCATGAGATACGCATACGCTCAAAGCTAGAGCCTTTCGAAGTCTATATGAGAATGCGAAAGAAGAATCCTTCACCTTATATGTATTTCTTCACGACGGCGGACGATGTGACGTTAATTGGTGCGAGTCCGGAGATGTTTACAAATCTGGACAGCCAAAGAAATGTGGTGATGAGACCAATTGCGGGCACTGTTAGGAACCCTACTGACGAAAAGAAACGAAAAGAGGCGTCGGACCGCCTGAAAAGCGATGTAAAAGAGACAGCTGAACACTTGATGCTTGTTGATCTTTGTAGGAATGACATTGCACGTTGCTGTCAGCCTATGAGCCTTGCGGTCGATGAGCTCATGGCAACTGAAGCATATTCCCATGTAATTCATCTTGTATCAAACGTCACCGGGAGATTGAGTGGGGGGTTGGATAAGTTCGATGCGGTGGCTGCGACGTTCCTTGCTGGTACAATGACGGGGACACCGAAATTGAAAGCTGTAGAGATTATTGAAAAAATTGAGCGTTCTCCACGGGGTATCTACGCAGGAGCCTTGGGGTACTTTGGTTTCAATGATGTTATGATTAGCGCTTTATGTATTAGAACGGCGATTTGGAAGGACGGAGAGTATAGTATAAGGGCATCTGGTGGTGTGGTTGAAGAATCTACAGCATTGGGTGAATGGAATGAAACAATCAGTAAGCTAAGCTCGACATATCTTGCTATTACTGACAAGGAGCTTTGTGATGAGAGTTTTGCTTATTGATGCATACGATAGTTTTGTTTACATCGTAAAAAATTATATTGATGTAATGGGGCATGATTCCGAGATCGTCAGATGGGATCATGTTAGACTGGATGCTGTCGTAAACTATGACGCTATCATCTTGGGACCGGGGCCGGGGCATCCAACGGAGTGTGGGTATCTGGACATCATTAGACACGCTGAAGGCAAGGTTCCAATTTTTGGAATTTGCCTTGGAATGCAGGCAATCGCCCAGTTTTACGGCTTACCAGTAGTTCAAGCAGAGAAGAGACTTCACGGCAAGATTAGCACAATTCGTTGCTCTGGAACAAACTGCTTCAGCGGGTTACCAAATGAATTTAAGGTAACTCGTTATCATTCACTGATTGCAGACGATTCGGCGCAACAGGAAAACTCGCCACTTAAGGTGACAGCAAGGTCGCTTGAAGACAATTATATAATGGGTCTCAAGCATCAAGACTGGTGCATTGAAGGCGTACAGTTCCATCCGGAGAGCATTTGTTCTGAATATGGATATAGAATTCTGGAAAACTTTTTTTTCCAATCAATGATGACAAGACTTTTGCGAGACGGATACTACGCCATATCTGCTTAAATAAAAGTTTTCCATTTTGGGCAGCTTTTCAGTGATAATCCATTGTAGGGCTGCCCTTGGTTGTCGATAAAAACAATACCCGGTAGGGGGCTTCTTAAAGCAGAAAATTTCAAGTTTGTGCATTATATTTTAGGAAATCGTTCGATCTGGATTTTTATATTCTCTAATAATATTATAAAAAGTTGATTTTATTGTAATTATTTACCTTTTAGTCTTATGCGATTAATCGGACGTCGTCCATTCACTATTAATCAATAACCGAACAAAAAATCGTTTCATCGGCGGATCAGAATGTTTATTTGGAAACACAGCGAGACTATTACTTTACAAGCAAATGCGAGCCAGATTTGGTCTTTATGGTCTTCTCCGGACACTGGCCAACATGGGACAGTGAATTGGAATGGGTTATTCTTCATGGCCCTTTTGTGGAGGGAACAAAAGGCACGATGAAGCCTCGACAAGGGCCTAAAGTCACGTTCGAATTGGTTAAAGTTGTGCCCAACGAAAGCTTTGTAGATCGGGCGCGATTGCCACTTACAACGCTGGACTTTGGCCATTACTATTTTCCTAGTGACAACGCTGGTAGTGAGGCTATGATCACGCATACTGTCGAGTTTCGTGGCTTTCTTGCCCCATTGTTTGGAAGGCTGATCGGTCGTAACATCAAATTGCATCTTCGGTCAGCAATGGAAAAGCTGGCTGAGCAAGCTTTCACCACGTCGTCGAGTTAACTAATCGAGAACACCAAATATTGAGGGCAAGCGCAGCTATTGCGAGGGTCGCGGTTTCGACGAAACGGGCGCGACGTTCCTAATTCACGCCCGGTATGACGCTCCAGTTGCGTGTCATCTTGACCTTGCCCCGTTGTAAAAGCAGCTTCGAACCGTTTGTGACGGATGATCAAAGCAAAACGATCTCGGCGCTAAACGGGACCGCTCAATTTTCTGATAGTTGCACCTCAAGAAGCAGCTTCCGCTTCGAGAGCATTGCGTATTTCTGAGGAGCTTCGACTGCTCTGCTCCCTTAAAACTGGACCGTTTATAATGAGAGTTTTCCGCGCTATTTTCCTGGCTGGAAGAAGGAGTGGAAGGCATGAAAGCATCGAAGTTTTCGGACGCTCAGAAGGTGTTTATTCTCAAGCAGGGAGATGACGG
>NZ_VEWL01000043.1 GCF_006376685.1 Ochrobactrum teleogrylli | reverse complement strand
CCTCATCCTTGTACGTTGTCGATAGTGTAAAATAGGTGACGTGACGGAGGCGCGTGTCATCCTTGGGACTTGACCCCGTGCCTCAGCAAGCGCCTCCGTTGCATCCTTTCGCTCGAACGGTTGGCTGGGCTTTGAGCCCGCGTTGCAAGGAGGAGCACCCATGGATGCCTCACAGGATTTTATGGTCGGGATAGATGTCTCCAAGGCCTATCTCGATGTTGCGCGCGACGGGGTCACATCGGTGGCGCGATGGAACAACGATGTGACAGGCTGCCATGAACTCGCAGCCGCGGTAGCGGGAGCCAGTCTGGTCGTTGTCGAAGCAACTGGCGGCTACGAGACGCCTATGGTGCGCACGTTGGCGGCGGTTGGCATTGCGGTTGCCGTCGTTAATCCCCGCCAGGTCCGCGACTTTGCCAGAGCCAGCGGTCGGTTGGCCAAGACCGATCGGGTCGATGCGCGGGTCATCCTGCACTTCGCCAAGGCGATGCGGCCGGCACAGATCCCCCATATCGACGACGGCCGCATTGCCTTGGCCGCGCTGGTGACACGCCGCCGCCAACTCATCGACATGGCCATTGCCGAGAAGAACCGCCTCGAACATGCATCTGCAGACATCGCCGCTCTCATCCATGAGTTGCTTGCCTCCTTCAAGGCGCAGCTCATCCGCATCGACACGGCTATCGCCTTGGCCATCGAGGCTGAACCCGAGATGGCAGAACGGCGCAACCTCCTGCTCTCGGTACCCGGCATCGGCGAGACAACAGCCGCCATTCTCATCGCCGAACTGCCGGAACTGGGCAGCATTGATGACAAGAAGCTCGCCGCTCTGATAGGGGTTGCTCCTATAGCCTATGACAGCGGCATGATGCGCGGGCAGCGCCATATCGGCGGTGGCCGCACTACCGTGCGTTGCGCACTCTACATGGCCACCCTGTCGGCCATTCGTTGCTCGACAACAATCAAGATCTTCTACACAAGGCTGCGCGATGCCGGAAAACCGCCAAAGGTCGCCATCGTCGCCGCCATGCGAAAGCTCGCAACCATTCTTAACACCATCCTGCGAAGGCGAACTCCTTGGACCTCTCAACAACACGGTTGCTGAGG
>NZ_VEWL01000042.1 GCF_006376685.1 Ochrobactrum teleogrylli | reverse complement strand
CTGGTCAAGGCCTTCGGCATCAATGTGCCGCTGCTTCTCACCTTCACCTATGCGCTGGGTGCTGGCCTTGCGGGCGTTGCCGGCATCATGGCGGCCCCGATCTATCAGGTCAGCCCACTGATGGGTTCGAACATCATCATCGTGGTCTTTGCCGTGGTGGTTGTCGGCGGCATGGGATCGATCCTCGGCGCCATCATCACCGGCTATGTGCTGGGACTGGCCGAAGGGCTCACCAAGGTCTTCTACCCGGAAGCCTCCAGCATCGTCATCTTCGTCATCATGGCTATCGTCCTTCTGGTGCGACCCGCCGGACTGTTCGGGAAGGAGGCCTGATATGGCTGATACCGCTCTTAAAGCAACGGCTGCAAGCCATAGCGCCACCCCGACCCGCAAACCGGCGATCAACAGCCTGTCGGCCACCATCCTCATCATCGCCATCGTCGCACTGG
Organism: Ochrobactrum teleogrylli; assembly: GCF_006376685.1. Taxonomy (GTDB): domain Bacteria; phylum Pseudomonadota; class Alphaproteobacteria; order Rhizobiales; family Rhizobiaceae; genus Brucella; species Brucella teleogrylli. The sequence continues at coordinate 682 of NZ_VEWL01000042.1, read as the reverse complement.
CCGCAGCACCCTTCGTGGTCTATCCGATCTTTCTGATGAAGATGCTGTGCTTTGCGCTGTTTGCCTCGGCGTTCAACCTGCTGCTCGGCTATACCGGCATTCTCTCGTTTGGCCATGCAGCCTTCTTCGGCGGTGCGGCCTATATCACCGCGCATACGGTGAAGGAATGGGGCGTGACGCCGGAAGTGGGCCTGATCCTCGGCATTCTTGCCGCCGCAGCGCTTGGCCTCGTCATCGGCTATCTGGCCATTCGCCGTCAGGGCATCTATTCGACCATGATCACGCTGGCGCTGTCGCAGATGTTCTTCTTCTTCTGCCTGCAGGCTGCCTTCACCCATGGCGAAGACGGCTTGCAGGGCGTGCCGCGCGGATATCTGTTTGGCTTCATCGATCTCAACAATCCGATGAACATGTATTACTTTGTGCTGGCGCTGTTCGTGCTCGGCGTGTTTGCCATCTGGCGCATCATCAACTCGCCCTTCGGCATGATCCTGAAATCGGTGCGCGAGAATGAAAGCCGCGCCGTGTCGCTCGGTTATTCCGTCAATCAGTACAAGCTGGCCGCCTTCGTGATGTCGGCTGCCCTTGCAGGCCTTGCAGGCGGTCTGAAGGCGCTCGTCTTCCAGTTTGCAACGCTGACCGATGTCGGCTGGCAGATGTCGGGTGAAGTCATCTTGATGAC
>NZ_VEWL01000041.1 GCF_006376685.1 Ochrobactrum teleogrylli | reverse complement strand
ACGCCCGCAAGGCCAGCACCCAGCGCATAGGTGAAGGTGAGAAGCAGCGGCACATTGATGCCGAAGGCCTTGACCAGTGTCGGGTTTTCGGTGGCGGCGCGCAGATAAGCGCCAAGCTTGGTCTTTTCGATCAGAAGCCAGGTGCCAAGGCAGATGATCAGCGAAGCCACGACCACCCAGGCGCGATAATTCGGCAGGAACATGAAGCCGAGATTGTTGCCGCCTGCAAGCGACGGTGGCACCGCATAGGGCTGTCCGGCAGCGCCATAATAATAGCGGAACGTGCCTTCGATCACGAGCGCCAGGCCGAAGGTGAAGAGCAGGCCGTAAAGCGGATCGAGATTATAAAGCCGTGACAGCGCCACGCGCTCGACAATCGCGCCGCCGAGACCGACGATGATCGGAGCCAGAATAAGCGCTGGCCAATAGCCGATGCCAAGCCAGCTCAGCAGCAGATAGCCGACAAAAGCGCCGAGCATATATTGCGCGCCATGGGCAAAGTTGATGATGCGCAACAGCCCGAAGATGATGGCAAGGCCAAGGCTCAGCATGGCATAGAACGAGCCGTTGATGAGACCGACCAGCAACTGGCCGAGAAGCGCTTGCAGAGGAATACCGAAGATCATTGTCATGTCAGACTCCCAGCGCTTCGTTCAGGGCCGCCATGCGGTCGGGCAGTTCGGCGGTTGGGAAGTTCTCCGTCACCACGCCATGATCCATCAGATAGAAGCGGTCTGCGACCTTGGCGGCAAAGCGGAAGTTCTGCTCGACCAGAAGGATGGTCATACCGCGCTTTTTCAGCTCCACCAGCACATCGCCGATGCGCTGCACGATGACGGGCGCCAGACCTTCGGTCGGCTCGTCCAGCAGCAGCACCTTGACGCCGGTGCGCAGGATGCGCGCAATGGCCAGCATCTGCTGTTCGCCGCCCGACAGTTTGGTGCCGGGGCTATTGCGCCGTTCATGCAGGTTCGGGAAAAGCTCGTAAATCTCGTCCAATGACATCAAGCTCTGCTCGCCTTTTGCGACAACCGGCGGCAAAAGCAGGTTCTCGTGCACGCTGAGCGTGGCGAAGATGCCGCGCTCTTCCGGCACGAAGCCAAGACCCGCATGGGCGATGCGATGCAAAGGCAC
>NZ_VEWL01000040.1 GCF_006376685.1 Ochrobactrum teleogrylli | reverse complement strand
ACGCCCGCAAGGCCAGCACCCAGCGCATAGGTGAAGGTGAGAAGCAGCGGCACATTGATGCCGAAGGCCTTGACCAGCGTCGGGTTTTCGGTGGCGGCGCGCAGATAAGCGCCAAGCTTTGTCTTTTCGATCAGAAGCCAGGTGCCAAGGCAGATGATCAGCGAAGCCACCACCACCCAGGCGCGATAATTCGGCAGGAACATGAAGCCGAGATTATTGCCGCCTGCAAGCGACGGCGGCACCGCATAGGGTTGTCCGGCAGCGCCATAATAATAGCGGAACGTGCCTTCGATCACGAGCGCCAGGCCGAAGGTGAAGAGCAGGCCATAGAGCGGATCGAGATTATAAAGCCGTGACAGCGCCACGCGCTCGACAATCGCACCGCCAAGACCGACGATGACCGGAGCCAGAATAAGCGCTGGCCAATAGCCGATGCCAAGCCAGCTCAACAGCAGATAGCCGACAAAAGCGCCCAGCATATATTGCGCGCCATGGGCAAAATTGATGATGCGCAACAGCCCGAAGATGATGGCAAGGCCAAGGCTCAGCATGGCATAGAACGAGCCGTTGATGAGGCCGACCAGCAACTGGCCGAGAAGCGCTTGCAGGGGGATTCCAAAAATCATTGTCATGTCAGACTCCCAGCGCTTCGTTCAGGGCCGCCATGCGGTCAGGCAGTTCGGCGGTTGGGAAGTTCTCCGTCACCACGCCATGGTCCATCAGATAGAAGCGGTCTGCGACCTTGGCGGCAAAGCGGAAGTTCTGCTCGACCAGAAGGATGGTCATGCCGCGCTTCTTCAGTTCCACCAGCACATCGCCGATGCGCTGCACGATGACAGGCGCCAGACCTTCGGTCGGCTCGTCCAGCAGCAGCACCTTGACACCGGTGCGCAGGATGCGCGCGATGGCCAGCATCTGCTGTTCGCCGCCCGACAGCTTGGTGCCGGGGCTATTGCGCCGTTCATGCAGATTGGGGAAAAGCGCGTAGATCTCGTCAAGCGACATGAGGCTGTCGCCATCTTTGGCGACGACCGGCGGCAGCAGCAGGTTTTCGTGTACGCTGAGCGTGGCGAAGATGCCGCGCTCTTCCGGCACGAAGCCAAGACCCGCATGGGCGATGCGATGCAAAGGCAC
>NZ_VEWL01000004.1 GCF_006376685.1 Ochrobactrum teleogrylli | reverse complement strand
CACCAGAACTCAAGGACGAAGCAACCTGCCGCTAGCAGCGTCGCCGCCCTCGTTGTGGCGCTATATAGGCCCCGCACTCACAAACTGTCAACACAGCTTTCGATAAAAATGCGATTTTCTTTTCCACAGGGATAAGGATCGAAATTTACTCCTTATTAAGCTGCATGGACACCCGATTCTGCAAAGCGCGGACAGCGTCGTTCATAGCGCCATAGTAAGGAAGAGCGTCTCGAATACGCCAGCGCTGGCCCACTTCACCGGGCCAGAGCCAGAACGACGGGATATTTCATCCTGTTTTGTTCAGTGATGGCGGAACCGCACTAGCTTATTCCCGTAGCGGGCAATTCATTATACCGTGGTTTGCATCCCGCCGATGCGCTTTCTTCGTGCTCTTTTCCAGGGGATCGAAGACAAGCCCGTAGATGCAGAAAACGCCATGCCCAAAAGCGCCTCTCCGCTCGAATCCTTTCAGTCCCGGACGTTCCGCTCGCTGTGGTCTGCCACGCTGGTATCGAATTTGGGGGGACTGATCGAAGGCGTCGCCGCCGGTTGGTTGATGACCAGTCTGACCACATCTCATGGGATGGTGGCACTGGTCCAGGCATCGATGACGCTGCCGGTGATGATTTTCTCGCTCGCCGCCGGGGCGCTGGCTGACAATTACGACCGCCGACGCATCATGCTTATCGCGCAGATGATGATGCTATGCTTTTCGGCGATGCTGGCGCTGCTCTCTTATAGTAATGCACTGACACCATGGCTGTTGCTGAGCCTCACCTTTTTGATCGGATGTGGCGGCGCGCTCTATAATCCTTCCTGGCAGGCTTCGATGGGCGACATTGTTCCTCGTGAACATCTGCCGGGCGCAGTGGCGCTCAACAGCATGAGCTATAATCTCATGCGCAGTATCGGCCCGGCCATTGGCGGCATCATTGTCGCGACGGCGGGTGCGGCTTTTGCCTTTCTCTTTAACGTATTTTGCTATTTTGCCCTGATCTTCGCGCTTTTCCGCTGGAAGAAAGTGACACCGCGCAGCCCGCTGCCACGTGAATCCTTCGGAAGCGCCATGTCGGCGGGTTTTCGTTATGTCACCATGTCGCCCAATCTATTGAAGGTGATGGTGCGTTCATTCGCTTTCGGCTTTAGCGCTGTGGTGATTCTGGCACTCCTGCCACTCGTTGCTCGCGATCAGGTGCAGGGCACCGCCATAACCTATGGCATCATGCTCGGCTTTTTTGGCTTCGGCGCGATCTGTGGCGCGCTTTTGATCGGCCGGGTGCGCGATATTCTCAGCAACGAATGGGTTATCCGCGGCGCATTCTTTGCGCTCGCTGTCAGCTGCTTCTTCCTCGCCATGAGTAACCGGGTGTGGTTGAGCTGCCTTCTGTTGATGCCAGCTGGCATGGCTTGGGTGCAGGCTTTCTCGCTGTTCAATGTGACTGTGCAGCTTTCGACCCCGCGCTGGGTCGTCGGTCGTGCGTTGTCATTATACCAGACGGCAACCTTCGGCGGCATGGCCTTGGGTAGCTGGGTCTGGGGGCAACTGGCCGACCTGCACAGCGTATCGGGTGCGCTGTTCATCGCGAGCGCAGTGCTGATTGTCGGCGGGCTGCTCGGCTTCATCTTGCGCCAGCCCAATTTCGAATCGCTGAACCTTGATCCGACGAACGCCTTCAGCGAGCCGCAACTGCAGCTCGACCTGCGCGCCCGCAGCGGCCCTATCATGGTGATGGTCGATTATTCCATCGACCAGAAAGACGTGCCGGAATTTCTCGCCACAATGGCGCTGCGGCGGCGCACCAGAATTCGCGACGGAGCTAAGCAATGGGTGTTATTGCGTGATCTCGAAAACCCGAGCGTCTGGACGGAAAGCTATCATGTGCCGACCTGGATCGAATATATCCGCCACAGCCAGCGGCTGACCCATGCCGATGCCGAGATTGCAAAACATCTTGATGAGTTGCATCGTGGCGACAGCCCTCCCCGCATCCATCACATGATCGAACGCCAAACCGTTCCTACCCATGACGATATGCCTTTAAAGCCATATCTGGATGCGACATGAAAAAAGCCGCCCAACTGGGCGACTTTTTTAAGCAGTAGGTGTTGGAAGCGATTATTCGCCCCAAGGGCCGTGGAAATCGCCATCCTTGTCGATGCGCTTGAAGCCATGCGAACCGAAGAAATCGCGCTGGCCCTGAATGAGATTCGCCGTACCAAGCGACTGCGTATAGCTGTCGAAATAGTTGAGCGCTGATGCAAGTGCGGGAACCGGCAAACCAGCAATCGCAGCCTTGGAAACGATGTTCCGCAGGCCCTTCGACGCCTTCTGCATGCGCTCCACGAAAGCCGGAGCCAGCAGAAGGTTGCGGCTTTCATTGCCCTCGAATGCCTGGGCGATATCGTCCAGCAGTTCCGAACGGATGATGCAACCAGCGCGCCAGATGCGGGCCGTTGTGGCCAGCGGAATGTTCCAGCCATGCTCCTTCGACGCGGCATCCATCACGGCAAAGCCCTGTGCATAGGCAGCGATCTTGCCAGCAAGCAATGCCTGCTCCAGATCGGCAAGGAACTTGGTGTGATCCGCAACGTCGAGCGTGCGCGGCGCAGGCTTGTAGATGTTCGCGGCTTCCTCACGCTCGCTTTTCAAAGACGAAAGCGAACGCGCGGCGACCGCAGCTTCAATCGCCGTTGCCGGAACGCCCATCATTTGCGCTTCAATGGCGGCCCAGCGTCCGGTGCCCTTCTGTCCGGCTTCGTCGAGGATCATATCGACCATCGCCTTGCCGCTTTCCGGATCGGTGGTTTTCAAAACCTTGGCGGTGATCTCGATCAGATAGGAATCGAGCGGACCTGAATTCCATTTTTCGAACACATCGCCAATGGCCGGAGCCGAAAGGCGGAGACCGTCGCGCAGGATGCCGTAGATTTCGGCGATCATCTGCATGTCGGCATATTCAATGCCGTTGTGGATCGTCTTGACGAAATGGCCCGCGCCATCTGGACCGACCAGCGCACAGCATGGCTCGCCCTTATATTTCGCGGCGGCGGCGAGAAGGATCGGCGCGATGCGCTCATAAGCTTCCGGCGTTCCACCCACCATCATCGACGGGCCATGGCGTGCGCCTTCCGCGCCGCCGGAAACGCCCATGCCAACAAAGGTCGGATCATTCGGGCCAAGAGCCTTGAGGCGGCGGACCGTATCGCGATAATCGGAATTGCCCGCATCGATCATGATATCGCCCTTCTCGAGAAGAGCTTTCAGCCGAGTCGTTTCGGCATCGACAGGCGCGCCCGCCTTGATGAGGAAGATGAACGGACGCGGCTTGCGCGTGTTTTCCGCAAGCGCCTCGAAAGTGGCGCAGGGGATGATCTTGTCGCGTAGCGGACCGGCTTTATCGAGGAAAGCTTTCAGCACCGGCTCGTCACGATCATAGACAGCCACCGTGTAGCCTTTCTCGGCTATATTCAGCGCCAGGTTGGAACCCATCACGCCAAGACCGACCATTCCGATATCTGCTTTTTCCATTTTAGGCCCTTCAGAAATGCAACCAGCTGGCCTGTCGCGTGGCATTGGGAGGCATGCACTGCAAACAGGCTGGAACCCGGCATATTTGGTTGTCGCACTATTCCGACGACAACGGCTGATAATCTGTATCGTATTCCTGGATGATCTAGGGCAAATGACACAAAGTTGATAGACCCCGGCATCGGAAAAATCCGCGTGCACTGCCGGTTGCCAACAGCGCCGCGCTGCTGCAACAGTGCGTGGAAACGGGAATTGCGGGCAGATTGCCCCGTCGGCTGCTGCGAATGGGCGTGATGAGAATCAAACTGGGTATCGGTTCCAAACTTCTTCTGTCGAGCCTTGTCAGCCTGATCGGCCTTCTGGTCATGGCCGCCGTGACGGTGCATGCGCTGCGCGAACAGATGATCGATGACCGTGTCACCATGGTTCGCAACCTGACGGAAATCGGTCGCAAGATCATTCAGGAAGAATATGATCGTTTCCAAAGCGGCGAAATCAGCGAAGCTGCCGCCAAGCAAAATGCCGTCGAGACGCTGCGCAAACTGCGCTATGCCAATGACGAATATTTCTTCATCGACGATTTCGACGGCAATTCCGTGCTTTTGCCGATCCGGCCCGATCTTGAAGGCACCGACGCTTCCGCCTTGGTCGATTCCGAAGGCCGCCATTACGTGCAGATGCAGATCGACACCGCCAAGTCCGGCGGCGGCGTGGTGCATTATGAATTCACCAAGCCCAATACGAATGTGAGCGGCGAGAAAATGGCCTATGTCATGCCGTTCGAGCCCTGGCGGTGGTTTATCGCGACGGGCATTTATCTGGAAGATGTGGATAGTGAAACCAAGGCCGTGCTGCTGCGCGCAGGCGGGATTCTCGCCACCATCGCCGTTGTCACCACCGCGCTTCTGATTCTCCTGTCGCGCAGCATCACGCGACCGCTCGGGCGACTGACAGCGGTAATCGGGCAACTGACCCGTCGCAAATACGATCTGACCGTCAAGGATCAGGATCGCCGCGACGAGATTGGCGATATTGCGCGCGCCGTGGAAATCTTCAAGAAAACCGGCGAGGAATTCGAGGTTTTGCAGGCGAAGATGCGCGAGCAGGAAGCAAAAGTGCAGGCTGAGCGGGAAGCCGCACTTGCCTTCGAGCGCGACAGCGCCCTTCGGCTCGAACAGACGGCGAGGCTGATTTCGATGGGCGAAATGGCCGTCAGCCTTGCCCATGAGCTGAACCAGCCGCTGGCTGCGGTCAGCAATTATTGCATGGGATCGGTGCGGCGGCTGGAAGCAGGCACCGACGACCGCGCCGCACTGCTCGACGCCATGAAGAAAGCGTCACGGCAGGCAAGCCGCGCATCCGGTATCGTGTCGCGCATCCGCGATTTTCTGCGCCGCAGCGAGCCGACCCCGCAGCCGCAAATATTGCGGGAGATCGTCGAGGAGACCGCATCCATCGCCGAAATTGAATCGCGCAGGCGCGGTTTCAAGATCAAGGTCGATATAGCGAAAGACCTGCCGACCGTACTGGCCGACCGCGTTATGATCGAACAGGTTGTGTTCAATCTGTTGCGAAACGCCACCGAGGCCACGTCAGCCGTGCCAGCGCCACGGCGCGATATCGTCGTTTCGGCCAGAATCAGTCCTGACGGGCAGGAGGTGGAAACAGCTGTGCTGGATTTCGGGCAAGGCATTGCGGAAGACGAGATGCGCAAGATATTCGACCCGTTCTACACGACCAAGGCCGAAGGCATGGGCGTTGGACTCAATATTTGCCGCTCGATTATGGAATTCCACCGCGGCAGGCTCTGGGCGGAGCCAAATCCGGACGGCGGGACAGCTTTTCATTTCACGCTGCCTGTCAGCGGCACGCTTGGGGAAAAAGCCGTATGAGCGAAGCGGTCTATGTCATTGATGACGACGAGGCCTTTCGGGATTCGCTCGTCTGGCTGCTGGAATCGAGCCAGTACACTGTCCGCGCTTTCGATTCGGCGGAAGCTTTTCTGGATGCCGCATCCCCGGACATGTCCGGCTGTGTGATCGCCGATGTGCGCATGTCGGGCATAACCGGTCTTGAACTGCACCGGCGCCTGCGAACGCTTGGCGTCGATCTGCCGACAATCATCGTCACCGGTCATGGTGACGTGCCGATGGCCGTCACGGCCTTCCGCGACGGTGTGGTGGATTTCATCGAAAAGCCTCTCGACGACAAGTATGTACTGGAGCGGATCGAATTCTGTCTCGCCAAGGCGCGGGAGAACGCAAGGCTGCGCCAGCAGGCGGATGATTTTGCCCGCCGCTATGAAAGCCTGACGCAACGCGAAAAAGAAGTGCTGGAATATATCGTGGCGGGAAAGCTCAACAAGCAGATCGCCGATCTGATGGATATCAGCATCAAGACGGTTGAAGTGCATCGCAGCCGCGTGATGGAAAAAATGCAGGTGACGAATGTGGCGGAGCTGGTTCGCCAGAAACTGTCATTCAGCGAAAGCTCAAAAAAGAAGCCGGCATAAGCCGGCTTCTTCAATTTTGCAGATCAGGATCAGTCGTCCAGATGCTGGCCGCTTCTGTCGGTGGTGCAGGCTACCGCGACCAGAGAGATCACACCGCAAGCCGCGATGAACACAGCAATCGGCAGATAGCTGCCATTATATTTGGCAAGCAGAGCCGTTGCGATCAGCGGCAGCGGACCACCGACAATAGCTGCACCCACCTGATAGCCGAGCGACACGCCGGTATAGCGGACATCTGCCGGGAAGCTTTCGGCGAAGAACGTGCCGAGTACCGAACCATAGGTCGACCAGATGATGGCAAAACCGATCACGACGGCAAGCGTCGCCACGACCCACGAACCCTGATTGAGCAGCCAGAAATAAGGCACCGTATAGATGACCATGGCGACAGTGCCGAGCAGGAAGACCTTCTTGCGACCGATGCGGTCGGACAGGCTGCCAAAGTAGAGCATGACCGGAACAGCGATCAATGCGGCGATCAGCACCGAGTTGAGAGCATGGACGCGCTCGAAACCCAGTCCCACGAGATAGGACACGGTGAAGGTTGCGAACAGGAAGAAGGTCGAGGTTTCGATGAACTTCGCGCCGATGACGATCAGAACCGCGCGCCAATGCTTGGTCAGTGTTTCGACCAACGGCACTTTCTTGGCGGTGTTGGCCGCAGCCACGCGCTTGAAGGACGGGGTTTCATCAACCGTGTTGCGGATCCACATACCGATGGCGACCAGCACGATGGACAGCACGAACGGAATGCGCCAGCCATAGGACAGGAACGCTTCTTCCGAAAAGCCGAGCGCAAGGCCGGACGTCACCAGATTGCCGAGCGCCAGACCGAACAATGCGCCCGTCTGCGGCACAGCGCCATAGAAGCCGCGCCTGTTACGCGGGGAATATTCCACCGCCAGAAGCACGCCGCCGCCCCATTCGCCGCCGAGCGCGAGTCCCTGCAACAGACGCAGCAGCGTCAGGATGATCGGTGCCCAGACGCCGATGGTGGCATAGGTCGGCATCAGGCCGATCAACACCGTTGAAATGCCCATGATGGACAGAGTGATGACGAGCGTTTTCTTGCGTCCGATACGATCGCCGATATGGCTGAACACGATGCCGCCGATGGGGCGGATTAGGAAAGCCAGCGCGAAAGAGGCAAGCGCCAGAAGCTGGCTGGTCACCGGATCATCGGACGGAAAGAACAGCTTTCCGAACACGATGGCCGACATGGTGCCATAAAGGAAGTAATCATACCATTCGATGGTGCTGCCTACCGCGCTGCCAATCAGCGCGCGACGGCGATCGCCATCGGTAATCAAAGTGTCTTTTTCTACGCGTGCAGAAGCCGCGCCCTCCAAGACGGTCATAGCATTTCCTCCTGAGTGGGCCGCTTATGCGGCCTTGTTTTTGAGAATGTCGAGCGCGACATCGATGATCATGTCTTCCTGGCCGCCGACCATGCGGCGCTTGCCAAGTTCGATGAGGATTTCGCGCGTATCGACGCCATAGAGTTTCGAGGCGTTTTCCGCATGACGCAGGAAGCTCGAATAGACGCCCGCATACCCAAGCGAGAGGCTTTCACGATCCACCCGCACCGGACGGTCCTGCAACGGACGCACCAGATCATCGGCTGCATCCATCAGACCATAGAGATCGCAGCCCGTGTCGATGCCCTTGCGGTTGAGAACGGCGATCAGACCTTCAAGCGGCGCATTGCCAGCGCCAGCGCCCATGCCCGCAAGCGATGCATCGACGCGAACAGCGCCCGCTTCGATACCGGCAACGGCATTGGCAACACCAAGCGTCAGATTGTGGTGGGTGTGAACGCCGATTTCGGTTTCAGGCTGCAGCGCATCACGCAGCGCCTTCACGCGAAGCGTATATTGTTCGGGCAACAGCGCGCCTGCCGAATCGGTGACATAGACGCATTCCGCGCCATAGCTTTCCATCAGCTTCGCCTGTTCGACCAGCTTTTCCGGCTCGGCCATATGCGACATCATCAGAAAGCCGATAGTGTCCATGCCCAGTTCACGTGCAGCCTCGATATGCTGGCGTGATACATCGGCCTCGGTGCAATGGGTCGCAACGCGAACCGAACGCGCACCGGCGTTATACGCTTCCTTTAGGTCATGCACCGTGCCGATGCCCGGAATGAGCAGCACGGTGACACGGGCATGATCGCAGGCGTCGGCAACAGTGCCGATCCATTCGACATCGTCATGCAGGCCAAAACCGTAATTGAAGGTCGAACCGGCAAGGCCGTCGCCATGGGTGATTTCAATCGCGTCCACCTTGGCGGCATCCAGCGCCTTCGCAATCGCGACGACATCCTTCAGCGTGTATTGATGGCGGATCGAATGCATGCCGTCGCGCAGCGTGACATCCTGAACATAGAGCTTATCGGGATTGGAGCGGGCCATTATGCAGCCTCCTTGGCAAGCGCTTTTGCTGCCCAATGATCAGCGGTGACCAATGCAGCGGATGTCATGATGTCGAGATTGCCGGCATAGGCGGGCAGATAATGTGCAGCGCCTTCGACCTCGAGCAGGATGGTCGTCTTGAGACCCGAGACGAGCCCGATGCCCGGCACGCGAACCGGCGCATTATCGCCGATGACTTCGAACTGCACTTTCTGTTTCAGGCGATAGCCCGGCACATAGGCCTGAACCGTCTTGACCATTTCGGCAATCGAAGCCTCAATGGCTTCGCGGCTGCCGCCTTGCGACAAAACAAACACCGTATCGCGCATGATCAGCGGCGGTTCTGCCGGGTTGAGAATGATCAGCGCCTTGCCGCGTTCAGCGCCGCCCAGCTCACGGATTGCCTTCGACGTCGTTTCGGTAAATTCATCGATATTGGCGCGGGTGCCGGGACCAGCCGAACGCGACGAGATCGAAGCGACGATTTCGCCATAGACCACGCGGTCGGTGGCGCGCTTGACGGCATAGACCATCGGGATCGTCGCCTGACCGCCGCATGTGACCATGTTGACGTTGGGCTCGTCGATATTGGCGTCGCCATTGATGGCGGGAATGGTGAAGGGGCCGATGGCGGCAGGCGTCAGGTCGATGACCTTCTTGCCGTCCTTTTGCAGCAGCGCATCATTGTGCAGATGCGCCTTGGCCGAAGTTGCATCGAACACGATATCGATATCGCGATATTCGGGCATACGCATCAGGCCGTCGATGCCTTCATGGGTGACCGGTACGCCGAGCCGTGCGGCGCGTGCCAGACCATCCGAATTCGGATCGATACCGACCATTGCGCCCATCTCGATATTCTTCGACGTGCGCATCACCTTGATCATCAAATCCGTGCCAATATTGCCGGAACCGATGATCGCGCATTTCTTCTTGGACATAGTGGGTCCTTTCTGATCTTCCTCAGGTCGCCGCACCACACGCCAAATGGGGAGGCTTGACCGGCGCGGATACGCGCACTGCACGCCTTGAAGCGGTGGTGTGGTGAGTCAGCTTGAAAGGACGCTGGATGGGTGGGTCGTGGCAGAACGGGTGCCAGAACCTGGCCCATCAGTTCGCACGTATCGCTCCTCCGGCAAATCCTCCCCATTTGCTTGACAGGGGGATAATAGGACGGAGGATGCGGTCTAGATATTGGGGTTAACCCCTACCGATTTTCGACTTGTGTATTAGCCGAATGACGGTTGCGCCACATGGCTGCGGCTTTCTGGTGGAACGCATCATAGCTGTTATTATCAGCGGCGGATACCGTCATCATGGCCATGGCTGCCGTTGCGATGACTATGCTTTCGGCGCGCTCGTCAGTGGCGGTGCCACTCCAAACACCGTGCCAATATTCAAAAGAGCTGAGGCTGGAATGCTTGTCGCTGCTGGCTTTCGAAAGCGTCGGCAGCTGCAAGGCGCTGGAATGCCCCTGCACGTGGCGATATATGGTGTGTTTGCGGTGCGGGACCAGTTCCGCCACATCGCGGCTGGTCGAGACGACCGAAACCGACTGCATGTCGAGCAGCACGGCAGCATCGCGATGCAACTCGCGATAAGCGGGTTGCGACACGCCGAGAAATGACGATTTCAGCCCCAACGGGTTCAGGAGGTGGACAAGACTGTTCACCGGCGAACGGGACTCGAACAGCGGATAAAGCGCCAGCAGCGCCTGCACCTGCGGCGCAAAACCCGCCATCGGCATGAAGCATATGCCATGCGCTCTGAGCGCACTTTCCGCCAGTTCATGCGATGTGGCAATCGGCATGTTGATCGCTTCCGCCGCAATCTCCAGTTTGCCGGACAGTTCGCCGACACCGCAACTGCCATGCATCAGCACCGGGTAACCGGCGCGCGCGACGAGCAGTGCAGACAGCATGAACCATGGCGACTGCGAAGAATTGGGAGACAGATAGGCGGGCCAATCCAGCGCAGGCGTGTTGATACTCGTTCCCGCCGCATAAAACCGCGCGGATGCGCACGCCATGCCTGCAAGCTCCGGCGCGGTCAGCCCGCGATAATGGATCAGGCGCAACAGCGCGCTGATCTGCATCGGGTCCGCTTCGCCCGCGAAAATGGTCGTGAAGGCATCTTCCGCCTCATGCAGTTCCAGCGGACGGGTGTGCCCCACCTTGCGGCCAACGACGGCAATATATTTGGCCAGCCGCCGCGTCGGGTCGTTCTCGCTCTGGATATCGGCGAACTGCGCGGCGGTATATTCCGCCGACGGGTGGTTCTCCAGATCCGTCACCTTGCGGATGGTCAGTGGCGGCGGCGTAACGATAGCGCTGCGGTTCCATCCATGATGTCCGGTGCAGGCTGACACATGCGCGTTTTCTGCATCGGGCTTCATCAAGGCATCGGCTTCATTCGCCAAACGCCGCAAGCGACCGCGCAATGCTTCCGCCTTTGGCGTCGCGATCATGGCGCGACCGGAGCGGACAAAGATTGGATCGTCAAAATGGTCGCGGATCTGCCCCAGCAGACGGCTCATCGCCGGAATGCTCAAGCCCATCTGCTTGGCCGCGCCACCGACACTGCCTTCCACAAGAAGTGCATCAAGCGCAATCAGCAGCCGCAACTGCCCCAGACGAGGATTGGCGCCATCGCTTTCGGCCTTTTCCGCCGGTTTTGCGCTCTTCGCCCGCTTATCCGCCATTTCCGATGCCTGCCTCGTCAGTTGCGTTTTTTGAAACTTGGAAAGTTTCTAAAACATGATGATTGACGTCATCTTATAGCCATACATAAGGAGAGTAGAAAACTCAACTTTAGACGGTGGTGAAAATGACCAGCTTGTTTCGGGGCTTGTGTGCCAGTGGCGCGCAAGGCAGGCAGATGACCAGAGGAAAGCTTATTTCCAGAGCGATCCTTGCAGGGACGTGTCTTTCAACCGCCCTTTTGTTAAGCGAAACGGGCGCCTTCGCGCAAGCAGCAAATAGTGCGACCAGCGCCACCGCTGAAGAAACCGAAGCCCAGAAGAAAAAGGCTGCGGAAGGCCAACAGGCTGCTGACACTGCATCCGATGGCACGGTCAAGCTGAACCAGATCGTGGTGACGGCGACGGGCTTTGAGCAGAACATCACCGATGCGCCTGCCAGCATCACCGTCGTGCCGGGCGAAGAGCTTGAAAAAGGTGCTTATCGCGACCTCACCGACGCCTTGAAGGACGTGCAGGGCGTGGCCGTGACCGGCCCTGCCGCCGAACGCGATATTTTTATTCGCGGCCTCCCCGGCTCCTATACGCTGCTGCTCGTGGACGGCAAGCGCCAGAGCACCCGCGATGCCCGCACCAACGGCAATTCCGGCTTCGAACAGAGCTTCCTTCCGCCTGCGAACGCCATTGAGCGTATCGAAGTCATTCGCGGTCCAATGTCTTCGCTCTATGGCTCGGATGCGATGGGCGGCGTCATCAACGTCATCACCAAGAAAGTGTCGGACAAGTGGAGCGGCTCGTTCACGGTGGACGGCATTGCTCAGCAGCATTCCAAATACGGCAATTCCCTTCAGGGTTCCTATTATATCACGGGACCGCTGGTGCCGGACCTTATCGGCGTGCAGCTTTGGGGACGCGGCCTGAAGCGTCAGGAAGACAAGATCGTCAGCGGCTCGCCCGAGCAGCAGGATGTCGACATCACGGGGCGCATCACCTGGACCCCGAACAAAGACCACGATATCCAGCTTGAACTGGGCAAGACGCGCCTGCGCCGCGACAGCACCGTTGGCAACACGACGGAAAAAACCGCGTCGGCTGTCGATTCCTACAATTACAACGACCGCGACCATTGGTCGATCAGCCATACTGGCCGCTGGGGCCCGACCACGTCGGAATTCTCCTTCATGCAGGAATGGTCCGAGCGGACCAACTTCAACTGGAACAACGCATCGAAGAGCTATGTCGAGAACCTTCGCTCTCCGCATGTGAAGAACTCGGTGCTCGACGGCAAGTTCACCACGCCGTTCGAACTGTACGGCAATCACACGCTCGTCACCGGCGGCCAGTTCATGGACACGGTTCTCACCGACCAAAATCCGGGACGCCGCACCGGACTGGACGAAGAATTCAGCGTACGCCAATGGGCGCTCTTTGCCGAAGACGAATGGTGGCTGACGCCCGACTTCTCGCTGACCGGCGGTCTGCGCATGGACGATCACGAGGTCTATGGCTCGCATTTGAGCCCCCGCGGCTATGCGGTGTGGCACGCGACCGATCAGATCACCTTCAAGGGCGGTATTTCGACCGGCTTCAAGGCCCCCGATATCCGCACCATCGCACCGGGATATGCTTATACGACGGGCGGCGGCGGCTGCTCCTACGGCCCGACCGGCACCTGCGGCGTCATCATCGGCGACCCAAATCTGGAACCGGAAAAGAGCACCAGCTACGAAGCCAGCGTGTTGTGGGACAACCAGACCGGCCTTCGTCTCGGCGCCACCTACTTCTACACCGACTTCAAGGACAAGATTTCCAACGCGCTTGTCACCGACAGCAACGGCGATCCCGTCCGCTGGAGCGAAGATCCGAACTACCGTCTCTGGTATGCCTTCAATATCGATGAAGCTGTCATGCAGGGCGTGGAGCTGACCTTCAACTGGGAAGCAACTGACACGATCACCCTTCGCGGCAACTACACCTATACGGATTCCGAACAAAAGACCGGCACCTATGCGGGCCTTCCGCTGGCCCGCACGCCGAAGCATATGGCGAGCCTGCGCGGCGACTGGATCACCCCCGTCGAGGGGCTGAAGGCATGGGCCGCCGCCAATTATCATGGCGAGGAAACCAATGCCGGCGCGCGTATCGGAACAGCAGGTACGCCAGTCTATGCAGCGGACGGAAAGACCGTTCTGGCGCGCAAGTACAAGCCCTACGCGACGGTCGATCTCGGCGGTTCCTATGACTTCAGCGAGAACGTGACGTTCAACGCAGCCATCTACAACATCTTCGACAAGCAAATCGATGTCGATGAGTTCAACACGGTTGTCGATGGTCGTCGCCTTTGGGTCAGCATGACGTCGCGCTTCTGATCTGACGCAGTGTGACGCCAGCCTTTCGTTTGGCTGGCGTCATTTTTTCGATTGAATGGATGCTCAATGAGCGCTCTGAAGAACATAAAGAAGACCTTGTGGCTAATGGTCGGCAGCATGATTTTTGCCTCCACGGTTCAGGCAGCAGAACCGGTGCGCGCTTCCTTCGACATGGAAGCCAACGGCATTTCCTATCGCATTTTCACCGCCGCGCCCGCTGAAGCCGCTCCCGAAGGCGGCTATCCCGTCATCTATATGGTCGACGGCAATCGCATGCTGCCGCTTGCCGCTGCTGAAATGGCGAAGAACGATGACCTCAAGGCCGTTCTGGTGGGTATTGGTTACCCGACCGACGATGCTGATGAAATCGTGCGGCTGCGCTATTTCGATCTGACGTCGGCGACCAGTGAACAGTTGACGCCCGATCCGGCCAACCAGCCAAAGACCGGCGGTCGCGATGCGTTCTTTGCTTTCATCGAACGACAGGTGAAGTCTGAAATCGAAAAGCGGTTCTCCATCGACAAAAGCAGGCAGGCGCTGTTCGGCCATTCCCTGGGCGGGCTTTTCACGCTCTATGCGCTGTTCAATCACACGAATTCCTTCCAGACCTACAGCGCTGCCGACCCTTCGATATGGTGGGATAATCATTCGATCCTGTCGGACAAGGATCGTTTCATCGCCTCGTTCAAATCGGCTCCCCACCCTTTGCGTCTGCTGATGGAAACCTCCGGCAAGCGCGGTTCCCGCCCCGGTCAATCGCCTGCGGATATCCAGCGCATGCGCAAGCTGCGCGGCGGGCCATCGGGCACGGATGTGTACAAGGAACTGGAACCGCTGCCGCAGCTGGAAACGGCTTTTCACCGTTTCGCCAACGAGGGGCATGGTTCGATGATCCCGCTGACAGTGGCGGACAGCCTGAACTTCATTCTGCTCGGCAGGAAGCCCGAACACACAGACAATTGAGCGTTTTTTGTCCGTCGGGCTTTGACCTGCGGAAAACTGGACTATAAAGCACAGGATTGACGAAAGGATTGTGCACCATGCTGAATTTCGGCCAACATGTCGCCCGCCTCTGTGGCGCAGCCGTCGTGGCGCTTTCTCTGGCCTCCGCCGCCAGCGCCGCAGACATCACCATCAAGCATGCGCAGGGTGAAACGGCAGTGCCTGCTTCGCCAGCCAAGGTAATCGTGCTCGATCTGGCGACGCTCGACAATCTCGACCGCCTCGGCGTCAAGGTTTCCGGCGTGCCAACGCTGGTCACTGCCCCGGACTTCCTCAAGAAGTACCAGTCCGACGATTATCCGAAAGTCGGCACGCTGTTCGAGCCGGATTATGAAGCCATCAATGCCGCCGAGCCGGATCTCATCATTGTTGGCGGTCGTTCGGCAGCCAAATATCCGGAACTTGCAAAGATCGCGCCCACCATTGATCTGACGGTCTCCTCGAAGGACCTCATCGGCGGCACAGAAGCCAATGTTGAAAAGCTTGGCCAGATTTTCGGCAAGCAAGCGGAAGCCAAGGCAGAAATCGAAAAGCTCAACGCCGATGTTGCCACGCTGAAGCAGAAAGCCGCAGACAAGGGCACGGGTCTTCTGATCCTCACCACCGGCGGCAAGATGAGCGCCTATGGCCCGGGTTCGCGCTTTGGCATGCTGCATGACGCCTATGGCGTGACGCCTGCCGCCAAAGACCTGACCACCAAGGGCAATCACGGCCAGCCGATCAGCCAGGAATTCATTCTCAAGACCAATCCTGACTGGCTGTTCGTGATCGACCGCGACGCCGCCATCGGTCGCGAGGGCAATTCCGCCAAGCAGATTCTCGACAATGATCTCGTTCGCCAGACCACGGCGGCGAAGAAAGACCAGATCGTCTATCTGAAGTCGCAGAACTGGTATCTCGTCGGTGGCGGTCTCAATGGCCTGCACGGCACTATCGATCAATTGTCGGAAGTCTTCGACAAGGCAAAGTAAAAGTCAGGCACTTTCTGACCCAGTCACCCGGGCTGTCCGCCATGCCGGACAGCCCGATGCATGACAAGGCAAGAGAACAGGATAAAGCGTGAAGGGATTAGCTGCAGCTATAGTTGTTGTCGCCGTGCTGGCTGTCATCAGCCTGTTTATCGGGGTCGGCGACGTCTCACTGCATGCGCTTTTCTATTCCCGTGAAAGCGTGGATGGCAGCCCCGGCAGCGCGCTTGAATTGCTGCTTGTCAGCCGCATTCCGCGCACCATCGCCATTGTGCTGGCGGGCATGTCGATGGCCGTTGCCGGCATGATCATGCAGATGCTGACCCGCAACCGTTTCGTCGAGCCTTCGACGGCGGGAACGGTCGAATCCGCCAGTCTCGGCATTCTTCTGGTTATTCTCTTTGCGCCGGAAGCGCCCCTCTTCGTCAAGATGCTGGTTGCCTCCGTCACCGCAGTGGCGGGAACGGCGCTGTTTCTGCGTATCCTGCGCAGCATCCCGCTTCGCTCCGTGCTGGTTGTTCCTCTGGTCGGCATCATGCTCGGCGGCGTTGTCAGCGCCATCACGACTTTCATCGCCTACCGCTTCGATCTGTTGCAATCGCTGAATTCGTGGACGACCGGCGACTTTTCCGGCGTGCTGCGCGGACGCTACGAATTGCTGTGGATCGCCTTTGCGCTCACCGTCGTCGCCTATATCGCCGCCGACCGGTTTACCGTCGCGGGGCTGGGCGAGGATTTCACCACCAATCTCGGCCTCAATTATCGCCGTGTGGTGACGCTCGGCCTCATCATCGTGTCGATGGTCAGCGCGTCGGTCGTCGTCACCGTCGGCATGATCCCGTTTCTTGGCCTGATCGTGCCCAATGTCGTCAGCATGTTCGTCGGCGACAATATGCGCCGCGCCTTGCCATGGATCGCCGTTCTCGGCGCGGGTCTGGTGCTCGCCTGCGATATTGCCGGGCGTCTGATCCGCTTTCCCTATGAAATTCCCATCGGCACGATGATGGGCGTCGTGGGCAGCGTCATCTTCCTTTACCTCCTGTTGCGGCGGGGTTCACGCCTTGCTTAGACGCCCCGCTATCCTCATTCCGCTTCTCGGCGCGATCGCGCTACTCGCCGCCATTGCCTTCATGACAATCGGTGCGAAGGGCAGCTGGTCGTTCATCCTGTCCTTCCGCGGCACCAAACTCGCCGCCATGGTGCTGGTGGCCTATTCAATCGCGGTATCGACCGTGCTGTTTCAAACCGTCACCAATAATCGCATCCTCACGCCCTCCATCATGGGCTTCGATGCGCTCTATATTCTGATCCAGACCGTTGTGGTGTTCTTCTTCGGCGCGGTGCAGGTCGACTGGATTGGACCGAACATGCGCTTTGTCACCGAAACGCTGGTGATGGTGCTGTTTGCAGGTTCACTCTATTACTGGCTGTTTTCGGGCGCGGCGCGCAGCCTGCATCTGGTGATGCTGGTCGGCATTATTTGCGGCGTGTTCTTCCGCAGCCTGTCCAATCTCATGCAGCGTATGCTCGATCCCGATCTCTTCGCGGTGTTGCAGGATCGTTTTTTTGCCAGCTTCAACACGATCAACGCCGATATTCTGACGCTCTCGGCGATCATCGTCGCCGCCGTATCGCTTTATGGCTGGCGGCTGATGCATGTCTTTGACGTACTGGCGCTTGGACGCGAGCCTGCCATCAATCTCGGTGTCGATCACCGCCGCGTGGTGCGGCTCATCCTGCTGATGGTAACGGTGCTTGTCGCGGTTTCGACCGCCCTTGTCGGACCGATCACCTTCTTCGGCCTTTTGGTGGCCAATCTCGCCTACATGCTGGCAGGCTCGGGGAAACATCGCGTCGTCCTGCCGATTGCCGTCCTGCTGGCCACCATCTGCATTGTCGGCGGCCAGACCATTCTCGAACGGGCCTTTGCCTTCAATACCGCGCTCAGCGTCATCATCGAATTCCTGGGCGGTCTCGTCTTCATTATCCTTCTTGTCAGGGGAAATGCACGTTGATCGAAATAAGCCAAGTCAGCAAATCCTATGGCGGCGCTCTTGTCGTCGATGACGTGTCCCTGCACCTGCCCGCGGGCGGCGTAACATCGATCATCGGCCCCAATGGCGCGGGCAAATCAACGCTGCTTTCCATGGTCAGCCGCCTTTTGCCGATGGACAAAGGCCGCGTGACCGTGGACGGTCTGGATGTCACCACCACATCAGGCGATGTGCTGGCAAAGCGCCTGTCTATTCTCCGCCAGGAAAACGCCATCAATTCACGACTGACCGTGCGGGATCTGGTGGCATTCGGGCGCTATCCCTATTCCAAGGGGCGACCGAACAGCGAAGACCGCAAACATATCGAACAGGCGATCCAGTATCTTGGCCTTGAATGCTTGAGCGATCGCTTTCTCGATGAATTGTCCGGCGGCCAGCGCCAGCGCGCCTTCGTGGCCATGGTGCTTTGTCAGGATACGGACTATGTGCTTCTCGATGAACCGCTGAACAATCTGGATATGAAGCATGCGGCATCGATGATGAAGTTGTTGCGCCGCGCTGCCGATGAGCTTGGCAAGACGGTCGTGCTGGTGTTGCACGACATCAACTTCGCCTCCTGCTATTCCGACCACATCGTCGCCATGCGCAACGGCAAGGTCGCGCATCAGGGCACGCCGGACGCGCTGGTCCATCCGGAAATCCTGAGCGCCATTTACGATATGGATATCTCGGTTGAAATTATCGGCGGGAAGCGGATCGGGGTCTACTACCTGTAAATAGACTATCTATTCGCTCGATTTCATGCAAAAGCATGCGCACCAACCATTGGCGATTATCGGTGGAGTGTCCATGCTGACGAAGAAGGGCAAATATGGTTTGAAAGCACTGGCGCATCTTGCCTTGCTTGAACCCGGCGAAAGCGCGTTCGTCGCCGAGATTGCTTCCAAGAACAATATCTCCAAGAAATTTCTCGACGCCATTCTTCTGGAACTGCGCAACGACGGCATATTGCGTTCCAAGAAGGGCCCCGGCGGCGGCTACAGCCTTTCCAAACCAGCAACCGAGGTCACGATTGGTCAGGTTGTCCGCGTTCTCGACGGCCCGCTCGCGCCGATCCGCTGCGCAAGCCGTATGGCCTATCAGCCATGCGAAGACTGCGAAGATCACCGCGCCTGTCAGGTGCGCCGCTCGATGCTGCTCGTGCGCGAAGCCATCGCTGGCGTTCTCGACACGATGACGCTGGAACAATTCGCGCGTAACGGTGGCCTCGAAGATGACAGCACCGCACCAGAATGGGCCAGGTTAAGCGCCTGACAACAGGTCCAGCAGCCGGTAGCCGCCATTGTGATAGACAAGCGGCTCGCCGCCGCCCGCTACGATTTTCAAAACACGACCGATAATGATGGCATGGGTGTGCCGCTCGATGACGTCTTCCACGGCACAATCGACTGCGGCCAGTGCGCCCGTCAGCGCCAGCGCGCCGCTTTCCAGCGTGTACCATTCGGCGCCGGCATAGCGCGCAACACCCTTGATACCGTCCTTACCGGCAAACCGATCCGCAACCGTTTGTTGGGCCGCCGACAGCACATTGACGCAGAAATGATTGTGGCGGCTGATGGCGGGCCAGACCGACGAACCCCGATTGATGTTGACGATGATCGTTGGCGGATCGACCGAAAGCGCGGTCGCCGAGGTGACCGTCGCGCCAGTGCGCCCGTCGCCGAAGCCTGCGGTGACAACGCTGACGCCGCCAGCGAGCTGCCGCATTGCAGCCTTAAGCTCATCGGGTGAAACAGCGATATCCGCCGTATCTTCCACCAATCTCAACGCTTTTTCGCCCATGCTTGTCACCATCGTTTATTGCCGTCATCGCCTCTCCGGTCGACCGGATCAAACGTAACGGAATGGTGTCACGCTACGCACTGGCGTTCAAAGGTGCTGACTGCCTTCTCATCGCAAATAGAGAAAGCATTTTCTATTTTCTATAAAACGAATGGAATTAATCCGCTCGCAGCGCCGTCAGCGCTGCGTTCTTTTTATGTGATGTTCGGCCAGATAGACGCGGTCGTCCTGCGTTGAAAACAACACGGAAAAGACAATGCCGATAGCAGCCCCGAGCAATGTGTCGAGAACCCGTTCCGACACCATATCGGCCCCATTCAGACCCGGCGCAGCGATATAGGTCATCAGCAGCGCCATCGGCGTCACAAGGATTTGCCCCAGCGCATAATTGGAACCGATAATCACTTCGGTTGCAAATTGCAGGAGCCCCAGTATCGCGATCAGCGTCCAAATGGACGGTGCTTGCGTCAGGATCATCCACGCGACGACCGCACCCAGAAGGGTGCCCACCATGCGCTGCAAGGCACGGTTCATATTGATATGCAGATGCGCGCCCTGCATTACGGCAACAGCGCCCATTGCCGCCCAGGCAGGGTGCGCGACGTCCATCGCATAGGCGGCAAACGCCGCTACACCCGCGCCAAAAGCGACGCGCGCCGCAGCGATCAGCCGGTGACGAATTGGTCGCAACGCCTCCGAAGGGAAAGGCTTTTCTGGGCTTGCCTGATGGCGGAAATACTCCGTCAGCACACAGACCAGAAAGGCCAGTATCGCGACCAGCGCAGTGGCGGCGGTGCGTTCCGCCGTCTGATGCACCGTAACCGACTGGCTCATCGACGCCCCGGCGGCAAAAATGAAGATCAACGCTCCGGGAGGGCCGAATTTTCCGGTGGTGGTCACAAAACAGAACACGCCACACAGAACGGCGAGAAGCATAAGCTGTACAGCCAGCGGCGCACCCGCTGCGGCGACAAGCGACATGCTGAGCACGGCCAGCGTCTGGCAGATGGCGCACAGAAGCACAACGCGGTTGCGGCGTGCCTGTGGTGCGAAGCGCCCAAACAGGGCGACCAGAGCGCCAAGCGAAGCAAAGCCGATCAGATGCGACCAGGGCGAAAGATAGACCAGCGGCAAAGCGATGACCGCCGTGGCTGCCGACTGAAGGCCCGCGAGCGACGAATTGCGAATGGAAGGCTGCCGCGAAAGCGCGACGCTTTCCCGAAACTGTTGCGGCTTCAAAAGCTGGCGCGCGGCATCCAGCCTGCGGGCCGATGTCATCGTAGACGTTTCGGTACTCATTCTCCGGTTTCCTGTGCGCGTCTCAGCGGCTTGGCCGCGAGGCGCTGCTCGATAGAGTCAAAATGGTCAAGCATGGTGGCCAGATCCGCATCGGAAATGTCCGCCAGCATATCTTCCTCGCCTTTGGCCAGTTCGCGCCGGATTTCGGCCACGCGCTGCTCACCTTTGGGCGTAAGGAAGATCAACCGCGCGCGGTTGTCGTTTTCATCGACCCGGCGCTCGACCAGTTCCTGACGGGACAGAATATCCAGAAGCCGCACAAGGCTTGATCCGTCGATCCCGACCAGAGCGGCGAGTTCCTTCTGCGTCACGCCGCCGCCGGTGGTCTGAAGATGGATCAACGGAACCCAGGTGGCATCGGAAAGCCCCGCTTCAGCAAGGCGCGTATCAAGCGCGCGCCGCCAGCGTCGGGCAAGCAACGAGAAGCGAATCCCGAATTGGGACCGAGGAGAAGACGAACTGGATTGCATAGGGACAATAAAGCACGAATTAATTTGCTTTGCAATTCAAATTAATTCAGGTGAAACGAATTTCACTCCGGCAGGGTGCCCATAGCAAACAGATTTCCCGGATCGAAATTTCCGGATAGCGCTTTCAGAACGAGCTGCTTATCATCAAGCAATACTTCATCCGAAGGCGCGAAAAATCTGACCGACTGATTGCAATCCCAAAACATCCCCCGCACGAAGGAAACAAAGACAGCAACCATGGCAGCGCTTGTGTCGTCGGAAAATGGAATGGGGCAGAAGGCGGCGCGCTTTCTTGGCCTGATACTGGTCGCCGTCCTCGGCTATAGTTTCTGGCTCAACGAAAGCTGGCTGACGCTCTGCGCCGGACTTGCAATCTTCCTGTTCGGGATGCAGTGCCTTGAAGACGGCTTGCGCAATCTGGCAGGCAGCGCACTGGAGCGCATGCTGGCGCGCGGCACCTCGACCTCGTGGAAAAGTCTGCTGGTCGGGCTGGTCGGCGCGACGGTGATGCAATCGAGCACGCTCGTTTCGCTGATGACCATCGCCTTCATCACCACCGGCCTGATTTCACTGGCCGCGGGCATATCCATCATCTTCGGCGCAAATCTTGGTTCCGCAACCGGCATATGGCTGCTGTCGCTGGCCGGGCAGAATTTCAGCCTGTCGTCGCTGGCGCTGCCGCTGATGGTGTTCGGCGTGTTGGCGAGTTTCTTCGGGCCGAAGATCAAGGCCATCGGGCGCATTCTGCTCGGCATCGCCTTCATCTTTCTCGGCATTGACGGCATCAAGCAGGGCTTTTCCGTTGTCACCGAGAATTTCGATCTCGCGCAATACAGGATCGATGGCTGGCTTGGTCAGGTCATTTTCGCTGGCATCGGCCTTGTGTTGACCCTGCTGCTACAGTCCACCCATGCGACTCTCATGCTGACGCTGGCAGCACTTGGCCTTGGACAAGTCGATCTCTGGCAATCGGCGGCGATTGCCATCGGGGCCAATGTCGGCAGCAGTGTCACCACCGGCATTGCCGGTGCGCTCGGTGGCAACCGCAGCGGCCAAAGGCTGGCGCTGGCGCATGTGATTTTCAATGTCGTCACCGCGTGCATTTCACTTGTCCTGATGGGGGTGCTTGTTCGCCTTGCCGTGTGGCTGTCAGAGGCAATGGGCGTCGGCGACAACCAGCTCATCCAGCTTGCGATCTTCAACAGCGAATTCAACATTCTAGGCGTGTTGATCTTCTGGCCCGCACTGGTTCCCTTCACGCGGTTTCTCGAACGTATGCTGCCCGACAGGCCGGAACCGCGCGTTCTCATCCCGGCGGGCACACCGGACCTGCCGGACAATGCGCTACGCGCCCGTTATCTCGACAAGACGGCGCTCAACTCGCCGGAAACGGCGGCTCTGGCGCTCGTGCATGAATTGCAGCATCTCGGGCGCTTGAGCGTGGAGGTGATCTGCCACGCGCTTTATCTGCCGATCAGCGAGATCAACCGTGCCAAGCATGACGACGCCGTTATGCGCGCCGCGCCCGATGCCGATTATGTCGATGCCGACCTGCTCTACCGGCTCTACATCAAAGGCGTCTATGGTGACATATTGAGTTTCATCGGCAAGGTCGATCCGGGGAACGACAAGGACCAGCAGAATTTCTGGATGACCGCCCAGATCATCGCGCTGCAAATGGCGGAAATCGTCAAGGATGCCAAGCATCTCCAGAAGAATCTCGGCTTCTATCTCCGGCAGACCAATTCACCCGTGCGCGACGCCTATGTCGAGCTGCGCGAACATCTGGTCAATGTGCTGCATGAAGTGCGCGTTTTGAGCCGCGCCGACGCAGCAAGCGACAATTGGGATATCCACCAGCAGACTTTTACCGAGAAGGTCAAAGACTTCGAGCGGGATTTCGGCGCGAAGCTTTTCGAAGCGAACAGGCAGGAAAAAGTCAGCGGCTTGCAGCTGAGCTCGCTTCTCAACGATCTCGGCTATGCAAGGCGCATTGCAAACGGGCTGAATACGTTGCTGACCATCCGCAAGCGGTCGCTCAACGACCCGCTGCACAACCTCTCCGACCTGTTCGATGAGGATACGCCGCTGGTTCGGATATAGAGCATTTCCAGCAAAAGTGCGTAGCGGTTTTGCGTAGGATAATGCGTAAAAACAAATAGATAGAGCGGTTCCCCGATTCCATTTTAACCGGAACCGCTCTAACGAAACGCCGTTTATCAGGCGGCGCGAATATCCAGCCCGCCATTTTCGACGATGAAATCGATCACCGCCTGCACACCCTCGCCGCGATGCAGATCGGTAAAGCCGAACGGACGCTTGCCGCGCATGCGTGCCGCGTCACCTTCCATCACCTCCAGATCGACGCGGACATAGGGTGCAAGGTCGCTCTTGTTGATGACCAGAAAATCTGAACGCGTGATGCCCGGCCCACCCTTGCGCGGAATTTCCTCACCCTGACAGACGGAAATGACATAAAGCGTCAGATCGGCCAGATCGGGAGAGAAGGTCGCCGCCAGATTATCGCCGCCGGATTCGATGAACACGATATCCAGATCAGGGAAGCGCCGGTTCATTTCGGCGATAGCCTGCAGGTTGATCGACGCATCCTCACGAATTGCCGTATGAGGACAACCGCCGGTTTCCACGCCCATGATACGGTCCTCGGACAGCGCCTGGTGGCGCGCCAGAATATAGGCATCTTCCTGCGTGTAGATATCGTTGGTGATGACGGCGACCGAATATGTGTCGCGCAGCGCCTTGCAGAGCTTTTCGGTCAGCGTCGTCTTGCCGGAGCCAACCGGCCCACCGATACCAATTCTGAGCGGTCCGTTTTTCTGTGTCATGAGCGAAAAAGCCTCGAATGCTGTGTTTCGTGTTTCATGGCCATAATGTCGGCGATAAATGTCGCCGAGCCAAGGCCGTCCAGACCAGACTGTCCTGCGCGCATGGCGGTTTCCGCCAGCGTGGTTTCCAGCGCCGCCATGGTAGTGGTCACGCCGCTTTGTCCTGTTACCGACAGGCGGATAGATGCCTGCAACAGATTGATGCAGAAGGCTTGCAAGAAGGCTGCCAGCGTCGAGCCGAGCGGAACGCCATGCGCGGCGGCCACGGCCCCGACGGCCACCGGATAGGCGCAATCGCCCGGCAGTTGATCGAAGACTGGAGACGGCCAGCTGCGCGCCGCCGACAGGAAGGCACCGCCTTGTAGCGTGGTTTCCATATGCCGTTCCCGCGAACCGGCCAGCGCCTCCGCCAGATCGGCCACTTCCCGCAAATCCTCACCCGCCATCGCTCGCCGCCAGCTTTCAGCGCATAAGACCGCATCATTCCAGCCGGAACCGCGTGTGACGAGCCAGCGCAGCCAGTCCTTCAATGCGTCCGCATCGGTGACGAAGCCATCATGCACCGCCTGCTCCAGCCCGTGGCTATAGCTGAACGAGCCAACCGGAAACACCGGCGACAGCCACGCCATCAGCCGCAGGAGGGCGGTGTTGGGGTCAGTCGTGATGGTGGTGGTGATGGTCATGATCGTGGCCGTGATCGTGACCATGTGCGTGGTCATGTCCGTGACTATGCCCGCCGTGGTCATGATGCGAATGGCCACCTGAATAAGCGCCGCGCAACGGGCTGAAAATCGCCACCACATCGGTCACGGTTGCGCCCAGACCTTCCAGCATCGCCTTGATCACATGGTCACGCAGAATGAAGATGCGGTCCGCTTCAATCTGCGCCGCCAGATGCCGGTTGCCGATATGCCATGCAAGCTCAGCGATATGCAGCTGGTCGCGACCGTGGATTTCGTAAAGCTCTTCGCTGGCGGCGCGGATCTCGATCTCCCGCCCGTCGTCGAGAACGATCCGGTCGCCATGTTCCAGCACCACCGGCTCTGGAAAATCGGCAAGCACCTTCTCGCCGCTATCGAGCGTGATAGCCTTGCGGCGCAGATGGCGTTCGTCACGCTCCAGCACGGCATGCGCCGCCGGAACAGCGTCGATCACTTCATGCGCGCGGATGATGTTTGTTGCTCGAAACATGTTCCACCTCAAATCTCAGAACAGGAAATAGCGCTGCGCCATCGGCACCACGTCAACCGGATCGCATGTCAGAAGCTCGCCATCGGCGCGCACTTCATAGGTTTCCGGGTCGACTTCCATTTGTGGCATCGCATTGTTGAGGATCATCGACTGCTTGCCAATGCCGCCACGCGTATTGATGACCGCAGCCATCTGCTTGTCCACTCCAATTTTCTCACGCAGCCCACCTTCGATTGCCGCCTGCGAAACAAAAGTGATTGAGGTATTGGTGCGCGCCTTGCCAAACGAACCGAACATCGGGCGATAATGCATCGGCTGCGGCGTGGGGATAGACCCATTGGGATCGCCCATCGGAGCCGTTACGATCCAGCCGCCCAGCAGCACCATATCCGGCTTGACGCCGAAGAAAGCCGGGTTCCACAACACCAGATCGGCGCGCTTTCCAACTTCAATCGAGCCGATCTCATGCGACATGCCATGGGCGATGGCCGGATTGATGGTATATTTCGCCACATAGCGACGGGCGCGGTAATTGTCATTGCCCGGTCTGTCATCGGGAAGACTGCCGCGCTGGCGCTTCATCTTGTCCGCCGTCTGCCAACAGCGGATGATCATTTCGCCGACGCGGCCCATGGCCTGACTGTCGGACGAGATAATCGAAAACGCGCCCATATCGTGCAGAATATCTTCCGCCGCGATGGTCTCCTTGCGGATGCGGCTTTCAGCGAAGGCGATATCTTCCGGGATGGCGGGCGACAGGTGATGGCAAACCATCAGCATGTCGAGATGTTCCGCCACCGTATTGATCGTATAGGGCCGTGTCGGATTGGTCGATGCGGGCAGAACATTGGGATATTGGCAGACGCGGATAATATCCGGCGCGTGGCCGCCGCCCGCACCTTCGGTGTGGAAGGAGTGGATGGTGCGTCCCTTGAAGGCATTCAGCGTGTCTTCCACAAAGCCGCTTTCATTGAGCGTATCGGTGTGGATCGCCACCTGCACGTCGAAATGGTCGGCCACGGAAAGGCAATTGTCGATAGCCGCAGGCGTCGTGCCCCAATCTTCATGCAGCTTGAGGCCGCAAGCCCCTGCCAGCACCATTTCCTCCAGCGCGCCCGGCAATGAGGCATTGCCTTTGCCGAAGACGCCGAAATTCATCGCCATGCCGTCGAAGGATTCGATCAGCCGCGCAATATGCCACGGTCCGGGCGTGCAGGTTGTCGCCAGCGTGCCATGCGCGGGGCCGGTGCCGCCCCCCACCATACAGGTGATGCCGGCATTCAGCGCCTCATCCACCTGTTGCGGCGAGATAAAGTGAATATGCGAATCGATGCCGCCCGCCGTGACGATCTTGCCCTCGCCCGCAATGATTTCGGTGCCCGGGCCGATAATGATCGTGACGCCCGGCTGCGTATCAGGATTGCCTGCTTTGCCGATGCCTGCAATGCGCCCGTCGCGCAACCCGATATCTGCCTTGTAGATGCCGGTGTGATCCAGAATGAGCGCATTGGTGATGACCGTGTCGACCGCCCCTTGCGCCCGCGGGAGCTGGCTCTGGCCCATCCCGTCACGGATAACCTTGCCGCCGCCGAACTTGACCTCCTCGCCATAGGTGGTGAGATCGTGTTCGACCTCGATGATAAGTTCCGTATCGGCAAGGCGAAGCTTGTCGCCAGTGGTGGGGCCAAACATCTGCGCATAGGTGGCGCGACTGATTTTAGCTGGCATGAAATTCTCCGTCGGCGCTCTTTGTTTTGACGCACATCTCGTCCGAAAACCGTTTCACACTTTTCGGGATGTGCTCTGGCTCTGAATTAAAGCTTACCCATGATTTTCTGGCGGAACCCATAGACCTCACGCTTGCCGCCAAGCGGAACCAGCGTCACGTCGCGTTCCTGTCCCGGCTCGAAACGCACGGCGGTTCCCGCCGCTATATCGAGCCTGCAACCGCGTGCCTTCTCGCGCTCGAATGCAAGTGCCGCATTCGCCTCGTAGAAATGATAATGGCTGCCAACCTGGATCGGCCGGTCGCCGGTATTGGCAACCTTGATCGTGATCGTGGACTGTCCCGCATTGAGCTCTATTTCGCCATCAACTGTGAAGATTTCGCCGGGTATCATGGCGCACCTCAACCAGCGATCAGCATCAGTCCGCCAAGCGCGGTCGCGCCACCGGCAACCCGCAGGGCGAGGCGTCCGCTCGGGCCCGACACCAGACGCCCGATGCCAAGACCAAACGCGATACCCGCTGCGTGGAGCAGGGCCGTCGCCAGCGCAAAGCCTGCCGCATAACTGAAGAAGGTCGCAGCGCCGATTTCACCGCCATGCGCATGACCATGAAAGAAAGCGAAGAAACCGGCAATCACCGCGCCGACAAGCGGCGAGACCGGCAGCGCCAGTGCAACGAGAAAACCAAGCACGACCACCGAGGCCAGAATGACCGGCTCGACGAATGGCAGCGACATACCGACAAGCGCCGCCATGAAGCCCAGAAGCATGACGCCGACAAAAGCCGCAGGCACGATGAAAAGCGCTCGCCCGCCCAGCATCGCCGCCCAGAGACCGATGGCGACCATCGCCAGAATATGATCCGCACCGAAAAACGGATGCGAGAAACCGGCGGCAAACGAGCCGTGTTCGGCGGGATTGAGGTGGGCAAAGGCAGGGTTTGCAATGAGCGCAAACGCTGCTGCCGTCAGGACCGTCATCTTCTTCATCGTGCACCTTTTCAAAAATTAGATTTCAAAATCAGCGGATCGGCTCATGTACCGTGACAAGCTTGGTGCCATCGGGAAATGTCGCTTCGACCTGAATGTCGTGGATCATCTCGGCAACGCCCGCCATCACCTGTTCCCGACTGATGACATGCGCGCCTGCTTCCATCAGATCGGCGACGGTGCGTCCGTCACGCGCGCCTTCGACAACGAAATCGCTGATCAAGGCGATGGCTTCGGGATGATTGAGCTTCACACCGCGTTCCAGACGGCGGCGGGCAACCATCGCCGCCATGGCAATCAACAGCTTGTCTTTTTCTCTGGGCGTCAAATTCATGACTTGTTTCGACCCTTCTCACCAAAAGCGACACGATGGCCGCGAATTCAAATTGACCAAACTTTGGGCAGTCCTGCCTTTCCATTGAGCAGCGCCAGCAAAGGAACAAGGCGCTTGCGCAAGGCATAACTGTCCGGCGCATAAAGCCGCGCCGCGAGCTTCGAGGCGCCGCCGACCTGCCAGATGCTGGCGCCGCCCTCTTCGCCGATGATCGCGCGTGCGGCCCCCAGTTGCCGTTCGGCCTGATCCGAAACCAGCAACACCGTGGCAACGGCAAGCCCGCCATCGGCGACCGCTCTCGCCCGCAATTCAGCGGCAACATCAGGCCCAAGGCAGAACTCTTCCGCATGAACCAGACGCCCGCCAAGCCGCACCCGCCAGCGATCACTGAACGATGCCTGTTCGACCGCCTCACCCATGGCGAGCCGCCCGAAAACAGTCGCCTCCACCAGCAGCACGTCCGCGCCTTCCTCCATCTCGACATCCAGCCCCCGCGACAGCGCGGAACGGTTGAACAAAATGGTTTCCTGCGGGAGCCATGCAAGATGCGTGCCTTTTGCAGCCTTGATGCGTGTAGCGATGCGCGCATCGCCACCGCCGGAGCGATAAATTCGCTCGCAGGCCTGCGTTGTGATGACGGCGGAAGCACCTTCCTGCAATTCCACATCCCAGCGCAGCCGGTCGCCGCCGGTCAGTCCGCCGGAGGTGTTGATCAGGATCGCTTCCAGCGGGTCACGCGCCACTTGCGGCATGCGGATTTTGGCCGCGCCTTCCTGATAAAGCCGGGAAATGCGGGACCGCCCATCCTTGAAATGGACGGTCAGCCCGCCAACGCCATTGACGCGCTGCGAGGCGAGTTTTTCCAGATTGCCGGTATCGATGGACGTCAACACTGCTTGCACACCCCACGGATCAAATCAGATTGCAGGCGAAAGGTACGGCAGGTCATGATCGGCGGAAAGCGGGGATGAAAAAAATTTAGCATGGCCATGTGCGGCCCGATAAATCGCTATCCTGCAACAAAAGATTTCACACGTATAAATAAGCAATAAATTCGATATACAACTAGATATATATGCTTTTGTATTGACATACACACAACAGCGTCAAGAAAGCTTCAATAAACTGAGAAAAGCCTGTTACATTTGAGGCCTATTCCCCGCCCTCAGTTTTAGTCTGGCCAGCGGATTTCCGTGGCCGCTACGGAACGGGGAAAACATGCTTATCAACCGTCGTCACGCTTTGGGTCTCATGGGCGCTGCCGCTGGCACGTTCATCATGCCGGGGGTCGTCCGCGCCAATCAGCGCCGCTCGGTCACCGTCGCGGTTCAGAAGATCACCAACAACAACACGCTCGATATCTGGAACGAACAGTCGAATGTCGGCGAGCGCGTGTTCTTCCCGAACCTGTGGGAAGGCCTGATCCTGCGCGACTGGATGGGCAATCAGGGTCCGGTTCCGGGCCTTGCCACGGAATGGAAGCGTCTGGACGACAAGACCATCGAACTGAAGCTGCGTCAGGGCGTGAAATTTCACAATGGCGATGAGCTGACCGCCGAAGACGTGGTCTTCTCCTTCTCCGACGAGCGCCTTTTTGCAGGCACCGAGCCTGCTGGCGGCAAGACGCTTTACGAAGCCAATTTCAAACCGCAGACGGCCAAGGAATTGCCCGCCGCCATTCCGGGCATTTCGCGCCGTCTCTGGCCCGCGCTGCGCGGTGTCGAAGCTGTCGACAAATATACCGTCCGTTTCCACAATGCGACGCCGGATGTGACGCTGGAAGGCCGCCTCTATGCCTTCGGCTCGCAGATCGCCAACAAGCGCGCCTGGGATGAATCCAAGTCTTATGCCGAATGGGCGCGCAAGCCGGTCACGACCGGACCTTACAAGGTTGCCGATTATAAGCCGGATGTGGAACTCGTTCTTGAAGCCCATGACGAATATTGGGGTGGCCAGCCGCCGCTGCAGCAGATCCGCTTTGTCGAAGTGCCGGAAGTTGCAAGCCGCGTGAACGGCCTCATCTCCGGCCAGTATGATTTTGCCTGCGACCTGCCGCCAGACCAGATCAGCACTGTTACTGCCAATCCGGGCCTCGAAATCCAGAGCTCGACCATCTGGAACCACCGCATCACGGTTTTCAACACGCAGAACGAAATCCTGCGCAATCCGCTGGTGCGCCGCGCCATGACCCATTCGATCGATCGTCAGGCGATTGTGGATGCGCTGTGGGCCGGCCAGACGGTCGTACCGGCTGGCATGCAGTTCGAGAGCTTCCGCACCTTCGATATGTTCATCGACGACTGGCAGCCGCCGAAATTCGACCCGGAACTGGCACGCGATCTGCTCAAGCAGGCCAACTATAAGGGCGACGCCATCCCCTACCGTCTGCTGAACAACTACTACACCAACCAGACTCCGACGGCGCAGGTTCTGGTGGAAATGTGGAAGCAGGTGGGCCTCAATGTCGAAATCGAGATGAAGGAAAACTGGGCGCAGGTTCACGACCCGGAAGGCGTCAAGGGCGTTCGCGACTGGTCCGCATCCAACAACATCAACGATCCGATCACGCCGCTGGTGGTCCAGTTCGGCCCGAATGGCGAAGCGCAGCAGAAGAAGGACTGGTCGAACGACGAGGTCAACAAGCTGTCGGTCATCATGGAAACATCCACCGACCGCGACCAGCGCAAGAAGGCCATCAAGCGCATGCTGGAAATCTGCGAGCGGGAAGACCCGGCCTACAATGTTCTGCATCAGAATGCCGTCTTCACCGGCATGAAGAAGGAACTGAACTGGAAAGCCGCACCGGCATTCGCCATGGATTTCCGTTCCACCAACTGGAACGTCTGATCCGCTGACCAAGGCTGGCATTTCACTATGCCAGCCTTCTTGCTCTCAATGAAAAGGTGCCGCCCGTGGCATTCGTCTCCATCCGGGACTTGAAGGTCTCGTTCAGCGGCGTGCAGGTTCTGCACGGGATCGATCTCGATGTAGACCGTGGCGAGACGCTCGGCCTCGTCGGAGAATCCGGCTGCGGAAAATCCGTAACCTGGCTTGCCGCGCTTGGGCTTCTCCCCGGCAAGGCGGCGGTTTCCGGCTCGGTCAAGGTCGACGGTCAGGAACTGGTCGGCTCCGCCCGCTCCGTCAAGGAAAGCGTTCGCGGCGGACACATCGCCATGATCTTTCAGGACCCGAGTTCGTCGCTCAATCCCGTCAAGAAAGTCGGCCATCAGATCGTTGAATCGCTGGCGCTGCATCGCGGACTGAAAGACACGGCAGCGCGCAGCGAAGCGGTCCAACTGATGGAGCGCGTCGGCATTCCCGATGCGGCCCGTCGTTTCAATCTCTATCCACACGAGTTTTCCGGCGGGCAGTGCCAGCGGCTGATGATCGCCATCGCGCTGGCCGGTCAGCCCGATGTGCTGATAGCCGACGAGCCGACCACCGCGCTCGATGTGACCATTCAGGCGCAGATCCTTGATCTTCTGGATCAGATTCGCCGCGAAACCGGCATGGCAGTGGTTTTCATCAGCCACGACCTCGGCGCGGTCAGCCAGATTTGCGAACGCGTCTGCGTCATGTATGCCGGGCGCATCGTGGAAAGTGGCACGACCGTCGAACTGTTCGACAGGCCGCAGCATCCCTATACGCGCGGCTTGTTCGAAGCCATCCCGCGCCTTGACGGCGGGCGCGAAAGGTTGCGCGCCATACCCGGCACCGTGCCCGACCCGCGCAATCTGCCGACAGGCTGCGCCTTCGCGCCGCGCTGTTCGCAAACCAGCGAAACATGCACGAGCGCAATTCCCGATTTGCAGATGCGCAACGGCCAGAAGGTGGCCTGTTTCCACCCCCATAGCGAAAGCGCGGCATCGCATCTCTATCACAACCGTACTATCCCGACGGAAGGCGCTCTGGCATGAGTTTCCTGCTCGAAGCAAACAATCTGGTTCGGGTTTACCGAAGCGACGGCCTTTTCAAAAAGGCCGATCCGGTCAAGGCGGTGGATGGTGTCAGCCTGCGTGTCCAGCCGGGCGAAACGCTTGGCATTGTCGGCGAATCCGGCTGCGGCAAGTCCACGCTTGGACGCATGCTGCTTGGCATTGACGACGCCACCGAAGGCGAGGTTCTTTTCGACGGCAAGCCCTTGCCCCGCCGCCACACAGCCGAATGGCGCAAACTGCGGGCACAGATGCAGCTTGTCTTTCAGGACCCGCTGGCGGCACTTGATCGCCGCCTGCCGATTGCGGCACAGATCGGCGAGCCGCTGCAAATTCACGGGATCGCCTCTGGCGCGGAACTGAAAGAACGTGTCGGCGAGCTGATGCAATCGGTGGGACTGCGCCGCGATCAGGGCGAGCGCTATCCGCATGAACTATCCGGCGGCCAGCGCCAGCGCGTCATCATCGCCCGCGCCCTTGCGACCAGCCCAAGGCTGCTGGTCTGCGACGAGCCGGTTTCCGCACTTGATGTTTCCATTCAGGCGCAGGTGGTCAATCTGCTGCGCGACCTTCAGGAAAAACACGGCATCGCCATGGTGTTCATCAGCCACGACCTGAAAGTCGTGCGCAACATCTGCGACCGCGTCGCCGTCATGTATCTCGGCAAGATTGTTGAAGAGGCCAGCTCGGGCGTGATTTTCGAAACACCGCAGCACCCCTATACCAGGGCGCTGGTGTCTTCGGTTCCCATTCCGGGCAAGAAATTCAACCAGCGCATGATCCTCAAAGGTGAACCGCCAAACCCTGCAAACCGTCCGAGCGGCTGCGTGTTTCATCCCCGGTGTCCGGTAGCGGGCTTTCAATGCCCGACGACGATGCCCGATCTGGAATCGACCGGCTTTGACCGGCGCACGGCTTGTCACTTCGTTGAGCCGGCAAAAAGTGCTGCGTGAGGCACCCATGCTTACTTTCATCGCCTCCCGCTTCTTCCGTGCGCTGATCACCGTCTTTCTGGTGATGACCTTTGCCTTCGTGGTGCTGCGCCTGTCTGGCGATCCGGCGCAGATCATGCTTGGTCCCGATGCGCCGCAGGAATCCATCGATGCCTTCCGCAAGGCTTGGGGCCTCGATGATCCCATCTGGCTGCAATATCTGTCCTATCTCAAAGGCATATTGAGCTTCGATTTCGGTATATCGATGCGCGACAAGGCGCCAGCTATCGATCTGGTGCTGCAACGTGTGCCTGCCACGCTCCAGATCACCATTCCAGCGCTGATCATCAAGCTTTGCCTCGGCATTCCGGCGGGTGTCTATGCTGCGCTGCACCGTCAGGGCATCGCTGACCGTGGCGTCATCACCCTGTCGATCCTCGGCTTCACCGTGCCATCTTTCGTGCTTGGCCTCGTGCTGGTGCTGATCTTCTCGGTACAGCTCGGCGTATTGCCGTCCGGCGGCAGCGACACATGGGTCCACGGTATTCTGCCAACCCTCACCATCGCCATTGGCGGGACGGCCGTTCTGGCACGCTTCTCACGCTCGGCCATGATCGAAGTGCTGGGACAGCCCTATATCCGCACGGCATCGGCCAAAGGCATCAGCTGGAACGATGTGGTGTGGAAACACGCTTTACCCAATGCGTCCGTGCCGATTGTCACCATCGTGGGCTTCATGGTGGGCGCGCTGATCGCCGGGGCGGTGGTGGTCGAAACCATCTTCTCATGGCCCGGCATTGGCCGCCTTCTGGTGGTCTCAGTCGCCAATCGCGACCTCGCCGTGGTGCAATGCCTGCTGCTGATTATCGCGAGCTGCATGGTGATCTCCAATCTCGTTGTCGATGTGCTCTATGGCGTTCTCGACCCGCGCCTGCGCACCAAAGCCGCGCATTGAGGTGGACACAATGACCGATACCGCCCTTATCCCTGCCCCCGCCGTCAAGGCGCCCGCGCTCATCACTCGCCTACGCACCTCCATGCCGATGAGCGTCGCCTTTGCCTGTTTCTGGCTCGCGCTGATGCTGTTCGTCGTGATCTTCGCGGATTATCTGCGGCCCTATTCCATCACCAAGATGGACCTGATGGCGCGGCTTGTTCCGGTGGGATCACCGGGACACTGGCTCGGCACCGACGAGTTGGGCCGCGATGTCTATTCGCGGCTGATACAGTCGATCCGCGTGTCGCTGGTCATCGCCTTTGGCGCGACGATCCTTTCTGCCGTCTTCGGCACCTTACTGGGTTTTCTTGCCGCCCGCTTTCGCGGCTGGGTCGAACATATCGTGTTGATGCTGGCCGATTTTCAGGCCGCCCTGCCCTTTATGGTTCTGGCGCTTGCAGTGCTCGCCTTCTTCGGCAATTCCATGCCGCTGCTGATCGGCCTGATGGGTTTCTACGGCTGGGAGCGTTATGCCCGCATCGCGCGCGGCCTTGCCATTTCCGCCGGAGCGCAGGGCTATGCCAGCGCCGTGGTGCAGCTTGGCGCAACACCGTTCCGCGTTTATTTCCGCCACATCCTGCCCAATGTCGCCTCGACGCTGATCGTCTCGATGACGCTGACATTCCCGGAAATCATCCTGATGGAATCCGGCCTTTCCTTCCTTGGTCTCGGCGTTCAGCCGCCGGAATCATCGCTCGGCAACATGGTTGGGTTCGCGCGCGAATATCTGACACGCGCGCCATGGATAATGCTGGCTCCGG
Source organism: Ochrobactrum teleogrylli (assembly GCF_006376685.1). Taxonomy (GTDB): domain Bacteria; phylum Pseudomonadota; class Alphaproteobacteria; order Rhizobiales; family Rhizobiaceae; genus Brucella; species Brucella teleogrylli. The sequence continues at coordinate 279,887 of NZ_VEWL01000004.1, read as the reverse complement.
CGCTGGTGATCGTTCTCACCACACTTTCGATTTCTCTTCTCGGGGACTGGCTTCGCGACAAGCTCGACCCAACCGTTCAATAGGACATACAGACATGAAAAAGATCATGGCCCATCGCGGCGCGCGCAATCTGTGGGCGGAAAACTCGCTCACCGGCTTTCGCAACGTTCTGGCTCTCGAAATCGACAGCGTCGAGTTCGATCTTCACCTGAGCGATGCGGGGCAGATACTCGTCATTCATGACGCATCGCTCGACCGCACCACCACCGGTTCCGGCAATGTGCGCGCGCTCGACGATGCCGGTCGCCGTGCTGTCCGACTGAAAAACGAACAGGGCACCGTCACAAGCGATCACATCCCGACCTTTGAGGAAGTGCTGGACGTTCTCGCAACGCGCCCGGACGTGCATCTCTATATCGAGCTAAAATCCGATGCCGACGGTAAGCCCTATGAAGGTCTCGTGGAAAAGGCCGTCGAAATCATCCGCGCCCGCAATATTGGCGACCATGTGGTGCTGCACTCCTTCGACCGCAGTGTCGTCGAACGCTGTGCGGAAGTTGCGCCAGAAATCGACCGGCTGATTTCGCTCAACGCGCAATGGGTGGAACGCAATGGCGGGCTGGAAAACTTCTTTCGCAGCGTGGAACCTCTGGTCCGTTATGTCGGCGTGCATCACGAATTGTTCGAAGCCGAATTCGACCGCATCACGTCGCTGTTTCCCAATGACCGCCTTGGCGTCTGGACGCTCAACGACCGCGCGCTGATCGACCGCTGGATGGAGCGCGATGTTGCCTACATCACCTCCGATAGCCCCGATCTGGTGATCGCGTCGCGTCTGGCGCTGGCTGAAGCCGCAGCCTGAAAGTCATACAATAACGGCTCTGCCTGCACTTTAGTCCGGAGGCGAGGCAGAACCGCTTTCATCCCATGCCATCCGGTCAATCCAGGAAATTGATTATGTCCGACCTGCCGCTTCTCGGCGCAGCCGTGCCGCTGTCCTATCTCGAAGAAAATCTCGATTTCATCCTGTCGGAAAACCGCGATCTGGAGATCCAGGATTTTGTCCATGTCGCTCTCCTGAAGGCCGACTGGAAGACGCCTGCAAGCCGCATCAAGACTCTGCTCAACGGTTATAAGGGCCGCCTCGGCATTCATGGTCCATTCTGGGGTCTCAACTTCTCCAATCAGGATGAAGACATTCGCAAGATCGTCACCCAGCGCTATCTTCAGGGACTGGAGGTTTGCGAATTCATCGGCGCCACGCAGATGGTGATCCACAGCCCTTATAATTTCTGGACCTATAACAATCTCGACAATTTTGTCGAAAGCGGCCAGCAGATTATCGACTACGCCCATGAAACGCTGGCGCCGGTCGTCAACCGCGCCGAAGAAATCGGCTGCACGCTGGTGATCGAAAATATCGAGGATATCGATACCGATGCCCGCTGCCTGCTCGCCGACAGCTTCCAGTCGTCATCGGTCGCCGTTTCGGTCGATACCGGCCATGCCCATTTCACCTATGGTTCGCTGGGCGCGCATCCGGTCGATTACTTCATCCGTCGTGCGGGCAACCGCCTGCAGCATGTTCATTTGCAGGACGCGGACGGCCATGCGGATCGTCATTGGGGCATCGGCGAAGGCACCATCCGCTGGCATGGCGTTTTCGCGGCTCTGGCTGAACTCGAAAGCAATCCGCGCCTGATCCTCGAACTGCGCGACAAGAACAAGATCATGCCATCGGTCAAGTTCCTGAAGGATGCAGGTCTGGCGCGATAAGCGTCCCACTCATGCTTTGAGGGCTCAACCTGCCCTCGAAGCGCTTGCTGTTCCGGGGCAGTCAGCTTCATCAGCATCTCTCCCAGTGCCGAAAAGCGCCCGCCGCAATTTCGCAATCGCTGACGCCAAAGGGCACGCCGCAGCGCCCATCTGTTGCAGAAAAATCGCAAGCCGCAGCGCAATATCATTGAGAGCTAATTTAATGAACTGCTTATAGTTGACTTTTAGAGTCAATTTTATAGTGGAGTCTCATACTCAAATTTGCATCGCCGGATCGGGGGAGCCGAGCGACGCAAGATCGTTGTTCGAGGGACATCCATGCCGACTCCTGCTCTCCGCCTCCCGCTACGCTTTGCACTCGCCAGTTCCACCCTTCTCGCCTCCACTGCCATCGTTTTTGCGCAGGACGCCTCGCAGCCTCTGGTGCTCAACACCGTGACCATCGAGTCTCAGAGCAACGATACGCTGGTGCAGGATGGCTATGTCGCCAAGAAGGATCGCGACGGCACCAAGATCGACACGGAAATCGCCCGGATTCCGCAGTCGATTTCCGTCATCACGCAGCGCCAGATGGAAGACCAGAAGCCGAACACGCTCAACGATGCGCTGAGCTATACGGCAAGCGCCAATCCCAACAATTACGGTTTCGATACGCGCTATGACGCGTTCTACCTGCGCGGTTTTCCCGCATATTATAACGGCATGTTCCGCGACGGCCTCCGCGTCATGAACGGCCCTTCCGCATGGCTGAAGGCGGAACCTTACGGCATTGAAGGTATCACGGTGCTGAAAGGCCCGGCCTCGTCGCTCTATGGCGTCAGCGGCCCCGGCGGCATCGTCAATGTCGTCACAAAGCGCCCGAAGGACGAAGATTTCCGCGAAGTGGAATTGCTGTTCGGCAATCATAATCGGTATCAGGCTGCCTTCGACGTATCCGGCCCCGCCAATGACGAGAAGACCTTCCTCTATCGCATCACCGGCCTTGGCCGCATAAGCGATACCGAACTGCCCGGCTATCCCGACGACAAATATTACATCGCGCCAGCCTTCACGCTGAAGCCGGACGAAGACACGAAATTCACGGTTCTAAGCGAGTTTTCCCGCTCCAAGACCGGTGGAACGGCGGCCTTCTACAATCCGTCCTATGGCGAGGTTTCGGATATTTATGAGGGCGACCCTGCCTATAACGACTTCGTTCAGCACCAGGGCCGCATCGGCTATGAGTTCGAACATCGCTTCAACGACCTGCTGACCATCCGCCAGAACCTGCGTTACAGCGATGTCGATGCCGATCTCGAATATAGCGGCCATTACACGACAGCAGGCAGCACAGACCTGTCACGCTACTGGGGCCATTACACCGAGCGGATGAAGAATTTCGTCGTCGATACGATGGCGCAGTTCGATTTCGACACCGGCCCGATGACCCATAAGGCCATTGCTGGCATCGATTATGGCTGGTCGGATTATAACGCCTATAGCGGCCTGTCCTATGTGTCCGTCGAGGACATGCGGGCCCAGGACGTGCCCTATTATGGCGGGCAGAAGATGAATCAGGTCGGCATTTATGCCCATGACCAGATCGAATGGGATAATTTCACCCTGTTCGGCAGCGGCCGTTATGACTGGGTGAAAACCAACACCACCGATGTGGATTATTCGGAAAGCGAACAGAAGGACAGCGCCTTCTCCGGTCGCGTCGGCGCAGCCTACAAGACGGAATGGGGCTTCATCCCCTATGTGAACTATTCCACCTCGTTCTCGCCCAATATCGGCTTCGTCTATGACGATATCGCCAGCGACGACAAACATGTCGCCAAGCCGACCATCGCCACGCAAAAGGAAATCGGCGTCAAATACGAAATCCCCGGCTATAATGCCGTAGTGAGTGCCGCTTTCTTCGATATCGATCAGGAAGACGGTGTCGTCCTCGTCGCCTCGGCGGATCGCAACAAGCAGCGCCAGCTCGATCTCAACTCGCGTGGCTTCGAACTGGAAGCCAATGCCACGCTCGATAACGGTCTCGGCATCATCGCGTCCTACACCCATCTGCGCGTGAAGATCGAAGGCGGCACCGAAGGTACGGAAGGCAACGAGCTTTCCGGCACGCCCAATGACGTGCTGTCGCTGTGGGGCAATTACAAGATCGAGAACGGCGTGCTGGCTGGCCTCGGTTTTGGCTCCGGTGTGCGCTATGTCAGCTCCAGCTATGGCGATGACGAAAACACCTTCAAGAACGACTCGCGTGTCATGGTGGATGCGGCGCTGTCCTATGACTTCAGCTATCGCAATCCGAAGCTCGACGGCATGCAGCTGCAAGTGAATGCGAAGAACATCTTCGACAATCGCGATCCGGTCTGCACCGCTGGCTATTGCTACCAGCAGGAAGGCCGCCAGATATTCGGCAGCCTACGCTATCGCTTCTGATGACGTCGATGCAGAAACAGGCCGACCAGCCGTCACCGACCGTCGCGCCAGCCCGCGTGTTCCTGACGATCAGCGGGCTCTATGTGGCGCAAAGCGTCATTGGCGGTATCACTTGGTCAGGCTTGCCTGCCATCATGCGCGACAGCGGCGTGCCGCTCGACCGCATCGGCCTCGTTTCGCTGATCATACTGCCATGGGCGCTCAAATTTCTCTGGGCGCCCGCAGTGGAACGTTTCCGGCTGCCGCATAGCGGTGCCGCCCGAACGGCAACCATCATTCTGGGCGGCGGCGCTGTCTCGGTCATCGGCCTCCTGATCATCGGGCTTATCGACCCATCACAGGTCTATCCGCTTCTCGGCATATTGATGCTGATCGCCTTTGCAACGGCCACCGTCGATATCGCCTGCGACGGTTATGCCGTGCAAAGCCTGTCGGAAGACCATTACGGTTGGGGCAATGCCGCACAGGTCGGCGGCGCCTATCTCGGTTCGGCGATCGGCGCCGGATTGTTTCTCGTTCTCGTCGGTGCATTCGGCTGGCGTATCGCCATCTGGACAATGGCGCTGATCCTCGTGCTGCTCGGCCTGCCCTTCGCGCTTTTCGCCCGCAAAGGTTCTGTCGCGGAAACACGCCCGCATGTGCCGTCGCTGGCGGCAGCACTGCGGCGGCGTGATATCCGGCGCGGACTGGCGGCGGCAGCGGTCTATGTCATCGCACAGAAGGCGGGGCTCGCAATGCTTGGACCCTTCCTGATCGATAGCGGTCTCGACCTCACCACCGTCGGATTGCTGAACGGCGCCGGAAGCATGTTTGTCGGCCTTGCCGCAGCACTTGCCGGTGGCGGTCTGGTGCGCGCCTTCGGCATGCGCAAGATACTGGCTGTAGCGCTCTTGCTTCAGGCGCTGTGCTTCCTGTTTTTCGCCATACATGCCGGCGACAAGACCGCCAGCGTGCAATTGATCGCGGTTGCGATTATCAGCTCATCCGGTGTGGTAGCGCTGGGTTTCGTTGCGCTTTATGCGCAATTTATGCTGTGGTCTGACCCGCGCCAGGCAGGAGTGGATTTCACGCTGTTCCAATGCATGGATGCGCTGATCAGCATGGCGGGCGGTGTGGCGGCGGGTTATGCCGCCCAGTATTTCGGCTATGGCGTCTTCTTTTCCATCGTCGGCGCCCTTGCGCTAGCGGCCATCCCCGCAATGTGGGCGCTCTGTGCAACCCATTCGCGTGACCGGCCTTGAAACGCGGCACCACCCGAATTTTTTAAAGAAAACCATATTGATAAAATCCAGCTCTGCCATAGCTCTCCGTTAGCTTGGCCTGATTTATCGTTTGCTTAATAGCCAACTTTGGATCTGGTCGCGGTGTAGATCAAATGCGTATCGCGGGGATCGCATGAAAAACAAACATTATTGAAGAATGAGCCGGGACCGCTTCGCGGCTCATCGGCTCTTTAAAAAAAGAGAGATTGATCCACCACAACCGGCGCATGGCTTAACTGCCATTGGCGTCCAAGGAGTTTTGCGTAATTTAAATATATATATCAAGCATCCTGCGCAGTACGTGAAATATTTTTGAATATGTTTAACTGATTAACAGCAAAACTAGGGCTATTCGATCTATTTTAATTTATTTAAATTATTGACTTTATTTTATTTACGCTAATATCACTTACTAAACCCGCATCGATGTATTTGATAAATAATAATTATACCATTGATCTTGATCAATGACGTGAGATTAGCGATCGCATCATTGTCTGTGAAATTTCGTTTCATGCTCATAATCGCGCACGATTGGAGAATTGCATGGCCGATACGCAGAGTGGGCAAGTCACGGCAGAAAAAGAGCCGCACAAACTGACATTGTTTCCTTTGATTGCGCTTGTGTTGGGATCGATGATCGGCGGCGGCGTCTTCAATCTGCCATCGGATATGTCTCGCGCGGCATCGCCGGGCGCAATCATTATCGGCTGGATCATCACCGGCATCGGCATGTTGATGCTGGCGCGCGTCTATCAGTCGCTCGCCAATCGTCGTCCCGATCTCGATGCCGGACCTTACGCCTATGCTAAGGCCGGTTTCGGATCGTTTATCGGCTTCAACAGCGCCTGGGGATACTGGCTCAGCGCCTTTCTCGGCAATGTTGCCTATGCGGTGGCGATCTTCTCGGCCTTGTCGTTCTTTTTCCCAGTTTTCGGCGATGGGTCCAACCTGCCGTCGATCATAGGCGCGTCCATCTGCCTTTGGCTGATCCATACACTTGTCCTCTACGGCATCAAGCAGGCGTCATTCGTCAATATCGTCACGACGATAGCCAAACTTGTGCCGCTGATGCTGTTCATCCTGATCGCCATCGTTGCTTTCCATTGGGACAAGTTCACCTTCAATTTCTGGGGCCGTGGTGAGGAAGCCACACTTGGCAGCATTACGCACCAGATCAAAAGCACGATGCTGGTGACGCTGTGGGTGTTCATCGGCATTGAAGGTGCCAGCGTCTATTCGGCCCGCGCCGCCAACCGCAAGGATGTGGGCCGCGCGACCGTGATCGGCTTTCTCGGCGCACTCGGCATCTATGTGCTGGTATCGCTGCTCTCGACCGGGTTGATGAGCCAGCCGGAACTCGCCGGGTTGAAAGTGCCCTCCATGGCAGGCGTCTTCGAGCCGCTTGTCGGTCATTGGGGCGCGCTGCTCATCAATATCGGCCTTCTGATTTCAGTGGGTGGGGCTTTCCTGTCCTGGACCCTGCTCTGCGCGGAAATCCCATTTTCCTGCGGTCGCGACGGCACATTTCCAAAGTGGTTTGCGGTCGAGAACAAGAACGGGTCGCCAGCCAATGCGCTCTGGGCAACGAACCTCGCGATTCAGTTCTTCCTGCTGCTGACCTATTTTTCCGAAAGCGCCTACCAGTTCTTCTACTTCATCGCATCGGTCGCCATTCTGCCGCCTTATGTGTTTTCCGGCGCTTTTGCACTGAAACTCGCGCTCAGCGGCGAGACATATGGCGCCAACAGCAAGTCGCGACGGCGAGACCTGTGGGTGAGCCTGATAGCGACGCTCTACGGCGTCTGGCTCGTCTACGCGGCGGGACTAAGCTTTCTACTGATGTGCACGGTGCTCTTCGCACCCGGCATTCTGGTTTACGCGAAAGCCCGCAAGGAACATGGAGAACCGATCTTTGAGGGACATGAAGTTTGGATCGCGGCAGGCATAACCCTGCTCGCCCTCGTCGCCATCTATCTGATGTGGACGGGAGTTATCACCCCATTCTGACGCATTCATCCACGGGAACGATCTTTTGCCGGCTACCGGAAAATCTTCCCGCCCAGATCACCCTTTCAAACAGGAGCATCGAGATGAGACAATTTGGAGTGCATTCGGAAGTCGGCAAGCTACGCACAGTGATGGTTTGCAGCCCATCGCTCGCCCATCAACGACTGACGCCAGCCAATTGCCATGACCTTCTGTTCGATGATGTGATCTGGGTGCACGAGGCCCAGAAGGACCATTTCGACTTCGTTCTCAAAATGCGGGAGCGCGGCGTGGAGGTTCTGGAAATGCAGGACCTGCTCGCCAAAACGCTGGACGACAAGGAAGCACGCCAATTCGTTCTCGACCGGCGTATTCTGCCTAATCAGATCGGGCGCAATGTCGCCAATTCCATGCGCCCCTGGCTGGATGAACTGCCATCAAAAAACCTGGCCCAATTTCTCATCGGCGGCGTGGCCGTTTCCGACCTGCCGGACATATGGGGCAAGGAACTGATGCTGGACGTGCTGGGCGGTACGGAATTCATTATTCCGCCGATCCCCAACACGTTGTTCCAGCGCGACTCATCCTGCTGGATTTACGGCGGCGTGACCGTGAACCCGATGTTCTGGCCAGCCCGTCAGCCGGAAACGCTGATCCAGCGCGCCATCTACAAATATCATCCGGAATTCAAGGACGGCGATTTCAAAATCTGGTGGGGCGATTTCGACACCGACCACGGCAACGCCACGATGGAAGGCGGCGATGTCATGCCCATCGGCAATGGCGTTGTGCTGATCGGCATGGGCGAACGCACAACTTATCAGGCTGTCGGTCAGGTGGCGGAAGCGCTGTTTGCCGCCAATGCCGCCACCCGCGTCATCGCCTGTGTGATGCCGAAAAGCCGTGCGGCCATGCATCTCGATACGGTGTTTAGTTTCTGCGACCGCGACCTCGTTACGATTTTTGGCGAAGTCGTGGACCAGATTCGCTGCTTCAGCATTTATCCGGGCGACGACGGAAAAATCGCCGTTCGTCCCGAAACAAAGCACCTGCTGGAAGTGACGGCGGAAGCGCTGGGACTGAAGAAACTGCGCTCGGTGGCAACTGGCGGCAACGCCTACGAAGCCGAGCGCGAACAGTGGGACGACGGCAACAATGTCGTCGCGCTGGAGCCCGGCGTGGTGGTTTCCTACGACCGCAACACCTACACCAACACGCTGCTGCGCAAGGCGGGCGTTGAAGTCATCACCATTCGCGGTTCCGAGCTTGGCCGTGGTCGGGGCGGCGGGCATTGCATGACTTGCCCCATATGGCGCGATCCGGTCTGAGAACCGGACTTCCATCGCAACGTTATATAGTTTTGGAGACGTATCATGAGCTTTAATCTGCGCAATCGTTCCCTCCTCACGGTGCAGGATTACACGCCACGCGAATTCCGCTTCCTGCTCGATCTGGCGCGCGATCTGAAGCGCGCCAAATATGCGCGCACCGAACAAAAGCACCTGTCAGGCAAGGAAATCTGCCTCATCTTTGAAAAGACCTCCACACGCACGCGCTGCGCCTTCGAGGTCGCCTGTTCGGATCAGGGCGCCAATGTCACCTATCTCGATCCAGCCGGATCGCAGATCGGCCACAAGGAATCCTTCAAGGACACGGCGCGTGTGCTGGGGCGTATGTATGACGCCATCGAATATCGCGGCTCATCGCAGAGCGGTGTTGAGACGCTGGCCAAATATGCCGGTGTGCCGGTCTATAACGGCCTGACCGATGAATATCATCCAACCCAGATGCTGGCCGACGTGCTGACCATGTGGGAACACAGCGACAAGCCGATCCCCCAGATCAAATATGCCTATGTGGGCGACACGCGGTCCAATATGGGTCATTCGCTTCTGATCGTCGGCAGCCTGATGGGCATGGACGTTCGCATCTGCGGACCGAAGGAACTGTGGCCCGCTGACGAATATCGCAAGATTGCAGAAGACCTCGCCGCCGCATCGGGCGCAAAGGTCACCATCACCGATGACGTCAAGGCGGCGGTCAAGGACGTGGACTTCATCCACACCGATGTCTGGGTCTCGATGGGCGAAGCGAAGGAAGTCTGGGCCGAACGCATCAAGCTGCTGAAGCCCTATCAGGTCAATGCTGCGCTGATGAAAGCCGCAGGCAATCCGCAGGTGAAGTTCATGCATTGCCTGCCAGCCTTCCACGATACCGAAACCGTGGTCGGCAAGCAGATTGCCGATCAGTTTGGCATTACGGACGGTCTTGAAGTGACTGACGAAGTGTTCGAATCCCACGCCAATATCGCATTCGAACAGGCGGAGAACCGTCTGCACACCATCAAGGCCCTGCTTGTGGCAACGATTGGAGATTGAGAATGCGCATCGTCATCGCATTGGGCGGCAACGCCCTTTTGCGGCGCGGCGAGCCGATGACAGCCGAAGTGCAACGCAGGAATATCCGCACCGCTGTCGAAGCCATCGCGCCGGTCACCAAAGACCATCAGGTCATTATCACCCATGGCAATGGCCCGCAGGTGGGGTTGCTTGCCTTGCAGGGCGCCGCCTACAAGCCCGACGAAGCCTATCCGCTGGACGTGCTTGGCGCCCAGACGGAAGGCATGATCGGCTATATGCTGGAACAGGAACTTGGCAATGTTCTGCCATTCGACATTCCCATCGCAACCGTCCTTACCATGGTTGAGGTGGATGGCGATGATCCCGGCTTCCAAAACCCGACCAAGTTCGTCGGCCCGGTCTATTCCAAGGACGATGCCGACCGTATCCGTGGCGAAAAAGGCTGGACCTTCAAGCAGGACGGCGACAAGTGGCGACGGGTTGTGCCCTCGCCGCTTCCGAAGCGGATTTTCGAAATCCGCCCGTTGAAATGGCTGCTTGAAAAGAACACCATTCTCATCTGCGCGGGCGGCGGCGGCATTCCCACCATGTATGAGAAAGGCAAGGAACGCTCGCTTGGCGGCGTGGAGGCCGTCATCGACAAGGATCTGGCGAGCGAGCTTCTCGCACGTGAACTTGGCGCCGACCTCTTCATCATGGCGACCGACGCCGAAGCGGTCTTTACCGACTGGGGTAAGCCGACGCAAAAGGGCATCCACGAAGCGACGCCGGAATCCCTTTCGCACTATCAGTTTCCGGCAGGTTCGATGGGACCGAAGGTGGATGCCGCCTGCAATTTTGCCGAGGCAACCGGAAAGTCTGCCGCCATTGGCGCGCTGGCTGACATTCCCGGCATTGTCGATGGTAAAAAAGGAACCATTGTCAGTACAGGCTTTTCAAAACTGACCTGGCATTGAAGGAAATATTGGAAGCTCCGGCCTTTGAGGGAAGACCGGAGTTTTCAGCGTTTAACCTACTAAAGTCGCTATCAGGGGAGACCACAAGGTGAGCGAAAACGAACCGGCGCCGACCACTGGCGGTCATATTCCATCCATTCTGGATGCACTTGTTCCATGTATTGCGCTTATCGTTTTCCTCGCCCTTTCCTATTATCTGTTTGGTGATGCGGCCTCGTCCGGCCCCAACCAGATCGCCCTTGCGGTCTGCGGGCTGATCGCCGCCGGTGTTGCCTATAAGAACGGATCGAGCTGGGCCGCGGTCCGCGCCGCCGTTGTTGACGGGATCGCGACCGGCTTGCCCGCCATTCTCATCCTGATGGCGGTTGGCGCGTTGATTGGCACATGGGCGCTCAGCGGCACGATCATGTCCATGGTCTATTACGGGCTGAAGCTTCTCAACCCCGATTATTTCTACGCGACGACCACCATTGTCTGCGCGGTGGTGGCCTTCAGCATTGGCAGTTCATGGACCGTCGCAGGCACTATCGGCATCGGGCTTATGGGTGTCGCGGCTCATATGGACCTTTCCCCTGCAATCACGGCGGGCGCCGTCATTTCCGGCGCTTATTTTGGCGACAAGGCATCGCCGCTTTCCGACACGGTCAATCTGGCGGCGGCCTCCGCCGGTTCGGAAATATTCGACCACATCCGGGAATCCCTCTGGACCTCGATCCCCGCTTTGCTTTTGTCCATTGTGCTGTTCGGCTTTCTTGGTGAGCAAAACGATTTTGACGCAAGCTCCCTTCTCACAAAGATCGACAGTCAGATTCAGGTTTCGCTCTGGGCTTTCCTGCCCCTGCTGCTGGTCTTCGTGCTGTCGGTAGCGCGGGTATCTCCGGTCGTGGCGATATTCAGCGGCGCTTTGGCAGGCGCTATCCAGGGCGTCATCATGGACCCACAACGGGTGATCGCATTTGCCAATGATGCAGCGCTTCCCAGTGCGCTCGCCCTATTGAAAGGCGCATGGCTGGCGCTTGCCACCGGCTATACGAGCTCCGTCGGCGATCCCGATATCGACATGATTCTCAGCCGGGGTGGCATGGCGAGCATGATGACGACCATCTGGCTCATCATCACAGCACTCGCCTTTGGCGCGGTGATCGAGCATGCAGGCATTCTCAATCGCCTGATCGACCCGTTGATCCATCGCGCGAAATCCGATGCCAGTCTGATCTCGACCGTCGCAGGAACCGCTGTCCTGTCGAATGTCGTCACGTCCGATCAGTATATTTCCATTGCCCTGCCGGGGCGCATGTTCAAGCAGGCTTTTGCCAATCGCGGACTGGCACCCGCACTTCTTTCCCGCGTGATTGGCGACAGCGCAACCGTGACGTCCCCGCTGATCCCATGGAACAGTTGCGGCGCCTATATGGCCGCAGCGCTGGGGGTCAGCACCACCGCCTATGTCGGCTTCTGCTTTTTCAACATTCTCAATCCGCTGATGACCATCGGCTTCAGTCTTCTCGGCTGGCGCGTGCTTAGAACCGCCCCGGCGAAGGCCACGTCATAAAGGCTACCCGCGCCGCGATAGCAGCGCGATGAAGCAGGCCCCGCCCAGAAGCGAGGCGAACAGGCCAAGCGGCAGATTGTAGGGAAAGGCTACCATCCGCGCGAGCCAATCGGCGCTGACCATCATCAGCGCGCCGATCAGCATGGATGCCGTCAGGAAGCGCTTCGGTGTATGCAGGCCGAAATTGCGCGCCAGATGCGGAGCGATCAGCCCGACAAACGAGAGCGGCCCCACCATCATCGATGCAATCGCTGTCAGAAGCGCTGCAATCAGCACGATCACAAGACGCGGCAGGACGAGCGAAAGACCGAGGGTGCGCATCGTCACCGAACCAAGCGGCAAAATGTCGAGCCAGCGCGACAAAGCAAGCAGGATCGTGAAACTGGCGGCCAGCGCAAGAACGGCCAGCCAAAGCTGCATAGGCGTCGCCTGCGTGCCGGTACCGCTCAACCAGCCGAGCAGGACAAAGGCTTGTGGAGAGCCGGTTGCAATGATGGCTGTCAGAATGGAGCTGACCATAGCGCCAAGGCCGACACCGGCCAGAAGCAGCTTTTCCGCACCAAAACCGCTGCGCGCGGCAATCGCCAGAATGAAGATCAGCGCCAGCACCGAGCCGATGGAAGCGCCCAGCCATTGCAGGGAAAGGCTTGCGACGGGAAGCAGGAGAACCACCGCCAAACCCGCACCAGCACCAAGGCCGACGCCCATAATTTCGGGGCTGGCGAGCGTGTTACCCGTCATGCGCTGGAGAATGGCTCCGGCCAATGCCAGCATGCCGCCCGATAGGCCCGCAAGAGCAAGTCTTTGCACGCGCCAGTCGAAAAGCGCAGCGAACACTTCACCACGGGCAAGGACAAAACCGTCCTGCCCCCGGCCGAGACCGAGCGTGACGCCAGCAACAAGCAGGACAAGCAGCAACAAAATGGCGAAGAACAAGCCGGTACGCTTGAGCCGAACAGCGCTGGGCTCGCTCTGGCCCGACGGCCATTCAAACATGCGCAGACGCGGCAGCATCCAGAGCAGCAGCGGACCGCCGAGCAATGCAGTCGCAGCGCCCACCGGCAGGCGGTCGCCGGTGACGGTCTGCAACAGGCTGACGCAGCCATCGGTCAACCAGAGCAGAATTGCCCCAATGGCGGGCGCGGCGATCAGCTTTGTCTTGAGACGGCGCGCGCCAGAAAGCTGCGCCAGCGTCGGAGCGACCAGACCGACAAAGCCCAATATGCCGACTTCTGCCGTGATGCTTGCCGCCAGCCAGACGGCAAGGGCAATCACCAGAAGGCGGCTTGCCGCCAGCGACAGGCCGAGGCTGCGCGCATTGGCATTGTCGAGCGCCAGCAATGTCAACGGGCGCAGCAGGAAGAAGGCAATCCCGCCGCCGATCAGAACCCGCAGGGAGAGCGAAATGCCCGGCCCCCAGCTTTGTTGTTCCAGCGAACCGCCGCCCCAGATGAACAGCGAGAACACATATTCGCCATTGGCGAGGATGAGCGCCGTGCTTGCCGCCGTTGCGGTCAGCGACACGATCATGCCGCAGAGAATGACAGAAGCGGGTTCCAGCGAGCGTTTCCAGTTGAGCGCCAGCACCAGACTGACCGCCGCCAGACCGCCCGCCAAAGCCAGCCATTCTCGAAAGATGAGGGCCGCGGGCAGATAGAGTATACCCGCCGTCATGGCGAGCTGCGCCCCGGCAGCAATGCCGAGCGTTGAGGGTTCGGCGAGCGGATTGCGCAAAACCTGCTGCAACAGCAGACCGGAAAGCCCAAGACCGGCGCCACAGATCAGGGCCATGGCGTTGCGCGGTAAGACGGTGTCGAACGCGATGACCCGGTGCAGCGCCAGCAGTTCCGGTGAACCGGCAGGACCATTCAGCGCCCGCGTGAATTCGAAAGCGGCTATCAGTGCCGCGACAAGCGCGAGCAGCGCCCAGAACAGAAGCGGCCTGACGCCTGCAACACTCTTCTCCGTCATGGGCTGCTCTTCCAGTTTTCACGAAGAAGCTGGGCAAAGCGGCGCGCGGCAGGCAATCCGCCAAAATGGTCGAGCGGCGGCAGAAACAGAACCCGCTTTTCACGGACGGCGGGCATAGCGTTCCACAAGGCGTTTTGCGGCAGACGATAAAGCGTTTCAGGATCGGTCAGGCCGACGACCACGATGGATGCGTCCGGCGTTTCGGCCAATTGCTCCAGCCCCACCGGCGCTGCGGCTGAATAGCTTGTATCGCGCGTCCACGCATTCTGGAAGCCAAGCCGAACCAGCACTTCTCCAAACAGGCTGTCGCGACCGAAAGCGCGAAAGTGCCGGGCATCGCCCAGGCTGATGACGAAGACCTTCCGTCCCGGTATCGCAGCGAAGCGCTGCCGCGCCTCCGCAATCTCGCGTGCAACAGTCACGACGTAAGCGCGCGCTTCCGCAGCCAGACCAAGCTTTTCGCCAAGGCGCAACGTCGCCTCTTCCAGCATCGCATAGGGCGGCTGACCGGCGCTATAGACAGTCGGCGCGAAGACCGGCGCGATGCGCTCGAAGGCCGCACGCTGATACTCGTAAAAATTGGACGCGACGATCAGATCCGGTTCGATCATGCGCAGAAGCTCAAGATTGGGCGCTCCGCGCAGACCAAGATCAGCGACATTTTCCGGCACTGCCGGTTCAAGCTGCATTTGCCTGTATTGGCGCAGTTCTGCCGCTGCCACCGGCACAGCGCCGATCGCCAGAACGGTCTCAAGCATGGCCCAGTCGATCACCGCAAAACGCATCGTCGCGGCATGGGCCAAACGCAGTGCAGGCGCCGCAAAAAGGGCGCCTGCGAATCCGAGAACCGTGCGACGGGTGACTGTCATGACGGAACGCGCGGCGAAAACCGTCGCATCACCACTTGGTGTGCACCTTGAGCAAAGCCTTCCTGCCCTCGCCATAACCGCAGACATAGACGCCCTGACATCCAGCAACATAATCCTTGTCGAAAAGATTGGTCACGTTGAGATCGATGCCCCAATTATCCTTTTCATAGCCGAGTTTCAAATCGGCGAGTGCCACAGCGGGCACTTTCAGCGTGTTCTGCTCGTCGGCATAGGACGAGCCGATATAACGGACGCCGCCGCCCAGAGTCACTCCTTTCAGCGCGCCTTCGGGCACCTTATACTCGACGAAGACCGAAGCCTGTTGCTCCGGCAGGAGATAAGGACGCTTGCCGACCAGCGTTGGGTCCGAGGCGTTTTCCTTGACCTTGAGGTCATAGGCGGTCACGCTTGCCGTCACCTTCCAGTCCTCGGCAATATTGGCCTGCATTTCGAGTTCGAAGCCGCGCGAATTGACCTTGCCGAGCTGTTCACGGGCAAAGCTGGAGCCGGTGAGCGAATTTTCCTTGGTCAGATCGAAGAAGGACGCGGTGATCAGGCCATCGAAGAATGCCGGGCGATATTTGACACCGGCTTCATACTGAACGCCGGTTTCCGGCTTGGCATAGCTGCCGTCATACAGGGTCTCGATAATCGGATTGAAGAAGGTCGCAGCACTCACATAAGGCGTGATGCCGTTCTCGAACTCATAGCCGAGACCTGCACGACCGGAGAAGCGGCCCGTATCATATTCGAAGCTCGGCAGACCTGAGGCTTCAGTCCAGACATGATCGTAACGACCATTCAGCGTCAGTATCCAGCCATCGCCGAATTCCATGCGATCCTGCGCATAGACACCCACCTGATTGCGGCGCAGATCCTGATCAATATAGGGGTCCCACATAGGCCCCTGCGGCTCGCCATAAACCGGGTTATAGGCGTCGATGATCGTCGCGCCGCCGGTCTGCTGCATCTGGTCGATGCGGAAATAGCGGTACTCCGCGCCGAACAGCAGATTGTGATCGATGGCCCCGGTCGTCACCTTGCCTTCAAGCTGGTTATCAGCCTGAAAGGTGTTGACCGTGGTATCGTGCTTGAAATTGATGCGGGCGAGGTAGGGATTGCCAGCAGCTGGCTGCGCCAGAAATCCGTCATAGCCGTAAGGGTAGAGGCTATGCTCCTTCACATTGGCAAAGCCGTAACGCACATTCTGACGGATGGTCCAGTCACTGTCGAATGTGTGTTCGAATTCATAGCCGATCGATAGCTGTTCGCGATTATAGGAATCGACATCCGGCTCGGTAAAATTCGCCTTGCGCGAAATCTTGCCGAACTCGGTCGGCACCACGGTACCATAGTAAGGCAGAAAGCCGCCATCATGCGTCAGGTCCAGATGGGTATAGTTGGCCAGAATGGTCAGGCTGGTCGATTCATCCGGCTTGTATTCGATGCTTGGCGAGATGACGCCACGAAACTCCTTGGAAAAATCCGTATAGTTGTCGCCACCCTGGATCTTGCCGTTGACGCGGTAATTAACCGTCTCCGTCGCTTTGTCGCCAATGTCGAAGCCGAGATAGCCATTGCCATAGCTGTTGATGCCCGCCTCAAGATAGCGCAGGCGTTCGCCGGTCGGGCGCTTGCTGATATAGTTCACGATACCGCCGGGATTGGCACCGCCATAAAGAGCCGATGCCGGACCACGCAGCACGTCGATGCGCTCGATACCGAAACTGTCGATTAAAAAGCCGCCAAAGCCGTAACTGAAATTCTGCAACCCATCGAGATAGGTGCCATTGGCCGTCGCGTCGAAACCGCGAATATAGAGCCAGTTCGTGTCATTATCGACGCCGAAAGGCTGCGCCAGCACGCCGGGCGTATAGCGCAAGGCTTCGTCGATCTTCTGCGCGCCGAGCGCATCCATCTGATCGCGCCCGACGACCGATACGGATTGCGGGATCTTGTCGATTGCAACGCTGTCCTTCGAGCCGGTGGTCGTCGCCTGAGGCACAAAGCCCCGGACCGGCGCAACACCGTCAGCCCGCGTGGTGCCGCCATTGCCATCAGACTGAATGACAACGGTGTTCAGCTGAAGGGTTTTGCTGTCTTCCTGCGCCAAGGCAGGAATGGCGGCAAGCGCAGTACCGCTTGCCAGCAGGACGAGAAGATTGTGCTTCATCGACGGCATATGATGTGACCCCTAAGACGGATAAAAACGCGAACCTTCACAGGCTCCCGCGACCCCGCAGACGGGCGCGTTAATATGAGTGCTTATATCAAGAATATTCGGCAGGATTGTTCGTTTTTATGGCAAATTGAACGATCTTCAGTTCATCTCAGCGTGCAGTAAAAAAGCAATCCTTTCTGTGGCTCTGCTACACCTGTTGTCTCAGCCATGCCGCCGGCGTTGTGCCGGTTTGCTTCTTGAAAACACGCGTGAAATGGGCCTGATCGGAAAACCCGACCAGCGCCGCAATATGCGGCAGCGGCGTGTGCGCCTGAAGCAGCAGCGCCTGCGCACGCGCGATGCGTCGCTCCATCTGCCAGCTATGGGGCGACACCCCCGTCGATGCCTTGAAGGCGCTGCAGAAATATGTTTCCGACAGACCAGCCAGATCGGCCAGTTCCTGCAAGCGGATGATGCGCGCGTAATTGTCCTCGATGAAATCTGTCACGCGCCGGAGCCGCCATGGTGACAGCCTGCTCGCGCCTGCACGCGGCTGCGCTTCCGCCCCGAACAGTTCCGCGACAAGCGCGTTGATCAGGCCTTCACCATAGAGATCGTGCAACGGCGCATTGGACAGGCACTCTTCCGCCAGAAGCCCGCCGATCTGCTCAATCCTGGCATTGGAAAACAAAAGGCGTGGACGCTCGACCGCAGCCCTGTCGAGCGCGCCACCAAAGCGCTGCTGCAGCGTGTTGATGTCGAGATGCAGATCAAGATGCTTGAGCTTACCCGGTCTCGCACTCTCGCTCCAGATCGTCATGCCCGCCGGAATATAGCAAAGACGCGAAGGGTTCGCGCCTTGCGCAACGGCACGCCCCTTGCTGCCGGGACGGATATCGAGCGCGCCCTGGCTTTCGCAGACGAGAAACAGGCGTGGCGCTTGCGAGACATATTCACCGCGCGCGCCGGGACCGCATTCGACAGACCACACGTCAGCAATCGCGCCATTCCAGACGCGATAGTGAAGATCGTCCAGCAAGGTGACGTCTTCGATCCGGCTTTTCATATGCGGATGGAAACCCAAATCTGCTTTCCCGAAATCTTAATCTAAAAGAGGTATAACTTACTCATGTTTTTGTGGCAACTTTCGAAAAGCTGCGTTATTGCAGGGAAAGCACTGCGCCAGAGGACGACGATTGATGACCAACTTGTTCGAACTTGAGAATGTCAGCTTTTCGGTTGCCGGGCGCACGCTGTTGCAGCCTTTGACCATGTCGATACCGGCAGGAAGTGTAACAGCCTTGATCGGACATAACGGTTCGGGCAAGTCGACGCTGCTTAAAATCCTTGCCCGCCAGCAGCCAGCGTCGGGAGGCACAATCCATTTTGCAGGCAAGCGCCTCGACCAATGGGGCGACCGCGAATTTGCACGCAAGCTTGCCTATCTGCCGCAGCAGACGGCATCCGCATCGGGCATGCTGGTCAAGGAACTGGTCGCGCTTGGCCGTTATCCGTGGCACGGCGCTCTGGGCCGCTTTGGTGATACCGACCGGGCGAAGGTGGAAGAGGCCATCGAACTGACCGGCATAGCACCTTTTGCGGACCGGCTTGTCGATACGCTTTCCGGCGGCGAACGCCAGCGCGTCTGGCTGGCCATGCTGGTGGCGCAGGATACGCAATGCCTGCTTCTCGATGAGCCCACATCGGCGCTCGATATTGCCCATCAGCTGGAAGTTCTGTCGCTGGTACGCAAGCTGTCGCAGGAAAAGGAACTGAGCGTTTTCATTGTGCTGCACGATGTGAACATGGCCGCGCGCTTCTGCGATTCCATCTTCGCGCTGCATAGTGGCCGCCTGATCGCTCAATCAACACCCGCCGGTGTGATGGAGCCCAATCAGCTTCGGGAGATTTACGGCGTGCCGATGGAAGTCATGCACCACGCCGCGACCGGGCATCTGATTGCAGCTCCTTTGTAATTAAAACTGCTGACCTGCAAGATAGCGTTCCAATGTCTTGACCGTGCCATCCCGCCAGATTGCTTTCAGTGCAGAGCTGAACGCGGTGACATAGGCGGGATTGGCGGCAAGCGCTCCGAAAATATCATCCATGGAAAGCCACGCAGCCGGGTCGGCCTTGGCGCGCGCTGCCTGCTTGGTCAGGCGATCCCATGACGGATCATTCGGCTCGATAACAGCGCCGCTATCTGTGGTGCCATAGCAATAGCGGCACCAGAAAGCGGAAACGAGCGCAAGCCCGGTCACGGTATGGCCCTTCGCGACGCGGTCAGCAGCGGTGGGCAGGATGAATTTCGGCTGGCGGTTGGAGCCATCCAGACACAGGCGGCGGATGGTGTCGCCGATGCTTGGATTGGCGAAGCGCTTGTCGATCAACACGCGATAGGCTTCAAGATCGGTATCCGGCACGGGCGGCACTTCCGGGATGATCTCCTCCTTGGTCAACTTCTCCAGATAGCGCCGGATCAGCGGATGCTCCATGGCCTCATGCACGAAATGAATGTCGAGCAAGCCGCCCGGATAGGCGATGGCCGCGTGGCCGCCATTCAGGATGCGGATTTTCATCAGTTCATAAGCGGCAACCTGATCGGTGAAGGTGACGCCGACTTTTTCCAGAGCCGGGCGTCCGGTCGGGAAATTATCCTCCATCACCCATTGCTTGAAAACTTCGCAGAAGACCGGCCAGCCGTCATCGACGCCGAAATCCTTCGCGGCAATCTCGCGTTCGCGCGCGCCGGTGGCGGGCGTGATGCGATCCACCATCGAATTCGGGAAAGCGACATTGGCAGAAATCCAGTCGGCAAAGGCCGGGTCGCTCAGCTTGGCAAGCCCCGTCACGGCGTCTTCCGTCACATGCCCGTTGCCCGGAATGTTATCACAGGACATGACCGTGAAAGGCTGGACACCCGCCGCCTTGCGCAGTTTCAGCGCCTGAACGATCAGGCCGAACACGGTTTTCGGATGGTCCGGATGGGCGGGGTCGAAGGTCTGGCTCGCCGGGTCGATATAATAGCCGCCCTCGGTGATCGTCATGGAAACAATGCGCGTATCGGCCGATGTCAGATAGGCCATCAGGGCCTTGCGCCCTTCCTCGGTCGAAATCGTCACATAATCGACCATCGATGCGGTGATGCGCGCGGCTGCATGATCAGCCTCCTGTTCCACAACAGTCGTCAGCCAGTCCTGGACTTTGAGCGTATCACGCATGGCGTCGTCGCTGCCACGCACACCGGCGCCCACCAGCGCCCAGTCGTGCCCCTCGCCAGTCGCAAACAGATCGTCCAGATAGACTGCCTGATGGGCGCGGTGAAAATTGCCGACGCCGAAATGGACGATACCCGGCTTCAACCCGGCAGGATCGTAGCCGGGCTTGTGCACTTTATCGAAGCTTTGAAGCGTTGCGCGCGATAGCTTGGTCATGACGATATCCTCTATTCAATCGGGTACGAACTGGACTTTCATGGTCGCGGCATCGCCGCCGTGCTTGGTGAAGAATGGCAGCATTTCCTCCAGCGGCAACCGGTGGGAAACGAGCCGCGCCATAGAGCCCCCGTTTGAAAAGTCCTGTTTCAATATGTCCAATGCCTGCGGAATGTTACGGTTCAAAGAATGCGAACCGGCAATCCTGATCTGGCGACGGAAAATCTCGAAGGGTGCCACTGAAATTCGTGCGTCGGGCGCACAGACGCCAAATACCAGAACGGTTCCTCCATCGGCGGTGAAGCCGACCATGCTTTCGACCACCCCGGCTATGCCGGTGGCGTCGGCGACAAAATCAAAGCTGCGCTGGCGCCTGTCCAGCGCTTGCGAACCGGACACGACCGGCTCAAGCCCGAGGCTTTCAACGAAAGCCAGCCGGTGTTCATTGATGTCGGCGACCGCAACCTCGGACACGCCCTGCGCTTTCAGCGACAGGGCCAGCAACAGGCCGATGGGGCCTGCCCCGAAAACCAGCGCATTTTCAGTACCGTGCGGGCCAGTCTTCAAGCCTGCCGCGCCAAGCCCGTTCAGCACGCAGGCCAACGGTTCGGCAAGGGCCGCGATATCATAAGGCAGATCACCGATAGAATGGAGATGGCTGGCATTGACGAGGCTCATGCCAGCAAAGCCGCCATTATGGGTCACGCCATAAGCTTTCAGGTCGGAGCAGAGATTGGTCAGCCCCTTGAGGCAGGCGCGGCAGTGACCACAGGGAATATTCGGATCGACCGCAACGCGGTCGCCGACCTTCACATTGGTCACGTCTTCGGCGATGGCCATCACCCTGCCCGCATATTCATGCCCCGGCACCAGCGGAAAGGCACTCGACCCATAGCGGCCATGCAGGACATCAATGTCTGTGTGACAGAGGCCCGACGCCTTGACGCCGATCAGCGCGTGCCCTGGCAGCAATGCCGGTTCCGGCAGATCGGCCATGCCTGCTTCGCCATGGCCGGTAAAATAGATCGCTTTCATTGCACTATCCCGGCCTCGCCTTACGCCATCCAGTTGCCGCCATCGACACCGAAGGTCTGGGCGAGGATATAGTCGCTGTCGGACGAGGCGAGGAACACCGCCATGCCGGTAATATCCTCCGGCGTCGCGAAGCGACCAATCGGCACCGACTTCGCCACGGCTGCTTTTTTCTCGCCCGGCTTCAGGCCCTCCCATTTGGCGAAATTCGCATCCACCACATCCCAATGTTCGCCGTCGACCACGCCCGGCGCAATCGCATTGACGTTGATGCCATGCTTGACCAGAGCGAGAGCCGCCGACTGCGTGGCGGAAATGATTGCCGCCTTGGATGCGCAATAGAGCGTCACCAGCGCCTCACCACGGCGACCCGCCTGGCTCGCCATATTGATGATCTTGCCGCCGCGTCCGCGCTTGATCATCACATTTGAAACCGCCTTCATCATAAAAAGCGGGCCCTTGAGATTAATACCCAAAACGCGCTCGTAGCTGTCCTCGGTCAGTTCATTGATCGGCGCCATGTCGAAGATTGCGGCATTGTTGACCAGAATATCGATGCCGCCATATTCGGCATCGATGGCGGCCACCACCTTGTCGATTGCGCCCAGATCGGTCACGTCCAGCTTCACCGCCTTCACGGATGGACCGATACCGCGCGCGGCTTCTTCCGCGCGCTCGATATTGATATCGGCAATGATGACCTTTGCACCCTCTTGCGCGTAGGCCGCCGCAAAGCCAAGCCCGATGCCACGCGCAGCGCCGGTAATGAGGGCAACCTTGTCTTTCAGTCTCATGGACTTTCTCCGGTAATGTGATTGTTTTTCCTTACGCATTATCCGACGCAAAACCGCTTCGCACTTTTGCTGGAAATGCTTCTTTAAAGATGCGTTTTCTTTTCAGACAGGATCAGCGGATGGCGGTCACGGCGCTGGAGCGACAGGCCATTGGGCGTGAACAGATGCGCGTCGGCGGTATCAAAACCGAGCCTTGCCGTCTCATGCGCACGCGCCGTGCTATTGCCGCCTGCTTCCGCCACGATCAGGCCGGAAGCGCCATCGTTTTGCACATAGAGATAAGTCTGGCCGCCAAGACGCTCGACCACCATGATCTCGCCTTCGAGAATGCCGTCATCCGCCGGATGCAGATGTTCCGGGCGAACGCCCAGCACAAGCGGCGCACCGGCGCTCACCCCTTCACCGGCAACCGGCACCTTGACCGAACGCCCATTGGCAAGCTGCACCGTCACGCCATCGCTATCGACGGCGCCCGCCTTGACCTCGATGAAATTCATGGTCGGCGATCCGATGAAACCCGCCACAAAGCGATTGACCGGGTGGTGATAAAGCTCCAGCGGTGAACCGACCTGTTCCAGCTTGCCATCGCGCAGCACGACGATCTTGTCGGCCAGCGTCATGGCTTCCACCTGATCATGCGTGACATAGATCATCGTCGCATTCAGCCGGTCATGCAGGCGCGCCAATTCGATACGCATCTGCACGCGCAACGCCGCGTCAAGATTGGACAGCGGTTCATCGAACAGGAAAATCTTCGGCTCGCGCACCATGGCGCGCCCAATGGCGACGCGCTGGCGCTGACCGCCCGAAAGCTGGCGCGGTTTGCGGTCCAGCAATTTGTCGAGCTGCAATGTCCTGGCAACATCTTCCACCTTGCGGTCACGCTCGGCCTTGCCGACACCTGCAAGCTTGAGCGCGAAACCCATATTGTCGCGCACATTCATATGCGGATAGAGCGCATAGGTCTGGAACACCATCGCAAGCCCGCGTTCGTCCGGCGGCGTATCGTTGCATTGCTGCCCGTCGATCAGCAGATCACCGCTGGTAATTTCTTCCAGCCCCGCGATCATCCGCAGAAGCGTAGATTTGCCCGAACCGGACGGCCCGACGAAGACCACGAATTCGCGGTCTTCGATGTTAAGGTCCACACCCTTGATGACATCAATATTGCCGAAGGACTTGGTGGCGTTATGAAAAGAAAGCGTAGCCATGGGGTTCCCTTTACTTCACGGCGCCGAAGGTGAGACCGCGCACCAGCTGGCGCTGCGTAACCCAACCGAAGACGAGGATCGGCGCGATGGCGAGCGTGGACGCTGCCGAGAGTTTTGCCCAGAAAAGCCCTTCCGGTGACGAGAAGGACGCGATGAATGCCGTGAGAGGCCCGGCCTGCGAGGCCGTGAGATTGAGGCTCCAGAAGGCTTCGTTCCAGCACAGGATGATGGAAAGAAGCGCCGTCGATGCAATGCCGGGCAGGCTTAGCGGCAGGAGCAGATAGCGTATCTGCTGGCCGACCTTCGCCCCGTCCATGCGGCTCGCCTCAAGGATTTCATGCGGCACTTCCTTGAAGAAGGAATAGAGCATCCAGACCACAATCGGCAGATTGGAAAGAGTGAAGATGATGATCAGACCGGTGCGCGTGTCGAGAAGCCCGGTATCGCGCGCCAGAAGATAGATCGGCACCAGAACACCCACCGCAGGCAGCATCTTGGTCGAGAGCATCCACAACAGCAGATCCTTGGTGCGTTTTCCCGGAAAGAATGCCGCCGCATATGCCGCCGGAACGGCGATCAGCAGCGACAGGATCGTCGCGCCAAGGCTCTCGATCACGCTGTTCATGGCGTAGCGGAAATAGTCGGCGCGCTGATTGACCGCCGCGAAATTTTCCAGCGTCGGCTCGAAGAACAACTTTGGCGGGGCCACCGCGTCGATCTCCGTCTTGAATGCCGCAAGCAGCATCCAGAGGATCGGGAAGAACATCAAAAGCGCCACGATCCAGCCGATAATCCCGGCGGAGAGCGCGGCTTTGTCGAACTTGCGTTTTGCAGCCATCGTTCGTCTCCCCTAATTATCCAGATTGCGCGCCACGGTTCGGATGAGGAACGCGGCAACGATATTGGCGAGGATGATGGCGACGACACCGGCAGCGGAAGCGCCACCGATATCCCACTGAAGGAGCGCCTTCAGATAGATGAAATAGGTCAGCGTCGTCGTGGCAATACCCGGCCCACCGGAGGTAGTGACGAGGATTTCCGCGAAGACCGACAGGAGAAAGATCGTCTCGATCATGATGACGACCGAGATCGGGCGCAGCAGATGCGGCAGGACGATATAAAAGAACATCACCGGCCCTTTGGCGCCATCAAGCCGCGCCGCTTCCATCTGCTCGCGGTCGAGCGACTGCATGGCGGTCATCAGGATAAGCGTCGCGAAAGGCACCCACTGCCAGGATACGATCATGATGATCGACGCCATCGGAAACTGTCCGAACCAGTCGATGACCGGCAGTCCGAGACTGCGCGAGATGAAAGCGAACAACCCGTTGACCGGATGCATCAGGAGATTTTTCCAGATCAGCGCCGACACTGTCGGCATGACGAAGAACGGCGCAATGACCAGAAGTCGCGCAATGTTTTTGCCCCAGAAATCCTGATCGAAAATCACCGCAAACAAAACGCCCAGCACCACCGAAATGGCCAGAACCGAGCCCAGCAGAATGAGCGTCTTCGTGATGGCCGACCAGAGCCCCGGATCGGACAGCAGGAACTTGTAATTCGAGAAACCGGCAAAGCCGGTCACGAAGGGATTGATGAGATTGTAATACTGAAACGAGAACCAGAGCGTCATCGCCAGTGGAACGATCATCCATAGCAAGAGCAGGATGACTGCGGGTGCAAGCAGAGGTCCGGTGCGGACGCTGCGGCGCGATTTTGCGGCAAAGCGCGATTTGGTGCCTGTGGCCAAGGCCGGGTTTGCTGGCATGTCTGACGTTCCTCCCCTTCCCGCTTCAACATCCACCGCGCCCGAAAAGGGTGCGGCGGATCGCGCGAAAATCGAGCCTGCTGCTCTCACTCGGGAGCGCAGCAGGCTGATGGTAACCGGATTACTTGATGTAACCGGACTGCGTCATGATCTGTTCGGCCTGCTTCTGTGCGCCATCGAGCGCCGCATCGACGCTTTGCTGACCGGCGACAGCCGAAGAGATTGCCTGACCGACAATGGTGCCGATCGCCTGGAATTCAGGGATCGCCACGAACTGGATGCCGGTATAGGGGACCGGGTCCTTGGTCGGCTTGGTCGGGTCGGCCGATTCAATCGCCTTGAGAACCGTCTCGGCGAAAGGCGCGGCCTTCTTGTACTCTTCATTGGCGTAGGTCGACTGACGCGTACCCGGCGGAACGGCAACCCAGCCTTCCGACTTGCCGACCAGTTCGACGTAGCCCTTCGAGGTCGCCCATTTCAGGAACGACTTTGCGGCTTCCGCCTTCTTGGTCGATGCCGGGATGGCGAGGTTCCACGACCAGGCCCAGGACGAGCCATTCGGCGTCACTTCGACAGGCGCCTTGGTGAAGGCCACCTTGTCGGCAACCTGGCTCTGCTTCGGATCGTAAATGCGGCCCGCAGCCGAGGTGGCGTCGATCCACATGGCGCAATGGCCGGTGGAGAACAGCGCCTGATTTTCATTGAAGCCGTTCGAGGTGATTCCGGGAGGGCCTGCTTCCTTCATCAGATCGACGTAGTAGTTGATGGCCTTTTTCCAGGTATCGGAGCTCATCTGCGGCTTCCAGCTCTCATCGAACCAGCTGCCGCCAAATGTGTTCACCAGGGTGGAAAGATAGGCCATGTTTTCGCCCCAGCCCGGCTTGCCGCGCAGGCAAAGACCGTACTGTTCTTTCGATTTGTCGGTGAGTTTGGTCGCGAATTCCTTGATCTCGGCATAGGTCGGCGCATCCGGCATTTTCAGGCCAGCGGCTTCGAACAGATCCTTTCGATAAAGGGTGAACGAGCTTTCCGCGTAAAACGGCACGGCATAAAGCTTGCCATCGACCGTCAGACCGGCGCGCACCGGCTTGATAAGATCGTCATAGTCGTAATCGTCGCCCAGATCATCGACCGCAAGAAGCCATCCGGCCTTGCCCCAGATCGGGGTTTCATAACCGCCGATGGTCATGATGTCGAACTGGCCGCTCTTGGTTGCGATGTCCGTCGTGACACGCTGGCGCAGCACGTTTTCTTCGAGCACCACCCAGTTGAGCTTGTTGCCGGTGGCCTTTTCCCACTCCGGCGAAAGCTTCTGCATGATGATCATATCGGCATTGTTGACCGTTGCGATCGTGAGCTCCTCCGCCCACGCCGAACCGGCAAACATTGCGACGCCAGCGGCAGACGCAATAAGCCCTGTCACATAAGTTTTGGTCCGCATTTCGTCTCCTCCTTTACGAATGCATAGCAAAATTCTTACATATGTAAAATTTATGGCGCGGCTCTCCGTAGCTTGTCAAGCACGGTTTTTGATTTTGATTTGCGCGCTGAAAAGACCATTCATTCGATTGTTTTCCTGGCCGAAACAACGGATTTTTCACCGCGCGATCTGACCCCGCGATTATCTTAGCACATTCAAATATGCACTGCATCGTTCCAGATGTTCGTCATTGTTCGCTTGACCTTTGCTTCAGCCTTTGACAGTTTGACTTGGGTCTGCCGCGAAAAATTTCATGGCGGGTCTGGTTGGAGGAACATCCTGAAATTATTGGAAAACAAGCTGCAGACCATGTGTCGCGCATCTATGGGCCAGCGCATCTGGACCCGACCGATAGCAGGAGAATGTGAGCTGTCACCGCAAGAAATTGCAGCGGGAAGCTGACGGACAGGACAGAGAAACGTGCGCAAAACCATACGCACCATGGAAGACTTTTCGGAATTCGTCGGGCTGTCGCGCCCCACAGTTTCCAAATATTTCAACGACCCATCATCCGTCCGCCCGAAGACCCGCGAGATCATCGAAGCGGCCGTCAAGCAGTCCGGTTTTCGTCCCAATCTTTTCGCGGTGAACCTTAATCGTCGTCGCACGACAATATTGGGAATCATCATTCCAAACCAGCTCGATCATTTCTACATGGCGATGACCCGCAGGCTGCAAACGCTGGCCGAGCAACGGGGTTATCTGACTGTCGTTCTGTCGTCGGATGGCAAGCCGGAACTGGAAAAGCGCGCGATTGAAACGCTTCGCTCGCTCAATGTCGCGGGCGCCATCATCGCACCGCTTGGCGAACAGTCGCAGCATTCCGCGCTGGCGCGTCTCGCCGACGACGTCCCCATCGTCTATGTGGATTCGCCACTCGACAGCACCACGCCTTTCGTCGGCACCGACAACCAGAAATCGTTCCACCTGATCGTCGATTATCTCTGCCGTTCTGGCAGCGAGCCTTGCTATTTCTCGATGCCGATTGTGAACAACAACGCTCTCAAACGGCGCGAAGCCTATACGACGGCAATGGAAAAGCTCGGTCACGAGCCACGCATCATCGAACTGGAACCGAGCCGCAGCTGGGATTTCGAACAATATGCCTTTGAACAGACGGCGCGCATCATGCGCGAGAAGGCAAGTTTTCCGACCTCGACGGTGCTCTGCTCCAACGACCGCATCGCCTTTGGCGTTACGGGCGCGCTCTGGCAGGCGGGACTGAAAATCGGCAGGCTCAAGGATTGCGATATCCGCGTGGCCGGTCACGATAACAATCCGCTGTCGGAATATACCTGCCCGCCGCTCACTACGGTCGCACAGGATTATAACGAAATCGGCAGGCTGGCGATTGAGCTTCTGTTCCGTACATTGGGCGAAGATTCCGAAGATCGGCTCGAACTGCCCGAAAGCAACCGCATCCTGCTGAATGCGGAGATCAAGCTGAGAATGTCAGCTTAAATACGCAATTATCGGCAGCAATCACGCCGAACTGCGCATGATCAGATGGCTGTCGAGATAGCGAATATCCTCGCCGGTCGCGCTGCTGCTGTCCTGCTCATTGATGCGTGAAAACAGCATATCCAAACCAAGCTGCGCGATCTGGCGGTAATCCTGGGCAACCGTCGTCAGAGGCGGGCAGGTGAAGCGGCTCAGTGGGTGATCGTCGTGACCGGCGACACGCAGATCGCTGCCTTCCTCTCGCCCGACATGACGCCTGCGTTCAAAAGCTGCCGAAATCACGCCGAAGGCCAGACGATCATTGGCGCAGAGAACCGTGCGCGTCGGGAAACCGCCGCGGTCGAGAATACGCCCCGCCTCCTGATAGCCGAGCTCCTCGAAACTCCAGTTTTTCGGGGTCATCGGCAAAACGATGGGCTCGATACCGAGCCTTTCCATCGTGGCGATATAGGCTGCGCGGCGCTCCAGCGCGTTCTGGTTGACGGCAGGCATTTCCAGAAAACAGGGATGCTCGCCGGTCCTGCATAGATATTCGGTAATGTTGCCGATGCTGACGCGGTTGTCGGTGCCGACAAAAGGCTGGTCCTCGCCGATACGGCTATCCAGAAACACCACCGGCATCGAATCGGAAAGGCTGGACAGAAGCTTGGTGTCGGTTTCGAAACCAAGCGGCGCCATCAACACACCGGCGATCTTGAGCGACATCAGCGAGCGCATGGCGCGTGCTTCAAGCTTGCGCTCGCCATGCGACGACAGAACGATGGTCCAATAACCTTCCGCAAGGCATCGCAATTCGATCTGGCGAATGATTTCGGCATAGAACGGATCGGAAATATGCGGAACGATGACGCCGATATTCTTCGGCTTCTTGCGGTTGAGGCTGACGGCGAAAATATTGGGCTGATAGTTGTAATCCTTCAGCGCCTTTTCGATGCGGGCGCGCGTGGAAGGCTTTACGCTTTCCGGATTATCGAAATATTTCGAGACCGTAGGACGCGACAAGCCGCTTGCCACGGCGAACTCCTCCATCGTCCTGATCTTGTTTTCAGCCATGCTCCGCTTTCCTCGGGCCAGTCCCGATCGGCGCCCACTCTACGCCTCAAGATTTTTCCATGCGTAAATTTATTTTTTCACAGAAGCAACCTGAATTTCACCGGTGCCAGCCCTTATTACCGCAGAAAATGCTGATATAAGGCAACACGACTGTTTTTCCCGCCGCTATTCGGGCGAAATTAAATCGTTATAATTTTTACACGTGAAAAATTATATATTGACACGTTGAACAAGCTCCATCATGTCTAGTGAAGCTCGATAATGGGCTGAAGGCACCTGCCCTTCCGGGAGATTTGAAGACCGACGCAAAGTGCTGCGGTCCGATGAACCAGCAGGTAAGTCATCGTTCATGTCCCTGTTAGAAGGACAAGCCCGGCAGACGCCGGTTCATACGGAGGAAATCATGTTTCGCACTTCTCTCGGCCGCATTCTCTTGTCCGGCGTCGCTCTGGCCATGATGGCGGGTTCTGCCTCTGCCGAAGGCGTTGGCGCATCACTTCTCACCCAGCAGCATCCGTTCTACATCTCGCTCGCTGACGCGATGAAGAAGGAAGCGCAGGCAGAAAACGTGCCGCTCGAAATTTCTATCGCCAATCAGGACCTGAGCAAGCAGCTCGCCGATGTGGAAGATTTCATTACCAAGGGCGTCGATGTCATCATCATTTCGCCGGTTGACAGCAAGGGCGTGCGCTCGGCCATCAACAAGGCTGAAAAGGCTGGCATCAAGGTCATCACGGTCGATGTGCCTGCCAACAATGTGGACGTGACCTCCTTCGTCGGCACCGACAACTTTGCCGGTGGCGAACGCGCTGCCGAACTGATGGCCAAGACCATCGGCGAAAAGGGCAATGTCGCCGTCATCGATTACCCGACGGTTCAGTCAGTTGTTGACCGCGTTGAAGGCTTCAAGAAGGGCATCGCCAAGTATCCCGACATCAAAATCGTGGCGATCCAGCCGGGCATCACCCGTCCGGAAGCACTGGCGACCGCGCAGAACATCTTGCAGGCCAACCCGGATATCGTCGGCATCTTCGGCTTCGGCGATGATGCTGCACTTGCCGCCGCATCGGCTGTGAAAGCCGCCAAGCTTGAAAATCAGGTCAAGGTGATCGGCTTTGACGGCATGGAAGAAGCCCGCAACGCCGTGAAAAACGACCCGATCATGGTCGGCGTGATCGCGCAATATCCAGACCAGATGGGCAAGGTTGCAGTTGAAACCGCCGCCAAGGTCATCAAGGGCGAGAGCGTTCCGGCCAAGCAGCCAATCGTTCCGGGCGTCGTCACCAAGGACGGCGAAACCAAGTAAGACCGCGTGAAGCAGCGACACTCCTCCCAGTCGCTGTTTCCTTTTTGCGGTGGCGGCCCGGAAAGCCTCCCCTTTCCGGGCCGCCACCGCATCCCTTTAGACAGCACGGCTGTGCGGACCCGGCCATATCCGGTTCGTGGCAGACTGCAGCAAACGGAGCGTGGAGGCCTCAAAAGTGACAGATCCTGTGACAGCAACCCAATCCGAACAGATGACGGCAGCGGATACGGTTCTGGAAATTCGCGATGTTGCGAAGTCTTTCGGCCCGGTCATCGCGCTGAAGCGCATGAACCTGACCGTGCGGCGCGGACGCGTGCATACGCTGCTCGGTGAAAACGGCGCTGGCAAATCGACGCTGATGAAGATTCTGGCCGGCGTGTTCAAGCCGACCTCCGGCACGATTTTGCTCAAAGGCGCGGCCTATGCGCCGAAGAACCCGCGCGATGCACGCGCCAGCGGGATCGCCATCGTCTTTCAGGAATTGAGCCTCTCCCGCAACCTGACCGTTGCCGAGAATATTTTCGCGAACCACGAGCCGAGCCGCTTCGGCTTCATCCGCGAGCGCGAGCTGAACGCGGAAGCGACCAGACTTGTTGCCGATCTCGGACTTCCGGTCGATCCGCGCGCCAAGGTCGGCGATCTTTCGATTGCCCAGCGTCAGCTCGTCGAAATCGCCAAGGGCTTGAGCCAGCCTGCCGATGTCGTCATTCTGGACGAGCCGACTTCGTCGCTCTCCGACAGCGAGGCGGAAATCCTGTTTTCAATCATCGAGCGCCTGAAGGCCAAGGGCACTGCCGTCATCTATATCTCGCACCGCATGGAAGAAATCATGCGGCTTTCCGACGACATTACGGTTGTTCGCGATGGCGAATATGTCACGACCACCGAAAAGAGCGAGACCAGCATCGAGCGCCTGATCGCGCTGATGGTCGGTCGCGAGATGAACGACATTTATCCGCCGCGTGAAGCGCCACGTCCTTCGGACGCCGTTCCGCCGATTCTCGCGACAAAGAACCTGTCCGTACCGGGCAAGTTCCACGAGGTCTCCATCGATGTGAAGCCCGGCGAAGTCCTTGGGCTTTTCGGACTGGTCGGTTCTGGCCGTTCGGATGTAATGAAGGCGCTGTTCGGGATGCTGCGGCCAACGGGCGAAATCAGGCTCGAAGGCGAAGCCATCACGCTTGCCTCGCCGACCGATGCCATTCGCCACGGCATTGCCTTCGTGACCGAGAACCGCAAGGAAGAAGGCCTTGTTCTTCCGCATAGCGTCGAGCGCAACATCAATATGGTGGGGCTCGGCCAGCTGGCGGGGCCTTTCGGCCTGATGCGTTCCAGCGCGGAGCGCTCCGCCGCCAAGGCGGAAGTGCTGCGCCTTGCCATCAAGACCGCTTCCATCGACACGGTTGCCGGATCGCTCAGCGGCGGTAATCAGCAGAAGATCGTGCTGGCCAAGTGGCTGCAGACAAAACCGCGCATCCTCATTCTCGACGAACCGACACGCGGTGTCGATGTCGGCGCGAAATTCGAAATCTATCGCATCATCCGTGAACTTGCCGCCAATGGCGCGGCGATTCTGATGGTTTCCTCCGAACTGCCGGAAGTGCTGGGCCTCAGCGACCGGGTGGTCATCATGCATAACAAGCATGTCGCCGCCATTGTCGATGCCGATGGCCTTACGCCCGAAACCGTCATGAGCTACGCAGCAGGAATGCACCTATGAGCAACGCCCAAAATATCCAGAAGAAAGCCGTGGACGCGGAAGTCCGCCGTTCGCTTTTCTCCTCCCCGCTGGTTCGCCAATATGGCGGCATCATTGTTTCGCTGGCCGTGCTCTGCGTGGTCTTCGCAGTGTTGAACCCGCGCTTTCTCGCATTCAACAACTTCATGAACATCATGCAGCAGGTGGCGGTGATTGCCGTTGCCGCCTATGGCATGACCTATGTGATCCTGCTCGGTGAGATCGACCTTTCGATTGGCTCCATCATCGCCGTTTCCGGAATGGTGGCGGCGCAAGCCTTCTCCATGGGGTTCGGCTTTGTGCCAACCGTGGTTTTCACCCTTGCGGCGGGCGCCATCATGGGCGGCTTGAACGGAGTGCTTTCGGCAAAGCTGATGCTGCCCTCCTTCATCGTGACGGTCGCGACAATGGGCATCTATCGCGGCATGGTCAGCCTGCCGACCAATGGCGCGCCGGAAATCATCGAAAACGATACCTGGCTCGCCATCGGGTCGGAAAACTGGCTCGGCCTGCCGATCATCATCTGGATTGTCGGCGTCCTGTTCATTTTCAACTATATCCTGCTGTCGAAGACCGTGTTCGGTCGCCGCATCTATCTGTCGGGCGGCAACAAGGAAGCGGCGATTTATTCGGGCATCCGCGTCGACCGCATCAAGATCATCGTCTTCATGCTCTCCGGCGTCATGGCTGCGATCAGCGGCATTCTGCTCTCGTCGCGCCTGTCCTCGGCGCAGACCAATGCGGGCATGGGCTACGAACTCGACGCCATTGCGGCGGTCGTGCTGGGCGGCACCTCGCTTGCGGGCGGCGTCGGCACCATGGTCGGCACCATTCTCGGCGCGCTCATCATCGGCGTTATCAATAACGGCATGAACATGCTGTCTGTGCCTTATTTCTATCAGCTCATCGTCAAGGGCGTGGTCATTCTGGTCGCGGTCTGGCTCGATGTGCGCTCGAAATCCGTACGGACGTAATCGGTGCAGCATATGAAAAAGATCATCACTATCGGCGAAATCGTCGTCGAGATCATGGCCGTGGAAACCGGCAACGGTTTCAAATCCGCCATCCCGTTGATCGGCCCGTTCGCCTCCGGCGCGCCCGCGATCTTCATCGATCAGGCGGCCAAGATGGGCCAGCCTTGCGGCATGGTCAGCGCGGTCGGCAATGACGATTTCGGCGCGCTCAATGTCGAGCGCCTGCAAAACGACGGCGTGGATATTTCGGCCATCGGCGTGCATCCGACAGCCGCCACCGGCAGCGCCTTCGTGCGCTATCGCCCGGATGGCAATCGCGACTTCATCTTCAACATCAAGCACAGCGCATGCAGCGCAATCGGCCTGACACCAGAAGCTGAAAAGCTGATCGAGACCGCCGATCATCTGCATATCATGGGTTCGGCCCTGTTCTCCGACGGCATCGTTTCGGCGATCCACGAGGCGACAATCCGCATCAAGGCGAAGGGCGGCACCGTGTCCTTCGACCCGAATATCCGCAAGGAAATGCTGGAATTGCCGGGCATGCGTCAGGCACTGGCCCATGCTCTGGAAAACACCGACCTGTTCATGCCGAGCGGCCCGGAAATTTTCCTCTTCACCAAGGCGACCGAGGAAAAGGCAGCCGTGGAAGAGCTGCTGGCGCGGGGTGTCAAGGCCGTTGTGGTCAAGCGCGGCGCGGAAGGCGCCAGCTATTTCGACCAGTCCGGTGAAGTTTTCGCGCCCGCTTTCAAGGTCGATGAAATCGACCCGACCGGAGCAGGCGACAGTTTTGGCGCGGCATTCGTCACCTGCTGGCTGCGCGACATGGCCCCGAAGGAAGCTCTTGTCATCGCCAATGCCACCGGCGCACGCGCCGTCGGCGTCAAGGGACCGATGGAAGGCACCTCGACCATGGCTGAAATTGTAGCCTTCCTGCAGAAAAACGGAGTTCCAGCATGAGCAGCACGAACGTTCTGAGCGCACTTCCCGCCCGTTATGCAAGCGGCGTTCGCGGTGGCATCACGTCGATCTGCTCTGCGCATCCGCTGGTGATCGAAGCAGCCCTCCTCGAAGGCATCGCGACCGAGACCGACGTGCTGATCGAGGCTACCTGCAATCAAGTCAATCAGGATGGCGGCTATACGGGCATGACGCCTGCCGACTTCCGCCGCTTCGTGGAAGACATCGCCGCTCGCGTCGGCTTCGACACCAAGCGGCTTATTCTGGGCGGCGACCATCTCGGCCCCAACCCGTGGAAACATCTGCCAGCCGAAGAAGCCCTTGCGAAATCGGATGTCATGATCGACGCCTTCGTGCGCGCAGGCTTCACCAAAATCCATCTCGATACGTCGATGGGCTGCGCTGGCGAGCCAGTCGCGCTGCCTGATGCCGTGACAGCCGAGCGCGCTGCGCGTCTCGCCAAGGTTTCCGAAACGGCGGCCCGCGAAGCCGGATACGACCTGCCGGTCTATATCATCGGCACGGAAGTCCCGATTCCCGGTGGTGCGATGGAAGAAATCGAAGAGCTGGAGCTGACCAAGCCGGGCGCTGCCGTCGAAACCGTCGCCATTCACCGCAAAGCTTTTGCAGCACTCGGACTGGAAGACGCCTTTTCCCGCGCCATCGGTGTTGTGGTGCAGCCGGGTGTCGAATTCGGCAATGAGAATGTCGTCTTCTACAACAGCGAAAAAGCGACGGCTTTAAGCGCTGTTCTGAGCGAAATGCCGCACTTCGTGTTCGAAGCCCATTCGACCGATTACCAGTCGGTGGAAGCGCTTTCCGATCTCGTGCACGACGGTTTCGCTATTCTGAAAGTCGGCCCCGGCCTGACTTTTGCACTGCGCGAGGCGCTTTATGGTCTCGACCAGATTGCGGCATTCCTCGACAAGCTGCCGGAGGAAGAAACCCTGCGCGGCAAGATGGAAGCGCTGCTTCTGGCCGAGTCGAAGAACTGGGAAAAATATTACCACGGCGACGCGGAAGAGCTGCGGCTGCAACGCCATTTCTCCTATAGCGACCGCATTCGCTATTACTGGCCGCACCCGGTGGCAACCGCCGCCGTCGATTCGCTTTTGAAGCGCCTGGAAGGTCGCAAGATACCCGAAACGCTGATCAGCCAATATCTCGGCACGCTTTATCCGGCTGTCGCCTCGGGTGCGGTCGAAGCCACGCCGCATGCGCTGATGGTCGAAGCCGTTCGCAATGTCGTACGCACTTACGGCAAGGCTGTCGCCTAATTCTTGGAACAGCTTGCGCCTTGCGGCGCAAGCTATTGGTCTATTTTTCCGGCGCAAGCCGCGCCAGAAAATCGTCGCACCAGCGTGTGACGTCATGGGTTTTGAGAAAATCCATCATGTCGTTATAGCGTTCCTGCCGTTCTTCCAGCGGCATGGACAGCGCCCGCGCAATCGCATAGGCAACGGCTTCCGTATCATAGGGATTGACCAGAACCGCACCATCCAGTTCCTGCGCGGCACCGGCAAAGCGTGAAAGCACAAGCACGCCGGGATCATCCGGGTCCTGCGCCGCGACATATTCCTTTGCCACGAGGTTCATGCCATCGCGCAGCGGCGTGACCAGCCCCACTTTCGCCAGACGATAAAGCCCGGCCAGCACATCGCGATTGAGAGACCGGTTGATATAGCGGATCGGCGTCCAGTCGAAGGTGGCGTTCGCCCCGTTGATGCGCCCGGCCATTTCCGCCACTTCCCGCTGCATATCCTTATATTCCGGCACTTCGGTGCGAGACTTCGGCGTCACCTGCAAAAAGGTGACATGGCCGCGATTGACCGGATCGATTTTCAGAAAATTCTCGAAAGCTTCAAGCCGGTTGGTGATCCCCTTGGAATAATCCAGCCGGTCGACGCCGATGATCAGATCGCGCCCGCTCATGCTGTCGCGCATGCGCTTTACGGAACTGCTGTTTTGCGTCTTCATCGCAATCTCGGCAAAGGCTTCGGTTTCGATGCCGATACCAAAACTGTCCACGCTGAAGCTGCGCCCGAAAGCCTCGAACCGCCGGGGTTCAATCTGTTTGCCGATCTTTTCCCGCCGCAGACCCCCGATGAAATTCTCCACATCGTTTTCCGTCTGGAAACCGACGAGATCGTAATAGGTCAAACCGCGAATGATCGCCTCATGCACCGGAAGCGTCAAAAGCAGATCGGCTGGAGGCCATGGAATATGCATGAAAAAGCCGATGCGATTTTCCACCCCGCAGCGCCGCAATTCTTCGGCCAGCGGGATCAGGTGATAATCATGCACCCAGATTGTGTCGTCGGGCTCGATTAGCGGCAACAATTGCTGCGCGAACAGCCGGTTGACCCGAAAATAGCCCGCCATATCCTTGCGGGTATAGTCTATGAGGTCCAGCCGGTAATGGCAGAGCGGCCATAGCATACGATTGGCGAAGCCGGCGTAGTATTCGTCGATATCTTTCTTTTGCAGGCTTAGCAGCGCATAGCTGATCGGCCCGACCTGTTTCGTTTCCAGTTGATGTGTCTCTCTGCCGGACAGTGTTTCACCGGACCAGCCGAACCAGACACCCCCTCTGACATTCAAGGCCGCCTGCAAGGCGACGGCCAATCCTCCTGCCGGGGCTTTTCCCTGCTTATCCGGCAGGGGAACGCGGTTGGAAACCACGACAAGGCGTCCCACTCCATTCTCCTTTCATCGTATTATGGTTCCCCCGCCATTTTGATCACCCATGCCCGCAAAGCTTCCGGCGAGGCAACCGCGTCCGTCGAGAGGTCGCTGATCGCTTCGCCCACGGCAATGCCCATTCCGCCCAAATCCATCGCCGCTTGCAGCATCGGTATATCCGTCAGATCGTCCCCGAACGCGACCGGAAGACGCCCGGCAAAGGCCTCGCTCTGCATCAGGCGGCGCAGAGCGACGCCCTTGTCGCCATGACGCGAACGCAGTTCGAAAACGAATTTCCCAGCCTGAACCCGCCAGTCGGGACCGGCCAGTTTTTCCGCCGCATCGATCAATTCACGCGCAATGTCTTCCTTCTCGGGCGCAAGCCTGAAGTGAACTGCGATCGCATTGCCTTTATCTTCCAGCAGAAGCCCGGCAATACCGGATTGCGTCTCACGAATAAAATCCTTGGCGCGCGCGAATTCTTCGCCCGGCTCCAGCTTTTCGACCTGCCCCGACGGCAGCCGGAACTCGGTGCCGTGCAATGCCGCGATAGCGCCTGAATAGGAAGGGAAACGCTTTGCCACGAAATCCAACGGACGGCCCGTCATCAGCGCCACTGCGCCGGACAAACGCTCGCGCAATTTTTCCAAGGCGGTCACCAACGCGGGATCGACAACGACGCCGTCCGGCGTTGGTGCGATATCCAGCAGGGTTCCGTCGATATCGAAGAAAAGCGCATAACCGGAATGCTCCGGCGATAATGCCGCAAGCGAAGTTCTCTCTGTATGGATCGTGGAGAGGTGCATAGGTTCCAAACCGAATACCCCGTCAAAAGTTCCACAATTCCACAATCTTATCCGCTAGGTTATGCGGTTTTCCGATCACGCCATGCGCGGCGTTTTCCGTTTGAACAGCACGGCAGCCAGACCGAGGATCAGCGTGCCCGCGATGAACAGGAAGGCTGCGGCGGCAATCGCCGGGCTGATGTTTTCGCGGATGGTGGAAAACATCTGTCGCGCCAGCGTGCGCTGGTTGGGACCGGCGACGAACAGCGTCAGCACAACCTCATCCAGCGACGTGGCGAAGGCCAGCACCGCGCCCGAAACCACGCCCGGCATGGCGAGCGGCAACGTCACCCGGCGAAACACAGTCAGCGGCGATGCTCCGAGACTTTCCGCCGCAAGCTCCACTCGCTGGTCAATGCCCGCCAGTGCGCCGGTGACGCTCACCATCACAAAGGGGATCGACACCACCGTATGCGCGACGATGACCCCGAAATAGGAATTGGCGATGCCGAGCCGCACGAACAGCAATTGCATGCCGACGCCCATCACCACCGCAGGCACCACCATCGGGAGCAGAAACAGCGTGCGGATTGGACCGGACAGGAACAGCGCCCGATTGCGCAGGCCAAGGGCCGCCATAGTGCCAAGAACCGTTGCCAGCGTCATGGTGCCAAAGCCGATGATCAGGCTGTTAACGATGGCGCGCCGCCAGGCATCGGCTGTTGCCAGTTCCTCGAACCAGCGCATCGACCAGCTTGGCACCGGATAGGTGAGGAACACGCTCGACGTGAAGGCCAGCGGCAGGATGGAGAATAAGGGCGCGACCAGAAAAATGACAGCGGCCACGCCGAACACGATCTTGACGGAGCGTCCCATGATCATGCCCTCCCCGGCTTTTCGTTGGTCAGGCGACCATAGACCGCATAGAGCAGCAGGCAGACAACCAGCAGCACCATACCCAGCGCGCCAGCCATGCCCCAATTGGCCGAGCCGGTGGCATAATAGGCGATGATCGAGCTGATCATCTGGTCGCTCGGACCGCCGATCAGTGCCGGTGTGATGTAATAACCAATGGCGCTCATGAAGACGAGCAACATGCCGGACAGGATGCCGCGCATGCTGAGCGGCAGCAGAACGCGCAGGAACGCCCGCCATGGCGGCGCACCCAGCGAAGCGGCGGCAGGCATCAGATTGTTCGGGATGGACACCAGCACGCTGTAGATCGGCAAAACCATGAACGGCAAAAGCACATGCGTCATGGCGATGATCACGCCCATCCGGTTGAAGATCAGCGGCAGCGGCCCGTTGGTGAGACCGAGCCAGATCAGCGTGTCGTTGATCAACCCTTTGTCTTGCAACAGAATGAACCATGCTGCCGTGCGCACCAGAAGCGATGTCCAGAGCGGCAGAAGCACGGCTGCAAAAAGGGCGCTTTTCACCCAGCCCGTGGCAGACGCCAGCAACACCGCATAGGGATAACCGATAGCGGCGCAGGCCAGCGTGACCAGTGCGGCGATCCAGAATGTGCGCAGCATGATGGCGCGATTGGCCGACGTGCCCGCGGCCATGGAAACAATCTCGCCTGAACTGTCGCGTTCCATATCCACCGCCGCCAGCAGATTGCGGTCTGTGGTGGGGGACAGCGCATTGGCAATGGCCCGCCAATATTGTGGCTGGCTCCAGCGTTTATCGACTGCTTCCAGATCAAGCGCCGGATCGTCTTTCTCGATGGCTGTAAGCGTCTTGCTCATCAATGTGCGAAAGCCCGACTGGGCGCTGTTCAGGCGCCGCACCATATCGCCGACCGCCTGCTGATCGGTGGATGCCCTGAGATCGGCAACCAGCGCCTGTTTCATCTCCGGTGTCGGACCCGATTGACCGTCCCAACCGGCGACGGCCTCCGCCGTTTGCGGCAGAACCCGCAGCACCGCCGTGTCGGAGATTGCTTGTTTCATCATCACGCCAAGCGGCCACAGGAAAAACAGCGCAATGAAGATCAAAAGCGGCGCGATGAGCAGAACCGAGCGTGTGCTTTTGGCGGAGAGAACCGTCATGCGACAATTGTCCAGCAATCGGCTGCATTGAAATGCGCCACCACATCGACGCCCGGTTGCCATTCGCGCGCCTTACGGTCGAGGCGCACAATGAAATGATGCGCCTTGTCATCCAGCTGGATGCGCAGATGATCGCCCTGATAAACACTATCGGTCACGCGTGTGCTGAGATTATTGTCGGCCTTGGCCTCGCCGCCCAGTTCGATCCGCTCCGGGCGGATGGAAAGCAGCACATCTTGCCCCGGCGTCAGCGCGCCGGATGATGAGGCGTTCAACTCGGCGCCGTTCTTGAGGCGGATCAACGTTTTCGTTCCATCGACACGCTCCACCTTGCCTTCGGCCAGATTGGTTTCACCAATGAATTCTGCCACGAAACGGGTCTTGGGCTCGTCGTAGATTTCGCGCGGCGAGCCGATCTGTTCGATCTGTCCCTTGTTGAACACGGCGATACGGTCCGACATGGTCAGCGCCTCGCTCTGATCATGTGTCACGAAAACGATGGTCAAACCGAGGCGGTTGTGGAGCGCGCGGATATCGAGCTGCATCTGTTCGCGCAATTGCTTGTCGAGCGCGCCAAGCGGCTCGTCCATCAGCACCACGCCCGGTTCGAAAACCAGCGCACGGGCCAAAGCCACACGCTGCTGCTGCCCGCCGGAAAGCTGCGACGGCTTGCGCTCGCGCATGGGTGAAAGCTGCACCATATCCAGCACTTTTGCGACCTTGTCGGATATCTCCGCCTTGCCAAGCCCGCGCATCTGCAATGGGAATGCGATGTTCTCGCCGACGCTCATGTGGGGAAACAGCGCATAGTTCTGGAACACGACGCCCATATTGCGCTTGTAGGATGGAACATCGTTGATCGACTTGCCATCGACGACAAGCTTGCCGCCGCTCGGGCTTTCAAAGCCAGCGAGCATCATCAAAAGCGTGGTCTTGCCCGAACCGGATGGCCCAAGCAGACTGACGAACTCGCCGCGTGCTATATCGAGGTTGAGCCCGTCTATGACTTTGAAATCGGCGTAGGATTTACTGATATTCTCAAATCGAATTCGATAGTCCGTCAATGAATCACTCCAGTTGCCGGCATCGGAATATCCCGTCCACCCGATGGAGCGGGTCCAGTTTTAACGGAACCGCTCTATCTCTTTGTTATCTCGGCAGACGGGATGGCGATGGGTGTTCTCAGGCTAACCCGTTTACTGCGCCAGCCAGGCATTGAAGCGCTTCGTCAGCTCTTCCGAATTGTCGATCCAGAAATCGACATTGAGCGGAATCGCATCCGTCATATTGGCTTCCGCCGTTGGCAGATCGGCTGCGAATTCCGCCGGAACCTTGCTCGCCGCGTCCTTGTTCGGCAGACCATAGGCTACATATTTCGGCAGCTTGACCTGATTTTCCGGTTCGCTGGTAAACGCGATGAAATCCATGCCAGCGTCCTTGTTTTCGGCGTCCTTCAGGACGACCCAGCTATCGACGGCATAGATGCTACCCGGCCATACAACCTTGAAATTCTTGCCTTCGGCGCGGTTGATGCCGGTGATGCGACCGTTATAGGCCGAAGCCATTACAACTTCGTCAGATGCCAGCAATTGCAGCGGCTGCGCCCCTGCTTCCCACCACACGATATTCGGCTTCAACTCTTCGAGCTTCTTGAAGGCGCGGTCAACGCCTTCTGGCGTGCCCAGCACATCATAGACTTCATCCTTCTTGACGCCATCGGCGAGTAGAGCGAATTCCAGCGTGTACTTTGCGCCCTTGCGCAACGAGCGCTTGCCGGGGAACTTCTTTACATCCCAGAAATCCGCCCAGGACTTGGGGCCGTCCTTCAGCTTGTCGCCATTATAGGCAATGGCCGTGGACCAGACGATGGCGCCAACACCGCAATCATTGACCGCGCTGTCGAGGAACTTGTCCTTGCCGCCAAGCTTGTCCCAGTCGATCTTTTCATAAAGACCATCGGCACAGCCGAGCGCCAGTTCCTCGGCTTCCACCTGCACCACATCCCAATTGGGCTTGCCAGCCTTCACCTTGGCCTGAACGACACCATAACCGCCGTCCCATGATTCATCGAGCAGCGGCTTTCCGGTCTTTTCCGAAAACGGCTTGAAATAGATTTCGCGCTGCGCATCCTGATAGTTGCCGCCCCAGGAGACGACGGTCAGATCGCGCGCGGCAGCAGGCGCGGCATTAAAACCGGCCACAGTTGCAAGAAGTGCACCGGCATAGGCAAGGCGTGCCATTTTCATAATGTTATTTCCCCATTTGTTTCGACAGGTTCATCCTGCCGTAGTTGTAATAGGAACTATGCTAGCCCGATCATTTGTTGCGGGCAATAAGCTATTATCAGCCATAAGCGAAAGTGTTACGC
The DNA here is from genome assembly GCF_006376685.1 of Ochrobactrum teleogrylli. Taxonomy (GTDB): domain Bacteria; phylum Pseudomonadota; class Alphaproteobacteria; order Rhizobiales; family Rhizobiaceae; genus Brucella; species Brucella teleogrylli. The sequence goes on along the minus strand of NZ_VEWL01000004.1, from coordinate 237,464 downwards.
ACCGCTGACCGTGGCCTGATCTATATCTTCTGCGCCAGAATCTTATCAATGCGCCGACCATCCATGTCGACAATTTCGAAGCGCCAGTCGTCATATTCGAAGCTGTCGCCGACGGACGGCAAATCGCCCAGCTGCAACAGCGCAAATCCGGCAATCGTGTGATAGCCGCGATCTTCCGGGATTTCCGTAAAGCCCAGCCGATGAAAGGCTTCATGGGCTGACATCAAACCGTCGATCAGAAGCGAACCGTCCGTGCGGGTCACGATATCCGGCTCTTCATCATCAATATCGGGTATATCGCCCGCGATGACTTCAAGCAGGTCAGACTGCGTGACAATGCCTTCGAGGATACCATATTCGTCAACCACCACGACCAGCCGTACCGGGCTTTTCTTGAAGATTTCCAGCACTCGGAAAATCGGCGTTGCTTCGTGCACCACGACGAGTTCGCGGATCGCCTTCAGTGGATCGACCGCATGACCGTCGAGTACCTGATCCAGCAGGTCTTTCTTGAGAACCATACCGATGGGTTCATCAATGCTCTGATGGGCGATCAGCAATTGTTCGTGGCGACAGTCGCGGATGGTCTTGAGCATTTGTTCCTGACTGTCGTCGGCATCGATCCAGTCGATTTCGCGCCGTGGCGTCATGATATCGCCAACGCGGCGATCACCGATGGTCAGCGCGCGCGCCACCACCTCGCGCTGTGTCATTTCGATCAGCCCGGCCTGCTGGCTGGCTGCAACGAGCAGCTTGATTTCTTCGGGAGAATGAGTCGAACCCTCTCCGTTGCCGGGCTGCAAGCCACACAGGCGCAGCACCAGATTGCCCAGAGCGTTAAGCGTCGAAATGGCGGGCCAGAAGATGAAGGTGAACGCGCCGAGCGGGCGGACGACAAAAAGCGCCGTGCCCTCGCTGCGCTGCAAGGCGAGGCTTTTGGGCGCAAGTTCGCCTAGCACGATATGCAGCGCCGTAATGATGATGAAGGAAATCGCAACCGCGATGGCATGGGAACCGAAGCTTACCCAGTTGGTCGGCAATGCGCCCAAAGCGGGTTCTATGAGATGCGCAAGCGCCGGTTCACCGATCCAGCCGAGGGCAAGCGATGAAATGGTGATACCAAGCTGGGTGGCCGCCAGATTGGCGTCGAGATGATCAACCGCGCGCATAAGGGCCGAAGCGTTGGTGCGCTTTGCCGCGACCAGTTCAGCCACCCTGCTTTTACGGACCGCGACCAATGAAAATTCAGCTGCAACGAAGAAACCGTTAGCGGCCACCAGAAGAAGAACCGCTAAGATACCGATAACATCAGCCCAATACATGCTTGTCCCTATCGCGGGTTGCGACTCTTATTTTTACAGGAACACTATGCCTGAGGCTGGGTCGCCGCTCAAGGAACGCTCGAATTTTACTGGCAATTCAATCAGGGCTCAGTCAACCACCGTCACGACTTTTGGCGCTCCGCCAATCGTGCCGATGATATTTGCCGCCGGATGGCCCGCAGAGTGGATCATTGCGAGAATGCGCTCAGCCGCATCCGGCGCACAGGAAACGAGCAGCCCGCCCGACGTTTGCGGATCGGTCAGCAATTGCTGCTTCCAGAGCGGAGTATCGTCCGCCAGTCGCACGTCATCGCCATAACTCGCCCAGTTGCGGGTCGAAGCGCCGGTGATGAAACCTTGTTCGGCAAGATGTGCGGCTTGAGCCAAAAACGGAAGATCACTGTATCGAAGCGTGATGCCGACATTGGACCCCCGCGCCATTTCAAGCGCATGACCGAGAATGCCGAAGCCCGTCACATCGGTGACCGCGTGCACTGCTTCATCCTTGCCAAGTTCCGCGCCGACACGATTGAGCAAAGTGACGGAGGCCATCATCTCATCGTAACCGGCACCATCAAGAACCTGTTTCTTGAAAGCAGCGGAATAGATGCCGACACCGAGCCCCTTGGTCAAAATGAGAGCATCGCCCGGCCTCGCGCCGCTGTTCTTGCGCAGATTGGCAAGCTTGCAAGTGCCAATCACCGCCAGCCCGTAGATTGGCTCCGGCGCATCGATCGAATGGCCGCCTGCCACCGGAATTCCGGCTTCTGCGCAGATGCTGGAACCGCCTTTCAGAATATGGCGGATCATTTCGGCAGGCATTTGATTCACCGGCATGCCGAGGATCGCCAGCGCCATGATGGGCGTTCCGCCCATCGCGTAGACGTCGGATATGGCATTGGTTGCCGCAATACGCCCGAAATCGACCGGATCGTCCACCATCGGCATGAAGAAGTCGGTGGTGGCGATCACACAGGTTTCATCGTCAAGCTGCCAGACCGCTGCGTCGTCGCCGGTCTCGGTGCCGACCAGCAGCTGCTTGAAAGGTTGGATGGCGGGCTGATCAGCAAGCAGATTTTGCAACACGGCAGGCGCCAGCTTGCAGCCACAGCCGCCGCCATGCGCCAGAGTGCTGAGACGGATGGGCGATGCGATGTCCATAGGTCCTCCTGAACCGAAAGCGGTTCCCGTGATGCTATTTCGTATCAGATCGTGATCTCGCGCGCCGTCATGCTATAACGGAAAGCGTCCGCGTCGAGACAATCGAGCCGCATGCTGGCGACCTCGGCTTGCGGATACATCAGGAAGCCAAGCTCCCCGCCCTGCGCAGATGGCAAATCGATATCGCTGCCATCATTGAAGGCAATCCAGTTGCCTTCCCATGCGCCGAAGAGCTTTTGACGAACGGCAACCACACGCGGATCGTCCGCTGTCAAACCGTCCTTCTCTTCTTCAAGCATGACCTTTCGCACATCGGCCGGATCGGTCGCCACCCAGCCGACGCCATCGAGATAGATTTCAGCACGACAATGTTGCGACTTGGTGATGACCTCGTTCTTTGCGCCAAGGCTCTTGTAACCGAAAGCGGACGGCGCCACCCGCACCCCGTAAAGGTCACGCGCGGGAATGCCAACAGAGCGCACCAGCGCCACGAACAGCGGGTTGAGATCTGCGCATTTGCCGCCAAGATCACCGCTCCTCAACATGGCGACGATATCGCCGTCGCCGCAGCCGCGCGTGGACGCGCGCCGATAGGTGTTGGCGACAACCCAGTCGTAGATGCGGCGGGCCTTATCCTGATCACTTGCGGCGTCGCCGACAATCTTGTTTGCGGTCTCCCGAACAATGCCATCCACTGGTGCCAGCCGTGTTCCAGCCAGATATTTTGCGCGCTCGGCCTGTGTCAGCGGCACGGCGGTCGCCGATGCCTCAAGGCTGCTGGCGCGGTCACGGGTCGAGATGAGACTAATGATTTCCGCAGTCGGCGTTTCTTCACCCGGCGCCCATTCGAGATAGAGGAGGCCTACCCCGCTGCGTGGATCGCGATTGATCTGCGCGACCCTGGCATTTGTCGTCCACCGATTGCCTTCCGGGCGGTTCCAGTCATCCGCCTGAAAACCGGCCAAAGGCACCCATGCCCGAATGACATCCTTGGATGCGGTCGGGCTCACAGTTGTCCTGATCTCGAAACTGCGCCAGTTCGATGGCTTGGGCGTAAACGTGCCGTCATCGGCAAAGGCAGGGGCCAAGGCGAAGCCCGGCAGAAGGCTGAGGGCGGCGCAGGCCGCACCGGATTTGAGGAGTTCCCGACGATTCATGACGATCCCCTTTCGTGGCCCCTCTTTGGGAGCCATGAGCTCTGTTTCTTACGAATATGCGGAGAAAGCGCTGCTGTTGCGCCCGACCTGGAAAGACCAGCGCATGCCAGGAATGATCTGTGATCAAGGCCCCGAAACTCGGGAGCAGCGGAAGAAGTCACACGCGCAGTCTGCCGTGTTTGTTTATGTCCGTCAATCAACCATCGAACAAGAGAAAGTCATCGTGAAGATTACATTCATGTATTAATACTTGAGTACGCCTGTCATGTTATATATAAATGGGCTTTGTTATTATATTTTTCGCCCTTCGGTTCGGTTGACAACTTTGTCTTATTGCGGTGAACTGCCAAAGTGAAAGTCAAGCCTGCCCGACAACGTGACCGGGAAGTTTCCCCTGCACGTCGGTTCTGATCATCAGGGAGGTATCGCACGATGAATGTGGAGCTCTCACGCCGCCAGTTTCTGGGCGGAACGGGAGCGGTGGTAGCGGCTTCGGCGCTCGGTTCTTTCGGCTTCGGTGCGGTGGAAACCGCCTATGCCGAATCCATCCGCCCCTTCAAGCTGGCCAATACGACCGAAACCCGGAATACCTGCCCTTACTGCTCCGTAGCCTGCGGCATCATCCTTTATTCCAAGGGTGATCTGCGCAAGGGCGAGAAATCCGACCTGATCCATATCGAGGGCGATACGGACCACCCGACCAATCGCGGCACGCTGTGCCCCAAGGGCGCGGCGCTCAAGGATTTTGTCAAGGCGGAGACACGCCTGAAATATCCGATGGTGCGCGAACCGGGCACCAGTGCATTCAAGCGGATATCATGGGAGGACGCGCTGGACCGGATCGCGCGCCACCTCAAAGATGACCGCGACGCGAATTTTATTGCGAAGAATGAGGCGGGCGTCACCGTCAACCGCTGGACGTCGACGGGCTTTCTCGCCGCATCCGCAACCACCAACGAAACAGCGTTTCTCACCTACAAGGTGGTGCGCAGCACAGGTATAGTCGCATTCGATAATCAGGCACGCGTCTGACACGGCCCGACGGTGGCGAGTCTCGCCCCATCATTTGGCCGTGGCGCAATGACCAACGCCTGGACAGACATCAAGAACACTGATCTCATCGTCGTCATGGGCGGCAATGCGGCGGAAGCGCATCCGTGCGGCTTCAAATGGGTGACGGAGGCCAAGGCCAACCGTGGCGCCCGGCTGATCGTCGTCGATCCGCGTTTCACGCGCACGGCATCGGTGGCGGATTATTATTCGCCGATCCGTCAAGGGTCGGATATCGCCTTCCTGCTCGGCGTCATCAACTACTGCATCCAGAATGACAAGGTGCAGTGGGAATATGTGAAGCATTTCACCAATGCCAGCTACATCGTCAAGGATGGCTTCGAATATAAGGACGGACTTTTCAGCGGCTATGACGAGGAAAAACGTGACTATGATCGCTCAAGTTGGGATTATGTGATCGGCGATGACGGCTATGCCGTTGTTGACGATACGTTGCAGCATCCGCGTTGCGTGTGGAACCTGCTGAAGCAGCATGTGTCCATCTACACGCCGGAAATGGTCGAGCGCATTTGCGGCACGCCGAAGGAGAAATTCCTGAAAGTGGCCGAGATGATCGGCGAATGTTCCTCGCCGACCAAGACCATGACATCCATGTATGCGCTGGGCTGGACGCAACATTCCAAGGGCGCGCAGAACATTCGCGGCATGGCCATGCTGCAACTGATCCTTGGCAATATCGGCGTGCGGGGCGGCGGCATGAATGCGCTGCGCGGTCACTCCAATATTCAGGGTCTGACCGATATCGGCCTGATGTCCAATCTTCTGCCGGGCTATATGAATATCCCGGTCGAGAAGGAGATCGACCTCGACACCTATATGTCAACGCGCAGCTTCAAGCCGCTGCGCCCGAACCAGACAAGCTACTGGCAAAACTACAAGAAGTTCTTCGTGAGCTTCCAGAAATCAATGTGGGGCAGCGCCGCTGTAGCAGAAAACGACTTTGCCTATGACTGGCTGCCGAAGCTGGACGTGCCGAATTATGACGTGTTGCGCATCTTCGACATGATGAACAATGGCAAGGTCAACGGTTATGTCTGTCAGGGCTTCAATCCGCTGATGGCTGTGCCAAACCGCAACAAGCTGACCGCGGCCCTATCGAAGCTGAAATTCCTCGTCACGATGGACCCCCTTGAAACGGAAACATCGCGCTTCTGGGAAAATCACGGCGAGTATAACGACGTCGATACCGCATCAATCCAGACGGAAGTGTTCCAGCTGCCATCCACCTGCTTTGCAGAGGACGAAGGTTCGCTGACCAATTCCGGACGCTGGCTGCAATGGCACTGGCCGGGGGCGACACCGCCCGGCGAGGCGAAGACCGACAACTGGATCATGGCGCAGATCTTCATGCGGCTGAAAGCGCTTTATAGCAAGGAAGGCGGCGCACTCCCCGATCCAATTCTCAATCTTGTCTGGGAGTACAAGGACCCGGAAGAACCGACCGCCGAAGAACTGGCAAAGGAGCTCAACGGCAGCGCCCTGACCACGCTGATGGACCCGACGGACCCGAGCAAGGTGGTGCTGGAGGCAGGCAAACTGCTACCCGGTTTTGCCGTGCTGCGCGATGACGGTTCCACCGCGTCGGGCTGCTGGATCTATTCGGGTTGTTTCACCGAGGCTGGCAACAACATGGCGCGCCGCGACAATCACGATCCTGACGAGACCGGTGCCTATCTCAACTGGTCGTGGGCGTGGCCTGCCAACCGGCGCATCCTCTACAACCGTGCCTCCGCCGATCTCAACGGCAAGGCATGGGACCCGAGCCGTAAGCTCATCGAGTGGGACGGAACCAAATGGACAGGCTATGACGTGCCGGACATCGCGCCGACCGCCAAGCCACAGGAAGTCGGTCCTTTCATCATGAATGCGGAAGGCTCGTCGCGCCTGTTCTGCCGTGGCATGATGCGGGATGGTCCGTTCCCGGCCCATTACGAGCCGTTTGAATCGCCGATCGCCAATGTGGTTGCGCCAAATGTCCGGGGCAATCCGGTGGCCCGCGTCTTCAACAACGACTTCAAGCAGTTCGCCGATACCGCATCCGAGGAGTTCCCCTATGCGGCGACCTCCTATCGCCTGACCGAACACTTCCACTACTGGACCAAGCATGTGCATGTGAATGCCGTGTTGCAGCCGGAATTCTTCGTGGAAATTTCGGAAGAACTGGCCAAGGAAAAGGGCATCGCCAAGGGCGACTGGGTGCGCGTCTGGTCTAAGCGCGGCTCGGTCAAGGCCAAGGCGGTGGTGACCAAACGCATCAAGCCGCTCATCTGCGACGGCAAGACGGTGCATGTGGTCGGCATTCCGCTGCACTGGGGCTTCATGGGCGCTGCCCGCAAGGGCTTCGGCCCGAATTCGCTGACCCCGTTCGTCGGTGACGCAAACATCGAGACGCCAGAATTCAAGGCGTTTCTGGTCAATATCGAGCGCAGCAGCGCGCCTGTTGCTTAGAAGGGATTGAAGAATGTTTCCACCCGTTCCCAATCCCAGTGTCCAGCCGCAAGCTCCGCGCTTCGGTGACAATGACCTGATGCGGCGGTCGGCGTCATCCGTGACGCCACCTGCCGAACGCCAGACAGAAGTGGCCAAGCTGATCGACGTGTCGAAATGCATTGGCTGCAAGGCGTGCCAGTCGGCCTGTGCCGAATGGAACGATACGCATGAGGAGGTGGGCATCAATGTGGGGGTCTATGACAACCCGCATGATCTGACGCCCAACACCTTCACGCTGATGCGCTATACCGAATGGGATAATCCCGACACCGGCAATCTGGAATGGCTCATTCGCAAGGATGGTTGCATGCATTGCGAGGACCCCGGCTGCCTCAAGGCCTGTCCGGCGCCTGGCGCCATCGTGCAATATTCCAACGGTATCGTCGATTTCATCCACGATAATTGCATTGGCTGCGGCTATTGCATCAAGGGCTGTCCGTTCAACATCCCGCGCATCTCGGAAGTGACCCACAAGGCCTATAAATGCACGCTGTGCTCCGACCGCATTGCGGTTGGACAAGGCCCGGCCTGTGCAAAAGCATGCCCTACTCAGGCCATCGTCTATGGAACCAAGGCCGAAATGAAGGAATGGGCCGATGGACGCATCAAGGATCTGAAATCCCGTGGCTTTGAAAATGCCGGGCTTTACGATCCGCCGGGAGTCGGCGGCACACACGTCATGTATGTGCTGCACCACGCCGACAAACCGGAAATTTACGCCAACCTGCCGAACAATCCGCGCATCAGCCCGGTTGTCGAAGTCTGGAAAGGCGTCTCCAAATATGCAGGCATGGCGGTAATGGGGCTGGCCGTCGCCACCGGCTTCCTGCATTATATTTTCAAAGGTCCGAATGTCGTGACCGAACATGACGAGGAAGAGGCCGAAAAGCTCACGGGAGAAAAAAGCTCATGAGCAAGACCGACTTTGACGATGTTTCCGCCAGCGATGACATAGAACCGGGCAAGCCGGTCCGCGTGCATCGCTATTCCGGCGGCGCGCGCATCAATCACTGGATCACCGCCATCAGCCTCGTGCTGCTGGCGCTTTCCGGGCTTGCCATGTTCCACCCTTGGCTGTTTTTCCTGTCCGGTCTTTTCGGCGGCGGTCAGTGGACGCGCACGATTCATCCATGGATCGGCGTCGTGCTGTTCTTCAGCTTCTTTGGTCTTTTCGTGCGTTTCTGGAGCGCCAATCTCTGGAAGCGCGAGGACACGCGCTGGCTCGGTCAGGTCGATGATGTGATCGCTGGCAATGAGGAGAAACTGCCCGAAATCGGCAAATATAATGCCGGGCAGAAGCTCGTTTTCTGGTCAATGTCATTGCTGATCATCATCCTGATCGTCTCAGGCCTCGCCATCTGGAACGAATATTTCGGCTTTATTGTCAGCATCGACCAGCAACGCTGGGCATTGCTTATCCACTCCATGGCCGCCGTCATCGCCATCTGCGTCTGGATCGTGCATGTCTATGCCGCAATCTGGATCAGAGGCACGTTCAGCGCCATGACGCGCGGCACGGTGACCGGCGGCTGGGCATGGCGGCACCATCGCAAATGGCTGCGCGAGTTGAACGCCAAGCGCAAGGCGAAACAGGCAAGCGGCAAACCGGCAGCATGATTTTACGCATCGCCGGGTTGAAAAATCTGGCGATCGACCGAGATTGAATATGGTTGCACTGGTCCACGTGGCCCGGCGGGTTCGTGAGGGAGTAGAATGGCAGGTAAGACAGATCTGGCGCCGGACCCGACGGCGATTGGCGAAATATCGTCTCCACCCTTTGTACGATTGCCTGATCCCGACGACCTGTTTTCCCGGAGAGCCGCGCGCCTGCGGCTGCTGGGGTCGGTCAGCCCACTCAAACCCTATCTCGAATTTTTGGCCGATCTGAGCGGTGCGCAGGCTGCGGTTCAAAAAGAGCTTGGGCCGGTTTCGCCAAGCGACACCAGCCGGAAACCCGAAATGCCCTGCGTTGACCGCGATGCGGCAGCATCGGATGGCACCCTGAATTCAACCTTCGACAACTTGTTTGATCGCGTGCACCATATCGCCAAACCGCAGGATGCCGCCGATGCCTTGGCACGTGTGGCCGCAGCCAGCCCGGCAGAGCGCCGCAGCATGATTGATGCGGTGTTTACCGGTATGCTGCCGCCGGATGCGATTGCCGAACATATCTATATCTGGGCAGGGCTTCAGCTGCATTTCACGCGGCTTGCATCCGCGCTTGATCCGAAAGCCGTGCAGCCCGTTGCCGATGGCGTCTGCCCCACTTGCGGCAGCATGCCATCCGGGTCAATCGTGGTGGGCTGGAAAGGCGCACATGGTGCGCGCTTTTGTTCCTGCTCGGTTTGCAACACGCTCTGGCACTATGTCCGCATCAAGTGCGTCTGCTGCGGCTCCACCAAGGGCGTCGGCTATAAGGAAGTTGAAGACGGCGGCGGCGTCATCAAGGCGGAAACCTGCGACGAATGCCAAAGCTGGACCAAGATCATCTACCAGCAGCAATCCACCGATGCAGACCCGATGACCGACGATGTGGCAAGCCTCGGCCTTGATATGCTGATGCGCGAAACGCCCTATCGACGCGGCGGTTTTGCAGCCTTGCTTGCAGGATTGTGAGGCACGATGGATCAGACCCGGTCTCACCTGCGGCAGTTGCCCTCCGTCGATGCACTCCTGCAAATGCCGGAACTTGGTCCCGCGCTCGAACGCTTCGGTCGCCCGGCGCTGACCGAAGCCATCCGCACTGTTCTGACCGAAGTGCGCGAAGCCGTGAAATCCGGTGCTGCACCGTCCTACAGCGCAGAGATTACCCAACGCGTTATTGATTTGCTTGAAGCCTCTGAGCAATCGAGCCTGCGCCCACTGTTCAATCTGACGGGAACGGTTCTGCACACCAATCTCGGACGCGCCATATTGGCCGAAGCGGCCATCGAAGCTGCGACGGCAGCCATGCGCGAAGCCGTTTCGCTGGAGTTTGATCTTTCCACCGGTGCACGCGGCGAACGCGACGACCATTTGCGCGCTTTGATCTGCGAACTAACCGGCGCGGAAGATGCGACCATCGTCAACAACAATGCCGCCGCCGTGCTGATCGTGCTGAACAGCCTTGCGGCGGGCAAGGAATCGGTCGTTTCACGCGGCGAACTGATCGAAATCGGCGGCGCGTTCCGCATGCCGGATATCATGACCCGCGCAGGCACCAGACTGGTTGAGATTGGCACCACCAACCGCACCCATCCGCGCGATTATGAAGGCACTATCGGACCGGATACCGGGCTGATCTTGAAAGTCCACACCTCGAATTACCGCATTGAAGGCTTTACGCGCGAGGTATCGGCGACAGAGCTTGCCGCAATCGCCAAGGCGCGTGGTGTGCCGCTGGTCAACGACCTTGGGTCCGGCACACTTGCCGACCTCACCGCTTTCGGTCTCGCGTATGAGCCGACCGTGCGCGAAGCGGTGGCCGAAGGGGCCGATATCATTACCTTCTCCGGCGACAAGCTGCTCGGCGGACCGCAGGCCGGGTTCATCGTCGGCCGGCGCGATCTGATCGCCCGCATCAACAAGAACCCGATGAAGCGCGCCCTTCGCGTGGACAAGATCAGGCTCGCCGCGCTGGAAGCAACGCTGAAGCTCTATCGCAATCCCGAACGTCTGGCCGAAAAGCTGCCGACGCTGCGCTATCTGGCGCGGTCGAAAAGCGACATTGCCATTCAAGCCACCCGATTGCAGCCGGAACTGCAAAACGCGCTCGGTTCAGCTTTTGATGTGACAGTGACGAATTGCGCCAGCCAGATCGGCTCCGGCGCTCTGCCATTATCGACAGTTCCAAGCGCCGGATTGTCCATCGCCCCGAAAAACGGCAGTGGCTCCGCGCTCACCTCTTTGGCCACCGCGCTCCGACAATTACCGCTGCCGGTGATCGGGCGCATCGAAAAAGGCGCTTTCATTCTCGATCTGCGCTGCCTTGATGATGAGACCCGCTTCGTCAGAAACCTGGCTTCCTATGCGGCTCGCTGATCTTTTCTCCCGCAAGCCAAAGCCAGACAGTGACGCGCAGTCGCTGGAACTGGCGCTCGTCGCGGCGAAATCAGGGGACTACGCCACCGCCCTGTCGATATGGGAGCCGTTGGCGCGCAAGGGCAATGCCCGCGCCCAGAACAATATAGGGGCCTGTTTTGCGGGCGGCATGGGGGTCGAAAGAAATATCGATCTCGCGCATCAATGGCTGGCCTTGTCTGCAAAGGCGGGTGACGCCTCCGGCCAGCGCAATCTCGCCTCGCTTCTGTTCAAGGGCGAGGACATCGACCCCAACTATCCGGAAGCGGCAAGGCTCTATCGGCTGGCCGCCGAGCAGGGCGACGCGCAAGCGCAGGACATGTTGAGCTGGATGCTGCTGGAAGGCGACGCCATTGCCGCCGACCCGGTGGAAGCACGCGAATGGGCGCTGAAAGCCGCCGAAAGCGATGCTGCCGCCGCCATGACGCGGCTTGGTATGATCTATCATAACGCACTTGGTGTGCCGCGCGATCCAGCGCAAGCCGTGTTCTGGTGGCGCAAAGCGGCAGACGCTGGCGATGCCGATGGCGAAGCCATGCTGGGTGCCGCGCTGCATCTCGGCATGGGTGTGGAGCGAAATGCTTTGTCGGCTTATGAACGCCTGTTACGCGCTCGTTCCCAAGGCAGCGCCCTTGCCGAGCCCTTTCTGCAAGCGGCTCGCGAACAGCTGGATGACGATGAGCGCAGAACAGCGGAAACGCGCGCTGCCGGAGGCCGCCGCCCATGATTATCGGCACGGCGGGACATATCGACCACGGCAAGACGTCCCTCGTCCGTGCGCTCACGCAAATCGACACTGACCGGCTCAAGGAGGAAAAGGCACGCGGCATTTCCATCGATCTTGGCTTTGCCTATCTGCCCCTGACAGGCGACGAACAAGAAATCCTCGGTTTTGTCGATGTGCCGGGGCACGAAAAATTCGTGCATACCATGCTGGCGGGCGCGGCCAGCATCGACTTCGTTCTGCTGGTGGTGGCGGCAGATGACGGCATCATGCCGCAAACACGCGAACATCTGGCCATCGTCAATCTGCTTGGGATCAAACGCGGCATCGTTGTGATCACCAAGTGCGATCTTGTCGAAGCCGCGCGCGTGAGTGAGCTGGAAGCCGATATCCGCAACATTCTGGCTACAACACCGCTTGCCGATGCTGTCATATTGCCGGTGTCCACGGCCACCGGTGAAGGACTGGACCAGCTTAAAGCGACGCTCGAAACCGAGGCGCGAAGCTTTCCGCATCGCCCTGCCGATGGACGCTTTCGCCTTGCTGTGGATCGGTCCTTCACCATCCAGGGTGCGGGGACTGTCGTGACAGGCACCGTCCTTTCCGGCACGGCCAGGATCGGCGATCAACTGACCATCAGCCCTTCGGGAAAACCGGTGCGCGTGCGCACAATCCATGCGCAAAACCGGCCAAGCGAAACTGCACAGGCGGGCGACCGTTGCGCGCTCAATCTGGCAGGCGAGGGCATCTCCAAGGACGCTGTCAGTCGTGGCGACATGGTGTTGTCGCCCGACTTGCACCTGCCGACAGATCGTATCGACGCCTCGCTTTCAATCCTGCCATCGGAACGCAAGCCGATAGACCAGTGGTTTCCAGTACGGCTGCACCATGCGTCGGCGGAAGTGGGTGCGCGCATCGTGCTTTTGCAGGACGAGGCGCTCGCGCCGGGCGCGCATGGACGTGTGCAACTGGTGCTGGATCGCCCGATTGCAGCCGCATCGGGTGATCGTTTTGTCATTCGCGATGTCTCCGCGCAGCGGACAATCGGCGGTGGTCGCTTTCTTGATCTGCGCCCGCCGCAGCGCAAGCGCCGCAGCCCTGAACGCATGGCTCAACTCGACGCCCATGCCATTGATGACCCAGTACAAGCGGCACGGGCGCTGCTGTCCGTCGATCCGTTTTATCTGGATGCAACCGCTTTTCTGCGCGACCGTGCTTTGAGCCATGGACCGCAATATCTGGCGCAAGCGCTCGATGCGACGGTTCTGCCGCAAGGACAGGCGCAGTTGCTGCTGTTGCCGGAGCGCTGGGATGCATTGCGGAATGCCATTCTTGAGCGGCTCGGCATTTTCCATGACGAGAACCCGGACCTGATCGGCATGGGCGTGGAAAGACTGCGTCTGCTTTTAAAACCGCGCCTGCCTGCAAGCGCCTTCCGGGCTGCGATAGCCGCGTTGACGGATTTGCAACTGGTGAAGCTCGACGGCGCTTGGCTTCGGCTCAGCGAGCATGAGGTGACGATGAGTGACGCCGACGCGGCACTGTGGGAGCGGATCGCGCCGATGCTTGGCGGCGAAGCGCGCTTTCGCCCGCCGCGCGTGCGCGACATTGCCGGTTTGGTGGGCGAAAAGGAGGAAGACATCCGTCGCATTCTCAAGCTTGGCGGTCGGATGGGTCGTGTGCATGAAGTGGCGCACGATCATTTTTTCAAGCGTGATACGATTGCCGAGATGATCGGCATACTCTCGGTGATGGATGAAGAATTCGACAGCGGCTGGTTTATCGCCGCGCGTTTTCGCGACCGTGTGGACAGTGGCCGCAAGGTGGCGATCCAGATCCTTGAGTTCTTTGATCGCAACAGCGTCACAATCCGGCGCGGAGATTTGCGACGGCTAAACCGTCGCAAGCTGGACTTGTTCGGCGATTTCGCTGAGACCCGACTCACGGATGAATGCCCCGCCTGAACGGGGCAAACCATCCGCCTTAAAAGATAAAGCGCTTGCCACTGGTCGATGTAGAAACGCGACCCAATTTGCCTGGGCCACCTGCCACCACCGGGCCGGATACCTGATCTTGCTTGATAGTCTGCTTGGTGGTCGATACAGCGGGCGCTGACGCAAATGCTGTTCCCGACACCATGAATGCTCCAATCGCTAACACAGCTATGGTCTTCATCATTCCTCCTCTACTGGTCTCGCCAGTATGGACGCCGAAATTTGATGAGATCATGCAGGCGTTGTTACACAATCCCCCCTCAGGAAACGGTAGATTTTGCCCGGCCGCTATACGGCATCTGTCGTATTTCGGGGGGGGCTGAGCGCTCTGGACGCAGAAAATCCGCGCCCTAGTTAGTTTTTACCCACCTATGCGTTCCAAAATGACGCAACAACAGGGCGCAACGAGGAGACGCCTTCATGCCTGAACCGAAAGAAGACGGCCAATCAGCGGAGGTCCTGAAGGAAAATCTCCCCTCCAAAGCCGCTGCTATTCATGAACTCATTCGCCGCGAAGGCGAAAAGGAAATGAACAGAGAGGCGATGGCGCTGTTCTGGTCGGCAATCGCCGGTGGTATCTCGATGAGTACCTCGATGATCGCCCGGGGCATTCTGGAGGCCTACCTTCCCGACGGGAACCTGTTCTTTCTGCTCAGTTCAGCCGGCTATACCGTGGGCTTTATAATCGTGATCATCGCCAACCAGCAATTGTTCACCGAAAACACGATCACCCCGGTTCTGCCTTTTATGACAGAGCCGACAGCGTCTCACTTTTTCAAGATGATACGACTGTGGAGCATCGTTCTTTTGGGCAATCTGATTGGAGGAGCGATTGCCGCCCTCGTCATAGTCTTGATGCCCATCTTCTCCGTTGAGGTTACGCGCACATTTACAGATATGGGCAAGCATCTTATGGAGAAAACAAGTAATGAGCTATTCAGCAAAGGCATCATGTCTGGATGGCTGATTGCGACTTTGGTCTGGATGCTGCACAGCACCAAGCAAGGCCATATTTTTCTTATTTTCCTGATCACCTATCTCATTGCAATCGGTGACCTCACCCATATCGTGGTCGGGTCGATTGAAGTGCTCTTCTTGCTGTTCATCGGCGAAGTTTCTGCTTTCGACAGCATCTTCAAATTCGGGCTGCCCACGCTTTTTGGTAACATCGTCGGGGGCACATTCATCTTCGGGCTGATTTCGCACGCCCAAATCCGGGCCGACGAATAGCTGGAACCAAAAGGCGGGGAACTTTCGCTTGCGTCCGAAGTTCGGTGTCGTTGGTGTCAATTGCCGCTCAGACCAAGCTCGGGAAGTTGGCACCCGCCCTGTCTTGCCCACGCAAGACAGGGCATTTTTAACGGAACCATTTTTGCTCTGGTGCATTCAATCGCCGTTTTACTGCATCTTGCAGGCTTTTGATTGGTGGCTGAAAGGAGGGTTCTATGCCGCTCTTCAATGAAGCGAGCCGTATATACGCGCCGGGAGAAGTCGATTTGATGCGCAGATGTTTTACCGAAGCGAGCGAGAAGCTCGAGGCAGGCGGCAACGCCTATTCAGCGTCGGACCTGGCATCCAGTATCATCAGTCTCTACCAGAGCGGACTGCGCAATCAGACATATATCGCTGATCTGGCAGCGGGCATTGCAAGCGCCAGATATCTGTCCCGACAACAAGAAGTCGACGTCAACCAGCAAGACCAATGACCCAGGAGGGAAGAAAATGGCACAAAAGCGAAATCCGTGGTCCGACCCGGATCTGGTACGAGAGAAAGAAGCTATCGATCCATCTCCTGTGGAACCGAGTGACCATCAGGAAAAGCCTACTCACGAACAATCAAATGCGCCGGGCAATCCTCATATCAAGGTTCCCAAAGAACCTTATCCCGACCGTTCGAATGATTGAGTGGGCAGCGCGGGGTCCTTAAGCCAGACATTTCCATACTGCGCGGGTGCCATCAAGACTTGGTGGGAACGCTTGCTTGGTGTAGCGTTACGCCCAGTGTCAGCGAAGTCTGGCAATGAGGTTTGGCAGCGATCACCCCCAGCGATCATGAGTGACGAAACATGAAGACACTGGCGACAGCTATTTGCATTCTGATCGTGGCGGCAGCCCTCACCGGATGCGCCAATCGCTCGTGCCGCGATTGGCCGGGGACGTGCATCATTCAGTGATTGAGACAAACCGGGCAAGCCCGGCTGAAGTGGGCGTTAGGTCCCGCCTTTCTCGCTATTCTTCTTTTTTTTATCTTCGTCGTAGTGAAACTTGATGGCGAAGAACATGGCCACGCCCAACACGAGAACCTTGAACGCTATCAAGAATACAGGAATCCATTCCATCTTCTGAATATTCCATGCTGCTATCTATCGCGAAGGCACTAGCACAAATAGCACCCAACGCTGCGGCGCAGATTGACGCGGTGATAACCCGTTACTACAGTTAGCCCGTGCGAAAGTATGGGACGAATTCAATATCTGGAAGGGATGCATGCCCGGTGGCATGTCCGGACTTCAAATCCGGGAGGGGCTGATAGACGGTCTCTGGTGGGTTCGACCCCCATTTCCTTCCGCCATCATTCCCGCACATCTCCAGCAAAGCTGCTTCACAACCTCGCTGGAGATGAAGAAGTTCGATCAAACGCGTTCGAGCGCGATGGCAATGCCCTGACCGACGCCGATGCACATGGTAGCCAGCGCATATTTGCCGCCGTTCAGCGACAGTTCCAGCGCCGCGGTGCCCGCAATGCGCGCACCCGACATGCCAAGCGGGTGACCAAGCGCAATCGCGCCGCCATTCGGATTGACGCGGCTGTCGTCGTCGGCAATGCCCAGTTCGCGCAGCACGGCGAGGCCCTGCGAAGCGAACGCCTCGTTCAGCTCGATCACGTCGAAAGCATCGGGCGCAATGCCGATACGGGCGCTGAGCTTCCTGGTTGCCGGAGCCGGGCCGATGCCCATCACACGCGGCGGCACGCCAGCCGTCGCACCACCCACAACGCGGGCGATAGGCGTGAGGCCATATTTCTTCACCGCTGCTTCCGAAGCAACGATCAATGCGGCCGCACCGTCATTGACGCCCGACGCATTGCCTGCCGTGACCGTACCGCCTTCGCGGAAAGGCGTCGGCAGCTTGGCCAGCGCTTCGATGCTGGTGGCACGCGGATGCTCGTCCTTGTCCACGACGACAGGATCACCCTTGCGCTGCGGAATGGTGACCGCCACTATTTCCTTGGCCAGACGGCCATTGGCCTGCGCCTCAGCGGCCTTGTTCTGGCTGCGAACGGCAAATGCATCCTGATCGGCGCGCGAGACCTTATAGTCTTCGGCAACGTTCTCGCCGGTTTCCGGCATGGAATCGACGCCATATTGCTTCTTCATCAACGGATTGACGAAGCGCCAGCCGATGGTGGTATCGAAGATTTCCGCCTTGCGCGAAAAGGCGCTATCAGCCTTTGGCATGACGAAAGGCGCGCGGCTCATGCTTTCGACGCCACCGGCAATCATCAGTTCCGCTTCGCCTGCCTTGATCGCGCGTGCAGCTGCGATGACCGCATCCATGCCCGAACCGCACAGACGGTTGATCGTGGTGCCAGAAACGCCAACCGGCAGACCGGCCAGCAGCAGCGACATACGCGCGACATTGCGGTTGTCTTCGCCTGCCTGATTGGCCGAACCGAAGATGACATCATCGACGGCTTCCCAATCGACCGACGTGTTGCGCGCCATGAGTGCTTTCAACGGAACGGCACCGAGATCGTCGGCACGGACTGCAGAAAGCGCGCCGCCATAACGACCAATGGGAGTACGGATATAATCGCAAATATAGGCTTCGGTCATGACAGGCCTCACAATTCTGGAACAACGAGATCGGCGACAGGGCCATCGATATGCAGCTTAGCGCCGGTCATAGCCTGTAGCTCTTCCAGCGTCATCGCGGCAAGCTTTTCGCGCAGCACAAAGCGGCCCTTATCAACGTCAATCACCGCATGGCTGGTGTAGATGCGCGTGATGCAGCCGACGCCCGTCAGCGGAAAAGCGCATTTTTCCACCAGCTTCGGCTCGCCCTTTTTGGTGACGTGCTCGGTGATGACCACCACCTGCTTGGCACCATGGACAAGGTCCATCGCGCCGCCGACGGCAGGCACACCCTTGGCGCCGACGCGCCAATTCGCGAGATCGCCGTTTTGCGCAACCTGATAAGCGCCGAGGATCGCCACATCGAGATGGCCGCCGCGCACCATGGCAAAGCTGTCGGCATGGTGGAAGAAGGCAGCACCTGGCTTCAGCGTCACAGCCTTTTTGCCTGCGTTGATGAGATCCCAGTCTTCCTCACCTTCCGGCGGCGCTTCGCCGAAATCGAGAATGCCGTTTTCGGTGTGGAAGATCGCCTCGCGGCCTTCCGGCTGATAGCGGGCAACCATTTCGGGAAAACCGATCCCAAGATTCACATAAGCGCCGTCGGCAATATCTTGCGCCGCGCGCCAGGCAATCTGGGCGTTGGAAAGCTTGATGTCCTCACGAGTATCGACGGTCATACGTAGGCCACTCCTGCCCGAATGAGTTCTTCTTCCTGCTGCGGGTTTGTAACCTCGACAATGCTGTCGACGAAGATGCCCGGCGTGATGACGTTTTCCGGCTCGATGCCGCCGAGCGGCACGATCTGCGACGCCTGCACGATGGTCTTGCCGGCAGCCATGCACATCAGCGGATTGAAGTTGCGCGCCGCCATGCGGTAATTGAGATTGCCGTGAATATCAGCCACATGCGCCTTGATCAGCGCGAAATCGGCCTTCAGCCAGCGTTCCTGCACATAAGGGCGGCCATCGAATTCAGCGATCACCTTGCCCTCGGCAAGCTCAGTGCCATAGGCAGTTGGCGTATAGAAGGCCGGGATGCCAGCGCCACCAGCGCGGATGCGTTCGGCGAGCGTTCCCTGCGGAACCAGCTCAAGCTCGATTTCACCAGCCAGATATTTGTCCGTGAAGGCGCGCGGATCGGACGAACGCGGAAACGAACAGATCATCTTCCTGACCAGTCCCGCGTCGATCATGGCGGCAATGCCGATGCGACCGTTACCAGCATTGTTGTTGATGACCGTCAGGTTCTTCGGCCCCTTGTCGATGAGCGCGTGAATGAGTTCAATCGGCGCGCCCGATCCACCAAACCCGCCGATCATCACGGTCGCGCCATCGCCGATCCCAGCAACCGCTTCCGCAAGGCTTCCTATTGTCTTGTCCATATTTTTCTCCTCAGACGACCGCAGCGCCAAACTCGGGCCGGGCAGTACGCATGCCGAAAATTGGGGAACCGTCTTTCAAAAATGCGCTCGAGATTGAATAAAACGATGCCCCCTCGACCACAATGATTTTGTGCGTTATGCTTACTTTGTTCGATAATCGCACAAATACGGAGATTGCCTGCGTGCAGATCAAGGATCGCGACATGATGGGCGGGCTGGCCAAAGGCCTGAAGGTTATCGAGGCTTTCACCTTCGATCATCCGAGGCTCAGCATTTCCGATGCAGCGGAGATTTCCGGTTATGATCGCGCCACGACGCGGCGCTGCCTGCTGACATTGGCCGAGCTTGGTTATTGTGCCTATGACGGCAAATATTTTACGGTGACACCGCGCATCCTGCGGCTTGGCACAGGATGCCTCGCCTCGATGCCGCTTCCGCGTATCGTGCAGCCTTTTCTCGACCGCCTGTCGGACGAAATCCGCCAAAGCACGTCCGTTTCCATTCTTGATGAGACGGAAATCGTCTATGTCGCCCGTGCGGCGCAGCAGCGCGTCATGTCGGTGATGCTGATGCCGGGATCGCGATTGCCAGCCTATTGCACCTCGATGGGGCGGGTGCTGCTGGCGGCCTTGCCTCATGAAGAGGCGCTTGAAACGCTGAATGCGAGCCAGCGCATCGCCCGCACGCCCCGGACGGAAACTGATCTGGCGCGCATCATGGAAGAACTGGCCCGCGTCCGCGAGCAAGGCTATGCAGGCATTGATCAGGAAGTGGAAATCGGCCTGCGCTCCATGGCGGTGCCGCTCACCAATTTTCATGGCAAAGTGGTTGCGGCGCTGAATGTCGGTCTGGCTTTGACCGATGAACCGATGGCCGACGTCATCACACGTTACCTTCCCGCGCTGAAAGCGGCACAGGCGGAAATATCCCGCACTCTACGGTAGAGAGATTGCCAGGCGCAAAACGCCGGCCTGTTTGCGACAGACCGGCGTTACGATGGTCAGTTTTCGACCACTTCTGGCAAGGGCTTGTCCACGACCATGGCATGATCGAGCACGCGTTGCAGGTTGGCGGCATGGCGGAAACTCGGCTCCAGCCCGACACCGTCAGCCACGGCACGGGCAAAACGCTGATAGTTCGTCTCAACGATACCGGCATCGATATCCCGCCAGACCGGCGTTTCGATATCCTCGCCGATAGAACCGCGCAGGCTTGATCCAGTGGGTGTATGGAGCACTTCCAGCGCGCCCTTGTCGCCATGGATGCGCAGGCGCAGCTCGTTCAAATGGCCGGTCGCCCAGCGGCTGGCATGAATGACACCCAGCGCACCATTGGCATACTCCGCCATCATGACGAAGCTGTCATTGGCATCCAGCACATATTCGCCAATATGGTCGTTTTCCGCCTTGTCGAAAGTTTTGAGCCGAGCGGACGCCCGCTGCACATCGCTGCCGATGGCATAGGATGCGAAGTCGAGGATATGAATGCCGACATCGCCCAGAACACCATTCGACCCATGGCGCGTGGAAAGCCGCCAGAGCCATTTGCTCTCGGTCTTCCAGTCGCCCCATGTCTTCGACACCAGCCAGCTTTGCAGATAGGACGCCTCGAAATGGCGCACCTGCCCGATCTCTCCGGCCAGCACCATTTCGCGCGCCTTTTGCAAGGGCGCAACATTGCGATAGGTCAGATTGACCATATTGACGACATTGGCCTGCTCGGCGGCATCGGCCATTTCGGCGGCCTTTTCATAGCTTTCCGCCAGCGGCTTTTCGCAAAAGACGTGCTTGCCCGCGCCAACCAGCGCCAGCGTGGTCGGGTGATGAATGGCGTCCGGCGTCACATTGGCGACCGCATCGAAACGGCCCCATTCCAGCGCATCCTCAAGCCGCGTGAAGCGGTTGTGAATGTCGTGGTTTTCCGAAAAGGCATCGACGCGCTCTGCCGACACATCACAGGCCGCGACAACCTCGACGCCATGGATCGCCCCGAAGGCTTCGGCATGGTTTTTCGCCATGCCGCCAGTACCCAGAATAAGAAGACGCATCATGCACCTCAGCGATAACCGGCTTCACCGGCCTTGTGCAGCTTGGGTCCACGCTCGACAATCGGCTCCAGCGCTTTTTCGACCGGAACATTCGGCGCGGCGTGGATGCCCGTCCATGACGGTTGCGGATTGTACGCCCATTTGACCGAATTGCGCAGAACGGTTTGCACATTGGCATCGTGATAGGTCGGGTAGGTTTCATGTCCGGGGCGGAAATAGAACACATTGCCCGCGCCGCGCCGCCATGTCATGCCGGAGCGAAACACTTCGCCGCCCGCGAACCACGAAATGAACACCGTTTCCAGCGGCTCCGGCACGGAGAACTGTTCGCCATACATTTCTTCGTTCTCGAGCACGAAATTCTCATCAAGTCCCTGCGCGATTGGATGGCCGCGATTGACAACCCAGACGCGCTCGCGCTCGCCCGCCTCACGCCATTTCAGCGCGCAGGGCGTGCCCATGACCCGCTTGAAGATTTTGGAGAAATGGCCGGAATGGAGCACGATCAGCCCCATACCTTCGAAGACGCGCCTGGCCACGCGCTCCACCACCTCATCGCTGACGGCACCGTGATCCTTGTGCCCCCACCAGACCAGTACATCGGTCTCGGCCAGACGCGCTTCCGGCAAGCCATGGTCCGGCTCCTGCAAGGTAGCGGTGGTTGCCTGAATGCTGCTGTCGGTATTCAACGCATCGGCAATCGTGTTGTGCATGCCGTTCGGATAGACCGAACGCACCGTTTCGTTGATCTGCTCGTGGATGTTCTCACCCCAGACGATTGTGCGAATAGGCACGGATATTCTCCTTGCTGCGGGCATGACGGCCCGGTTGTTTCATCTCATTGAGCTTGGGAGGTCGGCGTCAAACGGCGCGGCCCTTTTCATCGAAGCGATGAATATTGTCCCCTGCGGGGGAAACCGATAGCGTCTCGCCGGATTTGCGCACCGCGACACCGCTTTCGCGGACCACCAGCGGTTCCTCCAGGCCAAGATCGATATAGACATAGGTGTCGGAACCGAGGATTTCGGTGTGGATCACCTGACCGGTCCAGTGGCCGCCCTCGGACACAACGGCGAGATGCTCCGAACGCAAACCCACCGTATGAGCACCGAAAGGCTCGGCATGTTGGCCGGTCAGGAAATTCATCTTCGGCGATCCGATGAACCCGGCGACGAAAAGCGAGTTCGGCTTTTCGTAAAGCTCAAGCGGCGTCCCCACCTGCTCCACACGTCCATCGCGCAGCACGCAGATGCGGTCGGCCAGCGTCATCGCCTCCACCTGATCATGCGTCACATAGATCATGGTGGTGTCTTCCATGCTCTGGTGGAGCTTGGCGATCTCAAGCCTTGTAGCCACACGTAGCGCCGCATCGAGGTTGGACAAGGGTTCGTCGAACAGGAAAACCTTGGGATCGCGCACGATGGCCCGGCCGATGGCCACGCGCTGGCGCTGGCCGCCGGAAAGCTGGCGCGGCAGACGCTCCAGATAGGGCGTCAGTTGCAGCATCTCCGCAGCTTTATGAATGCGGCTCTTGCATTCGTCCTTGCTTTTGCCTGCAAGCTGCATGCCGAAGGCCATGTTTTCATAGACCGTCATATGCGGATAAAGCGCATAGGACTGGAACACCATGGCAATGCCGCGCTTCGACGGGGTGAAGCTGTTGACCACGGTTCCGTCAATGGCAAGACTGCCGGACGTGATCTCCTCCAGCCCGGCAATCAAACGCAGCAAGGTGGATTTTCCGCAACCCGATGGACCGACAAAGACCATGAACTCACCGGGGCGGATATCCATATCCACGCCCTTGATGACATCGAAGTTGCCGAAAGACTTGCGCACATCGCGCAATTGAAGTTCTGCCATGACTATACTCCTAGCCCTTTACGCCACCCGCCGTCAGACCGGAGACAATCCGCCGCTGGAAGATGAGCACGAGGATGACGAGGGGGACCGTGACGATGACCGAAGCCGCCATGATGTTGCCCCAGGGGATTTCGAACTGACTGCTGCCGGACAGAAGCGCGATAGCCACCGGCACAGTGCGCTGGCCGCCGGACGAGGTGAAGGTGAGCGCGAACAGGAACTCGTTCCATGCAGAGATGAAGGCAAGCAGACCTGTCGTCACCAAGGCGGGCCACATCAACGGCATGAACACCCGCGTTATGATGACCCAAGGCGACGCGCCGTCGACGATGGCGGCTTCCTCGATCTCCACCGGCAGATCGCGCATGAAGGTGGTGAGCACCCACACCGTGAAAGGCAAAGTGAAGATCATGTAGGAGAAGATCAGCGCCAGCGGCGTGTTGAAAATGCCCAAGAAACGGATCAGCTCGAACAGACCGGCCAGCACGGCGATCTGGGGGAACATCGACACCGAAAGAATGGTGAGCAGCAAAAGCCCCCTGCCCCGAAAACCCACCCGCGCCAGCGCATAGGCCGCCGTTATCGCCAACAGAAGCGAGATCGCCACCACAACTGTTGCCACCAGCAGCGAATTGCCGAGACTGCGCAGAAAGCTGCCCTGCGTCAGCACGCTGGTATAATTCTCAACCGAGAAATTGGTCGGCCAGTAATCGACCTGAAATAGCGCCGTTCCCGATTTCACACTGGTAATGATCGCATAATAGAACGGGAACACCGCAACCAGAATGATGATCGCCACCAGAAGATAGAAGCCAGCTAACTTTATGTACCGCATCTTCTAGTCTCCCTTGCTGGTGATGTTCACACGTCCGAAGAACATGTAGAGCAAGGTGATGCCAGCGATGATGAGGAACAGCATTGTCGATGCCGCCGCACCATAGGCAAATTTGTCGAAATCGAACAGATTTTCACGCGCAAAGACCGACATGGTTTTTGTCTGTGCATTGTTGGGCGTCAGCACATAGATAAGATCGAAAATGCGCAGCGCATCCAGCATGCGAAAGATGATCGCCACCATCAGCGCCGGGCGGATCAGCGGCAGCGTCACGCGCCAGAACACTTTCAGCGGATGCACGCCGTCGATCCTGGCCGCTTCATAAATATCCGTCGGCACCATCTGCAAACCGGCCAGAATAAGCAGCGCCATGAAGGGCGTCGTTTTCCAGACATCGACAATCAAAACCGCGATCATTGCCGTGTCCGGATTGGCGGTCCAGGCGATTTTCTGGCTGATAAGCCCGAGATTGAGCAGGATGTGATTGAGGATGCCGAACTGGTCGTTGAGCATCCAGTGCCAGATCTTGGCCGAGACGATTGTGGGGATCGCCCACGGGATCAGGATCGCCGCGCGCACCAGACCGCGCCCCGGAAAATTGGCGTTGAGCACCAGCGCCACGATCAGTCCGAACACCGTTTCCAGACTGACCGAAAGCAGCGTGAATTTTACCGTGTTCCAGACCGCGCCCCACCATGCCGGGTCGGCCAAAAGTCCACGATAGACGGTACGGCCGCTCTTGAGCGTCACCCAGGACAGATAATTGTCGAAGCCGACAAACTCTGCTGTGCCAAGGCTGGTCAGCGAGGCATTGGTGAAGCTGAAATAGATGGTTCTGAGCAGTGGCCAACCGGCCACCAGCGCGAGCACGAACAATGTCGGGGCGAGAAACACCCATGCAGACCGGATGCGCTGGCTGCGCAGATCGGAATGCACGCGCAGCCTTGACGGCGCGGCCTCCGCACGATGGGAAGAAGTCTCTGTCATGATCCAGCTCTTGGTCCTGCCCAGAGGAATATGAGCGTTCGGGTCGCCCACCTAGGGGATGGGCGGGGCTTGGGAGGACAACCCGAACGCGGCTTGATCGGTCCTTACCAGCCGGAACCTTCCAGCTCGGTCAGCTCGACCTCAAGCAATTCGAGATTCTCCGCAGCCGTTCCGTTGCCGGAGAGTGTCTTGTGAACCGCCGTCCAGAATTTTGACGACACTTCATTATACTTCACCTTCGTCGCAGCCGACGGACGCGGCACGGCATTCTGGAAAATCGGCTTCCAATTGGCCATGAAAGGCTGCGCCGCAATGACATCCTTGTCGTCGTAAAGCGCTTCGATGGTCGGCAGGCGCGAAATCTCGACCGCCTGCACCTTCTGCACTTCCGGCGAGGCCAGATATTTCACCAGAGCGATGGCTGCTTCCTGCTTGGTCGAATATTTGGACACTGCAAGATTCCAGCCGCCAAGTGTGGAGGATGGAGCATCTCCATCGGCGCCAGCAGGCAGTGGAGCAACGTCGAACTTGCCCTTCACGCCGCTATCGGCGCTGTTGCCCAGCGCATAGGCATAGGGCCAGTTGCGCATGAAGACCGCATTGCCGGTCTGCCAGACACCGCGCGATTCCTCTTCCTGATAGGCCAGCGCGCCTTGCGGCGAGATCGATCCGATCCAGCCCTTGGCGCGGTCGATGGCTGCGGCGGCCTTCTCATTATTAATCGAAATCGTGCCGTCGGCCTCGACGATCTGACCACCGCCCGACGACTTGATCCATTCAAGCGCGTTGCAGGTCAGCCCTTCATAGGCATTGCCCTGAAAGACAAACCCCCAGAGATCGGACTTGCCGTCGGCGCGCTCCTTATCCATGATTTCCTTGGCGGTCGCCGTCATTTCATCCCAGGTTTTGGGAACCGGCTTGCCGTATTTTTCGAGAAGATCCTTGCGGTAGAACAAGGCGGGCGCATCCGTATAAAACGGCAGCGCGACCAGCTTCCCATTGACGGTCTGCGATGCAATGATCGATGGGAAATGCGCAGCAGTGACATCCTTCGTTGCCTCGGTGAGGTCAACAAACTGGTCGGACAATTGCGGTGCCCAGACCACATCGGTCTGATAGACGTCGATATCCGCATTGCCTGCCGCCAGCCACAGGCGATACTGGCTGAACTGTTCGCTCGATGACGGCGGCATCGAAACGATATTGACCTTGTTGCCGGTATCCTTCTCGAATTTGACGATCTGGTCCTGCAAGAACTTGATGTTGTTGCCCGTCGAATTGGCAGCGAGCGAAATTTCCACCGCCTGTGCGCTGACTGTCGCAAGGCCCAAAGCCACGCAGGCCGTGAGCATTCCCTTTATTGATTTCATTGTTCCCTCCTCCCATCCATTCTGTAAGCGGTTGTTCAAAATCGAAAACGGTTTGGATAGCAAAAAGTTGCAGAGGACCGCATTTCTGTCAAGCAACAGATTCTCGCAAAATGAACAGGGTTTGGACCTCTTCATATATTTCTATATCTTTCAATATCTTGAGAAAGACACGTTCGTCGGACGATGGCCTTGCGCGCCTGACGCGAACGCGGTTTGATGCTTCTTTTTGAAACAAACTTGAAAGCGGTTTGGATTTATAGCACAATGATAATCAGCCACGTCGCTCTGCGACGGGCACGCCGATTGTTAATCGCAAGGAAGCGGCTATAATCCCGCCGCCTTGCCCGCCTCTCAACTCGACATGCCAAATGAAACTTCGTGAATTTGCCAAACAACTGGGGCTTTCAGCCACGACCGTCAGTCGTGCATTAAGCGGCTATCCTGAAGTCGCCGAGAGCACGCGCAAGCGGGTGATGGATGAAGCCGTTCGTCTCGGTTATCGCCCCAATGAAAATGCGGTCAGGCTTGCAACCGGGCGTGCCGGAGCCATCGGCGTCGTGATGGGGCGCAACAGCGAATTTCATTTTGCAGAATTCATGCGCGGCATGGCCGAGCGGCTCAGTCAGGATGAGGTGGATATTCTCGTCAGCCCAATTTCCCACAATGGTACGGATGATGAAGTTCAGATTTGCCGCCGCCTCGCGACAAGTCGCCGGGTCGATGCAATCATCGTGACCTCACCGAAGCCGAATGATGAGCGGATTCGGCTGCTGCATGAACTCGGCATGCCGTTTCTGGTGCATGGACGTTCGGAAACCGACATTCCGCATGCCTGGCTGGATATCGACAATGAAGGCGCGGTCTGTCGCTCGACGGCGCATCTGCTGGATCTTGGGCATCGCCGTGTCGCGATGATCAACGGGCGCTATGGCTTCACATTTTCGCTCCACCGCGACGAAGGCTATCGCAAGGCGCTGGAAAGCAGAGGCGTTCCCTTCGATCCCGATCTGGTGGAGCATGGCGATTTTACCGACGAAATCGGCTATCGCCTTGCACTCAAGCTCTTGGAGCGCAACCCGCGCCCGACCGCCTTTGTTGCCGGGTCGATGATGACGGCGCTTGGCATCTATCGCGCGGCGCGCTCGTTCGGGCTGACCATCGGCAAGGATATCTCAGTCATCGCCCATGACGATGTTATCTCCTTCCTCAGTGCCGAAAATATGGTGCCGTCGCTGGCGGCGACGCGCTCATCCATGCGGGCGGCGGGCAAACGCTGCGCCGATCTTCTGATGGACATTCTCGACGGTCGCGCCGCGACCGATATCCACGAACTCTGGCCGGTTGAACTGATCTTAAGAGATTCCGCCACGCGGGTTCCTGAAAACAGCTGATAGAGCCAATACACAGAACATCATAGGCGAGGTTCAAGTGAATCTGGCATAATCTTCGTCATGAGACTGACAGAAGTTTCTATTAGTTAGTCGGAACAGGCGTCGTCGGGGCTGGCTATAAGGAGTTCGCCATTGACCGAAATCGAACTGAAGCTCGAAATTTCCCCTGCCGATCTCGAAAAGATCGCGCTCTCCAGCTTTTTGGGGCAGCCTGCCGCCACGCGGGAATTGCACTCGGTTTATTTCGACACAGGCGATTGCCGGCTTTTCGATAATGGTTTCACCTTGCGCATCCGCCGCTCCGGCGAGAAAACCATCCAGACCGTAAAGGCGACCGGCTCCAACGCCTCGCTTTTCGCCCGTTCCGAATGGGAAACCCCGGCGCGAACAAACACGCCCGTGTTCGACTATAACAGCCCACTTCTCAACCGCTTCGGCCCGATCGAACGCAATCTTGTCGTGCAGTTTGAAGTTGTCACCAACCGCCGCATCTGGAACCTGACCGAAGGCACCTCCAGCATCGAAGTGGCTGCCGATACCGGGATCGTCATGGCGGGCGACAGGCAGGCGCCCTTTCACGAGATCGAACTGGAACTGAAAGGCGGCGATCCACGCCAGCTTTTCGCCCTCGCCCGCAAGATCAATGCAATCGTCCCGGTGAAGATTGGCGTTCAATCCAAATCGGAACGCGGCTACCGTTTATTGTCGGCCATGCGCAATGCCGCCAAGGCCGAAGCAATCGGTCTGGAGCCGCGCCTAACTGCGGATGAAGGTTTCCGCATGATTGCGCTTTCCTGCTTTCGGCAGTTTCGCCTGAACGAGACCTTGCTGCTGCAAAAGGGACATGCGGGCAGCCTGCATCAGGCGCGCGTTGCCATCCGGCGGCTGCGCTCGGCGCTGTCACTTTTCAAACCCCTGCTGGATGAAAATGCAAAGCGATTTTCGGACGAATTCCGCTGGCTGGCCAACACACTTGGCGATGCCCGCAATCTGGATGTGCTTCTGCTGAAGGCCGCCGATGGAGAACTGTGGGAAAAACTGGAGACCGCCCGCAAGGGCAGCTATGCCGAAATCGTCGAAGCACTTGCGTCGGATCGCAGCCGAGCGCTGATGCTCGACTTCAACGAATGGCTGCTCTGCGGTGACTATGCCAAACATCCCGACGGTGGAAAGCCCGTCGAAGATTTTGCCGCAAAAGCGCTCGACCGGATGCGCAAGAAGCTCAAGAAGCACGGTCGCGACCTTGCTGAAATCGACGATGAACACCGGCATGAGGCTCGAAAAGACGCGAAGAAATTGCGTTATGCGGCAGAATTCTTCGCACCACTCTTTGCCGACAAGCGGGGGCTGCGCCGGTACAAGAATTTCAACAAGGCAATGGAAGCGCTGCAAGACCGGCTGGGTGCGCTCAACGATCTGGCCATCGGCCACGATGTGCTGAAACAATACGGCATTGAAGAAACGCCGGAGGCTCAGAACCTGATCTTCCATGCCGATAAAAAACAGCTGATCGAAAAGGCGCAGACGGCGCTCGACGATGTTCTCGACGCCAAGAAATTCTGGCGCTGAAGCATAAGGGGCGCCTAATGCAAAGCCGTTTCATTTTTCGGCTTCCCGTGTTCTAACATCCTCGCGGGTGGAATGGAGGAGGACCGAAAATGAACAAAATGCCGACAGCTGATGAAAACATCTCTGCTTCGCGCCTGATCGATAAGCGCGTCGCGGAGCTTGCCGACTGGAGAGGCGAAACGCTGGCCAAAGTTCGCGCCATCATCACCAAAGCCGATCCGGCAATCATTGAAACATGGAAATGGCGCGGCGTACCCGTATGGGAGCGCGATGGCATTATCTGCACAGGCGAGACTTATAAGCAGGTCGTCAAACTGACTTTCGCCAAAGGTGCATCGCTGGACGACCCAAGCGGTCTGTTCAATTCCAGTCTCGAAGGCAATGTGCGCCGGGCCATCGATATTCGTGAAGGCGAAGAGATCGACGCCGATGCGCTCACCGCGCTCGTTCGCGCCGCCATCACGCTCAACAGCGCAAAGCCAGCGCGAAAGAAATAGGCGGCGGAGCTTTCGCGCCGCCGCCTATTCTTCTGCAAATTCTGCGACAGATCAGTGCGCTGCTGCTTCGCTCTTGCGAACCGCAGCCACATCACCAGCCGAAACCGCGCCCGCCTTGTTGCCCCATGCGGAGCGAACAAAGGAGGCAAGGTCAGCCACTTCCTGATCCGTCAGGCGATCGGCATAACCCTGCATCACAAGACGCATCGGACGCTTTGCCGTCGATGGCACTTCGGCACCGTGCAGGATGACCGAGATCAGCGGCTTCACTTCCGAACCTGTCACCAGATCATTGTCAGCCAGTTCCGGGAAAATTCCCGGCGCACCCTTGCCGGTCACGAAGTGGCAGGCAGCGCAATTGTCGAGATAAAGACGCGCACCCACCGGCATGTCCGGAGAGGCTTCCGTCAGCATCTTCGCGGTTGCTTCGCCAGCGGCATCGGCAGGTGCTGCCGGAAGCGCCGTGGAAACCTTGGCCGCGAAGCTCTGCGGAACCTCGACAGTCGCCCCATCGACACCCTTGAGGAAAGCAGCAATCGCGAGATTGTCGGCATCCGTCAGGTGCTGGAGTGAATGCTCGACCACCAGACCCATTTCGCCGTTTGCGGTCGAATAGGAATTGCGACCCGTTGCGAGATAGGTGGCCATTTCCTCGACCGACCATTTCTGTGGAGCCGATTGCGGGCCGCGCAGCGCAGGCGCGTTCCAACCGTCGATGACACCGCCCGACAGGAAGTTCTTGTCGCCCGCACTGACACCATCCTGCGCCATGAAGCTGTTGCGTGGGCTGTGGCAGGCCGCACAATGCGCCGGACCTTCGACCAGATACTGGCCGCGCTCCTGCGCCTCGTTCTTGCCTGCGGGCGTAAAGCCAGCCTTATGCGTCAGCGCGAGCCAGTTCCAGGCGCGGATGCCGAAGCGCATATTGAACGGGAAGCCCAGTTCGGTCTGCTGGACCTCGTTCTTCACCGGCTGCACATCGTGCATGAAGTAATCGTAGAGAGCACGAACATCTTCTTCGGTCAGCTTGCGATAGTTTTCGTAAGGCATGGCCGGGTAAAGATGCGCGCCATCGGCGCGAATACCGTCATAGAGCGCGGCGCGGAACTGATCGAGCGTCCAGTTTCCGATGCCGCTTTCCTTGTCCGGCGTAATATTGGTCGTCCAGATAGTGCCCATCGGGCTTGCAATGGCGCGACCACCAGCAAACGGCTTGCCGCCATCGGCCGTATGGCAGGCCATGCAGTCGGACGCATACATGACATATTCGCCCTGCCCCTTGGCCGGTTTCCAGTCAGCGGCCAGTTCCTTCGTCGGCTTGGTAAGCTGAACGGGAACGAACAGGAATGCCAGCAGCGCGACGATACCGAGAACGAGGAGAACACCGATTATGCGAAGAAAAGTTTTCATCACCGTTCTCCTCAAACCAGCGGACGCGGATTGGAAAGATACTGCGTGCGGATCGCATGTGCGGTCCAGTAAGCAAGGCCGCCGAGCAAGCCGGTCGGGTTGTACTGAGTGTTCTGCACAAAGTTACCCGCGCCAAGCATGAACACATTGTGCTTGTCCCATGCCTGCGAGAAGCGATTGACGACGCCCTCACGTGCATTTTCCGACATGATGTGCCCACCGGTCGTATGCGTCGTCTGATAGGGACGAACATCGAACTGCGCACCTTCCTTCTTGAAGGAGGACTGTATCAGGTCCGGATTCATGGTCTTGGCCAGCGCTTCCGCCTTGGTCTTCATGAACTGGGTCATCCGGATATCATTCGGATTCCAGTTGAAGGTCATGCGCATCAGCGGACGACCGTGCGGGTCCTTGTAGGTCGGGTCGAGATCGAGATGGTTGGTCTTGTAGGACATGACGGAACCATGCGTTCCGATGTTCATCGAATGGCCATACCATTCGGCAATCGCCTTCTTCCAGCCAGCGCCCCAGCCAGGCGTGCCGGAGGGCAGCGTCATGCTGCGGATCGGCTGGCCGTTGGTCTGGCCCGTGCGCCAATAGGCACCGCCGATGAAGCCCTCACGACCGAAATCGATCTGGTTGATGCCGAAATCATCGATACACATGCCGTTAGCGCCAGTACCGATGAACGGATTGAATTCCTCATCCTTGAAGAACAGCGTCACGCCGCCGGTCAGCTGATAGGCGTAGTTACGGCCCGTCACGCCTTCGCCCGTTGCCGGATCGTAAGGCTGTCCGATGCCCGACAGCAGCGCCAGATGCACATTGTTCAGCTGGAACGACGACAAAATGACGAGATCGGCAGGCTGGAAGACTTCTTCCTGCGTCTTGTCGTCGAAATAGGTTACGCCGGTTGCGGTCTTGCCATCCGGGGCCATTTCAACGCGCAACACTTCCGATTCCGTGCGATAAGAGAAGTTTGGCATCCGCTTCAGCGCATCGAGGATCGTCGTTTGCGGCGACGACTTCGAATATTGATAGCAGCCATAGCGCTCGCAGAAACCGCAATGATTGCACGGTCCCATCTGCATGCCATATTCATTGACATAGGCCGTCGAAGCAATGCCCCCCGGCGATGGGAACGGGTGGTAACCGGCGGCTTTTGCCGCATCGGCAAATTTGCGACCGTCCCAGGTCGTCTTCATCGGGGGCATTGGGTATTCGTTCGAACGCCAGCCCTCAAACGGGTTGCCGCCCTCAACGATCTTGCCCTTGATGTTACCGGCCTTGCCGGAAATACCGGCGACGCGCTCGAAGCGGTCGAAGAAGGGTTCCATCTCGTCATAGGTGACAGGATAATCGCCCAGAAGCATGTCTTCCGGGATGATCTGCTCGCCCCAATGCTCGCGCACGTGAGAACGCAGTCTAAGTTCTTCGGCCTGCGGACGCCAGTTGAGGCCGTTCCAGTGCGTGCCCGCACCACCCACGCCGTTGCCCGGCAGAAACGAACCGAAGCTGCGGTAAGGCAGCGCGTTTTCATCCGCATGGCGGCGCACGGTGACGGTCTGCTGGCTGGCGCGCTGCATCATCTTGAGACGCACGCCGTATTTCAGTTCGTCGATCATGTTCGGATATTTGAAATCTGGCACGGTATTCTGATCGTGGCCACGTTCCAGCGCGACGATGTCAAGGCCTTCCTGCGCCAGTTCCATTGCCAGAATGGAGCCGGTCCAGCCGAGACCGACAATGACCACGTCTTTCTTCTTTTCCTGACGTGCCATGGTTAAGCCCTTTCGCCCTTGATCGAAACCGGACCCAGCGGGTAGGCCACATTGTAGCGCTCAACCCATTCCTTGTAGCTGCCGCGCGCACCGGGGAAGCCGATATAGGTCCAGGCCTGCATGCCGTGATTGCCGCCATACATCGGGTCGGCGAAATAGCCTTCCTTGGTGTTCTGGAGCAGCAGCGCGAAGAACTCGCGCAGTTCCGGCTGCAAACCAACCTCGCCCTTTTGAAGAGCGGTCAGCGCTTCGTCCTGCTGTTCAGGGGTCAAAGCGGTAAAAGCGGCGCTATATTTCTGCTCGCACCAGCCATTGAAGGCCGGGATGCCCTGACGGTAAATCTGCGCCGGGTTGAGCGGGGTCTGCCAGCCGCGGGTCGGATCAGCCGACGGATCGTGCGGACCAACCATGTACCAGTCATCGGCACGGCCATAATCTCCGGCAAGCTGGAGATCGATGAAGACAGGGACGCGGGTTTCAAGGGCACCGGGGCCATCGCCATCCGACGGGATCAGCCTCGCCGTCGCGGCAAGGATAAATGCCCATTCGAGATCGTTAAAATATTGGCGTTCATAGTCTTCGAGCGGAACCGGGGGCGTCTTCGGTTCAGCCTGGGCTGAGACAGCCAGTCCTGAAAGCATGACGCTTGCTGCGGAGGCTTTCAGAAAACTGCGACGACTCGGATATCCGGGGAGGTCAGTCATTGTCGTTTCCTGCCAGTTAGGTGGGTAAGACGGAGGGATGCTTTTCTGAAATGAAACCGCATGGCGCGATTAAGAAAAACATAGCGCTCGATACACACCAGACTAGAACAGTTCAAATAACTTGTACCCTAGCTGTGCAAAACATGAGGGAATTCAGGGCCGCAAAGCCGCGCCTCCGGTAAAGAAACTGCCCGCCAAATGCCGGAAAATGGCCAAATCCAGCCCGCTATCGTCTATGTGATCACATCTATGTGATCACATCCTCATATACTCGAATATCGGGGCGAAACTGCAAATTTGACCGGTTGGACAAATAAAAAAAAGCTGAGAGAGACTCACTCGGCCAGCGCATCCAGCGCTGGCCGAAGTGGGTTTAACCCGCCACCTCGCCCACCAGAGCGAGGTCGAAAACATGGTGGTGGATATGGCCGTCGAACATGGCCAAAAGGCCCTTGGTGGCCTCCCGGCTTTCGTAGCGGATGGGTGAAGCAAGCGCTTCCGCCAATGCTTCCCGGCTGTCATAAACCGTCCATAACACCATCGGGTAGGATGGCGCGCCTTCGTCCCGTTCCACGGCGTAAAGCACGCGCACATCTAGGATGCCAGGAAACTGAAGCCACATCGGCATCAGGGTTTTCGCGACATAAGCCTTGAACGCATCCTCGCGCCCAGCATGAATAGCGCCTTCGAAGAAAGCCTGTCTGACAATCATCGGAAAACTCAATTTACCTTGGTCGGCGGAACATCGCCTGCGAAATAGGCCTGCAAATTGGCAAGCACCAGCTCACCCATGCCGATGCGCGTTTCGACAGTTGCACTGCCCTGATGCGGCATCAAAACGGTGTTGGGAGCAGTGAAGAACTCTTCGCGGATTGTCGGCTCGTTGACGAAGACATCAAGACCGGCACCGGCAATGACGCCATCCTTGAGTGCGGCCAGAAGCGCGTCCTCATCGATGACCGTGCCGCGCGCGACATTGATGAGATAGCCCTTGTTGCCAAGCGCCGCCAGCACATCCTTATTGACGATATTGGCCGTGGAGGCATTGGCCGCCACGCAAACCGCCAGAACATCGCTATTTCGAGCCAGTTCCACCGGCGATGCATGAGCAATCCAGTTCGTACCCGTCACCGGCGAGCGGTTCCAGTAATGCACCTCCATGCCGAAAGCCTCGGCGCGCTTTGCCAGCGACTTGCCGATCTGGCCAAGGCCGAGAACGCCGATGCGCTTGCCCTTGGGGCTAGTGCCCAGCGGGAAGGCCTGACGTTCAGCCCATTTGCCTTCGCGAACAAATCTATCGCCAAGCGCTACATGGCGCAGGACCGCCAGCATCAGAGCAATACCGGTATCGGCAACGTCGTCGGTCAATACGCCCGGGGTCGTGCTCACATGCACATTGCGGCCACGCGCAAAGGGCAGATCGACCTTATCCGTCCCGACACCGTTGATGGCAATCAGGCCAAGCGACGGCAGACGCTCGATCCATTCATTCGACAGGCCCGAGCCACCGCCGGTCACTACCGCGCGGATCGAACCCAAAGCCTCAGCGAGCGCCGCTTTTTCGTCCGCCTTGTAAAGCCGGTGAACCTTGTAAGCCGCATCGAGCCGCTCCTCTATTGCAGGCATCATCGGCTCCACGAGCAGAATTTCGTTCGTCACGTCAAACTCCAGTTCCAGATTGGGGGGAACACAGCGCGAAAGGTGGGAAATAGCTTTCGCGCCATGCGTCAGAACATATCATTTCGGGCGGTCAGGAAATCTGGCCGATAAAAGCTCTTGTCCGCTCATGCTTCGGATTACCGAAGAATTCCTCCGGCTCCGCCATTTCGAGAATCTGACCCTGATCCATGAAGATCACCCGGTCGGCGACCTGTCGCGCAAAGCCCATTTCGTGGGTGACGCAGAGCATGGTCATGCCCTCTCTGGCGAGATCGATCATGGTGTCCAGAACTTCCTTGACCATTTCCGGATCGAGCGCCGAAGTCGGCTCATCGAAAAGCATGATCTTCGGATTCATGCACAATGCGCGTGCAATCGCCACGCGCTGCTGCTGACCGCCGGAAAGTTGGGCAGGATATTTGTCCGCCTGTTCGGGAATGCGCACGCGCTCCAGAAACTTGCGCGCCGTCTTTTCGGCTTCCGCTTTGGCGACGCCGCGCACCTTCATCGGTGCCAGCGTGCAGTTTTCCAGAACGGTCATATGCGGGAAAAGATTGAACTGCTGGAACACCATGCCGGTTTCCTGCCGGATGATATCGACATTCTTGCCGCCCGCCGTGAGGTCGAAGCCGTCGACAACGATGCGCCCTTCCTGAATGGTTTCAAGCTGGTTGATGCAGCGGATCAGCGTCGACTTGCCCGAGCCGGACGGGCCGCAAATGACGATGCGTTCGCCGCGCGCCACAGTCAGATTGATATTTCGCAGCGCGTGATAGGTGCCATACCATTTGTTGACGCCTTCCATCAGCACCGCAGTACCGGAGTCCTGCGATGCCCCGTGAGCCGTGTTCTGAGCCGTCTTAGTCATGTCGAGAACTCGCTTTGCTGAACGTGACCGCCTGATGCGGCGTTTGCGGCCATGCCCGGCCAATGCGGGGCATGGCGCCGGTCAAAAATTACTTCGCCTTGGAAACG
Source organism: Ochrobactrum teleogrylli (assembly GCF_006376685.1). Lineage (GTDB taxonomy): Bacteria > Pseudomonadota > Alphaproteobacteria > Rhizobiales > Rhizobiaceae > Brucella > Brucella teleogrylli. The sequence continues at coordinate 201,160 of NZ_VEWL01000004.1, read as the reverse complement.
AAATCCGGCAGCGGAGAACCGAGCCATTTTTCATGGATCTTGTTCAACTCGCCGTCGCCCTTCACCTTCTCGATGAACTTGTTGACGAATTCGAGCATTTCAGTCGAACCCTTGCGCACCGCGATGCCCTGCACCTGCTGGCTGAGCTGGATTTTTTGCTCGTAACGGCCCGGTGCTGCCTTTTCGATTTCGGCGGCAACGACATTGGAAAGACCAATCAAATCGACCTGACCCGACAGGAGAGCCTGCACCGCGCTGGCATCGTCATCGAAGCGGCGGATATTGGCATCCTTCGGCGCAACCTTGGTTACTGCGGTATCCTGTGTCGAGGCACGCGCCACGCCGATGGTCTTGCCTGACAGGTCCTCCGGCTTGGCGACTGCGGCATCCTTCGGCCCGAAAACGCCGATGGAAATACCGGCATAAGGCTGGGAGAAATCGACGCTCTTGGCGCGTTCTTCGGTGATGCCCAGCGAAGCCACCAGCACGTCAACCTGTCCGCTCTGCAAATATGGAATGCGGTTCGGGCCGGTGACCGGCACGATCTGCGGCTTTACACCCAGCTCGGCAGCGAGCAACTTGGCCACATCGGCGTCGTAGCCGTCCGGCTCGTTGCTGGTGTTCATGATGCCGAATGGCGGAAAATCGACCAGCATGCCGATCTTGATCGTTCCGGCCGACTTGATGCCTTCGATGGTCTGCGCGAATGCGGCTGGCGCAAAGGCAGTGGCAAGCGCGCCCGCGCCGATCAGTGTCATCGCTATACGTCTGGTGATATTCATGTTTTTCCCTTCCCTATTGTTAGACCGGACTCCTCGCCGGCAGATTAGAGCGCGCTCTAATCCCTTTTTGACGCACATCTTATCCGAAAACCGTTTCACACTTTTCGGGATGTGCTCTTATCTCGACAAAAGCCCCCTATTACCGAGCGGTTGCGCGAGAAAATTTGGTTTCCATGTTGCGGGCTAGTATCGAAAGCGGCCAGCACAGAATGAAATAGACAACCGCCACCGTGCCAAAGACCATGAAAGGGCTGAAGGTTGCATTGTTGATGATCTGGCCCTGACGCGTCAGCTCGGTAAAGCCGATGATTGCGGCAAGCGATGTGCCCTTGATCAACTGCACAAGGAAGCCGACCGTTGGCGCAACCGAAATGCGTGCAGCTTGCGGCAAAATGATATAGCGCATGCGGTTGTAGTAGCGCAGGCCGAGCGCCGTTGCCGCTTCCCGCTGGCCGGGCGGCACGGCGTCGATGCAACCACGCCAGATTTCGCCGAGGAAAGCGCTGGCATGCAGGGTCAAGGCGATGGCCGCGGCAATCCACGGATTGATGCCAAGGCCGAAAATATTGAGCCCGAAGAACACCAGAAAAAGCTGCATCAGAAGCGGCGTGCCCTGAAACAGCCGGATGAAGCCAAGCGCGATATAGCGCAGGACACGATTATCCGACACACGCATCAGCGCCACGATCATGCCGCCAATGCCGCCGCCCACAAAGGCGATGGCCGAAAGCGCGATGGTCCACTGTGCCGCATAGACGATAATGAGAAATTCGTTCCAGCCGAAAGGTCTGATCATGGCCTTGCTCCTATCGGCTCAGGGGATATTTGAACGCCAGTTTCTCGATCAGCGAAAACACCGCCGAAAAACCGATGGACATGACGAGATACATGAGCGTGATGACGATATAGACCTCGAAGCTGGCGAAGGTCGCAGACTGGAGATCGTTACCGGCGGCGGCGAGTTCATTGGCCGAAATCACCGACACGACGCTCGACGTCAGCATCAGATAGATGAACTGGCTGGTCAGCGATGGATAGACCGTGCGCAGCGCCGGTTTCATGATGATGTAACGGAAGACTTGCAGGCGCGAGAGCCCGAGCGCGGTGCCCGCCTCCACCTGCCCCTTATGGATGGACTCGATGCCCGCACGGATGATTTCCGTGCCATAGGCGCCGAAATTCACCACCAGCGCCAGAAGTGCGGCGCTGTTGGGCGACAGGCGCAAGCCCGCCGAAGGCAGACCGAAGAAGATGAAGAAAATCTGCACCAGAAACGGCGTGTTGCGAATGATCTCGATATAGGCGTCGATGACGAAGCGCACCGGCTTCGAGCCGGATGTCTTGCCCCAGGCGCACACAATGGAAACGACCAGCCCGAGCACCATCGCGGCGACGGAAAGCTCAATCGTTTGCCAGGCGCCGAGAAGCAGCTTGTCCATCGACGCGAACACGGGCGCGAAATTGAAATTGTACAATGCTGGAACCTCCCGGTCGGCGAATTGACTGGTCTTCCTCCAGACCAACCAAATTTAGATCGATCTAAATTCGTTTAACCCGTCTCGTCAATCATTAATTCGGATGAGACGATCAAATTTACCGTCAGCCCACGGGGCGTCCACAGGACTGGCGAACCTGCAAATAGGTCTCGCTGACGATCCGCTCTGCCGGTTTTTCCGGTTCGGCAAGCCGTGAAAGCAGCATTCTGGCCGCGTTTTCGCCAACCGTAACCGGACGCGTCGCGACTGAACTCAGGCGCGGGCGTGTCGCCTCGGCATTGCTGACATCGTCAAAGCCGATCAACGAAAAATCCTCGCCGATTTTCCGCCCGCAATCATAAAGCCCGGCGGAGAGACCGAGCGCTATCACATCGTTAAAGCAGATCGCCGCCGTTGGTTCCGGTTCCTGCTGAAACAGCAGCGGCGCGGCGCGGGCAATTTCCGGCATGGTGCTGGGCAGATGCACGATCAGTTCCGGGTCCAGCCCCTTTTCCAGCATGGCCTCGCGAAAACCCTCGACGCGTTCGCGATAGGCGGAATGCACCGGCCCGTGCACCGCAAAGGCGATGGTCTTGTGCCCCAACCCGGACAGGTGATTGACCGCCTGCCGCATGCCGCCTGCATAATCGACCCCGGCATAGTCAATCCGGTCGGTTACGTGGCGCAGCACCTGAACGGCTGGCAGGCCCCAATCGACAATCTGCTCGATGAAGCCGGGTTCGGTTCCAGCCGTCAGCGACACGATCACGCCATCGACGCCATGCTCGCGCATGCGCTGCATCAGCGTATTCTGATTGGCGAAATTTTCATGACTGTTGGCCAAAAGAACGACCATACCGGCCTCGCCCACCACGCGGTCGATGCCCGCCAGAAGCTCGCCATAAAACGGATTGCCCAGTGTCGGAACGATCACGCCAACCGTGTTGGACCGGTCGGCGCGCAAGCTCGCCGCGCCCATATTATAGACGTAGCCGAGTTCTTGCAGCGCCTTCTCGACCTTCTCCCGCGTTGCCGCGCCGACAAGCGGGCTCTTGCGGATGACAAGCGATGCCGTGGCCCGCGAAACATTCGCATGGCGCGCCACGTCAAGAAGCGTAACCCGGCTTTTCTTACGGTCGTCGGTTGGCATAGTTCACCTGTCAGCATGCATCTGCTGCCGCAGGAAAATATCGCAAGATGCTTCCTTCCGGCCAGATTCGAAGCCGGTATATTCAGTACAGACAGATGAAATGGTCAATCCGCAACCGGAATGGCCAGCTTTTATTGCGCGGGTTTGATCGGCTTCGGGCGAAATTCGGGCTTCAGCGCTTTGAGCGCCATGCGGTCCACCACGCGCGGCGCGATCAGCTTCAGCCAGCGCCCCAGACGCATCTGCCGGGTCATCAACACCTCGCGTTTGCGCATCCGCAAACCATTCAGCATCAGACGCACCGCTTCTTCCACCGACATCATGTCGTCTTCGCGCACGCCACTGGTTCCAAGCGCCTCGCCGCTGGCGCCATAGCCGACCTTGCGAATATCGGTTTTCACGACGCCGGGATAAACAATCGTCACGGAAATGCCGCTTGGCTCCAGTTCCGAGCGGAGCGCTTCACAAAAACCGGACAGCGCGAATTTTGTGCCGCTATAGGCCGAGCGTCCCGGCACACCGATCAATCCCGCGACGGAAGAGACCACCGCAATGCGCCCTCTGGTCATTGCCAGATGAGGCAGCGCCGCATGGATCGGCCAGACGCTGCCAAAATAGTTCAGCTCCATCAGATCATGCATCCATTGCAGATCTTCCGGCTTGATTTCCGCGAAATTGGCATGGGCCGACATACCCGCATTGACGATCAGCGTGTCGATCCGGCCAAAAGCCGATGCCGTCTTTTCGATCAGCGCAATGCAGGCATCGCGCTCGGTAACATCGGTCGGCACCACAAGCACGGTGCTGCCCTGCTGCCGCAATTCGGCTGCAAGTTTTTCGAGCTTGTCGACATTGCGCGCCGCCAGCACAAGAGCGGCCCCGGCGCGATCACGTTGCGCTATCTGGCGCGCGGTTTCAGCACCGATACCGTCCGACGCGCCCGTTATAATCGTTACATCCATGTCGGTCTCCCTGCCGATACGATGAACGATTATGCCGCCGAAATGGGCCTGCTGGAACAGGATATTTTGATAAAATCGCAGTTGCGTTAAACAGGCAGCGGAATAATTCGCCGCCTAATGATCAGTTGGCCTGCGCCGCATGAAGCTGCTGATAGCGCCCGCCCGAGCGGGTCACCAGCTCGTCATGAATACCCTGCTCGATGATGCGGCCTTCCTCCACCACGACAATGCGATCCGCATTGACGATGGTTGCAAGCCGGTGCGCGATGACCAGCGTGGTGCGGCCTTCCGAAAGATCGGCAAGCGACTGCTGGATCGCCCGTTCGGTTTCGGTATCCAGTGCCGAAGTCGCTTCATCGAGGATCAGGATCGGCGGGTTTTTCAGGAAGATGCGCGCAATCGCCAGACGCTGTTTCTGGCCGCCCGAAAGCTTGACGCCGCGTTCGCCCACAACCGTGTCCAGCCCGGCGGGCAAGGCGGCAATCACGCCGTCGAGACGGGCGCGCCGCGCCGCTTCGAGGATTTCTTCCTCCGAAGCCTCCAGCCTGCCATAAGCGATATTGTCGCGGATCGTTCCGGCAAACAGGAACACATCCTGGCTGACAATGCCGATATTGGACCGCAGCGATTTCAGCGTCATGTCGCGAATATCGGTGCCATCGATGCTGATCGCGCCGTCGGTCACTTCATAAAAGCGCGGCAGAAGCGAGCAGATCGTCGTCTTGCCTGCGCCGGATGAACCGACGAAGGCCACCGTTTCGCCCGCCCGGATCGACAGGGTCAGATGTGCCAGCAGCGGCTTTTCCGACCGGTAACCGAAGCTGACGTCTTTATACTCAATGCCGCCATGCAACCGCTGCACGGACATGGCGTCCGGCCTGTCGGCAATATCCGGCTCCGTATCGAGAAAGGCCGAATAGCGCTGGAACCCGGCAATGCCCTTCGGATAGCTTTCGATGATCGAATTGATCTTTTCAATGGGTCGGAAGAACACACCGATGAGCAGCAGGAAGCCGACGAAACCGCCTTCCGTCAACTGGCCGCGCACGACAAACCATGCGCCCGCGAGCATGACGATGATCTGCACAAAGCGCATCGAAAGATAGGACAGCGACATCGAGGCCGCCATGATCTTGTAGGCCCGCAATTTGGTCGTCAGATAGTTGCGGTTGCTCTCGGCAAACAGCTTGCGTTCGTGGTCCTCATTGGTGAAGGCCTGTACGACGCGAATGCCGCCGACATTTTCCTCAATCCGCGCATTGAACTCGCCAACGCGGCCATAAAGCGCGTGCCAGTTCGAGGTCATCCGGCTGCCATAGCGGATATTCACAAACGCCGTTAGCGGCACAACCAGCGCCGTAATCAGCGCCAGCGGCACATGAATCCAGAGCATCAGAACAAAGGCGCCGATCAGCGTCATGATGGCGATGAACAGGTCTTCGGGGCCGTGATGCGCCACTTCGCCGATCTCTTCCAGATCCTTGGTCAGCTTGGCAACCAGATGCCCGGTCTTCTGATTGTCGAAGAAACGAAACGACAGCTTTTGCAGATGATCGAAGGCCTTGCGCCGCATCTCGGTTTCGATCTTGATGCCCAGCATATGACCCCAATAGGTCACGACGACCTGCAAACCGGCATTGAGAATATAGATCAGCAACAGCCCGGCAACGGCGAGCGCGATCAGCCCCAGCTGATTGGTCGGTAGCAGGCGATCGATGAACAGCGTCACCGCAACCGGAAAGGCCAGCTCAAGCAGTCCTGCAAGAACGGCGCTTGAGAAATCAAGCGCAAACAAGCCCTTGTGCGGTTCATAATAAGCAGCAAAGCGCTTCAGCAAACTGTTCATCGAAATTCTCGGCTTACACTTTTGGGGCGGCGTTCAAAGAGGTTTGGACACGCGCCCTTCCCTAACGCCTGTTAGCAAGTTTTTGAATAGTGCGGCGTTTATTTTCTCTTTATCCGGCGCGATCAACCGATTTGTGATCGTTTTTGTCAACTTAATAGCCCAAGGTCGTCACAGATTGGGCAAAAGGCTCATCAGATTGTCGATCAACGGGGAGTGATTGCTCTTCATCGAGGCGAGCGCCAGACGCGCGGAAAGTGGTTCGCCTTCAATCGGTCGGTAGGTCACGCCCGCAAGCCTGATCTGCGCTATAGCGGTCGGTACGATGGAAACGCCCAGATCGGCGGCCACCAGATTGACGACCGATGGCATTTGCGGCGCTTCCTGCGCGACGATCATTTCAAAACCAGCCTCGCGGCAGGCGGCAACCACGTCGTCGTAAAGACTAAGGCCGACAATGCGCGGAAACATCACAAAAGCTTCGTTCGCCAGCGCCGAAACCGGCAATATCTCATGGGTCGCCAGCGGATGATGGCTCGGCAAGGCGATCAGCATCGGCTCATCGGCCAGGCGCTTCATCCGCACATCCTTCGGGTTTTCCAGACCGGGCCGAATGAATGCCGCATCAACCTCGCCGCGCACAAGCCTTTCCATCAGGAGGCTGGTATTCATCTCGGTGAGCGTCAGCCGCACCTCCGGCCAGCGGGCGCGAAACTGCCGGATCGTGCCACTGACTACCGGATTAAAGGCGGACGACGCGGTGAAGCCCAAAGCCAGACGCCCGGTCTCGCCGCGCGCCGCACTTTGCGCGGCAAGCTTGGCTTTTTCCGCGGCAGCGACAGCAGCCTTCGCTTCCTCAAGAAAGGCCGTGCCCGCCGCCGTCAGCTCAGCCCCGTGGGGAACGCGGTGAAAAAGCGCCACACCGATTTCGTTTTCCAGATCGCGGATCTGCTGGCTCAAAGGCGGCTGACCGATACCGAGATTGGCCGCTGCCCGTGTGAAATTGCCCTCACCGGCGACGGCCATAAAATATCTGAGGTGACGCAGTTCCATCGGTATATCCAAAACATATCACAATCGTCTGTTCCATATATTAGACAAATGATGTGCTTTTGACTAGATCAAGGCTCGGGAGGTTTTGAAAAGGCAAAGTCATGTCCCGCGTCCAAGAACGCAGTCTCGATAGCGTCAGAACAGCAGACAGCACACTCAAGCTGGTCACCGCGCCGACACCATCCGGAGCGGCACCGGAAGAAAAGCAATATCTGGTCAAGGGTACGCCCGCGTTCCGCAATGCCAGTGTCGCGCTCTTCCTGTCAGGCTTTGCAACCTTCTCGCTTCTCTATTGCGTGCAGCCGTTGATGCCGCTCTTCGCGCATGATTTCAACATCACGCCCGCGGCAAGCTCGCTGTCGCTTTCCGTTTCAACCGGTTTTCTCGCCTTCGCGATTTTCTTTGCGGCTATCGTTTCCGAACGTTTTGGCCGCCGCTCGCTGATGTTCGCCTCCCTGCTCGGCTCCGCGCTTTGCACCATCGCCGCTGCACTGGTTCCGGACTGGCACATGCTTTTGGCACTGCGCGCCTTGCAGGGCCTGCTGCTGGGCGGCGTCCCGGCGGTCGCCATGACCTATCTTGCCGAAGAAATCGACCCGCGCGGCCTTGGTGCATCCATGGGTCTCTATATCGCCGGCAACGCCTTTGGCGGCATGGCGGGCCGTGTCATCACCGGGACGCTGGCTGAATTCTTCTCCTGGCGTGTCGGCCTCGCTGGCATGGGGCTTCTGGGCCTTGCCGCCGCAATCGGCTTTCTGATGTTGCTGCCCGCCTCGCAGAATTTTACCCCGCGTCCCGGTCTGAATGCGCGGTTTCACCTCAGTGCATGGATCGGCCATCTCCGTAATCCGGCCCTGCCGTTGCTGTTCGCCATCGGCTTTCTGGTCATGGGCTCGTTTGTGACGGTCTATAACTATATCGGCTTCCGGCTTGTCGCCGCGCCCTACAGCCTGAGCCAGACGGCGCTCGGCGCCATTTTCTCGGTCTATCTGTTCGGCATCGCGGCATCGTGGATCGCGGGTCGCATGGGCGACAGACTTGGCCATTTCATTGTCCTCCCCATCGGTTTGGGCATTGAAGCGACTGGCGTGTTGCTGACCCTGTTTGCGCCTTTGCCTGTCATCATCACCGGCATCGTGTTCCTGACCGTCGGCTTCTTCGTCAGCCACTCGGTCGCCAGCGCTCTGGTCGGAAGGCTGGCGCTTCATACCAAGGGTCACGCATCATCGCTTTACCTCTTGGCCTATTATCTCGGCTCCAGCATTGCAGGTTCCGCAGGCGGTATCTTCTGGATCGCCGGTGGCTGGAGCGCGGTGACAGAATTCACCTTCGCCATGCTGGCCATCGCCTTTGCCGCATCGCTCGCAGCCGCGCGTTTCGCCCGTCGGGATTGAAAATGCCTCGCAAATTGCCTAGCAGGTGAATTGTCATGCAACTGACAGCGGCTTGACAGTTGCATGACAATGAATGGAGGCTGGGGCATGAGCGAATTGGCCGACTGGCTATCGGAAACACATCCGGTCAACCGGAAGAACGCCGCCGAAGTCGTGTTCGACGACATACGGTCGGCGATCATATCCGGTCGCCTTCAGGTCGGCACGCGCCTCCCCTCGGAAGCGCGACTGGCGGACCGGTTCGGTGTCAGCCGTCCCATCGTGCGCGAGGCTCTCCGCTCGCTGCAAACGCTCGGCCTCACACAAACCCGCACTGGCAGCGGCACCTATATATTGAACGCAACGCCCGCAGCGGAACTGAGCTATGATGGCTATTCCGCGCGCGACCTGATTGAAGCGCGCCCGTTTATCGAAATTCCGGCGGCGGGCTGGGCTGCTCTTCGTCGTAGCGAAGAGCAGCTCGCCCATCTGCTGGGTCTTTGCGACAGGCTTGACCGGCAGACCGATCCACATAAGTGGGAGCTGCTCGATTCCGAGTTTCACAGCGCCATAGCCGTTGCCTCCGGCAATACGCTTTTCGCCAAGATCGTCGCCGATGCGCGCAATGCGCTCATCCAGCAATCCGAGCTCATCAATCTCATGGCAGGTCGCCGCGAAGCCTCCAATATCGAACACCGCCGGATCGTCGACGCCATCGCAGCCGGTTCGGAAGCCGACGCCCGCGCTGCCATGGAAGCGCATCTGAGCAAGGTCAAAACTGCGGTGAATGCCATCACGGGAAACAGCGCCGCTTAAACGGCAGCGTCGATTGCAATCAGACACCGGGTTCATTTTTATGCGAGCCTGTGGATAATTGTCACCGGAACAATTTTCGACAAAGCTGAAAGCTAACGTATTCTTTTCAAAAAGATATTCAGCGTTCCAGCAAACACCGCACCCCTAGCCGGGTCGGCAGGGGTGCTCCTGAGAGGGTTGACGCGTCAGTTTCAGTGTGCGTTATAGCGCCTATTACCTGTCATACAGCTTTACAGATTACCCTTCAAATTGGGTGGAATATCACCCTTCTCGCATTTGATGACCCGCAGCATGCCCTATAGGTGGCGTTTCATGCCGCGAATGGTCCTGTCGAAACGCACGCACAGGGAGATGCAATGTCGATTGAAGCCGTTAATGCCAGTCCGGCAGAACGTGAATTATTCATTGAGGAAGACACCGGCTACCACAAGGCGCTGAAGCCTCGGCAGATTCAGATGATCGCGATTGGGGGAGCGATCGGAACCGGGCTATTCCTTGGTGCTGGTGGTCGGCTCGCAGAGGCTGGGCCTTCGCTTATTTTCATCTATGCGCTCTGCGGCTTCTTTGCCTTTCTGGTTTTACGCGCGTTGGGCGAGTTGATCATGCATCGGCCAAGTTCGGGGTCGTTCGTCTCCTATGCTCGCGAGTTCTACGGCGAGAAACTGGCCTTTGCGGCTGGCTGGATGTACTGGATGAACTGGGCGATGACCTCGGTGGCCGATGTCACTGCCGTTGCGCTCTATATGAATTTCTTCAAGCACTATGTTCCCTGGCTGCAAGGGGTCGACCAGTGGATGTTTGCGCTGGCTGCCCTGTTCATCGTGCTTGCGATGAACATGATGTCGGTGAAAGTCTTCGGCGAGATGGAATTCTGGTTCAGTGTCGTCAAGGTGCTGTCGCTGGTCATATTCCTGGCGGTCGGCATTTATTTCGTGGTTTCTGGCACGCCGATTGACGGCCATGCCGCTGGTTTCAGCATCATTTCCGATAGCGGCGGCTTCTTTCCGAACGGCATATTACCGGCCTTCGTGATCATACAGGGCGTCGTCTTCGCTTATGCCTCCATCGAACTGATTGGCACAACGGCTGGCGAAACCGAAGACCCGCGCAAGGTGATGCCCGGCGCAATCCGCACCGTGGTCTTCCGCCTGCTCGTCTTCTATGTCGGTTCGGTTCTGCTGCTTTCGCTGCTGCTGCCCTATACGGCCTATTCCGCCGGTGAAAGCCCGTTCGTCACCTTCTTCAGCAAGATCGGCTTCGAAGGTGCGGATATCATCATGAACCTCGTGGTACTGACGGCGGTTCTCTCATCGCTCAATGCTGGTCTCTATTCGACAGGCCGCATTCTGCACTCCATGGCTGTTTCGGGCTCCGCGCCTGCCGCACTCGCCAAGATGAACAAGAACGGCGTTCCCTTTATCGGCATCGCGGTCACCGCCGTCGTGACAGTGATAGGCGTCGTTCTCAATGCCATCGTGCCTTCGGACGCCTTCGAGATTGCGCTCAATCTCTCCGCGCTCGGCATCATCACCGCATGGGGCGTCATCGTTCTCTGCCAGCTGAAGCTCTGGTATCTGGCGCGGCGCGGCGAAATCGAACGGCCTGATTTCAAGATGTTCGGCGCGCCCTATACGGGTATCCTGACGCTTGCTTTCCTGCTTGGCGTGCTGGTGCTGATGGCGTTCGATTATCCGGTTGGAACCATGACCATCGCCTCGCTGCTGATCATCATCCCCCTCCTCATCATCGGATGGTATCTGATGCGCGACCGTATCCATAGACTTGCCGCCGAGCGTGCTATAGACGCTGGTACCTAGTTTCAGGGACTGTTAATTGGATGGGAGTGGTGAGAGGCTATCCGCTTTACGAGGATAGAGGCGAAGGAAATGTGGTTCATTTTCGAAACTTTTCGACGCAGGAGCATGGTGGATGGACCAAATCCATCAAGCGCTGAAATGCCGGGACGCGTAATTGGCGACCCGCTGCGTCGAGCCACTCATCAAAAAAGAGGGAACGGGGCGACCACCCCGTTCTTCGCGTCTTTTCTGACAGCTCTGGTCATTTCAGGCGCCATTTTATTGCTAGGTCTCGAGCCTGCAGCAAGCGAGAGAAACGTGAACACATCGCCGATCAAGCCTGTGGTGGCGGTCATCGCCACCGGGGGCACCATTGCAAGCAAACGCGGTGAAAATGGCGCGAGCACGCCGACCTTATCCGGCGGAGACCTACTTGCGCTATTGCCGGATCTCAAGGCCGATCTGCGCCCCATCAACCTGATGGAGAAGGATTCCTCGCTGCTCACGTTGGCCGACATGCAGCATATCAGCAATGCAGTCGGCGAAGCGCTGGAGAACCCCGACATCAACGGCGTTGTCGTCCTGCATGGCACCGACTCCATGGAGGAAACCGCGCTTTTGGTGCAGCTTCAGCACCGGCTTGCAAAGCCGGTTATCTTTACCGGTGCGCAATTTACAGCGGATAGTCCCCATGCCGATGGCCCTGCCAATCTGGCTGATGCGGTCAGGCAGGCCACTGATCCGGCCAATGCCGCGCGCGGCGTGCTGATCGCTTTTGGCGGGCGGGTTTTGCCTGCATGGGGTGTTTATAAGGCCAGCAGCGACAGTGCTGATGCGTTTCATCCAACACGCATGCTAGCTGCGCTGCCGGATGTGAAGCTGCCGTCACCGCTTGATGATAGCCGCGTCGATACGGTTGCCATTTATCCCGGCTGCGATGCCACCCATGTCGCGGCCAGTGTTGCAGCAGGCGCGCGTGGCATCGTTCTGGCGGCACTTGGCTCCGGCAATGCGACGCCGGCAATTGTCGAAGCCGTCAAGCTTTGCACCGAAAGAGGCATCCCAGTCGTGGTATCGAGCCGCGTCCCGGAAGGTTTGTTGACGCCAAGCTATGGCGGTGGTGGCGGCGGATACGATCTTGCTGCGGCAGGGGCGATCCCTGCCCGCACACTTCGTCCCGGTCAGGCGCGCATTCTGCTGGCGGCGCTTATTGCCAATGGCAGCTCGAAAGACGCGATCATCCACGCCTTCAGCGATAATCAATAACCCATATGAAAAGGGCCGGATTGCTCCGGCCCTTTTATCTTTCTGTCGGCTCCGATCACTCGCCCGGCACCAGATGCGGTGCTTCGATCTTTGCCCCCGAATGCTTGAGCGGGCGTTCGCCGCTCAGCTTTCGGATCAGCACATAAAATACCGGCGTCATGAAGATGCCGAAGGCCGTCACGCCGATCATGCCCGCGAAGACCGCGATACCCATTGCGGAGCGCATTTCCGCACCGGCACCCGTGGATGTGACCAGCGGCACCACACCCATGATGAAGGCCATGGAGGTCATCAGGATCGGGCGCAGACGCAACCGGCTGGCCTCGACGGCGGCCTGCACCACACTTCGACCGGAAAGCTCCAGCTCGCGGGCAAATTCCACGATCAGGATCGCGTTCTTCGCCGATAGCCCCACAAGGACTATCAAGCCAATCTGGGTGAAGACATTGTTGTCGCCTCCCGTCAGCCAGACGCCGGTGAGCGCCGCCATGATACCCATTGGAACAATCATGATGATCGACAGGGGCAGAGCAAGGCTTTCATATTGCGCGGCCAGCACTAGATAGACCAGCAGCAGCGCCAGCGGGAAGACGAGGAAGCCTGAATTGCCAGCCAGAATCTGCTGGTAGGTCAGATCGGTCCACTCGAAGGCGATGCCCGCAGGTAAGGTTTCCTGCGCAATCCGCTCGATGGCCGCCTGCGCCTGACCGGACGAGAAGCCGGGGGCCGGATTGCCGTTGATATCGGCAGACAGGAAGCCGTTATACCGGATGGCGCGTTCCGCACCCACGGTCTGCTCCACTTTCATCAGCGCCGACAGCGGGATCATTTCGCCCGACTGCGAACGAACCTTCAGCTTGCCGATATCTTCGGCATGGCTGCGATAATTCGCATCGGCCTGAATGCGCACGCTGTAGGTGCGTCCGAACGCGTTGAAGTCGTTGACATAGAGCGAACCCAGATAGATCTGCAGGGTTTCAAACACATCAGTCACCGCCACACCCAGCTGGCGCGCCTTCACACGATCCAGATCGGCATAAAGCTGCGGCACGTTGATCTGGTAGCTCGAATAGAGACCGGCCAGTTCAGGTGTCTGATAGGCCTTGGCGAGAAACGCCTTGGTGGCATCGTCCAGCGCGCGGAAGCCAAGACCGTTGCGATCTTCAAGCTGCAGCTTGAAGCCCCCGGTGGTTCCCAGACCCTGCACGGGCGGCGGCGGGAACATGGCAATGAACGCATCTTGAATGGAGCCGAACTTCTGGTTCAGCTGCATGGTGATAGCGCCCGCCGACAGGTCGGGTGTCTTGCGTTCCTCGAACGGCTTCAGCGTAACGAAAACAATGCCGGAATTCGATGAGTTGGTGAAACCATTGATCGAAAGGCCCGGGAAGGCAATGGCATTGGCAACGCCCGGCTGGTTAAGCGCGATATCCGTCATGCGGCGGATGACATCTTCCGAACGGTCGAGCGTGGCCGCATCCGGCAATTGCGCGAAGCCGATCAGATATTGCTTGTCCTGTGCCGGAACGAAGCCGCCGGGCACCGCGCGGAACAGAACGAAGGTGACGCCGAGCAACACGACATAAAGGCCCATCACCAGCGACTTGCGCGAGAGAATTGCGCCCACGCCGCGACCATAGGCATTCGAGCTTGCACCGAAGAAGCGGTTGAAGCCACGGAAGAACCAGCCGAACGCCTTGTCCATGATGCGGGTCAGACGATCCTTCGGCGCATCATGGCCACGCAGCAGCAGCGCCGCCAAAGCAGGCGACAAGGTCAGCGAGTTGAAGGCTGAGATCACCGTCGAGATGGCGATGGTCAGCGCAAACTGGCGATAGAACTGGCCGGTAAGGCCGGTAATGAAAGCCAGTGGCACAAACACCGCAACCAGTACCAGCGCAATCGCGATGATCGGGCCGGACACTTCCTGCATGGCGCGATAGGTCGCTTCGACGGGCGACAGTCCCTGTTCAATGTTGCGTTCGACATTTTCTACGACCACGATGGCGTCATCGACGACGATACCGATGGCCAGCACCAGACCGAACAGGCTGAGCGCGTTGATGGAGAAGCCGAACACATACATGACCGCAAACGTACCCACGATGGAAACGGGGACCGCAACCAGTGGAATGATCGATGCGCGCCATGTCTGCAAAAACAGGATGACCACGATCACCACCAGAACGATGGCTTCCAGCAGGGTGTGAATGACGGATTCAATCGAGGCCTTCACGAACTGGGTCGTATCATAGACGATGTCGAAATCCACGCCTTCCGGCATGGTCTTCTTCAAATCGGCCATGGCCGCGTGAACATTTTCCGAAATCTGCAAAGCGTTGGAACCCGGCGCCTGAAACACGCCCATACCAACCGCCTGCTTGTTATCGAGCAGCGAGCGCAACGAATAATCGGCGGCGCCCATCTCGACACGGGCAACGTCGCCAAGGCGGGTGATTTCGCCTTCATTGCCCGATTTCACGACGATATTGGCGAAATCTTCGGGTGTCTGAAGGCGGCCTTGCGCGTTGACGGAAAGCTGGAGATCAAGACCGGAAACAGACGGCGAAGCACCGATCACGCCAGCGGCGGCCTGCACGTTTTGCTGCCGGATTGCGTTTGCGATATCGCTGGCCGACAGTCCGCGCTCGGCCGCCTTTTGCGGATCGATCCACACGCGCATGGAATAGTCGCCGCCGCCGAATATCTGCACCTGACCGACACCCGGAATACGGGCGATACGATCCTTGACGTTCAAAACGGCATAGTTGCGCAGATAATTCACGTCATACCGGCCATCGGGCGAGATGAGGTGAACCACCAGCGTCAGGTCGGGTGAGCTTTTGGCGGTGGTGACGCCAAGGGTCCGCACCTCTTCCGGCAGGCGCGGCTCAGCCTGCGAGATGCGGTTCTGCACCAGCTGCTGCGCCTGATCCGGATCGGTGCCAAGCGCGAAGGTGACGGTCAATGTCATGACACCGTCGGCTGTCGCCTGGCTCTGCATATAGAGCATGCCTTCAACACCGTTGATCTGTTCTTCCAGCGGTGTCGCGACAGTTTCGGAAATCACGGCGGGATTGGCGCCCGGATATTGCGCGCGGACCACGATTTGCGGCGGCACCACTTCCGGATATTCCGAAATCGGCAGACCTGTCATGCCAATCAGACCGGCCACGAAGATCAGAACCGACAGAACGCCAGCGAAGACTGGTCGGTCTACGAAGAAGCGTGAAAAGTTCATCTGTTTATCCCCCTTAAGCGGGAAGGCAAAGACTCTCCCGGTCCGCGAAATCTTCGATTTCGCGGGTTGATGAGGCCGAGCTTTTGCATTTGCGCGCGCCGTCTGGCGCGCCGTTTCAATTAATTCTTGGCAAGTGTTTCGGTTACGGGTTGCGGCGCGACCACCACGCCCGGACGAATGCGCTGCAGGCCGTTGACGACGATGTTCTCGCCAGCCTTCAAGCCGCTTTCGACAATGCGCAAGCCGTCATAATTGCGACCGAGCACCACCTGCCGGTATTCAACCTTATTGTCTGCGCCCACGACGAAGACGAACTTCTTGTCCTGATCGGAGGCAATGGCGCGGTCGCTCACCACCAGCTTTTCGCCCGGTTCCGGTTCGCCAAAGCGAATGCGCACAAACTGGCCGGGAATGAGCTTGCCATCCGGATTGTCGATGGATGCGCGCACGCGGATCGTGCCCGTGGTGGCATCCACTTCATTGTTGATCAGCTGGATATGGCCGGAAATCGGCGTGCCATCATCGGCAGCTGTCCCGATCTGGACGGGAATACGTTCTATGGCGCTGCCGCCCGGCGATGCGGCAAGCTTGGCAAGCGCCTTGGTGACAACCTCTTCATTGGCGCTGAAGCTTGCATAGATCGGATCGACCGAAACGAGCGTGGTCAGCACCGGCGAAGCGGAGCTTGCGGCAACCAGATTACCGGCTGTCACCTCCAGCCGCCCGACGCGACCGGAGATCGGTGCGCGCACTTCCGTATATTGGAGATCGAGTTCAGCCGAACGCAACGCCGCCTTGGCCGACCGCAAGCTTGCCTGCGCTTCGTCAAAGGCGCTTGACCGCTGGTCCAGCCCGCTCTGGGCGAGCGTGCGTGAGGTTACAAGCTGGCGACCGCGATCCAGTTCCGTCTTGGCCAGCGCGACACGCGCTTCCTCGGCGGAAACCTGCGCCCTGGCTTTTTCAACCGCTGCCGCATAGGGCTCCGGATCAATGGTGACCAGCAAGTCGCCCTGTTTGACCAGCGCGCCCTCACGGAAATGCGCTTTCAGGATGGCTCCGCCGACACGAGGGCGAATTTCGACGCGCTCGATTGCCTCAAGGCGACCCGAAAACTCTTCCCAGGTCGAGATGCGGCGCGATTCCGCCTTGGCAACCGATACCGGCACGGCAGGAGGCGGCGCGGAAATATCCGTCGCCGCATCCGCCTTCAGATGCGGAACGCCAAAAAGAATGGCACCACCGCCAGCTGCAGACAATAGGATACTCAGGCCGGCGCCCCACAGGGCCCGGCGTCCAATGATCGACGTCATGTTGTATCTCCTTGCCGGTCAGGGCCGGCTACATTCTGATCGTCAAATGAAAGCTTGGGAGGACTTTCGAACTGACGTTATGCTGCTATTGCATTCGCACCGGCCCGCAGGAAGAAATCCGAAAACAGGCCGACAAGAGCTTCTTTCTGTGGCGACCACTCACGGTCCGCCACGTTACTTTCCGGTATCCAGCTAGCCTGACCCGGCAGGACATGGGACTGAACCTTGACGCCTGCCTGACGCAGCCGCTCGGCATAGGCCTGGGTCTCGTCGCGCATCGGACATTCGGCACTGGTAACGAGCAGTGTCGGCACCAGACCGGCAAGACGCGTACACAGCGCAGGCGCAGCGTAGGGGTGAGTGAACCCTCCGCACTGACCCAGATAATGCTGCCAGCCATCCGACATGGCCTGCACCGCACTTTCCGGGCAGTATTTGCGGAAAG
This sequence comes from Ochrobactrum teleogrylli, assembly GCF_006376685.1. GTDB lineage: Bacteria > Pseudomonadota > Alphaproteobacteria > Rhizobiales > Rhizobiaceae > Brucella > Brucella teleogrylli. The sequence goes on along the minus strand of NZ_VEWL01000004.1, from coordinate 183,648 downwards.
ACGCCGTCGCAAGGCACGGGTCGAGCATGGGCGAAAGCAATATCTGACCTTTGAGATCCGTCAGATTCTGATCTCGCGCCATAAGCGCCAAACCGGCTGCGATATTACCGCCCGCCTCTTCACCGGCGACGAACAGCATCGACTTCTTGTGTGCAAATTCCGGGCAACGCGCACGCATCGAAGTCAGAATGGCATAGGCCACCTCAAGCGCCGCCGGGAACGGGTTGAGACAGGCCGACGAATATTCCGGCGAGACCACCACTGCTCCCGCATCGGCAAGAGCTTCGGCAACACCCTCGCAGGTATCTGGACAATCTGTCGAGAAAGCCCCACCATGGAGATGCAGCACCACAGGCGGCGGTGAAAGCAATTTGGCGCCGCGATAAATGCGTGCCGTGCAGGTGCAATTGCCAGCCTGCATTGTTTCAACCGTAAACTTCTCGCACATCTTTCTTAGCTTTCATGTCTAGCGGCAAACCGCCATGGTCAGATATTAGCATTGTCTATTATCTGGAATAGTCCCCCTAGATTGGTTACACTATCCAAAATCTCGAACAATGACGGTTATTGATCAATGGACCAACTTTCGGCCATGCGCGCCTTTCTCCGGGTTGTCGAAACCGGAAACTTTACGCGCGCCTCCGCGTCACTCGGCATGCCCAAGGCAACCATCAGCAATCTCATTCAGGGATTGGAAGCCCATCTGGGCGCAAAACTCCTCAATCGCACCACCCGTCGTGTTCTCGTAACACCGGACGGCGCACTTTACTATGAGCGCGCGGCGCGATTGCTGGCCGATCTGCAGGAACTCGACGGCAGCCTGTCCAGCGCACAGACCTTGCCCAAAGGCCGCCTGCGTGTGGAAATGGCAAGCGCCGTCGCCAATTTGATCGTCATTCCAGCCCTGATCGAGTTTCACCAGCGCTATCCCGATATCCAGATCGATCTCGGCGTATCGGATCGCCCGGTCGATTACGTCGCGGAAAATGTGGATTGCGCCATTCGGATTGGCGAATTGACCGACCAGTCGCTGATCGCCCGACGCATCGGCGACATGCATTCCATCGCGTGCGCTTCCGCCGAATATCTGGATCGCTGTTCCACGCCGCAACACCCGTCCGATCTTGCCAACGGCACCTATGCGGTCGGCTATTTCCGTCCGTCCACAGGGCAGCAAATGCCATTTCAGTTCAGGCGTGGCACCGAGGAAATCGAAGTCAACGGGCGCTATGTCGTGGCCGCCAATGAAGCGACCACCTATCTAGCGGCGGTACGCGCCGGTCTGGGGGTCGCGCAAGCGCCTTTGTTCATGGTCCGGGACGATCTGGAAAAAGGCACCTTGCGGCCGGTTCTCGAAGACTGGGAGATCGATCCGATGCCGATCTATCTGGTCTACCCGCCAAACCGGCATCTCAGCAACCGGCTGCGCGTTTTTGCCGACTGGGTCGTGAAGGTCATCGCCAAATCGCAAATGGTTGAGCGCCGCTAACCGGTTCCCATCAAGCAGATTCGGAGATCCGTTCTGGAAAACTTATTTCTGGATACTGGTCTTGACGAACCCTTTTTCGCGCCTATGCATATATAAATCTGACTGTATCGAATTGAAACATATGTCTTATTGGCAACTGCTACAGTCATCTTGCCCGTTTACTTATCATTTGACATGCATTAGCTTCGGAGCAACCAATACAGAGGGAGCATTTTAGCCAACTGTCGCTAGGGTTCAACGCCAAGCTGCGACGGATAAGATGTAGTTGAACACCAAAAACTAGAGTGTTTGCAAGGTTTCAAACCTCAGTGAAACCGATCTAGATCAGACGACCCGATATTCTGCCCAGAACTGCTTTCGTATCTGTTCTTATTCGTTTTGTAATGAGAGGGGACTATGGCATCAGGCGACAATCAGAAACTTCCGCTTCTCGCGCTCACCGCCATGGTTGTGGGATCGATGGTCGGCGCAGGTATCTTCAACCTGCCCGGTCGTTTTGGCGCGGCCACAGGTCCCTTTGGGGCAATCATCGCCTGGCTGATCGCTGGCACCGGCATGTATATGCTGGCGCGCGTCTTTCAGGTGCTGGCCGAGAAGAAACCCGATATCGACTCCGGCGTCTTTGCCTATGCCAAAGCCGGTTTCGGAAACTATATGGCGTTCCTATCGGCTTTCGGCTATTGGCTCGGCAGTTGCCTCGGCAACGTGTTTTACTGGGTGCTGATCGGCTCCACGCTCGGACGCTTCTTTCCCGATATCTTCGGCGACGGCAGCAGCGTGCCCGCCATCGTCGTCTCGCTGATCGGTATCTGGTCGTTTCACATGATGATCCTGCGTGGTGTGGAACAGGCGACTTTCATCAACACGATCGTCACCGTGGCCAAGATCGTGCCGATCATCGTCTTCATTCTCATTTTGATCTTCGCATTCAATTACGATCAGTTTGCCGAAAACTTCTTCGGCGGCCCGGACATGCCTGCCAAGCCGCTGATCGCGCAGGTGCGAGACACGATGCTGATCACGGTCTTCGTGTTTATCGGCATCGAAGGCGCCAGCGTTTATTCCCGCTTCGCCAAGAAGCGCTCCGATGTGGGCACCGCAACCATTCTCGGCTTTGTCGGCGTGCTGGGCCTGATGGTTGCAGTCACGCTGCTGCCCTATGCCGTGATGCCGCAATCGGCAATCGCTGCCGTTCAGCAACCCTCGCTCGCCAGCGTCCTCGAAGTGGTGGCTGGCCATTGGGGCGCGGTGTTCATTTCCATCGGCGTGCTGGTTTCCGTTCTCGGCGCCTATCTTGCATGGTCGCTGATCTGCGCCGAAGTTTTGTTTGCCGCCGCAAAATCGGACGACATGCCGAAACTGTTCGCGGCGCAAAACAACAACCGGGTTCCAGCCAATGCGTTGTGGCTGACCAATATCGTCGTCTCGCTGTTCGTCATCTCGACCTACTGGTCACGGGACGCCTTCAACTTCATGCTCGACATGACGAGCGTGACGTCGCTTTTGCCTTATCTGCTTGTGGCGGGCTACGGCATTTTGGTGACCCGTCGCGGCGAAGGTTATGAGGCCGATGCGCGCGGACGCGGGCGAGATCAGGTTTTTGCCTGGATTGCCGCCATCTACACCATCTTCATGTTCATCGCCGCCGGGCTGAAATATGTGCTGCTGGTGGCCGTGCTCTTCGTGCCCGGCACGATCCTTTATTTCTGGGCAAGGCGGGAACAGAAGGTGCAGCTCTTCACCACGGTGGAACTGGTCATCTTTGCCATCACCGTGATTGCCGGTTTGATCGGTTTCTACGGTCTGCTGACCGGCCTCATCACCCATTGAATGTTCGGCGAATAATCACGCGTAGGGAGGTTCAAGCACCATGACAAACGACACTCCGCTTGGTGTACATTCTGAAGTCGGTCAATTGCGCAAGGTGCTTGTCTGCGCACCGGGACGCGCGCACCAGCGCCTGACGCCCAGCAATTGCGACGACCTGTTGTTCGATGATGTCATGTGGGTCGATAACGCCAAGCGCGACCATTTCGACTTCATGACCAAGATGCGCGACCGCGGCATCGAAGTTCTGGAAATGCATAATCTCCTCGCCGAGACGCTGGCTGTGCCGGAAGCCAAGGCTTGGATTCTCGATCATCAGATCGTGCCCAACCAGATCGGGCTTGGGCTGATCGATGAAGTGCGTTCCTATCTCGAAGGCCTGTCAAACCGCGAGCTTGCTGAAACGCTGATCGGCGGCCTGTCCACGACGGAATTTCCGGAGGATATCGGCGGCGAACAACTGGCGCTGATCCGCGATGCCGCCGGGGCCAATGAATATCTGCTGCCGCCGCTGCCCAATACTCTCTATACCCGCGACACCACCTGCTGGATTTATGGCGGCGTGACGCTGAACTCGCTCTATTGGCCAGCGCGCCATGAAGAAACGATCCTGACGTCTTCGATCTACAAGTTCCATCCCGACTTTGCGGGCAAGGTCAATGTCTGGTGGGGCGACCCGACAAAGGATTGGGGCCTCGCCACCCTGGAAGGGGGCGATGTGATGCCCATCGGCAAGGGCAATGTGCTGATCGGCATGAGCGAGCGCACCTCCAGGCAGGCGATCAGTCAGGTCGCGCAAGCCCTGTTCGCCAAGGGTGGAGCCGAACGTGTCATCGTCGCCGCTATGCCAAAACTGCGCGCTGCCATGCATCTCGATACGGTTTTCACCTTCGCCGACCGCGATTGCGTGCTGATTTATCCGGATATCGTCGATGGGATCGATGCCTTTTCCTATCGGCCTGATGGCAAGGGTGGCGTCGAACTGCACAAGGACAAGGGCAGCTTCGTCGATACGGTGCGCGATGCGCTGGGCCTGAAGAAGATGCGCGTCGTCGAAACCGGCGGCAATGATTACATGCGTGAACGCACCCAATGGGATAGCGGCGCAAACCTTGTCTGCGCCTCGCCCGGCGTCGTCTTTGCCTATGACCGCAACACCTATGCCAACACGCTGCTGCGCAAACAGGGCATTGAAGTCATCACCATCACTGGCGCGGAACTTGGGCGCGGTCGTGGCGGCGGCCATTGCATGACCTGCCCCATCATTCGCGACGCCGTGGACTACTAGGCGAGGTTTCGTGCGAATGACGGGAGGCACGCGGACGTTCGGTGCCATCGTACCAGCCATACTGGTCCTTGCCCTGATGTATGTGGCGCAGTCGGTTTTCGCGCCGCTCGTCTTTTCGCTGTTCATCATCGCCATGGTCTGGCCGTGCCAGTCTGTTCTGCAGCGCTATATGCCGCGCGGCCTTGCCCTGCTGATAACGCTGGTGGTCTCCATGGCCGTGATGATCGTCGTCGGATCATCGCTGGTCTGGGGCGTCAGCAAACTCGGACAATGGTTCTTCATCAATGCTGATCGCTTGCAGGCCATTTATCTCAGCTGGACCGGCTGGCTTGAGGAGCATGGCATTGCGCTCGTCGGGCCATTGGCTGACCGTTTCGATGTTCTGTGGGCGGTTCGTTTCATGCAGGGCATGGCGGGACGGCTGAACAGCTTTGCCGGCTTCCTGCTTCTCGTCTTCATCTTCCTCATGCTGGGCCTTTTGGAAGTGGACGACTTCAACAAGCGCCTCACCTCCCCCCGCGCCCAGCCCTATGGCAAGACCATCCTGCTCTGCAACCGCATCATCGGCGCCAAGCTGCGGCGCTATATGCTGGTGCGCACATTTGCCAGCGTTCTCACTGGCCTGATTGTCTGGTTGTTTGCGCTGGGTGCAGGTCTGGAACTGGCGACCGCCTGGGGCGCAATCGCCTTTTCCTTCAACTATATTCCGGTGCTGGGGCCGCTCTTTGCGACGACCTTGCCAACACTGTTCGCCATCGTCCAGTTCGACTCCTGGCAATTTGCCCTGGTGGTGTTTCTCAGCCTCAATGTCATCCAGTTCGTGATCGGCAGTTATCTTGAACCCCGGCTGGCCGGTGCATCGCTGTCGATCTCGCCCTTCGCGGTCATATTCGCGGTGTTCTTTTGGAGTTTCATGTGGGGCATTGCTGGCGCGTTCATCGGCGTTCCGATCCTGATCGCCGTCATCGTCTATTGCGCAGCAGCCCCTTCTGCTGCGTGGATCGCCGCGCTGATGTCGAATGACGAGCCACTTCTAACGGAAACAGACGCAAATTTGCATTGACGCGATTACAAGAATAAAATGCAGGAATATTCATAAGTATTGACTCTACAATACTTATTTTCATAGAATTTCCAGCATCCGCATAGCGTTCAATTCTATTGTAAATTACCATTCCGGTAACAGAGGAGGAACCGTTATGTTTCGGCTGGGACAAAAATATCAATCCTTCGTCCATGGCTCCGGCTGCTCCTGTTTCAGCCCGGCCTTGCAACAGGTTTCCCGCCGGTTGGACAGTTTTTCACGCCGCTCCTTCCTTGCCGGGCTGGGAGCAACCGCCATCGCGGCGGCCACCCCGAAGAAACTCCACGCCCAGACGACCGGTCCATCAGCCAGGACCTTGTTCCGGCAGGTCAGCCTGTTTGACGGCAAGTCGGACAGCCTGCGCGCCGATGTCCAGATTCTCGTCGAAGGCAACAAGATCGTCGCCGTGGACACGACAAACAGCGCGCCGCCCGAAGGCGCCACGGTGGTTAATTGCGGCGGTCGCGTTCTGATGCCCGGTCTGATCGACGCGCACTGGCACACTTTATATGCTGCCGTGCCTTTGAATGTGCTGTTGACCGGCGATCCTGCGGGCATATTCGCCTCATCGACGGCGGAGGCTGAGCGCACGCTGGAGCGTGGCTTTACGACGGTTCGCGACATGGGCGGGCCGGTGTTCACTTTCAAACAGGCGATTGATAACGGCATTATTCCGGGGCCGCGTATTTACCCATCCGGCGCGATGATCACCACGACGGGCGGACACGGCGACCTTAGAATGCCTTTCGAGGTTCCGCGTGGCGGCAACGAGCTTAGCCTCGGCGAAAAGATCGGCGGCGCGGCCATCGTGGACGATGCGGGCAGCCTCAAGATGCGGGTCCGTGAGCAGTTGATGCAAGGCGCGTCGCAGGTGAAGCTGGTCGGTGGCGGCGGTGTTTCAACCCCGCGCAGCCCACTCGATATGTCCACTTTCGACGAAAACGAGATACGCGCCGCCAATGACGTGGCGCGTGACTGGAACACCTATATGACGGTGCATGCCTATGCACCGCACACCGTGCAGCGCTCGCTGAATGTCGGTGTAGGCTGTATTGAACATGCGCATTTGATGGACGATGAAACCGCGCGAATGTTTGTCGACAAGAATGTCTGGCTCAGCACGCAGCCCTTTCTCAGCATGGACGATACCGGCACACTGACCGGCCCTTCTGCTGAAAGAGCCCAGCAATTGTTCGCCGCAACGCCCCGTATGTATGAACTGATCCGCAAGCACGGGGTCAAGACCGCATGGGGTTCAGATATTCTGTTTTCACCCCAACTGGCTCCGCGGCAGAGCTTCATGCTCACCCATCTCAGCCAGTGGTATTCGAACGCCGAGGCGCTGCGCATGGCGACGTCCGGCAATGCGGAACTTCTGACCCTTTCCAACCTGCGTAATCCTTATCCGGGCAAGCTGGGTGTGATTGAAAAGGACGCGCTAGCGGATCTGCTTGTTGTGAACACCAACCCGCTTGAAGATATCCACGCGCTGGAAAAGCCTGCCGAAAGTCTGGCGGTCATCATGAAGGATGGCCGCATGCAGAAGAACACGCTGTGATCGGTCGCGACCGTCTCCGTATGATGCGTGAAACAAAGGGCGAAGTGTCGGCTTCGCCTTTTTTATGCGCTGTGCGTGCAACGACAAATGGCGATTATTTAGACGAATGCCTATTTTATAATCAAAATCGTTTTCAGCGCCGGTTAAGTTACTGCCCGCCTGACGACCTTGCTTCGTTTCGCGGAATCCTGCCTCAAATTTTGACCATTTAATAAATTTTATCTTTTCAAGGCCTTAGGCCAAAGGCGCGGCCAGAAAACATACATTTTACGAAACTGGCATGACACTTGCTTTCTTATTTTACATAAGCAGGGAAGAGCATATTGACGGTTGGCTGCCCTACTGCGTTGGTTCAATACCCGTCATAAAAGAGACTAGGCGATGACAAAGTATAAGCTCGAGTACATTTGGCTTGACGGTTACACTCCGACACCCAACCTGCGTGGCAAGACACAGGTGAAGGAATTCGATGCGTTCCCGACGCTCGAGCAACTGCCGCTCTGGGGTTTCGACGGTTCGTCGACGATGCAGGCCGAAGGCCGCAGCTCCGATTGCGTTTTGAAGCCGGTCGCGGTCTATCCCGATCCGGCCCGCACGAACGGCGCTCTTGTCATGTGCGAAGTCATGATGCCGGATGGCGTCACGCCGCACCCATCGAACAACCGCGCAACCGTTCTTGACGACGACGACGCATGGTTTGGCTTCGAACAGGAATATTTCTTCTATCAGAACGGTCGTCCGCTCGGCTTCCCTGAGCATGGTTTCCCCGCACCGCAGGGCCCATATTACTGCGGCGTTGGTTCCAGCAATGTCGGCCCGGTCGCCCGCAAGATCGTCGAGGAACATCTTGACCTCTGCCTGGCCGCCGGCATCAACCACGAAGGCATCAATGCCGAAGTGGCCAAGGGCCAGTGGGAATTCCAGATTTTCGGCAAGGGTTCCAAGACCGCAGCAGACCAGATCTGGATGGCACGCTATCTCCTGCTTCGCCTTTGCGAACAGTATGAAATCGACATCGAATTCCATTGCAAGCCGTTGGGCGACACCGACTGGAACGGCTCGGGCATGCATTGCAACTTCTCGACCAAGTTCATGCGCGAAGTTGGCGGCAAGGATTATTTCGAAGCCCTGATGGCCCAGTTCGACAAGAACCTGCAGGAACATATCGACGTCTACGGACCCGACAACCATCTGCGACTGACGGGCAAGCATGAAACGGCTCCGCTGGACAAGTTCTCCTACGGCGTTGCCGACCGTGGCGCTTCGATCCGCGTGCCGCATTCCTTCGTCAAGAACGGCTATAAAGGCTACCTCGAAGATCGCCGCCCGAACTCGCAGGGCTGCCCATACCAGATTGCCTCCCAGGTGCTGAAGACCATTTCTGAAGTTCCGACTTCGGAAGACGAAGCGCTTGCCGCTTAATTTTTAGGCAGGCATCACACAAACGGATTGGCCGGGGCACAAACCCCGGCCAATTTTTTAATCCGTGAAAACCGCAATCGCTTTATCGCAAATGATGCACGGTCTGCAGTTCATAGACCGGCGTATCGATGCCCTCCATGCGGGCTTTCAGCTGCAGCGACAAATATTGCGAATAATGCCGCGACTGATGCAGGTTGCCGCCGTGGAACCACAGCGCCTCCTGCTGCGTCGGCTTCCACATATTGCGCTGTTCGCCTTCCCACGGGCCGGGGTCCTTCGGCGTTTCCGACCCGAGACCCCAGACCTTGCCGACCTTGTCCGCCGTTTCCTGATCGATGATATCCGCGACCCAGCCGTTCATCGAACCGTAGCCCGTCGCATAGACGATCAGATCGGCAGGCAGTTCGGTTCCATTGGAAAGCCGCACGGAGTTTTCGGTAATCTCCTCTATCTGCCCTGAAGCGAGCTTGATCTTGCCGTCGATGATGAGCTGCGAAGCGCCGATATCGATATAATAGCCGGAGCCGCGCCGCAGATATTTGAGGAACAAGCCCGAACCGTCCGAGCCGAAATCAAGCTGGAAGCCGACTTTTTCAAGCGCGGCATAGAAATCAGCATCGATCTCGCGGATCTTGTCATAGATGGGCTTTTGAAACTCATGCATGATACGATAAGGCAGCGAGGCGAAGATCAGATCGGCCTTGGCCGTCGTGACGCCATTTTGCACCGCCTCTTCCGAATAAAGCGCGCCGAGCCCGTGTTTCATCAGCGGCTCCGAGCGCACAATATGTGTCGATGACCGCTGCACCATGGTGACATCGACACCCGCCTCGCAAAGGGCTGCGCAAATATCATGCGCCGAATTGTTCGACCCGATGACGACGACCTTCTTGCCTTTGTAACCATCCGGCCCGGGATGGCGGGATGAATGCTGCTGTTCGCCCTTGAAGCGATCCTGTCCCTTGACGTTTGGAATATTCGCCTTGCCCGACATGCCGGTTGCAAAAACCAGTTGCTTTGGACGCAGGATGACTTCCTCGCCGTCGCGGTCCACCACGACCGACCATTCCTTCTTGTCTTGGTTCCATTTCGCGGACTTGACGGTGGAGCGCGTCCAGTAATTCAGCTCCATCACCTTGGTGTAGAATTCCAGCCAGTCGCCAATCTTGTCCTTGGGCGCAAAAACCGGCCAGTTTTTCGGAAAGTCGATATAGGGCAGATGGTCGTACCAGACCGGATCATGCAGGCAAAGCGACTTGTAGCGCTTGCGCCATGAATCGCCCGGTCGTTCGTTGCGTTCGACGATGATCGTCGGCACGTCGAGCTGGCGCAGGCGCGCGCCGAGCGCAATACCGCCCTGTCCGCCGCCGATCACCAGCACATAGGGCTGTTTTTCATAGCCGAGCGTGCGGGCTTCCTCCTCGCGTTCTTCCTTCCATGTCTTGGCGCCAAGGTCGTGACCATGCTTCGCGCCCAGCGGACGGGTGAAGCCTGATTTTTCCTCATGCCCCTTCAATTCCGACATGACGGTGAGAAGGGTCCATATCTTGCCACCCTTCAGGCGAATGAGACCGTAGCCGCGCGCAACTTCCGTCTCGAAGGATATCCAGCTTTCGGTGACGCCATCGGATTCCGTCGCTGTTTCACCAGAGGCCACGAGCCATTTGGTTGGCTTCACCAGCTGCAATTGGGATTGCAGCATGTCGCGCACCTGATCATGCCCCTCCACGGTCTTGATGTTCCAAGTGAAGGCAACCAGATCGCGCCAGTAGCAATCATCGGCAAACATCGAAACCGCTTCATCGATCCGCCCGCCTTCCAGTGCTGCGCCGAACTTGTCGAGAAAGGCCTGTACGCGGACTGTCGGTGTTTTCTCAAGCATTGCAATTTCCTCCCGTGGATGTGGATAGCGGACTTCTCCCAAGGCCCGTCAGCGAAGGATGAGCAAACGGCGTGCCAGATGGCTTGCAATCGCCAAGCTATTGTTTTTGCATTATTTTATTGAGAAGAAGAATTGCAGCCGCAAATGATGCAACAGCTATCGTGCAACAGGTGTTGCACCTGTTGCAGCATTAATGTGTGGGCTTCAAGCGGCGGTGGATCGTGGAACGATTGACGCCCAGTTTTCGGGCCAGCGCGGAAATATTGTTGCCGCACTCGTCAAGTTGACGGCGCAAAACCTGCTGATCGGAACGGTCATTGTCCGCCGCGGTCACAGTCTGGAAATGTTCGGGCAGGCAATCGGTGGTGATTGTGGCGTCTGTTGCAACCGCCGCTGCAACACGCAACGTATTGTCCAGCTCGCGCAGATTGCCCGGCCAGCCATAGGCTGCAAGCGCCTTTCGCGCAGCGCGGTCAAGCGTGATTGTCTCGCCCTCTTCTTCGCCGATACGGCGCAGAAGGTGATCAACGAGGCTGTCGAAATCCTGTCTCTGTCGCAGCGATGGCAGGGTCAGCGTCGCGGCATTGAGCCGATAGAGCAAATCTTCGCGAAAACGGCCTTCGGCAGCAAGCGCAGCCAGATCGCGATGCGATGCCGACAAAAGCCGGAACCTGACCGGCTTCGGTTTCAGCGCGCCGACTGGCTGAATTTCGTTTTCCGAAAGAACCCGCAGCAACCGGCTTTGAAGAGCGAGTGGCATGTCGCCAATCTCGTCCAGAAACAGCGTGCCACCATTGGCCGCTTCGATAAGCCCGGTCTTCCCCTTCTGCATTGCGCCGGTGAAAGCGCCGGGGACATAGCCGAACAATTCGGATTCGATCAGCTGTTCGGGTATTGCCGCGCAATTGACCGCGATAAACGGACCGGGCTTGGCGGTGCTATCATGGATGGCGCGCGCCAGATATTCCTTGCCGCTGCCGGTTTCGCCTTTGATGAGGATCGGCAGACGGCGATCCGCCAGTTTGGCGGCGCGGGCCTGCAGCGCCTCCATGGCCGGGTCGCCGAAACTCAACTGGCGTAGCGCCGCAGGCAGCCGCACCGATATGCTGCTGGTCGCAGGCGCACGGAAACTGCTGACCGGCGCAATGGCGCTTGCAAACAGCGCCAGACCGTTGCGCGCCCGGAGCAGACGCTCGCCATTGGGGCGTCCGCGCATCAGGGCCGGAAGCTGATCGATATCGATATCGAAGACGCTGGAGATGGGTTTCCCGATGAAGTCCTTCGTCGAGACCGTGCTCAGATTCATGCCGCGCGCAACAGCGCCGAAACCGCCATGTGTCATGCCGGTGATAACGCCATTGCCATCAATCGTCATCGCGGCATCGGGATCGACATCGAGAAAATCCGGCAAGCGCGCCAGACGCAAAACCCAGTCCTCGCGCGCCCTGGTCATCAGATTGGCAAGCTCGATCCGCCGCGCGGTCGAAGCCACCAGATGCAGCGCCAGCTGCTGGCTGGCCTTCGCGGTCGGCGAGCGCAATTGCGAAATATCGAGCACCGCCGACAGATCGCCGAACGTATCGAAAATGGGCGCCGCCGTGCAGGTCAGGCCGATATGGCAGGCGTCGAAATGATCGTCCTGATGGATGATGACGGGCTTGCCTGAAACCATGCAGGCCCCGACGGCGCAGGTTCCCGCCCTGTCTTCCGACCATTCCGATCCGAGATAAAGCCCCGCCTTGCGCAGCTGATTGTCGAAAGTGGGGTCGCCCATGAACTCGACTGTAACGCCGCGCGCATCCGACAGCAGCAGGACGTAGCTTTGATCGGCGACTTGTCTGAAAAGCGCTTCGAGGCCGGTACGCCCGATGCGGATGAGTTCTTCCGACTGTTCGCGATGTTCCCGCAGCAATGTGTCGGGCACGATATAGGCTTCCTGCGTCTGGGCAGGATTAAGCCGATAATCATTGAGGCAGCGCAACCAGGATTGAATGACAGGGCGATCACGATCCGAGGCCCCGCCCATGGCGACGCGCTCTATCTCCTTGATGTGCGACAGTGTCGACACCATGACCATCCTCCTCCGCCTGAATGCTGGCACAAGACGGAAGGGCGTTCAAGCGAATAGAGTGTCAGCCGATGAAGGCTGCATAATTCTCATCCAGCACCTTGCCCAACAGGGCCGAATAAGCGCCGTAGTGATCGCCGCCCCTGGCGATACGCCCAAAGGACGGTTCCTCAAAGGCAGATAGCGGCAAAAGCACCAGCGGCGTCGAAACCGGCGTCAGCTGCGCGCCCTGCCCCGCCCGCAAGGTCGTCAGCAGGCCGAACATCTCGCCCGTAATGCTGGGTCGCGACAGAACCACCATCCGATATTGCCCGGATGTGTTGGTGACAAGATAGATATGCCCCGACCGATGCGGCACGGATACCGAGCCATGCTGGGAGAATGACGCATCGGTGCGCTCCCGTTCCCGGAACCGTAGCCGCGTTCCCTCGTCATCCCAGACGATTTCCGTGCAATAGGCGAAGATCGCATCCGCATCGCCAAAGGACGGACGCAGGGTCAGATAGGTTCCCTCCAGCCACGCAACGGCGGGCCGCGAATAGGCGCCCAGCTCCTCCGGCGCATGGCCGCTGCCTGTGCCGTTCGCAACAGGGCGCTCGATGGTGTCGCCTGCCTTGGGCGCCTGCGCCGCGCCCGGTTCGCGCAGGGCCACACCCATTGCCTGTTCCAGCCGGATGATGGTGGCGAGCGTGAAAGGACGATGCCCCGATAGCGCCTTTTCTAGCGTTGAAAGGCTGATCCGCGCGTCGTCCGCGAGTCGCTGGCGCGAAATACGCCGCCGCGCGATTTCCTCGCGAACCCGGGCCGCAACGCTACTGCTTTGATTTTCCGACAGATAAGGGTCCCCGTGGACCATGCGCCAATGTCCTGATTGCGTACTTTCTTTCACAATTCCACACATATCCGCCAGCGGCAAGACGCTTTGCGGCAAGATGCGGACGAAAGAGGTCAAAGCTGACGCTGGCGAGGCAACAGCGCGTTTCAGACAATCGCTCCAGTTCATCCATTACGGAAAGGGAGCCTGTCATGCACACCGCAATCACTGTTTCACATCAAAGGAACCGGAGAAATTTTCTCGTCCGGTTCTGCCAGTTTCTCTGGTTCGGGAATGCAATTTTGCTTCCCGCGCTCGGCGTGATCCTTGCCCTGCTTCACCCCTTGCAGGCGCGCGCGGAAACCTCCGCTTTCGTATCGCCCAATGAAATGGAATCAGGCAGCCTGCTGATGCAGACCGAACAGGCCGGGCAATATGTCGAGGCCCCGCGGCTCGCCACCGATGTGGATATCACTGTCAGCGGACCGACAGCGCGGGCGCGTCTCACACAGGCTTTCGAAAACCCCACCGATGGCTGGGTCGAGGCGCTCTATGTGTTTCCGTTGCCTGAAGACAGCGCCGTTCATTCGCTGAAGCTGATCATCGGCAATCGCGTCGTCGTGGCCGATATCAAGGGAAAGCAGGCCGCACGCGCCATTTATGAGAAGGCCCGCAGCGAAGGCAAAAAAACCGCACTCGTGGAACAGCAGCGGTTCAATGTCTTCACCAATGCCGTCGCCAATATCGGTCCGCATGAGAAGGTCGTTGTACAGATCGAATATCAGCAGGCAGTGCGTCTGGCCGATAATCGCTTTTCGCTGCGCGTGCCGCTGGTCGTTGCCCCGCGCTATAATCCGCAGGACAAGGCCGCAATCGACCAGCGCGCCAAGCTGAATGGTGGCTGGGGACAATCCGCCGCCAGCACGACACAGAACACTCAGGCTGCACCGATCGATACGGCACTGATCGGACCGGACAGTGCACGGACCAACCCGGTCACGCTTGCAATCAAGCTGGATGCGGGGTTCTCGGTCGATGGACTGAAAAGCCTCTACCATCCCGTCAAGATCGACCGGCTGAATGGCGACGCGCGCCAGATCACACTGCAAGGCGACGCAATTGCCGACCGCGACTTCGTGCTTGAATGGAGCGCTGCGGCGAGCAACACGCCAACTGTCGGTCTGTTTCGCGAACGGGTCGGCAAGGAAGACTTTGTGCTTGCCTATGTCACGCCGCCGGTTCTGGCGCCGGCCAGGAAGACCGGTCGCGAGATTGTCTTCGTGATCGACAATTCCGGTTCAATGGGCGGCACCTCCATGGTGCAAGCAAAAGCCAGCCTCGATTATGCCCTGTCGCGACTGGAACCGAACGACCATTTCAACGTCATCCGCTTCGATGACACAATGACCAAATTTTTCCCGGACAGCGTAGCCGCAACCGGCGAAAATGTCGCCGCTGCGCGCAGCTTTGTCGGCCAGCTTGAAGCCGCTGGCGGCACGGAAATGCTGCCGCCGCTGCACGCCGCCCTCGATGACAGCCATCAGAGCAAGGGCTTGCGCCAGATCGTTTTCCTGACCGATGGCGAAGTGAGCAACGAATTGGAGCTACTCGATACAATCGCCGCCCGGCGCGGACGCTCGCGCATCTTCATGGTCGGCATTGGTTCAGCCCCGAACAGCTATCTGACGAACCGCGCCGCCGAGCTTGGTCGCGGGAGCTTCACCCATATCGGTTCGGCCGCGGAAGTCGACGAGCGCATGCGTGCCCTGTTCGACAAGCTGGAAAACCCAGCCGTGACCGATATCCGCGCCGCATTTACCGAAAAGAATGTCAGTCTCACGCCGACATTGCTGCCTGATCTTTATCGCGGCGAGCCGCTTGTCATTGCGGCCCGCATGGGCAAGGCGACCGGCGAACTGACCGTCAGCGGCATGGTCGGTGACCACCCTTGGACCGTGACACTGCCGCTTGATCAGGCAAGTCACGCGAATGGCATTTCCAAAATCTGGGCGCGCCGCAAGATTGACGATGCCGAAGTCGCTGCCACGCTTGGCGAGATCAATCAGGATGCCGCCGACGCCCGTATCCTGCGGCTTGCGCTCGATCACCATCTGGTGACGCGCCTGACCAGTCTCATCGCCGTGGATGTCACGCCATCACGCGCCGCCAATATACCGCTGACCAAGGCCGATATTCCGCTGCATCTGCCCGCTGGCTGGGACTATCGCACATTGCTCGGCATCAGCGCCACGCGCGACGCGAATACCGGACAGCCCGCCGACAGCGAAAACGCCGACTGGAGTGGTGTCGACAGTAAAGCTGAGGAGATCGCTCCGACCCTACCCGTTCCGAGCCTTGCCCTGCCGCAAACGGCGACACCTGCAACGCTTCTCATGCTGCAAGGTTTGCTGGCCGTGCTGATCGGCGCTCTTCTCTTCTGGTTCACGCGTCGTGAAAAGGCAGGCAGCCATGAGTAATCGTCAGACCATCCTGAAGGGGCGCGCGCTTGCGCGCTCCCTCTCGACACTTCTCGCCTGCGTTCTGATCACAGGCGGTCTGGTCCTCGCCGGACAGGGCTTCTGGATTCACGCCAAGGCCTTTGCCGCACAAATCCTGCTGGAGCGCGCTTTCACGCAGAGTGTTGAGACGGGGGCGCCTGTCAAGCCGTGGAGCTGGGCCGACACGTGGCCGGTGGCCCGCATCGAAGTGCCGCGACTGGAAACCGCAGCGATTGCGCTGAAAGGCGCGAGCGGTCAGGCGCTCGCCTTCGGGCCCGGACATCTCGATAATACGCCGGAAGCGGGAGATCAGGGCACTGCGGTCTATGCCGCCCATCGCGATACCCATTTCGCTTTCCTGAAAAATGTCGAGCCGAACGATTTGATCCGCATCACGCGCCGTGACGGAAAGATCGTGACCTATCGCACGACCCATATGGCTGTGGCCCGTTGGGACGAAGCGCCCATCGACCCGCAGGCCACGGGAAAACACCTCGTTCTTGCGACATGCTATCCCTTCGATGCAATCACGCCCGGACCGCTTCGCTATCTGGTCTATGCCGATCTGGTCGCCGATCGGCTCGACGGCGAATGAGCACGCAGCGTCAGGCGGGGCCAAGCATGATATTGGTCTCGCTTTTGCTGACGCCCTGAAGCGAGCGGATCGTCGAGATCACCTCGTTGAGTTCCGAAATCGTCGCCACTTCCAGCTCGGCAATCACGTCCCACATGCCATTGGTGTTGAACAGACCCGTCAGCCCCGGCACGCGCTTGATGGCGCTGATCGTGGCTTTGAGCGAAGAGCCTGACATTTCGATCAGCATGAAAGCCCTGATCTGGTCCTTGCCGATATCGTCGCGCACACGGACCGTAAAGCCCTTGATGTCGCCATTGGCCACCATGCGGTCGAGCCGCTTCTGGGCTGTTGCGCGCGCCACGCCAAGAAGCTCGGCCAGTTGCGGCACCGATGCGCGTCCATTGATGCGCAATTCCGTGATCAGTCTCTTGTCAAGCTCGTCCATGACCCCCTCTTTCTTTTTAGTAAGTGCGACTACCTATATCGGCAGTAATTTATAAAAATAATCACTTTATATTCTTTTTTGTCAATCTGATTGCAGATATTCATTTTCTGCAAGGGGATTGCCCAGGTGGTTTCCAGACGTTGATCGCGATGGAAACCCATGACCAATCCCGGCTTGGACCGGTCACAAGGTCACGAAAACAAGCGCATGCAAACGGCGATTTCACGGTCCCGGCGTCCGGGGCTTCAAATGGGGAACTGACCTACATGAATACCGCGAAATTTTTCTCCACGGCGCTTCTGGCGCTCGGTCTCACCTTTTCCATGAACGCGGCCAAGGCCGACGATCTGGAAAAGATCCAGAAGGCAGGCAAAATGTCGATTGCCCTGTCCGGCGTTTTTCCTCCTTTCAGCTTTGTGGATGAATCCAACAAGGTCGTCGGTTTCGACGTCGATATCGGCTCTGAAATCGCGCGCCGCCTGAAGGCCGAGCCAGAAATCGTCACGACCGCCTGGGACGGCATCATCGCTGGTCTGGTGACCGGTCGCTACGACACCATTGTCGGTTCGATGGGCATCACCGAAGAACGCAAGAAGGCAATTGCCTTTGTCGGCCCTTACTATCGCTCGGGTCTGGCGCTGTTCGTCCGCAAGGACGACGCTGCCACCTCGCTCAAGGAATTTGAAGGCAAGACCATCGGCGTGACGCTCGGCGAAACCTCCGAAAAATGGGTCCGCGAACAGGGCAAATACGACGTTCGCACCTATAAGGGCCTGCCGGAAATGCTGCTTGATCTGGGCTCTGGCCGTATCGATGCCGTTGTCGCCGACGACGTACCGGTTCTGGTTGCCATCACCAAGAGCAATGCGCCGATCAAGCAGGTCAAGGATGACCAACTGCCCCGCTACGACATCGGCATCGCCGTACGCAAGAACAATCCGGAACTGGCTGCCGCCATGCAGAAGGCTCTGGACGACATGATGGCCGACGGCACCTACAAGGCCATTTCCGAAAAGTGGATTGGCGCGGATATCCGCTAATCTTCCCTCTCCGGAAGATGGGTTGTGACAAGCAACCCATCTTCGAAATTGATCCCCCAAATCTGGTACTGTTCGCTTTCTGCCCACCACCCTTTGGGCGAACAGCGGCGCGGTTCCTCCGGCCATTCGGTGGCCCATCTCCACGAGCCACCGATGGGGAAGAAAGGTTGAAGGATGGATATCGCACTTATCGAGCGGATTTTTCCCTTCATTGTTCAGTCTGGCTGGGTCACCGTCCAGCTGACAGTCGTATCGCTTCTGAGCGGTCTGGTCGTTGCAACCGTTCTGGTTATTGCCCGCTTTTCGCGCTTCAAGCCGTTCCGCTGGTTCGCCACGGGCTATGTCAGCATCATGCGCGGCACGCCGCTGCTGGTGCAGCTTTTTCTGGTCTTCTTCGGCGGCCCTCAGTTCGGTCTGGAATTCAGCCCGTTTATGGCTGGCGTGATCACCATGGGCTTCAACATCGGAGCCTATATGTCGGAAGGCATACGCGGCGCCATTTTGGCAGTCGATAAGGGGCAGAACGAAGCGGCCCGCAGCATCGGCTTTGGACGCTTCAACACCATGCGGCTTTTCATTCTGCCGCAGGCAGCACCCCTGATGATCCGTTCGCTCGGCGTCAACACGATCATCCTGACCAAGAGTACAGCACTTGTTTCGACAATCGGCGTGGTGGAACTGACCTATTCCGCGCAGCGTTTCGTGACCTCGACCTATAAGCCCTTCGAAGTCTTCACGATCGCGGGCATCGCCTACATCGTCATCATTGCCGTCATTTCGATGATCGTTCGCGGCATGGAAACCTTCTTCAACCGAGATCGGAGGGCCGAAGCATGAGCCTCGATTTCACGGTCGTTCCCTCCTATCTGGAACTGCTCTTCATCGGCCTGCTCTGGACGGTGCTGATCACCGTTCTGGCCGGTGTCATCAGCGTGGTGCTGGGCGTCGTCATCGCTCTGGTGACATTGCACGCGCCCAAGATCGTCAGCCTGCCGGTGCGCGGCATCGTGTTCCTCTTCATGGGCACGCCACTGCTGCTCCAGCTCTATCTTCTCTATTATGGCCTGTCGCAGATCGGCATCATGGTTCCGGCCTTCTGGACGGGCGTGTTCGGCCTTGGCATGCATTATGCCGCCTATAACGCCGATATTTTCCGCGCTTCGCTGCAAGCCGTGGATGCCGGGCAGATGGAAGCCGCCCGTTCGCTGGGCTTCAGCCGGGGCATGTCGCTGCGCTATTTCATCATTCCGCAGGCGATCCTGACCGCGCTGCCGCAGGTGGGCAATAACAGCATCATCCTGCTCAAGGATACAGCGGTGCTGTCCGTCCTCGGCATCACGGAACTGGTTCTGAACGCACAGCGCGCCATCAGCGAAACCTATCGACCCTTCGAATTCTATTTCGTCGCCGCCGTGCTCTATTATGCCGTCAATCTTCTGATGGAATGGGCATTGAGCAAAGCGGCCAAGAAAGCGGAAGCTATCCGATGAACACACAGACACCCATGATCGAATTGCGCCAGATCAGGAAATCCTATGGCGACCACGAGGTTCTCAAGGGCATCGACCTGACGGTTGCGCGCGGCAAGATCGTATCCATCATCGGCCCCAGCGGGTCGGGAAAAAGCACGCTTCTGCGCTCCATCAACATGCTGGAAGAAACCTCGGGCGGAGAAATCTGGCTTGATGGCAATCAGGTCAACAAACCGCTCAAGGGCCATGCCTTCGAAAAGCACATCAACCATATCCGTCAGGAAATGGGCATGGTGTTCCAGCAGTTTAACCTGTTTCCGCACCTGACCGTGCTGCAGAACATCATGATCGGTCCGATGCGGCTCAAGCATCTGCCCCGCGCCGAAGCGCTGGACCGCGCCAACACGCTGTTGGCGAAGGTCGGGCTGGTGGACAAGGGCAATGCCTATCCGGCGCGCCTTTCCGGCGGCCAGAAGCAGCGCGTGGCGATTGCGCGCGCGCTCGCCATGCAGCCCAAGGTGATGCTGTTCGACGAGGCCACATCGGCGCTCGATCCCGAGCTGGTGGAAGAGGTTAATCAGGTGATGAAGCAGCTCGCCAGAGAGCACATGACCATGCTGATCGTGACCCACGAAATGCGCTTCGCCGCTGAAGTATCCGACCATGTGATGTTCATGGATGGCGGCGTGGTGGTCGAGCAGGGTCCGCCGGACCAGATGTTGTCCAATCCGAAAGAGGAACGGACCCGCGCTTTCCTGCGAAAGCATCTTTCGCACTAGAGCGCGTTTCGATCTGATTGGATCAGATCGGCGCTCTAATTCTTTATTTTAACGCGCATCTTTTCCGAAAACCGTTTCACACTTTTCGGGATGCGCTCTAAATTACGGAGACTACTCAATGACTGCGAATGTTTCAAACGGCGCGCAAAACGCCGTAACGATGGCGCACAACCATATCGATGCGCAGCATGTCGAAGAGCTGGCTCTTCGCATGGTCAGCTGGCGTAGCGAAACGGGTACGCCCGGTGAGGCGGAATTCTCTGGCCGCTTTGTCGAATTGCTCAAGGAAATTCCTTATTTCCAGGAGAACCCGGCCAATATCCGCACGGTTGCCAGCCATGGCGATCCGCTGACCCATAATGTGGTGGCGCTGGTGCGCGGCAAGGGCCGTGACACGGTGGTGCTTGCCGGTCACTTCGACACGGTCGCGACCGACAATTATCACGAGTTGAAATCGCTTTCCTGCGACAGCCTCAACCTGAAAGACGCGCTGATCAAGGACCTTGGCAAGCGCGCGCGCTCAGCCCAGGAAGAGCGCGCTTTGGAAGATCTTCTGAGCGGCGACTTCCTGCCGGGCCGTGGCCTTCTGGACATGAAAAGCGGCATCGCCGCCGGTATTGCCTGCCTTAAGCGTTTTGCGGCCGATCCCGACCGCAGTGGCAATCTGGTCTTGATCGTAACACCGGATGAAGAGCGCGAAAGCCGGGGCATGCGGTCGATGCGCAATGCGCTGCCGGATATTGCGCGGGACTTCGATCTCGATATTTCGTCGGCTATCAATCTTGATGTAACGTCCGATCAGGGCGATGGCAGCGAAGGCCGCGCCGTCTATGCCGGAACCATCGGCAAGCTCCTGCCTTTCGCGCTTGTCATCGGTTGCAGCTCCCACGCCAGCTACCCTTATGAAGGCGTCAGCGCACAGGCCATGGCGGCTGGTATTCTCACGCGCTTCGAAGGCAATGCCGATCTGGCCGACCGCGACGACAACGATATTTCCCCGCCGCCCATCTGCCTTGAGGCAAAGGATTTGCGCGAAGGCTATGAAGTCACGACGCCTGAACGTTTCTGGATCGCGCTCAACTGGCTCTATCATGGCATGACTGCGGAAGAGCTCTTCAAGCGCTTTCAGGATGAAGTGCGCACCGGCGCCGTTGATGCGGTTGCACGCTTTACCGCGCAGGCCGAAGCCTATGGCAAGCTGGTCGGCAAGCGCGCCGGAGCAACCCCCCCAGCGCCGAAGCTTTTGACATTCACAGAGCTGCGCGCCATGGCAGCACAGATCGCAGGCGACGACTTCGAACGTCTCTATGACGAACAGGAACAGCGCCTTTCCGGCATCGACAATCCGCTTTCCGTCAGCCGCCAGCTGACCGAATGGCTGGTGGGTGTTGCGCACCTTGCCGGACCGGCGATTGTCGTCGGCTTTGCCGGGCTGCACTATCCGGCAAGCCATCTTGACGACACCAAAACCAATGACCGCCTTTTCAGAGAGGCCATCGACGAGACGATCAAGGTCTTTGCGGACTTCCCCGACCAGAGCCTGGTCTGGAAGCCCCATTTCCAGGGCATTTCCGATATGAGCTTTCTCGGTCAGGCAACGCTTGGACAGGATATAGTGTCCCAGAACACGCCGGTGTCGCGCCTCGTCGATCATCCAGCCGCCAACGCGCTACGTTTCCCAGTGGTCAATATCGGCCCATGGGGTCGCGAATTCCACCAGAAGCTGGAGCGCGTCCACGCGCCCTACGCCTTCGAGGTTCTGCCGCAGATCGTTTCGATGATCGCTGAAAAATTCCTCGCGGCGAAGGCTGGAAACAACGCCCGCTGATCGGGCGCGTCCGCCCATTGAATAAAGGTTCACTCCCATGACCAATGAAAAGCTGAATATCGTTCCCTTTGTCAGCGTCGATCACATGATGAAGCTGGTTCTGACCGTTGGTGTCGAAACCTTCCTCAAGGAACTGGCGGCAATTGTCGAAGAAGATTTTCGTCGCTGGGAACAGTTCGACAAGACGGCGCGCGTCGCCTCCCATTCGCAGGAAGGTGTCATTGAACTGATGCCAACCAGCGACGGCACGCTTTATGGCTTTAAATATGTCAATGGCCACCCAAAAAACAACCGGACGGGCCGTCAGACGGTTGCGGCCTTCGGCGTACTCTCCGATGTGGACAGCGGCTATCCGCTGCTCCTGACAGAGATGACCATTCTGACCGCGCTGCGCACCGCCGCCACGTCGGCGGTGGCCGCCAAACATCTGGCGCGACCCGATTCCAAAACGCTGACGATCATCGGCAACGGAGCGCAGAGCGAATTTCAGGCACTGGCCTTCAAGGCTCTGCTCGGCATCGACACGCTGCGTCTGTTCGATATCGACCGTTCGGCGAGCGAGCGTTGCGCCGCCAATCTGGCCGATAAGGGATTTTCGGTCACCATCTGCGCATCGTCGCAGGAGGCTGTCGAGGGCGCGGACATCATCACCACCGTCACCGCCGACAAGCAATATGCTACCATTTTGAGCGACAACATGGTCGGACCTGGCGTGCATATCAATGCGGTTGGCGGCGATTGCCCCGGCAAGACCGAGCTGAACAAGGAAATTCTCCTGCGCTCGGATATTTTTGTCGAATATCCGCCACAGACCCGCATCGAGGGCGAAATCCAGCAATTGCCGGAAGATTATCCGGTCAAGGAATTGTGGGAAGTGATCACCGGTAAACTGCCGGGAAGAACATCGGATCGCGCCATCACGCTGTTCGACAGCGTCGGTTTTGCAACCGAAGATTTTTCCGCCCTGCGCTATGTCTTCAGCAAACTGGAAGAGACCGGCCTTTATGCCGAACTCGACATGCTGGCAGACCCGGATGAACCGCGCGATCTCTACGGCATGTTGCTTAGATGCGAGCAGGCACTGGAGGCCGCATAAGCTTCGGCGATGATGCGCTCCATCCAGTCCTGAACGAATAGTTCCGCCCGACACCTGTTGTTGGCGCTCCAATGTGGTATCACCATCGGCACGTGAGAGTGCCGGTGTAGTTGGATATCCATGATCGTTTGAGCGATGCAGCAATTGGCCAGAAAAATGTTTGCAGAAATCGGCTGGGGTATTCCAAGCTCGATCGTCCTGCATCTGTTGCTGGCCATTGTTCTGCTCGTCCGCCTGCCGGAATTGCCAACCGCGCAGGAACAGAGCGTCAATGTAGAGCTTGTTCCCCCGCCGCCACCCGCCGAGGACAAGCCCAAACAGGACCAGGAAAAGCCCGCTCCTGCGCAACAGCAGGCGCAGGCCCAGAAGCTTGCCTTTGAGTCCACTTCCAACGATCCGAAGGATGAGGCGCCGGAGCAACCTGACGTTCCGCCCGCCGCACCAGAAACAAGCGAAAAGCCCGACGAAACTGCGCCCCCGACAACCGAGACCAAGAACGAGCAGCCGCAGGACAAAGAACAGGAAGCGGCGGAGCTGCAGGCTCAATCCGCAACTGCGGAGAACGCGAACGAGGCGGCAGCCCCTCCTATTCAGAACCCGCCTATTCCGCAGCCCAAACCGGAACAGGCAAAGCCGGCCACCAAGGCCGTTTCGGAGCAAAAGGCTGAAAACTTCAAACAGGCGCGCAGGCTTTATTCCAAGGATGCCCTGTCTGACCCGCGTGTGAAACAGGCGCTCGGCAAACTCTCACCGACGGATCGCGTTATCCAGATTTGCAGCATCGAGGCGCTTGAACAGATCCGCCGCCAGCAGCCCGGCGCTTTTCCCGACATGCTGGCGCGCGCGGGCGGTTCGGTTTCCAACAGCGGCCTGACGGTCAGCAACGGCGCCTTTCGCAGCCGCGCCCAATGGTATGGCGTGGATTTCAAATGTCAGGTCAATGCGGAGGCAATGTCGATCCAGTCCTTCAGCTACGCCATCGGCCACGCCATCCCCGAAAGCGAATGGGGCGCACGGCAACTGCCCAGAGACTAGTGGTCTGATTCCAACATTTGCATCCCTCGGTTCACGCGCTGAGCAAATGTTGGAATCAAAAAGACCACTAGCAAGTATATGTATCTAGGGGATTTTTCGAATTTGACGTTTGAAACAGCATCTATGTCAGCCGGGATTCAAACGTCAAATTCAATCCACTAGAATATGAAGTGATGAGACAAGACTGGCAGCATTTGCTAGAGTTGTCTGTGTAATGCCCCACGAAACTAACACTGAATGGAGACAGATATGAAAGTCGTATTTGTAACGACCGCTGTCCTCGCTCTGTCGGTTACGGCTGCGATGGCAGACTGCACTTACCACAATGCGCAATCGTCAACAAAAATGGAAAAGCCGCAAACAACGGCAAGCGCAGAAACTACGGCGCCCACCCAGAAGTAAACAATATTTCCAACAGGAGGCCCTTCGAAACGGTGCCTCCTGTTCGGGATAGCGCTGTTCAAAGCCGCAAGCTGATACCAGCCTTGCGTAGAAGCCAGTAAAACAGCGCCGTCGCGCCGACACCCAGAACAATCGCCCAGCCGAAACCGGACCCGTCGCCTGTGAAGGGCAATCCGGCAGTGTTCATCCCGAAAATACCGGCAATCAGCGTGCCGGGCAGCAGCAATGCGCTCATCACCGCCATCACTTTGAGGCTGCGGTTTGAATCATCCGCCAGTTCCGCTGCAATCTCTTCCTGCAACAACCGCGCACGATCATTGACCATGACGATTTCACGGTCGAGGCGCTCAAGCCGCATGGAAAGCCGCTTCAACGCGGCATGCCCCATCTCAGGCAAGGTCCAGTCCAGACGGTCTTCCTCTTCAAACAAAGCCACCATACCGGCCACCGGACGATGCAGCGAGACCGCCAGTCTGCGCACTTCCTTAAGATCCCTGCGTTCATCATTCAACCGCTCGGTCACCAACCGATCCTCAACAGTATCGAGCATCTTGCTCGCCTCATTGAGCCTGATTGCGGTGTTCTTGCAGAAGGCCGTAACCACCGCCTCAAATAATTCATAGGCCGTTGCCGGGCAAAAACCGCTGGCAAAGGAATGGCGCACCCTGTCTACGGCTTCCAGAGGATGCCGCCTGCCGGTTACCAGAAGCCCGCCCGTCACCGCAAAATGCAGACGGCCGATTGTGGTGGACATGCGCTCCATGTCCTGATGCATGTCGGCGATGACGCCATGGATCGTTCCGGCCTCATGGCTGAGCACCAGACTATCGTCATGTCCCTCCAATATCGCCCGCGCCGACGCAGGCAAGGCACAGCGCTCCGAGAGCCAGCCCTGTGCCCGCTGATCGACCAGATCGACATGCAGCCACACCCAGCCGTCTTGAGCGGCCAGCGCAGCATCCACTTCGTCTGCCTTGAGTTCCACAACCGCATGATCGGGGCGCTTGTGATAGGCCCCCACCAGACCGGGACTATGTTCCTTCAGCGAACCGTGAATAATGTTCAATGTCGTGTACCAATACCCGGAACAAAGTGGCCCCGCATCGAGCCTCTAATACACTTCCGGCACATACATTTCGGACGGGGTCTGGTGACGTACATAATCGTCATGGCGCACGCGTTCCGGCAGATGGATGGGTGACTTCGGCACATCCTCATAAGGGATCTGCGACAGAAGATGGGCGATGCAATTGAGGCGCGCCTTTTTCTTGTCGACGGCCTCGACAACCCACCATGGCGCTTCCGCAATATGGGTGCGGTGCAGCATCTCTTCCTTGGCCTTGGTGTAGTCTTCCCAATGAACGCGGCTTTCGAGGTCCATCGGCGAAAGCTTCCACTGCTTCAGCGGATCGTGGATACGCATATTGAACCGGAATTCCTGCTCTTCGTCGGTGATCGAGAACCAGTATTTGATGAGAATGATCCCGGAACGCACCAGCATGCGTTCAAATTCGGGAACGGAGCGGAAAAACTCTTCCAGTTCGTCCTTTGTGCAAAAGCCCATGACGCGCTCGACACCGGCCCGATTATACCAGGAGCGGTCGAACAGAACCATTTCGCCAGCGGTCGGCAGATGCGGCACATAACGCTGGAAATACCACTGATTGCGCTCGCGTTCGGTGGGAGCAGGCAGCGCGACGACGCGGCAGACACGCGGATTGAGACGCTGCGTCACGCGCTTGATCGCGCCACCCTTGCCAGCGGAATCGCGGCCTTCGAACAGCACGACGACTTTGAGCTTCTTGTGCTGCACCCAGTCCTGAAGCTTCACCAGCTCATGCTGGAGACGAAACAGCTCGCGAAAATAAAGGCGGCGTTCAAGTGTTTGTTCGGCGGGGCCGGACATGCCCTCGGCGACCAGCGCATCGAGCCGCTCTTCCTCGATCTGCATTTCCAGCTCTTCATCGAAACTGTCGGCTATTTCCGCCTTGATACGGTCCAGATGGCTGCTCTCGAACATGTTCACACCATAAGCTGAAGATAACACCCGAAGCCGCGACGACTCCGCACAATTGCACGGAATACTAGAAGTGGCTCATGACGGTTTCGTGACGCAATCCGGTCGCGCGGGTGTCAACAAAGGCGATATCAAGCCCTATTACAGATTCGCAATTTTAAAGTGCGCTATGGACCCGGTTGAATTGACGCCTACGTAAAAAATAAGCTTTCGTTGAAAGCCGTTTGATTGCATTCTCCCGCAGATGCGAACCACCGGGATCGTTCAATGATTGCAAAACCTTCCTACCGTTTCCTCCGCTCCGGACGAAGCGTCATATTCGGAACCACGGCTGCCTTTGCATTCTGCATTTCGGCAATAACATTTGGCGCTCCGGCCCGTGCCGATTCCCGCAATGTGGTTCCGGTTGCGGTGATGAAGGTGGCGGCAAGCGATTATCAGCCCCGATTGACGCTTTCCGGCGCGATTGCCGCCCGCTCGCTGGTCAACACCTCGTTTCGCCTTGGCGGGCAGGTCGTGGAGCGCAAGACCGAGATCGGCCAGCATGTCGAGAAAGGCGAGCTGATCGCCCGCATCGACGATGCCGAACAGCAGGCGAATCTGCGTGTTGCTCAGGCCTCGAAGGATGCTGCGCAGGCGCAGCTCGTTCAGGCGGACGCCAATTTCAAACGCCAGAAGGCGCTTCTCGCGCAGGGTTTCACGACCCGCAGCACCTATGATCAGGCAAACCAGACCCTGCAAACCGCGCAAAGCGCGCTTTCGAGCGCCGAAAGCCAGCTTAGCGACGCGCGCGACCAGCTGTCCTACACCGAACTGCGCGCCCCGGTTTCCGGTGTCGTCACGGCGCGCAACATCGAAGCGGGTCAGGTGATACAGGCCGCGCAGACGGCGTTTTCGATTGCCGAGGATGGACCACGCGATGCCGTATTCGACGTGCAGGAAACGCTGGTCAACCACGCCAAGGACGGCATGGGCGTGACAATTGCGCTGCTGTCGGACGCTTCCATTGTTGCAGAAGGGCAAATCCGCGAAATCTCTCCGGTCGTCGATGCGCAGACCGGCACGGTCCGGGTCAAGGTTGGCATTGCCAAAACCCCGCCACAGATGGCGCTTGGTGCGACCGTCACCGGAACGGTGCATATGGATAGCCGTCAAGTCATCGTGCTGCCATGGAGCGCCATGACATCCGACGCGGGACGCCCCGCCGTTTGGCGGGTGGCTGACGATACCCATGTTACAACGCTGGTTCCAATCACCGTGCTTTCCTATGAAAAGGAACGGGTGATCGTGGATGGCGGCTTGAACGACGGCGAACTGATCGTCACGAAAGGCGCGCAGATGCTGCGGTCGGGCGAGCCGACCGAAATCATGCAGACGCAGGAAGGGGCGGTTGCGCAATGATGCGAGAATTCCGAAAGCCCATTGCCCTCCCCCTGATGCGCGTCGCGGTGCTGATGACCACGCTTGTGCTCGCAGCCTGCGGCAAGAGCGATGAAAGCGAAGCGGAGGCCGAACCCGTTCGCCCGGTTCTCTACATGGTTGTTGAACCGCGGCCGGCCACGCAGGCGGGGTTTGCCGGTACGATCGAGCCGCGCTATTCGACCGATCTCGCCTTCCGCGTGCTTGGGCGCATCATCAGCCGTCCGGTGCAGGTGGGCGATCTGGCGCAGAAGGGTGAGAGCGTCGCAACGCTTGATCCGTCGACGCTTGATCTGGCGATCCAGTCGGCGAAGGCCGATCTGGCGAGCGCCGAGGCGCAATATGCCAATGCCTCGGCCAGTGAGGAACGGCAGCGCATTTTGCTGCAGGGCAACAATGTTTCGCAGGCCGATTATGATGCCGCCAGACAGGCGCGCGACAGCGCCAGTGCAGGACTGGAAAAGGCCCGGGCCGGGCTGAAAAAGGCGCAGGACCAGCGCAGCTATGCCGTGTTGCGCCCCGACTATGACGGGGTAATTTCGGCAACCAATGCCGAGGTTGGACAGGTGGTCGCCGCCGGTCAGGCAGTGATGACGGTGGCGCGCCCGGACATTCGTGAAGCCGTGGTCGATATTCCCGACAGCATGACACAGTACTTCGCGCCGGGTGCTGCCTTCAATGTTCAGCTTCAGGCTGATCCGTCGGTGACGGGAACCGGCACTGTGCGGGAAGTCGCGCCGCAGGCGGATGCGCAAACCCGCAGCCGCCGGGTCAGAATTGCCCTCGACAATCCACCCGACGGTTTCCGTCTCGGGGCGACCATCCGCGCCGCTTTGGCGACGCCGGAGAAGGATGTGGTGCGCCTGCCGATCCAGGCCCTGCGCGAGGACAACGGCAAGACAAGCATCTGGATTATCGATCCCGACAAACAGACCGTCTCGCTGCACGATGTTCAGGTTATCGCGCGGCAGGGCGGCAATTTCGTTGCCGGTGATGTCGAGGTCGGCAGCTATGTGGCGATTGCTGGCGTCTATGAATTGAAAGAAGGACAGAAAGTCCGTCTGGACCAGAAAGGAACTGGCCTGTGAAAAAGGGATTCAATCTGTCCGACTGGGCTTTGAACCACAGATCGCTGGTCTGGTATTTCATGCTCGTGTTTCTGGTCGCAGGCTTCGTGTCCTATCTCGATCTCGGTCGCGAAGAAGACCCGGAATTCACCGTCAAGACGATGGTGGTGCAGGCCAACTGGCCGGGCGCTTCCGTGGAAGAAACGCTCAATCAGGTCACGGATCGCATCGAGAAGAAGCTCGAGGAACTCGATACGCTCGATTATACGCGCAGCGTAACGACCGCGGGCCAGTCTGTCGTCTTCGTTTTCCTGAAGGACACGGTGCGTAAACGTCAGGTCACCGACGCCTGGAATGAAGTCCGGCATATGCTGGACGATATCAAGCCGGAACTGCCTGATGGCGTTTATGGGCCTTATTATAACGACAAGTTCGGCGATGTTTTCGGGAATATCTTCGCCTTCACCGCTGATGGTCTGTCCATGCGACAGCTGCGTGATTATGCGGAAGATGTGCGCGCCAAGATTTTGACGCTGCCCAATGCCGGTAAGGTCGAGCTGATCGGCGCGCAGGACGAGGCGATCTATCTCGAATTTTCGACGCGGCAGGTCGCAGCACTTGGTCTCGACCAGCAGGCCGTGCTTCAGGCCTTGCAGGACCAGAACGCGATCACGCCATCGGGCGTCGTTCAGGCCGGGCCGGAACGGATCAGTGTCCGCGTCAGCGGCCAGTTCAATTCCGAAGCCGATCTGCGCGCGGTCAATCTGCGCGTCAATGACCGGTTCTTCCGCTTGTCCGATGTGGCCACCATCACGCGCGGCTATGTCGACCCGCCAACATCCATCTTCCGCGTCAATGGCGCGGATTCCATCGGGCTTGGCATCGGTATGAAGCCGAACGGAAATCTGCTGGAATTTGGCGCGGCGCTCGACAAGATGATGCAGCAGGTGACGGCGGAACTCCCTGTTGGCGTCAAGGTGTTCAAGGTGGCCGACCAGCCGCATGTCGTGAAGGAAGCCGTATCCGGCTTTACCAGCGCACTGTTCGAAGCCGTGGTCATCGTGCTTGCGGTCAGCTTTGTCAGCCTTGGCTTGCGCGCCGGATTCGTGGTGTCGCTATCGATCCCGCTCGTGCTTGCGATCACCTTCCTGTCGATGTCGCTTCTGGATATTTCACTGCAACGCGTGTCGCTCGGCGCGCTTATCATCGCGCTCGGCCTTTTGGTCGACGACGCCATGATTGCGGTCGAGATGATGGTGGCGCGACTGGAATTCGGCGATCCGATCAACAAGGCCGCCACTTACGTCTATTCGCATACGGCCTTTCCGATGCTGACAGGCACACTTGTAACCATTGCGGGCTTCATCCCGATCGGCCTCAATTCCAGTCAGGCGGGTGAATATACCTATACGCTCTTTGTGGTGATCGCCGTTTCGCTGGTGGTGTCGTGGATTGTCGCGGTGCTGTTTGCGCCGCTGCTGGGCGTCACATTCCTGCCCAAGAAAATGAAGCCCCATGCGGAAAAGCGCAGCCGCTTCTTTGAAGCCTTTTCCAGGGCGCTGTTGCTGGCGATGCGCTATCGCTGGGTGACCATCGTGACAACCGTCCTTCTGTTTGCGGTTTCAGTTTTCGGGATGCGCTTCATCGAACAGCAGTTCTTCCCGCAGTCGGATCGTCCGGAACTGGTTCTCGACTGGACCTTGCCGCAAAACAGCTCCATCGCCGAAACCCGGGCACAGATGGAGCGTTTCGAAGAAACCATGCTAAAAGGCAATCCCGATATCGAGCATTGGAGCACCTATGTCGGGCAAAGCGCGATCCGGTTCATCCTCTCCTTCGACGTGCAGCCGAACAATCCCTATTTCGGCCAGATGGTCGTCGTCGCCAAGGATGTCGAAGCGCGAGACCGCCTGAAGGCCAAGTTTGATGAGGTCTTCCGCAAGGATTATGTCGGCACCGACGTCTATGTGAAATTCCTGGAGCTTGGACCGCCGGTCGGACGCCCCGTGCAATACCGCATTTCCGGCCCGGACATTCAGAAACTGCGTGGTCTGGCGCAGGATTTCGCGGGCATCCTGACCGCCGACGAAAGACTGGGTGTGGTCAATTATAACTGGAATGAACCCGGCCGCGTGATCCGTGTCGATGTCATGCAGGACAAGGCGCGCAAGCTTGGCATTTCATCCAAGGATATTGCCACGACGCTGAACGGTGTCGTCGGCGGCATCACCATCACGCAGGTGCGGGATTCGATCTATCTGATCGATGTCGTCGTGCGCGCGCAAAAGCACGAACGCGATTCCATCGACACCTTGCAGAGCCTGCAAATTGCGACCGGCAACGGCACCTCGGTGCCGCTCGCTTCCATCGCCAATTTCCGCTACGAGCTTGAGCAGCCCGTCATCTATCGCCGCTCGCGCATCCCGACGATCACGGTCGCGGCAGGCATTATCGACAAGACCATGCCGGATACGATCGTGAAAGACCTCGGCCCCGCGATCAAGGCTTTCGCCGACAAGCTACCGGCTGGCTACTATATTCAGACCGCAGGCACGGTTGAGGAAAGCGGCAAGAGCCAGGGCCCGATTGCAGCCGTTGTTCCGCTGATGCTGTTTGTGATGGCGACTGTGCTGATGCTGCAGTTGCAGAGTTTCCAGCGCCTGTTCCTCGTGGTGGCGGTTGCGCCGCTTGGATTGATCGGCGTGGTTGCAGCACTCCTGCCAAGCGGCAAACCGCTTGGTTTCGTCGCCATTCTGGGCGTGCTGGCGCTGATCGGCATTCTGATCCGAAACTCCGTCATCCTGATTGTGCAGATCGAGGAACATATCACCGAAGGCATGAAGCCCTGGGATGCTGTGATGATCGCCAGCCAGCACCGTATGCGCCCGATTGCACTGACGGCGGCGGCGGCAAGCCTGGCGCTGATCCCCATTGCCCGCGAAGTGTTCTGGGGGCCGATGGCCTATGCCATGATGGGCGGCATCATCGCTGGCACGGCGATCACCCTCCTGTTCCTGCCAGCGCTCTATGTGGCATGGTTCCGCATCAAGGAACCGGACGCAGAAGAAACGCCCGCGCCACAACATTGATATTGCAACGAAATCCGTCTGGAGCGGGAATCCGCTCCAGACTGCCACACCCCCTCACAAAAATTTTACACTCCACCCTTGAACCGGGCAAAAACATACACATTTGAAGAAGGCAGCGCCGGGCCCCTCTGGTCATGGTTTTCCGCTATGGCGATGTCGGGGCTGCTCCACTTGTTCAAATGGAGATGGTCCGGCGATGGATTCGCTTATTTTAGCCCTTTCGGGCGATTTTCTCGGCACACCTGTATACTTCTGGGCGGCATTCATCACGATCGTCGTGGGTTTGCTGGTATTTGATCTTGGTATTCTGCATCGCGACGAACATGAAATCGGAGCCAAGGAGAGCCTGCTCCTTTACGGCTTCTATGTCGTCATCGCATTGACTTTCGGCGGCTGGGTCTGGTGGGAACGCGGCGCGCAGGCGGGCCTCGAATTCTATACCGGCTATCTGATCGAGCAGAGCCTTGCGATGGACAATATGTTCGTCATCGCAACGATTTTCGGCTTTCTCGCCATCCCCCGCCTTTACCAGCACCGCGTGCTGTTCTGGGGTATTCTGGGCGTCATCGCCTTCCGCGCGGTTCTGATCGGGCTGGGCGCGGCATTGGTGCATGAGTTCAACTGGATCCTGTTCCTGTTCGGCGCCTTCCTCGTCTTCACCGGCTTCAAGATGTTCCGCCATCAGGATGAAACGCCCGATATCGAGCAGAATGCGGTTTTCCGGTTCCTGCGCAAGCGCTTCAATATCACCAGCGAGGTGCACGGGCGCCATTTCACCGTCAAGAAGCCACACCCGAAAACCGGCAAGCTCGTCACCTGGCTAACGCCGCTTGCAGTCGCGCTGATCATGGTTGAAACCGTCGACCTGATCTTTGCCGTCGACTCCGTCCCTGCCGTGTTTGCCGTCACGCAGGATACATTTATCGTCTACACCTCGAACATCTTCGCCGTCCTCGGCCTGCGTGCGCTCTATTTCGCACTCGCCGCCGCCATGAACCGCTTCCGCTATCTTCAGGTATCGCTGGCGATCATTCTGGTGCTGATCGGTATCAAGATTTTCCTCGTGCCGCTGGGTGTTCATATCAACACACTGCTGTCGCTGGTGGTAACGCTCGGCATTCTCGCAAGCGGTGTGCTCTACTCGCTCTACAAGACCCGCAACGAGCCGGATATGAGCGTCGAGGAACTGGCCGCGCAACAGCATAAGGAAGGCTGATCGCAAGCCCTGCTTTCCTCAAGAAAAAGCCCCCGGACTTGGTTGGTCCGGGGGCTTTCATTTCGAGGTGACGCTTAAGAAGCGATATAATTTTTCAGGAAGGCCCGCGTCCGGTCCTGCTGCGGGTTGCGCAACACGTCTGCGGGCGCGCCTTCTTCAACCACAACGCCGCCGTCCATGAAGATGATCCTGTCGGCAACCTCACCGGCAAAGCGCATTTCATGCGTGACAATCAGCATCGTCATATGCTCAGCAGCAAGCTGCTTCATGACCGCATTCACTTCATCGACCAGTTCCGGATCGAGCGCCGAGGTCGCCTCGTCGAACAGCATCACCTTCGGCTGCATGGCAAGCGCGCGGGCAATGGCAACGCGCTGTTTCTGGCCGCCGGAAAGGCGCGACGGGTAGACGTCCACCTTGCTGGCGAGCCCCACCTTGTTGAGCAGTTCCAGCGCCAGTTCGCGGGCCGCCGATTTTGACATGCCCTTCAGCTTTGTCGGTCCCAGCGTGATGTTTTCCAGCACGGTGAGATGCGGAAACAGATTAAAGTGCTGAAACACCATGCCCATCTGCTGGCGCACCGCGTTGATGTGCTTTTCAAAAGCCTGCCCACTCAGCGGCTGGTTGACCTGCAACCCGTCGAGCCAGACTTCGCCGCCATTCAGCGTCTCCAGATGATTGATAGAGCGCAGCAATGTGCTCTTGCCCGAACCACTCGGGCCGATGATCGCGATGATCTGGCCACGCGATACAGAAAGATCGATCCCTTTCAGAACCTCCAGCGCACCATAGGCTTTGCGGGCGCCTTTCACTTCAACCATAGGCTTCAAGGCGCTCATCGCGTAACCTCCACTTTTCTTTCGATATGCCGCAGGCCCGCTTCCATGATGAGGTTGACCACGTAATAAAGTGCGGCGGCAGTCAGATAGAACTCAAACGGACTATAGGTTTCACTGATGGCGATCTGCGCGCTGTGAACCAGTTCGGCGATGCCGATGATCGACACCAGCGACGTATCTTTCAACAGCACGATCATATTGTTTCCGATGGGCGGGATGGTGTTGCGGATGGCCTGCGGGATGATGACATAGCGCAGCGTCTGCCCCTGGCTTAGCCCGATGGATCGCGCACCTTCCGTCTGCCCCGGATCGACCGAGACGATACCCGCCCGGAACACATCCGCATTATAGACCGCGAAATGCAGGCTCAATCCGAGAATGCCCGCAAACAGGGCCGGAATGTCGATCCCGATCTGCACCAGACCGTAATAGATGAGATAGAGCTGCAAAAGCAGCGGCGTTCCCATGAAGAGCCACATGAAGAAGCGGACCGGATAGGCGAACAAAGCCGGTGCATAAAGCACAACCAGCGCAAAGACGATGCCGAGGATGAAGCTCAGCGCGCTGGATGCGACCGCAAGAACGATGGTCCACCACAATCCGGTCAAGAGCAGATCGGTATAGGGAGCGACGATACTAAAATCGAGAACTGGCATTGCGTCCTCCCTCAGCGTGCAGCGAAGCGCTTGTCGAGCAGATCGACAAGCGACGCCACCACATAGACGATGAGCATGTAAATGACCGCAGCAACTGCGAAAATCTCGAATGGCTTGTAGGTCGAGCTGATGAAGCGTTGCGCCGTATAGGTGAGTTCAACCACGGAAATGGTCGATACCAGCGCCGAACCCTTGACCAGAGCAACCGCATTCACACCGAGCGGGCGGATCATCAGGCGTGCGGCCTGTGGCAGAATGATGAGGCGCAGCGTCTGGCCGCGGCCAAACCCGATCGAGCGGGCTGCCTCGTCCTGGCCCCGATCCACGCTTGCAATTGCGCCGCGAATAGACTCGGCCATGTAAGCGCCGATATTGAGCCCCAGACCGATCACACCGGCCGCATAGGGCTCCAGTTCGAGCCCGATCTGCGGGCCACCGAAATAAAGCACGAACAGCTGCACGAGGCAGGGCGTTCCACGAAAAATGCTGACATAGGCGCCGGACAAAAAACGCAGAACAAAGCTGTTAGAAAGGCGTCCGACGACCAGAATGCCCGCAATGACGAATCCCAACACAAGAGCAAGCACGGAAATCTGCACAGTTACCCATGCCGCCTCCAGAAAAAACGGGAGGACGTGCCGCATTAACGCAAGATCCATAGAACTACTCCGGAAGATCGCATGTACCGGCCCGGATAAACCGGGCCGGATTAAAAGCCAGCTTAGCGAATATCGCTACCGATCCACTGCATCGAGATCTTCTCGTAGCCGCCATCGGCGAGCATGTCGTCGAGTGCCTTCTGCATGGCAGCCTTGAGTTCCGGATTGTTCTTGCGAATGGCAATGCCGAGCGCCTCACGACCGCCTTCGATATTCGGCGTATCGAGAATGCGAACCTTCTGGCCGGTTTCCTTCACCGCGATCTTCACCGGAATACTGTCCATGACAAGAGCATCGATGCGGCCTGCATCAAGATCAATCAACATTTCCGGCAGGCCCTTATAGGTGCGAACATTGAGGTCGCCCTGTGCCTTGGCCCACTTCTCATGGGCATCACCCATGGTCACACCCACGGTCTTGCCATTGAGGTCTTCCAGTTTCTGGATGGGGGCGTCTTCCTTGACCACAACCGTGCGGCCCGCATGGTAGTAGGGTCCCACAAAATCGACGGCCTTTTCACGCTCTGGGGTGATGGTCATGGAGGCGACAACAGCATCGTATTTCTTGGCCAGA
The DNA here is from genome assembly GCF_006376685.1 of Ochrobactrum teleogrylli. Taxonomy (GTDB): domain Bacteria; phylum Pseudomonadota; class Alphaproteobacteria; order Rhizobiales; family Rhizobiaceae; genus Brucella; species Brucella teleogrylli. The sequence goes on along the minus strand of NZ_VEWL01000004.1, from coordinate 147,509 downwards.
AGACCTGCAATGATACCGTCAAATGGCGTGGTCACGAGCTTGACCTTCACGCCCAGACGATTGGCGATTTCCGTTCCGATCGAAGCATCGAAGCCTACCACCTGATTATCGGCATTGGTGAAGCTGAACGGAGGATAGGCGCCACTCATGGCGACGCGTAACTCACCGGTTTCCTTGAGCTTTTCCAGCTCATCCGCATGCGCTGGCATGGCGGAAAAGGCGGCGGCGAGTGCTACGGCTGCAGCCGCAAACATGGTCTTGAGCTTGCTATTCATGGCTTTGGTGTTTCCTCTGGATTGGTCTTATTGTTAGGCTTATGGTTTGCCATCAACCTTCATCGACAGAGCTTGGCACAGGCCTTGTTTCCAAGCATCCTGCAATATGACTGCCAGCCCGACACATTGCCGGAAATGACCGGCATATTGTCGGCGGACGAGGGCGCGATTTTAAAAGAAAAGGCCGCACTCCCACCCGGCGAACCGGATCGGAATGCGGCCTTGAAAATCGGCCCTGATGTTGGAGGCTTTACTTCAACGCAGCCTCGAAACTGTCGGCCAGAACGCTGAGCAAATGATCTGCATTGGCGCGGCTGAACACCATGGACGGGCGCATCTTCAACACGTTGTCATGCGGACCCTCAGTCCCCATCAGGATGCCGCGTTCGCGCGCGCCGTCATTGATCTTGCGGGCCAGCGCCGTTGCTGGCGCCTTGGTCTTGCGATCCGTGACAAGCTCGATACCGAGGAACAGTCCCTGACCGCGAACATCGCCGATAATATCGAAGCGCTGCTGCATCTTACGGAAACCGTTGATGAGATAGTTTCCGACAGTCAGCGCATTCTCGCGCAGCTTGTCGCGTTCGATCACGTCGATGACTGCAAGACCAGCGGCACAGGACACCGGATTGCCGCCGAAGGTGTTGAAATATTCCATGCCGTTATTGAAGCTGTCTGCAACTTCACGGGTGGTCACCACAGCCGACATGGGATGGCCATTACCAATCGGCTTGCCCATGGTGACGATATCCGGCACCACATCCTGCATTTCAAACGCCCACCAATGGCTGCCGACGCGACCGAAACCGACCTGCACTTCGTCGGCAACGCAAAGTCCGCCTTCGGCACGAACCATAGCGTAGACTTCCCTGAGGTAGCCTTCTGGCAGGAATACCTGACCGGCGACACTTGGAATCGATTCCGCAAAGAACATAGCCGGCGCACGACCCTGCTTGCGCATGGTGTCGATCTGTTCGGCAATGCTCTCGGCAAAGCGCTTGCCATGTTCCTCCAGCGGCCAGTCTTCCGGGGCGTGGTAGCTGTCGGGAATGACCGCCTCATAGACGTGATCCGGTCGCCCTTCACCGCCCTTCCGCTTGTATTTGTAGGGGCTGAGATCGATCAGCTCCTGCGTGGTGCCGTGATAGGCCCAGTCGAGAACGATGGCTTCCTTGCGGCCCGTATGATTGCGTGCCATGCGCAGCATCAGGCTGTTTGCTTCGCTGCCCGAGCAGGCGAAGGACGCGACCGTCAGTCCTTCCGGCAAGGTTGCCGTCAGCCGTTCGGCATAGGCCACGATGTTGTCGTGCAGATAGCGGGTGTTGGTATTGAGCAGCGCCGCCTGACGGGCGATGGCTTCCACCACTTCCGGATGGGCGTGCCCCAGATGGCAAACATTGTTGAAGCAATCGAGATAGGCGCGACCGTAATTGTCGATCAGCCACGTCCCCTCGCCGCGCACGAACTTGATCGGCTCGGAATAGGAAATCGACAGGTTCGGAAGCAGGATTTCCTTGCGCTTCGCGATGATTTCTGCGCGGGTGCGTCCATCCTGATGGAAGGTCTCCGGCGGAATGCCCGCCAGCCCCGCCACATCCGGGAAAACATCGGCCCAGACGTCGAGATAGGCCGCTTCGCCGACGCCCAGAATTTCGGTTGCCGACAGATTGATATCCGTCGTCATTTCGAAATGCAGATGCGGGGTCCATCCGCCATTTTCGTGAATATCGCCCATATGGCCGACGAGATCGCCAGCTTCCAGCCTCTCGCCCGGCTTGAGACGACCGAGCGCCTCATGTGCCATATGCCCCCACAGGGTTACAAAAGGCGGGCAGCCTTCCGGGCGATGCTCAAGCTTGACGAGACCGCCATAGCCGAGCGGTTCGCGTTCGATTTCAACGCTGACGACCGTTGCGGCCAGCGGCGTGTAAAGCGGCGTTCCGGCAGGCATGAACAGATCGACGCCCAAATGGTGGATGCGGCGCTGCCCTTCGATGAAGCGCGATTCAAACGCGGTGTCGGTATAGACAGTGCGCTTTTCGCCCCAGGGGCCGATACCGAGCTGAACGTTGTTGTCAGTGCAGAAATTATCCCACCATTCCGTCGCTTCCCTGGCGCGCTGTTCGGCGGAGGCAACCGTCATGACATGCGTTTCATCGCCATATGGCACCAGCGCCTTGGTCATGGTCGCCGGTGCCGGATGCACAATCGGCGCAAAGGTCTTGCTGTTATCCGCAATCCATTTGCGAACCGCGCCTGCACCCTCGATAGCGTCGAAGCCGCAGGCCTTGCGCAGAATAGCGGTCGCAAAACGCGGGTTCATCGCGTCCATCTTTTCCAGAAGACGCCAGGCCGGAGCCTCGCTGATCGCCAGATATGGATTGTCGTCCGTCTTGTCGTGGCGCGAAGCAGAGAAGGTCACGCTGGTGACAAGACGCATGGCGATGAGATCGAACAGAACGTCGATTTCTTCCGCCTTGAGCGGGTATTTTTCGTGGAATCCGGCGGCCAGTGCCGCTGCCGCACCAATTGGATCTTCCATGTCGAGAATGGAATAGGCGCAGGCAATGGCGACTTCGGCAATCAGAACCGTGTGAACGGCATCGCCGAAATCGATCAATCCGGCAATCTGTTCATGGTCGCTCTTGCTGACCAGTACATTCCAGTCATTCGCATCATTGTGGATGACCTGTGCACGCAGGCGCGACAGTTTCGGCGCGACGTGATTTTCAAAACGCACAATGAAGCGCTCAAGCAGCGCGCGTCTGTCGGCATCGCCGACGAAATGCAGGCGCGTGCGCGCACGGGCCGCATGGCGCAAATCCCAATCCAGATCGCGCACAGCGCCCGGATGGATGAAGCCCTGCAAGGCATGGTCCAGTTCGCCCAGCGCGCGACCGAGATTGCGCATCAGCCCAAACGTGCGTTTGACTTCCGCGAGGGGAACACCCGGAAGCCAGCCCACCAGCCGCATGGCATGGCGCTCGCCACCGCCCGCCACAGCCGATGCAAGCACATCGCCCGAAAGGCTTGGCTTCAGATGCGGAACCGCGAGCTTCGCATCGGCACTGGCCAGATGCTGCAGAAGCGCGGTCTGGAATTCGCTTTCGACCTGCGGCTCGCTGGCATTGACGATTTTTAAAATCCAGTCGGCATCCGTTCCGGTCTCCAGACGAAAATTGCGATCGCGTTCGCTGTCGAGCGGCGATGCCGTGGCAGTGACACCAAAGACTTCAATGGCCAGCTTCTCGGCATCGGCTGCGGAAAACTGCGGGTTCGGATGGGACAGATCGGTCATGGATAGTGCGTTTCCAGTTTAGATTTCTTATCAGAAGCTTGGCACGCAATGCGTTTTCGGGCATCAAGTATCCTGTCGGAAGAACCGGCACTTTGTCGGAATAGACCGGCATATGTCCGGTCATGCGTATAGGGTAACGATGCGGGAACTTGACGCGAAAGATCGCGAAATACTGGCAATTCTGTCCAAGGAAGCGCGCATCGCGCTGAAGACGCTGGCCGGTCGTATCGGCTTGTCCCGCAGCGCGACCAGCGAGCGCGTCACAAATCTGGAACGCAGCGGCGTCATTCGCGGCTATCGCGCGGATATTGGCGAGATCGATACCAATTTCATCCGCGCCATATTGCTCGTAAGCCTGAAACGCACGCCTGCGCTGGCGCTTCTCGACATATTGGCGCAGCACGCTGAAGTCCGCCGCGTCTCATCGGTCAGCGGGCAGCTTGATCTGGTTGTCGAGCTGGAAGCGGCGACAATCGACGACCTCAACCGCGTGCGCGATCTCGTTGCCGCCCATGATATCGTGGACGACATCACCACGGCCTTCGTGCTGCGGCGCGATATCGACCGCGAAGTCCGATAATCCTTCAGGCGGCAGGCGGGGCTTTCTGCTCCACCTGTTTAACTCTGATAAATATCCGCGCGGGTTTGCGGCACAGCCGAAATGCCGCGTTTGCGCTTCGAGGCAAGTGTCTGGTTGATCTGGACTGTTCCGCGTTCAAACGCCAGCGCACAGCCCGCGAGATAAAGTATCCAGAGCCGCGCCTTCGGATAACCGACCTCGGCGACAGCCTTGTCGAAATTGGCATGAAGCCGTTCCGCCCACAGGCGGCAGGTGCGCCCATAGTGCTCACGGAGATTTTCCACGTCATGCACCTCGAAGCCATGGCCTTCGAGATTCTCGACGGTCATGCCCAGATGGTCCAGCTCGCCGCCGGGGAAGATATATTTTACCAGCGCCAGATGTTCCGCACTTTTGCGGTTGAAGCTCTTCTTGTTCTTCTTCATCCGGCGGGTGATGGCGTGATGCATATAGAGCCCGCCGGGCCGCAGCAGACGCCGCACCGCGTTGAAATAGGTGTCGTAATTAGCGATGCCGACATGTTCGAACATGCCGATGGAAGAAATCTTGTCGAACTCCTGATCAAGCTCGGTATAAGACTTGATGTGGATGGTGATCTTGTCTTCCAGCCCGGCGGCCTTGATCCTTTGTCGGGCGAGCGCCGTCTGTGCTTCCGACAGTGAAACGCCGGTTCCGATCACGCCGTAATTCTGAACGGCATGGATCAAAAGCGCGCCCCAGCCGCAGCCAATATCCAGAAAGCGGTCGCCCGGTTTCAGGCGCAGCTTGCGGCAGATCAGGTCCAGCTTGTCGTGCTGCGCCTGATCCAGACTGTTCTGCCAGTCGGTGAAATAGGCGCAGGTATAGACCATGCGTTCATCAAGAAACAACTGATAGAACTCGTTCGACACATCGTAGTGATGGGTGATCGCTTCCTTGTTGGAGCCGCTGACGAAGGGCGACTTTCCGTCGATATTCGCCTGGTCCTTCGCCTTTCCGGCAAAGAGCAGTGATGGAATGCCTTTCAGCAACTGCCATTTCGGCAGCGCCTTGATGCGCTCCTTGAGATGACCGTCGATCTTTGTTTCTGCGACATCGAAGATGGTTCCGTTTTCGATATCCACCGCGCCGGAGGTCCAGAGACTGATAAGCGTATCGTAATTCGGCTTCAACACCACCTGACGCACGACCGAGGGGTCCTTGATCGCCAGCGTTGGCCCGTCGAAAGCGCCGATCTGGGTGCCGTCCCACAGTTTGACATTCAACTGCGGTTGAATGGTTTCAACAATGGTCCGAATGGTACGCGCCGCACCGGTCTCTGCTGCCATGCAATGTCTCCCAAGCTCGACATCGATTCGCTACGAAGAATTATCGTAATCTCTCCAATTGGAGAAAGCATCAGGAATACCGATCTGCTTTGCGGCGCGATACAAGTTACCGTGAACGCACAGCTTTTCAGCGTATGGTTTGACCGCGATGAATATCCTGCGGTCGTATTTTGGCAAGTGCCGACACCAGAACACCGGTGATGACAGCCTTGACCAGATCGCCCGGAATGAAGATGGCAAGGAGCTTGACCGCTTCAAGAAAAGGCTTTGCAAGGATCAGCGACATGCCGATAGCGCCGAACAGATAGAGCACCCCGATACAGCCCAGCACCGCGCCGAGAAAGGTGGACACGCCGAGATTGGTGATGGGTGCACGCTCGATGAAAAGGCCGGTCACATAAACCGCCGGTATCCAGCCGAGCAGAAAGCCGACCGTCGGGCCGGCAAAAACGCCGAGACCGCCGCGTCCGACCGCCAGAACCGGCAATCCGATTGCCACCAGAAGAATGACCAGCGCCACAGCGGCAACACCGCGTTTTGGCCCCAGCACAGCACCGGCCAGCATGACGCCAAGATTTTGCGCGGTAATCGGCACGCCGAAGCCGAGCGTAACGGCTGGCAGAAATCCGAGTGCGCAGATCAGCGCTGCAAACAGAGCCACGTGGGCGACATTTCTTTCCATAGGGGAGCCTTTACTTGAGAGTTCCGCCGCGAGCACGCAATGCTTCGGCAACATGATCGGCATCGTCGAGCGCCGCCAGCGACAGCGGCAGCACCAGTTGCCAGCCCGGACGCCTGCGCGACCGGGCGCGCCAGGCTTCAACAAGCTGTCTGGCCCGGACAATCAGCACCGGCGTAAAGCGTATCACCAGCGGGATGGCCGTTTCGAGAATTTTCGTCGGCAGGCCAAGGCGGCGCATAGGCGTGTTTAAGAACCGGAGCAGATGCACGAAATCTTCAAGCGGCGTGGTCATCGTCACCAGATTGGCGAGCGCAATCATCGTGGCCACGCGCACCGTGATCTCCACCCCTTCAAGCGCGGTGTAGAAAGCCAAATGCCAGAGAAAAATCACCGCAACAAAGGGTAGAACCGGCCGCATGGCCTGCAAGCCGGCGCGAAAGAATACGCGCCCCGGGAGGGCGTAGAGCGCGAGACAAAACACCAACGCGCCAAGCTGGAACCAGACCGACTTGACCATGAAAAGCGTCGTTGTGACGATGCAAAGTGCGGCCACCTTGGCCGCCACCGGCCATTGATGCGCGCGTGTTTTAACGGGAGAGGTGAGAGAGATCATCGCTCTTGCCCTGAAGGATCATTTCTTCAACATAACGGGTCAGAACCGTTTGCGCATCCCCGGTTTCCCGGATCTGGCCCTGATCGATCCAGAACACTTCCTCATAACCGTGCAGGTCTTCCGGGTGATGGGAAATGTGCAGAAGGCGCGCCTCGCCGCCATTCAGATAGCGCGCCAGCTGATGCCGTGTCGGAATATCGAGACCGGCAAAAGGTTCATCGAGAATGATCAGCGCCGGGCGCATGGCGACCACCGCCATCATGCAGACCAGATGCTTCTGCCCTTGCGACAGCGACTGGATGGCAGCATCGGCCCAATGGTCCTTGCCGAAATCGGCCAGTACCTTGGTCGCCATCATGCGCGCATCGGCTTTGCTCGCGCCCTGCTGGCGCAGGCCGAATGCAATTTCCTCGATGACGGTTGGAAAGATGATCTGGTGTTCGGGGTTTTGAAACAGGATGCCGACGGTTGAAAGCGCGGCCTTGCGGTCTTCATAAATATCCTGGCCAGCGATACGGATCGCGCCTTCCGTTGGTTTCAGCAGCCCCGCCAGAAGCCGCGCAAGCGTGCTCTTGCCGGAGCCGTTTCTGCCGACAATGCCCATTCTGCGCGCATTGGAGTGAAGCGAAACACCGTGCAGGATTGGCCGCCCGGCTATCGCATAACCGACGCCATTGACAGCAATGAATGGTGCGGATGCGCCATTATCGGGCATGGTTCAACAAATCCTGCTTCGGGTCTTGTTCTGACATTTCTGCAAACCGTTGCAGGCTTTGACCAGAAGCCGGGCCCGATTGCAACCATGCAGACAAGCTACCGCGCTTGAAGCGTAGCGGGACTTGCATGGTCATTCGCCAAACGGGCGTGTTGGTTCATCCAATTTCGCTGTTTCCCGACGCCGGAAAATTGGTTAATGTTTAGTAAATATGCGCCGATCTTGCGGCGACCCAACGCAGTTGGCGTTGGATGGGGGAGAAAATGAAAAATGCACAGCAGTTCAATGAAAAAGGATAATGGGGCAAAAGCGGAATTGCACGCCCACACACCATCGCGAACAAACCGACCATTGAAGCGACCGATCTGGATCGACCGGCTGACCGCATCGGAGCTGACGCTTTTCGCCTGCTCGTGCGCCGTCGGCACGGTGCTGTTGCTCAGTCAGGTACTCCAGTTCTGAGAGCCTGTTCCTGCGGCGCTATGAAAAAGGCGGGACCAATAGATCCCGCCTCTTATTTTATCAGGCTGCCAGAGAAGCCATATCGATTACGAAGCGATAGCGCACGTCGCTTTTCAGAACGCGCTCGTAAGCCTCGTTGATATCCTGAATATTGATCATCTCGATTTCCGAGACGATGTTGTGTTCGCCGCAGAAATCCAGCATTTCCTGGGTTTCCTTGATCGAACCGATCATCGAACCGGCAAGGCTCTTGCGGCCCGGAATGAGCGAGAAGGCATGGACCGGCACCATATGTTCCGGCGCGCCGACATTCACCATGGTTCCATTGACCTTGAGCAGGCCGAGATATGCATTCCAGTCGATGGCGACGCCAACCGTACAGATGATCAGATCGAAACTGCCTGCGAGCTTATCGAAGGTCGAAGCATCGCTGGTGGCGTAATATTCCTTTGCGCCGAGCTTGAGGCCGTCATCCTTTTTCGAAAGCGATTGGCTCAGCACCGTGACATGTGCGCCCATCGCACTGGCCAGCTTGACGCCCATGTGGCCAAGCCCGCCCATGCCGACGATGGCCACGCGCTTTCCCGGGCCGGCATTCCAGTGGCGGAGCGGCGAATAAAGCGTGATGCCGGCGCAAAGCAGCGGGGCCGAGGCATTGAGCGGCAGATTGTCCGGAATGGACAGCACATAGCCTTCCTTGACGACGATCTGGTCGGAATAGCCGCCCTGCGTGCGCGTCTTTCCTTCTGCGTCATCGCAGTTATAGGTCTGAATGAGGCCCGGCAGATATTGTTCGTTATCAACGTCGCGTGTTGCGCAACCAACGCAGGAATCCACGAAGCAGCCGACGCCGACCTTGTCGCCAACCTTGAACTTGGTCACCTTGTCGCCGACAGCCGTGACGACGCCCGCAATTTCATGGCCGGGAACGATTGGATAAACGGCGTTTTTCCATTCGTTGCGAACCGTATGAATGTCGGAATGGCACACACCGCAATACTGGATCGAGATGACCACATCGTCGGCATTGGGTTCACGACGTTCAAATGTGAACGGCACCAGCGGCTGATCCGCATCGGTGGCGGCATAACCTCTTGCAATAGCCATAATAAACTCCGTTTTTCAGGGAAAATTGGGGAAGGATGAGATGATTGACTATGCCGTGAACCTGAGGAAAGAGGGTAGACCGATCCTGCAAGCTTCTTGCATAATCCTGCAAATCTGGCCCGCATGACCTACCCTGTCTCTTGGTTTCGTTTTCCGAACTGGATAAATGAAGACCATGTCGGATCGTTGACAAACCGAGGTGCCCATGAACTTACCCGTCGATGCATATAGGGAGCTGGCTTCGCTCGCCAAGCGCTTCATCGAAACCGATGGCGAGTGCAGAACCGCGATCGACGGCCTCTCCTTGAGCAGGCGTTCGACGCCGAGCGTTCCCTGCCACGGCAGCTATCGCCCGTGTCTCGCCATGGTTCTTCAAGGTTCGAAGTCGCTGCGCCTTGGGTCGGCTACGATCAATTATGCTACGGGAGAATATCTGGTCACCTCGCTTGATCTGCCGGTCACGTGGCGGGTGGTCGAAGCCAGCGCGGAGGCGCCGCATCTTTGCGTTTCACTCGCCATCGACAGTGAAAAACTGGTCGATCTGCTTGGCCGCAGTGATATTCGCAGAAGCATCTCCCAATCGGAAAACCAGTGGGGCATCAGCGTCAACGCTGCACCTGCCGGGCTGGTCGATGCGGTGATCAGGCTCTTGCGCCTTCTCGACAGCCCGGAGGATATTCCGGTCATGGCGCCGCTGATCGAACAGGAAATCCTCTATCGCCTGCTGACCGGCCCCAGCGGCGACCGCCTGATCAATATCGCCACCGTAGACAGCCAGGCCAACCGGATTGCGCGCGCCATCGGATGGTTGCGCCAGCATTTTGCGCTACCCCTGCGCATCGAACAACTGGCCGAATATGTGAATATGAGCCCGTCGTCTTTCCACCACCATTTCAAGTCGATCACAGCCATGACGCCGATTCAGTATCAGAAGCAGCTGCGGCTGAGCGAAGCGCGGCGGCTGATGCTGGTTGAAAGACTGGATGCAGGCACGGCAGGACATCGGGTGGGTTATCAAAGCCCTTCGCAATTCAGCCGCGAATATAGCCGCCTCTACGGCAATCCGCCGGTTCGCGATATCGAGGCGGCATAAGCACACTACAAATTTTGTTCAAACTTCTTCACCATGGGCAGGCTTTGCTTGCTGTTGCTGTCGTATTGCCTATCTATGATCTGGGCGGGATGAGAAATGCATGATGGTGACGATGATGAATACAGGTGCGCAGGGCTTCACACGGCCGGAACGAAGCTTTTCCATTCCGGCCAATGAAGTCGAACGGCTCGAAAGCGTTCGCAGCCTCGTCTCCCTGTCCAGCATCGGCCTGCCAGAACTCGACACGCTTGTCGGTCTCGTCAAGGAGGCTTTTGGCGCGAGCACGTCCGCGCTCAACATCATCGATCAGGACTGGCAACGCGTCGCGGCCAATGCCGGTCAGCATGTGGATAGCTGCCCGCGCGAGATGACCGCCTGCACATTTGTGGTGGAAAGCGGCAAGAGCTTCGTGGTCGAGGATATGGTTGAAGACCGTTTCTTCTGCACCATGCCCTATGTCACCGGCGAACCGCTCTTCCGGTTCTATGCAGGGGCGCCGGTTTCGGTGGATGCGGGCCTGACCGTTGGTTCGCTTTGCATTCTCGACAACAAGCCCCGGCAGATTTCCAAAAGCGAACTGGCCAGGCTGGAAGACTTTGCCAGCATCGCCAGCGGGCTGTTGCGCCTGCAAAAGACCAACAAGTTTCTCAATGACGATTCCATCGCCCTGAAGCGTCTGGCGCTGACTGACCGGCTGACGAAACTCTATAATCGCGGCGCGCTCTATGAGCTGGCGATCCCGATGATCGAAGATGCGCTGAAGCAGGGAAAATCCGTCGGCGCGCTGCTGATCGATCTCGACCGCTTCAAGGCCGTGAACGACACGCATGGACATATTATGGGCGATGCACTGCTGATTGAGGCCGCGCGGCGTCTGCGCTCCACTCTTGGCGCCAGCGATCTGCCGGTCCGGGTTGGCGGCGATGAATTTGCTGTCGTTCTGCCAACGTTAAGCGGCCCAGACGAGATTGAAACCGTTGCAGCAAAGATTGTCGACGCATTCCGCGAACCGTTTATCATTCACGGCATCGTTCTCGATGTTTCCGCCAGCATCGGCGCGGTGGTTGCGCCGCGTGACGGCGTCACCCCACAGGATCTGGCGCGCAATGCCGACATCGCGCTCTATCAGGCCAAGGGCAAGGGACGCAATTGCTACAGCGTCTTTGGTGCAGCAAACTGATCCGAGCCGAGCGAAACTGACAACACCGTAGCCGATCACGCCTGATCGGTTGCGGTGTTTTCGTTATGGTTTTTCTATCCGAAAAACTGGTTTCTTGGGCGCGGTAGTCCGAGATGTTCGCGCAGAGTGGAACCCTCATAATCGCTGCGGAAAATATTGCGCCGCTGCAATTCCGGCACCAGTCTTTCCACCACGTCGTCCAGCCCTTGCGGCACGAACGGAAACACCACCGTAAAGCCGTCGCAACCGGCCTCGTCCAGCCATTGCTGCATCTCGTCGGCGACACTTTCGGGCGTGCCCACAAAAGCCAGACCTGAATAGCCGCCATAGCGCTGCGCAAGCTGGCGAACCGTCAGTTTTTCTTCGCGCGCCAGCTTCAACACCTGTTCCTGGCTCGACTTGCTGGCATTGGTATCGGGCAGTTCAGGCAGATATGAATCTGGATCGAGGCCGGATACATCGTGCCCGATGGCAATCGACAGCGATGCGATGGCGCTGTCGTAATGCACCAGACTATCAAGCTTTGCGCGCTTTTCCTTTGCATCTTCAATCGTGTCACCGATCACGATGAAGGCGGCGGGCAATATTTTGAGGTGGTCCGGATTTCGCCCGGCGGCTACAACGCGGCTCTTCAGATCAGCATAAAGTTTCTTTGCATCCGACAATCCGCGCGGCGCGCAGAAGACAACCTCGGCGGTCTCTGCGGCCAGCTGGCGTCCCGGTTCCGATTGGCCTGCCTGCACAATCACCGGCCAGCCCTGCACCGGGCGCGCAATATTGAGCGGGCCGCGCACATTGAAGTCGTCACCCTTATGGTCGAGAACATGCATACGCGATGGGTCGAAAAAGATGCCGGATTGCTGATCGCGCAAAAATGCGTCATCGGCAAAACTGTCCCACAATCCCGTCACGACATCAAAAAATTCACGCGCGCGCTTGTAGCGCTCGCCATGAACGAGATGCTCTTCCTTGCCGAAATTGAGCGCCGCATCGGGATTGGAGGTCGTGACGATGTTCCATGCCGCCCGCCCCTGACTGATATGGTCGAGCGAGGCAAAACGCCGGGCGATATGGTAAGGCTCATCGAAGGTTGTCGAGGCCGTTGCCGCCAGACCGATCCTATCCGTCACCGCCGCCAGCGCCGACAGTAAGGTGAACGGCTCAAAAGATGTCACGGTGTGGCTGCGCTTCAGCGCCTCTTCCGGCATGTTCAGCACGGCCAGATGATCGGCCATGAAGAAGGCGTCGAATTTGGCGGCCTCGAGTTTCTGCGCAAAAGACTTCAGATGGTGGAAATTGAAATTGGCATCGGGATAGGCTCCCGGATATCGCCACGCGCCAGTGTGCAGGCTGACGGGGCGCATGAAGGCGGTGAGATGCAACTGTCGTGTCATTCGTTCATTCCCGAAGCAGTTTCGAACCTCCAATTTTAAGGGGCTTGATCCCACAACGGAAGCACGGTCCGTTGCCACGGACCGGCGCAATTGCGCAACATTTTGTTATCGGTAGGATCACGTGTAGCAACCGCAACCCTATTGCGCGCGGCGCACCGTTTCCGACGGAAGATAGCCAAAGCGCTGGCGGTAATCGGCGGAGAACAGGCCCATATGATTGAAAGCCCAGGCCATGGCGATGCGCGTAATATCACCGGGCCCGGCATATCCGCGGGCAAGTTCCGCATGCACCTTGTCCAGCCGCATGTTCTTGAACACACCGAGCGGCGTGTTGCCCCGGACACTGCGGAAGGTGCGGTGCAAGGTGCGGGCGCTGGTGCCTGTTGCATCGACAAGCTCCTGCAAGGTCAGCTGCTTGTCGAGATTGTCGAGCATGAATTTTTCGGCGCGCTGGACATAGCTTGGCACCGCGCTCATCAGCGGTCGTGCACGCGGCTGCGTATCGAGCGCCGCCGCAAGTGACGCCATCAGGCTGTCTTCCAGCCGCTCCGACAGACCGCCATGGAAGAAGGCTTCCTTGTCCTTCTCGATCTCGTTCATGACGAAATGCGCCAGATGATAGAAGGCATGGCCGACCGGCGTATCGAATGACACAACCCGCTTGTTATGGGTAAACTGTTCGATGAATTCCTTGCCGCCCAGTATATCGATCTGGGTATCGTTGAGGCTGAAGATCAGCATGCGCGTGGACGGGTGAAACTCAAGGTCGATCGCCGAATGCGCATCGACCAGCTGCGCATTCATGCCCGACTGATACAAAAGCTCGTCGCCGCGCCGGTCGCGCGAAACGAAGATGCCCTGCAACGGAACCTGCAACAAGGTCATATCATTATGCGCGTCCACCTCGATGCGGGCATGGCCGCCGACGCGGATTGCCGTCAGCCCGAAGGGCCGCATGCGCCCGTGGGCGACTTCGGTGCGGTAGGTCCGGCTGGATTTCTTCGAGATGCGGCAAGGCCGGAGCAGCCCGGACATGGTGTCCTGGAACGAATCGATGGACGGCGAAAGCCGGTGCATATAGCTCGTAGTCGGCATCACGATATTCCCCGTATCTCATTTAGAGAGCGTTTTATTTTAAGATTAAACTATCACGCTGCGCCGAGAGCGCAAGCATCGCGAAAATTTTGCCCTAAAGCGTGTTTCTGGCGGTTTCCTGTTAAGCGTGGCGTTTTGGTGATAGACAGCATTGTTCCCGCTTTTATCGTTGGATCCAGGCGCCAGAGAGCAGCCACGAAAAAGGGAACCGCGAATGAAAGCGATTATCGTCGGAGGAGGCATTGGCGGCCTCACAATGGCACTGATGCTGCATGCACGGGGCATTGACTGCCAGATTTTCGAAGCAGCGCCAGAAGTCCGCGAGTTGGGCGTTGGCATCAATGTTCTTCCGCACGCGATCCGTGAACTGGCCGAAATCGGCCTCCTGCCCGCGCTCGACGCTACGGGCATCCGCACCCGTGAGCTGATTTACGCCACACGGCAGGGCCAGGAAATCTGGCGCGAACCCCGCGGCATGGATGCAGGCTATGATGTGCCGCAGTTTTCCATCCATCGCGGCTATTTGCAGAAACTGCTTTATGACGCGGTGATCGAGCGGCTTGGACCAGAAGCCATCGTCGCCAACCAGCGCTGCGTCGGCTATGCCCAGAATGAAGGTTCGGCGACCATTCACTTTGCCGAAGGATCGAAAATCGCATCCGCAACTGCCGATGTCATCATCGGCGCGGACGGTATCCACTCCGTCATCCGGCAGCAGATGTTCCCGAACGAAGCCGGTCTCAAATGGAACGGCGTCATGATGTGGCGCGGCGCGGTGGAAAGCGATCCGTTCCTTGACGGTCGCACCATGATCGTTGCCGGCGGTTTTACCTATAAGCTGGTGCTTTATCCAATTGCCAGAGGCACCACGCCCGGCAAGATTCTCAACAACTGGGTCGTCACCTATCGTCCCGGCGCCGATGGATCGCCCGCGCCGAAACGCGAGGACTGGAGCCGTCGCGGCACGCATGAAGAGCTGATGCCCCATGTCGAAAAGTTCGGCATCAATGTCGTGGACCTCGCCGCTTTGGTGCGCGCCACCGATACATTCTTCGAATATCCGATGTGCGACCGCGACCCCGCCCGCTGGTGGACCGATGGCCGCGTGGCGCTGATCGGCGACGCCGCCCATCCGATGTATCCGGTGGGGTCGAATGGTGCCAGTCAGGCGATCATCGACGCCCGTACGCTGGCTGATCATCTGGCCTCCGCCGAACATGGCCGCGCAGCACTTGCCGCCTATCAGGCCATCCGCCTGCCCGCGACGGCGGAAATCGTCCGGCTTAACAGGCTGGGCGGCCCTGAAGGCGTCATCGATGAGGTCGAACGCCGCGCACCGTCTGGCGTTGCCGATCTGGATGGCGTCATCAGCTTTGCCGAGCGCGAGGCGATCGTTCGCGGCTATGCCGCAAAGGCTGGCTTTTCAACGCAGCAGGTCAACCGGGAAATGACCCGGGCGACCGCCTGAAAACTCACATCTGTAATTATTGTGAAAGGGAATGAGAGTGACTGATCTTCCAGCTGGCGTGACCAAATCCGGCTCCTCCGTGGACGGTGTTGTCTGGCACATCCTGGGCCAGACCTATGTACCCAAGCATGTCTGCGAAAGCTCCATGTCGTGGCATGCAACCTTTCCTCCCGGCACCTTCGTTCCGCCGCATATCCACACCACCCAGGAAGAATTCATCTATGTGCTGGAGGGACGATTCGACCTGCTTCTCGACGGCAAGGAAGCCGTTGCAGAGGCTGGCGATCTCGTCTGCCTGCCGCGCAACGTGTCGCATGGCATTTTCAACAAGACCGAACAGCCGGTGAAGTGCGTTTTCTGGGTTTCGCCCACTGCGAAGCTCTGGGATTTGTTCGTTCGCATCAACAATGTCGGTGATCCTGCCGAAATAGTTCGCGTTGCACCGGCACATGAGGTTGAATTTTTGCCTGCGCCAGCAGAATAATGCATCCGCCCGGCAGAGGTATGGGAGTACATCTGCCGGGTAATAAGCATTTCCAGCATCGGACAATGCGAAAGAATAAGAAAACAAAGCAAAAATCTGCAATCGAGGTGGAACTATGAAAATTTCGACGAAAGCGGCTTTCGCGCTGCTCGCCGCAACCATGCTAACCGGAACCGCGCAGGCCGAAGACGGCAAGATCAAGATCGGTTTGATCTATACGCTCAGCGGACCGTCCGCCCTTTTGGGCGAACAATCCCGCGACGGCTTCCTGCTTGCCATGGAGAAGCTCGGCAACAAGCTCGGCGGCCTCGATGCGGAAATCATCATTCAGGACGATGAACAGAAGCCGGATATCGGCGTCAACAAGGTCCAGCAGATGATCCAGCGCGACAAGGTGGATTTTGTGGTCGGGCCGATTTTCTCCAACGTGCTGAACGCCATCGTCAAGCCTGCGACCGATTCCGGCGCGTTCCTGATCTCGACCAATGCAGGCACATCCAATCTGGCTGGCAAGGATTGCAACGCCAATCTGTTCGTCACCTCCTATCAGAACGACCAGATGCATGAAGTTTCCGGCAAATATGCCGAAAAGCAGAACTACAAGCGCGTTTTCCTGATCGCCCCGAACTATCAGGCGGGCAAGGACGCGCTGGCCGGTTTCAAGCATTCCTACAAGAACGAAGTCGCGCAGGAAATCTATGTGCCGCTCGGCCAGCTCGACTATTCGGCAGAACTGGCGCAGATCGCCGCTGAACAGCCGGATGCGGTCTATGCTTTCCTGCCCGGCGGCATGGGCGTGAATTTCGTCAAGCAATATCGTCAGGCTGGTCTTGAAGGCACGCCGTTCCTCTCCGCTTTCACCGTGGATGAAACGACCCTGCCCGCACAGCAGGACGCAGCGGTTGGCTTCTTCGCCGGTTCGAACTGGGCGCCGGATCTCGATTCCGCACCCGCCAAGGAATTCGCCACGGCCTATGAGGCCAAGTTCAAGCGCGTTCCGGCAACCTATGCCGTGCAGGCCTATGACGCCGCCATGCTGATCGACGCGGCCGTCAAGCAGGTCAACGGCAATATCACCGACAAGGACGCGTTGCGCGCCGCCATGAAAGACGCGAAATTCACCTCGCCACGCGGTGAATTCAGCTTTGGCGACAACCACTTTCCGATCCAGAATTTCTACCTGACCAAAGTCGTCAAGCGCGATGACGGCCAGTTCGCCACGTCCTACGTTGAAACGGTCTTCAACGACTACAAGGACAATTACGCAGCTGAATGCAAGATGTAACCCGGTGGAAGAAGGGCGCTCCGATGAGCCCAGTCTTCTCAATTTCCAAGTCTGAAACAGGTCACGCCAGCCCGTCTGGCGTGAACCGGGCTTCAGTACAACGAGTTCCGGACATCCCCCATGCTCAATCTTTTTCTACTGCAATCCCTTAACGGGATTCAGTTCGGCATTTTGCTCTTTCTCGTCGCCGCCGGGCTGACGCTGATCTTCGGCGTCATGGACCTGATCAATCTGGCGCATGGCGTGCTTTATATGGTCGGCGCTTATCTGACCGCGAGTTTCACTGCCATGACCGGCAGCTTCTTCTACGGTATTTTGATCGCGCTTCCCGTCACGCTTGTCATCGGCATCGTGCTGGAAGTGCTGGTCTTTCGACGATTATATGAACGAAGCCATCTCGATCAGGTTCTGGCGACCTTCGGGCTGATCCTGATCGTGAATGAACTGGTGAAGATCATCTGGGGTGCAGCGCCGCTCAGCGTGCCGATGCCGGAATCGCTCTCCGGTTCCATCCAGCTTTTTGGAAACCTGCGCTATCCCGTCTATCGCCTCCTGATCATCGCGGCTGGCCTTCTCACAGCGGCTGGTCTCTATGTCCTCGTCAATCACACGCGCATCGGCATGCTGCTGCGCGCCGGTGCCACCAATGGCGACATGGTTTCGGCTCTTGGCATCAATATCCGCCGCCTGTTCATGGTGGTGTTCGGATTGGGCGCAATGCTTGCAGGCTTTGCTGGCGGCATGGTCTCGCCCATCCTCTCGGTTGATCCCGGCATGGGCGATTCCATTCTGATCCTCACCTTCGTCGTCATCGTGATTGGCGGCGTCGGCTCCGTGCGTGGCGCTTTTGTTGCGGCCATCACTGTCGGCCTCGTCGATACGCTTGGCCGCACCTTCGGACCGATGCTGCTGCGCAATCTGCTCGACCCCGCCGCAGCCTCGCAAATGGGCCGCACGCTGGTGCCGATGCTCACCTATATTCTGATGGCGGCCGTGCTCTATTTCCGCCCGACTGGGCTCTTCCCGGCACAGGGAGGGACGCGATGAGCGAGATTACCCACAACAGCACCCGCGATACCGCCATGCCGGAAAAGGCAAAGCGCCCGACCTCGCCCTTGCTGGATGCAGGCCCGTGGCTGGTCTTTGCCGCCTTCGCCGTGGTTCCGCTTCTCGCCTCCGTTCTCGGCGACAGTTTCCTCCTCGTAATCGTGACCCGCATCATGATCTTTGCGCTGGCCGCACTTTCGCTCAACTTCATCATGGGTTACGGCGCGCT
The DNA here is from genome assembly GCF_006376685.1 of Ochrobactrum teleogrylli. Classification (GTDB taxonomy): domain Bacteria; phylum Pseudomonadota; class Alphaproteobacteria; order Rhizobiales; family Rhizobiaceae; genus Brucella; species Brucella teleogrylli. The sequence goes on along the minus strand of NZ_VEWL01000004.1, from coordinate 129,195 downwards.
CGTTTCCTTTGGTCATGCGGCCTATATCGGGATCGGCGCTTATGCAGTCGGCATCCTGTCCAGCTATGGCATTGACGATCTGATCTTGCAGCTGGTCGCGGCCATCATTGTCGCAGCGCTCTTCGCGCTCGTCACGGGCTATATTTCGCTTCGAACCAACGGCGTTTATTTTATCATGATCACGCTGGCCTTTGGTCAGATGGCTTTCTTCTTCATGGTTTCCCTATCGGCCTTTGGCGGCGACGACGGCATGACGCTGTCGACCCGTTCCACGCTGTTCGGCAATACGCTGCTTTCCAGCAATCTGGTGCTGTTCTATTTCGTGCTGGCGCTGCTGGTCGGTGCGTTTCTCACCTTCCGTATGCTGGTGCATTCCCGGTTCGGTCGTGTGTTGCGCGGAACGCGGGATAATCCGGTGCGCATGCGCGCCATCGGCTTCTCGCCCTTCTCGTTTCAGCTCACCGCCTATGTGATTGCCGGTGTGGCGGCGGCGATTGCCGGTGTGCTGCTCGCCAACCAGATCCAGTTCGTTTCACCTGCTTTCATGAGCTGGCAGCGCTCCGGCGAACTGATCGTCATGGTCGTGCTGGGTGGCATGGGCACGCTGATTGGCCCAGTCCTCGGCGCAACCGCCTTCATCGTACTGGAAGAAGTGCTGGCGCATTTCTCCGAGCATTGGAAACTCGGTCTCGGCCTTTTCCTCGTCCTCGTCGTGCTTTTCAGCCGCGACGGTATTGGCGGCTTGATCCGCAAGCTGCGTGGAGGTTCCGATGTCGGATGAACTGCTTCAGGTCCATGACCTGCACAAGAGCTTCGGCGCGCTCAAGGTGACGGACGGCGTCAATCTCACCGTCAAACGCGGCGAAATTCACGCGCTGATCGGCCCGAACGGTGCTGGCAAGACGACGCTGATCCATCAGCTTTCGGGCAATCTGAAAAGTGACCGTGGCTCGGTCGTCTTTGATGGTCGCGACATTTCCGGTCTGGCCATGCCCGCGCGTGTTCACTTGGGCCTTGCGCGCTCCTTTCAGATCACCTCGGTTCTGGAAGGTTTCAGCGTGCTGGACAATGTTGCGCTGGCCGTTCAGGCGCGATCAGGCTCAAGCTTCCGCTTCTTTCGGGCGGCGAGCAAGGAGGCCGAAATCAACGAGCAAGCCATGGCGGCACTTGCCCGCGTGCGGCTGGACGACCGCGCCCATCGCCGGGCCGGAGCGCTGTCGCATGGCGAAAAGCGCCAGCTAGAGATTGCCATCGCGCTTGCCACCAAAGCGCAGATGTTGCTACTCGACGAGCCACTGGCTGGCACCAGCCACGAGGAATCCGTGGTGCTGGTCGAATTGATGCGCTCCCTGCGCCAGACCCACACGCTGGTTTTGATCGAGCATGACATGGATGCCGTTTTCTCGCTGGCTGATCAGGTGAGCGTGCTTGTCTACGGGCGCGTCATCGCATCGGGAACACCCGCCGCCGTACGCTCCGACCCGGACGTACGCGCCGCCTATCTCGGTGAAGAGGAGGCCGCCTGATGCTGAAAGTTGAAGGGCTTCAGAACGCCTATGGCCAGTCCCGCATTCTCTTTGGCATCGATTTTGAAGTCGGCGCGGGAGAGGTCGTTACCATTCTCGGCAGAAACGGCATGGGCAAGACGACAACCATCAAGTCGATCTTCGGCTTGCTGCCGCCCAAGGGCGGCAAGGTCATCGTCAATGGTCATGACGTGACCGGCAAGCCGCCCCATGCGATAGCCCGCGAGGGGCTAGGGCTGGTCCCGGAGGGACGGCAGATATTCCCGACGCTCAGTGTCGAGGAAAACCTACTGGCCACCCGGCGCGCGGATGCGCGCTCCTGCAAATGGTCGCTGGAGAGCATCTACCGGATGTTTCCACGCCTGAAAGAACGACGGCGCAATATGGGCAACCAGCTTTCCGGCGGCGAGCAGCAGATGCTGGCGGTCGGTCGCGCCCTGATGACCAATCCGAAAATGGTTGTGCTGGACGAAGCGACGGAAGGCCTGTCGCCGCTGATGCGCGAAGAAATCTGGTCCTGCCTGCGCAACATCAAGGATGAGGGCGAAGCGATCCTCGTCATCGACAAGAATGTCGATGCGCTGGCGCGCTTTGCCGACCGTCACGTGGTCATCGAGAAAGGCCGTGTGGTGTGGAGCGGCGACAACGCCGCCCTTTTGAACACCCCGGACATCAAGGAACGTTACTTGCACGTTTGACCATGCAATCGAACGCAAATTACTGGCATTACAGGAGACGAGCATGCACCCCAGCGCTCATGTGGACACATTCGTTCTGGATAATCTCCCGGCTGCGGAACTTCTACCGGATATCATCAACCTTGAAGAACTCGGTTACCCGGAACAGCTGAACGCGACCACCGAGCTGGTGGACGCCCATCTGGCAAACGGGAGAGGCGACCGCATCGCCTTGCAGGCACCGGGCGTGCGCTGGACCTATCGCGATCTTGCCGCGATGATCAACAAGATCGCCAATGTGCTGACCGACAAGCTTGGCATGAAACCCGGCAATCGCGTGATGATTCGCTCGGGCAATAACCCGACCAAGATTGCGCTCTATCTGGCGATCATCAAGGCAGGCGGCGTTGTGGTCGCGACCATGCCGCTGTTGCGCGCCCGCGAGCTGGTCCAGATCATCGACAAGGCCGAAATCAGCATTGCCTTTTGCGATCATGCTCTGATCGGCGAAATGCAAAATGCTGTGGCGCAGACAGGTTTCGTCAAAACATTGGTGACATGGGAAGGCAATGCAGGCGGAGAACTTGGCGCATTGCTGGCCGATGCATCCAGCGATTTCGAGGCGGTCGCGACACGCGGCGATGATCCTTGCCTGCTCGGTTTTACATCCGGCACCACTGGCCTGCCGAAGGCGACCATCCATTTCCACCGCGACCTGCTGATCGTTTGTGACTGCTATGCGCATCACATTCTGGACGCGACTGAAGACGACATCTTCATTGGCTCGCCGCCACTGGCTTTCACTTTCGGTCTTGGCGGGCTGGTCCTGTTTCCGTTCCGAATTGGCGCTTCCACAGTGCTTCCGGCAAAGACCGCACCGCATGATCTGGCGCTCGCCATCGGCGAATATAAGCCGACTGTCTGTTTCACCGCGCCGACCGCTTACCGCGCCATGCTTTCGAAAATTGATCAATATGATCTGTCCTCGCTGCGCAAATGTGTTTCAGCCGGTGAGGCCCTCCCGCTCCCCACTTTCGAAGCGTGGAAACGCGCGACCGGGCTTTCGCTGGCGGACGGCATCGGTGCCACGGAAATGCTGCATATCTTCATCTCCGCGCCGGAAAAGGATATTCGCCCCGGCGCGACTGGCAAGCCAATCCCCGGCTATGAAGCGCGCGTGATCGATGACAACGGGCAGGAATGCGCGCCCGGCACGCCCGGACGCCTTGCCGTTCGCGGGCCACTCGGCTGCAAATATCTGGCCGACCCGCGCCAGACCAAATATGTGGAGAATGGCTGGAACATCACCGGCGATACCTATGTCATGGATGAGGACGGCTATTTCTGGTATCAGGCGCGCAATGACGACATGATCGTTTCCGCCGGATACAACATTGCCGGACCGGAGGTCGAGGCCAGCCTGCTCGCGCATCCGGCCGTGGCGGAATGCGGCGTGGTGGCAGCGCCCGATGACGAACGGGGCTGCATCGTAAAAGCCTATGTGGTGCTGAACGAGGGCTATAATGGCGACCAGAACTTGCAGGAAACTCTGCAAAGCCATGTCAAAAGCGAACTCGCGCCTTATAAATATCCGCGCGTGATATGCTGGGTTTCCAGCCTGCCCAAGACGGAATCCGGAAAATTGCAGCGATCCGCCCTGCGTGCGCAGGCGGCTAGCGAAGCCCGCGCCTGACGCGGCTTGCGCATGGATATGCAGGAGAATTCAGTGCTTCACGACTTCGATACCGCCTATGACAATATGAAAGCTATCAGCGATTCCGCCAGCTATCCGCCGCGCTGGACGGAACTGGCCTCCAGCTTTCGCGAAAAAATGCGCGATCAGGGCCGTTTGATACCCGACATTGCCTATGGCGACGGCGCACGCAACCACTACGATCTTTTCCTGCCGGACGGCTCGGCCAAGGGCACCGTTGTTTACGTCCATGGCGGCTATTGGAAGGGGTTGGATAAAAGTTTCTGGTCGCATCTGGCGCAAGGCGCGCTTGCGCGCGGTTATCGCGTGGCCATGCCAAGCTATACGCTCTGCCCCGAAGTGCGGATTTCCGGCATCACGCTGGAAATCGGTCGCTTCCTCGACCATCTGGCGCAGGAAGTGGACGGCGACATTGCCTTGACCGGCCATTCCGCAGGCGGCCATCTGGTCAGCCGCATGGCCTGCGAAAACGCGCCCATAGCCGCCGCAACGGCTGAGCGGATCAAAGGTGTCCTTTCCATCAGCGGGCTGCATGATCTGCGCCCGCTGCTCAAGACCGCAATGAACGATATTTTCCATATGGATGCCGCGGAAGCTGTCGCGGAAAGCGCCGCTCTCCAGCGCCCGCGTACGGACATCGCCGTGCATTGCTGTGTCGGCGGCGACGAGCTGATGGAATTCAGGCGGCAAAATGCGCTGCTGGCAAACATCTGGTACGGATTGGGGATCGAGACCAGCGCCTGGGAAATCGACGGCACGCATCATTGCAATGTGATCGATACGCTTTGCGATCCCGAAAGCCGCGCCGTCCAATTTCTCTGCCCCTGACACCAACCTGCGATCCGACGGCCAAACCGGCGGTGTTTTCAGAGATCTGGGCGGGAAGGTCGATGCGATTGTCGTTTCAGGCTCGCTTTTCACTGGCATCTTTCCGCAACCGATATTAACACCGATGAGAGCGCCTTGTTGCGCCTGATGCCAAAATGCATCCGGCGCATGACTGTTGCAACCATGATCTATGACGAGGGAATTCATGGAGGAACGCTTCTCAGGTACGGTTCTGGCTTCCGAGCATCAGGAGGATAACCCCGCCCGTTCGCTGGGCGAGATCGGCCTGAACAGCTTTGCGCCCTACCTGATGAACCGTCTAATGGCGCGCTATAATGCCAATCTCGCGGAATCGCTCAAAGATCGCCAGATCTCGACGGTGAAATTGCGAACGCTGGCGGTTTTGAGCGTCACGCCTTCCGCGACGATCAACGAACTGGCGGTCTTTACCGTTACCGAGCAATCCACGATGAGCCGCACACTGGATTCGCTTGAAGAGCAGGGTTACATCCGCCGACAGGCCCGCGCCGAAGACATGCGCATCCGTGACATCTCGCTGACGGAAGAAGGCCGAAACGTCTTCAATGAAGCCTGGCCCGCGATGTACGACCTGCTGCTGCAATTGTTCGAAGGCATCGATGAGGACGAACATCGCGCCTTTGTCGGCACTTTGCAGAAAATGCTGCGAAACATCCGTAAAAACGAAGTTTGATGCCGGCCCGCCCTGGGCGAACCGGCATTTCAGACGATCAATCCGTCGAACGCGACGGGATCAGCGCGGTTGCCACTGCGGCCAGAGCGGCGACGATGGCAAAGATGTAGAAGTTCCACTGCGGACCGACATTGAGGCTGGCGATCAGTCCACCGAGAAGCGGGCCCGACAGGGCGCCGATACGGGAAAAGCTCAATGCCCAGCCGGTACCGGCCGACCGGATCGAGGAATCGAGGCGCTGGGCCAGGAAGCCGGTGAGAACCAGCGACGCGGAAACGGTTCCGAAACCGGCAATGGCCACGAACACATAATTCATCAGCAACGAACCCTTGAAGGCAAGCGCCACAATGCCGAGCGCACCCAGCGCATAGGAACAGGCGACCGTGCGGCGCACACCGAAGCGATCCGCCCAAGTGCCAAGCACAATACCGCCGATTGCCGAGCTGAGACTGAAGACTGCGAGGAACAGCAGGCTGTTGCCGAGGTCGTAACCGTTCTTGCGCATGATCTGCGGCAGCCATTGTGCGAGGCCATAAACCAGCAGCAGACCCATGAAGAGCGCGATCCAGAAGCAGGCGGTTTCGAACGCCTTTTTCGGGGAGAAGATTTCACCGAACACCGTGCGCCAGCCAACCTTGCCATGCTTGCGGACAATCGCCGCCGGAACGCCGACGCCCATGCGTACCGCCGTCTTGCGGGCCGCATCGTGCTTGCCGCGCTGGACTAGCGATTCCACGCTTTCAGGCAGGAATGCGAGGAAGATCGGGACAAACAGCAGCGGGATGGCGCCGATCAGCACGATGGTGCGCCAGCCATGCGCTTCAAGAAAACCGCGACCGCACAAGGCTGCGGCAAGCAATCCCATTGAATAGCCCGAATACATGAGACCGTAGTTGAAGCTCTTCTTCTTGATCGGGGAATATTCCACTGTCAGCGCGGCTGCGACCGGAATAATCCCGCCAAGACCGATGCCCGAAATGAACCGGCTCAATCCGAAGATGAACGGGGACGGCGCCATGGCGCTGACGATCATGCACAGCGAAAACAGGGTGATGCAGGCGATGAACAGCGGTTTGCGTCCATGAAGCTCGCTCAACGTACCAGCAAGAATGCCGCCGATCAGCATGCCGATCACCGTGTAACTGCCGATGGCGCCAAGCTCTATCGGCGTTAGTTGCCAGACCGGATCGACCGACAAGGCGGGCAGAATGGCCCCGATGACACCGACATCATAGCCTTCCGCGAAAATCGCGAGCCAGCACAGGCCGACGACGAGCAGGCTTTTGCCTGCCGATATTTCCTTTCCGGCAACAGCCGGCGCGTCTATGCTCTGGGCTTGAGACATAGCTTTCCCCTTTTATTTTGAATTGGAGAGGCGCGCTCTTTGTCAGAGCGTCGCGATTGTCTTCAGCGCGCCATCGAGCGCGATGCCCTGTTCGTCCAGCAGGGCGGCTTGCCGCAGACGCCGGAGCCAGGCCGCGCCGTCGTCCCGCTCAGTCAGAACAGGCAAGGCGGATAGGACACGGTCAAATTTCGACAGGCCACGCGAATGCGTATCGGAGTAGCCCTTGACCAGACGACGGCAACCAAGAACCTCGACCGCGAGATCATAGTTCTTGGGCAAGACAGCCAGCGCCTGTGCCAGCCAGGCTTCACGATGTTCGACCTCACGCTGATGGCGCAGGCTGCCGCGCCGGAAACGACGCAGGCCCGAAACGACATAAAGCCCGGTGAACCAGAACAGCGTTCCCGTGTTTACCCGGCGACCCTTGCTGACACGCTTGTCGAGCCATGCGAAGAGTTTGGGGCGATTTTCAATCCATGCGCCGATGCCTTTCGGCAAGGTGCCGCACACTTCTTCCATGCGCGGGTGCATATATTCGGTCGTATAGGCGATCTGGTCCTTCTTGAGGCCGATTTCCTTGCGCACCCGCTCGAACCGCGAGCCGCGCACCTTGATATCCGCCACCCGGACCACATCGTCATAAGCCATGGCGACAGCGACATATTTTGCCGCCTGTTCGGTGAAGGCAAAACCATGCGCCGCACCGCCATTATCGCGATCGGCCTTGAGCAAGGCGGCGCAGCGGGTCAAATATTCATCCGCATAGGCCGGGTCCTGAAACTCGGTCAGTTTCTTGATGCCTGCGAAAAACATCGGATGGCATTCACCCGGAAACTCGCTGCGAATGCGCTGGATAAGCCTATCCAGCGCTGGATGATCGGACCGTTCGGGCAGAGGGTCGAGCCGCTTTGCGGGCGTTGCCGCTAGCTTGTCATTCGCGCCGCCAAGCGCGCGCTGATAGGCAGCTTCAAAAGCTCTGAGACTGGCCTCTATGCCTTTGCCGCCAGACTTGATCGTCGTTTCAAAGGCGGCTTTGTCGAAGGGCAAAGCGCCGGAAGCGGCAAGCGCGCCGAACAGAGCTGAAGACACCACGCTGCCGCTTTTCGTTGCCAGCGCTTCCATGTCAAAGGCGATGGTCTTGCGCGCGGCAAAGGCTGTTGCGTCCTCGACGACCACCGGATTGCCGATGCCATCGCCCGGCTTTTCCTTTTCGCCCACCGCAAAGGAGCGATGGGTGGAGGTGATCAGCAAGGTCTTGTCTGGCGTCACGAGACCGCGCAGAACCGAGCGCCCCGCTTCCATCAGTTCAGCCGCAATGACGATATCGACGTCGCCCGGCGTCGGCATCAGCGACAGGATCGGATGCGCCCCTTCGCGGGCCCGCAACAGTTCGAGATAATAGATCGTCGCACCGGTTCTCTGCGCCACGCCGGGCACGGAAGTTGTCTGCGCGACCCAGCCATTGGTTTCCGCCAGCGCAACGACCCAGTCGGCCAGAACGCCGCCGCCCTGACCACCCATGGCGAGGATGGCAATTGACAGTGGTTTGTCCTGCGAAAGAAGAGCGGACGGCGATGCATTCAGTGTGGCCATGGCCTGTTCCTCAATCCGCAAAGACTATGCGCGACGCGCGGCGGCGCTTTTGCAGCCAGCCAATGACACCGGAGCGCAGGCGATGCATGAACTTGTCCCAACCCGTTGGATTGTGAATGACGTCGGCGCGATAGAAGGACGGGCACAGAACCGCCGCTTCCGAAACTTCACCGCAATTGCCGCAACCGACGCAGGAATTGTCGATGGCCGCGACCGGATCGTCCTTCAGCGGATCGTCGGTATGCTTCACCGAAAGCGACGGGCAACCCGACAGGCGGATACAGGCGTGATCGCCGGTGCAGACATCTTCATCGACGCCGAAACGCTGCTTGACCATCCGCTTGCCGTCCTTGACGGCCTTGGCGAATTGCGGCTTCACGCGGCGCTGCTTGTTGAGCATGCATTCCGACGACGCCACGATGATCTTCGGGCCTTTTTCTTCCGTCGTCAGCGCTTCCTTCAGCGTGTCGCGCATCTTGGCAACGTCATAGGTGTGGTCGATCTGGCGAACCCAGCCCGCACCAATTCCCTTGACTGCATCGACGATGGAATTGTTGGTCTTGCGGCGCGGATTGATCGCTCTGGAGGACATCACATCCTGACCGCCCGTCGCCGACGAATAGTAATTGTCGACCACAAGGATGACGCCATCCTGCTTGTTGAAAACGGCATTGCCGACTGAAGTGGCGAGACCGTTGTGCCAGAAACCGCCATCGCCCATCACCGAAATGGAGCGTTTGCCCGCAGGCACATTGAAAGCGGAAGCCGAGGCCGGGCCAAGGCCATAACCCATGGTCGTGCCACCGAGATTGAACGGCGGCAGAATGGAAAAGAGGTGGCAGCCGATATCGGCAGACACGTGATGCTCGCCCAGCTCCTTTTCCACCAGCTTCATGGCGGCGAAGATCGGGCGCTCCGGGCAACCGGTGCAGAAACCGGCGGGGCGCGGCGGCACCACTTCTGCCAGCGCCTTGACGCGCTCATCAGCCAGAACCGGCGATGGATCGGGCAGCGGCGGACGGTTGCCGAGCAATTGGGGCGCATGCGCATCAAAGAATGCCGTCAGGCCCTTCAAAAGCACGGGCGTTGTGTATTCGCCGCCCAGCGGCAGCACATCCTTGCCGGACAGTTTCGTCTGGATATCACGGCGGCGCAGCAGCGTATGCAGCGCCTGCTCTATATATTCAGGCGCGCCCTCCTCCAGCATCACCACGGCTTTTTTGCCGGCGACGAAGTCGATGACTTCATCGTCTATCATCGGATAGGCGACATTCATCACATAGAGCGGAACGCGGCTTTCGCCGTAAACATCGGCCAGCCCCATTTGCTGCAAGGCGCGCATAGCGCTGTTGTAAAGCCCACCTTGAAGGATGATGCCGACATCGCCCTCTTGCGGACCGAAATATTCATTGAGACGATTGGCTTTGACAAACTCGACGGCTGCGGGCCAGCGCTTTTCGAGCTTTTCCTTCTCGTGCAGGAAAGATGCAGGCGGCAGGACGATGCGGTTCACATCGCGCCTTGGATTTTCCAGCGCTTCGGCCAGCGTGTGGGCGGGCCGCTTGTTATCCTTCGCCACAAACTGACCATGCACATGGCAGCTGCGAATGCCCACCTGCAACATGACCGGCGTGTTGGAGGCTTCCGACAGTTCGAAGCCTTTTTCAACGGCTTCCACGATCGAAGGCAGATTGGGCCGTGGCGTCAAAAGCCACATTTGTGATTTCATCGCATAGGCGTGGCTGCGCTCCTGCATGATGGAGGAACCTTCGCCGTAATCCTCGCCGATAATGACCAGCGCGCCACCAGTCACCCCGCCGGAGGCAAGGTTGGACAGGGCGTCGGAGGCGACATTGGTGCCAGCCGTCGATTTCCACGTTACTGCGCCGCGCACCGGATACATCACGGAAGCGGAAAGCATGGCCGCAGCCGCAGCTTCCGATGCGGACGATTCGAAATGGACGCCGAGATCTTCCATCACGTCCTTCGCATCGGCGAGAACGTCCATAAGATGCGAAATCGGCGAGCCCTGATAGCCGCCGACATAGGACACGCCTGACTGCAACAGCGCCTTGGTGATGGCGAGAATGCCCTCGCCACTGAAAATATCGCCTTCGCCGAGCTTCAGATCCTCGACCTCACGGGCGAATGAGCGCTCCGCCATGACAATTCCCCTTTTCCGTTCGCCGGAATATCAATTCATTTGCATCAGCATATTTTCCAATTCTAAACTGTGTCAATAGCGCTTTTCAGAACGATTATAATTATTGCATTTGCATATTTCTGTTTGGGCGCATTTTCTCGCCTCCCAAACGCGATGTGGGAAAGACTATGATTTTTTCGCTTGACGCGCCAGAACCCCTAATTATATTTTAAGCTTAAAATAATTAACCGGCTCCGTTCGGCAAATATCGGTCGGCAGCATATCGGAAAGGGAACTCAACATGCGTATCGTGTGTATTGGAGGAGGTCCGGCCGGCCTTTATTTCGGCCTTCTGATGAAAAAACTTCATCCGGAACATGACATTACGGTCGTGGAGCGGAACCGCCCTTATGACACGTTCGGCTGGGGCGTGGTGTTTTCCGACGCGACCATGGAATCCATGAAGGTCTGGGACCCGGAAAGTGCGGCTGAAATACAGGACGCCTTCAATCACTGGGACGATATCGAGGTTCTGTTCAAGGGCACGCGCCAGCGCACCAGCGGCCACGGCTTCGTCGGCATCGGGCGCAAGCGCCTGCTCAACATTCTTCAGCTGCGCTGCGAAGCGCTGGGCGTGAAGCTTCAGTTTGAAACCGACGTGGAAAGCGATCTCGATTTCCCGGACGCCGATCTCATCATCGCTTCGGACGGCCTGAACTCCCGCATTCGCAATCGCTATGAGGACGTGTTCGAACCCGATCTGATCGTGCGGCCCAATCGCTATATCTGGCTCGGTACGGAAAAGCTGTTCGACGCCTTTACCTTCGATTTCCGCAAGACCGATCACGGCTGGTTCCAGGCGCATATCTACAAGTTCGACGACAAGACCTCGACCTTCATCATCGAAACTACCGAGGAAGCCTATCTGGCGCATGGACTGGACCAGATGGATCAGACCGCATCCATCGATTTCTGCGAAAAGCTTTTTGCGGAAACGCTGGAAGGCGCGCCGCTGATGACCAATGCGCGCCATATGCGCGGCTCGGCCTGGCTCAACTTCAACCGCCTGATTTGCGGAAAGTGGAGCCACTTCAACGGCAATTCCCATGTGGTGCTGATGGGCGACGCGGCCCATACCGCGCATTTCGCCATCGGCTCGGGCACCAAACTTGCCATCGACGACGCGATTGAACTGGCCAACCAGTTCCAGAAGCTCGGTCACGGCAAGGAAGGCATTCCTGAAGTCCTGCATGCCTACGAGGAAATCCGCCGGGTCGATGTCGCGCGCATTCAAAACGCCGCGCGCAACGCCATGGAATGGTTCGAGGTCGTCGGCCAACGTTATGCCGACACGCTGGAGCCGGAACAGTTCATGTATTCCATGCTGACGCGCTCGCAACGCATCAGCCACGAAAATCTGCGCCTGCGCGACAAGAGCTGGCTGGAAGGCTATGAGCGCTGGTTCGCCCGCAAGCAGGGGCTGAACGTGACGGAAGACGAGCGTTGCCTGCCGCCGATGTTCACGCCCTACAAGCTGCGCGGCGTGACATTGCCAAACCGCATCGTCGTGTCGCCGATGGCCATGTATTCCGCGACCGATGGCCTGATCGACGATTTCCATATGGTGCATCTCGGCAGCCGCGCCATGGGCGGCGCGGGACTGGTCTTTGCCGAAATGACCTGCGTGTCGCCCGATGCGCGGATTACGCCGGGCTGTCTCGGCATCTGGAACGATGCGCAGGCCGAAGGCTGGAAGCGCGTTGTCGATTTCATCCATGGCAACAGCAATGCGAAGGTTGGCATGCAGATCGGCCATGCCGGGCGTAAAGGCGCAACCAAGCTTGCATGGGAAGGGATCGATCAGCCGCTGGAAGAGGGTTCATGGCCACTGCTGTCGGCTTCCGCCCTCCCCTATCTGAAGCACAGCCAGACACCGAAGGCGATGGACCGCGCCGACATGGACCGGGTGAAAGCGGATTTTGTCGCTGCCACCAAACGCGCCGCAGAAGCGGGCGTCGATTGGCTGGAGCTGCACTGTGCACACGGCTATCTTCTGTCGAGCTTCCTCTCGCCGCTCACCAACCGGCGCGAGGATGAATATGGCGGAAGTTACGAAAACCGCGCGCGCTATCCGCTGGAAGTCTTCCACGCAATCCGCGAAGTCTGGCCGCAGGACAAACCGATCTCGGTTCGTCTTTCCTGTCACGACTGGTTTGAAGGCGGCAACACGCCGGAAGATGCTGCGATCTTTGCCGACATGTTCAAGGCTGCTGGCGCCGATCTGATCGACTGTTCGTCAGGACAGGTCTGGAAGGAAGAAAAGCCGGTTTATGGCCGTCTGTTCCAGACCCCGTTCTCCGACAAGATCCGCAACGAAATCCACATTCCGACCATTGCCGTCGGTGCGATTTCGGAAGCCGATCATGCCAATTCGATCATCGCGGCTGGCCGCGCCGATCTCTGCGCCGTGGCCCGACCGCATCTTGCCGACCCGTCCTGGGCATTGCATGAAGCGGCAAAAATCGGCATCAACTCGATCGCATGGCCGAAGCAATATCGCTCCGCCAAATATCAGTATGAAGCCAATCTCGCCCGCGCCGCAGCTGCGCCGCAAGGTGCGAAGTAACGGGAGATTGCGATGAACGATGCCGCTGTTGGCCTTGCCCTTTCCGGCAAGCATGCGCTGGTCACCGGCGCCGGTAGCGGCATCGGCGCCGCTATCGCGGTCGGACTTGCGCGCGCCGGGGCAAATGTGACCCTGGCGGGTCGCCGCCGCGAACCGCTGGAAGCAACCGCCGCCCTTCTGGACTGGCAACGGTGCTTTATTGCCGATGGGTTCGATGTGACCAACCGCGAAGCCATCGCAACCGGGCTGGACAGCGCGCGCGCCGCATTCGGGCCTGTCAGCATTCTTATCAACAATGCCGGAGAAGCACCGAGCGCGCCGTTTGAGAAAACCAGTCTCGACATGTGGAGCCGCGTTCTCGATGTCGATCTGACAGGCGTTTTCAATGTGACGCAGGCGACCCTCGATGACATCAAGGCGGGCGGCAAAGGCGGGCGCATCATCAATATCGCCTCCACGGCGGGCCTGAGCGGCTATGCTTATGTCTCGGCCTATTGCGCCGCAAAGCACGGGGTCGTGGGTCTGACCCGCGCGCTGGCGCTGGAACTCGCCCGCAAGGGCGTGACGGTCAACGCCGTTTGCCCCGGTTTTACCGATACGCCGATCATCTCACGCTCGATTGCGGCCATTGTCGCCAAGACCGGACGGTCGGAGGAAGATGTTCTGGCAGAATTCGTCAAGGCGAACCCGCAGGGACGCCTGATACAGCCAGAAGAGGTGGCTGAAACCGTGCTGTGGCTCACATCGCCCGGCGCGCAATCGATAACTGGACAGGCGATTGCAATCGCCGGTGGGGAGGTAATGGCAGGATGACCGACGGCACGACTTCGATGGCGAGCAATCTGAAGCCTTTCAAGGACTATCAGGCCACGCATTTTCTATGGCAAACAAGCGAAGACGGTCGCGTTGCCACGCTGACCCTGAACCGCCCGGACCGGAAAAACCCGCTGACATTTGAAAGCTATGCCGAGCTGCGCGATCTGTTTCGCAATCTCGTCTATGCCTCCGACGTGCGCACTATCGTGCTGACCGGCGCTGGCGGAAACTTTTCGTCGGGCGGCGATGTGTTCGAGATCATCGAACCGCTGACCCATATGACAATGCCCGATCTTCTGGCTTTCACGCGCATGACCGGCGATGTCGTCAAGGCCATGCGCAAATGTCCGCAGCAGATCATTGCCGCCGTTGACGGCATTTGCGCTGGCGCTGGCGCCATACTGGCCATGGCCTCGGATTTGCGCATCGCAACACCGGAAGCCAAGACAGCCTTCCTCTTCACCCGCGTCGGTCTCGCAGGCGCAGATATGGGCGCATGCGGCATTCTCCCGCGACTGATCGGTCAGGGCCGGGCATCGGAACTGCTTTATACCGGCCGTTTCATGAGCGCTGACGAAGGCGAGCGCTGGGGCTTTTTCAACGCGCTGCACCCGCAGGGCGATCTTCTGGGCAAGGCCGAAGCGCTGGCGCGCAATATTGCCGACGGTCCATGGTTCGCGCATGGCATGACCAAAACCATGCTCAATCAGGAATGGGCCATGGGCATTGAAGAACTGGTGGAATCGGAAGCGCAGGCGCAGGCGATCTGCATGGCAACGCAGGATTTCCGCCGCGCCTTCGAGGCTTTCGCTGCCAAGCAGAAGCCCGTTTTCGAGGGGAACTGACGATGGATAGTTCCGCAGCACTGCCGCTGACGCGGGAGCATCTCGACTGGCCGTTTTTTGACAAAGCTCATGCCGATTGGGGCGCAAAACTGGATGCCTTTGCTCAAAGCCCGGCGTTGGCCGATGTCGATCACAGCGACACGGACAATGCCTGCCGCGCTTTGGTGAAAGCGCTGGGCAAAGCCGGGCTGCTGGAAGCAGCCGTCAGCCTGACCGGCGGCGAAGGGATCGATTCCCGCAAGCTTTGCATTGCCCGCGAGACACTGGCCTATCACGATGGTCTCGCCGATTTCGCCTTTGCCATGCAGGGCCTTGGCACCGGCGCGATCAGCCTCACCGCATCGGACGAACTCAAGCAGGCCGTGCTGCCGAAAGTGGCAAGCGGTGAATGGATTTCGGCCTTTGCCCTGTCGGAAAAACTGGCAGGGTCCGATGTGGCGGCGATGAGCTGCGCCGCCAAAGCTGATGGCGACCATTATGTGCTCGACGGTGAAAAGACCTGGATTTCCAATGGGGGCATCGCCGATGTCTACACCGTCTTTGCCCGCACCGGCGAAGCGCCCGGCACGCGGGGCATTTCGGCCTTTGTCGTGTTCGCCACCGATCCCGGCTTTTCCATCGCGGAGCGCATCGATGTGATCGCGCCGCATCCGCTGGCGACGATCCGCTTCGACAATTGCCGCATCCCGGCCTCGCGCCGCCTCGGCGCGCCGGGCGAAGGCTTCAAGATCGCCATGCGCACGCTTGATATTTTCCGCGCATCGGTTGCGGCAGCAGCACTTGGCTTTGCGCGCCGTGCAGCCAGCGAGGCGCTGTCCCATGCGCGGTCGCGTCCGATGTTCGGCGGCGCTTTGGCCGACTTGCAGCTGACGCAGGCCACGCTTGGCGACATGGCGACCGATATCGACGCCGCAGCACTTTTGACCTATCGCGCAGCATGGCGGCGCGACGTTCAGAAGCTGAACACCACCAAGGAAGCCGCCATGGCCAAGATGGTTGCGACGGAAAACGCCCAGCAAACCATCGACAAGGCCGTGCAGATGTTTGGCGGTCGCGGTGTGAAAAGCGGCGAAATCGTCGAGCGGCTTTATCGCGAGATACGCGCACTTCGCATCTATGAGGGCGCAACGGAAGTGCAGAAACTCATTATCGCGCGCGAACTGCTGAAGGCGAATTAACGCCTGCCCCGCACGTATTTTCTGGAGACACAACATGCATAGGACACTGCAGCCGCAAGGCTGGGCCCGCCCCATCGGATATGCCAATGGCGTTGAAGCGCGTGGGCGCACCGTCTATATCGGCGGCCAGATCGGCTGGAACGAACAGCAACAGTTCGAGACCGACGATTTCGTCGAGCAGACCGAGCAGACATTGAAAAACATTGTCGCCATTCTGGCGGAAGCTGGCGGCAGGCCGGAGCATATCGCCTCCATGACCTGGTATTTCACCGACAAGGCTGAATATACCGCCAATCTGAAAGGCATCGGTCGCGCCTATCGTGATGTGATCGGCAAGCACTTCCCCGCCATGGCGGCGGTGCAGGTTGTCGCGCTGGTCGAAGACCGGGCCAAGATCGAAATACAGGCTTTTGCCGTTATACCGGACTGAGACCGCCATGGCCGATAGAAGCGAATTCTCCGCCGCTATGACAGGCACGGTTGTCGATGGCATTCTTGTCGTCACGGTCGATAACCCGCCGGTCAATGCCACCTCCGCCGAGGTGCGCAAAGGTTTTGCCGCAGCCATTCGCCATGCGTCAGAAGACGCGGCGATCCGCGCTACCGTGCTGAGCGGCGCTGGCAAAATCTTCATCGGCGGGGCGGATATTCGCGAATTCGGCAAGCCGCCGGTCGAACCGACATTGCCGGATGTCATCACGCTCATCGAAAGCGCTGACAAGCCCGTGGTGGCCGCAATCAACGGTCCCGCTTTGGGCGGCGGACTGGAGGTTGCACTTGCCGCTCACGCGCGGATCGCATCGACCAGCGCATCCTTTGCCCTGCCGGAGGTCAAGCTCGGGATCGTGCCCGGCGCTGGCGGCACGCAGCGCCTGCCCCGATTGATCGGACCGCTGGCAGCGCTCGACATGATCGCCACCGGACGCCAGATCGCCCCGGACGAAGCGCAGCAATTGGGCCTCATTGACCAGATATCGGTCGGCGACCTTGTGGCCGACGCCATCGCGCTCGCCAATGCGCTGGTCGGCAAGCCGTTGCGTCGGACCGGCGATCTGCCGGTTACCGCGCCGGATGCTACAGCCTTTGAACAAGCCAAGGCCAAAATCCTGAAAAAGGCACGCGGCGCGACCGCCCCCGGCGAAGCCGCGCGGCTGGTGCAGCTCTCGACAACGACCGCGATTGCCGACGGTCTGGCCGAAGAACGCGCAACCTTCATCCGCCTGCGCGACAGCGAAGAGGCTGCCGCCTTGCGGCACCTATTCTTTGCCGAACGCGCCGCTGGAAAAGTGGAAGGCATGGAGGCAAAGCCTCGTGTTCTTTCCACTATCGGCATCGCCGGAACCGGCCTGATGGGATCAGGCATCGCCGTCGCCTGCCTTGCTGCTGGCTACAAGGTCATCGGCTATGAAACGACTGCAGAAGCCGCCGCCAAGGGCCATGCGCGGATCAGCGATATGATTCAGAAGGCTGTCGATACCGGCAGGCTTTCCGCTGAGGCCGCTGACGCCCAACGCGCGAAGCTGTCCGTCAGCGCCGACATGTCCGCACTGGCCGATGCCGATCTCGTCATCGAAGCCGTCTTCGATGATTTCAACGTCAAGGCCTCGCTGTTCCGCGAGCTTGACGCGTTGCTGCCTGCGGCAACCATTCTGGCGACCAATACGAGCTATCTCAATCCGGATGAGCTGGCCGCCGTCACCAACCGCACCGACCAGGTGCTGGGGCTCCATTTCTTCTCGCCAGCCAATATCATGCGGCTTCTGGAAGTGGTGCGCTGCGCGGAAACGTCCGATGAGACGCTTGCAACCGGCATCGCTTTTGCCCGCAAGATCAAGAAGCTGCCCATCGTCACCGGTGTCTGCGAAGGCTTCATCGGCAACCGGATGTTTTCGGCCTATCGCACGGAAGCCGAGAAAATGCTGGCCGAAGGCGCCTATCCCGAAGATATCGATCGCGCCATGGAAGCCTATGGCTTTCCGATGGGGCTTTTCGCGGTTTACGACATGGCCGGGCTGGAAATTGCCTGGGCGCGGCGCAAGAGAGCGGCAGCAAGCCGCGACCCAAACCTTCCCTATTTCGATGTTGCCGACAAATTATGCGAAGCCGGGCGTTTTGGCCGCAAGGCTGGCCTCGGCTGGTATCGCTATGCGGATGGTGTTCGCACAAACGATCCGGACGTCCACGCATTGATCGATGATTACCGTGCGCGAAACGCCATTGTTCCGCGTAGTTTCAGCGATGAAGCGATCATGCAGCGTCTGCTCGCCGCCATGGCGCATGAAGGGCAAGCCCTGCTTGAAGAAGGCATTGCGCGCCATTCCGACGATATCGATCTGGTTCTGGTCAACGGCTATGGCTTCCCGTCGATCAAGGGCGGCCCCATGTTTGCAACAAGTGATCAGGCAAAATAAAAACCGGCAGGCGGGAGACGGCTTATTCGTCTTCCGCCCCGGAAAGATGGTTTCGCACCGACTTCTTCAGCGGATCGAGATCGGCCAGCAGGGTCTGGATGATATCGTGATCGACATCGGCCATCATTTCCCGCAGCCAGCCTTCATGGGCTTTGGCCATCTGGCTGAACACCGAAATGCCCTGATCCGTCAGACGGGCCACCGTGACGCGACGATCGGCGCCCGGCGTCTCACGTTTCACCAGACCTTCGGTTTCCAGCCGTTCCACCAGACCGGTGACATTGCCATTGGTTACCATCGTGCGGCGTGACAGTTCTCCCAGCCGCAAGCCTTCCGGCTCGCGATAGAGCTGCGCCAGCAAATCGAATTGCGGCAGTGTCGCGCCGAATTCATTGCGCAGACGCCGCCGGATTTCCTGCGAGACCAGCTTGGTGGTGGACAGCATGCGCAGCCAGAGACGCAATTCCGGCTTTTCGCTTTCATGATCGTCGCTGACTATGATCTCGAAATCCACCGACACGCCCATTTCCTTTATTCAAAGCACGCTGGTCAGGCTCAGGAATCGAGCCATAATCCGTGCTTTAAGAATCGCGTTTGCCGGAAAATATTTCAAGCCTTAAATAAATTGTCCAAAAGCCCTGCGAAAGACCGCGAAACACCCTTTTTTCCGCGCGGAAAACGACCTCACCGCCACATTATTTCTAAATGCATATATTTCTTGTTGTGGCGCCCCATTCCGGCGCCGCAAGGAAAGCCCGATAAAAAAAGATTTCACGGCAATTTGTGATGTTTATCGGCGCATGAGAACCACTTAAATACTTGCAAAGTCATATGATATTGCATAGCTTTCTCCTCAAGGCTCAAAGAAGCCATTGCACAAATCCGTAGCTCCACCCACACTGGGTCGAGAGCGGCAAAGACGAGGGAAACTATGAAAGAGACATCCGTTCTCACCGGACTTGCATCCGCATTGGTATCGCAATCGATCAAGGTCGTGGATATTACCGCGCCGCTCGGGCCCGATACGCCAGTGCTTTATCTCCCGCCGCAATTCGGCAAAAACACTCCGAATGTGAAGATCCACGAGATCAGCAAATACAATCAGGACGGTCCGTTCTGGGCGTGGAACTGGATCGAACTTGGCGAACATACGGGAACGCATTTTGATGCTCCCTGCCATTGGGTCACGGGCAAGGACCACGCGAACAACACGACCGACACCATCCCGCCGCAGAACTTCGTCGCGCCGGTCAATGTGATCGACCGCTCTGCAGAAGCAACGGCCAACCCGGATTATCTCCTGACGGTGGAAAGCATCCAGGAGTGGGAAGCCGAGCATGGCGAGATTGAAGCCGGCTCATGGGTGATCCTGCGCACCGACTGGTACAAGCGCAACGGCTCCAGCGAGACATTCCTGAATGCCGACGAGAATGGCCCGCATTCGCCCGGCCCGACTGCGGAAGCGATCCGCTATCTGCTCTCCAAGGGGATCATCGGCTGGGGTCAGGAAACCATCGGCACCGATGCCGGTTCGGCAGGCGGCATGACCCCGCCCTTCCCGGCGCATCATCTGCTGCATGAAGCCAATCGCTACGGCCTTGCAAGCCTCAGCAATCTCGACCAGCTGCCGGCAAAGGGTGCGATCCTGATCGCCGCGCCTTTGAAATTCGTCGCTGGTACGGGATCGCCCGTGCGCGCATTGGCGCTTGTTCAGGGCTAAAGCTTCCAGCAAGCAATGAATAAGAGAGCGGTTCCGATGTTTCGGTTGAAACAGGAACCGCTCCAAAGCTTAAGACTGCCGTTCGAGATAGGGCAGTTCACGCGGCCGGATCGTGCTGGCCAGCGTATTGATGCGCAGCATGGCGCGTTCGTGCGAGATTTGCAGATGATGCACCAGCGCGCGCTGTGCCCCCGCCAGATTGTCGGACTGTAGACACGTCACGATTTCAAGATGTTCCGGCAGAAACGGCTCGGACGCAAAAAGCCCCGATGTCCACTGATACAGGAAATGATGCGCGACGAGCAGCGTCTGTGGCAGCCGGACCGCCTCTAGCAAGGACACGCTGTCGCAATGGCCGAGAAGCTCGACATGCAGTTCCTGTTCCAGCCGGTCCAGCGTTTCGCCCGCGACCAGCGGAGCGGTGACCGCTTCGTCCAGATTGCGGCGAACCCGCGCCAGAAATCCCTCGGGCAGACGCGGCAGCGCCTTTTCGAGCGCCAGCGGCTCCAGCACCCATCGCAGTTCGAACAGATCGTGGATGTGCTTGTCGGTGAGCGCCGGTGCGAACCAGCGCCCGCGCTCGTCCTTCTGGATGACGCCGCGCTGCTGTAACCGGGCCATGACGTCCTGCGCCACAGTACGGCTGACGCCATAATGCTTTGCCAGGGCCAGCGCGTTGACGCGCCAGTCGGCCAGCGATGTGCGGGCGAAAATCTCGCTTTCGATTTCGGTATAGATGAGCTGCCAGCTGGGCATGAACTGCATGCGGCTGTCGGCGCTTTTCCTGACATGCGGATCGCCGTTCGAACTGCCAGACTGGCGCGATCTGTTTGCCGCTTCTTCGGCAATGGCATAACCGCGCCCCTCCGCCTTGCGAATGAGGCCGCGCTGTTCCAGTTCCGCCAGCGCCTGACGCGCTGGAACCCGGCTGATGCCGAACAATTCCGCGACCCAGCTTTCCGTCAGTCGCTTGGTCGTTGGAATGGCGCCATTGGCGATGTCCGCCGCGAGACTGTCACGCGCGCGCTGGTAAAGTTTAGGTGCGATGTTACGCATCATGTCATTTTTCCTCCCCTGAATGCGTCCGGCTTCTTGTTATTTTGTCCGGTTTATCCCGATACCCACAGGCATGGTGCCTCCTATGTCGGGATCGATAAGCCCACATGCAACCCATTGAGTCCAATATGATTTGCGGACTGATGTTTATCCCCCTGAACGTCCCGTGGACGCGCCCATAAATGCCGGTTTTCCTCCCTAATATATCTCGGATTGCGTCTCCCAAAAAATTCGTATAGTGCATGCACAATACATTATGGCCGGAGGAGTTTCATAGTGCAACAGGCAGTTGACCAGGCGGCGTTCTCGCTCGCCTCACTTGAACGGTTCTGCCGCGAGGTTTTTTCCGCATGCGGTGCCAATGATGCAACCGCTGACGCGGCGACGCGCGCGATGATGCACGGCACGCGCTACGGCGTGGATAGCCACGGCGTTCGCCTGCTCGCGCATTATGTGACCGCTCTCGTGGGCGGTCGCGTCAACAAGACGCCCAATCTCAAGGCCGTGCGCAGTTTCGGCGCCATTGAAACGCTCGACGCCGACGATGCCCATGGCGCGCTGGCAGCCTATACCGCCATGGATCGCGCCATCGCGCTCTCCGATCAGTTCGGCATCGGCGCGGTTGCCATTCGCAACAGCTCGCATTTCGCTGCCGCCGGAGCCTATGCGCTGGAAGCGGCGCGACAGGGCCGCATTGGTGTCGCCGTCTGCAATTCCGACAGTTTCGTGCGCCTTCATGATGGTGCAATGCGGTTCCACGGCACCAACCCGATTTCGGTCGGCGTACCCACCACCGACGAAAATCCGTGGCTTCTGGATATGGCCACAAGCTCGATCCCCTATAACCGCGTGTTGCTCTATCGCAGCCTCGGTGTTGAGCTGCCGCAGGGCACCGCCTCCGATCTCAACGGTGTGGATACGCGCGATGCGGAAGCGGTTGAAATGCTGGCGCCCCTTGGCGGCGAATTCGGCTTCAAGGGCGCAGCATTGGCCGGTTTTGCGGAAATTCTCAGTGCCGTTCTGACCGGCATGAAACTCAGCTTCGATATTGCCCCTATGGGCGGCCCCGATTTCTCCAAGCCGCGCGGCATGGGGGCTTTCGTTCTGGCGATCAAGCCGGAAGCCTTTATCGAACGCGATGTCTTCGATGCGGGCATGACCCGTTATCTCGAAACATTGCGGAATTCACCAGCCCGCGAAGGCTGCACCGTCATGGCTCCCGGCGACCGCGAATGGCGCGTTGCCGAAGAGCGCGAAAAAAGCGGTGTAACCATCGATCCGGTGACATGGCAGTCATTCGGTGAAATGGCTGAAAGATACGGCGTGACCTTGCCCGCCTGACCCAGCCGGTCATAAGCGCAAAACCAAACCGTCAGGGCGGTTACAGCACTGCAAACGCTCTGACCATCATTCGAACTGCGAAGACGTATCCCGGGAGGATATTGGGAATGAACACATCAAACAAGGCGCCATTCGGCGCCAGCCGCTTCCGGTATTTCATACTTTTCATGTGCTTTATCGGCATCGCGATCAACTATCTCGATCGCGCCAATATGAGCGTGGCGCTGCCCTTCATCGATTCCGAATTGGGCCTCAACCTGACCAACACGCAGAAGGGCCTCATCCTTGGTGCCTTCTTCTGGGCCTATGACGGCATGATGCTGTTTGCAGGCTGGATCACCGACAAGCTGGGCGCGCGCAAGAGCTTTTCGCTCGCCGCCGTCTGGTGGTCGGTCTTCACCGCCGTCACGCCGCTTGCCAACAGCTTCTGGACCTTCTTCACCGTCCGTTTCTTCCTCGGCGCGGGTGAAGCCCCTGCCTATCCGGCAGCGACCAAGGCGGCTTCGCGCTGGTTCCCGAGAAGCGAACGCGCTTTCGCAACCGCTGTGATCGATTCCGGTTCGCGCGTCGGCACGGTTCTCGCCCTGCCGATCGTGACCTCGATCATCGCTTTTGCGACCTGGCATTATTCCTTCGTCATTCTGGGTGCTGTCGGTATCGTGTGGGCGTTCTTCTGGTACGTCACCTATCGCGATCCTTCTGAACATCCGCGCGCCAATGATCTGGAGCGCCAGTACATCATCCAGAACGGTGCCCGCACCGATGATAATGACAGCGCAGAAGCACAGAAGATCCGTTGGGCCGATCTGTTCCGCTATCGCACCGTCTGGGGCATGATGCTCGGCTTCTTCTGCCTGAACTTCGTCATCTACTTCTTCCTGACCTGGTTCCCGACCTATCTGAAGACCGCACGCGGCCTGAACCTCGCTGAACTTGGCCTCTATGGCATGATCCCCGGCCTTGCCGCCGTCGTCACTGCCTGGATCGCCGGCCTTCTGGCCGACCGCGCCATCCGCAACGGCGCCAATGTCACCACGGTTCGCAAGATCGTCATGGTCGGCGGCATGCTGGGCGGTGCCGCCATTCTTCCGGCAGCGCTGGTTGAATCGCTTTATGCAGCTTTGTTCTTCCTGGCGATTTCCTATAGTAGCCTCGCCATTGCAGCGACCGCGATCTGGTCCCTGCCAGCCGACGTTGCACCAAGCTCGCGCCATGTGGCTTCCATCGGCGGCATCCAGAACTTTGCTTCGAACATCGCGGGCATCATCAGCCCGTTCCTGTTCGGCTTCCTGCTGGATCAGTTCAACGGCAGCTATACGCCGTCCTTCCTTATGGCCGCCATCATGGCCGTTGTCGGTGCATGCTCCTATGCATTCATCGTCGGTCGTGCAGAGCCTCTGCCGATCCTTCCTCCCCGCTCGTAAGATCATCAGCGAGCGTTGACTGAAAAAGCCCCCATCCGATGATCCGGATGGGGGCTTTTCTATTTGATAATCACGAACGCAGCGCCGAGGCCGGGCTCATGCGCAGTGTGAGAAGTGCCGGAACCAGAGACACGATGGCTGCAACGAGAATAAAGCCACCAGCGCCGTAAAGGTCATCCACTGAAAATTCGACAGGCATTCTCACAGCCGTTGCCGCCGTCAGCCATGCTGTGATGACATGCGCGGCAGCGTAGCCGATAGAGAGGCCCAGCAGGATGCCGAGCACCAGCAGGAAGAACAGCTCACCCCAGACAATCGCCATCACCGCACTGACCGGTGCACCAAATGCCCGCAAGGCACCGATCTGGCGCTTGCGCGCACCGATATGCATGACCGCAACCAGCAGCAGCGCGAAAACGACAATCACCTGCGTGCCGATGGCAATTCCGAGCAAAAGTTTGCGCGCATCGCCCAGCGTGGAATAGAGCCGCGTCAGCACTTCCGCCGGGAAGATCGACAATGTGGTATCGGACCTATATTCCTGCCGAAGGCGATAGGCATCGGCAATCGTCTTCGGCTTGACCAGAACCGCTGGAATGCCCGGACTGCTGGCATCGAACTGTTCATCGAGCGGCGCATCGACATCGATCCGGGCATCGTGAATATGGGTATCGTTCGGCCCGATCACCGCGAGCGAGCCTTGCGCGTTCTTCACAGCCGCATCTTCGTGGTCGTCATCATGACCGCCCATGCCGTGCAATTGCCACACCGCACGAATGGGAACGAGGATCGCGCGATCCCACGCGGTTCCCGTCGGAGCCATCTTTCCGCTGACGTGATAGCTCAATTCCGCATGGGCGTGACCGCCCGTTTCCACCGTGCCGTGCATCGGATTAACCCGACCGCCGATCGGCAAATCCACCGCAGACCCGATAACCGCCTCACCCAGCCGGGCAAAAATAGCGCCTTCCGCCAGTACGGGCGACAGGGCTGCAATCAGTTGCGTCGTTGTCCCGACAATGGGAAAGCCCATCGCGCTATCGCCAAAGCCAATCGGCGCAGCGAAAGCGACACGCGGATCAGCAGTAAGCTTGCCAAGCATCGCGCCCGACATCAGCGGCAAGGGCGATGGTTGCAGGAACACCGATGACAAGGTCAGCTGGGTGTCGCTTCCAGCCGCCCCCACGACCAGATCGAATTTCTCCGACGCGCGCGCCGTGCCGAGACGCACAGCGCGCTCCTGCAATGTGACCACCGTGCTCAGGGCAACGGACAGCGCCAGCAGGATAATCACCGCAATGGCTCCGCTCCAGAACCGGCGCAGATCGGCAAGGATGAAAGCGATCATGTCGTGCCCTGCCCCGCAGCGTCTTTCGTTATGCGGCCACCCTCCAGAAAAACCTGCCGCCGCAGGCGCTTCATCAATTGCGGATCATGCGTGACGGCAATCAGCGTGGCCCCCTGGGCGCTCGCAAGCTGCACCAGAAGTTCGGCGATTTCCGCGCCGGTCTTCTGATCGAGACTGGCGGTCGGCTCGTCGGCAATGATGACCCGCGGCGCGGGAAACAGCGCACGTGCAATGGCGACACGCTGCATCTCGCCACGGGAAAGCGTTTCGATATGCTGGTCGGGACGTTTAATGCCGACCGTTTCCAGAAGCTCCAGCGCCCGTTCGCGCCGCACCGGCTTGACTGCCCGGCTCAGTTTCGCGGGCAGCAGGACATTGGCAATGGCCGACAAGCCCGGAAAGAGATGAAAATCCTGCATGACGAGCCCGATATTGCGAGCCCGGAACGCGTCACGGTGAAAAGCCGACAGGCTGCTGAATGCCGCGCCGTCCCACAACACCTGCCCCGTTTTGACGGCCTCAAGCCCGGTGATCGCGTTGATCAGCGTGCTTTTGCCAGACCCCGACGCGCCTGCGATTGAAAGATGCTCGCCTTGCGGCAAATGGAAATTCTCAATGGCAAGTGCAGGTTCCCGGAGGCCGGGAAAACGCACTTCCAGCGCGGAAATATCCAGCGAAAGGCCGGAGCCATGGTCAGCCGGCATGTCAGACCGTTGTGAAGGAAGCATCGCGCATGCGTAGCTGGCTAACAAATCCCGTTTCAGGATCGGTCCACGACCCATATTCCAGCGTGCCGCGCGTGAGGATCGGCGCGTTGAACTGCACGAAAGTCTGCTTCGCCGCGAGATAGACCACGACGATATTGTCCGGCCAGTCGGAATCCGACGAGCAGAACGGGCAGATCGACATTGGTATCTCGGTCAGCACGAAGAAATTGGCTTCCGCCTTCAAGGGCGGTGCCATGAAGCCGCTGATGGCAACCTGCTTTCCAGCGGACTGTTTGACCTGATCAGAAAACTCAAGGCCCAGCACGCCGAAGCTCTTATAGAGATTGTTGAAGCCGAGTTGCTCGGCAGCCCGCGCCTGCGGGATAGCTGTCGCCAGCGGCATGGCCAGTGCGCCAAGCATCACTTGTCGGCGGCTAAGATGGTTCCGGTTGAACATCGGACGCTCCATCAATTGCGGACAAGCGGCGCGAGCCGCCTGCCCTGTTTCAGGATAAGTCTTCCTATTCGGACTTCGGCTTGCCAAGAGCAAAAGCATCGGCAAGGACGCGATACACATCGCTCTGTTCCATATAGCCGCGCAGCCCTTCGGAGCCGGGGCCCGTCGCCTGAAGCACGATATCATCTACCGCGTGAACGCCGGTATCCTCGTCTTTCGGGATGTTGCCCTGCACGAAGACCGCGCCCGGCACATCCTTATAGGCTTCATTGGCGACATACTCGCCCTTTTCGTTTTTGATGGCCGGAACGAACGGATCATCCAGCTTCGGCCGGAAGGTTTCATAATGATCCGGGCCGTTATTCGCAGCCATGAACAGGCGGCGCGAAACGTCCACGCGATCCGGATAGCCGTCTCCGTCCTTGTCCTCATAGTTCGGGAAACCAGCCGCATCATAGGTGCCAACCTTGGCGCGCATTTCATCGCCCGGCTTGTCATCATCGACCGTACCGATAATCGCCACGCCATGAGTGTGGTCGCCGGTCACGACGATCAGCGTATCCGGGTTATTCTTGGCGAATTCCTGCGCCACACCGACAGCCTTGTCGAACTCGATCGTATCGACCAGCGCCCGCTCCCAATCGAGCGGATGGCTCATCTTGTCGATCGAAGCGCCTTCCACCATCAGGAAGAAGCCTTCCGGGTTCTTGGAGAGCTTGTCGAGTGCCGCCTTGGTCATGTCGACCAGGCCCGGCTGGTTCGGGAACTTGTCGACAGTGCCCTTCTTCAGAAAGTCGCGATCCAGCGTCACATCCATATTGCCGGTGTGAAACAGGCCAAGCAGGTTCTGCTGGTTGGACTGCCCGGAAGCGGCCAGCTCGTTCTTGTCGGTAACGATGGCATAACCTGCGTCACGGAACAGCTGGATATAATCCTTGTCGTCCTTGCGCTTGGAACCCGGCACATCCTTGCTCAGGAAATAGGCCGCACCGCCGCCCAGAAGCACATCGGGCTTCACATCGTAGAACATGCCGACAATGTCTGCCTTGTCGGAACGCTTGCGCGTGTGGGAAACCAGCGCGGCAGGCGTTGCATCTTCGACTTCTGACGTGGAAACGATGCCGATGGATTTTTTCGTCTGGCGGCGTAGCGCTTCGCCGATTGTTTCGACCTGCGGGTCATCCTGACTCGCCGGAGTGCGGTCAGCATAAACGCCAAGTGCGTTCACCCGCGCTTTGTGGCCGGTCATGTAAGCCGACATGGTGTTGGCGCTGTCGGTCGCAATCGAATGGGTCGATGACGTGCCGATAAAGGCAACCGGCGGAACATCATCCATATTGAGACGGCCATTGGCCTTGCCACCCGCCATGCCCTTGGACATGATGCGCGCGCCGGTGCGATGCGCGACCGAAAGACCATCGGCCACCAGGAAGATGATGTTCTTGGCTTTCGCTTCTGTCGCGGTCGGGTACACATCCCAGGTGACGGCCTTCGTCTCGTCGCCAGCCGAGATTTCAACCTTATAGGCGCCCGGCTCCGCGATTTTCAGATCGCGCAGGATGAGCGCTGAGCCGAGAACCTTGTCCTCGCTCCCTTTTTCTTCCGCAACGAATTCGGCCTTGGCGCCAAATACCGTTTCGTAATCCTTGCCGTTGACGGTTACCTTGACCTCTTCCGGCTTCACCACCTTGTCGAGTTCCACTTTGAAATCGAATGGCGAGCCGACCAGAATCGTGGCCCTGTCGAGCGGATAGATATCGGCGGCATTGGCGGCGCCGCTCAAAATTGTTGCGGACGCGAGAGCGAGCAAAAGCTTGCGCATGTTGGAAATCCCTTCCTACAAAGTGTCAGGTTTCCATAAGCAAGCTAGATGACGCGCATATAACGGTTTTGCATTTGTGATCGGAGGCCCACAAAGGCCCGCTTCGACGGCGTGGCAAAAGCGGTTAAAAAACCGGTCGTTTCGTCCGCGGAATGGAAAATTTCAATGCAATGAGAATAAACAAGATTTTATCGCATATGAAAGCTAATTTCGCGTTAGGTTTTCCTAGCGCGACTAGTTCAAAACCCGATCTAAAGGGGGGAATTTACCGCTGAGACGAGCTAGGCGCTCTAAAAAGGAATCTCTCTGGCGATGCTTTGGATGGTAGCGTGAAGAAGTTAAAAAATCTACAGCTCACAACCAAAAAGCACAAAAATCATCGTTCCTTGCGAAAGGGCGAGTGAAACTCGACTGAAAACTCGAATCGTGCATCGGAACAGTTGAACAGCTTTTCCGAGAAAAATCCAGTTCCCGTTGCAGGAGCAATTTGGTTGAGGCGCCCTGCCCTTTTGGCGCTGGTCACTTCATTTCCACACCGTTGTGCGGGGCGCGTCCTGCCGGATATGAACCGGACAACCGGACGCCAAGGCGCACATGACGATTCGGTCATCCATCCCCGCCTAAAAGCGTGGACGATGGCAATAAATGACTCCACCTGCGGTCGCCAGCATGCCGCATGCAATGATAGACTGCCGTCTAATTCCAATAAAAGTCTTTAAAAACAATTCGATAAAGCAATTTGATTCGAAAGGATAAAATTCTTCGTAATTTTTAATTGCCTGCTAACCCTTTGTTAATTCGGGCAGCCCTTGCGATACAAGAAGAATCGGACATAATGACGGTATTTAGGCGGTATTAGTTCCGATGCCGTCACTAGGGATCCCAAGTCAATGAATATCGCAAATTCAACAGCAGCAGTGTCGTTTGACGACATGATATTGACGCAGGGGAGAGAAATCTCTCGCAAGCTCAATCTGCTGCGCCATGAAAACTTCCCACCGGATGCGCGGAAGAATCTGCGTCAGTTTTCTATGGCCGAAGCTGCATATTTCCTTGGCGTCTCCCCCAGCAATCTGAAGAAGCTACACCTTGAGGGCAAAGGCGTCGAGCCGACTATACTGACAGGTGGACGCCGCGCCTATAGCGTGGACCAACTGCATGAACTGCGTTTGTGGCTTGACCAGAATGGTCGCGCCGAAGTGAAGCGTTATGTTCCGCATCGCCGTGGCCATGAAAAGCTTCAGGTCATCGGCGTTGTGAATTTCAAGGGCGGCTCCGGCAAGACCACGACTGCCGCGCATCTGGCGCAGCATCTCGCCTTGACCGGTCATCGTGTGCTTGCCATCGATCTCGATCCGCAGGCCTCTTTATCGGCACTGCACGGTATCCAGCCAGAGCTGGATGAATTCCCGTCGCTTTACGAAGCCATTCGTTACGATTCCGAAAAGAAGCCCATCCGCGATGTCATTCGCCGGACGAACTTTCCCGGTCTCGATATTATTCCGGCCATGCTGGAGTTGCAGGAATATGAATATGACACGCCTTTGGCCATGCAGAATGGCGGCGAGGGCAAGATGTTCTGGAACCGCATCGCGACGGCTCTGGCCGAAGTCGATGATTCCTACGATGTGGTCGTTATCGACTGCCCTCCCCAGCTTGGCTATCTGACGCTGACGGCGCTGTCCGCTGCAACATCGGTATTGATCACGGTTCATCCGCAGATGCTCGACCTTATGTCGATGTCGCAGTTTCTTCTGATGCTCGGCGATATTCTCAAGACTGTGCGGCAGGCGGGCGGGGCGGTGCAACTCGACTGGTTCCGCTATCTGATTACTCGTTATGAACCGACCGACATACCGCAGGCCCAGATGGTCGGTTTCATGCAGAGCATGTTGGCGCCGCATATGCTCAAGCATCAGATGCTGAAATCGACGGCGATTTCGGATGCCGGCCTGACAAAGCAAACGCTTTACGAAGTCGAACGTTCATCCATGAACCGCGGCACTTATGACCGCGCGATGGAAGCCATGGAAGCGGTCAATTCGGAGATCCGCGGGCTTATCCACGAAGCATGGGGGCGTTAGACTGCCGTCTAAAACGGCAAATACGCAATAAAATCAGGTCTCTGACCGGTTTGAGGAATAGAGAATGGCACGGAAGAACATATTTGACAGCGTGATGCGGAACGAACCGGCGGCGGAACAGCCTTCCCAGCCGGTCGATGCCATATCGCGCCGGTTCGGCGCTGCCAAATCGCTTTCCGCTTCGATTGATGAACTCGCCAAGCAGGCTTCACAAAGGCTGGATGGCGAAACTGTCGTTGAGCTTGATCCCAACAATCTTGATGCGTCCTTTGTTGCCGACCGTCTGCCTGAAGCCGACGATCAGGAATATCAGGAGCTTCTCGAAGCCATTCGCGAGCGTGGCCAGGACAGCCCTATTCTGGTGCGTCCGCATCCTGAGACCAGCGACCGTTATATGATCGTCTTTGGCCATCGCCGTGCCCGTGTTGCGCGCGAGCTGGGCCTCAAGGTCAAAGCCGTTATCAAGCCGCTTGCCGATCTGGAACATATTCTGAGCCAGGGCCAAGAAAACTCGGCGCGCGCCAATCTCAGCTTCATCGAACGGGTTTTGTTTGCGGCACGTCTAGAAGCGCTTGGCTTTGAGCGTGAGGCTATTCAGGCCGCTTTGACCATCGACTATCAAACCCTGTCGAAGATGCTGACCATTCCGAAGGCCATACCAGAAGCCATTCTTCTGGCCATCGGTCCTGCCAAGGGCATTGGTCGTGATCGCTGGCTTGAACTGCGTAAGCTGATCGAAATTCCCGGCAAACAAGACGCTGCAGAAGAACTGATGGCGACCGCTGCATTCAAGGCAGCAACGTCGGCTGATCGCTTCGAACAGCTTTACGGTTATCTGAAGGGCGCCCGTCAGAAGAAGTCCGTCACCAAGGCCGCTTTGCGCCCCGGTGCGACATGGACCGCTTCGGACAAGTCCGTCAGCGCCACAATCAAACAGAACGGCAAATCGGCAACGCTGGCTCTTGGTGCAGCCAATGGGCCTCGCTTTGCCGAATGGCTCTCGCGTAATCTGGATACGCTTTATGCGTCCTTCCAGAACGAAGAGAAGTAACAAGCTTTCGGATTGGAAAGCGGTTTCCGCAGCCCGGTCCAGTGTCTGAGTACGATTATCTGCGTATCTGTATCGAAACGATCAAGGGCATTTCCAGCGAAACTCCGAAACGGTTTTGCGGGTTATGCAGGCGTTAAATTGAAGAGATGAGTGATAGCCAACAATCCGGTTGGAAAATCGCTCAAGCGAAAAGGAACGAGATAGCAAAAGAAAAAGGCCCCCAAACGTCGCCGCGTGGAAGCCCTTCTCATTGGTTTAGCAGCTAGAGAATCGCAAATCCACGAATCACTGTCAAGTGTCTTAAGCGTCTTTTCGGCGGGTGGATTTCTTTTGCCTTGTGGAAGGTGGAAGAAAATGGAGATGCATTTGGCTTCGACGCCGTTTGGCAGTCGACCGATGACGGCTGCCTTGTTGGCAGCGCAACGCAATGCACGACAAATGCCGCAAGACCTTGCCGTCGATAAGTGGCAGCTGCATCGCTGGCTGTGCGAAGCAAAGACGATTTATGGGTTGAATGATCGCTCACTGGCGGTTCTGTCAGCATTGCTGTCCTTTCATCCGGACAATCATCTCAAAGCCAATGAAGGCCTGATCGTCTTTCCATCCAACAAGCAATTGGCGTTGCGTGCCCATGGCATGGCGGACGCTACATTGCGGCGTCATCTCGGCGCGCTGGTCGATGCCGGTTTCATCACGCGTCAGGACAGCCCGAACGGCAAGCGTTATGCGCGTCGGGCTAAAGGCGGCGAGTTGCAGATTGCATTCGGCTTTTCGCTCGCTCCTTTGCTGTTGCGCGCCGAAGAACTCGAAACCTCCGCTGAACAGGTGAGGTCCGAGAAGGCTGCATTGCGCGAGCAACGTGAACGCTTGACCTTAATGCGTCGCGACATCGCCAAGCTGATTGAGTTTGCCATGACCGAAAACCTTTCCGGGGATTGGTCAGCGATCAACCAGCGCTTTCGGGCCATTGTCGATACGATTCCGCGTCGTGCGGAACGCGATGAGCTGGCTCTTTTGGTCGCCGCAATGGAGACACTTTCGGTCGAAATCGATAAGCTGTTGAATATTCATCAAAATACCGAAAATTTGAGCGGCAATGAGTCTCACAATGAGCGGCAGCAAATTGAATCGAATCCAGATTCCTATTTTGAAAAGGACAGCGTTTCGCAATTCGACCAGCACCAGATGATAACTGACAAGGCACAGCCAGAACCGACGGTCTCGCTCGATATGGTTTTGCGCGCCTGTCCAGAGATCGAAGCCTATTCATCGAGCCCGATCCGCCAATGGCATGGATTGATCGATGCAGCAGAGACCGTACGCAGTTTCATCGGGATTGACGCCAAGCTCTATGAGCTGGCTAAAAAGACGCTTGGAAATTATAATACGGCTATCGCAATTGCCTATATTCTTCAGCGTTATGATCAGATTCGATCGGCAGGCGGTTATCTGCGCATATTGACGGAAAAGGCTGCGGACAGTGGTTTCTCGATCAAGCCGATGATGCTGGCCGCGCTGAATGCACAACGCCGCGCCCAATAGGCAGTAACAGCAAATTTATCAAATATAGCGTTTCTAAGAGGCGAAAAAGGAGAGTAATCGATACCGAAAGTGCGTAGTGCTACGCAAGACAAGGAAACAAAGGAAGATATTATATGTTCCTAATATTTCAACAACTTGCGTTTGGAAGCTCCATAGGTCTGATCAATGTTGTTCTGCATGCTTTAGCAACGATCCTGGTTATCAGGACGACGCGACTTATCCATAAATCCCTGCGGAAATACGCTATGTTGGCGCTGATATCCACAATGTCGGTTGCCGCGTCGGTTTTGCTGGCAACACAGGTCATCGAAATCATTATATGGTCGGCGTCCTATACTATGGTTCTCGCCATACCCGCCGGGGCAGACGCGCTCTATTTTGCGTTCGTGAATTTTACCTCACTCGGCTATGGAGATATAGTTCCGCTCGCGCGCTGGCATCTCATGGGTCCGATGACCGCAATGAATGGCGTCTTGCTCTTCGGCTGGTCCACGGCGGTTCTGTTTCAGGTCCTGACTTTCGCGTTACAAAACCAGAAGACGCCGCGCTTTATTCCAAGACTGGCCACTGACGAGTAGGTCAAATAGCCAAGTAAGGGCTCTCATCCGACAACCGTAATATTTCAGAACGGAGTATCCGTGCAGTGAATTTGACTATCGATTTCATCAAATATGTTTCCATCGTTTTCATCGGTCTTCTGCCGATCATGAACCCGCTCACGACAATTCCGCTCTATATGGCTTTGACCAAGCGGATGAGCGTGGAAAGCAAGCGCAGACAGGCTGTCAAAGCCTGCATCTACGCGTTCTCGATCCTGACGGCATTTCTGCTGCTGGGGCAGGGGATCATCGCGCTGTTCAATATATCGCTTCCGGGCATCCGAGTCGCAGGCGGCATCATCATCATGATCCTGGCGCTGCGAATGATCTTCTCTGGTGAAGACACCTCGTCGGAGGTCAATGTCGAGCCTTCCGAGATCAAGAAGGCGGAAATCGATTATTCGTTTTCGCCACTTGCCATGCCCAGCCTTGCGGGTCCGGGGTCGATTGCCGTGGTGATGAGTTTTGGTTCGCAAATTCCCGCCGAACACACCATCATCGGCCATATTATCGTGATCGTGGCCATTCTGCTGACGGTCAGCATCGCTTATGCGGCGCTGTCATCGGCAACGTTCCTCGAAAGAATGCTCGGCGATCACGGCATGCAGGCGATCACCAAGATCATGGGCTTTCTCCTGACCTGCATTGCCGTGCAGTTTCTGGCCTCCGGCGTCCACGATTTCTATATCGAGTTCGCCAAGCTGTAAGCGTTCGTCTCATTCCATGGCGATGCTGTGATCGACTTCCTGTGCAACCTTTGGCTTGCGAAGCAGAAGAACGAGCGGCATCGCCAGAAGCGACATGAGCATCAAAAGCTTGAAATCATCGATATAAGAAATGATTGTCGCCTGTTCGGTGACGATATTGTCCAGAAGCGCCCGTCCGGCAGCTGTTGTCGGATTGAGATATTGCGAAACGACAGCGCCATCGAAATTATGATTGAACGGCGTGACATAGGCGCTGATAGCGGCGTGGTTGGCCTGCACATTTTCCGTCAGCAGCGCTGCAACAATCGATATGCCGACGCTCGATCCGATGTTGCGGGACAGATTATACAGGCCGGTGCCGTCGCCGCGCAGATGCGCGGGGAGGGTGGAAAAGGCAATCGTGGTCAGGGGCACGAACAGGAAGCCCAGACCTGCGCCCTGAATGAAACCAACCCGCACAATGGTCCACTGCGAAACATCGGGCGTCCAGCCCGTCATTTCATACATGGCCCAGGCCGTCAGTCCGAGACCGGTCAAAAGTAGATAACGTGAATCCATACGGCCAATCAGCTTGCCGACCAGAAACATGCAAGCCATGGTGCCCATGCCGCGCGGTCCCATCACGATGCCGGCTGTCGTCACCGGATAGCCCATCAAGGTCTGGAGATATGGCGTCATCAGCGCCAGCGATGCCAGATAGGTCACGCCGATGATGAAGATGAAGAGCATACTCACCGCAAAATTGCGGTCGAGAAACAGCTGCGGTTTGACGAAAGAATTTTCTGCCGTGAATGTGTGCACCACAAGCAAGTAAAGGGCTGCCGCGCAAACCAGCGATTCGATGACGATTTCGCTCGATGAAAACCAGTCCATCTGCTCGCCGCGGTCGAGAAACAATTGCAGTGAGGCAATGGCAAGACTGAGCAGGCCGAAGCCGGTCCAGTCGAGACGCGCCGTCCGGTCTATCCGGGTTTCAGACACAAAGACCATGATGCCACCAAAAGCCAGCGCACCAATCGGCACATTGATGTAGAAAACCCAGCGCCAGCTCATATTGTCAGTCAGCCAGCCGCCAATGACAGGCCCCAAAACCGGGCCGACCATCACCGAAACGCCGAAAAGTGCCATGGCGGAGCCACGTTCTTCCAGCGTATAG
Source organism: Ochrobactrum teleogrylli (assembly GCF_006376685.1). Lineage (GTDB taxonomy): Bacteria > Pseudomonadota > Alphaproteobacteria > Rhizobiales > Rhizobiaceae > Brucella > Brucella teleogrylli. The sequence goes on along the minus strand of NZ_VEWL01000004.1, from coordinate 93,767 downwards.
ATATCGAGCAGAATGCCTTGCGACAGCGGTACCAGCGAAGCGCCGAACAGGCCCTGCAACAGCCGGAAACCGACAATCTGCGGCAGGGATTGTGCAAGCCCGCACAGGACGGAGGCCAGCACGAAGCCCGCAATAGCCGCCAGCAACACGCGCTTGCGACCGAATTTGGCGGCCAGAAAGCCGGACGGTGGCGTCATGATCGCAGCCGCCACAATATAGGAGGTCAACACCCAGTTGATCTGGTCGGCGCTTGCCGAAACGCTGCCCTGAATATAGGGCAGAGCGACATTGGCAATCGTCGTATCCAGCGCCTGCATGATGACCGCGAGAATGACGCAAGCAGTGATCGCGCCGCGATGTGCGACGATGGACGCGCCGGAAATGGCGACGTTAGACATGGTTTCCACCACCGAAGAGATTGGTAATGAAGCGCGGCAGACCGCGCGGATGACCGGTATCGACTTCCACATTCACGCTCATGCCGACACGCAGCGGCGGTTGGCCATTCTTATTGTCGATGCTGACGCGCATGGGGATGCGCTGCACGACCTTGACCCAGTTGCCAGACGTGTTTTGCGCCGGTAGCAGCGAGAAGCTGGAACCCGAAGCCGGGCTGATGCTGGCGACTTTGCCCTCCCAGAGGGCATCGGGATAGGTATCGACCGAGATCGTCACAGGCTGGCCGGGTTCGATCCCGGTCAGTTCGGTTTCCTTCGGATTGGCGGTGATCCAGAGATGATCGGACGAAACCAGCGAAAATGCCTGTTGCGCGGCTTGCAGATAGGAGCCGACCTGCAAGCTGTTCACATTGGTGACGATGCCGTCGAAGGGCGCACGAACAGTCGCGTCATCAAGCTGGCGCTGGGCTTCATCGAGCTTGGCCTTGGCCTGTAGAAAAAGCGGGTTTTGCTCCACCGGCTGGTCCGCATTGCCGCCTAGCTCGGCTATAGCGGCCCGCGATTTCACAATCACGTGACAACTTTTTGGGAGTGGGCGTTGCCGGTCAGTGCGCTGGTTGCGGCGTGACGGCTTCCAGCCATTGCGCGCGATAAGCGGCATAGACATTGCCGGAAGCGTCATTATCCGGCTGATAGGTTCTGCCGTGCTTTTCCTTCGGCGTCGCACCCGCCAGAAGCCCGGCACCGGTGGCCGTTCCCGTCGATCCGGCAATGGCTTCAACCTCGCGTCCCGAGAAATTCGCCAATGCTTTCAGATAAATAGCATTATCGGAAAAAGGGCCTTCGACCACAATAGGCCCCCTAGCACCCAGCAGGCCAAGGCAGCTTTCCGTCATCAGCGCGGCATAGACGCACGCGGCAGCATAACGTTCGGCATCGCTCGCCTGATCCGCATTGCGCCAACGCAGATGCGTGTTGGGGAAAGGGCCACAGTTCGGAACGGCGGAAGGCAGGGCCATGATCCCGCGATGCAGCACCTGCCCGGTAAGCGCGTCATATTCGGCGGGGGAGGGTCTTTGCAGCCCTTCGGTCATCAGATCGAATTCACGTCCGCCCATATAACGCGCCGAAGGGACGGCGCGGCCATAGGCATCGACATTGGCGAGCGTATCGCGCGTCGGGTCCAGCTGGTCGAGATTGCCGCTCACGGCAAAGCTCACCACCCAAGTGCCTGTCGAAACCACCGAAAACGCGCCTTTGCGATCCATCAGATGGGCGAGCAGCGAAGCATTGGAATCATGAATGCCGCAATGTACCGTAACGGGCAAGGGCAGTCCTATTTCCATCGCGATCGCTGGCAACAGAGGCCCAAGCGCGTCGAAGGCGGAGCGCAGCGGCGGGAATTTTTCGCGAATGTCCAGACGGTCGACAAGCGCCGAAAAAGCAGATTGCTTCGGTAGCCACAAATCCGTGTGACAGCCAAGCGACGTGACTTCTGACGCGGCAATGCCGGTCAGACGCCAGGCCCAGTATTGCGGATACGTGAATATGAAATGTGTGCGCGCAAAATCGGCGGGGAAGGCCGTTTTCAGATAGTGAAGCTGCGCACCGAGATTGAGGCCAAGCGACAAGGTCGGCGAAAAAGTATCGCGAAAGTCCGGTTTTATGGCTGCATAGGCGGCACGAATCTCGGCTGGATATTCAAGCTCATAGTCGAGTACCGGCATTGCCAGCGTGCCGTCTCTATCGACAAGGGCCGCTGATGCGCCATGCGTGGTGATGGAAATGGCATCGAAACCCGGCTCCCGCGCAAATTCCGTGAGACTTGCCAGAAAGAAGCGCCACAGCGCCTCGATATCATAATGCGGATAGGGGCCGTCGCGAAGTACAGTGTTCGGCATGCGGCGCGCGGCAATTTCCTCGCCGCCTGCCGCATCGAGTATGACGACTTTGGCATTGGTCTTGCCGATATCGAGAATGGCGATGCGCTTCATGACATGTGAAACACTGGCTTGAGATCGATAGAAACCGGCGAATTATCGGGGTATGTAGCCATGATATCGGCCATGTGCGCCCACCATTTTTTCATCACTGGATGGTCGGGCAGGGCGGCCATGCCGTGACCGGCGCTGCGCGTCAGCACGCCAAACAGGCTATTGGTTTCTTCATCGAGATAGATGGCATAGTCCGACACGCCTGCCGTGTGCAGAAGTTCGACCAGCTCCGGCCAGATTTCGTCATGGCGGCGGCGATATTCCGCCTCCATGCCGGGATTGAGCGTCATGCGAAATGCATAGCGTTCCGTCGTCATGCCGTGCGCCTCGCTCTGAACTGTCGGATCAGGATTGGCAGCGAAATGGTGATAATCAGCAGAAGGCCGATGAAGATCGACATGACGATGCCCGGCACATTGAGAAGGCCGAGGCCGAAGGTCACGAGGCCCATCACGATAGCGGCAATCACCACGCCGACAATGGTGCCTGATCCGCCGAGGATCGATACGCCGCCCAGTACGACCATGGTGACGATTTCGAGCTCCCAGCCTTGTGCAATCGAGGGGCGCGTGGAGCCGAGGCGCGAGGTCAGGCAGACGGCAGCGATGCCGCTCATCACGCCGGTCATCAGGAAAAGCACGAATTTGGTTTTTTCAACCGGAATACCAGAAAAGCGCGCCGCGAATTCATTGTTGCCGATGGCATAGACACGGCGTCCGAAGCTGGTGGCATGCAGCAGAACGCCAAACAGCACAGCGAACAGAACGAACAGCGCAAATTCGAACGAGATTACCCAGAACACATAGCCCTGTCCGAAATAGGCAAAGCTTTCCGGATAGCCGCCAAAGGCCTGATCGCCGAGCACGATATAGGAAATACCGCGGAAAAGGCTCATCGTGCCGATGGTCACGACGATAGATGGCAGCTTCAATCCGGCCACCAGCCCGCCATTGATGGCACCGCAGACAAGGCCGGTGCCGATGCCGATGGCGACCAGACCCGGCGTGCCGACGCCCGCCTGCGCAGCCGCGCCCATTGCGGTCGAGGACAGTGCAATGATCGCGGCGACCGAAAGGTCGATTTCACCGGAAATGATGAGCAGCGTCATCGCAAAGGCGATCAACGCCTTTTCGGTGAAGTTGAACGTGGCGTCGGAGAGGTTCCACGCATCGAGGAAATAGGGCGAGGCGAAGGAATTCGCAATGAAGATCGCAATCGCTACGCCAAGCAGCAGCATTTCCCAGCTGGCGAAGATGCGCGAGAAGGGCGTGCCTAGGCGGTCTGGAATGTGACGGCGCTTGTCGTTCGTACCAGTCTCGCTCATACCGCTACCTCCTCATAAGTCTTCGCGGCCTTATCGCGCAAGATGATCCGCCCGCGCCGCTTTTCCTGCCGCGCATTGAAAATCACTGCCAGAATGATCACGGAACCGGAGATCGCCATCTGCCAGAAGGGCGAAATGTCGATGACCGGCAAAGCGTTCTTGATGACGCCAAGAAACAGCGCGCCCAGCACCGCACCGGCCACCGTGCCGATGCCGCCAAGCGTCGAGATGCCGCCGATGACGCAGGCCGCAACGCTGTCGAGTTCGAAACCGGCGGCGACATCCACATAGGCGACGGCATAGCGCGACACCCAGAGATAGCCGCAAAGCCCGGCGAGCGCGCCCGAAAGCACGAAGGCGAAGAAGCGCGTGCGACCCACATCGATGCCGGTATAGACGGCCGCGGTCGGATTGCCGCCGGACGCATAAAGGGCGCGTCCGAAAAATGTCCGCGTCAGCAGCACATAGACGAGCGCGACGATCAGGATTGCCGTCCAGCCGAGGAGCGGCAGGCCGAGAAAAGGCGTGCGTGGCGTGTTGAGAAAGGGCGCTGTCATCTGGTGCGCATTCACCCATGCGCCGCCGGACAGCACAAAGGCCATGCCGCGATAGATGGTGAGCGTGCCAAGCGTGACGACAATCGCCGGAATGTTGAGCTTCCAGACGAGAATGCCGTTGATCGCGCCCAGAACAGCGCCAATGCCGATGGCGAGCACGATCAGCAGCACCAGCGGCAGGCCGGGATAGGTCGCGTTCAGCATCGCCACGGCCATGCCAGTGAACGCCAGATTGGCCGCGACCGACAGATCGATGGATTTGGTCAGGATAACCGCCATCTGGCCGAGCGCGATGATAATCAGGATCGACGTGTCGTTGAAAATACCCGCCAGATTGCCGACGCTGGCAAAGCCCGGCGCGCGGCTGGCGAACAGGCCCACCAGAAGCGCGATGATGACGAGGAGCAGGAGTTCCCGCTGTTTCAGCAATTGTTTCATGATCTACTCCGCAGCCTGCTCGGCATTGCCCGTGGCGGCGCGCACCAGCACTTCCGCATCAAGGCTTGCGCGTTCGAAGACGCCTTCCATGAGGCCCTCGCGCATGACCATCACGCGGTCCGACATGCCGATGATTTCCGGCAGTTCCGACGAGATCATGATGATGCTGAGACCCTCGGCGGCGAGTTCGCTGATGAAGGCGTGAACCGCGGCTTTGGAACCGATATCGATGCCCTTGGTCGGTTCGTCGAGAATGATGACCTTCGGATTTGTGGCGAGCCACTTGCCGATGACGACCTTCTGCTGATTGCCGCCAGACAGCGTTCCGACCGGGACGGAAAGGGCGGCGGCGCGCAGGTCGAAGCGCTCGGCATATTTACGCGCCAGCGCCAGTTCTTCCGCCATGCGCAAAAAACCATTGCGCGAGGTGCGGGCGAGCGACGGCAGCGAAACATTCTGAAAGATCGGTAGTTGCAGCACCGCGCCGTGGCGTCCGCGCTCTTCCGGCACATAGACAATGCCATGCGCCACCGCGTCGCCGGGGCGGCGGATGCTGATCTCGCGATCTTCAAGCGTCACACGGCCACGCGATGGCTTGGTGATACCGAACAGCGATTGTGCGAATTCCGAGCGTCCCGCGCCGACAAGGCCGTAAACGCCGAGAATTTCCCCCTTGCGCAGCTCAAAGGAGATGTCGCGAAACTCGGTCGGGTGCGAATAGTTTTCAACCTTCAACACCGGCTTGCCGATGGTGACATTCTGCTTGGGGAAGGCCTGATCGACAGACCGCCCGACCATCATACGCACGATATCGTTCTGCCGCGTATCGGCAAGCGTACCGTGGCCGACGGCGTGCCCGTCGCGGAACACCGCATAATTATCGGCGATTTCGTAGACTTCATCGAATTTGTGGCTGATGAACAGGATGGCTTTGCCCTGCGCTTTCAGCCGCGCCACGATGCGAAACAGGTCGTCCACTTCCTTGCGCGACAAGGCTGCGGTCGGCTCGTCCATGATGACGATGCGCGAATCCACCGACAGCGCGCGAGCAATGGCGACCAGATGGCGCTGGGCGATGGAAAGTTCCTTGAGCTTTATCCGGGCATCGACCGTCGTTTCCAGCGAGGAAAGCAGCGCCTGCGAACGGGCATAGACGGCCTTCCAGTTGACGAAGCCGAGTTTCGTGCGCGGCGCATGGCCGAGATAGATGTTTTCGCCCACCGACAATTCGTCAAAGAGCACGGTTTCCTGATGAATGGCCGTTACGCCGTGATCGGTCGCATCCTGTGCGGTCGCCAGATGTACCGGCTTGCCGTCGATGAGGATTTCGCCTTCATCGGGCTGATAAATGCCGGTGAGGATTTTCACGAGCGTGGACTTGCCCGCGCCGTTCTCGCCGATCAATGCCGTCACCTTACCGGGGTAGAGCGCGATATTGACATCATCGAGCGCACGCACACCGGGAAATGTCTTGGCAATGCCGCGCATTTCCAGAATGGGCTGATCCGTCGGGGCAAGCACCGTCTGCTCACCGCTGGAATCACCGCTTGAGAGAAAAGCTGCATTCATTGCAGACACCTGAAATCGAATCCGGGGAATGGGAGGCGGCATCCGTTCAGCGAATGCCGCCTCTTTTCATGAATGCGCATCCTTTCGGGATGCGCTTTCCCGTCAGAAGACCTTGGAGAACTGGTCGATGTTCTTCTCGTCATAGACAAAAGGATCGCTCATCGCGGCTTCGCCGTTTTCGCCAATCTTGATCTTGCCCATGCGACCGGCATCGATTTCCGAGCCCGGTTTGCCGTCGGCATCACCCTTGACGAGGTGATAGGCGATCTGGGTTGCGGAATAGCCGAGATCGATCGGATTCCAGATGGCGAATTCCTTGGTCGCGCCCGACTTGATGGCGCCAGCCATTTCAGACGGCAGGCCGAGGCCCGTCACATAGACATCACCGATCTTGCCCGCATCCTTCACGGCCTGCGAAGCGGCCAGAACGCCCACGGTGGTCGGCGCCACGATGACCTTGACGTTCGGGTTCGACTTCAGGAGGCCTTGTGCTTCACGATAGCTCTTGTCGGCAAGGTCGTCGCCATAGACGGTCGTGACCAGATTAAGGCCGGGGAAGTCCTTCAGCTGCTTCTTCATCTCGCCGATCCAGATGTTCTGGTTGGTCGAGGTGGTGGTGGCCGACAGGATCGCAAAATCACCCTTGCCGTCCGGCAGGTGGTCGGCAGCAAGCTTCAGGCACATCTTGCCAATCAGCTCGTTGGACGATGGGTTGAGGTGCACGATACGGCCAGCCGGAGCGACGCCGGAATCCCACGAAATCACCTTGATGCCGCGCTGGGCGGCCTTTTTCAGCGCCGGTACGACCGCATCCGGGTCGTTGGCGGAAATGGCGATGGCGTTGACGCCCTGGGCGATCAGCGAATTGATGACTTCAATCTGGCCTTCGGCGGTCGTGGTGGTCGGGCCGGTATAGATGACCTCAACGCCGCCCAGTTCCTTGGCGGCTTCCTGCGCACCCTTGTTGGCGGCCTCAAAGAAGCCGTTGCCGAGCGACTTCGCGACGAGCGCGATCTTGATGTCGGCGGCCTGTGCTTGGGCGGCCATGAAGGCGACGGCCAGCGCAGTACCGAGTGCGAGTTTCTTGAAAAGTTTCATGTCTCATTCCTCCCAGTATAAAGACATATTTTCACAACGATCCCGGCATTGGCCGGGATGATAATAGAGTTGGCTCAGGCAACCTCGGCGGAATCCCCCTGTTCGCCACCCTTGCCGGCATTTGCGGAAGCCTGCGCCACAATCAGCCGGATACCCGCATTTTCCACCATCCGCCGCGCCTCATCGGAAATGCCGTCATCGGTGATCAGCGTGCTGACACGGTCGAGCGGGCAAAGGATGAGGCTGGAACGGCGGGTGAATTTCGATGAATCGACCATCAGGACTAGCTCGTCCGCCTGGCCCATCAGTTTCTGTTCGCTCTGGATGATCAGCGCGTCGGATTCCATCACGCCAAGCGGGCTGACACCCTGACAGCCCATGAACATGCGCCGACCGTAAAAATTACGGATGACGTCATTGTCGAAAGGCGAAAGGATCAGGCTCTGGTCGCGATAGATCGCGCCACCGGGCACGATCACCGTGCTTTTCGACTGCCGCAACAGATGTTCGGCAATGGCGAAGGAATTCGTCAGCACCTGAAGGCGGCGCGCCGTCAGATAATGCACCATCTGGAATGTCGTGGAGCCGCCATTGATAATGATGCTGTCGCCTTCATCGCAAAGCGCCACGGCTTCACGGGCGATGGCGCGCTTGCGATCACCGTTTTCGGATTCCGAAACCTTGAAGGGACGCCCGGCCAGACTGCCGAACTGCGGCGGATGTATGGCTTCCGCTCCACCGCGCACACGCTTGATGCGGCCCTGCATATGCAACGATGCGATATCGCGCCGAAGGGTCGCTTCCGACGCCTCCGTCAATTCCACCAGATCCTGAATGGTGATCACCGGCTTTTCCTGAACAGCGCTCAGGATGATGCGGTGGCGCTCTCTTTCGTGCATGGCTCCTCCTGCTTCCATCTATTCTCAAATTGGTGGCGCATGTCAATCACAAACAATCAATAATTCGCACATGCGTGAAATATTTGATCGGTTATGATTGTTTGTGATTGACAGTATTTCGTTTCATGCGTCATATCTGCCGCCAACATGATCGCTCGCGCATGGGAAGGTGCGCGACGCGATTGGCCATACAGACTTGGGAGGATGACATGGTGGACAGCAATCGGCTGCTCGATAATCGCTGGGACGACGCCAAGGCGGCAACGCTGGATGAGCCGGGAAAGCTGCTTTACCGCTCCAATCTGCTCGGGTCAGACAAGCGCATCACCAATTATGGCGGCGGCAACACCTCTGCCAAGGTCGAGGAAATCGATCCGTTGACCGGCGAAAAGGTTCAAGTTCTCTGGGTCAAGGGTTCGGGCGGCGATGTGGGCACCATCAAGCTCGACGGTTTCGCCACGCTTTATCAGGACAAGCTCGATGCGCTGAAAGGCATCTATAAGGGCGTCGAGGATGAGGACCGCATGGTCGGCTTCCTGCCGCATTGCACCTTCAACCTTAATCCGCGCGCCGCATCCATCGATACGCCGCTGCATGGTTTTGTCGCTTTCAGCCATGTCGATCACATGCATCCAGACGCGATCATTGCGATTGCTGCGTCGAAAAATTCCCGCGAGCTGACGGCCGAGATTTTCGGTGACGATATTGGCTGGCTGCCGTGGCGTCGCCCGGGCTTCCAGCTCGGTCTCGATCTTGAGGCTTTCGTCAAGGCGCATCCAAAGGCCAAGGGCGTTGTCCTTGAAAGTCATGGGCTTTTCACCTGGGCCAACGATGCGAAGACCTGTTACGAAACCACGCTCGCCATCATCAACAAAGCCATTGAATGGCTGGACCAGAAGACGGCAGGCAAACCCGCTTTCGGCGGTGCTGTCACACAAAGTCTCGCGGCCTCCGAGCGCCGCGCCATTGCAGCGCGACTGATGCCGGAAATTCGCGGTCTTATCGGCAAGGAAGAGCGTAAGCTCGGTCACTTCGACGATCAGGATGCGGTGCTGGAATTCGTGAATGCGAAGGAACTGCGCCCGCTGGCCGCTTTGGGCACATCCTGCCCGGATCATTTTTTGCGCACCAAAATCCGCCCGCTGGTCGTCAATTTCGATCCGGCCAAGCCGGATGTGGACGCCATCGTTGCCGGGCTTGAGGATGCACTCGAAGCCTATCGCGCCGATTACAAGCGCTATTATGAGACCTGCAAACACGACAATTCGCCCAAAATGCGCGATCCCAATCCGGTGATTTTCCTGATCCCCGGCGTCGGCATGCTGTCCTTTGCCCGCGACAAGGCGACAGCGCGTATCGCCGGCGAATTCTATGTCAATGCGATCAACGTCATGCGCGGCGCATCTGCCGTGTCCGAATATCAGGGACTGCCGGAACAGGAAGCCTTCGACATCGAATATTGGCTGCTTGAGGAAGCCAAGCTGCAACGCATGCCGAAGCCGAAAAGCCTTGCCGGGCGCATTGCGCTTATCACGGGTGGCGCTGGCGGCATCGGCTATGCCACCGCCGAGCGGCTGGCGGGCGAGGGCGCTTGCGTGGTTCTGGCGGATATTGACGCAGAATCGCTCAAATCCGCTCACGCCAATCTATCGAAGCGTTTTGGCGCTGATCAGGTGCGCAGCGTCGAACTGAACGTAACCGACGAAAAGGGCGTCGCAAACGCCTTTGTCGAGGCCAGCGTTGAACTCGGCGGCATCGACATTCTGGTCTCCAATGCAGGCATTGCGTCATCGGCTCCTGTCGAAGCGACCGAATTGTCGATGTGGAACCGCAATATCGACATTCTGGCGACCGGCTATTTCCTCGTGTCGCGGGAGGCGTTCCGCCTGTTCCGTCGTCAGAAGATCGGCGGCAATGTGGTGTTCGTCGCCTCCAAGAACGGTCTTGCCGCTTCGCCCAATGCGTCCGCCTATTGCACGGCCAAGGCTGCTGAAATCCATCTGGCCCGCTGTCTGGCGCTGGAAGGTGCCGATGCCGGTATCCGCGTCAATGTGGTCAATCCGGATGCAGTTCTGCGCGGTTCCAAGATCTGGGATGGCGAGTGGCGCGAACAGCGCGCGGCGTCCTCCAAGATCGACGTTTCGGAGCTGGAGGAGCATTATCGCAAGCGGTCGCTGTTGAAGCTCAATGTCCTGCCGGAAGATATTGCCGAGGCGATCTATTTCCTCGCCAGCGATGCTTCGGCTAAATCCACCGGCAACATCATCAATGTCGATGCCGGGAACCAGCAGAGCTTTCCGCGCTGACCGTATAACGAGGACATTCTGGGAGGAACCATGTCCGAGCAACGTATTTCGGCAGATTTTATCGCCGAGCATAATTCCGGTTTCGAAAATGCGCTGAATAGCGATTATCAGGCGCTGGGCGAACAGCTTTCGCGTCGCGGCATTGAGATCGAGGCCATCACCGACAAGGTTGCAAGCTATTTCGTCGCCGTGCCTTCCTGGGGCACCGGCACGGGCGGCACCCGCTTCGGTCGCTTTCCGGGCGGCGGCGAGCCGCGTGGCATTTTCGACAAGCTGGACGATTGCGCAGTCATCAACGAGCTTTCCCGCGCAACGCCGAATGTTTCGCTGCATATTCCGTGGGACAAGGCAGACCCAAAGAAGCTGAAAGCCCACGCCGCAGCGCTGGGTCTCGGCTTCGATGCGATGAATTCCAACACGTTTTCGGACGCTGCCGATCAGAAACTGTCCTACAAGTTTGGATCGCTCACCCATGTGGATGCGGCTGTGCGTGCACAGGCCGTCGAGCATAATCTCGAATGTATCGAAATCGGCAATGCCATCGGCTCCAAGGCGCTGACGGTGTGGCTCGGCGACGGGTCCAATTTCCCCGGCCAGCAGAATTTTACGCGCGCTTTCGAGCGTTATCTCGATTCCATGCGCGAAATCTACAAGTCGTTGCCCGACGACTGGCGGCTGTTTTCCGAACACAAGATGTATGAACCGGCCTTCTATTCGACGGTGGTTCAGGACTGGGGCACAAACTATCTCATCGCCTCGACGCTTGGTCCCAAAGCGCAATGTCTGGTCGATCTCGGCCACCATGCGCCCAACACCAATATCGAGATGATCGTCGCGCGGCTGATGCAGTTCGGCAAGCTCGGCGGTTTCCATTTCAACGACAGCAAATATGGCGATGACGATCTCGACGCCGGTTCCATCGATCCCTATCGCCTGTTTCTGGTGTTCAACGAGTTGGTCGATGCCGATTATCGCGGCGTGAAGGATTTCCACCCGGCGCATATGATCGATCAGTCGCACAATGTGACCGACCCGCTGGAGAGCCTCATTTCGTCGGCAAATGAAATTCGCCGCGCCTATGCGCAGGCTCTGCTGGTGGACCGTAAGGCGCTGGAAACCTACCAGCAGGAAAACGATGCGCTGATGGCGTCTGATACGCTGAAACGTGCCTATCGCACCGATGTCGAGCCGATTTTGGCCGAAGCGCGCCGCCGCACCGGCGGGGCGATCGAACCGATTGCCGCCTATCGCGCCAGCGGTTATCGCCAGAAGGTCGCGGCGGAACGCCCGGAAAGCAAAAGCGACAGCGGCGCTTTCAACTGATTGAATTCAAACAAGCGCCGACGGAGAAAACTTCGTCGGCGCTGGTCTTTTATACCCGACCGTAAATATCGTCGAACCGCACGATATCGTCTTCGCCGAGATATTCGCCGCTCTGCACTTCAATCAACACCAGAGGCAGAATGCCAGGATTTTCCAGACGGTGCTTGAAGCCGCAGGGAATATAGGTCGACTGGTTGTTGGTCAGCAGAATTTCCCGGTCGCCATTGGTCACCTTGGCGGTGCCGGACACGACGATCCAGTGTTCAGAACGGTGATGATGCGCCTGAAGGCTGAGACGCCGTCCGGGCTTCACCTCGATGCGCTTGATCTTGAAGCCGTCGCCCTCTTCCAGCACGGTGTAGGTGCCCCATGGGCGATGGGCGGTGCGGTGCAGCTTGGCGGCTTCGTGGCCATCGGCGCGCAGACGGTTGAAAACCTTGCGCACATCCTGCGCCTTGTCGCGATGGGCGACGAGCAGCGCGTCCGGCGTATCGACGACTAAAAGGTCGTGCACGCCGACAAGGCTGACCAGCCGGGTCTCCGACAGCACGAAACTGTTGGTCGTGTCTTCCAGAACGGTTTCGCCGCGCAGGCGGTTTCCGTCCGCGTCCGGATTTACCAGGTCGGCCATGGCCGCCCAGGAGCCGATATCCGACCAGCCGCAGGAAACCGGAATGCAGGCGATGTTGTCGGCCTTCTCCATGATGGCATAATCGATGGAAATGGCCGGGGTCGCGGCAAACTCGTCCTTTGGAATTTCGATTGTCTTGGTGTCGCCATTGACGCCGCGTCGCGCATTTTCAAGCGAGGCCTGCACGCCGTTGAAAATCTCCGGCGCGTGGGCGCGCATCGCTTCCAGCATGGTTCTCGCGGTAAAGCAGAACATGCCCGAATTCCAGAAATAGCGTCCGCTCTCGACATAGGCCTGCGCGGTTTGCGCATCGGGCTTTTCGACAAAGCGCAGCACGTCCACGCCATCCGCCTCGATATAGCCAAAGCCGGTTTCCGGGTGATCGGGCACAATGCCGAATGTCACGATGCGACCGGTTTCGGCAAGCTGCCGCGCCTTTTGAACCGCTTCTGCAAAGGCGGGTTCGTTTTCGATCAGGTGATCGGCAGGCATCACCAGAAGCGTGGCGTCCGGGCCGTAGGTGGCGGCGGCGTGCATTGCGGCGAGCGCCACGGCAGGCGCGGTATCGCGGCCCAGCGGCTCTAGCAGAAAGGCATTATCGGTCTTGGGTGCCTTGGCGTCCGCATAGGCGTCGAGCGTCAAAAACAGAAAATCGCGATTGGTGACGGTCAGGATGTGATCGACGCCTTCAAGCCGTGCCGCCCGGTTATAGGTCTTGCCGATCAGCGTGCTGCCGTCGGGCAATTCGATGAAGGGCTTGGGGTGGGCATCGCGCGAAAGCGGCCAGAGCCTTGAACCGGAACCGCCGCTGATGATGACAGGAATAAAGCTCATTGCTCAGGCATCCTTTGTTGCGTTGCGGGCGATATCGAGGCCCATGGCCAGAAGTTCGGCGGCCTGATTTTCATTGGCCGCTTCCACATAGCAGCGCAGTTCCGGCGCATTGCCGGAAGCGCGATAATGGACGGCATTGCCGGAATGGAAGAACAGTTTGACGCCATCAATGGCTTCAGACCGGATGATCGCATCATTGGACGGAAACAGCGCCTTGCGCCCCGCTTCATCCTTGAGGATGGCGAGAAACGCGCCGCTCTTTTCCTGCGGAACATTTTGCAGGCGGTCGCTAAGCGCAATGCGAAAGTTGAAAGCCGCGCCGATTTCCGCAAGCGGCTTGCCCTGCTCCTTGATCGCGCTTAGGCAGGCGAGGATCGGCAAAAGTGCGTCGCGGGTTGGCAGCGCTGACAGCGTGTGGCTTTTGCGGGTACTGTCGCTGCCCAAAAGCACGCCGCCATTGGCTTCGAAACCGACGGTGATCTTTGCACCCTCGGACTTGGCACGTTGCATGCCTTCGATGACATAGGGCGAGCCGACGCGGGTTCTGACAACGCGGGCGAAACGCCCGCATTCTTCCAGCGCCGCATTGGACGTGACCGGCGTGACGATTATATCCGCACCGATCCAGCTTGCGGTGATCGCGCCGACGAGATCGCCGCGCACGAACTGGCCGCTTGCATCGGCAATCAGCGGCCTGTCCGCATCGCCATCCGTGGAAACGATGGCGTCAAGGCGGTTTTCCTTGGCCCACTGGTCGAGAAGCCGGATATCTTCCGGGCGCAATGCCTCGGTATCGACGGGCACAAAAGTGTTGGAGCGCCCAAGGGCAATGGTTTCCGCGCCAAGCGCGGTTAGAATATCCGTTATAACATCGCGGGCGACCGACGAGTGCTGGTAGACGCCGACGCGCAGGCCCTTGAGCGCGCCGCGGCCCAGATAATCGATATAACGTTTCTCGTAGGCGCTGGTCGCGGCATCACTTTGTGCATCATTGCTGAAATGACGGGCGGTCAGGTCTGCGGGCAGGGCGGCATAGGCCGCGCTGATCCCCTGTTCGTCGGTCTTGTCGATTTCGCCATCGGCGCGATAGAATTTCAGGCCATTGCGGTCGTCGGGAATATGGCTTCCCGTCACCATGATGGAGGGTGCCTGTTTCGCAATGGCGTAAAAGCTGAGTGCCGGGGTGGGCAGCACACCGCAATTCACCGGCGTAAAGCCAGCGTCTTCAATGGCTGCCATGCAAAGCGCGGCAATGTCGGGGCTGGACGGGCGAAGGTCACGTCCGACGAAAACCTCCGCACCTTTTTTTAGCTTGCCGCTTTCGGCGAGCATGCACACGAAGGCGAGCGAATAGGCATAGGCGGGCAAGCCGTTCAGCTCATCCGCCAATCCCCTGAGACCGCTGGTGCCGAATTTAAGGGAACTGCCACTCATGCCTTCACTCTGCCTTCTTGCGAAACTGCACCATCAAGCATGGCCAGATATCTTATAACCTTATTTCGATACAGGACCGATCCCCTCAATGGTGCAAAGTTATCTACCCTATTGCGGGTGATAATCCTTATAGGCGGGTAAATTCAAATCGTTAAGGCTTTCAGCGTTAACGATCGCCCGCGCCACCGCATCCGCCATGACCGTTGCAGCGATGGCGCCGATGGCGGTCACGTCCGCTTCCACATCCTTGGCCTTGCCGGTTGAGAGCGCGAAAATCGTGTCGCCGTCCCACATGGTATGGATCGGATTAATCGTGCGCGCAAAGCCGTCATGGGCCATGCCAGCGATCTTCTTCAGTTCCGCCTTGTTGAACGGCACATTGGTGGCAATCGCCCCGATGGTCGTGTTGGCCCCGCCGGATTTGACGACGCCATGGCCTTGCATGATAGCCTGCATCGTATTGCGGAAACCCTTGCCGTCCTCGGTGCGCGCACCGGCCAGAATCTGGCGCGAATTGGGCGCATAGACATCGCCGACCGCGTTGACGGCAACGATTGCCCCAACCACGATTTCCGTGCCCGGCACCGTGTAGCTTGCCGTGCCAAGGCCGCCCTTCATCGCGAAATCCTTGCCGAACATCTTGCCGACAGTCGCACCGGCTCCAGCGCCGATATTGCCTTCACCGGAAGCTTCCGCCTTGGCCGCCTTGCAGGCGAGATAGCCGGCTTCCTCATCGGGGCGGATCGAAAAATCGCCGACGCCGAGATCCATCAGGATGGCGGCTGGCACAATCGGCACCACGCCGCTGCCGATCTTGAAACCGAGCTTGTTTTCTTCCAGATAGCGCATGACGCCGGTCGCCGCACTCAGACCGTAGGCGCTGCCGCCGGACAGGAGAATGGCCTGCACCTCCTGCACATAATTGATCGGATCGAGCAGGTCCGTTTCGCGTGTGCCGGGCGCGGAGCCGCGCACATCGACGCCAGCCGAAGCGCCTTCTTCACATAAGAGAACGGTGCAGCCGGTCGGGCGCTTGGTCAGCGTGTGATGGCCAAGCTTGATCCCTGGTACATCCGAAATGCTTCCGCCCATAAGTTCAAGCATGCTCTTTCCTCCCGTGCTCGCTGCCGATGCCGCGCTGACGACAAAGGGCATTGCTCCCAGCCCCGCAAGCGATTTGCCGAATGTTCTGCGATCCATAAACAGTTTTCTCCTCCATTGAACGCTTTACTCCGAAAGCGCATTCTTTTCGCGTGCGCGACGTTGGCGCAGCACATCCGCCACGAAGGTGCGCGACAGGGCATGATAGAGCGGCTCGTTGGAAATGAGCCGCGCCGTACCGTAACCGAGCATTGAGGCGCACATCAGCGGAATGACATTGTTATGATTGCCGGTCATTTCGAGAATGATGACGAAAGCCGTCATCGGGGCCTGCACGACGCCGGCAAAATAACCCGCCATGCCCAGCACGGCGGCAAGGCTCGCGCTGGTGCCGAGCAGGAGGCCGATGGTGCTGCCGAGACCTGCGCCGACCGAAAGCGACGGCGCGAAAATGCCGCCCGGAATGCCCGAAATCATCGAAAGCAAACCGGCTGCGAATTTTTCAACGAAATAGAATGGCGGCAAGGCCGCGCCCTCGACCGCGCCGCGCGCCTGATCATAGCCGGTGCCGAACGTCGCGCCGCCGGAAGCGATGCCGATAATCGCGACCAGAAGTCCGCAAATACCGGCAAACAACACCGCGTTGCGCAGCGGCACCTTCTGCACATGGCGGCGCACACGCCGCCCCATATTGAGCGCAAGCGCGCTGAAAACCGCGCCGAAAGCGCCGCCGATCACGCCGCAGGCGACGACCAGAACCCAGTCGGGGGCGGTCGTTGCCGTAACAGTCGTCATGCCGAAATAATTGTAGTTGCCGACGAGGCCCAGCGAGGCGAGACCAGCCAGAATGACGGCGGACAGCACCAGCCCGTTGGTGCGCGCCGCATAGGCGCGGCCCATTTCCTCAATCGCGAAGACAATCCCGGCCAGCGGCGTGTTGAAGGCGGCGGCGATACCGGCGGCCGATCCGGCAAGGATAAGCCCGCGCGCCTGTTCCATGCCGCCGATCCGCGCCGATTGCAGCATGATCGATGCGCCGATCTGTACCGTCGGGCCTTCGCGCCCGATGGATGCGCCGCAGAAAAGACCGGCGACGGTCAGCAGTATTTTGCCGACTGCAACGCGAATGGAGAGAAGCAGGGACCGGTCCTGATGATCGTCGAGATGCCGCGCCGCGATGGCTTGGGGAATACCGCTGCCGCCGGAATTCGGAAACCAGGCAATGGCGATCCATGAGCAAGCCATGAAGCCGAGCGGCGTGATCACAAGCGGCAGCCATGCGCGCCAGACATTGCCGCCGGTGCCGTCCGTCAACGCCTTGAACCAATCCTGCGCGATATCGGCGGCTTCTGCAAAACCGACGCTGATGATGCCGATGGCGAGCGCGCCGCACCAGAAAACGAGCCTTGGTTTCCAAAGCCGTGGCGACATCCACATCGCTCTGGAACGGCGGATCAACGGAACGCGCTTATACGACTTTCGCATTATCTCCCCTCGGGACGGGTACATGTCCTATGCGGTCTATCACGCTAATTCTTAGCGGTAACTGAAACTTGTAAGCAAAAGGCTTTCCATTTGGTCATAACCGTGTTACCAGCCGGTGCCAATTCAACCAAGTAAACCCTGATTGTCGCTGCTCCCGGACATTTCCCGGAGAGGCGGCTTTTCTTATTCAAAGGAATTGGCAATGGCAAAAATCGTGGAATCGCCCACCGGCGCTCTCGCTCTCACATTCGACGATGTGCTCCTGCAGCCGGGCCATTCCGAAGTCATGCCGGGTCAGGTGGACCTGCGCACCCGCATCGCCAAGGATATCGAACTCAATCTGCCGCTTCTCTCCGCCGCCATGGACACGGTGACGGAATCGCGTCTCGCCATCGCCATGGCGCAGGCAGGCGGCATCGGCGTCATTCACCGCAATCTCACGCCGGAACGTCAGGCCGAAGAAGTCCGTCAGGTGAAAAAATTCGAATCCGGCATGGTCGTCAACCCGGTCACCATCGGCCCGGATGCGACACTGGCCGATGCGCAGGCGCTGATGAAGGCGCATGGCATTTCCGGCATTCCGGTCGTTGAAAACGCCACCAAGGGTCCGGGCCGTCTCGTCGGCATCCTGACCAACCGTGACGTGCGTTTTGCCTCCGATCCGGCTCAGAAGATCTATGAATTGATGACCCGCGAAAACCTCATCACGGTGCGCGAAAACGTCAATCAGGAAGAAGCCAAGCGTCTTCTGCATGCGCACCGCATCGAAAAGCTGCTCGTCGTTGACGACAAGGGCCGTTGCGTTGGTTTGATCACCGTCAAGGACATCGAAAAGTCGCAGCTCAACCCGAATGCCGCCAAGGATGCGCAGGGCCGTCTGCGTGCAGCCGCTGCAACCAGCGTTGGCGAAGACGGTTATGAACGCGCAGAACGTCTGATCGAAGCAGGCGTCGATCTTCTGGTGGTCGATACAGCGCATGGTCATTCGCAGCGCGTTCTCGATGCTGTCGCACGCATCAAGAAGGCCTATCCCAATGTCGCCATTCTGGCTGGCAATGTCGCCACCGCGGGCGGTACGCAGGCATTGATCGATGCCGGTGCGGATGCCGTCAAGGTCGGTATCGGACCGGGCTCGATCTGCACGACGCGTATCGTTGCCGGTGTCGGCGTGCCGCAGCTTTCGGCCATCATGTCGGCGGTGGAAGCAGCGCATAAGCAGAACATTCCGGTCATCGCCGATGGCGGCATCAAGTTCTCGGGCGATTTCGCCAAGGCACTTGCTGCCGGTGCTGTCGCCGCCATGGCCGGTTCGCTTCTGGCCGGTACGGAAGAAAGCCCGGGCGAGGTCTATCTGCATCAGGGCCGTTCGTTCAAATCCTATCGCGGCATGGGCTCGGTCGGCGCTATGGCCCGCGGTTCGGCAGACCGTTACTTCCAGGCGGAAGTGCGTGACGAGCTGAAGCTCGTGCCGGAAGGCATCGAAGGTCAGGTCGCTTACAAGGGGCCGATCTCGGCTGTGTTGCACCAGCTTGCCGGTGGCCTGCGCGCCTCGATGGGCTATGTCGGCGCGAAAACACTGGAAGAGTTCCGCGAAAAGGCGACCTTCGTGCGCATTTCCAATGCGGGCCTGCGTGAAAGCCATTCGCACGGCGTCGCCATCACCCGTGAAAGCCCGAACTATCCGGGCGGCATGTAAGGCAAACTCGCTTCGTATTGAAGCGCATGAAAGCCGGAGCCTCGCGCTCCGGCTTTTGTTTTGATTTGGCGATTGCCTTTTGCCTGCAAGGAAGGCTATGCCGTGACAGTTAGTTAGTAAGGAGAAGCAATGCGGCTTGGTGGACGCCTGCAGGCGGCAATCGAGGTTCTGGGCGATATCGAAGCGGGCAAACGCCCGGCTTCTGATGTGCTGAAGGACTGGGGTTCCGCTCATCGTTTCGCAGGCGCGGGCGACCGCGCGGTGATTGGCAACATTGTCTATGACGCACTGCGCCGCAAACTCTCCATCGCATGGCGCATGGATGCCGACGATGCGCGCGCTCTGGCCTTTGGCGCTTTGCTGGCCGATGGTGGCATGGATATTGCTGCCATCGACGCAGCGCTGGATGGCGACAAGTTCGCACCTGAAACGCTGGAACAGGCACGCCGTATCGCCTGGGAAAGCCGCGATAGCGCTGCCGCACCCGATTATGTTCAGGCCGATGTGCCGGAATGGTGTGCCGCCTCGCTTCAAGAGCTTTTCGGCGAACGCTGGGTGGAAGAAGGCAAGGCGCTTGCCACCCGCCCGCCGGTCGATCTGCGCGTCAACAGCCTGAAGGCAAAGCCGGAACAGACACTCGCAGCGCTGGAAAAAGCAGGTGCTGCTCCCGCGCCATTTCTGGCGCAGGCATTGCGCATTCCGCCCATCGAAGCGCTGGGCCGTCACCCGAATGTGCAGGGCGAACAGGCCTTTCTCGATGGCTGGTTCGAAGTGCAGGATCTGGGTTCACAGCTCGCCGCACTTTTTGCCGGAGCCAAACCCGGCGAACAGGTTCTCGATTATTGCGCGGGCGCTGGTGGCAAGACGCTGGCCTTGGCAGCAGCCATGCAAAACAAGGGGCAGGTGCACGCCTATGATGCGGAGCGGGCGCGGCTTTCGCCGATGCATGAACGCTTGCAGCGGGCTGGCGTGCGCAATACGCAGGTGCATGGCAATCTGGATGCGCTGGACCCCCTCACCGGCCATATGGACCTCGTTCTGACCGATGCGCCTTGCACCGGCTCCGGCACCTGGCGGCGCAGGCCGGATGCAAAATGGCGGCTGAATGACCAGCAGCTTGAGCGTCGGGTTCAGGATCAACAGGAAGTGCTGGAAGCGGCCAGGCATTATGTGAAACCGGGCGGTCGTCTGGCCTATGTCACCTGTTCGCTGTTTGCAGAAGAAAACACGCGGCAGGTTGCGCGCTTTCTGGCCGACAATCCTGATTTTACCGAAATGCCCGCGCAAGCGCTGTGGCAGTCGGTCGTGACGGATGCGAATGGCGCGGAACCGGTGTTTCCGTCGCATGGCAGTGTGTTTTCGCCATTGTCCACCGGCACGGACGGGTTTTATGTAAGTGTGATGAAGAAAGCTTCATAAATCGGGGAACAAATGTCAGCGCATCGCATAGCCGAACCGGATTTCAAGGAACGCGTCGAGGAAAGTTTCGGGCGGCAGGCCGCCATGAAACTGATCGGCGCAGAGCTGACGCGATGCGAACCCGGTATTGTTGAAGTGGAAATGCCGTTTCGTGAGGAACTCACCCAGCAGCACGGCATTCTGCACGCGGGCATGATTTCCGCGGCGCTCGATTCTGCCTGCGGCTATGCGGCGCTGACCCTGATGCCCGCCGACGCGGCGGTGCTGACGATTGAATTCAAAGTCAATCTGCTGGCGCCCGGCAAGGGTGAACGTTTTCTGTTTCGTGGCGAGGTCACAAAGCCGGGCCGCACGATCATGGTCAGCGACGGGCAGGCGTTTGCCGTAACCGATACGGAAGTTCGTCTTATCGCCACGATGACCGGTACGATGATGGTCGTGCAGGATCGCAAAGGTTTGCAAGGATAGGTCCACAGGGATGCTGAAGACTGTTGCCGGACGACGCCTGCTTTATGTGATGGCTGCCGACGCCGAATATGGGCGTCATCTGGCCAAGCTCTTCGATCCGCTGATGATCGGCGTCGGGCCGGTCGAGGCGGCGATCAATCTGTCCCGCGCGCTGTTCCGCATGGAAATCGACGGTGAGCAGCCCGATCTGGTGATTTCGCTCGGCTCGGCGGGGTCGGCCAAACTACCGCAGGCGGAAGTGTTTCAGGTCTCCGCCGTCTCCTATCGCGATATGGACGCCTCGCCGCTCGGCTTCGAAAAGGGGCTGACGCCATTTCTCGATCTGCCGAAGATGATCAAGCTGCCGTTTCAGGTGGAAGGTGTTGCCAGCGCCACGCTATCGACCGGCGCCAATATCGTTTCCGGCAATGTCTATGAGACCATCGACGCGGATATGGTGGACATGGAAACATTCGCCTGCCTGCGCGCCTGCCAGATTCATGGCGTGCCCTTATACGGTCTGCGCGGCATTTCGGACGGCGCGGACGAGCTGCATCATGTCGGTGACTGGACGCAATATCTGCATATCATCGACGAGAAAATGGCTGTCGCAGTGGAAGAACTGGAAGCGGCTATTGCCGGTGGACTTTTGCCACCTCCTGACAATGGTGTGTCAGGATAGGCCCCATTCCTGTCACTGCGCTGTTGAGGGAAGTGCATATAATCCGTATATGCCCACCACATAAACATTGCATCCTCACCACTTTTTAAATAGATGCTGCACATGAGCACCACGGCACATCCCGACACAATCCTGATCATCGACTTTGGCAGCCAGGTCACGCAGCTGATTGCGCGACGTGTACGCGAAGCCAATGTCTATTGCGAAATCGTCCCGTTCCAGTCTGCGGAAGAGGCATTCCAGCGGTTGAAGCCGAAAGGCGTCATCCTCTCGGGCAGCCCGCATTCGACGACCGACATTGGCTCGCCGCGCGCGCCGCAGGCGGTCTTCGACCAAGGCATTCCGGTTCTCGGCATATGCTACGGCGAACAGACCATGTGCGCCCAGCTGGGCGGCAATGTCGAAAGCGGCCATGACCGCGAATTCGGTCGCGCCTTCCTCGACGTGCAGGAAGACAGCCCGCTTTTCGCCGGTATCTGGGCCAAGGGCACCCGCCATCAGGTCTGGATGAGCCACGGCGACCGCGTCACCGCACTCCCGGACGGTTTCACCATCATCGGCACCTCGCCGAATGCACCTTTCGCGGCCATCGCCGATGAAAAGCGCAAATATTACGGCGTGCAGTTCCACCCGGAAGTCGTGCATACGCCTGATGGCGCCAAGCTGTTGCAAAATTTCGTTCATCGTATTGTCGGCGTGAAGCCGGGCTGGACGATGGGCGCCTATCGCGAGCAGGCCGTCGAGGCGATCCGCAAGCAGGTTGGCAGCGGCAAGGTTATCTGCGCGCTTTCCGGCGGCGTGGATTCGTCTGTCGCAGCCCTTCTGGCGCATGAAGCCATTGGCGATCAGCTCACCTGTATCCTCGTTGATCACGGTCTGATGCGCAAAAACGAGGCGAGCCAAGTCGTGGAAATGTTCCGCGAACATTATAACCTTCCGCTGATCCTCGTGGACGCATCCGACCGCTTCATCGGCGCGCTGGAAGGCGAAAGCGATCCGGAAAAGAAGCGCAAGACGATTGGCCGTCTCTTTATTGAAGTGTTCGAGGAAGAAGCCAAGAAGCTCGGCGGCGCGGATTTCCTCGTGCAGGGCACGCTTTATCCGGACGTCATCGAAAGCGTTTCGTTCACCGGCGGTCCTTCGGTCACGATCAAGTCGCACCACAATGTGGGTGGCCTGCCCGAGCGCATGAAGATGCAGCTCGTTGAGCCGCTGCGCGAATTGTTCAAGGATGAAGTTCGCCTGCTCGGCAAGGAACTCGGCCTGCCGGACAGCTTCATCGGTCGCCACCCGTTCCCGGGTCCGGGCCTTGCCATCCGTTGCCCGGGCGGCATTACTCGCGACAAGCTGGAAATCCTGCGCGAAGCCGATGCGATCTATCTCGATGAAATCCGCAAGGCTGGCCTCTATGATGCCATCTGGCAGGCTTTCGCCGTTCTGCTGCCTGTGCAGACCGTCGGCGTGATGGGCGATGGCCGCACTTATGAATTCGTCTGCGCACTCCGCGCAGTCACTTCGGTGGACGGCATGACTGCGGATTTCTACCACTATGACATGAACTTCCTTGGCAATGCGGCCACCCGCATCATCAATGAAGTCCGCGGCATCAATCGCGTCGTCTACGACGTGACCTCGAAGCCGCCCGGCACCATCGAGTGGGAATGATCCCGCAATAGTTTAAAAACAAAACCGCCGGAGTTCAAAATTCCGGCGGTTTTGTTTTGATGGGCATAGAGCACACTCCGAAAAGTGTCAGCGATTTTCGGATAAGATTTGCTCAAGCAAAAACTGTTCAGGGATATTGCGCGCCGGTCACGGTGAGATAGACCGCATAAAGCGACTTCGTGGCCGTGATGAACAGGCGGTTGCGGCGCGGACCGCCGAAGGTCACATTGGCGACCGTCTGCGGCGTCTTGATCTTGCCGAGCAGCGTGCCTTCCGGCGAGAAGCAATGCACGCCGTCCCCCGCGCTGGTCCACAGATTGCCATCCGTATCGAAGCGGAAGCCGTCCGGCAGGCCGTTGTCGATGGTGCAGAATATGCCGCCGCCCGTCACGCGCTTGCCGCCATCCACAACGTCGAAAACGCGGATATGGCGCGGCGCATTCTCGTCGTGGCTGTAGGCGCTGTCGGCAACATAAAGCTTCGTCTCGTCCGGCGAGAAAGCAAGGCCATTCGGCTGGTGGAAATCGGTGACGACGGCGTTGATTTCGCCGGTCTTCGGGTCGAGGCGATAGACATTGCGTGTCGGCTGTTCCGGGTCGGCCTTGTAGCCTTCATAATCCGCCAGAATGCCGTAGGTCGGATCGGTGAACCACACCGTTCCATCCGAGCGCACGATGACATCGTTTGGCGCATTTAGCTTTTTGCCCTGATAGCTATCGGCCAGCACAGTGATGCTGCCATCCGGCTCCGTGCGCGTGACGCGACGACCACCATGCTCGCAGGTGACGAGGCGTCCCTCGCGGTCGCGCGTATTGCCGTTGGAGAAATTGGACGGGTTGCGGAACACCGAAACGCCACCGCCAACTTCGCTGCCCGACACCCAGCGCAGGATGCGCTGGTTCGGGATATCGCTCCACAAGAGGCAGTTCAGGTCGTTGAACCAGACCGGGCCTTCCGCCCAGCGGCAGCCGCTATAGAGTTCGTCCAGATCGGCGCTCGGCACGATCATCTGCTTGAAACGTTCGTCGTGGATTTCGTAGATCGAAACAGTCTGAGACAAGGGAGGTACTCCGAGAAATTTTAACGCTCTGCCCGGCGACTGCTGGCAAGGAAGATCACCGCGATGATGGTGAGGCCAGTCAGCACGAGGCGAACACCGGCGCCAAAGCCGTAGGTGTTGAGCATCGAGACTATGAGGAACATGAAGAGCGCGGCACCCCAAATACCAGGGATGTTGGAATCGCCGCCCGCAACCGCCGTACCGCCGATGATGACCACGGCAATCGACATCAGCAGATATTCCGCGCCCATGTTTAGCGCCGCGCCGCCCGAAAAACAGGCGAGCAGGAAGCCGCAGAGCGAGGCCAGCACCGCGCAGAGCAGATAGGTGACGAAGCGTGTGCCATCGACCGGAACGCCTGCCATGCGGGCTGCGAAGGGGTTCTGGCCGATTGCCGAAATCCAGCGTCCATAGATGCTCTTCTTCAAAAGCACCCAGCCGATCAGCGACAGGATCAGCGCCACGATGGCGACATTGGGAATGCCGAGCGTGGAGGCGGTGGTGAACTGCGCAAGGCTTTCCGGCGGCTTCACGCGCAGTCCGCGATTGCTCCAGATGGCGGTGGACTGGATCAGGAAGCTCATCGACAGGGTGGCAATAATGGGCGGAATGCGCAGGAGCTTGATCAGCGCATAGTTGCAGATGCCGATGGCAAGTCCGATCAGCAGCGCCACGGCAAGGCCTGCCAGAATCATGCCGTCCTGCGTATCCATGAGTTTCAGCGCCAGCGTGGCGGCAAGCGTCATGTTGGCAGGTACCGACAGGTCGATATTGCCGGGGCCGAGCGTGATGACGAACATCTGCCCGAGACCAACGATCACCGAGAAGGAGGCAAAGGTGAAGGCCGCATGCGACAGGCCTTGTGCGCCCGCACCGCCGGTGAAGAGAATGGTGATAATCCACACCGCAGCGGTCGCGATAAACGACCATATCCACGGACGACTGGTGAGAATGGCAAGGCCGTTCATTGCTTTTTCTCCCTCTTTTCGAGGCGATTGAGGAAGAGGCGCAGTGCCAGCACCACGATGAGAATGCCGCCCTGCGCGCCGATCTGCCAGTCCGGCGAGATGCGCATGAAGGAGAGGAACGAGCCGGCGAGTGTCAGCGTCAGCGCGCCGATCACGGCGCCAATGGGCGAGACGCGGCCGCCAACGAACTCACCGCCGCCCAGAATGACGCCCGCGATGGAAAGCAGCGTATAACGTAACGCGATATTGGCATCCGCCGAGGTGGTGAGGCCAACCAGCGCGATCCCGGCCAGCACGGCAAAAAAGGCGGCCAGCGCATAGGTCGCAGCGCGGATGGCCGTGACCGACCAGCCTGCGCGCTCGATGGAGCGGGTATTGCCGCCCGCGCCACGCATCAGCACGCCGAAGGTCGAGCGCATGACGATGAAATGCGTGACGACGGCAATCACGGTGCTGGCGACGATGGCCATCGGGATGAATGGCGGCTTGGCTGTCATGATCCAGCGCGCCCAGTCCGGTGCCTGTCCGCCGGGCGAGGGCAAGAGAAGCACGGCGAGGCCGCCCCAGACGAAGCTCATGCCGAGCGTGACGACGATGGAAGGCAGATTGCGCAGATGGATGATTGCGCCCAGCGCCGCATAAGCGGCGATTGCGGCTGCGAGGATCAGCACACCGATGAGGGGAGCCGTGTTGAGCCAGGTCGCAGCGACGCAGACGACGAAGCTCACAAACGTCCCCATCGACAGATCGAGGTCGTTGACCGCCATGATCAGCATCTGTGCGATGGTGGCCAATGCGATGGGAACCGCAAGGTTGAACAGAAGGTTCAGCCCCGTATAGCTCATGGCGCGTGGCTGCATGTAGAAGACGGCGGCCAGCAGCAGGACCAGCGAGAACACCGGCGTCAGCAGGCGGATGGAGGAAGAGGAAAGGCGCATTATTCGTGCCCTCCCTCGAAGGATGCGGCTAGCACGTTCTTTTCCGTAATGTCTTCGCCAGTCAGTTCCGCGACGATAGCGCCGTCGCGGAAAACATAGACGCGGTCACAAAGTTCGATTTCGTCCATTTCGGTGGAATACCAGACGAAGGTGCGCCCGTTCTCGGCCTCATGGCGCAGGATTTCATAGACCTCCTGCTTGGTGCCCACATCGACGCCGCGCATCGGATCGTCCATCAAAATGGCGTTGGCGCTGGTTGCCAGCGCGCGGGCAAAAAGCACCTTCTGCTGGTTGCCGCCCGAAAGCGACAGGATGCGGTTGCCCATATCCGGCGTGCGGATCTGGATACGGTCTTTCCACTGGCCGCCCAGCGTGTCTTCGCGCTTCTGGTCAACGAGCTTTGCCGACGACAGCCGGTCCAGCGAGCCGATGGTGAGATTGTGCAGAATGCTCCACAGCGGGAAAGTGCCGTTCAGGCTGCGGTCGCCCGCCACGAATGCGATTTCGCATGTGCGGGCCGGAACCCAGTTCGGTCGCCGCGCATAGTAAAGGTCGAGCAGCATCTTGGTCTGCCCGTGTCCGGCCAGACCGGCGAGGCCTATGACTTCGCCCTTGAAAGCCTGAAACGGCTTGATGTCGCTGGCGCGCTTGGCAAAGGACAGAACGGGCGTGCCGCTCGCATCCGCTTTCGCAACGCGCCGCGCTGCCTTTTCGCGCTCGACGCTGCCCATGGCTTCAACGAGGCTGCGATTGGTGAAATCTTTTGCCGCGCGGTTGGCGACCACCTTGCCGTCCTTCATCACCACGATGCGGTCGGAGGTGGAGAGAATTTCGCCCAGCATGTGCGAAATCAGGATAACGGAGCCGCCCGTGCCGACAAAACGGCGCACATAGGCCATCAGCTGCGCGGCAATGCCTGCGTCGAGCGAGGAGGTCGGTTCGTCCAGAATGACGAGCTTCGGTGCGGTGCCGGGCGCGGTGAAGTTGATGGCGATTTCGACCATCTGCCGCTCGGCGATGGAAAGCTCATCGATGGTGGAAGTGCAGTCGATCTTGTGGCCGGGGAAAATCTCGTCGAGCTTCTTGGTGATCAGTTCAACGGCCTTACCGCGCCAGTTCGCGCCGGTCAGGTCGCGCTGCATGATGCGGACATTTTCCGCAATGGTGAGGTTTGGAAACAGCGACAATTCCTGAAACACGCAGCGCACGCCGTGCCTGCGCGCTGTAGCCACACCGTGCGCGCTTTCACCGTGATAGGAAATGCTGCCCTCATGCGGGGAGAGCCCGCCATTGATGACATTGACGATGGTGGATTTGCCCGCGCCATTATGGCCGACGAGCCCCACGCATTCGCCTTCGCGGATCACGAGTTCGGCGCCATCCAGTGCTTTTACCGCACCGAACTGCACGCGAATATTGCGCGCGGCGACGACCACCTGTTTCTCTGCTGTTTCTGTCATACACTCAACTAACGATTGGACGTTTTCCGGCGAAGCCAGCAAAGGGCGCGGGCTATCGGATAGGTGTCAAAGAAAAGGGACAAAGAAGGGGCGAGGATGAACTCGCCCCTCACGTTGCAGGACGATCCGCTTATTTCGCGGCGTCGATGACCTTCTGCGCGTCTTCCAGCGAATATTCGACATTGGCGACGCCACCCTTCTGGGTGTTGGCCAGATCCTTGTCGAGTGATTCCTGGCTGACGCTGAGGAACGGAACCACGAGGTCCTTCTTCACGTCCTTGCCGTCGAGAATCTGCTGGGCGACCCAGAAAGCCAGCGTGGACACGCCCGGTGCAATCGAAACCGACATGGTTTCATAGCCATTGGCGTCTTTCTGCTGCTTCCACCACTGCAGTTCGTCTTCACGGTTGCCCATGATGATGGTCGGCGTTTCGCGCTTGGCAGCCGCAAAGGCCTGTGCGGCGCCATAACCGTCGCCGCCTTGCGTCACGACAGCGTCGATTTTCGGCAGGCTCGGCAGGATACCCGCCACGGCGCGCTGCGCAACGTCGGCAGCCCAGTCACCGTTGACGGAACCGACGATCTTGAACTTCGGATGTTTCTTCACGCCTTCTTCGATACCGGCATGGATGTTGTCATCGACCGAAACACCAGCGAGGCCGCGGATTTCAAGCAGGTTGCCGCCATCGGGGAAACGCTTTGCCAGATAGTCGATCTGGCCTTCGCCCATGGCCTTGAAATCAACCGCGATGCGCCAGGCGCAAGGCTCGGTGACAATGCCGTCGAAGGAAACGACGGTGATGCCCGCATCGCAGGCTTCCTTCACAGCGCCGTTCAGGGCGGTCGGCGAAGCGGCGTTGATGACGATGGCGTCATAACCCTGCAAGATCATGTTCTGGATCTGGGCGGCCTGTTCCGTCGCCTGATTTTCAGCGGTCGTGAACGGGTCGGCGGCAGCCACCACACCCGCCTTCACGGCTTCCTTGGTGATCTTGTCCCAGCTTTGCAGCATGGCCTGACGCCAGGAATTGCCTGCATAATTGTTCGAGAATGCAATCTTCTTCGATGACGTGTCGGCAAGCGCGCTGCCCGCCGCAAGAACGCCTGCCAGTGCCGCAGACGCAAAAAGGATTTTCCCAAGCTTCATTTTTTCCTCCCGGTTGCAAATATTCCGCACCGCAGCGCCCCGGCGCTTCGGTTCGTTTAAACTCAAAATTGGTGCGAAGCCTCCCGCACCGCCGCTCCTCAACGGCACCAACCGCAATTGACGTGATTTCCACTCTTGTCTTGCGGGCAATTTTCTGGTGAAGCGAAGATGAAAGAAGCGGCGCGGTCTGTGAAGGCCGAATGCAGCAACTGAGCTGCGGGTTCCCGCAGCAAAATTGCGGTTTCCCGCAGGACGCGCCGAGGAGGGCGCAGCTTATTATAAGTCTCATGGTTATGAGCGTAACTTGCGTTTGGAGGAGAAACGCTTGGCCGAACTCGCGCCCGGACGGCAGGATAGCAAGCACGATCACGGGCAGGCTGAGCGCCTCCTTGATCACTACCTGAATATTTCCCGGCTTCTGGCGGGGCAGCTCGATTTTGATTCCATCATACAGGCGGTGGCGGCGGAGATCGCCTGCATTCTGCCCTATGACCATCTCGACGTCTGCATCAAGATGCTCGATGGCAAGTTCCACATTGCCTATGAGGCCGGTATCGCGACCGCCTGGAGCCGCAATCCGCCAGCGCTTCTGTCTGGCAGTCCAATCCGCACCCTGTTGTCCGGCGAGGCGGGATATCTCCTGACCGACGATGCCCGCACCGATCCGCGCTTTCATTTCGAAGGCTCTTTTTCCAGCCCCATCATCGAGCACGATCTCAAGGGCCGGGTCCATGTTCCACTCAAGGCGCAGGGCGATATCATCGGCGCGCTGAGCTGTTCCAGCCTGACGCCTGCCTGCTATTCCATGCGCGACGTAGAGAACGGGCAATCGATTGCCGATCTTCTCGCGCCTTACTTTTTTGCCATTCGCGCCGCCGAGCAGGCCAAGCGTTCGGCCATCGTGGAAACGGAAGCCCGTGCCCGCGAGGAGGGCTTGCGGTCCGGCGCGCTGAAACTGACCGAGGCGCTGGAAACCGAGCGGCACCGCATCGGCATGGATTTGCATGACCAGACGCTGGCTGATCTCACCCGGCTTGCCCGCCACGTCGAGCGGCTCACCCGTGCGCCCGATCTTTCCGGTGAACAGCTGGAGCCGCTGTTTCGCGGTCTCCAGCATTGCATGCGCGATCTGCGGCAGATCATAGAGGAGGCCAAGCCCTCCATTCTACAGCTGTTCGGTTTCGTGCAGGCAACGGAAAACCATCTCGACCGGTCGGTGCGCGATGGTGATGCGGCGATTGAGTGGACGCTGGATGACCAGAGCGACGGCATGGCCGACAGGCTGGAAGAAACGGTCGCGACCTCGCTGTTTCGCATCGTTCAGGAAGCGATCAACAATGTCATCCGCCATGCCCATGCCAGCGAATTGCGCGTGAAGCTGAGCGACCGGGGCGGGCGGCTTCTGGTGGAAGTGATCGATAATGGTATCGGGACCGACCGCCCGGTCCAGCGCCCCGGTTCGGCTGCCGAATTAACGCCCGAACTCACATTGGGCCATGGCATCGACAATATGCGCACGCGCGCGCGGCTGATTTCGGCAGGTTTCGCCATCCGAAAAAATCCGACAGGCCCGGGGACAAGCGTAACTGTGCTTTTGCCGCCGGAAATGTGCAAACCGATGAATGGAGAGAGTGATGCAGGTTCTGATCGTTGAGGATGACCCGCTGCATCGCACTTATCTCAGCGAGGCGGTGCGCGCAGCACTGCCGGAATGCAGCGATATATTCGAGGCCGGAAACGGGTCGGCGGGCGAGAAACTGGCGCGCCAGCATCGCGATGCGCATATCGTGATGGACTTGCAGATGAATGGTCGCAACGGCATCGAGGCGGCGCGTACCATCTGGAAGGAAAATCCCGAAACCCGCATCCTGTTCTGGTCGAACTATGCCGATGAGGCCTATGTGCGCGGCGTGTCGCGCATTGTGCCGGAAGGTGCGGCCTATGGCTATGTGCTGAAATCGGCCTCCGACGACAAACTGCGGCTGGCGCTGCGCAGCATTTTCGTCGAGGCGCAATGCGTCGTCGACCGGGAAGTGCGCGGCTTGCAGCAGAAGAGCCTCAGCCATGCCAGCGGCTTTACCGAGAGCGAATATGAAATCCTGATTGATATCGCGCTCGGCCTGACGGACAAGACGATTGCGCGCCGACGCAATCTGTCGCTGCGCAGTGTTCAAAACCGCTTGCAGCAGCTTTATGAAAAGCTCGGCGTCTATCAGGAAAAAAGCGATAGCGACGAGGGACGGTTCAATTTTCGCGCCCGCGCCGTGACCGTGGCGCTGTTGCGCAAATTGTTGAATTACAGCGCACTGGAGCGCGCAGAAGCCGAACTCAACGAATGGTTGAGCCGGCAATCCGCTTAGCGCCGATTACGTCCAGAAATAACGCACGAAGTGAAAGAACACCGGCGCTGAAAAGACGAGGCTGTCGGCGCGGTCGAGCATGCCGCCATGGCCTTCGATCATGTGGCCCCAATCCTTGACGCCCCGGTCGCGCTTGATGGCCGAAGCCACTAGCCCGCCGAAAAAGCCCATGACGCAAGAGACCGCCGCCAGCGCGCCCGCCTGAAGCGGTGAGAAAGGCGTGAGCCAGGCAAGTCCCGCACCCAGCAAGGATGCGCTGGCCACGCCGCCGACAAAGCCTTCCCAGGTCTTGGAAGGCGAGATATTCGGCGCGATGCGATGCTTGCCGAACAGTTTGCCGAACACATATTGCAGCACGTCGCTGCCCTGAACGGTCGCGACCAGAAAGGCGATCAGCAGCAGTTTTTCACTGTCATAGCCGGGGATGTCCAGCGTCATCAGCGCCGGAACATGGCTGATGCAATAGACCGACAGCATGATGCCCCATTGTTGTTCGCTGATACGTTCGAGAAAGCGCGATGTATCGCCGGAAAGGGCGGTCAGCACCGGCATTGCGAGGAAGCAATAGACCGGAATGAAGATCGAATAGAGCCCATACCATTCGATCCAGATCAGATAATACTGCACCGGAATGACCAGCAGAAACATGCCGAGCAGGATACGGTGATCGCTGCGGCGGGTCTGGGTCAGCGTTACATATTCGCGCAGCGATGCGAAGGATACGAGCGCGAACAGCACGATCACGCCGCCTTTGCCGAACAGGAAGGCGATGCACATGGCCGCGACCATGATCCACCATGCCTTGATGCGGGCATTGAGGTTGACCAGTGTGGATGAAAGCGGTTTTGGCGCGCGCCAGGACAGTATGGCGGCGACAAGGCTTGCTGTCCCCAGAACGCCCATGAGGCCGATGAATAATTGGGTGGTTTCGCTCATGGGCGGTTCCCGTTTCTGGGCTGAATATCGAGAAGTTGTTGGCGCGCTCGCGTCAGAAATTCCTTGCGGTCCTCGCCGTCGCCAAGTTGCACCGGCGCACCGAACACGACGCGGCACAGCAATGGCACCGGCAGGGCAGCGCCTTTCGGCAGCACGCGCGACATGTTCTCGATCCAGCAGGGGACGAGTTCGACATCGGGCCGCGCCAGCGCGAGATTGTAGAGACCGGAGCGAAAACGCAGCAGCGGCTCATCCGTCATGTTGCGTGTGCCTTCCGGGAAGATGATCAGCGAATGCCCATCGGCCAACGCGGTCAGCATCACTTCCATCGGGTCCTGCGTTCGCTCCACCCAGTTGCGTTCAACCAGCACGGTGCGCAGCAGCACTTCGGCCATGAATTGTCGCACGCGATTGGCGCGCCAGTAGTCTGCGCCCGCCACGGCGCGGGTGCGCGCCCGTTCTTCCTGATTGAGACAGGAGGCGAGCAGGATGAAATCGCCATGACTGGTGTGGTTGGCATAATAGATGCGCTGGTTGCGCGATGGCCCCGTGCCGCTCCAGATCGGTCGCACGCCGGTAATGCCGCGTGACAGGATGGCGAGCAACGAGCCGAACAAAGATTGCACCTGATGACGAATGATGGTGCGCATGTCAGAACTCCGCGCCCGGTGGCAGAAGCGCCAGCAGGCTGAACAAGATGATAGCCAGTCCGAGAGAAAGATTAAGACGGCGGGCAATGCGGCGCGTTCCCGCAATACGGTCGGAGAGCGGACGCACGGCCGGTTGTTTTGCCCGCAGGCCCATCCGTTCCAGAACGGAATCGACTTCGGCAAGGGTTGCTTTTTCGTCGTCGCCAGCGGCGATCATCCGAAACAAGGCGGCGTCGAACAGGAGATGCGCGGCAATGCCCAGCCCAATCAGGGTGCTTGCCAGTAGCACCGGCCATATCAGCCAGAAGGCGAGGTCGTGCTGCGCGCGCGCAAACGGCGCGACACCGACCAGCACAATCGCAATACCAAGCCCGATAAAGGCGCGGCGGCGCAAGGCTTTGGCACTATGTGCGGCTGGAGAGATCATTCGGGCACCTCATGGGCGTGCAGCCGGAGCGGCCAGCCTTTGGCGCGGATGAGGTTTTCGGCTTCGCGGGCGCTGGTCGCCTGTCCAGCTTGCACCAGCCAGTCGATAGCGACGGTTGCGCTTCGCTGGAAGCCAAGCGCACAGCAGATCAGGACCGGGCCTGCATGGCAGGCCGCTTCCACCGTATCGGCGGCGAGCCGAACCTTCTCCGGCGATGGCGGCAGCAGGTCCATGCAGCAGAAGCTTTTCCAGTCTTCCGCACCGCGCGGCGCGACCAGTTCGGCAGTCAAGTCGATGACGGTTGAGAAGGTGCGGGCTTCGCTTTTCGACGGGAAGCGACCGAGAAACACAGTGTCGGTCAGAGCAATGTAAGGCGGTAATTTCCGTGTCCAGAAAAGGATATTGAGGCGCGCAAACAGCCGGTAGGGTGCGAGCAGCCACCGGCTTGCAAGGCTGACTGTGCCGTCTGTCCGTTTCTGGAAAACGTCGGGACCGGCCCCGAAATAGCCCGCCGCCACGATGGCGAGAGCAAGGGCTGGCCAGAACCAGAAAATCGCATAGCCGGTCAGCGTCAGGCCATGAATGCCAAGTGCCAGCAACAATAGCGCACCCGCCAGATAATAACTGCCGAGACGCCATGCTTTTGCATTATCCGTCAGACGAAACCCGGCAAGTGGCGATGGGCCGGTACGCGGAAACAGCCAGAGCACGAAAAAGCCAAGCAGTGCCCCTGCCGGAATATCGACTGCATGGTGCTGATAGGTTGTTAGCACGGACAGTCCGATCAGCAGGCACCAGATATGCCAGACGATGCGGGTGCCGCCGCGCATGATGCGGCGCATCTGGTCCCAGATGACGATCAACAGCGCGATATGCAGCGAAGGCGCCTGATTGAACGGCTTGTCGAAACCGCCCAGCACATCGAACATGAAGCCCGGCAGGCCGGAGGTCTCGGGCTTCACAAAAGTTGCGGTCAGCGGAAAGGCGACGAAGCAGATAACGGCGATGATCTGCGCCGTCAGATAGCGCTTTGCCAGACGGTCCACCTGTTCGGGGCTTTCATTGACGAAAAGCGCAATGGCATAGAACAGGTTTACCGACCAGTAGGGCACGATGCTCCACGCGATGAACGGGACGCGGCTTTCCCAGCCAAACGCCAGATTGGGAACTTCGACGCGCAGCGAAGCGAGCCAATTGGCGGTGCCATAGGTCAGGTAGAAAAAGGGACCGAGAAACAACAGCCATAGAATGGCGCGCCGGGTGACCGGCCGCCGTGGTGAACCGTCGATCCCGCCCAATGCTGCTGTCACGCTTCCGGCTCTCCGATGCGCTCGGCGATGGAAACGGTGAAAATGCCCCATTGGTCAACGCGCTGTTCCAGCTTGCGATAACCGGCCTTTTCCACCAACTGATCCATTTCCGCTTGCGTGCGGCGGCGCATGACCCAGGCTTCGCCGCCGCGATGCGAGGTCAGCGCGCGGGCGATCATTTCAAGCTGCGGATGCCATGGCTGGTTGGTATAAATCAGGAGCGAGCCAGGCTTTTGCGCCCGCGCCAGCCCCGACAGCGAGCGCTCGATCAGCGCATTGTCGGTAAAAAGCTCATAGAGGCCGGATACGATTGCCAGATTTGGCCGTGGTTCGATGGCGGCGAGGCTATCCGCATCGAAGGCGTCGCCTTCTTCCATGCGGGCAATGGCTTCCAGCCCGCGATCGGCGATCAGCTTGCGCCCGGCAACCACATTGATCGGCGAATAATCGCGCAAATATATGCTGTCGGGCATGATGCCCGCGCGCGCCACCGCATCGATCACATAGCGGCCATGGCCGCAGGCAATATCGAGGATATTGGTGGGGCGGCCTTCGCTTTTCAGGCGGGCCAGCGCCTTGCCGATCAGCTCTTCCAGATGCACCTTGCGCTGACGGATGCCACGCCAGCCAATGGCGTCGAGAAACTGCCGGTCGATCAGCTTGCCGCCAGGGCCAAACCCGCGCGTTTCGTTTTCATAGACATAATCGAGTGTCGAGCCGGAATCGAAACCGGTGCGCCGCCCCACTTTCAGCCCTTCGGAAAAAAGCGCGCCAAAGGCGATGGACGAGCGGGTCGAGGCCCAGTAAAGCCCGCGCGGCGACAACTGCGGCAACGGACTGGAAAGCCTGTCGGCTTCGTCGCGTGTATAGCCCGCAATATGTGCTTCGGTCAGGTCGGCGCGCTGCGGCGCTTCGGCAAAGCGCTGGTCGATGAAGGTCTTGATCTTGTCGATAGCCTGCTTGCGATCCTTCTCGCCCAGCGTATCGTGATAGAAACCCTTCAGCACGTGCCGTTCCTTGATGCGGCTGCCGAGATTTTCGAAAAAGCGATGCTGGGGCGTGGGGCGCACCACAAAATCGCTGCCGGAAATCAGAAGCTGTGTCGGCACGGTGATGGCGCGTGCATCATCCACCACGCGCTTTGCCGCTTCATAAAGTTGCAGCAGAATATGCGAGGCGATGGGGCGGGTGATCAGCGGGTCGGTGCGATAGGATTCGATCCGTTCGGGATCATGGGTCAAAAACTGCGGCTTGACGTAGGAATTGACGTAGAACGTGCCCTTCAGCTTCTGCCACAGTGCAATGCCTTCCTTGGCGAAAGGCACATAGAGCTTGATGTCGAAGGCGGGCGACGCCAGCACCAGCGCCCGGATATTCGGCGCATAGTCGTGCACCCATGCTGCGGCAAGCACTGCGCCCACGCTCTGCGCGATGATGGCGACGTCTTCAATGGCCACGCCGGTTTCTTCACGTATATGCGCGACAAAGCTGTCGAGATCGCGGATCGATGCGCCGAAGGACGGCGAGAAACCGCGCTCGCCGGGGGACTTTCCGTGGCCGCGTGCATCCCATGCATAGAAGGCGAAATCATCGAGGCCCAGTTCATCGACCAGATGCGCAACGCGCCCGCTATGTTCGTGGCCGCGATGCAATAGGACGATCACACCCTTTGGCTTGGCGGAGGCAGCGGGCCAGACACGGTAGAACAGCGATGTACCGTCATGGGTTGTAAACCGGGCTTCCGTCGCTTCGCGATGCGCCGTCTTGTGTGTCGGCATTTCTGCATGCTGGCTCATCCGGTCCCTCCCAATTGCTTAATTCAAGCTGCCCGCAATCAATTAACCCCAATTAGTATTGAGTGCAGTAGAATGTTTGAATAAACGAGCAAATGCGAACCGCAAATAGCTGTTTGTCCGATATTGTTCATTTCCCAAGAGATTCTCGATGTCCGTCTATCAGCTAAAGTCACAATTCCAGAATTTACTGCGGCCTTTGGTGGTGCGACTTGCCCGTGCGGGCATAACGGCCAATCAGGTCACAATAGGCGCAGCACTCGGGTCGGTCATACTTGGTGCGCTGCTTTTCTGCAGCGGCGGTGCGCTTTGGTTCGCGCTGGTGCCGGTCTGGCTTTTCCTGCGCATGGCGCTCAATGCGGTGGACGGCATGCTGGCGCGGGAGCACAACCAGAAGAGTACACTCGGCGCTTATCTGAACGAGGTTGGCGACGTCGTTTCCGATGCCGCGCTTTATGCGCCATTCGCCATTGTCGCACCCTTTTCCGGCGCATGGATGTTCGCCATCGTCCTGCTTGCGGTTCTGACGGAGTTCGTCGGCGTTACCGGCGCATCGTTGGGCGCAAGCCGCCGTTATGACGGCCCGATGGGCAAGAGCGACCGCGCGGTGGTCTTCGGGGTTCTTGGCGCGTGGATCGCCGTTGACGGCGGATTGCCGGGCTGGGCGTTCTGGGTTCAACCGCTGCTGTGCCTGCTGCTGGCCGTGACAGTGATCAAGCGCGTGCGCGGCGGACTTGGCGACGTTGCTGCTATCGCTCGAAGCGCTTAAGCACACCCAGCAGCAACAACGGCACGAATGTCGTAATCACGATGGCGATGAAGGCCATCGCCATGCCAAGGCCGACCGAACCCTGTTCGAACTGACGCCAGATGAAGATCGATATGGTCTGCATGCCGACAGGCGCGACCAGAACCGAGGCGACCAGTTCACGCGTTGCGACCGCAAACACCAGCAGCATGGCGGTAATCAGGCTTGGTGCGATCAGCGGCAGCATGATGCGGCGGAAAGCCATAAAACTGTTGGCACCGCAAACGCGGGCGGCGGCTTCCAGATTATCGCCGATCTGGTGAAAGGCGGCGGTGGCATAGCGGATCGGCTGCGGCAGCAGGATGCAACAATAAGCGAGTAGCAATATGAGCGGCGTGTTGTAGGGCGAGACCGGCAGCGATGGCTGGTTCCATGCCAGAATGAGACCAACCGCCACCACGACGCCGGGCAGGGCGTTGGGCAGGACGGTCAGCACATCAAGCCAGAAGCGCCCGCGAAACCGCATTTTCACCACCGCATAGGCGGCGACGGCACCAAGGAACCCGGTCAACAGCGCGCTGCCGAGGCCGAGCGACAGGCTGTTGAACAGTGCGCGCATGCCGCCAGCACTGTTTTCGGCGATGGCTGCGAAATTGTCGAAGCCGAGATTGGCGGGCGTCATTCCGCCGGAGACGGTTTTGGACAAAGCCGTGGCGAGGATCGCCAGCAATGGAA
This sequence comes from Ochrobactrum teleogrylli, assembly GCF_006376685.1. Lineage (GTDB taxonomy): Bacteria > Pseudomonadota > Alphaproteobacteria > Rhizobiales > Rhizobiaceae > Brucella > Brucella teleogrylli. Next base: position 55,935 of record NZ_VEWL01000004.1, on the reverse strand, counting down.
TGCCGGTGGCCGCAAAAGCGACCAGCGCAAACAGCGCCACCACCGGCGCGGTCATGGCGCCCAGCGGGCGCTTGTCCTTCGATTGCGGCTTGCCACCCGTGGTCACATAGGAGCGGCGGGTCAAAATCCAGCGCTGGATGAGGAAAGCCGCTAGTGACAGGCAGACCAGCGTCAGTGAAAAGACCGAAGCTCCGGCCAGATCAATCGGCCAGTCGGATATACGCAGGTCGATCTCCGTCACCAGCACTTCAAAGCCCGAGCGGCGTCCGAGCGCTGCGGGTGTGCCATATTCCTCGATGGCCGCGGCGAAGACGAGCAGCAGGCTTGCCGCCAGTCCGGGGGTGGCAAGCGGCAGGGTGATGCGGAAGAAGGACCGCCATGGCGAAGCGCCGAAGACGCGCCCCACGTCGGAGTATCGCGCACCAACCGCTTCGATGGTGCGCGATACCGCGAAATAAACCAGCGGAAAAGTGTTGAGCGCCATAACGAAACTCATGCCCGCGAGCGAAAATAGGAACGGTGCCAGATGGAATCCGGCAAGCTGTTCGAGATAGCCGCGCGGCTGCAAGGTCATGATCCAGCCAAGCGTTGCGATATAGGGTGGGATCATGAATGGAACGAGCATCAGCACGTCCCAGACAACAGCAAAGGGCACTTTGTAAAGCGCGCGAAACACCGCAAGCGGCACCGCGATCAGCGCCGACAGCACGACCACGCTAAGGCCGAGCAACACGGTATTGGCGCTCATGCGCAAAAGCTTCGGATCGGCGAATAATGCGGGAAGATGCAGGAAGGGCTCGGCCAGCGAGCCCTGTCCCAGTTTTGGAAAGACAGCCTGAAGCACGATGAAGACAAAAGGCACGGCCACAACCAGCGTCAGTCCGGCGGTGGCGACAAGTCCGAGCGGGTTGGCGCCAGCGCTGCTATTTGTCTTCATGACGATGCTTCTTAATTGCTGGCTGCGAAGATCGCGCCGAATTCCTTCAGCGTTTCATTGCGCTTGCCATAGACTTCCTTGGCGTCGATGGTCAGGACCTTCAGGTCGTTGATCAGCGGACGATTGGCCGGAATATCGGTGCGCGATGGCATCAGATAGGTTGCGGCAACCAGTTTCTGGCCTTCGTCGGACAGCATGTAATCAATGAACTGCTTGGCCTCGTCCTGGTTCTTCGACCATTTCAGGATCATTGCCGGACGCGGTGCGACAACTGTGCCGGAAGTCGGGAAGATCACGTCGATGGATTCGCCCTTGGCCTTGCCCGCAAGCGAGATGTAATCGACCGCGCCGAAAACGGCGGCCTTAGCACCCTGAAGCACCGGGTTCAACGCTTCGGCATTGGCACCGGCGACGGTCGCGCCATTGGCGCGCAGGTTCTTGAACAGATCCCAGCCCTGCTGCGACTGAAGGGCGGCGACCAGTTCGAAGCTTGCGCCCGACTGGGCCGGATCGGGCAGGTTCACCAGATCCTTGTATTCAGGCTTGGCGAGATCGGCCCATTCGGTCGGCTTCGGGGTCTTGCTGGCCGGGTTCCACGCGATGCCAAGCGCCGAAACGCCCTGTGCGACGGCGGTTTCGTTCTTCAGGAAATCCGGCACTTTTTCGGCATTGGGGCTGGTATAGGCAACCAGCCAGTCACGCTTGGTGAAGTCGGTCGCCGTGTCCCAGGATGCCGAAATCAGCACGTCCACCACCGGATTGGCGGCTTCGGCCTCAATGCGGGCCATAATCTTGCCGGTCGTCGCCTGAAACACATTGACCTTCGCGCCGGTCTTGGCGGTAAAGCCCGTGGCCAGCTTTTCGATCAGGCTGCCGGGACCGGCGGAATAGACGGTGATATCGGCATAAGCCGCCGTGCTGCCGAGCAATGCGGTGATGAGCGCAACGCCTGCGCCGAGAATAGATTTCGTCATGTGTGCCTCCTGAGATATTGCCTGTGATGGTCTTATTTTGAGAACCAGCGCAGCTGGCCCGGATCGATGGCGATGCCGACAGGAACACCCGGCGACAGGCGGATGGCATCGAGATAAGTCAGTTCATGCCCGGCATTCTGGTCGCCGATCCTGACCGTCGTCAGATGGCCGTCACCGCGAAACTGGCTGCGCAAAACCGTGGCCGGGATCGCCGTGTCATTGAGTGGTACGCTGCGCACGGAACGCGACGGCAAAAGCACATGCGTTACCCCATCCGGGGTTTCAGTATGGGCGATGCGGATATCGGTTTGGGTGATGCGGTAGGCGTCGTTATACCGTTCGACCGGCACGACGCAGCCCAGACGCAGAAAATCGGCGACTTCCGGCGATTTCGGCTGGGCCACCAGCAGTTCGGGTGCGTTAAGCTGCTCGATCACGCCGCCGCGCATGACGGCAACCTGATCGGCCAGCGAGAAAGCCTCGCTCTGGTCGTGGGTAACATAGATGGCGGTCAGGCCGAGATTGGAAACGAGCTGGCCGATTTCCGTGACCATGTTTTCGCGCAATTCGCGGTCAAGATTGGACAAAGGTTCATCGAACAGAACCAGTCCCGGCTCGGCGACGATGGCGCGGGCAATCGCCACGCGTTGCTGTTGCCCGCCGGACATATCGCTGATGGAGCGATTGCCGAAGCCGGTCAACCCGACGCGATCCAGCGCGGCGGTGACGCGCTTTTCACGGTCGGCGCGGTTGATTCCGCGCATTTCGAGTGGAAAAGACACATTGCCGAAAACCGTCATATGCGGCCAGAGCGCATAATCCTGAAACACCATGCCGAGATGGCGCTTTTCCGGGGGCACGAAACTGCGGCTGGCCGCATCTGCAACCGTGACGCCATTGATTGTGACGGAACCTTTGGTCGGTGCGAGCAGGCCCGCGATGAGGCGCAGGAGTGTCGTCTTTCCGCAACCGGATGGCCCGAGCAGGGCAAGCGTCTGTCCCTTGGGAAGCGTCAGGCTGATGTCGTTCAGAATGGTCGCCGGGCCATAGGCAAGGCTGAGACCTGCCGTCTCAACGGCAATATCTGCGGAAACTGGACGGCTATGTAACATTTGCCTGCAATCAAAACGGTTTCGCCGCTTCTATTCGGATTGCATGACGCGTGTATGACAGGCTGTGATTGCACCGTCAGAATGCAAAAACCCCGCTTGCGCGGGGTTTTGTGGTTCAGTCCGCCAGGACCAGAAGATCGTGCGAGGCGAAATGCACCGTCACCTTATCCCCGCGCTGCGGCGGTGGTTGTGTCGGGTCGTTGAACGTATCGAAGGACAGGCGGTTCTTGCCGAGCGCCACGCGTGTGCGGATGACGGAACCGAGGAAATGCACATCCTCGATGGTCGCATCCAGCGACGTGTCGTGGCTCTTGCGCGCTTCGAGGCTGACAGCTTCCGGGCGCAGCGCCAGCGTCACCGGCTTGCCCTTCGGATGATGGCCGAGCGTGTCGCGCACGGTGATCATGCGCCCGTCAAGGTCGATGCCGTTCTTGTCCGGTTCGCTGACCGAAGCTTCCAGCATGTTGAGCGTGCCCACGAAGGAGGCGACGAAGCGCGAGGCCGGGCGGTTGTAAATGTCGAAAGGCGATCCGATCTGGTCGGCGCGGCCTTCATGCATGACCACGATGCGGTCGGAAATCGACAGCGCTTCTTCCTGATCATGCGTCACGAAAACCGTGGTGATGCCGAGCTTTTGCTGGATGGTGCGGATTTCCTCGCGCAGGCTGATGCGGATCTTGGCATCAAGCGCCGAGAGCGGTTCATCAAGCAGCAGCACCTGCGGCTTGGTGGCGAGCGCGCGGGCCAATGCAACACGCTGCTGCTGGCCGCCGGACATCTGGTAGGGATAGCGGTCCGCCAGATGGTCGAGGCGGATGAGGCCGAGCATTTCCTTCACCGTGGCGTCGATTTCCGCCTTCGGCTTGCCCGCGACGCGCAGGCCGAACGAGACATTCTGCGCCACCGTCATGTTGGGAAACAGCGCATAGGCCTGAAACACCATGCCGATATTTCGCTGGTTGGGCTTAAGGTCCACCACGTCGGTGCCGTTGATCTCGATGGAGCCGCTATCCGGGTCTTCGAAACCGGCGATCATGCGCAGAACGGTGGTCTTGCCGCAGCCCGACGGTCCGAGGAAGGAGACGAATTCGCCCTTTTCCACGGCGAGGTTGAAATCGTGGACGACGGTATTGGCGCCGAAGCTCTTTTTCAGGTTCTTGATATTGAGAAAAGCCATGAACGTTACCCGGCGGTTGTCTTGAATTTATTGAGGCGCGAAACGAGCTGCAACATGATGATAGCGAGCCACGTAATGCCAAACGAGATGATCGCCAGCGCGGACGGTTCGTAAGCGCGGTTGGCGCCGACCAGCTGGAGATAAGGCCCGAAAGCCGGACGGTTCAAAAGCGAAGCCAGCGTGAATTCGCCGATGACGATGGCAAAGGTTATGAAAGCGCCGCTCATCACGCCCGAAATTACATTGGGGAAGATGACCTTGAACATGATGGTGGGCCAGCTTGCGCCAAGGCTCTGGGCGGCTTCGGTCAGCGTGTTGACGTCGATGGTGCGCATCGCCGTATCGACGGCGCGATACATGTAAGGCAGCGACAAGGTCATATAGCCGAACATCAACAAAAGGTCGGTCGCGCGGGTGGACGCCGTAAATGGCAGCCATGACGACGAGTTATAAATGCGCAGATAGCCGAACACGATGACGATGGCCGGGATGACTAGCGGCATCAGCGTGATGAATTCCATCACCGGGCGCAACTGCGGCAGGCGCAGGCGCACCCAATAGGCGGTCGGCACAACCAGCAGCACACCGAAGATGATGGTCAGAATGCCGAGCAGGATCGAATAGCCGAAGGTGGCCTGAAAGTTCGGATCGGTGAACACGACGCGATAGGCGTCGAAGGAATATTCGCCGCGCCGCATGCGCAGCGAGAATTCGAACGTGCCGATGAGCGGCACGAGGAAATAGACCGCACCGATGAAAAACGCGATCCATGCTCCGATTTTCTGGGCTGTCGAGCCTTTCATCGCTGCCACCTTTCGGCGCGCATACGCAGCCAGATATAGATCAGATTGGAAATGCCGGTGATAACGATCATGCCGAGCGCCAATGCATAGCCGAGATTCTGGTTATGCAGAACGTCGCCGCGGATCTGCGCATAAAGCAGGATCGGCACGATGTTGAGCGACGAGCCGGTCAGCGCATAGGCGGTTGCAATAGCGCCAAAGGCATTGGCGAAAAGCAGCAGCGTGGTGCCGAGCAGGCTTGGCCACAGGATCGGAAAGGCCACCATGCGCCAATATTGCGCATTGGTTGCACCGAGGATCGAGGAGGCCTCGCGCCATTCCTTCTTCAGACCGTCCAGCGCCGGCGTGAGGATCAATACCATCAGCGGAATCTGGAAGAAGAGATAGGTCAGCGTCAGGCCAAAGAAGCTCAAAAGGTTGAAGCCGGTCGCGTAGAGATTGAAGCCGAACCATTCGCGCAGCAGGATCGTCACGAAGCCGGTGCGCCCCAGCGTCGCCAGAAAGGCGAAGGCGAGCGGCACGCCCGCGAAGTTGGACGCCACGCCGGAGAAGGTCAGCACGGTCGGGCGCAGCCAGGACGGGAGATTGCCCAGCACCACCGCCCAGGCCAGAAAGAAGCCGATGATCGCGCCGCCAATGGCCGATGCAAGGCTGACCTTGATCGAAATCCAGTAGGCGCTCATGATCTGCGGCTGGAACAGATCGTAGATGTTCTGGAGCGTGAAATTGCCCGCCGGGTCCTGAAACGCGCCGACGATGAGATACATGGTCGGCCAGATCAGGAAGAGAATGGCGAAAAGGAAAAACGGCGCCACGCCAAGCCATGTCAGCGGTAGTCGGCGTTTGCGCGCGCTACCGACCGGACTGGCTGGGGCTATAGTATCGGCTACTGAACTCATGCGCTCTTTCTTCGGCTGTTCGTTTCGCACTGCATTTCGGCTTGTGGCGCGAAGCGTGCGGAAACAGGCAAGATACACGACAGATCGGTCGAGTAGAGGCCACAAAAAGGGAAAATCGGCGTTGGACCGATTGGGGAAATCCCCGTTCAGCCCAACGCCCTTTTCATAGAACCATCGTCAGAAACGAACGAAGTCGCTTACTTGACGTTGGCGCCGACGACGCTATCCCATTCCTTGGTGATCGTTGCCTGCGCGGCGTCGATCTGTTCCAGGGTCGGGAAGATTGCCTTTTCATAGGCGGCCGCGTCCGGCAGCTTGTCCAGCAGATCCTGCGGGATCTTGCCAGCCTTGCTCATCGCGTTGAAGCGAATCGGGTGGCAATAGCCCTTCAGATAGCCGATCTGGCCTTCATCCGAATAGATGTGCTCCATCCACAGCTTCGCAGCGTTCGGATGCGGTGCGTAGGCGCTGATGGCCTGCACATAGACGCCAGCAATCACGCCCGTCTTCGGGATGATGGTTTCAACTTCCGGGTTGCCCTTCAGCGTGTCGCGGTCCGCGAGCGCGTTGTAGTCCCAGCGGATGATGATCGGGGTCGAGCCCTGCGCCAGCGACGCGGCCTTGCCGATGACCGGCACGAAGTTGCCCTTCGCGTTCAGGTCCTTGAAGAATTCCAGACCCTTCTTGCCCGCGGCTTCGCCTGGCTCTGCACCGGCTGCGATACCGGCAGCATGAACCCCGAGAATAGCCTGTGCCGAAACGCGCGGATCGCCAGCGAGCGAAACGGAGTTGGCATAGTCGCTCTTCAGGAGGTCAGCCCAGTCCTGCGGCACATCCTTGATGATGTCCTTGTTCACCTCGAAGGCCAGAACGCCGTAATAGTCGCCGTACCAGTATCCTTCAGGGTCCTTGGCGCTATCCGGAATTTCGTCCCAGGTCGAAACCTTGTATGGCTGGATCAGGCCGTCTTTCTTGGCCGAGGTGCCGAAAGCAAAGCCGACGTCGATGACGTCCGGAGCCTGCGGGCCCTTATTGTCCTTGTTGGCCTTAATGGCTTCAATTTCATCGCCCGAACCGGCATCCGGGTTCAGTTCGTTGACCTTGATTCCGTACTTGTCCTTGAAGCTCTGGATGACTTCGCCATAGCCGCACCAGTCATGCGGGAGGGCGATGGTGGTCAGTTCGCCTTCTGCCTTGGCTGCAGCGATCAGTTCGGCTGACGGCTCGGCAGCGGCGATGGAAACTCCGGCAACGGCGATAGCGGTCGAAAGCGACAGCAGACGCGCTGTATAGCTAAGCATTGTTTGACTCCCCTAATATTAGGTCGGCGAAAGCCCCCGGCCAATTCCGGAGCCCGCGCCTACCCGTTACCCGCCCGACATGACGGTTGGATGACAGTTTGCTGCTTGTCACAAATTGCCAACAACAGAAAGTGAAACACGTTTTCAGTGACTTAGCAATTCATCCCTGTGGGGGAGGAACATTTTTATGACAAGAAATGTGACAGAGCTTTCGCGGTTGTCACATTTTAAACGGAAGCTGTTCCCGCTACGACAAGGATTTGCCTGCTCGCGGCGCGGTTGTATTTTTCTCCGCGAAAAACGAAAAAACCCGAAAGGTGTTTGAACCTTTCGGGTTTCGTATGAAAGCCTGGGAGGATGCTTTCGAGGGTTAATGCCCGCCGCCACCACCGGCGACCTGCTTTGGCTTGCGCAACAGGATGGCGCAGACGGCCAGCGTGCAGAACATCATCGTCAGAATGAAAAACACGTCGATGAAGGACAGGAGCGTTGCCTGCTGCCGGACCATGCCGGAAAGTTTGGAAAGGGCGATGGTCGGGCCGTCGAGACCGGCGGCGTTGTATTTCGCCGTCAGATTGGCCACCATCTGCTCGGCTTCCGCATTGCCCCAGCGCACATGTTCGGCAAGCCGGTCGTAATGCATATCGCCGCGGCGCGTCAGGATGGTGTTGATGACCGCAAGGCCGACAGCACCACCGAGGTTACGCGTCAGGTTGAAAAGGCCCGAGGCGTTCTTTAACAGGGCAGGCGGTAGCGTGCCCAGCGCCAGATTGTTGATCGGCACCATGCAGAGCATCAGCGAACAGCCGCGCAGGATCTGCGGGAGCAGCAACTCGTGGAAATCCCAGTCGGCGGTCAGGCCGGTGACCATCCACGTTCCGGCAGCAAAGCCGAGGAAGCCGATCATCATCATCAAACGCGGGTCCATGCGATTGGACAGGAAACCCGCAACCGGCGCCGTCATGAACATGGCCAGACCGCTGACGAACAGCGCTTCGCCGATCTGCAACGCATCATAGCCGCGCACGCTGGCGAGATAGAGTGGATAGAGATAGGTGAGGCCGTAAAGCCCGACGCCCATCACGAAGGAAAACAGCGAGCCGAACGCGAAATTGACATTCTTGAAGGCGCGCAAATCCACGATGGGTTCTTCGGATGTGAAGGCGCGATAGAAGAAGAGAATGCCGCCAACGGTCATGACGATGGACAGGATGAAGATGGCTTCGTCCTGCAGCCAGTCGTTGCGCGGACCTTCTTCCAGCACATATTCCATCGAGCCGAGGAAGGCGGCCATGCCGATGAGGCCCCACCAGTCGAACTTGCTCAAAAGCGAGCTGTCGCCTTCATCGAAGTCGATCAGGTTCCAGGCGGCGATGGTGACGAGAATGCCGGGTCCGACATTGACCAGAAACAGCCAGTGCCAGGAAAAAGCGTGGCTGAGATAACCGCCGACTGTCGGGCCGATGGTGGGCGCAAGCGTCGCCACAAGACCGATCATCGGCGAGACGATGGAGCGCTTGGACGGCGGGAAGATGGTGAAGGCTGCCGCGAACACGCTGGGGATCATGCCGCCGCCGATGAAGCCCTGGATGGCACGATAGACGATCATCTGATCGATATTCGTCGCGGTGGCGCAGAGCATGCTGGCCAGCGTGAAACCCGCTGCCGACAGCGTAAACAGCACGCGCGTCGACAAAAGCCGCCCGAGGAAACCGGACAGCGGGATCATGATGACTTCCGCGATCAGGTAGGATGTCTGCACCCACGAGATTTCGTCGGAACTGGCGCTCAGGCCTGCCTGAATTTCGGAAAGCGATGCCGAGACGATCTGGATGTCGAGGATCGCCATGAACATGCCGAAGACCATGGCCAGAAAGGCGACGGCCTTTTTGGGGTCGATACGGTCGTCTGCCGGGGTCATAGGCCCCATCGTGGTGTCTGCGGCCATGACGGCGCACTCCGGAATGAAAGAGAAGACGGCGCAGAGTTAAAAGCCGCGCCGCTGCTTATTCTTGCGACAGTCGTATCGCCGAACGGTTAGTTCGCCTTGTCTTCAGGGGCGGTGCGCGTATCGATGTCCACGATGACGCTCAGGCCGGCGCGAATCTTGCCGGAGTCCAGCGCATCCTGCGGGATGGCGATACGAACAGGCACGCGCTGCACCACCTTGGTAAAGTTGCCGGTGGCGTTTTCCGGCGGCAGAAGTGAGAACACCGCGCCCGAGGCCGGGGCCACCGAAACGACCTTGCCGTCGAACTTGGTGCCATCAATGGCATCGACATAGATGTGCGCCGTCTCGCCGGTCTTGATCTCGGCGAGCTGCGTTTCCTTGTAGTTGGCATCGATATAAAGCTCACCAACCGGGACCAGCGCCGCGATCTTCTGGCCGGGAGACACGAGGTCGCCTTTCTTGCCGGACAGATTGCCAACCACGCCATCGAACGGCGCGCGTAATGTAGTGAAAGCCAAATCACGGGCAGCTTTATCACGAGCAAGTTCTAGCGATTTCGTGCCGCTGTCCGTTTCTTTATATTGGGCTTTGAGAACGTCGATATTCGCCTTGGCGGAAGCGATCTGCGCATCGGCATTGGCGACATTGGCGCGTGCCTGGTCGAGCGACGACTGCGCCGTGTCGAGATCGGCCTGGGCGACAAAACGCGTTTCGTGCAGTTTCTGCACGCGCGTCAGGGTGGACTGCGCATTGGTCAGAACGGCGCTTGCCGCCTGCTTCTGGGCTTCCGCCTGCTGTTGGGTTGCCTGGGCTGCCGTCGTCTGCGCGACGATGCGGGCCAGCGTTTCCTTTTGCGTGGAAAGCTTGGCTTCTGCTTCATCAAGCGCGATCTGGTAATCGCCAGGATCAAGCTGGAAGATCACATCGCCAGCCTTGACGCGCTGGTTTGCGGCAACCGGAATATTGTCGATATAGCCCGTCACCTTCGGTGCGATGGACGCAATGTCGCCCTGCACATAGGCGTCGTCGGTCGAAACCATGAAGCGGCCAACGGTCCAATAATCATAGCCATACCAGAGGCCTGCGGCCACAGCCACGATCAAAACGCCCGGCAGCACCACGCGCTTGCCGAAACTCTTTTTCCCGCCACCTTTTGCGGTGTCCTTATGCGGCGCTTCCTGCGGGCGCGCATTGGGAACAGCATGAGGCTGCGTTCTCTCGTTCTGCGGCGCCTCGTTGGTCTCGGGTGCATCACCCGGCGCAAAGGTCTTGGCCGTGGGAAGTTGGGCCGTGGGAAACTGGCGAATATCGGCCTGATCTACAGACTTCTTGGCAGTCATAGGTGAAACTTTCTGCACATCCAGTGGATTGAACCGCTCGGTTCGATGTTGACATAATCCAATAACATGCGCATATCAAGCGATATCGAACCGCTCGGTTCGAAAAATATGTAAGAGTTTTGTGATATGAAGCCCGAACGGCATACCAAAGAAAGCCCCGACACGCTTACCACGCCTGATCTTGATCGGCATGATGCGGGCGGAGCTGCGGCCAATTTCGCCGGAACGGGCAAAAAGTCGGAAAAGCTGCCAAAATCGGAAAAGTTGAAAGCCGGTTCGTTTGCATGCGCGCCTGAAACCGAATGCGGACGCACGAGGCTTGGCGCTGGCCAAGATCCGGCAAAGCGCAGCCAGATACTGGAAGGCGCGCAAAGCGTGTTCCTGCGCATGGGTTTCGACGCCGCCAGCATGAACGACATCACCCGTGAGGCGGGCGTGTCGAAGGGCACGATCTACGTCTATTTCAACAGCAAGGAAGACCTGTTCGTCGCCTTGTGCGAGCATTACCGTCATACCATGTTCAGCGCCCTGATCGGCAAGCTGGACAATGGTTTCTCCAATCGTGAGGAACTGACGGAGTTCGGTATTGCGCTGGTGACGTTAATAACCTCATCGACCGCCATTCGCGCCCAGCGCATCGTTTTAGGCGTGAGCGAGCGCAAGCCGGAACTGTCGGCGCGGTTTTATGATCGGGGTCCGAAGCGCAGTCTGGTCGCCATGGCCGAATATCTGGAAAAGATGATCGAGAACGGCGTTTTGGAGCCGTTCGAGGTTGACCGGGTTGCCTATCAGCTCTCCGATCTTTTCCTTGCCGGGCTTTATCGTCCGCGTCTGTTCGGCGTGATTGCTGACGAGCCGACAGAAGAAGCTATCCGCAAGAATGTCGAAACAGCGGTCGATTTCTTCTTCAGAGCATACGGCAAGAGAAGCTGACATCACGTATTTGTTCCAATAGGGAACATGCTTTTCGAAACTGTGCCTTATTTTCACTCTGTTCTTGTGTGTAACAACTTGCGGCACAATAATTGCGAGTTGCCATGAGGCGTATTTTTTTTGTCACTTATAAACAATTAAGCAGTTTGTCGGGCGCGATTCGAAACATAGTCGCCAGCAGGACATAAGGCGACAGAACGAAAGCTTAAGCGGCTTGATTCTTAAGGATATTTCGCATGACACTTGACCTGATTCATTTTCCTAATTTCAAGAAAACGTTTTTTGGAGCGGCATTTCAGAGCGACACGCTCACACTTCTGACCCGCATCCGCGATGAAGTCGGCTGCCGGCACATCATGCACGCCTATCGTGGCCGCATGAACGAGTGTGCCAAGCTGAATTCCTCCGATCTGACGTTGGTGATGACCGTTCCGACCGCCTGGTCGGCGCGCTATTCGACGAAGAACTACTTCGCCATCGATCCGATCTTCCAGGAGGATGCGCCCTATTTCTCAAACGACGGCAGCGGCATCGTGCGCGATTTGCAGGAAGATGCCGCCATCTGCCCGGCGGTTGCGGAACTGTTGCAGGACGCTGAAAAGCACGGGCTCGGCAATATTTTCATTGCCGTTTCCGCGCGCAATCCGAAAGGCGCGTCCGGCTGCACGCTGTTCTCGTTCGAGATCGACAAGGACGAGGATCGCGAACAGTTCGTGGCGAAGATGCGTCCGCGTCTGTTGAGCGTCTCGGGCGTCATTCACAACGCGCTGTGCGGCCATAAGGACGCCAGCTCGGTGGCAAGCCTGCTCACCCCGCGCGAGGTGGATTGTCTGCGTTGGGCGGCCAATGGCAAGACCGATGGCGAGATTGCCGATATTCTCAGCATCGCCCGCTGGACAGTGGTGACCTATCTGCAGAACGCCAAAATCAAGCTGAATTGCTCCAACCGCACTTCGGCGGTGGCCACGGCTCTGTCGCTCGGCATCATCGAAATGCCGGGCACCGAGCATCTCATGTAATTCAGGCAAACGCGGCTCGTTGGCGAGCCAGACATGGCGCTTCCGGGTAAAAAGGAAGCGCAGGCTACTTTATTTATTGTGTTTATTGATTGCATTTTCGAACGCAGGGCGTTCCAGCCCTGCTGGAAAATACACTAGCCGCTTGAACTGCTTGCATGACACCGGATGCGTTCGCTTGCGTCCGGTGTTTTGCGTTTAAGCCCGCATTGTCCTACGCAAAACCGCTTCACACTTTTGCTGGAAATGCTTTAAGCCCTCTTTTTCACCGGCATTCTCGCGGCGCTGAAAGCGGCTCGCAAACGCGCCGTGTTCTTCGCCGGGTCCTGATCGGCGTCTTCGAAGGTGATGTGGTTCAACTCCACACCCGCCGTCTTGTCGCTGAGGATCAAGCGGAAATAGGCGTAAACACCCTGATTGCGGAATTCCATATCCAGCACGACCGATGGAGGCGATTGCCAGTCGCAGCGATAGTCGCCGCCATGGCCCAACTCCAGTGTGCCGGGGAAGAAATAAAGCTCGGTCGCGGAGCTCACGACATCGGCAATATTGGCAAACAGCTCGCAGCGGATGAAGGCGATATAGTCAGCCGGATCGACGAGACGCAGCTCCGCCACCACTTCATGCAGGTTCTCGGCGATGATCGCTTCGCGTTCGTTCGAAAATTGCAGGCTCTTCATCGTGTCACCATCGATCCATAAGAACGGGCCAATAATATTTGGGAATAGGGCAAAGTCATAGTTGTACCATTAGTGTACCGCATGCCGCGTATTGATGATGCGGATGAGTTCGGCAACGGCTTTATAGAATTCCGGTGCGATCATCTGGTCGACATTCACCTGCTTATAAAGTGCACGGGCCAAGGGCACGTCCTCGAAGACTGGTATCGAGTGCTGGGCGGCGACTTCTCTTATCTTGAGCGCGATCAGATCCTGTCCCTTCGCAACGACGACCGGAGCGGCGTCTTCATTCGGCTTGTAACGCAGTGCTACGGAGAAATGAGTCGGATTTGCGACAATCAGCGTGGCGGTCGGCACGGCGCTGATCATGCGGCGGCGGGCGCGGTCACGTCCGAGCGAGCGCAGGCGCGATTTGACCAGCGGATCGCCTTCCGATTGCTTCAGCTCGTCTTTGACTTCCTGCCGCGTCATGCGCAGTTCCTGACGCCAGTGGATGCGCGACCAGGCAAGGTCGAAAGCCGCGATGGCGGTGATCGCCAGCACATTGGCGACCAGAAGACGCACCATGTTCTCGCGCAGAAATTCCGGCAGCGCGCTTGGCTCGGTCGCAATCGCATCCGTGAACAGGCTGTTGCCCTGAAAGAACACGATGAAGACGATGAGACTGGCGGCGAGAAACTTCGCGACCGATTTCAGGAATTCCACCTGACCCGAGCGGCCGAAAATGCGCTGCCAGCCCTTGAGCGGCGAAATGCGCGAAGCCTGCGGGCGAATGCGCTCGCCGACGATGCGGGGCGCGTTCTGAAAGGCGGACGAGGCAATGCCTGCCAGTGGAATGATGATGAAGACCGGCACAAGGGCTGCGCCAACCGCCAGCGCCAGCACGCTGAACAGGCGGCTAGCATCCTCGGCGCTGTTGAGGACCCAGTCCTCCGGACGGTCGATCAGTTCGCGCAGGAAGACTGCGAGCTTTGTCGTGGCGGGTGCGGCGACAAACACGGCGATGACCAGAAACGAGGCGACGCCAGCGAGTATCGGCGTTTCGCGGGAGAAAGGCATATTGCCCTTTTCCAAGGCGTCGCGGATCTTCTGCTCGGTCGCTTCTTCTGTTTTGCTTTCCTTATCGGTATCGTCCGCCATGCGTCACACGCGCACTCACGCAGAGGCTTCGTTGGCGTCAAGCGTGATGATGCCGCGCTCGGAAAGGTCGATGGCGATGCGCGAAATCGTGCGGCGTGCGTCTGCGATATTCTGGGCGGTGATATTGCCCTGCTCGGCGCCAAGCTCCGTTTCCACCATGCGGCGGCCACGGGTGGAGAGCGAGGACAGGATGAGTTCCTGAAGCCTGGCGTCTGCACCACGCAGCGCGGTTGCGATCTGTTCCGTCTGCACTTCATCGAAGAGCAGCAGACGCGCGCGCTGCGACAGGCGCTCGATATCTTCGAAGGTGAAGAGCTTGGCCTTGATGCGGTTGAGGTCGTCGCGATTGAGATCTTCAAGGCTTGCCATCAGTTCTTCCATCTCGTTCTTGTCGAGCTGGTTGAAGATATTGGCGATCTGGCCGTGATGGGCTTTGACCGGGCCGGAATCGCTGCGGCCAAGCAGATCGCGGCGCAGCACATCTTCCAGCAGTTCGGCTGCGGCGGGCGCGACATTGCCAATATGCAGCGAACGCTGCACGACGGCATTGCGCAGCTGCGGCGGCAGGGCGACAAACAGGCGCGCGGCAAGGTCCGACGGCAGTTTGGAGACGATATAGGCGATGATCTGCGGATGCTGGTCGGCCAGATAGGCTTGCAGGCTGTCAACCGGCAGGCGACCGAGCTGCACCCAGACCGATTCCTGTACCAGTTGCGGCTGCACGCGTTCTTCGAACACGGCATCCACTTCCTCCTGTGGCAGCGTATCGCGCAGCAGACCTTCGAAGCGCTGGGCGGCTTCCGAAACGGGCGCGCCCTCGGCAAATGAATCCTCGAATTCCTTCACCAGCTGTTCGAAATCGAGCGGCGAGATCGGGTCCAGCGTGCGGGAATGACCGGCAAGCTTGCGCAGGTCCTCGGCGCTGAAATGCTTGAGAAGGCGTGACGCAGCCGGACGGCCAATAGCCACGAGAATGGCTGCCGCCTTTTGTGCGCCGCTCAGCGTATCGATGATACCGCTCGCGCTTTCTTCAGTGTTGGCCTGCTGCTCTTTTTCGGTCATGGAGATATCCGGGCCGATCCGTTATTTGCCGATGATTTCGGTGAGGCTGACGCCGAAACGCGAAGAATCATCTTCGAGTACGATGACTTCGCCGCGAGCGATCACGCGACCGTTGACGACGATATCGACCGGATCGCCGATCTGCTTGTCGAGGGTGATAACCGCGCCGCGACCGAGCTTCATCAGATTGGCCACCGGCATGGTCGTGCCGCCCAGCACCACCTGCACATCGACGGGAATGCCCATGATAAGTTCGAGATTGGGCTTGGAAGCGCCTTTTTGCGCGTTGCGCGGCTTTTCCTCGCGCAGTTCCTCGATGGCTTCGTCCAGTTCCTGCTGCATGTTCTTATCCTTGTTGTCAGCGCTCATGCCTGCCCCGCAATATCAACGGTTGCCTTGCGGACCGCGCGATGCACGAACACCGGCAGCGCATTCTTTTCTTTCTGCTCGACAATCGGTTCGCGGGTGCGAACGGCACTGTCGGCAACGGTGCGCGCTTCGCGCATGTCGCGGGTCAGCGCCTTGCGCAAGCGGTTCAGTTCCTCGATGGCTTCTTCCATCTCGCGGCGCACGCGCTGGGTTTCGCCAAGGCGGGCTTCGAGTTTTACATTTTCATCGACGAGATCGGTGCGCTCGCTCTGGATCGCCTTCACGGCGCGTTCCAGACCGTTGGAGGCCGCCGCGACCCGCAGCGCCAGCACCTTGCCAAGCTTAATCGTTTCGTTGGCCTTGCGCCCGACCACGATCAGCGCGCCCAGCGAAACAAGGGCCATCAGCGTGGACAGAATATTAGCCAGCAACAAGCTCATCGATAAAATCCTCTTCCTGATTGACCGGGTCGCCGACCTTGACGGTGAAATGAATGCCCGACTTGCCGAGCGAGCATTTGAAAAGCTGCTGGTTGCCGGCGCGCAGGCGCACCTGCTCCATGGCGTCGGCAGGCAGCTTCAACACCTGTCCGATCTCCAGTTTCGACAGCGCATCCAGCGTCATCGAACCTTGCTGGATGAAGCCTTCAAGCTCGATACGGGCGCGGCTGACTTCCTGACGCAGCTTCTTGGCCCAGCTCGGATCGGCCTGATTCATGGGGCGGCGCAGAAAAGCGGCGACGGCATCCTGCATTGGCTTATGGGTGCTGCGGGGCAGCAGAAGGTGGACTTGTCCGGTCTTGCCCGCCGCCGTCACATCGATCCGGCAGGCGAAAAGCCGCGACCGTTCGAAATCGGTGCGGTCGAATTCGGCGATGTCGATGCATTCACCGGCCACGAACATCGACTGCGCATTCCCCACCCAGCCCGATAGGGAACCGGCGTTGAAAACCTGATCCAGCGCACCGGCGAGATGGCCGGAAAGAAGGGCGGAAATCTTGTGTTCGACCATGCCGAACGGGCGCTCGACATCAACATTTCCGAGATTGCCTTGCGCGCCATACATGGCTTCGATGATTGAAAAGACCAGCGGCGCATCGACGGTCAGATAAAGCGTCGAGCCCCAGCGTTCGACTTTAAGCGGCGCGATGATGGCGGCGCTGTCGAGAATGGCGGCGAAACCCGCGTCATCGGTGCTTTCCACCGCACCGGCTTCCACTTCGAAAGCCGCCGCGCAACCATGTTTCAGCCGCTCGCAGAAATGCGTGGAGGCATCCTTGAACACATGGGCAAGCGACTTCAGATCGTCGCCGGACAATCCAGCTGCGCGCAGCAGATTGTCGGCCAGCACGTCATTCTTGCGGTGTTGTTCCGCCATGGTCGTTTCAACCGACGTTTCAGGGGTGGTTTCGGGCGTCGTCATCTTATGCGGCCTGCTGCGTCGGCGCGCTCGCCATGGTTTCCTGCTCCACCACATCGATGGTCGGGCGGTCATAAGCGGAGATGGTCTTGCGCCCATATTCCACGGCGATCTGCGGCAGCGAGCCGTTCATATAGGCAAGCAGCGTTTGCTTCACGACGACATAGAGACGGTTCTTCTTTTCGCGGGTCGATTTGATCTTGGTCGCGATGGGACCGACAACACCATAGGAAAAGAAGATACCGGCGAAGGTGCCGACAAGGGCCGCACCGATCAGATGACCGAGCACTTCCGGCGACTGGTCCAGCGCGCCCATGGCCTTGATCACGCCGAGAACAGCGGCGACGATCCCGAGCGCAGGCAGGGCTTCCGAAATGGTGACCATGGCCTGATAGGGCTTCAGCTTGTCGCGGGCGATGGTGTGGATTTCCTCGTCCATCAGCGCTTCGATTTCGTGCGAGCGCACATTGCCGACGATGATGAGGCGGCAGTAATCGCAGATGAAATGGGTGAGGTCTTCGTTTTTCAGAACGCTCGGATAGGCCTGAAAGATCGGCGATTCCTTGGGATTGTCGATATGGACTTCGACTTCATTGCGCGACTTGGCGCGCAATTCGCGCATCAGGCTGTAGAGCAGGCCCAGAAGATCGAGATAATCGCGCTGCTTGGGCACGGCGTTGCTGAACGCCTCCATGCAGGCGCGACCGGTATCCTTCACCAGCGAAAACGGATTGGCGACGAAGAACGTGCCAAGCGCTGCGCCCAGAATGATGACGAATTCCCAAGGCTGGATGAGCACGCTCACATGTCCGCCCATGGCGATGAAACCGCCCAGCATACAGCCCAGTGTGATGGCGAGACCGATGATAATGCCCAAAGCCCGAGACTCCCGCAGAATAGTTCTTTGAGCCGAACATAGGCAGCGCGGCTTGCGCGAAGCTTGCCGAGGTCGCCCGAGGACTATTGGGCGCCATCAGCTTCGGACAAGCTTGATCGCGCATAAAGGGCGCAACTATCAGCAGGGGGTCATGCCTATGGTCGATACGATGACGAGCTATCGCCTGATCGCGTCGGATATGACGCGGTCTTTGCAGCGCGTTTCGAAAGAACCTTTGGTGTCGCGCGAAACGGCCTATTTCCAGGAAAACATCGGCAATGTGAAATCGATTGACGATTTCATGTCCGACAGCCGCCTTTACAATTATGCGATGAAGGCGTTCGGTCTGGAAGACATGGCCTATGCAAAGGCTTTCGTGCGCAAGATTCTGACGGAAGGCGTCACGAGCGACGACGCCATGGCCAACAAGCTGACTGACAAGCGCTACAAGGAATTCGCGACCGTCTTCGACTTTGCGGGCAAGGGCGCCGAGGCTACCCAAAGCACCGAGGCGCAGCAGGGTGTGGTGGACAAATATTTGCGCCAGACGCTGGAAACCGAAGCCGGTGGCCAGAACGAAGGCGTGCGTCTGGCGCTCTATTTCGAGCGCAAGGCTTCGAAGATCACCAATGCCTATGAAATCCTCGGCGACAAGGCCTTGCTGACCACGGTGCAGACGATATTCAGCTGGCCTGCGGCGATGTCCAATGCCGATGTGGACAAGCAGGCCAAGATGCTTGAGGCCAAGATCGACTTTTCCAAAATGTCCGATCCCGATTATGTCTCGAAACTCATTTCGCGTTTCACGGCCATGTATGAAATGAACAACCCGACCTCAAGCAGCCCGGCATCCATCGCCTCGCTGCTGCTCGGCAGCGCGTCTTCGGTTGGCATCTCGACCGATATTCTCACCACCTTGCAGAGCTTTAAGCCGGGCGGTCGCTGATCCATGCAGAATAATTCGATCTATGTCGGGCTTTCCTCGCTCATTACGCTCGAACGGCGAATGGATTCGATTGCCCAGAATGTCGCCAATGTCTCGACGGTCGGTTTCCGGGGCGAGGGCACCAAGTTCGATTCGATTGTCTCTAAAAAGGCAAGCGACGATGTGAGCTTTGCCAGCGCCGGCAAGAGCTATATCCGCACCGAACCCGGCCCGCTGGTCAAGACGGATAATCCGCTTGATATTGCGGTCAAGGGCGATGCGTGGCTGTCGCTCAACACACCGCAGGGCCAAATTTACACCCGCGACGGGCGTATGAAGATGCTGGCGACCGGCGAGCTGGTTTCAATGATGGGCTATTCGGTGCTCGATGTCGGCGGCGCGCCGATCATGCTCAATCCGGATGGTGGCGCGCCGAAGATTTCCGCCGATGGCGCGGTCTATCAGAATGGCGCGCAGATCGGCGCTCTCGGGCTTTACTCCATTCCCGCCGATGCCGAGCTGAAATATGCAGGCAATTCCGGTGTGATCCCAAACAAGGCTGCGGCGCCGATCTTCGACGATAACAGCATCGGCGTTGTGCAGGGCATGATCGAAGGCTCGAATGTCGACGCCATGACCGAGATGACGCGTCTCATCAGCGTCAGCCGGGCCTTTGAGCAGGTCAATAATCTTTTGACCCAGCAGGAAGCGACCGTGTCTGAAGCGATCAAGACGCTGGGCTCCAAAAACGGATGACGCCAGACCTACCGCTCGCGCGGCTTGCCGCCTTTGCCCGTCAACAGGCCGTAGAGCCGAAGCCCGTGTCCGGTATCGGCGGCACGGTCAGCGACGTGTCGCGCTCGGCGATAGCCGTGCGCGGGCTGTCACGCGATGCGCGGCTTGGCGATGCGGTGGCGATAAGGGCTGCGGGCGGCACCAGTCTGGCGGAAATCATTCGCGTTGCCGACAGGCAGGTTCTCGTCAAACCTTTCGACGACCGGATCATTCCCTCATTGGGTGCAGCGGTCTTCGAGGAAGGACCGCTCAGCATCCGTCCGGCGCTCGAATGGCGCGGGCGGGTGATCAATGCGCTGGGGCAGCCGATTGACGGGAGGGGTGCGCTTTTGCCCGGTCCACGCCCGATGGCATCCGAAAATCTGGCACCGGCCGCTCTGCGTCGGGGTCGTGTGGATCGCGGGCTTCGCACCGGCGTTGACGTGATCGACATTTTCACGCCGCTCTGCTTCGGCCAGCGCATCGGCATTTTTGCCGGTTCCGGCGTCGGCAAATCCACGTTGCTCGCCATGATGACGCGCGCCGCCGATTTCGACACGGTGGTGCTGGCGCTGACCGGCGAGCGTGGACGCGAAGTGCGCGAGATGCTGGAAGAAACCATGGCGGGCCATCTGGACAAGACCATCACGGTTGTTGCTACCGGCGATGAAAGCCCAATGATGCGCCGTCTTGCGCCCAATACCGCGACGGCCATTGCGGAATATTTCCGGGATCTCGGCCAGAATGTGCTGCTTATTGTCGATTCCGTCACGCGCTTTGCCCATGCGGCGCGCGAGGTGGCGATTGCGGCGGAAGAGCCGCCGGTTTCGCGCGGTTATCCGCCGAGCGTGTTCAGCCAGTTGCCACGCCTTCTGGAGCGGGCGGGGCCGGGCAGCGCCGATACAGGCGGCAGTATTACCGGCATCTACTCGGTGCTCGTCGATGGCGATGACCACAATGACCCGGTTTCCGATACCATTCGCGGCACGCTGGACGGGCATATCGTGCTCGACCGGACGATTGCGGCGCTGGGGCGCTTTCCGGCGGTCGATGTTCCGGGTTCGGTTTCACGCCTCGCCAAGCACAACTGGACGGCGGAACAGCGCAAGCTTGTCAGCCAGCTTCGCAGCATGGTGGCCCGCTTCGAGGAAACGCGCGATCTGCGCGCCATCGGCGCGTATCAAAAGGGGCATGACGGGATTCTGGATCAGGCGGTGGATCTCGTTCCGCGCATCTATGATGCCTTGCAGCAGTCCCCAGAGACACCGCGTTCAGACGATCCCTATCAGAAACTCGCCGCCGCCTTGCGCGGGGAAAAACAGGCATCCAATCCATGATGACGGGCAACAAGAACCGACGCAAAAACGCCGAAGAAAAGCTATTGGCCGATCTGGAAGCGGAAGTGAGCGCCGCCGCCGCACAGGAAGGTGGCAAGAAACCCCACAGCAAGGTTGACCGATATCTGAAGATTGCAGCGGTCACGCTGGCGGCTGGCTGCGCGATGCTGCCCTTCATCACCTATCTCCAGCGCATGGAGCTTGCGCCTGCCGAAAAGGCGGAACGCAAGATCATCGATCCGCTGGACCGTTCGGAGCAGAAAACGGTGCGCCGCTTTCCGTCCTTCCGCCCGTCGGATCGCGTTTCCCCCAGTGCGGATATCGATAACACCATGACCGGTTCGGTCATGTCCAACGGCAAGGGCCTGCCGGGAACTGGCGCTGGCACTGGCGGCGCAGGCGGCGGCGATGGACAGGCTTTCCCGAAGCCGGTCTTCGCGCTGCGCGAGGTCGTCGGCGGGATGGCAATGATCGAGGATACATCCGGCTACTGGTTCGTGGAAAAAGGATCGCTGTTGCCCGATGGCAGTCGCCTTGTTTCCATCGGTCGGGGGTCGGGAACCTGGCAATTGACCACGTCGTCAGGCGACGTGATTGAAATGCGGAGATAGGGGAGTAGGGCAGTAAGGGAATAGGGGAGTATGTTGGCCTTGCGCGATCAGCGCTCTCTTGGAAACTACGATATACCATTCCCCAAAAACATATTCCCTTACTGCCCTATTCCCCTACTCCCTTAACCTTCGCAAGCTTGACGCAAGTTCCGCCCCGTAAGTTAACCAACGGTAAAGGCGGGAAACTCCATGAGCTCCATTCATCTTTTCGATCTGGCCGCAAGGCAAGTGCAGTGGCTGTCGGTCCGACAGGCCACCGTCGCTGGCAATGTCGCCAATGCGAACACGCCGGATTTCAAGGCGCGCGACGTTCAACCCTTCACCGATGTGCTGGACAAGACGCAGCTCACCATGGCTGCGACGAGTCCGCAGCATCTGGAATTCGAGGCAAACGGCATCGCAGGCGCACGCCTGCGTCCCGACGACATCACCGAGCAAACCCATTCCGGCAATACCGTCGATGTCGAACAGGAAATGATGAAGGCAGGCGAGATTTCCCGCGAATATTCGCTCAACACCAGCATCGTCAAAGCGTTCCACCGCATGATGCTGTCGGTCGCGAAGGGATAATCCATGTCTTCCGACGCCTTGCAGAATTCTCTGAAGATCGCAGCCTCCGGCCTTTCGGCCCAATCGACACGTCTGCGTATCGTTTCGGAAAACATCGCCAATGCCCAGTCGACGGGCCAGACGGCGACCGACGATCCCTATCGCCGCAAGACCGTTTCCTTCCGCACCGAGCTGGAACATGGCACGGGTGCCGCAGAAGTGCGCGTGGCCGAAGTGGGCAAGGATACCTCGCCCTTCGTCGAGCAATATGATCCGAGCCACCCCGCCGCCGACGAGCGCGGCTATGTCCGTTACCCGAACGTCAACATGGTCGTCGAAATGGCGGACATGCGTGAAGCCAACCGTTCTTATGAAGCCAATTTGCAGGTCGTCAGGCAGGCGCGTGAGCTGATCTCGATGACCATCGATCTCCTGAGGAGCACATAATGTACGACTCGATCATGAGCATTTCGGCGCGCAATGCCCTGTCGCGCCTTTCCGAAACCGTCGCCGGGAATGGCGTCGGTTCTGCCGCTTCCACGGCGGCTCCACAGGCTGTTCCCGCAACGCCGGGCGCATCCTTTGGTGAAGTCCTGTCGCAGATGACGGATTCGGTCGGCCAGAAATTGCAGGCGGCGGAAGCCACCTCCATTCAGGGCATCAAGGGTGATGCGCCGGTGAATGAGGTGGTCAGCTCCGTCATGGAAGCCGAAAAGTCGCTCCAGACCGCAATCGCGATCCGCGACAAGATCGTGCAGGCATACCTCGAGATCAGCCGTATGTCGGTCTAGTAAGGAAGCACCATGAAAGCCCTGACGATTGCCGCAACCGGCATGAACGCCCAGCAGCTCAATCTGGAAGTGATCGCCAACAATATCGCCAATATCAATACAACGGGCTTCAAGCGCGCGCGTGCCGAATTCTCGGACCTGCTCTACCAGTCCGAGCGCACGGCAGGCGTTCCCAATCAGGCCAATGAGAGCATCGTGCCCGAAGGCGCGCTGGTCGGCCTTGGCGTCCAGACGGCGGCGGTGCGTAATCTGCATATTCAGGGCAGCTTCAACCAGACCGGCAATCCGTTCGATCTGGCGCTGACCGGGCAGGGCTGGTTCCAGATCCAGAGCCCGACCGGCGAAACGCTTTATACCCGCGCTGGCGCATTCAACAAGAATGCCGATGGCCAGCTGGTGACGCTCGACGGAAATATTGTCCAGCCGGGCATCGTGGTTCCTGAAAATGCGCTTGAAGTAACCGTCAGCGATACCGGGCAGGTCTTTGCGAAGATTCAGGAACAGAATGGCATCCAGATCACCCCGCTCGGCCAGCTTCAGCTTGCGAATTTCACCAATGAAGCCGGTCTCGAACCGCTGGGCGACAATCTCTATCGCGAAACGGAAGCCTCCGGCGGGCCGCTGGTTGGCGATCCGGGTGATCCAGGTTTCGGTTCGGTCAAGCAGGGCTATCTCGAAGCATCGAATGTCGATCCGGTGAAAGAAATCACCGATCTGATTACGGCGCAGCGCGCCTATGAAATGAATTCCAAGGTCATTCAGGCCGCCGACGAAATGGCGGCGACTGTATCGAAGAACATGCGCTGACGGTGATCGCCATGAAACGCGCCCAAGGAAACGACATCAAAGCCCGTTCACGGTTCAGACGCGCCGCACTGGCTGCTGCCGCAGTGGCCGGTTTTGCCGCTGCTGCGATCTCGGGGGCTTCGGCCACCGACCGCATCGCTTTCGTTGTGCCTTCGGCGACCGTTTATCCCGGACAGGTCGTCAGCAATGTCGCGCTGGTCGAGAAGAAGTTTTACATCAGTGCGCCCGCCGCGCAGCAATATGTGCTGTCGGTGGATCAGGCTGACGGCAAGGTCGCGCGCAAGACGCTGATCGCGGGTAAGCCGATCCTCGTCGCCGCCCTCTCGGAGCCGTCGCTGGTCAAGCGTGGCGAGCCGGTGACGATGGTGTTCTCCACCGGTGTCATGACGATCACAGCTGTCGGCATACCGCTCGAGTCCGGGGCGGCAGGCGATTTCATCAAGGTACGCAACAGCGACAGCGGCGTCATCGTGCCCGGCACGATACTGGCCGATGGCCGTGTTCAAGTGGGGATGCGGTGAGAAAAACCTGGGCAACGCTGATCACCGTTCTGGCTATCGCGCTTCAACCTGTTGCGGTTCTGGCGGATGAGTCGGCCAAGAATGTGAAGGATTTCGGCACCGCCGTCGAAGCGGACGCCGACTGGCTGGGTGCTGGCGGCGATCCGTCCAAGATGGCCTATGCTGAGCTTGGTCGTGGCAGCGCTGTGGCACGCCTCAAGGATATCGCGACCATTCAGGGCGTGCGTGAAAACCAGCTCGTTGGTTACGGTCTGGTGATCGGACTTAAGGGCACGGGTGACAGCCTGCGCAACTCGCCTTTCACCGAACAGTCCATGCGCGCCATGCTCGATAATCTCGGCATCAATGCGCCGCGCAATTCCACGCGTTCGAAGAACACGGCAGCGGTTATCGTGACCGCCAATCTGCCCGCCTTTGCCGGTTCCGGCTCACGCATCGATGTGACGGTTTCGTCCATCGGCGACGCCACCTCCTTGCAGGGTGGCACGCTGGTCATGACGCAGCTGATGGGCGCCGACAACCAGATTTATGCAGTTGCGCAGGGCAATATGATAGTGTCCGGCTTTACCGCCGAAGGCGATGCAGCCACCGTGACGCAGGGCGTGCCGACATCGGGCCGCATTCCAAACGGTGCGCTGGTCGAGCGCGAGGTTGCCGGAAACTTCGGCAAGGACAGCGAGATGATCGTGGAGCTGCGCGATCCCGATTTCACGACTGCCGTGCGCACCGCCGATACGATCAATATCTTCGCCAAGCGCCGCTATGGGCGCGGTGTGGCGATTGCCCGCGATGCCAAGACCATTCGCCTGTCCCGTCCGAAAAATGTGCCCGCCGCCCGCTTTCTTGCGGAGCTGGAGGGCCTGCCGATCATCACGGATGAGGTGGCGCGCGTGGTGGTGGATGAGCGTACCGGCACCGTGGTCATCGGTTCGAAAGTACGCATTTCCAAAGTGGCGATCAGCCATGGCAGCCTGACGGTGCGCGTGACGGAAACGCCGATGGTCGTGCAGCCTGAACCGTTCAGTGACGGCGTGACGGCGATAGAGCCGAACACCGATATCGCCGTCAACCAGCCCAATGCCAAGATCGGGATTCTGACCGGCGCCAATCTGGAAAATCTGGTCAAGGGCCTCAACCAGATGGGTGTGAAGCCGACCGGCATCATCGCCATCCTGCAGGCGATCAAATCTTCCGGCGCGCTTCACGCGGAACTGGTAGTGCAATGATGAGGCCGGGGATGACAGCAGACATGATCGTGAAACTGGCAATCCGCACCGGTTCGGCTTTGGCGCTGCTTTTTGCCAGCGCCTTGCCGGGATTGGCGCAGGAGGTGGCATCGCCTGCACCGCAAGCGCCAACTGTGGCCCCAACGGCGGCGGTTCCTGTTTCCGCGCCACCTGCGAACCTCGGCAATCTGGATGAAATCCGCAAGTTCTGCGGCAATATCGACAATCAGGCCGCAGACGCCCGCTATTCGTTGCAGGCCAAGCAGCTCACCGACCTCAAGGCCGAGGTGGACGAGCGGATGCAGGCGCTGGAAGAAAAGCGCAAGGAATACGAGATGTGGCTGAAGCGCCGCGACGAGTTCGTCAGCAAGGCGCAGGATTCGCTGGTCGACATCATTTCCAAGATGAAGCCGGATGCAGCGGCAGCCCAGATGGCCATGATCGGCGATGAGGCGGCGGCAGCCCTGATCCTCAAGCTCAACCCGCGTGTTTCGAGCATCATTCTGAATGAAATGCCGCCGGAAAAGGCAGCAAAGCTCGCACGCATCATCGTCGGATCGCAGCGCACGGGCGCAACGCCACCGGCGGTGAAGGACCAGCGCGCTCAGGCGCAAACCGGGAATACGGTGCAATGACAGGACGCATGAACAAGACCATTTTCGCCGCCACCGCTCTGGCGCTTCTGGCCGGTTGCGCCATGAAGCCGGAAGAAATCGGTCGTGCGCCGGACCTGTCGCCGGTTGCCGCCAATCTCGGCATGAACAACAATCCGCAATATAATGGTTATCCGTCGCGTCCGGCAAAGCCGGATTATTCGCTCTGGAACCAGCGCTCGACCAATTTCTTCAAGGACCCGCGCGCGGCCGAGCCGGGTGATGTGCTGACCGTCATCATTTCCATCAATGACCGCGCCAATCTCGACAACAAGACCGACCGCGAGCGGGTGTCGAAAGGCATTTACGGCGCGGGCGGTTCGTTTGCGACCAGCAGCAGCACCGGCGCCGGTGCTGGCGGCGACATGGACGGTTCCATCAACACCCATTCGGACAGCTCGTCCAAGGGCAAGGGCACAATCAAGCGCAGCGAGGATATCAGTCTTCAGGTTGCGGCCATCGTCACCAATACGCTCCCGAACGGCAACATGATCATTCGCGGCTCGCAGGAAGTGCGCGTGAACAATGAGTTGCGTGTGCTGAATGTCGTCGGTGTCGTGCGTCCGCGTGATATTTCCGGTTCCAACACCATTTCCTACGACAAGATCGCCGAAGCCCGCATTTCATACGGCGGTCGTGGACGGTTGAGCGAGGTGCAGCAGCCGCCATACGGCCAGCAAATTCTCGATCAGGTTTCTCCTTTTTAAAGCTGAGCATCGATGAGCGACACGGCACTGGACAAGAAAGACGGCAAGGCCAAAGGCTCCATGATGGGGCTTTTGGCGGCGGTCGTTGCTCTGACCGCTATCGCCGCCGGTGGCGGCTGGTATCTGGGCGGCATGATTTCCGCCGACCAGCAGGCGCTTGCCAAGACCACGGCCAGGGAAGACAAGCCGAAGCCGGGCGATTTCGAATCGCGCTCCATCGGCGCGGTTGTGCCGCTAAAGCCGATCATCACCAATCTCGGCATTCCGCAGAACACTTGGGTACGGCTGGAAGCTTCGCTGGTCGCCAAGCCCGGTCATGAAATACCGGCGGCCATGGCGGCCAATGTCGGCGATGATTTTCTGAGCTTCCTGCGCAGTGTCAATCTCATGCAATTGCAAGGCGCGGCAGGGCTTGCCTATCTGCGCGCCGATCTCGAAGAACGCGCCCGCCTGCGCTCGGAAGGCGCGGTGGACCGGGTCTTTATTTCGGCACTGGTCGTAGAATGAAAAAACTCCTTGGTCCAGGCGTTCTCCTGACGCTCGCACTCACTGTTTCGGCACAGGCCCAGCAGCCATTGACGCTGGATAATCTGCTGCCCGCAGGCAGCGGTGCGGCCAGCGGCCAGATTGTCCAGCTCTTCGGTCTTTTGACCGTACTGTCCATCGCGCCCGGCCTTTTGATCATGGTGACGAGCTTTACGCGCTTCGCCATAGCCTTTTCCCTGCTTCGCTCGGGTCTTGGTCTCCAGACCGCGCCTGCCAGCATGGTGATGATCTCGCTCGCTCTGTTCATGACCTTCTATGTCATGGCGCCCGCCTTCGACCGCGCCTGGAACAATGGCTTGCAGCCGCTGATGCGTAACGAGATAACGCAACAGGTAGCACTCACCGAGATTTCGCAGCCCTTTCGCGAATTCATGATGGGTCAGGTGCGTGACAAGGATCTGCGCCTGTTCGAAGACCTTGCCGATCCGTCTTTCCGCACCGGGGAGGATGGCATCGTCGATTTCCGCGTGCTGGTCCCGGCCTTCATGATTTCGGAGCTTCGTCGCGGCTTTGAAATCGGCTTCCTGATCGTGCTGCCGTTTCTGGTGATCGATCTGGTCGTGGCCACGCTCACCATGTCCATGGGCATGATGATGCTGCCGCCGACAGTGATTTCGCTGCCGTTCAAGATTCTGTTCTTCGTGCTGATCGACGGCTGGAATATTCTGGTTGGAAGCCTGATACGCTCCTTCTCCTGACCCGATTTGGAACAGTTGCCAAGGCGTCCGGCAAAATTCGGCGTCAAAATCTGAGAGATCGGTAAAATTCGGCAGAATAAATTAGCATTACTTTAATATTTGGGTTTTAAACGTCGGCACATGGTGGGTCTCTGCGACAGCGGAGACAGGCATGATGCCGCTCCACTATGCCGGTAAGTCCGGCCTGTCCCTCTGTATGATTTTTCCCAAGGGGCAAAATAATGGCTAGCATTCTGACCAACTCGGCAGCTCTGACTGCACTTCAGACCCTTTCCACGACCAACAAGTCGCTGGAAGCAACGCAGAACCGTATCTCGACGGGCCTCAAGGTTGCCGGTGCATCCGACAACGCCGCTTACTGGTCCATCGCAACGACCATGCGTTCGGACAACAAGGCCAACTCCGTCGTTCAGGATTCCCTCGGCCTCGGCGCTGGCAAGGTTGACACTGCCTACACGGCTATGAACAAGGCGATTGAAGTCGTCGATCAGATCAAGCAGAAGGTTCTTCTCGCGAAGACCTCCGGCACGGAAGATCGCGCCAAGATCCAGAGCGAAATTGCAACCTATGTTGCTCAGCTCAAGGACAATGTCGCTGGCGCCAACTACGCCGGTTCGAACCTGCTGACCTCGGATTCGACGAAGGACACTGCTGATCCTACTGCAACTCCGGCAGTGGCTGAAAGCAACGCGCTCAACGTCATCACCTCTTACAACCGCGACGCTTCGGGTAATGTGACCACCGGCACGATTTCGGTGAACTACTCCAGCACCCGTCTGATCGATACCGGTGGCACCACCGGCGTTCTCGACAAGACCACTGGTGCGTCGGGACAGTCGATCCTGTCCATCGACGTCAGCGACGTGACTGGCGTTACGGGCTATGACGCAGCCGACGAAGGCGCAGCGTTTGACAAGATTCTGACCGACGTAGAAGCCGCTCTCGGCTCGATGGCAACCTCTGCTGCCGAATTGGGTGCCGCAAAGGCACGCATCGACATGCAGAAGGATTTCGTTTCGAGTCTTTCGGACTCGATCGAAAAGGGCGTTGGCCAGCTCGTTGATGCTGACATGAACAAGGAATCGGCACGTCTGTCGGCTCTCCAGGTTCAGCAGCAGCTTGGCGTTCAGGCTCTGTCGATTGCCAACTCGTCGAACCAGAACATCCTGTCGCTGTTCCGCGGCTAATCGATAACTGAGTAGATAAAACGGAGAGGCGGGTCACCGGCTCTCGCGAGTTCTCAGGCAAATCAGGGGTTCGCATCCGGACCGACCTGATCGGACCGGATGTCTTTGGGCGGAAAAGGGGCGCGGGATCAATTCCGCGCCCCGCTTCGTTTCGGCGTTCAGAAAGCACGTGCTTTATCAGCCGCCACTTTCGCGCAAGCTTCGCGGTCTAGTTTGCATCCATCATGATGGCGGTGGTGTCGATGCAGCAGAATATCCAGCAATTGATCGAACAGCTCAAGGGAACGCTTGGCAAGCTTGGCGTGCGCAAGCTTGTTGCGCTCGGGCTTGTGGGGGCCGCCCTGATGGGAGCGATCCTCTACACGAGCTTCTATCTCAGCCGTCCATCCTATGAGACGCTTTATGTCGGCCTGTCGCGCGATGACGTGAACCGCATGGGCCTGGCACTCGGCGAAGCGGGCATTCCCTTCGACGTGAAGTCGGATGGTTCCTCCATTCTGGTGCCGATCGGCAAGGCGGAAACCGCCCGCATGTATCTCGCCGAAAAGGGCCTGCCCACCTCCAACAATGCCGGTTACGAGCTGTTCGACAATATGGGCTCGCTGGGCCTCACCTCCTTCATGCAGGAAATCACCCGCGTTCGCGCGCTTGAAGGCGAAATCGCCCGCACCATTCAGGCGATTCGCGGCGTGAAGGCCGCCCGCGTGCATATCGTTCTGGCTGAAAAAGGCTCGTTCCGCCGTGGCGACCAGAAGCCGTCCGCTTCGGTGGTCATTCGCGCGGAAGGCGGCTTTGCCGCCGATTCGGCGCAGTCGATTCGCCAGCTCGTTGCCGCCGCCGTACCGTCGCTCGATGCATCGTCGGTCACCGTCCTCGACACCAATGGCCGGCTTCTCGCCTCCGCTGGCGAGGCCGCCAATGGCGCGGCTCTCATGACCGCCTCGCTGGAACAGCAGGTTGCCGGTAATGTGGACGACAGCATCCGCAAGGCGCTGGCACCCTATCTTGGTCTTGGCCATTTCCAGACCAGCGTGCAGGCGACGCTCGACACTGATCGCCGCCAGATCAACGAGACGACCTTCGATCCCGAATCGCGTGTCGAACGTTCGGTCCGCGTGGTGCGCGAAAGCGGCGATTCCCGCAACAACCGCGATAACAACGCGACGGGTGTGGAACAGAACATCCCGCAGGAAGAAATCCAGAACCGCAATGGCGAGACCTCATCGGAAAAGACCGACCGGCGTGAGGAACTGACCAATTACGAAATGAACAGCAAGACGATTGCGACGGTGAGCGACGGTTATTCCGTCAAGCGCCTGTCGATTGCCGTCGTCATTGATCAGGCCCGCCTGCTGCAAACGGCTGGCACCACGCCGCCGCCTGCCAATTTCGTCGATCAGCAGATCACCAAGATTCGCGATCTCGTCGCCACGGCTGCCGGTCTCAATGCGGATCGCGGCGATGTCATCAATGTAACCGCCGTCAATTTCCTCGATCCGGCTGGTGCGGATATGGAGCCGGTTTCGGCGCCATGGACCGATACGCTGCTGCGCCAAAGCGGAAGCTATGTCAACGCGCTGGCCATCCTCGCCGCAGTTGGTCTTCTGATCTGGTTTGGCCTGCGTCCGCTGCTGCGTGACCAGACCGCGAAACCAGTGGGCACGGAAGTCGCCATCCGCGAAGCGGGTGAGGTTGCCACGCCGAATTTCGTCGGCACACAGGCAGGCAGCGAGGGCCAGCAGGCTGTGATCGGCGGGCCCGAAGCCTATGCCGACCAGATGAAGACCAGCCTCAGCGATTTGCGCCAGCGCATGCGCATGCCCGCCAAGCTTCGTCTGGAACAGATGATCGAGATGGATGAGGAGCGCGTTGCCGCCGTTCTCAAGCAGTGGATCAACGGAAACGCCGTGAAGCAGCCTGTCCATGCCGAACGGGCCGATGCACCGGAGCTTGAGGCTGCCTGATAATGAGCGCGCTCTCCCTCAGCCGTTACCTTCCTGATTTTTCGACCCATCGCGTGGCGGATGAGGCTGTGGAGATCATCGCCGCCCCTGCGCCGTCGCAACCGTTGAAGCCAGAGCCGGTTCGTCGCGCCCAAGCGATTGACCCGAAAGCGGCGGCCCTTGCGGATAAGCTTGCCGCTGCCGAAAAGGCGGAAATGGCGGCCCTCATCGCAGCCGAGGAAGAAAAGCGCTCCGCCTTTGAAAACGGTCATGCCGAAGGCCATACGCTTGGCCGCGAGGAAGGCCATAAAGAAGCCGAGGCGCTTTACGAAGCTGAGAAAGCCCGGCTTTTGCGCGAGCATGAGACGGAAATCGAAAATCTTCGCGCCGCGTTTTCGCGGGAGCAGGCGCTGTTGCTGGCGCGCAGCCTGACCGAAGCGCTGACCGCGCTGGAACAGAGCTTCTCCGGCCAGATTGCCGAGATTCTAGCGCCGCTTCTCGTCGGAAAGCTTGAACAGGACGCGGTTGCAGAATTTGCCCACCGCATTGCGGCGCTGGCGCTGGAAGGCGAAGCGCCGGAAATCTCCGGTCCGGCAGGACTGCTGGCCCCGCTACGCGACCATGCAGCGCTGCTGCCCTCCGGCTGCCGGTTTGTCGAAAATGCGTCGGACGAATTGTCCTTTTCCTTTGGCGAACGGGTGCTGGAAACGCGCATCGCGCCGCTTCTTGATGAATTGAAGGCTGCGGTCCAATGAGCATCGATCCCGAAACCAAGCGCGAAATCATCATTGTTCGCCGTGGCGGGCATGACGACCATGACGGCCACCATGGCGGCGTGTGGAAGATTGCCTATGCCGACTTTATGACCGCCATGATGGCGTTCTTCCTCGTCATGTGGCTGATCAATGCCGCCAATGAGGAAACCAAGGCGGCTGTCGCCAGCTATTTTAATCCCGTCAAGTTGATGGACCGGCATTCCAGCCCCAAGGGCGTGCAGGATGTCGATGAGAAGGATGGCAAGGTTCGCTATGAAAGCGACCAGCAGGTCGAAAACAGCACCAAGGTCATCAACGACGCCACGACCGTGCCGCCGAGCGAGCAGGAGGAGCGCCAGCTTTTCCGCGAACCCTATGCGGTTTTGTCGGAACTGGCGCATGAAACCGGTGTGTT
The DNA here is from genome assembly GCF_006376685.1 of Ochrobactrum teleogrylli. Lineage (GTDB taxonomy): Bacteria > Pseudomonadota > Alphaproteobacteria > Rhizobiales > Rhizobiaceae > Brucella > Brucella teleogrylli. The sequence goes on along the minus strand of NZ_VEWL01000004.1, from coordinate 23,500 downwards.
GCAGAATCAGTCAGCCAAGGGTGACGGCGGTACGTCGCAATCCGGTCCCGCCACCGGCGCCGACGGCGGCGATGCCTATCGCGATCCTTTCAGCCCGGATTACTGGTCGAGCAAGGCCGCGGACGAGCTGACGCCGCCGAATGCCGCGCCCTCCACGCCGCCCAAGCCGGAAACGCCGGAAGCAAAACCCGCTGAAGCGCCGGCAAAAGATCAGGAACAGCTCATTGCGGAACTGAAAAAGGCTGCGGAAGGCGAAAAGTCCACTGCGGCCAGGCCGGGCAGCAAGGCTGAGCCGATGCCGGATGTAACGGTGGTTCCGGTCGAGGGCGGCGTGATGATCCAGCTGACCGACAAGATCGACTACGGCATGTTCACAATCGGCTCCGCCAAGCCTGATGCGCGCGTGGTGCAGATGCTGGAACGCATAGCGCAGGTGATTTCCCGCCAGCCCGGCGAAGTCATCATCAGCGGCCACACCGATTCGCGCCCGTTTAAAAGCGCAAGCTATGACAACTGGCGTCTGTCGTCGGCGCGCGCGCAGATGGCCTATTACATGCTGGTGCGCGGCGGGCTGGATGAAAAGCGCGTGTTGCGCGTTGAAGGCTATGCCGACCGCCAGCCGAAAATCGCCAATGATCCGAATGCGGCTGAAAACCGCCGCATCGATATTTTCCTCAAGTCTGCCCCATGAAGCGGCTTGTTCAGCGCTCACTGATGATTGCCTTGACCATGAGCCTGCCGCTGGCCGGAGCGCCGGTGCATGTCTTTGCACAGGCGCAACAGGGCGGCAGCGCGGGCGCAGCCTTGCCGGTGCTTGAACCTTACAAGCTCGTGCGTTCGCTGCGCATGTTGCAAGATCAGGTGGTGGCCGGAAAGCCCGAAGCCGTGGTCATGCTGAACAAGCTTCTGGCTTTCATCAGCGCCGACATGGCGCGCGCACCGAAGGAAGCCTGGGATAATCCCGAAAACATTTATGCGGCGATCATCTATCTTTTTAATGGCGGTAATCCCGACGCGGTGCGCAAGGTTCTGGCCGATTTCAAGTCGGATGTCGTGCCGCAGGAACTGATCAAGGGCGCCTTGGCCTATGCCTCCGGGCAGATGATCGAAGTGGTCAAGCTGTTCTCCGTTCCGCTGTCGCCGGATGTGCCTTCGGAGCTGAAAGCCTCCATCGTGCTCGTGACCGCAAGCCAGATGACAGCCTTCGATCCGGCGACCGCGCTGCTGCGGCTTGATCAGGTGCGGCTCGAAGCGCCGGGCACGCTGTTCGAGGAAGCGGCGATCCGCCGTTCGATGCCGATTGCAGCCAAGCTTGGCGATGCGGAAAAGATCCGGATGCTGGCGCGCAACTATCTGCAGCGCTTTCCCCGCTCGCCCTATATGCGTGATTTCATGGGACAATTCGTCAGCGCGGCGCTCAAGCTCAATGACCGCATCGGCAATGCCGAACTGGTGAAGCTGATCGCTGCCGCCGATCCGGTGATGCAATATTCGCTCTATCTCCAGATTGCGCGCGGCGCTCTGGTGGACGGCCAGACGGAGCGGGCGCGTTTCATGTCTGCGGAGGCGCGCAAGCTCGCCGACCGACTCAAAGCCGATCCGACCCGCGCCAATCTCTATGCGGCGGCAAGCGATGTCGCCTCCGATTCGGCGGGCAGCGCCTTGCGTGAACTGTCGCAGATTTCGCCTGATCGCCTGCAGGAACCTGACCGAAAGCTGTTGAAGGCAGCCGAGACGGTGGGCTCGGTCGTGACCCGCGCGCCGAGCGCACTGCCGCCAGCAAAAGCAGCGCCTGAACCCGCTGTGGAGGACCGCAAGGTGCCTGCTATGGCAGTGGCGGACGCACCCGTTACCGCGCCCGCCGCAATACCGGCTTCGTCGCCGGTTGCGGGCTGGAAACCGACACCGGCGCAGCCAACTGACGATCTGCAGAAGACCATGGACGATGCCCGGCGCAAACTTGCCGAGATCGACGCTTTGCTAGGGGAGACCATTCAATGAGCGTGGATATTTTGCTCGGTCAGGCCGGACGGATGGCGTCGCCGACCCGCAGTCTGGCGCCCCAGCAAAGCAATGGGCAAGGCAAGGCAAATGTGGATGGGCAGGAAAATTCCGAGCCGTCGCAGCTGTTTGGCGCGCTTCTGGAAAAGCCGCATGGCAAGCCGGTCGCGAAGGGCGATGACGCCGATACTGCGCTCAGCGATGAGCCCGATGAGCAGAAAGCGGATGCGTCCACGCAAGGGACAAACTGGGCCGTGACACAGAATGTCCTTTCTTTGGCCGCCAATATGCCCAATTTGAACGGCGAAAGCCACAATTCCGCCACAGAAAATCTCGCGAAAAAGGCTGGAAAAGCTGCTTTGGCGCAATCGGACGACATGAATCCGAACGCTGTTGAAGGCGAGGGTGCTGAGGTCGGAGCGGATACCGTCAGCGACATGAGGCGGAAGGCCGAGGCAGCTCAGAATCTCCAGCCTGGTGTCAGTGCAAAGCCGTCTTCCAAATCCGGCGAGGCTGTGTCGGGCGACACGAACGACGCGCAGTCGGATAAGCCAACTGAAAATGCCGATGCAGACCTTACCGATCTGATGAAAGCCGAAAAGCCAGCGGGTAATCAGCCGGCTAATTCCAGCAATGCTGATCGCGGTGTCTTCCAGCCGCTGCAAGCCGCTGGCAAGTCCGCTGCTCCGGTGGATGGCAAGGTGGCGACTGCCACGCCGCAGGCGGTTCGCGTGGCGGATGTGCAGGTGGTTTCCGAGCGCAGCTTTGGTTCGGTGAAGACGCTTCAAATACGGCTTGATCCCGTCGATCTGGGGCAGGTGACGGCGCGCATCCGCGTTGTGCCGGACGGTGTAGAAGTGCATCTGGTCGCGGATAAGGCGCAGGCCGCTGAAGCGCTTTCCGCTGACCGCTCGATCATCGAGAAGGCGCTGAAAAGTGCCGGTATCGCGGACGATGCCCGCATCTCCGTAACGGTTACAGACCGCACTGCGGCAAGCGCGGTCCAGCACACGGCGGCGGGGCAAGGCGCTGGCCAGCAGCAGGCCGGCGCGCAACAGCAATCATCCGGCCAGCAACAGGCCTTCAATATGCAAGGCGGCTTCGATGGCCGCAATGGCGCGCAATCTCAGGCACAGGCTCAGTTTGCAAGCGGCGAGGGCAGGCAGAATGGTGATTCCAGCCAAACGGGACAAGACCGGTCCGGCAAGCAGACAGGTTCCGAAACTGCGGCGCGCGACACTGTTGCAGGCACTGCTGGCCGCAGTCGCGGTCTGGTTGTGTAACGCCAGTGCCGCTCTGGCGGAGAATGTCTGCGAGCGTGAAATGCATCGCGCTTCGGCGCGCTATGACGTGCCGCTCGGCATCCTCTACGCTGTCGGCCTGACGGAAACCGGGCGCAAGAATTCACTGCAACCCTATGCGATGAATATTGAGGGCCGGGCGGAATTTCTGCCGTCGCAAGGGGCCGCCCTCAAGCGTTTTACCGAGGTGCGCGCCGGGGGAGCCAAGCTCATCGATCTCGGTTGCATGCAGATCAACTACTACTATCACGGGCAGGAATTTCCATCGGTCGCAGCCATGCTGATGCCGAGCCTCAATGTCGATTACGCGGCGCGCTTTCTCAAGCAGCTTCACACCCGTGAAGGCAACTGGACGATGGCTGTCGCGCGCTATCATGCAGGCCCGAACAACAATCCCGCACAGAAGCGATATGTCTGCCGGGTGATGGCAAATATGGTCGCGACGGGCTTCGGAAACTGGACGCCAGACGCAAAAATATTTTGCGGAGCGTAACGGGCGGCCTCCCTGGACCATCAGTGAATCATTAAATTTTTAATGGTTGTAAAGCGGTGTCGCATACACGCCATTTGCAACCCTGCAATCAGTGATTGTCATAAGGATTGGGGACTAATTTAGGTTAGCGATAATTAACCCCTTGTAATGAATCGTAAAACATCGTGAGCCGTTAACCTCTCGTTAAGGTTCGCCTGGCTATCATTACAAGGTGCAATGCAATCTGCACGATTCCCATAAAATTAGATAATGCTAAAATGCCTCCCAATTTATTGCGGGCAATTTCTTGCCATTGTCGCCGAGTCACTCCGCCAGTTACCTCTGTCTTGCTTGGGCTAACATATTGATTCGGAAGGCGGGCCGATGATTGTCGTCGTGGATGACAGAGATATTGTCACTGAAGGCTATGCCTCTTGGTTTGGCCGTGAAGGCATCACGACGACGGGCTTCACACCGGCAGATTTTGATGAATGGGTAGAGACTGTTCCGCGGCAGGATATTATGGCCGTCGAAGCGTTCCTCATTGGCGAATGCGCAACCCAGCATCGTCTTCCTGCCCGAATTCGTGAACGCTGCAAGGCCCCCGTCATCGCCCTTAACGACCGTCCCTCGCTGGAGCATACGCTGGAGCTTTTTCAATCCGGGGTTGACGATGTCGTTCGCAAGCCGATCCACGTGCGCGAAATCCTCGCCCGCATCAATGCGATCCGCCGCCGCGCCGCAGGCGCGCAGAGCGTTGCGGAAACCGGCACCGAGCTTGGCCCGATCCGCGTTTTTTCCGATGGGCGCGATCCACAGATCAATGGCGTCGATTTTCCGCTGCCGCGCCGCGAGCGCCGCATACTGGAATATCTGATCGCCAATCGCGGTCGCCGCATCAACAAGGCGCAGATTTTTGGTGCGATCTACGGCATCTTCGACAGTGAAGTCGAAGAAAACGTCGTGGAAAGCCACATCAGCAAGCTGCGCAAGAAGTTGCGCGAGCAACTTGGTTTCGATCCCATCGATTCCAAGCGCTTCCTCGGCTACTGCATCAGCATCGAGTAGTGCCCCGTTCATTGTGTGAATGGTTTGCTTGTGTTCCGCGTTCAAGGCTTCGGGCAGTTTTAAAACGGATTTCCGTCTCAAAAGCTGCACTGCATTCCCGGTAAAAAATCAAAAATCTCGCGAAGCTACAGCTTCACGCAAGCATGGCACGTTAGAATCGTAACAAGTTCTAAAATTCTCGGCTAAAATTCTCAGGAGCTGGCAATGAGTCTCTACGGTATGATGCGGACGGGTGTTTCGGGCATGAATGCCCAGGCCAACCGTCTCTCGGCTGTCGCGGACAATATCGCGAATGCGAGCACGATCGGCTACAAGCGCGCCGAAACGCAGTTTTCCTCGCTTGTTCTGCCGAGCAGTGGCGGCCAGTACAATTCCGGCAGCGTACTGACTTCGGTGCGTTACGGTATTTCAGATCAGGGCGGCATCCGCTCCACGTCGTCCACCACCGACCTTGCCATTGACGGCAACGGCTATTTTCTCGTGCAGGGCGCGGATGGCGCAACCTATCTGACGCGCGCAGGTTCGTTCGTGCCGGACAAGGATGGCAATCTGGTCAATACGGCGGGCTACTATTTGCTCGGATCGGCTGACGGCAATGTCGCGCCAGACCTGAACGGCCTCTCGATCGTCAATGTCAACGCGCCGGACCTCACGGCAATCGGCAGCACGTCCGGTACCTTCACGGTCAACCTGCCGACGACCGACACGCCTCCTGCGACCGCAGGCGATTATAACCACAAGACGTCGCTCATCTCCTACAACAATGCCGGTGAGGCGGTGAAGCTCGACGTCTATTTCACCAAGAACGCGGATGATACCTGGTCGGTCTCGGTCAAGAACGCTGCCGATAATGTTGAAATCGGCACGGGCACGCTGACCTTCGATCCCGCGACGGGCGCGGTGGTTTCCGGCGGCAATATTTCTGTCGATCTGACCGGCTATAATGGCGGTACGCTCGATCTCAATCTCGGCGCGTCGACGGCGCGTACAGGCAACTACACGATCTCGCAGGCCACCATCAACGGTCAGGCGCCATCGTCGCTGCAAAGCGTCGATGTGGGCGCGGACGGTTCGGTCGTCGCGATTTATGAAAACGGCTCGCAGCAGGTGCTCTATCGTCTGCCGCTGGCAACCGTGGCCAGCCCCGACCGCATGACGGTGGTGAGCGGCAACGTGTTTTCACCAAGCGCCGCATCGGGCGGGATCGAGGTCGGCTATCCGCAGGGCGATGGCATGGGCAAGATCATGTCGGGTTCGCTTGAGGAATCAAACGCCGATATCGCGCAGGAGCTGACCGACATGATCGAAGCCCAGCGCAGCTATACGGCCAATTCGAAAGTCTTCCAGACCGGCTCCGAACTCATGGACGTTCTGGTCAATCTGAAGAGATAGTTTGAGCGTTTGCGGGAAGGGCGACTTTCCCGCAAACGCCGTATTTTACATTACGGGTCGCGGTTTGCGATTTGGATGAGGGGAAAAGGATGTCACTTAGTTCTGCTCTATCGACGGCCAAGAGTTCGCTTGCGGCCACGTCCAAGCAGACATCGGTTGTTTCGCGCAATATTGCTGGCGTGAACGATCCCGACTATTCGCGCCGCACTGCTTCCCTCGTTTCCGGGCCTTATGGCTCGCTTTATGTGAATGTCACCCGTTCGGCGGATGAAGCGCTGTTCAATCGCTACATCCAGTCCAACAGCACGGCGGCCTCTTCGTCGGCTCTCGCAAGCGGTCTTGACCGCCTTTCGTCGATTTATTCCGCCGACAATTATTCCGGTTCGCCATCGGCGCTGATGGGCGATTTGCGCGATGCGCTCCAGACCTATGCGGCATCGCCGTCCAATTCGTCGCTCGGCGATAGCGTCGTGTCGACGGCGCAGGCGCTTGCCAATGCGCTGAATGACGGCACCAAGCAGGTGCAGACGCTGCGCGAGGATGCCGATAGCGAAATCGCGCTGTCGGTTGCCAGTATCAACGATCTTCTGTCGAAGTTCGAACAGGTCAATAAGGATGTGGTCAGCGGCACGCGCGCCGGGCGTGACGTGTCCGATGCGCTGGATCAGCGCGATTCGCTCCTCAAGCAGATTTCCGGCGAGCTTGGCATCACCACCATGACGCGCGGCGACAATGACATGGTCATTTTCGCCGATAATGGCGTGACGCTGTTTGAGACCACGGCGCGCACCGTGACCTTTGCGCCATCGGGCAGCCTGACGGCTGGCACAGCCGGCAATGCCGTGCTGGTGGATGGCGTGCCGCTCAGCCACGATACTTTCGACCAGCCTTATGGCACGGGTCGGCTCAGCGGGCTTCTCCAATTGCGCGATCAGATTGCGCCGCAATACCAGATGCAGCTTGACGAGATCGCACGCGGCCTTGTCACCATGTTTTCCGAATCGGACCAGTCCGGCAGTGGCGGCGCGGATCAAACCGGCCTGTTCGGCTGGTCTGGTTCGCCAGCAGTGCCGGGCGCTGGCCTGACCTCTGGCATTGCAGGCTCGATCAAGGTTTCCTCCGCATTCGTCACCGCGCAGGGCGGCAGCCCGACCTATCTGCGTGACGGTGGCGCCAATGGCGCCGACTATGTTTATAATGCGGAAAACGCCGCCGGTTTCACCGACCGTCTGCTGGCGCTGAACGAAGCATTTTCGACGCCATTTTCCTTCGACGCCGCAGCCGGGCTCAAGGCCAATGCGAGCCTGACGGATTATGGTTCGTCCTCGGTTAGCTGGCTTGAAGGCAAGCGTCAGACGGCCAACAACGAATATAACTACAACCAGACGGTAGCGGCCCAGGCCGATCAGGCCATGTCCAACGCCAACGGTGTCAATATCGATACCGAAATGGCGCTGCTTCTCGATCTGGAACATTCCTATCAGGCATCGAGCCGCGTATTGACGACGGTCAGCGCGATGCTCGACGATTTGCTCGCGGCGGTGTGAGGCTCATGAAAGCGCAATCAGTTTCCAACTATGGTGCAGCTTCCGCCCTTCGGGCGCTTGTCAGCAAGAGCAAGGCTGATCTGGTCAAGGCCCAGCAGGAAGCAACGACGGGAACCGTCTTCGACGTGGGGCTGGCGCTCGGCACCAAATCGGGACAGAGCGTTTCCCTGCGCAAGGAATATGACCGGCTGACCGTGCTGCTGGACATGAACAATCTCGTGCAGCAGCGCATGACCACGACGCAGACGGCGACGAGCGCGATCATCGACAATACGCAGGATTTTCTGGCCAATCTCACCGGCGCCACCAGCACCAGCGAGAGCGGCTCGACCATTGCCGCCTCGGCGCGGTCGATCCTGAACAGCGTCACAGGTCTGCTCAATACGAGCTATAACGGCGAATATATCTTCTCCGGCGTCAATACCGATGTGAAGCCCATCGCAGACTATACCGAGGGCGGCGCGGCGCAGACGGCTATCCGCGACGCTTTCACGGCGCATTTCGGCTTTGGCGTGGATGATCCGCAGGTCGCCAATATTACCGCCGACCAGATGACGGCGTTTCTGGAAGGCGATTATGCTGACCAGTTCAACGATGCCAATTGGGACGCCAACTGGTCGGATGCATCGGATACTGTCATCAAGAGCCGTATTTCGCCGACTGAAACAGCCGATACATCGATCAGCGCCAATGCCGACGGTTTTCGCAAGACGGTGATGTCGCTTGCGATGATGGCCGAGTTTTCTACTATTGGCCTCAACAATTCGGCCTTTCAGGCGCTGACCACCCATGCGATGCAGACGACGACGCAGGCCATCGCCGAGACCACGTCCGAACAGACCGCGCTTGGTCTCGCCCAGTCGCGCACCTCGCAGGCCGTCACGCGCATCAACGCACAGCAGAAGATCCTGAACCAGTCGGTTCTCAATCTTGAAGAAGTCGATCCTTACGAGGCGGCGACCCGCGTCAACAATCTGAAGACGCAGATCGAGACCTCGTATCAGCTGACGGTTCAGCTTCAGAGCATGAGCCTGCTTAACTATTTAAAATAAAGCGGGCGGCATCATAACGGCGGTGGCATGAGGCGATCCGCGCAGATGATGCCCATAAGAGCACATCCCGAAAAGTGTGAAACGGTTTTCGGATAAGATGTGCGTAAGACCAACCATTTAGAGCGCCGATCTGATTTGATCAGATCAAAGGCGCTCTAGCGGAGACGACATGTATCAGTTGCGCTACGAAGATGTCATGAATGACGATATGGCGAGCGCCAAGGACCGCGAACGGATGCTTTTCGACCGTTCGATCGACATGCTCGCAGCAGCCAAGGCCAATGGCGCCGGTTCGCGCGAAGCCATCGATGCCGGTTATTTCACAATGCGGCTCTGGACCACGATCATTGACGATCTGGGATCGGAAGAAAATGCGCTGCCGAAAGAATTGAAGGCCGCCATCATTTCCGTGGGCATTTTCGTGCTCAAGGAAATCGAGCGTATCCGCCAGGGCGAGAGCAATGATTACGATACGCTGATCGAGATCACGCGGTCGATCCGGGACGGTCTTTAAGATGGCGGCCAACGGTAAATCGGCAATCCGCCTGTCGCTTCGGGCTGGCGAGAAGATCTATATCAACGGCGCCGTGCTGAAAGCCGACCGCAAGGTATCGCTGGAACTGCTCAACGATGCGACGTTCCTTCTGGAAAACCATGTGCTCCAGCCGGACCAGACGACGACCCCGCTGCGCCAGCTTTATTTTGCCGCGCAGATGATGCTCATCGAGCCTTCCTTGCGCGATCAGGCGCGCCAAACCTTTGCGCAAATGCTGAAAGGCATGTTCAAGGCGTTTTCCGATCCGGCAATCCTGAACGCGCTGAAGATCGTTGACGAGCTGGTGCATAACGGGCGCATTTTCGAAGCGCTGAAAACCATCCGCGCGCAATATCCGCGCGAGGCGGAATTGATGCCGGAACAAAGCGCCGTGCCGCCGGTCAGGAATGCCGCTGAGGCCAGGGAGACAAGCCTATGACTACGACACCACCGGTCGGCAACACCACGACCAATACCAACAATTCGTCGAGCGCCAGCTCGGCGGCGAAGGCGGATGTCGATTACAACTCGTTTTTGAAACTGCTGGTCGCCCAGATGAAGAATCAGGACCCGACGCAACCGATGGACGCGACACAATATGTCTCGCAGCTTGCGACCTTTTCGGGTGTCGAGCAGTCCGTGCAGATGAATTCCAAGCTGGAAACGCTGATCGCCAACTCATCGCTGTCGCAGGCCGAGGGCTGGATTGGCCGCACGGTGACCAGTGCCGACGGCACGATTTCCGGCGTGGTGAAATCGGTCACGATCCAGCAGTCTGGCATGCTCGCCGAGCTGGAAGACGGGAAGACCGTCACCATCGGTCAGGGCGTCAAGGTCAGCTAAGGACGATCCCGGTGAACGAAGCCGATGCGCTGGATATCGTCAATTCCGCAGTCTGGACCGTGCTGATGGCCAGCGGCCCGGCGGTTCTGGCCGCGATGCTGATCGGTATCGGCATCGCGCTGTTTCAGGCGCTGACGCAGGTGCAGGAAATGACCCTGACCTTCGTTCCGAAGATCGTCGTGATTTTCGTCGTGCTGGCTGTCACCGCGCCTTTCGTCGGCGCGCAGATCAATTCCTTTACGCTGCTCGTCTATTCGCGCATCGAAAAGGGATTCTAGAGCGGTTCCGGTTAAAACGGAATCTGGGAACCGCTCTATCTATTTGTTTTTACGCATTATCCTACGCATCGAAGCGGGATCAGAAATCAGTCCAGTGGACTGATTTCCCCGCGTAGGCGCTGCGCACTTTTGCTGGACATGCTCTACCTCTCCTCCTTTCAGGTTTCGCGCAAGCTTCGCAAGTTAAGGTCCGCTTCGTAACAGGAGACGGACGTGCAGCAGGCAACGGCTAAACCCTTCATAAAAAGCGGATTTCTGACCGGCAGCGATATGGGGCTGGCGGCAGGCATGATCATCATCCTGACGGTGCTGTTCCTGCCCGTGCCAGCCGTGGTGCTGGATATCGGTCTTGCCTTTTCCATCGCCTTTTCGGTGCTTATCCTGATGGTGGCGCTGTGGATTCAGCGGCCGCTGGATTTCTCCGCCTTTCCGACCGTCCTGCTGATCGCGACCATGATGCGCCTCTCGCTCAATATTGCGACGACGCGCGTGATTCTCACCCACGGCAATGAAGGCTATCTGGCCGCCGGTCATGTGATCCACGGTTTCTCGCAATTCGTGATGGGCGGCGATTTCGTCATCGGTCTCGTCGTTTTCTGCATCCTGATCATCGTCAACTTCCTCGTCATCACCAAGGGTGCGACGCGTATCGCGGAAGTGGGCGCACGCTTCACGCTCGACGCCATTCCCGGCAAGCAGATGGCCATCGATGCCGACCTTTCGTCGGGCCTGATCGATGAAAAGGAAGCGCAGCGCCGCCGCCGCGAACTGGAAGAAGAAAGCTCCTTCTTCGGTTCCATGGACGGCGCGTCGAAATTCGTGCGCGGCGATGCCATTGCCGGTCTGATCATCACTGCCGTCAATATTTTCGGCGGTATCATCATCGGCGTCACCCGCCATGACATGAACATTTCCCACGCGGCTGACGTCTTCACCAAGCTGTCGGTTGGTGACGGTCTCGTCACGCAGATTCCAGCCCTCATTGTTTCGCTCGCCGCCGGTCTTTTGGTGTCGAAGGGCGGAACCCGGGGCTCAGCCGATCAGGCGATTTTCGGCCAGCTTGGCGCTTATCCAAAGGCGCTTCTGGTCGCGTCGATGCTGCTGTTCGTGCTTGGCATCATGCCGGGTCTTCCGGCATTTCCGTTCTTCATGCTGGGCGGCGCAATGGCCTTCATCGGTATCGCTGTGCCCCGCCGCCAGGCGCGCCAGCGCGAGGCAGAAGCCACTGAGGCGGACAAGAAGCAGCGCGAGGCCGCGGATCAGGAGCGCAATTCCGTCAAGGCATCGCTCGAAACCAACCAGATTGAACTGTGCCTCGGCAAGCAGCTTTCCGCGCGCCTGATGGCGTCGCAGCAGGAGCTGGCGCATCGCGTCAACAAGATGCGCCGTAAATTCGCGCAGGAATACGGCTTCGTGATTCCTGAAATCAAGGTGACGGACGACCTTGCCCTGCCGCCGAAAAGCTATCGCATAAAGATACACGGCACGGCGGTGGCCAGCCATGAATTGCGCGTCGGTGAAATTCTGGTGGTGCTGGGCGAGCGTCCGATCCCGTCTATCCCCGGCGAGGAAATGCGCGAGCCCGCCTTCGGCATGCGCGCTTATTCGGTGCCGGAAACCTTCGCTTCCGATTTGCGCCGTGATGGCTATATGACGGTTGATAATCTCTCCGTCCTGCTCACCCATCTCAGCGAAATCGTGCGCAACAATCTAGCGCAGCTCCTGTCCTACAAGGATATGCGCATTCTGCTGGATCGTCTGGGGCCGGAATATCGCAAGCTGGTGGAAGATATCAGCCCGGCGCATATTTCCTATTCCGGTTTGCAGGCCGTGCTGAAGCTTCTGCTGGCCGAGCGGGTTTCTATCCGCAACCTGCACCTCATTCTTGAAGCCATCGCGGAAATCGCGCCGATGGTGCGCCGCCCGGAAATGATTGTCGAACATGTGCGCATGCGCATGGCGCAGCAAATCTGCGGCGACCTTTCCGACAATGGCGTGCTGAATGTGCTGCGTCTCGGCAATCGCTGGGATCTGGTGTTCCACCAGAGCCTCAAGCGAGACGCCAAGGGCGAAATCGTCGAGTTCGATATCGACCCGCGCCTGCTGGAACAGTTCGGTACGGAAGCATCGACCGTCATTCGCAAGCATTTCGACAATGGCGAGCGATTCGTCCTCGTGTCGTCGCCGGAAGCGCGGCCCTATATCCGGATGATCATCGAGCGCTTGTTCGCAACCTTGCCGGTGCTGTCGCATGTCGAAATCGCGCGCGGCGTCGAGGTGAAATCGCTCGGCGCGGTTTCGTAGGTTCGGTTCTTTGATTTCCTCGACCTCTCGATCCCTCGTCCTTCGATCCTTCGAGACGGTTCCCTTCGCTGCGCTCAGGGCACCTCCTCAGGACGAGGGAATCAGGAGGACGGTTATATGATTGAAACGCGGAAAGGGGCCTGAGTGCCGATCGCGCAACTGCCGCTCAACGACATCATTCTGGCAGCCATTCTGGCTTTTTGCCGGGTCGGCGCATGCCTGATGCTGATGCCGGGGCTTTCGAGCGCGCGCATTCCGTTGCAGGTCCGGCTCTTCATCGCGCTGGCGTGCTCCTTCGCGGTGCTGCCGCTGGTTTTGCCGCGCATTGTCACGGCTGTCGACAGCGGCGCGCCGTGGACCCTGTTTCGCCTGATAGCGAGCGAGATGTTTATCGGCGCGGTGATTGGCATTCTGGCGCATATCTATTTCTGGGCGCTGCAATTCATGGCCAACACCATGGCGATGGCCATTGGCTTTAGCGGCTCGCCCGCCGATGCGATTACCGAATCGGAGCCGCAGGCAACATTGGCGACCATCGTGACCTTCAGCGCGCTGTTGCTGTTTTTCGTCACCGACATGCATCTGGAAATTCTGCGCGCGCTGCTCAATTCCTATTCGGCAATCCCGGTAGATGGGCGATTCCGCCCGGACGCGGCGATGATCGATTTTACCGATGCGCTGTCATTGGCCTTCATGGCGACACTGCGCATAGCAGCACCATTCATCGTCTTTGCGATTCTGGTCAATTTCGCGATCGGTCTTGTTAACAAGCTGACGCCGTCGATCCCGATCTATTTCGTGTCGATGCCCTTCGTGCTGGGGGGCGGGTTGCTCGTGGTCTATTTCATCCTGCCGGAATTGCTGCGCTTTTTCACCAACGAAACCGCCACGCAAATGCGCGCTTTGTTTTGAGGTGGCCATGGCCCAGACCAACACACGCAATCTGAAGAAGCTGATCGATTTGCAGAAACTTGGCAGCGCCCGGCTCGAATCAGCATTGGCCGTTTCCAATGCGCGCAAGCTTGCGCTGGAGGAGGAGCGTCTGGCCCTCATCGCCATGCAGGACCGTCGGTATGACGGCGCTGTCTTCGATATCGATCCGTCGCTGCTCATCAAGCGTCTTGGTGCGAATGCAGTCGAATCGGCGGCGCTCGAATCACGGCTCGAATCAGAGCGCGGCGCGCTTTTGAAGGAACAACGGCGGGTTGAACTGCTGGAAGATCGGCTGGAAGAAGCCAAAAGCGAGTTGGACCGGCACGAACTGGCCAGTCTGATCGAGGAATTCGTTAGCCGTAAAACCACGAAAGCGCCTTCTGGGCTACGCTGAACTCGTCCACAAGTTTCAGTCAAGTTTGACCCATTATGGTGCACTCATAGGATGAAGAAGGAAACCTTGCATGGCGATCAACCCGCCGTCGGATCTGGTGATGGATGTGGCCCGCGCGGCCGATCCGCAGGCCTATCGCATGGCGGCGGAGCGATTGAAGTCGGTCTCCGGCACCATGCAAACGGCGATGGCGTCGTCCGGTACGGGACTGACGCGGGATAATTTCGCAAGCTTTTCCGATAGTTTTTCGGCGGGCGTGACTATGCGGCCCGACGCGCAGAATACGATCAATCCGGCCTATCGGAAATTCGAGGCCTTCATGCTGCAATCCTTTGTCCAGTCGATGTTCACCAGTGACACGACAGCGACTTTCGGCAAGGGCATCGCGGGTGACTACTGGAAGTCGATGATGGCGGAAGCCATGGCGAACAAGATGGCGGATGGCGGCGGTGTCGGCATTGCCAGACTGCTTGAGGAGCAGGCGGCGCGCAAAGGGCGGGCAGATGCGCCGACCACTGCAGCACTAGGAGATGTGATCAACAATCTGGGAGAGACTATGAGCAACGATGCGGTTTCGAACGATCTGATACACGGGTTCGAACGCACGCTCATCCAAAAGCAGCTTGAGAAAAATGACGACGCGGATAGCGCGCGCGGCTGAACGATAAATACCGCAGCGCGCGACGTGACGTCCACCGAAATTGAGGAACCCTTGAAATGACCGAGACAAGCTCTGAAACCAGCCTGCCCCCGCAAGAACCGCTGGTTCTCGCGAAGGCGAGCGAACAGGTGCATGATCTGGCGAAGCCGGAACTGGCAATGGAACCGGTAGAAAACCCGACTTTGAAGCCGGTGGTTCGCGCCATCCAGCGTCTTGAGGACGTCATCGAGACTGAAACGCGCCTTCTGATGGAAGGCGGCAATCCCGATCTCGCAGAAATCAATTCACGCAAAAGCCGCGGTCTCTATGATTTCAACAAGGCGATCAAGAAGGCTGCCGCTCTGGCCGAGCCTGCGACACTGAAAGGCTTGCAGCCGCTGCTCGACAGCCTGAAGCAAAAGCTTGAGAAGAACTGCGAAGCGTTGCAGCTGCATCTGCGCGCGGTCGGCGAACTCGCCGATGTGATCCGCAGCGCATTGGAAACGCAAGAAGCCGATGGCACCTATTCCATGCAGAGCGCGAGGCTCGGTCACGCGCGATGATCCGCATTTTCGTCATTGGCCTGTGGATTTGCGCTGTCGCCTTCGGGTCGTTGTTCCTGGCGACCCGTCAGAACGCGTCATCGTCCGGTGGGGCGCAGGCCGCTGTCGGCGGCTTCGGCGGCGTGGATTACGTCAAGACGGACGTGATGAGCGTGCCGATCATTTCGAACGGCGCGGTTGCTGGCTATGTCGTGACGCAGCTCGTCTATACGGTCGATTCGAATATCCGCAAGAAGCTCAGCGTGCCGCTGGAGCTTTTCATCAGCGACGAGATTTTCCGCAAGTTCTATGGCAGCTATTCGGATACGAAAGAGGTGGAGAAAGTGCAGTTCGAGGACGTGCGCGCCTCGATCATCTCAGACCTGAACGGGCGGTTCCCCGAGCCGGTGATCAAGGACCTGCTGGTCGAGCAGTTCAACTATATTTCGGCTGAAGAAATCCGCGCCATGAACATGCGCGGTGAGCCGACATCGACAGCACCAGCCCACCAGACGCCCGGAAAGCAAGCCAATGCAAGTATCAATGATGGGCAGGCGGCTCACAGCGAATAATATTTTCCGCCAAGCTGGGCGAGACGTTCGGCATCCAGCGGCGTGACCGTTGGATCGGTGATCAGTTCGACGCCCATTTCGCGACCATTGCGCCAGGCGATGCGGGCCAGCAGCGCGCGCTTGTAATAATCGTCGAACAGCCAGAACCGGTCGGGCAGGGCAGGTGTTTCGATGGTTCTAAGCTTGGCGCCATGGGGAGACAAGTCGCTGAACTGGCACTCAACGATAAACTGCCCGTCCAGGTCTATAAGTTTTCCCGAACGTAACCTTGTCCTTTGTCTTTCTTCCTTGCGCCGCTCCTGCGGCGACTTCATGCGCGCCATATGAAAATCTTACCCACTAATCCCCTGAATAGGTATTTTTAGCAGATTTCGATTTCCGAAGCGTTACTTTTAAAGTCTGACCGCCAGAGAACCTTACTTCCAAAGGGTTAGTGATCGCCGCAGGACTGGCACAGACCACGCAGTTCAAGCGTCGTCTTGCGCGACTTGAAGCCGCTTTGCAGGCTCCAGGCGCTGACGAGATTTTCGATCGCCGCGTCGGAAAATTCCGTCACCTGACCGCATTTCTCGCAGATCGCAAAAGCGACGAGGCCCTGCTGGTGGCATTGCGGGTGCGCGCAGGCGACGAAAGCGTTCAGGCTTTCGAGGCGATGGATGAGCCCGTAATCAAGCAGCTTTTCCAGCGCACGATAGACCTGAAGCGGCGCGCGAAAGCCGTCATCCCGCAACTGGTCTAGAATTGTATAGGCGCTGAGCGGCCCCTCCGCCTTGGACAGAGCATCGAAAACGAGGGTCTGGTTGCGGGTCAGATCCTGTTGCGGGTGGTGATGGTGGTGATGCGAGCTCATTGTTCAGCAATCCGTTTCGATGGGGCCTCTGCTCTCTTATGTAAGGGCAGAAGACTGAAAATGAAAATAGCAAGCGCAGCGACAACGATGGAAGGGCCCGACGGCGTGTCGAAATGAATGGAGCCGTAGAGCCCGCCGACCACGCCAGCAGCGCCGATCAGCGATGAAAGTACCGCCATTTGCTCGGGCGTGGTCGCGAAACGGCGGGAGGTTGCAGCCGGAATGATCAGCAGCGATGTGATCAGCAAAATGCCGACAATCTTCATCGCAATGGCGATGACGATGGCCAGAAGAAGCATGAAGATGACGCGCGAGACGGCGGGGTTCATGCCTTCGGCGCGCGCAATGTCCTCGCTGACGGTCGCGGCCAGCATGGGTCGCCACAACCAGGCCAGCACGGCAAGCACGAATGCCCCGCCCGCATAGATATAGACGATATCCAGCCGTGAAACGGCCAGAAGATCGCCAAACAGGAAGGAAAGCAGATCGACACGCACCCACGTCATGAAAGCGACGATCACGAGACCGAGCGATAATGTGGCATGGGACAGGATGCCGAGCAGCGAATCCGCCGACAATGTGTGGCGGCGCTGCAAGAGCAGCAGGATCGCGGAAATCGCGACCGACACAGCGAAGACGCCAATCATCAGATTAATGTCGAAGATGAGCGCCAGCGCCACGCCCAGCAAGGCGGAATGGGCCATGGTGTCGCCGAAATAGGCCATGCGCCGCCAGACGATGAAGCAGCCGAGAGGGCCGGTCGTCAGCGCCAGCCCGATGCCGGCAATCAAGGCGCGGGTGAAGAAATCGTCAAGCACGGTGTTCGCCTTTCCCGTGATGATGGTGGTGATGCTCGTGCGCATGTTCATGCTCATGCTCATGATGATGGCCGTCATCGGCATGGCAATGATCCGTCACCGAACCATCGCTGTGTAGCACGCGCCCGTCAGGCAGATGCGTGTGATCATGATGATGCTCATAGACCGCGAGCGGCCCGACAGCGCGACTGCCGAACAGGCGCATATATTCCGGGCTTGCCGTCACGTCGCGCGGGGTTCCGCTGCAACAGACATGACCGTTGAGACAGATGACCCGGTCGGTTGCCGCCATGACGAGATGCAGATCGTGCGAGATCAGCAGCACACCGCAGCCGGTTTCGTCGCGCAGCCGCGCAATCAGTTCATAAAGAGCGGCCTCGCCGGAAAAATCCACGCCCTGCACGGGTTCGTCCAGCACCATGATATCCGGTTTTCGCGCCAGCGCCCGCGCCATCAAGGCGCGCTGGAATTCGCCGCCGGAAAGATGGGCTGTCTCCGCTTTCAAAAGATGCGGGATGCCGACTGCTTCAAGGGCCGCCATGATGTCCTGCTTGCTCAAGGGGCCGGTCAGCGTCAGCAGACGCTCCACCGAAAGCGGCAGGGTGCGGTCGATATTGATCTTCTGCGGGACATAGCCGATGCGCAGGCCGGACTTGTGGATCACTTCGCCTTCGTCGGGCTTGAGGATACGCAGCGCCATCTTGGCCGCGGTGCTTTTGCCAGCGCCATTCGGCCCGATCAGCGTGACGATCTCGCCGCGCTCGACTTTCAGATCGACATTGCGCACAAGCCAGCGCCCGTCGCGATAAACACCGGCGTTTTTCAGTTCAATCAGCGTTTCCCGCGCCCTGTCGGCGGGGATTCTATTCTTTCTGGCCATTGCAATCGGGGCTTTCGCTGCCTGCATCTTCATTTCGCTTAGTGCGCATTCCAACGGATCATCTGCCGATTCGGAGTTTTTCCCAGTGTCTTTTTCGGGCGGTGCGCAACGCCATATCCCGTTTGTGAAATCCACCTGCCCAAGCTGTCACACAGGACAGCAATTTCAGGATGAATGCGATATCGCCAAAAAGATGCCGGGTGAATTTCTCCAAAAAGGGGTTGCTAGACCTTATGGCAGACGTTATAGCATAACGCAACTGATGTAATAAAATAACATATCACCAGATGTGCCGCTCACCCCGCTCATTCAAGAGAGATAATATGAAACATTTGCGTTCCCTGCTGCTCGCTTCCGCATTTCTGGCCGGTCTCGGCAGCACTGCTTTTGCCGCAGACCGAGACGGTGTTGTCGTTTCGATCAAGCCGCTCCACTCGCTTGTTTCCGCAGTCATGCAGGGCGTCGGCGAGCCAAAACTGATCGTGCAGGGCGCAGGCTCGGAGCATGTCTATAGCCTCAAGCCCTCGGATGCCGAGGCTATTGAACATGCCAAGGTTATCTTCTGGGCTGGCCCGTCGATGGAAACCTTTCTGGACAAGCCGATCGATACGCTGGGCGAGGGCGCCAAGGTTGTGGCGCTCGGTGAATCGGAAGGTCTGACCCGGCTGAAATTCCGCGAAGGCGGGCCGTTCGAGGCGCATGACCATGGCCACGAGGGCGAAGGTCATGAGGGTCACGACCATGCGCATGGGCATGACCACGATGACGGCGACAAGAAGGAAGCGGAAGCCGGTCACGATCACGCTGCTGAAGCGGGCGAAGGCGCGCACGAGCATCATCATGGCCACGGCGAATATGATCTGCATTTCTGGCTCGATCCGCAGAATGGCAAGGTGCTGGTCACCAATATTGCCAAGGTTCTGAGCGAGAGCGATCCGGCCCATGCCGCGCAATATGAGCAGAACGCCAAGGCCTATGCCGAAAAGCTGGATGCGCTGACCAAGGATATCGCGACGGAATTGCGGCCGGTGAAGGACAAGCCGTTTGTCGTGTTCCACGATGCCTATCAATATTTTGAAAATCGCTTCGATGTGAAAGCAGCCGGTTCCATCACGGTCAGCCCGGAAAAGGCTCCCGGTGCCGCTCGCATCCAGCAAATCCACGACAAGATCAAATCGCTCAAGGTGGCCTGCGTGTTCTCCGAACCGCAGTTCGAACCGAAGCTCGTCAATACGGTCATCGATGGAACCGATGCCAAGACCGGCGTTCTGGACCCGCTTGGTGCTGAATTGAAGGACGGCCCCGATCTTTATCCGCAGCTGATCCGCAATCTGGCGGATTCGCTGAAAGCCTGCCTGTCTTCCTGACAGCTGCGGTTGCCCGTCAGCCTGTCGGCAACCGTAACGGCGTCGGGCCATCCCTCGAATGGCCCGACGCAGGATGATCCGTCGAAGGCGGCGCTGCCGCCTGTTTTTTGAACCCATAATGTAATGATATAACATATAGGAAAAAGAGATGCGTCACTTCGCAAAACTGTGGTCGGTCGGTCTGGCGGTGGCCTTGGTGGCGCCGGTTGCCGCCAACGCTCATGGTATCTGGATCGCCGAGCGCCACGGCACGCAGGCCGTGGTCTACGGTCACGGCGCAACCGACGAGGCTTACGATCCGCAGAAGCTCAAGGCGGTGTCGGCAAAGGATGTCGATGGCAAGAAAGTCGCCGTCGAGATCAGGCGGCAGGATGACCATGCCCTTCTCGATGTGCCGAAAAATGCGGTGGTGGTCAGTGGCACCTTCGATAACGGTTTCTGGGCCGAAGGCCCGGATGGCAAATGGGTCAACAAGTCGAAAGCCGAAGTGCCGGGCGCAAAACAATCCAGCAAGAGCCAGAAATTTGCGGTCGCGATCCTCGATCATTTGCGCAAGAAGCCACAGGCTCAGGGGTTGCCATTCGAAATCGTCCCCCTGATGGACCCGACAATCCTGACGGCGGGCAGCGAATTGCCGGTGCAGGTTCTTTTCGACGGCAACCCGGTGGAAGGCGTTTCCGTCACAGCGGATTATGTCAATGACAGCCACGCCGCGCCGGTGAAAACCAATGCCGAGGGCATCGCCACGATCAAAATCCGCAATGCGGGTCTCAATGTCATCGGGGCCGCTCACTCCAGCCCGACGACGGATTCCAGCGATGCCGACAAGCTCAGCTATTTCACCACGCTGACCTTCAATCTCGATCAGCATCAGCACGACTGACCCCAACCCAACCTCCGAATTCAAGGAACGGTGTCATGAGAAAAAGGCTTCCCGTTACGGTTCTTTCCGGTTTCCTCGGTGCCGGAAAGACGACACTTCTCAATCATGTGCTCAACAATCGCGAAAATCGTCGCGTGGCGGTCATCGTCAACGATATGAGCGAGGTCAATATCGATGCGTCACTGGTGCGCGAAGGTGGGGCCAATCTCTCGCGCACCGAAGAGCAACTGGTGGAAATGACCAATGGCTGCATCTGCTGCACGTTGCGCGACGATCTTCTGAAGGAAGTCTCGCAACTGGCCGAGCAGGGGCGTTTCGATTATCTCCTGATCGAATCGACGGGTATCGCGGAGCCGCTGCCGGTGGCCGCGACCTTCGAGTTTCGCGACGAGAACGACAAGAGCCTCACCGATGTGGCGCGGCTCGATACGATGGTGACAGTGGTGGACGCGGCCAATTTGCTCAAGGACTATGCGTCGAATGATTTTCTGCGCGATCGGGGCGAGTCGCTGGGCGATGAGGACGAACGCACTCTCGTTGATCTGCTGGTCGAGCAGATCGAGTTTGCCGATGTCGTGGTGCTGAACAAGGTTTCGACGGCCTCGCCGGAAGAACGCGACCTGGCCCGCAAGGTCATTCACTCGCTTAATCCCGATGCGCGTATCGAAGAGGTTGATTTCGGGCAGGTTCCGCTCGATGCCATTCTGGATACACGCCTGTTCGACTTCAATAAGGCGCATGAACATCCGCTGTGGTATAAGGAGCTTTACGGCTTCAACAATCATGTGCCGGAAACCGAGGAATATGGCGTTCGTTCCTTCGTTTATCGCGCGCGGCGGCCTTTCGATCCGGCAAAGTTTCAGTCCTTTATAGATAAGAGCTGGCCGGGCGTTGTTCGCGCCAAGGGTTTCTTCTGGTTGGCGACCCAGCCGGATTTCGTCGGCGAGATCAGCCAGGCAGGCGCATCGGTGCACACGGCCAAGCGCGGGCGCTGGTGGTCGGCGGTGCCGAAGAACTATTGGCCGACGGAACCGGGCTGGACGAGCGCGATGGCGCCGTATTTCCACAAGGTCTGGGGGGATCGCCGTCAGGAGATCGTCTTTATCGGCGTTGATCCGATGCGCGAGGAAGCGCTGACCGCCGAACTCGATACATGTCTGGTGGAAGACGAAACCTTTGCGCCGGAACGCTGGTCGGCTCTGGCCGATCCGTTTCCGAACTGGTCGGTTGCGGCTTGATTGAGATGCTAAACCGACAGCGAGGCGAGCGTCTTGCTGTCGGCAAGCGTGCGGTGGTCCAGCACATTGGCAATGGCCTCACGCACTTCCAGCATCATCAGGCGCACTTCGCATTCTTCTTCGTCGCAATCGTCGCAAGGGTGATAGTCGGTCTTGCTTGCGCAGGCGATGGGCGCCAGCGCGCCATCCAGCGCACGAATGATATTGCCGATGGCGATTTCATTGGCCGGACGCGCCAGACAAAATCCGCCGCCCTTGCCCTTACGGCTGACGACGAAACCGGCATTGCGCAGTTCGGTAAAGATATTGTCGAGGAACTTCCGCGGAATATGATGCTTTTCGGCGATCTCACTGGCTGAGGCCAGTTGTCCATCGGCTATTCCCGCCAGATGAACCATGGCTTTCAGGCCGTATTTGCCTTTCTTGGTAAGCATGCCACCCCTGCGAGACTTTCAGATAAAAAACGTAGCGACTAAACCGCGTTGCGACAAGTCTTTTTGCCCCTGGCGGCTCATCTTATTAGTCGTCTCTCATGGCCAACGCCAATGCGCCTTGTAAGGCGTCGCCGAGCGGCTGCTTATAAAGTGCGCGGTGCGGCAGAAACGCTAGCGCCGCATAGGCGTTCGCCAGTCCGCCCGTCATGCTGAAGCGGCCAAGCTTCTCTACGTCCAAACGATCCAGTCCACGACGGATGAAATCGCAGGCCCGCTTGGTGATTGAAAGGCCGAGGGGATCCTCCTCCATGGCCCATTCGAAGACCAAAGGCGCGAAGGTGGCATAGTCAGCGGCCGTCGCCTTCCGAGAAAAAGCGGTTATCGTACGCGCGTCATTGTTAAACTGCGCCAATACGGCATCGATCAATCCGCTGCGCGCAGCCATGCCATCGGCGGCGAGCAGTGCTTCTTCCAGCAGTTCGCGCCCCAGTCGCGCGCCGCCCGCGTGATCGCTCAGCATGAAGCCGCGCCCGCCGACAATCTCAATGGTCTCGCCGGTTCGCCTGATAAAGGCAGAGCCAGTCCCGACAATGACCATGGCCCCGTCGCCATCGCCGAGCGCGCCTTGCAGCGCGGTCACCGCATCCGACACGATCCTGACCTGCCCGAATGGCAGCGCATTATAATGCGCCTCGCGGTTGGCGAGCGAATTGGCCCCGGCCAGCCCAAGCACCGCGCGCGCCTCACTTAATATCGCAACGCCCAGTCCCGCATTCACAGCGGCCTGTTCCGCTGCCTCTATTATATGCGTAAGTGCTCCCGGCGTATCGGCGCCGATATTGGCCGGCCCGCCGGTGGCGCGGCCGAGAATAGTCCCGGCTTCGTCCGTCAGGACCGCCCGGCATCCGGTTCCGCCGCCATCGACGGCAATGCGATACGGTATGTGCGTGATTGTCATATGTTTGTCGCAACTGTTCGAATCGACAGGTTTCATCGGTTGAATTTACGTTAAAAGACACCATATTGGCTGTGGAAAAGAAAATCGCTTTTTTATCGAAAGCCGTGTTGACAGTTTTGGTGTGCGGGGCCTATATAGCGCCACAACGAGGGCGGCGACGCTGCTAGCGGCAGGTTGCTTCGTCCTTGAGTTCTGGTG
>NZ_VEWL01000039.1 GCF_006376685.1 Ochrobactrum teleogrylli | reverse complement strand
ATGGCGATCTTCTTGATGTTCTGTGCGGCGGCTTGCAGCAGGCATTGGCAGGCGACGCGGACAAGGCCTCGAAAGCGGGCGTAGCGGTGGCCGTGCAGCTGCTTGGCGTCGGCAAAGGAGCATTCCACCGTTTCCTTGCGCCGCTTGTAGATCGCTTTTCCCCAAGCTGTGAGCCGGTGGGCGTCAGTGCGTTCGCGGGCGTCCTGCCAGACATGGCGGGTGATGGTACGGATGGACTTGGCGTTGGCCGTGCAGGATGCGAGCAGCGGGCAGGTCCGGCAGATGGCCGGATCAGATACATAATGCTTGTAACCGTTGCGGTCGGTCGTGGCATAGGGGAGCAATTGGCCCTCAGGGCAGCGATAGCCATCGACATCCGCTTCGAATGCGAACTTCGACTTGCGCATCATGCCGTCCCTGGGCGGCGTTGGAGTGCGGTAGCCGGTAACGCCGAGGATATGGCGATCTTCCAAACCCCGGGCAATGGCCGCTGTCGCATAGCCAGCATCCAGCCCGACCGCGCCAACCTCGAAGTCAAAGCGCCGGCGTTGCCGATCCAGACGGTCGAGATAGACGCGACTGTCATGCACATTGGCCGGCGTGACGTGGATATCGGTGATGATGGCCAGCTTTCCATCCACCGTGCGGTGGTCGAGATAGTAGAAGCCCTTCGGCTTGCCGTCGCGCACCATATAGCCGCTTTCCGGATCGGTGCGGCTGACCTTGGTTTCCTTCGCCTCCCGCTCACGCGGCTTGTCCCTCATCGGCTTCTGGCCGTGCAGTGCCCGTTCCGCATCAATGGCCCGATCAAGATCAGCCCAATAGTCGGCCCGGGATCTGGCGATCATCTCAAGGTCGTATTTGCCCTTGTTGGCATTGGCTTTCAGATGTGTGCTGTCGGTATAAAGCACTGTCCCATCGACCAGTCCGTGCCGGATCGCCTGTTCGACGATATGGTCGAAAATGTCCTGGCCGACCGAGGTGTCGTTAAAGCGCCGCCGCCGGTTCTGGCTCAGTGTCGAGGCGTCGAACACCGCATCGCTCAGCTTCAGGCGCAGGAACCAGCGATAGGCGACATTGACCTCGATCTCGCGCACCAGCTGACGCTCCGAGCGCACGCCGAACAGGTAGCCGATGAACAGCGCCTTGAACAGCAAGGTCGGATCGAGCGGAGGACGGCCGTTGTCGGGGCAATAAAGCCCGGCAACCCGGTCATGGATGAAAGAGAAGTCGATCACCGCATCGATCTTGCGAAGCAGATGATCTTTCGGGACCAGTTGATCGAG
>NZ_VEWL01000038.1 GCF_006376685.1 Ochrobactrum teleogrylli | reverse complement strand
CTGCGACCACACCCGTCATCGTCCAGGTGCTGGTGCCATCCTTGGTATAGGAGGCAAAACCCTGATATTGCGTCTTGCCTGCATAGGCCGCGCTGCCGCCAAGCTGCCCGCCGTCAATGGTGCCATTATCCGCGCCGCCCAGCACCAGGCTGTTGCTCTTTGTGCCCTTGGCTGCAACGACATTGCCCGTGATCTGCGACTTGCCCCAGATCTCGAATGTGTTGTGGTCGCCGACAATTTCAACCGCATTCACAACTTCGGTGGCTTTTGTTTGCGCCGCCGGATCATAATACACAGAGCCATGACCATCACCGCCATAGGCAATGGTGCCATTGTTGATCACATGCGTATCCGAGCCAATGCGTATGCCAGCGCCGTCAGAGCCAGCATAGCCATCGTTTGGTACGTTGCCATTTATGGAACTCGCCTTCCCGCCAGCGCCGCCCTTGCCGCCGGTCACGGTGCCAAGATTGGTGAAGCTTGCACCCTGCTCCACCACAATGCCGTCGCCGCCGCCGCCGCCGCCGCCGCCTCGCTGTACAGCGTAGAAAACTCCATTGTTAAACCCAGGCTCGAAATTTGGATCAAGGCCTTCTCCCAGCCCGCCACCGGCACCACCGGTGCCACCGGTGATGGAAGAACCCACCGTGTTGGACAGTGTCGTATTCGTACCACGCAAGATGATGCCGGCACCGCCGCCACCGCCGCCGCCGCCGTATGACATTACAACGAGGTTATCTGGGCCGGCCCCGGTAACATCATCAGCGGTCAGACCGCCTCCGGCGCCACCCACGCCACCGGTGACGTTAGACCCAACCGTGAGTGTGGAACCGGCCCCCCCGTTCAGAAAAAGCCCGGCACCACCACCGCCACCACCAGTACCTACGTAATAGGTGAAAGACCCCGTTGCGTGGTCAAAGCCCACTGTTCCATCCCCGCCGGCAAAACCACTGATTGCCATCGCACCGCTGCCGACGCTGGTGCCGCCGACCTGTCCGCCGATCCCGCCGTAAACGGGATTCGAGGTTGCATGGTCTATTATACCCCAACCGTCCGCGCCGACGCCATCAATGACAGCGCCACGAATGGGAGTAACTGAAGCTGGATCACCAGATCCGGAATGCCCACTTCCCCCGTTGCCGAAACCGCCGAGCGTCAGCAATTTAAAGTTCACTGTCACTGTCGCCCCAAACGCTCCATGATAGCCCTGCAAATCATCGGCTTTGGCTGGGTTTGTGGCTTGTGGCAGGGCGAGGCCGGAGGCGATGGCAACGGAAAGCGCCATCACGGAAGCGCCGCGCAACAG
>NZ_VEWL01000037.1 GCF_006376685.1 Ochrobactrum teleogrylli | reverse complement strand
CTAGCACTACTTTGGCAGTTTAGATTCTCGGGCGTGTGCCAGCAGCTTCTGACAGTGCGGGCATCTGCCGGGTGGCGACCGCATGAAGAGGTCGAGAATGGCTTGTCTAACCGCTGGCATGCTCGGTAGTGGCGGTGGACCGCCGACTCTTTTTTTTCCGTCCCGCAGCTTTAAGGCGGCGGGCTTGGAGAAAGGCGTAGGCGATCATGGTCATCAAGGCGTGTCTATGTAATCCAGTCCATGATCGACCTTCGAAGTGGTCGAGACCGAGCTCTTCCTTCAATTGCTGATGTGCCTGTTCACAGATCCATCTGGCCTTAATCGTGGCGGCAAGTATCTTGAGGCTCGTATCGGATGGTAAGTTGGACACATAGTATTTTTGTTCGCCAGTCGACCGGCGTTCGCCGACGAGCCAGATCTCCTCGCCTGGCATGCATTGCATGCGATTGTCGAGCATCCGGTGCTTATGACCATCCGCAACGCGGACACGTCGAGCCGCAAACAAGCATGTCAGCCGGCCTTTAGTGCCACGCCGCCAGCTTATCTTGTGCCATTTCTCGCCAGACAGCATCGCCTCGGCAGAGACCGGCGGCTGGTCCGGGATGTGATATTGACGGCGCCTGCCGCTAGTCGCCACCGGGAAGATCAGATCAACATCGGCCGGATATACGTTTTGACGCCGCGATAATCCGACTGTCCACAGCAAACCGCGCTCACTCAGAGCTTGACGAAAAGCGCTGCTCGACCCGTAGCCCGCGTCAGCAAGCACACAGCCAAAACGAGAGCCTGAAGCGATGACACGATCAATCTCTTCGATGGCGATCTCCGGCTTTGTAAGAGCGACCTGTCGATCCTTCGGGACGCGCGCCCGCTTCATCCGCTCAGGATCATTCGTCCATGTGTCGGGCAGGAAGAGCCGAAGGCCCACCATCACGGGCACTTCGCGCGAGGCCAGGGTCACAGACACCAGTGACTGGCAATTGGATGTCTTGCCAAGCGACGAAGCGTATTGAGGCGCGACGCCAACTGAATATTGTCCCTTCTTCGGTAATGCTGTGTCGTCGATGACGAGAAAGCCCGCCTGATCGCCGACCAGACGATCGGCCTCCTTCAGTAGCGCGGCCTCCAGCGGAGAGCTGTCCCAAACCCCGGCCGCAACAAAATGATGAAGCTGATCGTAGCCGACATCGTCTGCGCGCGCGGCCATCGGTTGCACGCTCTTACGGTCGCCTGGCCCAATCAGTCCCGCAATGTAAAGCGGACACATCCTGCGTCGGGCTCGATGTGAAAGACCCGCCAAAAATGGCTGAAGCCAGTGCTCCAGGTCGTCCATCAAATCAGCATTCATCACCAGCTCCCTTCAAAAGCTGGTTCCTTATGAATCACCGAAACTCCGCGGAGGGAAGCCCTAAATAATCAATCTGCCAAAGTAGTGCTAG
>NZ_VEWL01000036.1 GCF_006376685.1 Ochrobactrum teleogrylli | reverse complement strand
CGCATTGCCTCACGAGAAATGCTCCCTGATTGTTGGCTGTTGCCTCATCTGATTTGCTCCCGGCATTTGTGGGTGCGGAGCAAATCAGATGAGGTTGATCAGCGTGACGACGAAAAATGAATTGATTGCTGCTCTGGCAAAGCGCTATGCGGCTGGAAAGCGGGAGGAAAAATCGCAGATCCTCGACCAGTTTGTTTCGATAAGTGGAATGCATCGCAAACATGCGATGCGGCTGCTGCGTGGGACCGACAAGCAGTCGCAGTCGCGAAGGCGAGCGCAGATTTATGACGAGGCGACCCGGCAGGCTTTGATCGTAGCATGGGAAGCCTCCGACCGGATCTGTGGCAAGCGATTGAAGCCCTTGCTGCCAATTTTGATCTCATCGATGGAACAGCATGGCCATTTGAAGTTAGACGATCAGGTCCGCACACTTTTGCTACAGATGAGTGCGGCTACCATCGATCGTACATTGAAAAGCGTGCGCGAAACAGCGGGCGGCCGTCGACGTCGACGTTCCGTTGCTTCATCGGCATTGAAGCGGAGTGTCCCAATTCGAAAGTTCTCCGACTGGGGTGATCCCGCACCTGGCTTCATCGAGGCCGATCTGGTGTCGCACTCCGGTCCCAACGCACGCGGCAGCTTTATTCAAACTCTTGTCCTTACCGATATTGCGACCGGTTGGACCGAATGCGCGCCTCTGCTTGTTCGCGAACAGAAGCTCTTGACGGAAGTTTTGACCGAGCTTCGCCGCGTAATGCCGTTCCCGCTGCTTGGCTTTGATACAGATAACGATAGCGTATTCATCAACGAGACGATCAGGGATTATTGCATTGATTCAGATATCGAATTCACTCGCTGTCGACCATATCGTAAAAATGATCAGGCTTATGTAGAGCAGAAAAACGGATCGGTCGTCCGCCGTATTGTTGGCTATCATCGGTATGAGGGTGTCGAAGCTGCGGCGACGCTCGCGGAACTTTATCGTTCGGTACGCTTGTTCGTGAACTTCTTTCAACCATCGTTTAAATTGCTGGGAAAGCAGCGAGATGGTGCGATGGTCAAGAAGCTCTACTCTTCTCCCGCGACGCCACATCAACGGCTTTTGTCGGATGCAAGGACGGCGGTGGAGGTACGCGACCGCTTGTTGCACATGAGTAAACAACTCGATCCTGTAAAGCTCCTCCGCGACATTCGTGCAGGACAACAGCGGCTTGCCGACATCGCGCACCAGGGAACACCCTCAACTGAGGCTCCCGATATCGAGAGCTTTTTGCGGAGCCTGCGTATCGCGTGGACGGAGGGCGAAGTTCGTCCGACAGCGAAAGCGAAGCCAAAACTAAAACGAGAGCGACGGCGGCCTGACCCGCTGGTTAACGTCACGAATGATCTTTACAGTTGGTTTGAAGCTGAGCCATGGAGAACCGGTCGGGAGCTACTGGAGCGGCTTCAAACCATTCATCCAGGTGAATATCCTGATGCACTAATCCGTACGGTGCAACGACGGGTGAAAGGCTGGCGCCGCGATCGCGCGCATAGAATGATCTTCGGAATCGAACCTGGCGAAGCTGAACAGCTACCAGAGTTCACCGGAGGATAGGGAGCATTCTGGTGAGGCAATGTGCTATCCGTTCGGGAGCATTCTCTGATGAGGCAATACG
>NZ_VEWL01000035.1 GCF_006376685.1 Ochrobactrum teleogrylli | reverse complement strand
AAGGCCGCAGGTTCAAATCCTGCCCCCGCAACCAAATCATCACAAAAGCCCCGCATAAACAATGCGGGGCTTTTGGCATTCTAAGGGCGAGTGGAAAGGAAGGGGAGGGCAGCAGCGGTCGAGGATGTGAAGTTTTACCTTGTTAGATTGGTACGAACCGCGATAAGCCGGTGACAGGTATCACACCTCAAGATGCATAATCTTATAGTTCTCCTTCCGATGGGGACCGGTTATGCCCTAATTGGACAAGCACTATGACCACGCATACCACCAGCCACGGCCTCAACGACCTTTCCGCGCTCATTCAGCAACTCTCGGACAAGGCGGAGCCGGATCTGATCGAGATCCGTCGCGATATCCACGCCCATCCGGAAACCGGTTTCGATGTGGAGCGGACGGCTGGTGTCGTAGCGCGCGAGCTGAAGCGTCTGGGCATAGAGTATCAGACGGGCATTGGCCGGACCGGTGTTGTAGGTTTGATCAAAGGTGGGCGCCCGGGGCCGACGCTGGTTATCCGCGCCGACATGGATGCGCTGCCCATCGAGGAGCAAACTGGCCTGCCTTTTGCCAGCACGCATCAGGGCAAGATGCATGCCTGCGGTCACGATCTACATACGGCGACGCTGATCGGCATAGGCAGCGTACTCAAGGAAATCGCGCCGCGTCTCAGTGGCAATGTGAAGTTGATGTTCCAGCCCGCTGAAGAAACGCTGGAAAGCGGCGCCCGCGCCATGATTGCTGACGGTATTCTGGACGGTGTTGACTATGCGCTCGGTTTTCATAACCAGCCTGAAGAACCAACCGGCACCTTCACCTTCGTGGAGGGCGTGGCCAACGGCTCGTCGGACGAGTTCGACATCACCGTTCATGCGGCTTCCGGCCATGCGGCGCGTCCGCATCAGGCGGTCGATCCGATTGTCGCGACAGCGCAGCTGATCAATCAGTTGCAGACCGTGGTGTCGCGAGAAGTCGACCCGATGCACACCGCTGTGCTGACCATCGGCTCGATCCATGGCGGACACACGCATAATATCATCCCGGATGCGGTGACGCTGATGGGCACGGTTCGTTGTCAGGATGCCGCGACGCGCAATGTGGTCGAGGCCGCAGTGCGGCGCATCTGCGCCGGGCTTGAAGCCTCGATGCGGGTGCGCTGCGAAATCAATTATGTGCGAGGCGTGCCGTCAATGGTGTCCGATCCTTATTTGATCGAAACGACGGGCGCGGCCATTCGCGAACATTATGGCGATGTCTATTTCAAGCGCGGCGGCAGCCTCGGTTCGGAAGACTTCGCCCTGGTGGCTGAGAAGGTGCCGTCGTTCCAGCTGGGCATCGGTGCATCGCAGGAAGGCCGTAACGACAAGCTGCACAATTCCGATTATCAGCCCGACGAACGCTCCATTAAAAATGGTGTCGTTGCGCTTTCGCTGGCGGCGATCCGTATTCTTTCCTGATGCAAAAAAGGCGGCCATTTTGGCCGCCTTTTTCTTTTGAGATGAAGCGCGAGATCACGCGCAGAGATATTTGCTCGACAAAGCATGGATGTGATTGGTGCCGATACCGCAGCAACCGCCGATAATGCGTGCGCCGTTCTTCACCCAGCGCTGCGCCCAGCTGCCATAGGCATCTGGATCGAGATCGGCGCGTACTTCCGTCACCGTCGCATTGGCTTCTTCGTCGCCCTGCTGGGATGGAAATGCATTGGCATAAACGCCAACCGGAATGTCCTTGCCGAGTTCATCGAAGACGTTCTTTGCTGCCAGAATGGCGGCGTCCATCACTTCCGGCATGGCGCAATTGAAAAGTAGCGCTTCTGCGCCGAGCTCGGCGGCAAGACGCGCACCTTCGGCTACGGTTTCGCCTGAACGAAGCTGGGCCTCGCCCATATCTTCCGGCGCAACATCATCGCGCAGCGTATAGGACACCCAGAGCGGCTTACCGGTGCCGCGCGTGGCTTCATGAGCGGCTTTCACTTCCGCGAGGCTGCTCTGCGTCTCAGCCAGCCAGAGATCGACTGATGGCGCAAGACCGTCAACCAGAACGCCGAGCAGTTCGCCCGCACGCGCCGGGTCGAACAGGTCCGGCTGGTAGGAGCCAAAAACCGGCGGCAGC
>NZ_VEWL01000034.1 GCF_006376685.1 Ochrobactrum teleogrylli | reverse complement strand
CGATGATCCACGTCGCCATGGGGAGCCTGTTGTTGCGCCGTATCAGCCATTAAAGCAAATTCTCAAACGGACTCTTAGCGTTGTTCCAGTATCGCGCCGGTAAATTGAAAAGGTCGTGCGCCGTAAAAGTCCACGCCATCACGACTTTTCGCCTAACTCGACAAGAGTTCGCATCCAGTATAACAATTGAAATAGATTCTTTCGGATAATAATCAACATAATTACGCTAATTATTAAATTTTACTGTGACAGCATCCAAGGATACATCTAAAATTTCATCGAAATCACTACTGAAGAATGAAATTCCAACCTCTGTAACCTCTAAGCCAACATCGATTTCCTCCACCGCGACCCCCGATTGAACAAGCGCTTAATTGACTTCAAGGAGAGTTGGTCGAAATAAATTCACATCTCTCCAATACAATCCAACTCGGCCAGGGAAATCAAAAGGCTTTCTGAATTCTACTGAAGATATGCTGTAATTTTTATCAAACAATACCTTAATTTGCGAATTAAATAGAAATCCACTCAGGCCTCGGCAGTAGGGCTTATTAATTGGCATGAGAACCTGAAAATTGAGTACGTCCATCACGTCGATAAAATCATTAGTGTTTCGGATAGTTACTAAATTTCCCCTATTTGTAGGAATGTCTATGACACTTTCGAAGAGTTTTATTTTCATATTTCCACCTTTTTTTTGATAAAGTCATTTGGGTCCAGCGTGCCGGCATACTTCAGCATTTCATTAATAGCGGAATCATATTTACCGGGCTGGCCAATTTCAATTTCTATTCGACGAATATCATCGATATCCATTTGTATAGCTTCTTAAAGTCGGCCCTCGCTCAATAATTTTTGTTGATCAGCACGATACTTAATCGCGTCCGTGCCATTACCGTAGCTTGCAGTCATTTGATGATCGGCCGGATCCATCGTGATGGCGGGCCGGCAGCGGAACTGATTGGAGCGGCCTCAGAACTCGATTTCGTTGTCATAACGAAAAATCCGCAAGCGCTGGTCGGTCCACAGCTTTCCGGGATCCTAAACGTACGTCAGGCAATGCCTGTAGGGCTGTCCTCGGAGCACAATTTTGTGGTTGCGACCAAGGATGAGGGAAACGAAAATCCCCCAGAGTGGACGGTTCGACGTTTTACACCGCTGGAATGCGAACGTCTGCAAGGCTTTCCCGACTATTGGACCGATGTGCCATTCAGGGGAAAACTCCCGCTAGACAGCATCCGTTATGAAGCCATCGGCAATTCAATGCCCTGCACATTCATGTCCTGGCTCGGCATGCAGCTCAGTTTCATGGACGAGCTTGAATGGATGATGGCGCAGTCCTCATTTCTGAACCGGTCTCGCGGCAGGCCACCCAAAAACGGTGTTGCTATGACAAATGCCGAGCGCCAACGTCTGCACAGGCAGAAGAAGAAAGCGGAAACGCGGAAACAATGCGTAGCTGAGCAGCACAAATCGAGCTACACCTCACCATTACCGATCTCCAAAATTAGCCTTGAATCTGATTTGCACTTCCCTGAGACGCCTAAAACCGTAAATCGTCACCACAACATAGCAGTTAATCATATTCCAAAAAATGTTTGACAGAACGACTTCTTATCAATCCACCCATCCTCGACTGTCTGGATACCGGTTATGCATCCATTAACATTCGATACAGCGATGATGCAGTTTGCTGTCTCATAATGTGCTGGCTTATGAACCCGCATCGACATATTTGGGCCCATGGACTGATAGTAAAGTTGCGACGGCACCCAAAACGGCGCAGATGTCTTCGTCCATCGCATGACAACTGTATTATTCGCATTCGATTTTTCAATCGGCTCACCAAATCGTTTTTCGAACGATTCGACTTTATTATTCTTCCATTCTTTATCTAGCTTATTCATTTCAGCAAAGAGACCAATATTTAATCCCCCTTTTTCACTAGCACATCCCGTAAGTATAGACGCCACTGCACCTAGCAAAAGTGCAAGCTTAAAATGCCATTTGCCCCCACTCATCATCTTTAAAACCCCTTTTCAGCGCCTCACTATTCTTTTATAGATAAAGCCCTTTTTGCCTTTTCAAGTGTCTTCAATTGCGCGCACCTTGTGGTCAAACAGAAGAGGCCCAGGAAGAAAGCTGCACAATGGCTCTGGGCT
Organism: Ochrobactrum teleogrylli; assembly: GCF_006376685.1. GTDB lineage: Bacteria > Pseudomonadota > Alphaproteobacteria > Rhizobiales > Rhizobiaceae > Brucella > Brucella teleogrylli. The sequence goes on along the minus strand of NZ_VEWL01000034.1, from coordinate 387 downwards.
GCCCAATATGTGGGGAATAGCGCCTCTACAGAAACTAAAAGGCTGCGTAAATTCTAATGCAATGGCCCTTAAAAAGGATGCATTACCACTATACTTAACAAACAATGATTATTTTACTGCACCGTGCAAAATCTCGACCACTCGTTACATCAATGCAATTGAAATAGCACTTCAACTAACTTTTCCAAATATTGCACCTGTTAATTTATGCTGCTCGAAACGATCTTTAATTTTCTCACTAACAGTCACTTCCGCACCACTTCCTGCCAACCTAAATGCATCTTTTCCTGATGCGCGGTTTGGATCGATCACTAGGCGGCGTGGACGCATTTGAGCCAGTATCTTGCGGTAGCAATATGAACCATGCTGATGAAGCTCTCGGCGAGT
>NZ_VEWL01000033.1 GCF_006376685.1 Ochrobactrum teleogrylli | reverse complement strand
CCTGGATTTTGGTGCGATGGTGGGTGGGTTTACCAGTTCATCTTGAAGCCGACGGTTCCCTTGAGCGCGTAATTGTCGGCAAAGTGGGTCAGGGATGTATCGATGGATCCCTGTCCATAGATGGCATATTTGCTGTTGGCCCAGGCATAGGTGCCGCCAGCGCCGATGCCGGCCCAGGTCTTCTGCGCGTCGGTGTCGAAGTTGACGCCGGCAACATTGACCGACGTGCCGCCGAGGAATTCCTGATAGATATTGGCAATACCATAGATCGTGGTGTTGACTGCGGTGCCGTCGGCAGCCTGCCAGTTGCTGTCATGGTTGACCGCAAGTCCAAGACGACCGATCAGGCTGTCGCCGTCATGCATGCTGACATGGGAATTCCACGTATCACGGAACCCGTCGGCATCGATGGAGGACCACAGGAGCTGGGCCTGCGGCGTCAGCGACCAGCCCTCATCCAGAGCAAAGCGCTGGCCTGCTTCGAGGCTTGCGGCATAGCCACGGGCCTTGCGGCCATCGGCAAGGCCGATATTGGCCGTCGAGGAGGTCAGATCGCTGTCGAACCAGGTGATCTGTGCCTGACCGTCGATATAGAAGCCGTTCTTGCCATACCAAGTCGAGGTTGCACCAAGGCTCCAGGCATTGGTGTCGATATCGCCATCGCCGCTGAACGACGAGACATCGGCGCGACCATGACCATATTGTCCGGTGATACCGGCAATCCAGCGGCCTTCGTCGCTTTCGTAGAACTGCCCGTCGACACCGGCCTGCATGATGACCGTGTTGACGTCCTGCTTCATGCGCGCCGTCGTCGTCTCCGGCTCGAAGCGGTTATGCGCGCCTTCGATACGAGCCCAGATGCCGCGACCGTCTACAACACCGCCATTCGACTGGCCGTCGCCGTTCTTGCCCGTCCAGTAACGCTCGCCCACACGCTCCTGCAAGGTCGGCAGTTTGTTGAGCGACTGCATCGCGGCAAGATAACCTTCATAGACCGGCACACCGGCACTGTAACGCGCGTGGTCTGGATTATCCGGATTGTCAGGGTTGGTGTTTGGATTATCCGGGTTATTCGGATTGTCGGGGTTATCCGGATTGTTCGGATCGACAGGGTTGACCGGATTGGTCAGTGCACTGGTCAGATACCAGTTACCGTCATTATCACGGGCATTGGTTCCCTTGCGCAGCGTATAGGCATAGGCGCCGCCAACAACAGCCTGCTGGCCATCCTTGGTCATATAATCGCCCTTCAGGTTGAACGTGCCGCCTGATTGGCCAGCGACGCTGACAACTTCGATACCGTTGACGGTTTGCGCACCCGCACCGCCATCGTTGAACACCTGCAAGGTGGTGGAGCCCGACGTATCACCGCCCACCACAAGCTTGTCGGTCCGTGAGTCGTCGCCGCCCAGCACCGTATGCATGATCACATGGCCGTCCGTACCGGAATAATCATTCTTCACCGTCAGCGTGGTGCCGGTCGTGCCATAGGTTCCCATCGTCACGAAGCCAGCATTGTCGAGCGAGGCAATGGTCGCCTTGTGACCGGCAAGGCTGAGCGCGCTGTCGGCCGCCACCGAATAGTGCGAGGCGGCGCTGAATGCGTTATCCGCACCCTGTTCCAGTACACCGCCGTCGACCCTGGTGTTACCGTCATAGGTATTCTGGCCGGAAAGAACCTGCAGACCAGCCTGCAGCGTCAGCCCGCCATTACCGGAGAGCACACCGTCGAAGTCGCCGCCATTGGTCAGTGTCAGGATCGCGCCGCTCGTCAGATCGACATTGCCGCTACCGGCAAGACCGCCAACGGTGGTGTTGTAACCGTCCAGATTGGCTCTCGCGCCAGTGGCGACGGTCAGAAGGCCACTACCGAAAGCACTGTTGGCGATGCCTGCCTTGACCAGGCCCTTCTCGACATCGAGACCGCCGGAGAAGGTGTTGGCGCCCGTCAGCGTGAGCACGCCGTCACCAAGTTGCTGAACCTGACCGGGGCCTTTGATCAGGCCAGTGAAGGTCACGCCATCCTGGCGATTGAAGGCCAGCGTACCGCCATCATTGTCGATTTCGCTTGCGCTCGCCAGGTTACCGCTCGTACCGCCATTGCCCAATTGCAACGTGGTCCCTTCGCCAATAATGGCATTGCCGGTGAAGTTCTGGTTGTTATTGGTGAGCGTAACCGTGCTCCTCACACCCCCGACCATCAAGGTGCCACCCTCCTTAAGCGCCGCGTTCAAAGTGAAGGTGTCGTCCCCCTTCAGGTTGATAAAGAAGGTGCCATGATTGACTATGCTGTTGCTGGACAAGGTGCCATTGGTCTTGCCATCGCCAAGGACGAAGGTGCTGCCAGTATCAATCCCGATGGCCTCGGCCCCCATGGCGCCGGTCATAAAGAAGGTGCTGTCGCCGGTTAGATTGAAGGACGAACCAGCTCCCCCGGTCACGTTTCCATCAAAGGCAGAATCTTTGATGCCGTTTGAGCCATTCAGCGTCAGATGACCGGTGCCAAGTTGAACCGTCCCCTGACCGAGCAACCCGCTGAGAGAGAGAGTGTAATTGTTCACATCCGCAGTCGCACCGCTGGCAACCCACAGCAGGCCTGTGCCGAACGCGGTCGCACTGCCTGCCTGAAGCGTGCCCGCCTGCACATTGACGCCGCCGGTGAATGTATTGTTGCCCGACAGGATCACCGAATTGGTATTCATCTTGACGAATGAGCCGTCACCGCTGATAGCGCCGGCAAAGATAACATTATTATTGCTGCGGTCGATGGCGAAGACGGCATCTTTGGCGATCTCCACATCACCATGGATACCGCCTGTTGTGGTATTGTCACCCAGCTGCAGTGTGCCTGCACTGATCTTCGTGTTGCCGTTAAAGCTCGTGTTGCCGGTGACGATCAACTTTCCCAGCCCCGTCTTGTTCAGACCGTCGGCTCCCGCCAGGTCAGATGCGATGATGGCCGTCATGTGAGCGCTATCGCTGGAGCCATCACCGACATTGATGATTGGCTTGGCAGCCGTGTCAACCAGAGTGATGGTATCGGCCGTGGTGGCACTGACGACATTATAGCCATCGACAGCAAACTGCAGGCCTTTAGCGACAACCGGAGCCGTCACTGTCACCTTGCCAGGTGTCCCGTCAAACACAGCAAAAT
>NZ_VEWL01000032.1:2500-5673 GCF_006376685.1 Ochrobactrum teleogrylli | reverse complement strand
GTTCGATGGATATTGTAAATGGGAGTGATCAAGTCGATCGAGCTATTAGTACCGGTAAGCTGCATGCGTTGCCGCACTTCCACACCCGGCCTATCAACGTGGTGGTCTTCCACGGCTCTGATAGGGAATACTCGTTTTTAGGTGGGTTTCCCGCTTAGATGCCTTCAGCGGTTATCCCGTCCGTATATAGCTACCCTGCTATGCCGTTGGCACGACAACAGGTCCACCAGAGATACGTCCATCCCGGTCCTCTCGTACTAGGGACAGATCCTATCAATATTCCTACACCCACGGCAGATAGGGACCGAACTGTCTCACGACGTTCTGAACCCAACTCACGTACCGCTTTAAATGGCGAACAGCCATACCCTTGGGACCTGCTCCAGCCCCAGGATGCGATGAGTCGACATCGAGGTGCCAAACAACCCCGTCGATATGGACTCTTGGGGGTCATCAGCCTGTTATCCCCGGCGTACCTTTTATCCGTTGAGCGATGGCCCTTCCACGCGGGACCACCGGATCACTATGACCGACTTTCGTCTCTGCTCGACTTGTCAGTCTTGCAGTCAGGCAGGCTTATGCCATTGCACTCGACGAACGATTTCCGACCGTTCTGAGCCTACCATCGCGCGCCTCCGTTACTCTTTAGGAGGCGACCGCCCCAGTCAAACTACCCACCATACACGGTCCTGGACCCGGATAACGGGCCGCAGTTAGACATCCATATAGGCAAGGGTGGTATTTCAAGGATGACTCCACAATGGCTGGCGCCACTGCTTCAAAGTCTACCACCTATCCTACACATGCCGACACGAATGCCAGTGTAAAGCTATAGTAAAGGTGCACGGGGTCTTTCCGTCTAACCGCAGGAACCCCGCATCTTCACGGGGAATTCAATTTCACTGAGTCTGCGTTGGAGACAGCGGGGAAGTCGTTACGCCATTCGTGCAGGTCGGAACTTACCCGACAAGGAATTTCGCTACCTTAGGACCGTTATAGTTACGGCCGCCGTTTACTGGGGCTTCAATTCAATGCTTGCACATCTCCTCTTAACCTTCCAGCACCGGGCAGGCGTCAGACCCTATACGTCGTCTTGCGACTTCGCAGAGCCCTGTGTTTTTGGTAAACAGTCGCTACCCCCTGGTCTGTGCCACCCCCACAAAGTTGCCTTCATGGAGGTCACGCTTCTTCCGAAGTTACGCGTGCATTTTGCCGAGTTCCTTCAACGCAGTTCTCTCAAGCGCCTTGGTATTCTCTACCAGTCCACCAGTGTCGGTTTAGGGTACGGTCTATATGCAGGAGCTATTTCCTGGAACCGCTTCGCTGCAAGATCAATCCAATAAGACCTTACAACACACGCGATCCGTCACTACCTGCAGGCCCACGAATATTAACGTGGTTCCCATCGACTACGCCTTTCGGCCTCGCCTTAGGGGCCGGCTAACCCTGCTCAGATTAACTTTAAGCAGGAACCCTTGGACTTTCGGCGAGGGAGTCTCTCACTCCCTTTATCGTTACTCATGTCAGCATTCTCACTTCCGATACCTCCAGGATGTCTCACGACTGTCCCTTCACAGGCTTACGGAACGCTCCGCTACCACGCACATACGTGCATCCACAGCTTCGGTGTATGGCTTTAGCCCCGGTACATTTTCGGCGCAAAGACCCTTATTTAGACCAGTGAGCTGTTACGCTTTCTTTAAATGATGGCTGCTTCTAAGCCAACATCCTGGTTGTTTTGGGATCCTCACATCCTTTCCCACTTAGCCATAACTTAGGGACCTTAGATGGTGGTCAGGGTTGTTGCCCTCTTCACGACGGACGTTAGCACCCGCCGTGTGTCTGCCCAGTAGTACTCCCCGGTATTCGGAGTTTGATTAGGATCAGTAAGACGGTGAGTCCCCATAGCCCATTCAGTGCTCTACCCCCGGGGGTATTCGCTGGACGCTCTACCTAAATAGATTTCGCGGAGAACCAGCTATCTCCAAGTTTGATTGGCCTTTCACCCCTAGCCACAAGTCATCCCGATCTATTGCAACAGATATGGGTTCGGTCCTCCAGTACGTGTTACCGTACCTTCAACCTGCTCATGGCTAGATCACTTGGTTTCGGGTCTAATCCGACGAACTGAACGCCCTGTTCAGACTCGCTTTCGCTGCGCCTACACCTACCGGCTTAAGCTTGCTCGTCAGACTAAGTCGCTGACCCATTATACAAAAGGTACGCTGTCACCCAGGACGAACCTTGGGCTCCAACTGTTTGTAGGCATTCGGTTTCAGGTACTATTTCACTCCCCTCGTCGGGGTGCTTTTCACCTTTCCCTCACGGTACTGGTTCGCTATCGGTCATGCACGAGTACTTAGGCTTGGATCGTGGTCGACCCATGTTCAGACAGGATTTCACGTGTCCCGCCCTACTCAAGGACTTCTGTTCACTTTACGTGTACGGGGCTATCACCCACTTTAGCCAACCTTTCCAGATTGTTCCACTTTGCTCACAAAAGCCACTGGCCTGGTCCGCGTTCGCTCGCCACTACTAGCGGAGTCTCGTTTGATGTCCTTTCCTCTGGGTACTTAGATGTTTCAGTTCCCCAGGTTCGCTTCTAACACCCTATGTATTCAGGTGTAGATACCTTATTACGATAACTAGAAAGTTGAGTTGTTCTTGCTCACGCTGTCGCAGCTTGCGCTGCTTCGCTCCGCAGGGGCGGTTCATTCGAACCGACGACCTAGCGGTCTGTATGGGCTCGCACCCATGCAGTTTCACTCCAACAATTCAAATTTTCTAGCTATCTAAGGTGGGTTGCCCCATTCGGAAATCGTCGGATCAAAGGGTATTCGCACCTCCCCGACGCTTATCGCAGCGTATCACGTCCTTCATCGCCTGTGCATGCCAAGGCATCCACCAAATGCCCTTAAGACACTTGATCACTCTCATTGCCAATATCCATCAAAACATCAGTCTTGACGTTATCAGCAGAAAGACCAGCTTCTCGAGATACAATCGGTGGCGCGGTTAGGCTGCCAATCATAATGCAAGGCTTGAGCAAGCTCTTGCGACACTGATCAACGATCAGTCCGATTACATCTTCTCTTCACTATTTCATACAGAACACGCAGACTAAAAAGTCCGCAAACTTGGTTCTTTCCTCGATGATTGACTGTCCGTCCTAC
>NZ_VEWL01000031.1 GCF_006376685.1 Ochrobactrum teleogrylli | reverse complement strand
AATTCGCAGTGCTCACAGCATAGTTGCGTCCAGCGCCAAGCCGTGTTCCATCCCTACCAAATTTTTGCAACACAACCGGTTTTTTCACCATGAATTTTGATCGGGATAATAAAAGGCAGGTCGCCACGACAGCCTTTATGCTCGTTGTGGGCGGCGTAATGGGCTACGTGGTCGCCACGATGGTACTCGGGGCCTGGCATCGGAACTGGTCGGTCGGTCCCGGCTTCCTGTTGTTCAATCTGTCACAACTCCGCTTCAGTCACCCGCACGAATTTGCTGTCGCAATGACGATTATGGGACTGGCAACAGGGATCGGAGGCCTGTTCGGCACGAAGATGGTCGATGCGCGCCTGACCACCTTTGGCGTCACCCGCTGGCAGAAACCATCTGAATTGAAAAAGAACGCGTTCTTTGCCAATCCGGCGACCGGCTTCATGTTAGGGAAGACAACAAAGCCGGAAGGGAAGGGACAGCATATCGTCTCGGCGAAGTTCCCCCACTGTCTCCTGGTCGCGCCAACCGGTCGCGGCAAGACCGTCGGTTTCGTCATTCCCAATCTTCTGACATTTCTCGGCAGCGCCGTCGTGCTCGATGTGAAGGGCGAGTGCTTCGAGAAGACGGCACGGCATCGCGAGTAAATGGGCCAGAGAGTCTATCGGTTCGGACCGCGTGACTTCGATATGCCGAGCCACAGGTTCAATCCATTGCAGCGCATCGGCAAGATCAAGAACCCGGCTCAACGTATGTCAGAGCTTGAGAAGCTTGCTACCCTGTTCCTGACCGCCACGAGCTCGCAGGCCGAGAGTTTTCTACCGAATAGTCGTGGCGTCTTTATCGCCTGCGCTGTGCTCGCCTATGAGCGCGGCAACTTCACTCTTGGCTATATCTATAAGTTGATCAACGGCGGCGAACTGGGCAACAACGACAAATTTGCGCGCTATGCCGAAGAGGTCAAGGACCCGGCCGCCAAGGTTCTGCTGCAAAAATTCTCGAATACAGCAAAGGATACGCTGAGCGCCTATATCTCCATTCTGGATTCCAGCGGGTTTTCGCCCTGGGCGAACGCTCATACTTGTGCTGTGACTGCTGCGCATGATTTCAACTTCAGCGATTTCCGCCGGACGCCTTGCACGGTCTATTTCACCTGCCCCTATGAGGATCTGAAAACCATCGCGCCGCTCGTGCGCATGTTCTTTTCCGAACTCATCGCCACGCTTCAGCTGAAAGAACCTGGTCCGGACGAACCTTTTCCAGTGATGATCCTGCTCGATGAGTTCCAGCGCATCGGATGCATGCCTATCATTGTCGACAGCATGTCGCTGCTGCGCAGTTATGGCGGCAACGTTGCCGTCATCACGCAGTCCATTGCCGATCTGGACCGCGTATATAGCGTGGAAGATCGCAAAGCCATTCAGGCCAATAGCGGCATTAAGCTGTTTCTGACACCCGCCGAAAAGGACACTATCAGCGAGGTTTCCGAAGCGGTTGGCACCACAACCAAGAAAGTTGTGTCCCGTTCGAAGACGTTACGCGATGGGGTGATGGGCACCAATATTTCGGAGCGAACGGAGGAATATCCCTTGCTCACCAAGGACGATGCACGGCGATTGCCAATGGATGAGATTGTTATTGTCGTCGATGGCGGCATGCCGATCCGCGCCAAGCGACTGATGTATTTCGCCGATAAGGTGCTCAGAAAACTGTATAACGCACAGGATTTCAAATCACCACCACCAATGCCGACATACACCATCACTGAAGCCGATTATGAAGCCCCTGGCAGCGTTGCGGCAGAAGAGGTGCCGCAACAAGATCTGCAAGCTCAGAAAGACAAGTTGCATTCCGGCAAAAGCCTCGCGGATCAATTGATCGCGCGACGTGTTGCGCAACGGGTGGAAGAGGGCAAAGAAACACCGCTGCCCCAGCTGGATGCGCTGCGAATTCCAGCAAACATTGACCCTGATGCCGTAGCTGCTGTCTCGAACAATATCGCAGATTTGTTCAAGCAGGCTCAGCTAATTGCCGAGGATGGAATATAAACTCTGCATTGCGATTTTCTGGTTATTACAACAACGATCTGCTGTTATCGGAGAACAATTCAGTGTAACTATGCCGTACTGAATTGTTCTTTCTATATTTCACTAAATATACATATTCTTTTAGAGGTTTGATGCCGATAGAATCTGGAATCCTGGTTGCTTTCGACCGCTTCGGGCAACATTTCGCCTATGCCCGTCAGTATGATGACCGGGATTGCTCGAAGCAATCTGGCGAGAAACGGCAAAAGGCAGAAGCATTGCAAGCCGACGCGTCGCGGCGCGGCGGCAAAGTGATGCTCTTGTCGCCGGAGGACTTTGATCGTCTTATTATGATGAACGTCCGCAATGTTGGCGAAGAGTGCAGGCGAAGTGAACGACCATTGAACTCAATGGCTGATTTGTTCAAGCAGGCTCAGTTAACGCAGCCAGCGGGAGGTACGCATGCATGTCTTGAATCTCCTAAAGCGCCAATTGGAAGTGCATCGGGAACTGCGCAGGTTGGATAAGCACCTGAGTTTCAGGCGCGGCGTTCCCGTTCTCAATCCGATGCCGACTATCGTTCGAAACCATCCGCAGGGATTGGTTTGGGAACTGCATGTTCCTCACAAGCCAAATGTCTACATGCGTTTGCCGATACCTACCGGAGCAAGCGATTATGTTGTCTATGTCAGCGCAATATCCTTCTATCGCGCATGGTTGGCACTGCCTCAAGACCACGCCCGAAGGTGTCCTATCAAATCCGAGATGAGGAATGACTACAAGTTTCGATATGCCTGCGACCGGTTCATTGATACCGAAAAGAATCCCGTTCCGATTGCAGAGGTTGTACCAGGACCCATACATAAAGGCAGGCGAACCATTGATTTCCGCGACGGCATGACACGATCATTGTGGCTTTTGACGAATGACGTCGCGGTTTTCCCTGTGTTGTGTGACAATCACAGCGATGCAAGAAGTCTGATGGAAATAGCTGGCATTGCCCAACCTACGAGTCTCGTTTGATCCAGCGCCTTAAGGAAGAGCACTGGGATCACGGTTGATGGTATGCCGAGATTTTCTTTATTTAAACTAAAGTACATGTCAATAAAAAAATAAACATCTGTAAATCAGTAGATTCAACAGTGCTAATGTGTGAGAAAATCCAGTTGATATAAATCCTAATATTTTGGATTATAATAAAATAATGGTGTCTAGAGCTATGAGGTAATAAAATGGCTTACGTTACATGTGTTAAGACAGTGTATAATGAATCTCCTTATACGATTTTTGTAGATAATGGAGAAGATACATCACGGAATTTTCAGCTTGTTCCAACTGAAAACAAGTGGTTGAACTGGGGGATTCCATGGATCGGTCGCGAGGATGAAAGTTATAAAAGATTGAAATTCACGTCCACGCAACCTTTTAGCAAGGCATTATGCATCTACCAAGATTATTGGAAACCAGCTGACGCCAACGAAGTAAAATATACTTGGATGGAAGATTTTTCTTATGAGAAAGCCAATGGTCGTGCAATTGGCGGAGATCCAGACGGTGGTGGAAACAGGAACATGATTATCAAAGTGGATCCAATGTATGGCACGTTGAGCGTGTCGCTGGTCCGCGTTCCATAATGCGCATTACGCGATTTTTGATAAATTATTGATTTTATTGTACTTTCTAACGCACCTAAAAGAGGTTGCCGGCCCGAATTACTCAAACGTTCAAAGCCCATTCCTGTTTGTTCAGTCGAAATCCGCAACGCGTTCATGCGGTATAATCGCTGGCATCGTCATCTTGCGATGAGGGACTGATTTTTCGCCGATGTCTGTTATGAATGTGATTGCCGAATCTGAACAACAAATGATGTTTTGACTACTGATGATGACCGACCCGCTCCACATTCTCAAAACCATTTACTGATACGATGCCTTCGGTGGGCGGCAAGCGGAGATCGTATCGCATGCGATTGCAGGCAATAATGCATTCGTCCTGATGCCGACGGGCGGCGGCAAATCGCTATGCTATCAGATGGATCTGTTGCAAACGTTTCGTCAACGAGCAGTGATATAGGTTTTCAGCTTTCAAAAAGCTGGATTATTTGATGTTCAAAGGTCGCCATTTCGATAAGTCAGTGATCTTGCTTTGTGTGAGGTGGTACTGGCTTACAATCTCAGTCTCCGTAATCTGAAGGAAATGATGGCGGAGCGCGGCATTGAAATAGATCATTCGACCGTGCATCGATGGGTGCTGCATTTCAGCCCCATGCTGCTTGAGCGTTTCGATCGGAAGAAGCGTCAGGTAACCCGCAACTGGAATCTAGATGAGACCTATGTGAGGGGCAAAGGCGAATGGCTTTATCTGTATCGTGCCATCGACAGCAACGGCAATACCGTCTTGTTCCTGCTCAACAGAAACCGGGGGCTGAAGGCTGCCAGTGCTTTATCCGCAAGGCTCTGGCCCGACATGGCAGGCCAGAGAAGATCACTGTTGATGGGAGCCAAACTAAACGAACGGCCATCATGCAAAGTGATGCCGAGAGCCGGTTGCGACAGGGTGGAAGGTCCCTCATCATCCGCTCCAGTAAATACAAGAATAACACCATCGAACAGGATCATCGCCGCATCAAACGACGGATACGATCCATGCTCGGCTCGAAGTCCGAAGCCGCCGCCAGCATCATGCTCGCAGGTATAGAGCTCGTTCACATGATGCGAAAGCTGCAAGGCATTGGATCAACCGCACCGCTTTCACTCAAACAACAATTCACGGCACTTGCAGCATAGTTGCGTCCAGTGGTTAGCCGCGCTTTGTTCCACCGAAATTTTTGCAACAGATCCTTTGCCTGAGGTTTGGATCCAGATGACGAGGTTGCATCCCACTCTTTATAGCGGGTAATATTTAATAGATTTAATAATTTCGCCTACTTCATTATGAAGTATTAATATCGATTTAAAGTAACGAAATTTTGTTACCTGTTAATATATTCAGTTGAAAGTAAATCGTTTTTCACAAAAATTGGTTCTGCATTCCCTCTGTATTCAAATTTTGAAACTGTAGGGGCCACAAGAATATTTACTTCAACTGCAATCAAAAAGAGTAATATAATGAGTGATGATAAAAATAATGACAAGAATGTCGCTGGACCAATCCAGTCACTGAATGGCTTGTACAGTTTGCGTAATTTTTTTAGCGATACACCCGTGTACTTGTCTGCAGACCTGACTGATCCAGACGAACCAAAACTGGTGGTAAGTGATAAGCCATTCTTTTGGCACGTGGTGTCGCCGATAGGTGACTACGTCGACACGGCTCAGGGCAGCATTTTTATTGTCAGAGAAGATGGCGTGCGTGTTTTCATACAGCCGGGCCCAACAACTCCGGGGGGGCTAATCTCCGCCGTTCTGTCTACAGAACGCAAGGCTGCCCTGTGGAGCTATCTTGATGGACCAGCCTCAGTCGGCAGTGGCACGATCAAAAACCGTTTTGCATTCTGTCTAGACGACATTTATCGCAACGCTTTGGGCGTGGTGGATAATGCGCCCGTTTTTAACATTGGATGGTTGCTTGTGGAACCCAATACCAAGTGAATTAAAACGGATTTTTAACAATTCGCTCCACTGAATTGCTTTAAATTTTCGTCATGAACGCTAATCGCAAGCTCCCGAC
>NZ_VEWL01000030.1 GCF_006376685.1 Ochrobactrum teleogrylli | reverse complement strand
GGGTCAAGTCCCAAGGATGACACGCGCCTCCGTCACGTCACCTATTTTACACTATCGACAACGTACAAGGATGAGGGAAAACACGGTCAGTCCTCATCCACCACGCGCAGGCGCATTTGGGTGGGCGCGCTTTCCGCTGGTCTCGCTTGGGGCCGTGGCGTTTCCTCGGCTGGCTTTTCGCCGAATTCCAGCCCTTCGATCTTCGCGCCGCGCCGGGTAACCTTGTTGGACGACACCAGAATATCGTCAATATCCTTGTTGGCCTGCACAAAGTGGGTTTGCAGCTTGCGCACACGTTCGTCCAAACGGCCCACATCTTCCATCAGACGGATCACTTCACCCTGAATGACATGCGCCTGTTCGCGCATGCGGGCGTCTTTCAGGATCGCTTGAATGACCTGAATAGACAACATCAGCAGCGATGGCGAGACAATCACGATCCGCGCCCGGTGCGCACGCTGGATAAGCGCTTCGAAATGCTCGTGAATATCGGCAAAGATCGACTCTGACGGCACAAACAGGAACGCCGTATCCTGCGTTTCGCCGGGAATCAAATATTTGTCGGAGACATCCTTGATATGGATTTCCATATCGCGGCGGAACTGCGCCACGGCGGTTTTTCGCGCTTCGGGATGTTCCGTTCCGCGCATGGCGTTCCATGCTTCCAGCGGGAATTTGGCGTCGATTACCAGCGATGGCGCTTTATTGGGCATGCGCACGAGGCAATCGGGGCGGGTGCCGTTGGAAAGCGTTGCCTGAAATTCATAAGCGCCTTGCGGCAGGCCGTCAGCGATGATCGCTTCCATGCGTGACTGGCCGAATGCGCCGCGTGTTTGCTTGTTGGCGAGAATCGCCTGCAATTGCACCACTTGTCCGGCGAGCGACTGGATATTGTTCTGCGCCGTATCGATGACGGCCAGACGCTCCTGCAACTTGGCAAGATTTTCATGGGTCGAGCGCGTCTGCTCCGTCATGGTCTGGCCGATGCGATGCGTCATGCCATCGAGCCTTTCGCGGATCGACTGGTTCAATTCCGCCTGCCGCGAGCCGAAAACCTCCGCCATGGTCTGCATGCGGCCCTGCATCTCAGCCTGTGCTTTGAGAATCTCCGCCATGCGATATTCGGCATCGCGGGCGCGGTCTTCGGCCTGCGCTTCGGCAACGGCGCGCAGGCGTGCAGAGCGCGACGCCGTGATCAGGAAAATGACGAGGCAAAGCACGACCACCACGATGCCAGCCAGAAGAATATCTCCCAGCGTGAGCGATGTGGCACCAAGCTGCAAAAGCGGCCCATTCAGGAGGTTCTGGTTTTCCATGCAACAAGCTTAGCTGATTCGTACTGCCTTGAAGAGATCAAAACGAGAACATTTTGCAAAGCACAATTGACGATTCTGTCTCAAGCGATTACGTGAAGCGCATGTCAGTAAAACCGCTTGTCATCCTTCCCGATCCTGTGTTGCGCCTGGTTTCCAAGCCAGTGGAGCGCTTTGACGATCAGCTGCGCAAATTTGCCGGCGATATGTTCGACACCATGTATGACGCGCCGGGCATCGGCCTTGCCGCCATTCAGGTGGGCGAGCCGATCCGTATGCTCGTCATCGACCTTGCCAAGGAAGGCGAGGAAAAAGCGCCGCATGTCTTCGTCAATCCCGAGATTGTCGGTGTGACGGATGAAGTCAGCACCTATGAAGAAGGCTGCCTGTCCATTCCGGATTATTATGCGGAAGTGGAACGGCCAGCCGCCATTCAGGTCAAATATTTCGATGCCGATGGCAAGCCGCATGCGATGGAAGCCGATGGGCTGATGGCCACCTGCCTGCAGCACGAGATCGATCATCTCAATGGCGTGCTGTTCATTGATCATATTTCAAAGCTGAAGCGCGATATGGTCATCAAAAAATTCAAGAAGCTCGCCAGCCAGCGGGCGTCGAAGAAGGTTCTTTAATGCGTATCGTCTTCATGGGCACGCCGGATTTTTCCGTGCCGATCCTGACCGCTATTATCGGGCAGGGCTATGATGTGGTCGCGGTCTATTCGCAGCCGCCGCGCCCGGCGGGACGCCGTGGGCTGGAACTGACCAAGTCGCCTGTCCATGAAAAGGCCGAGCAGTTCGGCATTCCCGTCTTCACGCCGAAGAGCCTCAAGGGCGCGGAAGAACAGGACGTCTTTGCGAGCCTCGAAGCCGATGTCGCCATCGTTGTGGCCTATGGGTTGTTGCTGCCTAAGGCCATTCTCGATGCGCCGCGGCTCGGCTGCTATAACGGCCATGCCTCGCTTCTGCCGCGCTGGCGCGGTGCAGCGCCCATCCAGCGGGCTATCATGTCGGGCGATAGCGAAACCGGCATGATGATCATGAAGATGGACGAGGGGCTTGATACGGGTCCGGTCGCCATGGCTGAAAAAGTGGCGATCACGCCGGATATGACGGCGGGCGAATTGCATGATCGCTTGAGCATGATCGGCGCTGATCTGATGGTGCGGGCGCTGGGCGCGCTTGAACGCGAAAGTCTGACGCTACAGCCACAGGCTGAAGAAGGCGTCACCTATGCCGCCAAGATCGACAAGGCCGAAGCACGCATTGACTGGTCGAAGCCAGCCCGCGATGTGCACAATGCAATTCGCGGCCTTGCACCTTTTCCGGGTGCCTGGTGCGAGATGGAAATCAACGGCGCTGTCGAGCGCGTAAAACTTCAGCGTTCGACGCTGGCCGAAGGTTCCGGTGCGCCGGGTACGGTGCTGGACGACCGGCTGACGGTTGCCTGTGGCGAGGGCGCTGTGCGCCTCGTCACCTTGCAGCGTTCGGGCGGCAAGTCCTTGTCTGCGCAGGACTTTCTGCGCGGCGCAGCGGTTACGAAGGTTTCGTAGGCCCGTGCCGCGCTACAAGCTTCTGGTCGAATATGACGGCACGCCCTATGCGGGCTGGCAGCGTCAGGAAAACGGCCACACGGTTCAGGGTGCTATCGAGCAGGCGTTCAAGAAATTCTGCGGCGAGGATCTGGCGTTAAGTGCTGCGGGCCGCACCGATGCAGGCGTTCACGCGACGGCGCAGGTTGCGCATGTCGATCTCACGAAGGATTGGGGCGCGGGCAAGGTGCGCGATGCGGTCAATGCGCATCTGGTCATGGCCAATGAGCGCGTAAGCATCCTCAATGTCGAGAAGACGACCGAGAGTTTCGATGCGCGTTTTTCGGCGCAGGGGCGACATTATCTCTATCGCTTCCACAATCGGCGTGCGCCGCTGGCCGTCGATTATCAGCGCGCCTGGTGGGTGCAGAAGCGCCTCGACCACGAGGCGATGCACGAAGCAGCGCAGCTGCTTCTGGGTGAACATGATTTCACCACGTTTCGCGCCACGCAATGTCAGGCCAAAAGCCCGGTGAAGACGCTTGACCGGCTTGATATTACGCGCGATGGCGAGATCATCGAAATGCGCGTTTCGGCGCGCTCTTTCCTGCATAATCAGGTGCGATCCTTCGCGGGCAGCCTGATGGAAGTGGGCGTCGGTCGCTGGACGGCGGATGATTTGCAGGCGGCGCTTGAAGCAAGAGACCGCAAGGCTTGCGGACAGGTCGCGCCACCTTACGGTCTCTATCTGATCGGCGTCGATTACGCTTTTCCGTTTTAGAGCGGCTCCGTTAAAACGGAATCGTGGAACCGCTCTATCTATTTGTTTTTACGCATTATCCTGCGTATCGAAGCGGGATCAGAAATCAGTCCAGTGAACTGATTTCCCCGCGTAGGCGCTTCGCACTTTTGCTGGAAATGCTCTAATAAGCATGCGGGTCGAAGCCGATGCCGAAAATCTGCTGAAGCAGCACGGTAAGGAACAGCGACCCGAAGAAGACGCAGGCGAAGAATGGCGCGACAAACGCGTGCTGGCGTTGTAGCGCCACATGGGTCAGCCGATAGCTCAGCACAATCGAAGCGCCGAACATGATCAGCGCGAACAGCGTCGCCACATCGAAGCGTCCGGGAAAAAACAGCTGTAACAGCGTGATCGGCGCAAAGACCCAAGCCAGCAACGCGCTGCCCCAGTTGGTGGCGATCACATAGGCTGCATAGCGTTTGACGATACCGATCCGCTTGGCCAGCATGCCGATGATGGCCAGTGGCACCACCCACGCCGCCACATCGACGAAGGCGGCCCGCAGCACGATGGCAAAGCGGATGCCCGCTTCCTCGCGTCCGGCGGTGAGGTCGGCGGCATAGGCCACCCAGCTGGCAAAAAGCGGCGGCAGAGCCACCGCTATTGCGAAAAACGAAGACCAGAACCCCTCGGCGGTTATATCGAGATAATCGAGACCGTCGCGGCGACCGAGCATCATTTTCCAGACGCCCCGAAAATATCTGAAAATATCGTCCAGGCTCGGCATGAAGAACCTTATTTACCCAAAGAAGTCAGCGATGAAGCGCTCATAAATCTGTGTCAGTCCTTCGAGGTCGGCAAGGGCCACACGTTCATCGACCATATGCATGGTCTGGCCCACAAGGCCGAACTCCACCACCGGGCAATAATCCTTGATGAAGCGCGCATCGGACGTGCCGCCGGACGTCGACAGTTCCGGTCGCTTGCCAGTCACGGCCTCGACGGAAGCAGTCAGCGTGCCGATCAGCTTTTCATCGCGGGTCAGGAACACATGGCTCGGGCTTTCGCGCCATGTCAGTTCATAGCTGATCGGCGTGTCGCGGCCCGGACGCAGGCGATTGTTGCGCGCTGCTTTTGCGAGGCGCGCGCTGATCTCGGCCTGCAGGCTTTCTGAGGTCCATGTGTCGTTGAAACGGATATTGAACGAAGCCGTTGCCTTGTTCGGAATGACATTGGTGGCCTTGTTGCCAACATCAATGGTGGTGACTTCCAGATTGCTGGCCTGAAAATCCGCCGTGCCCTCATCGAAGGCGGGGTAAAGCAGGCTGTCCACCAGCGTGGTGATGCCGCGCACCGGATTTTCCGCCAGATGCGGATAGGCCGCATGGCCCTGCACGCCCTGAACGGTGATCGTGCCGGAAAGCGAACCGCGACGACCGATCTTGATCATATCGCCAAGCGTGTTGGGATTGGTCGGTTCGCCGACGATGGATGCATCCCAGCTTTCGCCGCGTTGCTTTGCCCAGTCGAGCAGTTTCACCGTTCCATTGACTGCCGGGCCTTCTTCGTCACCGGTGATCAGGAAGGAGACGCTGCCCTTGAGGCTGCCGTGCTTTTCGATATGGCGCGCCACAGCGGCAACGAAACAGGCAACGCCGCCTTTCATGTCTACAGCGCCGCGCCCATACATGATGCCGTCTTCGATGGCGGCTGAGAAGGGTGGGTGCTTCCAGTCGTTTTCATCGCCGGGCGGCACCACATCCGTATGACCGGCAAACATCAGATGCGGCCCATTACCGGATTTGCGCGCATAGAGGTTTTCGATGTCGGGCGTGCCCTCTTCGCTGAAGACGGGGCGTTCGACGGAAAAGCCCAATGGCTTCAGCATCGCTTCGAGCGCCGTCAGCGCGCCGCCTTCGGCAGGCGTTACGGATGGGCAGCGGATCAGGGCGGCAAGATTTTCGGCGGGATTGACTGAAAGGCTCATGGTGTCGGCTTCTTACTCAAGAATCGTCTGTTGTGTGAGACTAGATCGGGACGCGTCCGGATGGAACCACAAACCTTGGCTCTGACCATGGCAGAAAATTCACTCTTCACGCGCTTTTCCAACTTGGTTGCAATTCGGGAACGAAATTTCCTTGACCGGATGGCCCCTGTCATCGTTAGTTAAAAAAGAGTTGATAACGAGACCCGGGAAACGGGCCGGTCAGCGGGAACTTTTTTCAAAATGGGAAACTGTGTATGCGTTTAATCACCACAACTGTAGCAGGCATGATGGCGCTCTTCGGAGCAACAATGGTTCCAGCCAAGGCTGCACAGTGGAGTGAAGCGGGCGGACTGACAAGCATCCCTTACGGACACAAAGACTATTGCGGGCGCAATCCACGCGATTGCCGCAGCCATAGTGTATTGCCCCCGATGCAGCTGACACCGCAGCGCCTGAAGCTTTTGCAAAGCGTAAGCAGCTCCGTCAATCACCGTATCAAGCCGGTTTCCGATCAGGATAATTACGGCAAGCGCGACTACTGGACCATGCCGGTCAACGGCAAGGGCGATTGCGAGGATTATGTTCTGATGAAGCGCGCGCAGCTGATGGCGCGCGGCATCAGTGCCTCGCAGCTTCTGATTACCATGGTGCAGGGTAGCGAGGCGCATATCGTGCTGACCGCCCGCACCGATCATGGCGATTATATTCTCGACAATATGCGTGACGAGGTTCTGCCGCTCGAGAAGACGTCCTATCGTTATATCAAGATGCAGTCGCCTTCCAATTCCGGCCAGTGGGTTTCCATCGCCGGACGTTCGGTTGCCGTTGCCAATAATTGAACGTTGCCGGAGAGCTCGCTGAGCCTCTCGCAATTAGAGCCGTCGCTGAAGCCGCATCTTTGATGCGGCTCAGGCTGCTGACAAACCCGCCGATATTTTTCGGCGGGTTTTGTTTTTGAGAGGGGCGCGTTTTGTGACTGCCTTA
>NZ_VEWL01000003.1 GCF_006376685.1 Ochrobactrum teleogrylli | reverse complement strand
ATCGACGTGTCCGAAGCGATGATCCACGTCGCCATGGGGAGCCTGTTGTTGCGCCGTATCAGCCATTAAAGCAAATTCTCAAACGGACTCTTACAGGTTGTTGATGAACTAGAATTTGTAGGCCACGCCAAGGCGAATATCGTTGGTGGTTAGTTTTTGTTTGAAGTCCCCATTACCGAATTCGAGATTCCTGTTGCGAAAATCGGTGTAACGATACTCGACGCGCAAAATCACATTGTCGGTCGCGGCGTAATCAACACCGCCGCCAATCGTCCAGCCGGTCTTTGTTTTTTGCTGGGAGAAAGTTCTCTGTGTTGCAGAGGTTGGGTTATTCAAAGATACGTTATCCTTGATATTTCCGAACGCCACACCACCCGCAATGTATGGCAGAAATCGGTCGATCGCATAACCTACACGGGGACGTATAGCTCCCGACCATCGCAGATTTGTCTTTAACCTGCCGTCAACGGTACTGTCACTGGTCGCTGATCCAGTTCCATCGATTTTTGAACCCGAGAAGTCACCGTCTATGCCCAGAATCAGATTACTTCCAATGTCAAAGTTGTAACCCGCATAGATTCCGCCGAGGAAGCCTCTTGGTCGCGTATTGTCGACCTTTGCATTTTCTGAAAATTTGGCCTTCCCAAACCCGTAGCCAACTTGTCCGCCGATATAGCCGCCACTCCAATTGAATGAGCTTAAGATAGGCATTGGCTCAGGTTCGACGACAACATCGGCCGCATTGGCGTGAGCAGCCATAAACGTCATTATACCAGCGATGCCTATAAGAAAATTTCTATTCATTGGGCTCTCCTAAAAATATTTAAAATAAATAAAAAATATTTATTATTTTAATTCAGTTTGAATATATGTTCAATTTGATAATAAATAATTAAAAATGAATAAGTTGAAATTATTTTACTATTTTTACTTCAAATTATACCAATAATAAATTATTATAATAAATAATTCTAATTTTAAAAAAAGCGTTTTTAATTTTTTTTGTGTTGCGGAAATGTACATCGATTATTTCAGTTTGTTCAGCTTTTATCCATAGTTTAAATTGTATAGGTGAACTTTCCGGCACCGATTTGCGCGCTTGCGGCATTCGAGCCTTTTTCAGTTTTCGCAGGTCGAGATACAAAATAGGACGTAATAAGCAGCTCGTCGTGGAGCGCGGCAACCAGGATTGAGGTGTGTCACAGATGGCCCAGAGTCTTCGGGAACTCTATCGCATTCTCCGAAACTCGCACTTACATCGAGTACGTCTGCTGCTTTAATAATTTCTTTGTGCAGGACAGCGCGTTCTTTGGGAAACAAAAATCGGTCGCGATTTTCGGCTTTGTGATGCCATTTATCGCGCAAAGTCCTTGCGAGGGCTGGTTCGTTTATCGCACGATGAAGCTGCGCGCTCGGCATCATCAGCCTCGGACTGATCCATATGCTCGGTGTCGTGTGACGGAAGCAGCCCCGCCTCGATGCGAGGACAGGGCTGTTTCCTGATCTCAGGACAAATGTTCAATCAGAACTTATAAGCGACGCCGAGACGAACTTCGTTTGTCGACAGCTTGCCACTGCCACCAACGCTGGTATTATCAAAATTGAAGTTGTGCTTGTTGAAATCGGTGTAACGATATTCAACGCGGGTGACGATATTGTCGGTCACAGCGTAATCAATACCGCCTCCGATGGTCCAGCCGGCCTGTGTTTTCGATTCCGACAAAAGCTTCTCGCCTAGAACATGCAGCTTGTCTTCGATATTGCCGAACGCCACGCCGCCAGCGATATAAGGCAGGAAACGGTCAACGGCGTAACCCACGCGCGCGCGGGCTGCCCCAGACCAACGCAATTGCGTTTTTCCTGATGCGAGATCTCCGACAGATTCGGTCTTGCCAACCGCTGTGCCAGTGAAATCGCCATCAACGCCCAAGATAACATTTGTCCCGGTATCAATATTATACCCGGCATAAATACCGCCGAGGAAACCATCCAGTTTTCCTTTGGAGTTATAGGACGGTCCGACCGTGTATTTGGTATTTGCCCATCCGTAGCCGACCTGTCCGCCGATATAAGCGCCGCCCCAGTTGAAGGGAGTGGCAATCGGGACTGCTGGTGCAACAGGTGCCTCGGGAACAATGGCGTCTGCGGCATAGGCATTCGTGGCCATCAGAGCCAAAATGCCAGACGCGATCATGGAAAATCTTGCACCCAATATATTTCTCCTAAATATAACAAAGCAAATGTAAGTAACATCCGCAAATAAAACGAATATAGAGAGGAGTCAAATTAATTTTAGAACTAATTAAAATACAACAATTGCGTATTATTTTGAAAAACCAAAAGAAAAAGCCCGCTATAAAGCGGGCTTTTCCGTGTTTACAAGAAGAGGGAAAAGATTAGTTCTTTTCCTGCTTCTTCAGAGCGGCACCGAGGATGTCGCCGAGCGAAGCGCCGGAGTCGGTCGAACCGTACTGAGCGACAGCTTCCTTTTCTTCAGCGATTTCGAGCGCCTTGATCGAGACCTGCAGCTTGCGGGTCTTCTTGTCGAAAGCGATGACGCGCGCGTCAACCTTCTGACCGACCGTGAAGCGTTCGGGGCGCTGTTCTTCGCGATCACGCGAAAGATCCGAACGGCGGATGAAGCTGTCGAGGTCGTGATCGACCAGACGAACTTCGAGGCCACCATCGGTAACAGCGGTCACTTCGCAGGTGACGACGGCGTTCTTGCGCAGTTCGCCCGAAGCTGCTGCTTCACCGACCTTGTCGCCGGAAAGCTGCTTGATGCCGAGCGAGATGCGTTCCTTGTCGATGTCGACGTCGAGAACGACAGCCTTGACCACTTCGCCCTTGTTGTACTCTTCGATAACCTGTTCGCCCGGACGGTTCCAGTCGAGATCGGAGAGGTGAACCATGCCGTCAACGTCGCCGTCGAGACCAATGAACAGGCCGAATTCGGTCTTGTTCTTGACTTCGCCTTCAACAACGGTGCCGGTCGGGTACTTCTGAGCGAACGTCGTCCACGGATTGTCGAGGGTCTGCTTGAGGCCGAGAGAGATGCGGCGCTTGACCGGATCAACTTCGAGCACAACGACTTCAACTTCCTGGGTGGTGGAGAGAATCTTGCCCGGATGGACATTCTTCTTGGTCCACGACATTTCGGAAACGTGGATCAGGCCTTCGATGCCCGGCTCGATTTCCACGAATGCACCGTAGTCGGTGATGTTCGTGACGGTGCCGGTGATCTTTTTGCCGATCGGGTACTTCGCGCCGATACCATCCCAAGGATCGCTCTCGAGCTGCTTCATGCCGAGCGAGATACGATGGGTTTCCTGGTTGATGCGGATGATCTGCACCTTGACCGTCTGGCCGATGGTGAGGATTTCCGACGGATGGTTGACGCGGCGCCATGCCATGTCGGTGACGTGCAGGAGACCGTCGATGCCGCCGAGGTCAACGAACGCACCGTAATCGGTGATGTTCTTGACGACGCCTTCAACGACCTGACCTTCTTCAAGGTTCTGGACGATTTCCGAACGCTGTTCCGCACGGCTCTCTTCAAGAACGGTACGACGCGAGACAACGATGTTGCCGCGACGCTTGTCCATCTTGAGGATTTCGAACGGCTGCGGGACGTGCATGAGCGGGGTGACGTCGCGGATCGGACGGATGTCGACCTGCGAACGCGGCAGGAAGGCAACAGCGCCGTCGAGGTCGACGGTGAAACCACCCTTGACCTGATTGAAGATCACGCCGTCGACGCGCTCGCCATTGGCGAACTTCTGCTCGAGCTTGACCCAGCTTTCTTCACGGCGTGCTTTTTCGCGCGAGAGAACAGCTTCGCCGAGCGCGTTTTCGATACGCTCGACGTAAACTTCAACTTCATCGCCCGGCTTCAGCGTGCCGTCTTTGCCCTTTGCGCCGAATTCCTTCAGCGGTACGCGGCCTTCGACCTTCAGACCGGCGTCGATGATCGCCATGTCCTTTTCGATGGCGACGATGCGGCCCTTGACGACATAGCCTTCAGCAAGATCGTTTTGCGCGAAGGATTCTGCCAGCAGGGACTCGAAATCTGCGCGGGAGGGGTTGGATTGAGACATATATACTCCTGATGCATCCGGAAAATTCATCGGATGCGGCGCCGGGGGTTCGTGTTGTACACTGTCCGACCTCGGCTCCGTCTTTGCAGACAACCGGCGCGTGGAACGCGAAGTCAGACTATTTGTTATTCGAGCAGCCTATATAGGGCCGACCGGGCATTTTTCCAGCATTTCCGGGGCAAATTCAGGCCAAAGAGCCTTAAAATGCTGGTCCGTTATGCCTTGTGACGCGCGAGAGCCTCATCGATGAGGTTTTTCGCCGCCAGAAATGCCGCTTCTATACTCATTTCGCTCGTATCAAGCAAGTGCGCGTCTTCGGCAGGGCGCAAAGGAGAATCAGTGCGGTTGGTGTCGCGCTCGTCGCGCTTCTTCAGATCGGCGAGAATTTCCCCAAGGTCGGCAGCGCCGCCCTTTGAAACAATCTCGTCGTAACGCCGCTCGGCGCGTACTTCCGGCGAAGCGGTGACGAACAGCTTTATCTCCGCCTTGGGGCAGACCACGGTGCCGATATCGCGACCGTCGAGGACGCTGGCCGGAAGGGCCGCCGCAAAATGGCGCTGGGCTTCGACAAGCGCACGCCGCACGGCTGGCATGACCGCAACCTTGGATGCGGCCTCGCCGATATCATGGGCGGAGAGCACGGTCTTGTCCATTTCGCGTAAGTCGAGATGGCGGGCCGCATCGGCTGCCAGCAGTTCGTCATCAAGCGGCAGGTTCTTGTCGAGAAGCGCCTTGGCGACTGCGCGATAGGTCAGTCCGGTGTCGAGATGCGGTATGCCGTAATGCGTGGCGATGCGCCGGGCAAGGGTTCCCTTGCCCGAGGCTGCCGGTCCATCGATGGCGACGATGAATGGCTTCATTCGGCTTCGCTCGGCTCGATCTTCGCGCCCATTCCGGTCATGAGGTCCATGAATTCCGGGAAGGAGGTTGCGATCATCGTGCTGTCGTCAACGGTCACAGGCTTTTCAGAGGCAAGGCCCATGACAAGGAAGCTCATCGCGATACGGTGATCGAGATGGGTGGCGACGACACCGCCGCCGATGCCCTTGCCGTCAGGACGACCGCGAACGGTGAGCGACATCTCGCCTTCTGTGCAATCGACGCCATTGACTTCGAGACCGCGGGCCACGGCGGCCAGACGATCCGATTCCTTGACGCGCAGCTCGTCGAGCCCGTCCATGACCGTTTCGCCTTCGGCGAAGGAACCGGCAATGGCCAGCACCGGATATTCGTCGATCATCGAAGGCGCACGCTCCGGCGGAACGGTGACGCCCTTGAGCTTCGACGATTTCACGCGCAGATCGGCAACATCTTCACCGCCAGCGAGACGTTCATTGAAGACTTCGATATTGGCGCCCATTTCCTGCAAGGTGAGGATCAGGCCCGTGCGGGTCGGATTCATCAAAACATTGCGGATGGTGATATCCGAACCTTCGACCAGCAACGCTGCAACCAGCGGGAAAGCCGTTGAGGATGGATCGCCCGGAACATCGATGGTCTGGCCGACCAGCTTGCCCTGTCCGGTGATGCGGATATGGCGCACACCATCCTTGTCGGTCTCGACGGTGAGATCAGCGCCAAAACCCTGCAGCATCTTTTCGGTATGGTCGCGTGTCATGACCGGCTCGATGACGGTCGTGACGCCCGGCGTGTTGAGACCGGCCAGCAGCACTGCCGACTTCACCTGCGCGGAAGCCATCGGCACGCGATAGGTGATCGGATTGGCGACGCTCGGTCCCACGAGGGTCAGCGGCATGCGGTCGCCATCGGTCGACTTCACCTGCACGCCCATCTGGCGCAGCGGGTCAAGCACGCGGCCCATCGGCCGGCGCGAAAGGGACGCATCACCGATAAAGGCGGTGGTCATGTCATAGGTGCCGACGAGGCCCATGGTCAGGCGCGCACCCGTACCGGCATTACCGAAATCGAGCGGTGCTTCCGGTTCAAGCAGGCAGCCATTGCCGACGCCATGGATGATCCAGGTATCGCCATCCTTTTCGATCTTGGCGCCCATGGCCTGCATGGCGCGACCGGTATTGATGACGTCTTCACCTTCAAGCAGGCCGGTGATGCGGGTCTCGCCCGATGCCAGGCCGCCGAACATGAAGGAACGGTGAGAAATGGACTTGTCGCCCGGAATGCGAATTTCGCCGGCCAGTGCCTCCGAGCGGCGGGCGACTGCAGGTTTCGGGGAAGCGGAATGGGACATGGATTTTTCACTGTCGCATTTTTGGCGCGATCGCGCGCCGGGATTGAGAGATAAGCGGGGCTTCACTAGCATAGTAATACCATGCGGTCATCCGCGAATACGCCATCGATGGTCTGCCGGACGCGCCTATAATAAAGAGTCTTGGCTATTCGGCGTCTTTCGCTTTGACAAACCCGCTAAATTGCGTTTATGCACCGAACAACAAAGGCAAAGACGCGGCACCGTCCGCTGTTCCTGCTGTGGACCGGTCTTTCGGTATATTGCGGGCATATGGGTGGTCTGACAGGATCAGCCGGCGCGTTTTTGAAATGAATTTATGCCCCCGGATGAAAAGTGGCCCCCGCCACAGGCGTAACGGGAATAAAACTCACGAGGCTCAACGTGGCAAAAGCTGAACTTGGTACCAAGCGCATCGACCCGGAAACGGGCAAGAAGTTTTACGATCTGAATCGCGATCCGATCGTTTCGCCTTACACCGGCATCTCCTATCCGCGTTCTTATTTCGACGCGAATGCAGAAGCGCGCGTCGTTGAAGAAGAAGCCGAAGAGGAAGAACTCGATACGGCACTGGAAAAGCCGGATTTCGTTTCTCTTGAAGACGCCGACGATGAAGCGAAGGGTGGCGGCGACGATCTGCCGGATCTGGACGACGACGATGTCGATCTGGGCGACGATGATGACGACACCTTCCTCGAAGAGGAAGAAGACGAGGACGACGATATGTCGGGCATCCTCGGTGGTGGCGTCGGTGGCGACGACGAAGAAGGCTGATCCCGCGGAATCAGCTTGATTTCCCAGTGTTTATGACAGGGCAGCCCGCGGGCTGCCCTTTCTTTTTCGGCCTGCGCAGAGGCAGCTTTCCACAGCCTCCGGCGGCAGAAGCGGACAATCGGCAAATTATTTTCGCAGATGTGAAAAGAGTTGCGATTTAGCTCTTGATCTTCTCGCAAACGCCATTTAATAAGCCGCCACACCGGACAGCAAGTTCTGTCTGGCCCACCTCGAAAGAGGTCTGATGGGGCCATAGCTCAGCTGGGAGAGCGCCTGCATGGCATGCAGGAGGTCAGCGGTTCGATCCCGCTTGGCTCCACCAAATTTCCCCAGTCGAAAACTTCAAAACGCTTTTTGTTCAGCAAACTTAATATTGATTCAGTTCAGTTTTCGTCAAATTTCTTGCCCGCAAGATCACTTCACACTCGACTTTATCGCGGAAGCGTATACTGACACGCAATAACAGTATTTATGCGATGTTTTGGAATGAATAGACTTCCTGATTTTGACGGTCTTCGGTTTTTGTTGTGTGCGGGGATCGCATTTTTTCATTTTTCCTTTCAATTCCCCATAGATAACGAGAAGATGAATTCCGTTATATTAACTTTTGCTTATTTTACCGATGTCTTTTTTATCCTGTCCGGCTTGTTTCTAGCGCTTCGCTCGAATTACCGCTGGAATC
This sequence comes from Ochrobactrum teleogrylli, assembly GCF_006376685.1. Lineage (GTDB taxonomy): Bacteria > Pseudomonadota > Alphaproteobacteria > Rhizobiales > Rhizobiaceae > Brucella > Brucella teleogrylli. The sequence continues at coordinate 397,967 of NZ_VEWL01000003.1, read as the reverse complement.
TTGCCCGCTACACGTCCTTCATCGGCAAGCGGCTCGCGCGAATCTACCCGTTGCACGTGGTCGCGTTTTCCTGCTTCGCGCTGATATCGGTGCTAGCAGCAGCTGGACTGTTCCATCCATCGACGCCGCCCAATATGAGCTGGCGGGACGGTCTGGCCCAGCTGCTGCTTGTTCATAGCTGGGGAATGGGGCAAAGCCTTTCCTATAATTATGTCAGCTGGTCGCTCAGCGCGCTGTTTTTGATGTATCTCTGCTTCCCGCTGTTCGACTGGCTCTGCAAGCACTTTGGCGATTGGGTGCTTGTCGTGGTTGTTGCCGCGTTGCTCGGCGGCGAATATGCGGCGCGGATGCTGGCGACGCCGTCACTTACACGCGTGCAGTTTGCAGATCTCGGCGTGCTTCGTGTATTGCCATCCTTCCTGTTCGGCATGTGGCTGGCGCGTCAGAAACATGGCGACTTGCCGAAGAGCTTCATCAAGCTCGCGCTTGCGGCCTGCCTGGTGATTTTTCTGTTCTATCATCCGGTAAGCGGAATGCCGGGCGCGACAACGCTCGAAGGGCCATGGCGGCTCGTGTTTCTCTATTTCAGCGTCTATGTACTTTTTGCCGCCAGCCGACAGAAACTCTACACGCCGCTGCAATGGAGCGGCTTCGTGAAAATGTCGCGTTATAGTTTCGGCATTTTCATACTCCACCCGCTGGTCGGCGGGGTCTTTTTCAAGATGTTGCCCGGTGGTTGGGGGCAAACGACGTTCAGCGCAATTGTTCTGATCAGCATGGGCGTGCTCGTCAGCATTGTTGCCGCTATCGCTGCATGGCATCTGTTTGAAAATCCGGTCCACCGCTGGGCGGTGCGCCGCATCGACTTGTGGATGGACAGACAGGGTGAAAGCGAACCGATGATGCGCCGACGCGACGCATGACCCGGAAAAGCATGGACGTACCGGAAAGTCTCTTTTAGAAACCTCTGGCGGCGCAGCCCGTAACTGGTGTCTGCTGCGCCCGTGTCATGGAGGAATGATGAGCACCGAGCCCGTTTCCACGCAGTTTTCGCACGACCATCCGCTGTGGCAGCCCGATGCGCAACGCATCGCAGCCAGCACGCTGGAGCAATTCCGCATTCGCGCCGAGCAGCGCACCGGCCTCAGCCTGTCGGATTATGCGGCGCTGCATCGCTGGTCGGTGGAAGATCGCGCGGGCTTCTGGACGCTCATCTGGGATTTCTGCGAGGTCATTGGCGAGCGCGGTGCAACGGCCCTTGTCGACAAGGGCCATATGCGCGAGGCGAAATTCTTTCCCGAAGCGCGGCTTAATTTCGCGGAAAATCTCCTGCGCCAGCAGGGCCATGACGACGCCATCGTCTTCCGTGGCGAGGACAAGGTCGAACGTCGCCTGAGCTGGGACGATCTCCACGCGCTGGTCTCCAAACTCCAGCAATTCATGCTGGCCGAAGGCGTAGAGCCGGGCGACCGTATTGCAGGCATGATGCCCAATATGCCGGAGGCCGTTGCGCTGATGCTGGCCGCCAGCTCCATCGGCGCCGTCTGGTCGTCGTGCTCGCCGGATTTCGGCGTGCAGGGCGTGCTCGACCGCTTCGGCCAGATTGAACCGAAGCTGTTCTTTGCCTGCGATGGCTATTGGTACAATGGCAAGCGCATCGAGGTGGCCGACAAGGTGGCGCTGGTCACGGCACAGCTGCCGGGATTGCGTCGGTCGGTGATTGTCAGCTATCTGGGCGAAGCGGAAGCTGTCGCGCAGAAGGCCGCGAAGGGCGTTGCGCTTGATGAAGCGCTGAGCGCCTTTGCCGCAAAGCCTGTCGAATTCACGCGCCTGCCTTTCGATCATCCGGTCTATATTCTGTTTTCTTCCGGCACGACCGGCATTCCAAAATGCATCGTCCATCGCGCCGGTGGGGTGCTGTTGCAGCATCTGAAAGAGCAGCGTCTCCATGCAGATATCCGCGAAGGCGACAAGTTCTTCTATTTCACCACTTGCGGCTGGATGATGTGGAATTGGCTGGCGTCGGGCATCGGTTCCGGGGCCACCTTGCTGCTCTATGACGGCTCGCCCTTCTATCCTGATGGCAATGTGCTGTTCGATTATGCCGCCGCCGAAGGCATGACCTATTTCGGCACATCGGCAAAGTTTATCGACGCCGTGCTGAAAGCCGGGCTGAAGCCGGGCGAAACGCACGACCTCTCGGCGCTGCGCACTGTTTCGTCCACCGGTTCGCCGTTGTCGCCCGAAGGCTTTGCTTTCGTCTATGACGCCATCAAGCCGGATGTGCATCTTGCGTCCATCTCCGGGGGAACGGATATCGTGTCCTGCTTTGTGCTGGGTGTGCCGACGGAACCCGTCTGGCTGGGCGAAATTCAGGGTGCTGGCCTCGGCATGGCCGTCGATGTCTGGAACGATGACGGCCAGCCGGTGCGCATGCAGAAAGGCGAACTGGTCTGCACGAAGGCGTTCCCCTGCATGCCGCTGCAGTTCTGGAACGACCCGGACGGGGCGAAATATCAGGCCGCCTATTTCGAGCGCTTCGACAATATCTGGTGCCATGGTGATTTTGCCGAATGGACCGAACATGACGGCATCGTCATTCATGGACGTTCGGACGCGACGTTGAACCCCGGCGGCGTGCGTATCGGTACGGCGGAAATCTACAATCAGGTCGAGCAGATGCCGGAGATCGCCGAGGCGCTCTGCATCGGTCAGGATTGGGATAAGGATGTGCGCGTGGTGCTGTTCGTGCGCCTTGCCGCTGGCGTGACGCTGGACGAGACCTTGACGGCGCGCATCAAGAGCAAGATCCGCACCGGGGCAACGCCCCGCCATGTTCCGGCGAAGATCGTCGCCGTCAGCGATATTCCGCGCACCAAATCGGGCAAGATCGTCGAACTGGCCGTGCGCGACATCGTGCATGGGCGCGAGGTGAAGAACCGCGAGGCGCTGGCCAATCCGGAAGCGCTGGAGCTTTATCGGGACGTTCCTTCCCTGCAGGAAGACTGATTTCTATTCCTGCTCCGATGCGCGGGATGATGCGCAAACAAAAGCTGAACCGGCGACGAAGGTCGCCGGTTTTCGCGCAACAAAATTTCTTTATCCGGTAATAAATAGCCACAGAACGCCGCGCAAAGCCATTGCCTATTTGACCGCCACGGGACACTCTGACCAGACATAGCCGTCTTGAAAAAGATGGATACCGGGCAGAACTTGTGGAGGACGAGTATGTTTGCTTCGGGCATGAATTTCGGTCTTGGCGAGGAGATCGAAGCCCTTCGTGAGACCGTGCGCCGTTTCGCGGAAAGCCGCATTGCGCCGCTTGCCGCTGAAACCGACCGTAATAACGCATTTCCCATGCATCTGTGGCGTGAACTGGGTGAGCTGGGTGTGCTGGGCATCACGGCGCCGGAAGAGTATGGCGGCGCGGGTCTCGGCTATCTCGCCCACTGCGTGGCCATGGAAGAGATCAGCCGCGCCTCGGCCTCGATAGGCCTCAGCTATGGCGCGCATTCCAATCTCTGCGTCAACCAGATCAAGCGCAACGGCTCAAGCGAGCAGCGCGCCAAATATCTGCCAAAGCTCATTTCCGGTGAACATGTCGGCGCGCTCGCCATGTCCGAGCCGGGGGCCGGATCGGACGTGGTTTCGATGAAGCTTCGCGCCGAAAAGCGCGGCGACGCCTATGTGCTGAACGGCAACAAGATGTGGATCACCAACGGCCCGGATGCCGATGTGCTGGTGGTCTACGCCAAGACCGATCCGTCGGCTGGCTCACGCGGGATGAGCGCCTTTATCGTCGAGAAAAGTTTCAAGGGTTTCTCGACCGCGCAAAAGCTCGACAAGCTTGGCATGCGCGGCTCCAACACCTGCGAGCTGGTGTTCGAAAATTGCGAAGTGCCTGCCGAGAATGTGCTGGGCGAGGTCGGCAAGGGCGTCAACGTGCTGATGTCCGGCCTCGACTATGAGCGTGTGGTGCTGGCGGGCGGCCCGCTTGGCATCATGGCAGCCTGTCTTGATGTCGTCGTGCCCTATGTGCATGAGCGCAAGCAGTTCGATCAGCCGATTGGCGAGTTCCAGCTCATGCAGGGCAAGCTCGCCGACATGTATGTGACCTTCAACGCCTCGCGTGCCTATACCTATGCCGTGGCGGCGGCCTGCGACCGGGGCGAGACGACGCGCAAGGATGCGGCGGGCTGCATTCTCTACACCGCGGAAAATGCGACCCAGATGGCCTTGCAGGCAATCCAGTCGCTGGGCGGCAATGGCTATATCAACGACTATCCGACCGGGCGTCTGCTGCGCGATGCCAAGCTTTACGAAATCGGTGCGGGTACGTCGGAAATCCGGCGTATGCTGATCGGGCGGGAATTGTTTCAGGAGACCCGTTGATGCCGGTTCTGAAATCCGAGATATCGACGCGTAGCACTAGCTATCAGGCTAACCGCAAGGCCATGCTTGAGGCCATCGATATCGTGGCCGAGGCGTCCCGCCTTGCCATCGATGGCGGCGGCGAGAAAGCGCGTGAACGTCATGTTTCTCGCGGCAAGCTGCTTCCCCGTGACCGCGTTGCGCAATTGCTTGATCCGGGTTCGCCCTTTCTGGAAGTCGGTCTGACGGCGGGTCACGGCATGTATGACGGTGCTGCTCCTTCCGGCGGTATCATCACCGGCATCGGGCGCGTATCGGGACGCGAATGTATGATCGTCTGCAACGATGCGACGGTGAAGGGTGGCACCTATTATCCGGTGACGGTGAAAAAGCATCTGCGCGCGCAGGAGATCGCGGGCGAGAATCGCCTGCCCTGCATCTATCTGGTCGATTCAGGCGGGGCCAACCTGCCCAATCAGGATGAGGTTTTCCCGGATCGCGACCATTTCGGACGCATCTTTTACAATCAGGCGCAGATGTCGGCAGCGGACATTCCGCAGGTCGCCGTGGTCATGGGGTCGTGCACGGCGGGCGGCGCTTATGTGCCTGCCATGAGCGACGAGACGGTGATCGTGCGCAATCAGGGTACGATCTTTCTGGCTGGCCCGCCGCTGGTGAAGGCCGCAACCGGCGAAGTGGTGACAGCGGAAGATCTTGGCGGCGGCGATGTGCACACACGGTTGTCCGGTGTGGCCGATCATCTGGCCAATGACGATGCCCATGCCTTGCAGATTGCGCGCGCCATCGCGGCCAATCTCAACAGTGAGAAACGCTCCTTCATTGCGAAGGGCGACGGTTCGGCCCCGCTCTATGACCCGGAAGAGCTTCTGGGCGTGGTTTCCGCCGATACGCGCATTCCCTATGATGTGCGCGAGGTGATTGCGCGGCTGGTCGATGGTTCGGATTTTGATGAGTTCAAGGCGCGCTACGGCGCTACGCTGGTTTGTGGCTTTGCCAGCATTTACGGGATGCCGGTGGGCATCATCGCCAATAATGGTGTGCTGTTTTCCGAAGCGGCCACCAAGGGCGCGCATTTCATCGAGCTTTGCTGCCAGCGCAATATTCCGCTGGTGTTTTTGCAGAACATCACCGGCTTCATGGTCGGGCGCAAATATGAGGCGGAAGGCATCGCCAAGCACGGCGCCAAGCTGGTGACGGCGGTGGCGACGGCCAATGTGCCGAAAATCACCATGCTGATCGGTGCATCCTATGGCGCGGGCAATTACGGTATGGCGGGACGGGCCTATTCCCCACGCTTTCTGTGGACCTGGCCGAACAGCCGCATTGCGGTGATGGGTGGCGAACAGGCAGCGGGCGTGCTGGCGACCGTCAAGCGCGACGGGATCGAACGCACCGGTGGAACATGGTCGGCGGAGGAGGAAGCGCAGTTCAAGCGTCCGACGCTTGAAATGTTCGAGCGCCAGAGCCATCCGCTTTATGCCTCGGCGCGGCTTTGGGACGATGGCGTTGTCGATCCGCGCAAGTGCCGCGAAGTGCTGGGCCTGTCGCTTTCCGCAACGCTGAATGCGCCGGTCGAGCCGACGCGTTTTGGCCTGTTCAGAATGTGAAGAGGGCGATCAGATGTTCAAAAAGATACTGATTGCCAATCGCGGGGAAATTGCCTGTCGGGTCATCCGCACGGCGCGTCAATTCGGTATCGCCACTGTGGCGATCTATTCGGATGCGGATGCCAATGCGCTGCATGTGGAGATGGCCGATGAGGCGGTGCGCGTCGGCCCTGCCATCTCGGCGCAAAGCTATCTCAATGTCGAGGCGATTATCAAAGCTGCACTTGAAACCGGCGCGGAGGCAATCCATCCGGGCTATGGCTTTCTCTCGGAGAATGCCGGTTTTGTGGATGCCGTCGAAGCTGCCGGGCTGGTCTTCATCGGCCCATCGGCAAAAGCCATCCGCGCCATGGGGTTGAAGGATGCCGCCAAGGCGCTGATGGAAAAAGCCGGTGTTCCCGTCGTGCCGGGCTATCACGGCGACAATCAGGACGGCGCTTTCCTCAAAAGCGAGGCGGACCGCATCGGCTATCCGGTGCTGATCAAGGCCCGGGCGGGTGGCGGCGGCAAAGGTATGCGGCGCGTCGATCAGGCGGCGGATTTTGCAGCAGCGCTGGACAGCGCGCGTCGCGAGGCGGAAGCCTCGTTCGGCGACAGCGCCGTGCTGGTGGAAAAATATATGACCAAGCCGCGCCATATCGAGGTGCAGGTCTTCGGCGATAATCACGGCCATGCGGTGCATCTTTTTGAGCGCGATTGCTCGCTGCAACGCCGCCACCAGAAGGTGATCGAGGAAGCGCCCGCACCCGGCATGACGCCGGATATGCGCGCGGTGATGGGCGAAGCTGCGGTGAAGGCCGCTTTGGCCATCGGCTATTCCGGCGCGGGCACGGTGGAGTTCATCGCTGATGTGTCGGAAGGGCTGCGGCCTGACCGGTTCTTCTTCATGGAAATGAACACGCGCTTGCAGGTGGAGCATCCGGTGACGGAGGCGATCACCGGTCTCGATCTGGTCGAATGGCAGTTGCGTGTGGCCTCGGGCGAAACCTTGCCGAAGCGGCAGGACGAGCTTGCCATCCACGGCTGGGCCTTTGAAGCGCGGCTCTATGCAGAGGACCCGGCCCGCGACTTCCTGCCTGCGACAGGCAGGCTTGCGCTGTTCGGGCCGCCTGAACATGCGCGTGTCGATTCCGGTGTGCGGACAGGCGATACCATCACGCCGTTCTATGATCCGATGATCGCGAAGATTATCGTCCATGGCCGGGATCGCGAAGAGGCGCTGAACCGGTTGGATACGGCGTTGGGCAAGACCCGCATTGCCGGTCTTGTCACCAATCGGCAGTTCCTGTCGGCGCTTTGCAAGCTGGATGCGTTTCGCACCGGCGATGTCGATACCGGGCTGATTGCCCGCGAGGCAGGGCAATTATTTGCTGACGAGCCGCCATCGGAAATCGCCTTTGCACTGGCGGCATTGGCGGCGCTCGATCTGCTGGATGCGCCGCTGAGCGACGATCCATGGTCGAGCCTGCGCGGATTTCGTCTGTGGGGCGATGCATCGCGCTCGGTGCTGCTCGACCATCAGGGCGAACGCCGGACAATCAGCTTTACGATCAATGATCAACGGCGTTTCAGCTTCGATTTCGGCGCGGTCGAAATCCGCAGTCACGCAAACGGGCTGGTTCGGTTCTCCGTCGATGCTCGTGTGTCGGAAGCGTCTGTCGTTCGCATCGGGCATGATGTGACGGTGCAGTTCGACGGGCGCGACACCATATTTCATCATGTGTTGTCTGCCGGAGCGGAAGATGATGCGTCCACGGAAAGCCGCATTCTTGCACCGATGCCAGGACTTGTACGGCTCGTATCCGCCGTGGAAGGCACCAGCGTCGCCAAAGGCGATCCGCTGGTGACGATGGAGGCGATGAAGATGGAACTGTCACTGACTGCGCCACGCGACGGCAAGATCACATCCATTACCGTTGTGGCTGGCGATCAGGTCAGTGAAGGCGCGCTGCTTGTCGAATTGGAGGATGAACATGGCTGAACACGTCGAAATCGTTGAAATGGCAGCACGTGACGGCCTGCAAAACGAGAAACGTTTTGTGCCGACGGCGGACAAGATCGCGCTGATCGACCGCCTGTCTGGCTGCGGTTATGCCCGCATCGAGGCGACGAGTTTCGTGAGCCCGAAATGGGTGCCGCAACTGGCCGATGCGGCAGACGTGATGGCGGGCATTCGTCGCGCCGACAGCGTGCGCTATTCTGTGCTCGTGCCGAACATGAAGGGCTATGAGGCGGCGGCTGCGGCCAATGTCGACGAGGTCGCGGTTTTCATCTCCGCCTCGGAGGGGTTTTCCAAAGCCAACATCAACTGCACGATTGCCGAGAGCATCGAACGCCTGTCGCCGGTAATTGGCGCTGCGATCAATGACGGGCTTGCGGTGCGCGGCTATGTCAGTTGCGCCATCGAATGCCCCTATGACGGGCCGACCGCGCCACAGGCCGTTGCCGATGTGACTGAGCAGCTTTTCTCGCTCGGTTGCCATGAGGTGAGCCTTGGCGACACGATTGGGCGCGGCACGCCCGACAAGGTCGCGGCCATGCTGGATGCGGTGCTTGCCATCGCCCCTGCGCACAGCCTTGCGGGCCATTATCACGACACGGGCGGACGTGCGCTCGACAATATTCGCGTCAGTCTGGAAAAGGGCTTGCGGGTGTTCGATGCATCGGTCGGCGGTCTGGGCGGTTGTCCTTTTGCGCCGGGTGCCAAGGGCAATGTCGATACGGTGGCAGTGGCCGAACTTTTGCACGGTTTGGGTTTTGAAACCGGCCTTGATCTGGACAAGCTGCGGTCGGCGGCATTGTTCGCGCAGGCGCTGCGTCAGGATAGAGCCGCATGAACCCTTTCGAGACCATTCAGCTTGCCATTGACGCGCGCAGCGTCGCAACGCTGACGCTGAACCGGCCCGAGCAGCACAATGTGCTGTCCGGCCTGATGATCGATGAACTGACCACTGCGGCGCTGCATCTGGCGGATAATCCGAAGGTGAGGATTGTGGTTCTGACCGGTGCGGGCACGAGCTTTTGCGCGGGCGGCGACCTTGGCTGGATGCAGGCGCAGGTGAATGCCAGCCGTGCGCAGCGGATCGAGGAAGCGCGCAAGCTCGCCTTGATGCTGAAGGCGCTTCGCGATCTGCCAAAACCGCTGATCGCGCGCGTCAATGGACAAGCCTATGGTGGTGGTATCGGCCTCATCAGTGTCTGTGATGCAGCCATCGGCGTGTCCGGCGCGCGCTTCGGCCTGACGGAGACGAAGCTTGGTCTGATACCTGCCACCATCAGCCCCTATGTCGTGGCGCGCATTGGTCAGGCCCATGCACTGCGCACATTTACCTCTGCCCGACTGTTCGACGCGCAGGAGGCAATGCGTATCGGCCTGCTGCATGAGGTGGTCGAGGCTGAGCAGCTGGATGTGGCGGTCGAGGCGGAGATCAAACCGTATTTTTCCACCGCACCGGCGGCGGTTGCGGCGTCGAAACGGCTCGTCCGCGCGCTGGTCGCGCCGATTGACGAAGCCGTCATCGACATGACGCTCACCCGTCTTGCCGACACATGGGAAACACCGGAGGCCGCGGAAGGGATCGCGGCCTTTTTTGCGAAGCAATCACCATCATGGAAGGGAGGGAGTTAGACTTTGGGAGGAGGCCGATTTTCGCTGTCACTGTGGGCACTTGGCCCCTTGCAATCGAAAGCCGGAAATGCATTCTTAGCACATCACGAAAGCGGCTCCCGTTTTGGAGCAGTTTTCCGAAACCGCCGAGGCTGTTTTGGATAATATTATGGCTCCAGTCCCTTTTTGGGTGCGGTGCGGCGCGCTTTTGGATCGACCCTTTGAGATCGTAAGATGAAACAAAAGGGAGGGCCCGGCAATTCGGCAGCACGTAAGCGCTGACAATTGACCGGATGGGTTGCCATCATGGGTTAGATGAGGGCGCGTCTCAGGACGGCGCCCCACCAAAGGAGAAAAAGAATGAACCTGAAACTTCTGTCCAGCGTAGCTTTCGCTGCTACACTCGGTTTTGCCAGCGCTGCTTATGCCGACATCACCATCGGCGTGGTTGCACCGCTGACGGGTCCGGTTGCCGCTTTCGGCGATCAGGTGAAGAAGGGCGCAGAAACCGCTGCCGAAGTCATCAACAAGGCTGGCGGCATCAAGGGCGAGAAGATCGTTCTGAAGTTTGCCGACGACGCCGGTGAACCGAAGCAGGGCGTCTCTGCTGCCAACCAGATCGTCGGCGATGGCATCAAGTTCGTCGTTGGCCCGGTTACGACCGGCGTTGCCATTCCGGTATCCGACGTTTTCTCTGAAAACGGCGTGCTGATGGTCACCCCGACTGCAACTGGCCCGGATCTGACCGCACGCAAGCTGGAAAACGTGTTCCGCACCTGCGGCCGCGACGACCAGCAGGCCGAAGTCATGGCCGATTATGTCCTGAAGAACTTCAAGGACAAGAAGGTCGCTGTGATCCACGACAAGGGCGCCTATGGCAAGGGCCTGGCCGACGCTTTCAAGGCTGCGATCAATAAGGGCGGTGTTACGGAAGTGCATTACGATTCCGTCACGCCGGGCGATAAGGATTTCAGCGCACTGGTGACCAAGCTGAAGTCGGCAGGCGCTGATGTCGTCTATTTCGGCGGCTACCATGCCGAAGGCGGTCTCTTGTCGCGTCAGCTGCATGACGCTGGCATGCAGGCGCTGGTTCTCGGCGGTGAAGGTCTGTCCAACACCGAATATTGGGCAATCGGCGGCACCAACGCACAGGGCACGCTGTTCACCAATGCCAAGGACGCCACGAAGAACCCCGCATCCAAGGACGCCATCGAAGCGCTGAAGGCCAAGGGTATCCCGGCTGAAGCCTTCACCATGAACGCCTATGCCGCAGTTGAAGTCATCAAGGCTGGCATCGAAAGCGCTGGTTCTGCCGAAGATTCGGCTGCCGTTGCCAAGGCTCTGCATGACGGCAAGCCGATCGAAACCGCAATCGGCACGCTGACCTATGGCGAAAATGGCGACCTCAGCTCGCCGAGCTTCGACATCTTCAAGTGGGATGACGGCAAGATCGTCGGCCTCGAATAAGACGCCCTCGACAGACAATCAGAAACGCCGGGCTTGTCCCGGCGTTTTTGCGTTCAGATAAATATTAGAAGGCAGTTCAGGACCCGGAAAAGTTGAACGTCGGTTCAAGCTCTTCGAAGGTGTCATCCATCGCATGGGTCGGACTGCCCGGAAAACCGAAATGCCCATAGGCTATGGACATCTGCCCCTCGGCCTTGCGCTCGCCGCCCTTGGAGATAGCCGCCACATAAAGCGCCGCGGCAAGGCCAGTGCGATCGGCACCAGCCTTGCAATGAATGAGAATCGGTTTTTCGGCATTCTGCATCAGCGTGATCAGCTCCTGCGCGCGCTGGGGCGACAGCCGCTTGCTGGACGACATTTCAAAATCAACATGCTGGATGCCAAGCGCTTGTGAAGCGTTGATTTCGTCGTCATACCAATCCGCACCCGGTTCCGGACCGCGCAGATTGATGATGGTCTTGATACCATAGGCCTTTTGCAGTTTTGCGATCCGCGCCGGATCAGGCTGGTTCGAACGATAGGCCTCTCCGGGCACAATTTCATGGACATTGCCGTTATACTGGATCGTATAGAGATAGCCGCCCAACATACTTGCTCCCACCAAAGCAGCAAGAGCGCCAATTCTGACGCGGTTGACGGACCATTGGGCGTATATTTTGAAAAAGCTCATGGGAACGCTTTAAAAGAGTTTTATGAAATAAATTCTATCGCCAGTTTTTGCTTGGCTTTGGCGGAGCATGGAGTAAGAATGAGACTTATTCTTGTTCGGCCTGGCGATATTCTGGCCGTTTTTTGGATAGCTTTGGTTACATATTTCATATCGGGCGACGGCCATAAGCCGTCAGGGGCAAGCATTCGCGTCAGTTGCGTGGCGTCAGTCGAAGTTGCGTTGGTTTTCCGTGGCTTAAGCTTCGGTTAACTATAAGTGTCTAGTCTGAATCCATGAAAAGCTGGGGCAGTTAGCGGAGCAGGTTTATGCAGCGCTACAGATTTGACGATAAAATGATTCTCACGGAAGCGATTGTCGAGCTTCTTAACCGTGGTGTTGAGCGCGATGATCTTGATCTGGTCTTGAGCCGGATTGGTCCGGTCGATCTTGATTTGATGCATCAGTGTCTGGTCGAGGTCTGGAACTATAACCATCCCGAATTTGCCGAAACGGCGATGGCTGCCTGATATCGGGCGGCTCGTTTCGACGGGTGATTTCTGCTCTTTGGCAGAAATTTCGAGGATGTCACAATCTTGAAACGGAGAGGGTTTATATCTCCCTCCGTATCGGGAATTCACCTGGGACGACGACCGCGGATGAACCGGCGTCAACTCAGGTGAAAGCGGAAGGTCGGGTCCATCCCGGCCTTTTTCGTTTTGGTTTCTTGAGGTTCATTTTGAAATTGAAGTCAGGTTATTTGTAATGATCCGGCACCCTATGCCATTAGTTTGTAGTATTTGACGATGTCGGCTGCAATTCTTCCAGATGACTGGTTCACGAACCTGTTCTGACCGCATATAGGAGTTGTTCTGGATTGGGTGCATCGCCTCGTTCTCGCGTCCCTCCGTGCTGATGGCCAAGGAAGCGGTCAATCGCAGCTACGAAATGACCTTGAACGAAGGACTGCGCTATGAGCGCCGCCTGTTCCATTCGCTTTTTGCGACCGAAGATCAGAAAGAAGGCATGGCTGCTTTCATCGACAAGCGCACGCCAAGCTTCAAGAATCGATAAGACCGACAGCACATCGGGCAGCTATTACCGTTGCCCGATGTGGTATGATGGCCCCCTGTAAGGGCCGAAAAGCCCGTACGCAGGCGCAAATCCGGCTTTTTGATTGGCGGTTGAGACAGAATCCTCGTTGACGTGAGGGCAAAGCTGATCTATAAGCCCGCCCACGGATCGGCGGCCTTCCCGGGATTTCTAGGGATTTCGGCTGCCCTAGAGGTTTTGTGCCCGGCGGTTTAAGCCCCTGGCTAGCTGACAGAAAAAGAGAGGCATTTATGGCCAATACTCCTTCGGCCAAGAAGGCAGTGCGCAAGATCGCTGCCCGCACCGAAATCAACAAGTCGCGCCGCTCGCGCGTTCGCACTTTCATCCGCAAGCTGGAAGACGCTCTTCAGAGCGGCGACAAGCAGGCTGCGGAAGTCGCATTCAAGGCTGCTGAGCCTGAACTGATGCGCGCAGCCTCCAAGGGCGTCGTACATAAGAACACTGCTGCTCGCAAGGTGTCTCGTCTTGCCAAGCGCGTGAAGGCACTCAACGCCTAATTGCTGCCTATTTTTATATGTAAATTTCGAAACCCGGCTCATTGTTAGCCGGGTTTTCTTTTTTCCGGGTTTCTGACGGAAGGCTGCGCAACGAGAGGTCGCAATTTTTTCGCAGATTTTTCAATGTGAAAAGGCCGGTTTCCGAGGTTTCCAAAAACAATGATTAGGTAATTTTCAATTGTAATTTCAATCATTTGCGAAGATTTCGACGGAGTTATCCACAGGGGTTTGACCGGACTCGGAAGGCCGTTTGAGTCAAGCAAAATTTTAAAATTTATTTTTAAGGTGGAACAGATCAGGACCATCTAATTTGACCATGTGGAAAATGCCTTGAATCCAAAGGCGTTAATTCGCTGGCGTCCGATTCCCTGTCTGTCGCACTGCCCCATGCAAGGGGTTTTATGAAAAAAAACTGGCAATCTCAGGCTTGCTCTTTGCGCCGGCCCTTCGCTAAAGTCAGCTCATCAAGAGGGGTGGGCCACCGGCCCGGAGTTAGCGCTTATTGCTGTCGAATGTCAGCGTGGATGTTCAATCCGCGGGCGCTATTTTCTGGTCTCCAAGGTCCTCTTTCTTTCAGGCGATTGCTTATCATTCAATGACCGGGCCATTAACTGGCCATTAACCGGAAAGTCGTTTTGGACAGATGGCGGGCAATTGAGTGGTTGTCGTGGAAGGGGTTCCGGGCAATCAGCCTTCGGTGAACAGTTGTATGAGTCGTGCGCGGGTAACCGGAAAGGAGTATTTCGGTTTGGGACCTGTTGGGTTCGATTGAGTTTGTGTTTGGCCCGGATGTTTGCGGGCCTGAGTGTATGAATGAGTACCGCCGACGTTGAAGGACGACAGATCCGGAACGACGAGCTGGAAAAAATGACAAGCGCCGGAAAATGGCGCGTACGAATGTGAAGGCAGGCGAGCGATGGCAATGACGAGCGGCAAGGCGACGGCAACGATGGGTGATGATGCACATGCGAACCGTATCCATGGATCTTCTGCTACCGGCAATGACAAGAGCCTGACGAACGTGGACGCTGCGGTTAGCGAAGAGGCTTTCGAGCGCCTGACGGCAAAGCTGAAAGCCCGCGTGGGCAGCGAAATCTATTCGAGCTGGTTTGGCCGGTTGAAACTTGACGATATTTCCAAGAGCATTGTGCGTCTGTCGGTTCCGACCGCTTTTCTGCGCTCCTGGATCAACAATCATTATTCCGAACTCCTGACCGAACTCTGGCAGGAAGAAAACGCCCAGATCCTGAAGGTCGAAGTTGTGGTGCGCGGCATGAACCGTGTGGTTCGCAGCGCCGCTCCCGCAGAAACGGCAGAATCGGCTGAAACCAAGCCGGTCGTGGCGCCGCGCGAAAAGATGATGTTCCCGGTCGGCCAGTCCTTTGCTGGTCAGCATATCGGTGACAAGCGCGGATCCGCCGTGGTTGCAGAATCGGCTGCCGCTTCGGGCTCGATTCTCGGTTCGCCGCTTGATCCGCGCTACACCTTCGACAGCTTCGTCGATGGCGCATCGAATCGCGTAGCGCTTGCTGCCGCCCGCACCATTGCGGAAGCCGGTTCCAGCGCCGTGCGCTTCAACCCGCTTTTCATCCATGCCTCCGTTGGTCTCGGCAAGACGCATCTTCTCCAGGCCATTGCAGCGGCGGCGTTGCAGCGTCAGGAAAAGGCCCGCGTCGTTTATCTGACAGCTGAATATTTCATGTGGCGCTTTGCGACCGCGATCCGTGACAACAATGCGCTTTCCTTCAAGGAACAGCTGCGCGACATCGACCTTCTGGTCATTGACGACATGCAGTTTCTGCAGGGCAAGTCCATTCAGCACGAGTTCTGCCATCTCCTGAACACGCTGCTCGACAGCGCCAAGCAGGTCGTGGTTGCCGCTGATCGTGCACCGTCGGAACTGGAATCGCTCGACGTTCGCGTCCGTTCGCGTCTGCAGGGCGGCGTCGCGCTTGAAGTGGCCGCACCGGATTACGACATGCGCGTTGAAATGCTGCGTCGTCGTCTGAACACGGCACAGGTTGAAGATCCGAGCCTCAACATTGGCGACGAGATTCTCTCGCATGTTGCCCGCACCGTCACCGGATCGGGTCGCGAGCTGGAAGGTGCTTTCAACCAGCTTCTGTTCCGCCAGTCTTTCGAGCCGAATCTGTCAATCGACCGCGTGGATGAGCTGCTGGGTCATTTGACCCGCGCAGGTGAACCGAAGCGCATCCGCATCGAGGAGATCCAGCGCATCGTGGCGAGGCATTACAATGTTTCGAAGCAGGATC
Organism: Ochrobactrum teleogrylli; assembly: GCF_006376685.1. GTDB lineage: Bacteria > Pseudomonadota > Alphaproteobacteria > Rhizobiales > Rhizobiaceae > Brucella > Brucella teleogrylli. Next base: position 382,365 of record NZ_VEWL01000003.1, on the reverse strand, counting down.
TGCTCTCGAATCGTCGTACCCGCACCATCGTGAAGCCGCGTCAGGTGGCGATGTATCTCGCCAAGATGATGACGCCGCGCTCGCTGCCTGAAATTGGCCGCCGCTTTGGCGGACGCGATCACACCACCGTGCTGCACGCTGTGCGCAAGATCGAAGATCTGGTGGGTGCCGACACCAAGCTGGCACAAGAGCTGGAGCTTCTGAAGCGCCTCATCAACGATCAGGCTGCCTGATAAAACCAGCTTCCCCGCTATCAAAGGCGGTTATCAACAAAAAGCCCGGGCCCTGTCGCATTACGGCACGGCGCGGGCTTGCTTTTCTCCTTAAAAATCTGCCACTTTAACGGACCTTTCTGGCGCCTCTGGCGCCGTACCGACGAGGGCCGCTGCCCATCAGATGCAAGCGCCCTGGTCCCAGCGAGCGAGTGCGTTTGAACATGCGTGTTACCCTAGAGCGATCGAACCTTCTCAAATCTCTCAACCACGTCCACCGCGTCGTGGAGCGTCGCAACACGATTCCGATTCTGTCGAACGTGCTTTTGCAGGCCGAAGGCGCAAGCCTCGCCCTCAAGGCGACCGATCTCGACCTCGAAGTGAATGAAGCAACCGCCGCCATGGTCGAGCAGGCGGGTGCGACGACCGTTCCGGCACACCTTCTCTATGACATTGTGCGCAAGCTTCCCGATGGCGCGGAAGTCATGCTGTCGACCAATCCGGATGGCGGTTCGATGTCGGTCATTTCCGGCAAATCGTCCTTCCGTCTCCAGTGTCTGCCGCAGTCGGACTTCCCGGAACTGACAGCCGGGTCTTTCACCCATTCCTTCCGCATCGAAGCGCAGGCGCTGAAGCGCCTTATCGATCGCACCCAGTTTGCGATCTCGACGGAAGAAACCCGCTATTATCTGAACGGCATCTACTTCCATGCCATTGAAAGCGACGGCGCTCTGAAGCTGCGCGCCGTGGCGACCGACGGTCACCGTCTGGCGCGCGCCGAACTGGAAGCGCCATCGGGCACGGAAGGCATGCCGGGCATTATCATCCCGCGCAAGACGGTTGCCGAACTGCAAAAGCTGGTTGACGCTCCGGATGTGGTGGCGACAGTGGAACTGTCGGATGCCAAGATCCGCTTCACGGTCGGCTCGGTGGTGCTTACTTCCAAGCTCATTGACGGCACCTTCCCGGATTACCAGCGCGTCATTCCTTCCGGCAATGACAAGAAGCTCACCATCGGACGCCAGGAATTTGCCGCTTCGGTGGACCGCGTTTCGACCATTTCGAGCGAGCGTGGCCGTGCGGTCAAGCTTTCCATCGCCGATGGCCAGCTGACGCTGACGGTCAATAATCCCGATTCGGGCAGCGCTACGGATGAGCTGGCAGCGGATTATGATTCCGATCCACTGGATATCGGCTTCAACTCCAAATATCTGCTCGATATCACCAGCCAGCTTTCCGGCTCGGATGCTGTCTTCATGCTGGCTGATGCCGGTTCGCCCACACTGGTGCGCGACACCGGCGACGAAGATGTGCTGTATGTCCTGATGCCGATGCGCGTTTAGGAGCTATCGATCTTCAGGCTCTGGCGGCCTGCAAATGGCGTGATTTTTCGCTTCCGGTGCTCACGTGGCATTTTTCGACGCATAATCCCGACAAGTCAGCAACTTTTCGGGATTATGCGGTGAAGTACACTCCGCTCCGGTTCTCAAATCCCGCCATTTTCGGCTCGCCATAACCAAAATCTCGACAGCCACGGCATCTCGCTGGAAGAGGCCTCTTAAAGAACCCGATTGTGGATATAAAAGACGACATAACGAGCCGCCCTGACCGGGTTTCGGTCCGGCGGCTTAAATTGACTGATTTCCGCAATTATGCGGAACTCTCGCTGCCGCTTGGTCTCGGCCATGTGGTGCTGACGGGCGAGAACGGTTCGGGCAAGACCAATCTCATCGAAGCACTTTCCTTTCTGTCGCCGGGGCGCGGCCTTCGCCGGGCCTCCTATGACGATGTGGCGCGAACTGTCGCGCATGACGGCTTTGCCATCCACGCAACGCTCGACTGCATGATTTACGGCGAAGCAGAAATTGGCACTGGAACTGCAGGCGGCGGAGAAGGCGGGCGCAAGGTTCGCATCAACGGCGTTGCGGCCTCTGGCGACGAGCTGCTCGATTATGCCCGCATTCTTTGGGTCGTTCCTTCCATGGACGGGCTTTTCACCGGTGGCGCGTCGGACCGGCGGCGCTTTCTCGACCGCATGGTGCTCGCCATCGATACCGGGCACGGCAAGCGTGTGCTCGATTATGAGAAGGCCATGCGCAGCCGTAACCGGCTTTTGAGCGAAGGCAATAATGACGACCGTTGGCTCGACGCCATTGAAAGTCAGATGGCGGAGCTTGGCACCGCCATTGCCGCAGCGCGGGCGGAAGCCATGCGGCTGATTGCAGCCATGATCGAACGGTTGCCGGCAGAAGGTCCTTTCCCGAAGGCGGATTGCTTTCTGGAAGGTTCGCTGGAACAGCGGATCGGCGTTGAGGCGGCGCTCGATCTGGAAGAGGATTTCCGCCGCAACTTGCGTGACGGGCGCAGCCGGGATCGAGCGGCTGGCCGCACGCTGGACGGGCCGCACCGCACCGACCTCATCGTGCAGCATCGGCCGAAGGCGATGCCTGCCGCCCTTTGTTCGACCGGGGAGCAGAAGGCATTGCTGATCGGTCTTATCCTCGCCCATGCGCGCCTGACCGGCGAATTATCCGGCATGGCCCCGATTCTCCTTCTGGACGAAATCGCCGCGCATCTCGATTCAGGTCGTCGTGCCGCCTTGTTCAGCATTCTCGATGATCTCGGCGGACAGGCCTTCATGACCGGAACCGACAGGGCGCTGTTCGATACGCTTGGCGGCGATGCGCAGTTTTTCAGTGTCGCAGGCGGCGTCCTCACCAAGAGCTAAAATATCCGCTGACAGCATCGTCGCGGAGGCATATGTTGTGGCCATCATGAATGCACCATCCAGACCTTTTTCGTCCGAAGAGCTTGAACGCTATGCGCGCCATATCGTGCTGCCGGAAGTCGGTGGTCCCGGCCAGCAGAAGCTGAAGGCGGCCCGCGTGCTGGTCGTCGGCGCTGGCGGTCTCGGCGCGCCCGTGCTGCAATATCTGGCGGCAGCGGGCATAGGAACGCTTGGCATCGTCGATGACGACACGGTTTCGCTGTCCAACCTGCAGCGTCAGGTCATCCACGACACGGAAAGCGTCGGGCAGCAAAAGGTCGAGAGCGCGCGAAGCGCCATTACGCGCATCAATCCGCATGTGGCGGTCGAAGGCCACGCCCTGCGTCTCAGTGCGGACAATGCCGAAGCGCTCATTGCCGCTTACGATGTGATCGTCGACGGTTCCGATAATTTCACGACACGCTATGTGCTGGCGGATACGGCAGCCAAGGTCGGGCGCCCGCTGGTGACAGGCGCGATGGGCCGTTTCGATGGCACCGTGACGGTGCTGATGCCTTATCTGACGGGACCAGATGGCGCGCCAAATCCCTCCTATCGCGATCTCTTCCCGGAAGCACCACCACCGGGAACCGTCCCAACCTGCGCGGAAGCGGGCGTGCTGGGTGTATTGCCGGGCGTGATCGGCAGCTTGCAGGCGATGGAGGTCATCAAGCTCGTCACTGGCATCGGCGAGCCGCTGGTCGGTCGCCTGTTGCTCTATAATGCGCTGAATGTCCGCTTCGAGACCATTCGATACAAGGCGCGCACGCCCAAATGACCACGCCCCGTATCGTACCCATCACTCAGGATTTCGCCCGCTGGGACGAGCTTCTGAAACTCATCCGCGACAGCTTTGCCTATATGGACGGCGTGATCGATCCGCCGTCGTCCGCGCATCTTCTGACCGCGGAAGGACTGAAACAAAAGGCCAGCGATGAAATCGGCTTTGTCGCCCTGATCGGCGAAGAACTAGTAGGCTGCGTTTTCATCAAAGAAGGAAGCGACAGCTTTTATCTCGGCAAGCTGGCCGTTGCGCCTGCTTTCGAGGGGCAAGGGATCGCGCGCGCCCTTATGCATTGTGTGGAGGCCGAAACTATCGCGAAGGGCAAGCCGGCGATTGAATTGCAGGTGCGTATCGAACTGATGCGCAACCGGGCGGTGTTTGAAAAACTGGGTTATCGAAAGATCGCGGAAACGGCCCATCCCGGCTATACGCGAACGACCTCCGTCACCATGCGCAAGGAAATTGCGTAAAGGTAAAACAAAAAGCCCAGCAAGATGCCGGGCTTTTTGTTGAGCAATGTAAAGCTTACTCGCCGCGTTCGGCGTCGGAGCTTTTCAACTCTTCCAGCGTCGGCATTGAAACGATGTTGTAGCCGGAATCCACATAATGGATTTCGCCGGTCACGCCGCTCGACAGATCGGACAGGAGATAGACAGCCGATTTGCCGACATCGTCGATGTCGACCGTGCGGCGCAGCGGCGAATTGCGGCGCTGATAGCTGAAGATTGCGCGCGCATCGCCGATGCCAGCACCGGCCAGCGTGCGCACCGGGCCAGCCGAAATGGCATTGACGCGGATGCCCTGCGGGCCGTAATCGGCAGCCAGATAGCGAACCATGGCTTCAAGCGCCGCCTTGGCAACGCCCATAACGTTGTAGTTCGGGATCGTGCGGGTCGAGCCGCCATAGGTCAGCGTCAGGATTGAACCGCCGTCCTTCATCAGCCTTTCAGCGCGCTGCGCCATTTCCGTGAAGGAGTAGGCGGAAATCACCATGGTCCGGCTGAAATTATCGCGCGTGGTGACGTCTGCGTAACGGCCCTTCAGTTCGGTCTTGTCGGAAAAACCGATGGCGTGAACGATGAAATCGAGCTTGCCCCACTTCTTCTCGATTTCGGCAAAAACCGCATCGACCGTAGAAATGTCTTCGACATCGCAGGGCAGGACGAGGTCCGAGCCGACCTGTTCGGCCAGCGGCTTCACGCGCTTGCCCAGCGCATCGCCCTGATAGGTGAAAGCGAGTTCCGCGCCCTGTGCGGCCAGTTGCTTCGAGATGCCCCATGCCAGAGAATGATTATTCGCGACCCCCATGATGAGGCCGCGTTTTCCTTGCATCAAACCTTCCATATTCCCCTCTCCCTCAGCTCTGGTAGCGCTGGAAAACCAGCGTCGCATTGGTGCCGCCAAACCCGAAGGAGTTGGAGAGCACGGTATTGAGCTGAGCATTATCGATGCGCTTGCGGACGATAGGCATGTCCGCGAAGGCAGGGTCCAATTCTTCGATATGCGCGCTTTCGCAAATGAAATTATTCTGCATCATCAAAAGCGAATAGATCGCTTCCTGCACGCCCGTTGCGCCCAGCGAATGGCCGGTCAGCGACTTGGTCGCGGCAATCGGCGGGCATGCGTCGCCCGAGCCGAACACCTGACGGATGGCGTCGATTTCCGGCGCATCACCAGCTGGCGTCGAGGTTGCGTGCGGGTTGATGTAGTCGATCTTGGTCTTGACGGTCGAAAGCGCCATCTTCATGCAGCGGATCGCGCCTTCACCGGACGGAGCGACCATGTCGTAGCCGTCGGAGGTTGCGCCATAGCCGACGATTTCGCCATAGATCTTCGCGCCGCGTGCGAGCGCGGTTTCGAGATCTTCCAGCACCAGAACGCCAGCGCCGCCTGCAATCACAAAGCCGTCACGGTTCTTGTCATAAGCGCGTGATGCGGTGGCAGGCGTGTCGTTATACTTGGTCGCCATCGCGCCCATGGCGTCGAATAGCACCGAAAGCGTCCAGTCGAGATCTTCGCAGCCGCCCGCAAACATGCGGTCCTGCTTGCCATACTGGATCATCTCGAACGCATTGCCGATGCAATGGTTGGATGTCGCGCAGGCCGAGGAGATCGAATAGTTGATGCCCTTGATCTTGAAGAAGGTCGCCAGCGTCGCGGACGCCGTCGAGCTCATGGCCTTCGGCACGGCGAACGGACCGACGCGCTTCGGGCCCTTTTCACGGGTGATGTCGGCGGAATCAACGATGGTGCGGGTGGAAGGACCGCCCGAACCCATGATGATGCCGGTGCGGTCGTTGGAGACTTCGTCTTCCGAAAGACCAGCATCGGCAATCGCCTGATCCATGGCGATGTGATTCCAGGCGGTGCCGCGACCGTGGAAGCGCATGGCGCGACGGTCCACGAGGGATTCGACATCGATCTTCGGTGCGCCGTGCACCTGGCAGCGGAAACCCAGTTCGGCATATTCTTCCGCACGCGAGATGCCGGATTTGGCTTCGCGCAGCGAGGCCGTCACCTCTTCGGTGTTGTTGCCAATCGAGGATACGATCCCCATACCCGTTACGACCACACGCCGCATCGCGTTCTCCTTTACACCTTTGCTCGTCGAGCGGCAGTCGCTTGGGTCAAGACTGCCTCGTCGCCGTTACATAGGTGCGATCTTCGCATGTTTTGAGCGCGACCGCATAAAAACTGTTCGTTTTTGCCGTCGCGCCCGTGAATAATGGTTGGTTCAGACGATTATTGTCCGTCGCCTTCCTTTGAAAGGCCGACGCGCAGATCGGTGGCCTTGTAGATGGTTTCGCCATCGGCTTTCAGCCAGCCATCGGCGGTGCCGAGCACAAGACGTCCGCGCATGACGCGCTTGAAGTCGATGCCATATTCGAGAAGCTTGGTGTGCGGGCGCACCATGCCCTTGAATTTCACTTCGCCGGTCGAAAGCGCCATGCCGCGGCCCGGTTCGCCGAGCCAGCCAAGGAAGAAGCCGGTCAGCTGCCACATGCCGTCAAGGCCGAGGCAGCCCGGCATGATCGGGTTGCCCTGGAAATGGCATGGAAAATACCAGTCGTCAGGGCGCACGTCGTATTCGGCGCGGATATAACCCTTGCCGAACTCTCCACCGGTTTCGGAAATATCGGTGATGCGGTGCACCATCAGCATTGGCGGCAGGGGAAGCTGGGCATTGCCGGGGCCGAACATCTCGCCGCGCCCGCAGCTGAGGAGTTCTTCATACCCGTAGCTTGATTTCTGTTCTGCCATTTCGCCTCCCTTGAGGTTTATTCGCTATCGGCCGGCAATCCGGCCCGGTTGTCATTCGGAACGGTTTTAGCGCAAACACCCAAACCGCTCTATCTCTTTCTGGTCGTCAAGTCGGAACACCCCTATCACAGACTGGTTCCCGTACAAAACCTTAGCGACCATAAAAATATGCAATGGATTTTCCCGAAAAAACGGGCAAACTCCAAGCCTATTGATACTTATTTCGCAACGGCATATATCAATGTCAGTATGCAATGGGCAACAGCCCGTTCAATCTTTGACGAATTTGCTACAAGCTTGTAACGGAACCAGCGGTGAATATGCAGTCTACACATACCCACTCGACGGTCTCTATGGAAGAACGGCTCCGCGATTGCGGCCTGCGTCCGACGCGCCAGCGCGTTGCGCTTGCCAGTCTGATTTTTTCGCAAGGTGATCGCCACCTGTCCGCTGAAGACCTCCACGAACAGGCGGTCATGGCGGATGTGCCGGTGTCTCTCGCTACCGTTTACAACACATTGCACCAGTTCACGGAAGCCGGAATGCTCCGCATCATCGCGGTGGAAGGCTCCAAGACTTATTTCGACACGAATATTTCGGACCATCAGCACTTCTTCCTCGAAGGGGAAAATGTCGTGTTCGATATTCCGCATGGCGAACGCGGCCAGCCGACGGTTGCCAATATGCCCGACGCACCGGAAGGCATGGAAATCGTCAATGTGGACATTATCGTTCGCCTCCGTCGCAAGACGCAGTGACAGTTCGATCCTGACGGATTACTGATAAGCGGCTTCGGCCGCTTTTTTGTTAGCTGCCATAAAGTTCTTGCCAGAAACAGCGAAAGCGGGTTGAATAAAACGGTTCCGAAACAATCCTTGGTGTAGAGGATAGCGGATGCCGGTTGAGATGAAGCCGATACAGGCGCTGACATTGCTGAAGACCCTGTCGCTGGGGCAGATACGTGACGAGATGCCAGATCTCACGACGCGGCAGACCGCTATTCTTCTGACAATCTATCTGGAGCCTCCGCCGCATACGGTGCGGGGGCTTGCGGCAAAACTGGATGTCACCAAGCCGGTGGTCACGCGCGCGCTCGACACGATGGGTACGCTCGACCTTCTATCCCGTCATCGTGATGAAAAAGACCGGCGAAATGTGCTAGTTAAGAGAACTGTCGCCGGTGCGCTTTATGTTGAACGACTGGGCGATCTGGTGATCGCCAAAGCCAGAGAGTTACCTTTATGAGTGTCTGCCCATGAGTTCCGATGTGACCACGCTCGACCGCCGCCTCAATGCCTATCGCGCCGATCTCGCCGATGAGCGATTGAACGACCGGGTGCAGGCGGCCCGCTTTATAGCCGGAACCGAAATGCAGGTGACCGCGCCGGTGGTTGATCTCCGGTCGCAGCCGCGCCCGGACAGCGGACCCCAGACCCAGATCATTTTTGGCGACACGGTGCGCGTTTTCGAGGAAATGGACGGCTGGTGCTGGGTGCAGGCCGAGCGTGACGGTTATACGGGTTATGTCTCGGCGTCGTTCATCGAAAAACCGCAGGGCGAAGCCACCCATATGGTCATCGTGCCGCGAACCTTTGTCTATCCCGGCTCCGATTTGCGTTTTCCGCACACACAGGCGCTGTCGCTTGGTTCACGCGTGCGGATCGTGGGCGCTGCCGAAACGCGCGGCACTCCTTATGCCGTGCTGGAAAGCGGCGAGGCGATGATTGCAAGCCATCTGGCGCCAATCGGCGAACACGCTGCCGACTATGTGGCCGTGGCGGAAACGCTGTTGCATACGCCCTATCTTTGGGGCGGCACGTCCGGCTTCGGCATTGATTGTTCCGGTCTGGTTCAGCTTGCCATGTGGGTCGCGGGCCGCAAGGTTCTGCGCGATTCCGACATGCAGCAAAATACGCTGGGCACGGTGGTGGAGCCGAATGCGGATTATTCCAATCTCCAGCGTGGCGATCTTGTTTTCTGGAAGGGGCATGTCGCGATCTGCGCTGCGCCCGACATGCTGATCCATGCCAGCGGTCACACCATGACCGTGACGCTGGAACCGTTGCAGGATGCGATCAAGCGCATCGCTTATCTCTATGATCTGCCGACGCTGATCCGCAGACCCTGATTGCGCAGCGACTGCTTTAAACAGGTCCATGAAAGGTCGGGCCGATGACGGGAAACAGGATGTTTCAAGGTGCAGGCTTTGTCGCCATGGCGCTTGGTCTTGCTGTCCTCATCCCTTCAGCGGTTTCATCCGAAAGGATAGCGCGCGTGACCATTCCCGCTTCGCCAGCCGCCTTTGCCGAAGTCAACGGTATCGAAATGTATTACCGGATCGTCGGTAAGGGACCGCCGATCCTGCTGATACCGGGCGGTCTGTCCGACCAGCATGTCTGGGATGCGCAACTGCCGATATTGGCGCGTCATCACACGGTGATCGTCGCCGACAGTCGCGGGCAGGGGCGTTCCACCCGCACGACTGAACCGCTCACTTATGGCCTGATGGCTGACGATTATGTGGCGCTCATGGACTTTCTGCATATCGACAAGGTCGATCTGGTGGGCTGGAGCGATGGCGGCATTATCGGGCTCGATATCGCCATGCGTTACCCTGAGCGCCTGAACAGCCTGTTCGCGCAGGCTGCCAATGTCTCGCCCGAAGGCAATACCGGCTATATCGAAGCGATAGCTGAGGGACGGCCCATCCCTGAACTTCGCCACTACGAAAGCATCGACAAGGAAATTCATGCGCTCTGGGCGAATGAACCGAACTATACCGATGAAGACCTATCACAGATAAAGGTGCGCACCGCCATCGTGATCGGCGATCACGATACAGCCGTCACGCGTGAACATACGGAATTCATCGCCAGCCAGATTCCCGGTGCAGAACTGATTATCCTGCCCGATTCAGGCCACGGCGTGCCGGTGGAAAATCCCCGGCTTTACGCCCACACGGTTCTGAAATTCATCGATGGAAAAACGAACAGCCGAACTTAAACGCGGTTTGGAAGAACCCGATCCGGCGTCCGGTGTCCGTCGACGAAAGCCTTGATATTGATGATGACCTTGTCACCCATATCGATGCGGCCTTCAATCGTGGCTGAACCCATATGTGGCAGCAGCACGACCTTGCCCTTTTCGGCAAGCGCCAGCAGGCGCGGATTGACCGCAGGTTCGTTCTCGAACACGTCCAGCCCGGCACCGGCGATGCGGCCTTGCTCGATCAGATCGATCAAGGCGTTTTCATCGATGATCTGGCCGCGCGCGGTGTTGACCAGATAGGCCGTCGGCTGCATCAGCGCGATGCGACGAGCCGAGAGCAGATGAAATGTGGCCGGCGTCGAAGGGCAATTGACCGAGATAATGTCCATGCGGGCTAGCATCTGGTCGAGGCTGTCCCAATAGGTCGCTTCCAGCTCTTCCTCGACCTGCGGGCTGACGCGTTTGCGATTGTGATAATGGATCGACAAGCCGAAAGCCTTGGCGCGACGCGCCACGGCGGTGCCGATGCGGCCCATGCCGACAATGCCGAGGCGCTTGCCCCAGATGCGGCGTCCGAGCATCCATGTCGGCGACCAGCCCGGCCATTTGCCATCGCGCTCGTTCAGCACATTCGCGCCTTCCACAAGGCGGCGCGGGGCCGACAGAAGCAGCGCCAGCGTCATGTCGGCGGTATCTTCGGTGAGCACATTCGGCGTGTTGGTTACGGTAATGCCGCGCTTTGCAGCGGCGGCTACATCGATATTATCGACGCCATTGCCGAAATTGGCGATCAGCTTGAGATTGGGTCCGGCCTGTTCGATGGCGGCGGCGTCGATCACATCCGTGATGCAGGGCACGAGAACATCGGCCTCTTTCAGCGCGGCGATGATTTCCGGCTGGGTCATACGGTGGTCGTCTATATTGAGACGTGCATCGAACAATTCCCGCATTCGGGTTTCCACCGGGTCCGGCAGTTTTCTCGTAAGAACGACCAGCGGCTTCTTTTTGTTCGACATCTCCACCCCGTTTTCTAAGCCCGCTTCCGGGCGAACTTCTGTGCTGAAGCTTCATGTTGAGACCTCCTTAACCAAGAAGGTGCAATATGGGATATTGCTTCGGCTGCTCATCTCTATCAAGGCGGCGGGGCAAAGACAAAGAAAAACAGGACCGATAAACAAGACGGTCGCGATGCCGGACAGCCCCCGCCGCTTTACGCTTCCGCTGAAGGCATGACCGTCTTGAGTAAAGAACAGGACGGCGAGAGGCGCAGTGAATAGAGTACTTCCCCAAAGGTTTTTGGCTCAGAGCATCTCGGTAAAGCGCTTTTTCATGGCCTTTGCCGCGTGTCTGGGGCTGCTGTTCGCGGCAGCGCCGATCAGCGCGCATGCAGCCGAAACGGAAGCAACTGGCACCGCCACGGGCGCAAGCGGACTGCCTGTGCCGCGCTTCGTCAGCCTCAAACCGGCGCGCGTCAACCTGCGCATCGGGCCGGGGCGCGACTATCCGGTTTCGTGGCTGTTCATGAAGGCCGGGCTGCCGGTCGAGATCATTCAGGAATATGACAACTGGCGACGTATCCGCGATGCCGACGGCACAGAAGGCTGGGTCTACCAGTCGCTCCTGTCCGGCAAGCGCACAGCGATCACCGCGCCCTGGCTGAAGAACGACCAGGGCAAGATGATCACCATGCGCCGCGATGCCAATGATACGGCAGCAGTCGCTGCCGATATCGAACCGGGTGTTGTCGGCACCGTGCGCCAGTGCACCGGCCAATGGTGCCGTATGGACGTCAGCGGCGTGCGCGGCTGGATCAAGCAGTCGGAGCTATGGGGCGTCTATCCCGGTGAAGCCTTCGATTGATAAACATCAAGCGTAGCGTTCCTTGAGCAGCAGATAGAGCGCACGGATCGCCTGCGCTTCACCGCCGACCGGTGAGGCGGGTTTCTCCACCGGCACCCAGCCGAAAATATCGAAATGCGCATGCGCCTTTGCTTTTTCGACAAAGCGGCTGAGGAACAAGGCTGCCGTCACCGATCCGGCAAAACCGTCAGTGGTGACATTGTTGATATCGGCAATGCGTGACGACAGTTTTTGCGCATAGGGCTGCCAGAGCGGCATGCGCCACAGCGGATCGGCGGTTTCCTCGGCCTTGGCGGCAATGGCTTCCGCCAGCGCATCGTCATGGGTGAAGAACGGTGGCAGGTCAGGACCGAGCGCCACACGCGCTGCACCGGTCAGGGTCGCCATATCGATCAGCAATTCCGGTTCTTCCTCGTCGGCCAGCGCCAGAGCATCCGCCAGCACCAGCCTGCCTTCCGCATCCGTATTGCCTATTTCGACGGTCAGTCGCTTGCGGCTTTGCAGAACATCGCCCGGACGGAACGCATTTCCGGCAATTGAATTCTCGACCGCCGGGATCAGTACGCGCAACCGCACGGCCAGTTTTGCGCCCATGACGATGGCGGCAAGGCCGAGCACATTGGCAGCGCCGCCCATATCCTTTTTCATGAGCAACATGCCGCTTGCGGGCTTGATATCGAGACCGCCCGTATCGAAGCAGACGCCCTTGCCGACCAGCGTGATCTTCGGATCGCTTTCCGTGCCCCATGTGATGTCGATCAGACGTGGCGCAATCGCGCCTGCGCGTCCGACCGCATGGATCATCGGAAAATTCTGTGCCAGAAGAGCATCGCCTTCCGTGACGCTCACCTTCGCGCCATGTTCGCTGGCCAGTTCGCGTGCGGCTTTTTCCAGCGCATCCGGTCCCATGTCGTTGGTCGGCGTGTTGATGAGATCACGCGTGAGTGTAACCGCTGCGGCGATGCGCTTCGTCTCGGCTTCATCGACACCGCTTGGCAGAGCAAGACGGATTGTCTTGCCATTTGCCTTGCGGTAGCGCGAGAAATGATAGCCGCCCATCAGGAAGGCGAGCGCCGCCAGCCCGGCCTCGTCGCCAGCATTTTCGAAATGCCAGTCACCTTCCGGCAGGCTGCGTGCGAGTTTGCCTGCAAGCAGTTGCGACTGACCACCTTTGGCACCGTCGCCAATGCCGAACAGCGCGCCGGAGATCGCGCCGTCCGGTCCCGGCAGAACCAGAACCTTGCCCGCCTCTCCGTCGAAATCATGGGCTTTCGCCCAAGCGATCACCGGGGCAGGAAGCGTGTTTTCTTCCAGTTGCCCCTTTTTCGTAAACCAGATTGGACGGCTTTGTTCCGACTTTTGGGCAATGAGTTCGACAGACATGGCACTCTTTCCGATCAAGGCAGTTTTGAAAACAGATAGAGTGCTGCGCCTCGTTTGAAAACAGGTGCATGCGGGGCTTGTTAACCAATCATTAGGGTTAACGGATTATTGATGAAGGAGAAATCGGGCTTGATGGACCGGGGCGTAGCGCCGGTCGCATATGGAGGCGGGATGCTCAACATCGGTGTAATGGGCGGCGCTGGTTTCCGCCTTGGCGTGGCTTCTATCCTTTCAGCGCTAGTCCTCACCGGCTGCAACACGGTGGACCGTACTACGACGGGTTCGGTGCGACGCGTCGAAACCGCAGCCACTTTCGATCACATGAACGACGCACAGCTTGCCGCGATGGCGGGCCGTCTTGGCGCGCAATATGAGCGCAACCCCAAGGACCGTGGCACGGCACTGAATTATGCAGGCGTGCTGATCCGGCTTGGCCGCAACGATCAGGCTCTGGCCGTCATGCGCGCGCTGGTCATCACCTATCCGAAGGATCAGCAGGTCCTCGCCGCCTATGGCAAGGCGCTGGCCGGTGCGGGTCAGTTCGACACCGCACTTGATGCCATCCGCCGTGCGCAGAACCCGGCCTATCCCGACTGGAAACTCGTCTCCGCCGAAGGTGCCATTCTCGACCAGATGGGCAATCGGGATCAGGCCCGCGCCATGTATCAGAAGGCGCTGCAGATCAAGCCGAACGAACCGTCGGTACTCTCCAATATGGGCATGTCCTACCTTCTCGCCGGTGATTCCAGGGCGGCGGAAAACTATTTCCGGCAGGCCTCCGTTCTGCCCGGCGCGGATAGCCGCGTGCGTCAGAATCTGGCGCTGTCGGTCGGCTTGCAGGGACGTTTCCAGGAAGCGGAAACCATTGCCGCGCAGGAGCTTTCGCCGCAACAGGCCAAGGCCAACACGGATTATCTGCGTTCCATGCTGGCGCAGCAGAATTCCTGGAACATGCTCAAGGACAAGCCGAAGGGCTGACTTCTTACATCCGGCGAAGCATCAGCGCGGACCGAACAGTCCGCCCTGCGCGGCGATCTGGATGAAGGCCGGGCCAAGAATGACGATGAACAGCACCGGCAGGAAGAACACGATCATCGGCACGGTCAGTTTCGGCGGCAGGGCTGCTGCTTTCTTTTCCGCTTCCAGCATGCGCAGATCGCGGCTTTCCTGAGAAAGCGTTCTGAGCGCCTGCGACACCGGCGTGCCGTAACGCTCCGCCTGAATGAGCGCCTGCGAAACTGATTTCACCTGATCGACACCGGTGCGACTGGCGAGATTATCATAGGCCTGACGGCGCTCGGGCAGGAATGACAGCTCGGCATTGGTGAGCATCAGTTCTTCCGCCAGTTCCACCGATTGTATGCCGATTTCGTCGGCCACCTTGCGAAAGGCTGCTTCAATCGACATGCCCGATTCGACGCAGATCAGCATGAGGTCGAGTGCATCCGGCCAGGCCCGGCGGATCGACTGCTTGCGCTTGGTCGCCTTGTTGGAAACATAGAGGTTCGGCGCATAGAACCCGGCATAACCGGCCAGAATACAGACGAAAATCCGGACGAAGAACGAGTGGTCCGGCAGATTGCCGAGCACGAAGACGTAAAAGGCTGCCAGCGTCATCGCGCCGAAAGGCAGCACGAAGCGCAGAAACAGGAAGATGTTGAGCGGGTTTTGCCCGCGAAAACCGGCCGTTCTGAGTGCTGCAATCGTCTTTTCGTCGGCCAGCGCCTTTTTCAGATCAAGCCTTTCGACGAAGTCGCGAATGCCCTGCTTCTGTTGGTGACGCAGGCTGTTGCGCCGGTCGTTTTCCGTTGCTAGCCGCGCGCGTTCGCGCGAGCGGATCGCCTCGCGCTCAATGGCAACCGATTTCATGCGTGATTTCAAAACACTGGTGCTGAGGACCGGCATGACAACAGTGACGATGGCAGCGAAGACCGCAACCGTGATCAGCATGGCGATCAGAAATTGCGGGTCACTCAGTTTTTCGATGAGGAGAGAAAACATGGTCTGCGCCTCACATATCGAAATTGATCATGTTCTTCATGATGAAGATGCCGGTCGCCATCAGCACGGCGGCAATGCCCAACAGCATATGGCCGGTTGATGACGTGAAAAGCAGCGTCATATATTGCGGACTGGTCAGATAGACCAGCACCATGACGATAAAGGGCAGCGCGCCGATGATGGCGGCTGATGCCTTTGCTTCCATCGAAAGCGCATCGACCTTGGCTTTCATCTTCTTGCGATCACGCAGCACCTTGGACAGATTGTTCAGCGCTTCGGAAAGATTGCCGCCCGCCTGAGACTGAATCTGGATCACGATGGCGAAGAAGTTGGTTTCGGGGCAGGGCATGCTGTCGGGCATCTTGCCAACAGCTTCGGGGATCGACAGCCCCATCTGCTGGGCTTCAACGACTTTCTTGAATTCGCCTTTGACCGGCTCCAGCGCCTCGCTGGCGATCAGGCGCAAGCCATCGTTGAGCGGCAGGCCCGCCCTTGTCGCGCGGACAATGACGTCGAGCGCGTTTGGAAATTCTTCCAGAAACTTCTTCAGGCGGCGCTTGCGTTTTTGCAGCACAAACCAGCGTGGCAGCCCGAAAAAGCAGGCGATGGCAATGCCGGGAAGAAGCAGAAGCGGCAGGCCGAAAATAAAGCCGATCAGGAGGCCGGTGAAGGCCGTGACGCCGGAATAGATATAGAACTGGCGCAGCGTGACGCTCAGCCCCGCTTGCGTCAGCATAATGCGCAGCGGCGGGTATTTCTGATTCTTCTCGCGCTGCTTCTGCCGCGCTTCGAGATCCTTGATATTGTCCTGCAACAGTTTGCGGCGTTTCTGGATATCGGTGTTTTTGTCCCGTTCGCTGCGGGTGACACTGCGTTCGGCATAGTTGCGCACGGTTTCCAGCCGCCGCGAGGCGGGGTCCTTGCTGGCCAGCCTGTCATAGAACAGCACATAGGCGAGCGCAGCACAGGCGACCACCGCCAGAATAATGAAGATCAGAATGCTGACGGGGGAGGCGGTCATCAGTCAACCGTCTCCATACTGTCGAGAACAGTGGCAAGGCGGCTATCTTCGTTGTAATAGCGCGCGCGTTCCCAGAAGGCCGGACGACCAATGCCGGTCGAACTGTGCGTGCCGAGAATACGCCCGGATGCGTCCTCGCCCTTGATGTCGTAAAGCATCAGATCCTGGGTGATGATAACGTCGCCTTCCAGCCCGACAACTTCTGTCACATGGGTAATGCGACGCGAACCGTCCCGCAGGCGCGCCGCCTGAATGATGATATCGATGGAGTTGACCAGAATTTCGCGCACGGTCTTCTGCGGCAGCACATAGCCGCCCATGGCGATCATGGCTTCCATACGGCTGAGACATTCGCGCGGGCTGTTGGAGTGGATGGTGCCCATCGAGCCGTCATGGCCGGTATTCATGGCTTGCAGCAGATCGAAGACTTCCGGTCCGCGCACTTCGCCGACGATGATTCGCTCCGGGCGCATACGCAGGCAGTTTTTGACCAGATCGCGCATGGTCACTTCGCCTTCGCCTTCCAGATTGGGCGGGCGGGTTTCAAGGCGCACGACATGGGGCTGCTGCAATTGCAGTTCGGCGGAATCTTCGCAAGTGATGATGCGCTCATGCGTATCGATATAGCGGGTCAGGCAGTTCAAAAGCGTGGTCTTGCCCGAACCCGTGCCGCCGGAAATGATGACATTGCAGCGCACGCGGCTGATGATCTGCAACAGTTCCGCACCGGCGCTGGAAATCGCGCCGAAACGCACCAACTGGTCGAGCGTCAGCTTGTCCTTGCGGAATTTGCGGATGGTGAGCGCCGGGCCGTCGAGCGACAGGGGGGACGCGATGACATTGACGCGCGACCCGTCCGGCAGGCGTGCATCGCAGATCGGGCTTGATTCATCGACGCGCCTGCCGACCTGGCTGACGATGCGCTGGCAGATATTGAGAAGCTGCTGGTTGTCGCGAAACCGGATACCCGTTTCCTGCACCCTGCCATCGACTTCGATATAGGTGTGGCGCGAACCATTGACCATGATATCGGCAATGTCGTCGCGGGCGAGCAAAGGCTCCAGCGGACCGTAGCCCAGAACATCGTTGCATATGTCGTCGAGCAGTTCTTCCTGCTCGGCAATCGACATCACGAAATTCTTGATGGCGATGATATCATTGACGATATCGCGGATTTCCTCGCGCGCCGTATCGGGTGCCATGCGCGAAAGCTGCGACAGATCAATCGTGTCGATCAGCGCGGAAAAGACCTGCGCTTTGGTGTCGTAATAGCCTTCGGTCTTCTCGCGCCCGCTGCTGGTGGGCGGGGCAGGTCTGGCAGGCGTGGTGGGAACAGCGGCCTGCATGCGGGACGGCTGAACAGGCTCCGTGCGCTGCACAGGCTGAGGCGCGATTGCTTTTGCAATGCTGCCATCCTGTTTGCTTCCTGAATCGTTGCCTCTTTTGCCGAACATGATTTTCCGCCGTTACTTCGTCTTGCGTGCAAATTTGCCCAAAAGACCGGAGATGCCATTCTTCTTGCGCGGCTGGACATCCGCCCGTCCCGTCAGCACGTGCGCTAAATGCGTGATGGTTGCAGAAACCGGGCTGTCGGGGCTGGTTTCCGCGATCATGCGCCCGGTATTGGCGGCATTGCCGAAAAGCTGCGGTTCGAATTCGATGGCAGCAATCGGGTCGATGCCGAGCGGTTCGGAAAAGTCCGACAGTGCAATTTCGGGACGTTTCGGCACACCCACCTGATTGAGCACCAGATGCGGCTTCAGATCGTTCGGGCGCAATTGCGCCAGCGTGTCGAGCAGGTTCTTCGTATTGCGCAGATTGGCGAGATCGGGTGCTGCGACGATCACCACTTCATCGGCCCGCATCAATGTGGTGCGGGTCCAGCCGTTCCAGCCATGCGCCAGATCGAGAACCACCAGCGGCGAGGTGCGCTGGGCGACATCGATTATTTCGGAAAAGGCGTCTTCCTGAAAATCGAAGGTGCGCTCCAGACTGGAAGGGGCGGCGAGAATCGAGAGATGTTCGCCATATTGCACCAGAAGGCGGTCGAGATAGACCTCGTCCACCCGTTCAGGCGAAAACACGGCATCGGCGATACCGAGCGTCGGGTCTTGATCGAAATTGATATTGGCCGTGCCGAAGGGCAGGTCCATATCGGCCAGAACCACGTCGTGCCGGAACAGGTTCGAGATCGACCAGGCGACATTATGCGCGATGGTCGATGCGCCGACACCGCCCTTCGCGCCGATAACCGCGATGGAACGTCCAAGCGGTTCGGCACCCGGATCGAGAAAGATCGACGAGACGATGGCCAGAACATCGGCCAGCGAAACGGGCGCTACGATATATTCCGATACGCCGCGGCGCAGCAATTCGCGATAGAGCCAGACTTCGTTGGAATGACCGATGACGAGCACCTTGGAACCGGGATCGCAGACTTCCGACAGGCGCTGGAGTTCATCGAGCAGAACACTCGGCTCCGATGACGATTCGACAATGATCAGATTGGGCGTTGAGGCTGTCTGGTAGAACTCGATGGCCGCTTCTATGCCGCCGCCGGAGACTTTGAGATGCGTCTTGGCCATGCGCCGGTCGTTGCCGGCACGTTCGATGGGAATAGCGACGCTTTCGTTTTCACAAAAGGCCTGGATGGAAATGCGCGGAATCGGCCGCACATTTTCCAGCATGATCGGCGCGCGCTGTTCGGCAATTTCGCTGCCATTGTCCGGTTCGAAGGCGATATTTGTCATGGTTCGCCCTCTTAGTAATTTGCCTGTTCGCTGCGGGGTTCTTGCCAATTATCCGTCTGCGCAGTCGACATTTTCGTGTAGCCCTGATCGCCATTGAGGCGTTCCGTCGTGCGGTCGGAATCGATTGGAGAGGAAGCGCGCGGTCCGAGAAGATCGGCTGGATTGGCGACTTGAGCTGCGAGATTGTTCTGCATCGAGCAGCCGAAATTGGCGTAATGCTTGTTTTCCGGCGTGGTCGCAATATCGTCCGGCCAGCGACCGCAAGGCGTCGTGCCAGCCGTCATCGCATAATAGCTGATGCGGATCGGCGCTGCGGCATCCGGTGATGGAACGGGATAGTTTTCAATGGCGATATTGGTCTGCTTGATGCCACCCTTGCGCAGCGCTGCGGAGATTTCGGTGCTCAGGCGATAGGCGGCAGCCTGATTGGCTGCACCAGCTGGAACCAGCACATAGACCATGCCCGATCCGTTATAGCGATAGTTGGCGACGACCTTCTGAACGATGCCGCGCTGCATGGTATTTAGCCGGCTATCGGCGCTGCCGACCGGAATGTCGGTCACCTGTTCGCGCTCGGCAATCGTGATGGGATGATTGGTGCGGTAATCGTCAGGCAATGCGCCGACGGTCACGTGCTGCCGGTTGGCGCAACCTGCCAGAAGCGCGACCGACAGAGCCAGCATCGCTGACTTGATGGGAACCTGTTTGCCTCGGATTGTCATTCCCGTTTCCCCGCTCATTTGTAGATATACCCGACAACGCCGTTGTAACGGCCGGGCGGCAGCTTGGTCTCCATCGTCCCGTAAACGCGGTTGACCTTGCCGAGAATGAAACCGGCGCCATCGCTGGCCGGATTAAGATTGTCGTCGGGGCGCGCAAGCTGCTGCCGCGCCACCGGGCGAGCGAGATAAGGCGTCACAATGACGACCAGTTCGGATTCGTTGCGGATGAAGTCCTTGCTGCGGAACAGCGCGCCGAGGACGGGAATCTTGGTAAGACCCGGAAAGCCGGAAACCGACTGGCGCACTTCATCGCGGATAAGGCCGCCGATCATCATCGAGCCGCCGGATGGCAATTCCACCGTGGTGTCCGCCACGCGCTTGCGCAGCGAGAGCAGGCTTGCGCCCACGCCCTCGGCCTTGTTGGTCGTACCGGAGCCTTCGGTGGTCGGTTCCGACACCGAAGTTCTGATCTTGAGGCTGATCCGACCCGGTCCCAGCACCACCGGCATGAATTCCAGCCCGATGCCATATTCGATCTTGGCCAGCTGGTTGGTGCGCTTGCCATCATCGTCATAGGTGACGCTGTTGATGACATTATATTCGCCGCCGACATTGAATGCGGCCTTTTCGCCGGAAATGGCGGTGAGTGTCGGTTCGGCAAGCGTCTTCATGACACCAGCCGTTTCCATCGCGCGCAGATAGGCCGAGAAATTGCTGGTCGCGAGACCAAAGCCGGTATCGGAAAGATTATTGCCGATCGCGCCAGCGATGCTTTCCGAAATGCCCGCATAGGAAATGCCGTTGCTGGTTCCGCTGCCCGTCATATTGACGCCGAGCTGCTTCATGACGGTGCGGCTGACTTCGGCCACCGTCACCTTCAGCGTGACCTGATCTTCCCCAACGATGGTGAGCATATTGACCACTTTACTGGTGCGCCGCCCTGCATCGGGATTGTCGATTGCTACTCCGCCGCCATCGGTCGGGGCCGAAGCGGTCGTCGAATACTGGCCCGTCGTGGCTTCACCACCGGTTACGAAAAGGCTTGCAAGCTTTGCGGCCTGCGCCGAATCCTGTGGCGTCTGAACCGTGCCGGTCAAAACGACGTTGTCGTTGATCAGTTCAACCCGGATATCGGAACCTGGAACGAGACGTTTCAATTGCGTCGAAAGGCTGCTGACATCGCGCTCGATTTCAACATCGATGGAGGCGATCTGTTCGCCATTCGGGCCGAAGACAAAGATATTCGTCTGCCCGACCTGCTTGCCGAACAGATAGATGCGGCGCGATGTGCGCGTGACCGCATCCGCGATGGATGGATTGGAGACGAGAACGTCATAGGCGTCCTGCGGCAGGTCCAGCACAAGCGATTTGTTGAGACCAAGCGCGATGCGCTGGGCGCGGCCCTGTGCGCCGACCTTGACGACGCCACCCGCTGCCATGGCAGGCGCTTCGAAGAAAGGCTGGGCGCAAAGTGCCAGGCTTGCGGCAATGAGGGCGGATTTGGCAAAATACGGGCGCACGCGTTTTCCCTGTTTCATGAGCGCGGTCCTACTTCTGTAATGCTGCCGGACTTGATGACCTTGACGGTTCCGCTGCGCGTCGGCGAGGAAACCAGATAGTCGGCCTGCTTGATGTCCTTGTCTTCCGCATCGTGCATGGAGCGCAGGGACAGGGTCAACCGGTCGGCCATCTGCTGGGCGACGGTGATGATTTCCGCCTGATCGGGCGTCAGTTCCAGTGTCGCGGTCTGGCCGACCATGACCTTGCGGCCCTGTTCGTCTTCCTGAATGGTCTGGTCGATGGCGAGGATACGCACATTTTGCAGCACGGTTTCGGTCGTGAAAGGCGCGATGGAGGTGCTGGTTGCATTGTCCGGCTTGCGACGGGTCATGATGACATCGACAAAATCATTGGGCAGGATGAAACCGCCCGCCGAGCTTTCGGCATTGATCTGGGTCGCAACCGCGCGCATGCCGGGCGGCAGGATCGATGAGAGGAAGCTCTGTCCGGGGCCGATCAGCTTCACCTTGCGAATGGGTTCGCCGGGGAAAAGTTGCAGCCTGACGGTTGCGCCATTGAGCTGATTGATCGCGTCTGGTTCGCTGGACCGGGTGATATAGCCATCGGATATCGCTTCCGCAGGCCATGACTGCCAGCGCATCTGCGAGGTCAGTTCAGCGCCGACACCGAGGTTTTCCGTGGCGA
The DNA here is from genome assembly GCF_006376685.1 of Ochrobactrum teleogrylli. GTDB lineage: Bacteria > Pseudomonadota > Alphaproteobacteria > Rhizobiales > Rhizobiaceae > Brucella > Brucella teleogrylli. The sequence continues at coordinate 360,411 of NZ_VEWL01000003.1, read as the reverse complement.
CCAGCACTTCTTCCAGCTGGATCTGTGGGGTTTCGGACGCAACCACGACCGGCGCTGGCGGCGGTGCCGCCAGATTCATGGCGATATAGCCCGCACCGCCAGCAGCGATGACGGCTACCCCAAGAATGAGCAGACGAGCTGATTTCATGATGCGCCCCGTGCAAGTCCCCACGTCCGAACGACGTGTTCCAAAATTGCACTGGCAATCGTGTAATTATGGTTAATATAATCTTATTCGTATTAAGAAATATAAGTTCCGCAGGGCAATTTCGTGCTGGCCGTTACGCGGGAGCGAACAAAATCGACTGCATGGTCTGGCCAACGGGTGAGAGCGGGAAGCTCCACAAACCGGCAGCACCCAGCGCAATACCGTAGGGAATCCCGACATCCTTGTGCGACAGCCGTTCCAAAAAGGCATAGCGATCCGCATGCGCCGGGCGCGGCATCAGGCGGTAAAGAATGATGAGAAGCGTCAGGGCGCCGCCAATCAGCGAAAACTTGATGACATAATCCACCAGACCCGGATTGAAGCCGAACCACAATGTGGTTGCTGCAATCATTTTTGCGTCGCCGCCGCCCATGGTGCGCAGGCAGAAGAGCAGGAAAGTGATGCAAAGCATCAGCCCGCCTGCCAGCAGATGCCAGCCGTAATCGGCAAGGGCAAGACCGGAAAACGGTGCAAAGATGATGAAACCGGCGGCGAGCCCAATCGAAACCCGGTTGCGAATGGTCATCGACAGAAGATCGGTGACCATGGCCGTGACCATCGCCGCCACGAATATCGCCGTCATCAGCGCCGCTATGACCATCGAATCCCCCGATCCATTCAATAAGTGTTATTGGCCGTTGGTCGCGTTCTGAAAGCTCGTGGCAACGCTGTCGAATTTTTCGCCGACGCTGCCGGCCATGAGCGCCACGCCGCTGACGATCGCAATCGAAACCAGCGTGCCGATCAGCGCATATTCAATCGCTGTGGAACCGGCCCGGTTCTTCAAAAAACGCGTCATCAATGTCGGCATTGTACGCTCCTTCACCTCTCCGAAGACGGCTGCCCCATCATGGCCGTCGCTCTGTTCGGATGGCTGAAAGATAATCGACACGCATTGTAGGGCCCTTAACAATCAGGGTTAATGAAGCGTTTCCCGGTCGATTGGCTCGCCGCTGGCGCATGAGGCGGGGCGGCTTAATGCTTCCTTCACCAATCCTCTTCATTATTTGCTAGGCATATTACGGGGGTCGTAGAGTGGCGCATCGGTTTTTCTCTTCGGAAAAGTTGCGGAAGGCATCTGCTTTGGCCGCAATGATGCTGGTTTCAGCAGGGCTTCAGGCTGCGCAGGCGGAAGAATATATCAAGCTGGAAACCAGTCAGGCGCGCATCCTTCGTCTGGCTCGACCCGCCGACACCGTGGTGATCGGCAATCCCGCCATTGCGGATGCAGTGGTGCAGGATTCCCAGACCATCGTGCTGACCGGCAAGGATTTTGGCGTTACCAATATCGTTGTCATGGATAAGAACGGCGAGCCGATCATCGACCGGGAACTCGTCGTTTCCAGCAATGCGCGCGGCACCATGCGCGTTTATCGCCAGGCAGAGGTGCAGACGCTGTCCTGCACACCCTATTGCGAAAAGGCGTCCACCAAGACCGGCGACGATAAATAACACCCCTCTCTAAAATCCGACCTGCGCCGTTAATACTCTTTCAGGTTGTCCTGATGTAATCATGCGCCATGGTTTGAACCGGCAGGTTTGGGTGGGGCATGGCATTCATGGATTTCCGTCAAAGGCGCGGAGAAGGACGGCTGCGGTTGCAGGCCGCCATCCGTCAGTTGCGGCTGTTCGGTCGGGCGCGAGACGGCGTCACGGCCATTGAATTCACGCTCCTGATCATCCCGTTTCTCCTCATCGTCTTTTCGATCATTGAAACAGGCATGAATTTCACCGCCCGACAGATGTTGTGGAACGCCACGCAGAACGTGGCGCGCCAGATCCAGACCGGGCAGGTCCGGGGAAGCGATCTCACGCAGACCAGAATCCAGACCATGCTTTGCGATCAGATCCAGTTCATGGTGAAAACCGGTTGCGAGGGGTTGTCATTCAATCTCGGAACCTATTCCGGCTTTGCCTCGGTCCCGACCCGCGACATTCTGACGGACAAAGGCTATCTGTCCCGCACCGGCATCACCGGCACCAACGGCACCTCGACCATCAACCAGCTCAATGTGCTTTATCGCTGGCCGGTTCTGACAAACATACTCTACATGACCGATAGTGCCGATGCGGAAAGCGGCACTATGCCGTTATTCTCCACGCTGACATGGCAAAACGAGCCGTTTCCAAACTGACGACGAATATCGGGTTGTGGCCCGGACTGGACCTATATCGCCATGCGAACAGCATTATCCCGGTTGTTGAAGAGATTTTTTCGCGACAAGCGCGCGGTCGGCGCGGTTGAATTCGCGCTGATCGTCCCGGTTCTGCTCCTGATTTATCTGGGCTCCACCGATTTGGCCGATGGTCTCGACGTCAACAAGAAGGTGTCGCGGTCCGCGAGTAGCCTTGCCGATCTGGTCACGCGCCAGATATCCGTCAAAGCCACGGATATCGACGATATGTTCGCCATCGGCAGCACGTCGCTTTTGCCCTATCGCCGGACAAGCCCGAAGATCAGGGTGACAGCCATCAAGGTCACCAAGGCGCAGTCGTCCAGCACCTTTTCCGTGACTGTTGACTGGTCGCGCGCCAATGTCGCAAATTTCGCGGCGCTGGCTGGCAGCAAGGCCGATCTTCCCGAGGCGCTGGTCGCAAGCGATGCCTATTTCATCAAGGTCGATGTCGAACTGGACTACAAGCCGCTGAATTCCTGGATATCGACCAGCATACCGATGAGCGAGACCTATTACCTCGCGCCGCGCTATACCAACACCATTCCCTGCAGCGGTTGCTGAACCCGTCTCTTGGCTCTGCCCCTTGCACTACAGTTGCATTCTTCGTCAGGCCGCGGCGAAACGAGTGATTTTCGAGCACCGGAGCGGAGCGTACTTCAACGTACGTGAGCACCGGAGCGCAGGAAATTGCTCGTTGCAGACCGGCATCACGAAGAATGCAACTGTAGTGCTTGGCAATGCGGATAAAACCCAACATATAGAAGGAAAGGCCAAACCGCCCCCTTCAGGATTTGTTTTCATGCCAGAATTGCCCGAGGTAGAAACCGTTCGCCGCGGCTTGCAACCCTTCATGGAAGGTGCAACCATCGAAAAGGTCGATCAGAACAGACCTGATCTCCGCTTTCCATTCCCGGAGCATTTTGTCGAGCGACTGACCGGTCACCGTATCGAGGCGCTCGGTCGCCGTGCGAAATATCTCACGCTTCACCTTGATGACGGCCTGTCCGTTATCAGCCATCTTGGCATGTCCGGCTCGTTTCGCATCGAGGCCGACGACGATGCCGATACGCCCGGCGCCTTCCAGCATGAGCGTTCGAAGAACAGCGCCCATGACCATGTGGTGTTTCACCTGCTGCGGCCGGGCGGTTCGGGCGCGCGCATCATCTATAATGATCCGCGCCGTTTCGGCTTCATGCTGTTTGCGGAAAAAGGCGCGCTCGATACGCATCCGTTTCTGAGCGGCCTCGGGATCGAACCGACCGGCAATCTTCTGTCGGGGGCGGTACTGGCGGAGTTGTTCCAGGGACGGCGCACGCCGCTCAAGGCAGCGCTGCTTGATCAGCGGCTGATCGCCGGTCTCGGCAATATCTATGTCTGCGAGGCGCTGTGGCGTTCCGGCCTGTCGCCCATGCGGGCAGCCGGGGCCGTGGCGGACGATGCAGCACTTATGGAGCGTCTGGCGAGCGATATCCGCACAGTGATTGCGGAGGCGATTGCTGCGGGCGGATCGAGCCTGAAGGATTATATTCAGGCCGATGGCGCACTCGGCTATTTCCAGCATTCCTTCTCGGTCTATGGGCGGGAAGGGGAGCCGTGTCGCAATCCCGCCTGCAATGGCGTGGTCGAGCGTGCGGTTCAGGCGGGACGTTCGACTTTTTTCTGTGCCTCGTGCCAGACATAAGACCTTGCCAAACGGGGATGGCCGGTTCACCTTGCCGCCCGGAAATTGAAGCTGTCATGGTATCGGCCTTATAGGGGCCTGAACCGGACGGCGATGCCTGATGAAGGAGGAGCAGAATTCCATGGCTTATGAAACGATCATCGTCGAGACGCGCGGCAATGTCGGGCTTATCCGCCTCAATCGCCCGCAAGCGCTCAATGCGCTCAATCGGGGAGTGCTCGATGATTTGACGGATGCGCTCTCGGCTTTCGACGCCGATGACAAGATTGGCGCCGTGGTGTTGACCGGTTCCGAAAAAGCCTTCGCGGCGGGCGCCGACATCAAGGAAATGCAGTCGATCGATTTCGTCGATGCCTATTTGCAGGATATGTTCTCCGACTGGCAGAAGGTGGACCGCGCGCGCAAGCCGATCATCGCCGCCGTTTCCGGCTATGCGCTGGGTGGCGGGTGCGAGCTGGCCATGATGTGCGACTTCATCATCGCGGGCAGCAATGCCAAGTTCGGCCAGCCGGAAATTACGCTGGGCGTTATTCCGGGCATGGGCGGCTCGCAGCGCCTGACCCGTTTTGTCGGCAAGTCCAAGGCCATGGATATGTGCCTGACTGGCCGCATGATGGATGCAGCGGAAGCCGAGCGTTCGGGTCTCGTTTCGCGGGTCGTCGAGCCGGAAGTCCTGCTGGAAGAAGCGCTGAAGGCAGCCGAGCGCATCGCCTCCTTCTCGCGTCCGTCCGTGCTGATGGCCAAGGAAGCGGTCAATCGCAGCTACGAAATGACCTTGAACGAAGGACTGCGCTATGAGCGCCGCCTGTTCCATTCGCTTTTTGCGACGGAAGACCAGAAGGAAGGCATGGCCGCTTTCATCGACAAGCGCACGCCAAGCTTCAAGAATCGATAAGATCGACACCACATCGGGTGATGGTTACTGCCTGATAGACGAAAGAGGCCGGGACATTTTTGTGTCCCGGTCTTTGCTATTGTTTTCAGGCACAAGCGGCCTGAATGCTCATTCGCAAGCAGAAGTCTTGCGCCCTTGTTTCACTTCTTCGCATCGAAGATTTTGAAACCGTCTGCTTCTTCCAGTGTCGTCACCGACTTGAACAGGCCCTTGAGGGTCACCTCATAAGGCAGCTGCCGGTTGGCGACCATCAGCAGGCGACCGCCCGGCTTCAGCCGCGACGCTGCAGCCGAGATAAAGCTCTGGCCAAGCGAAACATCCGTCACGCGCCCTTCGTGGAACGGCGGGTTCATGATGACGGTATCGTAGATGCCGGTCACCTTCTCGCTGGTAATATCGAACCAGTTGAAGGAAATCGGCACCGAAGCGCCCAGGCGCTCCAGATTGCCGCGTGCGGCCTCCAGCGCCTCATAATCCGCCTCGAACAGATCGATGGACTTGATGCGGTCGGCATATTTCAAGCTCTGCGCTGCGAGATAACCCCAGCCCGCGCCAAAATCCGCTACATTGCCGAACACGATCTTTTCCATATGCGGGACCAACAGCGCCGAGCCCTTGTCGATGGCGCCGTGCGAAAACATGCCCGGTTCGGTGCGGAACACATCATCAATTGCGCTTTCCAGCGGGCGCAGCGCCGCGATGAAGTCGTCGTCCAGATCGGCGGGACGCTGCAGCCAGAAGGCCACCGCGTGGTTCTTTGACATCCGGTCGCTGATTTCGGCGATATTGCCCACCCATTTGCGGAAACTATCGACGCCAAGCTTCTTGTCCCCGCAAACGACGATCCACCCGCCCGGCTGAACACGCGCCAAAAGCTCGGAGAACCACGCCTCGTTGCGCCCACGGTGTTTTCCGAGCAGGAGTAGCCCGCCGTTAAAACGGCTCTCTGTGGCCAATCTCGGCTCTGCGCGAAAGCCTTCCTTGCCCAGCGCCAGAAAATCTGGACGCCATGGTTGCAGGCAAGTCAGGATCTGCTTCCATTCAGGATCGAGAAGCCGGTCGGCGGAAAGGCCGCATGCGAGAAAGGATTGCCCATCTTCGGGCGTATCGAGAATGCCCTGCTCGAAGGGAAGGAAGAGTGTTTTCTGTGCCGGTGTCATCATGATCGTTCTTTAACCCGCAAGATCGCATCCGAAAAGTCCGCACGACCCCTATGATTCCCGTGAAACAACAAAAAAGCGCGCCCGAGGGCGCGCTTTCCGATTTCATAAGCGATGCAGGGCTTATTCAGCGTCTGCGTCTGCCTTCTTTTCAACTACGACTTCCTTGCCGGTTTCCTGATCGACGACCTTCATCGACAGGCGAACCTTGCCGCGTTCGTCGAAGCCCATGAGCTTGACCCAGACCTTCTGGCCTTCCTTGACCACATCGGTGGTCTTGGCAACGCGGTCGGCAGCCAGCTGCGAGATGTGAACCAGACCGTCACGCGGGCCGAAGAAGTTCACGAAAGCGCCGAAGTCGGCGGTCTTGACGACTGTGCCTTCGTAGATTTCGCCGACTTCCGGCTCAGCAACAATCGAGTGAATCCACTTCTTGGCGGCTTCGATTTCCTTGCCGTTCGACGAAGCGATCTTCACCGTGCCGTCGTCTTCAATGTTGATCTTGGCGCCGGTCTTTTCCACGATTTCGCGGATGACCTTGCCGCCCGAACCGATAACATCACGGATCTTGTCGGTCGGGATGTTCATCACTTCGATGCGCGGAGCGAATTCGCCGAGTTCTTCACGCGACGTGGACAGAGCCTTGCTCATTTCGCCGAGAATATGAATGCGACCACCCTTGGCCTGCTCCAGAGCGACCTTCATGATCTCTTCGGTGATACCGTCGATCTTGATGTCCATCTGAAGTGCGGTGATGCCGTTTTCAGTACCGGCAACCTTGAAGTCCATGTCGCCGAGGTGATCTTCATCGCCGAGAATATCGGAAAGAACAGCATAACGCTCGCCTTCCTTGATCAGGCCCATGGCGATACCGGCAACCGGACGTGCAAGCGGAACGCCGGCGTCCATCAGAGCGAGCGAGGTGCCGCAAACGGTCGCCATCGAGGAAGAACCGTTGGATTCGGTGATCTCGGAAACCGAACGGATCGTGTAAGGGAACTGTTCGGCAGCTGGCAGCATAGGGTGGATAGCGCGCCATGCGAGCTTGCCATGACCAACTTCACGACGGCCCGGCGAACCCATACGGCCGGTTTCACCAACCGAATATGGCGGGAAGTTGTAGTGCAGCATGAAGGATTCTTTGTACGTACCGGTCAGAGAATCGATCATCTGTTCGTCTTCGCCGGTGCCGAGGGTAGCAACAACGATCGCCTGCGTTTCACCGCGGGTGAACAGCGCCGAGCCGTGGGTGCGCGGCAGAAGGCCAACTTCCGAAACGATTGCACGAACGGTCTTCAGGTCGCGGCCATCGATACGGTTGCCCGTGTCGAGAATGTTCCAGCGAACGATCTTCGCCTGCAGGTGCTTGAAGACAGTCGCAAAGCTTTCAGCCGAGAATTCCGTTTCTTCAACGCCTTCAGGGAAGAAGTGAGCCTTCGCCTTGGCCTTTGCAGCGTCAACAGCAACGTAACGAGCCTGCTTTTCGGTGATCTTGTAAGCGTCGCGCAGGTCGTTCTCCACAACGGCCAGCATCTTGGCTTCGAGGTCCGACAGGTCTTCCGGCTGGAAGTCGCGCGGTTCCTTGGCAGCAACTTCAGCAAGCTTGATGATCGCGTCGATCACCGGCTGGAAGCTCTTCTGGCCGAAAACGACGGCGCCGAGCATGACTTCTTCGGAAAGTTCCTGCGCTTCCGATTCAACCATCAGCACGGCATCAGCCGTACCGGCAACAACCAGATCGAGCTTCGATTCCGGCATTTCGTCGATATTCGGGTTCAGAACATATTCGCCGTTGATGTAACCAACGCGCGCACCACCGATCGGGCCCATGAAAGGAACGCCGGAAAGGGTCAGTGCTGCGGAAGCTGCAACCATCGACAGGACGTCGGGGTTGTTTTCGAGATCGTGCTGAACAACGGTCAGAACAACCTGCGTGTCGTTCTTGTAGCCATCGACGAAGAGCGGACGGATCGGACGGTCGATCAGGCGCGAAACGAGGGTTTCGTTTTCGCTCGGACGACCTTCACGCTTGAAGAAACCGCCCGGGATCTTGCCGGCAGCATAGGTCTTTTCCTGATAATTGACCGTCAGCGGGAAGAAATCCTGACCAGGCTTCGGTTCCTTGGCAGAAACGACAGTCGCCAGAACGACGGTTTCGCCATAGGTTGCGAGAACTGCACCGTCAGCCTGACGCGCGATCTTGCCGGTTTCGAGCGTGAGCGGACGACCGCCCCATTCGATTTCCACTTTGTGGGTATTGAACATATCTTGTCCTCATAGGGAGACGCCGCGCCAGGCGCTAAGGCATCTCCGTGGTTGGCGGACGGGCCACGGGCAAGACAACGGGGAGCTCGGGGGAGAGCGAACTACCTGCAATCCTGCCCCATGACGGGTCCAAGTCATGAGCCTTTTCGGCTCTCGGGCAACCCGATCCGGCCTTGTTTCGTCCGGGGCGGGAAATAAGGGCATATGCCCTATTCTCTGTTTCTCCGCATTACCCTACGCAAACCGCTTCGCGCTCTTGTTGGGAATGCTTTAAAAATCAAACGGGCGACGTTCATCACGTCGCCCGATTTACCGTTAACGGCGCAGGCCAAGACGGCTGATCAGCGCCTGGTAGCGCGCTGCGTCCACGCCCTTGACATAGTCAAGAAGACGGCGGCGCTGCGAAACCAGCTTCAGAAGGCCGCGACGCGAATGATTGTCATTCTTGTGGCCCTTGAAGTGTTCGGTGAGGTTGGCGATACGCTCGGAAAGAACGGCAACCTGTACTTCAGGAGAACCGGTGTCGCCTTCCTTGGTGGCGTATTCCTTGATAAGTGCTTGCTTGCGCTCAGCAGTAATCGACATCGTAAACCCTTTCTTGATGAGAGGAAAAACAGACGCCCAGGCCGGGATGTCGTCCAGCGCGGGCCAACTTACACGATCTGATCTGCATTTCTGCGGGATCGCTGTTGGGGCATATAGTGCAAAAACGGCAAGAATACCAGCATCAAATACGCCCCGCCAATTGCGAGGACTTTTTAGGTAGCAGTGAAAACTCGCTTCGGCTTGAACTGACCATGCTCGATATAGCCGATGGCGAGCAGTTTTCCGCGTGCCGTGACGCACGCTTCGTCCGCTTCCAGCGGGGCATCGCGACCACGCAGGATAACTGGATTGCCGAGGCGAACGCGTTGCGCCTGATCGTCGGTCAGCGGAACCTGCGGCAGACAATCGAGCGCGGCGCCCGTATCGATCACCAGAGCATCGAGGCCAGAAAAATCGCGGCGCGGCGCGGGTTCGAGCACATTGCCATCCTCGTCTTTCGGCGGCAGCGGCGGCCAGACGGCTTCCAGTTCCGAGAGCGTGACAAAGTCTTCTTCCGTGAACGGGGCGACTTCGATGCGGCGCAGTTCGGAAATATGACCAAAGCAGCCAAGATCGCGGCCCATATCGCGCGCCAGCGAACGCACATAGGTGCCCTTGGAGCACTCGACCTCGAACGAGGTGCGGTTGTCGTCGTGGAATTCGACGATTTCCAGACGGTCGATCTCGACTTCGCGTGCCGGAATCTCCACCGTTTCGCCTTCACGGGCGAGATCATAGGCGCGTTCACCGTCGATCTTGATGGCGGAGAACTGCGGCGGGATCTGCGAAATGAGGCCGGTATAGTTCGGCAGCAGGGCCTCAACCTCTTCACGCGACGGACGCTTGTCGGAGGTCTTCGTCGGCTGTCCTTCCAGATCGTCGGTCGAGCGTTCCTCGCCCCAGGTCACCGTGAAACGATAGACCTTGGTTCCGTCCATGACATAAGGCACGGTCTTAGTGGCCTCACCCAAAGCAATCGGCAGCATGCCGGATGCGAGCGGGTCGAGTGTGCCGGCATGACCGGCCTTCTCGGCGTTGAACAGCCACTTGATCTTCGAGACCGCTTCGGTCGATCCCATACCTTTCGGCTTGTCGAAAATAACCCAACCGGAAACCGGACGGCCTTTTTTCTTACCCCGTCTTGCCATGCTTTATTTGTCTCCATTGCGGGAGGTTTCATCCTCGCCAGCGTCTTCATCGTTATGCGCAAGATCGCGCGCCACTTCCGGCGAACGCAGAAGTGCGTCGATCTTCGAAAAATTGTCGAAACTCGTGTCGGAGCGAAAGCGGAACTCCGGCATGTATTTCATCTGGCCAAGGACTGGCGCCATGCGTCCGCGAATGAATTTCGCGTTGGCGGCCAAAGCCTTGACGATAGACTGCGGGTCAACATTGCCAAGCGGCATGATGAAACAGGTGGCGATCTTCAGGTCGGGCGACATGCGCACTTCCGAAACGGAAATGACAGTGCGCTCGATCAGATCGTCACGGATTTCATTGCGCTGGAGCAATTGCGCCAATGCATGACGCACCTGTTCGCCAACGCGAAGCTGGCGCTGCGAAAGACCGCCTGAGCCTTTTGGGTCCGGGGAACGTGCCATAGCTAAATCCTCGATGAACAGCCATCGACCGACGTTCAGCCTCTCAGGCAGTCCGACGACACGGCTTGAAAATTATGGGCGTAACTTACCACAATTCAGATGGGAGTCAGACCCTCGGAACCGGGCATTAGAGCGCGTTTCGATCTGAATGAATCAGATCGGCGCTCAATGCTTTTCTATTTCAAGCATAATCTTACCGATCCTCGTTTCACTCCGGTCTGATTATGCTCTAAAAAGCCGGACCGCCCCTGTCGGACGGTCCGGCCAAAGCTATTAGAGCGTGCGCGTAATATGCTCGACGCGGAACGCTTCGATCGTGTCGCCTGCGCGAATGTCGTCGTAGTTTTCGAACGCCATACCGCATTCCTGGCCCATCGGCACTTCCGACACTTCGTCCTTGAAGCGCTTGAGCGTCTTGAGCTTGCCTTCGTGTATAACCACGTTGTCACGGATGAGGCGGACGCCTGCACCACGTTCGACCTTACCGTCAACGACACGGCAACCAGCAACCTTGCCGACCTTGGTGATGTTGAAGACTTCAAGAATCTCAGCATTACCAATGAAGGTTTCACGGCGTTCTGGCGACAGAAGACCCGACATTGCTGCTTTAACATCTTCGATCAGATCGTAGATGATGTTGTAGTAGCGAATTTCGATGCCCTGCTGTTCGGCAGCGTCACGTGCCTGCTTGTTGGCGCGGACGTTGAAGCCGATGATCGCGGCATTGGAGGCTTCGGCCAGCGACACGTCGCTTTCCGTGATACCACCGGCGCCCGAATGCACGATGCGTGCACGCACTTCGTCGGTGCCGAGCTTGTCGAGAGCCGTCATGATGGCTTCGACCGAACCCTGCACGTCACCCTTGATGACGAGCGGGAATTCCTTCAGGCCATTGACCTGCAGCTGGCTCATCATCTGCTCGAGCGAACCGCGCGCGCCGGACTGGCGGGCAACGGCCTTGTCACGGGCCAGACGCTGACGATATTCGGCGATTTCACGCGCCTTGGCTTCATTGGCAACCACGGCAAAGCGGTCGCCCGCCTGCGGCGTGCCCTGAAGGCCCAGAACTTCAACCGGCATAGCAGGACCGGCTTCCTTCACATGCTCGCCATGGTCATTGACCAGTGCGCGCACGCGGCCCCATTCGCTACCGGCGACGAGAATGTCACCGGGATGCAGCGTACCGGTCTGAACCAGAACGGTTGCAACCGAACCACGGCCACGATCAAGCTGGGCTTCGATGACGACGCCTTCAGCCGTACGCTTCGGGTCTGCCTTGAGGTCAAGGATTTCAGCCTGCAACAGAACTGCTTCCAGCAGCTTGTCGAGGTTGATCTTGTTCTTGGCCGACACTTCGACGTCGAGAACTTCACCGCCCATCGATTCCACGAAGACATCGTGCTGCAACAGGGCAGTACGAACCTTCTGCGGATCGGCAGTTGGCTTGTCGATCTTGTTGATCGCCACGATGATCGGAACACCAGCCGCCTTGGCATGGTTGATCGATTCAATCGTCTGCGGCATCACGCTGTCGTCAGCAGCCACCACGAGGATGGCAATGTCGGTCGCCTGCGCACCACGGGCACGCATTGCGGTAAAGGCAGCGTGGCCCGGCGTATCGATGAAGGTGATCTTCTGGCCGTTCTGTTCGACCTGATAAGCACCGATATGCTGTGTGATACCACCGGCTTCACCCGACACCACATTGGCGTGACGGATTGCATCGAGCAGCGAGGTCTTGCCGTGATCGACGTGGCCCATGATGGTCACGACCGGAGGACGGGAAACCAGCGCAGCCTCGTTGTCGGCAACACCGAAGATGCCTTCTTCAACGTCCGATTCCGCAACGCGCTTGACGGTGTGGCCGAATTCTTCAGCAATGAGCTGCGCCATATCGGCATCGATCACATCGCCCGGCTTCATCATCTGGCCCTGCTTCATCAGATACTTGATGATGTCGACCGAACGCTCGGTCATACGCTGTGCGAGTTCCTGAAGCGTAATGGTTTCAGGCACAGTCACTTCGCGAGAGATTTTCTCGCGCGTTTCCTGCATCTGCGAACGCTTGAACTTTTCCTGACGGCGACGCATGGCCGACAGCGAACGCGAACGGCCTTCGTCTTCCAGATTGCTGGAGATCGTCAGCTTGCCGCGACGGCGATCGTCTTCCGTCTTGACCACCTTTGGCGCGCGCACTTCCGGCTTGGCCGCGGTGCCACGACGGGCTGCCATCGGGCTTCCGCCACGACGATCATCGTCATCGCCAGACTGGCCCGGCCTGCGAAGCTGGCTCTGCGGCAGCGGCTTGCCCGGTCCCGGAGCGGTTTCTGCAAGCGACGGAGCCGGACGCGGTGCACCCGACTGCGGACGATTGCCCTGCTGCGGACGGCCAGCGTGCTGCGGGCGGTTGCCCTGCGGTGCGCCACGCGAATCGTCGCGACGCTCGGTGCGCTGTTCGCCCCGTGCTTCCGGCTGCGGAACGCGCTTGGCAGCTTCTTCTTCTGCCTTGCGGCGTGCTTCGGCCTCAGCCTTGAGACGGGCTTCTTCCTCGGCCTGACGGCGTGCGGATTCTTCACGTTCCTTGGCGCGGCGCGCATCTTCTTCGGCGCGGCGCTTGGCTTCTTCAACGGCGCGGGCGCGTTCTTCGACTTCACGCACCTGCGCTTCTTCGAGCGCACGGCGGCGTGCATCCATTTCGGAGCGCGACAGCGTGTTCAGCACCATGCCGGAGCGATCGGCAGGGCGCGGGCGCGGTGCCTGCTGATTGGGGCGCTGCTGCACCGGGCGCTGCTGTTGCTGTGCGACATGCGGCTTTGCAACCGGGGCCGCAGCAGCGGGTGCTGCCGGTGCCTTCGGCTGAGCCACGGGCGCGGCAGAGGCAACTGCGGGCTTGGGAGCCGCTGCTTCCACTTCCGGCTTGTCGTCTGGCCGTGAGAACTTGCGCTTCTTGGTTTCAACGACGACAGCCTTGGTGCGGCCGTGGCTGAAATTCTGGCGCACGGTGCTCTGCTCGACGCCTGGCCGCTTCATGGTCAGGGTCTTCTTGGGGGTGACGCCCAGCGTCTTGTCGTCGTTTGTGTTATCGCTCATTACGTTCCGTTTCCTTCGCGGCTCCGGCCGCTCTACTCGAGCATTATCCAACGCGACCTGGTCGGGTTGGATAATGCTCCAGTCATCCACTTCTACGCCCAATCCGGTGTGAGACCTGCCAGCCTCCGGGATTACGCTCTAATTCGAATTCGTTGCGCTTTCACCGCGATAGCGATGCAGCAATTGCGCCCGCTGAACGAACCCGACAGCCGCCTTTCCTTCAAGCACGGCTGCATGTATCACATTTCCGCCCCCAAATGCCAAATCCATTTCTTCTCCCGTAAAAAGGGTGAAGGCCGGGATATCGGGGCCATCCAGATGCACCACGGCGCGCCTTGCCTGATCAAGCTTGCGCACGCCATCGGCTGCGGCTTCCTTGGTATGCAGCACCATGGCCGCCGCGCCCGTGCGGATCGCCTGATCCACCTTGGTCGAGCCGGTTACCACGGCGCCTGCCTTGCGCGCCAAAGCCAGACTGCCGAGAGCGGATTTCGTCAGCAGCTGGTCGACCAGCGCGCCAAGATCGTCCTGCGGCTTCACGCCTTCCTTCAGCGCCCGCGCAAAAAGCTTGCGCTTGATCGCTTCATCCACCAGACGGCGCTCGGCCTTGACCCAGCATCCCCTGCCTGGCAGGTTTCTTTTCAAGTCCGGCACGACGGAACCGTCTGGCCCTGCCACAAAGCGGATCATGTCATCGGCAGAACCGCTTTCGCGCGTGACGATACAGGTTCTGTCATTCATATCCTGCTCCACGCAAACTCCCGCTCTGCCATATACGGACTTGTACTCAACTTCAAAACTGGCAACGCTTCCGCCGTTATGTTCTCAAATCGGGCGGTTTGGAACCTCCCCGACATATCAAACGCAACGCGTGGCGCTGTACCAGAGCCGGGGCTTCGCCACAACCCGAAACGTGGTCCAAGGCCCACTGAAACCCGATCCGACTGACCGAATCCGGCAGATGAGACCCGTTTCCCCATCTCCGGGCGCAAAACCGTTGCGCAGTTTTGCTGGAGATGCTTGAAGCCGCACAGCTTACGCCTGAATTGCTTCAGACGTAAGAACCCATGCGGCTCCAGAACTTTCAGCGCTTCTTACGAAGCAGCTTCTTCTTCACCGGCTTCAGCCTCGACTTCCGCTTCGGCTTCTTCCTGAGCGGCTGCTGCCAGCTCTTCTTCCGTGATCCAGCCAGCCTTGAGGCGGGCAGTCAGGATCATCTGTTCGGCATCGACGCGCGAAACATCGAAGGACGAGAGAATGCCGCTATGAGCGACAGTGTCGCCATCCTTGCGCTCACGCCAGCCGACGAGATCGTCAACAGCGTAACCTGCAAAGTCTTCAATCGACTTCACACCGTCTTCACCGACAGCAACCAGCATGGCGGTGGTGAGGTTCGGCAGTTCACGCAGTTCGTCTTCGACGCCGAGTTCCTTGCGGCGCGCATCCAGTTCACCTTCGAGGCGATCCAGATATTCACGGGCACGCTGCTGGATTTCAGAAGCGGTATCGTCATCGAAACCGTCGATGGATGCGATTTCGCCCGGCTCGACATAAGCCAGTTCTTCAATCGAGGCGAAGCCTTCGGAAGCCAGAACCTGACCGACCATTTCGTCAACGTCGAGGGCTTCCATGAACAGGTTCGAACGCTCGGTGAATTCCTTCTGACGACGTTCGGACTCTTCGTCCTCCGTCAGAATGTCGATGTCCCAACCGGTGAGCTGCGATGCGAGGCGGACATTCTGGCCGCGACGACCGATCGCAAGTGATAGTTGGTCATTCGGGACGACAACTTCAATACGTTCCGCATCTTCATCGAGAACAACCTTGGCAACTTCAGCAGGCTGAAGCGCGTTGACGATGAAGGAAGCCGCATCCGGCGACCACGGAATGATGTCGATCTTTTCGCCCTGCAGTTCAGCCACAACCGCCTGAACACGCGAACCACGCATACCAACGCAGGCACCGACCGGATCGATGGACGCATCGCGCGAAACCACGGCGATCTTGGCGCGCGAACCCGGATCACGGGCGACCGACTTGATCTCGATGATGCCGTCATAGATTTCCGGAACTTCCATGGTGAAGAGCTTCGCCATGAATTGCGGATGGGTGCGCGACAGGAAAATCTGCGGGCCGCGCTGTTCGCGACGCACGTCGTAAACATAAGCGCGGATACGGTCACCATAACGGAAGGCTTCACGCGGGATCAGTTCGTCACGGCGCACGATGGCTTCGCCACGGCCCAGATCGACAATCACATTGCCATATTCGACGCGCTTCACAGTGCCGTTGACGATTTCGCCCACGCGGTCCTTGTATTCGTCATACTGGCGGTCACGCTCGGCTTCGCGCACTTTCTGCACGATGACCTGCTTGGCGGACTGGGCAGCAATACGGCCGAAATCCATCGGCGGAAGCTGGTCAGCGATGAAGTCGCCGATCTGCGCATCCGGGTTGCGGTCGCGTGCGGTGAACAGCGAAATCTGCGTGGCGTAGTCTTCGACATTCTCGACCACTTCGAGCAGACGCTGAAGCTTGATCTCGCCCGACTTCGCATTGATGTCGGCGCGGATGTTGCTTTCCTGACCGTAACGCGAACGCGCTGCCTTCTGGATCGCATCGGCCATGGCCGCAAGAACGATCTCGCGGTCAATCGACTTCTCGCGTGCGACCGCATCGGCGATCTGCAGAAGCTCCAGCCTGTTAGCACTGACTGCCATAGGTCTCTCCTTGGTGTCGCACCCGGCTTCTCCTTGCGCCGAATGCCTGAAACTTTTTTCGTCGGCTTATTTCTCGTCAGCCGTATCTTCTGTCGCCGCTTCTTCCGGCGCATCGCCCAGATCGTCTCCGGGGATGCGGCCTTCACGAAGGGCCTTGTCCTTGCGCAGCGCATCGCGGATCAGATCGTCGGTGAGGACCAGACGCGCATCCGAAATCACATCGAAGGGAATGCGCACGACCGGTTCGTTGCCGTAAGACACCTGATCGCTTTCGATCACCACCGTCTCGGCATCGCCCAGCACGATACGACCGCGGAACTTCTTGCGGCCTTCATGCACGATAGAAGTCTCTACCTTGGCGATATGGCCTGCCCAGTCGGCGAAGTCCGACTTGCGCACCAGCGGACGATCGATGCCCGGCGACGAGATTTCCAGATGATATTTGCCGCTGATCGGATCTTCGACGTCGAGCACCGGCGCGACGGTACGGCTGACCAGCTCGCAATCGTCAACGGTCATCGTGCCATCGGGACGCTCGGCCATGATCTGCAAGGTCTGGCCATTGAGGCCGGAAAGACGCACGCGCACCAGACGGAAGCCGAGCGTATTGAGGACCGGCTCCACAATGCCTGCCACTTTCGCGTCGATGCCCGTTTCGCGAATGATGCGCTCATCCACAGCCACGATTGGCGTCTCTGCTTCGTTTGCCTGAACCTGTTCCGTCAACTCTGAACCTCTCGAAGGGGTCGAAAAACCTCTGTTTCCTGGCTCTAAGTAACAAAAAAGAGCGGGACCGGACGGACCCACTCTTGTTCGTTCGACCAAGAATTTGAGAGTTATATACCAGCGGAAGCGGATTTTTTCAAGTCCCGCTTCTGTCTAGAGCATTTCCAGCAAAAGTGCGCAGCGATTTTGCGCAGGATAATGCGTAAAAACAGATAGATAGAGCGGTTCCACGATACCGTTATGATCGGAACCGCTCTAGAATTTCAACGTCGGATAAATGTCAGATAGGCAGCCTTGCGGCCCTCGCGGAAGGCCTTCGCTTCATAACGCGTTCCGGGCCACCCTTCATAGGCGTCGTTCCAGTCCGCCGGACCTTCCGCTTGCCAGTCAAAAGCATCGTGACGGCGGCAATGTTGCAGCGTCCAGTTCACATAATGCTCGATATCCGACGCGAAGCGGAATTTTGCGCCGGGTTTCAAAATGCGGGCAAAACGATCCAGATTGGCGTCGCTGACAAAACGGCGCTTCCAGTGGCGGCGCTTGTGCCACGGATCGGGATAAAACAGGTCGATACCGGTCAGCGATGCATCCGGCAGCCAGTCGAGAACCGCCGTCGCATCTTCATCGTAGAGCCGCATATTGGGACGCAGCTCCTGATCGAGCGCCGCCAGCATCTTGGCCATGCCGTTGACGAAAGGCTCGACGCCAATGAAGCCTGTCTGCGGATAGCGGCCCGTTTCATGATGAAGATGTTCGCCGCCACCAAAGCCGATTTCCATGCGCACCGCGTCAACCGCGACGGGGAACAACGCGCGCAGATCCTGCGGCGCAGGCTTGGCAAGGTCGAGCTTCAGCTCGGGCAGAAGGTCCTCGAACAGGTTCCGCTGATGGCTGCGCAGCGGCTTGCCGTGACGACGGCCAAAAAAGTTTCCGGCACCGCGCAGAGGATGGGTTTCTTCGGTCATGTTTTATCCGTCAGAATAAGCGAAGAGCGCGGTCAATCTTGACGCATTATCCGACGCAAAACCGCTTCGCACTTTTGCTGGAAATGCTTTAGACCGCGCTCTTTGATATTTGCAGGACACATAACGCCAAGCGGTCTGTGATGCAACTTTTGGAACAGGCTTTAAGCGACAGACGCTTTGAGTGCCTTGGTGAGGTCGGTCTTCTCCCAGGAGAAGGAACCGTCACGGCCCGGCTTGCGGCCAAAATGACCGTAAGACGAAGTCTTGGCATAGATCGGCTTGTTGAGGTCGAGATGCTTGCGGATGCCGGTCGGCGACAGGTCCATCACTTCACGCAGCGCTTCTTCAACAGCGGATTCCGCAACCTTGCCGGTGCCGTGCAGATCGACATAGACCGAAAGCGGCTGCGCAACGCCGATGGCGTAGGCAAGCTGGATCGTGCAGCGGTCTGCAAGATTTGCCGCCACGACATTCTTGGCCAGATAACGCGCTGCATAGGCAGCCGAGCGGTCAACCTTGGTGGTGTCCTTGCCGGAGAATGCGCCGCCGCCATGCGGAGCCGCACCGCCGTAAGTGTCGACGATGATCTTGCGGCCCGTCAGGCCTGCGTCACCGTCCGGGCCACCAATGACGAATTTGCCGGTCGGGTTGATGTACCAGTTGCAGGTCGCTGCAATCGGCAGCTCGCCCAGCGCGTCGCGGATATAGGGCTCGACAACCGAACGAACCTTCTTCGAATCCCAGCTGGCATCCAGATGCTGCGTCGAGAGCACAATCTGCGTAACTTCCGCAGCCTTGCCGTTTTCATAACGCACCGTGACCTGGCTCTTGGCGTCCGGGCCAAGCTTGCCCGCATCGCCTTCGCCCTTATGGCGGGCTTCGGACAGCTTTTCGAGAATCTTGTGCGAATAATAGATCGGCGCTGGCATCAGATCAGGGGTTTCGCGGCAGGCATAGCCGAACATGATACCCTGATCGCCCGCACCTTCTTCGCCCTGACGGTCGGCGGCATTATCGACGCCCTGCGCGATGTCGGCAGACTGCGGGTGCAGAAGCACGTCGATCTTGACCGTCTTCCAGTGGAAGCCGTCCTGCTCGTAACCGATTTCGCGGATCGCCTTGCGGGCTGCCGAACGGAAGCGGGCAGGATTGATCAGCGGATGGCCAGCGGCGTCCCTGGCGATCGAGCCGTCCTTATTCTTCTTCAGGAAAGTCTCCGGCACGCGCACTTCACCGGCAATCACCACGCGGTTGGTGGTGGCAAGCGTTTCGCAAGCGACGCGGACAGACCACGGATCCACGCCGGTGCGGCGCGCTTCCTTGTAGACCATGTCGACGATTTCATCGGAGATACGATCGCAAACCTTGTCCGGGTGTCCTTCAGACACAGATTCGCTGGTGAAGAGATAAGAACTGCGCGACACGGGTAACCCCTCTTGAAAATCCAACGGAGGACATCTCCGCCTAGGAAACACAGTAGCGCCCGGAACTTTCCGGGCGCGTCAAAGTGTTAGCGAAGTTGGGATCGAACCGTCAATGCATTTTCGTATTGCGACAGGGCGCGGTTGGAAAAATTCATTTCCCAAGGTCGAAAAGCCACCGTCAAAAGGGGAAAAACGCGCATGAATCGCCAGAAAACAGGCGTAAAGGGGAGTGACTTACTCGGCGTCTGCTGCCAGCGACTTCACCAGATCGATGATTTTCCGGCGAACTTTCGGATCTGAAATTTTCGTGAACGCCCGTGTGAGCTGGACGCCTTCGTTCGAATTCAGGAAATCGACCACATAGGTCGCTTCGTTATCTTCCGCAAAGCCTTCCTGGCCGACGGGGTTTGATCCCGGTGCGTCTTCGAAGAAAAAGGAAACCGGTACATTGAGAATGGCTGAGATCGCCTGCAGGCGGCTGGCACCGACGCGATTGGTGCCCTTCTCGTATTTTTGAATCTGCTGAAACGTGATGCCCAGATTTTCGCCAAGCTTTTCCTGACTGAGGCCCAGCATGTTGCGGCGGAGACGAATGCGGCTGCCGACGTGTACGTCGATTGGGTTGGGCTTCTTTTTATTCTCAATCATACAGCTGTCACTCCTCGCGGCTGCGAGCTTTCATTCATGTACTGTTCATCTGAACAGGGATAACATCACGTTGTGGGAGGTAGTCTGACGCGTTTCGCACGACTTCACACGTGGGAACCGTCACCGCGCCGGTATAACATCTTAACAAAATTGCCGTGTCAATGAAAACGCCTGCGGAATGACACCGTGAAAGCGACGTTGACAAAGAGTAAGGTTAACAGGATCGTTATCGTCTGTTTCGATCCCGGCGCTGTGCCCCAAAATGGTGCACGAACTGACGGTAGGGAAGCATCCACAACGCCGACGGCATCCAGCGCGAGACCTTCAGTGATTCGACCGTAGGAATCCGTTACCGCCGAAAGCCCGTTATTGGCCGCACGCACGAGCGGCAGGCCTTGCTCCACGGCGCGAACCTGCGCCTGCCGGAAGTGCTGATAAGGCCCTGGCGTGTTGCCATACCAGCCATCATTCGTGACGTTGACGATTGCTTTGGGCGCGCTTGTTTCCGGCCCCGAAACGCCCAGCTCATCCGGGAAAATCGCCTCGTAGCAGATAAGCGGCAGGAGCGTCTGGCCCGGCCTCACATTCAGGAGACGCCGTGAGGAACCGGCGGTAAAGCCGCCCGGCATTTTCACCACTTCCTGAAGTCCAAGCCCCCGCAGAAGGCTTTCCAACGGCAGATATTCGCCGAATGGAACAAGATGCACTTTGTCGGTAGCGTCGGTGATCTCGCCCCGGTCGTTGATCGAATAGATGGAATTGTAATAGCGCGGCTCGCCATTGCCTGCGGCCCGCTCTTCGCGCACGGCGCCGGTCAACAGAACCTGACCGTCCTGCAATGTATTGCCGATCTGGGCCAGCGCTTCCGGTGTCGACGTCAGAATATAGGGCACTGCCGTTTCAGGCCATATGACGACATCGGGGCGCGGCTTGCCATCAGCGGGCAGCTCGGCCGTCAGCGCAATCAGCTTGTCGAAGATCGAGCGGCGCGCGGCATTGTCCCATTTCATGGTCTGCGGGATGGAGGGCTGCACGATGCGGATATTGATGTTGCCCTTTTCGTCGCCCACGGCTGGCGCGCGCGAAAGTGTCCATGCGCCAAAGCCGACATGGGTTGCAGCAAGAAGAATGGCGAGGGCGATACCGCTTTTTGCAAGCCGTCCGCCGATCAGCAATGCGGGCGATGCGAAGATGAACACGGCAAGCGCGCTCATGCCCACAAGGCCGACCACCGCGACCGACTGCATCAGCAGCGGCACCGGCATGGCCGCATAGCCGATAGCGTTCCACGGGAAGCCGGTCAGCAGGAAGGTGCGCAACCATTCTGCAAGCGCAAAGCCGAACGCGAGCGCAAAAATCCTTCCAAGCCCGTCAGACCAGAAAATGCGCGCAACCATGGTCGCAAAGGCATAGAAAATCGCCAGAAAGGCGGGCAGGCCCAGCACTGCCAGCGGCAGGGCCCAGGCAAACTCGTCTGCATCGACCAGAAGCGCCGTCCCGATCCACCAGAGGCCCGAGACGAAATAGCCGAAGCCGAACCACCACCCGACCATTGCCGCGGGCAGAATACGCCGGATCGGGCCAGCATCGGCGCGCGCCAAAGCGCCGTCGATCAGCCAGACGAGGATCGGAAAGGAAATGAAACCGGCGATGAAGAGATCAAAAGGCGGCTGGGTCAGTGTCGCGAAGGCGCCACTCAAAAAAGCGGCCAGCGCACGACGCCAGCCGCTTGAAAGAATGATCCTGCCCGCAAGCCGTTCGATCATCAGGCCTCTTTGAAGGTTTCAGTGTCTTCGGCGGTAGCCGGAGACTGCTCTTCAGGCTTGGTGGTAACAACGGCACGCTGTTGCCTGCGGCGGTCAGCGGCGGAAAGCGGCACGATGCGCACCTTCTTCACGCGGCGCGGATCAACCTCCAGTACGTGGAATTCATAGCCGGGCACGGCCTGCACCACTTCACCGCGAACCGGAATCCGGCCCAATACGGAGAAGATCAGGCCGCCAACCGTATCGACATCCTCGCCATGTTCGCCCACCGCGAAGGACGGGCCAATCTTGGCGGCGAATTCGTCCAGATCGGCGCGCGCATCGACGACGAACACGCCATCGGCTTCCTCGGCGATCATGATTTCTTCGTCATCATGCTCGTCTTCAATATCGCCGACAACCATTTCGACAATGTCTTCCAGCGAGACGAGACCATCGGTGCCGCCATATTCGTCGATGACCAGCGCCATCTGGATATGGGTTGCCTGCATGCGGGCCATCAGGCCGCTCGCCATCATCGACGGCGGCACGAACAGCACCTTGCGCATGAGGTTGAGCTCGCCGATCGTCTTGGTGAGATCAATGCGGCTCATATCGAATTTCGGCGGCGTCGCCGCAGCAGGCGTCTTGGCCGTCGTGCGGCGGCGCGTTTTCTGGCGCGCCTGACGCGTGATGAAATTCAAAACGTCGCGGATATGGATCATGCCGCGCGGATCGTCCAGCGTTTCGGCATAGACCGGCATACGGGAATGGCCGGATTCCTCGAAGAGTTCCAGCACTTCCCAAAGCGGCGTGGAAATTTCCACGGCCTCGACATCCGCGCGCGGAATCATCACGTCTTCGACGCGGATTTCACGCAGGCGCAGGATATTGTGCAGCATCGCCTTTTCTTCGGGCGAGAAGGCGGAATCCTGTTCGCTTGCCGTGCTGGACAACGCATCGGCCAGATCTTCACGCAAGGAAGATTGCTGCCGCGAGCGGATGAAAGGGAAAATATTCGACAGAAGGGAACGCTTTTCGACCGCTACCGGTCGCTGCGTACTTTGCCCTTCGGCGTCTTGGGTCTCGCTGCGATTCTCGCCCGCGGACGGAGGTTGTGAGGTTTGATCAGCCATGGTCAATCGTTGTTAATGGTCTCTTGGGATACAGCATAAGGGTCCGGGATGGCAATAGCATGAAGAATCTCGACCTCGCGGCGTTCCATTTCCTCTGCTTCCTCGTCGGTTTCATGGTCATAGCCCAACAGATGCAGGAAGCCATGCACGACAAGGTGTGAGAGGTGATGGTCAAGAGGCTTGCCTTCTTCAACCGCTTCACGCTCCACGGTTTCGCGGGCGATGACAATGTCGCCCAGCATCGGTCCCGGTTGGTTCCCGGCCTTGACCGGAAACGCGGGAAACGACAACACATTGGTAGGCTTGTCCTTGCCGCGCCATTCGGCGTTCAGCTCCTGAATGGACGCATCGTCGGTAAAGACGATACTCAATTCGCTGTCGGCATCCTTGAGGCCCAGATTGGCCCATGCCGCCTCGACAGACTTTCTGACAAGTCCTTCGAGTGTTGTTTCATCCGGCCAGTTGCCAGCTTCAATGGTGATATCGATATGGATCGCGTTGTCTGACACGTTCTGCGGCGGCTTCCCGGACAGCAAGCCGCTTCGTCCTTTCAGTTGTTCGAAAGCCGTCTGCCCCAAAAAGGCAGACAGCATTTTTTAGATCGTAGTTCTAACGACCAATTACAAGTCCTTGGCACCTATTCCGGACGGACCGGCTGCTGGACATGCGTTTTGGCATCGCGGTCATAGGCGTTGACGATTGCCGCCACCAGCGGATGACGCACCACGTCTTTTTGGGTGAACCGCACCTTGATGACGCTTTCCACATCGTCCAGCACGCGAAGCGCTTCGACAAGCCCGGATTTCTGACCGGGTGGAAGATCGATCTGGCTCGGATCGCCCGTCACGATCATCCGCGATCCTTCACCAAGGCGGGTCAGGAACATTTTCATCTGCATGGATGTCGTGTTCTGCGCCTCATCGAGGATCACCGCCGAATGGGCCAGCGTGCGCCCGCGCATGAAGGCCAGCGGCGCGATTTCGATGACGCCTGCCGTGATGGCCCGCTCGACCTTTTCGGCGGGCATCATGTCGTAAAGCGCGTCATAGAGCGGACGCAGATAGGGATCGACCTTTTCCTTCATGTCACCCGGCAGAAAGCCCAGGCGTTCACCCGCTTCAACAGCCGGGCGAGAGAGGATGATCCGCTCCACCAGACCACGTTCCAAAAGCATGGCTGCATGAGCGACGGCCAGATAGGTCTTGCCTGTACCGGCGGGACCGACACCGAACACCAGTTCGGAACGGTCGAGCGCCCGCATATAGGCGTCCTGCGTCGGGGTGCGCGCGAAGATCGTCTTCTTGCGCGTGGAAATCTGGGCAGCTGACAGCTTGCCCTTGTTTTCCATCGTCGGCAGGTCGAGCTGATCATCAGCGGCAATGGCCATGCGCAAGGCGCCATCGACATCCGATGCCGTCAGTTCATGGCCTTTCTGCACGGTTTCATAAAGATGATCGAGCGTGCGGCGCGCCTGTTCGGTCGCGGTCGGTTCGCCCCGGATCGAGAGCTGGTTGCCCTTGGAGCGAACATCGACACCGAGCTTTTGCTCGATCCGTGCCAGATTTTCGTCGAACTGACCGTAAAGCGCACTGGCCAGGCGGTTGTTCTCGAAAGTGAGCACGATATGGGCCATATCCGAGGCCCCGGTAGTCGGGCTTTTTTGCGTTAGAGTGGTTGGCTTGGCAGGTCTCAGCTTTTCCGTGGCGCTCAACCGTATCTCCTCAAGAGTTCACGCATTGCAATCACAGTTCCGACGGGATCATCGGCCCGACAGGATTATCGGCACGAGACTCAAGCGCCGAACCATCTGCCTGAACGGTATCATGCCTTCACGCCAGTTTTTGCGCAATAAGGCTATTGGTCCCAGTGGAGGTGATTTTCACATGAATAATTTCGCCGACCTGATCATTGTTGTCATCGATGATCACCGGAAGGAGCCAGGGCGAGCGTCCCACCATCTGCCCCGCCTGACGGCCGGGCTTTTCTAAAAGCACGTCCATCTCGCGACCGATCATGGATTCCTGAAACGCATATTGCTGTTCCGACAGCAAAGCCTGCAGGCGCTGAAGCCGCTCGTCTTTCACCGCTTCGTCCACATGACCGGACAGATCCGCGCCGGGCGTGCCGGGACGTGGCGAATATTTGAAGGAATAGGCCTGCGCGTAATTCACATCGCGCACCAGCTGCATCGTATCTTCGAAATCCTGATCGGTCTCGCCGGGGAAGCCGACAATGAAATCGCCCGACAGCGCCATATCCGGACGCACGTCACGGATGCGCTCGATCAGGCGTCGATATTCGTCCGCCTTGTGGCGGCGGTTCATCGCCTTGAGAATACGGTCCGAGCCGGACTGCACCGGCAGATGTAGATAAGGCATTAGCTGGCGCAGGTCGCGATGCGCGGCGATCAGGCTGTCATCCATATCGCGCGGATGGCTGGTCGTATAACGCAGGCGCGCAACACCCGGAATACGCGCGAGGCGGAACAATAATTTGCCCAGCCCCCATTCGCGGCCATCGTCGCCCTCGCCATGCCAGGCATTGACGTTCTGGCCGAGCAGGGTCAGTTCGCGCACACCGCCATCGGCAAGGCGTTCCGCTTCGGCCACGATCTGTTTGACGCTGCGCGACACTTCCGAACCGCGCGTGTAGGGCACCACGCAGAAGGTGCAGAACTTGTCGCAGCCTTCCTGCACCGTCAGAAAAGCAGAAACGCCGCGCTTGCGGGTTTCCTCGCGCTTCGGCGACGGCAGATGTTCAAACTTGTCTTCAAGCGCATATTCGGTCTCGACGACCTTTTCGCCGCCGCGAACGCGCGCCAGCGCATTGGGCAGGCGATGATAGGTCTGCGGTCCGATCACCAGATCGACATTCGGCGCTCGGCGCAGAATTTCCTGTCCTTCGGCCTGTGCCACGCAGCCAGCAACACCGATGGTCAGTTCCTTGCCATTGGCTTGCCGCGCGTCCTTCATCTTGCGCAGGCGTCCCAGCGCGGAATAGAGCTTTTCCGAGGCCTTTTCGCGGATATGGCAGGTGTTAAGCAGCACCAGATCGGCATCGTCCGGCGTATCGGTCGCGACATAGCCTTCCGCTGCAAGGCTGTCGGCCATGCGCTGGCTGTCATAGACATTCATCTGGCAGCCATAGGTTTTGACAAAAACCTTGCGCGTATTCGAACGCGTATCGGCGTGGTCTGCCGCTGGCACAATATCGGTGATGTTTTCGCTCATGCGGGGCTATCTACAGCTTTTGTCGCCGCTTTGGAAGGTGACAAACTGATCGGCTTTTTCGCTATCGCATTTTCGAACGCAAAACCGCTTCGCACTTTTGCTGAAAATGCTGGTTACTCTTCCGAAATCTCACGGCCCAGAAGTGCGCTTTGCAAAAGTGTGCGCACCCGGCTTTCCATGGTGCGGGCCAGCATCTTGCGGTCTGTGGCTGCCGTGACGACCATCGGCTCGCCGAAGCGGATTTCAACATCGATGGCGCCTTCGCGCAGGATGCCTTTCAGATGCGGCATCAGCTCGACATCGCCCGGCCAGGATGCAATCGGGCGAAAATAGCGCCCCATGGCCATGCCATGCACGCCGGTATAGGCGATGGCGACCGGCTGCACGAGCACTTCCGGCACACCGGCTTCCCTGATCGCCGCATGGGCTGCACCGAAAAGTGCCGTCTTGAACGGCAAGACGCGATTGCCATCGGAGGTCGTGCCTTCGGGAAACAGCACCATGGCATCTCCCTCGCTCATCCGCGTGGCGATTTCAGAGGTTTGTTCGCCGGTCTTGCCGCGCCGCTCGCGCTCGACAAAAACGGTCCGCTGCAAAACAGCGAACATGCCGAAAATCGGCCAGCTGCGCACTTCTGACTTGGCGATGAACGACACCTGCCCGACCGAGGACAGGACAACAATGTCGCTCCAGGACGTATGATTGGCGACCAGCAACAACGGGCGACCGCGATGCATTTCGCCGACGGTGCGCACCCGAAAGCCGAACAACCGCGCAATCACGCGGTGGAAAAAATTGGGCAGGCTGCGTTTCCAACCATTCCTGAGTTTCAGAAACACATATTGAACCGGGATCAGCGACAGGCTCAGCATGACCATGGCCGCGAGAACGAGAAAGACCCGGATCGCGCCAATCATTGCGGTCTCTTCAGATCGCGGCGCAGAACGAGCGCTGCCGAGCGCCCATTGGCGGTTTCGTAATAAGCCGGGCGATCACCGACCTTCTGAAACCCGAGACGCCGGTAAAGCGCCTGCGCCGCGACATTGGCTTCATCGACTTCGAGAAACAGCGTTTCCGCCCGTTCCTGATAGAGATAGCGCAACACGGCATCCATCAGCGCGCGACCGACACCCTGCCGCTGCACATCGCGAGAAACCGCGATGGTGAGAATTTCCGCCTCTCCGGCAACCAGCCGCGCCAGAACGAAACCGCAGGCGTCATTGGGCTTGCCTTCCGCACGGGCGACAAAGCCGAAAACCGTATCCTGCGCGATAAGCGAGCGAAAATCATCCGAGCTCCAGCCATGGTGAAACGCGACGGCATGAATGCGCTGGATCACATGGCTGTCCTGCGCGCTGAGCGCTTCCACCGAAACCTGTCGGCGACCGAAGCGACCGAATGGCAAGCCCATCATCGCCTATTCTCCGGCCTGCCTGCGCGGCAATGCAAACCCGACCTGCGGCTTGGCATCTGGCCCGCGCATATAAAGCGGCTTCGGCGCATCACCGGGCGCGCGCGCGGCTGCCAGGCGGGAGAAAGTGGCGATATTGGCCGTCGGCTCAATGGGGCCAAGCGCAAACTTGTCACCCAAGGCCTCGTTGATCGACTTTGCTGCCGATCCGGCCAGCACAGTATCGAGGGGCGCATTGCCAGCAAAAGCTTCCGCTTCCTCCCGCGACAGGACCGATGGCTTGGACAGGGCAGCACCATTGGCGTCGAATGTCTGCGCGTAAATCTCGCCGCGATGCGCGTCGAGCAGGATCGTCACCGGCTTGCCCGGCATGTGTGTGATTGTCTCATCCGCCAGCGCCTCGAAGGCGGTGACGCCAATCGCCGGGGACCCAAGCGCCAGTGCAAAACCCCGCGCCGCCGAAACACCGATGCGCACGCCCGTGAAAGAACCGGGGCCGATATTCACCGCCACCCGGTCGATATCCTTTATCGTCACGCCTGCCTCGGCCAGCGCGCGTCCGACATAATCCATCAGCACTTCGGCGTGCCCCTTGCCGATATTCTCGCTGATCTGAGCAAGAACGACATCGCGGCCAGCGTCATAGACGGCGGCGGCGCAATAGGAAGCGGCGGTATCGAGGGCGAGTATCTTCATGCACTTCCGGGTAAATGAGAATTGGCCCCGCGACAAGTCTAACCGTGCCGAAGCCGACACCAATTCATCGCCAAAGAGCAGCGCTTCTTATCATTTTCATCTTTTCTGCGGAACAAAATCGGCTGACAGGCGTTTTTTCGTCGGGTGCGGGATGATTCCGTTTGCGCCTCTCTTCGACCGCCCCGACGCTGGCGATTCTCCCAATCGCTGCGAGCCAGCCAATCGCTCGCGCCTGATTGTGCAAAGGATATGAGGATAAAATGTCCAATAAGTCGACGCATGCAACCCGCAACGATCTTCCTTCCAACACCAAGACGTCCATGATCGCGCTTCTGAACGAAAATCTGGCTGCGACCATCGATCTTGCACTGATCACCAAGCAGGCGCATTGGAACCTCAAGGGGCCGCAATTTATCGCAGTGCACGAAATGCTCGACGGTTTCCGCACCGAACTCGACGATCACGTCGACACCATTGCCGAACGGGCGGTGCAGCTTGGCGGCACAGCCTATGGCACATCGCAGATTGTGGTGAAGGAAACGAAACTGAAGCCCTATCCGACCGATATTTATGCGGTTCACGATCATCTGGGCGCGCTGATCGAGCGTTATGGCGATGTCGCCAATCTTCTGCGCAAATCGATCAAGGATTCGAACGAGGCGGGCGACGACAACACGGCGGATATTTTTACCGCCGCTTCGCGCTCGCTGGACAAGGCGCTATGGTTCCTCGAAGCCCATGTGCAGGAAAAGAATTGAGCGGCAAACTTTTTCTCAAAGCCAGCGTGGGTGCCATATAATAAAGACACGTGCGCGCTGAACGACTCGCTTAATCCCGAAATTTACGATTTTTGGGATTAAGCGACCGGAAAACTAAAGTTGCCATTTTCAACCGGGCAGGCGACTTGGATAGATACCTAAATTGTTTCAAGCCGCGGATACTCCATGATACGCCACATCGTTCTTATCAAATTCAAGCGGGAACTTGATGGCGCGGCCATCGAGCGGGCACTTGCTTCGGTCGTTGCTCTCAAAGGCAAGATCGACGGCATAGTTTCTGTCACGACCGGGGCCAACAACAGCCCCGAAGGGTTGGAAAAAGGCTTTCGCCACGGTTTTGTGGTGGATTTTTCCGATGCTGCGGCGCGTGACGCCTATCTGCCGCATCCCGAACACGTCAAGGTTGGTAAGGCTCTCGTCGAAGCTGCGGAAGGCGGTGTCGACGGCATTCTGGTGTTCGATTTCGACATCTGACCATTAGCCTATAACAGAAGCCCGCCCACGCCCATGCGGGACAAGTCGGTCGAATTGAGGTCGATGCCTGCCATCAGGCGGTCCAGCACCCAGTCGAGACTGTTTTCCCGCATGCTGCGGGCCGAACCCGGTGCCGCGATGATATATTTGCCGTCGCGCCTTCCAAGCACCAGCAGATTGCCGGGATCGACCGGCATGCCGATGCGCAGAATTTCTCCGCCACTCTGGAGGATCGAACGCGGCACGATGTCGGTGGCGTCGGCAACCGCCGATGCACTGAAAACCACGAGAATGTCGCAGCCAATGCTTATGCCCGAAATCGCGCTGGCCAGCGCCTCCGTGTCATGCGCGACACGCTTTTCCACGATGAGCGTGCCGCCATTGCGCGCAACGCGCTTTTCCATCAGCTCACGCGTCTTGTCGAGCACGGTCTCGCGGATCGAGGGAAGTCGCGACTGGATCAGGCCGATGCGCAGCGGGCGAAACGCCTTGACGTCCATCGCCTGTTGTCCGTGGAGGAGGGGGCAGATGGCATCGACAATATTTTTTGGTACGGCAAAGGGAATGATCTTGACCGTCGCGACCATCTGGCCTGCTTCCACGCGCATATGATTGCGTATTGTCGCCAGAGAAATGCGCGCGTCATAGACGTTGACCGTATCGATTGTTGAAGCATTCACGCAGAAAACGCCATCGAAGCTGGCAAAAAGATTGATGCGTCCGGTCGTCGCCGTGCCGGTATGGATCGTCTGCGAGGTGAGGGCGGCCCCGATCGACTGCGCCGCTTCGTCTTCGCCAATATCGCCGGGCTCGAAACGAGCCGCCAGAACGCTTGCGAGGCCAGCCCGCTGCAAGGCCGCGCAATGGTCGCGGGTGAGTACGGTCCCCTTGCGCAGCGTGAGCGCACCCGCTGTTACCGCATAGGCCAGTACCGCGCCTTCGGCTTCATCGAGCGGTAAGTCGGCGAAAATCATGGCGTTCCTTCCAGACTTCAGTCGGCCAGCCCCAAAACGTTGCGGGTTTTAGGTTGTGTGTTTTTAGATTGTCTTAATCGCGGCCCGGCGACTTCACAATGTTGTTTATCGGTTCCAGATCGCGCGGCTATCGCAGCATTTATCCGTTGGTTGTACTTGCATGACCGGGGACAAAGGGTTAAGTCACCGCCGCGTCAGCGCAACAGGAGCTCTAATTCCCCGCGTTCAGGCGCTGGCGGAGATGCCATTTCCGCCAATTGGAGTCTGGTTTGCGGCGTTTTTGACCGCGACATTACGATCCAGCACAAATTTCTCCAGACAGGTGACAAACGGAACTATTCGTTATAACGGTACGTTTGGAATTTTCAGAATTTACCGAAAACTGAAAAACGACATACGTGCCGGATTTGACGCTCGCGACATGACGAACCCCTGCGGTTCACGTTAACGGGCAGCTTGAAAGTGATTTCAAGTTCAAAGCCACACTGAGACGAAATCGCTCTGGTGCGATCTGAAGAACTGAAGCGTCTGACCGGGAATAATCCCGGCAGCGGGTTTCAGATTTTCAGATCGCATCGGTGCAGGATGGAAAGACAAATGAAACTCGGCATCCCTCGGACGATCGCTTCGTTCGCCGTACTGGCCCTGACTGCGTTTCTTGCCGGCTGCGAGAACCAGGTTCTTCTCTCTCCCAAGGGAGAGGTCGGCGTGGCGGAACGCGATCTTATCCTTTTTGCGACCGGCCTCATGTTGCTCGTCGTGCTGCCTGTCATCTTCATGACGCTGTACTTCGCCTGGAAATACCGCGCTACGAATGAAAAGGCGGATTATCAGCCCGACTGGCACCACTCGACCAAGATCGAACTGGGCGTCTGGCTCATCCCTCTGGCGATCATCGTGGTTCTCGGCACGGTCACCTGGATCAGCACGCATAAGCTCGATCCGTACCGCCCGCTGGAATCCAGCGTGAAGCCGATCAATGTCGAAGTGGTTGCGCTCGACTGGAAATGGCTTTTCATCTATCCCGATCAGGGCATTGCCACCGTCAATGAAATGGCCATGCCTGTTGATGTTCCGGTCAACTTCAAGCTGACCTCCAGCAACATCATGAACTCCTTCTTCATTCCGGCGCTGGGCAGCATGGTCTACACCATGCCGAGCATGCAGACGAAGCTGCATCTCATCGCCAATCATGAAGGTGAGTTCGACGGCATTTCCGCCAATTATAGCGGTCAGGGCTTTGCCCAGATGCGCTTCAAGGCGCATGCCTATAATCAGGCCGACTTCGACAAGTGGGTTGCCGACGTGAAGGCCAAGGGCGAAGAACTGGGCCGTGATCGCTATGCATCGCTGGTTCAGCCGAGCGAAAAGCATGCGGTGCAGTTCTTCAACTACAATGACAAGACGCTGTTCCACGATATCGTGAACCGCTGCTGGGACGGCAAGTCCGTCTGCATGGACGATGAAATGCACCGTCAGCAGATGATCCGCGAAGCACGCGCAAACCTGCGCAAGTCTTCGCCTGTCGATTTCAGCCAGTGGGCGAGCGACATCATCTGTGCAGTGGCGCCGCAGCGCCTGTCGCAGCTCGCAAACTGATTTGCCCTTGCGCCGTGATCTCCTGCGAGATCGCGGCCATCGGCATTCAATCTTTTGTTTCACGCGGTTCCGGACTGAAAGCCGTTAGAGGCTTTCCCGGAATTGCTCCAATCGAAGCGTGATAAAAATGTTCGGAAAACTTACGCTCGAAGCGATCCCGTATCACGAGCCGATCATCATGGTCACATTGACCGCGGTGGCTGGTGGTGCGCTCGCTATTCTGGCAGCCATCACTTATTACGGCAAATGGGCCCCGCTCTGGAAAGACTGGCTCACGACGGTCGATCACAAGCGTATCGGCATCATGTATATCATTCTGGCTTTCGTGATGCTGTTCCGCGGCTTCTCGGACGCCGTGATGATGCGCGCGCAGCAGGCTCTTGCCTCGGGCGCGAATGAAGGCTTTTTGCCCCCCCATCACTACGACCAGATCTTTACCGCCCACGGCGTGATCATGATCTTTTTCGTGGCGATGCCATTCGTCGTCGGTCTGATGAACTTTGCGGTTCCGCTCCAGATCGGTGCGCGCGACGTTGCTTTCCCCTACCTCAACTCGCTGAGCTTCTGGCTCACGGTCGCCGGTGCGGTTCTGATCAACCTGTCGCTCGGCATCGGCGAATTCGCCAAGACCGGCTGGCTTGCTTATCCGCCGCTGTCCGGCAAGGAATTCAGCCCGGATGTCGGCGTGGATTACTATATCTGGGCCTTGCAGATTTCCGGTATGGGTACGCTGCTTTCAGGTGTCAACCTGATCACCACGATCATCAAGATGCGTGCGCCCGGCATGGGCATGATGCAGGTTCCGGTCTTCACCTGGACCGCGCTCTGCTCGAACGTGCT
The DNA here is from genome assembly GCF_006376685.1 of Ochrobactrum teleogrylli. Lineage (GTDB taxonomy): Bacteria > Pseudomonadota > Alphaproteobacteria > Rhizobiales > Rhizobiaceae > Brucella > Brucella teleogrylli. The sequence continues at coordinate 327,382 of NZ_VEWL01000003.1, read as the reverse complement.
GATCGTCGCAGCCTTCCCGATCCTCACTGTCACGCTGGCCCTGCTTTCGCTGGACCGCTATCTGGATTTCCACTTCTTCACCAATGATGCTGGTGGCAATCCGATGATGTATGTGAACCTGATCTGGATTTGGGGTCACCCGGAAGTCTACATCCTCATCCTGCCTGCTTTCGGTGTCTTCTCCGAAATCATCGCGACCTTCTCCGGCAAGCGTCTGTTCGGCTACAAGTCGATGGTTTACGCAACAGTTGCCATTACGGTCCTGTCGTTCCTCGTCTGGGTGCACCACTTCTTCACCATGGGTGGCGGCGCCAATGTCAACGCCTTCTTCGGTGTTGCGACGATGATCATCTCGATCCCGACGGGGGCTAAGGTCTTCAACTGGCTGTTCACGATGTATAAGGGTCGCGTCCGCATGGAAACGCCGGTTCTGTGGACGATCGGCTTCATGTGTACCTTCGTGGTTGGCGGTATGACGGGCGTTCTGCTTGCTGTTCCGCCTGCGGATTTCGTGCTGCATAACTCGGTGTTCCTGATCGCTCACTTCCACAATGTGATCATCTCGGGCGTGCTGTTCGGCTGCTTTGCCGGTCTCGTCTACTGGTGGCCGAAGGCTTTCGGCTTCAAGCTGAACGAACGTCTGGGCCGCAACGCGTTCTGGTGCTGGCTGGTCGGCTTCATCATGGCCTTCATGCCGCTCTATGTGCTCGGCCTGATGGGCATGACCCGTCGTCTGAACCACACCGAAAACCCGGCATGGCACATCTATCTGATCATCGCCGCCGTCGGCGTTGCGATCATCCTGTGCGGTATCGTGTTCCAGGTTCTGCAGATCATGGTTTCGATCCGCGACCGCGAAAAGCTGCGTGACAACAACGGCGACAGCTGGGGTACGGGCCGTACGCTGGAATGGTCGCTGGCTTCGCCGCCTGCATTCTACAACTTCGCTGAAGTGCCGCATGTCCGCGACCACGACAGCTGGTGGGATATGAAGCAGAACGGCTATGTGCGCCGCACGGAAAAGTTCGCACGCATCCACATGCCGAAGAACACCGGTACGGGTTTCATCATCGGCATCATGAACATTCCGCTCGGCTTTGCGCTGGTGTGGCATATCTGGTGGCTGGCCATTGCCTCTGCCGTGGGGGTACTCGCCGTTGCGATCTTCCACTCGTTCAACAATGACAGAGACTTCTACGTCTCGGCCGAAGAAGTGCAGAGCGTCGAAGACCTTCGCACCCGGCAACTGATGGCTCAGGAGGCTTGATCCATGAGCGCTAGCATTTCAACGGCCGGTCCATTCAAGGGCGGCAACGAGCATCCTGCTCACGAAGACCATCACGATGCAGGGTCGACCACGCTGGTCGGCTTCTGGATCTACCTGATGAGCGACTGCGTCCTGTTCTCGGGCCTGTTTGCAACCTATGCCGTTCTGGCGCACCAGTTTGCGGGCGGTCCGACCGGCCGTGAACTCTTCGACCTGCAGTTTGTGTTGACCGAAACCATGCTGCTGCTGGTCTCGTCGCTGACCTATGGTCTGGCGACGCTGTCCATGTACAAGAAGAACCGTGCAGGCGTGCTGTTCTGGCTGGGCGTCACGTTCCTGCTGGGTGCAGCCTTCCTCGTGATGGAAGTCTATGAATTCCATCACCTGATTCTCGAAGACGCCGGCCCGAGCCGCAGCGCGTTCCTTTCGGCATTCTTCGCGCTGGTCGGAACCCACGGTCTTCACATCACGTCCGGCCTGATCTGGATTCTGGTGCTTTCCGCCCAGCTTCTGCGTGACGGTCTGACGGAAAAGAACCAGACGCGCGTGATGTGCCTCAGCCTCTTCTGGCACTTCCTGGACATCATCTGGATTGGCGTCTTTACCCTTGTCTATCTGCTGGGTGTACTGTGATGAGTTCTGCACACGAAACACACGATCATGCCGCGCATGGCAGCCTGAAGTCGTATTTGATCGGCTTCGTGCTGGCGGTTATTCTCACCGTCGTCCCATTTCTTCTGGCAATGAACGGCTATTTCACGCCTGCCACGACCGCAGCCGTTGTTCTCGGCATCGCCGTCGTTCAGATCCTGGTGCATCTGGTTTACTTCCTGCACCTCGATCCGAAGTCGGAAGGCGGCTGGAACATTCTGGCGCTCATCTTCACGGTCATCATTCTGGCTATCGTGCTTGCCGGCTCCATCTGGGTCATGCATCACCTCGATACCAATATGATGCCGATGTACATGACGCCTGACGACGTGCGTAACCTGCCGTAATCAGCCCACGCCCGGCGGGGCTGGTCTTTGACATGCCCCGCTGAGCTACCGTTTCTCCCGTGCGCCGGACCATGATCCGCACACGGTTTGAATCGCGGCTTTATCCTCCCTCTCTCCCCCCAAAGCCGCGTGGCGCTCCGGTTCCCTCCGGAGCGCCTCCCTTTTTTGTGCGCTTCATATTTTGCATTTTCAGCGCGAAGTCTTCGCGTCTGCGACCGGGCGTTGCGTAAAGCTGTGGTAACGTTAACACTCCCTTGACTGAATCCGTTCATATCTAGAGCTTAAGCTGTAGGCTCAGGACCTGCTAATTTGATGGAAATGGCACCAGAAATGACAAGATTTGCAAGGAGAGGCGTGAAGAACGGGGTGTTTCCCCCGGTCGAGCGGCTCGACGCCGCAGATCGCCAGTCATTTCGGTGTCCAGAGGATGTGGTCCATCCGTCCGGCTACTTTGTCGAAAAGGCTCGAAAATGATTACATTTCCTTCGCCTCTTCTCCTCGTATCCGAAAACGGATGGTCTCACACCATTTTCACCAAATTAGCAGGCCCTGAGCCTCGGTTGTTGCTTGGCCCCCCGACCTCCCTATGGTAATCCCTGAAACGTCCTGGGTGGGAAATGGAAACGGGACGCTGCCAGGCGACCGCATAGACAGGAACCGGACAGTAACGCGTATGACTCGGAGTAACAGGACGATACAGGGAAAAGGCATTGCCATGCTTTTGCTGGCGGCGCATTTTTCCTCGTTTACCGTGTCGCCTGCTTTGGCGTTTGAGCTTTTTGGCGTCCGTCTTTGGGGCGAAGACAAGAAAACCGATCCCGATATCATCGATCCGAAGACCTATGAGGTCGAGGTCACTACCACCGGTGATCGCAAGAATGCGGATGGCACCGAAGCCGATCTGAAATCCATCGTTGAAGGTGCATCCGGTCTGGTGACCGACGCGGACAAGCCCGCCTCGGGTTCCGCCGGTCTGCTGGCCAAGGCGCGCGGCGATTATCGGCGTATTCTGGCCGCCCTTTACGGTGAAGGCCGCTATGGTGGCACGATCTCGATTCTCGTCGATGGCCGCGAGGCGAACGACATTCCGCCGGACGCTGATATTCCAAACAATGCGAAAGTGGCGATTTCCGTCGATCCGGGACCGCAGTTCCTGTTTTCGCGCACGGCCATTTCCAATATAGCGCCACCCGCCACCGACAAGCGCGATGTCGTGCAATCGCCCGAAGATGCGGGTTTCGCGCCCGGTCAGGTAGCGCGCTCTGGAACGATCATCAAGGCCGAGCGTCTTGCCGTCGAGGCTTGGCGTCAGCAGGGCTATCCGAAGGCGCAGGTGACAGGCGAAGAGGTTGTCGCCGACCATGACGGCAACACGGTTGCCGCCGATGTCGCGCTCGATCCGGGCCGCAAGGCGCATTATGGGCCGGTCAGCGTGGTTGGCACGGCGCGCATGGACCCGCAATTCGTCGCCTGGATGACCGGACTGACTCCCGATAAGGAATACGACCCCGACGATATCGAAAAAGCCAAGAAGCGTCTTGGCCGCATGGAAGTGTTTCGTGCGATGAGTTTCGAGGAAGCCGAAACCATCGAGCCGGATGGCAGCCTGCCGATGACGCTCAACGTGCAGGAGCGCAAACCCCGCCGGTTCGGCTTCGGTGCGGAATATTCGACCATCGACGGCTTCGGCGTGACCGGCTACTGGATGCATCGCAACCTGTTCGGCAAGGGTGAAAACCTGCGTTTCGACGCCAAGGTCAGTGGCATTGGCGGTTCGCAGGATAATTCGTTTAATCCGCAGAACTATACCTATCTGCTCGGCGGCACGTTCAAGAAGCCCGGCGTCTATACGCCTGATACGGATTTCGTTCTGTCGCTCGACGCCAAGCGCGAAGTGCTCGACGCCTATACCGAGACCTCGATCAACGCCAAGACCGGTTTCACGCAGATTTTCAGCGACGAACTGTCAGGCGCGATCTATGCCAAGGCGAGCCAGGGACGCTACACGGACTATCCTTTCGGTCCCCGTGACTTCACGACAGCCGGTCTGGAAGGCAGCGTGCTTTACGACAGCCGCAACAACAAGCCGGACCCAAGTTCGGGCTTTTATCTGGAAGGCAATATCCAGCCCTTCTACGAATTCCATTATGGCAATTTTGCCACCCGCTTCACCGCCGAGGGCCGCACCTATTACGGCCTTGGTGCAACGGATCGCGTGATTCTGGCCGGGCGCGTGAAAGTGGGATCGATTGTCGGCGCTTCGATTGAAGATTTGCCGCCGAGCCTGTCCTTCCTTGCGGGCGGCGGCGGCTCAGTGCGCGGCTATGCCTATCGCAATATCGGCGTCGATGCCGGAAACGGCAACATCGTCGGCGGACGGTCGCTGCTGGAAGCTTCGGGCGAGGTGCGCACCCGCATCACCGATTCCATCGGCGCGGTCGCCTTTGTCGATGCGGGCTATGTCGGCGAAAAATCGTTTCCGGATTTCTCGGAACAAATGCGCGTCGGCGCCGGTGGTGGTCTGCGCTACCTGACCGGCCTCGGGCCGATTCGCCTCGACGTCGCCATACCGCTTAACCGCCGCTCGGGTGATCCGAGCTATGCATTCTATGTGGGCATAGGACAGGCGTTTTGACCAGATTTATCACCGTTTTCCTCTTCCTGATTCTCGCCGCTGTGGCCGCCGTGCTGGCCATTCCGGGCGCATGGGTCACGCTTATCGGCGTGGATACACAGACCACGGCGTCGATTGTCGCCCCGGCAAATGCGCAAACGCAGGGCCAGAGCGAACAGCAGGCCGAAGCATCGGAAAGCAACGAAGAGCAAAAATCCTATTTCCTGTCTTTCGTGGAAAGCCAGCTTTCCGCGCCGAACCGCCGTATCTCGCTTTCGGGCATCAGCGGCGTCCTGTCGTCGGAAGCCTCCATCGGCTCGATCACCATTGCCGACCGTGAAGGCGTCTGGCTGCGGATCGAAAATGCCAAGCTGAACTGGAGCCGCACCGCTTTGCTGCTCGGTCGACTCAGCATTCAGTCGCTGAGCGCGGAGCGCATCGATATTGCCCGCAAGCCGCTGCCGGACAACAGCCTGCCATCGCCGGAATCGTCGAGCTTCAGCCTGCCGGAACTGCCGATCTCCATCAGTTTGGATCAGCTTGATGTGGCGCGGCTGCGTTTTGGCCCCGAGATTTTCGGCCTCGAATCGGAAGTCTCCGCAACCGGCAGCCTTTCGCTGGCCGATGGTTCACTGAACTCGTCCTTCGATATCAAGCGCCTTGACGGTCCCGGCGGCAGTTTCACCCTGCGCGCCGCCTATGCCAATGCTGACCAAAAGGTCGATCTTGATCTGAGAGTTGCAGAACCCGCCAATGGCATCGTGGCCAACTTGCTCAATATTGACGGTCGCCCGCCAGTCGATCTCACCTTGACAGGCGCTGGCCCGCTTGATGATCTGAAAGTGGATTTGGCGCTCGACACCAATGGCAGCCGCACGCTGACCGGTGCATTCACGCTGAACCGTCAGGGCGAAGCGCCCAATGGCGGTCGCGTTTTCGCAGCGCGCTTCAATGGGCCGATTGCTGTTCTCGTGCCGCCGGTGTTCCGTGACTTCTTCGGTTCCGAAACCGTGCTTTCTGCCGATGGCTTCCTGAAAGATGCGGGCGGGTTCCGTCTCGATGATCTGGCGCTGACAAGCGCCGCGCTGAAGCTGAAGGCTGCTGCCGAATCCGGCAATGATCACTTTTTGAACAAGCTCAGCATCGACGCGTCGATTGCCGATGAAAGCAAGGGCCGTGTGCTGCTGCCGGTCAAGGGCGCCGAAACCTATATCGACAATGCGCGGTTCCAGGTTTCCTATGGCGACCGTCCGACGAATGACTGGACGGGCCAGTTTTCCGTCAACGGCTTGAAGAATGCGACCATTGCCGCCTCCAGCGTGGCGCTGGACATGGGCGGCGTTGCAGAAAACCTCAACGATGCCGCAAACCGCCACATCACTTTCAAGGTGACGGGCGGCATGGACGGCATTTCATCGCCACGCGCAGAACTGGCGCAGGCACTGGGCAGCAAGATCGCGCTTCTCATTGATGGCGGCTGGCGCGCCGGTTCTCCGGTGGAACTTGCACAGGCGAATATCGAGGGCAACGGTCTCAGCCTTGATCTCAAGGGCAATATTGACGACTTCGTCTTCAATGGCGATATCGCCGCCAAGGTCGCAAGCCTTGCGCCCTTCGGCGCTTTGGCGGACAAGGAACTGGCGGGCAGTATCGACGTCAAGGCCAAGGGCACGGTTCGCCCGATCAGCGGCGCATTCTATCTCGATCTCGACGGTACGGCGCAAAACATGCGCACCGGCACCGAGGCGGTCGACAATATTCTGGACGGCGAAGTGCGGCTGGCCGGTGCTGTCGGTCGCAGCGCCGAAGGTTTTTCCGCCCGCGATTTCCGCATCGGCAATGCGCTGAGCGAAATCACCGCCAATGGTTCTTTTGCATCGGACAAGGCGAATTTCGATTTCGGCGTGATGCTGTCCGATATGAAGCTGCTTTCACCGCAGGCATCGGGCCGTATGACGGTCAAGGGCAGTGCGCGCGGTGACGACAAGCTGATAGCGCTGGCGTTGCGGGCCGACGCGCCACAGGGCACGCTTGCGGGCCGCAAGCTTACCAATGCCGGTCTTGATTTCAACGCCATGCTCGATGGCAATGCGAGCACCGGCGCGGCTCTGTCCGGCAAGCTGTCAGGCAATGCCTTCCTCAATGGAGAGCGCATTGAACTGGGTTCGCTGATCGACATCGTCAATGACGAGAAGCGCCTGACCAATCTTCTGTTCAATGCGGGCGGGGCGCATCTTTCCGGCAATGTCACGCAGACGGCCAAGGGTTTGCTCAATGGCGTGCTGAAGCTCGACGCGCCGGATATCTCCACTGCCGCCGCACTGTTTCTTGCCGAGGCAACCGGGGCGGCCAATGCCGATATCGCGCTCCAAGCGGATGGCGACCGGCAGAATGCAACCGTTTCAGCTGACGCCAAGGGCGTGAAGGTCAATGGCAATCATATTGCGTCCGCCAATATCGCGCTGACCGCACAGGATCTGTTCGGCGTGCCCGTCGTGGACGGCAATGCTGCCGCGCGCGATATCATGGTCGGCACATTCGGTATCGACACCTTCGACGCCAAGGCAAACGCCACGGGTACGAAGACCGATTTCAGCGCCAATACGAAGCTCAAGATCGGCACGGTGGCCAATGCCGCCGGCTCGCTGGAGCCGAAGGATGGCGGCTTTGAACTCGGCCTTGCCTCGGCAGATGTGAAGCAGGGTGCGCTTCGCGCCAATCTCGCCGAGCCGGTGACGATTGCCATGAAGGGCAGCGCGATTTCCTTTGGCGATATCATCATCAATACCGGTGCCAATGCAGGCGCGGGGCAGGTCAAGATCAACGGCTCGGTCGATGACCGCCTTGATCTGTCGGTGGCGCTTGCCGATCTGCCGCTGGCGCTTGCCAACACCTTCAAGCCGGACCTCGGCCTTGGCGGTACTGTCAACGGGACCGCCCGCGTGACCGGTACGCGCGATGCGCCCAATATCGCCTTCGATATGGCGGCGCGTGGCGTGACGGCTGCTGAACTGAAGAAACAGGGCATCGCTGCGCTGAATGCCGATGCCAAGGGCACGTCGGCCAATGACCGGCTCAACATCGACGCCCGGGTAACCGGTGGCGCTGCAAGCGGCAATGGCATCGACGTCACGGCGAAGGGCGGCGTGCCGCTCGGCAAGGGCGATCTTGGCGTCGATGTGACGCTTGCCAATCTGCCGCTCGGCATCCTGAACGGCGCCGTAAAAGGGCAGGACCTCGCAGGTAATGTCACCGGCACGGCGCGCGTGACGGGCCCGTTGACCAATCCCGCCGCGACCTTCAATCTCAAGGGGGCCGGCCTTGCTGCCAAGCCGCTGCGCGAAAACGGCCTTGCGCCGCTCAGCCTTCAGGCAGCAGGCAGCTATGCCGCCAAGGCGGTCGATATTTCCTCGCTGACGGTGGATGGCCCGCAGGGCCTCAATGTCACGGCGAGCGGCAAGGTGCCGTTCTCCGGTCAGGGCCTTGGCGTCAATGTCAACGGCAACGTCCCGCTGGCGCTCGCCAATCGCTTTCTGGCGGATCGCGGCGCGCAGGCCAATGGCACACTGACGCTGACCGCAAGCGTTTCCGGCGGCTTCGACCGCCCGCAATTGCGCGGCATGTTCTCCACCAGCGGTGCGACCTTCATCGATCCCGAAACCAATGTCCGTGTGAACAATATCAATATCATGGGCAGCATGGAAGGTGAAACCATCACGCTGCGGCAGGTCAATGCTGCGTTCGGTAGTGGCGGCTCCGTTTCCGCAAGCGGCACGATCTCCACGAATGCAGCGGCGAATTTCCCGGCCAATATCGATATCAAGCTGGACCGCGCCCGTTATGCCGATGGCAAGCTTGTCGTCGCAACGGTCAATGGCGGCATCTCGATCACCGGACCGCTGGCAGGCGACATGCTGATTGGTGGTCGGATAGACGTGGAACGTGCGGAAATCTCGGTGCCGGAAAATCTCGGTGGCGGCGCAACCTATGTGCCGGTCGAGCACAAGAACACGCCGAAAAATGTTGCGAAGACGCTGGAGCGCGCCAAGGTCGAAACCCGCAAGGGCAAGGCCAAGTCGGTGGCGCGGACCAATTCAGCCGGACCGCGTCTCGATGTCGTCGTCAATGCGCCAAACCAGATTTTCGTGCGCGGTCGCGGTCTCGATACGGAACTGGGCGGGCGCGTGCGCCTCACCGGGCCGGTCAGCGATATCAAGCCGGTTGGTTCCTTCGACATGATTCGCGGTCGCATCGGCATTCTCGGCCAGCGCATCACCTTTGATGAGGGGCATGTCACGCTGGTTGGCGACCTCAATCCGCAGCTCAATTTCGTGGCCCGTTCGGAAGGCAATGAAATCACCGCCATCGTCACGGTCACGGGCACGGTCGATAATCTCAATATCGTCTTCTCCTCGTCCCCGGAACTGCCGCAGGATGAAGTGCTGGCGCAGCTGATCTTCAAGCGCTCCATCGGTGAATTGTCGGCGTTCCAGATTGCACAGCTTGCTGCTGCGGCAGCGGAACTTGCGGGCGGCTCCAACAATTCGCTCATGAACAAGCTTCGCGCCAGTACTGGCCTCGACGATCTTGATGTCGTGACCGACAGCAAGGGGCAGACAGCCGTTCGCGCCGGACGCTACATCCGCGACAATATCTATCTGGGTGTGGAAGCGGGGTCCGGCGGCTCGACCAAGGGAACCGTCAATCTCGACATCACGCGAAACCTCAAGGCGAAGGGGTCGCTTGGCGCAGAGGGTGATTCCAGCGGCGGTATCTTCTACGAAAAAGACTACTGATCTTTCCTCGATTTGCTTGAATAAGCCGGGCGGTTCGTCCGGCTTTTTCTTTTCAAACGCTGCATCCCTCGGTTGAGTTTTTACGCCTGCGCTAATCTTTTATGAGTATAGAAATGCCTGGTTTAACGGTTCCTCAACCATAAGACTGCAAATTACGGTTAATACCGAGCGGCATGATGCCTGCTCCCTGTCACCTGTGTTTTGGGCGATTTGCATGTCGAAGTTGAGTGATGTTCTGAGCCGCCGCCGTTTTCTGCTTGGCACCGGGGCCGTCGTTCTGAGTGGCGCCGCAGGCTGCTCGCAGACGATGGACATGTCTGCCTTTCAGGTAGATACGATGTCGACAGGCGGCATCTCGCCGATGCGTCCGCAGATCAGTGTTGATCGCGCCATCACGACGCCGGATGTCATGTATGCATCGGTGCAGGAGGGGCCTTACGCGCTGCCTGCCATTCCTTATGACAAGGTGCCGAAGCAGTTCCGCCGCCAGATTGTGCCAGACCCGACCGGTCAGGCGCCGGGCACTATCGTCGTCAGCCTGAAAGATCATTACCTCTATTATGTGCTGCCGGGCGGCGAAGCGCTGCGCTATGGCGTCGGCATCGGCAAGGCGGGCTTTGAATGGCAGGGCCGCGCCAATGTGCAGTACAAGAAGCAGTGGCCGCGCTGGACGCCGCCGCCGGAAATGATCCAGCGCAAGCCGGAACTCGAAAAATACCGCAATGGTCAGGAGCCGGGTCCGCAGAACCCGCTCGGCGCGCGCGCGCTTTACATTTTCCAGAATGGCCGCGACACCGGCTATCGCATCCACGGCTCGCCGGAATGGTGGTCCATCGGGCAGTCCATGTCGTCGGGCTGTATCCGCCTGATGAATCAGGACATTATCGACCTGTATAATCGCGTACAGGGGCAGGCGCCGATTGTTGTCAGCTAACTGCGCCGAAGATATGAATGCTTAAACAAAAGGCCGTCAGAGACGGCCTTTTTTGCATTCTATTCGTAGCGAACCGATTTCGGCATCGCTTCGCCAAGCCTGACGAAATGACGGAACTCGGCGCGCAGGCTTTCGGCGGAAGCCATGTGAACCTGCTTTTCTGGCGCAACGTCGTTTTGCGCGATCTGGGTGGATACGCCCGGCATGACAAATGCTGCTACGGTCAGTACGAGGGCAGCGGCAATGCCGAGGCGTCGTTCGGTTCTGGCCTGCATTTTGATCTCCTTGCGCTGCGTCGCAGCGGCTTAAAACTTAGAATCGTCTTTGTTCGCAAAACGCTGGGATTTTCAGATCAGTGAAAAGTCGCGCGATGCGTAATGTTCAAAGCGGTGTCGATGGCGTGAATCGGTATTGGCAGCAAAGTCTGGCCGAAATCGGCCAAAGCTTCGGCAAAATTGCTGGCGGCAGCTGCCACATCGTCGCAGCGCCGTTTGCAGGCAATGGCTTCCAGACACGTGTCGAGCAGCAGCGCATCCTGATTATGTAATCCGGAAATCAGCCCCAGCGTCAGGCATTCCTCGCGGCAGACATGATGCGAGTCGAACGGGAAAGCGCGCAACTGGCAGCTTGCACAATGACGCAGCACACGGATGAAATGCGAAAGCTCACCGACAGCGCGCTTTGCTTCCGATGGTCCGAGCACTTCCGAATAGAGACCCCAGGTCATTTCCCACGGGATGATCGAGCCAGTCTCGAAACCCGCAGTCCAGCGGCGATAACCTTCCAGCACCAGCTTTTCCGGCAGGCGGTCGAAATAGCCTGCGCTATTGGCGCCGTTCAGCTGCGATATACGCATATTCATGAGCGCCTCCACGATGCAACATCGGCAGAGGCATGCGAGACAGGAGACTTGCCCTGTTTACGCTGAGCGGGACGTTCCGTCGCGCCGCGTATAGTGCAGTATCCGGTCGGCAAGAGACTGAGCTGCCAGGGCAGGCCGTCGATATTTGCGGACCGGCATTCACCGAGACCAACCATTGGGTCCTCCAATCGAAAGGGTTCAAGGCCCAGACATCAAAGGTGCGCAGGATTGCGCGGAGCTATATAAAAGCGGCAAATTGATCTGGAGTCAATTGGTCAACTTTTAAAAAGCCGAGAGATTTCAAGAGTGTAGAATTATTCTAGACTGTTATAGTCATGTTTATAGTATTCGAATGATAACGCAACCGCTGCGGGGAGACAGCGGTTGCGGCAAACGGGCGCAATGCCGGTGGAGGAGGGAGAGAACGACACCGCGCCCCATGCTCCGGGAATCAGTGGCCGGAATGATCGGATGAATGATCGGATGAATGTTCGCTCGTCTGGCCATTCTGGGCCGTGACGGGGAAGTTGATCTCAACCTTGCCAGCCTTTTCGAATTCGAGCGTAACCGGTACGGTTTCGCCTTCCTTGTAGGGCTTCTCCGGCTGGATGAACATGAGGTGATAACCGCCGGACTTCAGCTCGACGGTTTCGCCCGCAGGCAGGTCGAGACCGCCATCGAGCTTGCGCATCTTCATCACATTGTTTTCCATGCTCATTTCGTGGACTTCCACGCGCTTTACGCCCGTTGTGCTGACGGAGATGAGCTTGTCGGCATCCTTGCCGCCATTTTCGATTGTCAGAAAACCGCCTGCCACCTTGGCGCCGGGCACCATGGCGCGAACCGAAGGCGATGTGATGGTGAGATCGCCAAGTTTCACCGGCTCGGCTGCATGGCTGCCGTGCGCGTCGCCGTGGTCACCATGACCACCGTGGCCTGCATGCTCGTCAGCGCCGGTCGTCGCCAATACAAGAAGCTGCGGGGCCGGATGTTCAAGCTCGTGCGGGTTCTGTCCGTCTTTGGCAATTTCCGTCCATGCGACGGAAGCGTCGCTGCCGCAGATCTGCGTCACGGGGAAGGAAAGCGTGGTGTCCTTGTCGAACTTGGCCAACTGGCCGACAACGGTGAACTCGTCATAGAACTCGCCCGGCAGGTTGCCCTCGGTGAAGCGCACTTCCTTGATACCGGAGGTGACATCCTTGCCATGCACTTTGTAGCTCTTGGCATAAACGCCCTTGGCGGTTTCGATTGTCCAGCCAGCCTTGACCTGCGGCTGCGCCGACACAAAACCTTCGGGAAGCTCCACTTTGACTTCGGTCGTGGCCTTGCCGTCGCAGCCGTGCGGAATGCGGAAAGTGGCCTTGTAGAAGCTGCCAGCCCTGGCTTCGCTCTGGTCGAGCGACGAATGGGCATTGGCCAGGCTTGCGAAAAGGCAAAGAGCTGCCAGCGAAATTGCGGACGCGAAAAGACGATGATTTTTCATTCTGATAAACCTGAAGTTTAAAAAAGGAAGGCGCACCTTTTGAGAAAAGGCGCACGGCTAAAAATTTTTAATCAAACAATAGGCGGAGCCTGCGGCGGCGCCGAAGGCGGGTAGACACTGCGGAATAATGCAAGCTGTGGCGGTGCAAAGCAATGGGTGATCGCGACATGCGGCGAGGGAGCGGTCGAGCTTTCCGGTGTCGGACAAAGGAAGCCGGAGGCAATACGGCAGGCCTCGCAGCTTTCGCTGCTTACATGCTTGTCATGCCCCTGATGATTCTGTTTTTCACCCTGGTTACCGATGCAAAGAACGGGATAGGTGCCATCCGGCAGTTGATACTGCGCGAGCTGATAGCTGTCGGGAGCATTGAGGTCGATGGGCTTGTGCGCGAAGGCCACGAACATCAGAGCCAATACGCTCAGGAGGCGTATGGCGAGATTGCTCCGAAACTGGCGCGCGCTAAACTTCAACCTACGGCGTCTCCCTGTGTCGCGGAGCCTATCTAGTCGAAGCCAGGCATCTTTGCCAAGCATCAAACGAAACCGGCGCGAATTGGTCGCGCCGGTTTCATCATTGCGGGCAGTCGGGGGAGAATGCCGGTCGCGGCTCAGATCGTCCGCTTTTTCATCTGCTCGGCGATGTAATCCGCCTGACGGATGGCGAGCGCCACAATGGTCAGGGTCGGATTTTCCGCGCCGCCGGTCGTGAACTGGCTGCCATCGGAAACGAACAGGTTCTTGATGTCATGCGTCTGCCCGTGCTTGTTGACCACGCCGTCCTGCGGCTTTTCGCTCATGCGATTGGTGCCGAGATTATGGGTGGAAGGGTAGGGCGGTGTCGGGAAGGTGCGAACCGCACCGACCGCTTCATAGAGCGCCTTGCCCTGCGCATAGGCATGAGTGCGCATGGCGACGTCATTCGCGTGGTCGCTATAATGAACATCCGGCACCGGCAGGCCATGCTCATCCTTCACGTCCTTGCTCAATGTGATGCGGTTGTTCTCCTGCGGCATGTCCTCGCCAACGATCCAGAGGCCCGCCATGTTGACATAATCATCCAGCGCCGAAGTAAAGCTTCGACCCCAGCCGCCCGGATTAAGGAACGCCGCCATGAAGGGCAGGCCAAGCGAAATGGTCTCCATTTCATAACCGCCGACAAAGCCGCGCTTCGGATCGTGGATCGCTTCGTCGCGGATGATGCCTGCCATGGTCGTGCCGCGATACATGTGAACCGGCTTTTCGAACGAAGCGTAAACCGATCCCGTCGTGTGCCGCATATAATTGCGTCCGACCTGTCCCGATGAATTGGCGAGCCCGTCGGGAAATTTCGACGAGGCCGAGTTGAGCAGCAGGCGCGGGCTTTCGATCGAATTGCCTGCCACACAGACCACACGCGCTTTTTGCAGATGCTGCTTGCCGTCCTTGTCGGCATAGAGAACGCCCGTCACCTTGCCAGCCGCATTGTGTTCGATCTTGAGCGCTGTGCATTCGGGACGAACTTCCAGCTTGCCGGTCTCTTCGCCCTTGGGAATTTCGGTATAGAGCGTCGACCATTTCGCGCCCCATTTGCAGCCCTGGAAACAGAAGCCGGTTTGCTGGCAGCCCATGCGGTCATCGCGCAGCGCAGAATTGATCGCCATGCGGCCGGTATGGCATTCCTTGTAGCCGAGCTTGTCGGCACCGGCTTTCATCACCTTGAAATTGTTGTTGCCGGGCAGGCCTTCAATGCCGTTGGTGCGCGTCACCCCCATTTTGTCCTCGGCCTTGGTGTAATAAGGCTCCAGATCGGCAAGGGTAATCGGCCAGTCGAGGAGATTCGCGCCTTCCAGCTTGCCGTAATTCGTCAGCGTGTGGAATTCGTGTTCCTGAAAACGCAACGATGCGCCAGCCCAGTGCGTGGTGGTGCCGCCGACCGCCTTGACGATCCATGCGGGCAGATTTGGGAAATCCTTCGCGACCCGCCAGTCGCCGGATGTGGTGCGCTTGTCCAGCCAGGCGAGCTGCGCAAAGCTGTCCCATTCGTCATTGATGAAGTCTTCGAATTCGTGGCGCTTTCCGGCTTCCAGAATAACGACGTCGATGCCTTTCTGCGCCAGTTCGTTGCCGAGCGTACCGCCGCCAGCACCTGAACCGATGATGACGACGACCTTGTCGTCCTTGAGATCATATGGAGCAGCCATGGTTTCCTCCCAATGCTTCGCCGTGTCCGCAAAGCGCTTGGCGCTTGCCGAACGGTGATGCCGCTTTGAATTTGGTTCGGTTGAGCTTGATCCGGTCTTTTGCTTTTACGCATTATCCTACGCATCGAAGCGGGATCAGAATTCAGTCCCGTGGGCTGATTTCCCCGCGTAGACGCTACGCACCTTTGCTGGAAATGCTCTAAAGCCACTCGATATCGTCGAAGCCGCGCTGGATGTAACCGCCTTTGGAATAGGCTTCGCCTTCGTAGCCGAAGAGCGGCCAGATATCCTTTTGGTTGTAAAGGCCGGTCACAAGTCCGCTGCGCACCTTCTGGAAGAAGGGGCTTTGTTCAATATCGCGCAGGATCGCCACGCGCTCTTCCTCCCAACCGAGACCCAGATAGCCTCCGGCTCCGGCCCGTTTGTCCAGATCGGCAACACCGTCCTCAATCAGCTTTTTCAGCGTTTCATCCTTGGCGGAATCCGCGTCGTAGGGTTTGACGGCAATGGCGTAGAACCGGTCGGGAAGCTTGTCATGCGGATAAATATCGCGTGCGAGCTGGATCAGCGTCGCCATGGTTTCGGGCTTGAGCGTTGTCGTTTCAAGCGCCCATGCAAATTGCGGGCAGATAACGGCATTGCCGCTGATGACCAGCATGGCCCCAAGGCTCAGGCCCGCACCGCGCTTCAAGAGGTCGCGGCGGGAGAGCTTCTTCTTTTCGTGGGTGGAAAGACCGTCGAAAACGGTTGTCATTCGGTTCTCCTCCTTTGCTTGCCCATCCGGAATGAATGGACTGGCTGCGCGCACCCGGCGCATTTTCGTCACCGGGAACGCTGGCGTCTGTCGTGGCCGCTCCTCTCGGCCATGACAGGCGATATGGTGCCGGGCGGCTTACTGGTAACGGCCGCCGCGCTGCAGAACTTCGATCTTGTAGCCATCCGGATCTTCGGCAAAGAAGAAGCGGGCAAGCTGCACACCGTTGTTCTTGAAATCGACAAGCTTGCCGACCTTGAAGCCAAGCGCAGTGAAGCGCGCATGTTCGGCGTCGACATCGTCCACGACCACAGCAAGATGACCGTAGCCGTCGCCCAGATTGTAGGGTTCGGTGCGACCCTTGTTAACGGTCAGCTCGACTTCGAAGTCGGCTTCTGCATTGCGCAGATAAATCAGCGTGAAGGTTTCGAAATCAATGCGTTCTGCAATGTCGAGCTTGAAAGCTTGGTGGTAGAAGGAAACGGATTTTTCCTCATCGAGAACACGGATCATCGAATGGATGGCTTTAGCCACAAGTGACTCCTATTTCTTGCATGTCATTTTTGGCAGCGCTTCAGCAAAAGCGGCTTGCGATTGTCTCACTGGTTGTCGATTATGAAAGAAAAAACGACGGCGTGGTGGCAATCGGCTACCACAGCGCAGTTCGTGCTCTCAAGGGAGCGCTATTCAATCTGGAAACAGATCGGCGCTCTGAAGTTTATTTTTGCGCACATCTTTTCCGAAAACCGTTTCACACTTTTCGGGATGTGCTCTGTAATGGAGGAACCCATGTGCAAGGTTTTCGCCGAGCAGGACCCGGAAGGCTACCGGCAGATCAATCGCTCTGTGCGCATTGGCGGGCATTCCACCAGTATTCAGCTGGAGGCCACCTTCTGGCGACTGCTGGATGAGATCGCAGCCAGCCAGAATCTGACCACGCCGCGCTTCATCTCGACGCTCTATGATGAAGCGCTGGAAGCCAATGGCGCGATCCCGAATTTCGCCTCCATGCTGCGCACCACCTGCGCGCTTTATCTCATGGGGCACCGCCCGGAAGCCGCCGTCTGCGAGGAAGCGGCCTGAAGGGTGCGCCGAATGAGGCCCAGAATGAGCATTGGCCTCTTGGTGAAAAGGGATTAGGGGAGTAGGGGAATAAGGGAATAGGGCAGTAGGGCAATATGTTCTATACATACTCACTTACTCACCTATTGCCTTACTGCCTTCACTAAAGGAATCGAAATGGCAAGCGTAACGCGCGAACAGGTTCTGGAACGGCTGAAGACCGTGACGGGACCGGACTTCGAAAGCGATGTTGTGTCGCTCGGACTGGTATCGGATATTTTTATTGCCGACGGCAAGGTCTTCTTCTCCATCACGGTTCCCGCGCAGCGCGCGGATGCGCTGGAGCCGATGCGGCTTGCAGCGGAAAAGGCCGTGAAGGAAATCCCCGGTGTTTCCGGCGCGCTGGTCACGCTGACGGCGGAAAAGAGAGGCGGCCGCACCAGCGACGACGCTCCGCCGCCGCCCAAGCCGCAACCGCGCCCTGCCGCTGCCGCTGCCGCACCCGCACAGCATCGCCATCCGCCGCAGCCACAACGTGCAGCAGCCAAGCCCGGCATTCCGGGCGTCGGCGCGATCATCGCCGTCGCATCTGGCAAGGGTGGCGTTGGCAAATCCACCACGGCGGTCAATCTGGCGCTCGGCTTGCAGGCCAATGGCCTGAAGGTCGGCATTCTCGATGCCGATATTTACGGCCCCTCCATGCCGCGACTTCTGGGCCTTTCCGGTCGACCGGAAACGATCGAGGGACGAATCCTGAAGCCGATGGAAAATTATGGCCTCAAGGTCATGTCGATGGGCTTTATGGTCGATGAGGAAACGCCGATGATCTGGCGGGGTCCGATGGTCATGTCGGCGCTGACGCAGATGCTGCGCGAAGTGGCCTGGGGCGAGCTTGATGTTCTGGTCGTCGATATGCCTCCGGGCACCGGCGACGCGCAGCTGACCATGGCGCAGCAGGTGCCGCTGGCTGGCGCGGTTGTCGTGTCGACACCGCAGGATCTGGCGCTGATCGACGCGCGCAAAGGCTTGTCCATGTTCCGCAAGGTCGATGTGCCGTTGCTCGGCATTGTCGAGAATATGAGCTACTTCATCGCGCCTGATACGGGCAAGCGCTACGACATTTTCGGTCACGGCGGCGCGCGCAAGGAGGCCGAACGCCTCAATGTGCCGTTCCTCGGCGAAGTGCCACTGCATATGGATATCCGCGCCCATTCGGATAATGGCACACCGGTCACGGTGGTCGAGCCGGATAGCGAACACGCGAAAATCTACCGCGATATCGCGTCCAAGGTCTGGGAAAACATGAAGGGCGGCAATGGTGCTGGCCGACCAGCACCGGCGATTGTTTTCGATTAAGGGAGTAGGGGAGTAAGGCAGTAGGGGAATAAGTGAAAAGGGCGCTTGAATAAAGTTTCGGCCTTACTAGCCTATTCCCCTATTCCCCTATTCCCCTATTCCCCTATTCCCCTATTCCCCTATTCCCCTATTCCCCTATTACGTGACCACCGTCGGCGCATCGCGTCCGCTGCGCTTCTTCACTTCGGCGATCTGCTCGGCAGCGTCGATCAGCGCGGCAAGCGTTTCCTGCGTATCGAGATTGTGCTTGGCGGTGTCCGCTTCGTAGCGCTCGATATAGATGCGGATGGTGGCGCCTGAAGTGCCGGTGCCCGAGAGGCGAAGCACGACGCGCCCGCCATGGGGGAAATAGATGCGGATGCCCTGATGCTCGCTGACCGAATGGTCGACCGGGTCATGGTAGGCGAAATCGTCGGCTTTCTCGATCTTCAGACCGTTGACCGTGGTGCCCGGCAGGCTCGAAAGCTTGGCGCGCAGGTCAGCCACCAGCTTTTTTGCGATATCCGAATCGACCGCCTCATAGTCGTGGCGGGTGTAATAATTGCGCCCGAAGCGCGCCCAATGTTCCTCGACAATGGCCTTCACGCTTTCCTTGCGCACGGCCAGAATATTGAGCCAGAGCAGCACCGCCCAGAGACCGTCCTTCTCGCGCACATGGTCGGAGCCGGTGCCGGAGCTTTCCTCGCCGCAGATCGTGACCTTGCCGTTGTCCAACAGATTGCCGAAGAATTTCCAGCCGGTCGGCGTTTCATAGATGCCGATGCCGAGCTTTTCCGCCACACGGTCGGCGGCAGCACTAGTTGGCATGGAACGGGCGATGCCCTTGATGCCACCCTTATATCCGGGTGCCAGATGCGCATTGGCGGCAAGCATGGCGAGCGAGTCGGACGGGGTAACGAAAATACCGCGTCCGATAATCAGGTTGCGGTCGCCATCGCCATCGGAGGCTGCGCCGAAATCCGGGGCCTTATCCGACATCAGCAGATCATAGAGATCTTTTGCGTAGACGAGATTCGGATCGGGGTGATGCCCACCGAAATCCGGCAGCGGCACGAAATTGACGACGCTGCCGTCCGGCGCACCGAGACGGTGCTCGAAGATTTCCTTGGCGTAAGGACCGGTCACGGCATGCATGGCGTCGAATTTGAGCGCGAAGCCGCCCTTGATCATGGCGCGGATGGCGTCGAAATCGAACAGGCTTTCCATCAGCTCGGCATAATCGGACACCGGATCGAAAATGACGATCTCGGTGTCACCGAGCTTGGTGCTGCCGAGCTTGTCGATATCGATATCGGCCACATCGACGATTTTGTACTGGTCGATCACCTTGGAACGGGCGAAGATCGCATCGGTGATCTTTTCCGGTGCCGGGCCGCCATTGCCGATATTGTACTTGATGCCGAAATCTTCCTGCGGTCCGCCGGGATTATGGCTGGCCGAAAGCACCATGCCGCCAAATGCCTTGTATTTGCGGATCATGTTGGATGCGGCTGGCGTGGAAAGTATGCCGCCCTGACCGACCATGATGCGACCGAAGCCGTTGGCTACCGCGATCTTGATGAGCTTCTGGATCACTTCGCGATTATAGAAGCGTCCGTCGCCGCCGACCACAAGCGTCTTGCCTTCAAACCCGTCCAACACATCGAAAACCGACTGAATGAAGTTTTCGGCATAATTGGGCTGCTGGAATACGGGAACCTTCTTGCGCAGGCCTGAAGTGCCCGGCTGCTGGTCCTGGTATGGCGTGGTTGCGATCGTTTTGACGGTCATATCTTTCCCGTTTGATTCAATGAATTAAGCAGTCAATGTGTTGGCATTTGCGGTCATTGCAAGACAACATAGATCAAACTTATTGATTGAAAATAACAAAGCGTGTGTTTGTGCAGCGATGTGCTACAAATTTACCCGATGACTGACACGAACCACCATGGCCATGACGCCCGCGACATCATGCGCCTGAAACGCAACGATGCCACCGGCCTCGAAGCTGTTGCCGCGCGTTTCCACAGCCATGCCTATGACATGCATTTCCATGACGAATGGCTCGTCGGGGTGACCCATGCGGGCGTGCAGGACTTTTTCTGTCGTGGACAACGGCGGCAGAGCACGCCGGGCCGGGTGATTCTCATCGAGCCGGGCGAGCGCCATGACGGGCAGGCGGTAAAGGCGGATGGCTTCACCTATAACATGCTTTATATGCCGCAATCGCTGATCCGCGATGCGATGGGCGGCAATGATGCGCATATCGGCTTTCGGGAAACATTGGCCGATGACCAGCAGCTGTTTCAGGCCATAGCACGCGCCTGCGAAGCGATCTTTCTGCAAGCGCCGCAGCTGATGGTCGAGGATTATCGCGATCAGGTGACCCACCATCTGGCGCGGCATCTCGGGCAGGCCAGACCGGAGATGGGGACGGTGCCACATCCCGTTGCAGCCCGCGCGATGGACTATCTGCGCGCGCGCTTCGATGAAGAGTTCGGGCTGGACGAGCTGGCAAAAGTTGCAGGTGCTGCGGACCGGTTCCAGCTTTCGCGCGGGTTTCGGCGCGAATTCGGCACATCGCCCCATGCCTTTCTGGTGCAACTGCGGCTTGCCGAAGCGCGCCGTTTGTTGCGGGAAAAGACGCCCCCGGCAGAGGCAGCGGCGCTCAGCGGCTTTGCGGATCAGAGCCATATGGGGCGCTGGTTCCGGCGCGCCTATGGCATGACACCGGCGGCTTATCGCCGGGGACGCACAAACGTTCCAGAAATTGCAGCGGCAAAGGGCTAGGTCTTTTCTCGAAAAGAGGAAGCACCGATGTTTTTCGATACCAAAGTAGCCATTCTTGTTCTGAACGATTTGCCGGTCTGGCAGAAATTGAACGTGACCGCCTTCATTGCAACCGGCATATCAGGCGCGGTGCCTGATACGATGGGCACGCCTTATGAGGATGCGTCGGGCCGCCGCCATGCGCCGCTTCTGGGGCAGCCGATGCTGATTTTCTCGGCAACGCCGGAAATTTTGCAACGGGCTTGGCAGCAGTCGATCCAGCGTGATCTGGTGCGCGCACCCTATGTGCGGGCCATGTTTGAGACCGGCCATGACGAGGCCAATCGCGCCGTGTTCAAGACAGAACCGGCAGATGCACCCGATCTGGTCGGACTGGCGCTTTACGGCCCGAAAAAGGATATAGACAAGGCCATCAAGGGCGCTAGCCTGCATCCTTGAACAGCACGCTCTGGTCGAACAGATAGCGGTTGGAGAGCGGCAGACTTGCGGCGCCCATGGCCTTGGCGTGGACGCCCACATTGCCCTCGATGATCTCCGGCGCGCTGAGGCCTTGTAGGTCGAGGCGGGAGAGTTCGGCCCGCGTCGCTTCGACAATGCGATGGCGAACGCCTTCCGGCAACCATCCATCGATGATGGCCGCAGGAAAATCGATGATCGACGCAGCCGCCACCGCCGCATGGGCAAGCCCCCGCGCGGCAAGTGCGATCCAAGCATCGAGCGGTTCGCCGAAATTGTGCCAGCTTTCGGGCGATAGCCAGAGATCGTCGGACGAAATATTTCTCTCCTGCAACAGCCGCTCCAGCACGAAAAGCGAGGCGGTATCGATCAGCTGCAATGTCGCGCGTCCGTCTTCGGCGCTGCGCATGCACATCGGCATGGAACCGAGCGCACCGGCATTGCCTGTGCGTCCCGGATAAAGCGTGTTGTTCAGCACCACGCCGCCGCCAATGAACGAGCCGATGAAGAAATAGACGAAATCGGTGAATTCCGGCCCGCGCCCGAAGGTGAGTTCCGCGCCACAGGCCGCCGTGCCGTCATTCTGAAGAAACACGGGGAACGGAAAGACCGCGCCGAAATCGTTGACGAGATCGGCATCGAGCCACGCATTCATGTCGGCGGCGGGCGCGCCCACTTCCTCCACCCAGTTCCAGAGTTCAAACGGCAGCGCGATGCCGAGGCCCGCAATGCGATCGCGCTTGTCCGGATCAAGTGCGGCGGTGAAGGCGGTAATGCTGTCAAAGGCGAAACGGCGGATTTCGTCGGGCACCGGCCAGCGATAGGTGATATGCCTGCGTTCGCGGATCGCGCCCAGAAAATCCATCAGGATGATTTCCGCGCTGCGCCGCCCGATCTTGAGGCCGAAGGAAAAAACGCCGTCTGCTGCAAGCCGCATCGGCATGGAGGGCTGGCCGACGCGCCCACGCACGCGCTCGCCTTGCGTGATCAGCCCGTCTTTTTCCAGCGCGCGGATGATGACGGAAACAGTTTGCGCCGAAAGTCCGGTCAGGCGTGCAATATCGGCTCGGGCCAGCGCGCCATGCCTGCGCACAAGCGCCAGAACCAGCCGCTCATTATAGGCGCGCACGCCGATCTGGTTGGAACCGCGATTGATACTCGCGCCCGGTTCGGCAAATTTCTGCATGGCAGGGCCGGGCGAGCCTGCCGGGCCGCCCCTTGGCTCGGAAACGTCCTGTTCCGGATGATGCCTGACCATTTTCTCTCCCAGATCCCACGCTTAACACCCAGTTGCATTCTTCGTGATGCCGGTCTGCATCGAGCAATTTCCTGTGCTTCGGTGCTCACGTACTTTTAAGTACGCTCCGCTCCGGTGCTCGAAAATCACTCGTTTCGCCACGGCCTGACGAATTTGCAACTGTAGTGTTAGGACACGGCGAGGTTCCTAACCCATTCATCGCAGGAGAAAAAGCCTCATTCTGTGGGATATGAAATAAAAACAAAAGCTTAAGCAGCGAGATGCGCGCTTTTTCAACGTGGCGTCGTGTCTCCCTCGGCTCTCTCCTCCGGGGCGAGAGTGACACAATACATTAATAAATCAAGTGGATTTATTAATTGACTCTGTTTCGAAGCCGTGTTTTGCTTCAACCATGCCGGGGGAAGAAGGACCGGTTTCACTCTGGGAGGAGTTCATGAAGAAGACAGTTCTGTCGGCGGCCTTTGCTGCCTTCACGCTTGGTGCTGCCGCACTTCCAGCGCATGCTGCCGATGTCGGCGCGTGCCTCATCACCAAGACCGACACCAATCCCTTTTTCGTCAAGATGAAGGAAGGCGCTGTCGCCAAGGCCAAGGAGTTGGGCGTCAATCTCAAGACCTATGCGGGCAAGATCGACGGCGATTCCGAAAGTCAGGTAGCGGCCATCGAAACCTGCATCGCCGATGGTGCCAAGGGCATTCTCATTACCGCTTCCGACACCAAGGGCATCGTGCCGACGCTGCAAAAGGCGCGTGACGCGGGTCTTCTGATTATCGCGCTCGACACGCCGCTGGAACCGGCGGATGCGGCAGACGCGACTTTTGCAACGGATAATTTCCTGGCCGGAGAACTGGTCGGAAAATGGGCCGCAGCAGCGCTTGGTGACAAGGCCAAGGATGCGCGCGTCGCCTTCCTCAACCTGACCGCATCGCAGCCAAGCGTGGATGTTCTGCGCGATCAGGGTTTTGATGTCGGCTTCGGCATCGACCCGAAAGACAAGAACAAGCTTGGCGACGAGGACGATCCGCGCATCGCCGGTCGCGACCTGACCGACGGCAACGAAGAAGGCGGTCGCCGCGCCATGGAAAACCTTCTCCAGAAGGACCCGAACATCAATGTTGTACACACGATCAACGAACCTGCTGCCGCCGGTGCCTATGAAGCGCTGAAGGCTGTGGGCCGTGAAAAGGATGTGCTGATCGTTTCCATCGATGGCGGCTGCCCCGGCGTGAAGAACGTTGCGGCTGGCGTGATCGGCGCAACCTCGCAGCAATATCCGTTGCAGATGGCGTCGCTCGGCATCGAAGCGATCAAGAAATTTGCCGATACCGGCGAAAAGCCAAAGCCGACGGAAGGCAAAACCTTCGTCGATACGGGCGTGACGCTGGTGACGGACAAGCCTGTCGATGGCGTTCCGTCCATCGATACCAAGACTGCGCTCGACAAGTGCTGGGGCTGATCTTTTGAAATATCGGTCCGGAGGATCGTCAGATTTGCCGGACCGTTTTGCAGCTGAAAGCAGGAGATAATCATGAGTGAGCCAGAGGCGGCTTCCGCTGCACAAAAACCGTCGATGCAGGCGTTTGAAACGACCCTTTCGCAAAGCGCATCCGACGTGGCCTCCTTTGATGCGGGTGACCAGTCGGCGCTTTATCGGATGCGGAATTTCCTGCATCACAATCCGGCAGCCGTGCCGCTGATCGTGCTGGTCCTGTCGCTGGTGGTGTTCGGCGTCACATTGGGCGGCAAGTTCTTCTCCGCCTTCGCGCTCACGCTCATTCTCCAGCAGGTCGCCATCACCGGCATCGTGGCCGCAGCGCAAACGCTGGTTATCCTCACCGCCGGTATCGATCTTTCGGTCGGCGCGATCATGGTGCTGTCATCGGTGGTGATGGGCCAGTTCACATTCCGCTATGGCCTGCCAGCCGAGCTTTCCATCGTGCTTGGCTTTGCCACCGGCGCGTTGTGCGGCTTTATCAACGGCTTTCTGGTGGCCTATGTCCGCCTGCCGCCCTTCATCGTCACGCTCGGAATGTGGCAGGTGATTCTGGCCACAAATTTCCTCTATTCGGCCAATGAAACCATCCGCGCGCAGGAAATAACCGCGCAAGCGCCAATCTTGCAATTCTTCGGCGAGAGCATTCGTTTCGGTGGCGCTGTCTTCACCTATGGCGTCATCGCCATGGTGCTTCTGGTGCTGCTGCTCTGGTATGTGCTGAACCACACCGCCTGGGGCCGTCATGTCTATGCCATTGGCGACGATCCGGAGGCGGCAAAGCTGTCGGGCGTTTCGGTCAAACCGATCCTGATGTCCGTCTATGTTCTGGCCGGTATCATCTGCGCTCTGGCCGGTTGGGCGATGATTGGCCGCCTTGGCTCCGTGTCGCCGACCGCAGGCCAGTTCGCCAATATCGAATCCATCACGGCTGTGGTGATCGGCGGCATTTCGCTCTTCGGCGGGCGCGGCTCGATCCTCGGCACCATGTTCGGCGCGCTGATCGTCGGCGTATTTTCGCTTGGCCTGCGCCTGTGGGGCACCGATCCGCAATGGACCTATCTCCTGATCGGCGTTCTCATCATCGCCGCCGTCGCTGTCGACCAATGGATCAGAAAGGCTGCCGCATGAAAACCTCGGCTACACCTGTTCTCTCGGCAAAGGGTCTGGTCAAGCGTTACGGGCGCGTTACCGCGCTCGACCATGCCGATTTCGATCTCTATCCGGGCGAAATCCTCGCGGTTATCGGCGACAATGGCGCCGGTAAATCCTCGCTGATCAAGGCGCTGTCTGGCGCGATCAAGCCCGACGAAGGCGAGATAAAGCTCGACGGAAAACCGGTCAGTTTCCATTCGCCGATGGAAGCACGCCATGCGGGCATCGAGACGGTTTATCAGAACCTCGCTTTGTCGCCTGCGCTTTCCATCGCTGACAATCTGTTTCTCGGGCGGGAAATCCGCCGCAAGGGACCGCTCGGTTCGCTGTTTCGCATGCTCGATCGCGGCGCGATGGAGAAGATCGCCCGCGACAAGCTGACGGAGCTGGGCCTGATGACCATCCAGAATATCGGTCAGGCGGTGGAAACACTGTCCGGCGGCCAGCGTCAGGGCGTTGCCGTGGCGCGCGCTGCCGCTTTCGGGTCCAAGGTCGTGATCATGGATGAGCCGACGGCAGCGCTTGGCGTCAAGGAATCGCGCCGCGTGCTGGAACTGATCCTCGACGTGAAGGCACGGGGCATGCCCATCGTACTCATTTCGCACAACATGCCGCATGTGTTCGAAGTAGCCGATCGGATTCATATTCACCGGCTCGGACGTCGCCTGACGGTGATTGACCCGAAGGAATATTCCATGTCGGACGCTGTGGCTCTGATGACGGGTGCAATGCGACCGAAGGCCGAAGCTGCCTAACTCCCTTGAGCGGGCTGTACGAATCGGGACATCTGTCCGCACGACCACGAAACGGAAACCGGACATGACGCCTATCGACCGCGAAGCCTTGCCTTCAGAAATTCTTGCGCGGCTTTCGAAGGTGGATAGCCGGCTGATTGTCGCCATTGCGGGTCCTCCGGGCGCGGGCAAATCCACCCTCGCGGAGGAACTGTGCATGGCGCTCAATAAGGGCGCTGATGGCCCATCCATCGTCGTGCCGATGGACGGGTTTCACCTTGATGACGTGATTCTCGATCAGCGCGGGTTGCGCAGTCGCAAGGGGTCGCCGCCGACCTTCGATTGCGCCGGTTTTGCCGCCCTGTTGGAACGGCTGAAACATGCACGCGACGAAGTGTTCATTCCTGTGTTCGACCGTTCGCTGGAGCTTTCCCGCGCGGCGGCCTCGGTGGTCGGGCCCGAGCATCGCGTACTTCTGGTTGAGGGCAATTACCTGCTGCTCGATCAGGAACCATGGTCGGGACTTGCGCCGTTTTTCGACATGACAATCCGTCTCGATGTGCCTTTTCCGGTGCTGGAGCGGCGGTTGATCGACCGCTGGCTCTCTTTTGGTTTCGACGAGGAGACGTCGCGCAGCCGCGCATTGTCCAACGATATTCCGAACGCTAAGCTTGTCGTGAGCCAATCGCGCCAAGCGGAATTTGTCGTCGCGACGGATGGGCGATAACGGGGAATTGCTGTTTTCAAGGCTTGCGAGGATGCGCTTGCGCCTGCATGATGGGACCAATTCGTAGCATTCTGCAATTTCCGATCGGAATAATCCCCAATGACCGATTATGTTTTCGCGCCGCGCCCGCAGCCTATTCTGCCCGTGAAGGGCACGGACGCAGCTTTTCCCGTGCATCGCATCTATTGCGTCGGTCAGAATTATGCCGATCACGCCATTGAAATGGGCGGCGATCCGACCCGCAATCCGCCGTTCTTCTTCCAGAAAAATCCCGACAGTCTGGTGATCAATGGCGGCGATTTTCCCTATCCGCCCAAGACCGAGGATGTGCATCACGAGATCGAGCTTGTGGTCGCATTGAAGACTGGCGGCATCGATATTCCGGTCGAACACGCGCTGGATCACGTTTATGGCTATGCGGTGGGCATCGACATGACGCGGCGCGACTTGCAAGCGGTCGCCAAGAAGGCCGGTCGCCCGTGGGAAGTCGCCAAGGCATTCGAGCATTCCGCGCCATGCTCTGCCATCGCGCCAGTATCGGATGTCGGCCATCCGCAGTCGGCATCGATTTCGCTGTCCATCAATGGCGAGACGCGCCAGTCTGGCGACCTCAACCAGATGATCTGGAAAGTGGCGGAAACGATCTCCTATCTTTCGTCGCTCTTTGAGCTGCAACCGGGCGATCTTATATTTACAGGCACCCCCGCAGGCGTCGGTCCCGTGCAGCGCGGCGACCACCTTGTGGGCAAGGTGGATGGTGTCGGCAGCTTGTCGGTTACGGTTGCCTGATTTTCTATAAAGCGCATCCCGAAAAGTGGGAACCGGTTTTCGGACAAGATGCGCGCTAAAGCAAAGGACTACAGCGCATCCCGAAAAGTGGGAACCGGTTTTCGGACAAGATGCGCGTTAAAGCAAAGGACCAGAGCGCCGATCTGATTCAATCAGATCGAAATGCGCTCTAAGCGGAGGAGACAGAATGAGCACCTATCTTCCCGATGACGTGCATGATGCTTTGGAGCGCGTCATCGCTGAAAAGCACCCGGGTCTGAACCTGACAGAAGCCATAACGCTGATTTTGCGCAAATGGCTGGTCCATGAAGGCTATCTGCCTGCGGCACCGGAACACGGCACGCCGCCGGAAGAACTGAACGCGACCAATGATGATTAGCGCGTCCGATACCACGCCGAAGCAGCAAAGCCGGGGCGACAAGTGACGATGGCCAAGCATTCAAAACAGGGGGCGGGTCGCAAGGCTGCGCTCGGCAAACGCCTTTTGATTCTCACGATTCTGGCCATTTTGCTGGTCATCGCGCTCGTCTGGATGAGCATTTATCTGTTTGATCCGAATGGTGGGCTGGGCTTCGACGATCTTGGAATATTTGCATTGGATTTCAATGTGATAGATACGATGCTGCCGCGCATTCTCTGAGTGCGTTAATCCTTTTGTTACCATTTGAAATATTCATTTTGGCGCGACGCAGACGTTTAGCGCTTCCGTTTTTCGTCTTTTGCATGGTACAGAACTGTCATCGACCGAAAGAATATTGACTGCAACGGGCTTCCTGGAGGCCGTTAAGCCAAGAGGATCTGGATGGCATTCGAGGACATCAAGGCGGAAATTGCGCTGCTGTTTGAGCAAATGGTGAATCAGCCGCAGGACGCCCATGAAATCCGCGAAACGGTTCGCGAAAAGCTGAATGCGCTCCGTGCGAACGGTTTGCCGCTGCCTGACGATCTGGTCGAGCTTGAAAAACGCATCGAAAAAGATTTCGATTCCTGAGAACGGGTCCAGCCATGCGTTTCGCGCTTTTTTCTTCTGCATCCGCTTCCCTTCTCGGCAAGGGTGTCCTGCTTATGGGCTGCGCCGTGGCGCTGAGCGCCTGCAACACCACCAATGACGGCAAGCCCGTGAAAACGGCGCTGATTTCCCCAACGGATGCTGCAACGCAGACCGCTGCACCGGGCGCCGCACAGGCGACGGATGCGAAGACTGTTGCCGTGGCCGCCGCTGGCACTGCCGTTCCCGGCGCTGCGGCTTCCCCTGCACCAGTCGCCAATGCCGCTGTCGGCGCGACCGCAACGGCCATGGCCGCTGGTCCGGCTGCAACGGGCGGTGCTGCCGCGATTGCCGCTGCCACCACGACGGACGGCGCTGCTGTTCCTGGCGTACCGGCTGCTGGTGTCGAGGCTGTTGCTTCTGCCGAGCCGGTTCTGCCTGCCGCCGTTCCTATTCCGGGCGAACGCGGCGTTTCGCAGCCGATGATGGCCTATGCAGGGGCACGTGCCGCCGCTTCGCCTGCCTCGGTTGCCGCCAATATGGCGTTTGAAACGCCGGAGAGCGCGCCGAAAAATCTCGATGCGCTGATTGCCAAATATTCCGTCGCTTATGATGTGCCTGAGCGTCTGGTGCGCCGCGTCGTGCATCGCGAAAGCCGCTTCAATCCCGGTGCGCGCAACGGTCCCTATTGGGGTCTGATGCAGATCAGCCATCCGACCGCACGCGGCATGGGCTATACGGGTGCGCCGAAGGGCTTGCTCGATGCCGAAACCAACCTGAAATATGCCGTTCGCTATCTGTCGGGCGCATATAAGGTTGCGGGCGGCAATGAAAGCCAGGCCGTGCGTTTCTATGCACGCGGCTATTATTACGATGCCAAGCGCAAGGGCATGCTGGAAGAAACCGGCATGGACGGCGGTTTCCGCAACGGTCCGACCCGCGATGCCGCGGCTGCCATCGAGCCGGTGTCCCTGCCAAGCGGTTCTTCGGCGCCGCTGCCGGGTGTTGCACCGATCCAGGCGACCTACACGCCAGCACAATAAGCTTCTCCCGGCGGCGCTTGGCCGCCGGTTTAATTCCCCATATCGACTGGCGCATCGGCCCAAAAATCGGAATCGATTTTTGGAAAGCACGATGCGTTTAACTGTCATCTTGACGCTGCAAAGCGAAGGTAGTTCCCTGTCCGAAGACCGGACAGGGCGAAGATTATGAAGCTGCCACATTCCATCAAATGGCATTACGACAAGGCCGAACTCTGGGCGGATGGTGTTATCCATGTGCTTGGCGTGGC
Organism: Ochrobactrum teleogrylli; assembly: GCF_006376685.1. GTDB lineage: Bacteria > Pseudomonadota > Alphaproteobacteria > Rhizobiales > Rhizobiaceae > Brucella > Brucella teleogrylli. Next base: position 297,418 of record NZ_VEWL01000003.1, on the reverse strand, counting down.
GCTGGCTTTCGCCGGTGCGGTTGCCATGCTGATCTATTTTCTGCCGAACAGTTCCGCAACGACCTCGATTTCGTCCAGTGTCTATCTGGCAAGCCTTCTGGGCGCGCTTGGCATTTCGGCGGTTTATAATATCTGGCCCGTCTCGCCGACAAAATGGTTCCTGCGTCGGTTCGATCACTCGGCCATTTATCTGCTGATTGCCGGAACCTACACGCCCTTCGCCATGCATATGGGAGATCGCGCCGTGCCGCTTTTGCTCTTCGTATGGGGCGTGGCTTTCGTCGGCATCATGCTGAAGCTTTTTCTGCCCGGTCGTTTCGACCGGCTGTCGATCCTGCTTTATCTGGCGCTTGGATGGAGCGGGATCATGGTCTACGACACGATTACTCAATCGCTGCCGACGACCGTGTTCTGGCTGATCGCGGCGGGCGGCATTGTCTATTCGCTGGGCGTGATCTTTCACGTCTGGCAGCGGCTGCGTTTCCAGAACGCCATCTGGCATGGCTTTGTCGTCGTCGGGGCGATGCTGCATTATTGTGCGGTGTTTTTTGTCGGTGCCTGGAACTGAAATTCTCAATGGAAGTCTCGCGACTTCGGCATGATCCGCACATTTCTCGGGTGATGCGCCATTTGTGACGGTGCGACGAGGCGTTGCGCCTCGCGCCCGCTCAGATCCATCAGAGCGCTGGAGCGGTCTTCGATCCTGGCCGCCACCAGATGCACCACGCCTTCCGGGCTGCGCTGGATGCGGCCTTCGATGCGGATCAGGCGCGCGCCCATCACCTCACGGCGAAACGCTTTCATGATTTTCGGCCAGACAACGATATTGGCAATGCCGGTCTCATCCTCGATGGTGAGAAACACAACACCCTTCGCGCTGCCGGGGCGCTGGCGCACAGTCACGACGCCCGCCACTTTCATCCGGCGACCATCGGCACCCTCCTGCACGGCGCGACAGGTGGAGATACCTTCTGCCGCCAGCCCCTCGCGCAAATATTGTAGCGGATGCCCTTTCAGCGAAAGCCGGGTGGTCTCGTAATCGGCAATGACATGTTCGGATGCCGCCATTTCGGGCAGCTTCGTGCGCGGCTCTTCCGCCAGTTCGCTGGTGGCGGCGGCCCGGAACAGCGGCAGGGTTTCGTCATTGGGCAGGCGGCGCACGGCCCAAAGTGCTGCGCGGCGGTCGATATCGAGCGAGCCGAAAGCATCGGCATCGGCCAGCGCGGTGAAGGCGCGCCGATCGAGGCGCAGGCGGCGATGCATATCCTCGATGGTGCGATAAGGCTCATGCCGGTCGGCAAGCAGCAGTTCGGTGTCACGTTTTGAAAAACCGTCGATCTGGCGAAAGCCGAGCCGCACAGCGGGGCGCGGACCGGGAGTGTCTTCCAGAAGATTATCCCATTGGCTGAAATTCACATCGACGGGGAGGACCGTCACGCCATGCTCACGCGCGTCACGCACGATCTGCGCTGGCGCATAAAAGCCCATCGGCTGTGAATTGAGCAGGGCGGCGGCAAAGACTTCCGGGTGATGATGCTTGATCCACGCGGAAATATAGACCAGATGCGCAAAGCTGGCCGCATGGCTTTCGGGGAAGCCATATTCACCGAAGCCTTTGATCTGGTTGAAACAATTCTCGGCAAAGGTCCGGTCGTAGCCGCGATTGACCATGCCGTCGATCATCTTTTTCTCCATGGTGTGGATAGTGCCCATCTTGCGGAAAGTCGCCATGGCGCGGCGCAACTGGTTGGCTTCGTCGGGCGTGAATTTCGCCGCTTCGATGGCAATGCGCATCGCCTGTTCCTGAAACAGCGGCACGCCTTTGGTCTTGTCCAATATCTGTTGCAGCTCGTCCGGTGGTCCATGTTCCGGGGCTGGCGACGGCAAGATGTTGGGCTCCTGTCCGCTTCTTCGTCTCAGATAAGGATGCACCATATCGCCCTGAATCGGGCCGGGGCGCACGATGGCGACCTGGATGACGAGATCGTAGAATTTGCGCGGGCGCAACCGCGGCAGCATATTCATCTGGGCGCGGCTTTCCACCTGAAACACGCCGAGTGAATCCCCCTTGCAAAGCATGTCATAGACGGCCCTGTCTTCGCGCGGCAGGGTCGCGAGGGTCTGCTTTTGACCGCCATAAAGCTGCGGCTTGTGCTGGTGAATGAGGTCGAAAGCCTTGCGAATGCAGGTGAGCATGCCGAGTGACAGCACATCCACTTTCATCAGTCCCACTTCATCAATGTCATCCTTGTCCCATTCGATGAAATAGCGGTCTTCCATGGCCGCCGGGCCGATGGGCACGGTCTCGTCCAGACGGTCGCGTGTGAGCACAAAGCCCCCCACATGCTGCGACAGATGACGGGGAAAGCCGATCAGCTCTATAGCGAGTTCCACAGCGCGCCGGATGACCGGATTTTCCGGGTCGAGGCCTGCCTGACGAATATGCTCCTTGTCGATGCCGCCGCCGGATATGCCCCAGACCGTATTGGCAAGGGCTGCCGTCACATCTTCCGTCAGGCCCAGTGCCTTGCCCACATCGCGGATTGCGCTGCGGGATCGATAGCTGATGACAGTCGCGACAATCGCCGCACGGTCGGTGGTGTAGCGTTCATACACATATTGCATCACCTCCTCGCGCCGCTCATGCTCGAAATCGACGTCGATATCCGGCGGTTCCTGGCGCTCGGCGGAGATAAAGCGCTCGAACAGCAGGTCCACTTCGGTTGGGTCCACGCCGGTTATGCCAAGACAGAAGCAGACGACCGAATTTGCCGCCGAACCGCGCCCCTGACACAAAATTTCTTTTGAGCGGGCATAGCGCACAATGTCATGGACGGTCAGGAAATAGGCCGCATATTGCAGCTTTTCGATCAGCGCCAGTTCCTTGTGGATCAGCGCCTGCACCTTTTCCGGTATGCTACCCACTCCGTAGAACTTGGCAGCGCCCTCCCAGGTAAGGTCGTGCAGATGCTGTTGCGGTGTCTTTCCCGGTGACACGGGCTCGTCGGGATAATCATATTTCAACTCGTCGAGCTGGAAGGTGATGGGCGCGATGAAATCGGCGGTCGCGGCAATCGCCTGCGGATATTGGCGGAACAGCCGCACCATTTCCTGCGCTGGTTTCAGATGGCGCTCGGCGTTTTTCTCCAGCAGCCGCCCGGCGGCAAAAACCGTGCTGTGATGGCGGGTTGCCGTCAGCACATCCTGAAGTGCGCGGCGGTTGGGGTGGTGATAGAGCACGTCATTGGTGGCGAGAAGCGGCACATCGGCATCGGCTGCAAAGCGGGCGATGCGTTCGGCCCGGCGTCCGTCATGGCCCTGATGCGGCATGGCGAGCGCCAGCCAGACGCAGCCTTGCGCCGCCGTGGCGATTTCCGACAGGCGTGTGGGAAAATCAGGGTCATCCTCTTCCGGGGGCATGACGGCGATCTGAAACTGTCGGGCGCGAAACAGCAGGTCGGCCCAGAGCAGATGGCATTCGCCCTTAATGGCGGCACGCCTTTTGCCTTCGGTCAGAAGGCGGCATAATTGCCCATAGGCAGGTCGGTCACGCGGATAGACAACCATATCCGGCGTGCCGTCGATGAAGGAAAGACGGCAGCCGATAAACAGCCGGAAATTGCTTTTGTCGCGAAAATCCTTCCAGGCGGCATGTGCCCGCACCACACCGGCCAGCGTGTTGCGGTCGGCAATGCCGATGCCGGAAAGGCCAAGATCGCGAGCTTGCAGCACCAGTTCCTGCGGGTGCGACGCGCCGCACAGGAACGAAAAATTGCTGGCGACAGCCATTTCATAATAAGCGGGTTTTTTCTCGATATGGGGCATCAGGCAAACAACCCATGCAGGAACCAGCGTGGATGATTGGCGCCGTCATAAAGACCTTCGCGAAAGATCCAGAAACGCTGGCCGTTCACATCTTCCACCCGGTAATAATCGCGCAGTTCCGGTACGTCGTGACCGATGGAAAGCCACCATTCCGGCTCGATCCGCTCTGGTCCTTCGGCAAGGCGAATATGATGGCGAACCCGCCGCCACAGGAAGAATGAGGGCGGGCTGTCCGGCACTTCCGCCACGCTTTCGATCAGCTGCGGCGGGCGAAACAGTTTTATGGGGCGCGCTGGCGGGTCACCAGCGAGCGTTGGGCTGCTTTCATAACCGGTCTGGTTTGCGCGGCTGCCATGCAGGGCAGGGCGCAGGCCAAAAGCGCGCTCCGGCATATGCGTATCGCGCGCGAAAGGCACCAGCACGCGGTCCGGCCCCAGACGCGCCGAGAGCCGGTCGATCAGCTGGCTGAAGCCGGCATCATCTTCCTCATGCTTGTCCAGCCCGGTCTGGCGTTGTGTGACTGCAGCGCTGCGCAAGGCGGCAAGCCTGATCATGTCGAAGCCGAAACCGGCATCCAGCGGATCGGTGAGGGCGTTGAGCCTTTCGCGCGCAAGACGCAGAAAAACCCTGTCATCGCGCAGAGGCTGGCCGGTTTCAATGCGGATATGGCGTATCTCGCCATCGACCCGGAAGAAGGATGCTTCGATCAAAAGCGCGCCTTTGCCTTCCATCTCAAGCCGGGCGAACAGCTCCTGCGCCAATTCCTGCAAGATGCGCTCCACCAGTTCCATGGCGGTCAGAGGCTCGGACTGGCGGCGTTCAGCCGTTGCGAGCGGCACCATGCGTAGCGGCGAGATGGGCGCGCGCTCCTGCCGTGTCAGGCGACCGAGACGGGTGGCGAGATCGGGACCAAAGCGCGCGGTGAGTGCTGCACGCGGCAGCGCCATCACATCGCCGATGCGTTTCAGGCCCGCGCGCTTGAGGCCGGTTTCAGCGGCATCGGCCAGTTCAAGCGCGGAAAGCGGCAGGCGCGGCAACACGGCATCGGCCTGCGCCTTGTCGAATACGCCGCCTCTGGTGCCACGCGCGAGAAGCCGCGCCGCAAAACTGTTATCGGCAATAGCTGCCCGAACGTGCAGACCGGCGCGCTCGATGCGCTGGATCACATCGGCATGCATGGCGGCCAGTCCGCCGAACAGATGCGCGCAGCCGGTAATGTCCAGCATCAGCCCGTGCGGCGGATCGAAGGCGACAAGCGGCGTATAGCGTTCGCACCAATGGGCCATTTTGTTGAGCAGGGCGCCATCGCGCTCCGGCGCGGCATTGGCCACATCAAGCCTTTCCACACGCGCCCGCGCATCGGTCAGCGCCATGCCGGGATAAAGCCCGAGCTTGGCGGCCTTGACGTCGATGGCCGTCAACCGAAGCGCATTGGCGGTGCGCTCGGTAATGACAAGCGGCAGTGCGTCGGACGCTTGCCCGGAGGATGCATCAGATCGCCCGGCGCGGTGCAGCCTGTCCGTCGGCAGGAACGGAAACCACAGCGCCATGAACGCCATAGATGCCGACGCTGCCGCTTCCTTCCCGTTCTCTGATGCCGAATTCAAGGGTTTCATTGTTCCATTCCATGATCCACTGGCCGCATGTGCCATGACGGTTGCGCTCCAGAACGGCCAGGAAGGCCGGTTTTCCGGGCGCATTGGCCCCGCTGGAGCGCGAAGGCGCAGGTGCGACACGCCATCGGCTGACGGCAGCGCTTTGCACGCCGGTGCGATGACTTCGAAGCAGGATGACCGGCAGTTGCGCTGTCTCCGCTGCCAGCAGCAGGCGACGTGAGGCTGTCAGGTCGAGGCATTTCGGCTGGCCGGTTATCGAGGTAACGATGCCGGAGACGAGATGCGAAGCCTTGCCGCCGGTTCCGGCTTCCAGCACATCATTGGCCGCCTTCAGGACATCCTGCGCATTCGGACAGCGCACGATCAGCAACCGGTGCGGGGCGATGCCGAAAGCATGCAGCCCCGGCGGGTAGAGCCCGCCATATTCGCTTGTCGCCGTTTCCTCCTCGATCCAGATGATCGGTCGCTGCTTTTGTGTGGCGCGCAATGCCATGGCGAGCGCAAAGCCGGTCGCCGCCATATGCGCACCGGGATTTTCCGCGAAAACCTCATGCAAGGCATCACCAGCAAGCCCATGCGGAAAGGCTGCGTCCGCTGCCGCGTGGCCAAGCGCGAAACTGTTTTCGCGTCCGAAACCGGCAGCTGTATCGCCAGCAAAATTTCCTTGCGGATCGTTGCCTTCAATGGCGGTAACCATGCGCCGCAACGTCGCGATGTCGATGCCGCTCACGTCAAAAATCCTGTAATCTGTCTGTGTTTGTTGGCGCGGTTCCGGAGACAGGAACCGTCATTGTTCTCTATTTGTTCTAGTATTGAATCGACTCTGAAAAGAGTCAAGCAGGGAAACGTTCGATCCCTGTGGGCGCGTCGGATTCTTCAAGGAACAAGAAAATTCAGGACAAAGAAAAACGCCCTCCGATGAGAAGGGCGTTTCCAAAACGGTAGACCTTAGGCCGTTGAGATTCTGGCGCGGTGAGCCGAAAATGGTGGGCCTCGAGAACCGGCGCGCAGCGTACTTAAAGGTACGGGCGCACCGGAAGCGCAGAAAACTGCCATTTGCAGGCCAGCAGAGCCTGAAGATCAATGCCTAACGGCGGTCGCGGGCAGCCAGCGTACGCAACCGCAGCGCGTTGAGCTTGATGAAGCCTGCTGCGTCTTTCTGGTCGTAAGCGCCCTGATCGTCTTCGAAGGTCACGAGCTTGTCGGAATAAAGCGACTTGTCCGACTCGCGACCGATCACCATCACATTGCCCTTGTAGAGCTTGAGGGTGACTTCGCCTTCGACGTTCTTCTGGCTGAGATCGATTGCGGCCTGCAGCATTTCGCGCTCCGGCGAGAACCAGAAGCCGTAATAGATCAGCTCCGCATAGCGCGGCATCAGTTCGTCCTTGAGGTGAGCAGCGCCACGGTCGAGCGTGATCGATTCGATGGCGCGGTGGGCCGCCAGCAGGATCGTGCCGCCGGGCGTTTCGTAGACGCCGCGCGATTTCATGCCGACGAAGCGGTTTTCCACGAGGTCGAGACGACCGATGCCGTTGTCGCGGCCATATTCGTTAAGCTTGGCAAGAAGCGTTGCAGGCGAAAGACGCTGGCCATTGATTGAAACGGCGTCGCCCTTTTCAAAGCCGATCTTGATGATCGTTGCCTTGTCGGGTGCTGCTTCCGGCGAAATGGTGCGCATATGCACATATTCGGGTGCTTCGAGTGCTGGATCTTCCAGAACCTTGCCCTCGGACGAGGAGTGCAGCAGGTTGGCGTCGACGGAGAACGGCGCTTCGCCCTTCTTGTCCTTGGCAACCGGAATCTGGTGTTGTTCAGCGAATTCGAGCAGATGCGTGCGGCTCTTGAACGACCAGTCGCGCCATGGAGCGATGATCTTGATGTCCGGGTTCAGCGCATAAGCGGAAAGCTCGAAGCGAACCTGATCGTTGCCCTTGCCGGTTGCGCCATGCGCAATGGCGTCTGCGCCGGTCTTCTTGGCGATCTCGATGAGATGCTTGGAAATCAGCGGACGGGCAATCGACGTGCCGAGCAGATAAACGCCTTCATAGACGGCATTGGCGCGGAACATCGGGAAAACGAAATCGCGCACGAATTCTTCGCGCACGTCCTCAATGAAGATTTCCTTGATGCCCAGCATTTCCGCTTTCTTGCGTGCCGGTTCAAGTTCTTCGCCCTGACCCAGATCAGCGGTGAAAGTCACGACTTCCGCGCCGAGTTCCGTCTGAAGCCATTTCAGGATGATCGAGGTGTCGAGACCGCCCGAATAGGCGAGCACGACTTTCTTAACGTCTTTCCACTTGCTCATAGTCAACTTCCGATACGATGGATGACCCATTGTCCGCTCGGGGAGAGCATCCGCAGGGCTTGGGAATTGGATGTTGCTGTCCTTTTATCAGTTGCTAGGCGACGTGCAAGCCGGATGGCTGCGACTTATCGAAAAGACCGGAGAATCCAGTAGCGGCGAGATTTGATTCGCGTTAGAGCATTTCCAGCAAAAGTGCGAAGCGGTTTTGCGTCGGATAATGCTCAAAACAAACGGGATAGAGCGGTTCCGACGATTCGGTCAAAACAGGAACCGCTCTATCTTGCCGCGAATTTTCGGAGCTTTTCGCATGTCGTTCCTGACAAACCTGACCTTCATTCCCGAATGGACCATTTTCGTCCAGTTCGCGATTGCAACCGCCATTCTTTCCATCACACCCGGCCCGGATATGACGCTGTTCGTCGGACGGGCCTTGTCTGAAGGCAAGGCAGCCGGTTTCGCCTGCATGGCTGGCGCAAGCACCGGCATCGTCATCCACACCACCATGGTGGCGCTGGGGCTTTCGGCGCTGATTATCGCGTCTCCAGCTGCCTTCACCGTGCTGAAGGTTGTGGGTGCGGGCTATCTCGTCTGGCTCGCCGTACAGGCAATCCGCAAGGGTTCGGCGTTTTCGCCGGAAAAGAACGGCGGTAAGAAGCATACGCTGGTTCAGAACTGGGCAACCGGGCTTGGCATCAATCTGCTCAACCCGAAGATCATTCTGTTCAACATGACCTTCCTGCCGCAGTTCGTTTCCGTAACGGACCCGCATGCAATGGGCAAATTGTTCTTTCTCGGCCTGTCCTTCATCCCGCTGGCGCTGCCCTTCACCATTCCGATGGTGGTCGCAGCCGACCGGTTTGCGGGCCTCCTGAAGAAGAACCCGACGGTCACGCGCATTGTGGATTGGTTGTTTGCGGGCGTGTTTTCGGCTTTCGCCCTGAAAATCATCACCGCGCAGGCGAAATAACCTGATGTCTACCCAGCCGGGCGGTCGGAAAGCCGTCCGGCATTGCGGCCTGCAATCAGCCAGTAGATGAAGCCGCCGACAATGCCCGCACCGACGAAGGCTGCGATCCAGAGCGGCATTTCCGGCCAGTCGTCTGATCCGCGAAACGGAATAGCGGTTCCCGCGGTTCCAAGACCGATGATGGCGCCCACAACGCAATAAAACACCGACGAGCGATAGCCGCGTGCTTCAGCAAGCAGAATGACGATGGCCGCAGGCAGGAAGCTGATGCCGCCTGCCAGCATGGCCACGATGAAACCGCCGACGAAAACGCTGCTCCAGAAGCTGGTTGTGGCCCAAAGGCTGGCGGCTTCCGTATTGCCTGCCCCGGCCATCATCGCGAAATCGTCCATCAGCGCATCAACGCCGATGCTGCGAAACAGGATTGCCGCCAGAAACCAACCGGTTGCCAGCAAGCCGCAGCAATAGCCAAAAAGAATAACGACGAAGCGCATTATGTAGTCGAATGTATCGTTCATGCGCGCTCGCTTTATCGGGTTATTCGCCCCGTTTATTCGCCGTGTCCGGCGATCATCATGGCTTCCAGCGCAAGGCGTTCGCTCTTGCGCATGCGTTCCGATTCCGACTTCAACTGACCGCAGGCGGCGAGAATGTCGCGACCACGCGGCGTGCGGATCGGCGAGGCATAACCGGCTGCATTGACGTAATCGGCAAAGCGCTCGATCTGTTCCCAGTCCGAGCACTGATAGTTGGTGCCGGGCCATGGATTGAACGGAATGAGATTGATCTTGGCCGGAATGCCCTGCAACAGCTTCACCAGAAGCTTGGCGTCTTCCAGGCTGTCGTTGATGTCCTTCAGCATCACATATTCGAATGTGATGCGCTTGGCATTCGACAGGCCGGGATATTCGCGGCAAGCCTTGATGAGCTGCTCCAGCGGATATTTCTTGTTGATCGGCACCAGGATGTCGCGCAACTCGTCGCGCACGGCATGGAGCGAAATCGCCAGCATCACGCCGATTTCATCGCCGGTGCGGTAGATTTCAGGCACCACGCCGGAGGTCGAAAGCGTGATGCGACGCTTGGAAAGCGACAGGCCATCACCATCCGAGGCGATAATGAGAGCCTTCTTCACTTCCTCGAAATTATAGAGCGGCTCGCCCATGCCCATCATCACGATATTGGTGATCTTGCGGCCTTCGGCGGGCACCATGGCACCGTCGGGCGTGTCCTTGTCCGGGAAATCGCCGAGCCGGTCGCGGGCGGTCAGAAGCTGCGCCAGAATTTCTTCCGAAGTTAGATTGCGCACCAGCTTCTGCGTGCCAGTATGGCAAAACGAGCAGGTCAGCGTGCAGCCGACCTGGCTGGAAACGCACAGCGTGCCGCGACCTTCTTCGGGAATATAGACGCTTTCGATCTCGACCGGGCGGCCAGCGCCCCGCGGCGGAAATCGGAACAGCCACTTGCGGGTGCCGTCCTGCGAAATCTGCTCTTCGACCACTTCCGGGCGCGCAATGGTGAAATGCTGCGCCAGCATGGCACGCAGGTCTTTGGAAATATTGCGCATATCGGCGAAATCGGAAACGCCGCGCACATAGAGCCAGTGCCAGAGCTGGCTGATGCGCATCTTCACCTGACGTTCCGGCACGCCAGCCTTGACGAGCGCTTCGGCCATTTCCTCGCGCGACATGCCGATGAGCGACGGCTTTGCGTCCAGATTGGCGCGCACATGGCGGGCCAGCTGGTCGCGCGTATCATCAATGGTAAGATCGAACGAAATAGACATCTGTTTTCAACTGTTAAGGGGCGACCGCGATGTCGCGCGCCGATCAATTTGGGCCCGATTGCCCTTATTGCGAGGATATATGGGCTCTGTCATCTGCATATGCGAGCCTTGTTTCGCGCGCTCTTAGCATAGAATAAGGCGTCCGTCATCCCGTTCGATCATCCCGGCTGTTATGCAGAATTGCCGGAACAGGCACGAAGAAAAAAGCCGGAGCACAGGCTCCGGCTTTGAAAAAGCAGTCCGTATTCGACGAAATGTCGCTTACTTGCAGTTCTGGATCGCGGCAAGCGCTGCCGAAACACCCTTCAGCGAATAGGTGTAATTGGTCTTGGTGCCGCGCTTCGACTGCGCTTCGACCTTGAGATCCTGACCGGACTTCATGGCTGCGATGAGCTTCGGCTCTTCGGCGGCGTTTTCCATCCAGCCCGACTTGCCGTTCACGAACATGGTGAAGCGGTTGCTGCCGACGCTGACGGTAACCTTGGCATTGGGGTTCAGATCGTAACCGGCCATGAACTGCGGCTCGAACGAGATGTTCTGGCCCGGCTTCTGGCTGATCAGGAAGAAATTGTCACCGTGATCGACCGAGGCCGGGGCCTTCACAGTCGGAACGGAGAGGACATAGCAAACCTTGCCGTTGCCCGCCTTGTAGCTATAGGCGCCCCAGGCGTCGAACTGTTTAATCTGGGTCGGTGTCTGGGCGAGGGCCGAGCCCGCCATTGCAATCGTAAACACCGAAGCCGCGACGATCGATTTTCCAAGCATGGTCTTTTACCGGTTCTCTTTCGTTTGCTTCAAACTCGAATATCGGGATGCCGCCGTTCAACACGCCGCCCCGCTCAGTTGCCGATTAAAGTGCCTTAATCTGGGTTACCAAACGGTGAAGTTTTGAAAGAAAACTTGAACGAGCAAGGGCTGGTGGCCATCCTGTGCTCAACTTCAATGCAAAGAAAGCGGCTGGAATATGACAGGAGGGGAGTAGGGCAGTAGGGGAATAAGGGAATAGGGAATTGTTTAACTTCACAATTAAGCGAGCATCCTTACTCCCTTACTCCCTTACTCCCTTACTCCCTTACTCCCTTACTCCCTTACCTTCTTCCAACGCCTGACGCGCTGCCAGCCGGTGCGCGGGCGTGATATGCGTGCGCACGGCGGTAAGAGCCGCCATCAGCACGGCGACGTCGTCGGTAAAGCCGATGCCGACCAGCATGTCGGGGATAATGTCGAAGGGCAGCACGAAATAGGCGAGCGCCGCCATCAGGGTCATACGCACGCGTGTCGGCGTGTTCTGGTCGAGCGCGCAATAATAGGCGGCCACCACTTCATCCATGAAGGGCACCATGCGACCGGCGCGGCGCGCGGCCTTCCAGAAACCTTGCTTCACCCGTTCGCTGCGTTTCTTGAAATCGCTTTCGCTGCCGGGTTCAAGGATTTCACCAATTTTGACGCTATCCATCGTCGTGCAAACTCCTGTCCGTCAGATATCGGCGTGAACAGAGCCGAAAATGACACGACCGAAAATGGGGGCAATCGACCCGGTTTTCAAGTTTTTGCTCGTTCAAGGCAGGAAGCATCCTGCAAGAACCATCAGCTACAACGGCCATGCCAAATCAAAGGAATATAGGTCCGGCCAGCCCAAGGTCAGTTTTGGGCTGGGTCAGCTTGTTGATCTGATTGAATGGAGACTGTTCATGCATCTTACCGGCTATGGAGAGAACTTTGTCCGTGCTGACCGGACAAGTCAGTTCTATCGCGGAAACCAGCTCGCATCGGCGCAGGATTTGAGCGACCACATCAATGTCGATGTGAAAGACAATGTTTGCTACGACGCGACGGCCTATATGCGCTTTCTTCTGGGGGCGGGCATTTCGGAGCATACCTTGCGCGGAACCTCCGGGCAAAACTGGATTCCGCTGCTGAATTTCCGTGCCGGAGAGCAATGGAACGGCTATTCCGCCATTACCTATGGCCGCGCCATCGGCTTCTACGATGTCCGGGCCGGGCATATTTTCCACTCGGCCATTGCGGTCGGCGATGTCTTTATCCGTAGCATCAATGGCGGCGCGCTCGGCCAGAACTGGGGCGATCGCGTCGATCTGACCAAAGCGCTGCCCTATTCGTGCCGAAACCGCGACGGCAGCTTCACTTACCAGAAGAAGAATATTATGGTTTATATTTCAAAGGTTTAAGGGGTCTCTATCGCGCTCATCTTGCGCGCCATCTTGATGTCCAGCTCGGTAACGCCATTTTCGCTATGGGTCGCAAGCATGACATCAACGCGATTATAAACGTTGAACCATTCTGGATGATGGTCGAGTTTTTTAGTATCGCTTACATCTTGTGCCTAATCTTACAGTTTATTTTTATTGTGTTTAAACATAAAGTCAAATAATTTAGTATAGGGGTGTATTATAATGCAGTTATCTCTCCAGGGTGATCAGATTGCAAAAGCGAACGCATCGGGTATGGAGGTTTATTTAGATGATATAATTCTTGGAAATGTCCAAATGGAGTTATTGGTTAAAGGTGTTTGTTTTGACTCAGCAGCTTATGTCCGATATTTATATTATGGAGGTAAAAATATTACTTATAATCAGTTGACAACAATAAGCGCATTGGACTGGTTGCCGAAATTCAATTTTACCGGCGGGCCCGAATGGGACGGTGTAAGCCCTCTCCCAAAAGCTAGGGCAATCGGCTTTTACAGGATAGCCGAGAGTAAAATTTTTCACGCAGCTATTGCTGTTGATGGAACTCAGATTAGAGCTACAAATGGCGGGGCTTTGGGAATGGTGTGGGCGCAACCGGTTGATTTAAGAAGAGTTCTTGGTAATAGGAATAGTGATGGATCATTTAATTATGATGGTACAAAAATACGCGTTTATTATTCAAATCTATAGTTTTCGTGTTGATGTCGTATGTTGAATAAATAGTTCATCTTGCGCGCCATCTTGATGTCCAGCTCGGTAACGCCATTTTCGCTATGGGTCGCAAGCGTGACATCAACGCGATTATAAACGTTGAACCATTCTGGATGATGGTCGAGTTTTTCGGCATAAAGTGCTGCCCGTGTCATGAAGCCGAAGGCAGCGCTGAAATCCTTGAACTTGAAGCTCTTGGTGATCGCCTCGCGATCCTCCACCTTCTGCCAGCCATCCAGTTCGGCCAGCGCCTGTTTCAGTTCGTCTTCAGTCAGCCGGTTGCGTGCCATCATCTTTCGCCTATGTTGCGGTTTTCGAACTAACTTATCATGAGCGCGAGGGTTCCGTGACCATAGAGAAACCGACCAGCATTCTTTTCATCTGCGCGGGCAATATCTGCCGTTCGCCGCTCGCCGAAGGCGTGATGGGGCAGCTGCTTGAAGCACGCGGCATTCGCGATGTGCTGATCGATTCGGCGGGCACCAACGGTTACCACACCGGCGAAGCGCCAGATGAGCGTTCGGTGCGCGTGGCAGCCGGGCACGGGCTTGATATTTCCGCGCAGCGTTGCCGTCAGCTGACTGCGGGAGATTTCAGCCGCTTTGATCTCATCCTCGGCATGGACCGTTACAACATGCGGATGATCGCCGAGCGCAAGCCCGGCAATGTTGCAGCCCGCATCGGATTGTTCACCGAGATTGCAGAGGGAAAGCCGGTTGAAATCCCCGATCCCTATTATGGTGGCATCGGGGATTTCGAGCTGGTTTACCGGATGGTTCTGGCTTCCTCGAAAGCATTGGCCGACCAGTTCTGGCTGGAACGGGCCACCAAGGGCCACGCTTCCTCGACGATGTAAGGTCCGCCGCCCACGGAATCGCGCGACGACATCAGCACGAAACGCCCCACCTTGAAGGGTAGCGTCGCGAAATTGCCGCGCGAGGACAGGTAATGCACCACATCATCGATGCGGGCATTCCGAAGACGCGCCAGGGTCACATGGGGAGTGAATTTGCGCGGATCGGCTGGAATGTGCAGTCTCTGGCAGATGCGTTCGATTTCCGCCTGCAATGCGTTGAGTTCAGGCGAGGGGGATACACCCGCATAAATGCTGTGCGGCTTTTTGGAGCCGAAAGCATTGACGCCTGACAGGTTGAGCATGAATTCGGGTCGCCGTACGCGGTCGAGCGCATTGGCGATCTCGTCGGCCACATGGCCTTCCACATCTCCGATAAAACGCAGCGTTATGTGGTAGTTTTCGACATCAATCCAGCGTGCGCCGGGGAGACCGCCTCGCAATAATGACAGCGAGAGCGCAGCATCGCGCGGGATTTCGAGGGCAGTGAAAAGACGCGGCATAAGGCATCCTCCTCGAAGCGTTCTGTGTCAGAGCGCTATGCGTCGTGGACGCATAAAGGACACTCTAACCTAGAGAGTCAAAGCATCGTACCTGTCAGAAATCGATTCGGCTAAGTCGATGCATTCGTAGCGAATCATCGTTTGGTTCCCGGGGCAAGCTGTTTATGCCCCTAACGGGTTTCAGCCTCCTGATGTCCCCTTGTTTTGCACATCGGACAGGCTTTTTTCGATTGTCGGCATAAAGTTTGCCACCATGGCTTCAACACCCTTTTCATTGGGGTGCATGCCATCCTCGAGCAAAAGCTCCTTCTTGGTTGCTACGCCGTCGAGGAAAAACGGGTAGAGCGGCACGCCATATTTCTGCGCCAGCTTCGGATAGATGGGGTTGAACTTGGCGGCATAGTCCTTACCCATATTGGGCGGGGCCATCATGCCTGCCAGAATGACGGCAATGCCGCGCTCCTTGAGACGCGCCAGCATGTCGTCGAGATTCTTTTCCGTGATGTCGGGCTGGATGCCGCGCAGCGCATCGTTAGCGCCGAGTTCAAGAATGACGAGATCGGTTCCATCGGGGATAGACCAGTCGATGCGCGACAGGCCGCCCGTGGTCGTGTCACCCGACACGCCTGCATTTTCGATTGAAACCTCGACGCCCTTGTCGTTGAGTGCTTTTTCAAGCTGCTGCGGAAATGCGGCACTGGCGGGCAGGAGATAACCGGCCATCAGGCTGTCGCCGAAGCCCACAACCTTGACCTGCGAAAGCTGCTCGGTCGGCAAGGCGTCTTCAAGGCCGGTCGGGTCTTCCTGCGTCGGCTCCTGCTGGGCATAGACGCTGCCCGCAAAAACCGATCCGAGGATCGCAAAAATCGAGAGCCATGCCGGAATTGAGAGTTTGAAACGCATCGTTGGCAACCCATATTCGGTAAAGGGATGAGCGACAGCTCACGGGATTGAATCAAATCTTGGCGCAACATAGGTTCAAATTTGTGGCGCGCTTTTCGGTTCTACACATACATATAGGAAGAAAACCGCGTGACGGAACAGGCTGTTGGCCCGATTATCGAACTTGAGAACGTTCATCTGACACTTGGCCATGCCGCCTCATCGGTGCATGTGCTGAAGGGTGTCTCTCTCCATATTGCGCAAGGCCAGTCGGTTGGTATCGTCGGTCCATCCGGCTCGGGCAAATCCACGCTTTTGATGGTTCTGGCTGGGCTGGAGCATGTTGATAACGGAACTGTGAAGATCGCGGGCGAGACGATCAGCCAGATGAGCGAGGATCAGGCCGCCGCTTTTCGTGGCGCCAATATAGGCATCGTGTTCCAGTCGTTTCATCTCATTCCCAATATGACGGCGCTGGAAAATGTGGCGGTTCCGTTGGAACTGGCTGGCCGCCGCGATGCATTCGAAGTCGCGGAGCGCGAGTTGAAAGCGGTTGGACTTGGCGAACGTCTGACGCATTATCCGTCCGAACTTTCCGGCGGCGAGCAGCAGCGCGTGGCGATTGCCCGCGCCCTTGCGCCATCGCCGAAAATCCTGATTGCCGATGAGCCGACCGGCAATCTCGACACCACAACGGGTCGCCAGATCGCCGATCTTCTCTTCGCCAAGCAACGCGAAAACGGGCTGACCATGGTGCTGGTCACGCATGATCCGTCGCTGGCGGCGCGCTGCGACCGCGAAATTCCCGTCCGGTCCGGTCGCATCGAAGACACCGCTGAAAAGGCCGGTGCGGTGCTTGAGAAACTGGTGGCAGACGCATGAGCCGAATGAAATCTTTTTCTCTCGCTCTCCGTTTTGCGCTGCGCGAAATGCGCGGCGGGCTTGCCGGTTTCTATATTTTTCTGGCCTGTATCGCGCTTGGCGTGGCGGCCATTGGCGGCGTCAATTCCGTGGCGCGGTCGGTCAGCACCGGCATTGCATCGGAAGGCCAGAGCATTTTGGGCGGCGATGTCAGCTTTGCACTCAATCAGCGCGAAGCAACAGCGGAAGAACGCGCCTTCATCGAAAAACAGGGCAGAATGGCCGAAAGCGCGACAATGCGCTCCATGGCCCGTATGCCCGATGGTTCCGACCAGTCGCTGGTCGAGGTGAAGGCGGTCGATGCCGCCTATCCGCTTTATGGCACGCTGAAGGCCGCACCGGCGCAGTCGCTGGCCGATATGACGGCCATCAAAGGCGATGTTTACGGTGCTGCCGTCAGTCAGGATTTTCTCAACCGCATGGGACTTTCGCTTGGCGCAAAGGTACTGCTCGGCGCGCAAACCTTTGAACTGCGCGCTGTGATCGAAAGCGAACCGGACCTCTTGTCGTCCGGCTTCAATTTTGCACCGCGTTTTCTCGTTTCGCTCGATGGTCTGCGCGCGTCTGGTCTGATTCAACCCGGCAGCCTTGTCGATCATATCTACAAGGTCGCACTTCCCAATGGCGCGCCGGATGCGGCAATTGCCGAAGTCAGACGGCAGGCCGCCGCCGATTTCCCGGATGCGGGGTGGAATATCCGCTCCCGCGCCAATGCCGCACCGGCGCTGAGCGCCAATATCGAACGCTTCTCCCAGTTTCTGACGCTGGTCGGCCTGACCGCGTTGATCGTCGGTGGCGTCGGGGTCGCCAATGCCGTGCGCGCCTATCTCGACGGCAAGCGCGGTGTGATCGCGACTTTCAAATCACTCGGCGCGCCTGCGCGCTTTGCGGTTCTGGTCTATCTCGTGCAGATCATGGTGATCGGCCTGATCGGCATCGTGCTTGGGCTCATTCTGGCGGCAATCATCCCTTTTGCCGCCGCACTGGCGCTCGCCAATTATCTGCCGGTCGCCGGTGGCGGCGACTTCTTCCCCGGCGCGCTGGCGCTTGCGGCAGTCTTCGGCCTCATCACCACGCTTGCCTTTGCGATCATTCCGCTTGGGCGCGCTCGCGATATTCCGGCGACGGCGCTGTTTCGCGAGCAGGGCTTTGAACAGCGCGGCCTGCCGCCCCTGCTATATCTCGGTCTTGCGGTTCTGCTGATTGCGGCTCTGGCCGGATTGGCGCTCTATGTCGCCTATGATCGGCGGATCGCGGCGATCTTCATCGTCTCGGCCATTGCCGCTTTCGGCGTGCTGCGACTTGTGGCCGATGGCATACGCTGGCTTGCCCGTCGCGCGCCGCGCGTGCGCTCGACGGCGCTACGGCTTGCGGTCGGCAATATTCACCGTCCTGGCGCGCTTACCCCTTCGGTGGTGCTTTCGCTCGGCCTCGGCCTCACGCTGATGGTGGCGATTGCGCTGATCGACGGCAATCTGCGCCGTCAAGTGACTGAGAATATCCCGGCACAAGCGCCGGATTTCTTTTTCGTCGATATCCAGAACCGGGACATTGGCGATTTCACCAAGCTGGTGAGCGGCATCGTGCCGGACGGCAAGCTCACCTCTGGTCCGATGCTGCGCGGGCGTATTGTGGCTTTCAATGGCACCAATGTGCGCGATATGACCATCCCGCCAGAAGCCGCCTGGGTGCTGCGTGGCGATCGCGGCATAACCTTTGCCGACAACGTGCCGGAGAATTCGACGCTGAGTGAGGGCGAATGGTGGCCTGCCGATTATAACGGCGAGCCGCTTGTCTCCTTCGCCGAACGGGAAGGCAAGGAACTGGGCCTGAAGCTTGGCGACACGGTGACGGTCAATGTGCTGGGCCGCAACATCACCGCAAAGATCGCGAGTTTCCGGCAAGTGCAATGGGAAACACTGGCGATGAATTTCGTCATGGTGTTCTCGCCCAACACTTTTGCCGGTGCGCCGGCGACATGGCTTGCGACGCTGACCATTCCGGACGGCAAGAAAAACCTCGCGCCCGATGTACTGCGGCAGGTCACCAAAACCTGGCCCGCCGTCACGACGGTCAGCGTGACGGACGCGCTTAACGTCGCCAATGATCTGATCGGTCAGCTGGCGACGGCCATTCGCGCGGGGGCTTCCATTGCGCTTGCCGCATCGGTTCTGGTGTTGGGCGGTGCGCTGGCTGCGGGCAACCGCGCCCGGGTGCACGACGCTGTCGTCCTGAAGACATTGGGCGCCACACGCGGCACGCTGATTGCAGCCTATATCATGGAATATATGCTGCTCGGCCTTGCAACAGCGCTTTTCGCACTTGCCGCTGGCAGTGCGGCGGGCTGGTATGTCGTGGTGGAGATCATGAAGCTTAAAGCGCAATTCCTGCCCGATGTGGCGCTGATGACCGTGGTGGTTGCGCTGGTGCTGACCGTCGGTTTCGGGCTGGCCGGGACATGGCGTGTGCTGGGACAGAAGCCTGCGCAGGTTCTCAGAACAATATGAGTTATTTGTAATGCGGAGAGGGCGCAATGCGTAAGCTATTGGAACCTATGGAGAATGCAGCCCGATTTTTCAAACCTGCCCTCGCGTTTTTTTACAGGCGGTACTTGTACGTGAGGGCCATAATCCCCATAATGTCAGGCAGGCATGCTGGAGTCCCGCCAGCGGCGCCTGGCGGCGGCTCGCCGGAATGAGCGCCCCGACACCGGACGGGACATGGCAAGAGGATTTAAGTCATGGCTGACTTTCGCAATATTCAGGCGCAGCAGAGGCCGGTAGGCGGCGCTCGCGCCGATGCAGGCATCGATCAGGGTTTGCGCAGCTATATGCTGGGCGTCTACAACATGATGGCTATCGGCCTGGCCGTTACCGGCCTTGCCGCATTCGCCGTTGCGGCACTCGCAACGACGACGGACCCGTCCGCAGCCGTCGCGCAGCTTGCCAATGGCAAGATGCTCACGGGCCTTGGCGTCGCGCTCTACACTTCGCCGCTGCGCTGGGTGGTGATGCTTGCGCCGCTGGCGGCAGTGTTCTTCCTGAGCTTCCGCATCGAACGTCTTTCGGTCTCGACCGCTAACGCCGTCTTCTGGGGCTATGCAGCTCTCGTCGGCCTGTCGCTGTCGTCGATCTTCCTGGTCTTCACCGGCCAGAGCGTCGTTCGCACCTTCTTCGTGACGGCTGCGTCCTTTGGTGCGCTGTCGCTCTACGGTTACACGACCAAGCGTGACCTGTCCGCTATGGGCTCGTTCCTGATCATGGGCCTGTTCGGCCTGATCCTGGCTTCGGTCGTCAACATCTTCCTTGGCTCCACCGCGCTGCAATTCGCAATCTCGGTGATCGGCGTTCTGATCTTCGCAGGCCTCACCGCCTACGACACCCAGTCGATCAAGGAAATGTATTACGAAGGCGACGCATCGGATACGCAGGGCCGCAAGATCGTGATGGGCGCGCTGCGTCTCTATCTCGACTTCATCAATATGTTCACCTTCCTGCTGCAGTTCATGGGCAACCGTGAATAGTCGCTGGATCAGGTTCTGAATGAAAAGGGCAGCGGAAACGCTGCCCTTTTTGCTTTTGTACGGTCGCTTCCTGATGCATTCTGGAAATGTGTAAAATCATTTCTCCGGTTCTGCCTCATGCCCATCGTCCGCGATTTCCACCCCACCGACATCGATGCCATCACTGCAATCTATACCGAAGCCGTGTTGAACGGCTCCGGTTCCTACGAGGTCGAGCCGCCGTCGCGCGAAGACCTGCGCCAGCGCTTTGAGGGCTTCGTCGCGCAGGGTTTCCCTATTCTGATCGCGGAAGAGGATGGTGTGGTTCTGGGCTATGCCTATGCCAGCTATTTCCGCACCAGACCGGCCTATCGCTGGCTTGCAGAGGATTCGATCTATATCGCGCCCGAGGCCAAGAAGAAGGGCGTGGGCAAGCTTCTCCTGCGCGAACTGATCGAACGGGCCGCCCAGCTCGGCTTCCGGCAGCTTTTGGCTGTCATCGGTGATGGCGAGAACAATATCGGCTCGGTGCGGCTGCATGAAAGCATGGGTTTCGTGCATTGCGGACGAATTGAGGGCTCCGGCTTCAAGCATGGGCGCTGGCTGGATACGGTGCTGATGCAGTTGCCGCTCAATGGCGGGCGCACGCTGGAGCCGGGAGCACCGCCGCTTTCATGAATCAAATGGCGGGTCAGTGCACCCTTCGACAAGCTCACCCTTCGACAAGCTCAGGGGAGGGCGTTGCAGACTACGCTCCCCTCATCCTGAGGAGCCGTTGAAAACGGCGTCTCGAAGGATCGAAGGATCGAGGAACCGAAGGCTAATCAGGCCTCGACGAGTTTTAGGCTCTTGTCGAAAACGCGCAGCACACGGTCCAGTTCATGGCCGCGCTTCATGATCAGCCCGCTTGCGGCGATGACCGCGTAAGCGCCCTGCTTTTGCGCGAGCTTGGGATTTTTCTCGATCCTGAACAGCGGAACCTCGCTGGCGCGTCGGAAGATGGAAAAGACCGCCCGGTCGCTCAGATGGTCGATAGCGTAGTCGCGCCAGGCACCGGCGGCGACCATGCGGCCATAGATGTTGAGAATCTTGCCAAGTTCATGCCGGTCGAAACTGATGGCGGTGGGAACCGGCCTTGCGCGGTCGAGAGAGACGACCTTTGGCGACGCGGACGCGTTGGACGAGGATGATGAATCCTCTGCGCTTGAAATATCCATGTCCTTCCTTTCAGCCCTGTGGGTGGCGAAGCGGCAGGTGCGTTTGAAACGCATGACAGAAGGGTGATGCTTTTGTGAAACAAATTCAAGTGCGGGAAGGCGCGGCACCGTTCAAATGACCGGGATTTCCCTCATAAAACGCTGGATTTTGCACGCGGGCCGCTGTGCATTAGCTGTTCACGAAAAACGAAAGTCTGTCGGCAATGGTGATCGTTGAACACATTTTCGCCTTGTCAGCTTCGCATTCCAGCCTGATTATGGCTTCAGCATCTACGTGTTGCCTGAGACGGTTCGGTTCGGGTATGTCCGACCCCAAGCCCCCCGCCCAAAGGACTGCCCGAGCCGAACCAACTTTTTCGTCCGACCGAGCCGCAACACCAGATATTCCCGCAATATGACAGCTAACCTCACCCCATCCGGCCCGATGCCGAATAGATAATGGCTTGCGGACGAATGCCTGCGATCAGAACCCGACCGGCGCTTTCTGCTTGAACATGGCTGCGCCATGAATGCGCCCGAGCGAGTTGTCGTCCCGGGTTTCCTGAAGAATGACCGCGCAACCGGAAACATCCTTACGCTTCAATTCGGAAGCAGGGAGCTCGATTTTCAGCGGCTTGCCATCCCACATGCCGATCGTGTTGATCTCACTCACCGTGTTTCGGTAGGTGATATCCTGACCGGCATTCTCGCCTTCAGTGATTGGGATGGTGACCGCATCGCGGAAATAGAACAGAACGACATGCACCGGCGACTTTGGCTTTTCGCCAGCCCCGATCTCGATGGACAGACGACCATCGTCGAGCCGGTTGATCGCAACCGGCACTGTCAGCTTGTCGGCGGCGACCTGCGCCTTGATGGCGCCCGCATCGCGCCCATTGACCTCTGCCTGACCATTGATGATGGCCTGCGGCGTATAGATCATGCGCGCGTTGAAGGAGTTACGGTAAGCATTTTGGCGGTCGGTATTATCCTGAGTGGCAAGCGTGTCGCGCCACCCCATATAATCCCAGTAATTGACGTGGAACGACAGCGCCAGCACGCTGGGGTCATCGGCGAACTTGGCAAAATTATCGTCCGCCTTCGGGCAGGACTTGCAGCCCTGACTGGTGAAAAGCTCTACCACCGCGGTTTTCTTGGGCGCTGCTTCAGCCGATGCAGAACCCTGCATGGAAACGCAACCGGTGAAAGCCAGCCCCAGAACGGCGCAGACATTGCGCCAGCCCGGCAGGGAATCGCCGGTCAGCCATGTGGCTGTTCCATAGAATGAGGGCTGAACGGTCACTTTGTATGATCCTGCATTAATTGACGGTGACATCTATTATGTAGGAATTACGCCGATCAATGGGAATTCACGTTGCGGTGAGATTCGGCGGCGAGTGTGCTCTATTTGCGTCAGAAACAAAAAGGCCGCCGGATTGCTCCGGCGGCCTTTTTGTTTCAGTCGGGCGCTGATTAAGCAGCGAGATCGCGCAGAACGGTCTGCAGAATGCCGCCGTTCTTCATGTAGTCGAGCTCGTCCAGCGTATCGATGCGGCAGATGAGCGGAACCTTCTTCACCGAGCCGTCGGCATAGGTGATGGAAGCTTCGACCTTCTGACGCGGACGCACATCGGCCAGACCTTCGATGGTGACGATTTCGTCGCCCTTCAGGCCCAGCGTCTGCCAGCTCGTGCCTTCCTCGAAGACGAAAGGCACAATGCCCATGCCGACGAGGTTGGAACGGTGGATACGCTCGAAGGACTGCGCAATCACGGCCTTCACGCCAAGCAGGTTGGTGCCCTTGGCAGCCCAGTCACGCGAAGAACCGTTACCGTATTCGACGCCTGCGAAGACGACGAGCGGCACGCCCTCGGCCTTGTACTGCATGGCAGCATCATAGATCGAGGTTTCTTCCTTCGACGGGTAATGGATGGTGTAGCCGCCTTCACGTCCGTTTTCGCCCAGCATGTGGTTGCGGATACGGATGTTGGCGAAGGTGCCGCGCATCATCACTTCATGGTTGCCGCGACGCGTGCCGTACTGGTTGAAGTCGGCAACGCCAACGCCATGGTCGATGAGGTACTTACCGGCAGGCGACTGCGCCTTGATCGAACCGGCAGGCGAAATGTGGTCAGTCGTGATCTTGTCGCCGAAGAGGCCAAGAATACGAGCACCCTTCACGTCGCCGATCGTGCCAGCCGACTTGCCCATGCCCACGAAGTAAGGCGGGTTCTGCACATAGGTCGAGTTGTCGTCCCATGCATAGGTCTGGCCCGCAGGAACCTGAACGGCCTGCCAGTTTTCGTCGCCCTTGAACACGTCCGCATATTTCTCCGAGAAGATTTTGCGGGTGACGTTCTTGGCGATGAAGTCCTGGATTTCCTGAGAGGAAGGCCAGATGTCGCGGAGGTATACCGGGTTGCCGTTCTGGTCTTCGCCAAGCGGCTCCTTGGTCAGGTCCTTGGTGACCGTACCGGCAAGAGCATGAGCGACGACAAGCGGTGGCGAAGCAAGGTAGTTTGCCTGTACATCCGGCGAAACGCGGCCTTCGAAGTTACGGTTGCCGGACAGAACGGCAGCCGCGATCAGGCCCTTTTCGTTGATGGTCTTGGAGATCGGTGCCGGCAGCGGACCGGAATTGCCGATGCAGGTCGTGCAGCCGAAGCCGACGAGGTTGAAGCCGAGCGCATCGAGATCCTTCTGGAGACCGGCGGATTCGAGATAGGCGGCAACGACCTGAGAGCCGGGCGCGAGCGAGGTCTTGACCCAAGGCTTGGTCTTGAGGCCCTTGGCGACGGCGTTGCGGGCCAGAAGACCGGCAGCGATCAACACGCTCGGGTTCGAGGTGTTGGTGCAGGACGTGATAGCGGCAATCACCACATCGCCATGGCCGAGGTCGAAATCTTCGCCTTCGACGGCATAGCGCGTGGTCTGGCCGGTGGTCTTCTTGTATTCGTTTTCGAGCGAGGTCGCGAAACCGGACCCGATGTTTTCCAGCGGAATGCGGCCTTCCGGACGCTTCGGGCCGGCCATCGAGGGAACAACATCGCCCATGTCGAGTTCGAGAACGTCGGTGAAGACCGGATCGGCTGCACCCTTGTCGCGCCACATGCCCTGCGCACGGCAGTATGCTTCAACCAGCTCGATGCGATGTTCGTCGCGACCGGTGGTGTTCATGTAGTTCAGCGTTTCGCTGTCAACCGGGAAGAAGCCGCAGGTTGCGCCATATTCCGGACCCATATTTGCGATGGTCGCACGGTCGGCCAGCGTCATGTTTTCGAGGCCTTCGCCGAAGAATTCGACGAACTTGCCGACAACGCCCTTCTTGCGCAGCATCTGCGTGACGGTGAGCACGAGGTCGGTCGCGGTGACACCTTCCTTGACTTTGCCGGTCAGGCGGAAGCCGACGACTTCCGGCAGAAGCATGGAAACCGGCTGGCCGAGCATGGCAGCTTCAGCTTCGATGCCGCCCACGCCCCAGCCCAGAACGCCAAGGCCGTTGACCATGGTGGTGTGGCTGTCGGTGCCGACGCAGGTGTCGGGATAAGCGACGGTTTCGCCGTCTTCTTCCTTGGTCCAGACTGCCTGGGCCAGATATTCGAGGTTCACCTGATGGCAGATGCCGGTGCCTGGAGGAACAACGCGGAAGTTCTGGAACGCCTGCTGGCCCCACTTCAGAAAGCGGTAGCGTTCGCCGTTGCGCTGATATTCGAGGTCCACATTGGCCTTGAATGCGCTTGGATTGCCGAATTCGTCAACGATGACCGAGTGATCGATGACCAGATCGACGGGCACGAGCGGGTTGATCTTTTCCGGGTCGCCGCCGAGCGCCTTGAGGCCGTCGCGCATGGCTGCAAGGTCGACAACAGCTGGAACGCCGGTGAAATCCTGCATGAGAACGCGGGCCGGGCGGTAGGCGATTTCTGCACCGGCTTTGCCGCGGTCGGCCAGCCACTTGGCGACAGCTTCAATATCCGACTTCTTGACGGAGCGGTCGTCCTCGAAGCGAAGCAGGTTCTCAAGAAGAACCTTCATGGAGAAAGGAAGCTTGGAAACGCCTTCGAGGCCGTTCTTTTCGGCTTCGGTCAGGCTGTAATAGACATAGTCTTTACCGCCGACGGTGAGGGTTTTGCGACATTTGAAGCTGTCAATGTGTGACACTGCGTTCGTCCTTATGCTACTGGCCGGAAAACCAGGACGAACGCCTAGGCTAGCGTTTCAAGGACGCGCCAAGGTGCGGGTGCAGTCATTTCCGCTGTCCGTCCCGAAGCCTGGGTCCTCACGGGCGCCAGGTGTTTGAGATCGGCCAAAAATGGTTTCCACGCCGACCGCTGGCGTGGTAGCCCTCATATAGAGAGTTTTCTAAAACGATTCCAGACTGAATTTCGTGAATTCGCTGCCTTGCGGCGAAATGTTGCGATCCTTCCGTTCGTTCCCGAGACTCTGGGAGACGGTTGGTTTTTGAGGAGAGAAAATGCGGCTTGAGGCCGAAAATCTGGGTGGCGAACGGGGTGGCGAGACGATCTTCTCCAACCTTTCTTTCACGCTCGATGGCGGGGAGGCGCTGGTTGTGACCGGCCCGAACGGGTCCGGCAAATCCACCTTGCTGCGAATCATCTGCGGTCTGCTCGCGCCGGAAGAAGGCCGGATCGCACTGATCGAGGACGGCGCATCGCTGCCCGTGCAGGCGGCCTGTCATTATCTCGGCCATCAAAATGCGATGAAACCGGCCTTGAGCGTGCGCGAAAATCTTTTGTTCTGGCAGCGTTTTAACGGCGCGGGAGCGCTCGACATTGATGACGCGCTGGAAGCTGTCAACCTGCCCGGCGTCGAACATCTGCCTTTCGGCTATCTCTCCACCGGGCAAAAGCGCCGCGTCTCCATAGCCAAGCTTCTGGTCAGCCATCGCCCGCTATGGATTGTCGATGAGCCGACCGCCGGTCTCGACAAGGCGTCGGAAACCCGTTTTGCCGTGCTGATGCGCGACCATCTGCAACAGGGCGGCATGATCATTGCCGCCACGCATATTCCGCTGGGGCTGGAAGGTGCGAACACGCTCGATATGGCCAGATTCTCGCATGAGGCGTTTTGATGCTGGCGCTGTTCCTTCGCGACATGCGCCTGAGCTTTCGCGCGGGCGGCGGTGCGCTGGTCGGCATATTGTTCTTTCTCGCTGTTATTTCGGTGATGCCATTCGGCGTCGGCCCGGACCTCAATCTACTGGCGCGGATCGGTCCGGCCATGCTGTGGATCGGCGCCTTGCTGGCGACGCTGCTCGGCCTCGACCGGCTCTTTCAGGCCGACCGTGACGATGGCTCGCTCGATCTGCTGCTGATCGGCTCCGACCGTCACATGCTGGCGCTCACGGTTCTGGTCAAATGCGTCGCCCATTGGACGGCGAGTGTCTTGCCGCTGGTAATCGCCTCGCCAATGCTCGGCCTATTCATGAATATGGATGCGGCGGCAATCGGTGCCACAACCCTGACGCTTCTGGTCGGCACACCCGCCATCGCCTTTGTCGGTGCGGTGGGTGCGGCGCTGGCGGTGGCTCTGCCGCGCGGCGGACTGCTTGTTTCGGTCATCGTGCTGCCGCTCACCATTCCGGTTCTCATTTTTGGTGTATCTGCTTCTTACGGAGCGACGGTAGACAACGCCCCCTTTCTGGCTCCATTTCTGGTGCTTGCCGCACTGACGCTGTTTTTCGCTGTGCTGGGGCCGCTGGCCGCGAGCGCGGCGCTGAAGAATTCGGCGGATTGAGCATGATCCCGAAAAGTGGGAACCGCCTTCGCGGGGAAAACAGTCCACTGGACTGTTTTCTGATCCCGCTACGATCGGAATCGGATCATGCTCGACCGATTGACGCAGTTGAGCGCGGTCAATTGAACGGCATAAGGGGGGAGGTTAAGTATAGGTCATGACGAAAGACGCCGTGAAAACCGCAAGCTGGCTCGATATGGCCAATCCCACACGCTTCCTCGCTTTTGCGGGCAAGGTTTTGCCGTGGCTGGCGGGGCTTGCCGTTCTGTTCCTTGCCGCCGGTCTCGGTATGGTTTTCCTGTCGCCGGACGATTACCAGCAAGGCCTCACAGTCCGCATCATGTATATCCATGTGCCTTTCGCATGGCTTTCCATGATGTGTTACTCGATCATGGCAGTGTCGGCTCTCGGCACGCTGGTCTGGCGGCATCCGCTGGCTGATGTCTCGATCCGGGCCGCAGCGCCACTGGGCGCGGTGTTCACGGCTTTGGCGCTTGCCACGGGTTCGCTCTGGGGTAAGCCCATGTGGGGCACGTGGTGGGTGTGGGATGCACGCCTGACCTCGGTTTTCGTGCTGTTCCTGATGTATCTCGGCATCATCGCGCTATCGCGCGCCTTCGCCGATCCGGCCAAGAGTGCCAAGCCGGTGGCGGTGCTGACGCTGGTGGGCTTCATCAACATCCCGATCATCAAATTCTCGGTCGACTGGTGGAACACGCTGCACCAGCCAGCTTCTGTTTTCCGCATAGGCGGGCCGACCATCGATGGCTCCATGTTGCGCCCGTTATTCGTGATGGCGATTGGCTTCACGCTGCTGTTCCTTGCGCTGCATATGATGGCGATGCGCAACGAAATATGGCGTCGCCGCGTGGCTTCGATGAAGAAACTGGCCGCCCGCAACGCTGATCGCAAACGCGGCAAACAAATGCAGGAGGAGGGCGCGGAATGAGCAATCATCTCGGCTTCGTCATGGCCGCTTATGGCATCACCATTGTGGCGCTTATCCTGACTGTCGGCTGGATATATATCGATCAGCGTATCCAGAAGAATGAGCAGAAGCGGCTTGAAGCGCAGGGCGTGCGCCGCCGCTCGTCAAAGGCGCCGGTTCAATGAGCGAAACGACGCAAAAGACTGCCGCGCCGAAAAAGCGTGCCACATGGGTAGCACTGCTACCGCTGCTGGTGTTTGTGGGGCTTGCAGCCGTCTTTGCCGTGCAGCTTTTGTCCGGCAAGGACAGTTCCGCTATTCCATCTGCTTTGATCGGCAAGCAAGCGCCGCAAACCAATCTCCCGGCGGTCGAAGGCCTGATGCGCGATGGCGTTCCGGTGCCGGGCCTCAACAGCGAAGATTTCAAAACGGGTCCGGGGGGCAAGCTGACACTGGTGAATGTCTGGGGATCGTGGTGCGTTCCCTGCCGTCAGGAGCATCCGCTCCTGATGGAAATCGCCAGGGACAGCCGCATCCGTCTGGTGGGCCTTAACTACAAGGACCAGCCCGAAAACGCCCGCCGCTTTCTGGGCGATCTCGGCAATCCCTTTGCCGCTGTCGGCGCCGACCGCGTGGGTCGCTCAGCCATCGAATGGGGCGTCTACGGCGTGCCGGAAACCTTCCTCGTCGGCCCGGACGGCAAGATCATTTATAAGCATGTCGGCCCGTTCACGCCGGAGTCGGTGCGGGATGATCTGATGCCTGCGGTGGAAAAGGCCTTTCAATAATCATCGACCTTACAACGTCGTGGTTTATGGACGTTGCTGCGCTGCTCTTTTCCCTCATCCTAAGGAGCTGTTGAAAACAGCGCATCACCCTGAGCTTGTCGAAGGATCGAAGGGCTGAGGGAAAAACGCACATCTCCCCTCAGCCCTTCGAGACGGTTCCCTTCGCAAGCTCAGGCCACTCCTCAGGATGATGGGGCGAAGCAACGGGTTTACAACGAGCAGATTATGAAAAAGCCCCGCATTTGCGGGGCTTTTGCTTTTCTTTTGATCAATCCAATCAATCCGGCAATTTCCGCACCGCACCCTTGGCGGCGCTGGTTGCCATGGAAGCATAGGCCTTCAGCGCGGTGGAAATCTTGCGCTTGCGCTCTTCGGCTGGCTTCCAGCCTGTTGCTTCCTGCTCTGCGCGGCGTTCGGCCAGCGTCGCATCGTCCACGGCGAGGTGAATCTTGCGGTTCGGAATATCGATATCGATGATATCGCCTTCGCGCACCAGACCGATCGTACCGCCTTCGGCTGCTTCCGGGGAAACATGGCCGATGGAGAGGCCCGACGAGCCGCCCGAGAAACGACCGTCTGTGATCAGCGCGCAGGCCTTGCCGAGGCCTTTCGACTTCAGATAGCTGGTCGGGTAGAGCATTTCCTGCATGCCGGGGCCGCCGCGTGGGCCTTCATAGCGGATCAGCACGATATCGCCAGCCTTGATCTTGCCGTTCAAAATGCCGAGTACCGCCGTATCCTGGCTTTCGAAAATACGCGCCGGGCCGGAGAACTTAAGGATGGAATCATCCACGCCTGCCGTTTTCACGATGCAGCCGTCTTCCGCCAGATTGCCGTAAAGCACGGCCAGACCGCCATCCTGACTAAACGCGTGTTCCTTGGAGCGGATAACACCCTTTTCGCGGTCGGTATCGACGCTATCAAAGCGGCGCTCCTGGCTGAATGCCACCTGCGTCGGCACGCCTCCCGGTGCCGCCGAATAGAACTTGTGCACCATTTCGCTGTTGGTACGGGTCACGTCCCAATGATCCAGCGCCTTGGCAACCGTCTGGCTGTGCACGGTCGGCAGATCGGTATTGATCAGGCCCGCTTTGTCGAGCTGGCCGAGAATCCCCATGATGCCGCCCGCGCGGTGCACATCTTCCATGTGAACCGTATTGTTGGCAGGGGCGACCTTGCAAAGCACCGGCACGCGGCGCGACAGGCGGTCGATATCGGCCATGGTGAAATCGATTTCGGCTTCCTGCGCGGCGGCGAGAAGATGCAGAACCGTATTGGTCGAACCGCCCATGGCGATGTCGAGCGTCATGGCGTTTTCAAACGCCGGGAAGCTTGCAATCGAGCGCGGCAGCACGCTTTCATCGTCCTGCTCGTAATAACGGCGGGCGAGATCGACGACTAGATGGCCGGCTTCTACGAAGAGGCGCTTGCGGTCGGCATGGGTTGCGAGCGTCGAGCCGTTGCCCGGCAGTGACAGGCCAAGCGCTTCGGTGAGGCAGTTCATCGAGTTTGCGGTGAACATGCCCGAGCACGAACCGCAGGTCGGGCAGGCGGAGCGTTCAATCGTCTTGACCTGCTCGTCGGTATAGTGATCGTCGGCAGCGGCGACCATGGCGTCAACCAGGTCGAGCTTCTTGATCTGGTCGTCCCAGACGACCTTGCCCGCTTCCATCGGTCCGCCCGAAACGAACACGACCGGAATATTCAGGCGCAGCGCGGCCATCAGCATGCCCGGGGTGATCTTGTCGCAATTGGAAATGCAGACCATCGCATCGGCGCAATGGGCATTGACCATATATTCGACCGAGTCGGCGATGAGTTCGCGCGATGGCAGCGAATAGAGCATGCCGTCATGGCCCATGGCGATGCCGTCATCGACCGCGATGGTGTTGAATTCCTTGGCCACGCCGCCAGCACTTTCGATTTCGCGCGCGACGAGCTGGCCGAGATCCTTAAGGTGAACGTGGCCCGGCACGAACTGTGTGAACGAGTTCACCACAGCAATAATCGGCTTGCCGAAATCCTCATCCTTCATGCCGGTGGCGCGCCATAGGCCGCGCGCACCCGCCATATTGCGGCCGTGGGTGGTTGTTCGCGAACGATAAGGAGGCATTTTCTGACCTTTTAGGAATTATTCTAACTTTATAATGCGGTATGACAGAACCACCCACAGCAGGCAAAGCGCAAATTGCCCCATATTGCCAGAAGCGGGACCATTTGCCGGTTTACGGACAACGAAAGGGGTTCTCTCGTGCGCCAGCTTTCGCAGGCGCAATTGACCCCAATCTAGCAGGTTCTTGTTATAATGCAAAAGAATTTGAGCTCAAAACGTAACGAAATTGCTTGAACTCAATTTGCTGCTGTCGCCATGGCTGTGTCGAGAAGGGCATTTGCCATCTTCATACGCTGTTCCGCATCGGCGCGAAACTCTTGTGGCAGGCGGTCTGGATGATTGCTCGCGGCAAAGGAGCGACGCAGGCGTTGAAGCTCAGCGCGCGTCAGGCCGGGGTGAAGGTTCAACTCTCGCCGTATCGCGTCGGGCGACTGGTTTTGCATGCGCTCAGCGATTGCTTGCCGTTCAGTCTCTCGCTGGTCGCTCTCGGCCGACTTTTCCTCAACATAGAAAAGCGGCGCAAGATCGATTTCCGGGCGTGAGGGTGCGGCACTATCGCCCAACCCTGCCGAAAAGAACGCCGATGCAAGATTGATCTGCGACCGGCGAACGGCCTCTTCCTGACCGGAATTCGCCTCGGTTTCTTTCAGGACAGTCGCAAAATCCGGGAACGCCCGCCGCATCGGTCTCAGCGCACCGCGCCGGCTGAAAGGGCGGTTGCCAGCGTGCGGGTCAGTATGGTGGGCGGGATCGGCTTCTGAAAGACCGGCACTTCAGGATAGCGCGCCGCAAGCTCGGCGGGCAGCCCGCCGCCTGTATGGATGACGACGAATGTGTTGCGGCTTTTCAGCCGGTCGAGGATAGGTTCCACATTGCCGTCGATCAGATTGACATCGAGGATGGCGGCATCGACTTCATTGCGATTGATGAGATCCATGGCCTGCCGGACAGTCCCGACCGGACCGACAACCGTTCCGTTCGCGTCTTCCACAGTCGCGGCAACGTCGAGAGCGACGAAAATTTCGTCCTCCACAACCAGTATGCGTCGCTGTTCAAGATCGTTCATCACTGTCTTTCACCTCTGCGGGAGCCCACTGAGCGAGGCCCGCGCTTCCATACAGAAAATGCGCGAACACAGAAGGTAGTTCCCTTCGCCGCATGATAATTCACTTATGGTGAATCAAATCTTTACCGCCGGAAGGGTGCTTCAGAAGGTAATTAGCCGATAATCAGAATGCCGTGAAAGTCAGCGTTGTCAGGGACCGCACGATATGCGGGATATTGAGCACGTTCTCATTGATGAACTTGCCGATATCGTCGCCCTCGGCGATATAGATTTTCGCCAGCAGGTCGAATTCACCGCTGGTCGAATAAAGCTCGGATACGATCTCGCGCTGAAAGAGAGTGTCGGCAACCTCATAGGTTTTGCCGGGAGCGCACTGCAGTTGCAGGAATACGGGCTTCATGTCTCTACCTTTCGCATCGATGGCGGCGTTCGAGGTTTCAAACACGGTCGGGCTGGCGAAATCAAGAGCCATTGCGGAATGAGGGCTTATCAATCGCTGCAAATCCTGTTCGAAACCCGACTGACGGCCCGGCCAAAAGCTGTGGTCAAAAAGAGCATTGGGTCATAATTGCTCTGGTAATATATCAATTTCAGGTGATGATCGGCTTTGCGTCCCAAATCGCTGTTATAGTCCCGCGCTTCGCATCGGGAACAATTTTCGACATATATCGATGCATTTCGAGGAGTATCCGAAAGTCTCATGAAGTTTATGTCTGTTTTGTCCCCGGCCTTTGCCCTCGCTTGCCTTGTTTCCCTGGTTTCGATGGCATTGCCTGCTTCCGCGATGAATGCGTCCGAGAAAGCGCAGCTCGAAAAGCTCGATCCGGTAACCCGTCTGGAACAGCGCTGCGATGTCGAGGCCATGGAGCGGATTACCCGCGAACAGAATAAATTTTCGGTCGATAAGGTGCTGGCCTATGCTTTTTCCGATCCGGTGACGAAGAAGAATTCCATTGCGGCAGACGGTGCTGCCTTCCGCAGCCGCGAGCACTGGTACAAGCTCGCCTTTACCTGCAAGACGGATGATGAACACATCAATATAACGTCTTTTCAATATGATATTGGCGACGAAGTCCCCGCCGACCAGTGGGACAAGCACTATCTGGTGCCGTGATTCAATAAAATCGCTGTATTTATAAATAACTGATAATCTTTGCGTCAAAGATTACAGCGCGCGGCATTCTTTCATTGCGCTCGTTCAATATTCCGGAATAATTGGGATTGCCAGCTGGGGCGATGTGTGGTCTCTCAATACATCAATTATTGCTAAACTTATAATAATAATCGGTTTTCCGGATATGACACTTAATCTGACCATTGCATTTATTGTTGTCGGGTTGCTGCTTTGGTATTTCAAATGCCGCAAGCTTGGCTTTGTTTCGATTGCCGTTGGCATCGTTCTGTATGGCGCAATCGCGTCGGCCATCCTGCCCGATTATCTGATGAACCGCCTGCAGTCGTCCTATTCATCGACGCTGCAATCCTCGCTTGAAGACAACACCGCCTTTATCGTCTTCGGCATGGGGACGCAGACTGTCATGGAACGCGGTGAAAAAGTGGTGGAACCGCTCGCCTTTTCCTATGGGCCGATCCTTGCTGCCGTGGGCATGAACCATCACTGTATCGAGAGCGCCCTGAAGTGCACCTTCATCGTCAGCGGCGCAGATGTGGCCGGGACCGGTGTGACCGAGGCGGCATCGATCGCCGGGCAATTGGTGAAGGCCGGTATTGATCCCGCTTCCATCCTGTTGGACGAAAAGAGCCGGAATACTTGGCAGAACGCCAAAAACACCGCAGCAATCCTGCGTGCGATCAAGCCCGCGAAGATCGTGCTGCTGCAAGCAGCGCCGATCATCAAGCGTGACTTGCTCTATCTGGCGCATTTCGGCGTGAAGCCCGAGCCGGTCGCAGCCGGTTTTTTGACGGCGGCGCATACCAATATGTCTTCGGCGGGACTTTCTTTTCTGGTGACCGATTTGGCCCTGCATGAAGCGATAGGCGTCTGGCGCTATGAGTTCTATAACTACATGGGATGGAATGAGCCGAAACAGCCACCGCTTGCGTTGGGCAGCGCTGCGCCTTCGGCAGTTCTCGCGCCTGCCCATTGAGTTTATGATGCTACCGCCCGACGCGTTTTGATAGGGCGCTGGAAAAAATATCCCCGAAATAACCCCAAAAGTGAGCAGATTTTTCGAAGCGGTTTTAAATTTCGGTGAGGTTGTGGCATCCTGTCGTCAAAGACCTCTGATACTGTCCTGACCAATGGCTACGAGGGATACCCGTGGGGGGCCCAAAGGAAACAATGGAGGCGGTCGTGAAATTATCGAGACTTTCGCTCACTTTGGCGGCATTGGTGGCAGCGGCCTCGCTGGCCGGAACCGTTCAGGCGAGCCACGCGGATCAGACGCTTCTGAACGTGTCCTATGATCCGACGCGTGAGCTCTACAAGGATTACAATGCGGCCTTTGCGGCGCATTGGAAGAAGGAAACCGGCGAAACCGTCACCATCCGCGCATCGCATGGCGGTTCGGGCGCGCAGGCCCGTTCGGTGATCGACGGCGTCAAGGCTGATGTGGTCACGCTGGCGCTCGAAAGCGATATCGACGCGATAGCGTCGCGCACCGGCAAGATCGACAAGGAATGGCGCAAGCGCCTTCCGAACAATTCGTCGCCTTATACATCAACGATCGTTTTTCTGGTGCGCAAGGGCAACCCCAAGGCCATCAAGGACTGGGGTGATCTGGTGAAGGACGGTGTGGAAGTCATCACGCCGAACCCGAAGACATCCGGCGGCGCGCGCTGGAACTATCTTGCCGCCTGGGCCTGGGCCTACAAGCAGTATGGCGGCGACGAACAGAAGATCAAGGATTACATCGCTGACCTGTTCCGTCACGTGCCGGTGCTTGATACTGGCGCACGCGGCGCGACGACCAGCTTCGTGCAGCGTCAGCTCGGCGATGTGCTGCTGGCCTGGGAAAACGAAGCCTATCTTTCCGTGGCCGAATTCGGCGAAGATGCGTTCGACATCGTCGTGCCGCCGCAGTCGATCCTGGCTGAACCCCCGGTCGCGGTCGTTGACAAGAACGCCGAGGAGAACGGCACCACCAAGCTGGCGCAGGCCTATCTCGAATATCTCTATTCGCCGGAAGGTCAGGCTATCGCAGCCAAGCATTTCTACCGTCCGTCGAAGCCGGACCTCATCCCGGCTGACCAGCAGCGCAAGCTTCCAGACCTGACGCTGGTAACCATCGACGATCCGATTTTCGGCGGTTGGGCCAAGGCGCAGCCTTACCATTTCGGTGACGGCGGTACGTTCGACCAGATCTACAAGCCTGGCAAATAAGGGGCAGACAAAAGCACAGTCAGCCGGTCAGAACCGAAGCTGATATTTGCAGCCACTGAAAAAGGGAACAAAACAACAGCATGTCTTCGCTCCCTGCACGGGCCAGAGCAGGGTCGCACTTTCGCAAGCCGAGCGTCATTCCAGGTTTCGGACTGACGTTCGGTTTCAGTGTTGCCTATCTGACCCTTCTCATTCTCATTCCGCTGGCGGCCCTCGTGCTGCGCTCCAGCGAGATCGGTTTCTCCGGCTTCTGGCGGCTGATCACCGATCAACGCACGTTGAAATCGCTGGAAACAAGCTTTGGAACGGCATTCATCGCCGCGCTGGTCAATGTCGTGTTCGGCGTTATTCTGGCCTGGGTTCTGACCCGCTATCGCTTTCCGGGCCGCCGTTTCATCGATGCCATTGTCGATATTCCCTTTGCGCTGCCGACAGCGGTTGCCGGTATTGCGCTGGCCGCCATCTATGCACCGAATGGCTGGATCGGCAGCCTGTTTGCGCCCTTCGGCATCCGCATCGCGTTTACGCGCATTGGCATCGTGGTCGCGCTGATCTTCATCGGCCTGCCTTTCGTGGTGCGCACGGTGCAGCCGATCATGGAAGAAATCAGCCGTGAGGTCGAAGAGGCTGCGGCGACGCTTGGCGCCACGCGTTTCCAGACCATCTGGCGGGTGCTTCTGCCCAGCCTTCAGCCTGCGATCCTGACCGGCTTTGCGCTCGCCTTCGCACGCGGCGTGGGTGAATATGGCTCGGTCATCTTTATTGCGGGCAACACGCCCTATGTGTCGGAAATCGCGCCACTGCTGATCGTCGTCAAGCTGGAGGAATATGATTACGCCGGTGCGACGGCGCTCGCCACCATCATGCTGGTGCTTTCCTTCGCGATGCTCTTATTCATTAATCTCATTCAGGCGCGTTCGAGAAAGAAATACGGCTATGGCGAATGAAACAACAGGCACTGGCCGCGCCAGCCGTAGCGCCGTGACGGAAAGCCGGACCACGCGCATCATCCTGATTGCGCTGGCGCTGGCGTTTCTGGCACTCTTTCTGATCCTGCCGGTGATTGCGGTTTTTGTGGAAGCGTTCCGCAAAGGCCCGACCGAATATCTCGAAGCCTTGCTGGAGCCGGACGCCTGGTCGGCGATCAAGCTCACCTTGACGGTCGCGGCCATCGCCGTGCCACTCAATCTGGTTTTCGGCGTTGCCGCTGCATGGGCCATCGCCAAGTTCGAGTTCAAGGGCAAGGCGCTGCTGACCACGCTGATCGACCTGCCGTTTTCGGTGTCGCCGGTGATTTCCGGTCTGGTCTTCGTGCTGCTGTTTTCCAGTCACAGCCTGCTTGGGCCATGGCTGGAGCAGCACGGGATCCAGATACTCTTCGCGGTGCCCGGCATCGTTCTGGCGACGGTCTTCGTCACTTTTCCCTTCGTGGCGCGCGAGCTGATCCCGCTGATGCAGGAGCAGGGAACCGGGGACGAAGAGGCGGCGATTTCACTTGGCGCTAATGGCTGGCAGACGTTTCGCTATGTCACGTTGCCGAATATCAAATGGGGCCTTCTCTATGGTGTTCTGCTCTGTAATGCCCGCGCCATGGGCGAGTTCGGGGCGGTATCCGTGGTATCGGGGCGCATTCGCGGTCTCACCAATACGATGCCTTTGCACGTGGAAATCCTCTATAACGAGTATAATTTCGTTGCAGCATTTGCGGTGGCTTCGCTTCTGGCTCTGCTTGCGCTTCTGACGCTGGCGATCAAGACAATCCTGGAGCTGCGCTATAGCGATGAGCTGGCGGGCAGCAACGGGCATTGAAGGCAATTTGGAAAGCTGATCCGGGTGGTTGAAACCGGGCTCGGCTTCAAGGATAAATGGCCGCGAAGCGGCAGGGGAAGGATAGGGAATGGAAGTTCGTGTTGCCGACGTGCGTAAGGAGTTTGCCCGTTTTCCGGCTTTGCATAATGTGTCGCTGGATATCCGGTCTGGCGAACTGATCGCGCTGCTCGGCCCGTCCGGTTCGGGCAAGACGACGCTGCTGCGTCTGATCGCCGGGCTGGAAACACCGACGGAAGGCACGATTTTCTTCGGTGAGGAAGACGCCTCGCAGAAGAGCGTGCAGGAGCGCAATGTTGGTTTTGTGTTTCAGCATTATGCGCTGTTCCGGCATATGACGGTCGCGGACAATATCGGTTTTGGCCTCAAAGTGCGCCCCGGTTCGACCCGTCCTGCCACCAGCGAAATCCGTCGCCGTGCGCTGGAATTGCTCGATCTGGTGCAGTTGCAGGGGCTGGAAAAGCGTTATCCCGCCCAGCTTTCCGGTGGTCAGCGCCAGCGCGTCGCGCTTGCCCGCGCCATGGCCATCGAGCCGAAGGTTCTGCTGCTCGACGAGCCTTTTGGCGCGCTCGATGCGCTTGTGCGCAAGGAATTGCGCCGCTGGCTGCGTGAAATTCACGACAAAACCGGCCATACGACCGTTTTCGTCACGCATGATCAGGACGAAGCGCTCGAACTGGCCGACCGCGTGGTGGTCATGAGCCAGGGACGGATCGAACAGCTCGGCACGCCCGATGAGATCTATGACAATCCGAACTCGCCTTTCGTCTATGGATTTATCGGCGAGTCCAGCACGCTTCCGGTCCGGGTCGAAAATGGCGAGATCTGGCTGACGGATCGCAATATCGGCCTCACCGCCGAGGGCGCGGCAGAGGGCGAGGCGCAGCTCTATTTCCGCCCGCATGATGTGGAACTTCTCGACGGTTGCGGTGGCTGTATCGCAGGCACGGTGGTGGCAAGCCGCCGCTCCGGCGGTAAGCGGCGTGTGGAGCTTGAAGTGGGCGGCGCGCGTGAGCGCATCGAAATCGAAATTCCTGCCGAACACCCGGCTGCGGAGAAAAGCCGCATCGCGTTTCGTCCGCGCTACTGGAAGCTGTTTCCGGCAGGCGGACCGGAAAAGGCTTCGAGTGAAACTTCGGCGAAGATTGGTGCCTGAATCGCGGTTTTTGACTGGCTAAGCAGACTAAAAGCGGCCTCCGCACGATGATTCTCGCGCGGAGGCCGCTTTTTTTGCCGTTCTGGACGAGAATGGCGGCGCGCGTTAAAATGGCTGCGACCGTACCCAGGGTGGTATTTTTTATAAATTCAATATGTTAGGGTTGTATTCAACGAGTTGATCCATAACGCAACATTACTACCGGGAAAGAATTGTGCGTTGCGATTTAAACGGTTTGAATATCAGCACAATCCGCCGTCGCATTTTGGCCAAATGCGGGCGACATGCAGGGAACCGATTACGGATACTGTCGTTTCCCTACATTGAATTGAAATGAATTTAGTATCCACCGCCGCAGATAACTCATCCCTTCGGAAAGGCTGTTAAGGCAGATGCCGGAATCGTCTTCGTCGCACTCCCATTCAACCTCAACCGAGAATAAATCGTCAAAGCCGCCCAAAACGAATAGTCCGATGGAGCCGAAATCCACCGGGCAGGGCGGTTCTGATCAGATTCCGCCGGAACAGCCATCGCCGATCCGCGCGCTTTACAAGACGGAAGATGAGCTGCGCGTTCTGGCGAGCACCGTTGCCCGCGGGGAAGACATTCCGCTGCCGGGCTATCTGGCGTTTCCGTTCGATCAGCGCCTGTCCGAAAACGGCAAGCTGATCCTGCATGCCTATCGCGCGTCCGACGCCGCGTCGCGTGCCGGTGAGACGATTACGCCTGCCGCGCAATGGTTGCTCGATAACCATTATCAGATCGACAAGAATGTCCAGCAGGCACGCCGCGATCTGCCGCGCCGCTTCATTCGCCAGTTGCCGCCTTACAAGGCTGTCGAAGGCATGCCGCGCATTTTCGCGCTGGCCTGGCTTTATGTCGCCCATACGGACAGCAATTTCTCGCTCAAAACCCTGACGGCCATCGTAAAGGGCTTTCAGGAAGTCGAGCCGCTGAAGATCGGTGAATTGTGGGCGCTGCCGTCCGCTGTTCGCTATTTCCTGATCGAAAATGCGCGCCGTCTGGCTCTGCGTGTTGATCGTGCGCGCCTGATGCGCAATCTCGCCAACACGGCCGCCGACCGCATTGTGGTCGCTGCCGACGGCGCGGAACTCGATGCGGTTCTGGCGCAATATGCGCAGGCCGCCCGCGACAGCACTTTCGCCACGCATCTTCTCTATCGTCTGCGTTCCGCCTCCACCGACACGACCGCTGCCGCAAGCTGGCTCGAACGGATTCTGGAACAGGAAGGCAGCAACCCGGAAGACGCCATCGTCGAGGAACATGCACGCCAGTCCACTGGCGGCGTGACGATGGGCAACGTCATTCGCAGCCTGAAATCCATCGACGACGTGGATTGGGAAACCTGGTTCGAAACGGTCAACGAGGTCGATGCGATCCTGCGCGACCACAGCGATTTCGAACTCTTGGATTTCCGCTCGCGCAATGCCTATCGCGTGACGATTGAAAAGCTCGCCCGCTATTCGGATATGAGCGAAATCGATATCACCTGGGCAGCGCTCAAGCTTGCCGAGGAAGGCCAGCGTGCCGAGCAGGCCGGTCATCCAGAAGCCGAAGGCAAGGGCTCCATCGCCTATTATCTGTCGGGCGACGGTCGCAGCGATCTTGAGAAAGTCTGTGGCTACAAGGCGCCGTTCGGCGTCAAGGCGCTGCGCTTTTATCGCGGGCTTGGACTTCTGGGGCTATTCATTCCGACGGCGATCTTCACGATCCTCATTTTGGCGCTCGTCAATTACTGCATGAGCCGCGCCGGGCTTTCGGCTGATCTGCGCACACTGTTCACGCTTCTGGCGATCTTCCCGGCGATGGATGCCTCCTATTCGCTGTTCAATGCGCTGGTGCCGTGGTTCGTACAGCCGACGCGCCTGATTGGTTTCGAATATAAGGAAGGCTTGCCTGAAGAAGCGCGCACGCTTGTCGCGGTGCCGACCTTCATCACCTCGCGTGATTCCATCGACGAGCAGATCCGCAATCTGGAAGTCCATTATCTCACCAATCCGCGCGGCGAGATTTATTTCGCGCTGGTCAGCGACTGGGTGGATGCGAAGCAGGAAATCAAGCCTGCGGACATGGAAATCTATGACTATGCGCGTGAGGAAATCGCCAAGCTCAACGAGCATTATACGGGCGGCGACCAGCCGCGCTTCTTCCTCATGCATCGCCGTCGCCTGTTCAACGACAAGCAGAATTGCTGGATGGGTTGGGAGCGCAAGCGCGGCAAGCTGCACGAGCTGAACCTGCTTCTGCGCGGCGATCAGGATACGAGCTTCTTCCCGCCGGATGAGCGTCTGCCGAAGGAAATCAAATATGTGATGACGCTGGACGCCGATACGCGTCTGACGCCGGAATCCGTCACCAATCTTGCTGGCAAACTCAGCCATCCGCTGAACCGTCCGGTCATCGATGAAAAGACCGGCAAGGTTGTTCGCGGTTATGGCATTTTGCAGCCGCGCGTGACGCCGTCGCTGACGACGGGCGACGAGGCATCGTTCCTGCAACGCGTCTTCTCGGTCAATCGCGGTATCGATCCTTACGTCTTCGCGGTTTCCGATACTTATCAGGATCTGCTGGGCGAGGGCACATTTACCGGTAAGGGTCTTTACGACATCGACGCCTTTGAGGCGGCGCTGAAGGATCGCGTGCCGGAAAACACGCTTCTCAGCCACGATCTTCTCGAAGGCGGCTATGCCCGCGCTGCACTCGTCAGCGATGTTGAAGTCGTGGAAGATTATCCGACCGGCTATAATGTCGATGTGTCGCGCCACCATCGCTGGGCGCGTGGCGACTGGCAGCTTCTGCCATGGCTGTTTTCCACCAATCGCGGCGTCAGCGCCACGACGCGTTGGAAGATGGTGGACAATCTGCGCCGTTCGCTGAACCCGATCTTGTGGTTGCTTGCCGCCGTAATCGGCTGGAGCGTGCTGCCGCTTGGCGTTGCTGCCGTCTGGCAGGGCTTCCTGATCGTCAGCATGTTCGTCGCGCCGACTTTCGGCATCGTCACCAATCTGATCCCGGTGAATATGGATTATTCGCTGAAGGGCCATGCGCAATCGGTGCTGACCGATATTGCACTGGGCACGGCGGATGTGGCGCTGCGCACCACCTTCATCGCGCATTCGGCCTTTCTGATGGCCGATGCCATTGCGCGCACGGTCTATCGTCTGTTCGTTTCGCGCCGCAACCTTCTGGAATGGCGCACAGCGGCGCAGGCCAAGACCTCACCGGACACGCTGCTGTTCTATTTCCAGCTCATGTGGCCAGCCATGGCCATTGCTGGTCTGGCGATGTTCGTGCCTCTCGCAGCCGAAAGCCACGCCGCGCTTATCGCAGCTCCCTTTGCGGTGATCTGGTTCGTCTCGCCGCTGATCGCATGGCTGGTCAGCCGTTCGGCCAAGCCGCAGGACACGCTCGAAGTTCTGTCATCCGACAAGTCTGATCTGCGCCGTTATGCGCGCCGAACCTGGCGTTATTTCGCCGAATTCGCGAATGATGAAAACCATCACCTGCCGCCGGATAACTTCCAGGAAGACCCGCTGCCGGTGCTGGCGCAGCGCACCTCGCCGACCAATATCGGCGTCTATCTTCTGTCGATTGTCGCAGCCCGCGATTTCGGCTGGATTGGCTTCGACGAAACGGTGGAGCGTGTCGAGGCGACCGTCAATACGCTGGAGAAGATGGAGAAGTATCAGGGCCATCTCTACAACTGGTATGAGACCAACACGCTGACGCCGATGCGCCCGCTTTATGTGTCGGCGGTGGATAGCGGCAATCTCGCCGGCCATCTGGTGACATTGTCTTCGGCGCTCGAAGAATGGGCCGAAGCGCCATCCGTCTATGTGCAGGGCGATCTCGACGGTATCCTCGATGTCAACGACATCCTTGAGGAAACCATCGCGAATATCCCGGACGACCGCCGCATCCTGCGTCCACTGCGCCGCCGTCTGGAAGAGCGTATCGCCAATTTCCGCCGCGCCGTGCGCACCATCAAGGAAGAGCCGGAAACGGCATCCTTCCGCACGATCAACCTGTCGCTTTTCGCCAATGATATCGTGCGTCTGATGGAAGAACTCGACAGCGAGATCGAGACGCCCGCCAGCGCCGAGGCCAAGGAATGGGCGCGTATTCTGGTCGATACCTGCCAGGCGCACACCGATGATGCCATGGGCGAACGCGACACCGACGCGTTGCGCGAGCGCCTGCGCGACCTCGCGACCCGTTCGCGCCAGCTGGCGTTCGATATGCAGTTCGGCTTCCTCGAGCGTAAAGAACGCCGCCTTCTGTCGATCGGCTTCCGCGTGCAGGAAAACGAACTGGACGAAAGCTGCTACGATCTTCTGGCTTCCGAAGCCCGTCTGGCGAGCCTGTTCGCCATCGCCAAGGGCGATGTGCCGGTCGAGCATTGGTTCAAGCTGGGCCGTCTTCTCGTGCCGGTGGGCTGGAAGGGCGCTCTGCTCTCCTGGTCCGGCTCGATGTTCGAATATCTGATGCCGCCGCTGGTCATGTCCGAGCCGCTCGGTTCGCTGCTCGACCAGACCAACAAACTCGTGGTGCAACGTCAGATCGACTATGCGACCTCGCGCGGTCTGCCATGGGGTATTTCCGAAGCGGCGTTCAATGCGCGTGACGCGCATATGAACTACCAGTATTCCAACTTCGGCGTGCCTAATCTGGGCTTGCAGCGCGGCCTGTCGCGCAATGCGGTCATCGCGCCTTATGCGAGCCTGCTTGCGTCGCAATATCAGCCAGCGGCTGCCGTCGCCAACCTCAAGCGTCTGGCCAAGCTTGGCGCGCTGGGCCGCTATGGCTTCCACGATTCCGTGGACTTCACCCCGTCGCGTGTTCGCGAAGGTGAAACCTGCGCGGTTGTGAAGAACTATTATGCCCACCATCATGGTATGGCGATCATCGCGGTCAACAATGTGATCTTCGAAGGCCGCATGCGCGAGCGTTTCCACTCTGATCCGGTGATCGAAGCCGCCGAACTCCTGTTGCAGGAAAAGGCGCCGCGCGAAATCCCGATGATTTACGCCAAGACAGAAAATCCGATGCGCGTGGATTCGGGCGGTTTCGACGATGCACCGATGCGCATCATCGACAAGCCGTTCAAGGCGCCGCGCACCACGCATATGATGTCGAACGGCCAATATGCGCTGATGGTCACGGCCAATGGTTCCGGCTACAGCCGCTGGCACAATTGGGATATCACCCGTTTCCACGCCGATGCGTCGGAAGACCTTCAGGGTTCCTTCCTGTTCCTGCGGGATATGGAAAGCGGCTATTGGTGGTCGGCGACCGGCGAGCCGGTGCGCAACCCGGAAGAAGAAACCAAGACAGTCTTCACCGAAGACAAGGCGGAATTCTACAAGACCGCCGGCGATATCAAGACGGTCATGGAAGTGATCGTCTCGTCGGAATATGACGGTGAGGGCCGCAGGCTTGACATCATCAACACGTCGGCGCGTGACCGCATCATCGAAGTTACCTCCTATGAGGAACTGGTGCTGACCGACAAGGACAGCGACGCCGCCCATCCGGCCTTTGCCAAGATGTTCGTCGAAACCGAAATCGCCGATAACGGTTCGACCATCTATGCCAAGCGCCGCAAGCGCGCGCCGTCCGACCCGGATATCCATGTTGCGCATTTCGTCACCGATCTGACCGGTGCCGTCCGTGAAACCGAGGTCGAAACCGACCGCCGCGCCTTCATCGGTCGTGGCCGCAGCCTGCGTGATGCGATTGCCTTCGAGCCGGGTGCGAAATTTACCGGCAGCCAGGGCTGCGTGCTCGATCCGATTGCTTCGGTGCGCACCCGCGTCCGCGTCCCGGCACACAAGAAGGTGAGCCTCGTTTTCTGGACCTTTGCCGGTGGCAGCCGCGATGCGGTGGAACATGCGGTGGCGATGCATCGCCATCCGGAAAGCTTTGCCCGCGAATATTCTCTGTCCTGGACCAGCTCGCAGGTGCAGCTCTACCATATTGGCATCAAGCCGGCGGAAGCCGCCGACTATCAGAAGGTCGCGGCCTATCTGCTCTATCCGGAGCGGACGCTGCGCCAGCCGCCGGAAACCATTGCCAGCGGCCTCGGCAA
The DNA here is from genome assembly GCF_006376685.1 of Ochrobactrum teleogrylli. Taxonomy (GTDB): domain Bacteria; phylum Pseudomonadota; class Alphaproteobacteria; order Rhizobiales; family Rhizobiaceae; genus Brucella; species Brucella teleogrylli. The sequence continues at coordinate 253,052 of NZ_VEWL01000003.1, read as the reverse complement.
ACAGTCAGATCTGTGGCCGATGTCGATTTCCGGGGATTATCCGATCTTCGCGCTGCGCATCGACAACGAAGCCGATCTCGAAGTGTTGCGTGGCGTTCTGCGTGCGCAGGAATACTGGCGTTCGAAGGGCCTCACCGTCGATGTGGTGGCGGTCAACGAACGCGCCTTCTCTTATGCGCAGGACACACAGCGCGCCATCGACTGGATCGTGGAAGGTTTCCGCGCCCGTGGCGGCGGCCAGCCGCATATCTTCGCGGTGCGCCGCGACCAGATGAGCGACGAAAGCTACAACACGCTTCTGGCTTCGGCCCGTATTGTCATGCATGCGCAGAACGGCTCGCTGGCCGAACAGTTGCGCCGCAGCGAGGAAATCACGGTCGATCTGGCCGCGCGCGACGCCAAGTCGGCGACCAATGGTCAGGCGGCGGCTCAGGGTCTCGGTGCTGCCGGACTTGCGCCTGCCGTCATCGAGCGCGGCGGCGGCGGTACGGAAGAGCGTCGTCCGGTCGTCAAGCCGAAGGTCAGCAATCGCCCGGCGCCGTCGGGTGACGATCTGCAGTTCTGGAACGGCTATGGCGGTTTTGCGGAAGACGGCAGCTATGTCGTGCGGGTCAATGGTCTGACCAACACCCCGCATCCATGGATCAATGTCATCGCCAATCCGTCCTTCGGTTTCCATGTCTCGGCGGAAGGTTCAGCCTTCACCTGGGCTGGCAACAGCCGCGACTATCAGTTGACCCCATGGGCCAACGATCCGGTCACCAACCGTCCGGGCGAGGCGATCTATATCCTCGACCGCGAAACGGGCCGCACCTTCGCGCCAACGTCGAATGTGCTGCGCGACGAGGCGGTGACTTACGAAGCCCGCCACAGCCATGGCTACAGCACTTTCGCCGCACAGCATGGCGAACTGGCGCTGGAACTGACCCATATCGTCGATGCCGACAAGCCGGTGCGCCTGTCGCGCCTGACAGTGACCAACAAGGGCCGCTCCAAGCGCAAGCTGCGCGCCTATGGTTACGTCGAATGGGTGCTGGGCAATGCCCGCGCCAAGAACGTGCCGTTCATCGTGCCGTCGCATGATGATGAACTGGGTGCGCTCTTTGCGGGCAACCCGTATCATCCCGACAAATCGGGCCAGATCGCCTTTTTTGCAGCGACTGAAAAGCCGCAATCGGTGACGGCTGATCGCAGCGAGTTCATTGGCACCACAGGTTCGGTGGACAGGCCGGAAGTGGTGCTCGCGGGCAAGGCGCTCTCCAACACGGTGGAAGCCGGACGTGATCCGTGCGCGGCGCTTGCGCTCGACATCGACGTCGGTCCTGGCGAAAGCCGCGAATTGGTGTTCCTGCTCGGCAATGCCGCCGATCAGGTGCAGGCGAAAAAGCTGATTTCCGATACCCGCACCGCGTCTTTCGAGGACAAGCTGCAGGCGGCGAAGAACCAGTGGGAAACGCTCTTCAATCGCGTGCAGGTGAAGACGCCTGATCCGGCCTTCGATCTTCTGGTCAATGGCTGGTTGCCTTATCAGGCGATTGCCTGCCGTATCTGGGCGCGTGCCGCTTTCTATCAGGCCAGCGGCGCCTTCGGCTTCCGCGACCAGTTGCAGGACACGCTGTCGCTGCTGCTCGTCAATCCGACGCTCGCCCGCGCGCAGATCCTCAATGCCGCATCGCGCCAGTTCCCTGAGGGCGATGTCCAGCATTGGTGGCTGCCCGCCACAGGTGCCGGTGTGCGCACGCTGATCTCGGACGATGTGGTCTGGCTCGGCTATGGCACCTCGCTTTATGTCGAGACCACGGGCGACCGCTCGATCCTCGATGAAAAGCTGCCATTCCTCGTCGGACGCAAGCTGGAGACAAGCGAACATGACGCCTTCTATGAGCCGGAAATCTCCAAGGACACGGCAAGCCTTTACGAGCATTGCGCGCTGGCGCTCGACCTTGCGGTCGACCGCACCGGCAAGCATGGTCTGCCGCTGATCCTCGGCGGCGACTGGAACGACGGCATGAACCTTGTCGGTGTGAAGGGCGAAGGCGAAAGCGTGTGGCTCGGCTGGTTCCTGGCCTATACGCTGCGCCAGTTCATCCCGATTGCCGAAGCGCGTAAGGACAATGTCCGCGTTGATATCTGGAAAGCGCATCTGGACAGCCTGACGGTGGCGCTCGACCGCGACGGCTGGGATGGCGAATGGTATCGTCGTGGCTTCTACGACAATGGCGCGCCGCTTGGTTCGAAAGACAGCGACGAATGCCAGATCGACGCCATCGCGCAATCCTGGAGCGTGTTGTCCGGTGTGGCAGATCCAAAGCGCGCCGAACAGGCGATGGCTTCGCTCCAAAAACGTCTGCTGGATGAGGAGGGCGAACTGCTTCGCCTCTTCACGCCGCCTTTCGACAAGACCGTGCAGGAGCCGGGTTACATCAAGGGCTATCCGCCCGGCGTTCGCGAGAACGGCGGTCAGTACACCCATGGCGCAACCTGGGCCATTCTGGCGCTGGCCCGCATGGGCAAGACAGCGGAAGCCTGGCGTCTGTTCTCGCTGATCAGCCCGGTCAATCATGGCCGCAACCCGGACACCTACCGTGTTGAACCTTATGTGATCGCAGCCGACATCTATTCCGTCGAGCCGCGTCGCGGGCAGGGCGGCTGGACCTGGTATACGGGTTCGGCAGGCTGGTTCTACCGCGTGGCGACCGAGGGTATCCTCGGTGTGACAAAGCGTGGAGACAGGCTGCATCTTGATCCGGCATTGCCGCCGGAATGGGACGGCTATGAAGCCGAGCTTCGTTTCGGCGAGGCGCTCTACCGGGTCAAGGTTGTCGCTGGCGCTAAGGATAAGGCGATCAAGTTCAACGGCCGCAAGGTCGGCAAACCGGACGAAGGCGTGCCGATCAAGCCGGATGGCGAACATGAAATTGTGGTAGAGCTTCCCAAACAGAAGTGAACCGATTAAAAAGGCGGGTGAAAACCCGCCTTTTGCACGACTCAGGCTAAGTAGAATTAGCCCTTGTGCCATCGGATACTTGTTGTTTGCTGGAGGCCGTGATGGCCAGAACTGATATCGCGCGCCGCGTCTATAACCATGCCTGGAAGCTCGATCCTATTATCCGCAGCCTGCTGGATACGGATTTCTACAAGCTTCTGATGCTCCAGATGATCTGGGGCCTCTATCCCAAGGTGGACGCGACCTTCTCGCTCATCAATCGCACGACCTCTGTGCGCCTCGCCGACGAGATCGAAGAAGGCGAGCTGCGCGCGCAGCTTGATCATGCGCGCACGCTGCGCTTCTCCAAAAAGGAAATGATCTGGCTGGCGGGTAACACCTTCTATGGCCGCAAGCAGATTTTCCAGCCGGAATTCCTGGCATGGCTGCATGATTTCCAGCTGCCGGAATATGAGCTTCGTCGCAAGGACGGGCAGTACGAGCTGCATTTCCACGGGCCGTGGTCTCACACATCGATGTGGGAAATTCCGGCGCTTGCCATCATCAACGAACTGCGTTCGCGCGCGGCGATGAAGAACCTCGGGCCGTTTTCGCTCGATGTGCTCTATGCCCGCGCCAAAGCGAAGATGTGGAGCAAGGTGGAACGGCTGCGCCTGCTGCCGGATCTGAAGATTTCCGATTTCGGCACCCGCCGTCGACATTCGTTCCTGTGGCAGCGCTGGTGCGTGGAGGCGCTGAAGGAGGGCATCGGCGATTCCTTTACCGGCACCAGCAACGTGCTTCTGGCGATGGATACCGACCTTGAAGCGCTCGGCACCAACGCGCATGAATTGCCGATGGTGCTGGCCGCGCTCGCCAAGACGGATGAAGAGCTGCGCAGCGCGCCCTATCGCGTGTTGCAGGACTGGAACCGTTACTATGGCGGCAATCTGCTGATCGTCCTGCCGGATGCCTTCGGCACGGCGGCCTTTCTGCGCAATGCGCCGGACTGGGTTGCCGACTGGACGGGTTTTCGTCCCGACAGCGCCCCGCCCGTCGAAGGCGGCGAACGCATTATCGAATGGTGGAAATCGCGCGGCAAGGACCCGCGTGAAAAGCTGCTCATTTTCTCCGATGCGCTCGATGTCGATACGATCGAAGACACCTATCGCCATTTCGAAGGCCGTGTGCGCATGAGCTTCGGTTGGGGCACAAACCTCACCAATGATTTCATGGGTTGCGCGCCGAAGAACATCGAAGGGCTGAATGCCATTTCGCTGGTCTGTAAGGTCACGGATGCCAATGGTCATCCGGCGGTCAAGCTTTCCGACAATCCGCAGAAAGCGACGGGCGACCCGAAGGAAGTGGCGCGTTATCTCAAATTCTTCGGCAATGAGGAAAGAGTGGAGCAGCTCGTCAGAGTTTAAACGTCAGCGGATATTCGGGTTCTGGTGGCCTGCAAATACCGCTCTTCTGCGCTTCCGGTGCTCACGTACCTTTAAGTACGCTGCGCGCCGGTTCTCGAAGAACGGCATTTTCGTCTCACCATAACGCCGAATCTCCACTGACGTTACGAGCCGCGTTTTACCGCTATTCCATCAGCCGTGCTGTGCCGGAAAGGCGGATTGATCCGCCGCGTTCCGTGCCGATCTGGGCGCGAAGATGCGACGGACTGCCCATATCCTCGCCCTGAAACACTTCGATCTCGCCGCCATGCGGCCAGCCGATATCGCGCAGATAGGCGGCAAAGGCCGCCGTGGAAGCGCCCGTCGCCGGGTCTTCATAGACGCCACCAGCGGCAAACGGGTTGCGGCTATGGAAGCGTTGCGGCGTTTCCGAATGGATCAGCAGGATGGTCGTCCAACCCTGCCGCTTCATCATTACACGGCCACGCGCCAGATCATAATGCATCGAAGCAAGCTTCTCGCGTGAGCGCAGCGGCAACAGGATATGGTCCGCGCCCGCATGGATCAGCGCCGGCGGAATGCCCGGCGCGAGATCGTCCTTGTCGTAGCTGAACAGCGAGAGTGCCTGCTCCACCTCAACCTCTGCGGCGGCACGGTTGCGCGTCGGCGGCGATTGCAGGCTGGCGGCGAACAACTCGCCTTCCTTGTGACCGTCCACGCTGATGGTGCTGTTATTGAGCTTCAGGTTGAAATGTCCGTCGCCCATGCGCATGGCCAGCGCTGCACCGAGCGCAATGGTGGCATGGCCGCAGAACGGCACTTCCATTTCTGGTGCGAAATAACGCACGCGCCAGCTTTCGCCGTCCGGCGCGGCGAAAGCCGTTTCAGAAAAGCCCACCTCCTTGGCGATTTTCTGCATTTCCTCTGGAGAGGGGAGGCGGTCCGCAATCAGCACACCTGCTGGGTTGCCGCCCTGATTGCCTTGTGAGAAGGCTGCGATGCGCAAGACGTCCACTGAATTGTCCTTCGCCATATTCGATTCTCTCCCACCCACTCCCTATAGAAGGCGGGAATTGAGTCGGGTCAATGGCGTAGGTTAGAAGGCGCTGTCTTATCTGTAGATGACGGAATCAATCGCGCATTTCTGCGGCCCATGGCGGGTTTGCGCCCGCGCGGGAAACGGTGACGGCAGCAGCCCGGACGCCGAGCGCGACGGAGGCGTGAATCTGGTCGTCGTTCAGATTTGCGATGGCCGCCTTGTTGAGCAAGCCCTGATTGTGCAGGCTGACCAGAATGCCCGCATTGACCGTATCGCCCGCGCCAACCGTGTCCACGACATCAACTTTGACGCCCGGCACACGCACCGTTGCATGGGCCGTATAGGCATCGGCGCCATGGGCGCCCTTGGTGATGACGATCAGCTTTGGCCCGAGCTTCAGCCACTCGGCGGCGATTTCGTCATGGCTGCCATGTTCGCCGAACCAGTTGAGGTCTTCGTCGGACAGTTTCACGATATCGGCCAGCGCGATCATGCGTTTCATGCGCGCCAGATGCTTCTCGCGGTCGGTGATGAAACCGGCGCGGATATTGGGATCGAGGAACATGACCCGCTTTTTAGCTTCGCGGGTCATCAGCGCTTCATAGACGCTGCCGCATGGCTCGGAAATCAGGCTGATGCAGCCAAACAGCATCGCGTCCATGCTTTCATCCACGAAAGGCATGTCGCTTTCGGAAAGCATGCGGCCAGCCGTATTCTCGTCGTAGAAAGCATAGCGCGCCTGACCGTCCACGAGGCGGACGAAGGCAAGCGTCGTCGGGCGATCCGAAATGGCGGCAAAGGAATAATCGACATTGGAGCGCGCCAGCGTGTCACGCAGCACTTCGCCGAAGAAATCCGAGGAAATGCCGGAGAAGAAACCTGTCGGCACGCCAAGTCGCCCAAGCGCTATGGCCGAGTTGAAAACCGAACCGCCCGCAAAAGGCACGAAGGCCGTTTCGCCGGTCGCGGCTTCGCGTGGCAGCATGTCGATCAAGGCTTCACCGCAACAAAGGATCATGGCTCGGTTTCTGTTGAATTGGGTTTTAAATCGATTGAAGGCAGCTAAACAAAAAGCGCAGTGTTTTTCAACAGCCGCGCTTTGCATTTGTTAGACGTGCTGGCCGCCATTGATATGGATTTCCGATCCCGTGACATAGGATGAAGCTTCAGTGCACAGGAAGTAGATGGTTTCCGCGACTTCCGAGGTTTTGCCAAGGCGGCGCATGGGCAATTGTTCCACCAGCTTTTCTGTGCCCGGCGACAGGATCGCCGTGTCGATTTCGCCCGGCGCAATGGCGTTGACGCGGATGCCGTAGGGGCCGAAATCCGAGGCCATTTCGCGGGTCAGCGAGGAAAGCGCTGCTTTCGACGTGGCATAAGCGGTGCCTGCAAAGGGGTGAACACGGCTGCCTGCAATGGAGGTCACATTGACGACCGAACCCTGTGCGGCTTCCAGTTCCTTGAACAGGCCACGCGCCAGCATGATCGGGGCCATGAAATTGACCTGAAACACGTCGCGCCACACGGCCATCGGCGTTTCAATCGAATTCAGGCGGCGTCCGCCCTGTGCTTTCGGCGAAATGCCTGCATTGTTGACGAGCGCATGCAGCTTGCTGCCATTGGCTTCAAGGCGACGGCGGATTTCGGCAATCGCCTTGCCGACGTCTTCCTGATCGGCCAGATCGACCTTGATATGGTCTTCCGGTCCGGCGGGCCATGGGCAATTATCGGAAAAATCCTGCCGCGAGCAGGTAATCACGCGCCAGCCTGCACGCGAAAAACGCTTGACGGTCGCATGGCCGATACCGCGGCTGGCGCCGGTCAGAACCAGTGTCTTGCGCTCTTCGTCAACCTTCGGGGTTTCAGATGGGGACGCGTCTGTTTTGGTCATTTGGGTCATGGAAAACCTCGCTCTCAAATCTTGAATAGACCATGCCGCTCAAGATTTCGAGGGGAATTAGCAATTGCGTGCAGAAGGTGCTTCACTTGATCGCGACTGCGGGAGCGGACTGTCATCCACTCCTGCATTTCTTGCAAATCTCTACTGCGAATTGCCCATGATGATGTCAAGCAACGTGGTGGAGCCACCCTGCCGTCGCTGCGGCTGCTGAACCGGCTGGCCGCCGACCTCGCCGGGTGGCATCGGGCGGTAGGTGTCGTTATACCCGCCGGATGCGTTGCCCTGCGGCCCCGGCGCATTCACAGGATAAGCGCCTTCCGGTGCAGCCTGCTGGATGTCGTTGCGCGTGGTGGTTTCCGGCGCTGGCGGCCAGTAACCATCGTCGCCATTTCCAGCCATCGGCTGATCGCCATAGCCGCTCTGTGGCATCATGTTGGGATCGTAAGGCGCATTCGGGTCCATGCCGTCGCTGCCGCCGGGAACGACATTCTGGATGTCGTAATGGCCGGGCAGTTCGGAGATGGGCACGCCCTTGTGCGCTTCCTGCATAAAGCTTTTCCAGGCGGCAACGGGCAAGGTCGAGCCGAAGACGCGCTTCATGCCCTTGCCATCGTCATTGCCGAACCAGACGCCAGTGGTGAGATTGGATGTGTAGCCGACGAACCATGCGTCGCGGAAATTCTGGCTGGTGCCGGTTTTCCCCGCTGCGGGCCAGCCGCCAAAGGCCGCCTTGCGCGCCGTACCGTCCTCGACGGTGCGCCGCAACATGGCGTTCATCATGCCGACATTGCGCTCGTCGATGACACGCGGGCCAATCGCGTCATCTTTCTGGTAAAGCACCTTGCCATCGGCATCCGTCACCTTGGTGATGAAATAGACCGGCGCGCGATAGCCGCCATTGGCAAAAGGCACATAGGCATCGGCCAGTTCGAGAAGGGTCACTTCCGAGGTGCCAAGCGCCAGCGAAGCGTTGGGCTCAAGCTTCGATTGCACGCCAAGACGGTGCGCGGTATCCACCACGGTCTGCGGGCCGACTTCCATCACAAGCTGGGCGGAAACCGAGTTGAGCGAGTGCGACAGCGCGGTCGCCAGCGTCACTTCGCCCATATATTTGCCGTTGTCGTTGCTGGGAGTCCACTTGCCGATGCGCACCGGCGCATCGTTGCGCACCGAATCCGGTGTGCGGCCCTGTTCCAGCGCCGAAAGATAGACGAACGGCTTGAAGGAGGATGCAGGCTGACGGCGCGCATCGGTCACGCGGTCAAACTGGCTGGCGGCATAATCGACGCCACCGACCATGGCGCGCACCGCGCCGGTGCCGTCGATGGAAACGAGAGCACCCTGGCTCACATTCATTTTCTTGCCGCTTTGGGAAATCTGGTCCTTGATCGCCTCTTCGCCTGCCGATTGCAGGCCGAGATCGATGGTCGTTTCCACCGTGATATCGGTCTTCGCCTCGCCGATCAGGGCCGGCAATGCCGACACGACCTTGTCGGCGACATAGTTTTCCGAACCCTGCCAGAAGGATGGCGCACGGGTCGGCGGTTCGCTTTCGGCGATCGCCAGTTGCCTGTCGTCGATCATGCCTTCTTCGCGCATGGCACCCAGCACCAGCTTGGCGCGGGCGGCGGCGGCTTCCGGATCGCGGGCGGGCGACAGGCGGGACGGGGCTTTGAGAAGGCCAGCCAGCGTGGCGGCTTCCATCAGGTTCACATCCTTGGCCGACTTGTTGAAATAGCGCCGCGAAGCCGCGTCGACGCCATACGCGCCCGAACCGAGATAGACCCGGTTCAGATACATCTCCAGAATCTGTTCCTTGGTGTATTTATGCTCGAGCCATACGGCGAGCATCACTTCCTGTACCTTGCGTTCCAGCGTGCGGTCAGGTGACAGGAACAGGTTTTTGGCGAGCTGCTGTGTCAGCGTCGAACCGCCCTGCACGGCGCGGCCTGAAACAACATTGGTCACGATTGCGCGGGCAAGGCCGATCGGGTCGATGCCGAAATGCGAAAAGAAACGCCGGTCTTCGATGGCGACAACCGCCTTTGGAATGAAGGCCGACATTTCATGCAGACCCACAGCCTCGCCGCCGGTGGTGCCGCGATTGGCAATCAGCTTTCCGCTCACATCGACAATCCGCACGTTGGGCGGACGGTCGGGGATTTCCCAATCCGTCGTCGGCGGCATCTTGGCTGCAAAATAGACGAGCACACCGGCAAGGCCGATACCGCCCCACAGGCCGAGCACGAAGCACCAGTAGATCGCGCGGCGCAGAAAGCCGAAGAAGCCGCGCTGCTTCGCCTTGCCGCGGCGTGCTGCACGCGGTTCGCGATCCCGGGACGGGGTCCGTTTGCGTTGCTGCGAGCGCGCCATACGCTCCTCCTCATCGACACGGAAATCGTCCTCGTCAGTCCTCTTCTCTTCTTTGCCGAAAGAAGGGTCGATGCGTCCGTTCCTGTCGTCTCGCGATGCCATAGTCTGCCTAAGTTACCCACCTGCGCGCCGGTCCGTTATGCGTGCGAACCGATCATTTTCCAAAATTAATCTGCATTGCCGTCATGTTATTCAACCAATGCGAAGAAGGGTCTACCCGGTGCAGGGTAAATGCGGCGGTTTAAAGGGACGTAAATCGCCGGTTAATAAAAAGCCCGCCATGCGGCGGGCTTTTCCAGTTTTACGAACAGCTTACTCGCTGCGAGGCTTTTTGCTATAGCCGCCTTCGGACTTCTTCGGGCCTTTTTTGAAGCCGTCACCACGCGGCTTGTCACCCCAGGATTTTTCGCCACGCGGCTTGTCACCCCATGACTTTTCCCCACGTGGCTTGTCGCCCCAAGGCTTGTCTCCGCGCGGCTTGTCGCCCCAGGATTTCTCGCCATAAGACTTTTCACCACGCGGCTTGAAGCTCTTGCTTTCGCGGCGTCCGGCATCTTCACCGGCGCCAGCAACCGCAGGACGGATCACCAGACCCTTTTCGCCCGTGCCGCGCTCGGCAACCGACTGACGGAATTCATCGGCCTTCGATGCGGCGATTTCAAAGCGGGTTTCGCCGTCGAGGATCTTGATCGAGCCGACATCGCGCTTCGACACGTCGCCAGCCTTGCAGATCAGCGGCAGCAGCCACTTCGGATCGGCGCGGTGCTTTCGACCAGCCGAAACCGAGAACCAGACGCCATCGAAATGCGCATTGCGGTCGAAGCGTTCGCCCGGTTCGCCGCGTTCTCCACGATCAAAACGGTCGTTACGCTCGAAACGATCGCCGCGGTCAGAACGTTCGCGCGGTTTCTTGCCGCCAACCGGATGAACCGGCGCGTCCGACACTTCTTCCGGTGCAGGCGCCAGCGACAATTCGCGATTGAGATAGGCGGCTGCCAGCTGTTCCGGCGTGTAACGCTCCAGAAGCGCTTTCAGCACGTCCTGATGTTCTTCCTCGACCGGCTGGCCAAATGCCTCGGCATTGAGAATGCGTTCGTTGTTTTTGGCCTGAACGGCGGCAATGCCCGGCGCAGGGATGGTCTGCGCGTCGAGCTTCGCCATATGCAGAAGGCGCTCGGCGGAACGGCGGCGCGAGAACGGCACGACCAGCACGCAGGTGCCCTTGCGACCGGCGCGACCGGTGCGGCCTGAACGGTGCAGCATGGTTTCAGGATTGTTCGGCAGATCGGCATGGATAACCAGATCGAGATTCGGCAGATCGATACCGCGTGCGGCAACGTCGGTCGCCACGCAAACGCGGGCGCGACCATCGCGCATGGCCTGCAGCGCATTGTTGCGCTCGGCCTGGCTCAGTTCGCCCGAAAGCGCCACCACTGCAAAGCCGCGATTGGAAAGGCGGCTTGCCATGTGCTTTACCGCTTCACGGGTTGAGCAGAAGATGATCGAGTTCTGTGAATCGTAATAAAGCAGCGTGTTGATGATCGCGTGGTCGCGCTCATGCGGCGGAACCGGCATGGCGACATAATCGATATCGGCGTGCTGGCTGGTTTCGCTCTGCACGGTGAGGCGCAGCGCATTGTTCTGGAAACGCTTGGCGAGCTGCGCGATGGGCTTCGGCACGGTTGCCGAGAACATCAGCGTGCGGCGGTCTTCCGGCGCTTCACCGAGGATGAATTCGAGGTCTTCGCGAAAACCCATGTCGAGCATTTCGTCGGCTTCGTCGAGCACGACGACGCGCAGCGCAGACATATCCAGCGCTGAGCGGGTGATATGGTCGCGCAGGCGGCCCGGCGTACCAACGACGATATGGCTGCCACGCTCCAGCGCACGGCGCTCGGTGCGGATATCCATGCCGCCAACGCAGGATGCAATGCGCGCGCCGGTATCGGCATAAAGCCATTCCAGCTCGCGGCGCACCTGAAGCGCCAGTTCGCGCGTCGGCGCGATGATCATGGCAAGCGGCGCACCCGCTTCGCCGAAGCGAAGCTCGTCTTCCAGAATGGTGTTGGCCATGGAGAGACCGAAAGCAACCGTCTTGCCGGAACCGGTCTGGGCGGACACGAGAAGGTCGGAATCGAGCGTTTCAGGTGCCAGCACGGCGTTCTGAACGGCGGTGAGGGTGTTATAACCGCGAGCGGCAAGAGCTCCGGACAAGGCCGGAGCGATGGTTTCGGGCAGAGACATGGACAACTTTCACAAAAGCTTCACAAGTCGCAAACCCATTGGCCGTAAACCTAACGTTCACGGCTCCCCTGGCGACCACCGAAGCAACAGAATTGCCGCTTCCCTATAGGGTTCAGGTCGCGAGGTCAACCATGGCTGGCGACATGGCAGCCCTGCGCCCGGCGTATGCCAATTGACCGACTTTCCGGGGCTCAGTTTTCATTTAATATATAAACGTCACTATCAATAATGATTGGCTATCAATTCGATTTAATCAAAGTAATTGCGAGATAAAAATGAGAAAATTATTGGCTGTTTCAGCTTTTTTAATCGTTGGCTTGATGTTTTCTGTCAATTACGGTGTCGCAAGGCCGATTTCGTACTGTGCATCTGGAATTCCTCCCAAGAGTAACCCCAATGAATATGATGATTTCAGAAATGCAAAATTCCAGCTCGACCAATATTTGAAGGGGAAGGGGCAGAGGCCCACGGTCTTCAACAATAACGAGGGAATTCTCCCGAATGTGCCTCGTATGACCTATTTTGAGTTCGATCTCGGCAAGGATCGATACGGTCGCCGTGGACGGCACCGGGCCATTATCGGTTATGATGGGAGTGCAAATCGCACCTATTATTATACGGATAATCACTACAGATCGTTCTGTATGATCCGTTAAAATGCGGGTTTAAAGCAAGGCCGAGCCGCAACCGTCTGGCAGTGACGGCTCGGTAAAGAGTGTTAGTGGGCCTCGTCCCAGTTATGCGCTGCGCGCGCATCGACATGCAGCGGAACCGTCAGAGATACCGCCGGAAGGGCCGCATTCTCCATGATATGACGCACCAGCGGAATGGTTTTTTCCACTTCATTTTCCGGTACTTCGAAGATCAGTTCGTCGTGCACCTGCAATAACATGCGGGCGGCGAGCTTTTCTTTTTCAAGCGCATCTTCCATGCGAATCATGGCGCGGCGGATAATGTCGGCAGCCGAACCCTGAATGGGCGCGTTGATGGCCGCGCGCTCGTTGAAAGCGCGGATTTGCGGGTTGGAAGCGCGGATATCCGGATAATGGGCGCGGCGTCCGAATATGGTTTCGACATAGCCATTTTCACGCGCAAAAGCCTTGGTCGCTTCCATATAATCCTTGATGCCGGGGAAGCGCTCGAAATAGGTGCGGATATATTGCCCGGCTTCCTCACGCGGGATGGAAAGCTGGTTGGCGAGACCGAAAGCGGAAATGCCGTAGATGATGCCGAAATTGATCGCCTTGGCGCGGCGGCGCACTTCGGACGGCATGCCTTCCACCGGCACGCCGAACATTTCCGATGCGGTCATGGCGTGAATATCGACGCCATCGGCAAAAGCCTGTTTCAATTGCGCAATATCGGCCACATGGGCCAGCACGCGCAGCTCGATCTGGCTGTAATCGGCGGAGATCAGCTTGTTGCCCGGTTCCGCGATGAAGGCCGTCCTGATCTTGCGACCTTCGGCGGTACGCACCGGAATGTTCTGCAAATTCGGTTCGGAAGAGGAGAGGCGGCCCGTCGAGGTGGACGCCATTGCGTAAGATGTGTGGACGCGTTTGGTCTGCGGATGGATGAAACCGGGCAGCGCATCGGTATAGGTGGATTTCAGCTTGGTCAGCTGGCGCCAGTCAACGATTTTGCGCGGCAGCGGATGTCCCTCGGCGGCCAGATCTTCCAGCACTTGCGCCGAGGTGGACCATTGGCCGGTCTTGGTTTTGGACGCGCCGGGCAGGCCCATCTTGCCGAACAGAATATCGCCGAGTTGCTTCGGCGAGCCGATGGTGAATTTCTCACCGGCCAGTTCGTAGATTTCATCTTCGTAAGCGGCGGCAGCCTGTGCCAGATCGCCAGACAGGCGCGACAGCACCTGACGATCCACGGAAATGCCGCGTTCTTCCATGCGCGCCAGCACATCGACCAATGGACGCTCCAGCCGCTCGTAGACCGACATGAGGCCCTCAGCAGCGAGGCGTGGTTTGAGGACTTGCCATAGGCGCAGCGTTACATCGGCATCTTCAGCCGCATAGGCTGTCGCGCGGTCGATATCGACCATGTCGAAGGTCACGGCGCTTTTACCGCTGCCTGCAACATCCTTATAGGCAATCGGCGTATGGCCGAGCCAGCGTTCCGAAAGCGGGTCCATGCCATGGCTGCCCGTTCCGGCGTCGAGTACGTAGGAAATCAGCATCGTGTCGTCGAAGGACACGGTGTTGATCCCGTGGCGGCGCATCACCAGCCAGTCATATTTCATGTTCTGCGCAATCTTGAGAACGGAAGCATCCTCAAGCACGGCCTTCAGCGCTTCAAGGGCCTGGCCGAGCGGAATCTGCCCATCGACCATGCCACCGCCGAGCAGATCGCCCTGACCGGATTTGTGCTGAAGCGGGATATAAGCCGCCCTGGTCGTGCCATTCTGGCCGGGGAGCGCCAGCGAGAAGCCAACGAGTTCGGCCTGCATCGGATCAAGCGAATTGGTTTCCGTATCGAAAGCCATCACGCCGGTTTCGACCGCTTCGGCCAGCCAGAGCTTGAGCGTGGCAATATCGCGAATGCAAGTGTAAGCGCTGGTGTCGATCTTCTGCGCAGTGGCATTCGCGGCGCGCTTGTCGGCCAGCGCCTGTGGGGTGTAGCCTGTCGCAGCGGCAGGCTCGCCCGTCGCCACGGCGACGACCGTGACGTCCGCAACACTTGTCACGACGACATCGACATCGGGGCCATGCGCATCCGCGCCCCATTGCGTCTCGACATGGCACGGCTCCACGGCGGAAGCATCCGTATCGGTCGCTTCGGCCACGCGGCGGGTCAGGGAGGTGAACTCCATGGCCTTGAGGAATCCGATTAGCTTCGGGCCGTCTTGCGGTTCCAGAACCAGACCGTCGAGATCGACATCCAGCGGCACATCGGTCTTGAGCGTCACCAGCTCGCGCGAAATCTTGGTCTGGTCTGCAAAGGCCAGAATGTTTTCGCGGCGCTTGTTCTGCTTGATTTCCGAGGCGCGGGCGAGAAGCGTGTCGAGATCGCCGAATTCTTCCAGCAATTGCGCCGCCGTCTTTGGGCCAATGCCCGGAATGCCGGGCACATTATCCGTGCTGTCGCCGGTCAGCGATTGCAGGTCGATCATCTTTTCCGGCGGCACGCCCCATTTTTCGATCACTTCGGGGATCGAAATCTGCTTGTCCTTCATGCTGTCATACATCGACACGCCCGGCGTCACGAGCTGCATGAGGTCCTTGTCGGAAGAGACGATGGTGACATCGCCGCCCGCCTGTTCGGCAAGGCGCGCATAGGTCGCGATCAGGTCGTCGGCCTCAAACCCTTCCTTTTCGATGCAGGGCAGGTTGAAGGCGCGGGTTGCCTGACGGATCAGGCCGAACTGCGGAACGAGGTCTTCCGGCGGTGCGGTGCGATTGGCTTTGTATTCAGGATAAAGCGCGTTGCGGAACGTCTTCGACGAATAGTCGAAAATCACCGCGAAATGGGTCGGCACCACGCCTACATCGGTGTTGCGCGCATCTTTCAGCAGCTTCCACAGCATGTTGCAGAAGCCCGATACGGCGCCCACCGGCAAACCATCGGACTTGCGGGTCAGTGGGGGAAGGGCGTGATAGGCGCGGAAAATATAACCCGAGCCGTCAACGAGAAAGAGATGATCGCCTTTTTTCATGGCTTAGAAGTAGATCAAAGCAGTCCTAAAGGGAACTGGCTCAATGTCAGGAGAAACAATGATCCACGCGAAAGAACCTCGTCACGGATCGATAACAAGTTTGTTACAGATTTGTAATCTTCCGTGCCCTTGAATAGCCACGATTGAAAACCAAATTTCAGTCATCGACAGTTCGTCGGTCGCCGGTTTTCTGACCCGTCCCCCGTTGGATACCGGATGTTGCGGCAGCCTCATTCCCCTCTCCGGGCTGCCGCTTTGAGTGTAGTGATATGGCCGCTGTGGTATCCCCTCACCGCAGCGGCCAAATCATTTTCGGGCGCCCGCTCTCAAACCGGGTTTCCTCCTGACGATGCTGGTTGTAGTGTGCCGCCAGTTTAAGACTCGTCAGGAAATTTTCATGTCCACGGAAACGTCTCAGCAATCGCTCGACAAAGTTCTCAGCCACCTCGACGCCAATCTCGATAAAAGCCTCGAACGCCTGTTCGAACTGCTGCGGATCAAGTCGATTTCGACCGACCCGGCCTATAAGGCCGACTGCCGTAAAGCTGCGGAATGGCTGGTCGAGGATCTGAAGACGATCGGCTTCGACGCCAGCGTGCGCGACACGCCGGGGCACCCGATGGTCGTTGCGCATCACGATGGCGCCAAGCCCGATGCGCCGCATGTGCTGTTCTATGGTCACTATGATGTGCAGCCGGTCGATCCTCTGAACCTGTGGGAAAACGACCCGTTCGATCCGGCGATCAAGGATGTCGGTAACGGTCGCAAGATCCTGACCGGTCGCGGCACGTCCGACGACAAGGGCCAGCTGATGACCTTCGTGGAAGCCTGCCGCGCCTATAAGGCGATCCATGGCAATCTGCCGGTCAAAGTGACGCTGTTGTTCGAAGGCGAGGAAGAATCCGGTTCGCCGTCGCTGAAGCCATTCCTTGATGCCAACAAGGCGGAGCTGAAGGCCGACGTGGCGCTGGTCTGCGACACCGCCATGTGGGACGCGGAAACCCCTGCCATCAGTGTGGGCTTGCGTGGTCTCGTCGGCGAGGAAATCGTCATCAAGGCTGCCGACCGTGATCTGCATTCGGGCTTCTTCGGTGGTGCTGCCGCCAATCCCATCCATATTCTGAGCAAGATTCTGGCCGACCTGCATGACGAAACCGGACGCGTCACCGTTCCGGGCTTCTATGAAGGCGTGGAAGAAACCCCGTCGCAAATCCTGCAATCCTGGGAAAGCCTCGGTCGCACGGCGGAAAATTTTCTCGGTCCTATCGGCCTGTCGGTCCCATCCGGCGAAAAGGGCCGCAGCGTTCTGGAACTCACCTGGGCGCGCCCGACTGCGGAAGTAAACGGCATCACCGGCGGTTATACCGGCGAAGGCTTCAAGACGGTTATCGCGGCGCAGGCTTCGGCCAAGGTCTCGTTCCGTCTGGTCCACAAACAGGACCCGGCGAAGATCCGCGAAGCCTTCCGCGCCTTTGTGCAAGAGCGTCTGCCAGCCGATTGTTCGGTGGAGTTCCACCCGCATGGCGGCTCGCCCGCAATCCAGCTGCCTTATGATTCACCGCTGGTTTCCAAGGCCAAGGACGCGCTGTCCGACGAATGGCCGAAGCCAGCGGTGCTGATCGCCATGGGCGGCTCGATCCCGATTGTCGGCGACTTCGACACGTTCCTCGGCATGGAATCGCTGCTCGTCGGCTTCGGCCTCGAAGACGACCGGATCCATTCGCCCAACGAAAAATACGAGCTGAACTCCTTCCACAAAGGCCAGCGCTCATGGGCGCGTATTATGGCGGCTATCGCCGCCAAGTAGGGCTCGCATCATGGCGGTTATCGCCGCCAAATAAGGATAATAGAGAATGACCATCCGTTTTCATAAAAACGATCTACCGAACCTCGATCACTATCAGGTCGATGCGGTCGCCATCGATACCGAGACGCTGGGGCTGAACCCGCATCGTGACCGGCTTTGCGTGGTGCAGATTTCGCCCGGTGACGGCACGGCAGACGTAATCCAGATCGAAGCCGGTCAGAAAAAGGCGCCCAATCTGGTCAAGCTTTTGAAAGACCGCTCGATCACGAAAATCTTCCATTTCGGCCGATTCGATCTGGCGGTGCTGGCGCAGGCTTTCGGCACCATGCCGCAGCCCGTCTTTTGCACCAAGATCGCATCGAAGCTCACCCGCACCTATACGGACCGCCATGGTCTCAAGGAACTGTGCAACGAGCTGCTGGACGTTTCTATCTCCAAGCAGCAACAGTCATCCGACTGGGCTGCGGAAATTCTCTCGCAGGCGCAGCTCGAATATGCCGCTTCCGACGTGCTCTATCTGCATCGCCTGAAGGCCGTTCTGGAACAGCGCCTTGAGCGCGATGGCCGCGTGAAACAGGCCGAAGCCTGCTTCAAATTCCTGCCGACCCGTTCGGAGCTCGATCTGATGGGCTGGCCGGAAGACGATATCTTCGCGCATAGCTGATACTGGGCGAAAAATCCGAAACCATCAAACGGCGGCTGTGGCCGCCGTTTTCTTTTGCGGGGCCTGATCAATATAGGCCCATGCCGGGCGGCGGAACAGAAACTGGCCATAGCCGGTCCATTGGATAAGCCCGTAAAGAATGACCGGCCCGATCACGCCGCTTGCGGTGGTCAGCAGCGATACTGTGCCGATATCGATGAAGCCGAGTTTCAGCAGCACCGTGCGCGCAATGGCCATTGGTAGGAAGAAGGCCAGATAGATCACAATCGAATGTGCGCCGAGCCAGCTTAAGGCCCGATGCAGCCAGTTGCGCGCGGACAGCAGGCTTAACAGCGACGAAATCGAGATAATCGCCAGCGCGCCGACCAGTCCCAGCAGCAGCGAGATAACGGGCAGATCGCTGATAGCGCCACGCCCGTTCAGAAGATCGCTTGCCGGCGCGATCAGCGATGCGAGGCTTTCCGGCACCGGCATGAAGACGAGCTTATATTCGACAAGACCCCAGACGAGTAGCCCGGCAACGCCGACAAGAGGACGCTGGCGCAGCCAGTCCGCAACCTTGAAGATGGCCGGTGCGAAGGCATAGCCCGCGAAGAAGTAGACGAAACGCGAGCAGAATTCGTCAATCATCACCCAGCCCGTATGCACGGGCAGGATTTCCAGCACAGCCAGCACCGTAAAGGTCACGCCCACCGGCACACGCTTCAAAAGCCGTGTCGCGATAAAGAAGATTGGCAGGATATAAATGAACCACAGCGTTCCAAACGGCTCGACGAAAGCCATGAGATAGGCCTGCACAACGCCTGAAATACCGGCTTCGCTGGCAATGCCCGGCGCCTTGAACGCAAACTGGATCGTGAGCCACAGAATGTAGAAATACAGGAAGTGCACAACCTTGCGATCGAGATAGCGCCGCCAGGGCCGGTCGATGACGAGGCTGAGAAACAGCCCGGAGATCATGAAGAAATCCGGCATGCGGAATGGTTTGGCGAAGGCAACCACATAATGCATCCAGCCTTCGGCACCCGCCGCCTTTTCGACGCCCAGCGTGGAATGCATCATAACGACGAAGATAATGCAGATGCCCTTGGCAATATCGACCCAGTCGATCCGTTCGCTGCCGCCCGCTATCTGCATATCGGTCTCCCACCTTTTAAGCCCGGTTTTCTATAACCCGATTGGATCTAGATTAATATAGGCCTGCACAGAGCGGCTCTTTCGGTGGTTTTTAACCGAATTTTAACTAGAGAAGGCGGTTTCACGGCTTCGTGTACGGGTTTTTGCACATTTCGCTTGCTGTGGCTTCCTTGCTACAGACTTTTCTGAGCAGTCGCTTATATTAGGGGCAAGCTTGGTTCAGAAAATTTCCTTTGGAGGTTCATCATGAAGCTCAAGACGCTTCTTCTCGCATCCACCGTCGCCCTCGTTGCTGCCACCGGCGCAAAGGCTGCTGACGCGGTTATCGAACAGGAACCAGCACCGGTTGTCGTCGCTCCGACCTTTACCTGGAACGGTGCTTACATCGGTGGTCAGGTTGGCTATGGCTGGGGTAAGTCCGACTTCAGCGGTGACCTTTTCACCTATGGCAATGTGAAGCCTGATGGCTTCCTCGGCGGTCTCTATGCCGGTTACAACTTCGATCTGGGCAACAATGTTGTTCTCGGTATCGATGGCGACATCACCTATAATGACGTCTCGAAGGGCATCGACATTTACGATGGCGATCTCGCAGTCGGTTCGTTTGAAAACAAGCTGCGCTGGTCGGGTGCCGTTCGTGCCCGTGCTGGTTACGCCTTTGACCGCTTCCTGCCTTACATCGCTGGCGGTGTTGCATTCGGCAATATCAAGAACAGCGGCGACATCGACGGTATCGGCTTCTCCGAAAGCAAGACGCTTACCGGCTGGACCATTGGCGGCGGTGTGGACTATGCCGCAACCGACAACCTGATCCTGCGTCTTGAATATCGCTACACCGATTACGGCGATAAGGACCTCGATTTCGGTGGCCTGAGCGTCAACAACGACTTCAAGACCAACGAAGTTCGTCTGGGCGTTGCCTACAAGTTCTGATCCTTCGTTAAAGGATTGCAAGGGAAAGGCCCCGCATTGCGGGGCCTTTCTTTTTGCGGTTGTGATACCGCCAGATAAACAAAAGGCCTCTGCGAGCAGAGGCCTTTATTTTTGTCAGGGGCCGAGCTGGATCAGACGTCCAGATTGGCGACGCTCAGCGCGTTTTCCTGAATGAACTCGCGGCGTGGTTCCACTTCGTCGCCCATCAGGCGCGAGAAGAGCGAATCCGCATCGGTCGCATCGGTCACCTTGACCTGCAGAAGCGAGCGCACATTCGGGTCAAGCGTGGTTTCCCACAGCTGTTCGGCGTTCATTTCGCCCAAGCCTTTGTAACGCTGTAGGGTGAGGCCCTTGCGACCCGTCGCGAAAACTGCATCCAGCAGCGCCATCGGGCCGGACAACACGTCCGACCTGTCCTTGCGGCGCAGCATGGGCGGCTCGGCGAAGGTTTCGCTCATGCGGCCTGCCACACGGTCGATCTGGCGGGCATCGGCAGAGCCGAGCAGCGCCATGTCGAGAATGGCGACATCCTTGACGCCGCGCACCATGCGCTCGAAGCGATAGCCACCATCTTCCATGACATGGCCGGTCCAGCCGCGCTCGGTTTCTTCCGAAATCATGTCGAGGCGCGTCGCAACCGTATCGGCAGAGCGTTGCGCCGTGGCATTGTCCTTCGATGCGTCGGGGTTGAGCAGGCCAGCAATTGCCGCCTGTTCGACAACGCGGCGGTCATAGCGGGTGTGCAGGCCATGCAGAAGCTGGCGGAGCGTGCGCGCATCGTCCACGACGGCGCGCAGATCAGGCCCGGCGCGCACTTCGCCGCTTGCCATTTCAAGGGCTGCTTCTTCAAGGCCGGTCTCGATGAGGAAGTCCTCGAAGGCGGCTTCGTTCTTGATATATTGCGAGGACTTGCCGCGCGACACCTTATAGAGCGGCGGCTGCGCAATATAGATATGGCCGCGCTCAATCAGCTCCGGCATCTGACGGAAGAAGAAGGTGAGCAACAGCGTGCGAATATGCGCACCGTCGACGTCAGCATCGGTCATGATGATGATCTTGTGATAACGCAATTTGTCGGCGTTGAAGCCGTGCGTCTCATCCTTGCCGATCGAGGTGCCGAGCGCGGTGATCAGCGTGCCGACCTGATCGGAGGAGAGCATGCGGTCGAAGCGGACGCGTTCCACATTCAGGATCTTGCCGCGCAGCGGCAGGATCGCCTGGTTCTGGCGTGAGCGCCCACTCTTCGCGGAACCACCTGCCGAGTCACCTTCGACGATGAAGAGTTCCGACTTGGCCGGATCGCGTTCCTGACAATCGGCGAGCTTGCCCGGCAGCGAGGTGACGCTGAGCGTGCTCTTGCGGGTGATGTCGCGGGCCTTGCGCGCCGCTTCACGGGCGGCGGCGGCCTGAATGACCTTCTCGACCACGGCTTTGCCTTGCGCCGGATGCTCTTCCAGCCAGATCGACAGCGCTTCGTTGACGAGGCTTTCGACCACCGGGCGCACTTCCGACGAAACCAGCTTGTCCTTGGTCTGCGACGAGAACTTCGGGTCCGGCACCTTGACGGAAAGAACGGCCGTCAGGCCTTCGCGGCAATCGTCGCCGGTGAGCTGCACCTTTTCCTTCTTGGTCATGCCGGAAGCATCCGCATAGCCCGTGACCTGACGGGTCAACGCGCCACGGAAACCGGCCAGATGGGTGCCGCCATCGCGCTGCGGGATGTTGTTGGTGAAGCACAGCACCTTTTCGTGGTAGGAATCGTTCCACCACATGGCGACTTCAACCGTCATGCCGTCCTTTTCGCTGCGGATATAGACCGGCTCGTCGATCAGCGGCTTCTTGTTCTGATCGATATATTTCACGAATTCGATCAAACCGCCGTCGTAATGCAGTTCGTGTTCCTTGGCGTCCGCATGACGGTTGTCCGTCAGCTTGATGCGCACACCGGAATTGAGGAAGGCAAGCTCGCGCAGGCGGCGCTCCAGCGTGTCATAGTCGAATTCGACCATGCTGAAGGTTTCCGTCGAGGGCAGGAAGGTCACGGAAGTGCCGGTTTCGCCGTCGGCCACATCGCCCGTCACCACCAGCGGCGCATCGGCGACGCCGTGGGTAAAGCTCATTTCGTGAACCTTGCCATAGCGGCGGATCTTCAGCTTCAGCCAGACCGAAAGCGCGTTGACGACCGAAACGCCCACGCCGTGCAGACCGCCGGAAACCTTGTAGGAATTCTGGTCGAACTTGCCGCCCGCATGGAGCTGGGTCATGATGACTTCAGCAGCCGAAACGCCTTCTTCCTTATGGATGTCGGTCGGGATGCCGCGACCGTTATCGGTCACAGTGCAGGAGCCATCGGCGTTGAGCGTCACGGTGACGAGTGTGGCATGGCCCGCCAGTGCTTCGTCGATGGCGTTGTCCACGACTTCATAAACCATGTGATGCAGGCCGGAGCCGTCATCCGTGTCACCGATATACATGCCCGGACGCTTGCGAACGGCATCCAGACCTTTCAGAACACGAATGGAATCCGCGCCATATTCGGCGGAGGCTTCGGAATTCATCTCGGGCGTATCGCTCATGAAAATCTTTCGAAAACGTGCTGCGAATGCAGCCTGATAGCCTGCTGCAAATGCAGCCTTAAAGAACGTGTCGAATCACACGACAAACATGGCTTTAATATAGGCGCTAACGGCTTATTTTCCAAATTTCACGCGCAAATTTGCCGGGGATTCCGGTAGTTTGGGCGGATATCGACCCCATATGGCAGATGCGGCCTCGATTGGGCTTCTGGAAGCGCCACAATTACCCCTTATATGTCATAAAACAACGGTATCTGGAACGCTTGGATGAAACTGCGATGACTATGCCGGAAGTGCTAGAACCCTTCGTGCCGCCCGCGCCGCGTCCGCGCGAAAAGCCGGTCGGCCGTTTCGAGATGATGCGCGTGGTTTACAAGAACCCGCTCGAATTGTGGGGCGAGCCTTCCTACAATGAGCGCTGGGTCGAGGTCAGCTGGCTCGGCATCAAAACCATCATCGCCAACGATCCGGGGCTGATCCGCCACGTGCTGGTGGAAAATGCCGCCAATTATCCCATGTCCGCCATTCGGCAGCGCGTGCTGCGCCCGCTGCTGCGCGATGGCCTTCTGACGGCTGAGGGGCAGGTGTGGAAGCGTTCGCGCAAGGCCATGGCGCCTGTCTTCACGCCGCGCCATATTGCGGGCTTTGCGCAAACCATGCGCGACCGTTCACGCCTGTTCGTCGAGCGCTACAGGACCAACGGCACCGTCACCGATGTTGCCCATGACATGACGCTTTTGACCTATGATATTCTGGCCGAAACGCTGTTTTCCGGTGAAATCGCAGGCGATCCTAACGATTTTGCGCGCCAGATCGACAAGCTGTTTGAAACCATGGGGCGCGTCGATCCGTTCGATCTGCTGGGACTGCCCGACTGGCTGCCACGCTTCACGCGCTTGCGCGGCCAGCAGTCGCTGGGCTTTTTCCGTGCGCTTGTCTCCGACACGATTGCCCTGCGCAAGGCGCGTATGGACAAGGGCGAGGCGGTGCCGAGCGATTTCCTGACGCTGCTTCTGCGCGCCGAAGGTCCGGAAGGCCTGAGCCGCTCCGAGATCGAAGACAATATCATCACCTTCATTGGCGCCGGTCACGAAACCACGGCCCGGGCGCTCGGCTGGACGCTCTATCTGTTGGCCAAGGCACCGGATGAGCGTGAGCGCGTCGAAGCGGAAATCGACGCCTTTTTCGAAAAGGGCGGGCGCGATCTCCCGCCGCATGAATGGCTGGCCAGCCTGCCTTTTACGCGCGCGGCTTTCGAGGAAGCGATGCGTCTTTACCCGCCTGCGCCATCGATCAATCGCGAGGCGGCGGAGAATGATCGCTATGGCGATCTGGCAATACCGAGAGGCGCAACGGTGCTGGTCATGCCGTGGGTGATCCACCGTCACCGCCTCTACTGGGATCAGCCGGATGCTTTCATGCCGCAGCGCTTCTGGCCGGAAAACCGCGACCGGCTCGACCGTTTCCAGTATCTGCCCTTCGGCGCGGGACCGCGCGTCTGCATCGGGGCGAGCTTTGCCTTGCAGGAAGCGGTGATTGCGCTGGCGACTTTGCTCGACGGTCACCGCTTCGACGTGCTGGAAACCACCAGACCGTGGCCGGTGCAAAAGCTCACCACGCAGCCGCAGGGCGGTCTGCCCATGAAGGTGGTGAGGCGATAGCAAAAAGCCCGGCCAAGCCGGGCTTTTCTGTGTCTTACAGCCGTTCTGCATGCCAGCGCAGATGGTCATCCATGAATGTCGAAATGAAGAAATAGGAATGATCATAGCCCTCGCGCATGTTGAGCGTGAGCGGAATGCCAGCTTTCTTGCAGGCTTCTTCCAGCAGCCACGGACGCAAGCCGTCGTTCAGGAAACCGTCTGCGGTGCCCTGATCGACCAGAAATGCCGGGAATTTGTAGCCATCCTCGATCAGCAACGACGCATCATAGGGACGCCATGCACGTTCTTCCGGTCCGAGATATTTTTCCAGCGCCGGTTTCGACCATCCGGCGGTCGATGGCTGCACGATCGGCGCGAAAGCCGAGGCCGACTTGAAGCGGTCCGGGTTTTTCAGCGCAATCGTCAGCGCGCCATGACCGCCCATGGAATGGCCGGTGATGGCTTGCCGCGCCATATCCAGCGGAAACTCAGCCGCAACCAGATCGGTCAGTTCCTGCGTGATATAGCTATACATCTGGTAGTTCCTGGCGAAAGGCGCCTGCGTCGCATCGACATAAAAGCCTGCGCCCTTGCCGAACTGCCAGTTCTCCGGTTCGTCCGGAACGTCATCACCGCGCGGGCTCGTATCCGGGCAAATAACGGCAATTCCAAGTTCTGCAGCCAATTGTCGATATTCGCCCTTGTCTATCACGTTTTGATGCGTACAGGTGAGGCCGGATAGGTACCAGAGCACCGGGACCGGACCATCCTTGGCCTGCGGCGGCAGGAAGACGGCAAAGGTCATATCGCACTGGCAGGTCGCGCTTTTGTGCCGGTAGACGCCTTGCGTCCCGCCAAAGCACTTGGCTGTCGAAATTGTTTCGAGGGTCGTTGTCATGTGAATTCCAGTTCCTGATTTTGCGCGCGGGCCGGGCTATTCAGCTGCCGAGCGCGACGGCGGCATTGACCGCTGCCGCGACGAGAATGGTGTTGAAGAAATAGGATACCACGCTGTGCATCAGTGTCAGCCGCCGCATGGCGGTGGTGGTGACGCCCGTATCGGAAGTCTGCGCGGTCATGCCGATGACATAGGCGAAATAGGCGAAATCCCAGCCCGATGGTTCCTGCGTGCCGGGAAAGTCGAACCCGCCGCGATGGCGGCTGGCGTGGCCGTTGTCGTCACCGGCTGGTTCCTGCGGTTGCCAGAAGGCATGGGCGTAGTGAATGGCCGTCATCATGTGGATGGTCGCCCAGCCGAGCGGCACCGATGCAAGCGTGGTCACCAGCGCCAATGCATCCGCCTTCGGCTGCCGGTTGAGCAGAATGAACAGCGAGGCCACTGCGACGATAACGGTTGCGAAAGTCACCAGAAAGATGATCCAGGCCGGTTCATCGGCGGCGGCGGCGTGCTTTTTGAGAAAAGCGGCGGTGAGCTTCGGAATGGCCACAAGCGCCAGCACCAGATAAAGCACGAAGAATGTGTCCGCCCCGATCACCGGCGCCAGCGGACTGTCGAATAGCCAGGCGATGATAAAGGCCGCTGCGCCGCCGATGGCCGCAAGATAAAAGGACATATGGCGGCGCAGCAGAAACATCAGTTGCTCTTTTCCCGGCGTTCCAGCCGCATGTCCACATGCGGGATGCCGTCTTCCAGATATTCATCCGAAATGACTTCAAAACCGAACGAGCCATAGAATTTCTGCAAATGGCTCTGGCCACCGAGCTCAATGGCGATGCCGGGAAAATGCTGTTGCGTGAAGGCAATCGCTTCCTGCATCAGCCTTCGGCCAAGTTGGTAGCCCCGGTAATCCGGGGCCACGACCACACGCCCGATCTTGGCAGGTTTGCCATCACTTTCCGGCGGCAGAACCCGCAAGGCGGCTGCGAGTTCTTCGCCGTCAAGAATGCGCAGGTGGAACGCGCCAATGTCCTTGCCATCGATTTCGGGATAGGGGCATTTCTGCTCCACCACGAAAATATCCACGCGCAATTTCAGCAGCGCATAAAGCGCGCGCGGCGTAAAATCGTCCAGCTCATCCCAGCGGGATATCAGCGTTTTTTCGCTCATCAGTAGACAATCACCGAACGGATCGACTTGCCTTCATGCATCAGGTCGAAGGCCGTGTTGATTTCATCGAGCGGCATGGTGTGGGTGATCAGATCGTCGATGTTGATCTTGCCGTCCATGTACCAGTCGACGATCTTCGGCACGTCGGTGCGGCCGCGCGCGCCGCCGAAGGCGGTGCCTTTCCAGACGCGGCCCGTGACCAGCTGGAATGGACGCGTGGCGATTTCCTTGCCAGCTTCCGCAACGCCGATAATGATGGATTCACCCCAGCCGCGATGGCAGCATTCCAGCGCCTGACGCATGACATCGGTGTTGCCGGTGGCGTCGAAGGAATAGTCCGCGCCGCCATCGGTCAGGTCTTGAATCGCCTGAACCACCTTGTCATTGCCGATTTCACGCGGGTTGACGAAGTCGGTCATGCCGAACTTCTTCGCCATTTCGACCTTGGCCGGGTTGATATCAACGCCGATGATCTTGTCCGCGCCGACCATGCGCGCGCCCTGAATGACATTGAGGCCGATGCCGCCGAGGCCGAATACCACCACATTCGAACCCGGACGAACCTTTGCCGTATAGATCACCGCGCCGATGCCGGTGGTGACGCCGCAGCCGATATAGCAAATCTTGTCGAAGGGCGCGTCTTCACGCACCTTGGCGACGGCGATTTCCGGCAGAACAGTGAAGTTCGAGAAAGTCGAGCAGCCCATATAATGGAACACTTCGCCGCCATCGCAGGAAAAGCGCGTGGTCTTGTCCGGCATCAGGCCCTGACCTTGCGTGGCGCGGATCGAGGTGCAGAGGTTGGAGCGCTGCGACAGGCAGGTTTTGCACTGGCGGCATTCCGGCGTGTAAAGCGGGATGACATGGTCGCCCGGCTTGACGGAGGTCACGCCTGCGCCAACTTCGCGCACGATGCCCGCGCCCTCATGGCCGAGAATGGCCGGGAACTTGCCTTCGGAATCGAGGCCCGACAGCGTATAGGCGTCGGTGTGGCACACGCCGGTCGCCATGATTTCGACCAGCACTTCACCGGCCCGCGGTCCGCCGATTTCGACGGTTTCGATGGTGAGCGGCTTTTTTGCCTCCCAGGCAACGGCTGCACGTGATTTCATGACGATGTTCCTTCTGGATCTGGAGCGCATCCCGAGAATTTTGAAACTATCTTCCGACAGGATGGGCTCAAAAACAAATAGTTAGTCCGGTTTGGCGCCCTATTTCAGATAGGTGCGCAAAATCTGCATGATTTGATCGATCTCGGCGTCCGGGTCTGTCGCGACATCCCGCACAATGGTCTCACGCGCTTGCCCGAATGTCTCGCGGAAGTGACTTTCCAGAACTTCCGCCATCAGCCCGTTGGCCGCGCCGCGCAAGGCTGCGATCTGTTGCAACAGCGCCGCGCATTCCGTGCCCGCTTCCACGGCGCGTTCCAACGCTTCCGCCTGTCCGCGAATGCGGCGAAGGCGGGTTAGCGCACGCTTTTTATCGTCCGGTGAATGCGGCATGAATCCTCTCGATTTTGCGAAAATCTATATACTATGGGGGAGTATGTCAATTGCTCCTGAAGCGTCTTTTTCAGGAAAGGATTTGCGCGTGCGGCCAGATACGCGCAAACCTTTCAGACCGGTATCAGGCAGGTTTTTGCTGGCGCATATGGATCAGCGGGTAGGGGCGTCCCTGATCGTCGGTTTCGGAACGTCCGGTTTCGATGAAGCCCATATGCCGGTAGAAGCCGACGGCCTGAACGTTCTGCTCGTTCACATCGACGGTCAGCGTGCCGCCATTGAGGGATTGCGCGTGGGCGATGAGCCGCTTGCCAATGCCCTTGCCGCGCTGGTCTGCCGCGATGAACAGGCTGTCGATCTGATTGTCGGTCAGCCCCATGAAGCCGACAGGCCTTCCGTCGTCTTCGATGACCCAGACTTCAGCATTAGGCAGATAATGCTCGGATACGAGGGTTTCTATTTCCCGGAAATCCTCGGGACTAAGAAAGTCATGCGTGGCGCGCACGCTGGCCCGCCAGATTTCAGTGAGAGCAGGCGCGTCGGTCGCGCTCGATAGGCGGATATGGGGCATGTGTGTTCCTGACAGAATAGGTGTGAAAGCACGCTCTTCTACCACCTTATCAGTTCGGACTTGAAGAAGCCGATTTTGCTTTTCTCCCAGACCGTTCCGTGGGCCGGAAGAGCCGCGCTGTGCCTCTGCCATGGACTGTTGGAAACGGTGCTCCATCCCTTTTGCGCCATGCCGGGTAGGCGCGGCAGGATCAGAAAACTCAAATCATCGAAACTCTTGATCGTTTCGCACCAGATTGCGGCACCCACGCCCGCAATATGCGCGTTCTTGCCCCCGCCGGGCAGGGATTTGCCCGGATTCCAGTTATAATATTCCTCGACGGTCTGGGGCCGATAGGTGCGCAATCCAAGACGTGCCTTGAGCGCATTCTGCTCGGGTAGAATGGACGCTTCCTTATAGGGCACGTCGAGATAGCTATGGGCAAACGGCGTGAGCAGGATCGGAAGCGCGCGCTCCATCGCGCGGTTGAGGTCGTTCAAACTGTTCTGGACATTCTTGACGACCATTTTCTGCAACTGGAGTGCCTGTTGCGATCCCATCTGCGCGCCGAGTTCCATATTGGCATATTTGGGGTCGGTGGAAATCCAGTGCTGAACGACGATATCGCGGTCAAGTCCGGCTCGCATGGTTTCCTGACAGGCGATCGGCTTTTTCCCGGCCAGCACCGCCACCTTATGCTGATGCCGGACGAATTTCGTATAAAGCTGTTCCGGCATCCCGAAGGCTTCATCACCGCCGATATCGAGCCAGCGCCCGGGGAAGACTTCCAACAGATAGGCTATGATCTCGTCATAGACTTTGAAGCTATCGGGCAGATCGGGGTTGAGCCAGGCGCGATGCTGCACCACGCCCGGTGTCAGTTCGAAACGTTGTACGTTGCTGCCCATCGCCAAGTCCGGGTGCAGCCTGATCAGTGCCGCGGCATGGCCGGGCGCGTCCGAAGATGGAATGACGGTGATGTGACGTGCCTGCGCATAGGCGACGATTTCGTTGAGATCGGCGCGGCTATAGATGGGCTCGTCATCCGGCTGTTTGCCATCCGGTCTAGCGGCTTCAATGCGCCAGGTCTCATCATCGGTGAGATGAAGATCGAGCGCGTTGAACTTGTAGAACGCAATCAGATCGATGACCGTCTTGATCTCGTCCGTGGTGAAATAATGCCGGGCAACATCGAGATGGAAACTGCGCCATTTGTAATGCGGACCGTCCACGATGCGGACAGCAGGAATTTCGATGCCGCTGGCATCCTGTTGCGGCGCAGTGGCGAAAAGCTGCAACAGCGTGGTCAGGCCCATGGCTAGCCCTTGCGAACTGTTCGCCCTGATGACGACCCCGGTTTCGTCTGCGTGCAGAAAATAGCGCTCGTCCAGATCGTCCTGCTCGGCGGGCGAGAGGCCCGTCGACCGGGGAGCCTCTTTGATTTCCGGTGTCGGACCGATTTCCAGATGAATGGCGCCCTTCGGTGAATTCGCGCTGGAACGCGGTGCGTTTACGAGTTTTATTTCCGAGAAGGGTCGTATTGCTTCTTTGAAAACGCGAATACTGTTTTCAATGGCGGGATCGTCATAGGTGATCCTGGCGCCGCTCTCGACGCGGAATTTTCCGCTCAAATTCCTGATCCTGTGCGGGGTCGGGATGAGAGGAATGGCTGCATCCGTGTCCTTCGCAGCTGCATCGAAGAGGCCGGGAAAACCCGATGTCGCCAGGCCGCCTGCGAGACTGGAAAGAATAAGTCCTTTTAAAAATTCCCTTTTGCTAATATTCATCCCGATTAATTCCCCAGGTTTCTTAATTTTATAAATACTATGCATAATTATACGAATAAAATATACAGAAATACTTTTGTGAAGTCTTGTAGGATGCGGGAGCCTGTTCGATCGGGTTTCGAATATGGATAATGGCCAGCACTTGTGTGATAAGCACAAGTGCTGCTGCCCCTGATCGACGGATATTCTTTTGACGCGCCTGCCTGATCTTCCCGTTACCCGCATTCTGCCGCAACTGGATACGGCCATGGACACCCATGCAAGCGCGGTTCTGGTCGCGCCGCCGGGTGCGGGCAAGACGACGCTGGTGCCGATCCATATGCTGGATGCGCAGTGGCGCGGCGATGGCATGATCGTGCTTCTGGAGCCGAGGCGACTTGCTGCCCGCGCGGCTGCCCGTCGCATGGCCGAGCTTTTGGGCGAGGAGCCGGGCGAAACGGTCGGCTACCGGATGCGTCTGGAGAGCAAGGTTTCGGGCAGGACGAAAATCCTCGTCGTCACTGAGGGCGTCTTTGCGCGGATGATCCTTGATGATCCGGACCTCAAGGGTGTGGCGGCAGTGCTGTTCGACGAGTTTCACGAGCGCAGCCTCGATGCGGATTTCGGGCTAGCGCTGGCGCTCGATGTGCAGGCGGCTTTGCGCGACGATCTGAAAATTCTGGTCATGTCGGCAACGCTCGACGGTGCGCGTGTGGCCGCACTCCTCGGCGATGCGCCAGTGATTGAAAGCGAGGGCCGGGCCTTCCCTGTCGATATTCGTTATCGCGAACGAAAAGCCGACGAGCGGGTGGAAGACGCGATGGCGCGGAGCATTCGCGACGCGCTGGCCGATGAGACCGGTAGCATTCTGGCTTTCCTGCCGGGGCAGGGCGAAATCGAGCGCACGGTGCGCCTTCTGGAAGATCGCGTGCCGGCCCATGTGATACTCGCGCCGCTTTATGGAGCGATGGAAGGCCGCGATCAGGATGCGGCGATCAAGCCGGCACCGGAAGGCAGGCGTAAGGTGGTTCTGGCGACCTCGATTGCTGAAACCTCCATCACGATCGACGGCGTGCGCGTGGTGATCGACAGCGGGCTTGCTCGCCTGCCGAAATATGAACCAGCCACCGGCCTGACACGGCTGGAAACGGTGCGGACCTCGCGCGCAAGCGCCGATCAGCGGGCGGGCCGCGCCGGGCGAACGGAGCCGGGCATGGCCATTCGCCTCTGGCATCAGGGGCAGACGGCATCGTTGCCCGCCTTTTCTCCGCCCGAAATTCTGGAGGCCGATCTATCCGGCCTTGTGCTCGACAGCGCCGCTTGGGGCGTGATCGATCCGGCAACGCTTGCCTTTCTCGATGCGCCGCCGAAACCGGCGCTGAATGAAGCCCGTGCTCTGTTGCGCAGGCTTGGCGCGCTGGACGAGGCCGGGCGTCTGACCCCCGACGGAGAAGCGATGCGTCAGCTCGCTCTGCCTGCGCGTCTTGCCCATATGGTGGCCGAGGCGGGCAAGCGCGGCGAAGTTTTAAAGGCTGCCGAACTGGCGGTCCTCTTAACCGAGCGTGGTCTTGGCGGTAACGAAACCGATCTCGATACGCGCTTTTCGCGCTTTCGCAATGATCGTTCGGACCGTGCTCAAAGGGCCAAGGGTCTGGCAAAGCGCCTTGCCGCGAATGTGCCCAATCAGGGCGCGCCCGCTGGATCAGGCATCGGGCGCATGCTGATAGACGCCTATCCCGACCGGATTGCCAGAGCGCGCGGCCAGACCGGGCAATTCCTGTTGGCCAACGGTCGCGGCGGCGAGGTGGATAGCGCGATCAGCCTCAGTCGTGCACCCTGGCTGGTCGTGGCGGATATGTCCGGCAAGGCGGGCCGTGCGCGTGTTCTTTCGGCTGCCGAAGTGTCGGAAGCGGAAATCCGGTCAGCTCTCGGCGAGCGGATCGAGAGCGGGCGACAGGTCGTCTATGACCCCGAAAAGAACGCGCTCAGGGCGCGTGAGGCCGTGCGCATCGGCGCCATCGCCCTTTCGGAAAAGCCGCTGGCCGCGCCATCGGGCAGCGCTGCCGATGAGGGCGTGATCGCCGCCCTGCGCGAACATGGGCTTGGCATTCTGCCCTGGGGCAAGGAAGCCGAAATTCTGCGTCGCCGTCTTGGCTGGCTTTATCGTGGGCTGGGCGATCCATGGCCATCCATGGACGACGAGCATCTGCTGGAGACGCTGGAAGACTGGCTGCTGCCCTTCCTGACCGGCGAAGCGCAACTCGACCGCATTCCGGGTCACGTGCTGAAAAACGGCCTGATGAGCCTTGTGCCCTTTGATCTTCAGCGCAGCGTGGATCAACTCGCGCCAACGCATTTCACCGTGCCGACCGGCTCGCATATTCCAATCCGCTACGATGCCGAAGAGCCGGTGCTGGCCGTCCGCGTGCAGGAACTGTTCGGACTTGGTGTGCATCCATCTATCGCCAATGGCAAGGTGCCTTTGCTGCTGGAACTTCTGTCGCCCGCCCATCGCCCGATCCAGATCACCCGGGATCTGCCGGGATTCTGGAAAGGATCATGGGCCGATGTGCGGACCGACATGCGTGGGCGCTATCCAAGACATGTCTGGCCGGAAGACCCGGCCAATGCGGAAGCAACCCGCCGGGCAAAGCCGCGCGGAACCTAACACGACAGTTGCATTCTTCGTGATGCCGGACTGCAAAGAGCAATTTTCTGCGCTCCGGTGCTCGCAAGTCACTCTTTTCGCCACGGCCTGACGAATTTGCAACTGTCGTGCTAAAACGAAGCATTAACCGCCTGCGACCGGATAACGCAGTTCCGCTTGCATTCCTGTCTTCGCTTGTCCCATAAGGGGCAGGATAGAGGGACAGCAGAAAATGCACGCAGAGTTCGAGAACCGCGCTTCCAATCTTTCGCGCCGCCCGCGTTTGACCACGTTGGTTCGTGTGCGCTGGCTGGCCATCGCCGGGCAGACGGCAGCCGTCATGCTGGTGGCGCTTTACCTGCAATTCCCCTTTGCTGTCGGTATCTGTTTTGCGCTGATTGCCTGCTCGGCCTGGCTCAATCTCTATCTGGCCTTTCGTTTTCCGACCAATCACCGGCTGAACCCGGAAGCGGCGAGCCTTGTGCTGGCCTTCGATATTCTGCAACTGGCGGGCCTGCTTTATCTCACCGGCGGGTTGCAAAACCCCTTCGTCATCCTGATGATCGTGCCGGTCATCATTTCGGCCACCTCGCTTTCAGCCCGGCACACGCTCGCGCTGGCTTTACTGGTCGTGGCCTGCACATCGGTGCTTTCGGTGCGGCACGAGCCGCTGCCCTGGTATCCGGGGCAGGAACTGAACCTGCCCTTCCTGTTCGTGATCGGCATCTGGTGCGCGATCACCTCGGCACTGGGCTTTACCGGTGTCTATGCCTATCGCATCGCGGAAGAAGCGCGCCAGCTGGGCGATGCTTTGAGCGCTGCGGAACTCATTCTCCAGCGCGAACATCACCTCACCGCTCTGGATGGTCTCGCCGCTGCTGCCGCTCACGAGCTGGGAACGCCGCTCGCCACCATCGCGCTGGTGGTGAAGGAAATGCAGCGTTCCTATGCCAAAAATCCGGTTGATACGGGGCTTGGCGAAGACATTGCGCTTTTGCATTCGCAGACGCAGCGCTGCCGTGAAATTCTGCAACGGCTGACCAGCTTGTCCTCGGAAAACGAGGAGCATATGTCGCGCCTGCCATTGTCCTCGCTGATCGAGGAAGTGATTGCACCGCATCGCAATTTCGGTGTCACCATCGACGTGGAGAAGGTGGAAGGGCCGAAGCCCGAGCCGGTCACGCGGCGCAATCCCGGCCTGCTTTATGGCCTCGGCAATCTGGTAGAAAATGCTGTCGATTTCGCGCGCGGCAATGTCAGTGTCACCTGGGGCTGGACCGACAATCAGGTCAGCGTGACCATTCAGGACGATGGCGAAGGTTTCAAGCCGGAAATCCTCGACCGCATCGGTGAGCCCTATATGACCAGCCGCGACAGCACCCGCAATGGCGGCGGGCTTGGCCTTGGCCTGTTTATCGCAAAAACCTTGCTGGAGCGTTCCGGCGCACAGATTGCGTTCCGTAATCGAAGCAATCCGGGGCAGGGGGCAGAAGTCAAAGTGGTTTGGCCGCGTTCAACCTTCACCCACGTCTGACGCAAAACCGCCTCGCAAAATTGTTTTTGCTCAACTTCTTGTGTTGTCTTTTAGAATTATTAATCAAATACAATGATTTATAGTCTGGCGTAAAATTCATGGCCGTAGAAATTGCTTCAACGATTCAATGGCTATTTGACTTTTTGACGCAGGGGTATCAATAAGGGATCAAAAATACAGGCAGGAAGCACCCGATGGACGACTTGAAGCAGGAAGACAGCGAAGCCATAGGCAACGACCCCACCCTCCTTCTGGTTGATGACGACAAACCTTTCTTGCAACGCCTGGCCCGCGCCATGGAAAGCCGGGGCTTTCAGGTGACCACAGCGGAATCGGTTGAAGAAGGCATCGCCGCCGCCAAGGCCGCAGCGCCCGCCTATGCCGTGGTCGATATGCGGCTGGGAGACGGCAACGGTCTCGACGTCATCGAGGCCATTCGCCTGCGTCGTTCCGATACGCGTGCCATCGTCCTCACCGGTTATGGCAATATCGCCACCGCCGTGAATGCGGTGAAGCTCGGAGCCATCGACTATCTGTCGAAGCCTGCCGATGCGGATGAAGTCTTTGCAGCCCTGACCCGCCGTCCGGGCGAAAAAGTCGCTCCGCCGGAAAACCCGATGTCTGCCGATCGCGTCCGCTGGGAGCATATCCAGCGCGTTTACGAGATGTGCGAGCGCAATGTTTCGGAAACCGCGCGCCGTCTCAACATGCATCGCCGTACCTTGCAGCGCATTCTCGCCAAGCGCGCGCCGCGCTGAGGCCTTGATTCTGCATTTTGGCGTTCGCCCGCCGAAAATTAGTAATTTCTTAATTCAGTGAAAAATCCAGTAAAACCTCCGTGTTTTGCTGGATTTTTTTATTAGAGGGGATTTCAAAGGTAATTTCCCTATATTGTGTATCATTCCTAGTGGATTGTTCTAAAGTTGAATATAAAAATCTATAATAATAAGGCAACTAAGGCACATCCCGAAAAGTGTGAAACGGTTTTCGGATAAGATGTGCTCCAAAAACAAATAGTTAGAGCGGTCATGCGCCGCTCTAGGGCCATTCGGAGGAGAATGCTGCGCCCTGTTCCACCGCAGCCCGGTTCTCTTGTGCTCGAATGCGCTATCTAACATTCAAGGCAACACATGACTGCTCATACTGATGCACCTTCGAGCGCGACCGCCCGCCGGCGAGCGCTTATCGCCAGCTTGACTGGCAGCTCCATCGAATGGTTCGACTACTTTCTCTACGGCACAGCCGCCGCGCTTGTTTTCAACAAGCTGTTCTTCCCCAACTTCGACCCCGTTGTCGGATTGATGCTGTCTTATCTGTCGTTTTCGCTGACCTTCTTCATCCGTCCGCTGGGTGGCGTGATTTTCGCGCATATCGGCGACCGTATCGGCCGCAAGAAGACGCTGGTCATCACGCTGTCGCTGATGGGCGGTGCAACCGTTCTCATCGGTCTGCTGCCGACCTATGATCATATTGGCGTCTGGGCACCCATTTTGCTGATCCTGCTGCGCATGGTGCAGGGGCTCGGCATTGGCGGCGAATGGGGCGGTGCTCTGCTGCTGGCCTATGAATATGCACCTGCCAATCGCAAGGGCTTCTTCGGCAGCGTTCCGCAGGTCGGCGTGACCATCGGCATGTTGCTGGCGACGCTTTCGGTCAGCCTGATGGTCACTCTGCCGGATGAATCCTTCATGGCCTGGGGCTGGCGCGTTCCCTTCGTGCTGAGCGCGGGTCTGGTTTTCCTCGGCCTTTGGATCCGTAACGGTCTTGACGAGACGCCGGAATTCAAGCAGGCGAAGGAAAGCGGCAATGTCGCCAAGATGCCGCTCGTTGAAACCCTTCAGAACCATTGGCGCGAAGTGCTGATCGCCGCTGGCCTGAAGGTCGTGGAAACAGCACCGTTCTACATCTTCTCTACCTTCGTGGTGAGCTATGCGGTGAGCACACTCGGCTTCGAAAAGAGCGCGGCGCTGAACGCCGTGATGATCGGCGCGCTGGTCGCTTCAATCCTGATCCCGACCATGGGTCTCGTGTCCGATTATGTTGGCCGCAAGACGGTCTATGTCGTCGGCTGCATCCTGCTCGGCCTGTTCATCGTTCCCTACTTCATGCTGCTCGACACCAAGACCGTCTGGGGCCTGACGCTGGCAACGGTTATCAGCTTTGGCGTTCTCTGGTCGCCGATCACCGCTGTTCTGGGCACGCTGTCGTCGGAAATCTTTGCGACCAAGGTGCGCTATACCGGCATCACGCTCGGCTACCAGCTGGGTGCCGCGCTGGCTGGCGGTACTGCGCCGCTGATCGCCACCTGGCTGCTCGCCAAATATGAAGGCAGCTGGCATGCGGTCGCGGTCTATCTGCTGGTGACGGTGCTGATTTCTCTGGTCGCCATCATCGCGATCAGCCGCAGCCGTTCGCGCCAGTAAGCGCCTCTGCTAAAGCATTGAAAAGCGGGGAAACCACATCGGTTTCCTCGCTTTTTGTTTAAAAATCGCCGCCCGGCATTTCCAGTCCGGAAAGCTCGGCATAGGTGAGGCGCGCCGCGCCCGCCCGGGCAAAGCGCAGCATCAGCGCCTTGCGGGTAGCACCTGCCAGCTTGTGTTCAGGCGCATCGCGCAGGATTTCCGCGCCATAACCGTCAGAGAGAATGAAGCCGCATTCCTCCGGGAATATCTCACGCGGCACCGCCGGATGGGTGGCGAAAAACAGCCGGTCGCAATAGGCGCGATAGTCCGGCCATTTGCGATCCGCCTTCCAGTCCTCAATCGACGACTTAATCTCGACAATCCAGATTTCGCCCTTGCGGCTGACCGCAATCAGATCGGCGCGGCGGCCGGATGCAAGCGGCAGCTCCGGCAAGGTCGCAAGCCCCATATCCAGAAACAGGCGCTGCACACCACGGCGCACAAGCATGGCGTTGTCTGATTGCCGTCCGTCGGACAGCGGATGGGTCTGGTTGGGAATCACGATGGGCATGGCGGCATTTTGCGTGCGGTTTCAAAGCGAAACAACCGAAAACGCGCGATTCTTTGTGGCGATTTTTGAGTATTGGTCCGTCAAACAAGGCGAAAAAAGGCAGAAAAATGGCCTAATAAAGAATTTTTCAATTTACGGTTAACGTACAGTTAACAATACTGCCGCATCTTCAAGCATGAATGGGCGATTCGCTCCTTTTGACGGCACATTGATTCTATCTTGGGGGAATGCATGAATTCTCGCGTCCTTAAACTGACGGCGGCACTTTTTCTTGCAGGCGGACTTGCTGGCTGCTCTACTGTCGGCGGAACGTTCTACACAGCCTCTTACTCGTCGGTCACCGATGCTGGCTATGTGCTTCCCGCCATTCCGAGCGAAAAGATACCGGCGCAATATCGTCGCCAGATCGTGAAGTATCAGACCGATGAAGCCCCCGGCACCATCATCGTCGATACGCAAGCGAAGTTCCTCTATTACATCATGCCGGATGGCAAGGCGATGCGCTATGGCATCGGCGTCGGGCGTGAAGGCTTTGGCTGGTCGGGCACAGCCCGCGTTGCCATGAAGCGCGAATGGCCGACCTGGACGCCGCCATCGGCAATGATCAAGCGTCAGCCGGAACTGGCGAAGTTCCGCAATGGCATGGACCCGGGCCTCAAAAATCCGCTCGGCGCGCGTGCGCTCTATCTGTTCAACAAGGGTGGTGATACCGGCTATCGCCTGCACGGGACGCCGGAATGGTGGACCATCGGCAAAGCCATGTCGTCGGGCTGCATCCGTCTGATGAATCAGGATATCATCGATCTCTATGATCGTGCCGAACAGGGCGCAAAGGTTATCGTGAAGCAGTAAATAATGCTATATCGGCGATACACGACATTAAAGTGGTGATCGTGTATCGCCGAACTTATTTTCAAATAGTTTAAAGTCTGTTTTCAGAGCAGTGCGGGAAATATATCTGCATATTGCAGAATGACATCTGAAACGGAGTGCATAAAGTATCCATACGCCTCCTTTAGTTCTTCCAAGTCTGAACTGCCGATCGGTATATGAAACATCATGTCCTCTTTCTTGAAACATGAGTGAATCTATACTTTTTACGGGGCGCTGCAATCGCCATAGTTTGGTACACGATAAGTACGATGATATCGCTTATACTTAATATACGATATGCGCCAGGACGGCGTTGAGCGCGGCGCTTTCATAAAAAAACGCCGGTCTGGCGACCCGGCGTTTTTCAGATTTCAGTTTGTGAGACCGATCAGATCTGTTCGACCTGCTGCACTTCCGGCACGAAGTGACGAAGCAGGTTCTGGATACCGTGCTTCAGCGTCGCGGTCGACGACGGGCAGCCCGAGCAGGCGCCCTTCATGTTGAGAAACACGGTGCCGTTTTCGAAGCCACGGAAAGTGATGTCGCCGCCATCCTGCGCAACGGCAGGGCGAACGCGGGTTTCGATCAGTTCCTTGATGGTTTCGACGATTTCGGTATCGGCTTCATCGAAGAATTCTTCATCTCCATGAGCGGCTGCGGCGTCTGCATTGGCGTTGCCAGCCATGGCCGAGGCGCCCGACATGAAATGCTCCATGATCGTGCCGAGGATTGCAGGCTTCAGGTGCTGCCAATCGCCATCGTCCTTGGTGACGGTAATGAAGTCATAGCCGAAGAAAACGCCGGTAACGCCCGGAACGGCGAACAGCTTGGCTGCCAGCGGCGACGTGTTGCCGGCGGATGAAGCATCGCGGAAATCGGCGGTGCCTTCCGGCATGACCACCTTCCCGGGCAGAAACTTCAGGGTCGCCGGATTGGGCGTGGTTTCAGTCTGGATGAACATGCCAGTTCTCCGCTTTCAATTTTGGAACTGTTCTAATAATAGCGAAACCGCGCAGAAACAAGGGCTGTCGCTCTCAGGCGCGTTTCAGTTGCTATCAATATAGGGTGATTGCACAACAGTTGCAAATTCGTCAGGCCGTGGCGAAAAGAGTGATTTTCGAGTACCGGAGCGGAACGTATTTAAAGGTACGTGAGCACCGGAAGCCTCGCATAATCCCGAAAAGTTGCAGACTTTTCGGATCAGATTATGCGAACGCAAAACTCAAAATTGCTCTTTGCAGCCCGGCATCACGAAGAATGCAACTGTTGCGTCAGGTCACCGCATCAATGTCGTCATCGGTCAACCCTGCGGGAACAACGGTGACGGGGATGGGAAACTGGGCGCGGCCAGCCAGCGATTGCACGAGAGGGCCGGGGCCTTCCTTGCCGGAACCGGCAGCGAGAACCAGAATGGCAATGTCCTGGTCTTCCTCGATCAGGCTGAGCAGCTCTTCCGCTGTCTGGCCTTCACGGATGCTGAGTTCAGGTTCGATGCCCTGATCTTCACGTACGACGGCGGCGAATTTTTCCAGCGCGGATCGCGCTCGATCCTGCGCTTCGGCACGCATGATTTCGCCGACGCCCAAAATTTGCTGGAAATCGGAGTCATCAATAACGAAAAGCAGAATGAGCGAGCCGCTCGTGTTTTTGGCACGGCGTGCGGCATAGGCGACAGCGCGCCCGCATTCGGGCGTTTCATCGATGACGGCGAGAAATTTGCGTCGGTGACCGGATTCCCGGCTTAGTCGTTTGGATACCATGGCCGCAATTTGCCATCAGGATTGGCCGCCTGCAAGCCAGCATTCTTTGCTATGGCCCTTAACAGCAGGCAATTTCACAAAAACAAGGGCGACCGCAAAAAACCAGTCGCCCTTGGTGACGCTGTTGAAAATCAGTTCTGCAACCAGCCGATAATGTCGCGCACATCGCGCATGGTCTTCTCGGCGACCACACCTGCGCGCTCGCCGCCATCCCGCAAAACGCTGTCGATATGGGCCGGATCGGCCACCAGACGGCGCATTTCATGGGTGATCGGCGAAAGCTTCGTCACGGCCAGTTCGGCCAGTGCCGCCTTGAATTCCGAGAACTGGCGTCCACCAAATTCCCCAAGGATATCTTCTTTCGACTGCGAGGCGAGAGCCGCATAGATTCCGACCAGATTGTCCGCTTCCGGACGACCGGACAGACCATCCAGTTCCGATGGCAGGCCATCGGAATCGGTCTTGGCCTTGCGGATCTTCTTGGTGATCGTTTCTTCGTCGTCGATCAGATTGATGCGCGACAGGTCCGACGGATCGGATTTCGACATTTTCTTGGTGCCGTCGCGCAGCGACATGATGCGCATAGCCGGACCCGAAATCATCGGTTCGGTCAGCGGGAAGAAGCCCGAAACCTTCTCGTCGCCCACCTGCATATCCACGCCGATGCCAAGCGATGCAATACGGTCGGAATAGTCATTGTTGAATTTTTGCGCGATATCGCGCGTCAGCTCCAGATGCTGCTTCTGGTCTTCGCCAACGGGCACGGCGGTGGCGCGATAGAGCAGAATGTCGGCAGCCATCAGGCTCGGATAGGCAAAGAGGCCCAGCGAAGCATTTTCGCGGTCCTTGCCGGCCTTGTCCTTGAACTGCGTCATACGGCTCATCCAGCCGATGCGCGCAATGCAGTTGAACACCCAGGCCAGTTCCGCATGCTGCATGACACGGCTCTGGTTAAAGACGATGCTCTTCTGCGGATCAATGCCGGAAGCCAGAAACGCCGCCGTCACTTCGCGGGTGGATTGCAGCAGTTCAGCCGGGTCGGGCGACACGGTCAGCGCGTGCATGTCCACGACGCAATAAATGCATTCTTGGGTCTTCTGGACCTCGACCCACCGCTTGATCGCCCCCAGATAATTGCCGAGGTGGAGATTTCCGGTCGGTTGGACGCCGGAGAAGACAAGCGGTTTGAACGTGCTCATGGTTCTATCCTAAAAATGAACCCCTGCCGGTGGAGAGCAGGGGGCTTTGACGATGGGGCGTGTTTTCGCAGAGACGCAGAGGCGTTTCAAGGACAATTATGCGTCACTCTCGGGCTCTTTCTTGACCGCGCCGCGTTTGACATTGCGGCGGATCATGCCGGTATTTGCACCGCCGAGACCGAAGGCGAGGCCGAAATAGACAATCATCGCGGCAATCACCATGGCGCAGACTGTTCCGGCTCGAACGACAAAGGGCGCAGCGGAAGAAAGCTCATAGGCGAAATGGCCGATGGCATAATGAATGCCAAACGCCATGATGCCCGCCGCGATCAACAGGCGCGGAATGCGGGTGAGAAGCGGAATATCCTGTCCCCAATGGCCGCGTTTCACGAGCGTTGCAAACAGCAGAACGGCATTGACCCAGCCAGCCACGATTTCTGCTGTGGCGATGCCGGTCGGGCCGAGACGCGGGAACAGCGTGATGGCAAGCGAAACATTCACCGCAACGGAAATGGCCGCGAAGATCATCGGCGTACGCGTATCCTCGCGGGCGAAGAAGCCCGGAATAAACGCCTTGATCAGCACGAAAGCGGGCAGACCGAGACCGTAGATCGCCAGAATGTTGGAGACGACGATTGTGGAATCCGGGCTGAATTTGCCGCGCTCAAACAAGAGCCGCACGATGGGCTCCGACATGACGAGCAGTGCGGCGGCGGCTGGCAGCGTGAGGAACAGCGTGAACTCGACCGAGCGGTTTTGCAGGTTCGAGGCTTCCTTCATGTGGCCGCCGCGCAAGGCGCGCGACAGTTCCGGCAGAAGCACGGTGGCAACCGCAATGCCCACGACGCCCAGCGGCAATTGATAGATGCGGTCGGCATAGACCAGCGAGGAAACAGCGCCTTCCATGCCGGAAGCGATGTTGGTGTTGATGAGCAGGTTGATCTGCGTGATGCCCCCGGTGATTGCGGCGGGCAGCGCCAGCACCAGCAGCCGCTTGACGTTGGCAGTCAGGCGTGGGCGGCGAAAGCCGATCTTGATGCCCGCATTGCGCACCGCGAGCCAGACAATGGCGAGCTGCACCAGACCTGCCGCCATGACGCCCCAGGACAGGCCGTAGCCGACAGTCAATGGATCATGACCGCGCCACCAGGCAAAGGCCAGAACGCCGATCAGGATGATGTTGAGGAAGACAGGCGCTATCGCTGCCGCGAAATAGCGGTGCAGCGAGTTGAGCATGCCGCCCATCATCGCCGCCAGCGACATGCAGGCGAGATAGGGGAACATGATGGTGGCGAGCCGCACCGTGTTGTCGAACTTCACCGGATCGTCCATGAAGCCCGGCGCAATGACGGTGCGCACGATGAAGGGCATCGAAAGTTCCATCACGATGGTGATGAACAGCAGCACCGTGAACAGCACGCCGAACACTTCCTCGGAGAAACGGCGGGCGCCGTCCATGCCGTTGTTTTCGATTTCCTTGGCGAAAAGCGGCACGAAAGCGGAGTTGAATGCGCCTTCGGCGAAAAGCCTGCGGAACGTGTTCGGAAAGCGGAATGCTGCGTTGAAAGCATCGGCCACCGGGCCGGTGCCGAGCGCTGCCGCCATGAACATCTCGCGGGTGAAGCCGAATATGCGGCTCATCAGCGTGCCGGATGCCACCGTGGCGAACTTTTTGACCAGACTCATGCTTTTGAGAAACCTAACTTAT
Source organism: Ochrobactrum teleogrylli (assembly GCF_006376685.1). Lineage (GTDB taxonomy): Bacteria > Pseudomonadota > Alphaproteobacteria > Rhizobiales > Rhizobiaceae > Brucella > Brucella teleogrylli. Next base: position 210,160 of record NZ_VEWL01000003.1, on the reverse strand, counting down.
GCTGCCTGCGACGAGCGGCCATTGGCCTTGCTGCCGTTTTCACCGCTGAGCAACGCAAGAACCTTGCGCCGGATATTGCCCTGGCGGGTGGCGTTTGAAATCTTGTGACCCACGAGGTCCGTTACATAAAAACTGTCGATGACCTTTTCGCCGAAGGTCGTGATATGCGCCGAAGCAATATCCAGCGAAAGGTCGGAAATAAGGCCAGTCAGTTCCGACAAAAGGCCGGGACGGTCCAGACCTTCCACTTCGATGACGGTGAACTTGTTCGACAGCGTGTTGTTGATCTCGACACGCGGTTCCACGGTGAAGGCCTTGGCGTTCTTCTTCGGCTTGGTGCGCTTGGCCAGCACGTCGGGCAGATGCGCCTTTCCGGAAAGCACGTCTTCGATCACCTTGCCCACGCGCTCGGCGCGGCGGCGTTCATCCTCATCCAGATCGAATTCGCGGCTGATCAGGATCGTATCGAGCGCGCGTCCGTCGCCAGTGGTGAAGATCTGCGCATCGACGATGTTGCCGCCTGCGGCAGCGCAGGCGCCGGTGATGATCGACAAGAGGCGCGGATGGTCGGGCGCAAGAACGGTGATTTCCGTCACGGCTTCGAAGCTCTGTGGCTTGGCCATGGTGGCAAGGGCGCGGCCCGCCCGGTCGGCTTCGCGGATGAAATGGGCGTGGCGCACCTGATCGTCTAGGCTGACGGTCAGGAAATAATTGATGTAATGCAGGCCAAGATAGGCGTCACGCTCGGCGGCTGGCCAGTCGGAAAGCTTTTCGGCCAGCGCTTCACGGGCCTGCCGGTCGCGGTCGGCGCGTGAAAGCTCGGAGAAACCGCCGGTCAGCACCAGTTCGGTTTCATAGAAAAGCGTGCGCAGAAGCTGGCCCTTCCAGCCGTTCCAGACACCGGGGCCGACGGCCTTGATATCGCAGACGGTCAGGATCAGGAGCAGCTTCAGCCGTTCCATGGTCTGCACCGTGTCGCCAAAGTCGATGATGGTCTTGCGGTCGTTGAGATCGCGCGACTGGGCCACCATGCTCATGGTCAGATGTTCGCGCACCAGCCATTCCACCGTCTCCGTCTCGGAAGGGGAGAGGCCGAAGCGCGGGCAAAGCTTGCGGGCAATGCGGGCACCGGCAATCGAATGATCTTCCGGGCGACCCTTGGCGATATCGTGCAGGAGAAGTGCCACATAGAGCAGATTGCGGTCGCGCTTGATCGTGGTGATCAGATGGTTGGAAAGCGGATGCTCGTTTTCCAGTTCGCCATGCTCGATTTCCGACAGCACGGCAATGCAGCGTAAGAGGTGTTCGTCCACCGTATAGTGGTGATACATGTTGAACTGCATCATCGCGACGATCTTGCCGAAATCCGGGATGAACTTGCCCAGCACACCGGATTCGTTCATGCGGCGCAGGATCAGTTCGGGATTGCGCGGCGATGTCAGAACGTCGAGGAAAAGCTTGTTGGCTTCGGGGTTCTCGCGCAGATCGGCATTGATGAGTTTCAGCGAGCGGGTCAGCTGCTGCATCGCTTCCGGGTGAAACTCCAGCCCGTGCTTGTCGGCCAGCTGGAAGATGCGGATGATATTGACCGGATCTTCCGAAAACACGTCGGGGCGCGCGGTGTTGATGCGATGGTTTTCCGAGACGAAATAGCCGTCCGTCGAAAGCTTGCGCTTGCGGCGTGAAAAGGTGAGGAAAATGCGGTTGAAGCCCGGCACATGCTTGGCCTGTTCCTCTTCCAGCGCGGCGCAGATGATGCGGGTCAGGTCGCCGACATCCTTGGCCACGAGGAAATAATGCTTCATGAAGCGCTCGACATGATTCTGTCCGGGATGCGCGGTATAGCCAAGGCGCTGGGCGATTTCCGGCTGAATGTCGAAGGAAAGGCGCTCTTCCGCTTTCAGCGTGGCGAAATGCATGTGGCAGCGCACAGCCCAGAGAAAATCTTCCGCCTTGTTGAAGATGCGCAATTCGGCACGTGACAGCACGCCGAGCTTGACCAGCTCTTCCTTGGTTTTGACGCGATAGAAATATTTGGCGATCCAGAACAGCGTATGCAGATCGCGCTGGCCGCCTTTGCCTTCCTTGACATTGGGCTCCACCAGATAGCGCGTCTCGCCCGCCTTGCGGTGGCGTTCGTCGCGCTCGGCAAGCTTGGCCTGGATGAATTCGGGCCCGGTATCCTTGACGATTTCCTCATCGAAGCGGGAGACGAGCGCGGTGAACAGATCCTTGTTGCCGGTGAGAAAACGCGCATCGAGAATGGCGGTGCGGATCGTCATGTCTTCGCGCGACAGCCGGATGCACTCATCGATATTGCGTGTCGAGTTGCCGACTTTCAGCCCCATGTCCCAGAGCATGTAAAGCATATATTCGACGACCTGCTCGCCCCACGGCGTCTGCTTGTAGGGCAGCAGGAACAGAAGGTCGATGTCGGAACCCGGCGCCAGCCCGTTGCGCCCATAACCGCCGACTGCGACGATGGCCATGTTTTCCGCCTTGGACGGATTGACCATCGGATAGACCTTGGTGGTTGCAAATTCGAACAGCGCCTCAATCAGCGTGTCCATGAGATAGGAGAGGCGTCGGGCGCACAGCGTGCCGCCGCCATCCTTCATTAGCAGCCCTTCCGCATTGGCGCGACCGCGCACCAGCGCATCTTTCAGCGCATGCAGAACCACCTTTCGCACCGGAAGGCTCGTATAGCTTTCGTCGGTCGAATCCGCCAGCTCATTGAGCTTGCGACGGAGCGTTTCGGGATTGACGATCTCTTCCAGCTTCAGGTCGTGTGCGCTCATGCGGCTTGCAGGTCCGGCTTTTCGGGAAAGGAATTGCGGTGACAAGACTATCCTATAGCGGCTTTTACAATGGATGAATATGCAAAAGGAAAGGCCGGGTTTCCCCGGCCTTTCTGTTTGTATTTTCTAATGTTCAATTGGTCGCGTTATAGGCCGCGATAGCCGCCATATTGACGATATCGGAATCCTTCGCGCCGATGCTGACGATCTGCGCCGGCTTGTCGAGACCGACCAAAAGCGGGCCAATAATGGTCGCGCCGCCCAGTTCCTGCAACATATTGGCGGCAATCGACGCCGAATGATTGTCTGGCGTTACGATGACATTGGCGGGACCCGACAGGCGGATGAACGGATATTGTTCCATTAGCTTAGGGTTCAGCGCCACATCAGCGCTCATTTCGCCGTCGAATTCGAAATCGACATGGCGCGTGTGGAGAATGCGCACCGCTTCCTGAATGCGGGCCGAGCTTTCGCCGCCCATATGGCCGAAGGTCGAGAACGCGGTGAGCGCAACGCGCGGCACATAGCCCATGCGACGCGCCATGCCTGCGGCTTCCACCGCAATATCGGCAAGCTCGTCGGCGGTCGGCTTTTCATGCACGGCCGTATCGGCGATGAACACGGTGCGACCGCGGCAGAGCGCGATGGAAACACCAACCACGCGATGGCCGGGCTTGGAATCGACCACGCGGCGCACATCTTCCAGGCCGACCGCGTAGTTGCGGGTCACGCCCGTCACCATGCCATCGGCATCGCCCAGCGCCACCATGCAGGCCGCGAAATGATTGCGGTCATTGTTGATGAGGCGGTGGCAATCGCGCGCCAGATAGCCCTTGCGCTGCAATTTCTCATAGAGATAGTCGGCATAGGCCGAATTGCGGCTGGAAAGGCGCGCATTGATGATCTCGATGCCGGGGCGGTCGAGGTCCATGCCTGCGGCTTTGGCAGTGTCCTTGATGCGCTCGTCGCGACCGACGAGAATGGCCGTGCCTAGCCCCTGATTCACATAGGAAACGGCGGCGCGCATGACCTGCTCTTCTTCACCTTCGGCAAAGACGATGCGCTTTGGCTGGCGACGCACACGCTCGTAAATCCCGCGCAGCGTCGAGGCGATCGGGTCGCGTCGCGCCGACAATTCGCTCTTGTAGCCTTCAAGGTCGGTGATGATGTGACCGGCAACGCCGGTTTCAATCGCGGCCTTGGCGACGGCTGCCGAAACGGAAGCGAGCAGACGCGGATCGAACGGCACCGGAATGATATAGTTCGGGCCGAAGCGCGGGCGGCTGCCCTGATAGGCGGCGACCACATCGTCCGGCACATCTTCGCGGGCAAGCTCCGCCAGCGCATTGACGGCGGCGATCTTCATCGCGTCGTTGATTGTCGTGGCGCGCACGTCGAGCGCACCGCGGAAGATGTAAGGGAAGCCAAGCACATTGTTGACCTGGTTCGGATAGTCCGAACGACCGGTGGCGACGATGGCGTCATCGCGAATGCGGGCGACTTCTTCCGGGGTGATTTCCGGGTCGGGATTGGCCATCGCGAAGATGATCGGATTGGGCGCCATGGCGCGCACCATCTCTTCGGTCAGGGCACCCTTGGCCGAGAGGCCGAAGAACACATCCGCATCTTTCAGCGCATCGGTCAGCGAACGGCGGTCGGTCTTGACCGCATGCGCCGATTTCCACTGGTTCATGCCTTCTTCACGGCCCTGATAGACGACGCCCTTGGTGTCGCACAGGATGATGTTTTCCGGCGCAAAGCCCATGGCCTTGATCAGCTCGATACAGGCGATGCCCGCGGAACCTGCGCCATTGCAGACGAGCTTGGTCGTCTTCATGTCGCGTCCGGTCAGATGCAGCGAATTGATCAGACCGGCGGCAGCGATGATCGCGGTGCCATGCTGGTCGTCGTGGAAAACCGGAATGTCCATCAGCTCGCGCAGGCGCTGCTCGATGATGAAGCAGTCTGGCGCCTTGATGTCTTCCAGATTGATGCCCCCGAAGGACGGGCCGAGATAACGCACAGCGTTGATGAAGGCGTCGATATCGGTCGTATCGATTTCGAGATCGATGGAATCGACATCGGCAAAGCGCTTGAACAGAACGGCCTTGCCTTCCATGACCGGCTTCGACGCCAGTGCGCCGAGATTGCCGAGGCCGAGAATCGCGGTGCCGTTGGAAATGACGGCGACGAGATTGCCCTTGGCCGTATAGTCATAGGCGCGCGCGGCGTCTTCCGCGATGGCCTTGACCGGCACGGCCACGCCCGGCGAATAGGCCAGCGACAGGTCGCGCTGGGTGGTCATCGGTTTTGTAGGGTTGATTTCCAGCTTGCCGGGGCGGCCCTGCGCGTGAAAGTCGAGCGCTTCTTTCTCACTGGCTGTGGGTGTGCGTTCTGGCGTGTTGCCCTTCGGCGTCGAGACTGGCATGTTCCCTCCGGAATCTTGTGCGGTCGCATTCGATAGCGCCAGTCTGGAAATGTGTAAACAGCGCTTTTGGGAATAGTTATTCATTCAAAAACGAACGAATGCGTAATTTAATAACGCTGGTCGTGCAAAACACGCAACAAAATAAGGTTTTATAGCATGGACGTGCGGGGCGAAAACGACAAGCCGGAAGCGGAAGAAAATGCCGCACAGGAGACGGTTGTTCGCCTCACGCCTATGATGGAGCAGTATATCGAGATAAAGGCGGCGAATGTTGATTCGCTCCTGTTCTATCGCATGGGTGATTTTTACGAGCTGTTCTTCGACGATGCGGTGGAAGCGTCGGGCGCACTTGGCATCACGCTGACCAAGCGCGGCAAGCATCTGGGCGAAGACATTCCCATGTGCGGTGTGCCCGTCCATGCCGCCGACGATTATCTGCAAAAGCTCATTGCCAAGGGCTATCGCGTCGCCGTCTGCGAACAGGTGGAAGACCCGGCGGAAGCCAAAAAGCGCGGCTCGAAATCCGTGGTGCGCCGCGACGTGATCCGTCTGGTGACGCCCGGTACGCTGACGGAAGAAAAACTGCTTGATCCGTCGGAGGCCAATTTCCTGATGGCGCTTGGCCGCACCAAGGGAGACGGCGCGCTGGCGCTTGCCTGGATCGACATTTCCACGGGCACATTCCGCGTGGCGGAAACGACGGAAGAGCGGCTTTTTGCCGATATCATGCGCGTCGATCCGCGCGAGCTGGTGGTGGCCGATACGGCGTTTCACGATCCCGAATTGCGCCCGGCTTTCGATCTGGTCGGCAAGGCGGTGTCACCGCAGCCTGCCACTTTGTTCGACAGCGCGGCTGCGCAGGCGCGCATCCAACGTTATTACGATGTCGCCACGCTGGATGGTTTCGGCCAGTTCAGCCGGTCGGAACTGTCGGCCATTTCCGGCGCCATCGCCTATATCGAAAAGACGCAGATTGCCGAGCGTCCGCCGCTGATGCGGCCGGAGCGCGAGCATGAAGGCGGCACGATCTTCATCGACCCCGCCACGCGCGCCAGTCTGGAACTGGTGCGCACCATGTCGGGCAATCGCGATGGCAGCCTGCTCAAATCCATCGACCGCACGGTCACTGGCGGCGGGGCGCGGCTTCTGGCGGAGCGGCTCACCGCGCCGCTGACCGATCCCAAGGCAATCGCATTGCGGCTTGATTCCGTGTCGTTCTTTCTCAGCGAGCAGACGCTTTGCAACGGAATGCGGGCAGAGCTGAAAGGCGTGCCCGACATGCCGCGCGCGCTGTCGCGTCTGGCAGTGGGGCGCGGTGGTCCACGTGATCTGGGCGCGTTGCAGCGCGGTTTTGAGGCAGCGGGCACGCTGGTCTCGCTGTTGGAAGGCGCGCTTTTGCCGGAAGAGCTGGCTGCGGCGCGGGATGCGCTCGACGCCATGCCTGCGGCTTTTGCCGTGCATATCGACCGGGCGCTGGCCGACGAGCTGCCGCTGTTGAAGCGCGACGGCGGTTTCGTGCGCGAGGGCTACAACACCGAACTGGATGAAATGCGCGCCTTGCGCGACCAGTCCCGCCGGGTGATCGCCGGTTTGCAGGCCGATTATATCCAGGAAACCGGCATCAAGTCGCTGAAGATCAAGCACAACAATGTGCTTGGCTATTTCATCGAAGTGACGGCGAATAATTCCGGCGCGATGACCGATACGGATGCCGCCAAGGGGCGCTTCATCCATCGTCAGACCATGGCCAATGCCATGCGTTTTACGACGACGGAACTAGCCGCGCTTGAAAGCAAGATTGCCAACGCCGCCGACCGGGCGCTTTCTATCGAGCTCGCCATCTTTGAAGAACTGACGGCGGAAGCCGTCTCTCATGCCGATGCGATCCGCGCTGCCGCTGCCGCTCTTTCGGTCTTCGACGTTTCGGCAGCCCTTGCCGTGCTGGCCGAGGAACAGGGCTATTGCCGCCCGATGGTCGATGACAGCCTGTCGTTTAACATCGTGGCCGGTCGCCATCCGGTGGTGGAACAGGCGCTGCGCCGTCAGGCGGCCAATCCATTTGTTGCCAATGATTGCGATCTCTCGCCGCAAAGCGACGCTGGCAATGGCGCGATCTGGTTGCTGACCGGGCCGAATATGGGCGGTAAATCGACCTTCCTGCGCCAGAATGCGCTGATCGCGATCCTCGCCCAGATGGGTTCCTTCGTGCCTGCGGGCGCCGCTCAGATTGGCGTGGTGGACCGGCTGTTCAGCCGCGTCGGCGCTTCCGACGATCTGGCGCGCGGACGCTCGACTTTCATGGTCGAAATGGTGGAAACGGCGGCAATCCTCAATCAGGCGGGCGAACGTTCGCTGGTCATCCTCGATGAGATCGGTCGTGGCACTGCCACCTTCGACGGGCTTTCCATCGCCTGGGCAGCGGTGGAATATCTGCATGAGAAGAACCGCTGCCGGGCTTTGTTCGCGACTCACTTCCACGAGATGACCGCACTTTCGGAAAAGCTGGAGCGGCTTTCCAATGTCACGATGCGGGTCAAGGAATGGGACAATGATGTCGTCTTCCTGCATGAAGTGGCCAAGGGTGCTGCCGACCGCTCTTACGGTGTGCAGGTGGCACGGCTGGCCGGTCTGCCGGAAGCGGTCGTCAACCGTGCGCGTGATGTGCTGCACCAGTTGGAAGCGGGTGAAACATCCGGCAAGGCTGACAAGCTGATCGATGATCTGCCGCTCTTCTCCGTTGTGCTGCAACAGGAAAAGCCGAAACCGCAAGCATCGGCAAAGGACAGTGAGCTTGCAAAAGCGGTCGCAGGCATCAGCCCCGACGAGCTGACGCCCCGTGAAGCGCTCGACCTGATCTATAAGCTGAAGGAACTGTCAAGAATCTGATTAGATTTTGAGCAGTATACCATAAGAATATTCAGGCCACGGAAATGAAATGGCCTATTTTTCAGTACCTGACTCTTTTTTAACTGGAGGTAATAGACTAAATCCAGCTAATTGATCAGAATAACAACGTTCAATTTTAAAATCTAAATTTGATATAACGGCGGTCATTAAAGCCAGATAAGTTTCATGGCCTCCCGAGTCTCCCGTCGTAGCTTTAACTGAAATGTCGTCTTCAGCTTTACTTATATTGTCTACGTAATGAAATGAGATGTAACCAGCTGTTTCGTCGTCTACCCCTAAAGATACATATGTAACTTTTCCAGTAGTTCCTTTAACTGCGTTGCAATTTCCAAATATTCCTCTATCGGCGGAAAATGAGTAGGGAATGCTAAAAACTAAAATGGCACCGGCAATAATTAATTTACTAAGCATAAAATTTCTCCTATTTTAAATGCTTAGATAATATAGAGAATATAATCTAATTCGTAACTGGCAGCTGAAACAGTGTGATGAGAGAATTTCTCCATTTGGTTGGTATGTCCGATTCGATACTCGGTGCATGTATATACAGAGAAAAGCGCTATTTGCAGACGTTATAGTTGAAGAAGACTGCTTTCTCGGATTTGTTTGGCGAGAAAAACCAAAGCGCGTCTCGATCAAAACGAAACGCGCTTTCGAACCAGAATATCTACAGTCTACACGAAGCGGTTTGCTTCAGCGCCGTAGTAAGTGATGTAGCGGCTGGAGATGCGCTCAATCGGCAGGATGATGAACACATCGGTCGTGCCGAAGGCCTCATCGATCACCGCGCCGTCGCCAATCATCGCGCCGAGGCGCAGATATCCCTTGACCAGTGGCGGCATGGAGAACAGCGCAACCTTGTTGTTGATCGCTTCCTTTGGCATCAGGTCCATCGGCTGATAGCGATGCGGCAGTGCGCGCACATCCCAGTCGGGCGTGGCGCGGCAATTCTGGTGCAGGAACGACAGGCCGAGTGCGTGGGCGGCAGGAACCGCGCCATGAAACGAAGCGCAGCCGAACATGACGTCAATCGAATGGCGGCGGCAATAGGCCCATGCGCCCTGCCACAGCAGCTCGACGGTGCGCTTTGAACGATATTCCGCCTTCACGCAGGAGCGGCCAAGCTCAAGCAGCTTGAGATTGGGGCGGGACAGCGCCAGGCGCTGCACGTCATATTCATCCGCCGAATAGAAACCGAGCGCCTTGTCGGCCTGATCGCTGCGCATCAGCCGGTAAGTGCCGACGATCTGCTGGTGCTCAGGGACTGGCAGGGCCGTGTCATAGACGAGAAGGTGATCGCAGATCGTGTCGAAACGGTCGGCATCGCGAAGCTCCACGGCCTCGATGGATTCCTTGCGCGCGCCCATTTCCTCGAAGAACACGCGGAACCGAAGTTCCTGCGCGGCCTCGATGGCCTCACGGGAGTTTGCAAGTCGCACTTCCAGCGAGCCGATACGTCCGAGAACGATCGGGTCTTCACCGGTTGCGAATAGCGCCTGTTGTGCTTCTAAGCCTGACATGACCGTATCATCAATGATTTGCTGGCCCATTCCAAGCAGTACTGTCATGATGATTCGCTCCTGATTTGTCTATTCACGTATTCCTGAACCTTTTCCCACCGATTAGGCAGTGGAATCGGCCTTCTCATTTATAGGTCGGCGGCGCAGCCTGAACTGCATCTGGCCGACGTACTAGAGAGCGAGTGCTACGTGAGGATGACAGAAGCGTGTCACCAATGTGTCATTTCGGCTGGGCGCCGCTTATCCCCTTCAAAAGTCTTTAAAATTACAGCCTTCACGTTATGCGAAAGCCCAATAACGATCAAGTTACCCGGGTGCCCGCAATATATTGGGCGTCATATGAGTGGCTTATCGGGCAGCGCGTTCGCGCCGCCAGCCGAGGAATTCTTCCAGAATGATCAGCGCCGCGCCGATGGTGATAAAGGTGTCGGCAAGATTGAAGACAGCAAACGACCATGTCGGCAGGTGGAACAGGATATAATCCACCACATAGCCATGCATCACGCGGTCGATCAGATTGCCGATGGCGCCGCCGATCACTAGTGCAAAACCATAGCGCGCAAAGACGCGGTCATGCGCATTGGTCCACCAGAGATAAAGCACGAAGACGATGACCGCAGCTGTCAACGCCACCAAACCCCAATCGTGCAGCCCGGCGAGCATGGAGAAGGCGATGCCTTCATTATGCGTGCGAAACAGCGCCAGAAACGGCAGCAGGTCGATCTGCTGGGCGTAGTCCATGCGGGTTTCGACCAGATGCTTGACGCCCTGATCAATCAGAACCGTGAGAATGACGACGAAAAGCGAGGACAGAACCGCGTGGCGCTTCATGACTAACCTCTTTCGTCGAGGGTAAGCGCCTCACGGCGGATTTCATAGAGCATGACGCCGGTGGCGATGGCGAGATTGAGCGAATCGGCGCGGCCTGCCTGCGGAATACGCGCAAGCTTGTCGCATGCATTGGCGAGATTGTCCGGCAGGCCCTGCTGCTCATTGCCCATCATCAGCACGACGGGCTTGTTGGCATAGGGAATGGTGCGGTAATCGACAGCGCCCTTCAGATGCGTGCCGACGATCAGACCGGAGAAACCCTTGCGCCAGTTGAGGAAGTCATTTTCCGTCGTCTTGTAGAGCGGTACGGAAAAGACCGACCCCATGGTGGCGCGCACGGTTTCGAGCGAATAGGGATCGGTGGTGTCACCGATCAGGATGACGCCTTTTGCCCCGACTGCGTCGGCGGTGCGGATGACCGTGCCGAGATTGCCCGGATCGCGCACGCGGTCGAGCGCGATATAAACATCATTGTGCTTGGGCCTGAGGCTTGCCAAAGGCTGGTATTGCTGTTCGAAAACGCCAACCACCACCTGGGGATTGTCGCGGCGGGTGATCGCGGCAATCACCTTTTCGGTCACTTCCAGCACCAGTCCGCCCTTGGCGAAGGTGCGGGCGGCGACCTGCTCGACCATTTTGTTGCCCTTGCCGGATTTGGCGAAAACCAGCGTCTTGATGCGCCAGTCCTGCTCCAGCGCGTCGATGACGAGCTTCAGCCCTTCGGCGAGGAACACGCCCTGCTGATCGCGGAATTTCTTCAGCGCCAGCGAGCGCAAATCCTTGACGATCGGGTTGGTCAGGCTGGTGACTTCCTTCACCTGACCGACTTTGGAGTGCCCACCTGAATGATCACCGCGCGAACCGCTGTTTCTGGAAAAATCGTCGTTACGGCTCATTTGGCTACCCAGCGGCTGAACATGGATGTTGAAAGCGCGCGCCCAGCAGAACGCTCACGCAGAATAAGTTCGCCCGATTCGACTGTGCCGCCAAGGCCGGTGAAGCGGTCGCGCATCAACTCATGAATCGCGAAAAACGATGCGCGGATCGAATAGGCGGTCAGGATCACGGCGAGCGGCTTCGGCGTCAGGATCGAACGGCACGTATCGACCATGGCGGACAGATGCTCGAACAGTTGCCAGACTTCGCCGCTCGGTCCGCGCCCGTAGGCGGGCGGGTCGAGCAGGATGATGTCGTAGAAACTGCCACGGCGTTCTTCGCGCGCCACAAATTTCATCGCGTCTTCGCAAATCCAGCGGATCGGCTTGTCCGACAGGCCCGCCATTTCCTGATTTTCGCGCGCCCAGATGATGGCTTTCTTGGAGGCGTCCACATGGGTGACTTCCGCACCGGCGCGGGCTGCAACCAGCGAGGCAACGCCCGTATAGCCGAACAGGTTCAGCACCTTCACGTTGCGTCCGGATTTCACGCCATCGCGGATAAGGCCATCCATGAAAGACCAGTGCGCGGCCTGTTCGGGAAATACGCCGACATGGCGGAAAGAGGTGAAGCGACCGTGGAAGGAAATGCCGTCATGCTGCATCGGCCATGTTTCGCCGAGCGGCACTTTCGGGAACGCCCAGCGTCCGATGCCTTCCTCGTCCGTATTGCCGGTGAAGACCGCATCGGCCTGATCCCATTCCTTTTGCGGCAGGCTGGGCAGCCAGATCGCCTGACCTTCCGGGCGAACGATGCGGTAGGGACCGTATTGCTCAAGCTTCAGCCCGTTGCCGCTGTCGAGCAGCGCATAATCGGCGGACGGTTCTGTTTCGAGGATGACCGGGAGTTTCTCGCCCGGGCGAGGGCCGGTATAGGGCTTGATTTCGCGCTGCGGGGCGGCGGAACGTTCGCGTTCTTCGGCGGCTACCGGCTTTGGCGCTGCCTTGGCAAATTGCGGACGCGGCTTTTTGAACGCCTGGCCTTTACCCGGATTGGCGGATTCAAACTTGTTTTCATGACGCGGCGCATCATGCTTCGCGCGTTCAAAACCGCGATCCTGTTTGCCACCCGACGGCTTTTTGCCTTTTCCCTTTGGCGCTTTCACCCGAAACTCCAATCACAGTGATTGCGGTCTAGGTAGGATAAACAAGGCCGGTGTGGAAGGGGAAAACGACGTTCTTTCCCGTGCGCAGGCCTTTTCAGGACCGGAAAACCCGGAAGTTTCGCTTCCGGGCTTGCGAAGAGGGGGCGTTTCAGGTGTTCGCGACCGATGTGTTGCGCCTCTCGGCGGCTTCTGCACGTTCCAGCAGACGGGCTGCTTCCTGCTTGCTGTCACGGACGCGGCGACGGTGCTTGCCCTGCGTCAACCAGGTCACCGCAGAGCCGATCACCACGCCGACGAGCAGCGCGCCAAACAGCCAGACGAACAGCGGCGCGCTGTAGGACAAGGCCGGATTGCCCGGATTGAACGGATCAACCGTCAGGGCCGTGGACGCACGATTGGCAACCGACAGCGCGATCAGAATGACCGCGAGCGGGACCAGAATGACGATTGCGACAATACGTTTTGCCAGCATGATCTTCTATCAGACGGCGCCGTTGAGACGGTCGCGCAGCTCCTTGCCGGTCTTGAAGAAGGGAACCCACTTTTCTTCCACATCCACCGTTTCGCCGGTGCGCGGGTTGCGACCACTGCGGGCGGGGCGGTTCTTGACCGAAAAAGCGCCGAAGCCACGCAGCTCGACGCGGTTGCCGTCCGCGAGTGCATTGGTGATCTCGTCGAAAACCGCGCCGACGATGTTTTCGACATCGCGCTGAAAGAGATGCGGATTGCGGCTGGCGATAATCTGAACGAGTTCCGATTTGATCACGGCTTTACCCCTGTTTCCTGTTATGTGCTGTCAGGCCTTGACGCCGGACATTGTTAGTTTGCTGAATTTGCATCTGGCGTTCCGTCAACGTGCCAAACCGAGAGAAGTCCGTCAAGAAAGATGCGATCCTTTGCTATCCCCTTGAGCATACTATCGGCTTCCTGCGGCAGACCGATCAGCCGCGCACCGGCATGGATGATGAGATCGCGCAGCGAAAAACCCGTTTCACTGTTGACTGGCTTCCATTCAAGGCGCGGCAAAGTGGTGGAAACGCCCTTGGTGCCAAGCCAGGCCACGGCTTCGTCCTCACCGCCAAGCCCATCGATAAGTTTTTTCTCCAGCGCCTGACGGCCTGTGAAAACCGCGCCATTGGCGAGCGCCAGCGCCTGTTCATGCGTAAACGAGCGGCGCTTTTCCACAATGTCCACGAACCAGGCATAGGAATCCATGATCATGTTGCGGATCATGCCCTTGGCTTCGTCGCTGGCCGGGCTGAAATAATTGGGTTCCGCTTTCAGCGGCGCGGATTTGATGGTTTCGACTTTGACGCCGATTGTGTCGAGAAGCTTGGAAAGGTCGGGATACTGGAACAGCACGCCGATGGAGCCGATGATGGAGGTCTGCCGCGCCACGATATGGTCCGAAGCGCTGGCGATCATATAACCGGCAGACGCCGCCAGCGTGCCGACCTGCGTGACGACCGGCTTTTTCTCGGCGATCTTGCGCACGGCTTCAAAAATCGCTTCACCGCCGACCGTCGTGCCGCCGGGCGAATCGAGAACCAGAATCACGCCCTTCACCGCATCGTTCTTGGCGATCCGGTCGAGACGCTTCAGAAGCTCCTCATTCTCGAAGATCGTGCCTTCGATGCGCACCTTGGCGATATGCGGCTGGGTGAGATTGGCGCCGCGCATCGACCATGAGGCGAAACCGGCGATCAGAACGGCGAGCAGAAGCAGAAAAGCCACGCGCCAGACGGTCAGCTTGCGGCGCAGCTTTCGTCTTTCGATCAGTGCTTCGGCGTCCTGGGCCATTTTTTCCATCCAATCGTCTTTATCAATATGACCGGCCCCGAGGGGCGATCCTGAAAACTCTGGCGATCTTTGTGCCCCCAATTCAGTCGGGCGGCAAGAGCTTCGATCTTGCTACAGATTTCAAAGAGATAGTGCTGCACAACTGCATTGTCATGACATGGGGACGAAAGATTCTGTCTTTGGTCAAAAAACCGGGCTCATTTGCAAGTTTAGCGGCCCTGCGGCGCGCTGTAATTCAAGAGCAATTTGTGGTATCAAAGAGTTGATTAGCATTCTACCTAATTAAGGTGGGTGCTGATTGTGGTGAAATATCAATGGGATAGACGTGCTTGTCTTTCAATTTGAGGCAGGTGCGATATTTTGTGTCGCCTTCTTGCTATTGAGCATCCGATCAAATTATCCCAAATAAACCATATTAAAATGAAAAAGCGCCTATTGATTACAGGGAATGGACCTTACATCGGGCGTGCGCCTGTCTTCTGGGCGAGTGTTTCTCGACCGTAAGTTTATTGACCGGAAGTTTCTTGAATTGAGTGCCGTGGATTATCTGAAGGACGTCATGACAACCGACACCACAAACAGCCCCGTTGCGCAGACCGCAGCCCCTTCCGGGCGCGGCAAGGGCGGCGTGCGTTTTGGTGCGTCCCAGAAGGCCGAGTCGCTTTTTCATGCCGCGCAGCGCCATTCGATCCGGGTGCGGGTATTGAAAACCGCCCTGCCGGTCGCGGCCGTCGCGCTTGCAGCGGTGTTTTCCTGGTACACATTTCTGGCAACGCCAGCGACCCCGATCAAGGTCGAGATGAATACGGGCGGCGAGAACGGCAAGCTCGTCATGGCCAGCCCGCATCTCAACGGTTACACCAAGGACAACAAGCCCTATTCGATGACCGCCTCCAAGGCGACGCAGGATGCCAAAAATAGCGGCGTCATCACGCTGGAAGGCATTCAGGCGGAACTGCCGGTCGGTGAAAGAGGCACGGCAAAGGTCGAGGCGGCCTCCGGCATTTACGATAATGCCAATGGTCGTTTGCAACTTGATAAGGACTTTGTCGTAACCACGAATGAAGGTTTGCGTGCGGTGATGCGTTCGGCAGATGTCAATCTGAAGAGCGGACAGATCACAACCGACAAGCCGGTCGATATTCGCAGCGGAAATACGCATATTCTGGCCGATACCATGCAGGTCAAGGACAACGGCAAGGTTCTGATTTTTGAGAACCGCGTTCAGATGACCGTTGACGGCAGCGTGGTTTCGGGAAACAAGGCGCCCTGACCGGGTGCAAAAGAACGGCATATCCGGCGTTCAGCCCCATTTTCGGGCACGGCGCGGATTTGTTTTTTATACGCATTTTGCAAAGCCTTATGTTCCCATTTGGCGGCAAAGTGCTTAATGTTGCATCTGGAGGCAGGTTGTTTACATCATGACGCCTGCATTCGGGGACTGAATTTATGGAACGTGAGACGGGCAAGATGATCAAGGGCACTATGGCTCGCACGATGCGGGCAGGATTCGCAGTTCTGGCGCTTGGCATCGTTGCCGCTCCTTTTGCCGCTTCCGCACAGGAAGCCGCAGGCGGCGCAGTGAACGGCCTCAAGCTTTCCAACAGCAAGGCACCGGTCAAGATCGATGCCGACAAGCTGGAAATGCGCGACAAGGAAGGCGTTGCGGTTTTCACCGGCAATGTTTCCGTGGCGCAGGGCGACGCGCTGTTGAAGGCAGGTCTGATGACTGTCTATTACAACAAGGCGGCCAAGGACGGCGAAGCCCCGAAGGAACCGGCAAGCGCCGGTGTTGGTGGCCTCGATTCGTCGAGTATCGATCACATCGATATTTCCGGGAAGGTCTACCTGAAGTCGGGCACGCAGGTCGCAACCGGCGATACCGGTCGTTACGACGCAAAAAACCAGATCATGATTCTCGAAGGCTCGAAGGTCGTTCTGACGGATGGTGACAATGTCGTCACCGGTTGCAAGCTGACGGCGCATCTCGATACGGGCCGCGCCAATGTCGAAAGCTGCAAGAGCGGCGCGAACAGCAAGGGCCGCGTGTCGATCATCATGGCGCCGAAGGATCAACAGCAGGGCGGTGCCGCGCCCAAGCAGAACTGACCGGAGCACGTGTGGGATTGTTCTGGAACAAGAAAGACGGCGAGCCGCAGGCGGTTGCCGAGAGTGTCGGCTCTTCGGGTGAACCTCATGGCGCCATGCCAGCACAGCCGGGCAAGACGGCGCGCCTGAAGGGCACGCTGGTCGCGCGCGGCCTCTGCAAGAGCTATCGTGGTCGTCAGGTCGTCAATGGCGTGTCGTTTGGCGTGCGCGCTGGCGAGGCGGTTGGCATCCTCGGCCCTAACGGTGCGGGCAAGACCACCTGTTTCTATATGGTGACGGGTCTGGTTCCAGCCGATGCGGGTTCTATCGAAATCGACGGTTTCGACGTGACATCCATGCCGATGTATCGCCGTTCGCGTCTTGGTATCGGCTATCTGCCGCAGGAAGCCTCGATTTTCCGTGGCCTTTCGGTCGAGAACAATATCAAGGCCGTGCTTGAAGTGGTCGAAAAGGACCGCAAGAAGCGCGCTTCCGAACTCGACGCGCTGCTCGAAGAATTCCATATCGCGCATCTGCGCAAGGCGCCCGCCATCTCGCTGTCGGGCGGTGAGCGCCGTCGTCTGGAAATTGCCCGCGCGCTTGCCTCCCGCCCGAATTTCATGCTGCTCGATGAGCCTTTCGCGGGCGTCGATCCCATTGCGGTTTCCGATATTCAGCAGCTCGTGCGCCATCTGACCAGTCGCGGCATCGGTGTTCTCATCACCGACCACAATGTGCGTGAAACGCTCGGTCTGATCGATCGCGCCTATATCATCCATGCCGGTCAGGTGCTGACTCATGGCCGCCCGGCCGAGATCGTCGCCAATCCTGACGTCCGTCGTCTCTATCTTGGCGATCAGTTCACGCTCTAAGTTTTCCCTGACGACACAATAATCTGGCCCGAAAGCTTCGGCTTTCGGGTCTTTTAAAGCTGGCTCCGTTACAGCCGCTCTAAAAAACCCGTCAATATTGCGACTATTTTCCTCATTTGTCCCAAAACTGCACATTCTGAATTGACAAGCAAGGTTCATACCAGTTTTGATCGGGAAGAAGCGCCGGTCAGAAAGACCGGCTGAAAATAGCGGCTCAGGGTTCGGTCGACCAGTCGTTCGCAGGGGGAATTAACGCATCGTATGGCTCTGTCGCCTAAGCTCGATTTTCGTCAGTCACAATCGCTGGTGATGACGCCTCAGCTGATGCAGTCGATCAAACTGCTGCAGATGACGCATCTTGAGCTTGAACATTTTCTCGATCTGGAAATCGAAAAAAATCCGCTGCTGGACAGAATAGAGGCAGCAAATGATGATTTTTCCGGCGCTGACGCGGCGCGGGATGAGGACCGTTCTCCCGGAAGTGATGATGGGACGCAGGATCACTCCGCGGATGATGGGGCCTTCGACGAAGCGCAGGCGGATTGGTTCAAGACCGACGCGCCGGACGCAGCTGAAAATCTCTCCACCACCTTCGATAGCTCGCTGGAAAATATCTTTCCCGATGATCCGGGGCGCTATGACGAGATCAATCCAGACCTTGCCGCCCAGTGGAAATCGTCGACCCTCGACGCCTATAGTGGCGGCAGCGGTGGCGGATATGATCTCGATCAGGTGACGGCGAGCCGGGTCTCGCTGGCTGACTTTGTGGGCGAGCAGATTGCCCTGACTTTCCCGAAAACCTCCGACCGTTTCATCGCGATGGCTCTGGCCGATGCGCTGGACGAAAGCGGCTATCTGCGGGGCGATATTATCGGTCTGGCGCAAAATCTCGGCGTCGAGACCTCGGAGGTCGAACGGGTGCTGGCGATCCTGCAAAGCTTTGATCCGCCAGGGATTTTTGCACGCGATCTGCGCGAGTGCCTTGCGATTCAGTTGCGCCTGAAAGACCGTTTCGATCCAGCCATGGCAGCGCTGGTGGACAATCTCGACCTTTTGGCGCGACGGGATTTTGCGACGCTGAAAAAGCTCTGTGGGGTTGATCAGGCTGACATTCTCGACATGCTGTCTGAAATCCGCACGCTGGACCCGAAGCCCGGCGCTTTGTTCGAGGTGGCGGTGGCCGACGCCATCGTGCCGGATGCGGTGGTGACGCCTTCACGTGACGGAGGCTGGGCGATTGAACTCAATCCGGCGGCCATGCCGAGGCTTATCGTCAACAATGAATATTATGCGGAAGTCAGTGCTTCCGTGAAGGCTGAGGAAAAGACGTTTCTGGCCGATTGTATGCAGACGGCGAGCTGGCTGGTGCGCAGCCTCGATCAGCGCGCGCGAACCATATTGAAGGTGACGCAGGAAATTGTGCGCCAGCAGGACGGATTTCTGCGTCAGGGCGTGACCCATCTGAAGCCCTTGAACCTGCGCATGGTCGCCGATGCGGTGGGTATGCATGAATCCACAATCAGCCGCGTGACCGCCAACAAGTTCATGGAAACGCCGCGCGGCGTGTTCGAATTGCGCTATTTCTTCACGGCTTCCATCGCCTCTTCGGAGGGCGGTGACGCCCATTCTTCTGAAAGCGTGCGGCATCGTATTCGCCAGATGATCGACGCCGAAAAGCCCGATGATGTGCTGTCTGACGATGCAATTGTTGATGCGTTGAAGAAGGACGGTGTGGATATTGCGCGCAGAACGGTCGCAAAATATCGGGAATCGATGAATATTGCTTCATCGGTTCAGCGCAGGCGTGAAAAGAAAGCCAAGCTTTCTGTTTCTTAGAACGCATCCCGGAACGCGAAGCAGTTTTCGGAAAAGATGTGTGTCAAAACAACTGTTTAAACCACCGGTTCCCCGGTGGCCTGGAATAGACGATTGTACCTCCAGAGCGTTTTCGACCAGTTCAAGCCCCAGGAGAATGCTCTGAAATTTTGAACTTGAAGCACCGCACGATCAGAAAAAATCGATGATGATCGTGAGAACCGGCAGCGTTTCGAGTTGGCCTACTGGCAGGAGGACCAATTGACAAGCGCCATTTCAATCAATAGAAGCCCCGCTCGCGCTGCGACGCTGGCCCGAAAATGCCGGAATTCTTCGGTTTTGCGGGCTTATGCGTATGTGGCACGAAATATGCATCGGCTTTTTCTGAAAGAGAATGCGGATGTCCGATTGCTTAAAGGAAAGGCAGTTTAGCAGAAAGGGCAACGATCACGCGTTTGGGGCGTTGCATAAGACAAGGGATGTTCGGGGTGCCGTTTGACCGGTTTTAAACCGGAAAAGCGTGGATTTCGAAGGTGTTTCAAGGCTCTGACCGGCGATCCGGATCAAGGCTGAAAAACCCGTAGGATGAAAGCCATCTTTGATGACGGTTCGCTTTGCGCTTCGCTTGCCTTGTGATTAGACTAAGCCCTGTGGTGTAACGCAAATGAGGTGTGCCAATGACTCTGCGTGTATCTGGAAAGCATATGGACGTCGGTGAAGCTTTCACAACCCGGATCGTGGATCGGGTGAATGAAACGGTCGGCAAATATTTCGATCATGGCTTTTCCGGGCAGGTAACGGTCACGAAGTCCGGTTCACGATTCAGTGCGGATTGTACATTGCACCTCGACAGTGGTGCGACGCTACAAAGCACTGGCGATGCGCAGGATCCGCAGCTGGCTTTTGATGCGGCAGCGGACAAGATCGAAACCCGCCTTAGGCGCTACAAGCGCCGTCTGAAGTCGCGTACGGCTACCCAGCCAAATGCGATCTATGACGACGTGGCATATCGTGTTATGGCACCGCTGCCGGAGGAAGAGGAGGAGCTTCCGGCCGATTATGCGCCAACCATTGTGGCGGAAACGTCCGTCGCCCTGCGCACCATGTCGGTGGCTTCGGCGGTGGTCGAGCTTGATCTGATTGAAAATCCCGTTCTGGTTTTCCGGAACGCGGGCAATGATGAAGTAAACATCGTCTACCGTCGAGCGGACGGCAATATCGGCTGGGTTGACCCATCGACGGTTACCCGCCAGGCCGCGCCTCGCGTCTGACGGCAAACCCGAAGCGCACGTTACGCGTTATCGCCAGTGAAGGGCGAGCCCATTTATGGGTGGTTGCGTGCGCTTCCCAAAACCGGGCCGCAAACGGTCTGATTGAAGAAGGAACGGAGAGAATGGATCTTAGTGATCTGATTCAGCCGGGGGCGATTATCCCCGCGCTGAAAGCCAGCTCCAAAAAGCAGCTTTTGCAGATTTTGTCTGAAAAGGCTGCGGAACTGACCGGTCTCCCTGAGCGTGAAGTTTTCGAAACAATTCTCCAGCGTGAACGCCTCGGTTCAACCGGGGTGGGCAGCGGTGTGGCCATTCCACACGGCAAGCTGGCGAATATCGGCAAGATTGCCGGCATCTTCGCGCGCCTTGAAACGCCGGTTGATTTCGAGGCGCTGGACGATCAGCCTGTCGATCTCGTTTTCCTGCTGTTGGCTCCGGAGAATGCCGGGGCCGATCATCTGAAAGCCTTGTCGCGCATTGCGCGTATGCTCCGCGATCCGGATATGGTCGCCAAGCTGCGAGGCACCCATGATGCACAGGCGCTCTATTCATTTTTGACAGCCCAGCCGGCGTCCAACGCCGCCTGAGCCACTAAGCATAATCCGACCGGCGTGAAACGCGGCTCTACAGATTGTGCTTCAAATACAAGAACTGGAGCGCCGGATTTGTTCGTACCGGCGCTTTTCAAAAGGAAGTGTGTAACGGTTTTGCGTTCAGAAATGCCAGAAAGCAAATATACGGAGCGGTTCTGACGATTTCGTCAAAACAGAAGCATTCCGGTAAATCATTTTGGTAACGCCGTCACTCGGACAGAGTGGCGGCTTTTGTATTTCGGCGTCATCGCTAGTATTATTAGACTAATATAATATATGGATTATGCAATTGATGACATTCGTGTAAACGGAACGTGTAAATTTCATAACCAGGACAAATTACATGAAGAAATATATTTCAATATTTATTGTTACGATTGTGTTTTCCGGTTCCGCCCTAGCTGAAGAAACTAAGGCGGAGTGCGTAGAGCGTGTCGTCAAAGAATGTACCGCGAAGCACGGGAGCGATTTACTAGAATTCAATCCTAATTATCATAATTGTCTAATGGAAAATCTGCCCCTCTGTCCCGGATTTGGAAAATAATTTAGATTAATTATACTAAGGAAGAATAAATTGAGAAAAGTAATTTTTGCATTGATTTCGTTGCTATCTATTTCAAATGCTGCTTTGGCTGTGGACAGGATGGCGTGCATCAATAAAGCTGTCGAAATGTGCAATAAAAGACATTCGGATCAGTTTTCGCAGGAACATCGTGACTGTGTCAAACATATCGGCACTCTGTGCTCGGTTGAGGCAATACAATTGGGCACATCAAAGTGAAGGCCTTCCGGTTCCGCGCTGGCTAATGCGAGGGAGGCTTGCTTCAAGAATGCCCAGGCGACTTGTAAGCAAGCGCTTATCGAGGCTCAACACGGGAAGCAATCTCAATTTCTCGAAGCAGTATCATGACTGCTTCAAGCAAGAACAACTCAAGTGTCAGTAGATTGAGAAGTCGCGCCCGGCTGATGCTGGCAATGGCGCAATGAGGACGATAGCGGCTTCCTTACAAGGCGGGCCGCTATCGCTACATATTCGACAGGGCTGCCATTTTAGTTGAGCAGCACCGTGCGTAATTCGTGTTCATGGGCGCCTTGCAGCGCGGTGGCGCGGACATCGGAGAGCACGATAGGCTCACCGCTTGCGCCAAAGAGGGCCCAGAGCTCAAGGCCCGGCTCGATTGGTGGGAGGGCAGGGAAGCTGCGAGCAAGGTCGTCGGAGCGAATCTTGCGCACGTAGGCAATTTCACCTTCGCCCAGATGAGCGAATTCATTTTCGGTGAGAACCTGTTGTCTGTTCATGGTCTTAGCCTCCATTTGAGCGGCACACCATTCACGGCTATGCCGCACCAGAGCTTCACGATAGTTATCATAGCCTTAATGACTGAACGAAACCTGAACGTTTTTCAGTCTTTCACAGCTATGTTGATTTTCTTGATCAGCCGTTCCGGTTCCGGTCGGTCGAGATCGACAGCGAGAAGACCGTTTTTCAACTCGCAACCCAGCACCCGCATACCATCGGCCAGCACGAACACACGCTGAAACTGACGCGCCGCGATGCCGCGGTGCAGATATTCGCGCTCGGTGTCGTCGGTCTGTCGACCGCGGATGACAAGCTGGTTGTCTTCCGTCATGACGTCGAGATCGTCGCTGGCAAAACCTGCCACGGCAAGCGTGATGCGCAAGCGCTCAGAGCCTGTTTCGCCGCGCAGGCGTTCGATATTATAGGGTGGGTAGCCATCGCCGGATTTTGCAATCCGTTCGAGTGTCTTTTCCATCGTGTCGAATCCGAGCAAGAGAGGGCTCGAAAACGGAGTCATTCTTGTCATTGCATCAGTCCTTGATGAGAAGCGACCGTTATGAAGAGAACCCGTTCGGCGTATCTCTTCGCTAACTGATATGGCTTGTGAAAAGCCCGACTTCAAGGGCCAATGCCGGAATCCCCCTTCGTTCTATCGTAAAACGACGATGGGGAGGGCGATACCCGCCACTGTTGCGGGGCGGGCAGTGTCAAACTTAGCATATCGAGAAATGTGTTCTACCGTCTTGCTTCGGCAAGCGCTGCGCGAAAAGCGGTGGCGAAATCCTCACGGTCGTCGGGGTTCAGAAAGCTGCCGATGGCGACATGCTTGTCGCGGCTTTCAACGCTCATATCCGTGATGCCGATGTCCGGCTTTCGCGCCACGCGAAAGCGTGTCCAGAACGGATTGAACTGATGTGCGGTCAGTTTGCCGGATGGTGCGTATTGGCGGATGTGCAGTGCTGCGCGCGAAACGGAAATCTCTTCGCGGGCTTGGGCCGCGCGATAATTCCAGCGAAATGCCAGATAGATCAACAGCACGTCGAGGCCGAAAAAGCCGAAGATCGGCCAAGCGCCGATGGACCAGAACAGAATGCCGACAGCAATCCAGCAGGCGATGAGAGCTGCCATCAGAACGGTAAAGCCCGTGCGCCCCAGCGAGCGATAGGGCTTCAACAAGGCTTCAAAAATAGGGGTCTCGAACCTGTCCGGTTCCGCGCCGTCTGGATGGTGCATGGGTGTCTGAGCCTTTGAACGCCGCATGCGTCAAGCTGCGGGTTGTCTTCCAGGAACAGACCTCAGTATAGAGACAGAATGCAAAAGGCCAAAATCAAATCGCCCGTGACTGTTTCCGCCGCCCCGCCAGCACGGCGTCCGCGCCGCGTGGCTGGTACGCTCTATACGGCTGATGAGATTCACGAAATCTTTCGCCGCTTCTCCGTGCAGCGCCCGGAACCGAAGGGCGAACTGGAGCATGTGAACGCCTTCACACTGCTGGTCGCGGTGGTGCTGTCGGCGCAGGCGACGGATGCGGGCGTCAACAAGGCGACGCGCGGCCTGTTTGCGGTTGCCGATACCCCGCAGAAAATGCTGGCGCTGGGCGAGGAAAAGGTCGGCAGTCACATTCGCACCATTGGCCTTTGGCGCAACAAGGCGAAGAATGTCATTCTACTTTCGGAAGCCCTGATCCGCGACTATGGCGGCGAGGTGCCAGGCGACCGTGACGAGCTGGTCAAACTGCCGGGCGTCGGGCGAAAGACGGCCAATGTTGTGCTAAACATGTCGTTCGGCCAGCCGACCATGGCGGTGGACACGCATATATTGCGTATCGGCAACCGGATCGGTCTGGCGCCCGGCAAGACGCCGGAAGCGGTCGAGGCGATATTGGTGCGGGTGATACCGGCGGAATATATGTTGCACGCCCATCACTGGCTGATCCTGCACGGGCGCTATACCTGCAAGGCGCGCAGGCCCGAATGCGAACACTGCGTCATCGCCGATATCTGCAAGTCGCCGGAAAAGACCTGCGACGTGCCCGCCGCACTGGTTCCGCTTCCGCCTCAGGCTTAAGTTCTGACAGGCTTTGCGGCCTCGCGCTGCGATATGGCCTTGTGCAGATGCACCATCATGGTTGCCGCAAAAAGCGGGGTCAGAAGATTGACCAGCGGAATGGCCATGAAACCGGCGATCAGCAAGCCTGCCAGAAAGACCGTCACGCCATAATGCGAGCGTAGCGCCCTGGCTTCCGCTTCGGTGCGATGGCGCATGGCGGCGAATTCGAAAAATTCGCGTCCGAGCAGATAGGCGTTGATGACGAAAAAGGCGATCAGGTTGATCCCCGGTACGAAAAGCAGGGCTAGCGCCAGCAGGTTGCCAAGGATCACCACGCCGAGGAATTTCAGCGACGTCACAATTGAACGTCCAAGCGGCAGGGCATTGCCCGCAGGATCGTTCGGATAATCCGTGCGCTCGACCACTTCCGCCACATCGTCGAGGAACAGACCGGCCACAAGAGCGGTCACCGGCGCGATCATCAGCGCCAGCACAAGCGCAAGCCCCAGTCCCGCCGCGATAGCGGCGACCATTCCGAGCCAGCCTGCCCATGCGGGCATGCCCGGCAGCAATTGCTCCATCCACGGCCAGGCATAGGTAAAAAAGATTTGACGAATGCTGACCCAGAGACCGGCCAGCAGCAAAAGCGTCAGACCCAGCGTTTTCCAGAAAACCGAGCGAAACTCCGGCGTCAGCAGGCGGGAGAGGGCTTTCAAGGCAGCGTCTATGATCATTCTTTTTCCGTTTTGCGCCTGTTTTGGCTGTGGACGAACTGAAAATAGGAACGAGCCGTGGGCTGTGCAAGCCGGACTACCCACATCCCGGGATTGGCGCGGGGTAGCCAAAAGGGCGGCAAAAGGCTAAACCCGCACGCGCATATTTGCATAAGCGTATCAATTCCACGATACGCAGCTGGCGCCAAAGCCTCCTCCTGCCATATCGAGGGCGGGCTGGAGAACTGAAAAAAGGGGAGCTTCTCGCGCTCATGGCCACATTCGACGTTCTTTGCATCGGCAATGCCATTGTCGATATTCTGTCGCGTACGGACGACTCATTTCTCGAAACTAACGGTATCGTCAAAGGCGCAATGAACCTGATCGATGCCGATCGTGCAGAATTGCTCTATAGCCGCATTGCAGGTCCGGCGACTGAAATGTCGGGCGGCAGCGCGGGCAACACGGCGGCAGGCGTCGCCAGCCTGGGCGGACGCTCCGCCTATTTCGGCAAGGTAGCGACTGACCATCTCGGACGTGTCTTCGCGCATGATATCCGCGCGCAGGGCGTGGCCTTCGATACGCGTCCGCTGGAAAAGGGGTCGCCGACCGCCCGCTCGATGATTTTCGTGACGCCGGATGGCGAACGCTCGATGAACACGTTTCTCGGCGCTTGCGTCGAGCTTGGACCGGAAGACGTCGAGACCTCCAAGGTCGCCGATGCCAAAGTCACCTATTTTGAAGGCTATTTGTGGGACCCGCCGCGCGCCAAGGAAGCCATCGTGATGGCGTCAAAGATCGCGCATGAGGCGGGCCATGAAATGGCCATGACGCTCTCCGATCCGTTCTGCGTGGACCGCTATCGCGAAGAGTTTCTCGACCTGATGCGCCAGCGCACGGTCGATATCGTTTTCGCCAATGAAGACGAAGCCAAATCGCTCTATCAGACCAAGTCGCTCGAAACGGCGATTGCCTCGATGCGGATGGATTGCAAGCTGTCGATCATCACGCGCTCGGAAAAGGGCGCCGTCATTGTGACGCCTGATCAGACGCTCGAAGTTCCCGCCATCGAGATCGACGAACTGGTCGATACGACCGGTGCAGGCGATCTTTATGCGGCGGGTTTCCTCTATGGCTATACCAAGGACCGCTCGCTGGAAGATTGCGCACGGCTTGGCTCGCTTGCCGCCGGTCTCATCATCCAGCAGATGGGCCCGCGTCCGCTGCTCAGCCTTGAGGCTGCTGCAAGTCAGGCTGGCCTGATCTAGCACTACAGTTGCATTCTTCGCCATGCCGGGCTGCAACGAGCAATTTCCTGCGCGCCGGTGCTCACGTACCCAAAAGTACGCTCCGCTCCGGTGCTCGAAAATCACTCGTTTCGCCACGGCCTGACGAATTTGCAACTGTCGTGCTGGTCTCTATTCGGACCGAATGATCCGGTCGCGCTGGAGTTCTTCTTCGGTGCGGCCGGGACGGCTTTTATAAACCGGCAGGTTCCAGCCGAAATAAAGCGCCCCGCCGCGCACGGTAAAACTGGTCAGCGCTGCGACCACCGCCGAGAAGAACGGATCGACACCAAGGCGCGCCAGCCCGACATAGAGGCAGGCTCCCGCCAGTGCCGCCGTGATATAGATTTCCCGACGCATGATCACCGATGGCTCTCCGGCCACCATATCGCGCAGGATACCGCCCAGCGTGGCGGTGAAAATCCCCGTGACGATGGCAACCGGCGCGCTGACGTCAAGCGCAAGCCCCTTGGCGGCACCCATGACCGTATAGGCCGACATGCCGATGGCATCGAGCCAGAGCAGCACGCGATAGCGTGATTCCACCCTATGGGCGGTGAAATAGACCGCGAAGGCGGCCAGTGTGCCCGCCAGCAGATAGATCGGTTCCTGAACCCAGAAAACCGGCGTGCTCAGCATCAGATCGCGCAGCGTTCCGCCGCCGATGCCGGTGATATTGGCAAGAAAGATGAAGCCCACAATATCGAGCTGCCGCCGCGAGGCTGCAAGCGCGCCTGTTGCCGCGAAGACGAAAACACCCGCAAAGTTCAGAAACTGCACGACGGTCACGCGGGCTCCCCCCAGCAAGATACATGAAGCGATTTTCTATTGCTCTGCGCGCCTTGGCAATATGTGTGTATGAGTGCAGGTCAGCAGATACAAAAAGCGGCGGATAAACCGCCGCTCTGATCGTCTAACTCAGTAGATAGGCTTTATCAGCTGTTGGCTTCCGCGCTGCCATTTTCGGCAGCAGCCTTGGGGCCACCCTTGGATACGCCGACCATGGCCGGGCGCAGCACGCGGTCGCCAATGGCGTAACCAGCCTGCACAACCTGCACGACGGTATTGTTCGGCAGATCCGGGTTCGGTACTTCGAACATGGCCTGATGGAAATTCGGGTCGAATTTCTGGCCTTCCGGCTCAAGCTTGGTAACGCCGTGGCGTTCCAGCGCCTGCAGCATGGCGCGTTCGGTCATTTCCACGCCTTCGGCCAGCGACTTCAGGCTGGCATCGGCTTCCAGCATTTCGGCTGGAATGGTGTCGATGGCGCGGCGCAGATTGTCGGAAACCGACAGCATGTCGCGGGCGAAATTGGTCACAGCATAGGTGCGGGCATCCTGCACGTCGCGCTGGGTGCGCTTGCGCAGATTTTCCATTTCGGCAGCAACGCGCAGAACCTGGTCCTTGAGTTCCTTGTTATCGGCTTCGAGCGCGAGAATACGGTTTGCGGTTTCATCGACCGCATTGTCCGCTTCGTCTTCCGCAACTTCGGCGCTGGCTTCCGCCTTGCGCGCTTTCAGGAAATCGGCGGCAGCCCGGTTCAGCGCCTCACGATCCCGTGGATTGTTGATGTCGCGCTGCTCAAGATCGGGGTTCTCGGTTTTGTTCTTTTCGTCAGACATAATGCTTCTTCCGTCTTGAATATCTTCTGGGGCGGATATCGAGTTTCAGGCCATTAAAATCAAGGCTTAATTTCTGCTGACCCGGTAAGATTGACACCTCACCGCAACAGCCGCGACACGATCTGTGCCGTATAGTCCACCATCGGCACGATACGCGCATAATTGAGGCGGGTCGGGCCGATGACGCCAAGAGCCCCGACCACGCGCTGTTCGCTGTCGCGATAGGGCGCAACCACCAGCGACGAGCCGGACAGTGAAAACAGCTTGTTTTCCGAGCCGATGAAAATGCGCACGCCCGAACCGGTTTCGGCCAGATCGAGAAGCTGGACCATGCCGTCCTTGGTTTCCAGATCGTCGAAGAGATGGCGCAGGCGCTCGATATCTTCCTGCGCGTGAATATTTTCGAGAAGATTGGCGCGCCCCCGCACGATCAGCCGTGACGGCTGGTCGGAACCGGTGCCGCCCCAGACGGCGAGGCCCTGTTCGACAAGTTCCTGCGAAAGCTGGTCGAGTTCCTGACGGGTTTCCTCCATCAGCACTTTCAACTCGGCCTTGGCTTCGGAAAGCGTATGGCCGTGAATATGCGCGTTGAGGAAATTGGACGCTTCGACCAGCTGCGATGCGCTGATGCCGACCGGCAGATTGATGACGCGGTTTTCCACATCGCCATTCTGCATCACCAGCACGGCCAGCGCGCGGGTCGGCTCAAGCCGCACAAACTCGATATGTTTCAGCGCGCCTTCGGTCTTGGTGGCGAGCACGAGACCAGCCCCCCGCGACAGGCCCGACAGGACCTGACTTGCCTCGGTCAGCACGTTTTCAACCGAATTGCTGTTTCCGGCGGCGCGCACCTGCGCCTCGATGGACGAGCGCTCGCCGGGCGCCAGATCGCCGACTTCCATAAAGGCATCGACGAAAAAGCGCAGGCCGATCTGCGTCGGCAGACGGCCCGCCGACACATGCGGCGCATAGATCAGGCCCAGATGCTCCAGATCGCTCATCACATTGCGAATGGTGGCGGGCGAGAGCGAATGTGGCAGAAGACGGGACAGATTGCGCGAACCGACCGGGTCGCCGTCGTTGAGATAGCTCTCGACGACCAGCCGGAAAATTTCGCGCGACCGCTGGTCGAGCGAATTCAAAAGCTGATGTTCAGGCGATTTCATCATGATAAAGCGGCGAACCTGTTGATTGCTTGCCTTGAATATAAGGTTGCTGCGCCAAGCGTCAAAGGCTTTAGCCTCACACTGGCAATCCTCTCAACATATCTTTGGCCCCGGAACGATGTGAAATGCCTTTCTATTTGTGCCCGGGGGGCCTAAAAAGCCGCACGGAAAACTTTGAATCCCAAAAAACTCGATCAAGGAATTTACTATATGCGTCCATCCAAGCGTGCTGCCGACGAAATGCGCGCCGTCTCTTTCGAGCGCGGCATCTCCAAACATGCGGAAGGCTCCTGCCTGGTCAAATTCGGCGACACCCATGTTCTGTGCACGGCAAGCCTTGAGGAAAAGGTGCCGGGCTGGATGCGCAATACCGGCAAGGGCTGGGTTACGGCGGAATACGGCATGCTGCCGCGTTCGACCGGCGACCGCATGCGCCGTGAAGCAGCCACCGGTAAGCAGGGCGGACGTACCCAGGAAATCCAGCGTCTGATCGGACGCTCCTTGCGCGCTGTTGTCGATATGCAAGCGCTGGGCGAAGTGCAGATCACGGTGGACTGCGATGTCATTCAGGCCGATGGCGGCACGCGCACGGCAGCCATCACCGGCGGCTGGGTGGCCCTACATGAATGCCTGCGCTGGATGGAAGCGCGCCAGATGGTACGGGTCGAGAAGGTGCTGAAGGACCACGTTGCGGCTATTTCCTGCGGCATCTATGAAGGCGCTCCTGTTCTCGATCTCGATTATGCGGAAGATTCCGTCGCCCAGACCGACAGCAATTTCGTCATGACCGGCGCAGGCGGCATTGTTGAAATTCAGGGCACCGCCGAGGGTGCGCCTTTCTCGGAAGAAGAGTTCCTGAACCTGATGAAGCTGGCGCGCAGCGGTGTGGATCGTCTTGTGTCGTTGCAGAAAATGGCGGTCGCTTAAGAGCCTCACTCAAAAAAGCGTATTTGCAGCCGCACAAGACGACTTTTGGAACAGGCTCTGCTAGGACAGTGTCTGCTCCATCTGAATAAGGAGACCTGATCCATGCGCGCTGCACGTATTCTTGAAACGGCTCTCTATGTTCGCGACGTCGCCGAGGCGGTAGAATTCTATCGCGACACAATGGGGCTGGAGCCGGTGGGCCAGCTTAGCGAGCGCAACGCTTTCTTCCGCTGCGGCGAGGGCATTTTGCTGCTTTTCAAGGCGGAAGAAACCTTGAAGCCGCCTTTGCCCGGCCATCTGCCTGTGCCACCACATGGCACGACGGGGCCGGGTCATGTATGTTTTGCCGCAAGTCGTGCCGAGATCGACGACTGGCGGGAACATCTGCAACAACATGGCGTCGCCATTGAGGCCGGTTTCGATTGGCCCAATGGCGCACATTCGATTTACTTCCGCGATCCATCCGGCAATTCGCTGGAGATCGCCGAACCCAAACTATGGAACTGAAAATGAGAACGCTGGAAAAGGGCAAGCTGATTGTCGCCTCGCACAATGCGGGCAAGCTGAAGGAATTCGACGGGCTGATCGGCCCGTTCGGCTTCGATGTCAGCTCGGTCGCGGCACTTGGCCTGCCGGAGCCGGACGAGACCGGCACCACGTTTGAGGAAAACGCCTATATCAAGGCGCTTGCTGCGGCTGAAGCCACCGGCTTGCCCGCATTGTCCGACGATTCCGGCCTGATGGTCGATGCGCTGGATGGCGAGCCGGGCGTCTATACCGCCAACTGGGCCGAGACCGAAGACGGCACGCGTGATTTCAACATGGCGATGCGCAAGGTCGAAGATCTTTTGCAGGAAAAGGGTGCGACGAGCCCGGACAAGCGCGGCGCACGTTTCGTCTCCGTCATCTGCCTTGCATGGCCGGATGGCGAAGCGGAATATTTCCGTGGCGAAGTGGAAGGGGTGCTGATCTGGCCGCCACGCGGCACGACCGGCTTCGGCTATGACCCGGTGTTCTTGCCGGATGGCCATGAGAAAACCTTTGGTGAAATGTCCGCCGACGAGAAGCACGGCTGGAAGCCCGGCGACGCTTCGGCCCTGTCGCATCGCGCCCGCGCCTTCAAGCTTTTCGCCGAAAAGGCGCTCAACGTGGAGCCGGCTTCCGCGAAATGAACAGGCTCTTTCCCCCTTTGCAGGCGAAAAATGCTGCCAGCATGATCCCTATCGCGCGGGTAAACGGGGAAAATGCGTTCGGCGTCTATGTGCATTGGCCGTTCTGTCTGGCCAAATGCCCGTATTGTGACTTTAACAGCCATGTCCGTCATAAGCCGGTGGATCAGGCGCGGTTTTCTGAAGCGTTTCGCCGCGAGATGGAAACGCTGCGCGAGCGCACCGGCCCACGCACGGTCACCAGCATTTTTCTGGGCGGCGGCACGCCCTCGCTGATGCAGCCCGAAACAGTGGGTGCGCTTCTCGATAATATTGCGTCGCATTGGTCTGTCGCACCCGACATCGAAGTGACGCTGGAAGCCAATCCGACCAGTGTGGAAGCCGACCGTTTTCGCGGCTATCGCGCCGCAGGCGTCAATCGCGTGTCGCTCGGCATTCAGGCGCTGAACGATGCCGATCTGCGCCGTCTGGGGCGTATGCATTCGGTCGATGAGGCAAAGGCGGCCATTCGCTTAGCGCGTGAGATTTTCCCGCGCCTGTCCTTCGATCTGATCTATGCGCGTCCGAACCAGAGCATCGAGGCATGGCGCGAAGAGCTGAAGGAGGCCATCGGACTGGCTGCCGATCACCTCTCGCTCTATCAGCTGACCATTGAGGAAGGCACGCAGTTCTATAATCTCTGGAAGGCTGGGAAGCTGACCACGCCGGAGCCGGACCACGCCGCAGCGCTCTATGAAGAAACGCAGCGGGTTACGGCAGAGCATGGACTTCCGGCCTATGAGATTTCCAATCACGCAGTGCCGGGGCGCGAGTCGCAGCACAATCTGGTCTATTGGCGCTATGGCCAATATGTCGGCATCGGCCCCGGCGCGCATGGGCGTTTCGTGGAAAACGACGTGCGCACGGTTACGATTACCGAAAAGCATCCGGAAACCTGGCTCGATCACGTTGAACGGCGCGGCCACGGTATTGTCGAGGAAGAGTATCTCGATGGCGGGCAGGAGGGTGACGAGTTCCTGATGATGGGGCTTCGTCTGCGCGAAGGCATCGATCTGGATCGCTACAAGCGGCTGTCGGGCCACAGCGTTGACCAGAAGCGCCTGGCGAAATTGATTGCCGAGGGCATGATCGAGCCGATGGGCGGCAGCATCATTCGCGCAACGCCGGACGGTGCGCTGGTGCTGGATGCGCTCGTAGCCGATCTGGCCGCATGAAGCGGATTTAGTGCCGAAAACGGCGCATTTTCAAAAAAGAAGTATAGGATTGATTTTGGTATGCTCAGACGGTTTCAGTTTGTTTTTAACTTGAAAATCATCTTCCCTTCAGTCGTCTTGTCTCTCATGGGAGCAACGCCATCTTTTTCGAAATCTTGCACTGATTTCGAAAAAGATGTTGCGGCACTTGCTGTGGAAGCGAAGGAATTTCAACGCTCTGCACGTTTTAAGGAGTATGGTTTCTCTGGCAGAGGAGGTTTTGCGCCTTGGCTCGCACGCATGCATTCTTTGGCCGATCGCCCAGAGGCTAAAGATTTTTTTTCTAAATACGGATACGGCCCAATGAGTATTTATCAGGTTGCAGATGAATACAGGACTGCTGGAGAGTTGGATTCATTTTATCGGAGCATGGAAGCCGACATAAATCACGGTCCAAAGTGCAAAAAATGAACGGGGACCGAGGTATATTTTTTGTCTCCTTTCGAGCAAGGCGCAGTACTTCTCGATTCCGAGCGGCGTAGAAAGTTGAACATGCACGACGAGACCAGTGAAGTGAAACGCGATTATGTGGTGGGTGGCACAGCCATGCGCGCCCGTCCGCTGGAACCCGCGCTTTATATCGTCTCGACGCCGATCGGCAATCTTGGCGATATGACGCTGCGCGGCATCGAAACGCTCGCCGCAGCCGATGTTTTGGCCTGCGAGGATACGCGTGTGACCCGCGTTCTCCTCGACCGCTACGGCATTTCCCGCCGCCCGATCAGCTATCACGAGCACAATGCCGCCGAAGCCGGAGAAAAGCTGATTGCCGCGCTGTCAGCGGGCAAAAGCGTTGCGCTGGTGTCCGATGCGGGCACGCCGCTCGTTTCCGATCCGGGCTTTCGTCTGGTCGGCGAAGCACGCGAGGCGGGTATTCGTGTCGTTCCCATTCCGGGTGCTTCCGCCGTTCTGGCCGCACTCGCCGCTTCGGGCCTGCCGACCGACGCCTTCATGTTCTGCGGCTTCCTGCCATCCAAGCATGGGCAAAAGCAGACGAAGCTGGAAAGCCTCAAGGGCATCGACGCAACGCTGGTCTTCTATGAGTCGCCAAACCGGACAGCGGCGACGCTGGCCGAAATGGCCGAAGTGTTCGGGTCGGATCGTCTGGGCGCGCTCTGCCGCGAACTGACCAAGGCCTATGAAACCATTCGCACTGCTCCGTTGGGCGAACTGGCGAAGGAATTCGACGGTGAGGATCGCATTCGCGGCGAAGTGGTTCTGCTGGTCGGCCCGCCGACAGGCAACACAATTCCGCAAAGCGAGGAAGACATCGACAAGCTGCTTCTGTCGCTTGCCGCCGAACTGCCGCCATCCAAGGCTGCAGGCGAGGCGGCGCGCATGACAGGCGGGCAGAAATCGGTTCTCTATCAGCGTCTTATGCAACTGAAATCGGATCAGCGATGACAGACCTCCGCGAGAAAAAGCGCGTTGCTTTCTTTCGCGGACATAGCGCCGAACGCTTTGCGGCGATGGTGCTTCTTTTGAAAGGTTTTCGCATTGTCGCGCGGCGCTATCGGACACGGCTCGGCGAAATCGATCTGATCGCCCGGCGGGGCAATCTGGTGCTGATCGTCGAGGTCAAGGCGCGCAGCAGTCTTGAAGCAGCGCAATTGGCCGTCACGCCGCAGGCGATGCGCCGTATCGAAGCTGCAGCTGATCTCTGGCTGCAACGCCAGCCCGACCTTGACCGTCTGTCTCTTCGTTTCGACCTGATTGCCGTGCTGCCGCGCCGCTGGCCAAAACACGTTCCGGCCTTCTTCTCGAGTGGCGCTTATCGATAAGCCTATGTAAATCCTATAAAAATTGTGGGATATATTTCCGGCCTTACGGGAAATTAAAATCCCGCAAACGGCTGTTTTGAGAAAAAGTGATGCTCGCCATCATTTTCGCGCGCAAGCCCGTTTCTTATAAATCTCCCGCTCTCCATGGATAATGGCGCCAACTTTCACAAGACGCATTTCCGCACGCGAAGACGGTATCCGCGTTCGCTGGAAATGCTCTCAAGGATGGCATCGTGTCTCTACCGCAAAAGCGTTTATTGGCTGATTTTCCTGCCTTCTTCCGGGTGTCGGAAGAGGTGGTTGTCGTCGTTGGCGGCGGCGAGGAAGCTTTGAACAAGGCGCGCCTTGTGGCGCAGACATCCGCACGCCTTCGCATCGTTGCCGAGGAAACGGAACATCATCTGGCCGAGTTCATCGCAAGCCATGGTGCGGAGCATGTGGCGGCACCTTTTGCGCCGGAACATGTCGCGGGCGCAAAGCTTGTTTTCGTGGCAACCGGCGACGAAGCGCAAGATCGCGCCATTGCCGCTGTGGTCAAGGCCGAGAAGGTTCCGGTCAATGTCGTTGACCGTCCTGCCCTTTGCGATTTCCTGACGCCTGCCATCGTCAACCGCGCGCCACTGACGATTGCCATCGGCTCGGAAGGAAGCGCTCCGGTTCTGGCGCAGATGGTTCGTGCACGTATTGATGCCGCCTTTTCGCCACGCCTTGGCGAGCTTGCGCATTTCGCCGAAAGCTGGCGTCCGCTGGTCGAGCGCGCATTGCCCAAGGGGCTGGCGCGCCGCAGTTTCTGGCGCGGTTTCTTTTCGGGCCGTGTTGCCAGCGCCATTGAAAATGGCGACCGCGCGGAAGCTTATAAGGCTGCGGGCGACCTGATCGAGCAGCGCGACAATGCCGCCGGTTATGTCTGGCTGGTTGGTGCCGGACCGGGTGCTGAAGACCTGCTGACCTTGCGCGCCCACCGCGCTTTGATGGAAGCCGATGTCATCGTGCATGATGCGCTGGTGCCGGAAGGCGTGATTGCCATGGGCCGCCGCGATGCCGAACGCCTTGCCGTCGGCAAGCGCAAGGGCTGCCATTCCAAAAGCCAGGAAGAGATCAATCGCCTGCTGGTTTCGCTGGGGCGGGAAGGCAAGCGCGTTGTGCGGCTGAAATCCGGCGATCCGCTGGTGTTCGGACGCGCAGGCGAGGAAATGGCGGCGCTGCGTGCCGCCGGTATCGGTTTCGAAATCGTGCCCGGCATCACCTCGGCCTTTGCTGCCGCTGCCGATATGGAATTGCCGCTGACGCTGCGCGGTGTCGCCTCGTCGCTGGTGTTCACCACTGGTCACGATATGACGGGCGATGTGCTGCCGGGCTGGGCCAAGCTTGCCGTCTCCGGCGCAACCATTGCC
Source organism: Ochrobactrum teleogrylli (assembly GCF_006376685.1). GTDB lineage: Bacteria > Pseudomonadota > Alphaproteobacteria > Rhizobiales > Rhizobiaceae > Brucella > Brucella teleogrylli. The sequence continues at coordinate 174,536 of NZ_VEWL01000003.1, read as the reverse complement.
GTCTATATGGGCTCCACGGTCGCGGCATCGGTTGCCGCACGCCTGATTGGTGCGGGCCTGCATGAAGATACCGCCGTGGCGGTGGTGGAAAATGCGAGCCGGCAGGACAAGCGCCTATTCCACGGCACGCTGAAGGATTTGCCGGATCTGGAAAGCCGCAAGGAGCTTTCCGGCCCGGTCATGGTGATCATTGGCGATGCGGTCGCCGGTGCCGCAATCGACAAAGCCGAAGCGCTGGCCCTCAAGCCGGTTTCCGTCGCAGCCTAAACCCGCAGGATGCGCGGTCAACAAAAGTTTGGAGTTTGGAAATGGTCGTAAAAGTTCTCACTGCAAACCGGCTGATCGACGGGCAGGCTGTGTGGCTCGGTGCCGACGGTTCGTGGCAGGAGACCATCGACGGCGCGCTGGTTGCACGCCACGCCGAAGCGGTGACGGCGCTGGAAGACGCGGGCAAGGTTGCAGCGAAAGCCAATCTGGTTGTCGATGTGAATGTGATCGATGTCGAGGAGCGTGAGGAGGGGCTTTACCCGATCCGCCTGCGCGAGCGCATCCGCCTTTCCGGCCCGACCATCGTGACCTTTGGTGATCTGCCCCTCGACAAGCCTGCTTTGAAGCGCGCCTCGTAATATCTGTTGACGCATTTCCGGACGCAAAACCGGTTCCTACTTTTGCTGGAAATGCTCTGATCTGGATTTAGACTATGTATCGTTATGATGAATTCGACCGCGATTTCGTTGCGGCCCGCGTTGCCCAGTTCAAGGATCAGGTCGAGCGCCGCCTGACCGGAGAGCTGACGGAAGAACAGTTCCGTCCGCTGCGCTTGATGAATGGCCTTTACCTGCAATTGCACGCCTATATGCTGCGCGTGGCCGTTCCCTATGGCACGCTGTCGAGCCGCCAGTTGCGAAAGCTTGGTCACATTGCGCGCGTCTATGATCGCGGCTTTGGCCATTTCACCACGCGCCAGAATATCCAGTATAACTGGCCTGCGCTGAAGGACGTGCCGCGCATTCTGGAAGAGCTGGCGGAAGTCGAGATGCACGCCATCCAGACCTCCGGCAATTGCATTCGCAACGTGACTGCCGATCACTTCGCAGGCGCTGCCGCCGACGAAGTGGCCGATCCGCGCCCCTTCGCCGAAATCCTGCGCCAGTGGTCGTCGCTGCATCCGGAATTTTCCTATCTGCCGCGCAAGTTCAAGATCGCCATTGTCGGCTCGGACCATGACCGCGCCGCCATTCAGGTGCATGACATCGGCTTGCAGCTGAAGAAGAACGAGGCGGGCGATCTGGGCCTTGCCGTCTATATCGGCGGCGGTCAGGGCCGCACGCCGATGGTGGCGAAGAAGATTCGTGACTTCCTGCCCATCGAGGACATGCTGACCTATGTGACGGCCATCGTGCGCGTCTATAATCTGCATGGCCGTCGCGACAACAAATATAAGGCGCGCATCAAGATTCTCGTCCATGAAACGGGCGTTGAAGAACTGACCCGCGAGATCGATGCTGAATGGGAAGAAATCCGCAATGGCGAGCTGAAGCTGCCGCAGCGCGATATCGACGCGATTGAAAGCTATTTCCGCATGCCGAAGCTGCCGCAACGGCCGGAAGGCTGGGAAGTGCTGGCTGTTACCCAGAAGGCCGATGCGGAATTTGCAAGCTGGGTGGCGCGCAATGTCACGCCGCACAAGAACCCGGATTATGCGGTCGTCACCATTTCGCTGAAGCCCATCGGCGGTATTCCCGGCGATGCGAGCGCCGAGCAGATGGAACTGGTGGCGGATATTGCCGAAACCTATTCTTTCGACGAAATCCGCGTCAGCCACGAGCAGAATCTGGTCCTGCCGCATGTGGCTAAGGCCGATCTTGCAGCCGTCTATGATCTGCTGCAATCGGATGGGCTGGTGACGCCGAATGCCGGTCTCATCACCGATATCATCGCCTGCCCGGGCCTCGATTACTGCGCGCTTGCCAATGCACGCTCCATTCCGGTGGCGCAGCGCATTTCCGAACGCTTCGGCGACCAGCAGCGCCAGCTTGAAATCGGTGATCTCAAGATCAAGATTTCCGGCTGCATCAATGCCTGCGGCCATCACCATGTCGGCCATATCGGCATTCTGGGCGTCGAGAAAAAGGGCGAGGAACTCTATCAGATCACGCTTGGCGGTTCGGCGGACGAGCATTCGACCATAGGTGAAATCACCGGTCGCGGCTTTTCGTCGGAAGAAGTGGTGGATGCCATCGAAACGGTGGTCGATACCTATCTCGCCTTGCGTGAAAGCCCGGAGGAAAACTTCCTGGCCGCCTATCGCCGCGTTGGCATGGAACCGTTCAAACGCGCGCTTTATGGAGAAATAAGCCGTGCAGCTTGATGCTGAAGAAAGTGCTGCCGCCGAAGCCCGCCTTCTGGAGGCAAGCCACGGCGCGTCTACCCCGCAGGAAGTGATCGCGCTCGTCACGCGCGAGCTCTATGACGGGCAGATCGCGGTTGTGTCTTCCTTCGGGGCGGAATCGGCTGTGCTTTTGCATATGATCTCGGAAATCGATCCGGCGATACCGGTACTATTTCTCGATACGGGCAAGCATTTCCGGGCCACGCTCGATTATCGTCACGATCTGGTGGACCGGCTGGGGCTGACCGATGTGCAGGATATCCTGCCGCTTGAGGACAGTCTTAAAAGCGATGATCCGTTTGGCGCGCTGTCGATGACCGATAAGGACCGCTGCTGCTTCATCCGCAAAGTTGAGCCGATGGCGCGCGCCGTCGCGCCTTATCGCGCCTGGATGACGGGCCGCAAGCAGTTTCAGGCATCGACACGCGAAAGCTTGCCGGTGTTTGAATCGGTCGGCCCGCGCATTCGTATCAATCCGCTAGCGCGTTTGCAGGCAGCAGACCTCAAGGCCTACGCTGAAAAGCACGATCTGCCGCCGCATCCTCTGACTGCGCAGGGCTATCGTTCCATCGGCTGCATGCCTTGCACGCGGCCCGTGAACGACGGCGAAGACCAGCGTGCCGGACGCTGGGCGGGATCAGAAAAGACAGAATGCGGCATCCATCTGACTGGCCTTGCCGACAGCCTTAAAACATTGGGAGCCACCGAGCGGAAATGAGCGATATCAACGAAACCAAACTCTGGTCCTCCGATGGCTTTCGCGAAGACGATTATGTCTTTGCCGACGATCTTGAAGCTGCGGGCGATGCCCCGGCAATCATCGTTCCGCTCGCCGTCTGGCTCGGCCTGGATGAAGAGCGCCGCCGCGCCTCCAACCGCCGCATCGGGGTTTCGGTTGCGCCGGGCGAAGCGATTGAACCGCTGTTGAATGATCTGGGCAGCCTGCCGCTGATCGCCTTGCAGTTCCCGGCCTTCAATGATGGTCGCTCCTATTCCAAGGCCGAGATTTTGCGCCGCGAAGGTTTTGCGGGTGAGTTGCGCGCCGTCGGCGATGTGCTGATCGATCAGGCGGCGCTGATGCTGCGCACCGGCTTCGACAGTCTTCAGGTGACCAACAAGGTCGCCCAGAGCCGTCTTGGCGAAAGCCGTCTGGTCGATACGCCCGGTTACTATCAGCCGGGGCGCGGTTCCGTGCCGGCGGAAGGTGGGTTCGCCTGGCGGCGGGTAAAGGCTAGTTAGACACATCGCTCAAACTTGCCATTTTTTTGGCTGTCTTGATGCGCTAGATACGCCTTGTCATTTACAGGGAGTCGATGCGTGATCCGGCACATTGTTTTCTTCAGCGTCAAGCAAGGTCAGGATATCGAGACAGTCAGAAAAGGGCTGGAGCAGCTTGCCACCATCCCGCATTCCGAAGTCTTCGAAGTTCTGCCGAATTCCAGGGTCGATCCGATGTGCGACCGCATCGATCTCGTCGTCTATGCCGAGTTCAAGGATGAAGAAGCGCTTTTCGCTTTCAAGAAACATCCGACCTATGACGCCACGACGCAACTCGTGCGCCCGATGCGCGAATTGCGTTTTTCCGCTGATGTTGTCACTGATAAAGAGTAGTTACCACTCCGCCTGTGGTCGTTCCTGAAGTGGCAGGCCGCCGAATAGATCTGGCTCGGTGGAGATTTTGGCGCGCTCGATATTCAGAAGCTTCAGTTTCGTCGCCGTACCGCCCGCCGCTGAAAACCCGCCGACCTTGCCGTTGGAACCGAGCACCCGGTGACAGGGCACGATGATCGGAAACGGGTTTTTGCCAAGTGCATAACCGACCGCTTGCGACAGGCTCACGTCACCAAGTCGTCTGGCAATCGCGCCATAGGTGGTGGTTTCGCCCGCCTTCAGTTCGAGAATAATCTCGTAAACCTGCCGGTTGAGGTCGGGGAGCGATTCGAACGCTAGCGGCGTTTGCGAGAAATCCGGCGATCCGCCGTCGAGAAGCGCGCGCACTTTTTCGATGGCTTGCGTTACAAAGGCTGGCACATCGGCCTGAGCATCGGAAAACTGTTCGCCCACCCGCTCACCAAGGCGGTAACGGGTTTCTTTCTCGTCCGTATCGCCGATTTCGACACCGATGACTTTTGCGCCGCGCCAGGCAATGCCGCACGGGCCAATCGGCGTCTCAAAGATGGTGATTCCGGATGGTTCCATACGTATCAATATAGCACGGATTTCGCGACGAACGGCGACTGGAAACGATAAGTTGCAACATTTGCAGCGTATGGCGCTGCGAAATGGTTGAAGAACGTTCCGAATAATGATTGTGTGAGCGGGAAGGTCAGGATCGTGGCATGAGAGATTCCATGCCCTTAAATGGCCAAACGGGTCGATATAAGTTTCCGTCGCAGTTTTCGCGAGATCGGAACCGAGGAATTTAAATGGACGATTATGAGCGTTATGCCACGGGGTTAATGATCGTTTTCGGCGCGCTGATCATCGGCGGGCTGATGGCGGCAAACCTTTATCATGGCGACAAGCCGGGTTTTCTCTTCGCGCTTGGTGCAGCCGTCGTCGGCTGGTTTTCAGCTTTCGCCGTTCTTTTCGACAAGCCGCGCGTTTATGGCGTGATGATTGCCGTTGCAATCGGCCTTGTCGCGGCTTCTATCGGTGCCTACGTCACCTGAGAGCCATCAATATTTCGAAGCAATTGAGAGAAAAGCCCCGCAATGCGGGGCTTTTTCGTTGGTTGCGGCCTTACAGATAAGGCGAATAGCACTGGCGGCGCGGACCGTAATTGGGTTGGAACGTATTGTCATAGGCGCGGTATGACCGATAGCGGCTGTAGCACCAGCGGGTATGCGGGTTGCGGCTGCGGTAAGTCGGTGCCGGACGGTAGGCAGGACCCGGACCCCAGTAACGCCGGTCATGTCTGTAATAGGGCCGGTAACGCGGACGGTCGTAGCGCCAATAGCGCCGGTCGTCGCGATAATCGTAATATTGCACCGTTTGCGCAGTAGGTGCCGATGCCTGAGCCGGCGCCGTGGTAGGGGCCGCCATCAGCGAGGGCTGCGCCGCATTGGCTGTTCCGGCAGCGGCGGACAGGCCGATGCCCAGCGACAGACACGCGGCAACAACGGAATAACCAAACCTTTTCATAGGTCTCTCCTAATCAAAGCAATCGTTTATGCGCGTATTTCTGCTCGCCCATTGTGGCGGAGCGGTGGCTTTCGCCAGTCACGATTTCTTCTGTGCTGCAACAGACCAGGGAGGGAACACAGAGCTGCCTGCACCATCGAGCGAGCAGTTTATAGCGAGTACATATAATGCTTCGAGAGCTGAACAATAATTGACATAAAGATATGTTTATGTCATTAAGCGGCCTCCTGCGATTGTGCATATCAGAATACAGGCGGTACTCTTATGGCGTCTTCCCTCGACGATCTTTTCGGTGCAACGGCGGCTCAGCCCGATGGTTCGGAGGTGCTGGCCGCGCTGACCAAAGCGGCGCGCGAGCGTATTCTGATCCTCGACGGGGCGATGGGAACGCAGATTCAAGGGCTTGGCTTCCATGAAGAGCATTTCCGCGGTGAGCGTTTCGGCGCCTGTGATTGTCAGCTTCAGGGCAATAATGACCTTCTGACGCTGACGCAGCCAAAGGCCATTGAGGAAATCCACTACGCCTACGCCATTGCGGGCGCGGATATTCTCGAAACCAATACATTCTCCTCCACGACGATTGCCCAGGCCGATTACGGCATGGAAGAGCAGGTCTATGAGCTGAACCGCGACGGTGCGCGCCTTGCGCGTCGCGCTGCCCTGCGCGCCGAGCAGAAGGACGGTCGCCGCCGTTTCGTCGCAGGCGCTCTTGGACCGACAAACCGCACCGCTTCGCTGTCGCCGGATGTCAATAATCCAGGCTTCCGCGCCGTCACCTTCGACGATCTGCGTGTTGCCTATGCCGAGCAGATCCGGGGGCTGATCGACGGCGGTTCCGACATCATCCTGATTGAAACCATCTTCGACACGCTGAATGCGAAGGCCGCCGTCTTCGCTTCGGAGCAAGTGTTCGAAGAGAAGGGCATTTTCCTGCCGGTGATGATTTCCGGCACGATCACCGATCTTTCCGGCCGCACCCTGTCGGGCCAGACACCAACGGCGTTTTGGCACTCGCTGCGTCACGCCAAGCCGTTCACCATCGGTCTCAACTGCGCACTCGGCGCCAATGCCATGCGCGCGCATCTGGACGAATTGTCGAATATCGCCGATACGTTCATCTGCGCCTATCCGAATGCCGGTCTGCCGAACGAGTTTGGCCAGTATGACGAAACGCCGGAGGCGATGGCTGCCCAGATCGAGGGCTTTGCCCGCGACGGCATGGTTAATGTGGTTGGCGGTTGCTGCGGCTCCACGCCGGATCATATCCGCGCTATTGCCGAGGCTGTTGCAAAGCACCCGCCGCGTAAACCTGCCAAGGTTGCGCCACTGATGCGCCTTTCCGGCCTCGAGCCTTTCACGCTGACCGAGGACATTCCCTTCGTCAATGTCGGGGAACGCACCAACGTGACCGGCTCCGCCCGGTTCCGTAAACTCATCAAGGCTGGTGACTTCGCCGCCGCCCTTGATGTGGCGCGCGATCAGGTCGCCAATGGCGCGCAGATCATCGACATCAATATGGATGAGGGCCTGATCGATTCCGAAAAGGCGATGGTCGAATTTCTCAATCTGATCGCCGCCGAGCCGGATATCGCCCGCGTGCCGATCATGATCGACAGCTCCAAATGGGAAGTGATTGAGGCTGGCCTGAAATGCGTTCAGGGCAAGCCGGTGGTCAACTCGATTTCGATGAAGGAAGGTGAGGAAGCCTTCATTCATCATGCGAAGCTCGTCCGTGCTTATGGTGCGGCGGTCGTGGTCATGGCGTTCGACGAAACCGGACAGGCCGATACCGAAGCGCGCAAGATCGAAATCTGTAGTCGGGCCTACAAGATTCTGACCGAGCAGGTTGGTTTTCCGCCGGAAGACATCATCTTCGATCCGAACATCTTCGCGGTGGCGACCGGCATCGACGAGCACAATAATTACGGCGTCGATTTCATCGAAGCGACCCGGAAAATCATGGCGACCCTGCCGCATGTCCATGTGTCGGGCGGCGTGTCGAACCTGTCCTTCTCGTTCCGCGGCAATGAGCCGGTGCGTGAGGCGATGCATGCCGTGTTCCTCTATCACGCCATTCAGGCGGGCATGGATATGGGCATCGTCAATGCGGGTCAGCTGGCGGTCTACGATGCCATTGATCCGGAACTGCGCGAAGCCTGCGAAGACGTGGTGCTGAACCGCCGTTCCGACGCGACCGAACGCCTGCTGGAGATTGCCGAACGTTTCCGCGATTCAGGCTCGAAGGAAGCCAAGGCGCAGGATCTGGCCTGGCGCGAATGGTCGGTGGCGAAGCGTCTTGAACATGCGCTGGTCAACGGCATTACCGAATATATCGAAGCCGACACGGAAGAAGCGCGCCAGTCCGCCGATCGGCCGCTGCACGTCATCGAAGGCCCGCTGATGGCCGGTATGAATGTGGTTGGCGATCTGTTCGGAGCGGGCAAGATGTTCCTGCCGCAGGTGGTGAAATCCGCCCGCGTGATGAAACAGGCTGTGGCCGTCCTCCTGCCTTACATGGAAGAGGAAAAGCGCCGCAATGCCGAAAATGGCATTGAGGGCGGCGAGCGTCAGAGCGCCGGCAAGGTGCTGATGGCGACCGTGAAGGGCGACGTGCACGATATCGGGAAGAATATCGTCGGCGTCGTGCTGGCCTGCAACAATTACGAGATTATCGATCTCGGTGTCATGGTGCCTTCGCAGAAGATTTTGCAGGTGGCGCGTGAAGAGAAGGTCGATGTCATCGGCCTTTCCGGCCTCATCACGCCATCGCTCGATGAAATGGCACATGTGGCCGCGGAAATGGAACGCGAAGGATTCGACATTCCGCTTTTGATCGGCGGGGCGACCACGAGTCGCGTCCATACGGCGGTGAAAATTCATCCGCGTTACGAGCGCGGCCAGACGGTCTATGTGATCGATGCCAGCCGCGCGGTGGGTGTCGTGTCCAGCCTGCTGTCGCCGGAAGCCAAGGGCAATTATGTCGATGGCATCCGCGAGGAATATGCCAAGGTTGCAGCCGCCCATGCGCGTAGCGAAGCGGAAAAGCAGCGCCTGCCGCTTGCCCGCGCCCGCGCCAATGCGCACAAGCTCGACTGGGACGCATTTGCACCGGTGAAGCCAAGCTTTACCGGCACGAAGACATTCGACGATTACGATCTGGCCGAAATTGCGCGCTATATCGACTGGACGCCATTCTTCCAGACCTGGGAGCTGAAAGGGCGCTATCCGGCAATCCTTGAGGACGAAAAGCAGGGCGAGGCCGCGCGCCAGCTCTGGTCTGATGCGCAGGCTATGCTGACGAAGATCATCGACGAAAAATGGTTCACGCCGAAAGCCGTGGTTGGTTTCTGGCCCGCCAATGCGGTCGGCGACGATATCCGGCTGTTCACCGACGAGAGCCGGAAAGAGGAGCTGGCCACCTTCTTCACGCTGCGTCAGCAGCTTGGTAAGCGCGATGGCCGCCCGAATGTCGCCATGTCCGACTTCGTGGCGCCGGTCGAGAGCGGAAAGCAGGATTATGTCGGCGGCTTCGTCGTCACGGCGGGCATCGGCGAAGTGGCGATTGCCGAGCGTTTCGAGCGGGCCAATGACGACTATTCCGCTATTCTTGTGAAGGCGCTGGCCGACCGTTTTGCCGAAGCCTTTGCGGAACTGATGCATGAGCGCGTGCGCAAGGAATTCTGGGCCTATGCGACCGAAGAAACCTATACGCCGGAAGAACTGATCGGCGAACCTTACAAGGGCATCCGCCCGGCTCCGGGTTACCCGTCACAACCCGACCACACCGAAAAGACCACCCTGTTCCGTCTGCTTGATGCAACGGCGGAGACGGGTGTGGAACTGACCGAAAGCTATGCCATGTGGCCAGGCTCGTCGGTTTCGGGCCTCTATATCGGCCACCCGGAAAGCTATTATTTCGGTGTCGCCAAGGTGGAGCGCGATCAGGTCGAGGATTATGCAAGCCGCAAGGGTATGAGCGTCGGGGAGGTGGAGCGCTGGCTCGCGCCGATTCTCAATTACACCCCCGGCAATGTTACGGACGAAGCGGCATAGCCGACGCAGCTGTCACAACCAAAAGAAAAAGGGCCTCGCACGTTGCGAGGCTTTTTTGTTTGCAATATTTCTTATCCCACGATGGCATAACTGTTTAAAAACAGAGGTTTTGCGAAATTCACGCTGCTTTTTGGAAGCAATCCTTCTGGAGAGAGTTACAGGAAAATGCTATTTAAGGCTGTGCGTTCGAAATTTTGTGAGCGTTAAAGTTGTATTGTGCGTAAGTTATTGAAAACAAAATATTAGGATGGCAGCAATGAAATGGGAATTGTTATGCGATGCCATGCAGTCCGCCGGTAATGCGGACAAATTGTTTGAATATGTAAAAAAATATGCCCGCGAAATCGGCTTTGATCATGTTTCTTATGTCATGTCGGTTCCGTCCTTGAATGGGGCGGTCAAATGGGTGCGTTACGAAGATATGCCGAAAGGCTGGACTGCACTCTATGCCAGCAAAAAATATGTTGAGATCGATCCCCTTGTCCGGCTCGGCCTGCACAGCATCGACCCGCTGGTCTGGTCGCCGAAGCTTTTTGCCGAAACGCCGCAATTATGGGCCGATCTGCAAGCGTTTGGCCTGAAGGTCGGTATTTCACAACCATGCTGGGCGGCACAGGGCGTGTTTGGAATGTTGACATTCCTGCGCAGCGGCCAGCCGCTGACCGCAGCCGAAGTCACAGCCCTGCGGCGTCAATTGCAGATGGTGACCAATCTCCTGCATCTGTCGATGTTCGAACTGGTCAATGTGCCGCGGCTGAATTGCGCCAGTGAAGTCTGTCTGACGGCACGGGAGCGTGAAATCCTGCGTTGGACAAGTGAAGGAAAAACCGCTGAAATTATCGGGGCGATCCTCAATATTTCGACCCGTACCGTCAATTTTCATATCAGCAATGTACTGACGAAGCTTGTTGCAGTGAACAAGGTTCAGGCAGTCGCCAAGGCGCGTACCTTCGGCCTGCTCTGATCCACTCTAAGCCCCACGGCGGTTTGGCCCGTTGGGTGCTTTCAAAAATCTCCCTCCAAAAACCGTTCCATCCTTATCGCGCGCGGCAGAAGATGCCCGGCGGTGGCCGCTCTTTTGAGCAAGAATTTGCCCGGCGTGAACGCTCCAAAACTGCTAAATATCACAATTTTAGTAGGATTTTCCGACATTTACGCCAAAATTCACTTTTTGCCGGCGGCGCAAGTTTGTTCCGGCCTTGTGCGAAAGACCGCAAGTTTTTGGCGCAGGCAATCGCTAATACGCGAAAGCATTCTTTCACTTTTCGGCTTCTTTTCACGACAATGCGCGCAACTTAGCCAGGGTACCGATTTCGCTCCGTCAGAACCGTAATCCTGCTTTCTCGTCTCTATCCGGTTTCCGGGAGTTAATGTCGTGCATCATGCATCCCTGACCAAGAATTTGACGCATCTGCAACGTCTCGAAGCAGAAGCGATTCATATCTTTCGCGAAGTCGCAGCAACCTTCTCCAATCCGGTGATGCTCTATTCGGTGGGCAAGGATTCGTCGGTCATGATGCATCTGGCGATGAAGGCGTTTTATCCCGCACCACCGCCCTTTCCCTTTCTCCATGTCGATACGACCTGGAAATTCCGCGAGATGATCGAATTCCGCGACGCACAGGCGCGCGAAAAGGGTTTCGAGCTGCTGGTACATATCAATGAGGATGGCGTGCGCGAGGGCGTCGGCCCGTTCACCCATGGTTCGAATGTCCATACCCATGTGATGAAAACGGTCGGTCTGCGGCAGGCGCTCGACAAGTACAAGTTCGATGCGGCTTTTGGCGGCGCGCGTCGCGATGAGGAAAAATCCCGCGCCAAGGAGCGCATTTTCTCATTCCGCAATGCGCAGCATGGCTGGGACCCGAAGAACCAGCGGCCTGAAATGTGGAAGATTTACAATACGCGTGTCGCGGCGGGTGAATCGATCCGCGTCTTCCCGCTCTCCAACTGGACCGAGCTCGATATCTGGCAATATATCCTGCAGGAAAACATCCCCATCGTGCCGCTCTATTTCGCCGCCCGCCGTCCGGTGGTGGAGCGCGACGGCATGCTGATCATGGTCGATGACGACCGCATGAAGCTGCGCGATGGTGAAAAGGTGGAAGACCGGCTGGTGCGTTTCCGCACGCTTGGCTGCTATCCCCTGACCGGGGCGATTGAATCTAGCGCCTCCAGCCTTTCGGATATTGTCGAGGAAATGCTGATCGCCCGCACGTCGGAACGTCAGGGCCGTGCCATCGACCGCGATGAAGCCGGTTCCATGGAAAAGAAGAAGCGCGAGGGCTATTTCTGATGAATGCCGTGTTGAAGCCTTCCGTAACCAGCGCAGCGGTGACCGAGTTTCTGGCCGATCAGGAGCGCAAGACGCTCTTGCGGTTTCTCACTTGTGGTTCCGTCGATGACGGTAAATCGACGCTGATCGGGCGTCTGCTCTATGACACCAAGCTGATCTTCGAAGACCAGCTTGCAGCGCTTAAGAACGACAGCCGCAAATTCGGCACGACAGATGACGATTTCGACTTCGCGCTTCTGGTTGACGGTCTGGAGGCCGAGCGCGAGCAGGGCATCACCATCGATGTCGCCTATCGGTTCTTTTCCACGCCGCGCCGCAAGTTCATCGTCGCCGATACGCCCGGCCATGCGCAATATACGCGCAACATGGCGACCGGTGCCTCGACCGCCGATCTTGCCGTGGTGCTGATCGATGCGCGGCAGGGCGTGCTGACGCAAACGCGCCGCCATTCCTTCATCGCCTCGGCGCTCGGCATTCGCAATATCGTGCTGGCGGTCAACAAGATCGACCTTGTCGATTTCTCGCAAGAGGCCTTCGACCGCATCGTTGCCGATTATATGAGCTTCGCCAAAGACCTCGGTTTTGCCAGCATCCAGCCGATCCCGCTTTCGGCCCGCTATGGCGACAATGTCACCAGCCTCTCGCCGCGTATCGGCTGGTATGATGGCCCGCATCTGCTCGAACATCTGGAAACCGTGCGCATCGATACGGAAGCGGCAGCCAGGCCATTCCGCTTTCCGGTGCAATATGTGAACCGTCCCAATCTCGATTTTCGCGGTTTTTCCGGCACGGTAGCTTCCGGCTCGATTGCGGCAGGCGACACGGTCGTCGTGGCTAAATCCGGCAAGCAGTCGCGGGTAAAGCGCATCGCGACCTATGATGGCGATCTGCCCCGCGCCTCGGAAGGACAGGCCATCACGCTGGTGCTGGAAGACGAGATTGAAGTTTCACGCGGCAATATGCTGGTCGGCGCGGAAGCACGGCCGGAAGTGGCGGATCGTTTCGCAGCCAATATCGTCTGGTTCGGCGAGGACGCCTTGCAGCCCGGACGGTCCTATCTCCTGCGCACCGAAACCGACCAGACGCCGGTGACGGTCAGCGAGATCAAATATCGGACCGATGTGAACACATTCGCCCGTGAGGATGCGGCCCATCTGGACCTCAACGAGATCGGCTTGTGCCACCTCCAGACGGCCGACCCGATTGTGTTCGACGCTTACGCCGAGAACCGCGTCACCGGCGCTTTCGTGCTGATCGACCGGGTGTCCAACGCGACAGTTGGTGCCGGAATGATCGACAGTGCGTTGCGTCAGGCGACCAATGTGCATTTGCAGGCTTTCGACCTCGACGGAAAGGCGCGGGCCGCGCAGAAATTCCAGAAGCCAGCGGTGCTGTGGTTCACCGGCCTTTCGGGATCGGGCAAGTCCACCATCGCCAACCGGCTGGAACAGCGCCTGCACGCGCTGGGCAAGCACACTTATCTTCTCGATGGCGACAATGTCCGCCATGGCCTCAACAGCGATCTTGGTTTCTCCGATGCGGATCGGGCGGAAAACATCCGTCGCGTCGGCGAAGTGGCGCGGCTGATGGCCGATGCCGGGTTGATCACGCTGGTTTCGTTCATTTCCCCGTTCCGCTCGGAGCGCGATACGGTTCGCGCGCGGCTGCCGGAAGGGGAGTTCATTGAAATCTTCGTCGATACGCCGATTGAGGAATGCATTGCGCGTGACCCCAAGGGTCTTTATGCGCAGGCGCTGCGTGGCGAAATCAAGTCTTTCACGGGCATCGATTCACCTTATGAAGCGCCAGCCTCGCCGGAGCTGCGCCTCGATACGACGGGGCGCAATGTTGACGAACTGGTCGCGGAAGTAGAAAAGTATCTGGCCGAGCGTGGTATCATCGGCAGTTATGGTAGCGATTCCTGGTCGATCTGAGCGATGAACATTCCAGCCTCTCCCAAAGCAGACCCGAATGGCGCAGCCCTGCTCGCCGTTTTTGAACAAGCAGCGCTTGAGGCTGGCCGGGTCATCATGAAGCATTATGTCGATGGCTGCGCCGTCGAACATAAAAAGGATGAATCGCCCGTCACGGAAGCAGACCGCGCCGCCGAGGCGATCATCCTTGCCGCACTTTCGTCGGTCGCGCCCGATATTCCGGTCGTGGCCGAGGAGGAGGTTTCCGCGGGCCGCCTTCCAGCCCATTTCGGACGGCGCTTTCTGCTGGTCGATCCTCTGGATGGCACGCGGGAGTTTCTGCTGCGCAACGGCGATTTCACAGTCAATATCGGCCTGATCGAAGATGGCGTGCCGGTCACGGGCATCGTCTATGCCCCGGCGCGCAATCTGCTTTTTACCGGCACGGGCAACCGCGCCGAGGAAGCGGAAACCACTGCGGATCACAAGATTGCCCGCCGGCGTGCAATCCGAGCGCGGGAAGGTGCCGCGGAACGCATTGCCGTGTGCAGCCGTTCGCACAACACGCCCGAAACCCAGCGCTTTTTGCAGGCAAATCAGATTTCCGGCCATGTTTCGGTCGGTTCGTCGTTGAAGTTCTGTCTGATCGCGCGCGGTGAGGCGGATATCTATCCGCGCTTTGCCCCGACCATGGAATGGGACACGGCGGCTGGCGACGCTGTGCTGCGTGCCGCAGGCGGCATGACCGCCACCCTTGACGGCAAGCCGTTCGCTTATGGCCAGCGCGCCGGACAGGGCGTGAAGGGCTTCGCCAACCCGCATTTCGTCGCCTATGGCGCGGGCTTTACGCCCGTCTTTCCGGCGGAAGTGCTCTGATCCTGTGACATTTATGAGCAGGTTTGAGTGTGGCGGCAAAAAAACTGCGTCATGCACTTGCGGCATCAAAAATGCAGCGTTATAAGCCGCCTCAACGGTTGCGCCACTGGCTGCGACCGACTGGTTCGGAGTGTAGCGCAGCCTGGTAGCGCACCTCGTTCGGGACGAGGGGGTCGGAGGTTCGAATCCTCTCACTCCGACCATTCAGATGCTGGAAGCTGTTCCCGATTTTTCCAGAAACTCTTCCCTTCGCACATATTTTTCTATTGCTGGCGACCGAAAACCGACATGCGCATGAATTCGCCGTCATATTCGGCAAGCGCCACCAGACGCGCGCGATCGAGAATCTCGACCCGGTTGGAGCGGAACAGGACAAGCCCTTCCTCGCGCAGATCCCGCAACATGCGATTGAGATGAATCGGCGTCAGGCCCAGCGCGTCGGCCAGCTGATATTGCGTCAGCGGACAATAATAGGAATCGGGATCATCGACGCAGCTGGCCTTGACCCGGTCAGACAGTTCCAGGAGCAGATGCGCGGTGCGGACATAGGCGCTGCGGCGTCCGACATTGGTGAGATGCTCGATCAGCATGGCGCGCTGTCGTGACAAAAGCTCGATGAAGATCATCGCCAGACGCGGCACGCGCCGAATGGCGCTTTCAAGCGAAGCCACTGGAATTTCAATGACTTTCATCGGCGTAATGGCCGATATCGTATTGTAGCTATAGCCGTCGGCGGTGCGAAGGCCGATGAAATCGCACCGCATCGGAAAGTCGATGATCTGCCTTTGCCCGCCGGAGAGGTCGCGATAGACGCAGCCCCAGCCGGACACGACCATATGCACGTTTCTGACGCGCTCGCCCTGTTCGATGATGATGGTATCGGTGGTAAAACTGTTCTCGGTGACGACAAGCGAAGCCAAAGCACCAATGGCATGTGCGTCGAGGTCCGCCAGAATCGGCGAAGATTCCAACAAGTCGATCAGCGCCCCCACGGAAGGTGCCGCGATGCCTCTACCACTATGCATAACACTTCCGCACTAAACGAAAGATATAGTTTTATATCTTCCTATTGTTTAAGTCGCTCTTACGGACAAGATAAATTTTCGTACTTGCTAACATAAATTAATGACACGATTGCTGCGAGGTAGCAATATTGGGCCATTGGATGGGGGAATTTCGTTAATATAAGTCATAAGCATAATTTAAATACCGAACCTGTGACGGCGGGAACGGCGGATCACTGTGTAGGAGTAAGTAACCTTCGTGCCGGGGAGACGCGCCGATGTTGGATGCAAGGGGTGCCAGCCTGTGGGCTGTACCGGAAGATAGAGATAATGGAGCGGTCGGTGTCGGCGTTCTGCCGAACAGTGATCGCCATCTGCTGCTTGTGTGCAAGAGCAATCTGGAGCGGGAGTGCCTTTTCAACGGGCTCCTGATGAATGGGCTGAAAATGCCGGTGACGTGCTATGGAGCAATCGAGCAGGCAAAGCTTTTCAGCGGAAGCGCCGTCATTCTGCTGCATATCGGGGCCAAGCGGCTTGCCGATCCGTTCTTTTCCGAGGAGATCCGATCTCTCGTGGAGATGTGGGCGCCATCGCCGATCGTGCTTCTCGCCGAGCGGGAGGAATGGGCGCAGGTCGTGCGGGCCATGGAAATTGGCGCGAGGGGGTATATTCCAACCTCCGTCGATGTCAGGGTCTGCGTCGAGGCGATCCATCTGGCGAGCGCGGGCGGCATGTATATTCCAGCCTCCATGGCTGTCAAAGCGCCGCCGCCCGATATTGACGAGGATGCGCTGGGCGAATTGCTGACGGCACGCGAAATCGAGGTGGTTCATGCGATTCGCATCGGTCGCTCCAACAAGGTGATCGCTTTCGAACTTGGCATGAGCGAAGGCACCGTGAAAGCGCATGTTCATAACATCATGCGCAAGATCGGCGCCGCCAACCGGACCGAAGTGGCCTGCAAGCTGCACAATATGTACAATAACGGCCTGGGAGACGATTGAGCGGTTTCAGACGTCCGGCAGGGCCGGCATATGTGCAAGGCGGTTGCTTTCTCTTCGAAAACAGAGACATTACAGGCTCGCAATTCTAACAAATTCAG
Source organism: Ochrobactrum teleogrylli (assembly GCF_006376685.1). Taxonomy (GTDB): domain Bacteria; phylum Pseudomonadota; class Alphaproteobacteria; order Rhizobiales; family Rhizobiaceae; genus Brucella; species Brucella teleogrylli. The sequence goes on along the minus strand of NZ_VEWL01000003.1, from coordinate 157,756 downwards.
CGCGGGCAAAAAATGCAGCTTACCCCTCGTCACAATGCAATTCTGGAACTCGCCCGCCGACAGGGGCAGGTTCTGGTGGACGATCTGGCCGCGGCTTTTGACGTGACGCCGCAGACCGTGCGCAAGGATCTCAACGATCTGTGTCGCGCACGGCTGCTGCGCCGCATCCATGGCGGCGCGCTTTATCCGTCCGGCGTGGAAAATATGGAATATGAGGCGCGCCGCCGGATCGCCGCCCGCGAGAAGGAATCGATCGGCAAGGCCGCAGCCGATATCATTCCGGATGGCGCATCGCTTTTCATCAATATCGGCACCACGACCGAAGCGGTCAGCCATGCCCTCATCGATCACAGCGAGCTGATGGTCATCACCAACAATATCAACGTGGCCAACACGCTGCGCGTGCACACCTCTATCGAAGTGGTCATCGCCGGCGGCGTGGTCCGCTCGTCTGACGGCGGTATTGTGGGCGAGGCGGCAGTCGATTTCATCCGCCAGTTCAAGGTCGATTACGCGATCATCGGCGCATCGGCCATGGATGAAGACGGTGCGCTGCTCGACTTCGATTTCCGCGAAGTGAAAGTCGCACAAGCGATTATCGCCAATGCGCGCCACGTCATTCTGGTGTCCGATTCCACCAAGCTGGAACGCACCGCACCGGTGCGCATCGGCCATATTTCGCAGATCAATACCTTCATCACCGACCGTTGCACCTCGAAGCAGCTGCGCGATCTCTGCGCGGAACATGAGGTGGAGCTGATCGAAACCCTCCCTGTCTGATCCAAAAGCCGCCATGCCGGGCTGCAAATGGCAATTTCTGCGCTTCCGGTGCTCACGTACAAAAAAGTACGCTGCGCTCCGGTTCTCGAAATCACCATTTTCGCCACGGCCTGCCGTTTTTTGATTCAGACAGTCAGCGAGAGAAGTCAAAGCACGGCGGTTTCGTTTATTTTCGCTTTGCTTTCATATTAAATAGTTTTATATTCGCTTTGGTGTTTCTGAGGCGCGTGCTGTCACGCGCCCTAAAATGAATGTTCGAGCGTCTGTCTGCTGCAAGCGCTCTGAAACCGCTTTTAAGGTTTGCCATGGCGCAGGAAGACATATTCGACATTTTCGTTATTGGTGGCGGCATCAATGGATGCGGCATTGCGCGTGATGCGGTCGGGCGCGGCTTTTCCGTCTTCCTGGCGGAAATGAACGATCTGGCGAGCGGCACCTCATCCCGTGCCACCAAGCTGATCCATGGCGGCCTGCGTTATCTGGAGCATTACGAGTTTCGTCTGGTGCGCGAGGCGCTGATGGAACGCGAGGTGCTGTGGGCGAATGCGCCGCATATCATCCATCCGATGCGCTTTGTGCTGCCCTATCACAAGGGCGGCGTGCGGCCCGCGTGGCTGTTGCGGCTGGGCCTGTTCCTCTACGATCATCTGGGCGGGCGCAAGAAACTTCCGGCGACACGCACATTGAATATGCGCACCGACGCCGCCGCCAAACCGCTGAAGCCGCTTTTCACCAAGGCATTTGAATATTCCGACTGCTGGGTCGATGATGCCCGTTTCGTGGCACTGACTGCGCGCGATGCTTCCGACCGTGGCGCGTCGATCCGTACGCGGACCAGAGTTGTGGCGGCGCGCCGCGACAGCCAGGGCTGGACAGTGACGGTCGAAGACACGGAGACTGGACGTCGCGAAGAAATTCGCGCCCGCCTGCTGGTCAATGCCGCCGGTCCTTGGGCCGACAAGGTTTTGCAGGGTGTCGAAGGCGACCGCCAGTTGCATAATGTCCGGCTGGTGCAGGGCAGCCACATCGTGGTGCGCAAGAAATTTGCCGATCCACGCTCCTATTTTTTCCAGAACAATGATGGGCGCATCATCTTTGCAATCCCGTATGAAGATGATTTTACCCTGATTGGCACCACCGATCAGGATTACAAGGGTGACCCCGCCAAGGTGGCGATCACCGAGGCTGAAACCGATTATCTCTGCGCGGCGGCAAGCGAATATTTCGCGGAGCCGGTGCGGCGCGAAGATGTGGTCTGGACCTATTCCGGCGTGCGCCCGCTCTATGATGACGGCGCCAGCAAGGCGCAGGAAGCAACGCGCGACTATGTTCTGAAGGATGATGCGCCAGCCGGTCTTGCGCCGCTGATCAATGTCTTTGGCGGCAAGCTGACGACTGCGCGCAAACTTGCCGAGCACATGATGGAAAAAATCGAACATCATCTGGGCAAAAAGGGCGCGCCGTGGACCCATGGGGCAGCGCTGCCGGGCGGGGATTTTCAGGAAGTTGCTTTCGAAAGCGAGTTGCGGAAAATACAGTCGGCTTATCCATTTCTGTCGCCAGACCATGCGCGTCGCCTGTTCCGGCTCTACGGAACGCGCGTCCATCACCTGCTTGGCAAGGCCGCATCACTTTCCGATCTTGGTCGCCATTTCGGCGCCGATCTCTATGAGGCGGAAGTCACCTATCTCATTGAAAATGAATGGGCTTGCACGGCAGAGGATATCCTTTGGCGGCGCACAAAACTCGGCCTTCGTCTGAATGCGGCAGAAGTAGAGGGACTGAATAATTACCTGCAAGACGAAGAAAAAATGCAATCCCGATTTGTTGCTGGCGCTTAATCGCAATCAAATGTTTGTAATTTTCAATTATTCTTTGACGTGATAGTTTACTAATGTACTTAAAGACTTTTTATACTTAAAAATTTTAAAACAGTACTTTATGAATGCGGTGCGGATGCTGATCGTTTCCTCCCGATACCACTCGGACTGGTGTATTTTTGTCCGGGTGTCATCACTTAGATTGGTTCCGCACCGTTCATGCAATCGTCTCTCACGAGGCGCATACCCCTGACAATACATACCTCCCATCAGTTGACCTTGCGGCCCGGCGGCTCTCTCCGCCGGGCCGCTTTTTCGTCGCTTTGATGATGCGCTTGCCAGTTGTGGGGGAAAAAGCCATTATTCATTGACGAGCATTCCGGCAAGACTGCGCAGCGGTCCTGCAATCGGGCATGTTCAACAAGAATTCGGCGGTTCCAGCCTTCCTGGGAGGAGAAAGATGGGTGCACCGCAAGAAAGGGTTCATGCGGACCGTATTCTGTCCGCAATCCACACCGGCGGGTCTGCCCGCTCGGCACTGGTGGCGTCGTGGCAGCGTTCTGCCGAACTGCACAAGCTCGATCCTGCCGCCCCCGGTGCGGTGCGCACACTTTCAGAAGGCGAATTCCGCACCGCGCACGAGCGGGTGGAGCGGCTGGTCAGCGTGGCGCAGGCCAGCATGGATCGCCTTTACCTGGCGGTCGGCGGTGTCGGCTGCTGCGTGCTTCTGGCCGATAGCGAAGGCGTGCCGGTCGAGCGGCGCGGGGCGGCCAGCGACGACGACACCTTCTATCGCTGGGGCCTCTGGACGGGCGCGGTATGGAGCGAGGAAAGCGAAGGCACAAACGGTATCGGCACCTGTATTGTCGAACAGCGCGCGCTGACCATTCACCGCGACCAGCACTTTCATTCGCGCAATGTCGGACTGTCCTGCACGGTGGCCCCGATCCACGATCATCAGGGTCGCCTCATGGCCGCGCTCGATGTTTCATCCTGCCGCTCCGATCTGACGGAAGCCTTTGCGCAGCTCATTTCGGTGGCGGTGATCGACGCGGCGCGCCGGATAGAGGCGGAAAATTTCCGGCAGGCTTTTCCAAAGGCGCGCATCATGCTTGCGCCCAGCGTGGACCGCAGCGGCGGCGCCTTGATCGCGGTCGACAAGGACGATCTGGTAATCGGCGCGACACGAGCTGCGCGTCTGGCGCTCGGCCTTGACGATGCGGCGCTGGCGGGCCCGCTGCCTGCTGCCGATATTCTCGGCTGGAATGCCGATCCGCGCGAGGATATGGCAGAGTCAGAACGCGGCGTCATCCTGCGGGCGCTGGCCCGCGCGGAAGGGAATATTTCCGCCGCCGCAGGGCTTCTGGGCATCAGCCGGGCGACGCTGCATCGCAAGCTGAACCGTCTCAAGATCATTCGCCCTCATTGAACTGCTGGCAAAATCATCTGACGCAACTGTCTCAATATTGCGACACATGATCTTGCGAGCATGGAATGGCGGGATGACTCTTCCCCGCTATCGCGCGATCCTCCCTGTTGAAGCGCTGTAGGAGCGGCGTTAACTCGGGAGGAAGTCATGAATAAGGTTGAATTCAGCCGGACGGTGAAGCCGGCTTTTGCCAAACGTTATGGCAATTTCATCGGCGGCAAATGGGTCGAACCCAAGTCGGGTCGCTATTTCGAAAATACCTCACCGGTCAATGGCCAGGTTCTGTGCGAAGTCGCGCGTTCCGACGCGGCGGATGTTGAAGCCGCGCTCGATGCCGCTCATGCCGCCAAGGAAGCATGGGGTCGCACAAGCGTTGCCGAACGCGCGCTGATCCTCAACCGCATTGCTGATCGCATCGAGGAAAACCTGCCTGCGCTCGCTGCCGCCGAAACATGGGACAACGGCAAGCCGATCCGCGAAACCACCGCTGCCGATCTTCCGCTGGCCGTCGATCACTTCCGCTATTTCGCCGGTGTCATTCGCGCGCAGGAAGGCGGCATTTCGGAAATCGACCACGACACGGTCGCCTACCACTTCCATGAACCGCTGGGCGTTGTCGGCCAGATCATTCCGTGGAACTTCCCGATCCTGATGGCGGTGTGGAAACTGGCCCCGGCGCTCGCCGCTGGCAACTGCGTGGTGCTTAAGCCCGCCGAACAGACCCCTGCCTCAATCCTCGTCCTAATGGATCTGATCGGCGATCTGCTGCCCGCAGGCGTGGTCAATGTGGTCAATGGTTTCGGTCTCGAAGCAGGCAAGCCGCTGGCATCCAGCCCGCGCATCGCCAAGATCGCCTTCACCGGCGAAACCACGACTGGCCGCCTCATCATGCAATATGCCAGCCAGAATCTCATCCCGGTCACGTTGGAACTTGGTGGCAAGTCGCCCAACATCTTCTTCAAGGACGTGGCAGCCGAAGATGACGACTTCCTCGACAAGGCCATCGAAGGTTTTGTCATGTTCGCGCTCAATCAGGGTGAAGTCTGCACCTGTCCGAGCCGTGCGCTGGTTCATGAATCGATCTACGACAAGTTCATGGAAAAGGCGTTAAAGCGTGTGGAAGCCATCGTGCAGGGCGATCCGCTCGACCCGGCAACGATGATCGGCGCGCAGGCATCGAGCGAGCAGCTTGAGAAAATTCTAAGCTATCTCGACATCGGTCGTCAGGAAGGCGCCGAAGTGCTGACCGGCGGTGAGCGCAATGTCCTGCCGGGCGATCTGGCGGGCGGCTATTACGTCAAGCCGACCGTGTTCAAGGGCAACAACAAGATGCGCATCTTCCAGGAAGAAATTTTTGGACCGGTCGTGTCTGTTGCAACCTTCAAGGACGATGCGGAAGCGCTCTCGATTGCCAATGACACGCTCTATGGTCTGGGTGCCGGTATCTGGACCCGTGACGGTACACGCGCCTATCGCTTCGGTCGCGCCATTCAGGCGGGCCGCGTGTGGACCAACTGCTACCACGCCTATCCGGCCCATGCGGCCTTTGGCGGCTACAAGCAGTCGGGCATCGGTCGCGAAAACCACCTGAAGATGCTGGAGCACTATCAGAACACCAAGAACATGCTCGTCAGCTACAGCCCGAAAAAGCTTGGTTTTTTCTGAGGTCTGAATATCGCGCGTTGCAATGCGGAGAAGATGTCTCCGCATTGCGTCTAATCAAAGAGCATTCCCGTCTTCCATGTCAGTATTGCGTTGGAAGAACGGTATCAGTTCACCCTCCCAAGGGGACTGTCGAAGGGGCCTGGGCGAAAATGCCCGGGCGACCCTTTCGGCCCATAAGTGTCACGCGGCTGGCTGGACGCGGCAACAGGGTGCACCATATTTCCGACTACATTTCTTCCGTCCCGTCTCGGGGAACAGCTTGAAAGAAACTCAATTCGATAACGAAGGAGAGACTTTATGGCCAAGACAATGAAAGCGGCAGTGGTACGAGAATTTGGCAAGCCGTTGACAATCGACGAAGTGCCGATACCTGAGCCGGGACCGGGGCAGATTCAGGTGGCCATTCAGGCTTCCGGCGTCTGCCATACAGATCTTCATGCCGCCGAAGGCGACTGGCCGGTGAAGCCCAATCCACCATTTATCCCGGGTCATGAAGGTGTGGGTTTTGTGTCGGGCGTGGGGGCTGGCGTCAAGCATGTGAAGGAAGGCGACCGCGTTGGCGTTCCATGGCTTTACACGGCCTGCGGTCATTGCCGCCACTGTCTCGGCGGCTGGGAAACACTCTGCGAGGAACAGCTCAATACCGGCTATTCGGTCAATGGCGGCTTTGGGCAATATGTGGTGGCCGATCCGAATTTCGTCGGCCATTTGCCAAAAAATATCGATTTCAACGAGATCGCCCCGGTGCTTTGTGCTGGTGTCACGGTCTATAAGGGCCTCAAGGTGACCGACACCAAACCGGGCGACTGGGTGGTGATTTCCGGTGTCGGCGGTCTTGGCCATATGGCGGTGCAATATGCCAAGGCCATGGGGATGAATGTTGCGGCCGTCGATATCGACGACAAGAAACTCGACCTTGCCCGCAAGCTTGGTGCGACGGTGACGGTCAATGCCAAGACGAACAAGGACCCGGCAGCTTATATCAAGAAGGAAACCGATGGCGGCGCGCAAGGCGTACTGGTGACGGCAGTTTCGCCGATCGCCTTTGAACAGGCGCTCGGCATGGTGGCGCGCGGCGGCACGGTATCGCTGAACGGCCTGCCGCCGGGCGATTTTCCGCTGTCGATTTTCAACATGGTGCTGAACGGCGTCACCGTGCGCGGGTCCATCGTCGGCACTCGCCTTGATCTTCAGGAATCGCTCGACTTCGCCGCCGACGGCAAGGTCAAGGCAACCATCCGCACCGAGAAACTGGAAGATATCAACTCCATCTTCGATGACATGCGCAAGGGCAATATTGAAGGCCGTGTCGTGATGGATCTGACGCAATAAAGCGTGCAGGATAGACTCTGTAAGTTCCGAGCGGGCGGACCTGTTTCGCTCGCTTGCATGCGAGGGAGGAGAAAATGTTGCAAGAAAACCCGCAAAGGGGCGAGCAGGACAACGGCAAGGGGCAAGTCAGCGCCACCCTCGACGCTCTCAAGCTTATTCGTGAATTGCAGGCTGAATATGGGCCGATCATGTTCCATCAGTCGGGCGGCTGCTGCGATGGTTCTTCGCCAATGTGCTATCCGCAGGGCGAATTCGTCATTGGCGATACGGATGTGAAGCTGGGCGAGATTGGCGGCGCGCCGGTCTATATCAGCGGCCCGCAATATGAAGTCTGGAAGCACACCGAACTCATCATCGATGTTGTTCCGGGGCGCGGGGGCATGTTCTCGCTCGATAATGGGCGGGAGGTGCGTTTTCTGACGCGATCCCGCATATGTTCCGTTCCCTGAAAGCTTTGGCCTTTTCGTTATCCGGCGAACAAGCTATTTACATAGGCTCTTCGGGGAGGAAGTCGATTCTACATGGCCGCAACGGGTAAGAGAGCGACGATACACGATGTGGCGCGTCTGGCGGGCGTGTCGATCAAGACCGTTTCACGCGTTTATAACGACGAACCGAATGTGCGCGAGGCGATCCGCGAAAAGGTGCGCGAAGTGGGGCAGGAGCTGCGCTATCGGCCCAATGCGGCGGCACGCAATCTGGTGGAGCGCCGCTCGCATCTGATCGGCCTTTTCTTCGAAAATCCCAGTTCCAGCTATGTCGCCGAATTGCAGATGGGCGCGCTGGAACGCCTGCGCGGCACGCGCTATCGCCTGCTGATTTTTCCGGTCGAGAACCGCGCCGATATTCGCGGTGCACTGATCGAAACCGCCCATGCATCGGGCCTCGACGGCATCATCGTGACGCCGCCCATGTCGGACGATCCGGAAATTTTGCAGGAACTTTCCGCTTCGGCCATGCCCTTTGCGCGCGTGGCGGGCGATGTCAACGTACATCCAACCGACAGTATTTCAATCGATGACGAGGCCGCAGCCGTCGATTTGGTGAACTATCTTCTGAAACTCGGTCATCGGAAGATCGCCATCATCATCGGCGACCCGACCCACCGCTCCGCCGAATTGCGGCTTGCCGGATACCGGAAGGCGCTGGACGCGGCGGGGATCGAGCGCAATCCGGATTATGAGGCGCAGGGCGGGTTCAGCTTCGCCAGCGGTTTGGTCGCCGGAAAGAAGCTTCTGTCACTCGAAAATCGTCCAACGGCGATCTTCGCGTCCAATGATGATATGGCGGCAGCCGTGGTGCAGATGGCGCATGACCACAAACTGTCTGTTCCGGGCGATATTACCGTGGTCGGTTTCGACGACAGTTCGATTGCCAGCATGGTATCGCCGCAGATCACCACCGTGCGCCAGCCAATCTTCGAAATGGCGCGCGGGGCGGCGGATATGCTGTTGAACCATATCGAAAATGGCCAGATTTCGCCTGCCCGGAAGATCGATTACAAGCTGATCATTCGTCAGTCAGCCGGCAAGGCCCCTGTATAGCTTTCAGCTTTGGGATGGCACGGGGAAAAACCGGTCTCGCGCGTAACTGCTGCCGAAGATCATGTCATATTGCAGCATCTGGTAATCGCGCAGCAGGGGCGCAAAAGGCGGGCGCTGTTGCCAGCCTTCATCGGCATTTTCACCGCTATCGAACACGGCATGCGCATCGACGACGCGATACTGGTCATGCAGCTGGCGCAGGAAACCGGTGTAATAGGGATGCTGCATCCCGGCCATTTCGAGTATCTGCATTGGCAGGAATGCCGGGCTGATCGTGCCCGTACCGCGTTCCGCGCCGCGCTTGTTCGACCACAGCACCAGCGGCGTTTCATGCTGGAGAAGCATGTCGCGAGCAGGCGCGATGCGGCTTGCAACACGTTCCTGCATGAAGCCGGTTTCCGTATAGACGGGCCCGAGCGGCGGCAGGTGATCGCCGAAGAATACAAGAATGGTCTCGCGTTCGCGCTTTGACGCCCAGTCCATCAGACGTGCGAGGCTGGCGTCGGCATCCATCGCGCCTTGTGAATAGGTGCGGATCGACTGGCGCACAGCGTCGCTGGCGTCGGCCTGCACGTCGAGCTTCGAATCCGGATAGCGGTTGGCCTCATAGGGACCGTGGCCTTGCAGCGAAACAGCAAAGAAGAAGAACGGGTCTTCCTGCGCATCCGCCTCGCGAATGATCTCGCTGGTCAGCGCATCGTCCGAGGCGAGCATGCCGCGCTTTTCCAGAGGTGGCATGTTTTCTTCGGACATGAACTTGTCAAAGCCCATATTTTCATAGACGGGACCGCGGTTCCAGAACCACTGGCGATAGGGGTGGATCGCCCGGGTTGCATAGCCCTGTTCCTTGAAGAAGCTCGCGAGCGAAGGCAGCGGACGCCGGACATATTGCTGATAGGGAATGCTGCCGGAAGGCAGGAATGCCTTGGAAAAACCGGTCAGCGCTTCGAACTCGACATTGGCGGTCATGCCGCCAAATTCCGGCGAGAACACATGGCCGGATTGTTCAGCGCGCACGGTCGGGATCGGATCAGCACTGAACGCCACGCCCGGCAGGCGGGTCGGGTCCCAGAAGGACTCGCTCATGATCATGATGACGTCGGGTTTGCCGGTTTCAAGTGCTGCGGGAATGAGCTGCGCGGGCGGCTCGATCGAGGCAATTGCTTCCGGCGAATAGCCTTCCGGCGCAAACACGGTTGCCATCGGCACATTCAGGATGAAGGCCATGGTGAAACCATTATGCGCGTAATTTTCCTTCTGATCCCACATGATGGGCAGAACGCGCAGACGGTCACGCGCCAGCGAAAAGCTGGAATAATCGGAAATGAAGGCGAACCACGCCAGCAGCGGCAGCGCGAAGGCCAGACGAAGCACGCGGCCTTTCCACGGAATGCGGTCGAAACGACGCCACCAGAAAAGGCTCGCGGCAATCAAAAGTGCTGCGCTGGCAAGCAGGAGAAGGGCGATGCCGACAGCGCTCCACGGGCGTTCACGCACCAGAAGCGGCAGCAGATCGACGATCTGGCGGGCATAGAGAAAATCGCTCGGATAAAGCGGGTCGCCGAGATAAAGGCTTTTCTCCCGCGCAGTGGCGGCGGCGATCAGCGCCAGCGGCCCCACCACGAAAAGCCCGTAATGGATGCGCCCGAAAATCGCGTCGCTGGCGGTCAGCACCACAACGAAGAAGGCAACCGTCGTCCATGCAGGCTTGTGCGGCGTGCGGAAAAACGCAATCGTTTCGGCAAAAGAACCGCGAAAAATCCATTCAACGGAGAAAACCAGAAGAACGGACAGAACAATGGAAGCAAGAGCAACCCAGGCAACACGCACAGGCCAGGAAACATGCGAAGCGCCGAAAATGGCAGCATCGCTCCAGCGACGTTCGCCCGCGTTTTCCACTACTCCAGACATGCCTTACTCGCTACCATTTCTTCCTGTGAGAAATTTCGTGTCACATTTCTGTCATGGAAATGTCAAGCCACGGTTGAGCGGCGGGTGATACCGGACGTGATCTGAACGCACAATGAATGGAAAAAGCCCAATAAAAATAGGGCCGGAATTGCTCCCGGCCCTATTCTTCAAGTGCTGACGATAATCGTCGTTTAAATGACGTCCTCAAGCCCCTTGGTTAGTTCCAGCGCCTGCCGTTCGAACAGGCGGCGATAGATCCCGCCCGGCTTCCGGATCAACGCGTCGTGGTCGCCTTCCTCGATGATGCGACCCTTGTCGAAGACCAGCAGCCGGTCGAGTGCGCGCACCGTCGAAAGCCGGTGCGCGATGACGAGCGTGGTGCGCCCGACCATCAGGCGTTCCATCGCCTGCTGGATCAGCACTTCCGATTCCGAATCGAGGCTGGACGTTGCCTCGTCGAGGATCAGAACCGGCGCATTGGCGAGAAACGCCCGGGCGATGGCCACGCGCTGGCGTTCGCCGCCCGACAATTTTACGCCGCGCTCACCCACCAGTGTCGCATAGCCCTTCGGCAGCCGCATGATGAAGTCATGCGCGCTGGCAAGGCGTGCCGCTTCCTCGATCTCGGCTTGTGTTGCGCCGGGGCGGGCATAGGCGATGTTCTCGGCCAGCGTGCGGTGAAACAGGATCGGCTCCTGCTGCACGATGGCGATCTGCGAGCGCAGTGACGCCTGTGTCACGTCGGCGATGGTCTGGCCGTCAATGCGGATGGCGCCGTCATTAACGTCGTAAAGCCGCTGGATGAGCTTCACGAAAGTGGTCTTGCCGGAGCCGGAATGGCCGACAAGGCCAACCCGCTCGCCCGCATCGATCTTGACCGAGAAGTCGCGGTAAAGCGCGGCTTCATGGTTGCCATAATGGAAGGTGACGTGATCGAAGGTGATCTCGCCCGCGCCGATCCTGATGGCGGGCGCGCCAGACCTGTCGGCAATGCCATAGGGCTGTGCTTCGATCTCGACCAGTTCCTCCATGTCGTTGACCGACCGTTGCAGGTTGCGGATATGCATGCCGACATCGCGCAGATAGCCCTGTAGCATGAAGAATGCCGTCAGAACGAAGGTGATATCGCCTGCAGTGGCCTTGCCCTGGCTCCACAGATAGAGCGCAAAGGCAATAACAACGCCGCGCATAACCAGAAGGTTCGCGCCCTGAATGAAGCCATTCAGCGTGCCGATCAGCCACGTGCGGCGCGTGCGACTGCGCCACTTGGTAACGACCTTCGAAAGACGAACATCTTCGCGGCTTTCCGCGCCGAATGCCTTCACGACAGCGTTGCAGGAGATGGCATCGGCCAGCGAGCCACCCATGCGCGTGTCCCAGCTATTGGCCAATGTTGCGGCAGGCGCAACGAAGCCGAGCGAAATCACAATCGTGCAGACGATGAATAGCACAGAGCCGATTGCAACCAGCAAGCCCATCAACGGCCAATACCACGACAGCAACGCAACGGAGCCAAGCAGCATCAGCAAGGATGGTAGCAAGGCGATGATCAGCGTGTCATTGAGCAGATCGAGCGCCCACATGGCACGCGAAACCTTGCGCACCGTCGATCCGGCAAAGGCATTGGCGTGCCAGTCGGTCGAAAACCGCTGCAACTTGTGGAACGAACTTGCCGCCATGTCGCTCATGATCTTCAAGGTAAAGTCGGTGATGACATAGAAGGTCAGCTGGCGGGTGATCAGCGCCAGCGCGCCGAGTGCAAGCAAGATCACCAGTGCTTCGATTGCACTGTTCCAGGCGCTGTCGCCGCTTAGCGAAAGCGCATCCACCAGCCGTCCGGAATAGAGCGGGGTCAAGACATCTGCGGCTGTTGCAAGCAGCATGCCGATTATCATCAGCGCCAGCCGCAAGGGCTGACTTCGCCAATGGCTGAAAGTGTAGCCGAGGACATTGCGGAACGCAGGCCCCCGGAAATCGAGACGAAACCGAGTCATATCCATATTACCAGCCTGTGCTCGCGCGCAGAAACTGGCCCTTGATTGAGAAAAACAAAACGATCGGCACCCGGAGGAGCCGCGAACAGCGATGGTTTGGAAAGATGCTCCGAAGGAGCGGACAGGTCAGCCTGCCGGGTGGGCCGCGGACCTAGCGGTTAGAAGCGCCCGCGAAAACACTGGGCACCATTGGGAACGGGTAATGGACACGCATCTCATACCTCCTGCCAGTGTTTCAGATGGTTGCACAATAAATGAGCAAACCCATTTGCCAAGGCCCAAAATGCAATTTCTGGTCTGCAAGGGGCGGGGTGTGGCAATTTTGCAAGTTTTCGAATTTCTGAATTTTAAAAGTAATACTTTTCAATTTTTCTGTTACAAGCGCTTGCGCCCTTGCATTCGCCTGTTCGCTGCGCGAATGAAGGTCAGATATATCAGTGCCGCACGGCCGATATCGGGAATTCACGGGAGAGTTACATGACAATTCATCAGAATCTGATCGCTGGCGAGTGGGTTGGCGGCGACGGCATTGCCAATATCAATCCGTCCGACACCAACGATGTGGTGGGCACCTATGCCCGCGCCACCGCCGACGACACCAAAGCTGCGATTGCCGCTGCAAAGGCCGCTTTCCCGGCCTGGTCGCGTTCCGGCATTCTGGAGCGCCACGCAATTTTGCGTAAGGCTGCCGACGAAATTCTGGCGCGCAAGGACGAGCTTGGCCGTCTCCTGTCGCGCGAAGAGGGCAAGACGCTGGCCGAAGGCATTGGTGAGACCATCCGCGCCAGCCAGATCTTCGATTTCTTCGCAGGCGAAGCCTTGCGCCTTGCCGGTGAAACGCTGCCTTCGGCGCGTCCGGGCATCGGCGTTGAAGTCACCCGTGAACCGGTCGGCGTCGTCGGCATCATCACGCCGTGGAATTTTCCGATCGCCATTCCGACCTGGAAGATTGCGCCCGCGCTCTGCTATGGCAACACCATTGTTTTCAAGCCAGCCGACCTCGTGCCGGGCTGCTCCTGGGCGATTGTTGATATCCTGCACCGCGCCGGACTGCCGAAGGGCGTTCTCAACCTCGTCATGGGCAAGGGCTCGGTTGTCGGTCAGACCATTCTGGACAGCGCCGATGTTCAGGCCGTGACCTTCACCGGCTCGACCGGCACGGGCAAGCGCGTTGCTGCCGCCTCCATCGAGCATAACCGCCGTTTCCAGCTGGAAATGGGCGGCAAGAACCCGGTCGTTGTTCTGGATGATGCCGATCTCAATGTCGCGGTCGAATCCGTCGTCAATTCAGCCTTCTTCTCGACCGGCCAGCGCTGCACGGCATCCTCGCGCATCATCGTGACGGAAGGCATCCACGACAAGTTCGTTGCCGCCGCCATCGAAAGGCTGAAGGGCGTCGTGGTCGATAATGCCCTGAAGCAGGGCACGCATATCGGCCCGGTCGTGGATGAAAGCCAGCTTCAGCAGGACATGGATTATATCGAGATCGGCCGCAAGGAAGGCGCGAAGCTTGCCTTTGGCGGCGAACGCCTCAACCGCGAAACGCCGGGCTTCTATCTCCAGCCAGCGCTCTTCACCGAGGCCACCAACCAGATGCGCATCAGCCGCGAGGAAATCTTTGGCCCGGTCGCTTCGGTCATCCGCGTCAAGGATTATGAAGAAGCGCTTGCCACCGCCAACGATACGAACTTCGGTCTGTCGTCGGGCATCTGCACGACGAGTCTGAAATATGCGACCCATTTCAAGCGCAATTCGGAAGCGGGCATGGTGATGGTCAATCTGCCCACCGCCGGCGTCGATTTCCACGTGCCATTCGGCGGGCGCAAGGGTTCGAGCTACGGTCCGCGGGAGCAGGGCCGCTATGCCGCCGAGTTCTACACGACGGTCAAGACGGCCTATACGCTGGCCTGATGAAGCATGTCTCCCGAAAGTGGGAACCGGTTTCGGGATAAAGACATGCGTAAAAACAAAAGCTTTAGCGGTCTGAGAGAATGCGAAAACCGGCGGTTCCCCCGCCGGTTTTTTTATGCGGCTTTTTTAGGCCATGCGGCGAGCTTGCGGGCGAAATGCGATACCGTGCCATGCAGCAGCATGGTGAAAGCCGCCAGCACGAACAAGCAGGCGAACATCAGATCCACCTTGGCGCGACCATTGGCGAGCAGCATCAGATAGCCGAGACCTTTCGATGCGCCGACCCATTCGCCCACCACCGCGCCGATGGGCGCATAGACGGCGGCAAGACTGAGGCCCGACGCCAGCGATGGAAAGGCGGACGGGATGCGGATGCGAAACAGGATCGCCATGCGTCCGGCCCCCAGAATTTCCGCTGCGTCGATCAGGCTCGTTTCGGTGCGCCGCATGCCGTCGAAGAAGGTCGAAACGATGGGGAAGAAAATCATCAGCACGGTGACCGCTATCTTCGATGCGGGACCATAGCCGAGCCACAAGGTCAAAATGGGGGCGAGTGCGAAGATCGGGATCGCCTGACTGAATACCATGGCGGGCATGACAAGCCGCTGCGCCAGCGGCGACATCATCAGGCAGATCGCGGTGGCGATGCCGACCGCACTGCCGAGGACAAGGCCGCCCAGCACTTCGCCGATGGTGGCGGCGGCGTTCTCAGCAATCAGCCCGGCATTGCCGATCAGCGCCTGCACCACATCGAGCGGGCCGGGCAGGATGAAGCGCGGCATCTGGCCGATGCTCACCACCGCTTGCCAGATGGCCAGCGCCACTGCCGCCGACAGCAAGCCGTCGGCGATGCGCCTTGTGCGGGAACGAGTCGAAATCGTGGCGTCCAACTAAGCCGCCTTCATCATTTTGCTGACGCAGTTTCGGACGGAAAACCGGTTCCCACTTTTCCTGAAACTGCTTTCAACCCCATCGACCAGAAATCGGCTTCGAGCCTGCTTGCGGTTGCAAAAATCTGGCAGAGCCTTGGCCAACGCGGGCTTTTCTCGAAGTCGTCGCCGATGCGGTCTTTGGCGGCCTGATCGAACAGCTTGCCGACCGTGTGGCACATGTCCTGATATTCAGGCCCCGCATAGGTGTCGATCCACTCCTGATAGGGTGTGCCGGGCAGGGCGGTCACGGCGAGGTTGAGGCCGATTTCACCATAGCCATGCGCGCAGGGCACAAGCGCGGTGAGAAGATCGAGGAAGTCGCCGGCCTGCCCGCAGTCGAGCACATAGCGCGTATAAGCGAGGTTTTCCGGCTCTTCTTTGGTCGCGTAAAGCTCGTCTTCGCTGATCCCCTCGCGGGCGCAGATGCTGACATGCAGCGGCAGTTCCATATGGGCAAGGCCGTGCATGATATCGGCGCAGAGCCGGGTTTCCTGCAATGTGTTGGCCTTGACCACGCCGAGCGCAAAAGCACGGGCATAGTGGTGCAGATAGACATAATCCTGACGCAGATAATGCAGGAAGGCGGCTTTCGGCAGCGTGCCGTCGCCCAATCCCCGCACGAAGTCATGCTCGATATAGGGCTTCCAGTCGGCAAGGGTCGCGGCGCGAAGCCGCGTGAACAGTTCGGATGAATAATGCGGCTGTGGCTGGCTCATGACTTGCTCCCTTCGGCGTTGACGTCGATGGCGAATTTCTCGACCGGCAGGATGGAAGGAACCAGATTGTTCTCCTTGAGATAGGCCTCGTAACGCTGCCAGCGACCATAATCGAGGCTTGCAGGCGCGCGGGAAAAGCGCGCGACGGTGTCTTTCCAGGCGCGCTGGTTCAGCTCGTCGTTGAGTTCGGTGCTGTAGGATGAAAACAGCTCAAAGCCCTTTTCCGGGTGATTGACGATATATTGCGCTGCCTTTTCGGTGGCTGCGAGGAAGCGCGAAATCTTGTCCTTTTCCGCTGCATCCAGTTTGTCGGAAGCGGCGACATAGACCAGCTCGTCATAAACCGGCACGCCTTCTTCCTCGACGAAAAAGCATTTGCCGGGCACGCCTTCGACAGCCATCTGGTTCAGCTCGACATTGCGATAGGCACCCATCACCGCATCGACCTGCTTCGACATAAGCGATGGCGCCAGCGAGAAATTCACATTGATGAGTTCAACGTCGGAGAGTTTGACGCCATGCTGGCCGAGAATGGTGCCAAGCAAGGTTTCTTCGGTTCCGGCGACCGAATAGCCGATCTTCTTGCCCTTGAGATCGGCAATGGCATTCACCGATCCGTCATCGCGGGTCATCAGGCAGTTGAGCGGCGAGTCGATCAGTGTCCCGACGCGGATCAGCGGAAGGCCTTCATGCACCTGAAGATGCACCTGCTGCTGATAGGAAATGGCAAGATCGGCCTGTCCTGCCGCCACCATTTTGGTGGGCGTCGACGCGTCGGCAGGCGCGACGATTTCCACGTCCAGCCCGGCATCCTTGAAATAGCCGAGCTTGTCGGCGACGATGACCGGGCCATGATCGGGGTTCACATACCAGTCGAGAATGAGTTTCAGCTTGTCGTCAGCGTGAGCCGCAGTGGCAGCCGTGACGGCGAGGCCGAACAGGGCGGCGAAGACGGTCTTTTTCATAATGTCTGCTCCAGAGCATGGTCAGCATAAGCGCGCGTGGTTTCGATCCACTGGCGCAGGCGGCTTTCGGGGTCGGCATTAAGGGTGATGTCGGTGACAACGGACACGATATCGGCGCCCGCATCGAACACGCCCGGCGCGCGTTCGACGCTCATGCCGCCGATGCCCACCAGCGGAATGTCGCCAATGCGCGCCTTCCATTGGCCAAGACGGGGCAGGCCCTGTTCGTGCCATTTCATCTTTTTCAAAATGGTCGGGTAGATGGGGCCAAGCGCGATATAGTCAGGCTTTACCGACAAAGCGCGGTCGAGTTCGGCCTCATCATGGCTCGAAACACCCAGTTTCAAACCACCGGCGCGAATGGCGTCGAGATCGGCATCGTCAAGATCTTCCTGTCCGAGATGGATGAAGTCGCAGCCTTCCTCCAGCGCCAGCTTCCAGTAGTCGTTGACGATCAGCTGACAGTCATGGGCAAGGCAAATTTCCCGTGCGGCGCGGATTTCGCTGCGCAGCTCCGCCTCGGTCTTGTCCTTGACGCGTAGTTGCACCAGCCTGACGCCGAGCGGCACCATGCGCTCAAGCCATTTGGCGCTGTCGAAGATCGGGTAGAACGGATCGAGAGCCATTACAAAAATGCCTTTCCGAGAAGAGGGGTGGATGGCGCGGCCATGTCTCGCGCTTCGATGGCGTCTGCCTCGAAAGCGAGCCGCCCGGCTTCAACCGCAAGCGCGAAACCGCGCGCCATGGCGACGGGATCGCCAGCCTTGGCGACGGCGGTGTTGATGAGCACGGCGTCATAGCCCAGCTCCATCGCCGCCGCCGCGTGGGACGGCACGCCGATGCCAGCATCGACCACCAGCGGAATATCGGGGAAATGCGCCCGCATGGTTTTCAGCGCGTAAGGATTGTTGAGGCCACGGCCCGAGCCGATGGGCGCGCCCCAGGGCATCAGCACCTTGCAGCCAGCCTCGATCAGCTTTTCCGCGACGACGAGATCGTCATTCATATAGGGAAAGACCTCAAAGCCATCGTCGCAGAGAATGCGCGCGGCTTCCACCAAGCCGAACGGGTCGGGCTGCAATGTGTCGTGGTCGCCGATCACCTCCAGCTTGATCCAGTTGGTGCCGAAGATTTCGCGCGCCATCTTGGCCGTGGTCACCGCTTCACGCGGCGTGTGGCAGCCTGCCGTATTGGGCAGAACGGCCACGCCCAGTTCGCGGATCAGCGCCCAGAAGTCCTGTCCGGCGCGCGCATCGCCGCTTTCACGGCGCAGCGACACGGTGACGATTCCGGCCCGCGAGGCGCGCACCGCATCTGCAAGAACAGCGGGCGATGGATATTGCGCCGTGCCGAGCAGCAGGCGGCTTTCGAATTGTTTTCCATAAAAGTCCAGCACGTCAGCCTCCCTGCATCGGGGCGAGAACTTCGATGCGGTCGCCAGAAGACAGGGTCGCGGTGGAGCGCTCATCGCTGGCCACGAATTCACCATTCAGCGCGGTTGCGACCACCGCTTCGTCCAGTTCGATTTCGGCGAGCAGCGCCGCCAGATTGGCTGCTGCCGTGGTGATGACTTCACCGTTCAGCACGATCGTCATGCATAGTCCTCCACAAATTCGGGCTTGGTTTCGGGCGTGGTCGCGCTCGCAACCGCCATCCGCGCTATCGCCGGCGAGAGCAGGAAGCCGTGGCGATAAAGCCCGTTGACATAGATGGTTTTGCCGCGTCGCCTTACGCGGGGCAGATTGTCGGGAAAGGCGGGGCGCGCATCGACGCCGGTTTCGAGAATCTCCGCTTCGCCGAAGGCCGGATGGAGGGCGTAAGCAGCGCTCAAAAGCTCCAATGTCGAGCGCACGCTGATGCCACTGCGCTGATCGCTTTCGATCATCGTCGCGCCGATCATGTGCACACCGTCGCCGCGCGGCACGATGTAGAGCGGAATGCGCGGATGCAGCAGGCGCACGGGCCGCGAAAGGTTGATGTCACGCGAGCGGACAACCAGCATTTCCCCCTTCACACCGCGCAGATCGGGAAGGGCGTCACGGGCGCTGAGGCCGCGTGCATCCACCACGATATCCGCATCGATCTTCGCTGCGTCCGCTTCCGTATTGAGGTGAAAGACGACACCCTTTCGTTGCAGGTTTCCGGCCAGCTCAACGAGTGTCTTGCGCGGATCGAGATGCCCTTCGCGCGCGAAGAACAGGCCCTGCCGGAAACGCTCGGCCAGATCAGGTTCCAGTGCATTGATGCGTTCATGATCGATTGTGTCGAAGGCTTCCGTCCGGCGGGCGAAACGGCGCAACTCGCTGGCATCGCGGTTGTGCGACAGAACCAGTGTGCCTTCGCGTTTGACGCCGGAAACATGTTTTTCCCACCAGCCGATGGATTCCTGACCAAGCCGCACCACAGGCTCTTCGGCGCTTTCGCCCTCGCACCATGGCGCCAGCATGCCGCCTGCCAACCACGAACAGCAATCGGAACCGATCTGCGGGCTGCGGGCAATCACTGTGACGGCATGGCCCTGATCGGTGAACTCTGCGGCGGTGGCAAGACCGGCGACACCCGCTCCGATGATGGTGACGCGCATCACGCAATCTCCTCCGCCCGGATTGTCCAGAGGTCATGGAAATGATGCACCGGCCCGTGGCCGTGTCCGATCTTCAATGTGTCGGCGGCGCGGATTGCCCCTTGCAGATAGGTATGTGCGTTCAGAACGGCTTTCTCCAGCGGCAGGTTTTTGGCAAGCTCTGCGGCTATGGCCGAGGAGAGCGTGCAGCCTGTGCCATGGGTGTTACCGGTCAAGATACGCGGTGCTTCAACCCGCAGCGTCGGCTGATCGGGGCGCACCAGCAGATCGACGCATGTTTCGCCTTCCGCATGGCCGCCTTTCATCAAAACGGCTTTCGCGCCGAATTCGAGCAAGGCGCGTCCTTGTTCCTCGGCGTCCGCATCGTCGAGCGCCAGACCGCAGCCGAGCAGGCAAGCCGCTTCTGGCCGGTTGGGCGTCAAAAGCGTGGCCAGCGGCACCAGTTTCTGGCGCAAAAGCGCAATGGCGTTTTCGCTCAAAAGCCGGTCGCCCGACTTTGCCACCATCACCGGATCGACAACGACGGGACCGGAAAAATGCGCAAGGCCGCGCGCGATGGCGTCGATGGTTTCAGGCACGGAAACCATGCCGATCTTCACTGCCGCAACATCGAGATCGCTGAAAACGGCGTCGATCTGCCCTGCGACGATAGCGGGCGGGATATCGTGCACCGCGCTTACCGTGCAGGTGTTCTGCACGGTCACAGCGGCAATGACGCTTGCGCCATAAACGCCAAGTGCGGAAAATGTCTTGAGGTCGGCCTGAATGCCAGCGCCGCCACCGCTGTCGGAACCGGCAATGGTTACACAGATGGGCACAGACCGCATCTGGCCATTGTTGGTTTTGCTTCGGGAGAAACTATGTTTCTGGTTCATCGTGTCGTCTCTCATTCCGAACGGAAAGATGAGACGCCATGAACCTTTATGGAGCGTAAGCTCCTCTGGGGAATGAACCCCGTCCGCGACGCGTCAAACTCCGTTCCCTACGCAGGTATTACCCGGATCAGGTTCAATGGGTTAACGCGAGAACGCGCCTCTCAGCCTCTTTAGAGGCACCCCAACGAATTTTGCGTCCATAGGCATAGGCCGGAAGTTTTGAGTGGTCAAGCAATGTCTTCGCTGGTCGGGAAACAGTGTTGTCCCGTGTCTTGCACTGTGATTGGGCGCGATGAAAACGCCATCATCAGAAAAAACTTATATGAGCCTGTTTTTCATATATGGTTTGTTAAAACCATTGGTCGTAATCTAGTTGCGGGGAAGTGTGTCTGGGTGGCGGTCCCCGCTTGTCTGTTTGTGAGCCTGTCTCATGAACACATGCGGAATATGATGTTCCAGTGAGAGGTTTTGTTGGCTAATTAGAACGACGGCATGTGTCGGCTTGGGGCAAGGGGTTTATAATGGCGAAGCGGAAAGCCGGTCCGGTACAGGCGGGAAGCTCCATGGCGAGCACGCCCCAGCAGGATTTCCGTATTCTGTTCACCACCCATCCAACGCCGATGTGGGTCTATGATCCACAAACATTGGGCTTCATCATCATGAATGATGCCGCCTATGCGCTTTACGGCTACACGCCCGATGAACTGCCCGGCATGACGGTCCTCGATATTCGTCCGCATACCGAGCGCGAGCGTATGCTGAGCGCTGTCCGGGATCGCAGCGATCTGGAACGTCCGGAGCGCTGGCAGCACCGGCGCGCCGATGGCGAAATCATCGAAGTTCTGACCTATGGACGTGAGGTGCAGTTCGATGGCCGGGAAGCGATCCTCGCCATCGTGCAGGACCGGACCGAACTGGCCAAGGCCAACCGGCAGGCGATCCATGCCCAGTCGCTGCTCGACAGCCTCGTTAGCAATCTGCCGCTCGGCGTGTTCATCAAGGACATGCAGGATGATGGCCGCTATGTCCTCTATAATCAGGCGGCGTCGCGAGCGAGCGGCAAGGCGGTCGATGCGGTTGTCGGCTTCACCGATGCGCAGCTGATGTCGGATCTGGAACGCCGCCAATATGCGCAGCAGGATCGTCAGGTGATGAGCAAGGGCGAGGCGCTCAGCGTCGAATATAAGTCCCAACATGACGACGGAACGCAGCGCATTCTGCGTGTCATCAAGAGTTCCATTCCGCCGGTTGAGGGCGGCACGCCGCGTTATCTGATCGGCCTGATCGAAGATGTCACCGAACGGCGCGAAATCGAGGAACGCATGGCCCATATCGCCATGCATGACAGCCTGACGCGCCTGCCCAACCGCGCCGCTTTCTCCCATCATGTGGAGGAATTGCTAAAAAAGCGCGGCGATGCGGAGCCTTTTGCGCTGTTTTGTATCGATATCGATCACTTCAAGAGCATCAACGACAATATCGGCCATCAGGCGGGCGACCAGCTTTTGCAACAGGTTGCCGAGCGTTTGCGCCAGATTACCACGTCCGACCAGTTCATCGCGCGGCTTGGTGGCGACGAATTCGCCGTCATCTATCGCAGCGGCACCGTCGGCCAGATCGCCATGTTTGCAGACCGGGTGCTTTCGGCCTTTCAGGAACCGTTCCGGCTGGGTGACAATTCCGAATTCGTCACCTGCAGCATGGGCATCGCGCAGGCGCCGCTGCATGGCGACAATTCCGACGTGCTGATGCGCAATGCCGATCTGGCGCTCAATGCGTCAAAATCGAGCGGCAGGCGCACATTCCATTTCTACCAGCATTCGCTGCGTCTGGCCGCCGAAAAGCGCCACATCATGACGAGCGAACTGCGTCAGGCCTTGCTGTCCGAACAGTTCGAACTGCATTACCAGCCGATCTTCAATCTGGAGAGCGGACTGATTTCCGGCTTCGAAGCGCTGATCCGCTGGCGTCATCCCGAACGCGGCATGGTATCGCCTGCGGAATTCATTCCGCTTGCCGAGGAAACCGGATTGATCGGCCCGATTGGCGATTGGGTGCTGCTGGCTGCCTGCCGCGAGGCGGTTTCCTGGCCGGAAGATATCAAGGTCTCGGTCAATCTTTCGCCGGTCCAGTTCAGCCAGACCTCGCTTCTGCGCTCTGTCACCGATGCGCTGGATGCAGCCCGCCTGTCGCCGAACCGGCTGGAACTGGAAATCACGGAATCGGTGTTTCTCTCCAACAGCAAGCACAATATCGAATTGCTGTTCGAGTTGCGCCGTCTGGGCGCCCGCATTGCTATGGACGATTTCGGCACCGGCTATTCCTCGCTCAGCTATCTGCGCTCCTTTCCGTTCGACAAGATCAAGATCGACCGCAGCTTCGTGTCCGGCATCGAAGCGGATACGCGCGATCTTGCCATCATCCAGGCGGTGGCGACACTTGGCGCCGGCTTCAATATCGTCACCACCGCCGAGGGCGTGGAAACAGCGCAGCAGCTGGAACGCCTGAGAACCGAACGTTTCGGCGAAGTGCAGGGCTATCTGACCGGACGCCCGATGCCAGCCAGCGATGTGCATGCCTTCATCCAGAGCAATAACGGCACTGGTCTTGCCATGCCCGCAGCCCATAACCGCCTGCCGGTCTGACCCGGAAACTCCAGAAAAAACGCTGCCGCAATTCCGCTTTCAAAAAAGCGCTTGACCTTCCAACGGTGGGAAGGACTACTTATATGGCAATTCAGAAATCTAGCCTCTGTTAGAGCGCATCCCGAAAAGTGTGAAACGGTTTTCGGACAAGATGCGCGCCCGAAGGCTGAAAAGGGACCGCTAAAGGTCTCGAAGAGGATTGCCATGAACAAGCCCGTCGATCACGAAACCATCAGCTTTCCCGTTCCCGTGGAAGGCATGAGCTGCGCATCCTGTGTTTCCTCGGTCGAAAAGGCGGTGTCGAAGGTTGCAGGCGTCGATAAGGTTTCCGTCAATCTGGCCACCGAGCGCGCCGACGTAACCTTCAAAGACGCGCCGGATCTGCCTGCCGTCATCGATGCCATTCGCAAGGCGGGCTATGAGGTTCCTTCGAGCAGCGTCGATCTTGCCATTGAGGGCATGAGCTGCGCTTCCTGCGTCAGCAAGGTCGAAAAGGCGTTGAATGCGGTGCCGGGCGTGACGCGCGCCAGCGTCAATCTGGCGACCGAACGCGCCCATGTGGAACTGGCGGGTGGGGTCGAGACATCCGAACTCGTCAAGGCCGTCGAGAAAGCTGGTTACGAAGCGCGGTCGCTGAACGATAGAAAAGATGAAGCGCCAGCCGAAACCCAAAGCGAAAAGCGCGATGCCGAAGCTGCGGAACTGAAGAAGAGCGTTCTGCTGGCCGCCGTCCTGACGCTTCCGGTCTTCGTGCTGGAAATGGGATCGCATCTCATTCCCGCTGTCCATATGTTCGTGATGGACCGGATCGGCATGCAGAACAGCTGGTATCTGCAATTCGTGCTGACCACGCTCGTCCTGTTCGGCCCCGGTCTGCGCTTCTTCAAGAAGGGCATTCCGGCGCTGCTGCGCGCCACACCGGATATGAACTCGTTGGTGGTCGTCGGCACGCTTGCGGCCTGGGGCTTCTCGCTTGTCGCAACCTTCCTGCCGGGCGTTTTGCCAGCGGGCACCGTCAATGTCTATTTCGAGGCGGCGGCGGTTATCGTCACGCTGATTCTGATCGGGCGCTATCTTGAAGCGCGCGCCAAGGGGCGCACCAGTGCGGCCATCAGCCGTCTGGTCGGCTTGCAGGCCAAGTCGGCCCGCGTGGTGCGCAATGGCGAGACGATCGATGTGCCGCTGGAAGACGTGCGCGCAGGCGATATCGTGCAGGTGCGGCCCGGCGAGAAAGTGCCGGTCGATGGCGAGGTGGTCGAAGGCTCGTCCTATGTCGATGAATCGATGATCACCGGCGAGCCTGTCCCTGTCGCCAAGGACGAGGGCGCGGAAGTGGTCGGCGGCACCATCAATAAAACCGGCGCTTTCACCTTCCGCGCCACCAAGGTGGGCCGCGACATGGTGATCTCGCAGATCATCCGCATGGTCGAGGATGCGCAAGCCGACAAGCTGCCCATTCAGGCCAAGGTCGACAAGGTGACGGGCTGGTTCGTGCCCGCCGTCATGGCCGCCGCCGCGTTGACTTTCGTGCTCTGGCTCGCCATCGGAGGGACGGCCATGCTTGGCTACGCGCTGGTCAATGCCATTGCGGTGCTCATCATCGCGTGCCCTTGCGCCATGGGCCTTGCCACGCCGACCTCCATCATGGTTGGCACCGGTCGCGCCGCCGAGTTCGGCGTTCTGTTTCGCCGGGGCGATGCACTGCAAACCTTGCGCGATGCATCGATCATCGCCGTCGACAAGACCGGCACGCTGACCCAGGGCAAGCCTGCACTGGCGCATTTTGCAACGGTAGACGGTTTCGACAGGCACGAACTTCTGGCGCTGGTGGCAGCTGTCGAAGCTCGCTCGGAACATCCGATTGCCGACGCCATTGTGACGGCAGCCAGGGAAAAGGGCCTGAAGCTTGCCGATGTCTCGGCTTTCGAAGCAGTGCCGGGTTTCGGCCTCAAGGCGACCGTCTCGGGGCATGAAATCGCTATCGGCGCTGATCGCTATATGGCGAAGCTCGGCCATGATGTGGCGGTGTTTGCAGAGGATGCGACGCGCCTTGGCGATGAAGGGCAGTCGCCGCTTTATGCCGCCGTTGACGGAAAGCTTGCGGCTATCCTGACGGTCGCAGACCCGATGAAGGAGACAACGCCTGCCGCCATCGCCGCTCTACACGAACAGGGGCTCACCGTGGCGATGATTACCGGCGACAACCGCCGTACCGCACAGGCCATCGCCAAGCGGCTCGGCATTGATGAAGTGGTGGCGGAAGTGCTGCCCGACGGCAAGGTCGAAGCGCTGAAGCGGCTTTCGGCTGGTGGCAAGCGCATCGCTTTTGTCGGGGACGGCATCAACGACGCCCCGGCGCTGGCAGCGGCAGATGTGGGCATCGCCATCGGTACCGGAACGGATATCGCGATTGAAAGTGCGGATGTGGTGCTGATGTCGGGCGACCTGCGTGGTGTCGCCAATGCCATCGCCATATCCAAGGCGACGATCCGCAATATCAGCGAAAATCTCTTCTGGGCCTTTGCCTATAATGTGGCGCTCATTCCGGTCGCCGCCGGTATTCTCTACCCCTTTACCGGCACTTTGCTGTCGCCGGTTCTGGCGGCGGGCGCGATGGCGCTGTCGAGCATTTTCGTGCTCAGCAATGCGTTGCGGTTGCGGCGGTTCAAGAGTCCCCTCGGCTGACCAAAACCGCAATTCAAACTAACTCCCAAGCAAAGGCGGCTCTCACGAGTCGCCTTTTTTCATTTCCTCTGGATTTATTTTATTTCTGCCTAATGTTTAATACAGGCAGAGAGTGTCGCGGCGTCTGAAACGCAGCGGCGCTCCCACCCATCAGGACTTCTCGCATTCGATGTGTTCCGTGCGTTTCGGCTCAGGCACGGCGGGTCTGCAGTCACACTTGAAGGGGTAATATTTTGCTGATTTCCTTGACCTCCATCGTCCTTCTGCTGGTCGGGCTTGCGCTCGGCTGGGGCGGTATCGAGCTGATCACCCTGGGGGGCAGCTGGTACTATATCGTTGCGGCTGTCGGCTTTTTGCTGACAGGCGCTCTTCTCTTCAAAAGAAGCGCTTCGGCCCTGTGGCTCTATGCGCTGATCGTGCTCGGTTCGTTGGGCTGGGCCGTCTATGAAGTCGGTTTCGACTGGTGGCAGCTTGGCGCGCGTGGCGGCATTATCGTGCTGCTCGGCCTGTGGCTTTTGACCCCTTGGATCAGAAAGCCGCTCAATAGTGGCAAGGGCGGCGGCGGGCTGCCGCTGACGGTCGCGAGCGTCATCGCGCTTGCCATTGCTGGCTATTCCATGACGCAGGACCCGTACAATATTTCCGGCGACCTGCCGACAGAGAAGGTTGCGGCGACGCCGGACCTCGGCGGCAATGTGCCGGAAGGCGAATGGCACCAATATGGCCGCACGCCTTACGGCCAGCGTTATTCGCCGCTGGCGCAGATCACGCCTGACAATGTCTCCAAATTGCAGGTGGCCTGGCAGTACCAGACCGGCGACGTGAAGCAGCCGCAGGATGTTGGCGAAACCACCTATCAGGTGACGCCGCTGAAGATCGGCGATTCGCTTTATCTCTGCACGCCGCATAACTGGGCGATTGCGCTCGACGCCGCGACCGGCAAGGAAAAGTGGAAGTTCGACCCGAAGGTCGGCTTCAACACCGACCGCCAGCACCAGACCTGCCGTGGCGTGAGCTACTGGAAGGACACCAATGCAACGGCTGGCGCGAAATGTACAGAACGCGTGTATCTGCCGACCTCGGATGCGCGTCTGATCGCGCTCGACACGGCGACCGGTGAGATCTGCACCGATTTCGCCAATGGCGGTACGCTCGATCTCGGCCATGGCATGAAATATAACCCGGCCGGTTATTATTACTCGACCTCGCCTCCTGCTGTTGTTGGCGACAAGATCATTGTCGGCGGCGCCGTCAACGACAACTATTCGACGGAAGAGCAGTCGGGCGTCATCCGCGCCTTCGATATCCGCACGGGCCAGCTTATCTGGAACTGGGATTCGGGTAATCCGGACGTCACGACACCGCTGCCGGAAGGCCAGTTCTACACCACGAATTCGCCCAATAGCTGGTCGGTGTCCAGCGTGGACGAAAAGCTCGGCCTGATCTTCGTGCCGCTCGGCAATCAGGTGCCTGACCAGCTCGGCATGGGGCGCAGCGAAAATGTGGAGAAATATTCCTCCTCCATCGTCGCGCTCGATGTGAATACGGGTCAGGTGAAGTGGGTGCGCCAGACGGTCCACCATGATCTGTGGGACATGGACGTTCCGGCGCAGCCGGTGCTGCTCGATATCAATGGCACGCCTGCGCTGGTCGGCCCGACCAAGCAGGGTGACCTCTATGTGCTCGACCGCCGCACCGGCGAGCCGATCATTCCGGTCAAGGAAATCCCGGCTCCGACCGGCACTATCCCGGAAGATCATTCGTCGCCGACGCAGCCGATCTCCGATCTGACCTTCAGCCCGCCTGCATTGCGTGAAAGCGACATGTGGGGTGTGACGATGTTCGATCAACTGGCCTGCCGCATCAAGTTCCACCAGCTTGCCTATGAAGGCCGCTACACGCCACCTTCGCTGAAGGGCACCATTGTCTATCCGGGCAATTTCGGCGTCTTCAACTGGGGCAGTGTGGCGGTCGATCCGGTGCGTCAGGTCATGTTCGGCATGCCGACCTATCTGGCCTTCACCTCGCGCCTTGTCCCGCGTTCGGAAATTCCACCGAAGGGACAGGATGAGAAGGGCAGCGAACAGGGCCTGAACCGCAATGACGGCGCGCCTTATGGCGTCTTCATGGGACCGTTCCTCGGCCCGCTCGGCATTCCGTGCCAGACCCCGCCATGGGGCTATGTCACGGGCGTCGATCTGCGCACCGGCAAGACCGTCTACAAGCATCGCAACGGCACCATCCGCGATATGGCGCCGGTTCCGCTGCCGCTGAAAGTCGGCGTACCGGGCATAGGCGGACCGATGATCACGGCAGGCGGCGTTGCCTTCCTCGGTGCCGCCGTGGACAACTATCTGCGCGCCTATGACCTGACAAATGGCAAGGTTCTGTGGGAAGCACGTCTGCCCGCGGGCGGACAGGCGACACCAATGTCCTACACGGTCGGCGATCAGCAATTCGTGCTGATGGTGGCCGGTGGTCATGGCTCGATCGGCACCAAGCCGGGCGATTACGTTATCGCCTATACGCTGCCGAAGAGCTAACTCCCAACGGAAGTTGCAACAAAAACGCCGGGAGAAATCCCGGCGTTTTCTTCTGAATATGTGGGTTGGTCAGACCTTGCTGTGCAGCAATTCGCCCTTGCGCGCGGCAGGACGTTTGCGCGGCTCGGCGACGTTTGCCGCGAGCTGGTGGATGATCGGGCAGTCGGGACGGTTATCGCCATGGCAGTTTTGCGCCAGATGGCGCAGCGTATCGGCCATTTCCTGCAGCTGCAGCATTTTGGCTTCCAGTTCCTCGACATGGACGAGCGCAACTTTCTTCACATCGGAAGAAGCGCGGTTGCGATCACGCCAGAGCGCCAGAAGTTCCTTGATCTGCTCGACCTGAAAACCGAGATCGCGGCTGCGACGGATGAAGCGCAGCGTCTCGACATCTTTTTGCGTGTAGACGCGATAGCCGGAACCTGTGCGTTCGGCAGCCTCGATAAGCCCGATGGTTTCATAATGGCGGATCATCTTCGCCGATATGCCCGATGCTGTGGCTGCCTGCCCGATATTCATTCCGTTCCTCATCCAATGGTCATTTACGACGATATAGGAATGCAATGCGGCTATTCAAAGGGGGCTGGTGCGGTTCAGGCGTCGGTTCCGGCCTGTTTCATGAGATAATGTTCAAGGGCCTGAAATCCGTCGAAGATCAAAATGGCCAGCGCCGCGACGACAAGGCCGCCTTGCAGCACGAAAGCAAGATTGTTGGAGATGAGACCGGCGATGATGACTTCGCCAAGCGTCCGGGCGGCCACTGTCGAGCCGATGGTGGCGGTGGCAAGGCCGATCACCGCCGATAGCCTTATTCCGGCAAGAATGACCGGCATGGCAAGCGGCATTTCCACTTTGACCAGACGCTGCATTCCCGTCATGCCCATGCCGCGCGCCGCTTCCACGACAGGCGCAGGCAGGGTGGTGAGCCCGGTCAGCGTGTTCTCGAAGATCGGCAGCAGCCCATAGAGAAACAGCGCGATCAGCGTCGGCTTGTCGCCGAAACCGAAGATCGGCACGGCGAGCGCCAGCACCGCAACGGGCGGAAAGGTCTGGCCGATATTCACCAGACTGCGCGAAAGCGGCAGAAACTCCGCGCCCTGCCGTCTTGTGACGAAGATCGCCATGGCGACGGCCACCAGCGTGGATATCAGTGTCGCCAATGCCACCAGCCCCAAATGCTGCAAGGTCAGCGTCATCAGATTGGCGCGGTCATAGATGACGGGCGCGCCATCGCTGACCAATGGGCGGAAGACGGGTTCGAACAGATGCGGCTGCATCAGAAAGAGCAGCAGCATCGCCAGAAGCGCCAGCCGTGGAATGATGGAAATGAACAGCCTCATGCCGGGCGTTCCGCTTTTCGCAACAGCTTTTCCAGTGTGACGCGGCCAAGCGGTCTGCCGTCTGCGTCCAGAACCGGCAGAGCATTGCGACCCGACCATAAAAGCTCGGCCAGCGCATCGCGTTGCGAGGCGGAAACCGGCATGGCGTCGCCGCTGGCATCACCCGGTTGCAGGACCGTCTTGAGATCGGTGAGCGAGAGCAGGCGGAAAGGGCGTTCGCCGGTGCCGACCAGCCTTTCGACGAAGTCCGTCGCGGGTCGCGCCAGAATGTCCGCAGGCGGGCTATATTGCAAAAGCTTGCCGTCATCCATCACCGCAATATGGTCGCCAAGCGAAATGGCTTCCTCCATATCATGCGTGACCAGCAGGATCGTGGTGCCGAAACGGCGCTGGATCGCCTTCAGGTCTTCCTGCGCCTTGGCACGGATGACCGGGTCGAGCGCGCCGAAAGGTTCATCCATCAGCAATATGTTCGGCTCCGCCGCCAGCGCCCGGGCGACGCCGACGCGCTGCTGTTGCCCGCCGGACAGTTCCTGCGGATAGCGGTCGCGATAATCCGCCGGTTCAAGCTGAAACAAATCGAGCAGTTCATCGACGCGGGCATCGATACGCTGTTTCGTCCAGCCGAGCAGAACCGGCACGGTGGCGATATTTTCCGCGACCGTGCGATGCGGGAAAAGCCCGTGCTGCTGGATCACGTAACCGATCCGCCGCCGCAAGGCGTGCCCCGGCTCGTCCATATTGCTGTGCCCGTCGATGCGAATTTCGCCTTCGGTCGGCTCGACGAGACGGTTGACCATGCGCAGCAGGGTCGTCTTGCCTGAACCGGATGTGCCGACAATGGCCGCGATACTGTGCGGCTCAACGGAAAAGCTGACTGCATCGACGGCAGCGTGACCGTTATAGCGTTTGGTGATCCGGTCGAACTCGATCATGCGGCGGTTCCTTTTCCGGTCATTTCGATAGCCGCGTCGAGCACGACGGCAGCGGCAAAGGCCAGCAGAACGGTCGGCAGCGCGCCGAGCAGCACCAGATCCATGGCCGTTTGCCCGATCCCCTGAAAGACGAATGTGCCGAAACCGCCGCCGCCGATCAGGGCGGCAATGGTGGTCATGCCGATATTCTGCACCATCACGATGCGGATGCCGGTGAGGATCACCGGAAAGGCTAGTGGAAATTCGGTTTTGAACAGCCGTTGCAGCCGCGTCATGCCCATGCCGCGCGCGGCATCGCTGACCGGTGCTGGCACCTGCGCGAGCCCGGCCACCGTATTGGCGACGATGGGCAGCAGCGAATAGAGAAACAGCGCCACGAAAGCGGGAGCGGCCCCAATGCCGCGAATGCCGAGGCTTGCCGCCCATGGCGCGTTGGCCGCAAGCCAGCCGAGCGGTGCGATCAGAATGCCGAAGAGCGCCATGGAGGGAATGGTCTGCACGATGTTGAGGCTGTTCAGCACCAGTCCGCGCAGCCGTGGCACACGGTGGCAGACGAGGCCAAGCGGAATGCCGATGATCGTCGCTGCGACAAGCGAGCCGAGCGCGAGTTCCACATGACGGCGGGCTTCGTTCCAGAAACTGTCGGCGCGGCTGAGATATTCCTTCATGAAGGACAGATTGTCCCAAAATCCCGAGGCGAGCAGCGCATAAAGAAGAAGGGCCGCGAGTATCAGCAAGCCCACACGCATGAGCGGTCGCACTTGCAAGCGCACCAGAGCGTCGGCAACCGAAATGCCGCTGGCAAACAGCAGCAGCCAGAAGCCCGATGCAGGTGAAACGCGGGCATAATTATTGCCGTCGGGTGAAAGATGTGTTGCCGCAAGCCCGATCGCGATCAGGATGGCGGCAAGGCCGACAAGGCTTGCGCCAAGCCGCAGCATGGCTTTGGCCGAGAAGAGGCCAAAAAGCAGGACCGCTGCCATTATGCCAAGCAAAAACAAGGCTTCGGCCATCGGCAAGGCGTCGAGCACAAAGCGCGGCTCGCCCTGCACGATGCGGTTGGCGCGGAAATTGGCAAAGGGCAGCAGCAGCCCGGCAATGGACAAAACCGCGATGACGAAGCCAAGCTTGTCGACATGGCCGAACAGGCCATGCGAGGCCTTTTCAGCATTCGCCGAATTGGAATGAGGGACTGCGATTCTATCCGGCAACGGGTCGCCTTTATCCGCCTATTTCAAAAAGCCGTTCTTCTTCAGGAAGTCTTCGGCGACCGCCTTGGCCGGTTCACCGCCCAACTGCACGCGACCGTTCAGTTCCTGCAGCGTGGTCAGGTCGAGCTTTGCGAAAACCGGCTTCAGCAGTTCTTCGATCTTCGGGTTCTTTTTCAGCACGTCCTCGCGGATGATGGGTGCGGGCTGATACACGGGCTGCACATGCTTGTCATCTTCCAGCACCACCAGCCCGGATGGGGCGATGCCGCCATCGGTGCCGTAGACCATGGCCGCGTTCGCGCCATTGGTCTGGTTGGCGGCGGCGGCAATGGTCGCAGCCGTATCGCCACCGGACAAAGTGATCAGCTGATCCTGCTTCAGCGCGAAGCCATAGGCGGTCTGGAAGGCGGGCAGGGCGGCAGCCGAATTCACGAATTCCGACGAGGCGGCCAGAATGACCTTGCCGCCGCCAGAAGCATATTTGCCGAAATCGCTGAGACTGGCGAGCTTGTTTTCGTCCGCCACATCCTTGCGCAGTGCAATGCCCCAGGTGTTGTTGGCGGGCGAAGGCGACAGCCAGACAATCTTGTTGGCGTCGTAATCGAGCTTCTTTGCCGTCTCAAACGCCTTGGCCGGGTCTTTCCAGAGCGGATCGTCTGCCTTGTTGAAGAAGAAGGCCGCATTGCCGGTATATTCGGGGTAAATATCGATCTCACCGGCCACGATTGCCTTGCGCACCACCGGCGTCGCGCCGAGCTGAATACGGTCGGTCGTCTGAATGCCGTTGGCGTTGAGCATGGCGAGAATGATGTTGCCCAGCACGCCGCCTTCCGTATCGATCTTGGATGAAACGACAACCTGTGATTGTGCTGGATTTGAAAGTCCCGTCGCGCCCGCAATCAGGGTGACTGCGATGGCTGCGCCCTTCAGAAGACCTCGGTATGACATTTTCCTCGTCCCATATTGCTTAATTGTGTTCATGATAAACTATAGCGCGACCGCAAAAAGGAAACCTTGGGTGGAACCGGCTCCTGACAGCTGTCTGTCAGGAGGACTGGCGGGCAGGCAAAAAGCCATCGTTATTGCGCGGGGCGTCATGTCGCGAAATGGTGCGCATGTCGTATTTATGGCGTCTTTTGACGCAAGCCTGCTGTCGGGTTTTCACAGGACACAATAGAAATATCATCAAAGGCTTCGCATGTGCCGTCAGGGTGCTTGCAGCCGCGAAACTGGTGGTTGTTCATGTCCCGCTTTTCTGCAGCTTCTATTATCAAAAACGCGCTTTCCGGTAACAAGAACTGGGACCCGCAATGGCCCAATGCCGAACCCAAGGCCGAGTATGATGTGATCATCGTCGGCGCGGGCGGTCATGGTCTGGGTGCCGCCTATTATCTGGCCAAGGAACACGGCATCACCAATGTCGCCGTGATCGAAAAGGGCTGGCTCGGCGGTGGCAATACGGGGCGCAACACCACCATCATTCGCTCCAACTATCTCTATGACGAGAGCGCGCATCTCTACGAACATGCGGTGAAGCTGTGGGAGGGGCTCAGTCAGGACCTCAACTACAACGTTATGTTCTCACAGCGCGGCGTCATGATGCTGGCGCATACGGTGCATGATGTGCAGAGCTTCAAGCGCCATATCCATGCCAACCGCCTCAACGGCATCGACAATGAATGGCTGTCGAAAGAAGAAGCCAAAGAATATTGCCCGCCGCTCGATATTTCGCCCAATGCCCGCTATCCGGTGGTTGGCGCAACCTTGCAGCGTCGCGGCGGCGTGGCCCGTCATGATGCGGTGGCCTGGGGCTATGCGCGCGGCGCGACCCAACGCGGCGTGGATATCATCCAGAATTGCCCGGTTCTATCGATCCGTCGTGATGCTTCTGGCCGTGTGACCGGCGTTGAAACCGCGCGCGGTTTCATCAAGGCCAAGAAGGTCGCCGTTTCGACCGCAGGCAACACCTCGGTCGTCATGGATACGGCTGGTGTGCGCATGCCGCTTGAAAGCTTCCCGCTGCAGGCGCTGGTGTCCGAGCCGGTCAAGCCGATCTTCCCCTGCGTGGTCATGTCCAACACCGTCCATGCCTATATCAGCCAGTCCGACAAGGGCGAGCTGGTGATCGGTTCGGGTACGGATCAGTACACTTCCTACAGCCAGCGCGGCGGCCTGCCGCTGATCGAGCATACGCTGGCGGCGATCTGCGAAATCTTCCCGATCTTCACCCGCATGCGTATGTTGCGCAAATGGGGCGGCATCGTCGACGTCACCCCGGATCGCTCGCCGATCATCGGCAAGACGCCGGTTCCGGGCCTCTATGTCAATTGCGGCTGGGGCACCGGCGGCTTCAAGGCAACGCCGGGTTCGGCGCATGTCTTTGCCCACACCATCGCTCGCGACGAGCCGCACTGGATCAACGCGCCGTTCACGCTCGACCGTTTCAAGACGGGTCGCCTGATCGACGAAGCGGCGGCTGCCGCAGTTGCGCACTGAGGAAATATCGACATGCTTTTGATCCGTTGCCCTTACTGCGACATGGAACGTCCGGAACTCGAATTCGCCTATGCGGGCGAAGCGCATATTGCGCGTCCTGCCGATCCTTCAACCTATTCCGACGATGAATGGCGCGATTTCCTGTTCACCCGCTCAAACCCGCGAGGGACGCATTTTGAACGCTGGCGGCACATCAACGGTTGCGGCCGCTTCTTCAATGCGGTGCGCGACACGGTGAGCGACAAATTCGTCACGACCTATAAGGCCGGTGAGCCGCGCCCTGTATTGGCAGAAACTCCCGCTGCGGAGACGAAATAATGACCGACATGCGTTTGAATAATAAAGGCCGCATCAACAAGGCGAAGCCCGTGCGCTTTTCCTTCAACGGCAAGACTTATAGCGGCTTTGAGGGTGATACGCTTGCATCCGCGCTTCTGGCCAATGGCGAGCATCTGGCGGGCCGTTCGTTCAAATATCACCGTCCGCGCGGCATTCTTTCTGCCGGATCCGAAGAGCCGAATGCACTGATGGGCGTTTCGCGCGGAGAGGGCCGTTACGAGCCGAACACCCGCGCCACGGTGCTGGAGCTTTATGACGGGCTGAAGGCGGAAAGCCAGAACCACTGGCCGTCGCTGAAGCACGATGTCGGCGCGGTCAACGACGCCTTCTATATGTTCTTCTCGGCAGGCTTCTACTACAAGACCTTCATGTGGCCGAAGAGCTTTTGGAACAAGGTCTATGAGCCTTTCATCCGGGGTGCTGCCGGTCTCGGCAAATCGCCGTCCGAGGCCGATCCCGACAGCTATGCCAGCCGTTATGCCTATTGCGACGTGCTGGTGGTGGGCGCCGGGCCTGCCGGTCTTGCCGCAGCCCTTGAAGCCGCCAAGAGCGGCGCGAAAGTTTTCCTCTGCGACGAGCAGGCGGAAATGGGCGGCTCGCTCCTGTCCGAGCCGGAGCCGGTCATCAATGGCCGCACCAGCTGGGACTGGCTGAACCAGACACTGGCAGCACTGGGCGCGATGGCGAATGTCACGCTTTTGCCGCGCACCACGGCGATTGGCTATTATCATCAGAACATGGTCGGCCTTTGCCAGCGCCTGACCGACCATCAGGCAAAGCCTGCCGCCAATGCCCCGCGTGAGCGCATGTGGCGTGTCCGTGCCAAACAGGTTGTGCTGGCGCAGGGCTCAATCGAAAAGCCGCTGGTCTTTGCGGGCAATGATCGTCCGGGCGTGATGCTGGCCGGTGCCGCACGCACCTATCTTAATCGCTACGGCGTCAAGGTCGGCGAAAAGGCTGTCGTTGTTACCTCGCATGATTCCGCCTGGCTTGCGGCCTTCGATCTCGCGGTTGCGGGCGTGAAGGTACCGGCCATTATCGATGTGCGCGATCAGGTCGCCGACAGTCTGGTGAACCGCGCCAAGATGCTCGGCATCGAAACGCTGACCGGCTGGACCGTCAGCGATACGGCGGGTCGTCATCGTGTTTCCTCCGTTCGTGTCAATCCGGTCAAAAACGGTTCGGTCGGCGCGGCGCGCACCATTGCTTGCGATGTCGTGCTGATGTCTGGTGGCTGGAATCCGAGCGTGCATCTTTTCTCGCACACCAAGGGCTCGCTCATCTGGGATGAGGAACGCCAGATCTATCTGCCGGGCGAACGCACGGAAGAAAGCCGCTGCGCCGGTGCCGGTAACGGCAATTTCGATCTTCAGGCTGCGCTGCGCGAGGGTGCCGTCAGCGGTGCGGCTGCGGCAAGCGATGCCGGACACAAGACGAAACCCGCCGAATATGCGGTGGCGGGCGATTTCGTCTGCGCGGGCGTCAATTGCCGCGAGCTGCCGACAGATCGCGATCCCGGCAAGGCAAAGGCCTTCATCGATTTCCAGAACGACGTGACCGCCAAGGATATTCGTCTGGCCGTGCGTGAGGGTTTCCGCTCCATCGAGCATATCAAGCGCTACACCACCAACGGCATGGCGACAGATCAGGGCAAGACCTCGAACATCAACGGTCTCGCCGTTGCGTCCGATGCGCTCAGCCGTCCCGCACCGCAGGTCGGTTTGACGACCTTCCGTCCGCCCTATACGCCGACGACCTTCGGCGCTTTCTGCGGCTACAATCGGGGCAAGCTGTTCGACGTGACGCGCAAGACGCCGATTGATCCATGGGCGGAAGAACAGGGCGCTGCTTTCGAGCCGGTCTCGCTGTGGCGTCGCGCCTGGTATTTCCCCAAGACGGGCGAAGACATGCACAAGGCCGTCGCGCGCGAATGCAAGGCCGTGCGCACCAGCCTTGGTATGTTCGATGCATCGACGCTCGGCAAGATCGAAGTGGTCGGCCCGGATGCAGCCGAATTCATGAACCGCATGTACACCAATCCATGGACGAAGCTCGGTGTCGGGCGCTGCCGTTACGGTCTGCTGCTCGGTGAAGACGGCTTCATCCGCGATGACGGTGTCGTCGGCAGGCTGTCGCAGGATCGGTTCCACGTCACCACCACCACCGGCGGCGCGCCGCGTGTGCTGAACATGATGGAGGATTATCTCCAGACGGAATGGCCGGACCTCAAGGTTTCGCTGACCTCCACGACTGAACAATGGGCCGTGGTGGCGCTGAACGGACAGAATGCGCGCAAGCTGATCGAACCGATGGTCGAGGGCGTGGATATTTCCGACGAAGCCTTCCCGCATATGTCGGTGGCGGAATGCACATTCCTCGGCGTACCGGCGCGTCTATTCCGTATGAGCTTTACCGGCGAACTCGGCTTCGAAATCAATGTCCCGTCGCGTTACGGCCTGGCTTTGTGGAAGGCGCTTTATGAAGCGGGCCAGAAATACGACATCACGCCCTATGGCACCGAAACCATGCATGTGCTGCGCGCCGAAAAGGGCTATATCATCGTCGGTCAGGATACGGACGGCACGGTGACGCCGGACGATGCCGCGCTCGGCTGGGCCATCGGCAAGCAGAAGCCGGACTTCGTCGGCAAGCGTTCGCTGGCGCGCCCGGACATGCTGAAGAAGGATCGCAAGCATCTGGTCGGCCTGCTGCCGAAGGACCCTAAGCTGGTGCTGGAGGAAGGCGCGCAGATCGTCGCCGATCCGAAACAGGCCGTGCCGATGACCATGCTGGGCCATGTCACTTCGTCCTATTGGAGCGAGACGCTGGGCCGTTCCTTCGCCATGGCGCTGGTTGCTGGCGGCAAGGATCGCACGGGCGAAACCATTTATATGCCGATGCCGGATGGCAGTGTGCATGAGGCGGAAATCACTGGGCTCGTCTTTTATGACCCAGAAGGCAAGAAGCTGAACGGATAAGGATCGCATCATGCTGCAACAGACCAACCCTTTTGCGAGCCGCGCGGTTGCCATTCCGGGCAAGCTCGATATCCGTCCGGCTGCTGATGGTGCGCGCTTTGTCCTGCGCTTCAAGCCGGAAAAACTGGCGCTGGCGGAAAAGGCGCTCGGCGCAAAAATCCCGGCAAAGATTGGCGGGCTTGTAAAAACCGGCGAGATCGCCGTCGCCTGCATCGGACCGGATGAATGGTATATCTGGGCCGATGACGGCAAGGCCGCGGAGATCGTCGCGGCCTTCGCGAGCCTTTACGAGACAGAACCGCATGCGCTGGTCGAGGTAAGCCATCGCGAGACCGGCATCGACATCACCGGCGCGCAGGCCGAATGGCTGCTCAATGCCGCTTCGCCGCTCGACCTTGCTTCCATGGCCGCGCCCGGTGTGGCGCGCACCATCTTCGACCGCGTGCAGATCATCCTCCTGAAATGGGATGCGGATCACTACCGGATCGAAGTGTGGAACTCGCTTGCCGACCATGTCTGGACGCTGCTCGAAACCGCAAGCCGCGAAGTCGAACTGGCGATCTGACCGTCTTTCGCATTTTCTTTTTAGAGAGCTGAAAACGCCGTCCGTTTCGGGCGGCGTTTTTGTTTTTAGGGCAATTTCAGTCTTGCCTTCTATAAATCCATATGTGAAGATTATATTTACATAAGAAATTCATGAGGAGGGAATTTCCCGATGCCGGAAAATGAACTGCCGCTGAGCGGGCTCGTTGTTGTGGATATGAGCCAGTTTCTGTCGGGGCCTTATTGCTCGCTGCGGCTGATGGACCTTGGAGCGCGGGTCATCAAGATCGAGCGCCCGGACGGCGGCGACCTGTCGCGCAGGCTTTATCTGAGCGATACGGAGATCGGTGGCGATTCAACGATTTTCCACGCCATCAATCGCGGCAAGGACAGTCTGGCGCTGGACCTGAAAAATCCGGATGATGTGGAAGCGCTGAAGAAGCTCATCACCAAGGCCGATGTTCTGATCCAGAATTTCCGTCCTGGCGTCATCGAACGCCTCGGGCTTGATTATGAATCCGCCAAGGCGA
This sequence comes from Ochrobactrum teleogrylli, assembly GCF_006376685.1. GTDB lineage: Bacteria > Pseudomonadota > Alphaproteobacteria > Rhizobiales > Rhizobiaceae > Brucella > Brucella teleogrylli. Next base: position 119,053 of record NZ_VEWL01000003.1, on the reverse strand, counting down.
TCAATCCGCGCCTCGTCTATGCCTCCATCAGCGGCTATGGCGAGGAAGGTCCTTGGGTCAAGCGTCCCGGGCAGGATCTGCTGGCGCAGGCGCGTTCAGGCCTGATGTGGCTCAATGGTGATGAAGGGCAGGGACCGGTGCCGTTTGGTCTGGCTGTCGCCGACATGCTGGCAGGCGCTGCGGTGGCGCAGGGCATTCTCGCTGCACTGGTGCGGCGCGGCATTTCCGGCAAGGGCGCGCATGTGGAGACAAGCCTGCTCGAAGCGCTGGTCGATTTCCAGTTCGAAGTGCTGACCACCCATCTCAATGACGGACGCCGTTTACCAAAACGTTCCGATTTCCGCAGCGCGCATGCTTATCTCTCTGCACCTTACGGGGTCTATCAGGCGGCGGATGCCTATCTCGCCATTGCCATGACGCCGATCCCGAAACTGGCGGCGCTGCTGGAGGCCGACACGCTGGCGCCCTATGCCGACGATCCGTCGAGCTGGTTTACCAAGCGCGATGAAATCAAGCGCCTGATCGCCGACCGCATCGCCCAGAAGACGGTGGATGAATGGCTGGCCATTCTGGAACCGGCGGATATCTGGTGCGCCCGCGTTCTCAACTGGGAAGAGCTTCTGTCCAGCGACGGCTTTTCGGTTCTCGACATGCTGCAGACCGTCACGCGTGAGGATGACGTGTCCATCACCACCACTCGCTCGCCGCTGCGCATCAACGGGCAGCGCCACAAGGTGGAACGGGCAGCGCCGCGCGTCGGAGAAAATAGCAAGGCAATTCGTGAGGAATTTGGTCTATGAGTGCGATCAAGCTGAAAGGCATGACCTGGAGCCACCCGCGCGGTTACGATCCGATGGTTGCCGGCGCCACGCAATGGCTGAGCGACAAGGGCGTCGAGATCGAATGGGAAAAGCGTTCCTTGCAGGATTTCGAGACCTTTCCGGTCGAGGAATTGGCGCGCAATTTCGATATGATCGTGATCGATCATCCCCATGTCGGCCAGATCACCAAGGAAGGCTGCCTGCTGCCGCTCGATGTGCCGGGCCGCGAAGCCGAGCTGGAGGCGCTGGCCGACGGTTCGGTCGGGCAATCCTTCCCAAGCTATAACTGGCAGGGCCATCAATGGGCGTTTCCGCTCGATGCGGCCACGCAGGTTCAGGCATGGCGTCCGGACCTGATCAAAAAGCCCGCCACAAGTTGGGCCGAAGTGCTGGAACTGGCGCGCGCGGGCAAGGTGCTTTTGCCATTGCGCTCGCCGCATTCGCTGATGTGCTTCTATACATTCGCTGCCAATAACGGTTCGCCTTGTGCCACCGAGGGCGCGTTGATCCGCCTTGAAGACGGCGTGACGGCTTTTGAACAGCTTCGGGAAATCGCTGCGCTGGTGAAGCCGGAATGTTTCAGCATGGACCCGATTGCGGTGTTCGAAGAAATGGCAAAGCCCGATTCCGGCATTGCCTGCGTGCCCTTGATCTATGGATATGTGAACTATGCCATGCCGGGTTTCCGCGACCGTCTGATCCGTTTTGCCGATATTCCGGCAGGCGTGAAGGGTGTCGTGGGTTCGGCTCTGGGCGGAACAGGTATTGCCGTCTCGGCCTTTACGAAGAACCCGCAAGCGGCCATCGACTTCGCCTATTGGATAGCGAGCGGCGCAGTGCAGAAGGGGCTTTATGCTGCTTCCAACGGCCAGCCCGGCCATGCGGAAGCATGGGAAGACGACAGCGTGAATGCGGCCACGTCGGACTTCTATCGCGACACCCGCGCAACGCTTGAAGGGGCGTGGGTGCGCCCACGCCATGACGGCTATATGCCGTTTCAGGAAGCAGCGTCAGAGCGCATCAACAAGGGGCTTCAGGGCCATGAACCGGCAGAACAGGTGATCGCCGATCTGAACCGGCTGTTCCGCGAAAGCTTCTGACGGCTTGTATTGATCGACCTCTCCATCCCCTCATCCTGAGGAGCCTCCTGAGCTTGCGAAGGAGGCGTCTCGAAGGGTGAGGAGCCAGGCACTGTGTTTCTTCTCGTTTCCTATCCCTCGATCCTTCGAGACGTCTCCCCGAGCTTCGCTCAGGGAGCCTCCTCAGGATGAGGGTCGAGGAGAAAGCTATTCTCGTCTACTTAAAGGTTCCAGATACGGCGCGCGTTCTCAGACAGAAGGCGCGCTTTTTCGTCCTTGCCACAGCCTTCAAGCAGGGTGTGGGTCGTCGCCACCCATGTCGAAAGTCCGGCATCGATAGAGCTTGCAAGCGTGCAGACCGGCCAGTCGCTGCCCCATACCACTCGGTCCCAGCTGAACGCCTCGATGACATGTTCGACATAGGGGCGGATGGTTTCGGCAGTCCAGCTTTCAGCATCGGCATAGGCTACCACACCGGAAATCTTCGCCACCACATTCGGCCTGCGGGCAATCTCGGTGATGCCTTTCTGCCAGCTTTCCAGTGCGCCCGACTTGATGTCCGGCACGCCGCAATGGTCGAGCACGAATTGCAGGCCCGGCGCCAGATCCGCAAGCGCGGTGACCTTGTCGATCTGATGCGGCAGGGTGCAGAGATCGAAGGTCAGACGCGTATTGTCCATGCGCTTGAGGTTTTCGCGGAAAAGCGCGCCTTCGGAAAGCTCGTCCGGCACGACATGCAGAACGCGGCGAAAGCCTTTGACAAAGGGATCAGCAAGCTGGCGCTCAAGATAGGCGGCAAAGCCGTCTTCTTCGGGGCGGCAGGATGCAATCGCGCCTTTGATGAAGCCGCCATTTGCGATGGAAAGCGCCCGAATATGGTCCGTTTCGGCCTGAATCGCTTCGGGCGCGACATCCACTTCCATATGCAGGGCGGCGGCGATGCCGCAGCGTTCCGCCTGCTGCCGGTAGGTGTCGAACAGAAAATCCCGATCAAGCGCTGGCACGTCGCCTAGCCATGGATAGGTGAGCGCGCTTTTGTCGATCAGGTGCAGATGGGTATCAATCAGCATAGAGATTCCTCCTATCCCGATATTTTCAAAAAAGAAGATAGTTTTCAAATAAGAATTTAGGGCGTGGTCCGACCCGGACGGAACCAGCCCTAATCGAGTGTGGAAAGATCTGCGCCCACCAGCTTGGACAATTCCTGCACCGTCTTTTGCAGCAGCGTGATGGTCTGGGTAATGTCGGGCGAGGCACCGGAATTGACCAGCGTGACATAGGGGCAGGTCAGCGCCGCGATGCAGGTGCCGTCTGGTCCGAGAATGGGCGCGGAGAGGTTATAAACGCCTGCAACCTGGGCACTTGGCATCATTTCATAGCCGCGCTCACGGATCTGGTCGAGCCGCTCATAGAAGCTTGGATCGAGATCGACGGTCTCGCCATCCTTGCCATATTCAGCGATCATCATCTTGCGCTCTTCCGGCGAACGGAAGGCAAGCAGCACATGGCCGGAACCCGTGTCGAACAGGCTGATATGCGAGCCGACGCGGATCGAAATGCCCCAATAGTCCGGCGCTTCCTGCTGGGCAATCACCACCACGGAACCGCGGTCGAACACGGCAAGCTGGTTTGCCTGCTTGGAACGGTCGGCAAGCTCACGCATGAAGGGCGTTGCGAACGAGGCGAGGCGGCGCACCGGCGCGTGCAACTGGGCAAGGCCGAACAGTTTCAGCGTCAGCGAATAGCGGTCACCCTCTAGCTTGGTGACATAGCCGCGTTTCACCAGCCGGTCGAGCATGCGGTAGAATTCGTTCGGGCTGCGATCCAGATGCTTGGCGATCTCGGCCTGCGTCAGTCCGCCGTCCACGCCTGCCAGCAATTCGAGGATATCAAGGCCCTTGTCGAGCGCGGGCGCGCGGTAGCGGTCATCGGTTTCCAAATGCGTTCCCCCAAGGTGGCTCTTCGTGAATTTCGTCATTCATATACAAACATTTCCGACTGCGAAAGTCGTATATCGGCGATAAAACGCCTTGACCGTTCTTGAATACTATGTTTGCATATAAATACAACCTTCACAACCGGGGGTGCGGGCAGGGAGTGCCCGTTTTAGGAGGAGAAGTGATGCAAAGTTTCAAGGCGCACATTTTGGCAGGTGTGGCGTGGCTCGCCGTGGGGATGGCCCCGGCAGTTGCAGCCGATCTGCCCGGCAAGTTCGAAGGCGTGACGATCAACGCCAAGCTGATCGGCGGTCAGCAATATGAGGCGCTCTATTCGCGTATCGGCGAATGGGAAAAGGCGACTGGCGCCAAGGTCAACATCCTGTCCAAGAAGAACCATTTCGAGCTGGACAAGGAAATCAAGTCCGACATCGCTTCGGGTTCGATCAACTGGTGCGTCGGTTCCAACCACTCGTCTTTCGCGCCGCAATATACCAGCCTCTATGTCGATCTGAACTCGCTGCTTCCGAAGGAAGAAATCGACGGTTTCGTGCCATCGGTCATCAAGGCGTCCACGCTTGACGGCAAGCTGATCATGCTGCCGCGTGCGCAGTTCGACGTTTCGGCACTCTATTATCAGAAGAGCCTCTTCAACGACGAAGCCAAGAAGAAGGCGTTCAAGGAGAAATACGGCTACGACCTCGCACCGGCCAAAACCTGGAAGGAAGTGTCGGATCAGGCAGTATTCTTCGCCGATCCGCCGAATTTCTACGGCACGCAGTTTGCGGGCAAGGAAGAAGCCATCAATGGCCGCTTCTATGAAATGCTGGTCGCCGAAGGCGGCGAATATCTCAAGGACGGCAAGCCTGCTTTCAATTCGGAAGCCGGTGTTCGCGCCCTCGACTGGTTCGTCAATCTCTACAAGGCCAAGGCTGTTCCGGCTGGCACCACCAACTATCTGTGGGATGAGCTGGGCGCTGGTTTTGCTTCCGGCACCATCGCGGTCAACCTGGATTGGCCGGGCTGGGCGACCTATTTCAACGATCCGAAGTCGTCGAAGGTCGCTGGCAATGTCGGCATCGCTCCGGCGCCAACCGGTTCTTCCGGCAAGCGCACCGGCTGGTCGGGTCATCACGGCTTCTCGGTAACGGAAGCTTGCGAAACCAAGGAAGCCGCCGCCTCGCTCGTCTGGTTCCTGACCAACGAAGATTCGCAGAAGCAGGAATCGGCTGCAGGCACCCTGCCGACCCGCACCGCTGTCTGGGATTACGTGATCGAGCAGGCCGCTTCCGACCCGTACAAGAAGGAAGTGCTGTCGGTGTTCCAGGAAACGGCAAAGACCGCTTTCCCGGTTCCGCAGACCCCATCCTGGATCGAAATCTCCAACGCGGTCTATCCTGAGCTTCAGGCAGCGATCCTTGGCGACAAGACCTCCCAGCAGGCCCTCGATGACGCTGCCAAGAAGGCAACGCAGATTCTTGAGGATGCAGGCGAGCTCTGATCCTGCCTGAATAAAATCATGGGCCCGCCCTGAAGCCTTTTTTGGGGCGGGCCTTTTTTGCCAGTGACGGCGCTGAGGCAGTTCCGCTGTTCGCCCGTTCCACTGTTTGCCAGTCCACTATTTGGAAGCGCAATGTTCAAGAGACTTTCCCCGCCGGTCCTGCTTCTGCTTCCGGCCTTCATCATTCTCGCAGCGGTGGTTCTGTTTCCTCTCGCGCTGTCGCTTTATTCGAGCTTCACGCCGTTCCGGCTGACGCGCCCCGAGAGCCTGTTCAACTTCATCGGCTTCCGCAATTATCAGCGCATCCTCACCGACTGGGTGTTCTGGGCTGCGTTCATCCGCACGGTGGTCTTCCTCACCATTGCGCTCAATCTGGAAATGCTGCTCGGCCTCGGCCTTGCCATGCTCGTCAACAAGGCGACGCACGGCCAGCGCGTGTTGCGCACGCTGATGATGTTCCCGATGATGTTCTCGCCGGTGCTTGTCGGCTTCCAGTTCAAGTTCATGTTCAATGACAATATCGGTCTGGTCAACAATGCGCTGCAGTCGCTGGGCCTGACCAATACCGCCATTCCGTGGCTCATCGACGGCAATCTGGCGCTGATCGCCATCCTGCTGGCGGAAGTGTGGATGTCCACCTCGGTCTTCGCGATCCTCATTCTGGGCGGTCTTCTGTCCATGCCGCAGGACCCGGTGGAAGCCGCGCGCGTCGATGGCTGCACACCGTGGCAGACCTTCCGCTATGTCATCTGGCCTTATCTGATGCCTTTCGCCTATATCGCGATGACCATCCGTTCGCTGGATGTGGCCCGCGCCTATGACATTGTGAAGATCATGACCGATGGCGGCCCGGCGCGCCGCACCGAACTGATCTGGACGCTGGTGGGTCGCACGGCCTATGCGGATGCGCAGATGGGCATGGCCAATGCCATGGCCTATGTCGCAATCCTGCTCTCGATCCTCTTCACCGTCCTGTTCTTCCGCAAACTTGCGTCCGCACGCACGCAGATTGGAGCGGAGTGGTAATCATGGCTACAACAACACTCAGCAACAGCCAGCATCGTCTGCTGCGCCGTTTCAAGAAAATCGCTTATCTGGTCGGTCTGTTTCTGGCGATGACCGTCATTTGCCTGCCCGGCCTGTGGATCGTGCTTTCGTCGCTGCGCCCGCCGGTCGAGATCATGGCAAAGCCGCCGGTCTGGATTCCGCAGGAAATCACGCTGGAAGCCTATCGCGCCATGTTCTCGGGCGCAGGTGCGGGCGGCATTCCGGTCTGGGATTATTTCCGCAATTCGCTCATCATCTCGATCACCTCGACCGTGATTGCGCTGATCATCGGCGTATCTGGCGGCTATGCCTTTGCCCGCTTCCGCTTCTGGGGCAAGTCGGCAACCTTCCTCGGCTTCATGCTGACGCGCTCGGTGCCGGGCATTGCGCTCTCGCTACCGCTCTTCATGGTGTTTTCCCGCGTCGGCATCATCGACACCCATTTCGGCCTCATCCTGACCTATGTGGCGCTGAATGTGCCATTCACGATCTGGCTGATCGACGGCTTCTTCCGTCAGGTGCCGAAGGACCTCGCCGAGGCGGCCCAGATCGACGGCTGCACGCGCTGGCAGGCCTTCTGGCAGGTGGAGTTTCCGCTGGCCGGTCCCGGCATCGCGACGGCAGGCATTTTTGCCTTCCTCACCTCGTGGAACGAATATGCGCTGGCTTCCCAGCTCACCCGTTCCGTCAATTCCAAGACCCTTCCTGTCGGTCTTCTCGATTACACCGCTGAATTCACCATCGACTGGCGCGGCATGTGCGCGCTGGCGGTCGTGATGATTATTCCGGCGCTGACCCTCACATTCATCGTTCAGAAGCACCTTGTTGCTGGTCTGACGTTCGGCGCGGTTAAAGGTTGATAGAACAATGGCTCAGCTTTCCATCAAAAATCTCGTCAAGCGTTACGGCAATGTCGGCGTGGTGCATGGCATCAATCTCGAAATCGCGGACAAGGAATTTGTTGCACTTGTCGGTCCGTCCGGCTGCGGCAAGTCCACGACGCTGCGCATGATCGCGGGTCTGGAATCCATTTCCGACGGCACACTGGAAATCGGCGGCAGGCAAGTCAACGATCTGCCGCCGCGTGACCGCAACATCTCGATGGTGTTCCAGTCCTACGCGCTTTATCCGCATATGTCGGTGCGCGAGAACATGGGCTTCTCGCTGAAGATCGCCAAGCAGCCGCAGGCGGAAATCGACCGTCGCGTCAATGAAGCCTCGGCCATTCTCGGCCTCGAAGCACTGATGGAGCGTCGCCCGGCGCAGCTTTCGGGCGGCCAGCGCCAGCGCGTCGCCATGGGCCGCGCCATCGTGCGTAATCCCGAAGTGTTCCTGTTCGACGAACCATTGTCGAACCTTGACGCCAAGCTGCGCACCCAGATGCGCACCGAAATCAAAAAGCTGCACGCCAAGGTGCAGTCCACGGTCGTCTATGTGACGCACGATCAGGTCGAAGCCATGACGCTTGCTGACCGTATCGTCATCATGCGCGATGGTCATATTGAACAGGCCGGAACCCCGGATGAAGTCTTCAAGCGCCCGGCCACGCAGTTCGTCGCCGGTTTCATCGGCTCCCCGCCGATGAATATGGGCGAGGCGACGGTGACGGGCGGCGATCTGGTCTTCGCCAATGGCGACCGCCTGCCGCTGCCTGCACAGTTCCATGGCAAGGCCAAGGATGGCACCAAGGTGACATTCGGTCTGCGCCCGGATGATGTCTTCCCGAAAGGTCACGGCATTTCCACGAGCGACGCTGTGCATGAAAAAGACATGCGCGTTTCGATCACCGAGCCGCTCGGCAATGAAACGCTGGTCTTCGTGGAATTCGCAGGCAAGGAGTGGGTGGCGCGCATGTTGAACCCGCGTCACCTGCAACCGGGCGAAACCATTACCATGCAACTCGATCTGTCGCAGGCGCATCTTTTCGATGCCGTAAGCGGCAAGACTTTGGCTATCTGACCATGGCACGTATTGAAAAAGTTGAACTGCGCATGGTTGACCTTCCGCCGAAGGTCAAGCGCACCGACGCGATCCAGAGCTTCGTCAGCCAGGAAACGCCGATTGTCACCATCACCGACAGCGACGGCGCGGTCGGCACCGGCTACAGCTATACGATCGGCACCGGCGGTTCGTCGGTCATGCGCCTGTTGAGCGACCATCTCGTGCCGCTCATCATCGGCGAGGATGCTGATTGCATCGAAGCCATCTGGCGCAAGCTGGAATTCGCAACCCATGCCACGACCATCGGCGCGATCACCGCGCTGGCGCTGGCTGCGGTCGATACCGCACTCTGGGATCTGCGCGCCAAGAAGCAGGGTCTGCCGCTGTGGAAGCTTGCGGGCGGGGCCAAGGAAAGCTGCCCGCTCTACACGACCGAAGGCGGCTGGCTGCATATCGAGAAGGAAGCGCTGGTCGAGGACGCGTTGCAGGCCAAGGCCAAGGGCTTCACCGGCTCCAAGGTCAAGATCGGCAAGCCGCACGGTTCTGAAGATTATGCGCGCCTGTCCGCCGTGCGTGCGGCGCTGGGCGACGGCTTCGAGATCATGACCGATTGCAATCAGGGTTTTACGGTTGATGAAGCCATTCGCCGTGCCGAGCGCCTGAAGGAGCTTGATCTGGCTTGGATCGAGGAACCGCTTCCGGCGGACGATCTCGACGGTCATATCCGCCTGACGCGCTCCACCCCGACGCCGATTGCGGTGGGCGAGTCCATCTATTCGATCCGCCATTTCCGCGAATATATGCAGAAGGGTGCTTGCTCCATCGTTCAGGTGGATGTGGCGCGCATTGGCGGCATCACGCCCTGGCTGAAAGTCGCCCATGCGGCGGAAACATTCGACATTCCAGTCTGTCCGCACTTCCTGATGGAACTGCATGTCAGCCTCGTTTGCGCGGTGCAGAACGGTCGCTATGTCGAATATATTCCGCAGCTCGACGACCTCACCACCAAGGGCATGGAAATTCGCGACGGTCGCGCCATTGCCCCGTCCGAGCCGGGTATCGGCATCGAATGGGATTGGGATGCAGTGCGTAGCCGTTCGATTTCTGAGTTTACCCGCGAGATCGTGAGGTCGTAATGGCACAAAGAATGGGCATGGTGATCGGGCTCAATGCGGAAAAGATCGCAGAATACAAGAAGCTGCACGCCGCCGTGTGGCCGGAAATTCTGGCTCTCATTACCGAGTGCAACATCACCAACTATACGATCTTTCTGAAAGAGCCGGAAAATCTCCTGTTCGGCACATGGGAATATGTCGGCACCGACTTTGAGGCCGACATGAAGAAGATGGCCGATAATCCGAAAAATCAGGAATGGTGGTCCTTCTGTATGCCATGCCAGAAGCCGCTCGAAACCCGCAAAGAGGGCGAGTGGTGGGCCATGATGGAAGAGGTGTTCCATCATGACTGAGGCTTTCGATCCGACGCAGTTGCGCCAGTGGTGGGCAAAGCCCACCAAGCCAAAACCCATCGTGATCTTTGGCGCGGGCAGCATTGTCGGCGACGCGCACCTGCCCGCCTACAAGAAGGGCGGCTTTCCGGTTGCCGGTATTTTCGATCCCAATCTGGACAAGGCGCGGGAGCTTGCCGACCAGTGGGGCGTCAAGGCTTTTGCCAGCGCCGAGGAAGCGATTGCCGTCGAAGGCGCGATCTTCGATCTGGCGACGCCGCCATCAGCCCATGCGAAAATCCTGTCGCAATTGCCGGAAGGTGCCGCTGTTCTAATCCAGAAGCCGATGGGCAGCGACCTCGCCGCCGCGACAGAAATTCTCAAAGTCTGCCGCGCGCGTAATCTGAAGGCGGCGGTGAATTTCCAGCTGCGTTTCGCTCCGATGATGCTCGCGCTTTATGACGCCGTCGATAAGGGCTTGCTGGGCGAAGTGGTGGATTTTGACGCCTGGCTGGCGCTTGCCACGCCATGGGGTCTGTGGCCTTTCCTGAAAGGTCTGCCACGCATCGAAATCGCCATGCACTCGATCCATTATCTGGATTTCGTCCGCGGTCTGCTGGGCGATCCTCTCGGCGTTCACGCCAAGACCATCGGCCATCCGAACCACGACGTAGCCCAGACGCGCACGGCTGCAATTCTGGATTATGGCGACCGCGTTCGCTGCGCGCTGTCGGTCAATCACGATCATGATTTCGGGCGCAAGTTTCAGGCCTGCGAGTTCCGTATCTGCGGGACCGAGGGCGCGGCCTATGTGAAACTGGGCGTCAATCTCGACTATCCGCGCGGCGAGCCGGACGAACTCTGGATCAAGCCCAAGGGCGGTGATGACTGGGTTTCCGTACCGCTTGAAGGGGCCTGGTTCCCGGACGCTTTCCTCAATCGCATGGCGCAGTTGCAGCGTTTCGCTTGCGGCGAGGATGCCGAACTCCTCGGCTCGGTCGAAGATGCCTGGCACACCATGGCGCTTGTCGAGGCCGCCTATCAATCGAGCGCCGCGCCCGCCACGCCGCTTGCTGCAAAACCGGAGGTCTGACCATGGCCGAGCAGAAAATATATTACGAAGATTATGAAATGAACCATGTGCGCCTCACCACGGGCCGCACGATTACAGAGACGGATTTCGTGGTCCATGCCGGGCATACGGGCGATTTCTTCCCGCATCACATGGATGCGGAATTCGCCAAGACCTTGCCCGGCGGCCAGCGCATCGCGCATGGCACCATGATTTTTGCCATTGGCGTCGGCCTCACGGCGACGTTGATCAACCCGGTTGCTTTTTCCTATGGTTATGATCGCTTGCGGTTTATTCGTCCGGTGCATATCGGAGATACGATCCGCACGCGGGTTACGATCAGTGCGAAGGAAGACGATCCGAAACGCGCCACTATGGGACGCGTGACGGAACGTTGCGAAGTGCTTAATCAGCGGGACGAAGTGGTGCTCGCTTGTGACCACATCCTGCTTGTCGAACGGAAGGCTTGAAAATGACGATACGCTTTGATGGAAAAACCGCGCTGGTGACAGCCGCAGCACAAGGCATTGGCCGCGCCAGCGCGCTGGCCTTCGCGGAAGCGGGTGCCAAGGTCTATGCGACCGACATCAACACCGATGCCCTCAAGGAAATCGAAGGCGTCAACGGTATCATCACCCGCAAGCTCAATGTGCTTGACGAGGCGGAAGTGAACGCACTTGTAGCCGAAATCGGTCAGGTGGACATCCTGTTCAACTGCGCAGGCGTCGTTCATGGCGGTTCCATCCTCGAAATGAAGGACGAAGACCTCGACTTCGCCGTCAATCTCAACGTCAAGGCAATGATCCGCACCATCCGCGCCGTGCTGCCGGGCATGCTGGAGCGCAAGGACGGCGCCATCGTCAACATGGCTTCCGTCGCATCGAGCGTGAAGGGCGTGCCGAACCGTTTCGCCTATGGCGTCACCAAGGCCGCCGTTATCGGTCTCACCAAGGCAGTCGCTGCCGATTATGTTGCCAAGGGCATCCGCTGCAACGCGATCTGCCCCGGCACGGTCGAAAGCCCGTCCTTGCAGGACCGTCTGCGTTCGCAGGGCGATTACGAAGAGCAGCGCGCGGCGTTCATCGCCCGCCAGCCGATTGGCCGCATCGGCCAGCCGGAAGAAATCGCTGATCTCGCCGTTTATCTCGCTGGTGCGACCTACACGACCGGACAAGCTTATAACATTGATGGCGGCTGGACTATCTAAGTTCGCCCCAGCTACCCCCAAAGGAGTAAACTCATGAAATTTCTTCGTTACGGTGAAGCCGGTCAGGAAAAGCCCGGCATTCTCGATGCCGATGGTGCGATCCGCGATCTTTCCGCCCATGTAAGCGACCTTTCCGGTGCGGCTCTTGCCCCCGACGCGCTGGCCAAGCTTGGCGCAGTCGACGTCAATTCGCTGCCGAAGGTTGAAGGCAATCCGCGCCTCGGCCCCTGCGTTGCAGGCACCGGCAAGTTCATCTGCATCGGCCTCAACTATGCCGACCACGCAGCCGAATCCGGCATGGCCGTGCCGCCTGAGCCGGTCATCTTCATGAAGGCCACCTCGGCCATCGTCGGCCCGAATGATGACGTTCTCATCCCGCGCGGCTCGGAAAAGACCGATTGGGAAGTCGAGCTCGGCATCGTCATCGGCAAGACCGCGAAATACGTTTCGGAAGAGGATGCGCTGGATTATGTCGCTGGCTACTGCACGCTGCATGACGTTTCCGAACGCGCATTCCAGATCGAACGCGCTGGTCAGTGGACCAAGGGCAAGTCCTGCGACACATTCGGCCCGACCGGCCCGTGGCTGGTGACGAAGGACGAAGTCGCTGACCCGCAGAACCTGAAAATGTGGCTCACCCTCAACGGTGAAACCATGCAGGACGGCTCGACCAAGACCATGGTTTACGGCGTTCGCTACCTCGTTTCCTATCTCTCGCAGTTCATGTCCCTGCAGCCGGGCGACATCATCTCCACCGGCACGCCTCCCGGCGTCGGCATGGGCATGAAGCCGCCGCGTTACCTCAAGGCTGGCGATGTCGTCGAACTCGGCATCGAAGGCCTCGGCACGCAGAAGCAGAACGTGCGCGCTGACATCTAGGCATTGTTTACGCATGGTCCCGAAACCGTTCCCATGTTTTGGGATCATGCCCTGATCACGGATATATCATGACGAAAATCACTGACCTGCGCGTCTTCGATCTGCGTTTCCCGACTTCGCAAAGTCTGGACGGCTCGGATGCCATGAACCCGGACCCGGATTATTCGGCGGCCTATGTCATCCTCGATACGGATGATGCCTCGCTGAAGGGCCACGGCCTTACCTTCACCATCGGACGCGGCAACGACATTTGCTGTCAGGCCATTCTCGCCATGCGTCATCTGGTCGTGGGTTCCTCGATGGATGATTTCCTCGCAGCCCCCGGCAAGTTCTGGCGTTACCTGACCGGCGACAGCCAGCTGCGCTGGATCGGCCCGGACAAGGGCGCGATGCATCTTGCCACCGGCGCTGTCGTCAACGCCTTCTGGGACCTGGCTGCAAAGCAGGCAGGCAAGCCGGTATGGCGGTTGGTCGCCGACATGTCGCCGGAAGAAATCGCCGACATCGTCGATTATCGCTATCTCACCGATGCGCTGACGCGTGACGAAGCCGTCGCGATCCTGCGCAAGGCGGAAGCTGGCAAGGCTGAGCGTATCGCCACGCTCGAGGCGGAAGGTTATGCCTGCTACACGACCTCTGCCGGCTGGCTCGGCTATGACGACGACAAACTGCGCCGTCTTTGCCAGGAAGCTATCGACGAGGGTTTCCACCACGTCAAGATGAAGGTCGGCCGCGATCTCGAAGACGATATCCGCCGCTTGACGATTGCGCGCGAAGTGATCGGTCCGGACCGCTATCTGATGATCGACGCCAATCAGGTCTGGGAAGTCGATCAGGCCATCGAATGGGTCAACAAGCTCGCTTTCTCCAAGCCGTTCTTCATTGAAGAACCGACCAGCCCGGACGATGTGGCAGGCCATCGCAAGATTCGTGAAGCCATTGGCGACGTGAAAGTCGCGACCGGCGAAATGTGCCAGAACCGCATCATGTTCAAGCAGTTCATCGCGGAAGGCGCCATCGACATCGTGCAGATCGATTCGTGCCGCATGGGCGGTCTGAACGAGGTACTGGCCGTGCTGCTGATGGCCGCCAAGTTTGGCAAGCCGGTCTGGCCGCATGCGGGCGGCGTTGGCCTGTGCGAATATGTGCAGCATCTGTCGATGATCGACTATGTGGCCGTTTCGGGCACCAAGGAAGGCCGTGTGATCGAATATGTCGATCATCTGCACGAGCATTTCATCGACCCGTGCGTGATCAAGAACGCGGCCTATATGCCGCCGTCGCTGCCGGGCTTCTCCATCGAGATGAAGCCGCAGTCGATTGCGGACTATACTTTCAAGGGTTGAGCCGGTTTCAATGCCTTAACGAACACGAAAACGCCGCGCTTTGAAGCGCGGCGTTTTCTTTTACAGAAAGCGGATCATCAGGGCGCCGGTAAGCAGGAGCACGGCGCCTGCGACACGTCCGGCGGTGATCTCTCGCACGGCGACGCCCATGAAGCCGATGCGGTCAGCAAGTAGACCGGCCATCAACTGCCCGGCCACGGCAAGGCCCATCACGGCTGCTGCGCCGATGCGCGGCGTCAGCAGGATCGATGCGGTGACATAGATACAGCCCAGCGCGCCGCCCGCGACGAACAGCCAGCCTGCGGGTACATTGAATGTGGGAAGGTTGCCGGTCGCCTTTGCGGTTATGGTCGAGACGATGGCGAGAATGACTGCACCTGCCAGAAATGAAATCGCAGCGGCAGTCGGTGGGGAGCCAAGTCCGCGCGCAAGAGCTGCATTGATCGGCGCCTGAATGGCGATGCAGGCACCCGAAAGAATGCCGAACAAGGTCCACAGCATGAAATATCCTCTCCTGAGTTTCCCATTTCTTCAAAGGCTGGACGCCAATGTTTCACCGGCGATCTCCGACCATCCGATGAAAAAACAACGGGTAAGAATGCGCTAAAATGCTATCGCACAAAGCCGTGACATTCGTGATCAATTTTCAGGGAAAATTTGCCAAATCAAAGAGATGAATGGTGCTGCGAGAGAGGATTGAACTCTCGACCTCTCCATTACCAATGGAGTGCTCTACCACTGAGCTACCGCAGCATTCTCTTGAGTGCGGCGGACTTCTGACACATCATTGCGCAAATCGCAAGCGACCAAATGCATTTCTTTTCACATAATGTGGAAATCTGCGTATAGCTGCGCTTCAAGCCGCTTTTCCGGCGCTTTTTCTCGTAGTAAACACGGCTCATGAGCGAAAAACCGATCAATCAGGAACGACAAAACCAGCTGGACCGCCAAAAAAAGCGGCTGGCCGATCAGCTGCGCGCGAATCTGATGCGCCGCAAGGAACAGTCACGCTCGCGACGCTCCGGCGAAGCGGATGAGCGCACCGACGGCATTGCCAGCGCCGGGAAAGAAGCGGGGCAAGAAAAGGAATAGGGCATCATCCGACCAAATAAGAGTTCGCTTTAGCTTGGAAAGCCTTTCTTGAAGAGAAACGTCGGCTAAGGTAAAAGCGCTTTTCTGTTCTCGGTTGCCATTGTCGTTCGAAAGCGATTCGCCTTCGAACGTAATTCCGCCGCAAGACTCGTCATTTGTCATGTACCGCCGCCGCGCCGTTCAGGCAGCAGCAACAGCACATCCCGAAAAGGGTGAACCGGTTTTCGGACAAGATGTGCTTGAAAACAAACAGTTGGAGTGTCGATCCGATTATCCCGATCGAAACGCGTTCCAACGGCTTCAAATCGATTACCGGGGAGAAGCCCCGGCCCAGAAGGGGAAACAGCATGGATCGCATCAAAATCGTCGGCGGTAATAAGCTGAATGGAATCATTCCGATCTCGGGCGCAAAAAATGCCGCTTTGCCCCTGATGATCGCTTCGCTCCTGACCGACGATACGCTGACGCTCGAAAACGTGCCGCATCTGGCCGATGTCGAGCAGCTGATCCGCATTCTGAGCAATCATGGCGTTGATTATTCGGTCAATGGCCGCCGCGAACACCAGAACGGCGCTTATTCCCGCACCATCCATTTCACAGCCCGCAATATCGTCGATACCACTGCGCCTTATGAGCTGGTCTCGAAAATGCGTGCAAGCTTCTGGGTGATCGGCCCGCTTCTGGCGCGTATGGGCGAAGCAACCGTATCGCTGCCGGGCGGTTGCGCTATTGGTACGCGCCCCGTCGATCTGCTGCTCGATTGCCTTCAGGCGCTGGGTGCCGAAATCGACATCGAAAACGGCTATGCCAAGGCGCGTGCGCCGAAGGGCGGTCTTGTCGGCGGGCGCTATCACTTCCCGAAAGTTTCGGTCGGCGCAACGCATGTCATGCTGATGGCCGCTGTTCTCGCCAAGGGCGAAACGATCATCGAAAACCCGGCACGTGAGCCTGAAGTCGTCAATCTTGCCGACTGCCTCAATGCAATGGGCGCGAAGATCACGGGTGCAGGCACCGGCACGATCCACGTGCAGGGCGTCACCAGCCTTTCCGGCGCGCGCGTTCGCGTCATTCCCGACCGTATCGAAACCGGCACCTATGCCATGGCTGTCGCCATGACCGGCGGTGACGTGCTGCTCGAAGGCGCACAGGAAAGCCTGCTCTCGTCGGCGCTCGATACGCTGCGTCAGGCCGGTGCGGAAATCACCGAGACCAATAGCGGCCTGCGCGTGGTGCGCAACGGCCACGGCATCCATCCGGTCGATGTCACCACCGATCCGTTCCCGGGTTTCCCGACCGACCTTCAGGCGCAGTTCATGGGCCTGATGACCAAGGCCAAGGGCACGTCGCACATCACCGAAACGATCTTTGAAAACCGCTTCATGCATGTGCAGGAACTGGCGCGTCTCGGCGCGAAGATTTCGCTGTCCGGCCAGACCGCGACCGTTGAAGGCGTGGAACGCCTCAAGGGCGCTCAGGTCATGGCGACCGATCTGCGCGCATCGGTATCGCTGGTTATTGCGGGCCTTGCCGCTGAAGGCGAAACCGTCGTCAACCGCGTCTATCATTTGGATCGCGGGTTCGAGCGTCTCGAAGAAAAGCTTTCGCGTTGCGGCGCGAATGTCGAACGCATCAGCGGATAATCGGCAAGTGGCCGGAGCTTAATCAAGCTCCGGCTTTTTCATTCTGGCACGCTGATTGATCACAGGCTTGAAAAGCCTGTCGATTTTTTTCTGCCGACATGCAAAGTTATTTGGCAAGGTTACTTCGTAAACCATCCATGTCGCCTATTTATATGCGATGTTGGGCGGTTGTTTTGAACATGACAGGAAATCGGTGCGGACCATGGATATGTTGAAGCTTGTGGCGTTGGATGAAGAGGATTTACAGGTCCTGTCCGCCCATCTTCAGGACGCGGTTCTCAAAGTTTCCGACCTCCAATATATTGCTAAGGAACAACGCTTCGTTCTGACGGCGAACCGCTTCGTCTGGGAAGAGGCGCGCCCGAAATTCCTGCGCAAGCCGCAATATCAGCGCCGCCGCGCCGCTCTGCATTTCAACCGCGTCACTGCGGCCAAGGCCACCGGTATCGACCGCCAGAAGCAGGATGATGTCCTGTCGCTGCTGACGATCGGTTTTGTCCCCGGCGAGGCGCCTGCGGGCACAATAGAACTGACATTCTCGGCAAATGCCGCTATCCGTCTTTCGGTGGAATGCATCGAAGCGCAGCTGACGGATCTGGGCGCGGCCTGGGAAACGGAATCGCTCCCGCGTCACGGCGTATGACAATGTAACTTCGATGCATCGCGTCTGCTGCCATGCGGGCGGTTGCTCTTATCTGGACTATTTAAAGGAATAAAAGCGTGGTCACGACGCTCAGACAAACCGATCCGAACTTCGAACAGCAATTCGCAGCCTTTCTGTCCGGCAAGCGCGAAGTTTCGGAAGACGTGGACCGCGCAGCCCGCGAAATCGTCGAGCGCGTGCGACGCGAAGGTGATGCGGCGCTGATCGACTATTCGCGCCGCTTCGACCGTATCGATCTGGAAAAGACCGGCATTGCGATCACGGAAGCTGAAATCGACGCGGCTTTTGAAGTTGCGCCGGCATCCACCGTCGAAGCGCTGAAACTGGCGCATGAGCGCATTGAAAGCCACCATGCGCGGCAACTGCCCAAGGATGACCGTTACACGGATGCGCTCGGCGTTGAGCTTGGTTCGCGCTGGACGGCAATCGAGGCGGTTGGCCTCTATGTGCCAGGCGGCACGGCCAGTTATCCAAGCTCGGTTCTGATGAATGCCGTGCCCGCCAAGGTGGCGGGCGTCGAGCGCATCGTCATGGTTGTTCCAGCACCCGACGGTATTCTCAATCCGCTGGTGCTGGTTGCAGCGCGTCTCGCAGGCGTCTCGGAAATCTACCGCGTCGGCGGGGCACAGGCCGTTGCCGCGCTTGCCTATGGCACGGAAACCATCAAGCCGGTTGCCAAGATCGTCGGCCCCGGTAATGCCTATGTCGCGGCTGCCAAGCGTATTGTTTTCGGTACGGTCGGCATCGACATGATCGCTGGTCCGTCGGAAGTTCTGGTGATTGCCGACAAGGACAACAATCCGGACTGGATCGCTGCCGATCTGCTTGCGCAGGCAGAGCATGACACTGCCGCACAATCCATCCTCGTGACCAATGACGAAGCGCTGGCCAAGGATGTGGAAGCGGCGGTTGAGCGTCAGTTGTTGACGCTACCGCGTGCTGAAACTGCCACGGCAAGCTGGCGCGATTTCGGCGCGGTCATTCTCGTGGAGGATTTCGAGGCGGCAATTCCGCTCGCCAACCGTATCGCTGCCGAACATCTGGAAATCGCCGTCGCCGACCCGGAAGCGCTGCTGCCGAAAATCCGCAATGCCGGTTCCATTTTTATCGGCGCGCACACGCCGGAAGTGATCGGCGATTATGTGGGCGGCTGCAATCACGTGCTGCCGACGGCGCGCTCGGCCCGCTTCTCGTCGGGCCTGAATGTGCTTGATTATATGAAGCGCACCTCGCTTTTGAAGCTTGGCCCGGACCAGTTGCGGGTTCTCGGCCCTGCTGCCATCGAAATCGCGCGCGCCGAAGGTCTTGACGCGCACGCCAAGTCAGTCGCCATCCGGCTCAATCTATGAGGCATCATGACCGCTGGCGTTCCCAATGCCCGTCTTGTTGATGTCGAGCTCGATGAATCCATCGGGCGGTCGACGCCTGACGTCGAGCATGAACGCGCGGTCGCGATTTTCGATCTGATCGAGGAGAATTCCTTTCACCCGATTGGCGACGAGACCGGCGGTCCCTACAGGCTGAAGCTGTCGCTGATGGAAACGCGGCTGATCTTTGCCATCAGCCGCGAAAGCGGGGACGATGTGGCGACGCATATATTGTCGCTGACCCCGCTGCGCCGTGTGGTGCGCGATTATTTCATGATTTGCGAAAGCTATTATCAGGCGATCCGCTCGGCCACACCAAGCAAGATCGAAGCCATCGATATGGGCAGGCGCGGACTGCATAATGAAGGGTCGCAAACCTTGCAGGCGCGGCTGAAGGGCAAGATCGAAGTCGATTTTGACACGGCGCGGCGGCTGTTCACGCTTGTCTGCGTGCTGCATTGGCGAGGTTGAGCCTGCATGGTCGCCGTTAATGTCGAAAGCGCGCAGGATGATGGAGAGGGCGATGTGGGCCCGAAACAGAAACTGCCGTCATCCCTGCTTTTCGTCTGCGGCAAGAACGCGATCCGCTCGCCGATAGCCGAACTTCTTGCAAGAAAGCTGCTGCCGCCCAATATATATGTGGCTTCCGCAGGTGTGAAACGGGGCGAACGCGATCCATTCGTGGATGCGGTGCTTTCGGAAGAGGGGCTTTCGCTCGACGACCGCCAGCCGCGGGGCATTGAAGAACTGGCCGACGGCTATTTCGATCTCATCGTAACGCTGACACCGCTTGCCCACCATACGGTGCTGGAACGCATGCGTGGCTTCTCCGTGGATGTGGAATATTGGCCGACACCAGACCCCACGCTGGTCACCGGCAGCCGCGAGCAGATCATGAATGCTTATCGCGATGTGCGGGATCGGTTGAAGACGCAGATTTTGCAGCGTTTCAGCCCGAAATAAGTTCACGGAATTCCGTTGTTCACAAATGCCGCCTAATCATATAGGTTCCGGCCAAATTTAGGATCAGAGTCCATTTTCGGACGCTTTTATCGAAGAAAGAAACAGGTATCGCATGGCGAAAGAAGAAGTCCTCGAATTTCCGGGTGTTGTTACGGAACTGCTGCCGAATGCAATGTTCCGCGTGAAGCTCGAAAACGAACATGAAATCATCGCTCATACGGCTGGCCGTATGCGCAAGAACCGCATCCGCGTTCTGGCTGGTGACAAGGTTCTGGTCGAAATGACCCCTTACGATCTGACCAAGGGTCGCATCACCTACCGCTTCAAGTAAGCTTATCACGCACGGGCAGCCGTTTCGGGGGTGTTCTTGACGACAGTTGCGCAACACAAGCTGGTTCTGGCTTCCGGGTCTCCTCGCAGGATCGAACTGCTGGGGCAGGCGGGTATCGAGCCGGATCATATCCAGCCTGCGGACATAGACGAGACGCCGCAGCGTGGCGAGCATCCCCGCTCGCTGGCGCGTCGTCTGTCGCGTGAAAAGGCTGAAGCGGCGCTGGCGCAGCTGAAAAGCGACGCCAATTTCGTCAAGCCCTTCCTGCTCGCGGCCGATACGGTCGTCGCGGTCGGGCGGCGCATTTTGCCCAAGGCGGAAACCGCCGATGAGGCGCGAGAATGTCTGCGTCTTCTGTCGGGCCGTACCCATAAGGTCTTTACGGGTGTCTGTCTCGTTTTGCCGAACGGCAATCTGCGCCAGACCCTGGTGGAAACACGCCTGCGCTTTGAGCGCCTGTCGCGCCAGCAGATCGACGCCTATCTCTCTTCCGGGGAATGGCGCGGCAAGGCTGGCGGCTACGCCATACAGGGCCTTGCAGGCAGTTTTGTCGTCAAGCTGGTCGGCTCCTACAGCAATGTGGTCGGCCTGCCGCTTCAGGAAACCGTAAGCCTGCTGGCTGACGGTGATTATCCGGTCTATGCCAACTGGAGCACCGGAAAAGTTTAAGGTTCAGCCATGAACGGCAAGAAGGACATATCCGCAGCAGCAGGCGCACGCGTGACGCCGCTGCGCCCGACACGACCTTGCCCGGAATGCGGCAAGCCTTCGGCGCGTGACAGCTATCCGTTCTGTTCGTCGCGCTGCAAAAGCATCGATCTCAATCGTTGGCTTTCGGGAAGCTATGTCATCCCCGGCAAGCCTCTGGGCGACGAGGATGAGGGCGAGAATTAGGGTTTTTGGCGCTTTTTCTGATGTGAAATCAAAACATTAGAGAAACTGTGAGAAAAGCGCATAAAAAATGCGATACGGTGCTGGACAGCGCGAAATTTAATGCTATAACCCACCCACTTCCGGCGGACACCAACACCGCCACAAGCAAGACCAAGTGCTTGCTACAGGATGCCCGGATAGCTCAGTTGGTAGAGCAGCGGATTGAAAATCCGCGTGTCGGTGGTTCGAATCCGCCTCCGGGCACCACTTCTTCTCCAAGAAAGAATGCTGCATTTTAAGCGACAATGTTTGCGTGTTGCCGCTTTTCACAGCGGTTGATTGCATGATCTCTTGCGCGGATTGCCGACAATTCGTTATGTGGGAGTGTCGTGCAGCCGATTGGGACGGCGTTTCATTCGGATGCACCTAAAGGAAGCCGTCAACGCCTGTCTGCTTCATTCCGACAGAAGCGCGTTGCGGGTCTCAGGAGGGGTTTGTCCATGCGTTGGCTGTTCGGTGCTGTTTTGATCCTGATGCCGTCTCTGGCCCATGCTGAAGCCGATCAGGACCGCATCTCCTATGTATGCGACCACGACAATGTCATCGATGTCTTCACCTCGACCGACGACCCCAACCATATCCGGTTGAGCGCTTTCAGCCGCGACCGTCTTCTTGAGAAGGTGCCCTCCAGCTCCGGCAGCAAATTTGCGGGCGAGGGCTATGAAATTGCATTCGAGACCTTGTCCAAAATCGCCATCACGTCGCAGGGTGTCACATATCAATGCGTTATGGATTCGGTGGAATAGGCGACGCCGCTTCACCGTCGCTGCATTTTGCAGAGACGACGCCGGCAATCCGTTTTGCAATGGAATAAGCAAAAAAGCGAAGTCAGACCTGTCGATCAGTCTGTCGTAAAATCTTCGCTAAATGCTTGAAAAGAAATGGCGCACCCGAAAGGATTCGAACCTCTGACCCCCAGATTCGTAGTCTGGTGCTCTATCCAGCTGAGCTACGGGTGCTTGCCTTGGTGCCGCTCGCTGCGGCGATGGGCGGTTGATAATCGGACCCATTGCTAAATGCAAGCGTCTTGTGAGAAAAAAATGCCGTTCTGTGAAGATTTCTTGTCAAAGCCCGGATTTCTGGGCTTTTTCACCGTTGTTTTCCCTGGGGTTTTTCCCCAGTCACACGGTTTCTTCGCGCCGCGCTTGTTCTCTTTCGCGCTGCGCAGGCAAATCAGGCAGGCGAATCTCGAAATGCGCGCCGATCGGGCGGTCTTCGCGAAGCTCGATACTGCCGCCATGGGCGCGGATAAGCTCCTGCGCGATGGCAAGGCCCAGTCCGGTGCCATCGCTGCGTGTTGAGCCCTTGAACGCTGTGAAGAGATTGTCGCGCGCCTTTTGCGGCAGGCCCGGCCCCGTATCCTCAACGCCGATGATCGCCGTGGTGCCGATTCGTCCAGATGAGAGCGTCAGGCGCTTCACTGCGGCGGCACCGCCGGTAGCGTCGCGCTCCATGGCCTGCACGGAATTGCGGCAAAGATTGCTCAGCACGCGGAACAGCTGCTCCGAATCGACATTCAGTTCGAAGTCGTCAGGAATGCGATTGTCGAACTCGATGCCGCTTTCGCTTTCCAGATTGAGGCTCTCCTGCACATCCGTGACGATGGCGTGCAGGTTGACACGGCGCGGCGTTGGCGGCGCTTCCTGCGAGCGCCCATAGGCGATGACGCTTTCCGAATAGCTGATGGCGCGGCTGAGTGTGCGGATCAGCTTCGGCGCGAAGCGCTTCACCATCGGGTCCTTGGCGTCAGACAGATGGTCCGACATCAATTGCGCGGAAGCCAGAATATTGCGCATGTCGTGATTGATCTTCGATACGGCGAGGCCGAGATCGGCCAGATGCTTCTGTTCCTTCAGCGTGCGTTGCAGATCGCTTTGGATGTGGGCAATCTGTCGTTGGGCAATGCCGAACTCGTCCTTGCGGTTTTCCGGCACGAGAATGAGCGCTGGATTGTCGGGTGTCGTTGCGAAATCGATCATGTTGCGATGCATGATGCGCACCGGGCGCAGCAGCATTTCATGGATGATGAGATAGATCAGGCTGGCGGCGATCACCGAAATAATCAGCGAAATGACGGCCACGTTACGGGCATAGAGCAACATGGCGCGGCGCATGGGCGCATCGGAGGTGACGATTTCAATCACGCGCCCCGGCGACGTGGTGGGCGAAACGGAACCGTAGATGCGCAATGTCCGGTCGCCACCGTGAAAAAGCGTGCTAAAGGCGTCCCAGATGGACGCCGCTTCGCTGACATTGTCGAGGTCGATGACCTGATCGATCTTGCCAGGCACTTCCGACATGGCGAGAAGGCGTGACGCGCCAGCTTCGCGCAGCGCAATCGCCTTGGTGCCGGTAACGAGCAGCACCTTGTCCTGAATGGCGCGCGGCACGTCCATATTGGCGCTTGCCGCCAGCACTTCGCTGACTGCGCCCACCGTATCGAGGCGCGATGTCAGCCAGCGCAGGCGCATATTGGCGATGGACGGCACGAAAATCAGAACTTCCGCTACCAGAACGGCGAGAACGATAAGCAGAAGCAATTTGCTGGAAAGGCGGTTCTGCCAGCGCAGCCGCGTAAATTGCGCCGGCGAGGTGCGATCCTCGGCGCTTCCGTCCGGCGCAGCGGTCTCTATCGGAGCAACGCCCGGAACTATGGTCTTTTCAACAACCGCCATAACCTGATTCCAAATAGACGGCGACTGGGGCTGTTGGCCGGTTCAGCGCGTCCGATATGTCTATGAGTCTCGATACTGCAATAAATATAGCTTCCTATATATGGTGGCGGGGGAGATTTCCAACAGGCTTTATTGTATCGATTTAAATGTGGTCGTCACTTGTTGGGTGCAAGGATTACCGAAATTTAATTCGACCTTCTTGGGAGGCGATGCAAAAAAGCAATATGGGGATGTGTTAGCTATTTCTCCATCGAATCCCTGTCATGGGCAGGCGGTAACCATCTTGCCGATAGGTTGTCGCGAATGGTCGGGCATTCGACGTGTCGTGCAAAAAAGTATATTTTTGAAAAGACAGGCCCGTCGGGCAGCGACGGGACGGGGCCTGCCGGAGAGCTGAATGAAATCGTGGAAGCAGATTGCACTCTGCCTGCTTATTGTTCTGGCCGCTGCGGGCGGCTGGTACGCCTACAAACAGAAGAACGCTGCGCCGGAAAACGCCGCCGCAGGCACTGACACGCCCCGCACTCAGCAATCCGCTGCCCGATCCGGCGCGAGGGCGCCGCTGGTCGTCGTCGAACCGGCCAGCGAGGAAACGATCAACAATCGCCTGACCGCCATTGGTTCTGCGCGTGCGCTCAGCACGGTTTCGATCACGCCTTATTCCAGCGGTTATATGAACAAGCTTTTCGTCAAGGCGGGCGACAGCGTCAAGGTTGGCGACCCGATTGCAGAACTCGATTCGGATACCGAGACAATTGCTGTCGCCAAGGCTCAAACGGCCCTGAAAGATGCCGAGACGACCCGGCAGCGTATTGAGCGGCTGCGCGCCACCAACACCGCAACCGGTGTTCAGGCGGTCGAAGCCGAGCTGGCTGTCGCCAATGCGCAGCTTGCGCTGAAGGACGCGCAGCTTGCCTTGAGCCGCCGCACGGTGCGCTCGCCGATTTCCGGCGTGGTCGGCATTCTGCCCGTCAATGCTGGCAACTATGTCACCGCGCAGACCTCCATTGCGCGCATTGACGACCGCTCGAAGATGCTGGTCGACATCTGGGTGCCCGAGCGTTTTGCGCCGCAGATCAAGGTTGGCCAGCCGCTGACGGCGGAAACGACGGCCTTTCCGGGGGAAACCCACAAGGGCGAAATCAACGCCGTGGACAATATGATCGATGAGGCGAGCCGCACGATGCATGTACGGGCCGAGGTCGATAATTCCGAAGATCGCCTGCGCGCCGGCATGTCGTTCTACGTCACCGTGCTTTTCCCCGGCAGCCGGTTTCCGTCGGTCGATCCGCTGGCGATCCAGTGGGGCGCGGACGGCTCTTATATCTGGCGCATCGAGCAGGGTTTGGCAAAAAAGGTCGCCGTGCGTGTCGTGCAGCGCAATGCGACGAGCATTCTTCTGGACGGTCCGGTCAAGCAGGGCGACATGATCGTCACGCAAGGGGTGCAGACCGTGCGCGATGAAGCGCCCGTGCGCGTGATGGACGAGCAGGGCACCGCCCGCGCCGAGCCTGCGCCCATAAAGCGCGTTGCCGGTTGAGGGCGCGCCGGTGAGCAACCATAAATCATCATCCGTCGAGCGGGGCGGTTCGACGGCGCTTTTCATTCGTCGTCCGGTCTTCGCCTTTGTCGTCAATGTTCTGATCGTTGTTGCGGGCCTTGCCGCTTTCACCGGCGTCGATATTCGTGAATTGCCCGATGTGGATCGTCCGGTGGTTACGATCAGCACGGATTTCAGCGGCGCGTCCGCCGAAACCATCGACCGCCAGCTGACGCAGGTTCTGGAAAACGCCGTTGCGCGTGTTTCCGGCGTCAAGTCGATTTCCTCCACCTCGTCTTTCGAGCGCAGCCGCGTGACGGTTGAGTTCAATGACGGTGTCGATCTCAACGTTGCCGCTGCCGATATGCGCGATGCGATTTCACGCGTCGCCAACACGGTGCCGGAAGAGGCCGATCCATCCCGCATCATCAAGGCGGATTCGAACGCCGATCCCGTGATGCGGCTGGCCGTGACGTCCGACACCATGTCGGTCGACGACATGACCGTGCTGATCGAAGATCAGATTCAGGATGTGCTGTCGGCAGTGCCGGGCGTGGCCGATGTGCAGATCAATGGCGACCGCGCCAAGATTTTTCGCATCGATATCAATCAGGCGCGCCTTGCAAGCTACGGCCTGACGCTGGCCGATGTCGCGACCGCGCTCAATTCCATGGGGCTGGACGCGCCAGCCGGATCGCTGCGCAGCTCCGATCAGGCCATCGTGGTGCGCGCGACGGCCAATCTGGAAAAGCCCGAAGATTTCGAGAATGTCTATATCAAGGGCCGTACACAGGTCCGAGATATCGCCACTGTCACGCTCGGCCCCGATGTGGAAAGTTCTGCCGTGCGTTCCAACGGCAAAATGGCAATCGGCCTTGGCATCGTGCGTCAGGCGCAGTCCAACACGCTCGATATTTCGCAAGGCGTGCGCGCCGCCGTTGCCAATCTTCAAACGACATTGCCGCCGGGCGTGAACATCGCCGTCACCAGCGATGATGCAAGCTTCATCAATGGCGCCATCCACGAAGTCGAGATTGCGCTGATCGCTTCGGTGATCATCGTGGTAGCGATCATCTTCATGTTTTTGTGGGATATTCGCGCCACGCTCATTCCGGCGCTCTCCATGCCGGTGGCGCTGATCGGCACCGTCGCAGCGATTTATCTTGCGGGCTTTTCCATCAACATCCTGACATTGCTGGCGCTGGTGCTTGCCACCGGCCTTGTGGTCGATGACGCCATCGTGGTGCTGGAAAATGTCGTGCGTCGACGCAATCAGGGCATGGGGCCGCGTGCTGCTGCCGTGTTGGGCACGCAGGAAGTGTTCTTTGCCGTCATCGCGACCACCCTGACACTTGCCGCCGTGTTTGTGCCGATTTCGTTTTTGCCGGGGCAGGCGGGCGGCCTGTTTCGTGAGTTCGGCTTCGTGCTGGCCATCGCTGTTTTGCTGTCGTCTGTCGTCGCGCTGACGCTGTGTCCGATGCTGGCCTCGCGCTTTCTGAAAGAGGGAAGCGGCGAGACTGAAGGCGCGCATGGACCGCTGTTCCTGCGCCGGATTGGCGGCGCGCTCGCCGGTTTCTATCGCAAGACGCTCCATGCCTGTCTGGCCGCGCCATGGGTGGTCGTGCTGGTGGCGCTGCTTTTCGGTGGCGCGTCGGTCGTGGTCTTTGGCACGATCCGTCAGGAACTGACGCCGTCGGAAGACCGCGCGGTGGCGCTGCTGCGCATCAATGGCCCGCAAGGCATCAGTGTTGATTTCCTGCAATCGCAGCTCAACAAGATCGAGGAAGCCATCCAGCCACTGCGCGACGATGGCGAGATTGTCACCACCTATGCCATTGCCGGTTCCGGCGGCTCCTCCAACAATGGTTTCATGGTGCTGACGCTCGCGCCATGGAAGGAGCGTCACCGCAGCCAGCAGGAGATCATGGCGGATATCACCAAGCGGGTGCAGAACATCACCGCCGTGCGCATTTTCTCGACGCAGCCGAACAGTCTTGGCATTCGCGGCGCGGGTAACGGACTGCAATTCGCCATTGTCGGCAGCGACTACGCCAAGCTTCAGCCTGCCGCGCAGGCCGTGGTTGCGGCGCTGGAAAAAGATCCGCGCTTCGTGCAGCCGCGCCTGTCGGTGGAGCCGACGCAGCCGCAGCTTTCCGTCGAGATCAACCGTGAGCGCGCCTCCGATCTTGGCATCGACATTACCGGCCTTGCCAATGCCGTGCAGTCGGTGCTGGACGGGCGCAAGATCGGCTCTGTCTATGTCGGCGACCGCAGCTTCGATGTGAAATTCGTGGCGACCACCAATCCGATCAACGATCCGACGGATTTGGAAAACATCTTCATGAAAGCGGCGGACGGTCGCTATGTGCCGATGTCGTCCATCGCAACCGTCGTTGAAAAGGCGGTGCCGCCGCAGCTCGACCGTGAAACGCGCCAGCGTTCGGTGGCCATCACCACAGGCCTGCGTGCGGATTTCGCGCTCGGCAATGCCTTCACGGCAGCGCAGGAAATCGCCGCACCGCTGCTGCCGCCGGGCAGCCATATCATTCCGCTGGCCGAAGCCTCGACGCTCAGCGAAACCTCCACCGGCCTTGCCATGGTATTCGGCTTTGCCATCATCATCATTCTGCTGGTGCTGGCCGCGCAGTTCGAAAGCTTTGTCAGCGCGCTGATCGTCATGGCGACGGTGCCGCTCGGTCTGGGCTGTGCGGTTGTCGCGATGATGCTGACCGGCACCAGCCTGAATGTCTATAGCCAAATCGGCCTTGTGCTGCTGGTCGGCATCATGGCCAAGAACGGCATTCTGATCGTCGAATTCGCCGATCAGCTGCGCGACAAGGGGCTGAGCGTGCGCGAGGCGGTCGAGGAAGCATCCAATATCCGCTTGCGTCCGGTCTGCATGACCATGATTTGCGCCGTGTTGGGTGGCGTGCCGCTGGTGCTGGCAAGCGGAGCGGGCGCGGAAGCCCGCGTGGCGCTCGGCTGGGTGATCGTCGGGGGTCTTGGCCTTGCAACCATTGCGACGCTTTATGTGACGCCGGTGGCCTATCTGCTGCTCGGACGCTTCACCAAGCCGAAGGTCGAGGAAGAAGCGCGTCTGCAACGCGAGCTTGTTCGGGCCGTGGCTCTGGAAGAGAAGCTGAAGTAAAAATACTGGCTACGCAAACAAAAACCCGGAAGCACGCTTCCGGGTTTTTTCATTGTGAGATGGCAATGATTATTTCTTCATCGCATCAGTGACCTTTGTGGTCCAGGCGCCTTCCGGCTTCTTGGTGATGACCGGATCGGAGCCGCCACCAAGCAGCGTTTCGACCGTGCGGTCGGCAGCGGCAACATCGAGCGTGCCGTCCGAGCCGTCGATCAGCTTGCCGATTTCCTTGACCATGCGCTCCTGAACTTCCTGCTTCTGCGCACCGGAAGAATCATTGTCGAGAATGATTTCGGCGGCTTCATCCGGGTGTTCGGACGCATATTGCCAGCCCTTCATCGAAGCGCGGACAAAGCGTGCCAGCTTGTCGACCATGGCTGGGTCATCGAGGCTCTTTTCGAGCACATAAAGCCCGTCTTCCAGCGTCGCGACGCCCTGTTCTTCATAGGGGAAGACGACGAGCTGGTCGGCAGGAATACCGGCATCAATAACCTGCCAATATTCATTATAGGTCATAGTGGAAATGCAGTCGGCCTGCTTCTGGATCAGCGGATCGACATTGAAGCCCTGCTTGAGAACTGTGACCCCATCCTTGCCGCCCGTGGTCGGGATTTTCAGATGGTTCATCCAGGACAGGAACGGATATTCATTGCCGCCGAACCAGACGCCCAGTGTGCGGCCCTTGAAATCTTCCGGCTTGGTGATGCCCGTTTCCTTGCGGCAGGTCAGCATCATGCCTGACTTCTTGAAAGGCTGCGCGATGTTGACCAGCGGCACGCCCTTTTCGCGGGTGGCGAGCGCCGACGGCATCCAGTCCACCACCACATCCGCACCGCCACCGGCGATCACCTGTGGCGGGGCCACGTCCGGACCGCCCGGCTTGATCTCGACGTCGAGCTTTTCTTCTTCGTAGAAACCCTTGTCCTTGGCCACGTAATAGCCTGCGAACTGGCCCTGCGTAACCCATTTGAGCTGCAAGGTCAGCTTGTCGGCGGCCATGGCGGTCGTGCTCATGAGTGCCAATGCAAGTCCGGCTGTTGCAAGGCCTATGGATAGTGCCTTCTTCATGCTTGGTTCTCCTCTGGTTGACGGTCCCGCCTTATGGTGGCGGATACCGGATCTGCT
Source organism: Ochrobactrum teleogrylli (assembly GCF_006376685.1). Classification (GTDB taxonomy): domain Bacteria; phylum Pseudomonadota; class Alphaproteobacteria; order Rhizobiales; family Rhizobiaceae; genus Brucella; species Brucella teleogrylli. The sequence goes on along the minus strand of NZ_VEWL01000003.1, from coordinate 89,298 downwards.
TACATCTGCGTCTTTCCGGCGAAAGCACTTCGCGCTTTCGCCGGAAAGGCTTCACCCCCGCCTGTAAGAAGGGTGCCAGAATGTCACTTTGCGCTCGATCAGCGCGATCAGCCCGTAAGAGAGCGATCCCGCCAGGGCGGCGACGAAAATTTCGGCCCAGACCATGTCCACATTCATGCGGCCGATCTCAGCCGAAATGCGGAAGCCCATGCCGACAATCGGCGTGCCGAAGAATTCGGCCACGATAGCGCCAATCAGCGCAAGCGTTGAGTTGATCTTCAGCGCGTTGAAGATGAAGGGCATGGCGGCGGGCAGGCGCAGCTTCACCAGCGTCTGCCAGTAATTGGAGCCATAGGTCTCCATCAGGTCGCGCTCCATCGATCCGGTGCTGGCAAGGCCTGCAACCGTATTCACCAGCATGGGGAAGAAGGTCATGATGATGACGACGGCAGCCTTCGACTCCCAGTCGAAACCGAACCACATCACCATGATTGGCGCGACGCCAACGATGGGCAGCGCCGCCGCCAGATTGCCGAGCGGCAACAGGCCCTTGCGCAGGAAAGGGATGCGGTCTGCGATGATGGCCGTGATGAAGCCCAGCCCGCAACCGGCGACATAGCCGATGATGACCGCCTTCATGAAGGTCTGGCGGAAATCCGCCCAGAGGATCGGCACGGAATCGACAATCCGCGCCCATATGGCGGAAGGTGCAGGCAGCAGCACCTGCGGTATGGCGAACAGCCGGACGGCTGCTTCCCACAGCACCAGCATGGCGATACCGAACAGGGCAGGGACCGCGATGTCGAGAAGTTTCTGGCCCTGCGGGGTGCGGGCCTTGAGGCTGGAAACCCAGCCCACAATCACCCACGACACCACAATGATGGCGATAACGGAGAGAATGCCGGTCATCATGCCGCCGCCCTTTCCGGCTTCGCGCCCATGCGGCTGTTGACGATGCGCGCTACCAGCCCGACCAGTGCGACCAGCACACCCGCCATCAATGCGGCGGCGATGAGCGCCGCCCAGATCTGCACCGTCTGCCCGTAATAAGAGCCAGCGAGCAAACGCGCGCCAAGTCCGGCCACGGCGCCGGTCGGCAATTCGCCGACGATTGCGCCAACGAGACTGATGGCAACGGCAATTTGCATCGATGTGAACAGGAACGGCATGGCCGCAGGCCATCGCAGCTTCCAGAACACCTGTGCGCGGGACGCATTATAGGTTCGCATGAGGTCGAGATGCATGACATCCGGCGACCGCAGCCCCTTCACCATACCAACGGCAACGGGGAAGAAGGAAAGATAGGTCGAAATGAAGGCTTTCGGTAGCAGGCCCGATATGCCGATGGCATTCAGAACAACGATAATCATTGGCGCAATGGCGAGGATCGGGATCGTCTGCGAGGTGATGATCCACGGCATCAGGCTCTTGTCAAGCGTGCGCGAATGGACGATGCCGACCGCAAGCGCGATGCCAAGAAGCGAACCCAGCGCGAAGCCCAGCAGCGTGGAGGACAGCGTGACCCATCCATGATAGACGAGGCTGCGCTTGGATGTGGGCTTGACGTCGAAAACGGTCTTCCAGATTTCCTGCGCCACCTGATGCGGTGCTGGCAGAACCGGGCGCTCCTGGTTCATCGTATTGGCGACGAGCGTGGAAAACGAAACCTCGGTCCCGGCGCGCTCTGCCTGATCGCGCTCGAATGGCGCATTGAGAAAAACGGCCAGCCCATACCAGAGCGCGACGAACACGGCGAGTACCGTCGTCACGGGAATGAATTTGTCGTGCAGGAAGGTCTTCATCTGCGGCCTCCTGCATATCGCACTTCAGTTGCACTCTTCGCCATGCCGGGCTGCAACGAGCAATTTCCTGCGCTCCGGTGCTCACGTACCCAAAAGTACGCTTCGCTCCGGTGCTCGAAAATCACTCGTTTCGCCACGGCCTGACGAATTTGCAACTGAAGTGATAGGCCGAAAGCTCTACTCATGAATATGCCCCAGCCGCAGGCCTTCGCGCACGCGATGGGCGATTTTCAGGAAAGCCTCCGATTCACGAATATCCAGCGTCCGATCCGGTCCGAGGTCGCAGTCGATGATTTCATGAATGCGGCCCGGACGCGGGCTCATCACCACGATCTTGGTGGAAAGAAACACGGCTTCCGGGATCGAGTGGGTCACGAAGATGACGGTTTTGCGCGTCGCGGCCCAGAGTTTCAGAAGCTGTTCGTTGAGGTGGTCGCGCACGATTTCATCGAGCGCGCCAAAGGGTTCGTCCATCAAAAGCATGTCGGGGTCAAACGACAGGGCGCGCGCGATGGAAGCGCGCTGCTGCATGCCGCCGGAAAGCTGCCATGGAAACTTCTTGCCAAAGCCGGTCAGATTGACGAGCGCGAGGTTCTTCTCGATCCGCGCCTGACGCTCCGCCCTGGAATAGCCCATGATTTCCAGCGGCAGGCTGATATTGTCCTCGATCGTGCGCCATGGAAACAGGGCTGCCGCCTGAAATACATAGCCGTAGGAGCGGTCGAGACGGGCATTGGCGGGCGTCATGCCGTTGACGCTCACCGAACCGGAGGTCGGCTGTTCGAGATCGGCGACCACACGCATCAGCGTGGTCTTGCCGCAACCCGAAGGACCGATAAAGGAAACGAACTCGCCGCGCTGGATCGCGAGGTTGATATTGGACAGCGCATGGACCGGCCCGTCATTGGTCTCGAACACCAGTGACAGATCCTTGATGTCGATTACCGTCTGCGCATTCTCCAAGCCCCTCTCCGGGGCCATGCTGTCATTCACATTCATGCGCGGTTCCCGAAGCTGAGCTAGAGCCATGTGTCAGACCCCTATCGGCATATGTTCTGCGCTGCGTTCCACCTTACGCGGAGCGACGATTTCCTTCCACTGCGACAGCGCCTTGTTCACCGCGCCGTTCGGCTCGCGTTCGATGAAGCGACCGTCGCCCGGCTCGGCGGTAACCTTGCCCTTGTTATAGGCAACGCGACCGCGAGAGAGCGTCACGACCGGCAGGCCCTTCAGCTCAAAACCTTCGAACACATTGTAGTCGATGGAGGAGTGCTGTGTCTTGGCCGAAACCTTTTTGGTGGCTTCCGGGTCCCAGATGACCAGATCGGCATCGGCCCCCGGCAGGACAGCACCCTTTTGCGGGTAGATGTTGAGGATCTTCGCAATATTGGTCGAAGTCACCGCCACGAATTCGTTCGGCGTCAGACGACCGGTGCGAACACCACGCGTCCACAAAACCGGAAGGCGCTCTTCCAGACCGCCGGTGCCGTTCGGAATTTTGGTGAAATTGCCGATGCCATAGCGCTTCTGCTCGGTGGTGAAGGCGCAGTGGTCGGTCGCCACGCATTGGAGGCTGCCCGCAGCAAGACCCGCCCACAGGCTATCCTGATTGACCTTGTCACGGAACGGCGGCGACATCACGCGGCGCGCCGCATAATCCCAGTCCTTGTTATGATATTCGCTTTCATCCAGCGTCAGATGCTGGATCAGCGGTTCGCCAAACACGCGCATACCCTTCTGTCGGGCGCGGCGGATTGCTTCGTGGCTCTGCTCGCAGGAAACATGCACGACATAAAGCGGTACGCCTGCCTGATCGGCGATCATGATGGCGCGGTTGGTGGCTTCGCCTTCCACTTCCGGCGGGCGGGAATAGGCATGGGCTTCCGGCCCGTTATTGCCTTCGGCCATCAGCTTGGCCTGCAAATGGGCGACAACATCGCCGTTCTCGGCATGAACGAGCGGCATGGCACCCAGTTCCGCGCAGCGCTGGAACGAGGCGAACATCTCGTCGTCATTCACCATCAGCGCGCCCTTATAGGCCATGAAATGCTTGAAGGTGTTGATGCCCCGCTTCACCACTTCGGCCATCTCGTTGAAGGTGCGCTCGTTCCAACCGGTAATCGCCATGTGGAACGAATAATCGGTGCGCGCCTTGCCCGCCTTCTGGAACCATTCCTGAAGCGCGTCGAGGAGGTTGCCTTCGGAATCCGGCAGCACGAAATCGACCACCATGGTCGTGCCGCCCGCAAGGGCCGCCGCCGTGCCAGTGTCGAAATCGTCGGACGAATAGGTGCCCATGAAGGGCATTTGCAGATGGGTATGCGGATCAATGCCGCCGGGCATGATATAACAGCCGCTTGCGTCGATAATTTCATCGCCGGTCAGATTGTCGCCAACGGCAGCAATCTTCTCGCCTTCGATGAGAACGTCGGCTTTAAAGGTGCGGTCGGCGGTGATGACGGTGCCGCCTTTGATGACCTTGGATGCTCCAGTCTTAGCCACTGTTCGTTCCCCTTTTTGGTTTTGTATGAACACAGGTGCTGTATTGGATGGCAGTGAAATCAGCTTACAATTTCAGCAGTCTCCAATACGGCATGCAGAAGCACGTCGGTTCCCGCCGACGCCCATTCCTTCGAAATTTCCTCATCCTCATTGTGGCTCAACCCGTCGACGCAGGGGCACATGACCATTGCCGTCGGTGCAACGCGATTGACCCAGCAGGCGTCGTGGCCAGCGCCGGAAACAAGATCGCGATGGCTGTAGCCAAGCCGTTCGGCGGCATTGCGGATGGCTTCCACACAGCCCTTGTCGAAGGTGACGGGATCAAAATGGCCAGCCACTTCGATTTCGATGCCGATGCCTAGTTCCTCGGCAATCTTCGGCGCTTCCTTTTCGAAACGCGCCTTCATGCCGTCCAGCACAACCTGATTGGGCGAGCGGAAATCCACCGTGAACACGACCGTGCCCGGCAGGACATTGCGCGAATTCGGCGAAACATCGATATGGCCGACGCCACCAACCGCATCCGGCTGATGCGCCATGGCGATTTCGTTGACGAGTTGCAGCATCTTGCCAAGGCCGAGGCTGGCATTCTTGCGCATCTTCATCGGCGTGGAACCGGTATGCGCTTCCTTGCCCGTCAGCGTCACTTGCAGCCACCACAGGCCCTGACCATGGCTCACAACGCCGATATCCTTGTTTTCAGCCTCAAGGATCGGCCCCTGTTCGATATGCAGTTCGAACATGGCGTGAATTTTCCGTTTGCCGACCGGCTCGTCGCCTTTCCAGCCGATGCGCTCCAGCTCATCGCCGAATTTTTTGCCCTTGGCGTCAGTGCGCTGATAGGCCCAGTCCTGATCCAGCACGCCTGCGAACACGCCCGAAGCCAGCATGGCAGGCGCGAAGCGGGTGCCTTCCTCATTGGTCCAGTTGGTGACCACGATGGGGCGCTTGGTGCGGATGTTCATGTCGTTCAGTGTGCGCATGACTTCGAGGCCGCCCAACACACCCAGAACGCCGTCATATTTGCCGCCGGTCGGCTGCGTGTCGAGATGGCTGCCCATATAGACGGGGTCGGCATCGGCGTCTTCGCCGGGGCGCAGGAAAAACATGTTGCCCATCGTGTCGACGGTCATCGACAGTCCAGCCTTTTCGCACCAGGACTGGAAAAGCTTGCGGCCTTCGCCGTCTTCATCGGTCAGCGTCTGACGGTTATTGCCGCCGCGCAGACCAGGGCCAATCTTGGCCATGTCCATCAGGCTGTCCCACAGGCGGTCGCCATTGACTCTGAGATTGCTGGTGAGCACCATGCGCTCGACCTCCTCATTGTATGGATGCGTTGGACGCCGCGCCAAATCTGCCTAAGGCTCGTATCCACTCGCTTATAAGTTCCCGCGACCCGGCTCTTTGGCCACAATATTCTTGCCTGAATTGCAAAAACTTGACTAGTTGGTCAAAATGCAGGCTAGAAGAGCGTTCGAAGACGGTCAAGCGCTTTTGAAAAATTCTACACTGCCGAAAGGTGTCAAATGGCCACAGCCCCTTCAGCACCCCCATCTGCGGACCCAACCGCGCCCGAAAAGACGGAAGGTGCGACGCGTATTCAGGGCATCAATCGCCGGCTCATTCTCGACGCGGCGCTGGAAGTGTTTTCAAACTATGGATTTCGCGGCTCGACCATCGACCAGATCGCCGAGAAGGCGGGCATGTCGAAGCCGAACCTGCTCTATTATTTTCCGCGCAAGCAGAACATCTATGTGACCGTTCTGGAAGACACGCTCGCCACATGGCTGGAGCCTTTCGAGAATATCGACCCGGAAGGCGATCCGCTCGATGAATTGCGCCGCTATATTGCGGTGAAGCTGGAAATATCGGCCAAAAAGCCAGAAGCCTCGCGCCTGTTTGCTAATGAAATCCTGCACGGCGCACCAGCCATTTCCGATTTTCTGAAAGGGCACCTGAAGCAGCTTGTCGATGAGAAGGCAGCGGTCATTCATCGGTGGATCGCCGAAAAGCGCATCGCGCCGGTTGATCCTTATCATCTGATTTTCACGATATGGGCGGTGACGCAGCATTATTCCGATTTCTCGGTGCAGGTTTCCGCCATTCTCGGTGACCGGACCCAGAAGCCCGGCTTTTACGACGAAACGGCAGCCGCTGTCAGCGCCATCATCCTTGACGGAATCCGCCCACGGGAAGAAGTTGCCGCATCATGAAAACGATTCGCATTTCAGCAGCCATCATTCGCGACGAGGCAGGCCGGTTCCTGCTCGTGCGCAAGCGCGGCAGCGCGATATTCTTCCAGCCCGGCGGCAAGATCGATGCGGACGAACAGCCGGAAATCGCGCTTATTCGCGAGATCGAGGAAGAACTTGGCATTCGCATCGACGCCAGCCAATTGCGCTATGCGGCGACGATGTCGGCCCCAGCCGCCAATGAGGTGGACGCCACCGTGGAAGCAGAGCTTTTCCATCTCACGCTGAAGGACGGTCAGGTGCCGGTGGCTTCCAGCGAGATCGAGGAACTGCTCTGGAACCCGCCCGGCGATTTGACGCGCCCGGTAGCCCTGCTATCGCAGAGCATCCAGGCGCGTTTCAAGGCATAGTTTTCGCAGCTTGGCGGCTCGGTATTATTCAGCCGCTTCCTTGACCGCCATCGGATTGTTCGGATGGGTGGTCCAGTTGGCGTAATCAGGCATGATCGGCGCCTTGGTGCGTGGATCGACGCCGCCGATCTGCTCCATGGTGATGCAGTTCTCGACCGGGCAAACATTGACGCAGAGATTGCAGCCGACGCATTCCTCGTCGATCACCTCGAAATGGCGCGCGCCATTGACGAGATTGGTGATCGCCTGATGCGAGGTGTCCTCGCAGGCGATGTGACAGCGACCGCATTTGATGCAAAGATCCTGATCAATGCGCGCCTTGGTGACATAGTTCAGGTTCAGATACTGCCAGTCGGAAACCTGCGGCACGGCCATGCCGCGGAAATCGTCGAGCGTTTCATAGCCCTTCGAATCCATCCAGTCCGACAGGCCGTCGATCATTTCCTGCACGACCTTGAACCCGTAGGTCATGGCCGCCGTGCAGACCTGCACCGTGCCGCAGCCGAGCGCGATGAACTCCGCCGCGTCGCGCCATGTCGTGATGCCGCCAATGCCTGAAATCGGCAGGCCGTGGGTTTCGGGATCACGAGCAATTTCCGCCACCATGTTGAGCGCGATGGGTTTGACCGCCGGGCCACAATAACCGCCATGGCTGCCGCGACCGTCAATGGAGGGCACCGGCGACATGCGGTCGAGATCGATCGAGACGATGGAGTTGATCGTGTTGATCAGCGACACGGCATCCGTACCCGCTGCATGCGCGCCGCGCGCGGGCTTTCGAATATCGGTGATATTGGGCGTCAGCTTGGTGATCACCGGCATGCGGCTATATTGCTTGCACCATTTGACGACCATGGCGACATATTCCGGCACCTGACCGACAGCGGCACCCATGCCGCGTTCGCTCATGCCATGCGGGCAGCCGAAGTTCAGCTCGATGCCATCCGCACCGGTTTCCTCGACCAGAGGCAGGATCGCCTTCCAGGCTTCCTCCTCGCAAGGCACCATGATCGAGGCGATCAGCGCGCGGTCCGGCCAGCGCATCTTGACCTCTTTCATCTCGCGCAGATTGACCTCCAGCGGACGGTCGGTGATCAGCTCGATATTGTTGAGGCCGAGCAGCCGCCGGTCTGCGCCATGGATCGCGCCATAGCGCGGGCCGTTGACGTTTACCACCGGTGGGCCTTCGGCACCCAGCGTCTTCCAGACAACGCCGCCCCAGCCCGCCTTGAAGGCGCGCTCGACATTATAGGCCTTGTCGGTCGGCGGGGCCGAAGCCAGCCAGAACGGATTGGGCGATTTGATTCCGAGAAAATTCGTTGAAAGATCAGCCATGTCCTGAACCTCCTCAGCCTTGCTCGTTGCCAAGCTGGGTCGTTGCCCAATGATCGGATGGGACGTTGCGGTCCCGCGAGGGAGCAGTCGTGTGGTGCGCGCCGCCGGAAAGCACGGCTTCCGCAAAGCCTTCCACGGCCTGCGGACGCCGCGTCAGCGTGGCATGGATCGATTCAGCGGCAATCTTGCCCGCCTCGACCGATGCGACCGTCAGGTCCTTGCCGCCTGCAACGCAGTCGCCCCCCGCCCATATGCCTTCAACCGTGGTTCGGCCTTCCGCATCTGCGCTGATCCGGCCCTTGGCCATGCCGATACCGGAGCCGCGCAGCGGTTCTGGATCGAATGTCTGGCCGATAGCCTTGAAGACCTGATCAGCTTCGAGCGTCAAATATTCGCCCATGCCGACCAGCTTGCCGTCCTGATTGCCGGTATATTCAAAGGTCACGGCATGGACGGTGCCGTCGCCGCTGCGTTCCAGCGCATGCGGTTGCAGCCAGTGCCGGATGACGACGCCATGGATCTGCGCCAGTTCCTGCTCGTAGGCGCTGGCATTCATGCTTTCCTGACCGCGCCGATAGACGACGGTAACATTTTCCGCGCCGAGCTTCCTGGTCTGGATGGCGACGTCGATGGCCGTCATGCCGCCGCCGATGACGACCACATTGCGCCCGACGGGGAGGGCGGAGAGGTCCTTGGCCTGACGCAGATTGGCGATGTAATCGACCGCGTCGAGCACATTGGGCGCATCTTCGCCCGGAAGGTCGAGACCGTTCACGCCCGGCAGGCCCATACCGAGGAACACCGCATCATGACCGGCTTTCAGCGCCTCGATGGTGATGTCCTGACCGAGCGTCTGGTTGTATTCGATCGCGATGCCGCCGATCGCCAGCACGAATTCCAGTTCGCGCTGGGCGAAATTATTCACCGTCTTGTAAGCGGCGATACCGTATTCGTTGAGACCGCCGCCTTTCGGGCGGGCTTCGAAGATAGTGACCTGATGGCCCTTCATGGCCAGACGATGCGCTGCCGAAAGACCGGCGGGACCAGCGCCCACCACGGCAATATGCTTGCCGGTTTCCGCTCCACGCTTGAAGGGCTGCTTGCCTTCGGCCATCAGAACATCGGTGGCATAGCGTTGCAGATTGCCGATCTTGACCGGCTTGCCCTCTGCCGTTTCGCGCACGCAGACTTCTTCGCAGAGCGTCTCCGTCGGGCAGACGCGGGCGCACATGCCGCCCAGAATGTTTTCGCTCAGGATTGTCTTGGCCGCACCGACCGGATTGCCCGCATTGATCTGCCGGATGAACAGCGGAATGTCGATGCCCGTCGGGCAGGCATTCATGCAGGGCGCGTCATAGCAGAAATAGCAGCGGTCGGATTCGACAATGGCTTCGTGCCGCGTCAGCGGCGGATGCAGATCGTCGAACACATGCGCATATTCACCGGCGGCAAGGCGCGCGCCGTGAATGTCAGGCGTGTGGCCCGTTTCTGCATCAATGGATGAACTGCCTGCGGATCCCCTCGTGGAAGGATTCATGGATCGCATCTCCCATTTTTATCTACAGTATTGGCCCAAAAGTCCGGATCGACCTTTGGAAATCACGATGCGTAGAAATGCTTCGGAGCGACCTTTGTGCGCCCTTGCGGACGCCTTGGTGCTCCATGCGACATGCGGGTTCCCTTTGCGCAATGCCGCTCATGTCCAGGCGGCGATCTTGATGTCGCTTGCTCCGGTTATGGGTAGGATGACAGATTTTCTCGGAAGGTCAAATTTTTTATCATCTGGTCAATTTATGAATCCAGACGTCAAGAAATAGGCGGCGCGAAGCACCGCATTTTAGGACGAAACCATGGTTTGAAATTATGCTGTTTTCGCAGAGGCTTCGGATGCAGCTTCGGCAATATTGGCGAAGAAGCGGTCGGCGACCTTGCGCGCGACCGAGCCGAGCAGCTTGGTGCCGAGCTGGGCAATCTTGCCGCCCGCATCGCCGCGAATGGCGTAAGACAGGATGGTTTCGTCGCCGTCTTCCTGCAAGGCCACATCGGTAACGCCATGCGCGAAACCGGCGATGGAGCCCTCGCCATGGCCGGAGATCGTATAGGAGGCGGGCGGGTTCATGTTGGACAGTTCCAGCACGCCATGGAACCGGACCTTGATAATGCCGAGATTGACTTTCAGCGCGGCGCGGATTTCGGTTGGCGACAGACGCTCGATATCCTCGCAGCCGGGAATGCAGTCTTTCAGCGTCTCGATGTCGTTCAGCGCATCCCAAACCGCCTGTCTTGGCGCTGCTATGCGTTCTTCACCTGTCAGGTCCATGCTTTGCTCCAAACGCGTGCTGCTATCAATGTAATTTGATTGATAAGATGTATATGGCAATCTATCCAAATAGGAAGTTTCGGTGATTTAATTGCCACAAACTTTCTTAAACTGCCCTAATATGCGGAATTAAATCGATTTGATTCGGGAGTAGCATCATGGCAAGAGACGCGACGAAGCTTGAAGCAACGGTCGCTAAGCTGAAAAAGCACTGGACGGAGAAAGCCCCGCACGACATGCGCGCGGCATTTCAATCCGATCCGGGCCGGTTCGAGCGTTATTCGCTGTCGCTGGACGATCTCTTGTTCGACTGGTCGAAATGTCGTGTCAATGACGAGACCATTGGGCTTCTGAAAGAGCTGGCGCTGGCCGCAGACGTGGAAGGCCGCCGCGCTGCCATGTTCGCAGGCGAACATATCAACAATACCGAAGACCGCGCCGTGCTGCATGTGGCCTTGCGCGACACATCGTCGAAGGAAGTGCTCGTTGACGGCCACAATGTGCTGCCGGATGTGAAGCAGGTTCTGGATCGCATGGCGGCCTTTGCTGACGGCATCCGTTCCGGCGCGCTAAAGGGTTCGACGGGCAAGAAGATCACCGATATCGTCAATATCGGCATTGGCGGTTCCGATCTCGGCCCGGTCATGGCGACGCTGGCGCTGGCGCCTTATCACGATGGTCCGCGCGCGCATTTCGTGTCCAACATCGATGGCGCACATATTGCCGACACGCTGGCTCCGCTCGATCCGGCGACGACGCTGATCATCATCGCCTCGAAGACCTTCACCACCATCGAAACCATGACCAATGCGCAGACGGCGCGCAAATGGATAGCCGATGCGCTGGGCGAGGCGGCGGTCGGCGCGCATTTCGCTGCCGTGTCGACGGCGCTCGACAAGGTTGCGGCCTTCGGCATTGCCGAAGAGCGCGTCTTCGGTTTCTGGGACTGGGTCGGCGGTCGCTATTCGGTATGGTCGGCGATTGGTCTGCCGGTGATGATCGCTGTCGGTCCCGAAAATTTCCGCAAGTTCCTCGCCGGTGCCCATGCCATGGATGTGCATTTCCGCGATGCGCCGATGGACAAGAACCTGCCCCTGTGGCTCGGCCTGATCGGCTACTGGCACCGGGCGATTTGCGGCTATGGCAGCCGCGCGATCATCCCCTACGATCAGCGCCTTTCGCGCCTTGCGGCCTATTTCCAGCAGCTCGACATGGAATCGAACGGCAAGAGTGTGACTGTGGACGGCAAGCCGGTTTCCGGCCCGACCGGTCCGGTTGTCTGGGGCGAGCCCGGCACCAACGGCCAGCACGCTTTCTTCCAGCTTCTGCATCAGGGCACCGATACGATCCCGCTGGAATTCATCGTGGCCGCCAAGGGGCACGAACCGGAACTCGATCATCAGCATGAAATGCTTTTGGCCAACTGCCTTGCGCAGTCGGAAGCACTTATGAAGGGTCGCACGCTCGATGAAGCCCGCGCCCAGTTGCAGGCGAAGAAGCTGCCGGAAAGTGAAGTTGAGCGGATCGCGCCGCACCGTGTTTTCTCCGGTAACCGCCCGTCGCTGACGCTGGTGCACGACAAGCTCGATCCTTATGCGCTGGGTCGCCTCGTCGCGCTTTATGAACACCGTGTGTTCGTGGAAGCGCAGATTTTCGGCATCAATGCCTTCGATCAGTGGGGCGTGGAACTCGGCAAGGAACTGGCCACCGAATTGCTGCCGGTGGTTTCCGGCAAGGAGACGGCAGGCACCCGCGACGCCTCCACGCAAGGTCTTGTCGCGCATCTGCACGCACGACGCAAAGCTTGACGGCATAATCCTGCGTAATAGAAATGATGTGGAGCCGGGTTTGTTGTACCAGACCCGGCTTCATTCGTATGAAAATGAAATGGGATGTGAAATGAAGACTGAGATCATCGAATTTGCGGGCGACGTACCGGGCAATGCCATCGAACTGCGTGTGCTGCGCTTTGCAGGCAAGGGTGGCGATGCGCCGACAGCCTATCTGCAATCCTCGCTGCATGGTTCGGAGCTGCCGGGTCAGGCCGCACTTCATTTTCTCATCCCGATGCTGAAAAAGGCTGGCGACGAAGGCCGCATTCTGGGCAACATCACCGTGGTGCCACAGGCCAATCCGGTGGGTTCCAACCAGTGGCTGGCCTATCAGCATCAGGGCCGTTTCGAGATGTTCTCGGCGGTGAACTTCAATCGCGCATTCCCGCTGCTGCCGGATTTCGATACCTCGGAACTGCCCGGTCCCGATGCGCCGGAAGCTTTGGCCAAGCGCCTCAAGGCGACGCTTCTCAAGCTCGCATTGCCGAACGATATCGTGCTTGACCTGCATTGCGACGACGAGAGCGAAAATTATGTCTATATCGCGGAGGAATTCGTGGAGGACATGAAGGATCTGGCGGTCGCGCTCAATTCCACAGCGATTCTTGCATGGGACACGACGGCGGATGCCGCCTTCGAGGAAGCCTGCGCGCATCCCGTTCTGCAACTGCCGAAAGACAAGCGCGATATGAAGCGCCGCGCCGTGACCACGGTGGAATTCCGCGGCCTGACCGATGTTTATGCTGATATGGGCAAGGGCGATGCGGAAGGCCTTTATAAGTTCCTCGTGCATCGCGGTGTCATCCGTGACGAGAGCGTCAAGCTCGACCTCGACTATAAGGGCATCGTATCGCCGCTCTCGAATGTGGAAATGATCCGCGCACCGCAAGGCGGCATGGTGTTCTTCCATGTCGAGCCGGGCGATCAGGTGGAAGCAGGCGCGAAGCTCGTCACGATTGTCACCGTGCCGGGCGAACCGGAACACGACATCGTCATGACCGCGCCGCAGGCCGGTCGCATCCTGACGCGCCGCTCGCTGCGTTATGTGCGCCGTGGCGACGATCTCCTGAAACTGCTCGGTGCCAAGCCGTCTTCCGTCAAGAAGCGTGCGGGCGCACTCGAAGCATGAGTGCGACGCCCTTTGCCGACCGCCTGAAAAACATCCGTGCCGTTCTTTTCGATAAGGACGGCACGCTGATCGATTTCGACCGCACATGGTTTTCGGTTTCGTGGACACTGGCGCAGCGTTCTGCCCAGCGTTTGGGAAAGGGCGACGAGCCGCATGCGCGCTCCCTGCTTGATGCCGGTGGCTATGACTGGACGGCAAAGCGTTTTCGCGCCAATTCGGTGATTGCTGCGGGAACGGTGGAAGACATCGTCTCGCTCTGGCATCCGGAACTGGACGACGCTGACCGGCGCAGCCTGATCGGCGAATATGACCGCTATGCGGTGGCGGAGGGCGCGCGTTCGGCGGTCGCCATCGAAGGCCTGCGCGAAACGCTGGAAGCGCTGCGCGCCTTGGGCTATCGGCTTGGCATTGCGACGAATGATTCCGAGGCGGGCGCCCATGCGACGGCCAGGGCGCTCGGCATCGAGGGCTTCTTTGACGTGATCATCGGCTATGACACGGCAGCGCGCCCAAAACCCTTTCCCGATCCATTGCTGCATTTCGCAGAGAAGCTTGGGCTTCAGCCGCGTGAAATCGCCATGGTAGGCGATAATCTGCATGACCTCGAAACAGCGCATGCGGCGGATGCAGGACTGGCCATCGGCGTCCTGTCGGGCAACAGCCCGCGTGACGCGCTTGAACCGCATGCCGATGTGGTGCTTCAGTCCATTGCCGGTCTGCCGCAACTGCTGAAAGCCACACCGTAAAGCTTTCCATTTTCTGATCTTTCGTTCAGAAGAATTCATCGCAGTGACCCTTGCGGAAGCGGGGTCCTGCGGTAGCATGGCCGGATTACAACCTCATCCGAGCTTATGTCCATGATCCTTATCGGCCAATATGATTCACCCTTCGTCCGACGTGTTGCAATCGCCATGCGCCTGTATGGCCTGCCATTCGAGCATTGGCCGTGGTCTACATTTGGCGACCGTGACCGACTGGCGGATTATAATCCGCTCAGCCGTGTGCCGACCTTGTTGCTCGACGATGGCGATGTGCTGATCGAAAGTGCGGCAATACTCGATTATCTCGATGAGATTGCCGAGGCGGGAAAACCGCTGATCGCTGGTCACGGCATTGAACGGCGTCAGGCGTTAAAGATTTGCGCGCTGGCCACGGGTCTTGCCGACAAGGCGGTGAGCCTTCTCTATGAGGGGCTTTTGCGCAAGGAACAGTCACCAGTCTGGGTGGAGCGGTGCGAAACACAGATCGGGCGTGTGCTCGACGTTCTGGAGCAGGACTTTTCCGCGCGCGGTTCGCCGTTCTGGTTCGGTAACGATATCGGGCACGCGGATATCGCGGTTGCCTGTGCGCTGCGGTTTGTTGGCGAGGCCCATGGGCATCTCTTCGACGCCGCGAAATATCCGGCGCTGGCGACACTCGCCGGGCGCTGCGAGGCGCTCGCACCTTTTCAGGAAATCGTGCAGCCGCTTGCCCCGCCATCGGCCTGATCTAGAGCATTTCCAGCAAAAGTGCGTAGCGCTTTAGCGTGGGTTAATGCGTAAAAACAAATAGATAGCGGTTGCCCGATTCCATTTTACCCGGGACCTCTCTAAAGAGAAAAGCCGGGGAGAAAACCCCGGCTGTTGATTTTTGCGATCAGTCGCGCAATTCGCGGCGCAGGATTTTACCCACATTGCTCTTCGGCAGGCTTTCGCGGAACTCGATTTCGCGCGGGCGCTTGTAATTGGTCAGCCGTTCGGCACAGAAGGCCTTGACCTCGTCTGCCGTCAGGTTCGGATCGCGGCGCACCACATAAAGCTTCACCACTTCGCCGGAATGCTCGTTGGGAACGCCGATGGCGGCTGATTCCACAATGCTCGGATGGCCTGCTGCGACTTCCTCGATCTCGTTCGGATAGACGTTGAAGCCGGAGACGAGGATCATGTCCTTCTTGCGGTCGACAATCTTCGTATAGCCGCGCTCGTCCATGAAGCCCATGTCGCCGGTGCGGAAAAATCCGTCCGGCATGATGGCGCGGGCGGTTTCGTCGGGACGGTTCCAGTAGCCTTTCATGACCTGCGGGCCGCGCACGCAGATTTCGCCGACTTCGCCGAGCGGAAGATCATTGCCGTCATCGTCGCGGATGGCAATTTCGGTCGAAGGCATCGGCAGGCCGATGGTGCCGCTGAATTCGGTCGCGTCCAGCGCGTTGGCGCTGGCGACCGGCGAGGTTTCCGACAGGCCATAGCCTTCGGTGATCAGGCAACCGGTCATGTCATGCCAGCGTTCGGCCACCGGGCGCTGCACGGCCATGCCGCCGCCAAGCGTCAGGATCATCGGCTTGAAATCCAGCGTCTGGAAATCGGGATTGTTCATCAGCCCGTTGAACAGCGTGTTGAGGCCGGGGAAGATATGGAACGGATATTTCTTCAGTTCCTTGACGAAGCCCGGAATGTCACGCGGATTGGGGATCAGGATGTTGCGCGCGCCAAGTTTCATGCCGTAAATCGCATTCACGGTCAGCGCGAAGATGTGATAGAGCGGCAGCGCGCAGACAAAGTTTAGCGCTTTCGGCCTACCCTTGATGCGGAAGGCCACCTCATTCCACAGTTCCATCTGCTCGACATTGGCGAGAATATTGCTGTGGGTGAGCATTGCCCCCTTGGAAATGCCGGTCGTGCCGCCGGTATATTGCAGAAAGGCGAGGTCCGAACCTTCGACGGGAACCGGATTGAACGACTTCGACCTGCCTTGCGCCAGAGCATCCTTGAAGCTGACATGGCCGGGAAGGTTCCAGGCCGGAACCATCTTCTTAACCTTGCGCACCACCAGGTTGACGATGTGGCCCTTGAGCCCCAGCATATCGCCCATGGAGGCCACGATGATGGTCGACAGCTTGACGGCGGGCAGGGTCTTTTCAACGGTCGCAGCGAAATTCTCCAGCACGATCAGCGCCTTGGCGCCGGAATCATTGAGCTGGTGTTCCAATTCGCGCGGCGTATAGAGCGGATTGACATTCACCACGACGAAGCCCGCGCGCAGGACGGCGGCGATCGCGATGGGATATTGCAGCACATTCGGCATCATGATGGCGACACGGTCGCCCTTGACCAGTCCGCGCGATTGCAGGAATGCGGCGAGCGCCCGCGCATTCTCGTCGAGCTCTTTAAAGGTCAGGTCCTTGCCCATGCAGGTGAAGGCAGGATTGCCGGGAAACTGAAGGCAGGCGGTGGCGATCATGTCACCAATGGACATGGCGCGGTTCAGCTCGAACTCATGCGGAACGCCAGCCGGATAGGATTGCAGCCAGTAGCGGTTCAACTGTCCGGGTGCAGGCTTGGCCTGCTGCGCCATGACGGTTTCGGTTGCAGATGCACTTTGCCCTGTCGCTTTTTTCGCCATTTTTTCTCCCCGGATCGCTCCGTCCGTTGCAGCTGGAGCGCCTGCGATCCCATCACCGGACCGGCGCTCTGATCGTTTGTTCGTGCACATCGCATCCGAAAGCCATTTCACAGTTTTCGGAATGTCTTCCAGCGGAACGTCATCCGCCCATCTCCCAAGCTGGCCCGTCCTCCCGGTCAGCTCCCTCCAGAATAATGTGGTCGAGTTTCCACTTCTTCGCAAGGCTTACATTGACGTAAACGTAAAATAATAAGCTGTCGAGTCTTCCTGAAAAACTTTAGCAAACACTGGATAATGGCCTGATCTCGGTGTCAGGGGATGCGGGCCGCGCTGGCGGAAATGCAAATTTTGAGAACCGGAGCGTAGCTTTACCGCGTCTGACCGATCTCAGTCGTTCCGGCGAAGCGACTGGATATGTGTCCTCACAGCCCTGCTGCCGCCCGCCACCAGATCGAAATTCTTTTCGCTGCGCAGCCATTCGTTCAGCAGTCCGCTGACAATGGCGAGCAGGATCGGAGCCGCGGTGCTGGCTGTCCATTCCGGCGACAGCTCGCCGCGCCGTTCCGCAACGTCCAGAAGTCCGGTGAAAAGCGACAGCACATTGTCGCGGGCTTCCTTGATGCGCTCCACCACCGGGGCCATTTCGCCCACATATTCGCAGCGCTGGTTGATGATGGTGAAAATGACCTGCTGGCGCTCATTCGTCACGAACAGTTCAAGCGCCGAAACAATGGATTGTTCGAGCACATTGAGCGGGTTCGGATGATTGACGCTCGCCGCCTGCAGCATGATCTCTTCTTGTGGAAAGCGCGCCTGTCCGATGATGGCCTGAAATATGTCCAGCTTGTCGTGAAAGTGGAAATAGATCGCGCCACGGGTCACGCCTGCATGGGACGCGATTTCCATCAGCGATGACTGATTAACTCCGCGTTCCAGAAACATCTGCTCGGCAGCGATCAGTATGGCTTCCCGCGTTTCGGCGGCTTCGGCTTTGGTTCGGCGCATATTTGTCTCAATCTGCCGGAAAAGACTGGATTTCCTTGCTTTTTCGGCTGTACCGTGGATAAATCATTCGTGATCTACCTTTGAGCTTATTGACTATAGCATCGCAAATCGTGTTTACAAACAGATATGTATGTTTAATTGGCCGCACCTCATGGGCACCACCGGGGCGACAGCAAGGGCAACACCCATCATGACCATCCATCGTTCTATCCGGCTTTTTGCGGCGGGAGCCGCTTTTCTTGTTTTTGCAGGGCAGCCTGTTTTTGCACAGGCACCCGCAGGCGCACCGCCTGCGCAGGTTTCTGTCGTGACGATCAGACCGCACGACGTGCCCGTTACCTATGAATATGCAGCGCGCATCAGCGCCTATCGTAACGTGCAGGTTCGCGCCCGCGTCGGCGGCATTCTCCTGCATCGCAACTTCGTCGAAGGCACCGAGGTGAAGGCCGGCGAAGTGCTGTTCGAAATCGATCCAGCGCCCTATCAGGCCGAGCTTGAAAAAGCGCAGGCTCAGGTTGCGCAGGCGCAGGCGCAGTATCAGCAGTCCATCCGCGATGCCGAGCGCGCCGAACAACTGGTTCAGCAGAAGGTGCAGAGCACGGCAGTCCGCGATACGGCCTTCGCGACCCGCGATCTGAACAAGGCCGCTGTCGCAGCCGCGCAGGCGCAGTTGCGCACCGCCGAACTCAATCTGAGCTATACCAAGGTGACCGCGCCGATCAGCGGCATTACCAGCCAGGAACAGGTGTCCGAGGGCAGCCTTATCGGCACCGACGCGACATCGAGCCTTTTGACCTCGATCACGCAGCTTGATCCGGTCTATGTGAACTTCTCGTTCACCGACACGGAAGCCGCTGAAATCCAGCGGCTGCGCGCCGAACGCGGCGCGACGGGCGAGGATGCCGACCGTCTCAAGATCAAGATCCTGTTCGGTGACGGACAGGCTTATGACCATGAAGGCACGATCGACTTCACCTCGTCGTCGCTCGATACGGAAACCGGAACGCTCGGCGCCCGCGCCGTGGTCCAGAACCCGGATCGCCGCCTGATCCCCGGTCAGTTCGTGCGCGCAGTCATTCTCGGCATTCAGGTGAAAGACGCCGTGACGATCCCGAAGGCTGCCCTGATGCAGGGTCCGCAGCTGCAATTCGTCTATGTCGTGAACAAGGACGATGTCGTGGAAGTGCGCCCGGTCACGGTCGCGCGTGAACTCGCCGACGAATGGCTGATTTCCGATGGCCTCAAGGAAGGCGACCGCATTGTGACCGAAGGCGTCATTAAAGCTCGTCCGGGTGGCAAGGTTGCGCCGACAGATGCTTCTGCGGTGGACGGAAAACAGGCCCCGGCTGAAGCTGGCAAGGAACAGGCGGCAGGCAACAAATGAACAAGTTTTTCGTAGATCGCCCAGTTTTCGCGGCGGTCATATCCATTATCCTTGTGCTTGCGGGTCTTATCTGTATCCGCATTTTGCCAGTCGCCCAATATCCGGAGCTGACGCCGCCGCAAGTG
This sequence comes from Ochrobactrum teleogrylli, assembly GCF_006376685.1. Taxonomy (GTDB): domain Bacteria; phylum Pseudomonadota; class Alphaproteobacteria; order Rhizobiales; family Rhizobiaceae; genus Brucella; species Brucella teleogrylli. The sequence continues at coordinate 69,881 of NZ_VEWL01000003.1, read as the reverse complement.
GTGGTCAGCGCAACCTATCCTGGCGCCAGTGCTGAAACGGTGATGCAGACGGTCGCCGCACCGCTGGAACAGCAAATCAATGGCGTCGAGAACATGCTTTACATGCAGTCCTCGAGCCTTGGCAGCGGCACCATGCAGCTGACCGTGACCTTTGCACTGGGCACGGATCCGGATCAGGCCACGATCAATGTCAACAACCGCGTACAGCGCGCGACATCGACGTTGCCGCAGGAGGTGCAGCGTCTCGGCGTGACGGTAAACAAGCGTTCCTCCTCTATTCTGGGCATGGTCGCTATGTTCGCCGAGGAAGGCCGCTACGACCGTACCTATGTGGGTAACTATGCGCTTTTGAACGTCATTGACGATCTGAAGCGTCTGTCGGGTGTGGGCGATGTGCAGCTGCTCGGCAATATCGATTATTCGATGCGTATCTGGCTGCGCCCGGACAAGCTCGCGCAGTATAATCTGACGCCATCCGACGTTCAGACCGCCATTCAGGAACAGAACGCGCAGTTTGCGGCAGGTCGCTTCGGCGATCAGCCTGATCCGCAGGCCGGTCCGTTCACCTATACGGCGACGACGCAGGGCCGTCTGCCGGATACAAAGGCCTTCGAAAACATCATTCTGCGGTCCAGTCCCAATGCGGCGACGCTGCGTCTGAAAGACGTGGCGCGCGTGGAACTTGGCACCGAAAGCTATCTCGTCGATAGTAATCTCAATGGAACGCCCGCCGTTCCGATTGCGATCTATCTGCAGCCGGGCGCCAACGCGCTCAACACGATGGAACTCATCCAGAACCGTATGGAGGAGCTGAAGGCCAGCTTCCCGGCGGGCATCAATTATTCCATCCCGTTCGACACGACCAAGTTCATTAAGGTTTCGGTCGAGGAAGTCATCCACACCTTCATCGAGGCTATTATCCTCGTTGTCCTCGTGGTGTTCATCTTCCTGCAGAACTGGCGCGCAACGCTTATTCCCGTTATCGCGGTGCCGATCTCGATCATCGGTACATTTGCGGGCATGTATGTGCTGGGCTTCTCGATCAACCTTCTGACCCTGTTCGGTCTGGTTCTTGCCATCGGTATCGTCGTGGACGACGCCATCGTGGTGCTTGAAAACGTCGAACGTATCATGACGACCGAGAAGCTCTCGCCGCGCAAGGCCGCCATCAAGGCCATGGGCGAAGTGACGGGGCCGGTCATCGCGATTGTTCTCGTGCTTTGCGCGGTGTTCATTCCGGTTGCCTTCATGGGCGGTCTTGTCGGCGAAATGTACAAGCAGTTTGCCGTCACCATCGCGATATCGGTAGTGTTGTCCGGTACTGTGGCGCTGACTCTGACGCCGGCGCTTTGCGCTCTGATCCTGAAGCCGGGACATCATGAGCCAATCCTGCCTTTCCGCATTTTCAATCGGTTCTTCGACCGGGTGACAGAAGGCTATGCGACGGGCGTTCGTTTCTTCCTGAAGCGCGCCGCAATCGGCCTTTTGATCTTTGCAGGCCTTCTGGGCAGCACCTACTTGCTGTTCCAGAAGGTTCCAAGTTCGCTCCTGCCGGATGAAGATCAGGGCTTCCTGTTCAGTGTCGCCATTCTGCCCCCGGCTGCTTCGCTGGAACGCACGACCGCGGTGCTTAATCAGGCGAGCGCGAATATCCGTAAGCATCCTGCTGTGGAAAATGTGTTCGAGGTGTCTGGCTTCGACCTCCTGTCGGGCGGTCTGAAGACCAGTGCCGGTACCATGTTCATCACGCTTAAGGACTGGAAGGAACGCACGACGCCGGATCTCGACGCGCGCAACCTGCCGGGCGCCATCATGGGCATGAATGCGGGGATCAAGGACGGCCTTGTGCTGGCCTTCAACCCGCCGCCGATCCTCGGCCTCAGCACGACCGGCGGTTTCGAACTTTATGTTCAGGACCGTACCGGCGGTGGTGTGGAATCGCTGACCAATGCCACGAAGCTGCTCACTGATGCAGCCGCCAAGCGGCCCGAGCTTGCAGGTGTACGCACGACATTCGATCCGAATGTTCCGCAATACGACATCCAGCTTGACCGCGAAAAGGCCAAGGCGATGGGCGTGCCGATCAACTCGGTGTTCACCGCCATGCAGGCGACCTTCGGCAGTGTCTATGTCAACGACTTCACGCTGTTTGGTCGTAACTATCAGGTCAATCTGCAATCCGAGGCGGAGTTCCGCCGCGATCCGAGCGATCTGAAACACGTGTTCGTGCGCGCCGACTCCGGCAGCATGATTCCGCTGAGCGCCCTTGTGACCGTCAAGCGCATCGTCGGTCCCGACCAGCTCGAACGTTTCAACGCGTTCAACGCTGCAAAGGTCACCGGCAATCCGGCGCCGGGCTACACCTCGGGCGACGCCATCAAGGCGATGCAGGAAGTGGCGGCGGAAGTGCTGCCGCAGGGCTTCCAGATCGCGTGGACGGGTTCCGCCTATCAGGAAGTCACGACCAGCGGCACCGGCACGCAGGCCATGATTTTCGGTCTGTTGATGGTGTTCCTCATCCTGGCTGCCCAGTATGAGCGCTGGAGCCTGCCGCTTGCCGTTATCACGGCGGTGCCTTTCGCGATCTTCGGCGCGCTTTTGGCCACCCATCTGCGCGGACTGACCAATGACGTCTATTTCCAGATCGGTCTGGTGACACTCATCGGTCTTGCGGCAAAGAATGCGATCCTGATCGTGGAATTTGCAGTGCTGGAACGCGAGACGGGCAAATCCGCCTTCGATGCGGCATTGTCTGCGGCACGCCTGCGTTTCCGCCCGATCGTGATGACCTCGCTGGCCTTCATTCTCGGCGTGGTGCCGCTGGCAATCAGCTCGGGCGCAGGCTCGGCCAGCCGTCACTCCATCGGTACGGGCGTTATCGGCGGCATGCTGGTTGCAACCTTCGTTGCGACGCTCTTCATCCCGATGTTCTACAGCATCATCGCGCGCAAGCCGCCGAAGAAGCCCGAGGACGAGGATGATGCAATCGAGCAGACGCCATCCCATGATGCGCCGAATGGCTCGGCCGGCGGTCTCTGACCGCTAGCCCTGAAACCAAAAAAGCAAAAGCCCCGCTATCCGGCGGGGCTTTTCATTTGCTCAAAATCTTGTTTCACGAACATCCTCACCGGGATGTCCCCAATGGTTTACAGATCACGCCACAGCAGCCCCGGTCTCCTCAAGCCGGGTGAATTGCGTTCTGACCCGAAAACCGCTCAGTGCAGCAGCGAGCCGATGCTCTGGAACAGTGCCCAGCCGAGAAACGCCGCCGGTACGGTCAATGCTGCCAGCATGATCCCCAGAAAGACATACGCCGCTTCATTCGGCGAGCGTTTGGTTTGTTCCGGAGTTTTGTGCCATTGTGCAGGAACGCCATCAAACATCGTATAAATCCTCCTTCTCCCCATGACAGATTAGGGATCAGGCGGTTGTTTCTTCAAGTCAAAATAAATCGATGTATTTAAACTTATCTTTGTGGTAAAAGCGGCGCGTAACTGCTTGATATCGGTCGCTTTATCGACCTTCTGGCGGCTGAAATTTCCCAAAAGTGCTTGATAGTAAACATTTTTACTTTATTACTGTAAGTATTGTTCTGTCGGAAGTTTCAAAAATTTGTGAAATCCGAAATCGTTGAGTCTTTACTCTGCGTCAAAATGGCACGCATGTTTGGCCCCCTTGTGGGGCGCGTGTGCAGCAAATGTCGTCGTTCGAAATGTGCATCTGGCGGTAGCCCGACCGGAAAGTGTCATTCGGCTGATTCAACCCGGGCTCAGTAAAAGCTTGTCGGGAAATAGCGCAGGTACAGCTCGGTCAGGATGCCCTTTTGCTGCAAGGCTTGCAGCGCATTGTTGATGGCGCTGGCGATGGCGGCGTTCTCGCTCGTCACGGCGATGCTGAGGCCGGTTCCCAGATATTGCGGCGCGAGATAGGGGCCATCGGTGAGGGCGCAGCAATTGCCGCTTTCGGCATCATTGAGCCAGAAGGACAGCGCCATGCCGTCGTCGAACACGCTATCGAGCTTGCCACCTTTCAGGTCGGCCAGCATGGCTGCGCGATCCGGATAGGGTTTTGCCAGCGCCTGTGGGAAATAGCTCTTGAGCAATTGCTCATGCGCGGTACCCGCAACAAGGCCAACCGATTTGCCGCGTGTTGCGAGCGAAGCGGGCTGGTTAAAACTCTTGCTCTTTTGCGTCGCGAAGCGGGCGGGCAGGCGCATATAGCTGCGCGAAAACACGAAATCCTTCCTCCGCGCTTCGGTGGGTTGCCAGCCGCCGATAATCGCCTCCGCATCACCTTTCATGACACGGTCTTCCAGCTCGTTCCAGGGGGCTGCTTCGATCTGGCAGATATCCTCGATGCTGAGCTGGCGGCAAAGCGCCTTGGCCAGATCGACATTATAGCCGGAGAGCTGCCCCTGATTGTTGAGCGTGTTGAACGGCGGAAAATCCACTGTGGTAATGAAACGCAGCCGCGTCAGCCTTTGCAGCGAAGGCAGGGGCAGGCGTTCCCTCTGGTTGAGGAAATCTGGAGCAGCCGGTGCCGTCTGCGCAAACGCGGTCGGGCTCGCCGCCAGCGCGCCAGCTAAAATCATCAAGCTTGAAAGACACCGTTTCATGGGCAGGCTTCCTATCAGCTTCGGCATAATTTCGCGTTAACGCGCAACTTGCAAGAGTTGCATAGTGACTGGCGCTTAAAATAATGGTTGCATTTTTATAATATGTTTTTAATTTAAAATTTCAATAAAAAGCGAAGAGAAAGGTATTAGTTCATAGTTATATTATACTATTATAAATCAATAAAATAAATATATCTGATTTATATTTGTCGAGCGTCGGGGGGCGTTATGAATAACGGATCGATTGGCTTCGATCTGGAGATATGCGGCGCCATATCTGCCAGATTGCAGCGGCGTGGAGTTACGCGATGTTCGCTTATCAGGGCTTATGGCGAAGCCGTGCGCAACGGGACCACATTCTGCGCCGAACTTGTTCAGCAGCCCGGCATGACGGAAATTGCGGTTTTCGAAGCGATTGCAGACTTGTTGGGGCTGGAGTTCACGCAGGCAATATTGCCGTCTCGCGTGTTCATGTCGGATGAAGAGGGCTTGCTGCGGCTCACCGATGTCGCGCAGGTCACGACCATCGGGCCGGATGGCACGACATATCTCTATATTGCGCCGGCGGAGCATCGGATCAGGAGCCTGCTTGAGCATGTGCGTGCAAATCCGTCGCTGCGCAGGCGTATCCGCATCTGCACGCCTACACTTCTCAGGCAGATCTTGCGACGGCGATACCGCGCGCGGCTGATTGAACGGGCGCGGCAGATGACGCCGCAAACCCTTTCGGCAGCCCGCGTCTTGCATAGTTGGCAAGCCTTCGTCATTGCGATGGCGCTTTATCTGCTGATCGCCGCCCTCATCAACTGGCCGCTCCAGACTTTTCTTGCCATCCATGTCCTGATGACGCTGTTCTTCTTCGGCTGCGTGCTGATCCGGCTGTTCGCGGTGACGAGCGGCGGGCGTCTGTGCTTTGTGGAACTCTTCCCGCTGAAGAAAAGTGAGTTGCCGGTCTATTCCGTGCTCGTGCCGCTTTATCGGGAAAAAGAGGTAATCGGCCAGCTGATTGCCGCGCTCAACGGGATCCACTGGCCACGCAGCAAGCTGGAAATCAAGCTCGTCTGCGAAGAAGACGATGTCGAAACCCGCGCCGCGATAGAGCGCCACACTCTGCCTGCGAATTTTGAGGTTATTCCTGTGCCATCCGGCGGGCCGCGCACCAAGCCGAATGCACTGAACTATGCATTGCAATTTGTGCGCGGCGAGATTGTTGCGGTGTTCGACGCCGAGGACCGCCCGCATCCCGACCAGTTACGCGAGGCATGGCAGGCTTTCCGGCGCGACGGCGGGCAGCTTGCCTGCGTGCAGGCGCCGCTGATCATCGGCAATTTCCGGCATAATCTTTTGACGCGCATGTTCGCCTTTGAATATGCGGCGCTGTTTCGCGGGCTTCTGCCATGGCTGGCCAGCCGGGGGTTGGTCATTCCGCTTGGCGGCACGTCCAATCATTTCCGCCGGTCCTGTCTCGAAGAGGTCGGCGGCTGGGATGCTTTCAACGTGACCGAAGATGCCGATCTTGGCATTCGTCTGGCGCGCTATGGCTACCGTATCGGCATAATCAGTCGAGGCACCATCGAGGATGCGCCTGAGGACTATGCCGTCTGGCGCAAGCAGCGCACGCGCTGGATCAAGGGCTGGATACAGACATGGCTGGTGCATGCCCGCGACCCTTACACGGCCTTGAACCAGCTTGGCGGCTGGCGCTTTGCGATCAACCAGATTTATACGCTTGGCATTATTGCTTCGGCGCTGCTGCATCCGTTCATGCTGGTGACGCTGATCGTCCTGGTCGTAAAGCTGCTCGCGCAGCCGCTGACGCCCGCCAGTCTCTGGCTGCTGGTACTGGATGTGGTGAATATTCTGCTGGCCTATCTCAGCTTCTATCTGCTCGGCGCAAAAACCATGGAGCCGACAGAACGCGGCGGTTATGCCTATCTGCCGGGAATACCGATTTATTGGGTGCTGATTTCGCTCTCGGCCTGGCGGGCGCTGTGGCAGCTGGTGCGCAAACCACATCTTTGGGAGAAAACGCCGCACAGGCCGAGTATTTTTTACTTGGATGCCGTCGACTGCGTGATGAATGCCGAACCGCGCCCGATAATGGACTGATCTTCCGGGCCGATGGCGTCGAGGTCTCGTCCGTCATAGGGGAGGGTCAAAAGGATACGCCGGATGGCGGCCAGTCGTGCGCGCCGCTTGTCGTTGGAGCGCACGATGGTCCATGGTGCATAGCCGCTGTCGGTGCGTTCCAGCATGGTGTGGAGTGCTGCGGAATAATCATCCCAGCGCGAAATACCGGCCACATCCATCGGCGAGAATTTCCAGCTCTTGAGCGGGCTGTGGCGGCGCTCGTGAAAGCGTTTCAGCTGCATTTCCTGCCCGATATCGAGCCAGAATTTGAACAGGTGAATGCCGTCCGTCACGATCATCCGTTCGAAATCGGGCGTTTCGGTGAGGAAGATTTCAAGCTGCGCAGGAGTGCAGAAGCCCATCACCGCTTCGACGCCAGCCCGGTTATACCAGGAGCGGTCGAAGGTGACGAATTCGCCCGCCGTAGGGAAATGCGCCACATAGCGCTGGAAATACCATTGCCCGCTTTCGGTGGGGGTGGGTTTTGGCAGGGCGACGTTGCGCGCGGTACGCGGGTTCATGAATTCGCGGATGGTGAAGATGGTGCCGCCCTTGCCAGCCGCATCGCGCCCTTCAAAGACGCTGATGACGCGTCCGCCGGTCGATTGCAGCCAGTATTGCAGTTTGACCAGCTCGATCTGCAGGCGTTCGAGCGTCGCCTCATATTCATCGCTCTTCATGCGGGATGAATAGGGATAGCCACCGGACTGCAGCGCCTGATCGTCAATCCAGTTGGGAAGCTTGGGATCGTTGATATCGAACTTGCGGGTTTCGCCGCCGATTTTCAGCTTCAGCGGCTTATCAATGGCTGGGATATCGCTTTTCTTGTCGTTCTTTTTGTTAGCTGTCTTCGAACTGTCACCCACGGCAATTCCCTTTCGTTTATATCAATCCATGATATGGGCAGATAAGAAGGTGCGTAAAGACGTCGCTGTGGATTTTGGGGCAGATCTTCGGCACGCCTGAGGGACAAAAATGAGTGAAGACAACCGCCATACCGAGGATGCCAAGACCGCCCAGACGGCGCAGGTTCAGGAATCGTCGATTTTTGCGCCGCTAGGCAGGGTAAAAGGCGTTCTCATCGTCAGCATGGTTCTGGCGGTCTGCGTCATGGCTCTGGAACTGCCATTCTGGTTCCGGGCTGCGCTTCTGGCTCTGGTGGTGCTGGGGGCGGTGTGGGTCGCGAATGAAGTCGGTAGTGGTGAACCCGAAGCGGCTCCGGTCAAGGACGAAGACCACAGCGAAATGGCCGGTGTTTCCGGCGAGCGGCTGGCCGATCTGCTTACTGATCCGATGATCGTTTTCGACCATGGCGGCACGGTGCTGTTCGCCAATGCGGCGGCGCTTGAAGCCTTTCAATCGCTGGAAAGCGGAACGGCGCTCTATCTGCGCTTCCGCGCCCCGGAAATGCATGCGCTCATTCAGGGCGTTATTGCCGATGGCGAGCCCCGCAGCATTGAATATTTCGAGCGTGTGCCAATCGACCGCTGGTACAAGGCCATGGTCAAGGCGCTGCCGGATATGGACGGGCGGCCGGAACTCTTCGTGCTCATCTTCCGCGATCAGAGCGAGACGCGCCGCATCGACCGCATGCGGTCCGATTTTATCGCCAATGCCAGCCATGAATTGCGCACGCCGCTCGCCTCCTTGCGCGGTTTCATCGAAACCTTGCAGGGTCCGGCGCGCAATGACGTTGCCGCCCGCGACCGCTTTCTCGATATCATGCAGAAGCAGGCCGAGCGTATGTCGCGTCTGATTGACGATCTCTTGTCTCTGTCCCGGCTGGAAATGCGGGCGCATCTGGCGGTCAATGAAAGCGTCGACCTGACGGCTGTTATCAACCATGTCACCGACACGCTGACCCCGCTTGCCGCCAATCTGGATGTGGTCATCGAACGCAATCTGCCGGATCGTCCGGTGCTGGTCACGGGTGCCCGCGACGAGTTGATACAGGTGTTCCAGAACCTTGTCGAAAATGCCTGCAAATATGGGCAGGGCGGCAAGAAAGTCATCGTCAAGCTGGAGACGGATGAAACCGGGAGCGCGCCGGAAGTCGTGGCTTCGGTGCAGGATTTCGGGCCGGGCATCTCTGCCGAACATCTGCCGCGTCTGACCGAGCGGTTCTACCGCATCGATGTGGAAACCAGCCGGGCGCAGAAGGGCACCGGGTTGGGGCTTGCCATCGTCAAGCATATTCTGGCCCGCCATCGCGGACGCCTCGTCGTCCGCTCGCAGCTTGGCGAAGGCTCCACCTTCATGGTGCGCCTGCCGAAGCGCGAGGGCTGAGCGTTCAGCGCGAGAACCGGCGCAGCAATTCCCATTTGAGCGGGCGAAGCCGCTGATAAAGACGGGTGGAGCGCAGCGATCGTAACAGTTGCTGGCTTGCCAGAGACAGTTTCCCGCGCGCTGTCCGGGCGGCAACATAATCGCGCAAGGGGATCGTGCGGTCTGCGAAATCCTGCTTCCACGGCTCATTGCCGAAGCCGAGATCGAAACAGGCGTAATTGTCGGTTTTCAGCGCTTCGATCAGGCGCAGGATCAGCACCTTGCCAGGCGAATATTTGTTCCAGACACCATCTTCGAAAGTGGTGATCATTGCACAATAATGCCCGTTGCGCGTGACGCTCCACATGGTGGCGACCACCTCGTCGTCCATGGTCAGGGCGGAGAAATGCAGGGCGTTGCGGGCGGCGAGCGGTTCCGTCACCAGCTCGAAGAACTGGCGCTTTTCGGGATGAGCGTCGAAGCCCGGCACGCGGGTTTCCACGAAGCGCCGCTGCTTCTGCCGCAACATGGCGTCGAGAATGGTGGCGCGTTCTTCCGGCGTGCGTGTGACGAGAAAGCGATAGCGGCCTGCCTGACGCAGCGCCTTGGCGCGCTTTTTCAAGGTGCGCAGGCCGCGGATCGATGCTTCGATATCGGGCTGTGCCCGGTCGAGCGTGATCCATTGCGTTGCCTCATCGCAATCGCGATTGGAAATATACCAGAACGGATTGGGGCGGCCCTCGACGGTTTCCGGCATCTTGTCGAAAGCCGCTATGTCGAAGGGCGGCAGAGCGGCGATAATGGATTGCAGCAGCGCCTCCGCACTTGCGGCATCCCATGTCTGCCCATGGTCGAAAAGGATCGGCGCATTGTAATCGGCCACACCGTCATCGGTGAAGGCGAGGACGCGCGCGCCATGTTGCTGCTGGATGTAAAGGGGGACAAAAAGGACCGGGCGCCGGTCCTGGTCGCGCACCTCGACCAGACAAAGCTGCGCCTTGCGGGCTTGGCCATAACTCGCTTCCCAGGCGCGCAAAAACGTTTTCGACTGAAAGACGAACAATGCGCTGCCGCTGCTGTCATTTGCGTCGGGCCAGTCTTCGGATATATCATCAACGCGACTGTGCACTTCTATTTGAAAATTGGCATTCGACATCAGTAGCCTTGAAATATCTGTTTGTTTTGCCGGTTGATAAGCTTATCCGCCAATATGCATTGCCGATTCGATATTGGCATAGCGGTGTTTAGTTTATTTGAAACTAAACGGAACTATGAAACTCTGGAAAACATCCAAGAAGTGTATGTGCTTCAAGCGATGACTGTCGATAACCAACCGGTAGCGGGCAAGGCGGGGTAATGTCAGTTTCGATCATCATCAAGACTTTGAATGAAGAACAGCGCATCGCCGCCGCGATTGAAAGCGCGCTTGCAGCCTTGCCGGACGAACAGGTCGAAGTCATCGTCTCCGATAGCGGTTCGACAGATCGCACGGTGGAGATTGCCAGCGCCTATCCGGTGCGTGTGGTGCAGATCGAAGCGCCTGCGCGGGCGAGCTGCGGTCTGGGGCCGCAACTGGGCTTTCAATATTCCACGCAACCTTTCGTCGGCCTGATTGACGGGGACATGATCATCGAACCGGATTTTTTTCCGGCAGCCCTGCAATATATGGCCGACCACCCCGAAGCCGGTGGCGTCACCGGCCATGTGGTGGACCAGATTCTGGAAAGCCTTGAATTTCAGCGGCGCGCCCGCAGGCATACGCCCGAAAAGCAGGCTGGTAACATCGACCGGATGAATGGCGGCGGGCTCTACCGTCGTGCCGCAATCGAACAGGCAGGCTATTTCTCCGACCGCAACCTGCATGGCCATGAGGAGTTTGACGCGGGCGTGCGCCTGCGCACCCATGGCTGGAAATTGCACCGTCTCGACCGGCCATTCGTGCAGCATTTCGGCTATTCGATGAATGCCTACAAGCTTCTGACACGCCGCTGGAAAAGCAAATATCTGCGCGGCACGGGCGAGGTGCTGCGCGCGGCAGTCGGGCAGCCGCACTGGAAGAACGTTATAAAGGAACTGCCGGAATTGCGGCTCTGGGGCGCTGTCTATGTCTGGTGGCTGGTGGTGCTCGCCGCACTTTTGCTGGGTTTCGTCACGCCTTGGGGGCCTGTCGCAGCCCTCGTTTTCGCGCTGTTGCCTTTCGTGCTGATGTCGATCCGCGAGCGCAGCGTTTCGCTTGGCGTCTACGCGGTTGTTGCGTGGATTTTTCACGCAGCCGCAATGCCGCTCGGCTTCTTCCAGTCGCGCCGAAAGCCGCAGGACTGGATCGAAAGCCGGGTTGTGAAAGAAATATCGAAAGAGCCTCTCAAAGAGACGACATGAGAAAGCCGCGCGCCGCTTTTCTAACCTGCCTTGCCGGTCTCGGCGCTTTGGCGTGCTGGCCGGTAACGGCTGGCGCGGAAGAGTGGATGCCGGTCACCGAAACCCGGCTGGAAATGGCACCGGGCAGCCCGCTGGACTTCTCGTCCTTTCTGCCCAACCCTGCGATCAATGAGCAAGGTCGCATCGTCGCCAATGCCGCCGGGCGTCTGGTCCGGGCTGCAAAGCCGGATGAGCCTCAGCGCCTGTTTTGTGCGTCGCTCTCCTGGCGATTGCCGTCAGCCGGGAAAATCGACCACGCCTTCATCGATCGCTATGTGCGGCAGCTGCGCCTCCATGGCTACAATATTGCGCGGCTGCATTTTCTCGACACCGATCTGATGCTGGGTCGGGATGGTGACTTCAACTTCGACCCACAGGCACTGGACCGCATCCGCTATCTGATGGCGGCGTTGAAACGCGAAGGCATCTACTGGACCATCGACGGGCTGACGGCGGAAAGCGGCGCGCTCGGCGGCAAGGATATCAACCGCTGGGGGCCGGAAGGCAATCTGAAACGCCGCATCTATGTGGACGACACCGCTTTCGAACACTGGCTGCGGTTTCAAAAGGAAGTCTATGCGACGGTCAATCCCTATACGGGGCTGGCCCCGCTGCACGATCCGGCGCTGGCGCTGATTGTTCCCTTCAATGAGAATGGCATTGAATTCACGAGTTTCCTGCATGGCAGGCCAGCGAGCGGGCCGTTTTGGCCAGGTTTTGCTCCGGCTTTCAATGCGTTTTTGAAAAAACGTTATACCGGCACGGCTGCATTGTCGCGCGCCTGGGGCGGGCTTGCCGCTGGCGAAAGCCTTGAAGCGGGAACGGTGCAACTGCCACAAAGCCGCTCCGGCGGCGGTCGGCGGCTGCACGATTTTCAGGCTTTCGCCGTCGAGCGGGAACAGGCGCTGGCCGCGCGCTTCGAGGCTGCCTATCGGGCGCTGGGTTATAAGGGGCTGATCGCACCCTATAATAACTGGTTCACGGTCCAGACCGCGCTGTCGCGCATGCCGCAACAAGTGGTCAGCGCCAATACCTATCACGACTGGACCGGCTCAATGGAACCGGGAACGACGATGAAGCAGAACAGTTCTATCGCTGAGGCTGCTTTCTATGTAAGCGAGCTTGCGGCGGGGCGCTGGATCGGGCGTCCGTTCTTTGTTACCGAATATGAACATCTGTTCTGGAACCGCTATCGCTACGAAGCCGGGCTGGTCTTTCCGGCCTATGCTGCCTTACAGGGTTGGGACGGTATTTGCCGCCACGGGCAGGGGCCGGTCACGCTCGGTTTCGACGAGGCGGAGCCGCTTCGCCAGCGCATTGTTCCCTATACATTTGCGGTCGATCCTGTGGCGCGGGCGGGGGAAACGCTGGCCTCGCTGTTGTTCCGGCGCGGCGATGTCAAAACGGCGCCTTTTACCGTTCCCTTCATGATGCAGGGCGAAACCAGCTTGGGAGATTCGCTTGAGGCGCGCGAGCCGGAAAGGCTGAAACCGCTGGCGCTGATCGGCGGTATCGGGCTTTTCGCCTCCGGTCTGCAATGGCCGGAAACCGTAACGCGGGGCATCGAGATCAATTATCGCAATGTCGCGCTGGATAATGTTCTGGGGCGTTTGAAACAGGCAGGCTTGCTTTCGCAGGACAATCCGACCGATCCCTATCGTGGCATCTTCGCCAGCGCGACCGGGGAACTCCTTCTGGAACGGGACCGCAGCCGCATGCGGGTGGTGACACCCCGCACCGAAGCGCTGGCCTTTGCCGATCTGAAGGACAGTCTGACGCTCGGGGTTGTGACACTTGGCAATGCCGAAGAGCGCGGCCTCGTTTCCGTGTCGGCGCTCGATGAACACCCCCTCGCGACCAGCGAAAAGATGCTGGTGATTTTTGCCACCGATGCGCGCAACACGGATATGCGTTTTCGCGACAGCGCGCAAAAGGTGATCGAGGATTGGGGGCGTCTGCCCGTTACACTGCTGCGCAACCGCGTCGATATCCGGCTTGCAGGCGCCGCATCGGTCTGGAAACTGTCCGCCATCGGCCTTGACGGCAAGCTTCATGCGCCCGTTGCGACCGGCGAGGGCATGGTGGAGTTTCGTCTCGATAACGGCGCCAGCGCCAACGGGCCGACGACATTCTTCCTGCTCGAACGCCGGTTCAGCCACTAAGCATTTCCGGTTAAAACGGAATCGTGGAGCCGATCTATCTATTTGTTTTTACGCATTATCCTGCGCAAAACCGCTTCGCACTTTTGCTGGAACTGCTCTAGCTAGAACCTCACTGGAAATCGGTGACAAGCCTGCTCCAGCTTTCTCCCGCGAGTCCGCCGACAAAGATATCGTTGTGGTCGAGGGCGTTCAGCACATCTGGATTGGCGGTCACCACACAGACATTGGCCTTCAGGCGGAAGAACATCACCGATTGCTGCGACAGTGCGCCGAGAAAGTGCGGGTCTGCACGGCCTTGCGCCGCGATATGCCCGGCCTCCTGCAAGTGGGACAGCATGACTTCGACCACGGCTTGCTCGCGGTTTTTCGGCGCCAGAATGCTGAGCACTTCGGCAATCCCGTTTGGCCGGGCATAATAGCAGAAGAAACCCACCGGCTCGCCGCTCGTGCCGGAAACCGAGCAGGAACGGAGCGCACCGGCGGCGCGGTTGTCGCGGGCAAGGTTCAAGACCCAGTGCAGGTCCTGTTCCGTCCATGCCGGATAGGCGTCATAGGTCGGCAGGAAGTGACGGATCAGGCCGATGGCGTCGCTTTGCTCAATGTCCTGCACCGTCAGCTTGCCATTGGTGAAAGTGCGCAATTTGGGCAGCGGAACGAGAGGGTCCAGAAGCTGGCCGACCTTTGCCGCAGGCCAGCCGCGCAAGGCGACGCGGCGTTCGGCGACGAACTGGGCCACATAACTGGCAGCGCGGAAAATCCGGGTCCAGGCAAGGCCATGGGTATCGAGCGTGATGCCGCCGACTGCGCTGAAATGGCGGGTGCTGACGGGTGCTGCACTGTCGCTGAAGGAGAAATCATTGGGCCGGGAGCGCAAGGTCAGCGTCAGTTCCGCCGCGCCGCGTGGTGAGCTGCCGGGGCGCATCATATAGGCGCAGAGCAGCCTTCCCATGACGATCTTGCCGTCGACATGATAGGGGATGGGCAACACGCAAAGCGTACTGTCGATCTCGCCCTTGCTGTCCTCATGCACGATGCTGCACAGATCAGCATCGTAATAGGGGTTTTCGAAGAAAACTTGCTGGAAATAGCGGTCGAAACTCTCGTCGTTCGAGGTGGCTTCGGGTCGGAAGACCTGTCTGAACAGGTCGCGCACCGCTGGTATGTCGTCGACACGCATGGACCGGACCCGGTGTGTCCTTGTATCCGCGACAGATGTGAACCCCACTATACCCTGCCCCTCTGCCCGGGCGGACCGGGCTTAAACTTGAACCTCTTTCCTTGCAGCAGCCTCGCGGCTTCTTTTGACGAGATAGAAGACGCAGCACCACGAAGCCAACACGATACATATTTCAATAAAGTAAATGGCGGTGAACGTGCCGGTGATCGGGGCGTACCATGTGGCTGCCGCCAGAAGCGGCGCACCCAGAATATTACCGACATTCAGCACCGCCGTGCGATAGGCGTGCTGGCTGGCAGCTCCGAGCAAATCCACTGCAATCGACCACAGAGCGACAAAGATCGTGATCCAGCACAGGGTGCGGCAGAAGGCGATCAGCGTCGTATATTCCTGACCGAACAGGAGAGGGAGATAGGGCGCGGCGATGAAGATGACCAGCGAGGTCAGCGTTCCAATCAGAAGCGAAGCACCGAGCAGACGCAGCGTGATCGGCAATGCGTGGTGAATGCCGTTGGCGCTGGCTTGCGACAGGCGCGGATAGACGAGACGGTTCATAGCCTCGATGGTCAGCATGCTGCTGTCCACGATACGGCGGGTTACGCCATAGCTGCCGACGATGCTGGGTGCGACAAGCGCGCCGAGGATGAGAAGGTCGGCATTTTGGCGAATAGCGCGAAAAATGAACTGCGAGGCGAACATGATGCCGAGCCGGATTTCCTCGCGCACGATTCGATATTGCGGCGCGCCGAGCCGGCGCAAAAACCACACATAGATCGCCAGCACCAGCACATGGCAGCCGAACTGCCAGTAGGCCCACTGCACCACGGTTGAAATATCGAAGACGAGGCAGGCAATGACTGCGGCCAGCGTGCGCGCCACCGCAAAACCGACCACCGACAGGTTGGCCGATACGAAGTCGGTATGGGCGATATAGATCTGTTCGACGAGAAGAATGGCGCGGACAAGCACGATATTCGTGACGAGCAGGAAAAACATGCCGAGATAATTGCTGGCGAATTCCGGGACGGATTCAAGCCAGAACGGCAGCAGGATCATGCCGATCACCACCAGCACGACGCCGCTTGTGACGATCAGGATGATATTGTGCCCGAGCATGGCGGGATAGATGGCCCGGTTTTGGGCCACGCGCCGCACGAGACATTCGGCTCCGCCAAGTCCGCAAATGTAATTCGCTATGGCCGTGATCGCCATGACGGTCACGAAAAGCCCGAACTCGTGTGATCCGAGATACCGTGCCAGAATGGCAAAAGTCAGCAGCTGCGCCACATTGGCTGCAAACAGACTGCCACTCGATGCGGCATAGGACAACAAGGTGGGCCAGTAGCGTTTCAACATTTCTTACTGCGGATTTAGGGGGTAATCTGTGTCGGGCATTGTCTGCCGATGTCGGCTTTGCGCCTCGGTCCAGCCCGGCATGGCTTTTGCGGAAAGGTTGTTTCCCTCTCCCGACTTACTCAATATTGTCTTGATCTGCGGTTATTCTGCTTATTGCACATGTAGCGTTGAAATATGAACCCTAACTGAACAGGTCATGTATTTTCCAGTTTTATCGCGTATTGCTGCCCGATAGTTGTGATTAACCAATTTTTTTAATCTTCTCATATAAACAAGGCAAAGGCGCTTTTTGCGCGACGGGGCAACACGAGGGCGATCAAAGGCCCAACCATAGGATCGATCAATGTACACCTTGCGTGACCTTGCTTCGAAGGCTCAGCAACCGGCTGCTCAAAAGCGCGGTGCAGAGACGCTCGAGCAATGGAACCAGGCTTTGGCGCAGAACCATGCGCCGTCATATCCAAGGCCAGCGTCCGTTTCCGATGCACCTGCATCCCGTCCGGTGGAGCAGGAGACGGGGTCTGCTGGCGACGGGCTCATGCTGCCGGAAATCGATCTCTGGGCGGCACTTGAATGGGTGCGCGCCCGCTGGATATGGATCGTCATTCTCGCGCTTGCCGGTGCACTGGCGGGCCTTGCCTATGGCATGACGGCCAAGCCGCGCTATACGGCCTATACGGATATGCTGGTGCCGCCATCCGGCTTGCAGCTTTTGCCCAACGATATCTATGCCCAGAGCCTTCAGGCTGACAGCCAGATTCTCGACATCGAAAGCAAGATGAAAATGCTGGTGTCGGGCAATGTGCTGCGTCGTGTCGTGCAGGATCTCAACCTGCAAAGCGATCCGGAATTCGTGCCGCCGCCTGCCGGTTTCGATCTGCGCGCGCTGGTTGGACTTGGCAAACCGAAGGGTGCATCCGACGACACGCTGACGGCGGTGCGCGCCTTGTCGCAACGCATTGTCGTGAGCCGGCCGGAGCGGTCCTATCTCGTGACCATCGGTGTCTGGACTGATAATCCCGAAAAATCGGTCAAGGTTGCCGATGCTTTGGCGCAGTCGTTTCAGGAAGAAGTGGCAGAGGCGGATGCCGATGGCGCAGGTCGCGCTGCTGCGGCCTTGTCGGAACGCCTGACCTCCTTGCAGAAAGCCGCCACCGATGCGGAAGAAAAAGTCGCCGCTTTCCGCCGCGCACATGGTCTCCAGACCACCGGCGGCGAACTGGTCAGCGCGCAGTCCATGGCGCAGATCAACACGAAGCTGGTCGATGCCAAGGCGCGCCAGACCGACGCCAGCACCCGCTATAACGAGCTGACTCGTGATACGGGCAGCCCGGTTGGCCCGGCAAGCACGCTGCAATCGCCGACTATGACCAATCTGCGCAGCCAGTATGCGACGCTGAAGCAGCGTTACGATGCGCTGACCATGACCTATGGCCCGCGCTATCCCGAGCTTATCAACACGCAGCGCCAGCTCGACGGGCTGGAACAGCAGATCGCCAATGAACGCTCGCGCATCCTGCAATCGGCAAAGGTCGATCTCGATCAGGCCAATGCGGTTGTCAATGCGCTCAATGCGCAGGCCGCGACGGCGCGCTCTGCGGTAGCGCTGGACAATGATGCGCAGGTGCAGCTGTCCGATCTCGAACGCGACATGACCGCCAAAGTGTCCATCTACAACACGTTCCTGACGCGCTCGACGGAAACGCATCAGCGCCAGCAACTCGACGCCACCAATATCCGCGTGATCTCGACGGCGATCCCGCCCGTCAGCCGCAGCTGGCCGCCGCGCACCGTGTTGCTCGGTGCAGCCGGTGGTTTCGTGGGGCTCGGTCTCGGCGTGGCGCTGGCGCTGGCGCTGGGTTATCTTGGCGCCTGGCGGAGAAATCGGGAGAGCCGTGTCTGACCTCGCTTCCCATCGGCGTGTGACGGCCCCTGTCCCAGTCAAAGCATCGCCCCGCGACCTGACGACGGTATCGTCATCGCTGGGCGTTGCCCTGTTTCTGATCATGTTTCTGTTCATGTGGGTGGGGATCAGCCCCTATCCGACTTCCAGTGCTGAACTGGGCACTGCTGCCTCGGCAGGGCAATCGAACCTGCTGAACCAGCTGCTGACGCTGGGACTGACCGCAGGCTTCATCGCTTGCGGCCTGAGCAGCCCCTTGCGCCAGACCATTCTCCAGCCGCGGACGCTTCTGGTAACGCTGTTCATCTGGATGTTCGTGACGGCCCTTGTCTCGGCGCATCCTTCGATCGCAAGCCGCAAGGTGGTGTTATCGGTATTGATGGCGCTCAATGCCAGCATATTCCTGCTTTTGCCGCGCTCCGCCACCCAGATGGCGCGGCTCCTGCTGATCGGGTCGTTCATCACGCTCGGCTTTGCCTATTTCGGCGTTATCTTCATGCCGAGCCGGGCCATCCATCAGGCAACGAATGTCATCGAGCCGATGCTGGCGGGCGCATGGCGCGGACATTTTCCACACAAGAACGCTGCTGCTGCTGCATTGGTGCTGCTCAGCTTCTTCGGCCTTTATGGCTGGCAAATGGGGTATCGCAAGGCAGGCGGGCTGGTCGTGGCGCTCTGTGTCTTCTTCCTGTTGCACACGGGCGGCAAGACATCGACGGCCATGCTGCCCTTCATCGCCATCATATCGCTGATCTTCACGCACTGGCGCTGGACACGCATTCCAATCTCGATCGGCGGGGTGGCGGCGTTCAATTTCGTCGCCATTGGAGCGGCGGTTTCGGACCCCATCCGCCAGCTGATCACCAGTATCGGCATTGACGCGACATTTACCAACCGCGCCGATATTTGGCGCATAGCCTTTTCGGCAGTCGCTAAAAAGCCGATATTCGGTTACGGGCTGGACTCTTTCTGGAAAACACCGGAAATGGTCTATGCCGGGGGAGGCGGGGCGACATGGGCAGTCGCGGCCTTCAACGCGCATAATGCCTATCTGGATATGATGATCAATGCGGGCGTTTTCGGCCTGATCCTGATGCTGATCTGGCTGATGATCCTGCCGCTAAGTTATATCAAAGCAGCCGAAGCGACGGGGAACGATCCGGCATTGACGCTTCTTTTCAGCCGTTTGTGGTTGTACGGCCTCTATGCATCCTGCATGGAAAGCACGTTTTTCCAGAATGGCAGCGCCGTCTGGTTTTGTTTGATGATTGCCGTTTTCGGCATGCGCCTTCAGGCGAAGGCGCGACTTGTAAGTTAAGCTTTTTGGGGCAAAGGCTTGGTAAAGACAATGGGACAGGAAAAATTGGGGGAGCAGGACAGATTGGGCTGGGCGCGGGCACGTCTGGACCGGCTGAACAACCGCCTGCATGACGCGCTGAGCCGCAGTTTTCCGTTGCGGCCCTTTCCACTGCCGAAGGACCGGCGGATCATCAGTTTCACATTCGACGATGTTCCCGACAGTGCTGAAAGCACAGGCGCGAAGATACTGGAACGCTACGGCTTTCATGGCACCTTCTATATTGCCGGTGGCCTGGTCGGCTCCGTCGAAACCCACCGGCGGCTGATCACCGAAGACGGGCTCCGCAGGCTGGCCGAGGCCGGGCACGACATTGGCTGCCATACATACGCACATTGGAATGTGCCTTCGGTCGGCGCGCGCGATCTGGCGGCCGATCTTGACCGCAACCACGCTTATCTGCACGGGTTCGAACCGAACCGGGTCGGGCGTCGCAATTTCGCCTATCCCTATTGCGCCTCGTCGATGCGCTCGCGCGGCCTGTTTGCCGACCGCTTCGCCACCTGCCGCAGTGGCGGCGAGCGCATCAATCGCGACGCGGTTGATCTCGCCTTTCTGGAAGCCGTCGAGATAAGGCAGCCGGAGCAGCATGCGGAGCAATTGACCCGGTGGATCGACGATCTCGTCGCAAATCCCGGCTGGCTGATCTTCTATACGCATGATATCAGCGACAGGCCGACGCCTTTCGGTTGCACGCCGGAAACCTTCGAAAAGCTGGTTTCCCATGCGGCACAAAGCGGCGCGGAAGTTTTGTCGATACGCGATGCGCTGGCTCATATCGGAGCAGAGGAAGGTGCTCCCTGATGAAAGCTGCCGATCCGGATCACCGCCTGCTGGCAATCAATAATTATTTTTACCGTCGCGGCGGGGCCGAAGCGGTTTTTCTCGACCATATCAAGCTCTTTTCCGAGATTGGATGGGAGACGGCTCCCTTTGCCATGCAGCATCCGGACAATTTCGCCTCCGACTGGTCGTCCTATTTCGTGTCGGAAATCGAATATGGGCGCGAGAGCGGCCTTCTCACCAAAGTCGCGCAGGCAGGCAAGATCATCTATTCATGGGAAGCGCGCGACCGCATCAAGGCGCTGATCGAGCGCTTTCGCCCGAACGTCGCCCATGCGCATAATGTTTATCATCACCTGTCGCCGTCGATCTTTCCGGTGCTGAAAGCGGCGGGTATTCCGACCGTCATGACCGCGCATGATCTGAAGCTCGCCTGCCCGGCCTATAAGATGCTGTCGCATAACCAGATTTGCGAGCGCTGCAAGGGCGGGCGCATCTACAATGTCGCAGTCCATAAATGCATCAAGGATTCGACGGCGTTGAGCGGGTTGGTTCTGGTCGAAACGGCGATCCATCGCACGCTCGGCCTTTATCGCAACACGCTCGATCGCATCGTGGTGCCGAGCCGCTTCTATATTTCGAAGCTGATCGAATGGGGCTGGCCGGAGGAAAAGCTGGTCTATATCCCGAATTTCGCGCAGACCGATAACCTCGAACCCTTCGAGCATGAGAGCGACTATTTCGCCTATGTGGGCCGTCTGGCCCCGGAAAAGGGCATTGGTACGCTGATCCGCGCAGCTGCAATTGCCGGCCAGAAACTGGTGATTGCAGGCACCGGCCCGGAAGAGCAAAGTTTGCGGGCGCTGGCGGCTGAAACCGGCGGCGATATTACCTTTGCGGGTTATGTCTCGGGCGAGCGGCTGCACCGGCTCATTGGCGAGGCCAAGGCGCTGATCCTGCCGTCGGAATGGTATGAAAATGCGCCGATCAGTATTCTGGAGGCCTATGCGCTTGGCGTGCCGGTGATTGGCGCCGACATTGGCGGTATTCCCGAAATGATCGTGCCGGGCGAGACCGGCATGGTGGCCAGAACCGGCGATGCTGAAGACCTTGCCCGCGTCATGAGCGAAGCCGCCAGTCTGCCCCCGCAGGCCCGGCGCAGGATGGGCCGTCTTGGCCGCACCTGGGCTGGTCGGGAGTTCTCGCCGGAGGCTTATCGGAACCGGACACTGGAACTTTACGCGGAACTGGGAGCGCTTTGATGGAACAAAGGGCTAAAAAGCGACGTGTCATGATGCTCGGCCTGCGCGGCGTACCCAATGTGCAGGGCGGCGTGGAGCGACATGTCGAAGAACTGGCCCGTCTTTACATCGCTAAGGGTTGGGATGTCGAAGTGGTGGGCCGCAGCCCCTATCTCCCCAACAAACAGCCCTATGTCTGGGAAGGCGTGAAAGTCACGCCGATCTGGGCGCCGACGTCGATGAAGTTCGAAGCCATCGTGCATACCCTTCTGGGCGTGCTGCGCGCGGGTTTCACGCGTCCCGACATTTTGCACATCCACGCTATCGGCCCGGCACTAGTGACGCCGCTTGCGCGTCTGCTCGGTTTGCGGACGGTCGTGACCCATCACGGCTTCGATTATAACCGTCAAAAATGGGGCCGCCTGGCGCGCACGACATTGAAGCTTGGCGAAAAATGGGGAATGCGCTTTGCAAACGCCCGCATCGCCGTCTCCAACGATATCGCGAAAACGGTCGGGCAACGCTATAACGTTCCCGTCACCTTCATCCCGAATGGCGTCACCCTGCGCGAGCCGAGCCGTGATCCAAGCTGGCTGGAAAAGCATGGGCTAGTTCCGAGCCGCTATATTGCGCTGGTCGCGCGCATCGTACCGGAAAAGCGCCAGCTCGATCTGATCGAGGCATTCGCCAAGCTCTCCGATCCATCGCTGAAACTCGCCTTGATCGGCTCGGCGGAATATACCGCCGACTATGCGGGAGAGGTGCGCACCCGCGCCGAGGCCGTGCCGGGCGTCGTCCTGACCGGGGCATTGCAGGGGGAGGAACTCTCCGCGCTTTTCAGTCAGGCTGGCCTTTTCGTGCTGCCGTCGAGCCATGAAGGTATGCCTATCGCGCTTCTGGAGGCGATGGGCTACGGACTCAATGTGCTGGCCAGCGACATCACGGCCAATCTGGAAGTCGGACTGCCAGACGACGACTATTTCCCGCTCGGCGACATCGATGCGTTGAAAACCGCGCTACGCCGCAAGAGCGACAACCCGCTGACGGCAGAACAGTCGCAGCAACTCATCGACTGGATCGCCCGCGATTACAGCTGGGACGGCATCGCCGATCGCACGCTGAGGGTCTATGAGGAGGGGAATAGGGGAGTAAGTGAGTAGGTGAGTAGGGGAATAAGGGAATAAGGGAATAAGGGATTAGGGCAGTAGGGCAGTATGTGAAGGAATAGGGTGGCAGGCAAAGAAAAAGGGAGCTGCCGACGATATCGTCAAGCATACTCCCTTATTCCCTTACTCACCTATTCCCTTAGATCAGCGTGCCCGGCGTCGTTCTGCCGTCGGCTGGAAAGCCAGGCGGGAGTGGTAGCTGCAATAAGGGCTGGATTCACCCGATTCACTGCCGCAGAAGTGGAAATCTTCGTTCAGCGGGTCGCCGATCGGCCACTTGCAGGTACGCTCGGAGAGCTGCAACAAAGTGAGGCGTCGCGAAATCGGCACCACCACATTCGAAGCCGGCTTGACGACGGTTTCCGTCACCACTTCGGCTGCATATTCCATCTGCAGTGCCGTTGCGCCTACCGTCTTGGTGACCGTTGCCGTGCGCATCGTCGTCGTATGGGCCGTATGCGTGCTGCCGCCCGCATGCTGCGTTACAGGACGCGGCGCTGCTGCAACCGTATTGACTTTCTTGCTGCGCGGAGCAGCGGTCGTCGTCTTACCGCGACCCGAAAGCTTCAGACGGTGCACTTTGCCGATCACTGCATTGCGGCTCACACCGCCAAGCTGTGCTGCGATCTGGCTTGCGCTCAAGCCTTCGCTCCACAGTTTCTTCAGTAGTTCAACGCGTTCGTCTGTCCAGTTCATCGCCCTGGGCTCCAATCATTTTCGTTATCCGGAATCCACCAGTGTTCCCGGATTGCTCCAGGCGCAAACACCATATCTATCCGGGTGACTAGGTCCGCCGCACGAAATGTAGCTTTTTTCTTTAAAGAGAAACTACAATACCGGATGACTCCATGACAAGGGATAGCCCTGTCAGGCAGATTCCATTTTTAAGGTTTTCCCCAACTTGGGTGGCAAAGACGGTTTTTCTTTGGTCCCGTGGTGCATTTTTGAACACCTTTGAGAGAGAAGCCGCTGCACGCGCCGCGCCGTGGAAACTGGGCTCTATATATAGGCGGGATGTCGGTAGCGCTAGCCCGCCTCCGGAAATGTTGGCGACAAGTCCGGCATGCGCGCTGAAAAAACGCGGGCAAAGCCCGGCCAACGGGCAAAAAATGCATCAACTCATGCGTAAAGAAGCGCGATAATCGAGCCTTAGTTTGATTGACATTTTTTTCGCGAGCGCCAATATACACCCAGAATAATTATGCCGCCCGGTGGGCGGCTTTTTATTTCGGCAGGTTCGTCAGGCGAAGGGCGCATGATCGACGTGCCAAAATCCTGTGATAGCTGGCCGGAGAGAGGGCCGGAATATCGCTCAAAATGGCAAGGCTGACAGTCCGTTTTCTGCGGATGTGCAGCATTAGAAAGGCTTATGGAGGCCTGATTGCAATGACCGACGCTACGACCGTGCAACCGCTTTACGACACCTATAATCGTGCGGCTCTGCGCTTCGAGCGAGGTGAGGGCATCTGGCTGATCACCGAAACCGGCGAACGCTATCTCGATTTTGCGGCCGGCATTGCGGTGAACTCCCTTGGCCATTCCCATCCGCATCTGGTCGAAGCCCTGAAAAATCAGGCAGACAAGCTGTGGCACCTGTCCAATCTTTATGAAGTTCCCGGACAGGAAAAGCTAGGCCAGCGTCTGGTCGACAACACATTCGCCGACAAGGTCTTCTTCACCAATTCCGGTGCTGAAGCGCTGGAATGCGCGATCAAGACCGCCCGTCGCTATCATTTCGCCAACGGTCATCCGGAGCGTTTCCGGATTGTCACCTTTGAAGGCGCGTTCCATGGCCGCACGCTTGCGACCATCGCTGCCGGTGGCCAGGCCAAGTATCTCGAAGGTTTCGGCCCGAAGGTCGAAGGCTTCGATCAGGTGCCGTTCGGCGACGAGGTGGCCCTTCGCGCCGCCATCACTGATGAAACCGCCGCTGTCCTGCTTGAGCCCATTCAGGGCGAGGGCGGTCTACGTGGCTTCCCGGAAGAATTCATGCGCCTTATCCGTCAGATCTGCGACGAAAAGGGCCTGCTCCTGATCCTCGATGAAGTGCAGACCGGCGTTGGTCGTACCGGCAAGCTTTTCGCCCATGAGTGGTCGGGCATCACGCCGGACATCATGGCTGTGGCGAAGGGCATCGGCGGTGGTTTCCCGGTTGGGGCCTGCCTTGCAACGGCTGAAGCCGCCAAGGGCATGGTTGCCGGTGTGCATGGCACCACCTATGGCGGCAATCCGCTGGCCATGGCGGTCGGCAATGCCGTGCTGGACGTTATTCTGGAAGAGGGCTTTCTGGAAAATGTTCAGGCCACCGCGCTTGTCATGAAGCAGGGCCTTGCGTCGATCATCGACCGGTTCCCGAATGTGGTGTCCGAGGTGCGCGGTCGCGGCCTTTTGATGGGCATCAAATGCGTTGTGCCGAACACCACGCTCATTCAGGCGCTGCGCGACGAGCATTTCCTCAGCGTCGGCGCTGGCGACAATGTCGTGCGTCTGCTGCCGCCATTGGTCACGACGCCGGAAGAAGCCCGTGAAGCGCTGAACCGCATCGAAACAGCCGTGGAACGGCTTTCTGTCGTAAATCCGATCAGCAAGACGGCGTAATCATGGCTCAGGATAACGGTATCAAGCACTTTCTCGACCTGTCTTCTGTTTCAGGAAGCGAATTGCGTTCCATCCTCGAAGACGCCAAGGCGCGCAAGGCGCGGCTGAAGGCGGGCGAGATTGAAAAGCCCTATGCCGGTAAGGTGCTGGCGATGATTTTCGAAAAGCCATCGACCCGCACGCGCGTGTCGTTCGATGTCGGCATGCGCCAGCTCGGCGGCGAAACGCTGATGCTCACCGGCTCGGAAATGCAGCTCGGTCGCAGCGAGACTATCGCTGATACGGCAAAGGTCCTGTCGCGCTATGTGGATGCGATCATGATCCGCACCACATCGCATGACCGCATGCTCGAATTGGCCGAATATGCCACCGTTCCGGTCATCAACGCTTTGACCGACGACACCCACCCTTGTCAGATCATGGCCGACGTACTTACATATGAGGAACATCGCGGCTCGATCAAAGGCAAGACCTTTGCCTGGATGGGGGACGGCAACAACGTCCTGCATTCGCTTGTGGAAGCCGCGGCGCGGTTTGACTTCAACGTCAATATCGCGACGCCGGAAGGCAGCGAGCCAAACCAGCACTTCATTGACTGGGCCAGGGCAAACGGTGCGGACATCATGTCCACGACAGACCCGGAAAAAGCGGCAAGCGGTGCGGATTGCATCGTGACCGACACCTGGGTTTCGATGGGGCAGGAAGACCGCGCCCGTGGACATAATGTGTTCATGCCCTATCAGGTCAATGCGCGGCTGATGGCGAAAGCCGACCCGAAGGCCCTCTTCATGCATTGCCTGCCCGCACATCGCGGGGAGGAAGTGACCAACGAAGTGATCGACGGGCCGCAATCGGTCGTGTTCGACGAAGCCGAAAACAGGCTCCACGCCCAGAAGGCCATTCTGGCCTGGTGCCTGCAAGGCGCGTGATTGGAGTTTTCTGTGGCTGAGAATACCAGCAACGATTATATCGAAGCCGAAAACGGCCATTCGGGTCCCAAGCTCGATCTGGGTGATTTCGGCTTTGCAGGCGACGACGCCGTCGTGCCTTTCCAGGTGGAAGGGCTCGATGTGCGCGGTCGCGCGGTTCAGCTTGGCACGAGCATCGACGCCATCCTGAAACGCCACGAATATCCGGAAGAAGTGGCCCGCCTGCTGGCGGAGGCGACGGTTCTGACCGTCCTGCTCGGCACTTCGCTCAAATTCGAAGGCAAGTTCATCTTCCAGACCCAGTCCGACGGTCCGGTGGACATGCTGGTGGTGGATTTCAGCACACCCAATGCGGTGCGCGGCTATGCGCGTTTCG
This sequence comes from Ochrobactrum teleogrylli, assembly GCF_006376685.1. Classification (GTDB taxonomy): domain Bacteria; phylum Pseudomonadota; class Alphaproteobacteria; order Rhizobiales; family Rhizobiaceae; genus Brucella; species Brucella teleogrylli. Next base: position 43,405 of record NZ_VEWL01000003.1, on the reverse strand, counting down.
ATGAGGATCGCCTGAAGGACGCCATCGCCACAGGCAAGACGCAGCCTGAAGAGCTGCTCGGTCGCGGCACATTGGCCTTCACGGTGGATCAGGGCGCCTATATGCAGCGCTATCAGGGTATTGTGGCGCTGGACGGCTCGACGCTGGAGGAAATTGCCACGACCTATTTCCGTCAGTCTGAACAGATCCCGACCGATCTGAAGCTGAGCGTCGCCAAGCTGGTCGAACGGGGTGCCGATGGCAAGCCGGTCGAGCAATGGCGCGCAGGCGGTCTGATCATCCAGTTCCTGCCGGAATCGGAATTGCGCGCGCGTGTTCCTGATCTGCCGGGCGGCGACGGTGACGAGGAAGAAGCCGTGTTTCATCCGGTGGATGATGCCTGGGATGAGGCGCGGTCACTGCTCGGCACCATCGAAAGCTCGGAACTGACCGATCCGCAGGTCGGTTCGGAACGCCTGCTGTATCGCCTGTTCCACGAGCGCGGCGTGCGCGTCTTCAACGCCATCAAGGTGGCGGATATATGCTCCTGCTCGCGGGAGAAAATCCAGGGCGTCCTGTCAGGCTTCTCGGCAGAGGAAATTCAGGACAGCATCGAAAACGGCAAGATTTCGGTGTCCTGCGAATTCTGCTCGACGCATTACGAGTTTGATCCGGCGCAATTCGCCAAGTAATCAAAAAAAGGCGGTTCAGGAGAACCGCCTTTTTTGTTTCCTGCTCTAACTTTGTTTTAACGCGCATCTTGTTCCGAAAACCGTTTCACACTTTTCGGGATGCGCTCTAATTCAGCGTGCGGCGCTGCTCTGGCACATCCAGCGAGAAAGCCGGAATATCCACTTCGAATGTATTGCCCGTCGGGTTCTGCATCTGATAGCGCCCGACCATGACGCCGGATGATGTGGTCAGCGGACAGCCGGATGAATATTGGAACGAGTCGCCCGGATCGAGCACCGGCTGTTCGCCGACGACACCGGCCCCGCGCACTTCCTCGACGCGGCCATTGGCATCGGTAATCTGCCAGTAGCGCGAGCGCAGCTGCACCGTGTCGGAGGAATTATTGGCAATGGTGATGCGGTAGCCCCAGACATAGCGGTTGTCTTCGGGAGCCGACTCGTCTTCCAGATAAAACGGCTCAACCGTTATTTCGATCCCCTGCGTCACCGCCCTGTACATCGCATCCGCCTTTGTCATGTGCCTGTTGCCCACCTATCGCCAAAGTTGCGTTGGAGGTCAACGTGGCGCGGCAATCTCGACAGGGCCAAAGCGGGCGGTTTTCTGCAATCGGATCGTTCTTGTGGGGGATTGCAGCGAAAAGGTCACATTTTTTAAGACGAAACACCGTCTTTTGCATGATCCAGAGATGCTTCGGCACAAGAAAATGCAGAAGATAAACGGATGACCCGGCCTGACGGAATCAGGCCGGATCATCCTTTTCTTTATTTAGCGAACGGCTGCCTTCAGCGCCTCTTCGACGTCTTCCAGAAGATCGTCGGTATCTTCAAGGCCAACCGAAATGCGCAGCACGCCATCGGAAATGCCAAGCTCGGCCTTGGCCTCATCGCTCAGGTTCTTGTGCGTCGTGGTGGCCGGATGGGTGATCAGGCTCTTGGCGTCGCCCAGATTGTTGGAGATGCTGAACACCTGCAACGCATTTTCGAATTTGAACGCGGCTTCCTTGCCGCCTTCCAGTTCGAGCGCGATCAGGGTCGAACCGCCAGTCATCTGCTTGGCGATCACATCTGCCTGCGGATGGTCGGCGCGGCCCGGATAAAGGACGCGCTTGACGCCCGGCTTGCCTGCGAGAACATCGGCAACGGCAGCCGCCGACTGCGTCATCTGGCGCACGCGCACGGACAGCGTTTCCAGACCCTTCAGCATAATCCAGGCATTGAACGGGCTCATGCCGGGGCCGGTATGGCGATAATAGTCCTGAAGCTCGGTTTCGACCCATTCGCGGTCGGACAGCACGATGCCGCCAAGGCAACGGCCCTGGCCGTCAATATGCTTGGTGGTCGAATAGACGACGATATGCGCGCCAAGCTCCAGCGGCTTCTGGTAAAGCGGGGTCGCAAAGACATTGTCCACGATCAGCTTCGCGCCTGCTTCATTGGCCACTTCGGCCACGGCGGCGATATCGATGATTTCGAGCGTCGGGTTCGACGGGCTTTCGAGGAACATCACCTTGGTGTTCGGACGAACAGCGGCTTTCCAGTTGGCGATGTCCGAGCCGTCGATGATCGAGATTTCCACACCATAGCGCGGCAGCAGGGTCTCGACGATATAGCGACACGAGCCGAACACGGCGCGCGCGGAAATCACATGATCACCCGCCTTGACCTGACACAGAATGGCAGCGGCGACGGCAGCCATGCCGGAAGCCGTGGCACGGCCTTCCTCGGCGCCTTCCAGCGCGCACATGCGCTTTTCGAACATGTCCGTGGTGGGGTTGGCGTAACGCGAATAGATGAAACCCGGATTTTCGCCCTTGAAACGCGCTTCGGCGGCTTCGGCATCGGGATAAAGGAAACCCTGCGTGAGGAACATCGCTTCCGACATTTCGGCGAAACCGGAGCGGAGCGAACCGGCGTGCACGAGCTGCGTTGCGGGGCGGAATTTGCGGGTAGTCTCAGTCGTCATTTTTCCAACCTGTCAAAAGCTGGTCGGCCGGGACGCCCAAAAGCGTTTAGTGGCATCTCGGCGGCCAATAAAAAACCGGCCCAAAAGGCCGGTAACGAACCGCGGCCCTTTTTAGCGAATTCTTTAACGTGGCTGCAAGCCGGCCGGCCAAATCACCACGGAACACATTTTCCATATGCCTGTTGCGCAAGGTCGTCAATGCCACGATAGCGAGTTTTGAGGAAAAGCCTGCCGCGTTGGCTCACGATTGGGTTCGATTCCTGCGGAAAACCCCGTTTCTCCGGGCGTGAAGGGTTGGCATTGGGCCTTCGAGTGGTCAAAGGTCTTTTGAAGAATTGCTCAGACTATGGAGTACGAGGTCGATGGCGCTAAGAGATGCGGGAATTCTGGCGGATGCGGATATCGCTGCGCTGTTCGAAAGCGGTTTGCTGGCTTCGCCGCGCCCGCTGGATACCGACCAGATTCAGCCTGCGAGCCTCGATCTCCGCCTTGGCGCAAAGGCCTATCGCGTTCGCGCCTCCTTCATGCCGGGTCCCGGCACACCGGTTATAGATAAGCTCGAACGGCTCAAGCTGCACGAGATCGACCTGACCGCAGGCGCGGTTCTCGAAACCGGCTGCGTCTATATCGTGCCGCTCTTGGAAAGCCTTGCGCTGTCGCCCGAACTGTCGGCATCCGCCAATCCGAAAAGCTCGACTGGCCGTCTCGACATCTTCACCCGCGTGATTGCCGATGGCGCGCAGGAATTCGACAAGGTGCCTGCGGGTTACAACGGCCCGCTTTATCTGGAAGTCAGCCCGCGCACATTCCCCATTGTTGCGCGCACCGGCTCGCGCCTGTCGCAGATCCGTTTCCGCAAGGGCCGCGCCCAGCTCGATGAAGCGGAACTCGCCGCGCTGCATAATTCCGAGACGCTGGTGGCCGCTGAAATGCCGAACATCTCCGGCGGCGGCATCGCGCTTTCCGTCGATCTTTCCGGTGGCCCGGACAAGTTGATCGGCTATCGCGGCAAGCATCACACGGGCGTTGTCGATGTGGACAAGCGCGCCGCCAATGATGTGCTCGATTTCTGGGAGCCGATCTATGATCGCGGCGCACGCGAACTCGTGCTTGACCCGGATGAATTCTATATCCTCGTCTCGCGAGAAGCCGTGCATGTGCCGCCGCTCTACGCCGCAGAGATGACGCCGTTCGATCCGCTGGTCGGTGAGTTCCGCGTTCACTATGCGGGCTTCTTCGATCCGGGCTTTGGTCACAGTGCGGCTGGCGGCACGGGCAGCCGCGCGGTTCTCGAAGTGCGCAGCCATGAAGTGCCGTTCATTCTGGAACATGGCCAGATCGTCGGACGCCTTGTCTATGAGCATATGCTGCATCGCCCGAAGGCGCTTTACGGCACTGATCTCGGCTCCAATTATCAGGCGCAGCAGTTGAAGCTTTCCAAGCATTTTCGTTGACTGTATGAGCCTGCTCCGCGCAGATAGATGAAGTGCGGAGGAAAGCGACGAACGTGGCCAACGGAACAGGACCGGAAACAAGCCGAAAACAGGATGCCCCGGCGGATGCGCCGCCGCGTAGGCTGTCGGTTGGCATTGTCGCGCTGCCGGGTTTTACGCTGACGGCGCTCAGCCTGTTTCTCGATCCCTTCCGCCTCGCTGCCGATGATCGCGACAAGAGCCGCCAGATCCGCTGCGCCTGGAAAATCTGCACGCTGTCCGGCGATCCGGTCGCGTCCAGTTCCGGCATGGTGATCGAGCCGACAGCTCCCATCGGCGAACTCGACGAATGCGATTATGTGGCGGTCGTTGGGGGGGTGCTTGCCCAGTATCGTCCGCGCCAGCAGGCATTGATCGATCTCATCAAGCGCGCCGACAAACGCGGCAAGACCGTGGTGGGGCTTTGCACCGCCGCTTTCCTGCTTGCCGAGGGCAGCTTGCTCGAAGACCGCAATTGCTGTGTGAACTGGTTCCACCGCGACGATTTTCTCGACCTGTTCGACGGCTATACCGCCGATACGACCAGCCTGTTTCACCGCAGCGGGCGGCACTATACCTGCGCGGGTGGATTGGGTGCAGCGTCGCTGGCGCTCTCCATCATCCAGAACGAGATTTCCGAGGAATTGGCGCGTAAAAGCGCGTCGATCCTGATGATCCCTTACGAGCTGGTACGCTCCGAACAGCCAGCACTCAGCTTTAACGGCGTGCGCTCGCCGATGATCCGCAAGGCCATCCGCATTTTCGAGGAAACGCTGGAAGACCCGGTGCCCATGATCGATGTGGCGCGCAGGCTCGGCATTTCCGTACGCCAGATGGAGCGCGGCTTCCGGCTGGCGCTGGAACGCACAGCCTTCGAAGTGCGCGAAGAACTGCGCGTCAAGAAGGCAAAGGAACTGCTGGCCGAGACCGGATTATCGCTTCTGGAAGTGGCCGTCGCGAGTGGCTTTACCGATACGCGCAGCATGAACCGGTCCTTCTCGCGCCAGAAGCAGAAGGCTCCACGCGATTATCGTAAGCAAAGATAGATGCAGACGCTCAAAACTTGCGGATGTCATCATCTCCGCTTATGTCTTGCGCGATGAATCTGTCAGCATGGCGGAAAATTGAGACGCAGGAGATTTGCATGTCTGATGGTGTAAACCGTTTTCTTGGCGATACGCCTGCACGCATCATCGTCAAGCTGGTGCTGATTTCGCTGGTGGTTGGCGTGGTCATGAGCGCGTTCCACTGGACGCCCTACGATATTCTCTGGGGCATTCGCGATTTCTTCCTGCGCCTGTGGAATATGGGCTTCTCCGCCGTCGCCCGTTTCGCGGATTATCTCATTTTGGGCGCAGCCGTTGTCATCCCTGCCTTTATTTTGCTCCGTATCCTCAGCTATCGCAAATAGCAGATATTGGAAGCAGGGTTATACATTCGGACGATGCAGCAAAAACAAGGATTTATGCTTTCCCGGCGCGGCTTTCTGGTTCTCGCCGGGGGCGCGGTTTCGCTCTCCGTCTTGCCGTTCGGCGCAGCGGATGCAGCGACGAATGTGGTGAGCGCGGGCGATCCCACCGCGCTGTTCAACACCATCCGCAAGGCAAACGGCCTCTCGCTCATGGCGACCGATTCCAAGCTGGAACAGGCCGCGCTTTTTCAGGCGAAGCGCATGGCAAGCTATGGCAAGATCGGCCACAGCGTCGGCTGGGGCAATGGTTTTGTCGCGCGGTTGCGTCAGGCGGGCATTCGCGGTCCTGCGGCTGAAAATGTCGCCTCCGGCCAGCCCAATACCGAAGCCGTGTTCGACGCCTGGATGAAGTCGCCCGGCCATCGCAAGAACATGCTCGATCCCACCTTCAGCCATTATGGCCTGGCCTGGGCCACGCCGGAAAACAAACCCAATCGCATCTATTGGGCAATGATGCTGGGCCTCTGATCTCTATAACTCCTGACATAAAGCTGTCAGGGGCTGCGACAATCTATGGGCCGAATTCTCTGTAGTTTCGAGCGATTCCAGAGTAGACGTTCTCGAATTACAGGTGCGAATTCGGGGATAGTGGTTATGGATCAGTCGCAGCGCGTTGGAAGCGTTACGAGGCCGTTCGATGTGACGCATCGCATGGTCATGCTGATCGCCATTCCCATGACGCTTGCCGCCATCACGACGCCGCTGCTGGGGCTCGTCGATATGGGCGTGGTCGGGCAGATGGGCAAGGCCGAACTGATCGGCGGGCTGGCCATCGGCGCGCTGGTGTTCGATTTCCTGCTGTCCATGTTCAATTTCCTGCGCTCCGGCACAACCGGTCTGGTGGCGCAGGCCATGGGTGCTGAAGACGCCATCGAAGAACAGGCAATCTTCTGGCGCGCCATCATTATCGCGGTGATCGCGGGCGGCTTGATGATCCTCTGCCTGCCGCTCATTCTGGCCGCGGCCTCCAGCTTCATGCATCCGACAAGCGCGACGCAGGAGGCCATGGCGACCTATGTGTCGATCCGCATGCTGGCCGCGCCGGTGGCGCTCATCAATTATTCGGTGCTGGGGCTGGTTCTCGGACGCGGACAGGGCCTGCTTGGCCTCGGCCTTCAGGTTCTGCTCAACGGCATCAATATCGTGCTCTGCATCATTCTCGGCCTCGAACTCGGCTGGGGCGTGACAGGCGTGGCATGGGCCACGGTCACCGGCGAAACCGTCGCGGCGATTGTCGGCCTCTTTCTGGTGGTCCGGCATTTCCGCAAGGACGCGACCAAGCGCCCGAGCCGCCAGCGCATTTTCCAGAAGGAAGGCATTCTGCGCATGTTCGCGGTCAATCGCGATATCATGATCCGCTCCTTCCTGCTTCTGACCGCTTTCGCCTTCTTCACACGTGCGGGTTCCGATCTCGGGCCGGTGACGCTTGCGGCCAATGCCGTGCTGATGAATTTCTTCCTCGTGGCAGGCTTTTTCCTCGACGGCATGGCCGCCGCCGCTGAACAGATCGTCGGGCGGTCGATCGGTGCGCGCTACAGCCCGGCCTTTGTGCGCGGCACCAAGCTCACCTTTGTGTGGGGGCTGGTGATGGCCAGCATCATCGCCTTCGCGCTTTTGGTTTTCGGAGATCCAATCATCAGCCTTCTGTCCAAGGCCGAGGATGTCCATGCCGAGGCGCTCAAATATCTGCCCTGGGCGGCACTCACCGGTATCACCGGGCTGCTCGCCTTTCATATGGACGGTGTCTATATCGGGGCTACATGGTCGCGCGACATGCGCAACATGATGTTCCTGTCGCTGGCCTTCTTTATGGCCGTGCTTTATGCGGCAAAGCCCGCGATGGGCAATCACGGGCTTTGGCTGGCGCTTAATCTGTTTCTGTCGATACGTGGCATCACGCTTCTGGCGATGCTGCCACGCCGCTATCGGCTGGAATTCACGAAATAATCACGCAGGCAAAGGGCGCGCTGCCCAGTCTTTTGTGTCGCGGTCGCGCAGTTCGGCAATATTGGCGACGCCTTCGCGTTTAACCGCTGCCGAAAGCCCGCGCAGAATGTCGCTTGGCAGGCCGGGGCCGCGATAGATGAGGCCCGTATAAAGCTGTACCAGATCAGCCCCAGCCTTGATCTTGGTCAGGGCGGTTTCGGCGCTATCGATACCGCCAACGCCGATCAGCGGCATGTCAGGCCCCACACGCTCGCGCATGCGGGCAAGAACCACGGTGGACCGTTCGAACAGCGGTGCGCCGGAAAGCCCGCCGGTTTCGTCGCGGTTTTCAGCACTTTTCAGCCCGGTACGCGACAGGGTGGTATTGGAAACGATGATGCCGTCCAGTTTCTGCTCGGTGGCCTCGGCGGCAATGTCGTCCAGTTCCTCATCGGCCAGATCAGGCGCGATCTTGAGGAACACCGGACGCTTCAGCGTGCACATGCTGCCTTCCTCGTTGCGCGCTTCCAGCACACGGCTCAAAAGCTCGCGCAGACTGTCGCGCGCCTGGAGATTGCGCAGGCCCGGCGTGTTGGGCGAGGAAATATTGACGGTGAAATAGCGCGCCAGCTGGTAGAACCGGCGAATGCCCGCCACGTAATCGGCGATGCGATCTTCCGCATCCTTGTTGGCACCGATATTGACGCCGACAATGCCGCTCTTGCCTGCGCGCTGCGACAGGCGCTTGAAAGCCGCCTCGTGGCCTTCATTATTGAAGCCAAGGCGATTGATGACGGCCCTGTCATCCACAAGACGGAAAATGCGCGGACGCGGATTGCCGCTTTGCGAGCGCGGCGTGATGGTGCCGATTTCGGTGAAGCCGAAGCCCAGCTTCAAAAGCGCATCCGGCACTTCGGCATTCTTGTCATAGCCAGCGGCCATGCCGAGCGGATTGAGAAACTGCAATCCCGCAACCTTGACCGACAAAGCGGGGTCGCTCGGTGCGCTGCAGCTTACGAGCCCGGTCTTCAGCCCGGCAATGGACAGGCCATGCGCCTGTTCTGCGTCGAAAGAGAAGAGGGCGCGTCGGCCGAGAGTTTCAAAAAGTCCGCTCATTCGTCTTTCAGCTCCGGGAAAATATGAAGTCCATTGTCGTCGAGCAGCAAGGGCTCGACAGCCACGACCGCATCAAGCGGCAGGTCCGCATAGAGATGAGGGAAAAGCGCACCACCGCGCGAGGCCTCATATTTAAGGTCTTCACCAAGACGGGTCGCGTCCACGCTCACAAGAACCAAGTTGTTCTGGTTCGCGAAATGCTTCGCAGCGGTTTCGCGCACCTGTGTTGCAGTAGAGAAATGGATATAGCCATCGGCAATATCAACCGGTGCACCCGAAAAGCTTCCCGCCTTTTCCGCTTGCGCCCAGAGTTCGCGCGGGGCGATCTTGTAGATGATCTTGGTCATGGCTGTCCTCTAGACCGAAATTGTCAGAAAATCAAAGACCCAAAGCATTTCCAGCAAAAGTGCGAAGCGGTTTTGCGTGGGATAATGCGTAAAAACAAATAGCTGAAGGGGTTCGATTTTCGTCGCAAAGCTCCCATATGATGACAGGAAGCCAAAGGGAGATCGGATTATGTCGAACAAAAACACCTTTTTCGCCGCACGTCCCGTCATGCGCGGTCTGGCGGCGGTGGCTCTGGTCGCGCCGGTTCTGGCTGCATCCGGGGCGGTGGCGCAGGAAAATGGCCGCTATCGTCTGGAACAGACCGAAACCGGCTATGTGCGCCTTGATAGCAAGACCGGCGCGATTTCGGTTTGCACCGAACAGTCGCAGGGCCAGATGATCTGCAAGATGGCCACGGAAGACCGCGAGGCTTATGAGAATGATCTGGCGGATTTGCAGGGCCGCGTGAAGGTGCTGGAAGACCGGCTGGCGGCCATCGATCAGAAGGGCGGCGGCAATACCGCTTCGGGCCTGCCGAGCGAACAGGAGTTCGAACAATCCATGAGCTATATGGAACGCTTCATGCGCCGCTTCATGGACATTGCCAAGAGCTTCGACAGCGAGCCGGAAAAGCCCGCCGAGACGACACCAACACCGCCCGGCGGACGGACGTGATCGCTCGTGGATAATAAAAAAGGCGCCAAATGGCGCCTTTCCTGTTTCTGTCGTTACGCGGCGTAGCGTTTCGTCGCTTCGATCAGCTCATGAACGATGCCCGGCTCGGTCACGGCGTGGCCGCTATCCTCGACGATCTTGAGGTCGGCTTCCGGCCACAGCTTCTTCAGCTGCCATGCATTGATGAAGGGCGTGCAGATATCGTAACGGCCATGCACGATGACGCCCGGAATATGCCGGATGCGTTCGACATTGCGCAAAAGCTGGTCATCAGAATCGAGGAAGCCGCGATTCTGGAAATAGTGGCACTCGATGCGCGCAAAGGCGATTGCATATTCATCCGCGCCGAAGGCATCAACGCGCGATGGGTCCGGCAGAAGCGAAATGATTGAGCCTTCCCAGCGCGCCCAGCGACGGGCGGCTTCCAGCTGAACTTTCGGATCGCGGTCCGTCAGGCGCTTGTAATAGGCGGCAATCATATCGCCGCGCTCGGCTTCGGGAATATGCTCCTGAAAGGCTTCGAAGTGATCTGGAAAAATGATGCTGGCACCGTTGGTATATGTCCAGTCGATTTCGAACCGGCGCAGCATGAAGATGCCACGCAGCACCATTTCCGACACGCGTTCCGGGTGCGTTTCAGCATAAGCGAGGCCGAGCGTCGAACCCCAGGAGCCACCGAAAATCTGCCATTTGTCGATGCCGAGATGGGCGCGGATATGCTCCATATCGGCAACGAGATCCCAGGTGGTGTTTTCACGCAATTCGGCGTGCGGCGTGGAACGACCGCAACCGCGCTGGTCAAACAGGATGATGCGATAACGCTCCGGATCGTGCAGGCGACGCATGGCTGGCGTGATGCCGCCGCCGGGGCCGCCATGAATCATGATCACCGGCTTGCCGTCCGGGTTGCCGCACTGCTCGACATGGATGCGATGCAGCGGGGACACCTGCAGCATCTCTTCCTTGAAGGGTTCAATCTCGGGATAAAGCATATTGCGCGTCATGAAAGGCCTTCTGGTTCCCACCCTCTGCTTCACGTGCCTGGCGGGGCCTGTGTTTCAATTTCCGGCGCAACCCTACCACAGAATGCGGCCACATGGCGGCAATGAGAAATGCGAAAACACGTTAGCAACGTGATTTTTGGTTGCTCCGCATAAAAATAGGCATAAAAACTTGTTTGGTAGCATTGGATGCACCGCACGGGGAGGAACCACTTGAAATTGGCGCGCGAGGCACATGCACTTTATCATCGCTGACGATCACCCGCTTTTTCGCGGCGCATTGAGACAGGTTCTGTCGGGACAATCCGAAAACGTCGAGATTGTCGAAGTTGGCGATTTCGATGCCGTCAGGAAACTGGTTGCCGAACGCGACGATATCGACCTTCTGCTGCTCGATCTGACCATGCCCGGCGGCGCTGGACTTTCGGGGCTGGTGGCGCTGAAGGCGTTGCAGCCGGCCCTGCCGGTGGTGATCGTGTCCGCCACCGACGATGCCGCGACGATCCATCATGCGGTGGAACTGGGCGCATCGGGCTTCATCTCCAAATCGGCCAGCATGGAGACCATCGGCGAGGCGGTGCGCGCCGTGCTTGCGGGCGATATCTGGACACCGGAAGGCATTGATCTCGATCACCCGAAGGATCCGGAAATCGAGGGCCTGATTGCGCGCCTGCGCACGCTCACACCGCAGCAGACCCGCGTGCTGACCATGCTCGCCGAGGGTCTTCTCAACAAGCAGATCGCCTATGAGCTGAGCGTGTCGGAAGCGACCGTCAAGGCGCATGTCTCGGCCGTGTTGCAGAAGCTTGGCGTCGATAGCCGCACTCAGGCTGTCATCTTGCTGTCGCGCATCGGCAGTGACGTTATCAGCACATGATATGATTATTGCGCAGCCGTCTGTGACGGGCTGCCGTCCTGTCGCGCATGATAAAAATGCGACAGCAATGAGCGTAACGCCGCCGGGCGAAGCGGCTTGTTCAACAAGGTGATGTTTTCATCCTCGGCGCGCTGGCGCACTTCCTTGGAACGGTCGGCGGTCAGCAAGATGGCGGGTATTTCCGTCTCGAAATGCTCCCGCGTGAAGCCGATCATGTCGATGCCGTTTTCATGGATCAAATGATAATCGGCGACGATGACATCCGGCGCGGTGCTGCGATTGGCGCAAAACGCTTTCAGCGCCGCGCCGTTGCGCAGCGTGGTCACGTTGCAGCCCCAGCCCGAAAGAAGCGTTTCCATGCCGGACAGAATGTCGGCATCATTGTCGATGCACAGCACATCGAGGCCTGTCAGTTCCAGCGCGCGCGCATGGCCACGACGGCTTCTGGTTTCCTCTACCGGCACTGGCTCGTTTGAAACCGGAATGCGCAGGGTGAATGTTGTGCCCTTGCCCTGAACCGAGCGCACCGACAGCGGAAATTCCAGCAGCCGGGCGATGCGGTCGACGATGGACAGGCCAAGTCCCAGCCCTTCCGCCTCGCGCATACCTTCATCAAGGCGGGTGAATTCGCGGAAGACGAGCTTCAGCTTGTGCTGCGCAATGCCGATTCCGGTGTCCAGCACCTGCAATTCGACAAAAGCGCCCCGCCGCCGGACGCCAAGCAGCATGCCGCCGCTGCGGCTATATTTGATCGAATTGGAAACGAGATTCTGGATCAGGCGGCGCAGCATGTTGCGGTCGGTTTTCACCACGATGCTCGACGGCACCACGCGCAGTTTCAGCGCCTTCTTGCGCGCCAGCGGCGTGAAATCCGTGGCGATCTGGCTCAGCAACCTGTCCAGCCGGAACACCGAGACTTCCGGTTTCAGCGCGCCTGTGTCGAGGCGCGAAATATCCAGCACCATGCCCAGAATGGCTTCCACCGCCTCCAGCGAGGAATCGATGTTGCGGGCAAATTCGCTGGTTTCCGAACGCCCAAGTTTCTCCGACAGCGCGGTGGAATAGAGGCGCGCGGCGTTGAGCGGTTGCAGAATGTCGTGGCCCGCGGCGGCGAGAAAGCGCGTCTTGCCGAGATTGGCCTCTTCGGCAGCGGCCTGCGCCCGCGCCAGTTCCTTGTTCACATGGGTCAGTTCCGCCGTGCGGTCGGCCACGCGCTGTTCCAGCATTTCGGCGGCCTTCTGGCGCATCAGATCGGCTTCGACGGCGGCGGTGATGTCGGTATAGGTCGCGACGATACCGCCATCCGGCATCGGATTGGACTGGATTTCCAGTGTCTTGGCCGTCGATTTCATCTTCAGGCGCGCGGGCTTGCGGCTGGCCGTCAGCGAATGGATGATGCTGTTGCGCGCATTGAAGGCGATGTCTTCGCGGCGGATCAGATGCTCGACGATTTCCGAAACCGGGATACCGACCTGCATCACCTCGTCAGGCAGGTTGAGCAGGGTGCGGAACTGGCGGTTCCAGAAGGCCAGCCGAAAATCCTTGTCGAAAACCGTAATGCCCTGTTCCATCTGGTCGAGCGCGATCTGCAACAGGTCGCGATTTTGTTGCAGGGCGGCGGAAGCGTCATCGAGAAGCTGGCGCGCATCACGCCCTGAAGCATCGTTGCGTTGCAGAAGCAGCGACAGAACGAGCCGTGCCGAAGCGGTGCCGACCGCCGTGCCAAGCAATTGTTCGGCATGGCGGATCAGGGGCGTGTCAACGGTCATGCCCGGATCGAGCCTGCGCTGTTCATGCCCTTCGAACCGCAGGAAGGCGCGCTCGACACGTTCGGAGCCGAGATAGCGCGCCATGGTGGCTTTCAGTTCCGCCACGGTGACGGTGGTGCGGAACCGTCGGAGCGTCGGCGTCGCGATGAAATAGCGCGGCAAGAAGATGCTGGCCTGAATGCGCTCCAGCGGCGTCGAGGCGCGCGAGAGCGAACCCAGAATATAGAACAGCGTATTGGCTGTGAGGCTCCAGATCACGCCATTGGTCAGCGGCAGCGCATCGGTGCCGAACAGGGCTTCCGGGCGCAGTGCCGTGAAACCCAGAAAGCCGTCGCGCAAAATGGCGGCATCTTCCGGCGCCATGGTAGGCAAAAGCAACGTATAGGCCCACACGAGAAAGCCCGCCGACAGCCCCATCATCGCGCCGCGCCCATTGGCATTGCGCCAGAACAGACCGCCGATAAAGGCCGGAACGAATTGCGCAATGGCCGCAAACGATACGAAGCCGATAGAGGCAAGGTGAATATTGTTGGACGTGAAGCGATAATAGGCGAAGGCGAGCGCCAGAATGGCGATGATCGTCACACGCCTTGTATTGAGAATGACCTTTGTCAGGTCGGGCTGTTCAGCCGGGTGACGCTTGGCCATGCTGCGGATGAAAAGCGGCAGCACGAGATGGTTGGAAATCATGATCGACAGCGCCACGCAGGCGACGATCACCATCGCCGTTGCAGCGGACAGACCGCCAAGGAAGGCGATGAGCGCCATCCAGTGCGCTTCGGCGGCAAGCGGCAGCGCCAGCACGTAAAGATCGCCACTGACCGTGGTGCCAAGCGTCATCACGCCGATCAGGGCAATCGGAAACACGAAGATATTGATCAGCACCAGATAGACCGGGAACAGCCAGGATGCGGTGCGCAATTCCTTTTCGCTGCGGCTTTCGACGACCGTAACGTGGAACTGGCGCGGCAGCATGATGATGGCCGCAGCACTCAAGGCGGTTTGTATGATCCAGGTGCCGATGGAGGTCTGGTAGTGGAAGGCTTTCAGCGCATCGGTGGACTGGGAAATCTGGTCGATGAGCTGCGAGGGCGAGCCGAACAGGAAGAACGTGCAGGCGAGCCCAACGGTGAGAAATGCGCAAAGTTTGATGACGGATTCCACCGCAATGGCGAGGATCAACCCGTTCTGGTGTTCGGTCGCATCGGTGTGGCGCGTGCCGAACAGGATCGCGAAGACGGCGAGCACAGCGGCAACTGCCAGCGAAATATCGCCGAAGATGAAGGCAGGCGGCGCGACGGCGCGGCCATAATGGTCCATCACCAGCCCGACGCTGCCCGCAACTGCTTTCAGCTGCAAGGCGATATACGGGATCGACCCTACGGCGGCGATACAGGTGGCGAGAGATGCCACGCCAAAACTTTTGCCATACCGCGCCGCCAGAAAATCGGCGATGGAGGTGATGCGCTCCGCCTTGGCCAGCCGCACGATATGGCGCAGTAGCCGGTTGCCGAGCGTGAACACCAGGATCGGCCCGATATAGATTCCGAGAAATTCCAGCCCGCGCTGTGCGGACAGGCCGACAGAGCCGAAGAAGGTCCAGGACGTACAATAGACCGCAAGGCTCAGCGCATAGACATAGGGACGCGGCGCACTGTTCCAGCGTGAGGCTCTGCGGTCGCCGATACTGGCAACAGCAAAAAGCAGCAGCAGGTACAGGAAGGCAGCGCCGATGATTCCCCAGCCTTGCATAGGCGGCTTTATTCCTCTTCAGTTTATCCAAGTCTGTCTGACGCAAGCACTTTCATGTCCTGCGTGCAAGAATATTGATGAAAAAGCGGATGTTTTACCCATCGATATCCGCGTTTATCTTTTCTTTGAAGTTTTTCGAATACAAACTAAGCGAAATACAGTTTGATAGAACCGTTCTTCGAGCCTCCCCCTGTCAGGAGCGGTCCTATCGTTCACCGTCGGAGCGATCTGACGCCATATTAATTGACGAACGCACCGCAGCAACGACGGCCCGGTTATGTGGAATGCAATCGTGAGGGAGACTGACGAATGTTGAAAGAATTCAGGGAATTCGCTCTCAAGGGCAATATGGTCGATCTGGCCATCGGTGTGATTATCGGCGGCGCCTTCGGTGGCCTCGTCAATTCCATCGTCAACGATATCATCATGCCGATCATCGGTCTGATCACCGGCGGTATCGATTTCTCGAACATGTTCATCCAGCTTGCCGGCGAGCCGAAGTCCACGCTTGCCGCCGCCCGTGAAGCCGGTGCAACCGTTGCTTACGGTAACTTCGTGACCCTGCTGATCAATTTCCTGATTATCGCCTGGGTGCTGTTCCTTGTCGTCAAGGGCATGAACCGCATGAAGAAGAAGGAAGAAGCAAAGCCTGAGCCGGAAGCTCCGCGCGAGGAAGTGCTGCTGACCGAAATCCGCGATCTTCTTGCCAAGAAGGCCTGATCGGGATTTTTCTTTGCGATCCAAGACGGAGCCTGCAAGGGCTCCGTTTTTGTTTTGGCATTCATCAATACCGATGATCGGATCATCACAAAATGCCGAGTGATTTTGTGCTCGCGTCTTGCTAAGGCCGATAGACATAGAGCAAGTAGCGCAGGATCATCATGACACTTTTAGCCAGTCTCCGCCGTGAAGCAGCGCAAGCGCCAGAAAGCGGCATTGTCGCCGTTGCCAATCATGGCCGGGGCCGCGAAGGGCTCATTCCGTTATGGGTGGGCGAAGGCGATCTGCCGACGCCGGATTTCATCCGCGATGCGGCGCAGAAAAGCATTACCGACGGCGAGACCTTCTATACATGGCAGGCCGGTATTCCCGAACTGCGCGAGGCGCTGGCCCGTTACCATGCGCGTCATTTCCCGCTGGCCTTGAAGCCTGAGAATTTCTACGTCACCGGCTCGGGCATGCACGCCATCGAAATGGCGCTGACGGCGACGGTCGGTGCGGGCGAGGAAGCGATCTATCTGTCGCCGGCCTGGCCGAATTTCGTCGGCGCGGCTGGTCTTGCAGGTGCGGTGCCCGTCGCGGTGGAACTGGAATTCGGCGCGAATGGCTGGGTGCTCGACCCGGAGAAGGTCGCCGCCGCCATCACGCCCCGCACCCGCGCGCTGTTCATCAACACACCGTCCAACCCGACCGGATGGACCGCCGACCGCGAGACGCTGCGTTACATCCTTGATCTGGCGCGCAAGCACGGGCTCTGGATCATCGCCGACGAGATCTATACGCATTTCTATTATGGGGGCGGTCACGCCCCGTCTTTTATGGAAATCATGGAGCCCGACGACCGCATCATCTTCGTCAATTCCTTCTCCAAGAACTGGGCGATGACCGGCTGGCGCGTGGGCTGGATGACGGTGCATCCATCCGTCGGTCCGGTGATCGAAAACATGATCCAGTATTCGAACTCCGGCGTGGCGCCATTCATGCAGCGCGGCGCGGTGGCCGCGCTCGATCAGGGTGAACCCTTTATCGCCATGCAGGTGGAGCGTGCCCGCGCCACCCGCGACAGGCTTTGCTCGACCTTGCAGGCAACCGGCAAGGTGCGCCTGGCCCCGCCGGAAGGCGCGTTCTATCTGTTCTTCGGCGTTGAAGGCGTGACGGATTCGGTCAAGGCGGCCATCGATATTATCGACCGGGCCAATGTGGGCCTTGCACCGGGCAGCGCCTTTGGGCAAGGCGGCGAGGCATTCTTCCGCCTTTGTTTCGGTCGCGCCCCGCATCAGATTGATGAGGCCGCAGCCCGGCTCGTGAAATGGATTGAGCGACTTTAATCTAAAACAAAGGCCGGTGAAAACCGGCCTTCTTCATTCAGCTGTATACGAGAATCTTATCCGCCCGCCTTGGACACCATCAGCGGCACGACGCGGTCGGAACTGGCTGTCTGCGGGGCATCGGTTTCGGCAAAGGGAATGCCAAGCGTGTTCCAGACTTCCAGCAGAGCATCCTTCAGCCCGTCGATCAGCGCATCGTCATGCAGCGGCGACGGCGTGATGCGCAGGCGTTCGGTGCCGCGCGGCACGGTCGGATAGTTGATCGGCTGGATATAGATGCCGTGGACATCGAGCAGCCGGTCGCTGGCCTTCTTGCAAAGTTCCGGATCGCCGACCAGCACGGGCACGATATGCGTGTCCGAAGGCATGACCGGCAGGCCCGCCGCCGACAGCACATCCTTGGCCTGCTGCGCTTGACGCTGCTGGCCGTCGCGTTCGATCTGCGAGGTTTTGAGATGGCGGATCGAAGCCGTCGCGGCAGCTGCCACCGATGGCGGAAGCGCGGTCGTGAAGATGAAGCCCGGCGCATAGGAGCGCACGGCATCGATAATGGCGCGTGAGCCGGTGATATAGCCGCCCAGCGCGCCGAAAGCCTTGGCGAGCGTGCCTTCGATGATGTCGATGCGGTGTGCCAGACCATCGCGGTCGGTGATACCGCCGCCGCGCTTGCCGTACATGCCAACCGCATGAACTTCATCAATATAGGTCATGGCGTTATACTTGTCGGCCAGATCGGCGATCTTCTCGATCGGTGCAATATCGCCATCCATCGAATAGACGGATTCAAACACGATCAGCTTGGCGCGTGCCGGATCGGCGGCCTTCAAAAGCTGTTCCAGATGCTCGACGTCATTGTGGCGAAAAATCTTCTTCTCCGCACCCGAGCGGCGCACGCCTTCGATCATCGAGGCATGGTTCAGCTCGTCGGACAGGATCAGGCAGTTCGGCAGCAGGCGCGCAATGGTCGAAATCGAGGCTTCGTTGGAAATGAAGCCGGAGGTGAAGACGAGACCGGCTTCCTTGCCATGCAGATCGGCCAGTTCGGCTTCCAGCTCGACCAACGGATGGTTGTTGCCGGAAATGTTGCGCGTGCCGCCAGCGCCGGAACCGGCATTGCTTGCGGTGTCGCACATGGCCTTGATCACATCGGGATGATGTCCCATGCCGAGATAATCATTGGAACACCAAACGGTGATTTCACGGGCCGTGCCATTGTTCCGCCAGATCGCGCGGGGGAAACGCCCGACGATGCGTTCAAGGTCGGCGAAAACGCGGTAACGCTTCTCTGCGTGCAACTGATCAATCGCGTCTTCGAAAAACCGGCGATAATCCATCATGCGCTCCTTAGAGGGCAGCGCGTCCTTCAGGGCGCACAAAACTCGCTCTAACTATTTGATTCGACGCACCGTGTTTCCGAAAAATCGCTCCCGATTTTTAGGCCGATGCGCTTGTCTTTGCCTTAACTAGCGCTTTTGGCCGTTAACGTCCATGGCGCGGTCGCGGGCAATTTGCCACGTTTTATTGAAGCAGCATTGATCAGGATCAAGCAAATGCAGCCAGAAGGGCAAAATGGCTGAGACGTTCATTCACGCATTCGTATCGTCGTATCACACAGCGTGATTCTTGCTGACATGGAATTGCCTGGAATGAATAGCGATATAGTGTTTATTAGCGCTTCCTGAAAGACATCCCCCATATGAAGTCGGTTTTGCCGCCAATGCACTATCCAGCGTCAAAAGAAACGGATTGGGCTGCCTATTGGCGCGCCTCGTCGGCCCAGCAGTTCAAGCTGCGCTGGCGCCATGCGCGGCTGTCGGTGCCCAAAAAGCGCGGCAAGGCCAATTTGATCGCCTCGGCTGGAAGTTTCGCGGCCCTGCTGCCGAATGATCTGCCGCTGATTTGCGTGGTGCGCAATGCTGGCGCCTATCTGAATTCGTTCCTGCGCTATTATCGTGCGCTGGGCGTTACGCGTTTCATCGTCGTGGACGACAAGTCGGATGACGGCACGGCCGAAATTCTCGCCAATGCCGCCGATGTCGATCTGTTCGTTTCCGACGTGCGCTATGCTGAGGCGGATCGCGGGCGCGCCTGGCGCGATGCGCTGTTCAATATTTACGGTCGCCGCCGCTGGTATCTCTCGGTGGATGCCGACGAGTTCTTCGTCTTCCCGCGTATGGAACAGCGCAGCTTGCGCGATTTCATCGGGGAACTGGAAGCACATGGTATCCGGCGTTGCCTCGCGCCGATGATCGACATGTATCCCGCCGGTCTTCTGCGCGATGGCGTTTTTGTCGATGACGGAACGAAATATCCTTTCGAAGTGTCGTCGCATTTCGACGGCGACGGCTATACGGTCAGGCAGGAGCGTTTCGGCGTTGCCGTGCGGGGTGGGCCGCGCCAGCGCCTGTTCGGGCGCAGCATGCGCCTGTCCAAGTTTCCGCTGATCTGGGTAGACCGCAAGACCGATTATCGCCGCGGCAGCATTCACGGGCCGGGCCCTTGCTTCCGCAATTATCTGCCGGTCACCGGGGCGCTTTTGCACTATCGTTTTTCGTCGCGCTCGGTCGAGGAGTTTCAACGGATCGCGAAAGAGGGCGGCCATGCAGGCGGCTCGGAACACTACAAGGCCATCGTCGGCAACGAGCGGTTTTCCGACGACCTGTCGCTGGTCTATTCGGGCTCGGTTCACTATACGGGACCGGAATGTCTGGTCGAACGCGGCTTTATGGTGGATTTGCAAAACCTGACGAAGCCGCCCTGCATGGAGCGGGCCAAGGCAAGCTGAAACCGGTTATGTTTCGGCTCAGGACAGGGCGATCTTTCGCAGGAATTGCAGCCATATATCGTTACGCCGGATCGTCAGGCGCGGAATGCCGAACGGGTCGTCGGTGGCTTTTGCGCGGCGCTTTTCCGTGGTGGTGGCGTATTTATACCCGGCCTGCGCGACGATCTCGCGTGTTCTCGCAGTCTCGCCGCCATAGGGATAGGCGAATGATATGACTTCCTGACCAAGCAAGTCCTCGATCTTTTCGCGAGATTGCCGGATCTGCACTTCAGCATCCGTATCGTTTGCGGTGCTCAGATTGATGTGATCGAGCGTATGTGACCCGACTTCGTGACCGAGGGCCGCCCATTCCCGCATTTCGGCGACGCCCATGCAATCGGCCCGCGCCACGCCGATTTTCTGATCCCAGAGATTGAAGCCACCGATCTGGTTCGCGACGAAATAATTCGTGGCGGTAAAGCCATGTTCCTGCAAGATAGGCAGAGCATTGCGGAAGACATTGTCAAACCCATCATCGAAGGTGATGACCGCGACTTTCCCCTCTTTGCCACCATAGATATAGGGCAGCGCATCCTTCAGCGACAATCCCTGATAGCCGAGGCGCTTGAGCCAGGCCATCTGGTTGCCAAAACGGTCGGGATGCACGGTCATGCTGCGAAAAGGCGCTTTGTGCCGGGGCGGAACATCGATCTGGTGATAAAGAAGAATTGGGACGGACACGATAATCCTCGATCTTGTATGTTCAGTCGGTCGCGCGAAATATTGTTTTGTCGCTAAATCTTTAAAAATAAATAATTAAATCAGTTTTTTCCTGAATGGAATTGCTAACTCTTGCGAGAACGATTTTTGATCTTCCAGCGATAAAGCGGTCGCAGGATTTCCCGCTTCAGCTTATCGGGCAGGGATCGGGATTTCTGGATGGTGCTGCCGCCCAGACGCACCGACACCTCGCGCACGCCGCCGGGCAGGACGGAAAGCGGCTTCAGTCCCGTCACCCAGTTCATCTGCGCCGTGGTGTCGACCGGCCGGTCGAAAGTTTCGGTCGCGGCCAGCAGCCGTCTCGCCGCCTCGCGCCCGACAAGCTGGGCGACCATGCCGAGGCCGACCGGTACGGGCAGGATCACGCGCACGCCATCGATATTCAGCACTTCACGGCCTGTTTCCCGCTCGCGGAAAGGAAAGCGGATGAAGCTGTCATGGTCGACAAGCTGCAACGCGGCCTGAAAAGCGGCGGCAAATTCCGGCGTCAGCTCCACGTCATCTTCCAGCACGAAACCGGCGTCGATCTTCTGATCGACGATGGCCTGCCATGCCTTGCGATGCGACAGAAAGCAGGCAATCTCGTTGGTGCTGAGGGGGAAGGGGTAGTGGGGCTTGTGCACCGAGCGGCGATAAACGCGCTGGATCGTTTCTCCATCGAGCACACGCCCGTCAATGGCGTCGATCACCTCGGCCCGTATGGGCAGGCTGTCGATGAGCTGCGCCACCTGCGGCTGGCGATCGCTCGCCCGCTTCAGATGGATGATGAAGGCCTTCACGGCCCTTTTCGGGCCGTCTGGATTTTGTTGCGTGGCGGGCTTTTGCGATCCGCTTTGCGCTGGAGAGTCATGACGCGTTTCGTTCATGGTCTCTATGTAGCGTGGAGCCGATGAAAAAGCTTCAGGATTTTTGCCGGAAAGGAGCGGCGATCAGACCGGCTTCCAGCCCGGTTCCACAAGGTCGGCTTCGGCGCGCCACAGATCGGCATAATCGACATTCTGCCAGTCTTTGAACCAGGGACCGCCGCTGGTGTAATGCACGACTTTCGGCAGGCCGTGTTCGGGCTTTTCGTTCCAGCCTTCAAGCCAGTTATACTCGGTCGGCAAGGCGCCGATTTCATCATCGGCAGCCCATTGCATGCGATGCAGAAAAGCGCCTGTTTCGCGGTTGACCAGTTCCGGCGTCAGCTGCTGGGTCGAAGGATGCCCGCAATTGAACAACATGCAGGACGACCAGTTCTTGCGCGGATAGGTGGTCTGCACCTTTCCATCCATCTTCACGCTGTCTTTCGGCTGATAGTCGTGCTGCACGCAGTAAACCGCCTTCGACGGGTCGTTATAGGCCTGCAGCCCGGCAATATCGCCGAGAAACAGGAAGTCGCAATCGCAAAACAGCGCCCAGCCCTTGTAGCCGGCAAGCCAGGGCGTGAAGAACCGCGAATAGGTGAATTCCGTGGAGGCCAGCGGGTCGATGTCACGCGTATAGACGCCCTGATCGACCAGATCCTGCAACTTGATCGGTACGATCTCCAGCGGAATGGAAGAATGTTTCAGCGCCGAGGCCCTGGCGACTTCATAGGCGATCGGTTCGCGGGAGTCCCAGCCAATAAAAATGCGTAACGGTTCAGTCATTCAAATACTCCTTTTAACGAGATTTGTGGCGAAGGCCCGAGCAGGTCGGGCTATTCGATGATGCTGATGCGCCCGGAAGCCACTTGTCTTTCGACCCAGCTGCGCTCGTCGCCCCATGCGTGGCGTTTCCAGCCTTCCCAGGTGAAACCGCACAGCTTCACGTCCCAGCTTTCGGCGGGGCATTTGCCCAGCATGTGCCAGATGCCGAAAAAGCCGGTGCTGGGAAAAACCTTGCTCAGCTGCTCCTCGCTGACGCCCAGTTCCTTGCAGCCAGCCATATAGAACTGCGGCGGCATGATGCGGATTTCCTTGCCCGCAGCGCCCACGACTTCGATGGTTTCGGCGGTCCAGTCGGAACGACGCCCCTTGAGACGCGACAGGATATTCGGCTTGGGGTGATAAAGACGCATGATGCTCGGGTGATAGGCGAGCATGACTTCCTTCGCGGCCCGGAAGGTCGGGGTTTGCACGAAGCCCGGATCGCGCAGGCGGCGCTGCATCGGCTTGCTGGAGGTGGCCAGTATCAGGAGGTCGGTCCGCGTGCCGCTCATGCCGATCGATTGCTTGGGCTCGTTGAAACGCACCACGAAATCTGCAGCATCAACCTCGCGCGACAGGTCGCGGGGTAAAGGGGCATTACCGACTATAATGAGAGTTTTCTTCATTTTTACCGGCGGGAATCGACTTGAAAGACGTTCTGCTTCCCGTCTAACCGGAATTTTTATATTTTAAAAGCATTAGCTAATTTAGATAAAAAGAATGTTGGCTGATTTGCAGGATTTCCCCAATCACAATGCAGCCATGCAGTATCTGCACTTCTCAAACGCGTTTGAAAGGCGGAAGCTCATATTTGGGAGGAAGATAAAAACAAGGGGATACCGCCATGAGCCTTCCAATCAATCTTCGTACCCAATTCAATCGCTGGATGCAGTATTGCGAAAACCTGCGCGAGCTTGAAAGCTGCAGCGACCGCGAACTGAGCGATCTCGGCCTCAGCCGCAACGACATCCGCCGCGTGGCGCGCGAAGCCGCTTACGCCGCAGCCTGACAATGCGGGCAAAAGGAGCCCATCGCGTTCGGCATGAAACCGGACGCGGGCTCCAGTCGCGGTGGAATGTTAGCCGTTAAACATCTCCAGGCTTCTTGAATCGGACGTGAATATCGTCGCCCGCAAGATCGAAACCGGCATAGTTGCGCTGGAAGGCGATCAAGGCGTCGTTGACGCCCTTGGAATAATCGTCGTCCTGCACTTCGATATGGTGCCGGTAGAGGATCCTGTCGCCTTTGTAGAATATAACCTGACCTTCCATCATAGCCTCCTTCTCAGCTGATAAGCATCAAGACGGAACGCCGCCGGATGGCGCGTAAAGTCGGTGTGTCTATTTGAGATAGGCGATGACCCGCGCGCTTCAAGGGTTTTTTGACGTTCCACCGCTTGCAAGTGTCAGCCAGGCCCGCGCGGCATGGGACAGAAACGCGCCTTTGCGCCAGATCAGGGCCATGTTCCAGTTCATGTCCGCATCGGTGATTTTCTGAATGCGGACGCCGGAATGATAGCGTTGCTCGGCGATCATCAGGGGCAGGAAGCCGACGCCCATGCCCGCTGCCACCAACTCGACGATGAAATCGATCTGACTGGAACGCACCGCGACATTGGGGGCAAAGCCATGCTGCTGGCAGGCATCGAGGATGATATGATTGAGTGCAAAGCCGCTTTCAAAAAGAATGAAAGGCAAGCCTGCGATCTGGTCCAGCGTCACGCCGTCGCCTTTGGCGGCCTCATGGGTCGCGGGCAGCAGGGCGACGACCGGCTCGCAGCGCACATCCTGCCACTCGAAACTGTCCTCGACGGGCAGAAGCGAGGCGGCAAGCTCGACATCACCCGCCAGCAACAGCTCTTCCAGACGGCGGCTGCCATGCTCGACCAGTTGAATGTCGATATCCGGGTGAAGCTTGGTATAGGCGGCGAAAACCGGCGCAAACAGCACGCTGGAGCCGATAGGCGGCAGACCGAGGCGCAGCAGACCGCGTTTCAGGCCGCGCAATTCGCCCAGTTCCGCCAGCATATCGTCTTTCTCGGCCAGCATGGCGATAGATCGGCGATAGACGATTTCGCCCGCAGCCGTCAGGCGGGGCGGGGAAGCGTCGCGGTCGAGAAGGGCAAGGCCCAGCTCTTCCTCCAGCTGCTTCACTGCCTTGCTGACGGTGGACTGGGTCGCGTGAATGGCTCTGGCCGCGGCGGAAAACCCGCCCTGCCGCACCACCTCCACAAATGCCTGAAAGCTCCTCAAGTTCATGAGCTATTCTATATCGGAATAGCTGCAATGAAATCAATTCATTTCTAGAATAAGCCATGACGGCCTATATTGTTGTTCACAAGAGACCGAATTCAAACGGGTCAACGCCCGGGAAGAAGCCAATGAACGCCTCCAAAAATGCCCGTACTCTCGCCGTCCGCTTCCGCTATGCGCTGCACCACAGCCGCATGATGCAGATTGCGACGCTGGTCGGCTTCTGGCTGGCGGGTGAAGCTTTCGTCCGCGTGGTTGGCCTGCCCCTGCCGGGTGGCATCATCGGCATGGCGCTGGTGTTGGCGCTTTTGTTGAGCGGGCGCGTCAGCCTGTT
The DNA here is from genome assembly GCF_006376685.1 of Ochrobactrum teleogrylli. GTDB lineage: Bacteria > Pseudomonadota > Alphaproteobacteria > Rhizobiales > Rhizobiaceae > Brucella > Brucella teleogrylli. Next base: position 18,537 of record NZ_VEWL01000003.1, on the reverse strand, counting down.
CAGCATGAAGCGCGGCGCGGAATGGTTTTTGGCGGAAATGCTGCTGTTCTTCGTGCCCGCCGTTCTGGCGATCCTTGAGCACCGCGAACTGATCGGTGTGCTTGGCCTCAAGATCATGGCCGTCATCCTGCTCGGCACGCTGACGGTGATGAGCGTCACCGCATTGACGGTAGACCTCTGCTATCGCTGGAGCCTCCGTTATGCTGCCAAGTAACCCCTTCGTGGCAACGCTGTTCTGGTCGGCGGCCACGATCCTGCTTTATCTCGCGGCCAAGCGCGTTTATCGCCGCTTTCCCCTATGGTGGCTGACGCCTTTGGCCGTCACGCCGCTTCTGCTGATGGGGCTGGTTGTCGCGCTTGATGAAAACTATCGCGGCTATTTCGGCGCCACCCACTGGCTGGTGGCGCTGCTCGGCCCTGCAACGGTTGCCTTCGCCATTCCCATCTATCAGCAGCGCGCGACCATCCGCCGGTACTGGCCGGTTTTGCTGGCTGGTGTGCTGGTCGGCAGTTCATCGGCCATGGCTTCGGCCTGGGGGCTGGCGCATCTGCTGGGCTTGAACGAGGCGATCAGCCTCAGCCTGATGCCGCGTTCGATGAGCACGCCGTTCGCCATGACGGTTTCGGGCGACATTGGCGGCACGCCGGACCTGACTGCCATCTTCGTGGTGCTGACCGGTGTTTTCGGCGCGGCGCTTGGCGAAGTGATGCTCAACTGGCTGCCGCTGCGCTCCGCACTGGCGCGCGGCGCACTGTTCGGCATGGGCGCGCATGGCGCCGGTGTGGCAAAGGCCCACCAGATCGGCAGCGAGGAAGGTTCCATCGCCGGTCTCGTCATGGTGCTGGTTGGACTGGTGAATGTGCTGGCTGCGCCGATGATTGCGCATTTCCTCTAAGTCGTTGTTTATAAATATAAATCTTCCTTCAGGAGTGCCCGTTTTTGCGGGCGCTTTTGCATTTTCCGCAGATGCCTTTTTCTTGAGCAGTGCGGAATTTGCATAACTGACATGCATTATTGGCCGTTGTTGTATAAAGTACAGCGGGTTAGAACTTGGTCATCGAGTTCACTCCTCCTCCCAGAACTCGATACCGGAATACGGCACTCCTCCTCCCAGCCGTATTCGAAGATCAGGCCGCGCATCCTCCTCCCGCGCGGCCTTTTTCTTTTTGTGAACCTCCCCAAAATCTGCACAAGCCAAACGCTCCATCCGTTGACAATCCGTCACCGTAGAGCCCCATGGGCAATCCGCGCTGGCTGTACTATCTCTCGTGCAGCTTTATTAGGACGGGAGATCGCAATCATGACCAGTGGCATCCATCATCTCACGCTGATCACGCGCAAGGTGCAGGCGAATGTCGATTTCTATGCGGGCTTTCTGGGTCTGCGTATCGTCAAGCGGACGGGCGGCTTCGAGGATGCCGAGCAGCTGCATCTGTTCTATGGCGACCGCTCCGGCACGCCCGGTTCGCTGATCACCTTTCTGGTCTGGGAAGACGGCTCCAAGGGCCGGGTCGGTCACGGGCAGGTCAGCGAAATCGCGCTTTCCATCGACCGCACGGCCATCGGCTTCTGGCTGGAGCGCGCGTTGCGTTATCACGTATCGTCCGAGGGTCCGGTGCAGGAGTTTGGCGAGCCGGTTTTGCGGCTGCGCGATCCCGATGGCGTGATCGTCAAGCTGGTCGGCAGCGATCTTGCGGCCAATGACCCGTGGTCCGGTGAGGGCATTCCGGCTGAATTCGCCATTCGCCGGATACGCTCCGCCACCATCCTGTCGGAGCAGCCCGAACAGACCGCCGCATTCATCGAGCGATATTTCGGCTTTCGCCATCAGGGGAAGGAAGAAACCATCGACCGGCTGGTCTCCGATTCCGGTGACGCCATCGATGTGCGCGATGCGAGCGGCTTCTGGCCCGGCATTCCGGGGACCGGCATTGCCGATCATGTGGCGTTTCGCGCCCGCACGACCGACGATGTGACGACGCTGGAAAAGGAGCTGTCCAAGCTCAATTCCAGCGAGGTCAATGTGCATGACCGCAAATATTTCACCTCGCTCTATGTTCGTGAGCCGGGCGGAACCCTGTTCGAATTTGCCACCGACGCCCCTGGTTTTACCGTGGATGAGCCGGTGGAAACATTGGGGCAGCTTCTGTTCGTGCCGCCGGGCAATGAGAAACAGGCCCAGGCAATCCGCGCCCGCATGCCGCAATTCGGCCTGCCGGGTGAGGAGCGGGTGATCTATCGCGATCTGCCCTTCGTCCATCGCGTTCACCTGCCGGAAGATCCGGATGGCAGCACGCTGATCCTGCTGCACGGTTCGGGCGGCAATGAGAATGATCTCATGCCGCTCGCCCGGCTGGCCGCGCCGCGCGCCACGCTGATCGGTGTTCGCGGTCGCAGCACGGAGGAGGGCATTCAGCGCTGGTTCCGCCGTTTCGATCAGAAGCGTTTCGACCAGAAGGACATCCGGTTCGAAGCGGAAGCCTTTGAGGCTTTCGTTGAGGGCGCGATTGCGGCCTATGACATCGACCCGGACCGACTGGCCTTTATCGGCAATTCCAACGGGGCAAACCTGCTTGCGGCCTTCATGCGGCTTCATCCGCATATCGTGCGCAAGGCGGTTCTGCTGCGCCCTTCGGAAGTTCTGGAGGAACAGCCGGACGCCGATCTGTCCGACGCTGCCGTTCTTCAATTGAACGGCGCAGCCGATCCGTTCGGCGATGCTTCGGGCGCATTGGCAAAGGCGCTGCGGGATGATGGTGCCGATATCGATGTTCGCGCCATCGAGGGCTGGCATGGCCTGACCGACGACGATATTCGCCTCACAGGCGATTGGCTGAAGCAGAAACTCTGAATGCCTCGTCGATCAAACGAAAAAAGGGCCGCCGGATTTCTCCGGCGGCCCTTTTTATTTGCTTAGTCCAGCGGCTTGAGGCCTTTTTCGATGGCTGCGCGCTTGCTTTCGAGGAAAGGCGGCAGCGACAGGCTTTCGCCGAGGCTCTCCAGCGGTTCATCGACGGCAAAGCCCGGACCGTCGGTTGCGATTTCGAACAGGATACCGTTCGGTTCGCGGAAATAGAGCGAACGGAAATAGTAACGCTCGACTTCACCGCTGGACGGCACCCTGAGCGACCGCAGGCGTTCGACCCATTCCTGCATGCTTTCCTGATCCGGCGTGCGGAAGGCGACATGGTGCACCGCTCCCGCACCCTGCCATGCTGTCGGCAGGTTGGGCTGCACGGCGACATGAAGTTCGGCAGCCGCGCCGCCCGGTCCCATCGAGAAGACATGCACATGGCCTTCGCCATCGGGCGAGGCATAGTCGCCGGTCTCGCTCATGTTCATCAGCTTTTCGAGCACGATCCTGGTCGGCGCGAGGTCGGGGACGCTCAGCGTTATCGGGCCGAGGCCACGAATCTGCCTCTCGGCGGGTACGGGGCTTCTGTCCCAGCTATGGGCGTCGCCCGCGCCGCCATCGTCGGTCAGCCGCAGACGCTGGCCTTCCGGGTCTTCGAAATCGAGTACGGCACGACCGGCCACTTCAAAAATATCGCCGGCTTCGATGCCCTGTTCGTTCAGGCGCTTGCGCCACCAGTCGAGGCTTTCGACGCCATTCACGCGCAGGCCCGTGCGGGCCACGCTGTTGGTGCCGCGGCGTTCGCGCTCGACCGGCCAGTCGAAGAAGGTGATGTCGGTGCCCGGCGATGCCAGACCATCGGCATAGAACAGATGGTAGGCGCTGGTGTCGTCCTGATTGACGGTCTTCTTGACGAGCCGCAGCCCGAGCGTATCGGTGTAGAAGCGCCGGTTGGCCGGTGCATTGGCGGTGATGGCCGTCAGGTGGTGCAGTCCGGTAAGTTCCAAAGCCATAATTGCCTCCTTTGTTCAGGGAGTTGCGTTTGCTGTTGGTCCCTATATCGTCCGTTGGGGCGTTCCGGAAAAGTGCTGGTTGCTGAACAGTGTGTAACCGATAAGCCGCAGCCGTGGCCTGATCGTTCGGTGGTGGATAAAAGGGGCTTGGCAGAGCTTGGCCCGTCAAGAATATATTAACCTGCAAAATTCGCAGTGTAAAAGAAACGCGAATTCATTGACGTGGCGTGTCTGGCCTTTCAGAAATCAGGTCTGATTTCGATGCGAAGCGGTGGCGTAAAGGGAGCTTGGTTTTGCAGAGCATGTTTCGTCGGGCTGTGCCTGCATTGCTTGTTTTGGTGACGCTGCTCGCAGGTTGCGCCAGTCGTCCTGAAGGCGTGCTTGTGCCGGTGGGCGAGGTTACATCGCCCGGAACGACCAAGGTTGATTTGCTCGTCGCAACCACCCGCCGCCCATCTGACAATCCCGGCATTCTGTTTTCCGGCGAACGCGACAAGCTGGTCTCGATCAATGATATCGTCGTGTCCATCCCGCCGGAAAAGAACCGCAAGGCGGGCGAAGTGCAGTGGCCAAAGAAGCTGCCGCCCAATCCGCAGACCGATTTTGCCACCGTCAGCGTAACACCGCTCAAGACCGATGTTGAGAAGGCAGGTTGGGTTCGCCCGCACCTCACCAAGAGCCGCCGCGTGATGGTGTTCGTGCACGGCTTCAACAACACGTTTGAAGATTCCGTCTACCGCTTTGCCCAGATCGTGCATGATTCCGGGGCCGATGTTGCGCCGGTGATCTTTACCTGGCCGTCGCGCGCCAGCGTGTTCGACTATAATTACGACAAGGAAAGCACCAACTATTCCCGCGACGCGCTGGAACAGATACTTCGCGCCATCGCCCGTGAGCCGGAGGTGAAGGACATCACCGTGATGGCCCATTCGATGGGCAGCTGGCTGACGGTTGAAGCGCTGCGCCAGATGGCGATCCGCGACGGGCGCGTGAATGCCAAGATCACCGATGTCATTCTGGCTTCACCCGATCTGGACGTCGATGTGTTTGCCAAGCAGTTTCTGGCGATGGGCAAGGACCATCCACGCTTCACGCTGTTCACCTCGCGTGACGACCGCGCGCTTGCATTGTCGCGGCGCATTTCGGGTAATATCGACCGCCTTGGCCAGATCGATCCGTCCATAGAGCCTTATCGTTCGGGGCTTGAAAAGGCGGGCATTACCGTCATCGATCTTACCAAGCTCAAATCGGGTGATCGCCTCAATCACGGCAAGTTTGCCTCAAGCCCCGAGGTCGTGCAGCTGATCGGCCAGCGCCTCGTTGCAGGCCAGACCATCACGGATTCGCAAATCGGTCTCGGTGATCGTCTGGGTGCTGTGGCGATCGGCACGGCGCAAGGCGTCGGTACGGCGGCCTCTCTCGTGGTCACAGCGCCGATTGCCGTGTTCGATCCGAAAACCCGCAAGACCTATGACGAGCAGATCGACCGTTTTGGTCGCGCGGTCGGCAATACGGTGGGAGCGGTGGCGACCCCGACGCAATAAGCGGCTTGGTGCGCCTTGCCTTCGCTGTTGTCATATTTGAGCTGACGCTGTAGGACTCGCGGCCATCAGAAGATCGGCCCGCGAGGAGGAACGCGTATGCAGATTATCCGCACCATCGAGGAATTGCGGCAGGTCCTGGCACCTGCGCGTCGTGCGGGCAAGCGCATCGGCTTCGTGCCGACCATGGGCTATCTTCACAAAGGCCATCTGGAACTTGTTCATCGTTCCCGCGCCGACAATGACGTGACCATCGTGTCGATCTTCGTCAATCCGCTGCAATTTGGCGCGAATGAAGATCTCGACAAATATCCGCGTGATCTGGAGCGCGATGCGGCTCTGTTGCGGGGGGCAGAGGTCGATTACCTCTTCGCACCAGCCGTCAGCGACATGTATCCGCGCCCGATGCAGACGGTGGTGGATGTGCCGACGCTCGGCAATCAGATGGAAGGGGAGGCGCGTCCCGGCCACTTCGCCGGGGTCGCAACGGTGGTCAGCAAGCTCTTCAATATCGTCGGTCCCGATGCCGCCTATTTCGGCGAAAAGGACTTTCAGCAGCTCGTCATCATCCGCCGCATGGTGGAGGATATGGCCATTCCGGTGCGCGTCGTCGGCGTGGAGACGGTGCGGGAGGATGACGGGCTCGCCTGTTCGTCGCGCAATGTCTATCTGACGCCCGCTGAGCGTGCTGCCGCCATCATCGTGCCGAAGGCGCTCGATGAGGCTGAGCGGCTTTATCGCTCCGGAGTGGACGATCCCGATGCGCTGGAAGCGGCAATTCGCGCCTATATCGCTACGGAACCGCTGGCGACGCCGGAAGTTGTGGCGCTGCGTGACCCCGAAACGCTGGAGCGCCTGACGGCGGTGCAGGGGCGGCCCGTGCTGCTTGCGCTGTTCGTGCGGCTTGGCACGACGCGGCTCCTCGATAATCGTGTCATTGCGCATGTCGCGCAGGAACAGGCGGCCTGACATGAGCGCACCCGTCAAACAGAAGCGACTGACGCCCAAGGCCATTTCAGCCCTGAAGGGCGAGCGCCCGATTGTCAGCCTCACCGCTTATACGACACCGATTGCGCGTCTGCTCGATCCGCATTGCGACCTGCTGCTGGTGGGGGATTCGCTCGGCATGGTGCTTTACGGCATGGATTCCACCCTTGCCGTGACGCTCGACATGATGGTCGCCCATGGGCAGGCGGTGATGCGCGGAGCCGAGACGGCCTGCGTCATCGTCGATATGCCGTTCGGTTCCTATCAGGAATCGAAGGAACAGGCGTTTCGCAACGCTGCTCGCGTGATGCAGGAAACCGGCTGCGACGGCGTCAAGCTCGAAGGCGGCGAAGAAATGGCCGAAACGGTCGATTTTCTGGTGCGGCGCGGCATTCCGGTCTTCGGCCATGTCGGTCTGATGCCGCAACAGGTCAACACGGTTGGCGGTTTCCGCTCGCTCGGACGCGGCGACGAGGAAGCCGACCGCATTCGCCGTGACGCGCAGGCCATTGCCGATGCCGGCGTGTTTGCGCTGGTGATTGAAGGCACGGTGGAGCCGCTGGCGCGCGAGATCACTGCATCACTCTCCGTTCCGACGGTGGGCATCGGCGCGTCGGCTGCCTGCGACGGGCAGATACTGGTCTCGGACGATATGCTGGGGCTGTTCCAGGATTTCACGCCGCGCTTCGTGAAGCGCTTTGCGCAACTCGCGCCGCAGGTGTCCGATGCGGCGAAAGCCTATGCCGAGGAGGTGCGCGCGCGCACATTTCCGGGGCCGGAGCATGTTTTCGGGGCCAAGAACAAGGCGTAAGCGCTGAAAGCTGTGGCCGGTAACGCACAGCGCCTTGTATTCGTTGGTCAATCGCGTTCAATGTCGGGAATGTTTTCCGGAGTTGCCGTGACCGACGATATTGCCCATACCGAACTGATTGCCGTGCTGGCCGCTGTGACCAGCGAACAGCCGCGCGTCATGACCGTACGACAGGGGCAGGCTCTTCCCTCTGGCCCGTTCGAAAGCGAGCACCGTTCGTTGCAATCCGGTCTTCGCGCCTGGGTACAGTCGGAAACCGCGCATCCGGTCGGCTATCTGGAGCAGCTCTACACTTTTGCCGACCGTGACCGTCACGCACAGGGCGAACGCATCATCTCGATCAGCTATCTCGGCCTTGTGCGTGAGAGCGATGCGGCGGCAGGGCAGGCCGGCTGGCGCGGCTGGTATGATTATCTGCCGTGGGAAGATCACCGTCAGGGCGAACCGGCCATCATGGAGCATCTCAACAATGCGCTCCTTGTCTGGGCCTATCGGGCCGAAACGCCGGAACTGACCGCGCAGCGCATGCGGCGTATCGCCTTCAACTTCGGCTTTGAAAATGGCGAGTGGGGCGGGCGCTGGAACGAAGACCTCGTGCTGCAACGCTATGAACTGCTGTTCGAAGCCGGTCTGGTGGCGGAAGCTGGGATGAAGGAAGACGAGAACGGTCGCTCCATGTTTGCCGATCATCGCCGCATCCTTGCCACGGCCATTGCGCGACTGCGCGCCAAGATCAAATATCGCCCGGTGGTGTTCGAATTGATGCCGGACAGTTTTACGCTTCTGCAATTGCAGCGCACCGTCGAAGCGCTGGCGGGCCTGCGCCTGCACAAGCAGAATTTCCGCCGCCTGATCGAGCAGCAGGATCTGGTCGAGGAAACCGGCGAAAGCGACAGCGAAACCGGCGGTCGCCCGGCAAAACTCTTCCGTTTCCGCTACTCGATTGTCGAGGAACGCGCCCTTTCCGAGCGCCATCTGGCCGGAGCCAAGCTGCCAATCTCCCGCGATTGACAATATACTCGAATCGAGTATAAGTTCATAAACATGAAATGCTCAGATTGAGTATAATGGGTAGGCTCGGGAGGCCCAACCATGAACGATCATGTTTCCGTTTCGCAACTCTATGACCGCGTGGCCAAGGTGCTACCCAAGGCGGAGTGGCTGGGCTTCGAAGACGATGTCGCAGCCATTCTCGAATTGAAGAAAAAGCGTAATGCGGTGATCCTTGCGCATAATTACCAGACGCCTGAAATCTTCCATTGCGTGGCTGATATTGTCGGCGACAGTCTGGCGCTGGCCCGCAAGGCTGCGGAGGTCGATGCCGATGTGATCGTGCTGGCGGGTGTGCATTTCATGGCCGAGACGGCGAAGCTGCTCAATCCCGGCAAGACGGTGCTGATCCCCGATATGGGCGCGGGCTGTTCACTGGCCGACAGCATCACGCCGGAAGATGTGGCGTTGTTGCGGCAGGCGCATCCGGGCGTGCCAATCATCACCTATGTCAATACATCTGCTGCCGTGAAGGCGGCGTCCGACATTTGCTGCACTTCCGGGAATGCCAAGAAAGTGGTGGAGTCGCTTGGCGTGCCGCGTGTGCTGATGATCCCCGACGAGTTTCTGGCGCAGAATGTGGCGCGCGAAACCAATGTCGAAATTCTCGCCTGGCATGGCCATTGCGAGGTACATGAGCGGTTCACGCCCGACGATATCCGTGAATTGCGTGAAAGCCATCCCGGCGTGGTGGTTCTGGCCCATCCCGAATGCCCGCCGGAAGTGGTGGCGGTCGCCGATTTTGCCGGTTCCACAGCGGTCATGTCGGACTATGTCGGCGAGAAGAAGCCGCAGCGTGTCGTGCTTTTGACCGAATGCTCGATGAGCGACAATGTCGCCGTCGATCACCCGGATGTGGAGTTCATCCGCCCGTGCAATCTCTGCCCGCATATGAAGCGGATCACGCTCGCCAATATTCGCGACGCGCTCGAAAACAACCGTCATGAAGTGACCGTCGATGCAGCATTGATGGAGCCTGCCCGGCGCGCCGTCGAGCGGATGCTGGCGGTATGAATACGGCCCCGGTCCTCGTCATTGGCAGCGGCCTTGCCGGTCTGATGACGGCGCTGACCCTGTCGCCGCAGCCGGTGCTGCTGGTGACAGCGGGAACCCTCGGCCTTTCCGGTTCCAGCACGCTGGCGCAAGGCGGCATCGCCGCGAGCCTTGGCGCGGATGACAGCGCGGCGCTGCATCTGGCCGATACGATTGCGGCGGGCGACGGCCTGTGTGACGCAGGCGTGGCGGCAGAAATTATCGCGGCAGGCGCGGATGTGGTTGCCGCGCTGGAAGCGCATGGCGTGCGCTTCGACCGCAAGGCGGGCGGTTCATTTTCGCTCGGGCTGGAAGCCGCCCATAGCCGCCATCGCATCGTGCATGTGGATGGCGATGCGACCGGGGCGGGCATCATGCGCGCCTTGACCGCCAAGGTTCTGGCGACGCCTTCGATCACCGTCATGGAAAACACCCGCGCCCTGCGGCTCATCCGGCAGGATGGCCGTGTCACCGGCGCTTGTCTTGAAAATGTCGGTCCGGTTGCAGCGCGCGCCGTGGTGCTGGCGACGGGCGGGATCGGCGGACTTTATAACGCAACGACCACGCCGCTCGGCAATCTCGGCCAAGGGGCCGCTCTGGCAGGCCGTGCAGGCGCTGTGCTGGCCGATATGGAATTTGTGCAATTCCACCCGACCGCGCTAGCCGTTTCCGCGCCGCGTCTGCCGCTGATCAGCGAAGCGGTGCGCGGGGAGGGCGCCAATCTCGTCAATGATCGTGGCGAGCGCTTCATGGCGGATATTCCGGGCCGCGAGCTTGCGCCCCGCGATGTAGTGGCGCGCGCCATCGGCAGCGAGATCGCGCAAGGGCGCAAGGTCTATCTCGATGCGCGTACAGCTCTGGGCGTGCGTTTTGCCACCCGGTTTCCCGGTATCGATGCGCTTTGCAAACAACATGGCGTCGATCCGTCCCGCGATATGATCCCGGTCAGACCCGCCACGCATTATCACATGGGCGGCGTCAAGACCGACGCTGACGGTCGCACCAGCTTGCCGGGTCTCTGGGCGGTGGGGGAGGCTGCCTGCACCGGCCTGCACGGCGCCAACCGGCTTGCCAGCAATTCGCTGCTTGAAGCCGCCGCCATGGGGTTGCGCGCCGCCCGCGCGATTGGCTGTGCAGAGGCGGTCGCCGTGCGGCATCCCGTGCCTGTCAGCCTGCCGCAGAGTTCCGATCCCGAACCGGTACGGCGCATTGTTTCCCGCCATCTTGGCCTGCTGCGTGATGAAGAAGGTTTGCGCTCTGCAATCACCACCCTTCTCCCCCTCGCGGAGACCGACGATGCCGCAGCCTTGGCGCTGGTCGCTGCGGTTGCGGCATTTGACCGGTGCGAGTCGCGCGGCAGCCATGCCCGCAGCGACTATCCCACCAAAAGCACGGATTCGGGCCGCAGCTTTTTCACCTTTCCAGCAGCTTTCGCACTGGCTTGCGAAATTGCCGCGCCTCACCCTGTTACAAGGACTGCATGATGAACCTGCCGCGCTTGTCTCCGCTTGTCGTCGAACCGCTGGTGCGCGCCGCACTTCTGGAAGATCTGGGGCTCGCTGGCGATATCACCAGCAATGCGGTGGTGCCGGAGGATCACCGTTCGGCCATGCTTTTCAGCCTGCGCCAGCCGGGCGTCATTGCCGGGCTGGATGTGGCCGAAATGGCGTTTCGTCTGGTCGATCCGGATGTCAAATTCGAACGTTTGGCGCGGGACGGTCAGTCTCTTGAGAAAGGGGCGGATGTTGCCCGCGTTTCCGGCTCGTCCCGTTCCATTCTGGCGGGGGAGCGGACCGCGCTCAATTTTCTCGGTCACCTGTCCGGTATTGCCACAGCCACCGCCGGCTTGGTGCAGGCGGTCCAAGGCACCAGGGCCTCCATCGTCTGCACGCGCAAGACAACACCGGGGCTGCGCGTCTTGCAGAAATATGCAGTGAGGGCAGGCGGCGGCATGAACCACCGTTTCGCGCTTTATGATGCGGTGCTGATCAAGGACAATCACATCGCAGTTGCTGGCGGTGTGCGTGAGGCCATCGAACGTGCCAAGGCCGGGGCCGGTCACATGGTCAAGATCGAAGTCGAGGTCGATACGCTGCAACAGCTTGATGAGGCGATGGCTGTTGGCGTGGATGCGGTGCTGCTCGACAATATGTCGCCTGCGCAATTGCGTGAGGCGGTGTCGGTGATCGACGGGCGCGCGATTTCGGAAGCGTCGGGCGGGATCACGCCGGAAACGGTGGCGGCGGTGGCTGCCAGCGGCGTTGAGCTGATTTCGGTCGGCTGGACCACGCACAGCGCGCCGAACCTCGATATCGGGCTCGATTTCGAAGAGCTGAAATGAAAAAGGGAGGCAATCGCCTCCCTTTTTTCGTTTGTATGGCTGCGAAACTTATTTTTCGACAAAAGCCTTTTCGATCACGAAATGACCGGCTTCGCTCTGGCTGCCTTCCTTGAAACCGCGCTCTTCGAGGAGCTGCTTGGTTTCCGCCAGCATTTCCGGGCTGCCGCACAGCATCACGCGATCATCTTCCAGATTGAGTTCCGGCATGTCGATATCGGTGAAAATCTGGCCCGAGCGAATGAGGTCGGTGAGGCGTCCGCGGTTCTTGTAAGGCTCGCGGGTGACGGTCGGGTAATAGATGAGCTGCTTTGCTGCCATCTCGCCGAGGAATTCGTCCTGCGGCAATTCGTTGGAAATGAAATCTGTATAGGCCAGTTCCGCCACCTGACGCACGCCATGAACGAGAATGATCTTCTCATAGCGCTCATAGGCTTCCAGATCGCGGATGATCGACAGGAATGGCGCAAGGCCGGTGCCGGTCGAGAGCAGCCACAGATTCTTGCCGGGCTTCAGATTGTCATAGAGCAGCGTGCCGACCGGCTTCTTGGACAGGATGATCTGGTCGCCAACTTTCAGATGCTGGAGCTTGGAGGTCAATGGACCGTTCGGCACCTTGATCGAGAAGAATTCCAGCCCGTCTTCATAGAGGCTCGAGGCAATGGAATAGGCGCGGGTGAGCGGCTTGCCGTTCACTTCGAGGCCCATCATGATGAACTGGCCGCTCTGGAAGCGGAAGCCCGGATCACGCGTCGTACGGAAGGAAAACAGCGTGTCGGTCCAGTGATGGATATCGGTGACGGTTTCCTGATTAAAGTTGCTGCTCATCTTCGGAACTGTCTCTGTTGTTCTCCGGCACCACGCTTGGGAGGACGGCGCCTTAAAGGATTGGGTCGGTTGGTTTGGTCTTTATCGGTCATTGCTGCGGCCCGTCCGCATGGATGCAACTCCGTGGAGTTTGCATCCTGAGCAGGCAGGCCGCTTTGATCGCAATCAATATAAGCGCGTCAGGCTGCCTTCAGGGTGGCTTCCGCGAATTCGTAGTTGGCCAGCTTGTCGAGGAAGTTCGTTACATAGTCAGGCCGACGATTACGGAAATCGAGATAATAGCTATGCTCCCAGACATCAAGCCCTAATAGCGCCTTGCCTTCGCCGGTTGCCAGCGGATTGGAGCCATTTGGCGTCTTGGTGACCTTCAGCTTGCCGTCATTGGCCAGAACCAGCCATGCCCAGCCCGAGCCGAACTGGCCGACAGCCGCCGTCTTGAAGGCTTCCTTGAACTGGTCGACGCCGCCAAAGTCTTCGACGATCTTCTTTTCCAGCGCGCCGGGAAGGCGTCCGCCATTTGCCGACAGGTTCTGCCAGAACAGATCATGGTTCCAATGCTGGCCGGCATTGTTGAAGACCGGAGCGAGATCGGGCTTGTCCTTGGCAAAGAGCACGATTTCCTCAAGCGACTTGCCCTTGAGCGCATCGTTCTTCTCAACGAAGCCATTGAGCGCCGTTACATAGGCCTGATGGTGCTTGCCATGGTGCAACTCAAGCGTTTCGGTGCCCATGCCGACGCCTTCAAGAGCGTTGGTCGCATAGGGAAGCGGAGGCAGGGTAAAGCTCATTTTGGACTCCTTCATACAGAACGATCTTGATAATTCCGGGCGGTTCGCTTAATTTAACAAGATAATGCTTCTTTAAATCGAAAACAGGCAATATGTCAAGGAATGACTTTCTAAATACGGACGTTTCGGGAGCACGTTCACCCGCAGAGCGCGTGATGCTGGCGCTGAAAATGCGCGGTGCGCAGACGGCTGCCGCAATCGGCGAACATCTCGGCACCACCGGCGAGGCGGTGCGCCAGCAGCTGGTGCGGCTGGCCGAGGAAGGTCTCGTCGCGCCGCATTCCGTTTCGCAGGGCGTTGGCCGCCCGTCGCAGTTCTGGGACCTGACGGAAACCGGCAATAAGCGCTTTCCCGATACCCATGCCGATCTGACCGTGCAGCTTCTGCATTCCGTGCGCACCATCCTTGGCGAAGACGCGCTGGAAACACTGGTCGCGCATCGCGAGGCCGAAACCCGTCGTCAGTATCATGCGCGCCTGAAAGACATGGAGTTCGACGAGCGCGTCAAGGCGCTTGCAGATATTCGCTCGACCGAGGGCTATATGGCCGATGCCGAGCGGCGGGCGGATGGTTCTTGGCTTTTTGTCGAGAACCATTGTCCGATCTGTGCCGCCGCCGATGCCTGTCAGGGCTTTTGCCGGGCCGAGCTTCAGGTGTTTGAAGCGGTTCTGGGTCCCGATGTTTCGGTTGCCCGTACCGAGCATATTCTGGCCGGGGCGCGGCGCTGCGCCTATGTTTTTACCCCGGCCAGTCTTTCCTGATCAGCACGATGCCACTTGCGGCTGTCTTGCGCTGCGCACCAAAGCCAGCGCGGACAGGAATGCCAGCGCCGACATGATGGCAAAGCCGGAAAACAGCCACATGGCGGCATTGGCGGTGCCTGCAAAGCCGCCGGGATTGCTGAGGCCAGCCATATTGGCGACCATGCCCGCCAGCGCGGCGCCGAGCGCCGTGGTGAAAAGCTGGACAGTCGTGACGGATGCCGACGCTAGATTCTGGTCATCCGCATCGGCGCGCTTGAAAATGCGCGTCAGAAGATGCGGCCATGTCATGCCCACGCCAAAGCCGATGACCGCCAGCGCCAGACAGATTGGCAACAGGCTTGCCCATTGACCGTCGCTGCCGACGGGAACCAGCGTGGCGAGCGTGACCATGCCCGCTATGCCCATCAGCGGCGCGGCGATGATCACCCGGTCAACCCGGCCTGACGAGACGCCCGAAGATCCGATGGAACCGAGCGTCCAGCTTCCGCCCATGATGGCGGCCAGATAACCGGCGACCAGAGGCGACTGGTTATGCAGCACCTGAAAGAACAGTGGCACGAACACTTCGGCGCTGGTGACCGAGGCGCTGAGGAAGGCGAGCGTCAGATAAAGCGCGCCGAGCCGGCGGAGACTGAAAGACCCCTTGGGCAGAATGCGCCGTGACGAATTGCGTTCGATCACGAAGAGCAGGACCAACAGCACGATAGCCAGCGCGACGCCTGCCGCATTCATGACGGCATTGACCGAAATGCTGGCGGCGGAGACGGCAAGGACAGCCGCCGTCAGCAAAATGAGCTGCGGCCAGGCCAGTGGTGCGCGGCTGCCTGCATCGCCGGAGGCGCGCGGCAGCACGACCATGGCCATGATGGCAAAAATGCCGATCACCGGTGCCAGCGACCAGAAGGCAGCGCGCCAGATGCCAAGCTCGGCGAATATGCCGCCGATGGCCGGACCAACGAGGGTTGCAACGCCCCACATGCCGGAGACGAGACCGATGGCGCGGGGCCAGAGGTTTTCAGGAAAAACGATGCGGATCATCGCATAGGAAAGCGCCAGCATCATGCCGCCGCCAAGGCCCTGCACCGAACGCCCGGCCAGCATGACCGGCATGGATGGCGCGAGACCGCAGGCGAGCGTCCCGGCGGCGAAAATGACCGCCGCCAACAGATAGGCGCTGCGCGGACCTGCCTGCGAGAGCAGGCGCGGAACGAGCGCAGAGCCGAGAATGGAGGCCGTCACGAACAGCGCCGTGTTCCAGGCATAATAATCCATGCCGCCAATATCGGCGACGACCGTGGGCAGGATGGTGGTGGCGATGAACACGTTGATGGCGTGCAATGCGACACCGCCGACAAGCGTGAGCGACCGGATGGCGTTCTTACCGGCAAACAGGTCTCCCCAACCAGCGGTCTGGCCGCTAGCGGATGTTTGGTCCTGCATGATTTTTCCCTTACACAACTGAATAACCGGACATGGAGGCCCCAAAATGCCCATCCGTCCGAACTGCATGCCAATCGCTACGCCCGCCCCTTTAATTTGTCAAGCAGATGCTTGTTTAATTATCAGGGAGATATTTCGGGCGATGATAGAGCGGTCACTCCTGCACAGAAAGCCGGTGTTGCGCACAAAGACTTTCAATCAAAACAAGGGAGAAGCGTGTAAGGGGTTCAAATTCTGGCGAAAAGCTCTATATCAGGGCCAACCGTTGAAGGCTGATGGCCAAGATGGAAGCGATCCGCGACAGCTTGTGGGGAAATTTTTCCCCGTGGTGCTGTGGCGGATTTGTGTTTCTGTCACAAGCTTCCTATAAGCCTTTGAATAATTCCAGAAGAAGCGTCTGACGCTTCTTCCCAACGTGGCGACCAGCCTTGCTGGACAGGCCAGATTTCCCCATTGGACGACCCGAAGACGAAGAGCCATGATCCAGACGCCTTATTACCTGATCGACAAGACCAAGCTGAAGCGCAACATGGAAAAGATCGCCTATGTGCGCGAGAAGTCCGGTGCGAAGGCTTTGCTGGCGCTGAAATGCTTCGCGACATGGTCTGTGTTTGATTTCATGAGCCAGTATATGGACGGCACCACCTCGTCCTCGCTCAACGAGGTGCGTCTTGGCCACGAGAAATTCGGCGGCGAAACCCACGCCTATAGCGTTGCCTATGCCGATCACGAGATCGATGAAGTCATCGCCAATGCCGACAAGATCATCTTCAATTCCATCGGCCAGTTGGATCGCTTTGCCGATAAGGCGGCGCATATCAAGCGCGGCCTGCGTCTCAATCCGGGCGTGTCGTCATCGAGCTTCGATCTTGCCGATCCGGCGCGTCCGTTCAGCCGTCTTGGCGAGTGGGATGTGGCGAAGGTCGAGAAGGTCATGGACCGCGTGACTGGCTTCATGATTCACAACAATTGCGAAAATTCCGATTTCGGTCTGTTCGACAAGATGCTGACGGAGATCGAAGACAAGTTCGGCTCGCTTCTGCACCGGGTTGAATGGGTCAGCCTTGGCGGCGGCATTCATTTCACCGGCGAGAATTATCCCGTCGATGAATTCTGCACGCGCCTGAAGGCGTTTTCGGAAAAGTTTGGCGTGCAGGTCTATCTGGAACCGGGCGAAGCCTCGATCACCAAGACCACAACGCTGGAAGTGACGGTTCTCGACACGCTGTTCAACGGCAAAAACCTCGCCATCGTGGATAGCTCCATCGAAGCCCATATGCTCGATCTTTTGATCTATCGCGAAACCGCGAAGATGGAGCCGAATGAGGGCAACCACCGTTACATGGTCTGCGGCAAGTCGTGCCTGGCGGGCGATGTTTTCGGCGAGTTCAATTTCGGCCATGAACTGAAAGTTGGCGACCGTCTCTCTTTTGCGGATGCCGCCGGTTATACGATGGTCAAGAAAAACTGGTTCAATGGCGTGAAAATGCCTGCGATTGCCGTGCGCGAATTGGACGGCACGGTCAATGTTGTCCGCGAATTCACCTTCGCGGATTTTGAAGGGTCGCTTTCGTAAAGATCCGGTTGCGGCTTCAGGCTGCAACGAACTCATGTGTTCCGAATGAGAAGGCAATCGGGACGGTCAATAGATGGCGGGAAACCGCTGGAAGAGGAAGCATCGACAGAAAATGAAGAAGAACGTTCTCATTATCGGCGCCGGGGGCGTGGCACAGGTTGTTGCACATAAATGTGCGCAAAACTCTGACATTTTGGGCGATATCCATATTGCGTCCCGCACGGTTGAGAAATGCCGCAAGATTATCGATAGCGTGCATGAAAAGAAGAGCCTCAAGACCGAGGTGAAGCTGGAAGCGCATGCGCTGGATGCTCTGGATGTTGAAGCCACCAAGGCTCTGATCCAGAAGACGGGTGTTCAGATCGTCATCAATGTCGGCTCGGCCTTCCTCAATATGTCGGTCCTTCGCGCCTGTATCGATACGGGCGTTGCCTATATGGACACGGCCATTCACGAAGATCCGAAGAAGATCTGCGAGACGCCGCCATGGTATGGCAATTACGAATGGAAGCACCTCAAGGAATGCGAAGAGAAGGGCATCACAGCCATTCTCGGCATCGGCTTCGACCCGGGCGTGGTCAATGCCTATGCGCGTCTGGCCGCTGACGATTATCTGGACGACGTGACGTCGATCGATATCGTCGACATCAATGCCGGTTCGCATGGCCGCTGGTTCTCGACCAATTTCGACCCGGAAATCAATTTCCGCGAATTCACCGGCACGGTCTATTCCTGGCAGAAGGGTGCGTGGCAGTCGAACAAGATGTTCGAAGTTGGCCACACGTTCGACCTGCCTGTCGTCGGCCCGAGCAAGGCTTACATGACCGGCCATGACGAAGTGCATTCGCTGTCCAAGAACTACCCGAATGCGGATGTCCGCTTCTGGATGGGCTTTGGCGATCACTACATCAACGTCTTCACGGTGCTGAACAATCTTGGTCTCTTGTCCGAACAGCCGGTCAAGACTGCTGAAGGTCTGGAAGTCGTGCCGCTCAAGGTGGTCAAGGCTGTGCTGCCCGATCCGTCGTCGCTGGCGCCGGATTATACCGGCAAGACCTGCATTGGCGATTTCGTCAAGGGCACCAAGGACGGCAAGGAAAAGGAAGTCTTCATCTACAACGTTGCCGATCATAAGGACGCTTACAACGAAGTGGGTTCGCAGGGCATTTCCTACACGGCTGGCGTTCCCCCTGTGGCTGCCGCAATCCTGATCGCTTCCGGCGAATGGGATGTGAAGAAAATGGTCAATGTGGAAGAGCTGAACCCGAAGCCTTTCCTCAACATCCTGAACCATATCGGCCTGCCATCCCGTATCAAGGATGAGAATGGCGACCGCGCGCTGGACTTCGCGTGAGGTTATAGCTTTACGCAATAAAAAACCCCGCTTCGGCGGGGTTTTTTATTGCGTGCTTCATGCTGTGCACTGTCTCCTTCGTTCCTCATCCTTGTACGTTGTCGATAGTGTAAAATAGGTGACGTGACGGAGGCGCGTGTCATCCTTGGGACTTGACCCC
>NZ_VEWL01000029.1 GCF_006376685.1 Ochrobactrum teleogrylli | reverse complement strand
CTGCGACCACACCCGTCATCGTCCAGGTGCTGGTGCCATCCTTGGTATAGGAGGCAAAACCCTGATATTGCGTCTTGTCTGTATAGGCCGCGCTGCCGCCAAGCTGCCCGCCGTCAATGGTGCCATCATCCGCGCCGCCCAGCACCAGGCTGTTGCTCTTTGTGCCCTTGGCTGCAACGACATTGCCCGTGATCTTCGACTTGCCCCAGATCTCGAATGTGTTGTTGTCGCCGACAATCTCAACCGCATTCACAACTTCGGTGGCTTTCTGGTTAGGCGCCGACGCATCATAATACTCAGAGCCATGGCCATCACCGCCATAGGCAATGGTGCCATTGTTGATCACATGCGTATCCGAGCCAATGCGAATGCCAGCGCCGTCAGAGCCGTCGAAGCCATCCTTTTTAAAATAGGTGCTTGCCTTCCCGCCAGCGCCGCCCTTGCCGCCGGTCACGGTGCCAAGATTGGTGAAGCTTGCCCCATCGTCCACCACAATGCCATCACCGCCGCCGCCGCCGCCGCCGCCGTCCGCGACGAAGTATTGAAGGTCACCGTTAGGATCCAAAATATTTGGATCAAGGCCTTGTTCCAGCCCGCCACCGGCGCCACCGGCGCCACCGGTGATGGAAGAACCTTGTGCGTTGGCTAGGCTCGTGCCATTGCCGCGCAGGATGATGCCAGCACCGCCGCCGCCGCCGCCGCCGCCATCCAGTAGCTTATACATTGGATTGGCGGCCACATCATCGGCGGTCAGTCCGCCACCGGCGCCGCCAACACCACCGATGACGCTGGACCCAGCTGTGAGTGTGGAGCCAGTCCCCCCATTCAGAAAGAGCCCGGCGCCGCCACCGCCACCACCAGTACTATAGGTGCTGGTGGCTAGGGCGGTAACCTTTGAACCATTACCGCCGGCAAAACCACTGATCGTCATCGCACCGCTGCCGACGCTGGTGCCACCGACCTTCCCGCCGATCCCACCGTAGACGGGATTCTTAGTTGTGCCGTCTATTATACCCCACCCGTCCGCTCCCACGCCATTAATGGCAGAACCATGAATGGGGGTGACCACGTTAGAAGCACCAAGCGAGAGAGAGTAGCCCCCCATACCGTTCCCTAACCCGCCTTCCTCAGTATGATTGCGCGCGCTTCCCTTCCCCCACGCCCCCCCATGATACCCGATCAAATCATCGGCCTTGGCCGGGTTTGTGGCTTGTGGCAGGGCGAGGCCGGAGGCGATGGCAACGGAAAGCGCCATCACGGAAGCGCCGCGCAACAGCACGCGCTGCAAATCGCCCAGCACAACGCCGCGGCGCGCTTCTTCCCGCGCAATTGCGCCCACCTGTTTTGCCATCTGTCGCTCCAGCCTGATCGTCATCTTATGTTCACCTTCGGTCATTGAAATATCCTCGAAAAATCCATCAGCCCTGCGGCGGCTTTGGCCCTTGTGCCTGCCGCCTTGCAATTATCTGCGCTTGTGAAACCTCTGCCCGGCCCTGACGCCCTTGCCCCCCCGGGCGGGAGGGGGCGGGGCTGTTGTCTGCGGTGGCCCGCAACCCCGACGGGCAGCGACGGCAGATCGTGACGAAAGCTGTACCGGGCCGGTGGCGCCAAAGACGCGGACCGTCATCAGACGGCGCGGGGCCATCGGGGGAAAAACGTTGAGGAAGGCGGAGCCGGACCGGCGCAAGGCTTTCGGCCTTGATGCATCTGCGCCCATGCCCACAAATGGCGTGCCCTTCGGCAATGCGATGCGCGATGGTATAGCAACCGGATTGAGCGCGCGCTTGCTTGCGCGCATCTTTCCCGATCGGGTCAAAAGCCCGCCCAGCGGTCGGGTGTCCCTGCGGCGGCGCTGCACATGTATCGGGATGCGCTTTAAAGCGCGGAATGCCCACTCCGCATTTGCTACAGCATGCGAAACAGCGGAGCATGGGCAAGCCAGACCGGCAGCGCGGACAAAAGCCACGCGCAAATTGGACACGGACGGGCCCTGACCAGTCTGTGCCAGCGCAACAGTCTGTGCGGGTGCAACGGCTGGTGCCGGTGCGGCTGACGGTGACCGAGCAGCCGAGGTCCGGCTTCGCGCCACAGCAGCGGCGCGCGCAGCTGCATGCGCAACGGCTCTTTCAGCCGTCATGCCTGCAGCGCGCCGCCGCGATACCGTCCCCGCCTGCCTCAAACCCAAACCCCTTGTCCAATCTTCAAATACAAATCTCTGCTTCCGGCCTTCTGTGGATCGTCTTCCCAGTCTTCCCTGGCCCGCGCAGGCCGTGTTCAAATGGCTCACTTTCCAAGCGCGACACCGGCCAAACGCGACACCGGCCAAACGCAATGCAGGCCAAACCCAACGCAAACCAAGCGCGATGCAGGCGGCCCGCATTCGTCTTACCGCGGGAGCGGGGTTCGACGACCATGGTGGGCGGTGGGCTGACCACCTGCATCGCGCCTCGTCAAGAACACGATTCCCATGTATTCCTCAACAAATCTATAAGTAACATATCCGTGACTTTATGATATAGAGCCAATAACAACTGTCAACACCGGCAAATAATTGCCGATATATTGCTTTGTACTAATCAATGAAAATCTTCTTGATTGGTTTGATATCGTATTTTACTAATCAACGCATATAAAATGCTATTTGATCCCATTGAGAAATCCGCGCCAGGCACCCCCGCAGCACAGCGCCTTCCCCGCCGCGCCAGGCGCGCGATATTCCCAGCTGCGATACTCCCCCGCCCGAATAACCGCACGCGCACTGTTGCGTTTGCGCAACAAAACCACCACGCAAGGCCGCCGACTGCGCGCATCGCACAACCACACACTGCTTATGGAAAGCGAGAATCAGAAGCGAGCGGGTGTCTCAATGCGCGCGCGATATGTCCGGTCCACAGCGAGACAGGCCACGCCCCATAGGCCATGCGACCACGCCTTCAAACAACAAAGCCCCCAACCTTGCAGGTCGGGAGCTTGCGATTAGCGTTCATGACGAAAATTTAAAGCAATTCAGTGGAGCGAATTGTTAAAAATCCGTTTTATTTCACTTGGTATTGGGTATCAACTTCCACATTCCCATGGAATTAAAATTGATAAGATCACCGTCCGGGCCGAGTTCGCCGCCACCGTCTGGATAGAATGTATAAGTGGTTGGGGAAGTTTCCACGCAATATAGGCCACACCTGCGTTCTATCGTCAGAATGGCAGGATTTTTATCCGATGCATTTTTTGGACCCGGCTGTATGAAAACAGCCGCGCCATCTTCTCTGACATAAAAAATGTTGCCCTCTCCAAATTCAGTGAATTCACTTACCGGCGCCATCACTTGCCAATAGAAGGGTTCTTCACTCAACACCGGGATGGGGGCATCCGGATCAGTCAGGTCCACGGAAAGGTACTTGCGTGGGCCGAAAAAACTTTCATTAAGCATACTGAATACGCCATTAATGTGATCCGGACGGTTCACAATATTCATGTCATTATTGATATCATCGCTCATTATATTACTCTTTTCGATTGCAGTTGAAGTAAATATTCTTGTGGCCCCTACAGTTTCAAAATTTGAATACAGAGGGAATGCAGAACCAATTTTTGTGAAAAACGATTTACTTTCAACTGAATATATTAACAGGTAACAAAATTTCGTTACTTTAAATCGATATTAATACTTCATAATGAAGTAGGCGAAATTATTAAATCTATTAAATATTACCCGCTATAAAGAGTGGGATGCAACCTCGTCATCTGGACCCAAACCTCAGACAAAAAATCTGTTACAAAAATTTCGGTGGAACAAAGCGTGGCTAACCACTGGACGCAACTATGCTGCAAGTGCCGTGAATTGTTGTTTGAGTGAAAGCGGTGCGGTTGATCCAAAATTGCCTTGCAGCTTTCGCATCATGTGAACGAGCTCTATACCTGCGAGCGTGATGCTGGCGGCGGCTTCGGACTTCGAGCCGAGCATGGATCGTATCCGTCGTTTGATGCGGCGATGATCCTGTTCGATGGTGTTATTCTTGTATTTACTGGAGCGGATGATGAGGGACCTTCCACCCTGTCGCAACCGGCTCTCGGCATCACTTTGCATGATGGCCGTTCGTTTAGTTTGGCTCCCATCAACAGTGATCTTCTCTGGCCTGCCATGTCGGGCCAGAGCCTTGCGGATAAAGCACTGGCAGCCTTCAGCCCCCGGTTTCTGTTGAGCAGGAACAAGACGGTATTGCCGTTGCTGTCGATGGCACGATACAGATAAAGCCATTCGCCTTTGACCCTCACATAGGTCTCATCTAGATTCCAGTTGCGGGTTACCTGACGCTTCTTCCGATCGAAACGCTCAAGCAGCATGGGGCTGAAATGCAGCACCCATCGATGCACGGTCGAATGATCTATTTCAATGCCGCGCTCCGCCATCATTTCCTTCAGATTGCGGAGACTGAGATTGTAAGCCAGGTACCACCTCACACAAAGCAAGATCACTGACTTATCGAAATGGCGACCTTTGAACATCGAATAATCCAGCTTTTTGAAAGCTGAAAACCTATATCACTGCTCGTTGACGAAAACGTTTGCAACAGATCCATCTGATAGCATAGCGATTTGCCGCCGTCCGTCGGCATCAGGACGAATGCATTATTGCCTGCAATCGCATGCGATACGATCTCCGCTTGCCGCCCACCGAAGGCATCGTATCAGTAAATGGTTTTGAGAATGTGGAGCGGGTCGGTCATCATCAGTAGTCAAAACATCATTTGTTGTTCAGATTCGGCAATCACATTCATAACAGACATCGGCGAAAAATCAGTCCCTCATCGCAAGATGACGATGCCAGCGATTATACCGCATGAACGCGTTGCGGATTTCGACTGAACAAACAGGAATGGGCTTTGAGCGTTTGAGTAATTCGGGCCGGCAACCTCTTTTAGGTGCGTTAGAAAGTACAATAAAATCAATACTTATTAATGTTTTGGCAAGTTAGGGATGCGCCATCTTCAGCAAGATAGGGATGCGACAGGTGCCCTTCGGCTTTAGCTTTGAGAGTGCCAAATGTCATTGATCTGGCCATTTCACTCCGTCGCAGCCAACCGAGCCAACGCTTTTTACCGACGCGCGATAACTTCAGGATCGTTCATGTAAGCGGTGCGCGATTTGCGCTCGCGCTTCTGATAACCGTTCCCGACACTGCCATCAGGCACGCCAAACAGATGGTTCGTCTGACCTGTGCGACGGGGACCGCTCTTGCTGCGTTGCAATTCCCGGCCTGCCTGCATCTTGGCCACAATCGAAAGCATGTCATCCAGTCGCTTGTTCTCCACAACAAGCCAGCGATGACTCTTGCCAGCGCCAGTCTACCGCGGACGAAGTTCGCAGTACGTTCCTTGCACTCGACACCGTAATCCTTGGCAATCTCGCCTGCTTCCAACAACAGTTGCAACGCGGCAAGTCGACGACCGCCAGCGGTCACATAGTAATGGCCTTTCTTGTCAGCCTTGCGCACGACAAGGTTTTGCAACAGACGATAGCTATCGGCACGGATGGTTGCGGCCAGTTCTTCAATGCCGTCCTTGCTATAAGTTTTGCGCACATTCTTGGGATCGCGCTCCAGCTTTTCAAGCGGCACTATAAAGGCTGCAACGTTGTTGGTTGTAGTAGTCTGTTTGGCCATGAAACTATCTCCGGTTTCCGAATTGCCTGTTGCCCGAAGGGCTGCCCCCTCGGGCGAAGCCATCCCGGTTTGACCGGGGGAATGGCTCCTGACATTCCCCCGGACAGAGCGGGGTGGGCAAAGCCCGCCCTGCGGCGACGAGCGGGCCAGTCAAGCGGCTGGCGCGGAAGGGTGAGGAACTTCACGGGTGAGATCCCGGACCGAAGGGGAGGGGCGAACTGGTGCGGAAGTCCGGAGGCCTTCACGGGCCGCTTTACGGGTTCGATCGTTGCTGTCATGGGGCAGATGAAACGAAGTCGGCCGAAGGCCGTCAGACAGTCCAGCCTATCGGGCTGAAGCCGAGCTGCGATAGCAGCGCAGGTATCGCGTCATGCGGGCGTGACCGAAGGCCGAAACCATCCGAAGAGTGGCGACCAGGTGAAGCCGGTGCTTTTTGGCTTTGGAGAAGACGGAAAGTTCCGATGCGCCACCGGAGCCGATCCGGAGGGGTTCGGTGAGCCGGAACGGCGAATAGCACGCGGTCCGAAGGAGACGCACAATTGCCGGTTGACGTCATCGTCGGTGCATTAATTCAAATCAATTCATCGTAGAAAATAAACAACATCAATATGTTAAGGATAGCAACGCGTGTTTCGAGGAACAGGAACATATAAAACGGGCGGGAAGGGGAGTTCGAGGGGAAGGGTGTGGGTTCCCCTCGATGCAAAAGACGGTCAGTGTCTTATGCCGCTGTCCGGGTCTCTTGTTTTGGAACCAGTGATAACCTGAACCCCAGTGCATCGGCCACTTTAGCGATCGTGCCAAATTCCGGGTTTCCTTCGCCATCCAGCGCTTTATAGATTGCCTGACGGCTCAGACCTGTCTGACGAGATATATCCGTGATGCCACGAGCCTTTGCGATAACGCCCAATGCAATAGCCATCTCATGTGGATCGCCGCTTTCACTTGCGGCGGCGATGTATTCGGCAATCGCTTCGTCATTATCAAGATAACGGGAAGCGTCATATTCTCTGGTTTTAAGGGTCATATGTCACTCCTTGAGGGCTTTAGCCAGTGCCTTGGCTTCCTTGATATCTTTATCTTGTGTACGTTTATCGCCGCCACATAGAAGAACGAAAACAATGTCTCCTGAACGAACGTAATAAACGCGATAGCCGGGACCATAATCGATGCGCAGTTCGCAGACACCATCCCCTAACAGCTTAAAGTCGCCCGGATTACCCAACGCCAGACAGTCAACACGTTGCATAATGCGAGCCTTTGCCCGCTGATCAGGCAATCGAATTAACCAGTTCGCAAATTCATGAGTTTCACGTATTGAAAACATGATCATATGTAAACCATGGTTGACATATAGTCAAGCTCTTTGGAGCGATGTCGCTGCGTTTCAGCACGAGAACGACGCACCTAAATCACTGATCCGCACCAGCTCGGCGAGGATGAGGCACCCGCCTAAGTAGGTATCAATATCTGTGATTGCTTCGGCCTCACCATCATGATTGCGAGCATAGACGGTGAAGAATTCGGCATCCTCGCGGCTTAAGCCGCCAGCGGTCCATTCGCCGCCGGTTTCGTCAATCTCAGTACGGCACGCGCCAAGTTCCAAAGGACGTGAATTCGCGCCAATCCGGTTCTGCCAGTTCTGTGCAGCAATTGAAAAGCTGATGGGGTGCAAACATGATGTTCTGTCGCCTTTGGAAGCTGGGGAAGGGAGCGCCACCACTACCGTGGCGCACCGGATTTAACGAACGCCTTTAAGGGCGGCCATTTTCTCTACGCGGCGTCACTGCCTAGATGAACAGTATACATCGCAAACATTAAGCGACCAAAATAACATATGGTCGATGCATTCCGCTTTTCCGGAAATATCAAACTCTTTAAGTAAAGTGATCCATTATGAAAACAAGATGCAAAACACTAATCATATCATCATTATTATTAATCGCGGCTTTTGTTAAGTCCACATTAGCCCAAGAAGTTCCCGATGTTTTGTTCAGGGCAGATCGTCGGGATCCGAGTATTATATTTGCAAGTGGATTTCAATCATGGGGCGATGATGAAGACATAATACGCCACGTATCTGGTTATTCTGTCGGAGTGTTTCCAAGTTCCAACTATGTTGCAACAACTACATCCGCAGAAATAGCGGCGAAATTTCTAAGCTGGGATCAATCATACCAAACTTTCTGGGTCTATACAATTCGTCCGAATAATTCATTTTATTCTGCTAATTTGTCACTACGAGAAATTGTAAACACGTCTAATGACGAAAATGTTATCGCAGAAGCACGTAGTCTTATTAGCTCACAAAATGAATGGCTTGCATTAAGGCAAATACCCCCGAGCCAGATTATTTCCGCAACAGAATACAGAAATAATACTCAACAACCCAAACCTACAGGTCGAGTTTTGACCAATGACCGCTTTAATCCTGATAATACAACCGCAAATGCGACGCCATATGTTGCACATGGAAGAGCTACCACGACGGATCATGTGTATGGTAAATGGGACCGTTAGCCTTGCTTTTTGTAACAATGACATACAGAGAAATGCGCAATCATCAAAAGATGTTGGTGATGACTATATAGGAACATGCCAATATCCATTAAAAGTCGCGACCGATACATATGTCGAAGTATCCAAAGATACATACTGGG
This sequence comes from Ochrobactrum teleogrylli, assembly GCF_006376685.1. GTDB lineage: Bacteria > Pseudomonadota > Alphaproteobacteria > Rhizobiales > Rhizobiaceae > Brucella > Brucella teleogrylli. The sequence continues at coordinate 3,441 of NZ_VEWL01000029.1, read as the reverse complement.
AATATTGGAAGCAAGGAACATGTAAGGGTGATTACCGCGATTACACGGCAAGGCTTATGAATATTCAAGGTAGCTGGGAAGATACGTGTCAGATTGCGCCGGTGAATGTTGATGGAGTGCCTTTTATCGAAGGAAGAAAGTGTGAGAACTCATTTGATCTAGGGACATTAATTCACGGAGAGTACGCAACATTCAGAGTTAGAGATGAATCATGCTCAAACAAAAACATTTCGCAGGCTCACTTCGCATCTAATGAGTTAATCGAAACAGGGACTGACAAGGGCTGCAATCCAAGTGGCCAGTCGAGGCGTTACGAAGCAAGATTATGGGATATTACGGGGTCGTGGGAGGATGCATGCAATGCGATGCCATTCATTATAAAAGGTAAATACTTCCCTAAACCTAGTGCATGCTTTAATCATGGTGGCATAGCCGGAGAGTTCGGCTATTTTGACGTTCATGATGCGACCTGCCCAAAATAGACGAATCGTACTTAGCGAATCAAAAATTGCATATGCGGGACTCAGCCTAACCTATGGCGTTATTTGATTTACGCGGTCTGGCTCCGTCCCCATCGCGTTGTCGTGCTGCGTCTCGCTCCGGACATCCGACACGATACGAGGCGCCAAACAAGGAAAGGACGGTGCGCTGGCGACCGATAAGGAATGGCCCCGACCGACTGGCCGGGGCTGCCGGGAAGTCAGTCCATGGGATGATTGCCATCAGATCTTCGACGTCCTGACCGGGAAAGCGTCCCAGGTTGGCATTGAGTCGACTATAGCCGATGTTGACGGAGAGCGCGTAGTATTCGCCGCCGTTCTGATTTTTCTTCCTCCAGATTCCGCCAATTTCGACACTGCGCCCGCGCGGTGTCTTGGTCCGGAGCTTGAAGACTGGAGCTTTGGGATTTTCGCTTTCAACTGGTTCGCCTGTCAGATCGAGATCGTAAGACGGTGAAGCGATGTTTCCGGTGATTGTGCCATTTTCTTCGATGCGGATGAAGTTCAGTAGATCGGTCATAATCATGTCTCCTTGTATCGTGTTGCCGATGGTCACTGATAACGGCCGGTTTCAGGGACAAATTGCATCCGAAGGAGCGAAACGAAGTGGCGCACCGCTGATGGCACGATTTTGGTCCGCGAGGAATGGCGGGAACCGCCAGGGGAAAATCGTGCCATCAGCGGTTGCTGTTTGTCCTGCCGGACGTAGTGATCCATCTAATAAGGCAACCCGCACCGAGGAACTTGGTGTGCTATACCGAGCACTTTCAGGCAGAGAAAACGGAAAGGGAATAATCGCCGATGGTGACGCCCTTACCGCTTAACGCATCGCGCAGGGGAGGGCCGGGATGAACCATCATCGCTCCGTATGAACAATTGAACGACAAGACCGCAGCGCTCACGTCAGGTAGTTGGACACAGGTGATCGCTGAGCAAATGAAACGGCGGTGCATAACAAAAGCCCCTGACTAAGCAGGGACTTTGAAATTTGTTCTAACTGGCAGTGCGCTTTACAGGTCTGAGGCGAACCTTCGCCGCATGATCGAGAATACTCTGCGATACTTCGGCAAGGTAGCTGGCACTGATGCTTCCGCGAGGTTTGGTATTCCCCACATCGAACATCATATCTGAGCGATCTTCGTTAAACTCGTCCAGAATGAAGTATGAGGGATACTTCAGATTAGCCCTCTTGCATTCGAGTTCCGGAATAAGCTTATAAGGCCGTCCGTCTTTTGGCTCCTGCGAGGTAATTGGAAACAGAAAGAGTTTTGCCGGGTCCTCTTTCGTTTTCATTACCATGCATGTCGGGCGATACTTTCTCCCGCTTTCCTCTCCCTTAGCCGCCTCGCGCGCCCAAAGGTAACTGTATTCAATAATGTCGCCGACTGCGAATTCCATGCGTTATTTAATCCCTATTTTGGGGAGTTTCGAACATTCTCTTCTAGTCCTCCCATGAGTTGATCGAAGGTGTTTTGTGGAGCATTTTCTAATGTGTAAGCTTTTGTTTTTGCTTGACTGATGACCTTGTCCCACACTTCTGTGGAAACGATTATTAGTTTCTCCTTTCCTCTTTTGGTCAGAGCTACCGGCTCTGCCAGTGCCGCATCCAGAATGTCACCGGATGCTCGGTTCATTTCTGAGAAGCTGAAACTTTTCATTGTGGTGATACGTCCTTGTTGGCTTAGTTTTATTATCCTACTTAAACCAAGCCCTATCTCAGGGCTGGCAGTACGTGATATACGTATTTTACATAGAATACGCAAGAAGAAAATTACTCCGTCCATCGATTTGGCACAGGTCCCCTGTACAGCAACGATGAATACGATCCTGAGCGGACAGGCGCGGCAGACGACGCCGTGTGATTCGACTATAAACCAGAGCGGATAGCTCGGGATAAGAGGCGGATACGTCCGCTACGCACCCAAATGCACGTTATGGGCCAGCATTGTGATGGCGGATCGTCTGAAGGACCCAATTATAGCACGAAAGCGCTTGATAAAGCGCGTCCGCGCCCACAGGCTTTCTTTCAAAAGCCCCTTTGGTCTGTTTCCGCGTTGCAAGTCAGGTTGATTAGCAGTCCGGTCGTCAACCAAAACCAGGTTCGCGACGAGCGAACGGCGTTAAGCCGCCCGTAGGGCCCTGTTTTTGGTTGTGAAAAGGCCGTCCGATCTTATTATTTTTGCCGAAGGTTGCTGTGGGCTTCGCTTTTTTTGAAGCCTATCTGATAAAAATTCAACCCAAGCTTCGGTCTGAATTTTTCAACCCATGCGGCTTGTTTTCTATCGCGAACCATTATGATGTTAGGCAGATTTTTATCGCGATATTGTCGACGCTCCGTTAACCGTTGTCCATCTTGGCCATGAGCTTGCTCATGAGACCGTATACGTTGACGCAGACTGATCAGCACACCGTAAAATCCTCTTGCAACGGGGCGGGCCATACGTTTTTTGACCGTTGGCCGCATGTTGATGGACGCGGATTGACGAGGAGTCGACCATCTGGATATCTTCGTCGTAAGCTACTAATATCGCGTTGAGAATGCGCGCCTGGCATGACGCCATCTGTTGAAGCGATTTACACAGGTCGGATAAGGACCGTATCGGGCTGGAATGTCTGCCCATGGCGCACCTGATCTCAGCCGCCAGAATATACCGTTCAAAACACGTCGATCGTCAACGCGGGCCTTACCACGCACTTTGGTCGTAAGAAGCGGTTCAATTGGAAAGTGGGAACCAGAAGCGAACGGGTGTCCCAATGAGCGCGCGTGATATGTCCGGTCCACAGCGAGATGGCCACAACCCCGCATCTCCAGGCCATGCGACCACGCCTTCAAATGACAAGGCCCCCGACCTTTGGATCGGGGGCCTGGATTTTGGTGCGATGGTGGGTGGGTTTACCAGTTCATCTTGAAGCCGACGGTTCCCTTGAGCGCGTAATTGTC
>NZ_VEWL01000028.1 GCF_006376685.1 Ochrobactrum teleogrylli | reverse complement strand
ACATCGGAAATTCTCTGCCCATGAAAAGCCGAAATGCTACATGCGTCAGCCTTGACGAAAAGTTTGCAACAGAACCCTCTCAGCGCGGCACGTCGTTTCTTCAAGAAAGCCATCGCTAGCAACGACGTTCCAGACAAAATTGTCATTGATAAAAGCGGAGCCAATCTGGCCGGAGCCCAAGCTGTGAACACAATCCTGAAAATCACCGGTCACAGCAAGATGATTGAAATCCTGCAGGTTAAGTATCTCAACAACATCCTTGAGCAGGATCACCGGTTTATCAAGCGAATTACCAAACACATGTTGGGCTTCAAGGCATTTCATTCGGCCTCAGCGACAATCGCGGGCATCGAAGTCGCACATATGATCCGCAAGAAGCAGTTTGCAAATGACGACCGCTCGCCATTTGAAGTCTTTGCGGAGCTTGCAGCATAATTGCGTCTGAAGCTCAGGCCGTTTTTAACCTGACGAAAAATTTGCGACAGAACCTCGCCATTCAACCGTCTTTTACACCCAGGAAGGAGAACGAAATGCCCGAAACGCTCATCAAGGTTGATCTTAATGAATCGCCCTATACCAATGAAAAGATTCACAATCGTTGGCATCCTGATATCCCGATGGCTTGGGGTGGAGCCCGGCGATGATTTCCGTATCGAGACCTATGACGGCTTTGTCGCAAATTTTTTGGTGACGTAGAAAACCTAGAAAAAACATTCTGCACGCATTCATTAAAAGCCGCCTCAGCTTGTCTGGATCGACATTGTGACAATTAAAACGGCATTTTGAATGCTTCGGATTTGTTCATACACACACCATTCTAGAATTAAATTCTACTTCAAAAAAATTTGCGACAGAGCCCTTTGAGATAGGTCTCGTCAACACGCCATGACGCAAACGTTCGACGTTTACGCTTCTGTGCCTGATCTGCGATCTGAGGCGCGTAACGGACAACCCAACGGTTCAATGTTGCATGGTCAACGTTCACACCGCGTTCAGCCATGATCTCCTGAAGATCACGATAAGAGCCGGGATAGCGCACGTAAAAGAAAACGGCGTAAAGGATGACACTTTTGGGAAAATGAGCCCCTTTGAAATCGATCGCCATACCCTGCCACCTCACTCAATTATGCGCTCCGAAGGGACAATAACGCAGCAGAAGTGAAAAATTCGCGACAGAACCTTATCTGTATCGTGCCATCGACAGCAGCGGCAATACCGTCGAGTTTCTGCTTTGCGATGAGTTCCGGCGAGAGCGTTTCTCCGATGGTCAAGCCATTGGCGGCTGCGAAATCGGCACCGCGATCCAGCAGCACCTTCATTTGTTCAATTGCATCGCTACCGGGAATGAACGAGCCGGCGCCCAGGCCCTGATTGATCAACTGCCTTAGCTGCTGATCGACAAGCTGGTTTTCAAAATAGGCGTCGCCCAGGAAGGGAACGGAATGATCGGGATTATAGCCGATGCGATTGATGAAATAGCCGGAACCGTAGAACTTGCCGACGTCGAGGAACTCGGCCCGCGTCTCGTAGAGAAAGACCTGTCCGGGAATGGTGCCGCCAAAGCCGCCGGAATTCGGCTTCGGTGCGGTAGATCCAAGCGCTGCAATGATTTCCGCAGGCGACAAAGGTAAGCCGCCCGCTTGCAGGCCATTACCCGAAACAGAAATGCCCTTTTCAGCAAGCAGGTTGGCGATGGCCGGGTTGGGCGTGAACAGCGCGCCTGCCGCAGTCAGCCCGTTGAGCGCAGCGGTCGGATCACCCTGTTCATGGTAGTATATGTTGATTGCCACTGAGAACTGCCCCAGCGTGGCCTGATATTTCCATTGAGAATTGACCCATGTTCCAACCTTCCCTTGCATGTTTTCAGCGAGGGCTATGGAGTGATCGACATTGCGTTATTGAGCGTGATCCGACGCTGGCATTTTCGAGACCATTTATCGATCCGGGAGATTTGCCGCAGGACCGGCTTATCCCGGAATACCATTCGCAAATACCTGCGCCTGGACGGTGTGGAGCCGAAGTTCCAGGTCCCGGAGCGGCCGAGCAAGCTCGATCCTTTTGCTGATCGGTTGACGTAATCGGCAAGTCAGGCGGTCAATTTGAGCTTACGAAAGGCGATTTCGTCACACAAGACGGCCAGCAAGCACTTATTGGCGGCATTTATGCCTATACGCTGCATAAGAACGGCATAACCACTCCTGATGACGGGAATTGGTATTTGCGCAGCGAGCTGAAATATCCTCCGCCGCCTCATGTCGATCCGGACAATCCGGTCACGCCTGTTGATCCAAACAATCCTGATGCTCCATACGATCCCAATTCTGGAGGGAACACGCCGCTCTATAGTCCGACGGTGCTGATCTACGAGGGGCTGACCAACAATATGCAGGCTCTCAACTCTTTGCCGACTTTGCGCCAGCGCATAGGCGATCGTAGCCGTCAGATGGCACCGCAAGAAGGCTACGACCCGATTCAGTATGACAACTCGCCTGACGGAGATCTGGATACCTATTCCAAGCTTGGTATGTGGGCCAGTGTTCGTGGTGGCATCAGTTCGCTCTCGCCGAAAACGACCACTGATCGAATTCATCAGCGGATCGATCAGATGCAGTATCAAATAGGGGCCGACAGTCAGCTCTATGACGGTGACGACGGCACACTATATTTCGGGCTTGCCGGGGAATACGGAACTGCACGTAGTCAGATTAAGTCATTCATTGGTGACGGCTCAATCGATACAAGCGGATGGGGTGTCCACGGATCGTTGACGTGGTACGGAAGTCAGGGCTTCTACATCGATGCGCAGGCCAAATCGACCTGGTACAGAAACGACTTGTTTTCCAGCACGATCAATAACGGCATCGCCGATGGGAAACACGGCTTCGGTTACGCTCTAAGCGTCGAGGCTGGGAATGAATTTGCACTTGATCAATCCTGGTCACTGACTCCACAAGCGCAGCTTAGTTGGTCCTCTGTACGCCTGGACAGCTTTAGCGATTCTTATCAAAGCCGCGTGTCGACCGAAGACGGAGGTAATCTATCATTTCGCGCCGGGCTTCAGACCGACTATCGCAATGAATGGACGACCAGTACCGGAACGGCCGTCAAAGCCGATATCTACGGCGTCGCCAATATCTATCGCGATTTTGACGGTAGCAGTGAAATCGAAATTGCCGGTTCAGACCTCAAGACCCGGAACGGCAAAACTTGGGCGGGTATTGGCTGGGGAGGAACCATTGCCTGGGACAACCAGTATGCTCTCTTTGGTGAAGGGACAATCAATTCCAGCTTGAAGAACTTCGGCGATGATCATTCCCTGAAAGGCACAATCGGGTTCCGCAAGACATGGTGATCTCTTTGGCTAGGCCCGTTTTCAACCGGATGAGGACCGTGCATATCACTGCCCGTTCTATGTGAATGGAAACGTGTCCAGATTGATCTGAACAGCCGCGGCACTCTCCTTCAGCTTTGAGGAGAGTGCGTTTCTGGTTAAATATCAATGACATTGATTACCTCAGCTGGGGTTCCTTCCGGATGCTTCTGCTTCGTTGATAAGCGAATGACAGCGGGATGTTCTGTTCATTGACAACAGTAGCCGTAGAGGCTTCCATAACGCCTGTTAGGCTAACTTCCTGACAATCAATATCACGGTCTGGATTCTCACTCGTTCGCTATCTGGACGCTCTAGCGTCTTCAAGCCGGAGGGATGTCAAATGACGATGACCATTTGCGTTCAATCAGAGGAAAATAAAAATCAATTCAAATTAGCTTCGAATAAATTCTGCATGGTATAAATATATCGCAATAGGTTGGCGTATTTTTTTGGAGTATATTTTTTAAATTTTCCACAAAAAGAGCTGTCATCTTTTAAATTGGTTGCGCCTTTAGCATTTCCATCTATCTGGCATTGGTCAGGTGTGATTTTAAGTCCGTTATAAGCATATATATTATATATTGTTGTATCTCCAGGAGTGTAAACATAAGGAGGAATTGGGTTTTCACTTATATAAACATATTTATCATTAAGCAACTCTTTTGAAACACTTATTTTATGTGTGGATTTATCGTAAGATATAGGAAAAGCCGAGTATATTTGAGAATTTTTTATTTCCCTTACAGCCACCCATTCCCTTTCGGATTCATACTCTCTAATAAGATACTCGATAATCAATAGAGAATCCCTCGAATTTTTATAATAATTTTTATCAATTATGCTTTGAAGGGTGGATGGTACATAATAAAATGAATTGCTTGTTTTTATCTTGTAAATCCACAAAGTTTTATCTTGTAGACTACTTATTCCGCCAAACGTCATTCTAGCAAAATCTAGAGCACTGTCAAACTCATCGGACGTTGGGATAAATGCTGAGTTTTCTTTATTACCAGTTACCCCGCCAACAGAATCGCCGGTAACGTGTTGGATTATATTATCATTACCACCCCAAGATTTAAATCCATTTTGAAATAAGTTATTGGGGGAGTTCGGACTTCTGGAATCAAATCTGTAAACAAAAGCAGGTGCCTCTACAGATAGGGCTTCTTTAGAGCTTAAGTTTATCGTAAGTATAACTATCAAGCAGTATAAAAGATATCTCATTATAATTTAATCCTAAAATCATATATTAATTATTTCGTAATAATCTCCAAATGAAAATTAATAAAACGGGGTGATTAATTCATGGATACCATACTTGGACAGAATTGAACTGAGAGCCTTTGGCATCGTCAACGCCAGTTTCGTTGCAGCGGAATCCATACTGATCATCCATCACTTGGACTTTAGCTCCCGTCGCCATGGCCTGCATAATTGCCGCATAGTATATCTTTCCTGGATCCTGGTTCAGTTTTGCATAACTGTAGGCTCTATAGGTTTTCCTGTCGGCATTCGACCAGTTTTGTCCGGCTTGAGAGAGCCATACGACCCAGTCATTCCAGCCATCTGCCCCCATCCAAACACCAACCACATAGCCGCTTCCGCATGGTATCGCACTAGATGTCGTCCTGACGGCTGGCACTTCATCAATTCCTTGAACCGGATCAGGGAGTGTAATGGTTCTCGATTTGTCTGATGCATAAGCTGTCGTTATGATGTTAAGAATCAAGATAGTTGCAATAGTAATTTGGCGGTATTGCATGTCTTCACCTTTCATATGTCGTGAACCGCTTAACAATTTGGCCGGACACGCAATGTTCAATCTGTGACCAGCAGTCTGAAAAATAGTATTGATACGTCGCAGAAACCCAACAATATACTATCGATAATGCTCAGCTGATAGATAGTAAAATTTCTTTGGCATGGGTAAAACTGCGTTTGTTAACAGTATTAAACTAGCGCTCGTGGACAAAGGGTATCCATAGTTTGACTGCAGCGATTGCGACGAAACCGAGGTAGGATTCCCTGGTCTTTGAACTGCCCCCCATTTCGACCGGACAGTCGGCATAAGCAGAAAGGCTCAAGCACAGGCTTGAGGACAGGCTTATGTCTAACGAGTATCGACACGTTGAATTGTTGACGGGTGATGTTCGCCGCAGGCGGTGGACAACCGAGCAAAAGCTGACGATCATTGAGCAGAGTTTTGAACCAGGCGAGACGGTATCGTCTACCGCTCGCCGCCATGGCGTTGCGCCCAATCTGCTTTACCGATGGCGCAGGCTCTTGAGCGAGGGAGGTGCTGCAGCCGTGGATTCTGACGAGCCGGTTGTCGGCAATTCGGAAGTGAAGAAGTTGGAAGATCGCGTCCGCGAGCTGGAGCGCATGCTCGGCCGCAAGACGATGGAGAAACCCTTTACAGTTCCTCGAAAGTCCACGAATGGCGATCTGTATCGCCTCCAGAACCGCCACCATATGCCGTGTAATCCCCCCACCAGTCTTGATCAGCGCCGAGTTTTAGAGGGAGATCATACAGTTTATTATGAAGTATGAAGCAAATGTTACCTTTGGAGCTCCTCCTATATTCAAGCCACCACAAACTCCGAGCTGGATCATTAGTTGGCCAGCCAGTATATGCCGCGCGGTCCCCGCCATCGTCAACAGCAGTGGCAAGTTTAATATATTTATAGTATTCTCGATTCTCGATATGAAAATAATACTTACCTCCCCATAATCGCGCAGTATAAAGCGCCAGATGAAACGTGCCTGGGTTTCATATGTTCCACCGTACAGCGCTCTATCTCCAACAGTATCCGGATTAAGTTCTGGTTTTAGATATTTGTCATATTTTTCGCTTGCTATAAATAAGTATTGCTCGCTGAATATATAGACAAATTGCCGATCAAAATAGTCACGTACAATCTGTTGTCCATCGTGGTACCAGAGATAGCATGCAAACTGAAATACAAGCACTCCGTCCTCTTTTAATAATGAATCAATATATCTCTTTAGAAGGATTGTATTAGATCTATTGTTAATAATTATGGGTAGAGCTTTCCAAAACTCCGATTTTCTTATCCTTTCAAGAAATTCCAATTCGACGGTATCTATATTTAGGAATACAGCATTTTTGTCGAAGCCCCTTATTTCGGAAAAAGGTGAAGGAAAGTCATAATCTGGAAGCTCTACGAAATCTTTTTTGCTTAAAAGAGAACGTACACGTTCGATAGACAAAGGAGTTATAGTGTCAATACCATAGAGAATTACTCTCCCTGCGGGATTGATCAGCCGCATAATTTCTTTGACCGTATTTTCAGTGATAGGTGATCCCATCGATGTTATTTTATAACAAGAACCGGCCTTAACGTACTGTTCGACACTAACATTATCATAATCATGTGTCGGAATTCGATTGGGTATCTTACGGTTTGTATTCGCGCCATTAGACACGAGTTTGTACTGATAGTTGATGTTGTATGCGTTAGGAAAGCCCGTTACTATATCTATACCATCTTCACCAATGATCCGTCCCTCACCCCAATAATCAATAATATCATTATTAGCGGGATCTAACTGTTCTTTGACAACCACTTCATATTCACTATTAGAATATGGATATTTTCTATCAACGTTGGTCCCGTAATTAGGTCCGGTGGCCTTATTCCATTTTTCCTTGTCGCCTTTTAGAGTCCGTTTGAGAATTTAGTTTCCTTGGTCTCTGGTTCGTGATTCAGATTAACGATGTGGACACGAGAGACGCGAGGCCGGATGGCCAGGATCGAGCGGAAGACGAAACGTTACCCGGCCGATCTCACGGATGAAGAATGGGAGCAAATAGAGCCCCTGCTGCCGAAACCGGCCGAGCGTGGGCGCAAGCCGAGGGTAGACCTGCGCGAGGTACTCAACGCGATCCGCTATATGACGCGCACGGGCGGCGGCTGGCGAATGCTTCCGAAGGACTTCCCGCCCTGGCAAACGGTGTATTGGTGGTTTCGGCGCTTCGTACGGCTGATGCTTTTTCGCACTATCCACAACATCGCCAAGTCTTGCCGCTTCATTGTGATATTTTTGACATAGAAAGGTGGTATAAATTCCAATATTTTTCCTGGTTATGTAAAGTAGTATTTATTAAGTAAATATATAGTGAAAATAATAAAATGCTTAAATGATCGTTTATACTTATTCAGATATATTAATACTTTTATACGACGATAAGGCGTTATTTATTTATTATCTTACACTCTCGTTTTAAGGAAGTGCAGCTCATAAGCTCCTGAGTGCTGTATGAGTCCCCCCCCCCCCCCGCTTGCAAGGTCAGTAGCATCCTCCCCCTTTCTGACTCCAGTTACTGACCTTGCAGTTTTTTCCGTCAACCGATGTGATTAATATTGGCAAGCCGCTCGCGCGTCGGGCTCTATTCGCTGGCGCTCACCGAGCCGTGCTTCGCCCGTCTCGGCCCATCCGGGTTACGATCCCTCTTGCGAAAGCAGACCGCCTTCAGCGGACAATCCCCTGCCCGGCTGCCTGCGCAGACCGGACTTGGTAGGGAAGAGACGTTCGGCCGCCTCTCCCCAGCAACCGAGAAAAACGGTCTCCCCGTCCTTCCGCGCTTCGCTTGTGCAGGATCGATGCGGATCCGTTTCGGCTTTCAGCCTCACGGATCATACATCGACCTTCCGCCTTCGGCTCCAGGCGGGTGATCCCCCTCCGTTTTTCTCCGTTGCCCCCCTCTCTCCCCGGTTTGATCGCCAAAAATAAGAGCGAGGGCCAGTCCCAAGCTCTCAATCAGGGAAAACAGGAGAAATTCAAATGACCGCACAGAACGAAAAAATCATCGTTGCACTCAACAAGCTGGATCGCGACCCGCTCAATGTCCGCAAGACCTACACCAAAGAAGGAATCGAAGAACTCGCAGCTAATATCAAGGCGGACGGTTAGCCATCGCCTGGAAGCGCACGTTGACGTCACGCTATTTCCCGCGGCCAACCTTGTCGATCGCGGTGCGCATGTTGTCGTAAATGCCGCGTCCCGGGATGCCGCCGAATACGCGAAATGCATGATTGTGGGCATCAAACAGCATCTCGTGCGTCTGTAGCAGATAGGCCCGAACGATGAAGGCTCGGCTGTAGCTCAGCTTCGTGTGCGCCACCTGCAGCTTAGTGCGTTCATTGCCGATGATCGCCCAGTCCTCCGACCAGTCGAACTGGAAGGCTTCTCCGGGATCGAACGCCAGAGGTACATATGTCCCGCGGCCCGTCGTCTGCAACTCTCTCTGGCGATCATCACGCCATTCCCGGGCAAATGCCGCAACCCGATTGTAGGAGCCCTCGTAGCCAAGGCTCATCAGGTCAGCATGCAATTGCTTCATCGTCCGCTTCTGTTTGCGGTTCTTCTTGGATTCCGTCTTCAGCCAGGCAGACAACCGATCAGCAAAAGGATCGAGCTTGCTCGGCCGCTCCGGGACCTTGAACTTCGGCTCCACACCGTCCAGGCGCAGGTATTTGCGAATGGTATTCCGGGATAAGCCGGTCCTGCGGCAAATCGTAAGCGCTGTTTTCAGGCCACGGCTTTGAGATCGTGCGTTGCGGCATAGGCCCAAGGCAGCAGGTCGTCGATCTGGCTATTTGGATGATTGTTGACGATCTTGGTGAGGACGTCTGAGAGATAGGCCAGTGGCTCGACATTGTTGAGCTTTGCCGTCTCGATGAGCGAGGCGATAGTCGCCCAGTTCGGCCCCGGCGTCAGAACCGGCAAATAGCGCATTTTTGCGATTGAGGGCAATTGGCCTGATTGACCGTTCGACGACGTTGGAATCGATCTCGATCCGGCCATCGTCGATGAAGCGGGTCAAGCCGTCCCAGCGTGACAAGGCATAGCGGATTGCTTCGGCGAGTTTTGTCTTCTGGCTGATGTAGCCGAGTTGTTCACGCAGCCAGGGAGCGAGGCTGTCGGTAATCGGACGACTTTTTTCCTGACGGGCGACACGACGCTCCTCGTGGGGCCCGCCACGTATCTCTTCTTCGATCCTGTAAAGTTCAACATGTGCAGCGATATGGGCATAGATGGATAAACCGCTTCCCCAAGGCGGGTTTTGCTTGTTCGGAGGCCAGACCTTTTTCTTGAAGAAACCAAACATGAGAACCGTCTACGCAATTTCGGATTATAATTTGCATACTTAACTGGTTACGCGATTGCAAACTTTGCCGTTTTCTCCAATGGCCTACTATAAGCCGGCGGTCCGCTCGCCATCCTATGATGGACATTAATGCTTGACCGGCACACAATCGCTTTAATTCCCAGTCGAGGAGATCGCCCGGCAGTCACACAACTACAAGGCAGCAGCCGCAATGAGCCCGTTGCGGACACTTTGGAATGCAAAGCGTTTGGGATCGGGATTAGAAATAATGCTTTAATCTCTCAGAAATAAGCTCTGATGGGATGACCGCGTTCGCCCCAGAAAGTAAACCAACGCCCAGCAGCACGAACGATGTCTAAAGCGTGTCGCATTTATTCGGCCTCATACCCAGCAGCCTTAAAGAAGTTCTGGCATTCATTGATGGAGAAGAGACTGATGATATCGCCAAGTGTGAGGTGCACCCCGAATTTGGACCACGGAGAACTGGAATTTTCCGGGTTTAAGGCTCAAAGCGGCGGGGATGCCGTTGAGCCATTCATAAGCGAAATCGGCACCTTATTGCCAATGGCGCTATGTGACCGGAATTCGTTATAGTCTCTACGCCAATCCTCCATCTTAATGCGGGCGTCGTCAAGGCTCATGAACCAATGGGCGTTCAGGCACTCGGCTCTGAACTTGCCATTGAAGCTCTCGATGTAGCTGTTATCTGTCGGTTTGCCGGGCCGGGAGAAGTCGAGCACCCCCCCTTATGATAAGCCCATAGATCCAGGTCACGAGAGATAAATTCGCTGCCATTATCGACACGAATAACCGCAGGATAACCGACCTGACGACATATCCGTTCCAGGGTCTGCACCACATCCTCACCGCGATAACTGAAGCGGGCATCGACTGCTGGCGAGAAGCGTGAGAATGTGTCAACCACCGTCAGGATGCGGATCTTCCGTCCAGTCGCCAACTGATCATGGACAAAATCCATCGCCCAGACATGGTTGGAATGGGTCGCATCTGTGCGATCAGCGCGAAGCTTCGCCTTCACACGTCGTTTGGGAACCTTGTTCCGCAGCTGAAGTCCCATCTCCTTGTAAAGACGATAGATTCGCTTCGGATTAACGGGCCAGCCGTCACGCTTGAGAAGCACATGCACGCGCCGATACCCATAACGAACCCGTGTCTGACAGATGTCCTTGATCCTGAGCTTCAGTTCAGCCTGCTCGCCGCGCTTTGACTTGTAGACATAAAGTGACCGGTCAATCTTGAGCACCGAACAGGCGCGTCGTACCGAGACTTTCCAATCCGACTTAATAGTGTCGACAAGCGCTCGCCTGCGTGCAGGCTTCAGAGCTTTTTTGCCAAAACATCCTGAAGCATGGTCTTGTCCAGAGACAGATCGGCAACGATCCGCTTCAGCTTGGCATTGCTTCGCCGGGCAATTGATTCACTGGATCAATTGCTTTTCCGGCTTCGATCCTCGAGCTGCCGTAACCGCTTCATCTCGAATGGCATCAGACCCCGCATATTTCTTGCGCCAGTTATAAAACGTGGCGTCTGAAATACCTGCCTTGCGACAAACCTCACCAATTGGCGTGCCATCCTCTGCCTGCTTCAAAACGAATGCGATCTGCGCTTCTGAAAACTTCGATGCTTTCATGGAAATCTCCTTCTCCCCAATCAGGGATCATAAGTGGAAAATTCCAGTTCTGAATGGCCTAATTTAACGGGGGCACGTCACAAAACCGCTGGAGCGAACTCAAAACTGGATAATACTTAGGGGCAACATCAATGAATTTAACTTGTTCTTTCTGCCTACACATGGTGTGGATGTCGTTCCATCAACGGGATCAACAGTTCCAACCGGATCATAAAAGAATGATACTAACACCATTCGATAAGCTAACGGAAATTGATACAGGAAATCCGTACATAGGGTTGACGGCAATTTCGTCCGGTGAAAAATTTTTGGATATCGCTGGAAAATTTCCGCGCCATCAGGTGTTTGTAAAGACTAGAAAATCAAGTTTTCCCACAAGCATAATTAAAGATGGTTCGATACATGTCTATTACAACGCGGGTGGAAGTGTTGTTGGGTTGGAATTGATGGTATCCGAATTGATAAACGATGGTCAATTTCTCATTTGGAAAGAGGTCAATATACTCCAAAATACGATGCAAAGAATTAATGATGCTTTTGAAGCATTTGGTGTGGCAGTAGAAAACACACGGTACGGGCTTGATATTCCAAATCTCGGTCTATCATTTTACTCATCCGATTTCGAAGACAATTTACAATCGAAAGTTGATAGCGTTTATATCGAATTGACTAGAATTGGTTGATGCTCATGGGGCCGACATGTTAACAAGCTGCCATTCGGGACAACTCCGACTGGTAATGGAACACCACATATCGAAGTCTCTGCTGATGGTAAAATGACATTGGTGGGAACGGATCGTAGCCTGGAAAGGCGGAAGAACTTCGTGAGTAAGCTCAATAATCTCCGGTGGTGAGCGATCTGCGAACCGAACTGCAAGAACAGCGTGGTTGATGCCCACCTTTTGCCATTCCCCTAACAACCTGATCAGATCGTTACGTTCCGTTCGAAGGACATAGTCACCTTGCAGCGGGGTTCTTGGACGGTCAGGATTATCAACGAGATCAACCCTATAGCGCGACAATCAGGATGAGACGCCGCATTGCCTCACGAGAAATGCTCCCTGATTGTTGGCTGTTGCCTCATCTGATTTGCTCCCGGCATTTGTGGGTGCG
>NZ_VEWL01000027.1 GCF_006376685.1 Ochrobactrum teleogrylli | reverse complement strand
TGGACTTTGTGCATGATCAGCTGGCAACAGGAAAGAAACTCCGGATTCTGACTATTGTCGATACGCATTCACGCTACGCGCCGGCAACCGATCCGCGCTTCAGTTATCGTGGTGAGGATGTCGTTCAGACACTTGAGAAAGTGTGTCGTCGTGCCGGCTATCCGAAGACAATAAGGGTTGATAACGTCCTATATTCGGAATGAACACCTGTTTTTAGCAACAGGTCATTATCGCGTCGGTCTTTTTACCGATGCGTTTAATCATGTTATAGGCCGCGCCGATCGTCAACGAACGGTCTCTCCTATAACAAACACAGAGCACGCGTTATCGCGGCTCTCACCGTCCTTAAGACGATATCCTTTTGCCATCGAGCGGAAGGCCTGAAAATTATCTACGAGGTCGCGGCAATTGCCAGCGCCTCCACGACACTGTCAGAGAAAGGTCCTTCCGCTGTGGATCGCCCCCTCATAAAAGGGACGATAAGTTTCGCCGCTTTTGATGACCGCGTGCACGGTTCGAGCCATTTTGGCGGCGATTGCTGTAAACGCCTTGCGGCGTAAATGGGGGTTGTGTCGATCTTTTGTGATGTAGCGCTCAAACTTGTCGCGAAAGCTATTGGGGCGCTGCAATATCGCAACCTGAGCTGCCATCCATAAAGTCCGTCTCAATCGCGCATTTCCATATTTGGAGAGCTTTGTCTGACCGCGAAACATTCCTGATTGGATGGTTGCCAGATCCATACCACAGAACTTCAGGAACTGACGATGATGATTGAAACGTCGCAAGTCTCCCGCTTCTGCCAGGATCGTCAAGGCATTGATCGGACCAATAGCCTCTTTCTAGAAAGCCAATATCTGCCGGATAATTCTCGACAGAAAGATGGCGGATCGTGTCGCGAATGAAGCCGATCCCGTATTGTGACAGCGCGATGTTTTCCGGTGCAGTAAATTGCTGGCGGATTGCACTGGCCGAAAGGGAAGAGGAAGCTGAAGCGTAGCTCGGATCGCGCTCGATGACAGTTACGCGTATTGGATGGGTGGCATCTCGCGTCAGGAAATAGGCAATGGCACTGCCGATAACGCCGCCGCCGATGATGAGGATATCGCTGATGTCAGACATGCTTTTTAGCCATTTCAATTGCACAGAAGGTCATATCAACTCGCTGACGCTGATTTCCTTGTGAACGTCCTGTGCAGAATGGGCTTCATCAAATCGATCAAAAGCAAACGCTGGATTTTCCAGCCAGGAACAGCTTCCATGCACGGCAATGGTAGCAAGCCCCTGTCCGACCGCAGGCGAAACCTTGAAGCCTTTTTCGCTGGCGCCTGCACAAACCAGAAGCCCGTCCAGCCCCAACACTTTGCCATAGATCCCCTTAAGATCGGGCGTAAAGCCATCCACACCCACCCAGCTACGCCCCCCGACCGCTCGACTGGCCGCTGGAATACGGACGCTCAACCGCTTGATTCCGTCCCGAACCGCCTGTTCTTCCACATCGTCGCGTAAGTTCGCCGGATCCATCGGTGATCCGTATCGGGTATCGCGCATGGAGATCGTGGCAAGGCCGGTTGCTTCAGGCCGGAATGACGTATCGAATTCTGCATCGAGAAAAGTCGCTGGTGAAACAATTTCCCGAGGCAGGTGAACCCGCCCTATGGACAAACGGCGCGGGATCACCGGCAGACTTAGCCCGATAGTGCTTGCCAAAGCGCCCGACCAGGCTCCTGCTGCCAGGATCACAGTTCCCGCTTCAATCCGGCCCTCTTGCGTATCGACACCGATGACCTTGCCGTCGCGCTCCAGGATGGAACGCACTTCGTTACGGGTAGACAGAGTCACGCCCAAGCGTGCTGCAGCCGTTAAAAAGGAATCCGTCACATGCGCACCATAGGCGCAACCGCAACGCGGCTCCCAAGCTGCACAACTCGTTTCGGTATTCATGAACGGCTGCAGTTTCTTCAACTCAGCGCTATCCAGGAGATAAGCCTCCCCGCCCAATCGGTTGACCCGATCTATATTCGCCTGCACTGCCGCACGCCGGGAAACATTTTCGAGATAAAGAAAGCCCGTTTGGTTGAAGCTGCAATCGCCACCGACGATGTCCCCCCAATTCCGGAATATTTCATTGCTGCGAATAGCCAGTTCTGCTTCGGGATCATTGGCATGATAAGTTCGCAGAAGGCCCATTCCCCGGCTGGATGCCCCGGCTGCCGGCCATGCTCGATCCACGACAGTAATGCTCCCGGCACCCATTTTTGCCAGAAAGAAAGCTGTCGCAGCGCCATTCACACCGCCGCCGATAATAACGACATCAGCCGTTCGGCTATAATTGCTATTCATGATGTTATTGTTCCTTCTTTTGCCCTGTCTTGGCCAGTTCGCACCAAAAATCCGGTACTGAACCGCCCATCTGTGCAACCGGCAAAGCCGCTTTAATGCCGCAGAATTTCACCGAGAAAATTTCGCGTTCGGTCATTGGCTGGATGCGAGAAAAAGCTTTGGGGATCGTTTTCCTCGATGATCTCACCGCCATCCATGAAGACAATGCGGTCGGCCACAGCTTTGGCAAATCCCATTTCATGGGTGACGCAAACCATGGTCATACCGTCACGCGCCAGCTCAATCATCGTTTCCAATACTTCACCCACCATTTCGGGATCGAGTGCGGATGTCGGCTCGTCGAAAAGCATGACCTTGGGCTGCATGCATAGCGAGCGGGCAATTGCCACACGCTGCTGTTGCCCCCCCGACAGTTGGGCAGGATATTTATCGGCCTGATTGCCGATATGAACGCGCTGCAA
Source organism: Ochrobactrum teleogrylli (assembly GCF_006376685.1). Lineage (GTDB taxonomy): Bacteria > Pseudomonadota > Alphaproteobacteria > Rhizobiales > Rhizobiaceae > Brucella > Brucella teleogrylli. The sequence continues at coordinate 10,296 of NZ_VEWL01000027.1, read as the reverse complement.
AAAAGCCATCGCCCGCTTTTGGGCCGTTTCGCGCGGCACCCTTCGCACCCACATCGGCGCTGCCATGAGATTCTCCAGCACCGTCATGTGCGGAAAGAGATTGAAGTGCTGAAACACCATGCCCACATCGGCGCGCACCTTGTCGATATGACGCATCTTCGGACCAAGCTCGATGCCGTTTACGATGATATGTCCTTGCTGATGTGCCTCGAGCCAATTCAGCGTGCGGATCAACGTCGACTTACCCGAGCCCGAAGGGCCACAGATCACGATGCGGTCGCCTGGATCGACGGAAAAATTGATGTTTCTCAAGGCCTGGTATGAACCATACCATTTGTTCACGTTTTCCATTCGGATAATGGATTTATTCATGGCCCTGTCCTTCAACGCGACTTGGCTCGGAAATGTGCTTCAAGCCTGGCTTGCAGCAGTTCCAGCACAATCGAAAGTAGCCAATAGATCAGTGCCGCCGTAATGAGCATTTCAAGATGTTTGAAGTCCTTGGCTCCAAGCGTCCGGGCGAGGAACATCAGTTCCCATACGCCGATGACGGACACGAGGGAGCTATCCTTCAGCATCGAAATGAACTGGTTACCCGTCGGGGGAATGATGAGCGGCAGAGCCTGCGGCAAGATGATGCGACGCATGGTCAGTCCGAAACCGAAACCAAGTGAACGGGATGCCTCCCATTGGCTTTTCGGAACGGATTGGATACCCGCTCTGAATATTTCGGTCATATAGGCGCCGTAACAAAGGGAGAGAGCAAGAACGCCTGCCGGGACGGCGTTGATCACATATCCAAGCTGCGGCAGCCCGAGATAGATTATGTAGACCTGCATCAATAACGGCACACCGCGGAAGAACGAAGTGTAGAAGCTGGCAACCGCGTTTGCGAAATTATTGGATGACAGCTTGGCAATGGCCCCGGCGAGTGCCAGCACGGATGCAAACAGGATCGAAATACTCGAGATGTAGAGCGTCGTGAAAACACCCTGTGCGATCATGAACCACAGCTTACCTCGAATAAAGCTGATGTCGAGGTTGAAACTATAGAAGAACGCCAGAAACAGCCCCGTCAGTTCGAGCCAGATCACGGCCAGCTGTACCGCTCTCGGCAGAAAGCTGATTGCGTATAGATTCAGAATGAACAGAAGTCCGAGAACCAGCGCGATGGATACGCGGCCGAAATAACCGGATAGTTCAGGCGCACCGATAGCGGGACGCATGATTTCACCAAACCCTGTATTGGTGAGATTCACGGCTGCGAAAAAAATCGTTGCGCCGAGAAGCAATGCTCCGAGAAACAACGGCTTCCGGATCAAAGGTTCACGTTCGACAGTATCAGGATAAAGCATGTGGGCATTCTCCTCGAGCCCTGTACGGCGTGCTTACACACACCGTTTGCCGACTTATTCAGCGACCGTGTAGTCGATGCCGCCGTACCACTTCTTTGAAAGTGCGCTGAGCGTTCCATCCGCATGCATTTTGGCAATGATATCGGCGAGTTTTTTGGAAAACTCATCGTCTCCGAGATCTATGGCCACGGCCATTGGTTCGTAGAAAACCGGCTTGCCAATCACCTTGATCGGATAGCCGCTGCTGATCGCTTGCTGGATCGAAGGCAACGCGTCCAGAAGCGCGTCGAGGCGCACGCCATCACCAAGACGCATATCGTCAAACACGGCCTGAACGCCTTGATAGGTAACCACTTCGCCGGGTTGCACGGCGTATTCAAAGGGCGGTGTTCCCGCAGCATCGATCTTGAGGTCATGTTCCAGATAGAACTGGAACGTGCATCCCGCGCACACACCGATCCGCTTTCCCTCCAAGGCAGAAATGTCATTGAGAGCGCTTTTTTCATGCACCGCGAAAGCAGCGGGCGAATAATAATAGATCGCCGGGAAAGCGAGCACCTTGGAGCGTGTGCTCGTGGGTGTCATAGAACCAACAGAAACATCCCATCGCCCTTGCCATTTGCCTGCCGTAATAAGCTCCCATGCCGGCGTCACGAACTCTACCTTGACGCCTAACCGTTTTGCGATCTCCCGCGCCACTTCGACGTCAAATCCATCCATCTCGTTTTTATCATTCATGAAGCTCTGCGGCGCCCAATTTGCAGAAGTCGCGACCTTGATCACGCCGGAAGAGGTAATGCGGTCCAGCGCTTCCCCTGCAAATGCAAGCGCAGGCAGGAAAGCGAGAGAAGCACCCGCGATTAAAGCGGCCATACTGTTTCTGATGTTCATCATGTTCCCCATTGTTGTGCCTCGCTGATTTCGCGAGGCTTTCATTGGTTTCTGTGGAGAATAGAACGAACCGATAAATGAAAAAAATGAATTCATATTATGTTGGTATAGCTAAACGGAATATGCTGTCAGGCGTTCAGTGAAAGGAAACGGACGTGAATATCCGACAACTGAAATTGTTCAGCGCAATATACGAAACGCAGTCGGTCTCGCTTGCAGCCGAAAGGCTTTTCATATCCCAGCCTGCCGCGAGCAAGATGCTTGCAACGCTTGAGGATCACGTCGGCTACCAATTGTTCAGACGCGAGGGCGGACGGTTGCGCCCCACGCCAGAAGCACATCTACTCAGTGACGAGATTATTGAAGTCCTGCACGGTTTTGATCGTCTCAACTTAAGCTTTCGTCATGCGGGCCGCGGAATGCGAGGAGGTGTGCGCCTCGCCGCGGTACCGGGCCCCTCGCTAGGGTTTTTGCCAATTATTGTACAACAATTTCAACAGCATTGGCCGGAAACAAACTGCACTCTGAAAACACGCAATGCAGTGTCGGTGCGTGAAATGATCGAAACAGGACAAGCCGATATCGGCATCACTGACACCGGAATTGCCTCGCCCAAATATGATACGATGTCGATAGAGTTGGAATGCTACTGCGCCGTCAATCGATCCCATCCGGCAGTCAGCGCGGCAATGCTTTCGCCATCCTTGCTCGGTGAAAGCAATTGGATCACATTCGGGCCCGAACATGAGACGTTTCATCCATTGCTCTCGGCATATAGAGAAGAAAAGCTCGCGTTCAAATCGAACCTGACAGTCGACTCATCCGTGCAAGTCTTGTTAATGGTGGAGCTGAATGCTGGTGTGGGATTGGTTGACCCACTCAGTGCCAGCCTTGTTCAGAGCGGGCAACATGTTCGTTTTCCCGATGTGCTGCTCAAACCGTTTGCACCGCGTATTACGGAATCGTACGATATTATATCGGTCAACTCGCGCCCCATGTCACAGGCTGCAAGTTCGTTTTTGAGTTACATTCATGATGCCCTCGCGGCTCGTCCCATTGGCTCATGATCGGCAACTTAAATATGTCGTGCAATACTCGCTGCCCGATAAGCACTCCAGGCTATAGGTGATCCTCGCGTGTGGCCTACTCCATCAAGCCTTGCCGAGTTCCACCGAACGCTTGCGCGCTGCTTCAACGGCCTCGGCAACGAGTGTCTTGAGACGGTCGCCACCCATCAGCACGTCAAGCGCTGCCGCCGTGGTGCCGTTCGGGCTCGTCACCTGCTCACGCAATTTCGACGGGGTGTCGGTGCTGGCGTCGGCAAGCGCGCCCGCACCCATCACGGTCTGCATGGCAAGAAGTGCCGCCGTTTCGCGTGGCAGACCGGCCGTAACACCAGCATCGGTCAAGGCTTCGATGAAGTGGAACACATAGGCCGGGCCTGAACCCGAAACCGCCGTGACGGCATCGTTTCGTCATCGACGCTGGCGACCTTGCCCGACGTTGCGAGCAGGCGCGCGACGAAAGCCTCGTTGTCGGCGGTCACATTGGTGTTCTTAAAGGTCACCATCATGCCCTTGCCGATGGCGGCAGGCGTGTTGGGCATGCAGCGGAGGATGGCCGCGTCGCTGCCCAGATGATTTTCAAACAGCGCAACCGGAATGCCAGCTGCAACGCTGACAAAGGTGGCGGCAGGCGCAAAGCGCTTATAGGCAGGCAGGACAGCGTTCATCACCTGCGGCTTGACGGCAACCAGGATCATGCGCGGCTTAAGGTCAGCAGGCAGCGCATCCGCGCTGGCATAGGCGTGAACGCCAGCGCCAGCTGCACGTTCGCGCAGCGCATCCGTCGGCTCGACGACGTGAACATCGCCTGCTTTCAGAATGCCATTGTCGAGCCAGCCTTTGAGCATGGCAAAGCCCATATTGCCGCAACCGACGAGAATTACCGTATCCTGCATATTGATTGTTCCGATCTGGCGCGTACTTAGGGAAAATTCGCTCTTGATCTGATACGACATATCAGATCGTTGAGTTGATTTAGTCTTATCGCAATGGCATTCTGAAAGTAGCCAATCCGCTTAATACGATGACAGCGGCTCCGAGAAGTGTCAGCGCGTCCGGGATCGAACCGAAGACAAGATAGCCGAGCCCGACTGCCCATAATAGATGGGTATAGGAAACCGGCGCGAGCCGGGAGAGTTGTGCTTCCGGTCTGCGATAGGCAACAGCGATGGCCACATGCGCTGCAAGCCACAGCAAGCCCATCAAAACAGCCATCGTACCTTCGAGAAGGTTGGGCACAACAAAGACGAAAGGCTGGCCGAGCGTGAGCACGACAAGTCCGCTTATTGCCGAATAGGCCAGCGTCGTTTCGAGTGTATCGACCAGCACTGCCTTGCGTGTCATCACCATGGCGGTAGCCCAACAGGCCGCAGAGGCGATTGAAAACAATGCTGCCGGATTATAGGCGGAAAGGCCGGGACGCAGAATAACCATGACCCCGATCAATCCGCCCGCGACGCCAAGCCAACGAGACGAGTTCACCCGCTCCTTCAGCAGAAGAACGGATAGCAGCGTGACAAATGACGGAGATAGAAACACCAATGCCGTAGCTTCCGCCATTGGCTGCAATCTCAACGCCATAACCAGAAGGATCGTCGCACCCGCCATGCCAAACCCGCGTGTGATCTGTTCACCCGGACGTGCACTTGGTCTAGGCAATCCTGTTCGCAGACATATGACAATAAGCAGCGCCGCAGCCGCCAGATAGCGAAACCACGCTATCTGAATGGGATGAAAGCTCACTGACAGTTTCTTTGCGATTGCATCCGAAGCCGCAAAGAGCGCCATTGCCAACAGGCACAGAAAAACGCTCTCGCGGCCACGCCAGATCGATCGACGATTGATCCCTTTGCCTAGAGTGGCGACGTAGTGAGGAATCATGGCCAAGTTCAGGATTTTCGGACTTCGAGAACGACGCCAGCCTCGCTGCGCGTATCGAAATAGCAAAAGCCACCACCATCTGTTCGTTTGCCACGTGCGATTACTGGTAGGCCCAAACTACGTCCATGGGCTTCGGCTACATCGCGGTCCTCCACCTCGAAACCGAGGTGATAAACGCCCTCGCCATTTTCATCGAGAAAACGCTTTTGCGGAGAATCCAGCACACCGGGGTCACAAAGCTGGATCTGGACATTGTCGAGGTTCGCGCACTTATAGCGCATGGCCTTGGATGCCGCTTTATTCGGGACATCAAACTCCAGATACTCGCCCGACTTCGGATAGTCGAACCAAGGCCCAACGCCGAGGCTCTCATAATAGGCCACGGTCTTCTCAAGGTCTTTGACGACGATGCAGATGTGGTGAAGCTTTTGGAAAATGGTGTTCATATGGGTTTCTCTAGAGGGGAAAGTTGACAATAGTTCTCGCTACTCCCGGTTGTGGAAACCAGGAGTGGACGTTCATCAGCGGGTTCGAACTTGGTTAGATCTGGATTGCCGGTTCGATAATGGCCATGGTCTTTTCGACGTGTTCGCGCGCAGCGCGCTCGGCCTGATCTTCATCACGTGCAATCAGAGCATCGACGATCTTGCGATGCTGAAGATTTGTCTCCTGCACTTCCTCATTGGAAAACAGGATCGGAACCCGCAGCATCCAGTAATGAAACTGTGTTCGCTCGTGGAACTGGGAGAGAAACATATTGTCCGCACCGCCCACAATGAGATTGTGAAACTCGTTATTGAGACGATTGAGTTCGGGACGGGTCAGCCCCTCCCCCGGCTCCATAGCATCGATCAACCGCTGAAGGTCATCGAAGGTTTGTGCTGGCGCATGGCGGGCGGCAAGCCTAGCTGTCGCCCCTTCAATGGCCGCGCGACTTTCAAATATGGCTCTTATCTGGCTGCGGTCGACATTTTCGACAACCCAGCCGCGTCCCCGGCCAAGCAATCCCTCGCCCTTCAGCAGCAGGAGAGCCTCGCGAACCGGCGTGCGCCCGACGCCAAGCCGCTCGCACAATTCTTCTTCAAGCAAGCGCTGACCTGGCTTCAACTCGGAGCCCAGAATCATACTGCGAATGCGAGTCCGAACATCTTTCGCGATGGGCTCGCCGCCCGAGTCTTTCTTTTCCGCCATTTTCAGTCTCCGAATCATCCGGACATTTTAGAGGCAGGCAATACCCGCGCAAGAAACTGTCGCGCCCGCTCACTGTCTGGATTGGTGAAGAATTTGGCCGATGGCGCATCTTCCGCCACCTGACCACCTTCCATGAAGATGACACGATCCGCGACATCGCGTGCAATCGCCATGTCGTGGGTTGCGATCACCATGGTCTGACCTTCCTCGGCGAGTGCGCGGATGGTCACCACGACTTCCTGCGCCAGTTCTGGATCAAGCGCGCTTGTCGGCTCGTCAAGCAAAAGCACGCGAGGCTCCATCGCCAGGGCGCGAGCGATGGCAACGCGCTGTTGCTGGCCGCCGGATAGCGCCGAGGGATAAGAAGCCGCTTTGGTTTTCAGGCCAACCTTGTCCAGCAAAGCCATGGCGACTTCGGCAGCTTCGGCTTTTGGACGCTTCAAAACGTGCACAGGGCCGCTCATGACATTCTGAATTGCCGTCATATGACGGAACAGGTTGAAGTGCTGGAACACCATGCCGATTTTTTGCCGCTGGCGGCTCAGTTCGCGGTCAGAAAGCTCATGTAAAGCCATCGCGGTTTCCCGATACCCAATCAGTTCACCATGGACATAAATCCTGCCCGAACTGATGCGATCGAGATGGTTGAGGCAGCGCAGCATGGTCGATTTTCCAGCGCCCGAGGGGCCAAGCAATGCAACGACCTGCCCCGTTGGAACATCAAAACTCACCCCGCTGAAAGCATTCACGGCGCCCCAGTTCTTTGACACATTTATCGCCGACACTGCTGGCATATTTTTAGCTGTCGCGCTCATCGTTGCGGAAATACCTTCTCTAGCGTGGTCTGGATCGCGGTCGCAAAGGCGGTCATCACGAGATACCAGAAAGCGGCCACTGCAAGCAGTTCCACCACGTGGAAATTGGAGGAATAGATATCTGTCGCCACACGCAACAATTCCAGATAGCCGATGGCCGATGCTAGGGATGACGATTTCAGCAGCATGATATACTGGTTGCCTGCCGCCGGTATGATGATACGACCCGCCTGCGGAATGACCACTTGTGTCAGCACCTTGCGTTGCGTCATGCCAAGCGCCGTCGCAGCCTCGCGCTGCCCCCTGTCCACCGCCAGAATGCCGCCCCGAATGATCTCGCTCATATAGGCGCCTTCAGCCAGACTGAGACCTGCCAACGCGGCAAGGAAGGGTGTTACCACCGAAGTGGTTGGCGCATCGATCAATGGCATTTCCATAAATGGAAGCGCGATATAGATGCTTGGAAACATGATCGGCACGGCATTGAACCAGAATATAAGCTGGATCAGCATTGGCGTGCCGCGGAACAGATAGACATAGACTGCTGAAATACCCGACAGTATAGGGTTACCACTGACGCGCATCAATGCGGAGACAAATCCTATCAGCGTCGCGATAACCAGAGCCAGTGTTCCAAGCACGAGGGCATTGACCGCGCCCATGACGATCATTGGACTAAAAATATAGTCTTTGAAGATCACGAAATCGAGAATCTGTGCCCGCAATGACGCCCATGCGATGGACGCTACGCAAGCCAGGACAATGGCGCCTAAAACCCACGAGCCCCAGCGGCGCCGGTGAATGATTGGCAGGTTGGAGGTTGGGTGAATAGTACTGGCATCCATTGCCCTGATTCCAATATCAATTACGTTTGCTTGCAGGCAAATTGATGGTGATTTCCGGAAGAACGCCGCCGCCTACGCCCCACTTGTCCATGATGGATTGATACGCGCCATCAGCCCGCATTTCTTCGGTCGCTTTCTTGATCGCATCCCGTAACCCGCTTTGGTTTTTCGCGAAACCCCAGGAAGTGATGTAAGGCGTCAGAATATAGTTGCCGCCGGCGATTGCGTATTTGCCGGGAAACTGAGACCCCATATAGACCAGCGCGGGGAAGTCGCCCAGATAGGCGTCGACGCGCTTGAGGTCGAGCTGCATGCGCGCATCGGGTGCAGAGGGCAACTGCTCTGCAACAATTGCGGCTGCTCCGTTCTTCTGACATGTGGCGGAGGCTTCTTCGACTTTTGCCATGATCACCCGGCTGCCGAGAAGCGTCGCGACTTTTTTGCCGCAGAAATCAGCAATGGTTTTGTATTTGCTGTCGTCTTCAGCGCGCACCAGCATGCTGCCGCCCGACATCATGTAATTGACGAAATCGAGCTTCTGTTCGCGCTCTTCAGTGTCGCTGATACCGCCCGAAGCCATATCGAAGCGTTTTGCTTCAATGCCCGGGATGAGCGCCGAATATTCAGCTTGCACGAATTGCATTTTCAAATTGAGGCGCTTGGCAATTTCCCGCAACAGGTCAGCGCTGGCGCCGCTGACTTCCTGACTCCCCGGCTCGCGAAATTCGATGGGCGGAAATGTCTGCTGCGAACCGACAGTAAGTACGCCCCGATCACGGATTTCCTGCGGCACAAGCGATGCCGCGTCCTGCGCAAAGGCTTGGCCTGACGTCATCAAAGTCAAGGCGCAAACCGCGCTCATAAATGGAAGTCGACGCTTATTCATTAAAAGTTCCCCACTGTTTGTTTTTATCTTTGGTGTTTAAGGCGACGGGATACCCATCGCCTTGTAATACCTTATCGCGTTTCCGCACCCCGCCCCGGTATCTTGGATGGATTGGGACGATCGGCGCGTGGGCACTCACCAGCTGCATCGAAAACGCCCTGCACTTTGTCGATATAGTCTTGAGGAAAGCCCCACTGCTTCAGGCCTGCCGGAATATGCTCCCAGTAGAAGTTCGGCGGACGCATTGCAATGCCAGGAGTAATGAGACGGTAAGTCCAGCAATCATACATCTTGCCGTCGTCGCCATAGACGGTGACGCAGCAACGTTCGAAGTCGTCATAATCTTCTTCGAAGTGCTTTTCATCATGTTCGAATACAACGCCGAAAGCCTTTTCGCCATAAGCTTCCGCCGTATTGAGAAAGTGGCACCAGCCACGGTCCTTGCGCTCGCCCGCAGCATGGAAGCGTAGCGCGTGATTGGCCGCATAACCCTTCGTGATCGACTTGGCCTCCGGCATATAGCGGCCGATTTCGATATCGTGCAGCCAGGTGCAGTAAGCGAAATAATACATCATTACCTCTTCCAGAATGACAGTAGGCCGACGACCACCGCCACCTAAGTTTATGTGATTCACAGGCACTGACATGCCCCGCGCAACGGATTTGGCATCCACCATTTCCGTATACATAAAAATATATTTTAGCGTATATTTTTGTCAAGTACGATTCTCGCCGATGCTGAAAATATCGTTCCGGGCACAGAGAGAGGAAAGCCGACGGTCGGCTGGATTTCGAGATGCGAAAGAGCCAACCTGATGAACCTGTAGAAGGGAAACTGCCATGCAATTTGAATTCGCGCACACGCACGCCTATCCCGGATGCAAAGTCCGGGTCACTGACGCAAATGTTGAGACGGAGGCGGTCGTAATGTTCAGCGACGGTGTTGTCACGGGGGGGAGATCTGAACGCCAGACAGATGTTATCCTTCTGGCCATATCTTCTTACGAAACAGCAAGAGGCACAAAAATAGCTGAGAAAGCATGGATATTAAGACATGATGTCAAACAGGGTTATTGGAAAGTCTCTGCCAGGGCACCGACATAACGTCCGACTGATAAGCCCCAGATTGCCAGTCAAGAATCGTTTTCACGGCTTTGTTCCTGAGGTTGGCCGTAATGAAACATCCCCATCGCCTGGATAACTCAGGCAATAGGGATGTTTTTGAGTGTATCAGATAGCCTTCTGCAACTCCGGCAGCACGGTGAAGAGATCACCGAGGAGGCCGTAATCGGCAACCTGGAAGATCGGCGCTTCTTCATCCTTGTTGATGGCGACGATGACGCGGCTGTCCTTCATGCCAGCCAGATG
>NZ_VEWL01000026.1 GCF_006376685.1 Ochrobactrum teleogrylli | reverse complement strand
GCAGTCACAAAACGCGCCCCCTCCCAAAAACAAAACCCGCCGAAAAATATCGGCGGGTTTGTCAGCGGCCTGAGGCCCGCTTGTGCGGGCCTTTCTCCATGCTCTCTCGAAGAGATTACATATGGATCGGCTTGGCGAAGGTCGCCAGAGCGGATTCGCGCACGGCTTCCGACATGGTCGGATGCGCATGGCAGGTGCGGGCCAGATCTTCCGAAGAACCGCCGAATTCCATCAGTACGGCCAGTTCGTGGATCATTTCACCGGCATTGTAACCGAGGATATGTGCGCCCAGAACGCGATCCGTTGCCTTGTCGGCGAGGATTTTCACGAAACCATCGGTGTGCAGCATGGCGCGTGCACGACCATTGGCCGTGAACGGGAACTTGCCGACCTTGTATTCAACGCCGGCAGCTTTCAGTTCTTCTTCGGTCTTGCCCACGGAAGCCACTTCCGGCTGGGTGTAGACGACGCTTGGAATGACGTCGAAATTCACATGACCGGCCTGACCGGCGATGATTTCGGCAACGGCAATGCCTTCATCCTCGGCCTTGTGCGCCAGCATCGGGCCCTGCACCACGTCGCCGATGGCATAGATGCCTTCGACATTGGTGCGCCAATGGTCGTCAATCGCAACGCGACCGCGATCATCGACAGTGACGCCTGCTTCCTGAAGGCCGAGACCATCCGTGTAAGGACGGCGGCCCGTAGAGATCAGAACGGCATCGGCTTCGAGCACTTCCGCATCGCCGCCCTTGACCGGCTCGAAGGTAACCTTTGCGCCTTTGCCGGACTTTTCAACGCCCGTGACTTTCGCGCTGAGCTTGAAGGCAATGCCCTGCTTTTCCAGCAAACGCTGGAACTGCTTGGAAACTTCGCCGTCCATCGCACCCAGCACCTTGTCGAGATATTCGACAACCGTGACCTTCGCGCCGAGACGCGCCCAGACCGAACCCAGCTCCAGACCGATCACACCGCCGCCGACAACGACCAGATGACCCGGAACCTTGTCGAAGGACAGAGCGCCGGTCGAGGACACGATGGTCTTCTCGTCGATATCGACCTTGACGCCCGGAATACCAGCGACGTCGGAACCCGTGGCGATGATGATGTTCTTGGCTTCGATTTCCTCAACCTTGCCGTCTTCGGCGGTCACGGAAACCTTGCCCTTGGCGACGATCTTGCCGGTGCCGATGTAAGGGGTGATCTTGTTCTTCTTGAACAGGAATTCCACGCCCGAGGTGTTCGACTTCACGGTCGCGTCCTTGTGGGCCAGCATCTTTTCCAGATTGAGCTTCGGCTTGCCGACTTCCACGCCCAGCGTGTCGAAGGAATGGCCAGCTTCGGCAAACACTTCCGACGCATGCAAAAGCGCCTTGGACGGAATGCAGCCGACATTGAGGCAGGTGCCGCCGAAGGTCTTGCGCTTTTCCACCACGGCAACCGAGAGACCGAGCTGCGCGGCCTTGATTGCGGCGACATAACCGCCGGGGCCCGTACCGATGACAACCACATCATAAGACATTGAATTACCCTTTTCAGTCTTTCCTGAACGTTTTTAGTTTGAGACCGGCATTCGTGAGAACAGCCGGTCAGTTTTCATCCGGGGTGCATCCCTGAAAGCGGAACACTTCCCACTGAAGCGGCTTTTCCGGTTTGGCCGCTCCAAAATCATAGCCGTCGAGCGCCGTCACCAGATCGGGAAACAGCACGGCCTGCGCAGCTGGTTCGTCCGCCTTCGGCAGAACATCAGCTTCCGCGCTTTCCTTCAGCGCATAGATGACGCTCTGCCAGATGCTGCAATCATCGAGGTCTTCCGCATTGGAGCCGTCGCCCTTGCAATTATAGGTGATGAGCGCATAAGGCCGCGCCACACCTTCTTCCGGCCAGATCACCATGCCGCTCAGCTTGAATTCCGGCTTGTCATTGGCCGTGATGGTGAATTCATTCGTCGGCGCTGGCGTCATCTTGAGATCGTTCGACTGCAAGGGCTGGAACGTCAGCGTATAGGCGCCGTCACGATCCTGATAGATGCCGCGATTCTGTGTGCAGGCCGCCTGCACCGCAGTCGAGAACACCGATGCGGCAACGACCGAAGCGGCCGTTATTCTGAGAAGCTTAACTGCAACATGCATCTGTCGGTTCTCCTTGAGTTTTTCCGGCAGCAAATCAATTGCTTCTTACATAGCCTTTTCGGTCGCAAGTTTAAGCCCCAGCGCGATGAAGACAACACCGCTGGTACGGTCAATCCATTTCGAAGCGCGCGAGAAGGCCGCGCGCATCTTCGGCGTGGTCATGAAAATGCTGACGCCAATAAACCAGCTGATCAGCGCGGTTGCCATCACAACACCGTAACCGAGCTTCACTTCGGTCGGCGTATGCGCGTGCACGACCGTTGAGAAGATCGACAGGAAGAAGAACACGGCTTTCGGATTGAGCGCGTTGGCGGCAAAGCCGAGACCGAAGGCCTTGGCAAAGCTCTGCTGCTTGCGTGGCTCCTTCGCATCGTTTTCGACATCGATCTTCGTCGCGCCAGCGCGCAGCGCCTTGATACCGATATAGACGAGATAGGCCACACCGCACCATTTGACGATGTTGAACAGATAGATCGACTGAGAAATGATGAGGCCGAGACCCAGAACCGTATAGGTGACATGCATCATCAGCGCGCTACCGATGCCGAAACTGGTGATGATCGCCTCACGGCGGCCATGCATCAGTGACTGACGCATGACCATGGCAAGATCAGCCCCCGGCGAAACAATCGCAAAGAAGAAGATCGCCATCAGAGAGGCCAGTTCGAAGAGATAGGGATGCATCGCTTTTCCTTTGCTGCACTATGCGCGAAGACCCGCGCAGGCAACCATCAAAAAATCAAAGCCAGAAACATGACACCCAGTCCGACCATCGAGCCGACCCAGATCAGCGACCGGATATAGGGAATGCCCGCCAGATAGAGCGGAATATAGACAATACGGCAGGCAAACCAGAGCCAGGCCCCGTAAACGCCCCATTGCGCCGCATCGCCTTTCAGCGTCAAAGCCAGCGCCAGCGCGATAAAAGCCGGATAGGTTTCGCGGAAATTGGCGGATGCCCGTTCCGCACGACCGGCAATCGCGCCGGAAGGCTTCAGTCCTTCATCGCGGGGACCGGCATTCCAGTCTGTGCCGAGTTCTCGCGTCGCCGTCATGGCCTGAAGCAGCACATGCGCCACCAGCAAAACCACGCTCCAGCCGACAAGTGGCAGGTAGGGCGGCAGATAAGGCGAAGAGGAGAAAAGACCCGACTCCATCGTGCAAATCCCGTTTCTCGCAAACCCGACCGAAAAGCCGCCCGATCATGTTCGGGCGGCTTTTTTTGAATTCCAGCTTAGAGATCGAGAACCAGACGTTCCGGATCTTCCAGGCTTTCCTTGACGCGAACGAGGAAGGTCACGGCTTCCTTGCCGTCCACGATGCGGTGATCGTAGCTGAGAGCCAGATACATCATCGGACGGATGACGATCTGACCGCCGACGACAACCGGACGATCCTGGATCTTGTGCATGCCGAGAATGCCCGACTGCGGCGAATTGAGGATCGGCGAAGACATCAGCGAACCGTAAACGCCACCATTGGTGATGGTGAAGGTGCCGCCCTGCATGTCAGCCATCGAAAGCGTGCCATCGCGCGCGGCCTTGGCCAGACGGCCCAGTTCCTTTTCCACGCCCGCGATCGAAAGCTGATCGGCGTCGCGGATGACCGGAACCACAAGACCCTTATCGGTGCCGACAGCCATGCCGACATGCGCAAAATTCTTGTAGATAATGTCGGTGCCGTCGATCTCGGCGTTAACAGCCGGGATTTCCTTCAGCGCATGGGTCACAGCCTTCGTGAAGAAGCCCATGAAGCCGAGCTTCACGCCATGCTTCTTTTCGAAGACGTCTTTGTACTTGGTGCGCAGTTCCATCACGGCCGACATGTCGACTTCGTTATAGGTCGTCAGCATGGCAGCGGTGTTCTGCGCATCCTTCAGACGCTTGGCGATGGTCTGGCGCAGACGGGTCATCTTCACGCGTTCTTCGCGCGATGCGTCGTCAGCCGACGAAGCCGGACGAGCAGCAGCCGCTGCGACCGGAGCCGGAGCAGCCGATACACCTTTAGCAATAGCGTCGAGAACGTCGCCCTTGAGGACCTGACCGCGCTTGCCCGAACCATCGACCTGATCGGCAGACAGACCGTTTTCAGCGAGAAGCTTCGAAGCGGCAGGTGCGGGCTGCATGGCAGGACCGGACGATGCGGAAGCAACTGGTGCAGCGGCAGCCGGAGCAGCAGCGGCGGCAGGCTTGGCTTCTTCCTTCTTCGGAGCCGGAGCGGCAGCAGCGCCCTCACCCGAAATCTGGCCGAGCAGAGCGTTCACTTCAACCGTGTCGCCTTCCTTGGCCACGATTTCAGCTAGCACGCCAGCAGCAGCAGCCGGAACTTCCACTGTCACCTTGTCGGTTTCCAGTTCCACCAGCGGTTCGTCGATAGCGACGGCATCGCCAACCTTCTTGAACCATTTTCCGATGGTTGCCTCAGTAACGGACTCCCCAAGCGTGGGAACGCGAATTTCGGTGGCCATGGTTTCTTCTTCCGTTGATCTTCAAACTTTGGATTTTATGTTCAATTCAGGCTGGAGCAGTTTCGAAAAACCGCTCCAGAACTATAACTCGGATCAGTTACCGAGCGCATCCTCAAGGAAAGCTTCAAGCTGCGCAAGATGCTTCGACATCAGGCCGGTTGCCGGAGAAGCGGCAGCCGGGCGGCCCGTGTAGCGGACGCGCTGATGCTTGGCATCGATATGCGCCAGCACCCATTCCAGATACGGATCGATGAACGACCACGCACCCATGTTCTTCGGCTCTTCCTGACACCAGACGATTTCCGCATGACGGAAACGCGACAGCTCGTTGATGAGCGCCTTGGCCGGGAATGGGTAAAGCTGTTCCACGCGCAGCAGGTAGACATCGTCGATGCCGCGCTTTTCACGCTCTTCGTAGAGATCGTAATAGACCTTGCCCGAGCAGAGCACGACGCGACGGATCTTGGCATCTTTCTGAAGCTTGATGCCTTCTTCACCCTTGTTGTACTGCGCGTCGTCCCACAGCAGACGGTGGAACGAGGAATCGCCCGACAGTTCGCTAAGGCTGGACACGGCGCGCTTGTGGCGCAGCAGCGACTTCGGCGTCATCATGATGAGCGGCTTGCGGAAGTCGCGCTTCATCTGGCGGCGCAGAATATGGTAGTAGTTAGCCGGCGTCGTAACGTTGGCAACCTGCATATTGTCTTCAGCGCAAAGCTGGAGATAGCGTTCCAGACGGGCCGACGAATGTTCCGGACCCTGACCTTCATAGCCATGTGGCAGAAGGCAGACGAGACCGGACATACGCAGCCACTTGCGCTCGCCCGACGAGATGAACTGGTCGAACACGACCTGCGCACCGTTGGCGAAATCGCCGAACTGGGCTTCCCAGAGAACCAGCGCACGCGGATCGGACAGCGAATAACCGTATTCGTAGCCGAGTACCGCTTCTTCCGAAAGCATCGAGTTGATGGCTTCGTAGATCGCCTGCCCCTTCTGAATATTGTTCAGCGGGATATAGCGGTTCTGGTTTTCCTGATCGTAGAGAACCGTGTGACGCTGCGAGAAGGTGCCGCGTTCCACGTCCTGACCGGACAGGCGGATCGGATGGCCTTCCGCGACCAGCGTGCCGAATGCCAGCGATTCAGCGGTTGCCCAATCGATGCCTTCGCCGGTTTCCATCATCTTGGCGCGGTTATCGAGGAAGCGCTGGATGGTGCGGTGGACATGGAAGTCCTGCGGCACTTCAACCAGCTTCTTGCCGATTTCCTTGAGTGTCTTGATCGGAACGCCGGTCTTACCGCGGCGCTGCTCATCGGCATTGTCCGCCGTGCGCAGACCAGCCCAGGCGCCGTCCAGCCAGTCGGCCTTGTTCGGCTTGTAGCTCTGTCCGGCTTCGAACTCGATTTCGAGCTTTTCGCGCCAGTCGGCGCGCATCTTGTCGACGTCGGCCTGGGTGAGCAGACCTTCCGCAATCAGCTTGTCGCTATAGAGCTGAACCGTCGTTTTGTGCGCGCGGATTTCCTTGTACATCAACGGCTGGGTGAAGGACGGTTCGTCGCCTTCATTGTGGCCGAAGCGACGGTAGCAGAACATGTCCACGACCACCGGCTTGTGGAAGGTCATGCGGAATTCCATCGCAACCTTGGCCGCGAACACCACAGCTTCCGGATCGTCGCCATTGACGTGGAAGACCGGCGCTTCGACCATCTTCGCCACATCCGACGGATAAGGCGAAGAACGCGAGAAGGCCGGATTGGTGGTGAAACCGATCTGGTTGTTGATGATGAAATGCAGCGTGCCGCCGACGCGGTGACCCTTGAGGCCCGACAGGCCAAGGCACTCGGCAACCACACCCTGACCGGCGAAAGCGGCATCGCCGTGCAGCAGCAGCGGCAGAACCTTGGCGCGTTCGGTCAACGGCACCATGTCGTCGCGGGTGCGACCGACAAGCAGATCCTGCTTGGCGCGGGCCTTGCCCATGACAACCGGGTTGACGATTTCAAGATGCGACGGGTTGGCGGTCAGCGACAGGTGAACCTTGTTGCCGTCAAACTCGCGGTCCGACGAAGCGCCAAGATGGTACTTCACGTCGCCCGAACCTTCCACATCGTCCGGCGCGTAGGAGCCGCCCTTGAACTCGTGGAAGATGGCGCGGTGCGGCTTGCCCATGACCTGGGACAGCACGTTCAGGCGGCCACGGTGCGCCATGCCGAGCACGACTTCCTTAAGGCCCATCTGGCCGCCGCGCTTGACGATCTGTTCCAGCGCCGGGATCAGCGATTCACCGCCATCGAGGCCGAAACGCTTGGTGCCCTTGTACTTGACGTCGATGAACTGCTCGAAACCCTCTGCTTCGATGAGCTTCGACAGGATAGCCTTCTTGCCTTCCGGCGTGAAAGCGACCTTTTTATCCGGACCTTCGATGCGTTCCTGAATCCATGCCTTTTCAGCCGGATCGGAAATATGCATGAACTCGACGC
Source organism: Ochrobactrum teleogrylli (assembly GCF_006376685.1). Classification (GTDB taxonomy): domain Bacteria; phylum Pseudomonadota; class Alphaproteobacteria; order Rhizobiales; family Rhizobiaceae; genus Brucella; species Brucella teleogrylli. The sequence continues at coordinate 12,805 of NZ_VEWL01000026.1, read as the reverse complement.
CGATCGTGCCGCAATAGGTGCGCTTCAGAATGTCGAGCATTTCCGGCACGGTCGCGTATTCGAGGCCGAGCACATTATCGATGAAAATCTTGCGATTGTAGTCGGCAGGCGTGAAGCCGTAAGCTTCCGGCTCCAGCTCGTTATAGTCGTTCGGCTTTTCAGCGAGACCGAGCGGATCGAGATTGGCATGCAGATGGCCGCGCATGCGATAGGCGCGGATCATCATGATGGCGCGAACGCTGTCGCGTGCAGCCTGTGCAATCTCTTCAGCGGAAAGCGCTGCGGCGGCCTTGCTGTCGCCTTTGGCAGCCTTGCCCTTGAGCTTGTCTGTGACGTGCTTTTCGACTTCGGCCCAATTGCCGTCGAGAGCGGAGACGAGTTCGCCATTGGCGGCAATCGGCCAGTTTTTTCTGGTCCAGCTTGCGCCTTGCGCATTCTTCTTCACATCTTCGGCACTATCGCCCAGCTTCGCGAAGAAATCGCGCCACTGCGGATCAACCGAATTCGGATCATCCTCATACTTGGCGTACAGCTCCTCGATATAGTCGGCGTTGCCGCCATAGAGGAACGAGGTAAGGGCGAAAACGTCGTTGGCCTGTTCTTGCCTTGCCATAACCTAATCCGGAGCTTTGCTCCGTCTCCTTGTCAGTAGCTCATCTGCGCGGGCCGGAAGATACCGAAACCTTCATCCCTCACGCCGCCGGGGAGGAACCACAACAGACCCCGGCAAAACTCGTTTCTACGCGACCCGAGCGATCTGTTCCGACGCAATTGTCAAAACCACCCGGTCTATTTGTTCGACACCGAAGAATGACCGCGAATGCCTGCCATTCCCTTAAAGCCCGGTATCCGGCTTCAGTATGTTTTTGTTATGCCAAACCCGGCAGCGGCTTTCGCCGCCGCCGGGATATTCAAACTCAGTCGGTCTCAGCCCTTGAGGACTTCAACCAGCGTCTTGCCGAGCTGCGCAGGCGACGGGGAGACGCGGATGCCAGCCGATTCCATGGCTGCAATCTTGTCTTCCGCTCCGCCCTTGCCGCCGGAGATCACGGCGCCGGCATGGCCCATGGTGCGTCCTGCAGGCGCGGTGCGGCCAGCGATGAAGCCGACCATCGGCTTCTTGCGACCGCGCTTGGCTTCGTCCTTGAGAAACTGAGCCGCGTCTTCTTCAGCCGAACCACCGATTTCGCCGATCATGACGATCGACTTGGTTTCGTCGTCGGCCAGGAACATTTCCAAGACGTCGATGAACTCGGTGCCCTTGACCGGATCGCCGCCGATACCAACAGCGGTGGTCTGGCCGAGGCCCTCGTTCGAGGTCTGGAACACAGCTTCATAGGTAAGCGTGCCGGAGCGCGATACAACACCCACCGAACCCTTCTTGAAGATATTGCCCGGCATGATGCCGATCTTGCATTCTTCAGGGGTCAGGATGCCCGGGCAGTTCGGTCCAAGCAGGCGCGACTTCGAGCGTTCCAGACGCTCCTTGACGCGAACCATGTCCATGACCGGAATGCCTTCGGTGATGCAGACGATGAACGGAATCTCAGCTTCGATGGCTTCGATGATCGCATCGGCAGCACCTGCTGGCGGAACATAGATCACGGAAGCGTCGGCGCCCGTGCGTTCCTTGGCTTCGGCAACGGTTGCGAAGATCGGGAGCTTTTCGCCCTTCGAGCCTTCCCAGGTTTCGCCACCCTTCTTCGGATGGATACCGCCGACCATCTGCGTGCCGTAATAGGCAAGCGCCTGTTCGGTGTGGAAAGTACCGGTCTTGCCGGTCAGGCCCTGTACGAGAACCTTGGTGTCCTTGTTGACGAGAATGGACATGCCTTAATTCCCCTTCACAGCAGCGACGATCTTCTGCGCCGCATCGTCGAGATCGTCAGCCGAAATAACGTTCAGGCCGCTCTCGTTGATGATCTTCTTGCCGAGTTCCACATTGGTGCCTTCAAGACGGACAACCAGCGGAACCTTCAGGCCGACTTCCTTGACCGCAGCGATCACGCCTTCGGCGATCACGTCGCACTTCATGATGCCACCGAAGATGTTGACCAGAATGCCCTGGACAGCCGGATCAGCGGTGATGATCTTGAACGCAGCCGTCACCTTCTCCTTGGAAGCGCCGCCACCAACGTCGAGGAAGTTGGCAGGTTCTGCACCGTAGAGCTTGATGATGTCCATCGTTGCCATGGCAAGGCCTGCACCGTTGACCATGCAGCCGATATTGCCATCGAGAGCGACGTAAGCGAGATCGTATTTGGAAGCTTCGATTTCTTTTTCGTCTTCTTCCGACAAATCGCGCAGTTCCTGAATGTCAGGATGACGGAACAGCGCATTGCCGTCGAACGATACCTTGGCGTCGAGAACGCGCACGCGGCCATCGGTCATGACGATCAGCGGGTTGATTTCGAGAAGGCTCATGTCCTTTTCGGTGAAGGCTTTGTAGAGGATCGGGAACAGCTTGAGGCCGTCTTCGCGAGCCTGACCTTCAAGCTTCAACGCGTCGGCGAGCTTGTTGGCGTCTTCATCCGTTACGCCCTTGGCCGGATCGATGGCGACAGTCACGATCTTTTCAGGGGTTTCTTCGGCAACGGCTTCGATGTCCATGCCGCCTTCGGTTGAAACGACGAAAGCCGGACGGCCGACGGTGCGGTCGATCAGGATCGAGAGATAAAGCTCGCGATCAATGTCGGCGCCGTCTTCGATGTAAAGGCGGTTGACCTGCTTGCCAGCAGGGCCGGTCTGCTTGGTGACGAGCGTGTTGCCCAGCATTTCCTTCGCATTGGCAACCACTTCCTCAACCGACTTGGCGAGGCGCACGCCGCCCTTGGCGTCCGGGCCGAGTTCCTTGAACTTGCCCTTGCCGCGACCGCCAGCGTGGATCTGGCTCTTGACGACGTAAAGCGGGCCAGGAAGCGTCTTTGCCCATTCTTCCGCCTGTTCGACGGAATAGACAGCCACACCATTGGCGATCGGCGCGCCGTAGGTGTGAAGCAGGCGCTTGGCCTGATATTCGTGAATATTCATCTGGTTGTCCTCTACGGATTCCCGGTTCGTCTGGCGAACCGGTACGGCCCAAATCTTCGACCAATATTGACAGCCGGAAAAGGCCGGAGCCCCATCAAAAACAGGGCATCCGGCCTTGTCTGGATATTACTTGAGCGACGGAGCGATAGCGATGCAAGCCTCGCAAAGACCGGCAACCGAAGCCACCGACTTTTCGAACTCGGCCTTTTCCTGACCGTCGAGATCGATTTCGATGATGCGTTCAACGCCATTGGCGCCGATCACGGTCGGCACGCCGACATACATGTCCTTCACGCCATACTGACCGCTCAGCTGGGCAGCGACAGGCAGAACGCGCTTCTTGTCCTTGAGATAGGATTCAGCCATCTGAATGGCCGAAGAAGCCGGAGCGTAGAAAGCCGAACCGGTCTTGAGCAGGCCGACGATTTCCGCACCGCCATCACGGGTGCGCTGGATGATCTTGTCGAGCTTTTCCTGGCTGGTCCAGCCCATCTTGACCAGATCCGGCAACGGGATGCCTGCAACGGTCGAGTAGCGCGCCAGCGGAACCATGCTGTCGCCGTGGCCGCCGAGTACGAATGCGGTGACATCTTCAACCGAAACGTTGAATTCTTCCGAGAGGAAATAACGGAAGCGGGCGCTGTCGAGAACGCCAGCCATGCCGACGACCTTGTGAGCCGGAAGGCCCGAGAACTTCTGCAGAGCCCAGACCATCGCGTCGAGCGGGTTGGTGATGCAGATGACGAAGGCTTCAGGCGCATATTTCTTGATGCCTGCGCCGACCTGTTCCATCACCTTCAGGTTGATGCCCAGAAGATCGTCGCGGCTCATACCAGGCTTGCGCGGCACACCGGCGGTAACGATGACAACGTCCGCGCCTTCGATGGCTGCGTAATCGTTGGCGCCGGTAAACTTCGCATCAAAACCGTCAACCGGAGAAGATTCGGCGATATCCAGTCCCTTGCCCTGCGGAGTACCTTCCGCAATGTCGAAAAGGACGACGTCGCCCAGTTCCTTCAGACCGGCGAGATGAGCGAGCGTGCCGCCAATCATACCGGAGCCGATGAGGGCAATCTTGTTGCGTGCCATGATTGTTTCTTTCCTCAAGTTTGATCCAGAAACGCATGAAGCCATCCGGTGTCCTCCCGGAAACGCTTAAGCGCTGCGAGGGTTCGATATGACTCTTTGCAAAAAAACACAACTCATTATTTTGCGACCAATGTTTTCAATCGGTTAGAATTATATGTTCTTACGTAAACGTAAGATAATTGGGCGAAATAATGGCAATTGCCCTCCTTCTCGCCCGCCACCACCATGCCGATGGTGCGATAGGCAAGCCGCCAATCCGATCGGTCATTGCCGCAGCCCGCATCCATATGCACGGTGCAACAATGCTGGAGCAGATACATCCTTCCGGATGCACCAAGGTTGCTCCAACTATCTGAACCTGCACGCCCTCACCTCCAAAATCGCCTGCGCGTTCCGGGGCAAATGCGCTGAATTTGCGCGGGCACGATAGCCGATTGAGGATATAAGTCCAGTCTGTGGCAATCAGATGATAGGATCAGGAGATTGCTCGCCAGAGAGAGCCCGCAGAATCGGCGAGCCGTACTCTCCACCAAACCGATGCGCGAAACGCACAGGTCTCACCCGGCATTCTCCGGTATCTGCGACAGATATTCGGCGCTCTGCATTTCAAAAAGACGCGACGCGGTGCGGTCGAATTCGAACGCTTCGGTGCCGCTTTTTGCGACGTAGAGCTTCTCCGGCTGCGCTTCCGCCGTGATGAACACGCGGGCGTGGTGATCGTAAAGAACGTCCACCAGCAGGATGAAACGCTTGGCTTCATTGCGTCGCGACAGGTCGAGCATCGGCACATTGTCGATGAACAAGGTCGAATAGCGACCGACAATGGCCAGATAGTCCGTAGCGCCGAGCGGACGGCTGCATAGTTCCTCAAAACTGAAACGCGCAGCACCCGGAACAGCACGCGGCACCTCGACGTCACGCCCCTTAATGCGGATCGCGTCCGGCCTTTCTTCCATGCCGTCCTTCTGCGCGGCCCAGGCGGCATCCATCCGCTTTGCCGTCTCGCCGCCGAGCGGAGCGAGATAAACCGGCTGCAAATCGAGCTTTTCCAGCCGGTAGTCGGTGCGCGAATCGAGATTGATCACATCGACATGCTTCTTGAGAATATCGACGAAGGGCAGGAACAGCTGACGGTTGAGGCCGTCGCGATAGAGATTGTCCGGCGCGACATTCGACGTAGCGATCAGCACGACCCCGCGCGCGAAAAGCGCGCTGAAGAGGCGCGACAGGATCATCGCATCGGCAATGTCGGTGACGGTGAATTCGTCGAAGCACAACACCCATGCCTGTGCGCTCAGCGCATCGGCGACCGGCGGGATCGGATCGTCCTGCTTGGTTTCTCCGCGCTTCAAAGCCTGACGATGCGCATTGATACGGTCATGCACATCGGCCATGAAATCGTTGAAATGCGCACGGCGTTTGCGTTCGACGGGCAGAAGCTGGAAGAACATATCCATCAGCATGGTCTTGCCGCGCCCGACTTCGCCATGGACATAAAGCCCCTTGACGATCTCCTGCGCCTGCTTGCGCTTGCCGAACAGCCAGCCCAGCGCGCTGGATTTGCGGGAAAGCCGCTTGGTGCAGATTTCCTCGATCAGCCGGTCGTAGCGGTCGGTGAGTTGCAACTGGGCGGGATCGGCCTCCACATCGCCGGATGCTACCATCGCATCATAATGCTCGCGGACGGAGGGAAACGCTTTCAGATTACCATCAAAGGACATGACAGGTTCCGTGAACCTCTAATTAAACATCGGCGGAGCAGTCCGGAGACGCCCCGCCGTGATCGATTGTTTCGGCTTTATATCAGCGGGAAAGCGACAGGGCCTGACCGCCGGTGGTCTGGCCGTCGAAACGGCCCGGACCGGACGAATAGAGCGAAGCGACCGTGCCGCCCGATCCATCGTAAAGCACAAGCTGCTTGCCGTTGACGGCCCAGGAAGCGAGGTTTGCCAGTTCGCCCGGGCAGCGCAGCGGGCCTGCGCGGAAACCCTGACCATATTTGGTCTGAGGCGTAGCAACCTTACAGCTCTGGCCGCCAAGCGAAGCGTTCCAGACGCCTGCGACCGTGCCCGGCGTCAGATCAGGCGCGGATGCGGGCGGCAGGCTTGCAACCTGCGTGTTGCCCGGCTGCATGCCGGGATTGGACGTGGGCGCGGTCGGGAATTGCGAAGCATCCGGTGAATTGAGATTGCCCTTCTGAACGGCTCCCTGCGGCGCGGCCTGCAAGGGCGCTGGCGGAGGGGGCGGCGAAACCGGGCCGAGATCATTGTTCATCCGGGAGCTCTGGCAGCCGGCCAGTACGATGCCAGCCGCCGCCAGGCTCAGCAAACTTGCTTTCGAAATTCCCATCAGGTTCTCCATTTCGGTCGAGGTCTCGGGGAAAGAGGCGCGAACCACGCGTCTGCGAAACCAAACATCACGACAATATTGCCGCGATAAAATGGCTATATGGTTAAAAAATCAACACTGCCGCCCGGCAATTTGAGCAGGAGAGACCATTCCGGGTTTGAAATTGCTCATATATTTGGTGACTGGGACAGGAAGGCCACAGTTTAGTATCTGCGCAGATCGAAACGGAACGGCACAATCAGCCCTATAAGCCCCCAGCAAGGTTAGCTTCATTGCTGGCACTGGCAATTTGCCGGGTTTTCCGCCATATAGACGCCAGATAACTCATTCAATGAACCGTGTCGGCTGCTTCAATGCAACCGCAGGCAGAACGGAACTACAAAAACCATGGCCACCAGGGCAGCCTTCGCCAAGATGAACGGGCTCGGCAATCAGATCATCGTTGCCGATATGCGCGGTCGCGCAGACCGCATCACGCCCGACGCCGCCATTCATCTTGCCAGTGCGCGTGAAACGGCCTTCGACCAGATCATGGCCATTCATGATCCACGCACGCCGGGCACCGACAATTATATCTCCATTATCAATTGCGACGGCACGGAAGCGCAAGCTTGCGGCAACGGCACGCGCTGCGTGGTGCAGGCGCTGGCCGCCGAGACCGGCAAGCGCGCCTTCACCTTTGAAACCCGCGCCGGAATTCTGACCGCAACGGAACATGATGACGGGCTGATCACCGTCGATATGGGCAAGCCGCATTTCGAATGGCAGCAAATCCCGCTTGCCGAAGCATTCCACGACACGCGCATGATCGAGCTTCAGGTCGGGCCCATCGATGCGCCCGTGCTGCATTCGCCTTCGGTCGCCTCCATGGGCAATCCGCATGCGATCTTCTGGGTGGACCGCGACGTATGGTCCTATGAATTGGAAAAGTTCGGCCCGCTTCTGGAAAACCATCCGATTTTCCCGGAACGCGCCAATATCTCGATTGCCCGCGTCACGTCGCCGGAAACAATGGACCTGCGCACCTGGGAACGTGGCGCGGGGCTGACCCGCGCCTGCGGTTCCGCCGCCTGCGCCGCCGCCGTTTCCGGCGCACGCACGCGCCGCACTGGCCGCAACGTCACGGTCAATGTTCCGGGCGGCCCGCTCAAGATCGAATGGCGCGACGACGATCACGTCATGATGACCGGTCCGGCGGAATGGGAATTTTCCGGCACATTCGACCCGGCAAGCGGCGACTGGAGCCGCGATTTTGAAGGCGGCCCGGCAACCGACAAGACTGGGGATAAGGGTGCGGCCTGATGAGTGTGGAAGTCGTAACATTCGGATGCCGTCTCAACACCTATGAATCCGAGGTGATGAAGCGCGAAGCCGACGCTGCCGGTCTTGGACAGTTGAAGGATGGCGCGATCATCTTCAACACCTGCGCCGTGACATCGGAAGCTGTGCGTCAAGCCCGTCAGGCCATCCGCAAGGCGCGGCGCGAAAATCCGGAAGCCCGCATTATCGTGACCGGCTGCGCGGCGCAGACCGAAGCCGACAATTTCGCCTCCATGGATGAAGTGGACCTCGTGCTTGGCAATGAGGAAAAGCTGAAATCCAACTCTTATCGGATGCTGCCCGATTTCGGCGTGAACCAGTTCGAGAAGGTGCGCGTCAACGACATTATGGAAGTGCGCGAAACCGCAAGCCACATGGTCGATGCCATCGAAGGCCGGGCGCGCGCTTTCGTGCAGGTCCAGAATGGCTGCGACCATCGCTGCACCTTCTGCATCATCCCCTATGGCCGCGGCAATTCCCGCTCGGTGCCGATGGGTGCGGTCGTGGAACAGGTGAAGCGCCTTGTCGGCAATGGTTATGCCGAAGTGGTGCTGACCGGCGTGGACATGACCTCCTATGGGCCGGACTTGCCGGGAAGCCTGCGTCTTGGCAAACTGGTCAAGACTGTTCTCAATCAGGTGCCGGACCTTCAGCGCCTTCGCCTCTCATCGATCGATTCCATCGAGGCGGATGACGATCTGATGGACGCCATTGCCAATGAAAAGCGGCTGATGCCGCATCTGCACCTGTCCTTGCAGGCGGGTGACGACATGATCCTGAAACGCATGAAACGCCGCCATCTGCGCGACGATTCCATTCGTTTCTGTGAAGCGGTGCGTTCGTTGCGGCCAGATATCGTGTTCGGTGCCGACATCATCACCGGCTTTCCGACCGAAACCGAGGACATGTTCCAGAACTCGATGAAGATCGTCGAGGAATGCGGACTGACTCATCTGCACGTCTTCCCCTATAGCGCACGCGAAGGCACGCCCGCCGCGCGTATGCCGCAGGTGCGGCGCGAAATCGTCAAGGAACGCGCCGCCCGGCTGCGCACCGAGGGCGACAGAGCTTATGAGAAACATCTTGCCTCGCTCACCGGCACGACCCAGCGTCTGCTGATCGAGAAGGAAGGCATCGCCCGAACGGAAGGCTTTACGCTCGCAGCCATTGATAATGGCGCACCGGGCGAAATCATCGAACGTGTGGTGACGGGCCACGACGGTGAGAAACTTCTCACCCGCGCCGCCTGACCATCAGCTGCATAAACTAAGGCATCGGAATCCATGGCTATCGGTTTCATCAAGAGAATGTTCTCCTTCGGCAAGAAGGAGGTCGAGGAAACGCCGGTCGATCAACCTGCGCCCGAGGCCGCAACCGAAGTCAAACCGGCGCCAGAACCTGAAGCGCCGGTAGCCGAACCTGTCGAAGCGCAGCCTGAAAAGCCGCAAGAGCCTGCAGCGGTCGATGAAACTGTCGAAGAACAGCGCGAACCGGAACATCCGGTCGCGGAAATCGAAATTCCAATCGACCAGCCGCCGGTGATGGAACCGGCGGTGATCGAACCGCCGTTTATTGAGCCTGAGGCCGAACCGGAACCCGAAGCCGAGCCAGAACCGGCTCCTGAACCGGAAAAGCCCGAAGAGCCGAAGCCTGTCGAAACACCTGCTCCCGTCGAAGCGGAGCCGGTGGCGGAAATTGCTCCTGCGCCTGAACCAGCGCCAGCGCCCGCCAAGCCGAAGAAGGTCAAGGTTTCCAAGGCCGTCGAGGAACAGGCGGAAGAAGCGCCTGCCGCCCCTATCGCCGAGCCGAAACTGTCGTGGTTCGAGCGTTTGCGGCGCGGCCTGTCGCGTTCGTCCTCGTCGCTCAGCGAATCCATTGGTGGCATTTTCACCAAGCGCAAGCTGGACGAAGACACGCTTCAGGATCTGGAAGACGTGCTGATCCAGGCCGACCTTGGCCTTGAGACCGCGATGCGCGTCACCGATGCGCTGGCCTCCGGACGCTACGGCAAAGATGTTTCGAGCGATGAAGTGCGCTCGATCATGAGCACGGAAATCGAGAAAGTGCTGGGTCCCGTCGCCAGGCCGCTGGAACTCGACCTTTCGCATAAGCCGCATGTCATTCTGGTGGTCGGCGTCAACGGCACCGGCAAGACCACGACCATCGGCAAGCTCGCGGCAAAGCTGACGGCAGGTGGCCTGAAGGTCATGCTGGCGGCCGGTGATACGTTCCGCGCCGCAGCCATCGAACAGCTGCATATCTGGGGCGAGCGCACCGGCGCACCGGTCGTCTCGTCCAAGTTGGGCGCTGATGCGGCGGGCCTCGCCTATGACGCCTGGGAAAAAGCCCGGGACGCGGGCAGCGACGTGCTAATCATCGATACAGCCGGGCGCTTGCAGAACAAGGCCGAACTGATGGACGAACTGGCCAAGATCGTGCGCGTGCTCGGCAAGCACGACCCGGAAGCGCCGCATACGGTGTTGCAGACGCTCGACGCCACGACAGGCCAGAACGCGCTCAATCAGGTGGAAATTTTCAAGAATATCGCCGGTGTGAACGGGCTGGTCATGACCAAGCTTGACGGCACGGCGCGGGGCGGCATTCTTGTCGCCATTTCGGCCAAGCACAAGCTGCCGGTCTATTTCATCGGTGTCGGCGAAGGCGTCGATGACCTCGAACCATTTGCGGCCAATGAATTTGCCCGCGCCATTGCAGGAGTTGCCTGATGGAGCACCCCGTCTTCGAACGCGATCCGTCGCAGAAGAGCGAAGCCGAGCGCAAGGAAGTGCCACCACTGCTCAAACTGGTGCTGGAGCTGGGGCCGCTTCTGGTATTCTTCTTCGCCAATGCGCGCGGCGAAACGCTGATCGAACGTTTTCCCGTGCTCGCTTCCATCGGCGAGCCGATCTTTCTGGCCACCGCCCTGTTCATGGTCGCGACAGTGATCGCGCTCACCATTTCATGGGCCATGACGCGCACCCTGCCTATCATGCCGCTCATTTCCGGCATTGTGGTTCTGGTGTTTGGCGCGCTGACGCTCTGGCTGCACAACGACACCTTCATCAAGATGAAGCCAACTATCGTGAACACGCTGTTCGGCGCGATCCTTCTGGGCGGGTTGTTCTTCGGCAAGTCGCTTCTGGGCTATGTGTTCGATTCGGCCTTCCGGCTCGATGCCGAGGGCTGGAAAAAGCTCACCTTCCGCTGGGGCCTGTTCTTCATCTTTCTGGCGGTAGCCAATGAAGTCGTGTGGCGCAATTTTTCCACCGATGCGTGGGTTTCGTTCAAGGTCTGGGGCATCATGCCCATCACCATCATCTTCACACTTTTACAAATGCCGCTTATCCAGAAGCATTCATTGACAGAGGACAATAAGCCCGCATCATAGTCATATGAACAGCGGGAATTGAGGGAATCGCGGCATGGTCGAAATCGCACACAAGCTTGAGATCGAACAGTTCATCTGCCGCAGCGACAATTATGGCGTGTTGATCCACGATCCTGTCAGCGCGCTGACGGCGGCCATCGATGCGCCCGACGCCTATGCCATCGAAGCAGCGCTTGAACGGCGCGGCTGGACGCTTGATTTCATTTTCACGACGCATCATCACCTCGACCATGTCGAAGGCAATGCCGCACTGAAAAAGAAGTTTGGCCTCAGCATCATCGGCCCCAAGGATGAAGAGAGCAAAATCCCCGGCATCGACCGCACGGTCCACGACGGCGAAGAATTCACCTTCGGGCTTTTCAAGGTCAGGGTCATATCCACGCCCGGCCATACGGCTGGCGAGATTTCCTATTACATCCCCGACGCCAAAGTGGTCTTCACCGGCGATACACTGTTTGCGCTTGGCTGCGGGCGGCTTTTCGAGGGAACGCCAGCGACAATGTTCCGCTCACTGCAAAAGCTCGTCGCCCTGCCCGGCGACACAGCCGTCTATTGCGGCCACGAATATACCGAAAGCAATGCGCGCTTTGCGCTGACCATCGACCCGGATAATTCCGCGCTGAAAGAACGGGCGCTGGAGATCGGTCGGCTGCGCACTGCCGACAAGATGACCTTGCCGTCGAACATCAGCCTCGAAATGGCCACCAATCCGTTCCTGCGCTGGCATGACAGCCGCATTCGTGCCCGCCTTGGCATGCAGGATGCGCCCGACGAAGCCGTGTTTGCAGAGATCCGCAAGCGTAAAGACCTGTTTTAGAGCCGTCGCCTATGGCGACTGCACTATATAATTGTTTCACGCATAATCTTGTCCGAAAAGTCTGCAACTTTTCGGGATTATGCTTTTAGGATAAGACGACGATGACCCTTTCCCGCTTCAAAAGCCTGAACCGCGCCGCTCTTATTGGCCTGTCGCTTGTTGTCCTGCCTGCTTCTGCCGGAATGGCTTATGCGGAAGACATCCTGTCGATCGCCACGCCGCCGGAAACGCCAGCCGAAATCAACAATTTCAAGCTGACGGAAGATCTTCTGACGCGCATGGAAAAGGTCCATGCCGAGCTTGAGAGAATGCAGCTTTCCCCAACCGCGGAAGAAGGTCAGGACGCCCGGCCTTCGATGGATTCCATGGTGAAAAGCATCGAATCGCGCCCGCAGGTCGTGGAACTGATGAAGGCGCAGAACATCGCGCCGCGCGATTATCTGCTCGCCTATTTCGCCATGATGAGCGCCCTTGCCGCCGTCGATGCGGAAGAAGAAGACCAGCTCGTCGACGAGGTGAAGGGGATCAATCCCGAACACGTCGCCTTCGGCAAGCAATATGGCGACCGCATCCGCGAACTGATCGGGGAATAGTCTCGTCCCTCCCCCAGCGTCTCGTCATTCTCACCCAGCACCTCCGCCCCTCATCCTGAGGAGCCATCGAAGACGGCGTCTCGAAGGATCAAGCACCGAGTTATTCCCCCCCCCCCCTCGCCCTTCGAGACGGTGCTGCGCACCTCCTCAGCAACCGTGTTGTTGAGAGGTCCAAGGAGTTCGCCTTCGCAGGATGGTGTTAAGAATGGTTGCGAGCTT
>NZ_VEWL01000025.1 GCF_006376685.1 Ochrobactrum teleogrylli | reverse complement strand
GCGTCTCTCGTGTCCACATCGTTAATCTGAATCACGAACCAGAGACCAAGGAAACTAAATTCTCAAACGGACTCTTATCTCTGACGCGAGTCTACTCTTTAGAACTGTGAACAACCGACACCAGTTAAGCAAGAATGGCATTTTGGTGGCTGTGGACATTGGTTTAGCCCCAATTATCGTTCCCATTTTGCCATGTACTTTTTCTTTTATCTTCAATTGATTATCAGTTTTCGACGGCATTGCCACGCCTATTCCCACCATATTGGCAGTTAAAACGATTTCATAATTGCACCAAAAGTTTTTGAAGATCAGCCCAACTGAGTGCGGGTCAGAATCCTCTTCTAAGGCGCGGGTTCAGTGTTCAGAAAACTATTGCGTTCCCGTGCGGGTCTGTTGCTTGTACGGATTTTTAGGAGCTAGTCTTGTAATGACACAAGAAAAAGACAGACGTTTATTTCATTCTGTGCGTGTGCATGTTGCCCAACTGTGCAGTTCTTCCTCGCTATGTGCCGGTGCTGTTCTGACGGCTGCCATGTTTGCCGCTGCCGGACCTGTCGCTACGCTTCCTTTTGTTTCCGTTGCACAAGCTGCGGATATGAAGGGTAATGCGGGGGGAGCAGGTTCCTCTAATGCTGGTGGTGGCGGGCAAGGAAACGGTTTTGGCGGTGGCGCAGCCTGTCAAGGCGACGGTTGCGAAGTGATCAGCGGGAATATACCGGACTTTAATGGAAACGGTGCAGACGGTGCCTCATCCGCAAAACATGCAGGGGGTGCGGGCGGCAAAGTCGGCGGAACCACAGTTGGAACGGACCCCCTCATAATAACAGGTGGGGCGGGGCAAAGAGGTGAGTCGCCCAGTATAGCCAGTGACAACCATTACGAGAAAGAACCTGTTGGCGGCGGCGGTGGTGGTGGAGCCGGGCTTTTCCTTGATGGCGGTGACGCCACGCTTGTCACGGGTTCAAGCGTCACGGGCGGCGATGGTGGAGAAGGGAGCAGGACGGCGTATATGACCGGCACCGGCGGCGGCGGTGGTGGCGGTGCCGGCGTAATCTTACGCAATGGTAAACTTACAAACGCCGCCGGTTCGACAATCCGGGGTGGTAATGGTGGCGGTGGCGGTTGGGACGATATCTCAACCCAAGATCATAGCTTAAAAGGGGGCGGTGGCGGCGCCGGGGATGGCGTTGTGGTCGATAAGAACGGCACTTTCATTAATTATGGGACGGTCGAGGGCGGTAAAGGTGGCAAAACAGTCTCAACAGCCTACGATCGCGACGACACAGAAAGCCGCAACCGTCGCACCGGCCGCGCCGGCAGCGGCATTCGCATCGGGGAGTCTGGCTACGTCATCAATGCAGGCACGGTGAAGCATGGCGCCAAGGCTGAGGGTGATACGCGCCCCGACGTGAATGCCATCGACGTTGTCGGTGATCACTCGACGCTTGAATTGTGGGATGGTTCGAACATTGAGGGCAATGTTGTCGTTGCCGATGGTGTGAAGGACACTTCACTGGTTCTGGGCGGTGAGAAAGATTCCTCGCTAGACGCGTCCGAACTTGGCGACAAGTACAAGGGTTTTGACAATTTCAAGAAAACTGGTGCGTCCAAGTGGGACCTTACCGGCAAGACAGACGCCCATACCCCTTGGACCATTGCCGAAGGGATCCTGTCCATTACTGAGGATGGCAGCCTGGGTAACGCGGCTGATACGCTGACCATCGATGGTGGTACGCTGCAAACGGCGGGTACCTTCGATATGACCCGCAATGTCGTGATCGGTGACAAGAACGGCACCATCGATACGCAGGGCAACACCAACACCATGAACGGTGTGATTTCGGGTGCCGGCAGCCTGACCAAGGACGGCGATGGTGTTCTTGTTCTGGCTGGTGTGAATACGTTTACCGGTGACGCCAAAATCGACAAGGGTGAGTTGCGTCTTGCTGGTAACGGTAGCATCGCTTCGGCGGCGCGTGTCGATAATAACGGCGTGTTCGACATTTCCGGTGTCGATCCGGACAGTGCAAGCGTCAAGAGCCTTGCCGGCGGCGAGAGCGGCCACGTGAAGACGGGCGACAAGACACTCGTCATCACGGACGCCAAGGATACGTTTGCCGGTGTGATCGAAGGCGATGGCGGCATCAAGGTCGATGGCGGCAAGGAAACGCTCTCCGGCGAAAACACCTTTACCGGCGATGCGACTGTATCGAAGGGTGCTGAACTCGACATGGTCGGCAAGGGCAGCATTGCTTCCGCCGAACGCCTTAATAATAATGGCACGTTCGATATCAGTGGTGTCGATCCCGACACCGCAAGCATCAAGAGCCTCGCCGGTGATGAAAACGGCCATGTGAAGACGGGCGACAAGACGCTTATCATTACGGATGCCAAGGATGCATTTGCCGGCAGCATCGACGGCAATGGTGGCTTGAAGATCGACGGTGGCAAGCAGACGCTGTCCGGCGACAACAGCTTCACCGGTGAAGCCAGTGTTGCCAAGGGTGCCGAGCTCGATCTTGCAGGCAAGGGCAGTATCGCTTCCGCCGACCGTTTGAACAACAACGGCATCTTTGACATTTCCGGCGTCGATCCTGACAGCGCGACCGTCAAGAGCCTGAAAGGTGACGATACCGGTCTTGTGAAGACGGGCGACAAAAAGCTGGTCATTGCTGACGCCAAGAATGACACTTTTGCCGGTGTGATTGAAGGCAATGGCAAGGTTGAAGTTGCCGGCGGCACGCAGCGCTTCACAGGCGACAACACCTATACGGGTGGCACCCAGGTTGACAAGCCGGGCACGCTGATTATCGGTGATGGCGGCACCAAGGGCAGCGTCAAGGGTGAAATCGACAATGCGGGCGCCCTTGTCTACGATCGTTCCGACAAGTTCGTGATCAATCCGATCAAGGGCGACGGTTCTGTCGAAATCCGCGGTGGCGGTTCTGCTGCAATCGACGGCAAGCAGGAGTTCACTGGCGAAACCACGGTTGCTGAAAACAACACGCTGGTCATCGAAGGCAATGGCGATATCTCCAACTCGTCGGGTATCACCAATAACGGTACTGTCGATATTTCGGGTATCAATGCCGACGACATTCATACCAAGCATATTGCGGGTAAGGATACGGGCAAGTTCGATATCGGCGGCAAGACGATTGTCATTACCGATGGCAATGGCAGCGAATTTGCCGGTGTTATCGACGGAACCGGTGGTCTCTCGATCGACAAGGGCAAGCAGATCATTTCAGGCGACAACACCTATACGGGCGACACGAAAATCGCCTCTGCCGGTGAATTGCAGCTTGGCAATGATGAGCGTGCGGGCAGTATCACGTCGAATGTGATCAATGACGGTATCCTGTCCGGTAACGGTTCGATGAATGGTCTGGTCAATCGCGGCACTGTTTCGCCGGGCACAGACAAGACCTTCGGCACGCTGACCGTCAATGGCGACTACGCCAGTGAAAACGGCAAGCTGGTGATGCACCAGGTGCTTGGCGATGATAATTCGCAGGGTGACCGTCTGGTCGTAAAGGGCAATACATCGGGTACAACCGAAGTTAGCGTCATCAATCGCGGCGGCATGGGTGCCCAGACCGTCAACGGCATCAAGATTATTGAAGTTGGTGGCCAGTCGGATGGTCAGTTTAATCTGCATGGCGACTATGTCAACTACAACAAGCAGCAGGCCGTTGTTGCCGGTGCTTATGCCTATACTCTTAACAAGGGCGGTGTCTCCACTCCCAACGATGGCAACTGGTATCTGCGCAGCGAAGACAAAAACAAGAAAGGTGAAAACGGAAACGGCGGCAATGGTGGTAATGGCGGCAAGGAATATCAGGCAGGTGTTCCGGTCTATGGCGGCATCAGCTCCGCACTTGCCGGGATAAACCGCGCAGGCTTCGCAAGCTTCGGCACTCGCATGAGCTCCAGCGGCAGCAATGGTAATGCCAATGCCTATAGCATTGCCAACCCCGATTCCCTGTTTGGGGAAAAATATGTCTGGGGTCGCATCCAGACCGGATATAGCCGTCTCACGCCATCGGGAAATGCTACCGGTGCCGTCTATGGTTCGAATGACTGGACCATGCAGGCGGGTCTCGATGGCCAGTTTATCGATGACCAGAATGGTGACCTGTTCGGCAGCATCTGGCTGGATTACACCAGCAGCTCGATCAAGTCGCGTTCGGATATCGGCAATGGTCATGTCAGCGTCAAGGGCTATGGTCTGGGCGGTGCACTGACCTGGTATGGCGAAAATGGCTACTACATCGACGGTCAGGGCAAGCTGACCTGGTACAAGTCCGATCTGGAGTCCGATCTTGTGCAGCAGGCACTCGCAACCGGTGTAAAGAGCTTCGGTTATGCTCTGAGCCTCGAAGCTGGTCAGAAGTTTGTGGTTTCCGATCAATGGTCGGTCACGCCGCAGGTTCAGCTGATCTGGTCTTCGCTCAACACAGACAACTATGTTGATATATTCTCGGCTGCCATTGATACTCCGGACAATCGCGTGCTGACGGGCCGTTTCGGTATTGCTGCCAACTTTGCACAAAGCTGGCTGGAAGCAGACGGTACACGCACGAAACTCGACTTCGGTGGAATTGCCAATATCTATCAGGATCTGAAGAGCGGACCGAACTACATCAATGTCTCGGACGTTAAGATTGCCACCGGCTCTACCGACAAGACCTGGGGTGAACTGGGTCTGACAGCCGATTATTCGTGGAAGGACGATACCTATTCCGTGTTCGGCAAGGTATCGACCGCGACAAGCCTTCAGAACGTTGGCAAGAGCTATTCCGTAAGCGGAAGCCTCGGCTTCAAGGTGAAGTGGTAATTACCTGACCACTTCCAATGCTCTGGCGCGTAGCAGCGCCGGAGCAATAGATGGACCATGTAAGAGGTTCCATCTCTGCATTCACCACTGAACATTGCTTCTATAGCAATGCCCCCGCACTCCACAGAAGCAATTAATACCCACAGTGGTGATATGAGGAGGCAACAACTCGGCTCCCCCCGTTGCCTCCTCACCTATCATCTTCTGTATTCGGACCAGCCTTAAGAGTTCTTCTGAATATCCAGGAGAATGACCCAATAAACCAAATCGGTGATTGTTATGTTCTCGTTAAAGAAAGCGGCGAGAAAGTTTACGCTCGCGCTTAGCCTTGCCACGCATGTTCTAATGCCCCTACCTCTTCAATCAGTCACTGTAGCCCATTCCATGGATGCACGCGTACGAAGCCAGCTGATCCGGCTCGATCCGTTAACGCGTCTGGAGCAGCGCTGCAACCTGGAAGCAATGGAGCGCATTACGCGCGAAAACCATCATTACGATGTTGATAAGGTTCTCGCCTACGCCTACTCAGACCCCACAATAAAAAGCCGGGGCATTCAGGCACAAGGTGCTGCCATGCGTAGTCGTGGCGTTTGGTACAAGCTTTCCTACTCGTGCCGAACCAAAGATAACTATCTCGGCATAGTCTCATTCAATTACAATATCGGGGGCGTCATACCAAAAAAAGATTGGGATCATCACTATCTCGTCCCCTGATCGATAAAACCAACAAACAACAATAAAGCAAGCAGTCATGAAAAATTCATTTTTTGTTTTATCTATACTAATTCCTGGGCTTTTTGGCGGCAAGTATGTCTTTGCCTATTCTGATATCAAGCCAGAGCAAACAGTTGCGCGTGCTACGATCAATTGCAACGATAGCGGTTCGGTTGAAAATGCAATCTTCTGTGGCGCCAGAGATACGTTTGGTCATCCCGGTGTCTCTGTGGCGGGTATGTCAGAACGGGAGTGGCGTGCATTGATCCGCGCATTGATCTGGCGTGAGAGCCGGTTTCAGCCCAATATACGTTCACGCGCTGGTGCTTACGGCCTGACCCAGCTGATGCCGGCAACCGCCAGATCAACGGGTCTGCGTCCTGAACATTTGTCCCGGCCTTATTGCCAGGTCAAGGGAGGCGGGCTGTATCTGGCGAGAATGCTAGAAACTTTTGAAGGTGATATCCCTCGCGCGCTGGCCGGGTATAACGCCGGTCCCGCGAATGTGAAAAAGTACAAAGGGCTGCCTCCATTCAAGGAAACACAGGTCTACGTACGCGACGTGATGCAAAAATTCAAAGAATATAAAGGACAATCAAACCGTCGTGTATCTCAACGATGATCTTATTTAGAATATGCATATGTATCGTGGATGCAGGCTGGCAGAGGAAGCCTTTCCAAGGCTGACCATTGCCGGCCCATCCGTTTGATACTCGTCGTGTTTAATCGCGGTGGAAATAATTTAGATACTTCGGATTCAGTACTTAACTTATATGGCGCCCTCCTTCCTCATATCTTATTGATTTGATTTTTATGAACCTTCTTGCTTTGCAGTATCCGCTCGGGCATTTATAAAGCTATAAAGGAGGGTACTTAATTGTCCGCTTCGTGCTTGATGAGCTGGATCGAAATTATATAACTGGAGAAGCTTACCCAATGCCCCAGAGCCGCTTGAATACGTCGCGTATTTTGAGATGGTATTGGATATCCGTTATTATTGTTATCGTGATTGCCTCGGTTGTCGCGACACTGGTTATTTGTCACGATTATTTCGTGCGGAAAAACGATGCTGGCCAAAAAGCGATGATTTTTGCGCAAGCGCTCGCCGAGCAAACGACAGAGGTCGTTTTATCGCTCAATGCTCTCAGCAATGCCGTCGTGCAGGACGTGACCGAGAAAATCGTCGATGACAAGCTCATGTCAGAGGTATTGAAGCGACGTGCAAACGGTGAAACAAAGGGCGTGATCGGGATAGCGCTTGTCAATGAAAATGGGCTTGTTTCAGCAAGTGGCATAAGCACAATTCCGGTAGGGTTGGATCTGTCACATTCGACCGAATTTAAGGCATTGTCGGGCGCCCATTCCCCGTCGGTGTTTTTCAATCATCCAAGCGTTCACGAAATTAATACACCCAAAAGCTGCGTCGGGCAGACTATGACTTATTCGCGCGCTATTTTTGACGGTCAGCATGTCTTTCGTGGCTTTGTATTGATACTTGTAAACGAACATTACCTTTATAGCTTCTATGATCGGTTCGACAAGGAACCTGACATTGTATTGGGCCTTGTCGGGGACGATGGTGTCATTCGAGCATCGAATTATGGTCTTGCAATCGGACGCAATATCAAACCCTATATTGAAAAAGAACTCGAAGTAGGACAGGGAATTCAGATTCGCAACTCACCGATAGTCAATTATCGGCTGCTCTTTGCGTATTATAAATCGTCTGCTGCGCCTTTGTGGGCTTATGCAGGGTTTCCCACAGCGCCTCTCAAGGCGGCTTGGCTTACAGCTTCTGGCCTCGTTGTTGCTGCATTAATGGCGCTTTTCACCGTGCTCGTGGCTTGCGGAATAATTTTAGCTAAATATCTGAAAAGTCAACGCGAGTTGCTGCGCCGTGACATTGAAGCGATCAAAGAAAAGCAGGAGCTGGAGATATTTCAAACGATTGCTGGCGCCAGCGACGTCGTGATGGTTGTCACTAACGCCGAAGGTCAAATCATAGTCGTGAATCAGAATTTTCAGGACATTTTTACCGGGCTTGGCGTGGGTGAAGAGCTGCCGATAAAGTCGATGCTGGGGCTCGAGTTCAACAGCTTGAGCAGCAGACCATCATGGCAAGGCACACACACCGTGCGACTAGCTAGTGGCAAAAGACGCGAAATGAGTTGGGTCGTCTCCATTATTCGCAATCAAAACGACGGTGGTGTACGAAACTTTGTTATTCTGGGGCTCGATATCACCGAGCGCAGAGAAGCTGAATTGGCAATATACCAGTCCAGTAAGCTTCTGACCCTGGGGCAAATGGCAACCAGCATTGCGCACGAAATCAGCCAGCCTTTGGCGACACTTGCAATGATGCTGGACAATCTCGACCATGAGGTCGTTCAGGGACAATCAAACATTGCTTCGGTTCGTGGCCAAATCGGCGAGATGAGTCAGCAAGTGGAACGGGCATCCACGATAGCTCGACACATGCGGATATATGGTCACAAAACCGATGGCTCTCTAGCCGTTCTTGATCCGGAAGAGATCGCGCAAGGTGTGCTGACGATCTGCAAAGAGAAAATACAATCAGATCGGATTGTTATTGATACGCATGTGCATCCGATGACTAAAAATATAATCGGCAACCAGATTCTGATTGAACAGATACTGCTCAATTTTATTGTGAATGCACGCGACTCCATCCTCAGCAAAGGAAATGGCGCTGCGCTATCAGATGCAGCGATCCAGATTGAACTAAAGCAAGAGCAGGATGATGTCGTCTGTTTTTCCGTGCAGGACAACGGAACGGGATTGAATGAAGACGTAGAAGAGAAACTTTTTGACCCATTTTTTACAACCAAACCGATGGGGCAGGGAATGGGGCTTGGACTGGCGCTTTGTCACGGCATGGCAAGAGATATGAAGGGTTCAATAGAAGCAAGAAATGTGAGCGATGGTGCTGTCTTTATGCTGAGATTGCCGGCAGCGTCTTCAAACCTTGCGAAGGATAATAGATAATGGACACAAATAATAAAGATTGTCGTGTTCTGTTAATTGACGACGAAGAACCGCTTTTGAATGCTTTAACTATTGCACTTGAAGCGGATGGCTTGATTTGCGCAAAGGCAACATCAGCCGATCAGGCTCTCTCTGTACTAGACACAACCGCGTCGATTGAACTGATTGTCAGTGACATCAGAATGCCTGCCATGGATGGCATCACGTTACTACAGCACGTGCGCGAACGATACGAAGAGCGCTCCTGGCTCCAGGTTATTTTTATTACCGCCTATGCTTCCCTGGAAAATTCAGTAGAAGCGCTTCGTCTGGCAGCAGCAGATTTCCTCTATAAACCAGTGCGGCGCGATGTTCTGGTCAAGTCGGTGCAGATGGCACTCGATAAAGCATCGAAAATTAAACGTGATACGCAATTTCGTGTTCAGGGGTCAGACCATTTGGATCGCCTGGCGGAAGAGATTCACGCTCTCAAAGGTCTGTTGAATTCGTCCACAATCAGTCAGGGAACTCAAGACGAAGATGGAAGGAGGAACCGTCAAATTGGAAAGCCTCTGTCCAAAGAAAGGCTTTTATCGTTTGTACAATCCAATGATATAAAGAAGAAATTTTTTAAAGACGAATTATTCAGTGATCCTGTCTGGAATATGCTTCTTGATTTAATGCAACAGAGTTTAGAAGGAAATGAAGTTGCTGCATCCTCACTTTATTTTTCGTCTGGTGCTCCAGTTTCCACCGCAGCACGGCGTCTTAATGAAATGGAAAAAGCGGGACTAGTGGAAAGAAAGCTGGATGATACTGACAAGAGGCGGCAGATTGTTAGGATCAGTCCAAAGGCTTATCATTTACTAGAGGGGTACTTTCGGGCGATTAACGATATTTGACGCGATAGCATTTTTGAATTAATAAGCTTTTGTCAAAACTGTGCTGTGTATATGATGATCACCAACTGAGCAAATTTCAGAGCGCTATGCAGATTCTTGACTGGCAATCAGATCCGCACATGACCGCTTTGCGCTCTATTGCCGTCATCTCGCTCCCAATTGCTTCTGATTGAAAGCTGACATCAGCGAAGCAACCTCAATCCGGTGAGCATCGCGACGCTTAGCGCGGCAGAAAGAGCCAGAGTAGTGAGGCTCCAGCTCGCACCAAAATTCGCTATACCGAAAGCCATTGCGAATGGTGCAGTCGCAGACACGATTAGTCTGGCTGACATGATCTTGCCTTGCATGGCACCATAGCCATCACTTCCGAACAGTGACAAAGGCAAGGTTCCGGAAACAATGCTGAAGAGGCCGTTTCCGAAGCCAAAAAGACAGGCAAACATCATCGTCGCAATAATGGATGGGGCTCCGAATAGCAGAACAATGAGGGCTATGCCCATCAAGGAGGCAGAGATTACTGCCAGACTGATCGGAGCGAGGTTTTTGCCACCGAGCATGTTGATCAGGCGGCTGACTACCTGAGAAGGTCCGAATATCGCGCCAATAAATGCTGCAGAACCTGCAAGACCGAGCGCGCCCAACATCGGCACCATATGGACCAGAATGGCCGCTGCAACGAGAGCCTGCGTCGAGAATGCCACGAGAATAAGCACGAAACCTTTGCGCCGTTGATGGGCAGGCAGATCACCTGAACAGGCGGTTGTGACTGTTCCATTCGTTGATCGTTTCCGACCACTCTTTGCAATAGAACGCGCGAGCAAAAGGTGTACCGGCACGCAGAGAAACAAATGGAGGCAAGCGAACAGCAAATAGGTCTGTTGCCAGGTGAGCCAATGTTGAAGGGTTGTTGTAATGGGCCAGAACATTGTCGAGGCAAAGCCTGCAATCAGTGTCAGATAGGTGATGCTACGCTGGGCAACATTTGGCGCTAATTGCACCAATAATGCAAAGGCTGCTCCATATTGGACGAGGTTGGCGGCGATTTCGATGATCGTCAGCGCGCCTGCAAACGTTAAAGCATTTGGAGAAAACGAACACAGTATGAGAGAGATGGCGGCCAGTATCGAGCCTATCGTCATCATGCGACCAGCACCGTAACGATCAATCCATTTGCCTAACCAGGGAGCGAGAAAGCCCCCGGCTAGCAGGGCAACCGACAGTGCTCCGAAAATCCATTCGTTGGAAACGGAGAAGTCCCGCGCCATGGACGGCGCGAGAATGCTGAAGGAATAATATAAAGTGCCGTAACCGATATTCTGGGTCAGTCCGAGACCGGCAATGGCCGCAATGGGAAGCCGTTCAGCTTTCATATTGATTTCAACGAAACACGCTTTTCGAGTTTGGACGCTTCTTCCTTGCGCTCGCTATAACGGTCTGTGAGATGATCCGAGATGCCACGCGTCAGAAGTGTAAACTTCATTAGTTCTTCCATCACATCGACCACGCGATCATAGAATGATGAGGGTTTCATCCGTCCAGCGTCGTCAAATTCCTGCCATGCCTTTGCGACGGATGACTGGTTTGGAATGGTGATCATTCGCATCCAGCGCCCAAGAATACGCATCTGATTAACGGCGTTGAAGCTCTGCGATCCGCCAGAAACCTGCATTAATGCAAGCGTTCGGCCCTGCGTCGGACGAATTGCTCCACCCGGCAATGGGATCCAGTCGATCTGCGATTTCATGACAGCGCTCATGGCTCCATGACGTTCTGGACTGGTCCAGACTTGCCCTTCTGACCAAAGCATTGCCTCACGCAATTCCTGAACCTTCGGATGCTCTGCCGAACCGTCGTCTGGCAAGGGAAGACCATTGGCATGAAAGAGACGCGTTTCAGCGCCCATCGCATCGAGCAGACGCTGCGCTTCCAGCGTCAGAAACCGACTATAGGAACGATCACGAAGTGAGCCATAGAGCAAAAGGATACGAGGCTTATGCTTTGGAAAGTCGGCGCGTAGTGCATCCAGGTTGGGCAATGCGAAGGAATTCTGATCGAGGTTCGGCAGGTCCATGTCAGCGCGACTTTCTTTCATAGGTGATGACTTCTCCGTCCTCTTTGGTGAATGACGACACCGGGTTTTCCAGAATGTCGAGAACCAGTTCTGACGGACGGCACAGTTTGGTGCCAAGCGGCGCTTCCACGATTGGACGATTGATCAGGATAGGATGCGTCATCATGAAGTTGACCAGTTCGTCATCGGTCCAGTTGGGATCGGACAATCCCAACTCGGCATACGGTGTGCCTTTCTCGCGAAGGAGTTGGCGAGGCGACATCTGCATTGCAGTGAGCAGTTCGACCAGTCGTTCTCGCGATGGCGGATTTTGCACATATTCAATGACGACAGGCTCTTCGCCGCTGGCGCGGATTATCGCCAATGTGTTGCGAGAGGTCCCACAGTTCGGATTGTGATAAATCGTAACAGACATCAGAGTTTTCCTGTTTCGGTGACTGGCTTTTGATTGGCACCGCGTTCGTACCACCCCTTTGAGCGGTTCACGATCCAGACGACCGAGAGCATGACGGGCACTTCAACAAGAACGCCAACCACTGTTGCGAGCGCCGCGCCAGATGAGAAGCCGAATAGGCTGATTGCTGCTGCTACTGCCAGCTCGAAGAAGTTGGATGCGCCAATCAAAGCTGACGGACCAGCAACGCAATGTTGCTCGCCTGAAATGCGATTCAACAGATAGGCGAGGCCAGAGTTGAAGTAGACCTGAATGAGGATCGGGACGGCCAACATCGCTATGATCATGGGCTGTGCGATGACCTGCTCTCCCTGAAACCCGAATAGCAGAACAAGTGTCGCCAAAAGCGCAATCAGGGACAGCGGCTGTAGCGTTCTGAGCATTGCATCGAAAGCTCGTTGTCCACCGCTGGCGAGAATGCTTCTACGCAGGATTTGCGCGATAATCACCGGAATGACGATATAGAGGACAACCGACAGAACGAGCGTATCCCATGGGACAGTAATTGCCGACAGTCCGAGTAATAGCCCGACGATAGGGGCAAATGCGACAACCATGATCGCATCGTTCAGAGCGACCTGCGACAGCGTGAAATGCGGCTCGCCCTTGGTCAGGTTGGACCAGACGAACACCATTGCCGTGCAAGGGGCGGCCGCCAGAATAATCAACCCGGCAATGTAGGAATCGATCTGGTCTGCAGGCAGATAAGGACGAAACAGCCAGCCGATAAATAGCCAACCGAGAAGTGCCATAGAGAATGGTTTGACGGCCCAATTGATAAAGAGCGTGACGCCAATGCCACGCCAGTGCTCAGTGACCTGTCTCAATGCGTTGAAATCGATCTTCAGCAACATGGGGATGATCATGAGCCAGATGAGAATAGCAACCGGAATATTGACCCTGGCGACTTCAGCAGATCCGATTGCATGGAATACTGTCGGAAAGAAGTGCCCCAGAGCTACGCCAGCGACAATGCAAAGAGCCACCCAGACAGTCAGATATCGTTCGAATATGGACATCAGTTATTCTCCACATTCCAGGTTGCCTTGCTCAAAATTGAACGCACGACGTTACCCGTGCTCAAGCTGAGCACGCTATAAACCCTAGCTGTCATTGTATCAGTCCGTTTGGTGGAAGGCCGAATTCGTCGGTCTCGTGTTATTGTGTAGTCGCTTTCGGTTCGCAACAGGGTGTTAGGCTTTGTATGAGAGGTTCGCAGAGTTCAGCACTACCGCCGCAACAGTCTTTGATCATGAAAAGGGTCAGTTCGCGAAAACGGTCGAGGTCGGCGCGATAGATAATCGAACGGCTCTGACGTTCACCTTTTATAAGTCCAGCGCGAGATAATGTCGCCAGATGTGCAGACATCGTATTCTGCGGTACATCCAGCATGCGCGCCAGTTCACCAGCAGGAATACCCGTAGGTTCGTGTCGCACCAACCGACGGAATGTATCCAGTCGTGTCGGTTGGGCCAGAGCAGCGAAAGCTGTTATTGCTTCTTCATTTTCCATATATCCAGAATAATGGATATAAAGAGACTGTCAATAGGCAAAGCTGTTTTGAAACGTTGTCGCCAGTTCGTAAAATTGTCCGGCTGTCCAGCCCCTAACCCGCCCAGAGGCGTATTGCGCAGGAGTTGGGGAAGTCACAACGATAGTTGGTACAGCAGTATTCACACATTGGCAGCATTATTGATATGGATAGCCGTGGATCGCTGTTGAGAACCGCAGCTTATATGACCAAGGAAGCATTTTTAGCGACGCAGCCAGTCTGAGTTAACGGCGATGGAACTGCAGCCATATTTGCTTTCTCCTTACATAAAGCGCATGATGCTCAAAACGGCAGTAAGTGAAACGGGTGCTGTCGTTCAGGTTTCAAATACCTGGCCCGCAACAAAGGAGGACAAAATGTCTTCCATCGCGTTGAATTCCAGAAACATCACTATGATTTCGCGACTTCTAAGGGAGGCTCGTAAAACCGGCGACACACAAGATTTGCGCACTGATGCTGCACGTTATCTGACACGTCGATTTCAGGAGGGAACACGTGACGAAGGTCGACTACAGATCGCCCTGACACAATTTATCAAGAAACATCGAAGAATGGCAAATGCCGTCGATCGTTGCGATGACGAAGGCGACGCAGTAAAAAGCGAAACGTAATGGCCCTTTCATTTCCAAACCCCAGCAGAAGTTTCGATGATCTTGAGTTGGGCGTGCGATTTGTCGGCTACGATGGAATGACCTCCGTCCCATTTCTAATCGATAAGCCCGCCCTGGAGAAGAATGGCGTCATTGCAGCGACGGAATCATCGCTTCTTGCCGCCTTCGACGCCTCACGGAAACTGATCTACGATGCTGCTCTCGAGGTCTATTCACAGGCTCGGCAAACTTCCTATCGCATCACCGTGGAGGACATGAAGTAGCTTTTTTTGCAATGATTGAGCCGATCTGCCGTCGCAATTCAGCCTCAGTTGCTTTGCTCAAATTTAAAGCGCATGGTGCATGTCTCGACAGCTTTTGAAACGGGCGCTGTCGGTTGCGAGTGCATACTCCAGCCCCAATACAAGGAGGACGAAATGTCTTCCAAAATTATCAAGCCCTACGTTGGACCTACCGACTTTCGAATGATGCGTGAAATACTGCGCCGGCTATCGGCTTTACGATACCGCAGAAAACCGTGCCGCTCACATATCCGCAGCAAGGCTACTCATTCAGGAATTTCAATCTGGACGCTCACCATCGTGAGCGATGCCGCAGGTTTCTCGGCAACATGCCCGTAATAATGTGGAAGTATCTCCAGCGGTGATTTGAACCATCACTGAATTGGTCCGGTAAAAGAATTAGTTAATTCCTCAAAAACAGGAAGTTTTCAAAATGCCCCGTGGTCAGAAAAGAAGTAACCGAGAAATAAGAAAGCCAAAGAAAGATAAGGTCAAGGAGAAAACTGCGTCAACAGATGTTGTTTCAGGTCGCTTTCCTACTCCTGCCAATGACTTGATCAAAACCAAACGGCATTAGTTATAGCTGTGTCTCCCACTTTGCTTGGTGAGGAGACGCAGCCCCTATCGGGGGTACAATCATGCCAACGTCTACATTTAGTTCAAAAGGCAATTTGTATTGCGAAGGAAAGAACCTCGGTTCTGTTGGCTACCGTATTTCCATACTCACGGAAGGCGAGAAGACGTTTACAAAGGGCGTCTTGTGGGCAAGCATGGACATACTCCGGCAGGCCTATCTAGGAGATCTTGTTCAATTATCATCGGAAAAAGGCAATGGTTTGCTGAACGTGGATGTAAAGAACGTCGGAATACATGGAAACTCTGACTTCATTATAGTTGGAAAGCAGACGTTTTAGGACATCGCATACCAGTACTTAATAGACGTAGGAACCGAGCACCCACGCGACCAATCCGATGTCGATGCATATGATGAGAAATGCGATCAGATACACGCTCAATTTACGATCCAAAGATTTTTGGGCTGACATTTTATCCTCGCCAGATTGATCACGTGTCATTGAGACGATACCAGCCCGGTAAGTTCCTCGTGAAACAGGCCTCTCGATCCCCACTCGAAGTCGCCGTATTTAGCCCGACGTCACGAAACGCGGATTATCAGCCATGGGCCAACCTCAATCGGAGCCGCTTTCGAGGAGGCCATCGCAAGACCAAGGATGTTGCAGTGACTTGCGGGGCCGTATAGCCCCCCCCCCCCCCCTCATTCTCCCAGGCTTCCAGTTCTCTTTGATTAGATTGTGATAGCCGTTGGGCGCGAATTGCCAAAAGCATGTCCAGCATCTGCACAGGATTATGGCTTCCGTCGCTGAAAATTTCACAAAGGTGTTTGGCGGCTTCCATGCGAGTCTCTGGCTCTTCGCAACCCTCCAGCGAATATCCGGAACGTTGCAGGAAAGCACGTAGCGAAGGGAAATCTTCTGGGCCAAAGTAGGATAGACGTGAAGCGGAAGACATCGCATGTCCCCTTCATTTTGGGGCAGGAGATTGTTCTCTCCCAACGACAGCGCCCGTTTCAATTGCTGTGCATAATAAACAGTGCGCCTTTTCGAATTAAAGCGCAAGCAGACATGTGATATTTATTTATTTAAAAATAATAGGCTCAGAATTTTTATCAGATAATCATGAGCCGGAGAAAATCAACGCGTTGCATTATACTTTTGCATCTTCTCAATTTCATGAATGAATTTTTCCGCATACTGCGCTGTATTAACGTAGTTCAGTTCATTGGAGCCAAGAATATGATGATGCGTGAATACTGCTTTAAGTCGATCCAGAAATTTGGGTTCGGTCTCGGCTAGATGCCCGATGAGAACCTGAAGTATCTGCTCATGTGCAAGAACCTTTCGTTCTAGAGCTGTGGTGTCATTAGCCATTGCGTTTGCTCCTCGGTAAAGAATGACGTGGCGACCGGGTACGTGAGAAACCGCCGCAAGAACGCCGGAGAATATTCCCAAGCTGCGACCAATCTTTAGATGGAGAAGTCATTTGTTCATGAGCATTTCTGAGATCGCTTCTGCTGGCCGTCGTGTCCTCATCATGCCGTGGACGTACAGAAACAGTTTCCAAATTAATGCTATGGGTGAGTTGTTTATTCATTATAGCCTCATCGTTCGGTTTCCCGGCCACATTAAAGCGCCTTGGCGAGTTCGTTGCCGCACGCAGTAGCGAGCGCGGTATTGGGTTGCTGTGCTCCCAACGGTGTCGCCCACCCTGTCTTCTCGATAAAAGTACGGCGGGAGTAAGCTGGTGCGGCCTTAAAGTCAGCCAGTATGTTTACAACGGCCGGATCGTTTTTCGATTTTTCAAGACAGTAAGGCGTTAGAGCGAGTGCTACCCCGTCGGTCATGTTGGATGCAATCAGGCGCTCAGAAGTGCCTTGTGTGACCCACCCACCTACAGAGAACCCGATAGCAATTGCCGCAATGGCACCAATCGATGCGCCGCCGAGTGCGGGCTTTAACCAATCAAACTTGTTCATGATGGTATCCGATCTTCAGTGATCGAACGCACATAATTATGCGTTGGATTTTGATTATAGCACCAATGTAATCAACTTTTGCGAGAATTCTATATAAACTTTAATTTTAAGTTGTCTTGCGGCACCGAGTTGAATTTTTGTGCTTACATAATTTTCCCGAGCCGAGAAAACTCCCACTGCTAGTGCACCACCTTTTCCAAGCGTGGCCTTACTGGTTGCGAGATTTCACGGGCTTTTGCAGAATACAGTGTGCTCGTTATTGGAACATAGCCACCACCCGTTTGTTGTGCTGAAAATGATAAAGACATTGGGCATATGACAGATCTCACAAAACCATACCATTCGTCGAGACGGTTTGCTGCGGGCGCGAGACTTTGTGATCTCCCGTCGCAAGTTATAGCGTTGAAAGACGGTTTGAGAGTGAGGTTCTCCAACAATAATGCAGACACGTTTTCGGAGCTTTTGGCGCGCCTCGACGCTGCAGAGAAAAAATATCGCGAGTGAGCCGTCGCTTGATTTTCTCGATTCTAAAAATAAAATTTGTTTGCCAATGACATATGACTTCCAGCCTCGCACGTTTTCGCTACGGGGTTCTTTTTACCGCGCCAAGATCACGTTTTAATAAAAAGAAAGTCGAGACCTTGTAAAAATGCTTGGTTAGCGCTAGATAATACGCATCGAATTTGTTATCGAACGACGTGGCTGAAATTTAAAGCCCTTCTTTTTCTCTCAAATCGTAAAACTCGCAGCGAATTAATTTTCGTTATTATTTAACCGTTCGATTTGAAGGATATTCAATATGACCAACGGAACAGTAAAATTCTTTAATGGCACAAAAGGCTTTGGATTTATTCAACCTGATGATGGCTCTCCGGATGTATTCGTTCATGTTTCGGCTGTTGAGCGTGCAGGTTTGCATGCACTCAATGAAGGCCAGAAAGTAAGCTTCGAACTCGTAGCGGATCGCCGCTCGGGCAAGAAGGCTGCCGATAATCTTCAGGCTATTTGATTGGAGCAATTATATTGTCTCGGGTCTTTGACCACGGATGTACTGGCATTGCTCGTTGAGACAATTGGAAGGTCGGGTCTGCCCGACCTTTTTTATTTGGTCCTTTTTTTCTGACCCGAATGCGGATCCAACAGCCGGAAGGACAGTATATGATGGGCGAGCCTACCAAAGAAACGATCTTCAAGCAGCCTCGCACACGTATGGAAACAAAAAACGCTGTGACCGACAAGACTGCCAAGGGCATTCTGGAAAACGAAAGAGCAGCAGTTAACGCAAAAACCGCCCGGCTCCGAGCTGCACGTTTGGAGCGCGAGCGCACCAAATTTTCAAAAGAGTAGGATAGAAATTGCAGGTACTCGTTAGAGATAACAATGTCGACCAGGCACTCCGTGTACTGAAAAAGAAATTGCAGCGCGAAGGTGTCTTTCGTGAAATCAGAGAACGTCGCGCTTATGAGAAGCCGTCAGAAAAACGCATCCGCGAGAAAGACGAAGCCATCCGTCGCGCTCGCAAAGATGCAAAAAAGAGAGCGCAACGCGAGGGCCTTTTGCCAAAGCCGAAACGAAAGGCCGCGCCGACGCGGCCACGAAATGCGGCGGCCCCAATTCTTAATAGCCACTGAGTTGCTTTGTTGGCGCAGCGATAAGGTGGCGACCGCCATTTATGCGGTCGCCCCTAGGTATTCGGCACGCATTTTATTTCGGTGAAATTAATGGAGCAGTGATCGCGAGGTCGATCACTATAAGCCCGTTCGCTACATATTCCATTTTGCGCGTAGGCCAACCCCGTGCGATTCTCGCTGCGATAGTCCTTTGTTATCAAGTGTGTTGTGTAGCGAATTTCGAGCAATCGTTGGACATTTGGAATAGTATCTGACATACGAACTCTACGAGAACAAACCAGCAACATTTTTGATTGAGATTTGAAACGATTATGGCCATTAAGTTTACGAGCACTCCTGACCGCCCTGTAGAACCTAAGATTGGCAGGCTCTCAAAAAAGAAGAGCCAGACTAAGGCTGATAGTAATCCCGAGTTGGATTTGAACACTGACGGAAAGTAAGATTAGATGACCAATGCGCGGCTTATCGTGGTTGCGGCATTCGACCGTAACGGAGTTGGAGAGTTAGTTCCGGCGTTCGAACCTATGGCATTTGAAACAGAGGGCCGCGCTTTACGTGAGGCACAATCGCTGCAGGGCAAACATGTCGGTGTAGTCGCATGGAGCCGCGAAGCCGATCCCGATGTTGGAGAATATGGACCGCCTGCGACACTGTTTCAATGCGGCGATATACCTGACATGGAATAAGGTTTCATAACGCTCCCGAAGGGTGCCGGTCTCGCGTCTTTCTCCCCAAACTAATAGCAAGTCCGCACTCGCACATTTGGATCGAGCCTTTGATCTTAAAAGGACGACCAAACCTATTGGATGGCGCGCCCGTCAAGGACAGAGGAAGATCATGCTCAACGTGCTGCGTAAGGCGCCACATCCAGGCGAGTGCAGGCATCAAGGCGAACGTTCGCATATAGTTACGGAATGGCTTGTATAGATCGTACATGCTCAGATATTGAAACAAATAATGCCAAAAAGCATTTGGTTTTCGCCAACTGCACCTGCGGCGGAATAGACACCAGCCTGTCTATAGTGCGATTCTCATCCCAATACGTAACTCTTGCGTTTCACGTACGCTAATGGCGCAGTCTAAGTCCACGTTGCTGTAACTCTTCACTGTCTACTTCCGGTAATCGAGAATGGAATTGGGACGGCCGCAAAACTGTCGGAAGGCATCATAGATGGCAGTCGCGCGCCGTGTCAGCAATCTTTTGGGCGACAACTGAAATCGGACCGACCGCCTAGGGCCTCATTCCGGTCGTCCAAATGGGACGACCATGTTCTTGACTGGCAATCCCGAAAACGGACAAAATCTTCGGGGCCTGGCTATGTGCAGTAGACAACTCCTACGGCACCGCACTCTTGGATAGTTGAGAGCGTACCCCGGCTTGGTGTCGAGATCGGGCCAGGGAACCATTAATGCGCTTATCAGACTTCAAAACGAATTTAGTGATGATATCTCACACGGACTGCATAATTGCGCGCCCACATCACGAACGAATGGGTTGATGCATAACGGCAATCTAGGTGAGATTCGTATTGCCTCATCAGAGAATGCTCCCGAACGGATAGCACATTGCCTCACCAGAATGCTCCCTATCCTCCGGTGAAC
>NZ_VEWL01000024.1 GCF_006376685.1 Ochrobactrum teleogrylli | reverse complement strand
CTGAAGGCGCTCGTCTTCCAGTTTGCAACGCTGACCGATGTCGGCTGGCAGATGTCGGGTGAAGTCATCTTGATGACGCTGCTTGGCGGGATCGGCACGCTGATCGGGCCCATCGTCGGTGCAGCCTTCGTCGTCGCCTTGCAGAACTATCTCGCAACGTCCGACTTCCCCGTAACCATCGTCACCGGCATCATCTTCATGGCATGCGTCATCCTCTTCCGTAAAGGTATCGTCGGAGAGTTCTATGCCTGGCTAGAGCGGAGGAAATGAGCATGAGCGAAACGTTACCCATTTATCGCACAAGCGTTTCGCCAAGCTGGATCGACTATAACGGCCATATGGGGGACTATGCCTATGGTATCGTCTTTTCGGATGCCGCTACTGCCTATATGGACCGAATTGGCATCGATGCTGCTTATCGTGAGGCAAATAATGCTACGCTCTACACCCTGGATAGCCGTATCGGATATTTGAAAGAATGCCACGTCGATGAAATATTGAACGTGGAACTGTCTGTCTTGAATGCCGATCACAAGCGTATGCATGTTTTCATGCGCATGCTGAATGGAGATGGGGAGGAAACGGCCTTCTGCGAGCAGGTTTTGATGCATGTCAGCCGAGCGTCGGGATCGCCGCGTTCAAGCAAAATGCCTGAGTTGGTACAGGAGAAGCTATTTGCCGATCTTGAACTGTCCAAAGCCACCATCAAGCCCGATTGGATCAATCGGCGGATCGGTTTGGAAAAGCATCGTAATTGAGCTACGCCAGCGGCTGCGGTGCATGCAGACTGCTCAAGCATCACACCGCGTATACCTTGGTATATGCCGTGTACCATAATGCACCTTGCAAAAACCATGCATTTTCGTAGCTCGCGAAAGGCGCATCTGGTAAAGAGATGCCGTCGGAGCAACAAGCTCCTTAACACAGGAAAACACAATGCCAAGCGACAGTAGTCGAAAGCTGTCGCCACTGGGGTTGTTCGACGAGAGCTAATCTCATGCTCTTGCCCGGACGCTCGCAGTGGCGCGTCATGAGGTAAGAGATGAATATTGCAGCCGCAATCGCCAATTTTGGCGCGCGCTTTGGTGTGCCTATGCATTCCATTAGCCGCAAAACCGCTCGCAGCAGCGTAACCACTTATAGCCACGTGTTTGAAGCCGATGTGAACCGTGACGGAGCCATCGGGAAGGCTCCCCAGCTGACAACGATCTGGTACGTCAATCCTGAAAACGGACGCGTGGAATGTCGCTGGACAACAGACCCCAAAGAGATTGCACACTATAGGTCGTTGCCGGTGCTGGAACGTTTCGGCCTGTTGCTTGCTGCCGGGCAGCAGAACCGAACGTCAACCTGGGTGCATTGATAAGCGAAATCATTCAAACAGTGAAATTAGACCATGGACGATGACCCCAGTAGGTCCGCTCGTTTATCCCCGGTAGCGCTAATCGGGCAGGCTTTTCACAATCTCGACAGGAAAACAAACCGGACGTCGCTTCGACGGTGCGGCATGGCTTTGCACAACCCTTAGGGGGGCATGTCAGCGCTCGTGCCGGACGTGGCGGCATGAGGATAATGACATGAATGCCATATTGAAACAGCCCGTATCTGCCGCTGCCCGCAAGGACGACAGGAAACTGTCAATGCGTGCGGTGCGCGAGGCACAAAACAGCGTTGATACGACGCTCGCAAATTTCAGGACGACCATCAACGGCCTGACTGAGACTGAAGCGAAACACCGCCTGATCAAGGACGGACCCAATCATGTAGCACATGAAAAGCGTCCGCACGCGTTGGTACAGTTTCTGCTCGCCTTCAAAAACCCGTTTATCGCCGTGTTGGTAACGCTTGCGGCTATATCGTCCGTTACGGATATCATTCTTCCGCTGCGCAACGGCGAAGACCCGGAATATACCGGCGTGACGATTATCTTGACGATGGTGTTCCTCAGCGCATTGCTGCGTTTCTGGCAGGAATTCCGCTCCGGCAAAGCTGCGGAAGCGCTTAAGGCCATGGTGCGCACAACTGCAACAGTGTTGCGCCGTCGGGGAAGCGGAAACGCACAAAGTGTGGAAGCAAAACTGGTCGAAGTTCCCATGGCCGAACTCGTCGCAGGCGATATCGTCAAGCTTTCAGCTGGCGATATGATCCCTGCCGACGTGCGACTGCTTGAATCGCGTGATCTGTTCGTCAGTCAGGCGGCCCTGACGGGTGAAGCTCTACCGGTTGAAAAATATGACACGCTTGGCGCTGTTGCTCAAAAGTCTGCCGAGACTAAAGCAACCGTCGGTGATCAGATGGACATGCTTGATCTGCCGTCGGTCTGCTTCATGGGCACAAATGTCGTCAGCGGCACAGCGACTGCTGTTGTGGTCGCAACCGGCGCACGCACTTACTTTGGTTCGCTTGCGAAGGCGGTCGTGGGTTCGCGCGCAGAAACGGCCTTTGATCGGGGTGTTAACAGCGTGAGCTGGCTCCTGATCCGCTTCATGCTGGTAATGGTGCCGGTGGTCCTGCTGATCAACGGCTTTACCAAAGGGGACTGGCCTGACGCCTTCATGTTTGCGCTCGCTGTGGCGGTTGGTCTTACACCCGAAATGTTACCGATGATCGTTTCCTCGAACCTTGCCAAAGGTGCTGTCGCAATGGCGCGCCGCAAAGTCGTGGTGAAGCGTCTGAATGCCATCCAGAATTTCGGGGCTATGGATGTGCTTTGTACAGACAAGACCGGCACATTGACTCAAGACAAGATCATCCTCGAACACCATCTTGATGTTAACGGCCAATGTGATCCAAGTGTATTGCGGTTGGCATGGCTCAACAGCTACCATCAGAGCGGCGTGAAGAACCTTATGGATCAGGCCGTTATTCGCTTTGCCGAAGATAGCCCTTCAAGCACTGCTTCAGCTCGGTTCTACAAAAAAGTGGATGAACTGCCGTTCGATTTCGTTCGTCGCCGTTTGTCGGTTGTGGTTGAAGGCTTTGGTGGCGAGCATCTGTTGGTCTGTAAAGGCGCAGTGGAAGAGATGCTGGCGATCTCAAACTCAATGCGCGAGGGTGATGAGATCAAACCGCTGGATGATGCGCGCCGCAAAGCGCTTGTCGAACTGGCACGCGATTATAATCGTGATGGTTTCCGTGTCCTCTTGGTTGCAACACGAGAGATTGAGCCGTCCTCCGCCGTGGCGCGCTATGATATTCCGGATGAGAAAGAACTGGTGGTGCAGGGCTTCCTCACCTTCCTCGACCCCCCGAAGGAAACCGCACGTCCGGCCATTGCTGCCTTGGCCGAACACGGTGTTGTCGTCAAAGTTCTCACCGGTGACAATGATGTCGTCACTACAAAGATCTGCCGGGAAGTTGGACTGGAGCCGGGTACGCCAATTCTTGGTCGCGAAATCGAGAAGATGAGCGACGAAAAATTGCGCGCGACGGTTGAGGAAGCCACAGTTTTTGCAAAGCTCACGCCATTGCAAAAATCACGGGTTCTCAGAGCGTTGCAGGCAAATGGTCATACGGTTGGGTTTCTTGGCGATGGTATCAACGATGCCCCAGCATTGCGCGATGCGGATGTGGGTATTTCGGTTGATAGTGGCACTGATATTGCGAAGGAATCTGCCGATATTATCCTTCTCGAAAAGAGTCTGATGGTGCTGGAAGAGGGTGTTATCAAAGGTCGTGAAACCTTTGGTAATATCATCAAATATCTGAATATGACCGCCAGCTCGAATTTCGGCAATGTGTTTTCGGTCCTTGTGGCGAGCGCTTTCATACCGTTCTTGCCGATGCTGGCAATTCATTTGCTGATCCAGAATCTGATGTACGACATTTCCCAGCTTTCCCTGCCATGGGATCGCATGGACAAAGAGTTTCTGGCAAAACCCCGGAAATGGGACGCCCGGAACATCGGTCGTTTCATGATTTGGGTAGGGCCGACGTCATCGATCTTCGACATCACGACTTTCGCGTTGATGTGGTATGTCTTTGCGGCGAACACGCCGGACATGCAGTCACTGTTCCAGTCGGGCTGGTTCATTGAGGGCCTGCTGTCGCAGACGCTTGTGGTGCATATGCTGCGCACGCAGAAAATACCGTTCATCCAAAGCACTGCCGCTTTGCCCGTGATGCTGATGACCGGTTTGATCATGGCGCTTGGCATCTACATTCCATTCTCGCCGCTTGGAACTATGGTCGGCTTGCAACCGCTACCCTGGGCTTACTTCCCATGGCTGCTCGCAACGCTGTTCGCCTACTGTGTTGTCGCCCAAGGCATGAAGAGTTTCTACATTCGTCGCTTTGGTCAGTGGTTCTGATGTGACGCTGTCGGTGCCTCGCAGCGTCACATCGAAGGAAGTGGCCAGCAGCTATGCTGCTGGTCACTTTTTCATAGAAACGACTGTGTGGCTTGAACGCATGCCGGATCTTGCGAAGTATCATGGTAGATCAAACCAAAGGATTGGAGCTATAAGGTTCAAATGAAGCTTCAAACTTAACACCAGAGAGGAGCGCTAGATGCGAATGAAAGGCCTTCACCGCATGTCTCCGCAGGACATTGCGGCATCTCTGGTACTAGCGATTTTCTGCGCCGCCATTTTCGTATTCGACACAGTCACCGATTACGCGATAGCCGCCGCTGTTTTCTATACAGCTATCGTGCTGGTTTCGGCCAGATTGTTCTCGCACCGCACAGTGATTGGTGTCGCCGCTGGCTGCATCGTCTTGACTGTTGTAAGCTTCGGCCTGACGCGCTCGGGCTCTTATAATGTTGGTTTCATCAACACATTGATCAGCATTGTGGCCATCGCGTGCACAGCATATCTGGGCCTGAAACTGGTCGATGCGGAAGCAGAAGCCCACGAGACGCGGGAACGCTTGTTGCGACTTGCACGACTGACCACACTTGGTCAGCTGACCGGCTCCATTACCCATGAAGTCAGCCAGCCACTGGTTGCAATCGAAACCAGTGCGGGCGCCGGCCACCGTTGGCTGTCACAAACTCCGCCAAACGTGGCGCGTGCTCTATCAACGTTTGAGCGGATATCTGCGGATTCTCATCGTGCGAGTGAAATCCTTGATCGTGTTCGCCGCTTGTCCAAAGGCGAAAAGCCAAAGATCGGGCGCTTTGATTTCAACATGGCCATCCGTGAAATGGCCGATCTGGCCGCAGCAGAGCTTTACCGGAATGGGATACGCCTTCAACTTGACTTGGCGAACGATCTACCGTCCGCTTGGGCAGATCGGGTGCAAATACAGCAGGTCATCGGCAACCTGATCCTCAATGCCATTGAAGCAATGGCGGGGACGGATAGGGACGATCGGTTTCTCCTGATAAAATCCCATTTCGGCGTAAATGCCAGCTTGCGGTTTTCGATAGCTGATACGGGATCAGGTCTCACGAATGCAACGCGAGAACGCCTTTTCGATGCGTTCTGGACCACGAAAGACGGCGGCTTCGGGTTGGGGCTGACGATCAGCCGCACTATCATAGAGGCCAATGGTGGTCGTATCTGGACCGATGCCCAAGGTGCATTGGGTGCCGGGTCGAATGGCGTGACGTTTCTGCTGGAAGTGCCAGCGGTCAGGATGGGCGAGCAATGACGGCTACACACGAGAACGCAGCGGTCGTTTACATTATCGATGACGATCTCTCGGTTCGGCGCGCCTTGGAAGATTTATTTGCTTCCATCGATATGAAGGTGATCAGCTTTGAATCTGTGCGGAGTTTCCTTGATTTCGAACGCCAGTCCGGCCCGTCCTGCATGATACTTGATGTGCGAATGCCGGAGCAGACAGGTACGGATTTTTTCGCCCAGATGACAAGTCTCGGTATTCGCATTCCGGTTATCTTCATTACCGGTCACGGCGATATCACCATGGGCGTCAATGCGATCAGAAACGGAGCTGTCGATTTTCTGCCGAAGCCATTTCGTGATCACGATCTGTTGGATGCTGTCTATCGGGCCATCGACGGCGATAGGAAACGTTTGCAGAACGAACAAGCGCGTTCTGAGATTCACGACCGTTGGCTGAGCCTGACAGCGGGCGAACGCGATGTGTTCACGCTCGTTGTCCAAGGTCTATTGAACAAGCAGATAGCCGCTCAACTCGAGGTGAAGGAAATCACCGTGAAGGTGCGTCGTGCGCATGTCATGCAGAAGATGCAGGCAGGATCGGTGGCCGATCTGGTGCGTATGTCCGCTCTGATCGAAACCTAGCAAAACGTAGTTCGCTACACACACAGAAAATGTGCTGTTTGTTACTGTAACAAACTTCATTTTCCGTGCGTTTAAGATACCCTTTTCGATATGAAATGGGGAAACTTGCGATGCCGATCTTCACGCGTACAGGTCTTGGACTGCTGTTGTCCTTCGTTTTGATGAATGGGGTTGCAGCGCAAGAGCATCAGTCGGTAAACGACGCCAATAATCCCCTGACACCGAAGATTACCGTCAACTTCCATAACTATTATGTGCCGGAATATATGGATTATCCGGTCGGCGATCCAATCAGTTTCTCCTGCGTGGACTGGTGCCAGCGGAGATAGCCGGTTTGCCGCAATTGTTACGGTATACGCTACCCATCGCCACAGCGCCGGAGTTTCCCGACGGATATGTGACGCGATTGGGCGATCTGACGCTGATGGACATTTTCATTCTCCCCAAGCATGGAGACGTCACATTCGGTGCGGGGCCGATATTGGTTATCCCAACCGCGACGGATGACGCACTTGGCAGCGGAAAATGGCAGGTCGGGGCGTCGGGCGTAATCGTTGTGCCGCAAAGTTGGGGTCTTTTGGGCGGCCTGGTGACCTATCAAACATCTTTCGCAGGGCATGGCGACCGGGATAGGGTAAGTTTGGCAACCGCCGAGCCGACCATCAATTACAATCTGAAGGATGGCTGGTATCTTCGCTCGACTGCAACATAGAACTTCAATCTTGAGGACAATGAAGGGTATATTCCGGTCGGTTTGGGTATCGGTAAAGTTTTCGAGCTTGATAAAGGCATTACCATGAATGCGTTTATCGAGCCTCAATATACGGTTTGGCATCAAGGCGACGGCGCGCCGAAATGGCAGATATTTGCGGGCGTCAATTTTCAGTTTCCTGTTAAAAAATAATAGTGCCTCGTCGCGGCTTTTGTGCGGCGCGTTTGACCGGATCAAAACTTGTTTGAGGCAAATTGCTGTCTCAGCCATTTGGCGGCGGGTCCGTGCGGGCGGAGCTTGTTCCAGACCAGTTCGAGCGCCACGGGATGGGCGCCTCCGTCGAATTGCAGTTTTGGGATGACAAGTTCATCCGCCAATGGTGAATCCCGCAATATATGTTCCGGGATATAAGCCCAACCGATGCCTTGTTTCAAAATTTGCAGAATGACCCAGTGGCTTTCCACCCACCAGACCTCGGCGGCCACCCGAAGCCTGTGTTTTTCGTCCTCGTCACTGCGTTTGCGAACCATGATCTGCCGGTGCGTCCGCAGGTCTTCCCAATTCACGGGGCTGCTCGCAAGGGGATGGTTTTTCCCGCAGACAAGCACAAGCGGCACCCAGCCAATGGTCTGGAACCCGAGTTCGGGCTGTATCTGATCCAGCCGCCACATGACGCCAAGATCAACCTTGCCGTTTTTAAGCAGCCCGGCGATCACGGATGAATGCGGAAACTGCAATTCGAGTTCGACATGGGGATAGTGCTTCGCAAACGCGGCGAAAAGGGCGGCGACCGCCGGTTCGGGATAGAGTTCATCCAGAGCAACCACAAGGCGGGACTCGACATGCTCATCGAAGTTTCGTGCGACTGAAATGAGATGTTCACGCCGATCCAGCATCAGACGCGCTTCGGGCAACAGCCTCGCGCCTGCTTCGGTCAGTGCCGGACTGCGCGTCGCTCTGCTGAAAAGTTTGACGTTAAGATCGTCTTCAAGGGAGGAGATCAACACGCTGACGGCTGACTGCGCTTTGCGCAGATGGCGGGCCGCAGCCGAAAACGATCCGTGTTCAGCGGCGGCAACAAATGCTTCCAGTTGGTCCAGCTCGACATTCATCTATCGCAAATCCAGATAGTATCTAACTTTTAAAATCCATAATAATAGATAGAAAGGGCACACCAATATCAAGGAATAAATAAGTGCGTAGTTTTGCAGATCGTGTTCGCCATGCGGCGATGTTTGAAATTATTGGACTGGCAATCTTCATTCCATGTTCGGCGATTCTTTTTGACAAGCCGGTGGATGCGATGGGTGTCATCGGCGTCATATCCGCCACTACCGCGACTATCTGGAATTTTCTTTTCAATCTTGGATTTGATCGGGCTTCGCTGCGACTGAGGGGAACGGTGCATAAAACTATGCCCATCCGCGTTGCACATGCCATCTTGTTCGAAGCGGGTCTGATTGTGCTGCTGATACCTTTTATTGCCTGGTATCTGGGCATTTCGATCATCGCCGCGCTGATGATGGACGTGGTGATCGTGCTTTTCTATCTGGCTTATGCCTTTGTTTTCAATATCGCTTATGACTGGCTTTTTCCGATCTCGCCACAGCTTCCTGAGAAAAGTGCCGCTTAAAACTTTGCGGTGAGGCATTATGCTGCCTCACCGCATTCTATGACGTCAAACTGGCAAACGGTGACGCACCAAAGTTGTCCAATAAGAGCAACCCCAGGCAATGACATCGTCGTTGAAATCATATTTGGGGTGATGGAGATTGGCGCTTGGGCCGTTGCCGATATTGATCATCGCGCCCGGAACTTCGTTTAGCATGAACGCGAAGTCTTCGCCGCCAAGTGTGGCCGGCATGTCGCGCGTGACACGCTCAGCGCCAGAGACGGCTTCGGCAGCAATGGCCGCAAGTTCGGTTTCGTGCTCGTGATTGACGGTCACGGGATAGTTGCGCTGATAGTCGAGTGTTGCCTTGGCTCCGAATGCATCGGCAATGCCCTGCACTGCACGGGTCAGTTTTTCCTCGATGTGATTACGCACGTCCTCGCGAAGTGTGCGAACCGTGCCGGTCAACCGGATTTTCTGAGGAATGACGTTGAACGCATCGCCACCCTGAATAGTCGTGATCGAAATCACGGCAGAATCCAGCGGATCGATGGTGCGCGCTGTCAGGGTCTGGATTGCCTGAATGAGAGCGGCTGTCACCGGGATTGGGTCGATGGTCTGATGCGGTGAGGCCGCATGTCCGCCAACGCCCTCGATGGTGATGTCGAGAACGTCGACTGATCCCATGATCGGGCCGGAATTGATGGTGAAATGCCCGACCGCAAGGTTTGGACGGTTGTGCATGCCATAAACTTCGTTGACCGGCCAGCGCTTGAATAGGCCGTCATCGATCATCGCCTTGGCGCCAGCGCCGCCTTCTTCGGCAGGCTGGAAGATCACGATAACCGTGCCGTCGAAAGCGCGACTTTGTGCCAGTTCGCGGGCCGCACCGAGAAGCATCGTCGTGTGGCCGTCATGACCGCAGGCGTGCATTTTGCCCGGCACTTTCGAAGACCATTCCGCGCCGGTTTCTTCCAGGATCGGCAGCGCATCCATGTCCGCGCGCAAGGCAATGGCACGGCCAGAGTTGTTGTTCTGACCGCGAATGACGCCGACAACGCCAGTGCGCCCGATGCCGGTTGCGACCTCATCGACGCCAGCCGCACGCAGTGCATCGGCAACCTTGTCTGCTGTCCGGTTTACATCGTAAAGCAACTCCGGGTTTTCGTGCAGGTCACGACGAAACGCGACGAGTTCATCCAGCTGGTTCGACGTCCAGTTTTCAACCGGCATATCAGGCCCCCTTCGTATTTTCTTCGGTGGCGTCGAGGCGATAGCGAAAATCGCAGTGGCTCGCGCCCTTCATGATGGTCTGCGTGCGTTCCAGCTTCATTGCGGGATTATAGCCGATGCAAAAATCGCCATCGCGATTGCAGGAAAGCAGATGCCCGATATGGCCAAGGCCCATCTCGCGGTAC
Source organism: Ochrobactrum teleogrylli (assembly GCF_006376685.1). Classification (GTDB taxonomy): domain Bacteria; phylum Pseudomonadota; class Alphaproteobacteria; order Rhizobiales; family Rhizobiaceae; genus Brucella; species Brucella teleogrylli. The sequence goes on along the minus strand of NZ_VEWL01000024.1, from coordinate 11,439 downwards.
ATTTCCGAATAACGGCAGCGCGTGACATTGAAATCGAAATGGTTTTCGCCCTGCGAAATCACGTCGATTTCCAGCGCGTTTTCCTTCGTCCACAGCGGCTGGATGTCGGCAAAATCCTGCAAGGTAGGCGTGCGGCCCAGTTCTTCGGCAAAGCTTTTGCCCTGTTCAATTGCTGAACGGCTGACTGCTTCGCCGACCACGGCTTGCGCTTGTTCTTCACCGGCGCGTTCACGCAGTACATCATAGATGTTCTTGATGACCATCGCCTCAATGCGGCGGCGTTCGAGAATTGGCATTTGATTCATGGACCTGACCTTTCACATGAATAAGCTGATTTAGAGATTGGGTTCGGTGAGATCCTTGCGCCGAAGCCAAGCGAGATAGAAAGGCGCGATTTTCCGCGCGACTTTGTGAAAAGGCAATGGCGCGGGCTCTGAAACGGGCAGCGCAAGCTCCCGCACCGGTTCTCCATCGAGCGCACGCGCGAATTCGCGACCAAGTGATGTGCCTAGCGCGACGCCACGTCCGTTGCAGCCGATCCAAGCCCAGCCATTGGTGCCAAGCTGATGAACGCGTGGGAAACGATCCCACGTCATGCCGATAAAGCCGCTCCACACATGGGTGATTTCCGGTTCCCCGAGGGCGGGAAAAGCTTCCGCCATGCCGCGCGCAGTCTTGCGCTTTACGCGCTCGGCGACATCGTAGTCACCCATCACAATGCCGCCGGTGATCAGCCGGTTGCGCGCATCGTAGCGGAAGAAGCGCAGGTCGCCGCGTGTGTCGGAAACCGCCTGCCGTCCGGGCAGAATTGTCGCGCGCAGATTGTCGCTGACGGGTGCCGTCGCCATCTGCCATGAGAGTACTGGCACGATCGTGCGGGCGAGGCGCGGGGCAAGCCTTTCGCGAAGTTCCCCCGTATAGGCATTGGTCGCGAGCAGAAAGCCTTTGGCGCGAACTGCGGCGTTGTCGGTACGCACTTCCCAATGATCGCCCACCTGCCGATAGGATGTAACCGGGCTTTGCTCGTGAATGATTGCGCCATGGCGCTCCGCAGCAGCGGCAAGACCGCGCGCGAAGGCCAGCGGATTGATATGGCCGCCGGTGGGGTTGAACATGCCGCCATACCAGAAATCGCTGCCGATCAGTTGCGATGTCGCGGATCGGTCAAGAAATTCCGCCGGAAAGCCGAACCGCTTCCACGCCTCGACACGCATTTGCGAAAGCTTTACCCGACCCGGCGAATGGGCAGGCTGGAACCAGCCTTTTTGTTCGGCTTCGGCCTCGATATTTTCATCACGCACGATTGAAAACAGAATATCAGCACTATTGCCGATCAGTCTTGCAAAGCGTTCGCCCGCAGCGCCATAGCGTTTGGCGATGGCGTCCGGCTCGGCGGACGTCATCGTCGGGATGACCTGACCATTGTTGCGACCCGAAGCACCCCAGCCGACCGCATTGCCTTCCAGCAGGATAACGCGCTTACCCCGCTTTGCCAGATGAAGTGCTGCCGACAGGCCCGTAAAACCGCCGCCGACAATAACAACATCGGCTTCCGCGTCACTGGTCAACGGCTTTGCAGCTGTGCGGGGAGGCGCAGTAGCGGCCCAGATGGAGGGTGGGAATTCTACTTTTTGCATGACGTCACGCATTCTCAAAACGAGGTGGCGTCCAGTTCTTGCCGGGGATCGAGGCAAGCAGACGCTGTGTATATTCGTGGCGCGGATTGGCGAAGACTTCAGCCGTCGGGCCGGTTTCGGCAATCTCGCCCTTGGACATCACGATGATGCGGTCGCAAAGCTGGGCTGCGACGCGCAAATCATGCGTCACGAAAAGCAGCGACAGGTTCAGACTTTCACGCAGATCGGCCAGAAGCCGCAGAACCTGCGCCTGCACCGAGACGTCGAGCGCGGAGACGGGCTCGTCGGCGACAATGATGCGCGGCTCCAAAGCGAGTGCACGGGCAATGCCGATGCGCTGGCGCTGCCCGCCCGAAAACTCATGCGGAAAACGGTCGGCGGCGGCAGGCGAAAGCTCGACCAGTTCCAGAAGTTCGCGGGCCTTTGCGTGCGCCTCAGCCTTCGGTACACCGTGGACAATAGGGCCTTGTGCGATGAGGTCCACGACACGGCGGCGCGGATTGAGCGAGGCCATCGGGTCCTGAAAGACCATCTGGATATCCTTCCGCATGGCGCGCACTTCACGCGGGCTTGCGCTCAGAAAATCCTTGCCGTTCACATCGACCGTGCCGCTGTCTGCTTCCAGCAGGCGCGTGACGATGCGCGAAACGGTCGTCTTGCCCGACCCGCTTTCGCCGACGACGCCCAGCGTTTCGCCTTGGCGCAATTCGAACGAAAGGTCCTTTACGGCGGGCACGGCACTGCGTTTGCCGGTTAGCAATCCGCCACGCGCCTTGAAGGTTTTGCGTAAAGCGCTTGCCTTGAGAATAATCGGTTGGGCTTCAACTGACGGCTTCGGTTCGGGCGGGGTGAGCGCGGGAACCGATGCGATCAGCGCTTTCGTGTAAGCATGCTGGGGATGGTTTAGCACCTCATTTGCAGGGCCTTGTTCGACCAGTTCGCCGAGCCGTAACACGGCGACGCGGTCGGCGATTTCTGCCACCACGCCAAAATCATGCGTGATGAAGAGAATGCCCGTGTCATGCTCGCTTTGCAGATCGCGGATCAGCTTCAGAATTTGCGCCTGCGTGGTCACGTCGAGTGCTGTAGTCGGTTCGTCGGCAATGATGAGACGGGGCTTCAGGATCAGCGCCATGGCGATCATGACGCGCTGGCGCTGTCCACCGGAAATCTGATGCGGATAGGCGTTATAAGCGGATTCCGGATCGGGAATTTTCACCTCTGCCAGCATGCCCAGCACGGCGGCACGGCGTTCCTTGCGGCCCAGTTTGGTGTGCAGACGCAGCACTTCATCGATCTGCCAGCCGACTGTTTTCTGCGGGTTGAGCGCTGTCATCGGCTCCTGAAAGATCATTCCGATGCGGTCGCCGCGCAGCTTTTTCATGTCAGCTTCGCTGAGCGAATAAAGGTCAGTGCCTTCAAGCTTGATCGTGCCATGCGTCACGCGCACATGCGGTTCCGGCAAAAGGCGCATGATCGCGCCTGCCGAAAGCGATTTGCCGGAACCGCTTTCGCCAACAAGGCAGACGATTTCACCGGGATTGATGGTCAGTGTCAGGTCCTGCAAGGCAAAAGGACGGTCGGCGCCCTTTGGCAGCGCGATTTGCAGGTTGCTGATTTCGAGAACGGGTGCGGCGGTCATTATTTCTTCTGCCTCGGATTAAGCGCGTCGTTCAGGCCTTCGCCGAGCAGACTGAAGGAAAGAACGGTGAGCAGAATGGCGATGCCGGGAATGACCGAGCAGAACCAGTCGGTGCGGAGCACGGCGCGGCCCTGGCCGATCATGTTGCCCCAGCTGGCATAATTCGGATCACCGAGACCGAGGAAGGCGAGCGCGCTTTCCATCAGGATGGACGTGGCCATAACGACAGATGCGAACACGATCACCGGCGGCAAAGCGTTTGGCAGTATTTCGCGGAAGATGATCGACATATTGCCGACACCCAGATTGCGCGCCGCGTCGATGAATTCGCGCTGGCGCAACGCCAGAAATTCGGCGCGCACCATGCGTGCAGGCGCGGTCCATGAGACGATGCCGATACAGATTATGATATTCTCGATGGACGAGCCAAAGATTGCCACCAGAGCCAGAAGCAGCACGAAGCTCGGCACGGTTTGAAAGGCTTCGGTGATGCGCATCAGCACATCATCCACCCAGCCGCCATAGTAGCCGGCGAGTGCACCGATGACGATGCCGATGATGATCGAGATCAAGGTTGCGACGACGCCGATCAGCAACGAGATGCGTGCACCGTGGAAAATGCCAGCCATAATGTCACGCCCGAGCTGATCGGTGCCAAGCGGCGTTGCCGCATTGAGGAATGGCCAGACAAGCGGATCGCCCGCACGGCGCAGCGGGTCGCCGGGCGCAATGACATCGGCCAACAGGGCAATCAGAACCACGGCGATGAAAAGAACAAGGCCCAGCACGGCAGCGCGGTTGCGGCTGAAGCGCTGCCACAGAACTTTCGTGCGGGAGACCTGTGGGCGGGTGAGGGAAAGGTCCTGGGATGTCATGACAGTTCGATCCTGGAATCAAGCCGCGCATAGATGAGATCAGTGATGAAATTGACGATCACCACCAGCACCGAGCAGAGAAAGATGATACCCATCAGCGTGTTGAGGTCGCGCTTGATCACGGAAGTATAGGCTAGCTGGCCAAGGCCGGGCAGCGAGAAGATCGTTTCGATCACAACCGAGCCGCCGAGCACGGTGGAAAACTGAAGACCGAGCAGTGTCACGACGGGTAGAAAAGCGTTGCGCATGATGTGATGGAACATCAGCCTTGCGCCGCTGGCGCCTTTGGCGCGGGCGGTGCGGACATAATCGAGGTCGGCGACTTCCAGCACGCTCGTGCGCATCAGGCGCATGTAGAAGGCAAGATAGATCAGCGAAAGCGCCGTCGTCGGCATGACGAGGTGTACGGCAATATCCCAGACATTCTTCCAGCCAGTGTAAAAACCGCCCAGCGTCTTGTAACCGCCAACGGGCAGCCAGCCCAGCTTGACGGAAAAGATGAACATCAGGATGAGGCTGAGAAAGAAGCTCGGCATGGCGTAGAAGACAAGACCGAGCGTCGAGATGACATTGTCGGTCAGCGAATAAGCCTTGCGCGCAGCAAAGGCACCAAGCGTGATGCCGAAAATGAACGCTACGGAAAGCGAAGAAATCATCAGCAGGAGCGTCGGCACGAGCCGCGCCATCAGCACGTCCAACACGGGCAGTTCATAGACATAGGACCAGCCGAAATCGAACCGAGCCAGCTTGGTCATGTAAATCCACAGCTGCACCCAGACTGGTTGGTCCAGACCGTATTCCGTGCGCAGATTGGCGACGAATTGAGGGTCTGCACCGCCCATATCACCGACAAGCGCGTCAACCGTGTCGCCAGGCGCAAGCTTGATGAGCAGAAACGCCCCGATCATGATGAGAAGGATGACGGGAACCGCCTGCAAGATGCGGCGCAGCGCAAAGGTCAGGATTGGGGGCAGGGACATTGCGGATTATCCTGCAAGATATTCATAGTCAGCATTCTAAAACTGGTGAACCGCTGCCGGGTGACCGGCAGCGGTTGGCATTGCTTATTGGTCGATCCAGAGATCGTACCAGCTTGAAGAATCCCACCGTGGCGTGTTGTGGTGGTTTTTGAGAACCTTGTTGGTCACGCCGACGAACGGATGTTCGATGGCGAAGATGACCGGCAGGTCTTTCATCTCAAGCTGCTGGATCTGGTGATAGAGATCGGCGCGCTTGGCCGGGTCGAGCTCGCTTGCGGCCTTGTCGATCAGGCTGTCCATTTCGTCAGACTTATAGTCGAACTGGTTGGACCATGCCGTGCCGACCGGAGCGCCGGAGCGCAGCCAGACGGTGGTGGAAACAGCCGGATCGGAACGGAACTGGTGCCAGCCGCTTGCCGTGTCGAAATCGTGATCGCGATAGACGCCGTTCAGGAAGCCCGGTGCGTCATTGGTGAGGATTTCAACGTCGATGCCGACTTCCTTCATGGCTTGCGCATAATATTCAGCCCAGAGTTGCGTATACTCGCCCCATGGTGCCGGACGGTGACGCAGCTTGAAGCGGACGCCGTTTTCTTTGACGGGATACCCAGCCTCGTCGAGCAGCTTCTTGGCCTTTTCCACGTCATATGGATAGGTCTGGACCTGATCGGTATAATTTGCACCGCCAGCGCTCGGGATCGGACCGCGACCCGGCTTGGCGTAGCCGCGCATGATCGTCTTGATTGCAAAGTCGATGTCGAGCGCGTGATAGATCGCCTGACGAACCTTCAGATTGGCAAGGATCGGGTTGCGCAGGTTGAACTCGATGGTCGAGTGGGCGACGTTGTTCTCGAAACCCTTGGTGCCTGTGTCGAAGCGACCATCCTTCTGGAGGCGCTCGGTGTCCGACATGGAAATGCCGTTGAAAGCGGTTTCCATCATTTCGCCAGCCTCAAGCGCTGCCGCTGCCGCTGCCTTGTCCGGCATGAAGCGCCAGATGATGCGGTCGAGGTAAGGATATTCCTTACCGCGCCAGTAATCATCATTGCGCTCGGCGATGATGTGCTGGCCGCGCTCATATTCGACGAACTTGAACGGACCCGTGCCGACCGGCGCGGAATTGTACTTGTTCTTCAGAATGTCGGTGCCTTCATAAAGATGCTTCGGCACCGGATGACCGAGATCCGGCATCGCGGCGACCAGCAATTCCAGCGGCATCGGCTTGGAATAACGGAACACGGCGGTATGCGGATCGGTGCAGTCGACAGCTTCGAGATTGGCCTGAAGCGTGGTCGAATAGTTAAGCAGCTTCTTCCAGAGGTTCATTGCGCTGAACGAAACGTCATCGCAGGTGAATGGCTGGCCGTCGTGCCAGCGCACATTTTCGCGCAGCTTGAAGGTGATGGCCTTGCCGTCTTCCGATGAAGACCAGCTCGTTGCCAGAACCGGCACATAGCCCTCATAGGTACGGTCGATCAGCGGCTCCATGATGCGACCGGTGATCTGGTATACGCCGGTCGAGGCGCGCAGCGCAGGGTTGAGTACGCCCTGCTCGGTATTCATATGGACAATGACCGTACCGCCGCGCTTCACTTCTTCAGCGTTGGACGACGCCGTGGCAAGTGAAAAGGCTGCGAGAAACAGGCCAAGGCCAGCTTTTCTGATATGCATTCTATGTTCCCCTGAAGGACGTTGAGGAGGGCTTTCCGGCCTCTTTTCCCGCACGTCCCGATATTGTTCAAGCCCCTGAAACTGCTCTTTAAAGCAGCGTTCAATGGCCTTTTCCTTATGCAAGCACCGTTATGCTAGAATCCGCCATGATTTTGTCAAGATAAACTAATTTGTGCGATAAAATTAGTATAATTTCTCGATAACCATGCGTTAATAAATGTCGATTTTCTATCTTGGAGTTTGTTGATGAGCCAGATTTCGCCTGAACAGAGTGAAAATGCGGGCAAAACCAAGCCCGGAGCAGTTTGGGTCACCGGCGCCGGATCGGGCATCGGCGCTGCAATGGCACGCCGTTTCGCAAGCGAGGGTTGGCCGGTGGCCCTGACAGGCCGGAAGGCGGAAGCGCTGGCCATCATCGCGGATGAAATTACTTCTGCAGGCGGCGAGGCCCGGATATTCCCGGCTGATGTGCTCGACCGCAAGGCGATGACAGATGCCTCTGATGCGATTGTCGAATGGGCCGGTCGTCTCGATGTCGTCTGCAATAATGCTGGGCTTAATATTCCGCGCCGCAGCTGGTCGGATATCGATTTCGATTCATGGGATGATGTCATCGACATCAATATCAAGGGCGCGATCAACGTGATTGCAGCCGCGCTGGCGCCAATGCGGGCGCAGGGCGGGGGTCTGATGATCCATACATCTTCCTGGGCGGGGCGTTTTTCGTCGCCCGCTGGCGGCGTGCCCTATGGCGCCTCCAAACACGCGCTCAACGATCTGAGTGCGAGCCTGAACGCGCAAGAGGGACAAAACGGTATTCGGTCCACGGTGCTTTGTCCCGGTGAGGTGGCGACGCCGCTTTTGGCGCGCCGTCCGGGTTTCGATCTCGCGCGCATGGATGACGTCATTCAGCCGGAGGATATGGCCGAAACCGCGCTCTATGTCGCCAGTATGAATCCGAAGGTCACAATTCATGAGATTGTGCTGGCGCCGACAAAGAAATAAGCCTCAATCCACTAGCATCTGATTTTATCAAAAAAGGAAACTCCACATGTCTCACCCGGTAAAAGGCGTCGACCACGTTTTTCTGCTGGTTAATGATCTGGAGAAAAGTGCCGAGCAATACCGTCGCTTCGGATTCACGCTGAGCCCGCGCGGACTGCACAGCAAGGAAAAAGGCACCGGCAATTACACGATCATGTTTCCGGAAGATTATTTCGAGCTTCTGGGCATTGTTGCCGAAACCCCGGGCAATCTGCACCAGCGTCAGAAACTTGCGGCGCAAGGTGAGGGACTGCATGCCATCGCTTGCCGGATCGACAATGCACGCGAGGCAAAGGCGGAGCTAGCAACACTCGATATAGCGACGGGCGAAGTTGGCGCATTCCAGCGCCCGGTGCAGCTGCCGGGCGGCGGCGAGGGCGTCGCAGCGTTTGAAACAGTCTCTTTTGCCGACAGCGAAGTTCCGCAGGGCATGGTTTTCATGTGTCAGCATAAGACGCGCGAAACGGTCTGGCTGCCGGAACTGATCGAACATGAAAATGGTGCTATCGGTCTCTCGGCTATCGTCATCATTGCTGCCGATCCTGAAACGTCTGCTAAAGGTTTTGCCCGTCTTTTCAAGGCCGGGAAAGCGGTTGAGCACGATGGCGGATGGAAGGTTCTGACCGGGCCGAACTCGGCCGATCTACTGGTTCTGGATCGCGAGAAAGCGTCGTCGCTTTACCCGAATGTCGATTTGGACAAAACGCCTGCCAGTGCTTTTGCAACCTTGCGCATTCGCGTGAGATCACTGGATAAAGCGCGTGCTGCACTGACCGCACATGGCGTGTCCTTTGCGTCAACGGAGGCAGGCGTGGCCGTTTTGCCCGAGAACGCCAGCGGCACAATTCTGGAGTTTTCAGAACAGTAGGCGTTGTGCCCCGTAAAGGACTCAAGGCGCGGTTGCCATAAACCGCGCCTCCAAGGCATGGTCGAAACGATCCAGTCGTACACTTGAAATGATTGCACTGGTAACTTTCAGTTGGCTATTTTTTACGCAAATGCTCGATAACATTGCATTTTTGTATGTCGGATCTTTTTCTGTAGCGTCATTTCAGGCGCTTGGTGTCTGAAAAGTAGGTTGCCCCTGCTTTTCGCGCACAATTAATGCTTAATACTTATTCAAATTGATCAAAAATTATTCTAGAGAGTGATCATTATGAGATTACATACCGACTCTGGAGATGAAATTTTGGTCAACGTCCATGAAAAGCTCGAGCCCATTCTCGAAGATGTCCTCCATCGCAACGCGGGTGAAATTGAATTTCACCAGGCCGTGCGAGAGGTTTTGGAAAGTGTTGGGCGCGTCATTGCGAAACGACCATATTATGCCGACAATGCCCTGATCGAACGCATTTGCGAGCCGGAACGGCAGATTATTTTCCGCGTGCCGTGGGTTGATGATCAGGGTCGCGTACAGATCAATCGCGGTTTCCGCGTGCAGTTCAATTCGGCGCTTGGACCTTACAAGGGCGGGATTCGCTTCCATCCTTCGGTCAATGTCGGCATCATCAAGTTCCTCGGCTTCGAACAGACGTTTAAAAATGCGCTGACCGGCATGCCGATTGGTGGCGGCAAGGGCGGCTCGGATTTCAACCCGCGTGGCCGTTCCGACGCTGAAATCATGCGCTTCTGCCAGTCCTTCATGACCGAACTTCATCGTCATATCGGCGAATATGTGGACGTTCCAGCGGGTGACATCGGCGTTGGTGGGCGCGAGATCGGCTATATGTTCGGTCAGTACAAGCGACTGACCAATCGCTATGAAGCTGGCGTATTGACCGGCAAGGCGCTGTTCTACGGCGGTTCCAGGGCGCGCAAGGAAGCAACCGGTTATGGGGCGACCTATTTCGTGCAGCGCATGCTCCAGGCCCGCAAGCAGGATTTCGATGGCAAGCGCGTTGTGGTTTCCGGTTCGGGCAATGTTGCCATCTACACAATGGAAAAGGTGATCGAGTTTGGCGGCAAAGTGGTCGCCTGCTCCGATTCCAATGGTTATATCGTTGACGAGAACGGTATCGATCTTGATCTCGTCAAGGAAATCAAGGAAGTGCGTCGCGAACGTATTTCCGAATATGCACGCCAGAAGGGCCAGTCCGTCCATTACATTGAGGGCGGCTCGATCTGGGATGTTCCCTGCGATGTGGCCATGCCGTCGGCAACGCAGAACGAGTTGACCGGCAAGGATGCCAAGACGCTTGTGAAGAATGGCGTTATCGCTGTCGGTGAAGGCGCTAACATGCCCTCCACGCCTGAAGCGGTGAAGATTTTCCAGGATGCGAAAGTTCTCTTCGCGCCCGGCAAGGCTGCCAATGCGGGCGGTGTGGCGACTTCGGCGCTTGAAATGCAGCAGAACGCATCGCGCGATAGCTGGACCTTCGAGCAGACGGAAGCGCGTCTGGCTGAAATCATGCGCAATATCCACGATCTTTGTGCGGAAACCGCCGAGGAATATGGCACGCCGGGCGATTATGTCCTCGGTGCCAATGTCGCCGGTTTTGTGCGGGTGGCAGAAGCCATGGATGCTCTGGGCATTATCTGATTGAACAGGAGGGCGGGACCATAGGGCTCCGCCTTCAACTTTTCTACGCGGCTCATTATAGAATGACATTTGCTTCGGTATGAGCTTGCGCTACCATTATTTCCCATCAGAGTTGTTGCTACCATTAGGCCGTGCACTCATAAATATGCTAGCTATTTGAATAGATTAGTGATTCAAAGGCCTCGGATTTGGAGGTCTTTGATGTCACGTCGCCGCTATGAACTCACAGAACGGGAATGGTCGATTATTGCGCCGCTGTTGCCGTGCAAACCACGTGGCGTGCCCCGAGTTGATGATCGCATGGTGCTCAATGGCATTCTGTGGCGCTTCCGCACCGGCTCGTCATGGTCAGAAATCCCTGAACGCTATGGTATTGCAACGACCTGTTACAACCGGTTTGTTCGCTGGCGTCGTGCCGGTGTCTGGGATCGGCTTCTGGAAGCTGTCTCAGAGGCCCATGACGGCGATATCGTGATGATCGATAGCACCTGTGTTCGTGTTCACCAACATGGAGCCACTGGAAAAAAGGGGATGCTGACGATGGTTGCATGGGACGTTCCCGTGGCGGCCTCACAAGCAAAATCCACGCAATTGTTGATGCAGAAGGCCGTCCGATCAATCTTTGCCTGACGGGTGGCCAGGTTGCTGACTGCTCTCGGGCTGAAGGTCTCATGGCTTGTATCAAAGAAGGCAGCACGCTGCTTGCCGACAAAGCTTACGACACCGATGCCATCCGCAAGACAGCAGCAGGCTACAAAGTATGGGCCAATATTCCTCCCAAATCCAACCGCAAGGGCGTCTTCGCGTTCTCACCATGGGTGTATCGCCAGAGAAATCAGGTCGAGCGCTTCTTTAACCGCATCAAACACTATCGTGGTATCGCCACACGTTATGATAAAAACCCCGCCAATTTCCTCGCTGCAATCAAACTCATCGCTGTCCCGCATCTGGTGCATCAGTTTATGAGTCTACATTCTAGCACTACTTTGGCAGATTGATTATTTAGGGCTTCCCTCCGCGGAGTTTCGGTGATTCATAAGGAACCAGCTTT
>NZ_VEWL01000023.1 GCF_006376685.1 Ochrobactrum teleogrylli | reverse complement strand
CGATGATCCACGTCGCCATGGGGAGCCTGTTGTTGCGCCGTATCAGCCATTAAAGCAAATTATCAAACGGACTCTAACACCGAGCAGACGCAGCTTTTCGAGGTCAATCTGATTTGCAGATGGATCATCTTGTGAAAGGTACAGCGTAGGGAACGCCCCTTTGGGGTATACGTCACTGACACCCAGTCTTTGTGCAGGGGCAAGTTTAACAGCTGAATAGAAAAAATCGAGATATGCCGCCATCGTTGCAGAATTCATAGAACTGATTTCCTGAATGCCAAAAGCTGAGCTCAGTTCAGGATATAGGCCGGTTTGTCCAAAATTTAGCGTGCGGTGAAGCCCTATGTTTTCTTTTACGAACTGTATTGCGCTAGGTGGTGCACTGAAAAGATCACTTCGTGGGAGCCTGACCATCTTCGCGTCTACAGCGAGTTCCCCAAACATAACCATGGCAAGCGCAATCGTTACCGCGACTCTGGTCTTGGAGGTCCCCAAACGTGGCACAGCGAAGAGCAGGGTGAATAAGACACACAACCCAAGCATACCAATTAAGACTTCTCTTTTATATCGACCACACATAGATGACGGCTGCAAGAAAAGTGCCCAGAGCAACGGCAACCGGTAAAACTCTTGCATTATCGCTTTTAATATTATCTATTCCATAACCAATAAGAAACGACATTGGTATAACTATGCACGGCCACCAATATTGATATCCAATATTTCCAATCACCGGAATCTTAGAAAAAATATACTCAATAAGCTCCGGAGCAAAAAGTCGCACCAATGTGCCAAACACAATTGAAACACACGCAATACTAATCCAACTAATTTTTCCGCTTTTTGGGATTGCCGTCACAGCAAAGAGAACCCCGATGAGCCCCAAATGATATACGGTATTCCACGGAAAAGATCTGTATCCGTAGTAGTATAATCGAGCCTTGCTCTCCATTGCATTATACGATTCAAAGAAAAGACTCGGAGAAAAAAAGGAAGTAATGGCCTGAGGAAAAAATATTCCAAAAAACACCCTTTTTGAGTAATCATCCAACGTTCCTGAAAATTCCAAATTCTCAATTAAAGGAATGTAGATAGGCGAAACTATCAATGCCGCAATGAATACACCTACGAGCATCGGCCAAATCGACTCAACGAAACTTTTCAACAAATTGCTTTCTCGGGCGAGCTTTGTAGCCAGATACGCACCAGAAATAACACCAACCGCTATGAGAGTTGTAATCGTGGTTGGCATGAAAGTGAACGACAAGATTGCTGCGAGCTAAAGCGCAAAGATGCTGACCGTACCAGCTGTCGCCCGGGTTATAACCGATAATGTCGCGAGCAGAAGAAGAGGAGCGAGAGGATAGGAAAGCGTAACATTAGAGCCGAGCGACGCAGTTGAATAGCCGTTCAACAGAAAAAAGGTGCATACCCCTACCGCGCCCAGTTCAGACATTTCTAAATATGTTCGAGCGCAAATGTAAATTGAAACGAGCCCGACAAAGTACGATGCTAGAAAGATAAAATTATACGCGAGACTACCGCCACCAACAAGCGAATAGAGAAGCGTGAACAAGGATAGCTTCAAATCGACCAAGGTTTCTGGCCCTAAAGCGCCACTTCCGGAAAATGGGTTCTAATATAAAGAATCGCCACTCCAAAGGGTAGACTTTACAAACTCCGCCATAGGCTCTGACTGAAAGGCTGCGCCACCATTATCAGCTTGCCCGCTCCACCACTGCGTGTGCCGAGGAACAGGAAAGGGCGCCGAGGACCTCAGTCCACTAAGCGCACCGTTCAGCTGGTCCGTCACGCGAATGCTGGCACCACCAAAAATGACGTCAGAAAACGTTAGCGCGAGCAATAATAGCGCTACAAAAACGCCCGATAAGGAATGGATTCGCCTTGATTGCATCAATGTGCTTTTCATTGAAACAGCACTCAAAACCAGTATACTATTTTACGTCTATGAAGAAAGGCCCGCAGCAAACAGTAACCAAATCCAATACCTTCTTTGTGAAAAATAAATTTGGACACTCCGCGCGCCCGAACCCCTTGTGCACCATGGATATACTTAATTTCACCACCTGTTAGAATAGATTTAAAAGTAATCTCTGGGCCAATACCGAATCTATTCTGTGCCAATCCAATTCCTAATGCCTGGCGCCGTTTGAACATTTTAAATGCATAGGTCGAATCTGGAATATACTGCCCCAGAGCAATGCGAACGCCAATTCTGAAGAAAAATTGAAAGAATTTATACTTAAAGGGAATTGTATTTGCATCACCATCAGCTAAATAACGGGAGCACTGCGCCAATGTAGCCCCCTTCTCCATCTCTTCATATAGCTGTGGGATGAGTGAAATCGGGTCAACAGCATCGGCGGAGACAAAAATACAGTATCGTCCAACTCCATGAGCAGCACCATATCTGACGACCGCGCCATATCCACGTCGGTGCAGATCACGAACGAGGGGACAACGATCGTAAGATCAACGCTGGCTTTATTTCCCATACTCTATTCGCTTCCATGTAAATACTTATGTCTACTCCAAAATATAAAATAGAGTAAGACGCTACTACGGGGTGCTATGGCATTGAAAATTATTAAGGTCAAGTTGAGTTTGAGTTTGAGGCAAGGACCAGAGCGAAACCGACGTTGGCAGAGACTTGAAATTTATTCAAACAGGTGCCATTGTTGCAATCGAGGTAAAATGGAGGCGGTTGGTCCAACGTTGTTAATTTAGTTATATTTCTTTTTTTCTCAAGTGTATTCCTTTTTGAACGCGACAATAGAAAATTTTCTATCAAAGTCCCAACAGCGCAAAGTTTTACTTTTTTCTGCGGCTGAAAGTTTCACAGGCGCGGGGTAATGCGACATTGGACGCCTTGGTAGGCTAAGGATGAATTGAATGAAGAACACAATTTCCAGTCCGACATTGTATCCTGAAACTTGGGTCACGCTCGAGAGAATCGCTGAGCTCGATTTTAACGAATTGGTTTACCCGCACAGACCCACAATCAGCGCCGTAGATTTCATCGATGAAAGGCATGAAGAAATCGCCCGCGCCAAGACTGGAATGCATCAAATTGATGTGTGCATCGATATCGGCATCGAGGGTTATTTGACGCATGGCGACGCGCTGAAGCTCTACGAGATGGCCGCTCTCGGGAAAGGGGACATCCTGGAACTTGGAACGCATAAGGGACTTTCTACCACCATTTTACTCGAAGCGCTTTCAAAGCGGTCAGATTGTATATTGGAAACTATTGATATAGACTTGGCTACCAATATCCAAGCTCGGGAGAGTATAGCAGCACGCGTCGGTACCGACCGCGTCAATTTTGTTGTGATGGATGCTACGCTTCGGTTGGATGAACTCGTTAAAATGGACCGTAAGTTCGGGTTCGTTTTTGTGGATCATTGACGCGGCTACGACGCCACCTACGAAGCAGCTTCCAGATTACAAAATCTTTTACTTGATGATGGTTTTGTTCTTTTTCATGATGTAATCAATCCCGGAAACGCGGATTCGGATCATCCGTACGGTGTATTCCAAGCAATTGAAGACACAATTCTTAAAGATTCTCGGTTTGTATTCTGCGGTAATTTCGGTTGTTGCTCATTGTATCAGTTCAATGAAGAAAAAACGCCGTCTGCATCTGATACTCACGAAGAATCTCGGCTCAAATCGAATGACTTTATAAGGAAATAGAAAAGCAAAGTTTTTGTTCGTTAACACTGTAACATGTCCCTTTTAACACGCGGTTGATGCGTCTGCTACAAGACAACTCTCCTCTGGGCCGTAAAAATGCTTGTCATAGCCGACGAAAAATCAGGACCATATAAAAATCGCCTTTGCTAAACCTATCCTCCCTTAGGTAAAGATGTACACGGCTGTTTTAGTGGTTAATGCAGAGAAAAGATCTTGGAAAAAATACGAACGGGTGATGCCATCACTGACCAACAATTAACAAACGTTAGTACCGTAAACGCAAAGGCAGAAGCACAGCGAGATGGCCGTGATATTGGGCTGGACTTCGTTCGATTAGTCGCGGCCGTCATGGTGATAGCAGTACATTCAACCGGCGAGTATTTTTATCACATTGATAATGGATGGACCACGGTCAACATCATCGACAGTTTTTCACGAATCTGCGTACCATTGTTTTTTATGGTCAGCGGTGCCGTTTTACTTACAAGGAAAGACAAGGCTTCAAAGACATTTGACCGGATAATAAAGTTCCTGATCCCTCTCGCGTTCTGGTCTGCTATTTATCTCCTTTGGTATCACGAAACTGGGATGCTGTGGGGGTATTCATGGCCGACGGCAGCTCCGTCTCTATTTTCATTATCAGCACTTCGATATTTTTTATTGGGGCCGGTAGTATTCCACTTTTGGTTTTTGTATACCTTAATGGGCCTTTATATTTTTCTCCCTGTTTTACAATCTTTTTATGCCAAATCGGATAAGTTACAAAAGTACATTTACTTGGCAGCTTGGTTTGTTGGCGCCTCACTATTGCCGACAATCGCCAAAACGACAGAAACTAGATGGCTTGGTATAGATCTATCTTACTTTCCACTCTACGCCGGCTATATGCTGGCTGGCGCTGTGTTGCTAGCAATTACGGAAAGCCGAAAGTTGTTTCTCATTGGCTTGGTAACGTATTTTGCAAGTTCTAGCCTGACGGCGTTATTTACGGCGATTTATTCCAGTACTGGAGATAAAACAGAGCTATTTTACAGTTACGAAACTACGACCGTTGTGATCGCGGCGTTGGGCGCATTCGTATTTCTACGGTACCTGGGACAACGACTTCCATTGCGTATGCAGCCCGTCATAAAGAGTGCTTCAGTCAGATTATCCTTTGGAATATACATCGTTCACGCAATAGTTTTGCGATACATCATAGATATATTTAATTTTACGCAAATAAAATACGCTTATTTTGAAATCCCCGTTCTTATTATATTGGTTTTTATTGTCAGTGGAGCTATAACCTTTGCTGTGCGCCTGCTACCTTACGGTAACAAACTTTTTCCCTGATTAAGTTGAGAATATTCCTCGCCCCGCCGCTGTTAGGCGGGACGACTCAAATCTCGCCCAATTGTTTTTTAGTTCTTATGCCAGACCGTGCGGTTTACATAATCTACGTAGCTGAGAACGACACGTAGTATCTGCTTTGATACCGGCCCAGCTTTATAATCACCAACTGTACGGAACACGCTCTCGCGATGTTGATCTGTAACGATAGCCACAGCTTCAAGTACCCTTGTGCTGCGCAAGCCACTCATGACTAATGTTCCGACGTCCATTCCCTCAGGCCGCTCATGCGCATTACGCAACGTAATGGCAGGAAGATTGAGAAGGGACGCCTCCTCAGTAATCGTGCCGCTGTCTGACAGCACACAAAAAGCCGACATTTGCAAACGAATATAGTCAACGAAGCCAAAGGGTTTCATAAAATGCAACAACGGGTGTTCAATCGGTTCACCCAGAGCATCCAGTCGCTTTCTCGTCCGAGGATGAGTGGAAATCAGTATCGGATAACCATACTGTTCAGCCAAGTCTTTGAGGGTCTGCAACAAATCCAGTAGGTTTTCTGGCGCATCCACATTCTCTTCGCGATGGAGGCTCACAATAAAATACTTGCTTTTTTCGAGTTGCATACGATCGAGCACGTCGGACGCAGCAATCTTCGGCATATAGAAATCTAGGACTTCCTGCATGTGGGAGCCGCTCTTAATGATCGTCTCCGGTCGAATGCCTTCGGCAATCAGATAGCGACGCGCATGTTCCGTCAATACGAGATTGATATCACTGAGGTGATCCAGAACCTTTCGGTTCAATTCTTCGGGCACTCGTTGGTCGAAGCAGCGATTACCCGCTTCCATATGAAAAACGGGAATCTTGCGACGTTTGGCGGCGATGACGGCAAGACACGTGTTCGTGTCGCCATAAAGCATCAACGCATCCGGCTTTTCCATTTCAAGAACTTCATCTGTTTTGGAGATAACGTCCGCAATGGTTTTCGCTGCAGTTTCCCCGGCAGCCCCCAGAAAATAATCAGGTTTCCGAATTTCCAAGTCGTCAAAAAAAACCTGATTGAGTTCATAGTCATAGTTTTGGCCGGAATGCACAAGCACGTGGTTCACATGCGCGTCAAGTTCTGCAATCACACGGCTCATCTTGATAAGTTCCGGTCGTGTGCCAACCAGAGTCATGACCTTCAACATGGCATTTCCTGCTTTCGGTAACATATAGTCGATTGAAAACCGTCTCTACGATACGAGCTCTTGCTGTATATAATCCAGTGATAGAAGTAACTTCTTAACACCCTCTACATTCAGCCGCTCTGTATTGTGAGATGTATAGTCATCAATCTCCGATATCTTTTGCTCACCTTCAACAAAATACTTGTTATAATTTAGATCTCTATTGTCTGCTGGAATGCGATAGTAACGGCCAAGGTCTTGGGCTTTCGCCATTTCTTCGCGCGCAACGAGTGTTTCGTAAAGTTTTTCTCCATGACGGGTACCGATAACCTTAATTGGGTTGCTGGCATTGAACAAATCCTTCAACGCAAGCGCCAAATCCTCCAGTGTTGACGCCGGGGCCTTCTGGACGAAAATGTCACCTTGGGAGCCGTTTTCGTACGCATGCAGCACCAGATCAACCGAGTCCTCAAGTGACATCAGGAAGCGCGTCATATGCGGGTCAGTAATTGTTAACTGTCGTCCAGCTTTAATCTGGCTAATAAAAAGTGGGATGACCGATCCACGCGAGGCCATGACATTGCCGTAACGAGTAGCGCAGAGGACAGAGCCGCCGTTCATCATGCGCGACTTCGCGACAACCACCTTTTCTGCCATGGCTTTAGACAAGCCCATAGCATTGATCGGGTAAACTGCCTTGTCGGTACTCAGAAATACAACGCGCTGCACACCCTTTTCCGCCGCAGCCGTTAGAACATTTTCCGTTCCAAGCACATTCGTCCGCAACGCTTCCATCGGGTAAAACTCGCAAGATGGAACCTGCTTCAACGCCGCGGCATGGAAGACATAATCCACGCCGGTCATTGCATCCCTTATACTGTCATAGTTGCGCACGTCACCGATGAAGAATTTCAGCTTCTCGTTATTGAGTTCAATGCGCATATCTTCTTGTTTCTTTTCGTCACGGCTGAAGATACGAATCTCCTTTACCGCCGTATCAAGAAAGCGGCGCAGGACAGCATTTCCAAAAGAACCGGTACCGCCCGTAATAAGAAGGGTCTTGTCGTTAAACATTCTATTTATCTCCACGGAAATCTGTTTCGTGCATGCGCTTAATCAACTCAGGCCACTCAGCAGCAATATAACCTGTCGCCCCGGAAAATTTCGACGAGTCCAGCGAACGATCAATGCTGACGCTATCATCCGGAATGATTGTAATTTCTTTTTTATATTCGGCGGCAATCAATCGCAAAAGCTCGTACTTTGAAATTGCCTTGGCTGAGACATGGTACAGTCCACAGAGCGTAGGAGTTTCGATAACTACGTCTCTTATGACAGCGGCCAATTCGCAGGTCGGAAGGCCGGAAAAAATCGCCTTCTCATAACCTTTAACCTGATCTTTCTGCGACAGAAACCAATCGACCAATGAATTAGAAGATGTAAGCTCGCGTCCAATGATTGATGTTCTTAAAGTTACAGCGTTCTGATATTCGGTGACTTCGCCCAGATGTTTGGAGACGCCGTAAAGATCTGTCGCATCTGCTGTGCTTTCTTCCGTGTATTTTCCTTTTGACCCAGAGAAAACACAGTCCGTACTGATATGTATTACGCGTGCCCCAGATAGCGCAGCGAGACGGACTAACTTATGCGGAAAGAGTGCATTTAGCGGCAAGGCCACCAAAGGATCCTTCGAAGCTGCGAGCTGCTTAATCAGACCAACGCAGTTGATAATTACATCAGGTTTAACCGCACCTAACAGTGCAACCAGAGAATCACTATCAAGGACATCAATACCAGAAATGATGTCGACTTGCTGCTCGACCGAAAAATAGCGCATCAAGGAAGCGTTTCGTACTGTTGCCACTGCATGGTGGTTCGCTGCTCCATGCAACGCTCGAAACACCGCACTCCCAAGCATACCGCTAGCGCCCAGAACAAGCGTTTTCTTCCTAGTCACTTTGGCGAGCTCCTATCCTGGTTTCAAGGATTTTGATCAGTCTTATAGCTGCATTACCTGCTTCGAAGTGGGTTTCAAAGTACTGACGGCCCGCCAGCCCTATTTCCACCCTTTTCTGTTCTGGCATGGAGTACAAGGTCATAATCGATTTGACCAGCCCCAAACCATCTTCAGCTTCCACGACGAGGCCGCAACCCGCAGTTTTGATAATGTTGGCACCCTCGCCGTTCAATGCACCAACGATAGGCTTTCCCGCCTGCATGTAGGCCTGAACCTTGCTCGGCACCACGGTTCTGAGAACCGGCTCGTTTTTCAGCGTCACCAGGAGCGCCCCTGCACGCTGAAATACTGCCGGCATGAGTGATCGCTCGACCTGACCGGTCATGCAAATGTTGTGCAGCCCTCTACTCACTATCAATTGACGCAAGCGGTCCGCTTCGCTACCGGTGCCAATAATGACGAAACGGATTTGCGGATGATCCCGCAAATGGCACGCCGCCTCTAAAATAGTCTCAATAGATTGCGCGCGGCCGAGATTGCCTGCAAATACTATTGGAAAACAATCCTGAAAATTCACCTCTAGTTCAAGCGGCAATAAATGGTCGACATTTTCGACCGCAGGTGCTGGATTGGGAAAATAAACAAACTTCTCGCGATCCGCATGTTCTGCAACGGGCTGCTCAAATGCTGCGGACTGCAACAACAGCGTATCAGCTTGACTATAGATCATGCGCATCATGCGTCCAACCAACCAAAGCGCCAAGCGACTGTTCACAAACCCCGTAGCTGAAAGGCTTTCCGGCCAAATGTCCTGAATCCATAATGCTAAGTGAGCTTTCTTCTGTCGGGCAATCACGGTTGCGGGAATCGCCGCGGTTAAAGGTGAAACGCCGAAGAAAAGTACAGCGTCGAATGCACGCCCACGTAATAGACTTGGGAAACGCAGAAGGCCCGACACCACAAATGATAAATAATTTAGGGACAACGCTATAGCACCCGCACGGCCCCTCGGTCGGATAGGCACCCTGATAACTTCAACACATCCGGCAAAAACGTCGCGGTCTATTCCAGAGAGAGTGTAACCGTCGGCAATTTGGCCGCTCGGATAATTGGGCTTCCCCGTTACGACCGTAATTTTGTGTCCTTGTCGCGCTAGTGACAGGGCAAGATCATTTATAACAAATGATTCAGGCCAAAAATACTGTGAGACGATCAGAATGCGCATCACTTCAACCGTGATCAACCCAATCAGGACATGGTATTGAAGGCGATGCTAGCCATGCGTACGTCTCCAAATAGCGCTGTGCAATTATCTCCCAATTATACAGTTCCCGCGCATAGATGTGCGCTTTGTGTCGGATTGCAGACAAATGCGAGGCATCGAGACTGGTTGCAGCTCCCAAGGCATCGCGCAGTTGCCGTACGTCATTATCTATGATCCAGCCCAGCCCTGTCTCGCTGAGATCTGCCCATGGTGTTGCCTTGGTTGTTATGACCGGCAAACCGGCTGTTAGCGCTTCGGCAACGGTAATTCCAAAATTCTCCGAATAACTTGGCAGTACGTAAATCGACGCTTTTCGAAACACGTCCCAGCGTGCGGCTCCAAATACTGGAGGGAGCAGAGAGATATCGTTCAGGCCAGTGGCCGCTATTCGCTGCTTTAACGTTGCAACATAAGCTGCCTCGCCATGACCATGTATGTGTAAACGATAGCCATTCTTAGGTTGGAGAGCAATCCAGGCTTCAATGAGGTCAGGGACACCTTTCTTCGGATCAATGCGAGAAAAAAACAGGACAATACGTTCGCGTTCCTGTCCATTTTCATCAAGAGAGGAAAAACCCTCAAGATCAACACCATTGGCAATCGTGGCGATCGGGGGTTTAAGCCCTAGTTCCCGAAGTCGATGTAACTCCTGGACGGAGTTCACGACCAGTAGGTCGGCAGCTTGCAGAATACGCTTCTGATATAGCCACCAAGCAATGCGCTTCTTGGCATGTTTGTGATAGAACGCCCATGCTTCAAGAGCCCCGTGGGGGCTTATAGCGATACGAGCATTGCGCCGTCGCGCCTCTTTGAAAGCCCGATACTCGAACATTGTCCAGATACCATGGATATGCGCTATAGAACGCATCAAAGATACTGGCAGTTTCGCAAAACCCCGTCCGTCCATTCCAACAACATAGCCCATGTCAACAGGACTGCATGGTGCATTTCCACTGATGAAAACAGCATCAGCGCCACGGTTCGACAAACCTGTATGCACGGGGCGGGCGACATTAAGCATCCCCCCGCCAAAATGGCTAACATCGCGAACTACAGTAGTGATTCCCCATGTATTTTTAGCAGGAATGGTCGGCATTATCAGCGTTTGGTCGAGAAAGGGTGGCGCAAGATACTTAGGGCCTTATAAAGCCTACTCTCCTTGATTGCCTGCAACTCTCTTAAGTTTTTGGCATTTTGCGAGGAAAGCCTCGATATCTCCATTTGTAGACTTTCGGCAAGCGATATCTTTTCAGCCTCTAGCGATATCTTTTCAGCCTCTAGCGATATCTTTTCAGCCTCTAGCGATATCTTTTCAGCCTCTAGCGATTGATTCCGTTCCATTATTTCATTCATAGAGGTCTGTAATTTTTGAAGCGCAATCTCAGAGGGCAAAGGCCTCCGAATGTCTGAGATGTTTTTAGGGGGAGCAGATTGTTTCTGTTCGAAATTGCGAATAGCGAAAAAAGCTCCATGAGGCTTTTCCAACTGCTCCCCCTTGAAATTCTTATTGTGATAAGTTTCACAAACATAGAACTTCCATCCGGGCGAAAAATCTTCGGGCAACCACCCGGATTTATGTTCTTGCATTTCGCCACCCAATAGCCCCCAAGCGTCGGGTTCGCCGGCTTCCATATGCTGCGGCATAAACCCCAGAGGGGTGAAAATAACGGCTTGCCGACGTGCCACCCTTTCTATTTCCGAAATCACGTTAAAACCAACATCCTTTTCGAGATGCTCAATCACGTCCAGCAGAAAGATGCTGTCAATTGAATTGTCATGAAATGCCGCAAGGGTTTCAAGTGCGCCAAGCTTTACAATCAGAATGCTCTTGTCGTTCGCGTGCCTGTGTTGGAGAATATTCGAATATTCATCCCATGGCTCGGCCATGATATGAAGTTTGGGCCGAAAATAGTTCATCGGCACAATACCACAGCCAATATCGAGTACGATATCAGTCTCTTTAACAACAAAATCTATTTTATCGAGCAGCGACTGCGCATCTGGATAAAGTTCTTTGTCTGTTACTTTCATTTTCTATCTTTCACAATGGATGCCTGCATCGCAATTCATGCACTGCGTCACGTCGGTATAACCTCGGCCGTCACTGGTATCTTTATCATGACTCCAGTATTTATATCAGCATGGGAGTGAAAGATAATAGCTTCATGGATCCAGTGATGCTGAACGTGGCTCGCCAACGTTCCGCTAGCAACGGAAATGACGATTGAATAGGTGCCAGGCGCCAGCATCGGCATAACGAAACTGAACTGTGCTTGCGACTGAGCTCCCTTTTTTAGGTTGACGGGGCTAGATGCCGTACTCATAAAAGTGTTATCGCCAAATATGTACTGCCCAAGCCTGTCTTTGACCACAAAACCGGAGATGACTGACTTAATTTCATTTTTCGCCCGAAACTTCACCTGGATGCTAACAGATTCTCCGCCAGCTATCGTCTGCAGGGTTTTGCCGTCCTCGTCGCATAGCCTGCATTCCATAATTTCTGCGCCGCCGTCTCCGAAGCTGCGCTTATTTACTAGTGATTCCACGTCCGTAGAGATGTCCTCCTCAACGCCCCCCGCAACAAATTCATCAACAACGACCTGCGCGAGTTCAGTTTGAGATAGCGCCGCTTCGCTGACATTCGAGTGTTTTTGATACAGATAGGCGAGATACTCCTCGCAGACTTCTTTCGGATCACCCTGCGCCTTTATCATGCCGTGATGCAGCCAGATAACACGATCACAAAAACTCATCATTGCGCCGGTATCGTGGCTGACAAAGAAAATAGATCCGTGTTCCTGAAATTTACGCAGGAAGCGCATACATTTCTGCTGGAAGTAGGCGTCACCCACCGCCAACGCTTCGTCAATTATAAGAATATCTGCGTCAACATTGGCAATAACGCTGAAGGCAAGGCGAACGAACATGCCACTCGAATAGGTTTTCACTGGCTGATCAATATGCTCGCCGATTTCCGCGAACTCAATAATCGATGCCATGCGCTGTTCGATCTCCGCAGTGGTCAGCCCATATATTGCAGCGTTAAGATAGACGTTTTCACGGCCGGTGAAATCGGGATTGAATCCGGCCCCCAGTTCAAGCAAGGCCGCAACACGCCCTTCACTTTGAACGACACCGCTCGACGGCATCAAAGTGCCGCAGATAATCTGCAGTAAGGTGGACTTGCCTGAACCATTTTGCCCAATGATCCCGAGCGTCTCATGCGCACGCAAATTCAGGGAGACATCACGCAAAGCCCAAAATTCGCGATAACGCGGCATATCCGCAGCGACGCGAGGTATTACTCCGCCCAAAATAGGTGCGGCCAGACGCTTCAGCTTTGGAATCAACATCTGCTTCAACCGGTCCTCTGGTTTATTATACAGCAGATAGACCTTGGAGATATCTTCGGCTTCAATTACCGTGTCAGAGTACATCGGCAAATCCTTTTCGCGTGGCTTGAAACCAGCTGAACCCCAGAAAAAACACAACGATAGCGGCAACAGAATAAAGCCCCAACGCTGTCCAATCCGGCAGGACGCCCAGAATAGAAACACCGCGTAATTGCTCAACAATGACGGTTAGGGGGTTAGCGTAAAGAAAGGAGCGATAACCCTCTGGAACATTCTCGATCGGAAACAAGACAGGTGATGCAAACATAGCAACTGTCGATAGAATACCAACAAGATGAGTGAGATCGCGCACGAAGACCCCAGTTGCACTCAAAAAATATGAAAAGCCCAATATTAGAATTGTGTAGGGTGCTATAATCACTGGCAAGAAAATTATAGTGAGAGGAACACTACCCTGCAAATAGAAAAGCAGTAATGCCACCAGTAACATGCCGACGAAAAAGTTAATGACGGCTCCCAGAAGCGGTACAAGTGGCAGCAATTCGACAGGGAATACCACTTTCTTCACATAAGAGGCATTAGTGGTGATTAGGAGAGGTGCCCGGGTAATAAACTCCGCGAAAAATCCGTGAACTACAAGCCCCGTAAACAAGAGAATGACAAAATTACCTTTCGTATCTGGTCCTGCGCCCCAGCGCATTTTGAACACAAAAACAAAAACGAAAGAATAAAGCGCCAGCATCATAAGTGGATTGAGAACTGCCCAAGCGACGCCTAGTATGCCGTTCTTGTAGCGGACCGTGAAATCACGCTTCCATAATTGCACCAGCAAATTGCGGTGCGACCAGAAATTAGCCAACGCGGTCGCAGTCGAAGGCAATTTATTTACTTTATGTAATGTCATAAGCACGAATAACCTTTTGGAGGCAAATCAGGACGATATTGGCTGCTGAGCATTAATGCCCCCCTATCTCGTTCCGCGAGCCTAGTGAACTGACATCCACAAAATCAATATGAGTCAGAGAAGTCATCCAGCCTGCTTGCAACGAAGGATGCATTGTATCAACGATTACAGAGACTCGTACTGATGCCATTCGAGCCGCGACGGCGGCAAGTGCAATCTCGCTCATCTCGTTCCCAGATACAATGAGACGATCAAAACCTTCTTGAAGGATGAAGCGGAGTAAGGACGCGACAGCATCTTTGGGCAACGACTCGTGAACTTTGCTCCACTCGTCTTGCGGCCGAATATCGAGACCGTTGAGCGCTTGAAACTGTGCAAAACTGGCGGAACCGACAGAGACTTGAACCGCATACTTGCCAAGCGGGTGCCCGCTCTTCCCAGAAGTGCGAAGCTTTGATGTCGGGTCATCCGGAGCGTTGGTCAAAATAAGGGTTCTCATATCCGGATAAAGACTAGCCATGAATTTTGGTGAAACTTCGATTCCGGATATATGCGTTTCCTCCGTCTCTGTAGAAAGAACGGTGTCATCCCGCAATAACGCGTTCAGTTGAGCATTCTCGTCTTCCAGCCTTGCAATTATCGCCTTGAGATGCGCTTTCTCAGCATAAAGGCTGTGAATCTCATGATACAAACTGTGTAAACGCGGAATTCTGAGCGCCAATCTACGTAACATTGCCTTAAATTGCCGACGAACATGCGCATAGCGCACAAGCGCCGCTTTGCCGAACGTACGCATCAGCCAGACTGGTGAACGATGGCGCTCGGTGTCTGAAAGCTGCGGCGCAATAAATGCACCGGCTTCTAGTGGTTTAGAATGATCATGTATCTGCGCGTCAGCACCGTCAGAGCGGATTGTACCTCCAATGAACTCATTGAATGACTTCTCCATCGCCTCAAGTGTAAAATCGAGATGGAACGAGGTCTGCGCATTCGCCGCCATTTCCCGATATGCATCGGGATCGCTAACCAGCCTTTCCAACTCGTTATAGATAGCGCTGGCGTTGATACGGTCAGCAACAAGACCGCATCGCCTGTTCGCTATGTAACGAGCAGGCGATGCATAATCAGGCCCGTGAAAGACGATAGGGCGGCCGGCTGCTAGGTAAAGTACCAACTTGCTCGGGAAGCTAAATTGCGACACTTCCCTCATCCCCGGGTCGAACGGATAGGGGCAATAAAGAATGTCACATTGAGATAAAATCAGCGCAGCCTCTGGCTGAGATTTCCATCCAAGAAATGAAATGTGGCTGTCAACAGCGCCGGGTGGACGCTGTGGCCCCAGGACCACAATACGTACCGACCGTCCTGCTATCTTCCAATTTGCTAAACTCAAAGCATGGACCAACTGCAACCACTCGCCTGCTGCATAGAACTGGCCGGCCATTCCAATAACAACAGGCTTTTGCTCCAAATCAGTATCGGACGGAACCTGAGCCATAAATTTCGAGTGGCTTGAAATAACGGGAGTAGCCTTCACTTGAAAACTATCCCGGTAGAATTCCGCCATTGGTTCCGAGGCTGCCGCCACATGACAACTATTGCGTATAGCTCTATCGAAAAGAGCCTGCACACGGCGGGTTGTAACACCATCCAAGCAGTTCGCCTTCGCCCACCAACTGAACGGATCCCAGACGTGCGTATGCAGAGGAACTTGAAGCTTCTGCGCGACGGCCTCAGCCATACGAATCGTCGTCTGCCCTTGGAGTACTGCCCAAACCCGGTCGACTTTTTGCTCGCGACCGAAAGCCACGGCACGATTGATCAGAGAGCGAACAGTTATTTGTTCGGTATAACTCTCGCCCACAAACGCTGCCACGGAAGATAGCTTGCGTATGAACCGTTTCTGGGGCAACCAAGACCAATTTTCATTTGGCTTTGCATGAAATTCAATTGGTATGTTGGCAAACTCCGGTGTCGTACGAATATCAAGCGTGGGATTTGCAACAGTAAAACAACAGATAGCATCTCTCGGTACAAACCGTACCATTGCCGATAAAACGAGCCCCGCAGTGAGATTATCACAGGGAGGAATATCCGATAGGAGAAGTATTTTCATGATGCCCCGAGATGGTTTGCCACCAAATCTTTATTTGTTGACCCGCGACATAACGCGCTTGTAAAGATCTGCTGTTAGCCGGGCCTGATCTCGAATGTCGTAGTGACGTTCGGCGAGAACTCGAGAAAGTTTCCCCCTGTTTTCGCAATCGTCAGGATTTTGCACCAATCGTTCAATGGCGCGGGCCAAAGCATCACTATCACCCTTCGGAACGGCAATACCTGCATCTGGCGCAAAAGCAATCCCAGGAAGTGACGTTTCATCAAAACATAGCACTGGTCGAGCACACGCCATTGCCTCAATCGCCATCAGTCCAAATGCTTCAGCCATGGAGGGCATCGCAAAGAAATCGCAGGCAGCATACGCATCTAATAGAAGCTGTTCGTCATTAGACCAGCCAAACTCTATGATCTGATGTTTGCCGATAAAGCGATCAAAATGACCTGTTTCCTGTAGTGAGATAATGCATAACTGGATATCCGGGTTAAGCCGTTCGATGGCCTGAACGAATTCCTTCAGACCTTTGAAGCCAGTAGAAGATGACCGAAGAAAGACGACGGCCCGACCAGGAAAAACTCCCAAACGTTTACGGGCACTGGCTTTATCTTCCGGCTTGTAGCGATCCAAATCCAAACCAAAAGGAATAACCGTGATATTGAAGTCTTCAGCAAGGGGGGATTGCGATACCATGTCTTGCATCCACTTTGATGCGACGACTATTTCTGCCTTGGTTTTGCTGTAGACTTTCTTTTTCCAAGTAAATTGCTCCGCGGTGCGGTCCTCCCGCATCGCGAAGGGTATATTCAGATCTGGACAGGAGCCACAGCCATGCATCCAGCGAGAACATTGCATCGGGTAGATGCAATGCCCCGTCATAGCCCATGGGTCATGCCAAGTCCATACAGTCGGCTTTCTGCGCGTAAAGAACGGCAAAGCGGATAGGCTGAAATATCCATCGTGTATAATATGCAGATGTGCGATGTCTGCTTCACGCACTTTCTTATGATACGGCAAAGACCAAGAATGTGGTTGAAGACGTGCATGAAGAGAAAAACGGCTTTCTACCTTCATCAATCCACGTGTGAGCATTCGACTGCCGGGATAATCGAACGCTTTCGAGACAAATTCGGCGTCGGACTGCTTATTCCAGTAGACGAGTTGTGTGGAATCGACATCATGATGATTAAGGTAAGGCTTCAAGTCGTATCCATTGAATCTTCGCCCTATCAAGTCACCAGAATTAATCTGAACTACTTTTATATTCATACCATTCCCGCTTAAGAGCGAATCCAAAGAAACATACAAATCCTGAACCAAATTACTAGTTTTTTAGGATAATTTGAAACCTCACACGTCCATACACATCCGCCACCTTCCAACCAGATGGTTTAAGGGGCATTACGGATCCAGGGATAGCTATCAGATTTCTTCGGCGTCTTCTATCAAAACCCAAAAAGTTAATTCCGTCTAACCCTGCTTGTAACCATGCGCATACAGACAATACAGCTGCTACCGATCAGAAGGGAAACGGACTGTTGATGTGCCCGCAACTCCAGAAGTGCGAGGCCAATTCACAACCAAGGATTTGGTTAAATACTCCTTTACAACGGACCAACTAACACTCGACGCAGCCATCCTTAATCCCACGTGTGCAGTCCCAAGGATGCCCCGCCGCCTTCTAAATCTGCGCTCACACTCCGGACACAATGGAACCTGTTCTATGAGGTGAACCGTTAAGATAGAGCTTTTCATATGAACCATTCACCACTCAATTTCAAAATAGAACACATATTCGGAGGCTTTTTGACATTAGTGCATTTAATAATTCTGAGCTGCAAACAGCCATCAAGTTAAGCCCGCGATCCATATCACACGCCTGCCGATGATTGGGGTGCTTTAAGCAGAAAACGAGTGAAACCGGCCCCTTGTTGTGCGCTCTCTGTACCGGAAGACGCTTGCGCCATGAAGAACATTCCACATCGCCTAAAGATTTGGAACGTAAGTCTCTTCTTATTCACCCCTATCCTATGAGGGGCAACACCGTAGTTAGCCATCGACATAATCGCCAAACATTGCGCCACAATTAAGCGAACAAGCGACAAATATCAATATTTGGGCTTCAGCAGAGGGAGAGCTTGATAAAATCTCCGAATTCAATTTTATAAGAATTGGCTGGGGCGCCTGGATTCGAACCAGGGAATGCCGGTACCAAAAACCGGTGCCTTACCGCTTGGCTACGCCCCAACAAATCAAACCGAAGCAATCGGTTGCGCGGCCTTATAGCCGCTTCATTTGGCAAGCGCAATCGCCTATTCGCGAAATCTACGCTGGTGTATAAACTACCAGATCAAGCGCTATGCCGATTCAACGGCGTACTTCTTCCACCCGTAATGCAAGCAGGGATTTGCGTCGAACGGCAAAGCTGATAATCCCTGTTATCAGTCTTATTTGCCGTCGGTATCCTTATGCTTTTTTTGGCAATCTCGTTTTTATTCGGTGCTGTTCTGTGCGGTCTGGGCCTAGTGATTCTTTCCCGCCTGCTGCCGCCTCCCTTTCTGGCTGCGCGGATGAATTCGCGTTCCAACCATAATGTGGCAGCAAGGCAGATCGGCGGACTGGCGCTTATTCCTGCCGTACTCGTAACATTGCTGATCTTCGGGATCGATCTGGAGATCGCCAATCGGTTGCTGCTCTGTCTGGTCGGCGCATCGGGACTGCTGTGGATCGTCGGAGGGCTGGATGACCGTTATGAACTTTCTGAGGTCATTCGCCTCGGATCGCAGTTCTTGGCTGCCTGTATCGTTCTTTATGGCCTGGGACCTGATTACAGACTTTTGCCGGATTTGCTACCGCATTGGCTGGAAGCAGCATTGATCGTGCTTGCGCTGCTGGTCGCCATCAATGTCACGAACTTCATGGACGGTCTCGACCTCATGACCGTTGCGGGATTAGGGCTGCCTTTGGCAGGCGTCGCACTGCTCGCAGCACTCGGTCTCGCAGGCATGGAGAGCGGTGGTCTCGGCGCTGCCATCGCAGGGGCGCTGCTGGGTTTCGCGTTCTTCAACCGCCCCCCTGCCCGCATTTTCCTTGGTGATTCGGGAAGCTTGCCGCTCGGTCTTATGACCGGCACGGCCCTGCTTGTGCTGGCGCGCGAGACCCACATCGTCGTGGCTTTGATTTTGCCGCTTTACTACATTCTGGATGCAGGCTCGACCATCATCATGCGTCTTGCTCAAGGCGAGAACATCCTGAAAGCCCATTCGAAACACGCCTATCAGGTAGCCAAACGTGCTGGCTGGAGCGTCGTGAAAGTCGTCGGCCACGTGGCGCTTCTCAATCTCATCCTGATTGCCTGTGCGATAGCGCTTCTTGCACTTGACCATCTGATCACGCGCGTGGCTTTCCTGCTCGTCGCGGTGGTCGCCACGCTGGTCCTGCTGCTGGATTTTCGCGGACGTTTCAGGAAGCTATAACGCTGAAGAGAACCTTGCGCACTGTTTCCACATCGCCGCTTTCCATCGCCTCCTGAAGGCGCTGAAGGCTTTCCGGCACATTAACGGCCGCCTTGTTTCCTTTCGGCGCGCGCATGATCTTCGGATGCCGGGTGGTCTGCGCCTGCGACGGATCGTAGAAGAGTTCTTCATACATCTTCTCGCCTTCGCGAATGCCCGTCACTTCAATGCCGATGTCGCCATTCGGGTTTTCCGCATTGCGCATCGTCAGACCGGCCAGCAGGATCATGTTCTCGGCCAGATCGCGGATTTTCACTGGCTCGCCCATTTCCAGCAGCACCGTATCGCCGGATTCGGCAATCGCGCCTGACTGCACGATCAGTTCCGCCGCTTCCTTGATCGACATGAAATAGCGCGTCATGTCCTCATGAGTCAGGGTGATCGGCCCGCCATTGGCGATCTGCTCGCGGAAAAGCGGCACAACCGAGCCATTCGAACCAAGCACATTGCCGAAACGGACCGAATAGAATGCTTTTTCCTTGCCCGCCTGTGCGGCCAGCAAGCCGTAATAATAGACGACCAGTTCGGCCCAGCGTTTGGTCGCGCCCATGACATTCGTTGGCCGAACCGCCTTGTCCGACGAAATTAGCACCATACGCTCGACGTCGGTTGCAAGTGCGGCTTCCGCCACGTCGAGCGTGCCGAACACATTGTTGCAAATGCCGATGAGAGGATTTTTCTCGACCAGCGGCACATGTTTATAGGCAGCGCAGTGATAGACCGTGTCAATGTGATTATTGCGCAGCGCCTGCTCGACATAAGCGCGGTCGCGCACGGACCCCAGCACCGGCACGATCTGGCAGGACGCAATTTGTCGCAACTGCCGCTCGATCTGATAAAGCGCGAACTCGCTCGATTCAAACAGCACCAGACATTCGGGATTCCACTGCACGATGGTCCGGCAAAGCTGGCTGCCGATAGAGCCGCCTGCGCCCGTCACCATGATGCGGCGACCTTCGACCACTTCACGCAGCAGTTCTGCATCCGGTGGCACCGGCGAGCGACCAAGAAGGTCATCGATTTCGATATTGCGCAGCGCCGAAACGAGATATTTGCCTGCGCTCAAATCGGCAATCGGCGGTAGAATCCGCGTATTGACCGGAAGCCGACCAAGCAGACGGGCAAAGTCCTGACGCTGTTTCTGATCGAGTCCCGGTTCGGATACGAGCACCTGTTTGACGCCGTAATTTTCAATAAGCGCAGGCATGTCTTCAGCCCCATAGACGCGCAGACCGATAATATCCATGCCCTTGAGCTGCCCAGCCGGATCGACAAAGCCAACGACCATCGTATCGCTATGGCTGCGCAGCGCCGTCGCCAGCTGGCGCGCAGGCTCTCCGACGCCAACGATCAGCGCCGAGCTGGTATAAGTCCGGCCGGTTTCGGCATTGCGCAGCAACCATTTCGCGCCGAAACGGCTTGCCGTGATCAGCACCGTGCTCAACAGCCAATAAAGAAGCGGAACCGAGCGCGGCAGACCGGCATTGCCGTAAAGCTCCATCAGAAAGACCAGCGCGACCCAGAATAGAGCCGCCACTGCGGTCGCCTGAAAGATCGGCCAGATGGCGCGTTCCGCAAGATAGCGGATGATCGCCCGATAAAGTCCGAACCGGATGAAAACCGGAACGGTCAGAATGGGCGCGATGACAATCAGAAAAAGTTGTGCCTTGCTGGGCGTAAAAACAAAGCCCAGACGAATGACAAATGCCAGATAAGCGCTGAGCAACAGCAGAACGCAATCGCTCAGCATCAAAATAATCTGCTTGGTCAGTCGTGGCAAAAGCGCCAGCCTTTGCCAAGGATATCTCAAACTCATACGCGCATTATCCTGCTCTCAAGACAGAGCGAAACAAATACCGCTCCTGTCGGCAGCAAAAAACTCTCTTTTTACCCGACGGATGAAGCCCCTAGAATTATTCCGCAACCGTTAGCATGAGTCCGCCAGACGAACCATATGAATTGAGCCTGCATAAGATTAACGAACACGTTTCAGGCGATTAATATGCCGGTGCGGCATAAAAGCGTCGGAAAAGGCGACCTGTCTGGAAAAATTTCGCTTTTCCAGACAGATACCACTCAGGATATCAAGATGCCGGTTCTGATGCTGCGCCATGCGCTGCCATCGGAATAGGCAAGCTGCGCGCCCGCCGACGCATCCGTAACGTAGATCAAGGCGCCCGCGCCGTGATTCGCGGCGATAGGCATTGTGAGTTTCGAATAGGATGCAGGCCGGATCGGCCCATCGACATCAAGACGCGTCACCGGTGCGTTGCTTCCGATTGCAACATTGCCCGTCGCGCGATCCACGCGCATTGCCTGACGCCACGTGCCCAGATCGTCACTCACCTTGATGCTGAAATCGCTGCTGCCGTTCAGGCCCATTTCGGCATAGCCGGTCCAGCTGGTCTGGAACAGAAGGCTCGCCGTGTCGGTCGCGGCCTGCTTGTTGACCTTGATCTGATGTCCCGCGCCTGCATTGTTGAACAGGCTTGCCGCTGCCGAAAGCGAGAAACGATTGACCGCATCCGCCGCCGCCTGAATGCCCAGCATCGATACGGACAGTTCATCCGGCACGCCTCCGCCGGTGGGGTTCCAGTCCGTTCCATCGAAAACCAGAAGCTGCGCTTCCGCCTCGACATAGGCTTGCCAGCCGATCGCCGGTTGAATGAACAGCCAGCCATCATCGATGAACGAAGCGACCATGCCGTTCTTGCCGGACCAAGCACCTGAGGCGGGCAGTGCAACGATATAGCGCGCGCCAGCGGAAGGTGCTGCCGGTGGGGCGGCGAGGCTGCGCGATTTCACACTTAAATTCACCACCGCATCCAGCAGCCGCAATGCTTCATTATGCGTGACATGCTTCTGCGCCTGACTGGGCAGAATATAGGGAAGTTTCAGATTGGGCGTTTCATCCATGTTCGGCTCCTCGTGTTTGGTGATACGAAGAGCTTAGTCCAGGCGAACGACACGGGGATAAGTGCGGATCAGCTGCCGCGATAGGTGGAATAGGACCAAGGGCTGACGAGCAGCGGCACGTGATAATGTCCGTCCACATCCGCCACGGCGAACCGGATCGGAATGAGATCGAGGAAAGGCGGATTGGCCTGATCGGCCCCGCGCCCTGCAAAATACTCGGCCACATGGAATTGCAGCTCGTAAACGCCAATCTGCATGTCGTCGCCGGTCAGCAGCGGTGCATCAGTGCGCCCGTCCAGATTGGTGACAACGCATTTGATCAGTTCCGGTGCGCCCTTGCTGATGCGATAGAGCTCAATGCGCATTGCCGCAGCCGGGCTGCCATGCGCTGTGTCGAGAACGTGTGTGGAAAGTCTGCCCATGTTTCCCTCGAATAATATTCAGACTGGTTTGGCCGACTGGATGCGGAAAACGACATCCGGGAAGAAATATTCTTCCAGATTGTCCTCCTTGCCAGCGCGGTCGACAATGAGAAAATCCGATTTCTGCTCAAGCGCCAGAAGCGGATGATGCCAGACATTCTTGAGATAGTTGACGCCCTGATCGCCCTTGGCAAGGAAAACACGCGGCCGTGCGGGCTTGCCGTCGGTATCTTCAGCGACAACGACCAGAAACGGACGCCGCTCCAGCGGTATGAAGGCCTGCGAACCGAAGGGATGACGCTCCATCATGACGATATCGATGGGCGCTTCAAAAGACTGGCCGCGGAAAATATTGATCAGCACACGCGCTTGCGTGCCTTCTGCCTCGACGCGCGCCAGATCATGAAAACGCTCGGTCGAACCATTGTTGATGAGACGCCGCTCTGCCCCTTCAACCTCGATGACATCGCCGAACGGCGCGAATGCTTGCTTGGTCAGCGGCTCTACCGCGAGCGTCTCAACCTTCACCTTTGCCTCCCGAAAAACAGTACTGGAGGATGACAAAGCGTTGTCCCGCGCCGCTTGTCAATCGCGAAGCAGTTTCAATCAGATATGATAAAGGCCGGACATGATCCGGCCTCTCGCAATCATCGTGAAATAAGCCCTGCACATTTGCGCGGGAGCGCGTTTCACTTTTTCTTTGAAAAGCCGTAGAGCGCTGAAATGCCCAAGAGCGCCACCGCCTGCACCGCCATGATCATATAGATGAAATCAACCTTCACCCCAGCGGCAATCGCAACGAGCGCCGCGCCGATCAGGCCAAGGGAAAGGAAGGAGAATATTCGGGCGAGCTGTCTTGTTTGACGAGATTCGGCGGCGAGCGATGCGGTAGCGACGCGTGACTTTGCTCTGTGCGGCATATCCAACTCCTGACCGTGATGAATACGATTTCCGAATTCCGAACGCACAACCCTCTGACGTCCATTCTTGACGTATCAGGCAGTTACCGTTTGAAATCCCACTATATAAGGCCTATGCCGTTTCGACAATAACACCATAAATAAATTGGAAATGACTTCCATGGCGCTCGTTTTCGACAGCAGTTTCTCTCCTGAATATGGGAAGCCGGTTGAGCTAAGTAAAGGGATTGTCCGCGTGACGGTGAACAATCCGAGCGCCTTCACCTTTCATGGCACCAACAGCTATATCGTTGGCCGGGACACGCTGGCGATCATCGATCCGGGTCCCGTCGATGAGGCCCATTATCAGGCTCTGCTTGCCGCCATTGCAGGACGCCCCGTCAGCCATATTTTTGTCAGCCACACGCACCGCGATCACTCGCCGCTGGCCGAGCGCCTCAAAAACGAGCTGGGTGCAAAAACGGTTGCCGAAGGCCCGCACCGGCCCGCCCGCCCCTATCATGCGGGCGAAGTGAACGTGCTCGAAGCCAGCGCCGACACGGATTTTGCGCCCGATATCGTGCTTGCCGATGGCGGAACCGTGGAGGGCGATGGCTGGGCGCTTCAAGGCCTCCACACACCGGGCCATGCCGCAAACCACATGGCATTCGGGCTGAAAGGCACGGATATCCTGTTTTCGGCCGATCATGTGATGGCCTGGGCTACCTCCATCGTCGCCCCGCCGGATGGCTCGATGAGCGACTATATGGCCTCGCTAGAAAAGCTTCTGGCACGTGACGATCATGTCTATCTGCCCGGCCATGGCGGTGCGGTGACCAAGCCCGCCGCCTTTGTGCGCGGATTGCGGGCCCATCGCAAAATGCGCGAGCGCGCGGTTTTTCAGCGCATCATGCAAGGCGACCGCACCATCGGCGACATGGTGAAGGCGATCTATCGCGATACCGATCCGCGCTTGCATGGCGCAGCAGCTCTGTCGGTGCTGGCGCATCTGGAAGATCTGGTCGGGCGCGGGGAAATCGTGACCGAAGGCGACCCATCGCTCGACAACATCTACCAGCCTGCATAAACAACGCTATTCGACGTCCGCAGGTGCCTTGTTCACTTCGCCTTCCAGGCTTCCAAGAAATTCGGTGATGAAGGCCGCATTCTGCCCCAGATCGCGTTTTCCATAGCGCGAGAGCGAACGGATATCGACATAGGTGGTTTCACCTTCATCCAGCAGCCGGATAACGATATCGCTCTTGAGACCGAGAATGAAACTATGCGCCGTCGCGACAAAGCGGGTGGCGCTTTCCTCCGGCGACGGCACATCGTTGACGATCACCTGCCAGCCGAAACTCTTCAACACGGTCTGCACACCCTGCGCCACGCGGTCGGGCGCTGCCTCATAGCGGCGGCCCAGTACATCGGGATAGGCGGTGAGCTGTGTCAGCGCATCGCCGCTGACCGCCGGTGTCAGCGGGTTCATCCATTGCAGGCGGGCGGGCATATCGGTGGGAAATTGCGGCGGCGTCTCGAAATCGGTCGAAATATCATAGAGTGCTGGCGAGCTGATCCAGAGAATGCCCAGCAAACCGAGCGGCGCCAGCACGATGCAGGCAAACACGCAGGCCGTGAAGGATCGCGCCCCGCCCTTGTCGCCATTGACCCAGAGATTGCGAAAACCCTTGGCTGCGCAGATCAGCGCCAGCAGGGCCAGAGCGCCGCTCAATCCGGCGGCAAGGACGAAATCAGGCGTTTCAAGCTTCCAGAAGCGGTGCAGCACGAAAGCCAGCGCCAGCAATACGGCGGCGAAGACCCCGAACCGCAAGGCCCAGACCGCAGAACGCGACTGTCGCCGCTGATAGCGAAGTTTTCTCATCCAGGTTCCCAGAAGCACATCCCGAAAAATACAACGCACTTTTCGGCAGAATCCCAAAACGGCCACAACATTCAGCCACGCTTATGAATAGCAGAGAGATTTGAACCCGGCAAAACATGCAGCTGTACAGTTTTGCATAATCATCGTTACTGCCTGAAAAGCACACGTATTGCGCGATCATGGCACACTAAAAACGCATGAAGTGCAGGCTATTTTCGGATCACTATTGCCGCCTAACAGAAAAAAGCGAGGTAAATCAATCAAAAGAGCATTGCAGCAACTACTAATGAAGGGCATGATCGATTATTAGGGGGCTTTTTTCGGATTCGTCGGAGAGGACGGAATGAACCACGCGCCTGAAAACAGTGCCAACGGGATTGGCACCACCACCCGGTCGGGCAGCGCCGAAGAAAGCGCCCAGACGGGTCTTGAAACAAGTACGATGACGCTCGAAGCCGTCGAGCTGGAATTTGCGCTCGGGGCCATTGACGTGCTGATCGAGGGGTTTGATGCAGCGCTTGCCAAGGCCGCAGAACGTGTGGGTGGCGAAGTTCTGTTCAACATGCCGGCGCTCGACACCAGCGAAGCCCAGCGCATCGGCGCGATCGCCATTGCCGGGCAGCCGCAGGATCAGGTGATTTTCGTCACGCTGCGCAATGACGGCACAACCCTGTCGGTCGAACCGCCGAAGGGCGAGAATGCGCTTTTCGAAAGCCTTGGCCGCAACTATGCCGCCGTCATGAAAAGCCTGTCGCCGAAGGAGCAGACCAACGGCGCTTGATCATTTCGGCGGGGTGGATTTTTTGACGCCTGGAACACCCGCCTGAAGATTGTGCGCAGGCACCGGGTTCAGCGTCATCGACGTTTCAACATCGCGCAGCAGCACGAATTTCATTCCCTTGGCCTTCAGCGCCATTATGCCTTTGGCAACGCCCTCGCCCGCCGACCGTGTCGGCTGATTGATATGCGAGATGATGACATCGCCATCGCGGGCCGCCGATATGCGCCGCGCCACAGTCGGCGCAAGCAACGATGCGCCCTGATCCCCATTCAGCGAATAACCGCCGATCTTGTAGCCAAGGCTTGTGGCGAGCGCCACAGCATCGGTCGAATAGCGGGCTGTCGCATCGCGATAATATTGCGGCTTTGGCGCACCAGCCCCGACAATCGACGTCGATCCGCCCTCGATTTCCGAGCGCACGGCATCCAGCGATCCGGCGGTCTTGATGCCATACATGGTCGGCACATTGGTAATGGCCG
This sequence comes from Ochrobactrum teleogrylli, assembly GCF_006376685.1. Lineage (GTDB taxonomy): Bacteria > Pseudomonadota > Alphaproteobacteria > Rhizobiales > Rhizobiaceae > Brucella > Brucella teleogrylli. Next base: position 9,246 of record NZ_VEWL01000023.1, on the reverse strand, counting down.
GAACATGCATGGCGCCGTGATCCTCAATCGCGAACAGGTCGGGATTGGCTTTCATCACCGCAAAGGCTTCTGCGTTTTGTTTCAACCAGCGCCCGGTCACAAAGATCGTCGCGGGAATGCGCTCCTTGACCAGCGTATCGAGAATGCGATGGTCCGTCTTGCCCATGCAGGCATCAAGCGTCAGCGCCACTTGCGGCGTTGCACTGCCGCCGCGTGCGATGCGCAGCTGCGGCTCCACGATCCGAACCTTTTCCGGTTGGGCCGCATCCTGCGGTGAAACCTCGACAGCGCCTGCCGTGCTGCAAGCGAAAACAAGCGCGGCCCCCGCCGCAGAAATGAAACGACGCATGGCCCGTTCTTCTGAAAGTGTAAATTTCGAAGGATTTTAATACGTCGGGCAATATTGTCCAGTGTGCCGACCCAACTGAATGGGGCCGACATACTAACACTTTGTTGTTATAGGGATTTTCCTTGCCAAAGCGAAAGCGCTCCTACCTTTTCAGGAGCGCGTTCTTTTGGCTTACGCCTTGCGCACGGCTGCCTGTGCGGCGGCGAGCCGGGCAATCGGCACGCGGAACGGCGAGCAGGACACATAATCAAGGCCGGTCTTTTCACAGAAGGCGATAGACGACGGATCGCCACCATGCTCACCGCAAATGCCGAGCTTGATCTTGTCGCGCGTCTTGCGCCCACGCTCGGCGGCGATCTGCACCAGTTCGCCCACACCATCCACATCGAGCGACACGAATGGGTCCTGCTCCACCACACCGCGCTGCTGGTAGGTAGTGAGGAAGCCTGCCGCGTCATCGCGCGAAATGCCAAATGTAGTCTGGGTCAGGTCGTTGGTGCCGAACGAGAAGAACTCTGCCGTTTCGGCGATTTCCGCTGCGCGCAAAGCTGCACGCGGCAGTTCGATCATCGTGCCGACCATATAGTCGATCTTGACGCCCGCTTCCTTCATGACGTCCTGAGCCACCGCATCGATGCGCCCCTTGACGAAATCCAGTTCCGCCTTGAGGCCGACCAGCGGCACCATAACTTCCGGCACCACCGGTTCGCCGGTTATCTTGCCTGCCTCGACGGCAGCCTCGAAAATGGCGCGCGCCTGCATTTCCGCAATTTCCGGATAGGAAATCGCCAGGCGACAGCCGCGATGGCCCAGCATCGGGTTGAACTCGTGCAGGCTTTCGGCGCGCTCGCGCAGCTTCACCGCGTCTACGCCCATGGAGCTGGCCACTTCGGCGACTTCCTCGTCCGTATGCGGCAGGAATTCGTGTAGCGGCGGATCGAGCAGACGGATCGTGACCGGCAGGCCCTTCATGATTTCGAACAGTTCGGCAAAGTCGGAACGCTGCATCGGCAGAAGCTTGGTCAGCGCTGCGCGACGGCCTTCTTCATTGTCGGAGAGGATCATCTCGCGCATCGCAACAATGCGGCTTCCCTCGAAAAACATGTGTTCGGTGCGGCAAAGACCGATGCCTTCCGCGCCGAAAGACCGGGCCGTGCGGGCATCCGCAGGCGTTTCGGCATTGGCGCGTACTTTCATGCGGCGTTGGCGGTCGGCCCATTCCATCAATTGGCCAAAGTCGCCGGAAAGCTCCGGCTGAAGCATGGCGACAGCGCCTTTCAGCACCTGCCCGCTCGAACCGTCGACGGTGACAACATCGCCCTTCTTGAAGGTCTGGCCGGCAGCCAGCATGATGCCGTTGCGATAATCGACGCGCAGCGATCCCGCACCCGAAACGCAAGGCTTGCCCATACCGCGCGCCACGACCGCCGCATGGCTGGTCATGCCGCCGCGTGTCGTCAGAATGCCTTCTGCCGCGTGCATGCCATGAATGTCTTCCGGGCTGGTTTCGATACGAACCAGAATGACCTTGCGGCCTTCAGACTTCGCCTGTTCGGCATCTTCCGACGAGAAGACGATTTCACCCGTCGCAGCGCCCGGCGAGGCGGGCAGGCCCTGACCGACGATCTGACGCTCGGCGCGCGGATCGATGGTCGGGTGCAACAGCTGATCCAGCGCCGCGGGATCGATACGCAGCACGGCCTCTTCCTCGGTGATCAGCCCTTCGCCAGCCATTTCGACGGCCATTTTAAGCGCGGCCTTGGCGGTGCGCTTGCCCGAACGGGTCTGGAGCATCCAGAGCTTACCGCGCTCGATGGTGAATTCCAGATCCTGCATGTCGCGATAATGCTGCTCCAGTCGGTCGGCGACCTTGAGGAATTCGGCAAACGCTTCCGGCATCACCTTTTCCAGCGACGGTTTGTCGGAACCGGCAGCGATGCGCGCTTCTTCGGTGATGTTCTGCGGCGTGCGAATGCCCGCCACCACGTCTTCACCCTGCGCATTGACGAGGAATTCGCCGTAAAGCTTCTTCTCGCCGGTCGAAGGATTGCGTGTGAAGGCTACGCCCGTGGCGGAAGTCTCACCCATATTGCCGAACACCATGGCCTGCACATTGACCGCCGTGCCCCAGGCCGCCGGGATATTGTGCAAACGGCGATAGGTGATGGCGCGGGCATTCATCCAGCTGGAGAAAACAGCACCTATGGCGCCCCAAAGCTGCTCATGCGGGTCCTGCGGAAAAGGCTGGCCCAGCTCTTCCTCGACCTTGGCCTTGTAGAGCGAAATGACATCTTTCCAGTCGTCCGCCGTCAGCGCCGTGTCGACATCGACGGCGAGATCGGCCTTCTTGTCTTCGAGAATTTCCTCAAAGAAACCATGATCGACGCCCAGCACCACATCCGAATACATCTGAATGAAACGGCGGTAGCTGTCATAGGCGAAGCGCTCGTCACCGGCTTCGCGGGCGATGGCCTGCACGGTTTCGTCGTTGAGGCCGAGATTAAGCACCGTATCCATCATGCCGGGCATGGAGGCGCGTGCGCCGGAACGAACCGACACCAGCAGCGGCTTATCAGCATCGCCGAAATTGCGGCCTGTCACCTTGGCGATATGGACAAGCGCTGCGCGCACCTGCTCGTCGAGTTCGGACGGATAATTGCGGTCATGGTCGTAATAATAGGTGCAGACTTCGGTGGTGATCGTAAAGCCGGGCGGTACGGGCAGACCGAGGCTGCTCATTTCAGCCAGATTCGCTCCCTTGCCGCCGAGAAGATTACGGTCGCTTGCCGCACCTTCCGCCTTGCCGTCGCCGAACGTGTACACCCACTTCGCCATCATGGCCTCCCTTGATGCAGGAACGGTTCACAAAAGGCTTGCAACAATTGCAAGTACTCCCAGAACCTGCTGTCCGTTGCTTATGCGATCCGCAAGGCTGCTGCCAACCAAAAAAGACAAGCCGCGACAATAGAATCGATTAGAGGCGGGAATAGCTGCGCGGAGGCCACATAACGGATTGACTCTGCTCGGCAGATACAGCAAAAATAAGAACAAACAAAGAACATATTGGAGTTGGACCATGCGTATCACGGGCAAGCTCGACTATCTGGAAATGCCAGCTGGAAACGGATCGCTTGATGCGACCAAGAGTTTCTATGCGCGTGCCTTCGGCTGGTCTTTCACCGATTACGGCCCGACCTATTCAGCCTTCTCGGAAGGATTGGATGGCGGCTTTGACGCCGATCCGCAGGCAACAGCGAAGCCGCTGCCGGTGCTTTATGCGCTGAGGCTCGAAACCGCGCTTCAGGCCGTGACGGAAGCTGGCGGAACCATTGTGAAGCCGATCTTTGCCTTTCCGGGCGGACGGCGTTTTCATTTCACCGATCCGGCGGGTAATGAACTCGCAGTCTGGAGCGACCGGTAAAACCCGTTTGTGGCGGTAGACTACCGAGCCTCAATGAATGTGCTCGGCAGAAGCGCGATCGACTGTTTCCATCTGCAAGGTGGTGTGGTCAAGATCGTATTTCTCCTGCAAGACCTGCTCGACCGCGCGGCGCACGGTTTCGCCCTCCGCGCCGTCGGCCAGCACAATATGGGCGGTCAGGGATTGCTGGTTCTTGGTGAGCGACCAGACATGAAGGTCGTGGAGGGTCGCCACACCCGGTACAGCCAGCACGGCTTTCTGCAAGTCGTTGAGGTCGAGTCCCGCAGGGACGCCTTCCAGCAGGATATTGATGCATTCCTTGAGCAGCACCCATGTGCGCGGAAAGACCATGAAGCCGATACCGATGGCGATCACCGAATCCACCCATTCCCATCCGGTCAGATAAATGATCGCAGCGCCGACGATCACGCCGACAGAGCCCAGCATATCCGCCCAGACCTCGAGATAAGCGCCCTTGACGTTTAGGCTTTGATCCTTGTGCCCCATCAAGACCCGCATCGATATCAGGTTGATCACCAGCCCGATCACGGCAACGACCATCATGCCAGCCGATTGCACATCGGCTGGACTTGAAAGACGCACATAGGCCTCATAGAGGATATAGAAAGCCACGCCGAGCAGCAGAAGTGCATTGACCGTCGCGGCAAGGATTTCGAACCGGGCATAGCCGTAGGTGCGAAGGATATCGGCGGCCCGGCGGCCCAGATAGATGGCGATCAGGGCAAGAAGCAGCGCAAAACTGTCCGTCGCCATATGCATGGCATCGGATAACAGCGCCAGACTGCCGGTGACGAAACTGCCGATGATTTCGACGATCATGAAAAGGCTGGTTATAGCAAACGCGATCCATAGCCTTGGAAGCGGCGTATCGCTGACATCTCCGTGGTCGTGATCACCGCTCATGCCGGTCCTCCGCACAGATTGTGTTTTTAGCTCGCTTCGCGCAGGCGTTCCGCCGTTTGCAGATCGACCGAAACCAGCTGGCTGACGCCCTGTTCGCCCATGGTGACGCCGAACAGACGATTCATACGCGCCATGGTGATCGGATTATGCGTGATGACCACGAAACGCGTTTCGGTTAAAGCGGCCATCTCATCCATCAGATTGCAATAGCGCTCAACATTGTGGTCGTCGAGTGGCGCGTCCACTTCGTCCAGCACGCAGATCGGCGCCGGATTGGTGAGAAACACCGCAAAGATCAGCGCCATGGCCGTCAGCGCCTGCTCGCCGCCTGACAGCAGCGTCATGGTCTGCGGCTTTTTCCCGGGTGGACGGGCGAGAATTTCAAGCCCGGCTTCCAGCGGATCCTCGCTTTCGATCAGTTGCAGTTCCGCCGTGCCGCCGCCGAACAGATGCGTGAACAGGCGCTGGAACTGCACATTCACCACCTCGAAAGCAGCCAGCAGACGCTCGCGTCCTTCGCGGTTCAGGCTCTGGATCGCCTGACGCAATTTCTTGATCGCCTCTATAACATCCTCGCGCTCGGACACAATCGCATCTAGACGGTCCGAAAGCTCCTGGCTTTCCTCTTCCGCGCGCAGGTTCACCGCGCCAAGCCGCTCGCGCTCGATCTTGAGCCGCTCCAGCTGGCGTTCCAGCTGATCGGGATCGGGAATAGCATCATCGGCCTTCAGCCCGGTATGGCGAATCGCTTCATGCGGCGCGCAATTAAGCGCTTCAACGATACGGGCTTCCGCATCCTTGCGCCGCTCTTCGGCTGCGGCAAGGCGTTCTTCGGCGCGGGCACGCTGCTCGCGGCTTGATGCCAGATGCTGAATGGCAAGCGTCGCGGCCTTGTCGAGTTCGGCCTGCGCGGTTTCAGCCGCGGCCAGAATATCAGCGGCTTCTTTACGACGATCATCCGCCAGGGAAAGCTCGTTCAACAGCGCCCGGCGGCGCGCCTCGATCTCGTCCGGCGCTTCGGCCAGACCTTCCGCCTCGTCTGCCGTCTCGGCGCGACGGTCGTTCAGCGACGCAATCTGCCGGTCGGCATTTTCCGCGCGCGAAATCCAGTTGCGTCGCTCCAGCGCAATCATGTCCAGACGGCGCAACCGCGCTTCGGCTTCGCGACGCAGCCCTTCATAAGCGGCGCGTGCTTCGGCCAAAGCCGTGCGGTCGGAGAGGACTTCGCTCGTCAGCGCTGCAAGGCGTTGCGCAATGGCCTCCAGATCCGGCATTTCACCGAGCCGGTCTTCCGCTTCCGCGACGCGGATCTGCGCTTCTTCCAGATTTTCTTCCAGCCGCGCCTTGGATTCGTCCAGAGCCGAACGGCGGGTTGCAAGCTGCCCTGCCGCACGCTCGGCGACCGCCAGCGCTTCACGCGCCTCGTCCAGCTTGCGCTGATTGGTGCGCCACTGATCGCGGGCGACACGCTCATGTTCGACGGCTTCGCGCACCGAAGCTTCGGCGCGGCGCACGGCCTGTTCGGCCTCATCGACGCCTTTGCGGGCGGCAACCGATTCCTGCTCGAGTTCGCTCAGGCGGTTCTTCTGGGCCAGACGTTGTGCTGCCGGTGTCGGCGCATCGGCGCTTGCCGTATAGCCATCCCAGCGCCACAGCGCACCGGCCTTGCTCACCAGCCGCTGGCCGGGACGCAAAAGCGCCTGCAAACGCTGCCCATCACTATCCGACACAACGCCGACTTGGGCCAGCCTGCGGCGCAATTGCTGCGGCCCATCGACCAGCCGGTCAAGCGGCGTTGCCCCTTGTGGCAAGGCCGGATCGGCTTCCGGTGCCGGATTATAAGCCCAATAGACCGGTGCATTGTCGTCGCTTGCCGCGTCGAGGTCTTCACCCAAGGCCGCGCCGAGGGCGATTTCATAACCCTTTTCAACGCGCAGCTCTTCCACCACCGGCGGAAACTGGCCGGTTTCGCCAGCATTGAGAATACGCGCCAGCGTCTGTGCTTCGGTCTCGATGCGGCTCAGTTCCGTGCGCGCTTCGTTCAAAGGCTGACGGCTTGCCGCTTCGACTTCGCGTGCGCCTGCGACCAGTTCTTCTGCCGCAACAACCGCTTCTTCAGCCGCAGCAAGCGCATCCGCACAGGCGTCAACCACGATGCGCTTTTCTGCCGGATCGAACAGACCGCCGATCTGCTGGACGACAGCGGCAATATCGCGCTCGATAGTGTCCATCTGCACGGCAAGGCGGTCGCGGCGATCCTGTGTTTCCTTCAAAGCGCGTTCGATCTGCGCCCGTTCGGCGGTCGCTTCCGCCCGTTCGGCGGTCACCCGCGCCAGCGCGCCTTCGCTATCGGTCAGGCGAATTTCCGCCTCTTCGAACAGCGCACGCAATTCCTCGTCGCGCTCGCCCGATGCTTCGTTGGAAGCGACCAGTTCCTGCTCTTCTTCTTCCAGTTTCGCCAGAATATCGGCGTTCTCGCACACCATCTGCTCTTCGCGAGCAATGTCGGCAGTCAGCTGTTCCAGCCGCTTCATCAGCTCGGCGCGGCGGGCGCGAATGCGTCCGTCCTCTTCGTCCAGCTGGGTGCGGGCAATTGAAAGGCGCTGCAAGGCGGCGGCAGCCTTGGCTTCGGCCTCGCGCAGTTCCGGAAGCTTATGCGCGCCGACCGCCTGATCGCGAGCCGCGTTCATCTGCGCCTGCGCCATATCGCCGACAGTCGCGGTCGCAGCCGACAAGGCGCTTTGTGCCTCGCCTTCCTGCGCTTTGGCCTGGCTCCAGCGCAGATGCAGCAAGGCGGCTTCCGCACGGCGGATATCGGCGGACAGCGCCTTGAAACGGTTGGCCTGACGCGCCTGACGCTTCAGGCTTTCGATCTGGCTACCCAACTCGCCGACCACATCGTCAAGACGGTCGAGATTGCCCTCGGCAGCACGCAGGCGTAGTTCCGCTTCGTGGCGACGCGTATGGAGGCCGGAAATACCGGCAGCTTCTTCCAGAAGCGCACGGCGTGCCTGTGGTTTTGCCTGAATGAGTTCGCCGATGCGCCCCTGCCCGACCATGGACGGCGAACGCGCGCCGGTCGATTGATCCGCAAAGAGCAACTGCACATCCTTGGCGCGAGCTTCCTTGCCATTGATGCGATAGACGGAGCCTGCCTCGCGCTCGATACGGCGCGACACCTGCAACTCATCGGCGTCGTTATAGCTCGCGGGAGCCGTGCGGTCGGAATTGTCGAGGAAAAGCGTCACTTCCGCCGTATTGCGCGCCGGGCGCGTGGCGGAACCGGAAAAAATGACATCGTCCATGCCGGAGGCGCGCATGTTCTTGTATGAGTTTTCACCCATCACCCAGCGCAGAGCTTCGACAAGATTGGATTTGCCGCAGCCATTCGGCCCGACGACGCCGGTCAGCCCGCCTTCGATGACGAACTCCATCGGCTCGACGAAGGACTTGAAACCGACAAGGCGCAATTTGGAGAAGCGCATCAGCAAGCTCCTCCAGTTTTATCGCCCATTCCAGAAACGACAAAAGCGGACGCAGTGATGCGTCCGCTTTTCATCCGGGAAAACGGTTCAGAGAAGCTTGTCGATGATTGCCGACATTTCGTCAACCGAAAGGGCTCCAGCGTATTTTTGGCCGTTGATGAAGAAGGTTGGCGTCGCATTGACTCCATAATCCTTCGATCCACGTTCCATCGTGGCTCTCACATCATCGAGAACTTGCTGGTTCGTCAAGCAAGCCTTGAAGGACTCCTGTGTAAAACCGGCAAGTTTTGCGATTTGCAGCAGGGCGGCTTCACCATCTTCGGCAGTTGCCCACTGTTGCTGCTGCTTGAAGAACACGTCGACCATCGGGAAATAGCGATCTTCCGGAGCGCAGCGCGCCAGCATGAACGCAGCGGTTGCGCGCGGATCGAACGGGAATTCGCGGAAGATGAGCCGCGCCTTGCCCGTATCGATATATTTTTCCTTGATTTTCGGGAAGGTATTGATCGTGAACTCGGCGCAATGCGGGCAGGTCAGCGACGCATATTCGATGATCGTCACCGGTGCATCGGCCTTGCCGTAGACCATATCCTTGAGCTTGCCCGGCTCGGCGATCTTCGCCGCATCGACAGTGCCTTCCGGGGCACGGTCCTGCGCCAGAGCGCCCGTTGCAGAAGCTCCTGCAAAAGCCAGTCCGGCAGCAGCCGATCCAGCGAGAGAAATGACGTGTCTGCGATTAAGTACTGCAGGCATCCGAATCATCCAGTCCTGTTTCATTTGGTTGTTCGATATATAATCTAAGGCGGCAGAGAAATATTCGCCAGACCCGCATCGTTCACATGAAAGTCAGCAGAGCGCCGATATTGTTTCCATATGCAGAACGACTAGCCCAGTTCTTGCTTCAACTCGCTGCAAACTGCCGAAGCCTTGCATCAAATTTATGGCGGCTTGTATCGCAATTAAATGTTTTTGCAATTGTGGGAGTTTCTTAGAGTCCGTTTGAGAATTTGCTTTAATGGCTGATACGGCGCAACAACAGGCTCCCCATGGCGACGTGGATCATCGCT
>NZ_VEWL01000022.1 GCF_006376685.1 Ochrobactrum teleogrylli | reverse complement strand
ACCACTTTCACCAGAACTCAAGGACGAAGCAACCTGCCGCTAGCAGCGTCGCCGCCCTCGTTGTGGCGCTATATAGGGCGGACTAAGCCAAACTGTCAACACAGCTTCTGAGGTTTTTTGATATTTTTTTGACAGTCTTCCACAGGGCGGCAAATTCCGGGATTTCACCACTCTATATATACGAGGCGAAAGTGCCGTTGCGGAAAGCCGGGCCACAAACCAGCCTCATTGGACGATTAGCTTCCGCTGAATTTGAAAATCAGCCTTATTGCATCCAGACGAAGAACCGATTGCATTGTGGATATCGGCGTTTGGCCGCCTCGTCATTGACTTACGCGTCAACGGCAGGCAAAACTCTGATGCCCGTTTGGGAGCCTTCCCTATACAAAGGAAGACACCTTAGCATCGGATCAGCGCATAAGTCGCTTTTCTGACAAGCGATGTTCAAGCACGTTTTCGTGCCATCAGGTTAAAAAGAAGGGCCGACTATAGCAGTATGAAGGATATGGGGCCGAATAATCTCGATCCGGGTGACGAGCCCCCGCTGAGCGTAGGCGGACGGCGGCGGCCTCCTGATCGGCGCGAAGTTTCGGCACGCTGGCTTGCCGGCACCTTCCTGACTGGCGTTACGTCCTGCATGCTGATTGGTGTTGCACTTTTTGCAGCTCTCGATGGGCGCGAGCAATTGGCGACCCCGCCCGAAATTCTTGCCCTCAATGATATGCCAGGCGCCGCTGAGGAAAGTGCTGTCACCAAAGGTGGCCGTCTCGTCAGCACGGTTTCGGCTCAGCAACCGCGCGACCGCCGCCGGTTCGACCTTTCTACCATGCAGAAAGTCGGCGAACGCGAAGTGATCCGCACCCGCCCGTTCGAACTGGTGAGCATGGCTCTTGCGGTTGATCATCCGACCAGCCGCAAATATCCGGCATTCGATGCGCTGACCGTGTTCTCCGAAGGTCCCGCCGCGCCGCAACCGGCAGACACCGGCCAGATTTACGGCGCCAAGGTTGAAAGCGAAGTCAGTCTCCATGTTGTCGATTTTCCGCTGAACAGCGCGACCTTCGACGCATCGAGCGATTTGTCGGTCGATGAAGTTGAAAAGGTCGTTCGCGACACCGGCGGCCTGCTGACCGATGGCGATGTTCAGGTCGCCTCGCTGCATTATGTTGATCCGGCCCGCTTTGGCGGCAATGATTCTCCTTATGCGCTCGGCCCCGCCCTCGGCGTGAAGATCACGCAGGAAAATGTCAGCGTTGCGCCGAAGGCGAATGACGAACAGACCGAAGACGGCTTTTCAGAAGAACTGATTCCCTTCCGGCAGACCGCCGATATTGCGCAGGCGCTGGAAGATGCGGGCTATACTGGCGATGACACGTCGAACATGGTCGATGCGTTGAGCAAGATGATGAATTCGCCGCGCCTGAAGCAAGGCAGCGTCCTGCGCATCGGGACTGAAACCCGCGACGGCGAAGACCGCATCGTACGCGCGAGCATTTATAATCGCACCACGCACCTTGTTACCGTCACGTTGAACGACCGTCAGCAATATGTGCCGTCCGATGAACCCGAAGGAACGCCGCTTTTGCAGACGGCATTCGAGGGCAATGCTGTCCCCAGCGCCATCCGCGGCAACCTGCCCAATGTTTATGACGGTATCAGCCGCGCGGCCCTTGCCTATGGCATGACCGAAACAATGCGCGAACAGCTGGTCAAGATGTTGGCCACCGACGTAGACCTTCAGGCGCAGCTGACGCCGACCGACAATATCGACGCCTTCTTCTCGCTACCCGACGGTGCCGACGAACAGGACAAGGCAGACAACGATTCGCAGCTGCTTTATGTGGCGGCTACTTTCAGCGGCACGACCCGAAAATTCTACCGCTATCAGGCGCCAGACGGCAGCGTCGATTACTTCGATGAGAGCGGAAAGAGCGCAAAGCAGTTTCTGCTGCGCAATCCGGTGCCCAACGGTGTGTTCCGCTCCCCGTTCGGCATGCGCCGCCATCCGATTCTCGGTTATAGCCGCATGCATACCGGCGTCGATTGGGCAGCACCGCGCGGCACGCCCATCATTGCGACGGGTAATGGCGTCGTCGAGAAGGCAGGCTGGTCCAATGGTTATGGCAATCAGACCCTGATTCGTCACGCCAATGGCTATGTCAGCAGCTACAATCACCAGAATGCGATTGCCCGTGGCGTGACCGCCGGCGCAAGAGTGCGTCAGGGCCAGGTGATCGGCTATGTCGGTTCGACCGGTCTCTCGACCGGGCCGCATTTGCATTATGAAATGATCGTCAATGGAACCAAAGTCGATCCGCTTCGCATCCGCCTGCCGGATAACAAGGCCTTGAAGGGCAAAGAACTTGAAGCCTTCAAGCAGGAGCGTGATCGCATCGACGCGCTTTTGAACAGCGACGATAACGGCACCAAGCTTGCTGCCAACGCATCGACCAAGGGATAACAGAAAGCCGGGAAAGCAATGCTTGTCCCGGCTTGTTATATGACCCGTGCAGGTCGAACTATTCGGAAAACTCGACGGTGACGCCTGCCTTGACGAGCTTGGCCAGTTCTTCTGCGTCCCAATTCGTCAATCGCACGCAGCCATGGCTCGACGTCTTGCCGATCTTTGACGGCTCCGGCGTTCCATGGATACCGTAAGTTGGCTTGGACAGCGCAATCCACACGGTGCCCACCGGCCCGTTCGGTCCCGGCGGAATGGTCAGAACCTTATCGTTATTGCCCTGCTTGAAATTGATCTTGGGATTATAGGTGTAATTCGGGTTGATCGCGATACGCTCCACCTGCACGATGCCGGACGGCGACGGATTATCCGATGAACCGATGGTTGACGGATAGGCCACGACGAGCTTGCCGCTTTCATCATAGCCACGAACCTGCTTGCGTCCCTTGTCGGCAATAATTCTCGCCACCTTGGCGCGCACCGGCTTGCCGAGATTCGGCACTTTGACGATGGTACCCGGCTGATTGAAATTCACACCCGGATTGATTTCCTTCAGGTAATTTTCGTCGATGTGAAATTTCTCGCCCAGCATTTCCGTCACCGACGTATAGGCCATCGACGAGAGTTGCGCCTTATGGGCGTAATCTTCCGGGATCGAGGCCACATATTGGCGACCGACATCCTCGTTGGTGATCGTATATTCGAAGAAGGCCGCACCACCGGTTGCTTCCAACTCGGCATTCACTGCCGCGTCGTCCGTCGGATTGATGGATTTTCCAGTCAATTCGCCATAAGCGGCAGCAGCCTTGTCGACATTGCTGCCTGAGCGGCCGTCAATAACGCCGGGCGATGCGCCAGCGCGATCAAGCAGCACCTGAAAGGCTGCGATCTTGGCCTTGGCGCCCTCGCCCTTCGGCATTTCGATGGCCGGGGCCATGTCGCTCGATTGCGGCACGTTGCGGGGCTGCTCGTAGCCGGGCTGACCGTAATTGTCCTGACCGCCATAATTCTGGTCGATGCTAGCGGAATTGGTGCCCGTATTATCGGGATAGTTTTCGCCGGACGGCGGCAATTCCGAACGCTGCACCTGACCATCCTGATTGCCGCGATAGCTCGGATCAGACGGGGCGGCGGGATAATAATTCGGGTCTTCCGGCACATTGCTGAAGCCGTCATAGGGCGAACCGCCATCAACCGGGCCGTTCAGTGTCCAGTTGTCGTCTTCCTGCGGATCACGACGGCTGTTGTGACCGCCATAGCTGTTGCGATCATAGCTATTGGCATCCTCAACGCTGATGATGCGCCCACGACGATCCATCGTCACGCGTCGACCATACTGGTCGATGTAAACGCGCACGCGCCGGTCGTGATAGACCTCTTCGCCGGGATCATAGAGCTGCGCCAGTTGCACCGGGGCTTCCGTGAGCGTGGCATCACGGGTTTCTTCTGCGAAAGCGCCCGCACCGGTAGCAGGAAGCGCCGCAGAAGCGAACAATGCGAAACGAAGCATGCGTATGGAATGCGTCATGAAGGAAGTCCCAGGTGCCCGTAATATCAGACCGTTCAATCGGATCGTCAGATCATGGATGCCGCGAATATGGTTAATAACTGATTATCCGAGTATCAGCAGATGCCAGATGAACTGGACATGAAAATGGCCAAGTGACGACAAGTTTTATGAAATTTGTATCTGTAAAATTTCTTCATGCTTGCGGCACATCCGAAGCCGGATGCGGTAGAGCCCAAGAAAAAGCGCCGCAATCTTACGACTGCGGCGCTTTGTTGGGGCAAGCGGGAGGTCAGGCTTCCACGCTTTCGTTCTTCGGATCGGGTTCCAGAGCACCACGAACCGGGCGGAAGTTGAGCCTGTCCGAACCGGCGGTGATCTTGACGAGCGAACCATCCAGAATGTCGCCCAGCAAAATGCGCTCGGCGAGCGGGTCCTGGACTTCCTTCTGAATCACCCGCTTCAAAGGACGTGCGCCGTAGGCCGGATCATATCCTTTGTTGGCGAGCCATTCGCGCGCATCCTCTCCCAGCTCCAATGCGATCTTGCGATCGGTAAGCAAGGTCTGAAGACGCTGCAACTGGATATCGACAATCGCCCCCATATCCTCGCGGCGCAGCCGGTGGAACAGGATGATTTCATCGACACGGTTCAGGAATTCCGGCCGGAATGCCGCCCGGACCACACCCATCACCTCATCACGAACACTTTCGACATCATCCTTCTCGCCCAGATTGACGAGATATTCGGCGCCAAGATTGGACGTCATGATGATGACCGTGTTGCGGAAATCGACCGTGCGGCCCTGACCGTCGGTCAGACGCCCATCATCCAGAACCTGCAACAGCACGTTGAACACATCGGGATGCGCCTTTTCGATCTCATCGAACAGGATCACCTGATATGGCCTCCGGCGAACAGCTTCCGTCAGCGCACCGCCTTCTTCATAACCGACATAGCCGGGAGGTGCACCGATCAGACGGCTCACGGAGTGCTTCTCCATGAATTCCGACATATCGATACGCACCATCGCGGTGTCGTCCTGAAACAGAAACGATGCCAGTGCCTTGGTCAGTTCGGTCTTGCCGACGCCCGTCGGCCCAAGGAAGATGAACGAACCGATAGGCCGGTTCGGGTCCTGAAGACCCGCACGCGCACGGCGCACCGCCTTGGAAACCGCTTGAACGGCTTCGCCCTGACCGATGACGCGCTTTGCAAGCTCATCTTCCATCCGCAGCAGCTTTTCGCGCTCGCCTTCGAGCATCCGGTCAACCGGAATGCCTGTCCAGCGCGAAACGACCTGCCCGACATGTTCCGGCGTCACGGTCTCTTCCAGCAGGGAACCCTTGTTCTCCTGGCTTTCAGACTGGGCAAGTTCCTTCTCAAGCTGCGGGATCTTGCCATAAGCAAGCTCACCAGCCTTCTGGAATTCACCGTTGCGCTGTGCGGTCGCCAGTGCATTGCGCGCTTCCTCAAGCTGACGCTTGAGATCGGCGGCAAGGCCGAGCTTCTGCTTTTCCGACTGCCACTTGGCGGTCAGTTCAGCTGATTCTTCTTCCAGATCGGTCAGCTCTTTTTCAAGACGCTGCAAACGATCCTTGGAAGCGGCATCGGTTTCCACCTTCAGGGCTTCGCGCTCGATCTTCAGCTGCATGACGCGGCGGTCGATCTCGTCGAGTTCTTCCGGCTTCGAATCGACTTGCATGCGCAGACGCGATGCGGCCTCGTCCACAAGGTCGATAGCCTTGTCGGGCAGGAAGCGGTCGGTGATGTAGCGGTTCGACAGCGTTGCGGCTGCGACCAGTGCGGAGTCCGATACGCGCACCTTGTGATGCTGCTCGTATTTTTCCTTCAGGCCGCGCAGGATCGAGATCGTATCCTCGACTGTCGGCTCATCCACGAACACCGGCTGGAAACGACGCGCAAGTGCGGCATCCTTCTCGACATATTTGCGATATTCTTCCAGCGTGGTCGCGCCGACGCAGTGCAACTCACCACGCGCCAGGGCAGGCTTGAGCAAGTTGGACGCATCCATCGCACCATCGGTCTTGCCTGCACCGACAAGCGTATGCATCTCATCGATGAAGAGAATGACCTGACCGGCAGCCGTCTGCACTTCTGACAGGATCGCTTTCAGCCGTTCCTCGAACTCGCCGCGATATTTCGCACCGGCAATCAGCGCGCCCATGTCGAGCGCCATCAACTGCTTGTCCTTCAGCGATTCGGGCACGTCGCCATTAACGATACGCAGCGCCAGACCTTCAGCAATAGCTGTCTTGCCGACGCCTGGCTCGCCGATCAGCACCGGATTGTTCTTGGTGCGGCGCGACAGAACCTGAATCGTACGACGGATTTCCTCGTCACGACCGATCACCGGATCGAGCTTGCCGTTGCGGGCATCCTCGGTCAGATCACGCGCATATTTCTTCAGCGCGTCATAATTGCTTTCGGCAGAAGCGGAATCGGCAGTGCGGCCCTTACGCATATCGTTGATGACCTTGTTCAACGCCGTCGGTGTGACACCGGCTGCGGCAAGAATTTCAGATGTCTTTGCGGATTTCTCGATGGCCAGCGCCGTCAGCAGCCGTTCGACCGTGACAAAGCTGTCGCCCGCCTTGCTGGCAAGCTCTTCGGCAAGCGTGAAAACCTTGGCCAGCGGCTGCGAGAGATAAAGCTGGTCGTTGCCGCCCGATACTTTCGGCAGCTTTTCCAATGCGCTCTGCAAACCGAGGCGCACATCGGCAATGCGTCCACCAGCCCGCTCGATCAACGATGCGGCAAGCCCCTCATCGTCATCGACAAGGATTTTCAGGATGTGCTCAGGGGTGAACTGCTGGTTGCCGGACGAAAGCGCGAAGGTCTGCGCCGACTGAATGAAACCGCGAACGCGTTCCGTGTATTTTTCAATATTCATAATGTCTCCTTTGCCCTCCAGCCCTCTAGAGGCACCGGAAGATGTTGGGTGACGAAGCCCCCGCAAGGGCGGGCTTCATGTCTTTCCAAGACAGGATATGGGACTATGACCGCCTTTCGGCAAGGGTGGGCAACGCAAGCGCGACCAAATAAAAATGGCGCGGAAAACCGCGCCATTTTCAAATTGGATATCGAAACGCTTAAGCGTCCGAATCGACAGGTTCCGTTGCTGGCGTATCGCTGCCGGCATCTTTAGCAACACGGCGCGGACGACCCGGACGACGGGTGGCGCGACGCGGCGCAGCTTCATCATCAGCCTTTGCTTCGACAGGTGCTTCTGCCGGAGCCTCAACCGGTGCAGCTTCGGCAACCACCGGAGCAACCTTTGCAGCCCGGGCGACCGGAGCTGGTTCCTGTGTTTCCACGGGAGCTTCTACGACCGGCTGTTCGCCTGCTTCACCGGCCTGCGCTTCCGGGCGCTCTTCGGCATTGAAGCGTTCACGTTGCGGGCGGCGTCCACGTCCAAGGCGGCGATCGCGATTGTCACGTTCGCGCGGCTGGCGGCTTTCGCCGCTTTCCTCGCCATAGATTACTTCGGCAGGGGTGCCTTCGATGACCGGCTGCGGGCCCGAACCATTGACCGGACGCGGCTCTGCGGCCACGGCTGGCGTGAAGCCGGTATCGTCGTCATCGGCGCCGTCATCGTCGAAGGTTTCTTCGCGCTGGAACGGCACCGGATTCTGCGCCATGGCAGCCATGATGATGCGGTTGTAATGTTCAGCGTGCTGAAGATAGTTTTCAGCCATCACCCGGTCGCCAGAAGCCTGAGCGTCACGCGCGAGGGTCGAATATTTTTCTGCAATATGTTGCGCATTGCCACGGATCTTTACGTCAGGTCCGTTGCTTTCGTAATTACGCGACAGAGGATTGGGGCCCTTGCGGTTATTGTTATTATTATTGTTGTTATTCCCCCGTCCGCGCATACGCCTATTCTGCTGTGCTGGCCTCATATTCATCTCTTTTCAGATTAAAGGGCGCAGAAACGTTGCGACGAAAAAAGCCGCCTGTTTCTTGCTATTGAGCCATGGAGGAAGCACGCCCTAAAACTTCCTACACATCGACTATTCTTAAAGCGCGCCGCATTTCATATTGTTCGCGTGACGCACATTAAGGGGTTGCTTTTATGCATGCCGTTCCCGGAAAACCGGTCCCCACTTTTCCGCGACATGCCTCTCAGCTCCGCATATCCAGATGGATGGCCGGAACCTGACGGTTGCATTGTGCAAGGCCCATTCCGAAAAGCATCGCTTTTCGGGACCATGCCTGAAAGTCGTGTACTTCCGTACGAGCCATCTCCAAAGGCTTAGACCCCGGGAGAGCATGACCTCAAATCGTCATGGAGCATTTCCGCCACGGCCCTCAAAAAGCGGGCAAAACCATTCTGGCTGTATACGGTGGCCGGAAACTAAACGGCTTCGCGGCAAATTCCAAGTGTTTTTTCGCGCCGTTGGGTATCAAAATTTCGTTTATGATTTTTGCGCAAAAAGCATGGCCCTTCTATGGCCGCCCAGATCACGCGCATCGTTTGCGAGTTCAAAACCCGCTTGCTCAAACAGCGCTTTTACATCCTGGAATTGTCCGGCGCCGATTTCTACGGCAACCATACCACCTTCATATAGGTACTCAACTGCCCGTTCTGCAAGGGCGCGGTAAAAATTCAGCCCATCCTGACCGCCATCCAGCGCCGCAAGCGGATCATGCTCGCGCACTTCCCGCGACAGACCGGCAATGTCTTCATGCGGAATATAGGGCGGGTTTGAGACGATCATATGAAACCGTCCGCTGATATTGGCGAACCAGTCGCTTCGCAGCGCCGCGAAACGTTCGCTTACGCCATTGTTCGCAGCGTTGATTCGCGCCGTAGCCAGCGCGCCTTCCGACACATCGAGACCGATGCCATGCAATGTCTCGAAGCGATGCAGGAGCGAGATCACAATCGCCCCGGTCCCGGTGCCCATATCGAGCAATTCGGCGACGCCATGTTTTTCGATCAGCGCTTCTAGCGGCGGAATAACCAGTTCCACCAGCGCTTCCGTATCCGGGCGCGGTTCAAGCGTTTCCGCGGAAAGCCGGAATGGCAGGCCGTAAAATTCGCGAACGCCGATAATGCGATGCACGGGTTCGCCTTTTGCACGACGCTCCAGCGCCGCGCGCAAGGTCTCGACACGCTCCGCATCGATCTGCCGGTCCGGCGCGGAAATCAGATCGAGCCTTGTTGCGCCCGTCGCCCATTCGATGAGCAGGCGCGCATCAAGATCGGGCGTTTCGAGCGCGGCATCGCGCAACTGCCGTCGCGCCTTCGCTGCCAGAACGTCAAGACGCTCGCTACTCACGCTCAGGCGCCCAGTTCGGTCAGAAGTGCTGTCTGGTGATCGGAAATCAGCGCATCGACCAGTTCGTCGAGATCGCCTTCCATCACACGGTCGAGCTTGTAGAGCGTCAGGTTGATGCGGTGATCGGTAACGCGGCCCTGCGGGAAATTGTATGTACGGATACGTTCCGAACGGTCACCGGAACCGACCTGGCTGCGGCGCGCTTCCGAGCGTTCACTTTCCGCCTTCTGCCGTTCCATATCGTACAAGCGGGCGCGCAGGATCTGCATGGCGCGGGCGCGGTTCTGGTGCTGGGATTTTTCCGCCTGAACCACCATGATGCCGGTCGGAATATGGGTGATGCGCACGGCCGAGTCAGTCGTGTTGACATGCTGTCCGCCAGCGCCCGATGCGCGCATCGTATCGATGCGGATATCCTCGTTGCGGACCTCGATATCAATGTCTTCGGCTTCCGGCAGCACGGCAACCGTCGCAGCCGATGTATGAATACGCCCGCCAGCCTCGGTTTCCGGCACACGCTGCACGCGATGCACGCCCGATTCGAACTTCATCTTCGAGAACACGCCCTTGCCGGAAACCGTCGCGATGATTTCCTTATAGCCGCCCGCATCGCCTTCGCTGGCAGAGACCAGCTCGACGCGCCAGCCCTTTTCGCTGGCGTAGCGCTCATACATGCGGAAGAGATCGCCCGCGAAAAGCGCTGCTTCCAGTCCACCCGTACCGGCGCGAATTTCAAGAATGGCGTTCTTTTCGTCAGCAGCATCCTTGGGCAAAAGCAGAATCTGCACTTCCTGCTCCAGCGCCTCGACGCGCTTTTCGACCTCCGGCAATTCCTCGACAGCCAAGGCGCGCATTTCGGCATCCGTCGACGCATCGTCGCGCATCGCCGCCAGATCTTTCGCTTCGCCACGCGCATCGCTCAATTCGCGAATCTTGCCGACGACTTCCTGCAATTCGGAATATTCGGAAGCAAGCTTCACATAGGTTTCCGAATCCGGATTGTCGGCCATCTGGCTTTCGATCATCGAGAACCGCTTCAAGAGCTGGTCCATCCGGTCCTGCGGCAATGCGATCATGTCATGTCCTAAAAACTGTCGTCCGTGTGCAAATGTGCGAAACCGGGCCTGCCGCATTCCGCGCCACACCCGGTCATTCTATGCAATTTGCCTTGCTATAACGGAATATCGTTGTCTTCTGCAAATCGAAGCATCAATTCGCGCAGCGAATGCGCGACGTTCGGCTTGTCCAGCTCTTCATTGAGAAGCGCATTCAGCTTCGTGGTATCGAGCGCGCCGAGCATCGCCTTGACCGGGCCGATGGCCGCAGCCGACATGGAGATGGAGCGGAAGCCGAGGCCGATGAGCGTCATCGCCGTCAGCGGACGTCCTGCCATTTCACCGCAGAGCGTGACCGGCTTGTCATGCCGGTTGCCGGTATCGACAATATGGCGCAGCGTCCGCAGGAAAGCCGGAGAAAGCTGGTCAAAACGACCGGAAATCAGCGAATTGCCGCGATCCACCGCCATCAGGAACTGGAACAGATCGTTGGAGCCGACGGACACGAAATCAACCGCCGTCATCAGCTCGTCCAGCTGCCACAACAGGGCTGGAACTTCGACCATCGCGCCAAGCTTCATCCGCGTCGGAAGCGCATGCGCAAACCGCGACAGATGGCGCACCTCGCGCTCGATGATCTCACGCGCCGCCTTCACCTCGGCAACTTCCGTCACCATCGGTAGCATGAGCTTCAGTTCACGTCCGCCCGCCGCCTTCAAAAGCGCGCGCAGCTGGGTGCGCAGCAGACCCGGACGGTCGAGCGTGAGACGGATGGCGCGCCAGCCAAGCGCCGGGTTTTCTTCCTGCGCCGATGCGCTGAAGTAAGGCAGCACCTTGTCGCCGCCAATATCGAGCGTGCGGAAAGTGACCGGCTTGTCGCCCGACGCTTCCATGACCGAGCGATAGAGCCGCTCCTGCTGCTCCGCCCGCGGGAAAGTCGAGGCGACCATGAACTGCAGCTCGGTGCGGAACAGGCCGATGCCCGATGCGCCCGATGCCGCAAGCTGCGGCAGGTCGACCAGAAGGCCCGCATTCATCAAAAGCGAAATATCGACGCCATCCTTGGTCAAGGCGGGCTTGTCGCGCAATTCGCGATAATGCGCCTGACGCCGCGCCCGGAAGCGAACCTTTTCCGCATAGGCCGATTCGAGATCGGACTGCGGACGCAGATGCACCACGCCCTCGTCGCCATCGACGATGGCGGCATCGTTGTTTTCCGCCATGGAAACGGCGCCCTTGGCCTGCCCCACCACGGGAATCCCCATAGCGCGCGCCACAATCACCACATGGCTCGTCGCTGCACCGTCTTCCAGCACCACGCCGCGCAAACGCTCACGCGGATAGTCCAGCAATTCGGCGGCGCCCATGGAGCGCGCCACGATGATCGCATCCTTGACCAGCGATTCGGCCATCGTCTTGATGTCGCGGCCCATCAGCTGGCGCAGCAGACGATTGGCAAGATCATCAAAATCCGACAGGCGCTCGCGCATATAGGGATCGGTCAGATGCATCATCCGCGCGCGCGTGTCGCTCTGCACCTTTTCGACTGCGGCTTCTGCGGTCAGACCGTTATGGATCGCCTCTTCCAGACGCCGCACCCAGCCACGATCATGCGCGAACATGCGATAGGCTTCCAGCACTTCGCGATGCTCGCCCTCAATGGCCACATCGCGGCGCGACAGCATGTCGTCGATGGAAATGCGCAGGGAACCGAGCGCCTGATCGAGACGGGCAAGTTCCGCCTGACTATCCTCATTGAAGAGATTGGTGACGACAATGCGCGGCTCATGCAGCACGACGTGACCAAGACCGATGCCGTCATTGAAGGCCGCCCCGGTTACGCTCATCGGGCGGCCCATATCAAGGTCGATGCCGGGGCGCACGAGCTTCAGCCCATCGCCGGATGCGATGATTTCGGCAAGCACCATGGCTGTCGTTTCAAGCGCTTCGACTTCATCTTCACGATAGGCGCGCTTGGTGCGGTTCTGCACGACGAGAACGCCCATCGTGCGGCCTGCGCGCAGCACGGGAACGCCGAGGAAAGAATTATACACTTCTTCGCCCGTTTCCGGCAGATAGGCGAAGGCCGGATGGCTTTGCGCATCAGTGAGGTTCAACGGGCGCGCGCTTGCAGCAATCGTGCCGACAAGGCCCTGACCGAGACGCAATTGCGCCAGATGGACCGACTGAGGGTTCAAACCTTCGGTGGCGTAGAGTTCGAGTACGCCGTCAGCGCGAAGCACATAGAAGGAGCAGACTTCCGCGACCATATTCTGCGCGATTTCACGGACGATCCGGTCAAGGCGCGGCTGCGGCTCAAGCGGCTCAGCCATCAATTCGCGCAGCCGCTTCAGCAGCACGCGGGGACCGGTTGTCTGATCGCGCATGATCGTCGGACACTCCTCTTGTGCAGTTTCGGCACCGAGGTGAAGCGGCTTTCCGTGCGAACTGCGGCGAATAAAGAGAAAACGGCTTTGCTTGCTCCGTACTACCGAAAGCCGTTCGGACTGGTGGCCCGCTTTCGCCGACCGATTCCCATTACCCGCCCGCGACGCGTTACGCCAACCCCTTTGTGAGCATTTTTGACACTGCCGTCTAGTGCTTTAAGCAGAAATTCTGCCAGGTTCCGGAACGAAAAAATGCCGCGAACCATTTACGGACGCGGCATTGTTTCAAAACGGTTTAGTAAAAGCCGGGTTTTATGCCGGCTTAATATCAGCGTTCAGCTGATTACGATTTGTCGAGACCGTAGACGGCGTGCAGCGTGCGCACCGCGAGTTCCGCATAAGGGCCGTCGATCAGGATCGAGATCTTGATTTCCGACGTCGTGATGGCGCGAATGTTGATGCCCTTTTCGGCCAGCGCCTTGAAGGCGGTGGCGGCAACGCCCGCATGGCTGCGCATACCGATGCCGATCACGGAAATCTTGGCCAGACCCGTTTCCGACTGGATGTTGTCGAAGCCGATTTCACCCTTGACCGTGTCGAGAACGCGCAGCGCCTTGTCGATGTCGCCGGTCGGGATCGTGAAGGTCATATCGGTCTTGGAACCGTCTTCCGACACGTTCTGGACGATCATATCGACATTGATGTGTTCTTCGGCGAGCGGGCCGAAAATGGCTGCCGACACGCCCGGTCGGTCGGCCACACGCCGCAGCGAAATCTGAGCCTCATCTTTCGCAAAGGCGATACCTGTGACGGTCTGCTGTTCCACGATTTCATCCTCGTCGCAAATAAGCGTTCCGGGCGGGTTGATCGGATCACCCATGCCCGGCGCATCGGGGTCCGTAAAGCTCGAGCGCACGAAAGTGCGTACCTTGTGCACCATGGCGAGTTCGACCGAGCGCACCTGCAAAACCTTGGCGCCAAGCGAAGCCATTTCCAGCATTTCCTCGAAGGAAATTTTTGGCAGGCGGCGCGCCTTCGGCTCGATGCGCGGATCGGTCGTGTAGACGCCGTCTACATCGGTATAGATATCGCAGCGATCAGCCTTCACCGCAGCGGCGACAGCCACAGCCGAGGTGTCCGAACCACCGCGTCCGAGCGTCGCGATGCGGTTATCCGGGCCCAAGCCCTGGAAACCGGCCACAACAGCAACCTGTCCCATTTCCATGCGACGGATGATTTCCGAACCGTCGATGTCCTGAATACGGGCCGCGCCATGCGCATTGTCGGTCTTGATTTGAATCTGCCAGCCCTGCCACGAACGCGCATCGACACCAATCGACTGAAGCGCAATGGCCAGAAGGCCGCTCGTCACCTGTTCGCCGGAAGCGACGATGGTGTCATATTCGCGCGCATCATAGAAAGGCGAACTGGCGCCACATACCTTCGGCATGTTCTGAACCCAGTTGACCAGTTCATTGGTCTTGCCGGACATGGCCGAGACGACGACAGCAACCTGATTGCCCGCCTCGACCTCGCGTTTGACGTGGCGCGCCACATTATAGATGCGTTCCAGATCGGCCACCGAAGTGCCGCCGAATTTCATCACGATGCGCGCCATTTCAGGATACGTCCCGCTATTTTGAAAATTACACTCTCACCTGTCCAAACCTTATAATCTTGCGACAGGCAAACCCGGGGTCACATAGCTAATATGTCGCGGTTCCGCAAGGCCGCGATTCGCAAGAACGTTCCGATAGGGCCACGAATGCCGGAATTTGATTTGCAGCTTGACTTTGAAGCGCTACCTTGAGAGCAGAACTGCACGCTTCCGCAGCTGGAGAATGAAATGACCGAGACTGCCCGCACCACCATCGACGCTTCCGAGATCGAGCATTTCTCGCGCATTGCCGCAGAATGGTGGAACCCGCAGGGCAAGTTCCGCCCGCTGCACAAATTCAATCCGACGCGCCTTGCCTATATCAAGGAAAAAATCTGCGCTAGATTCAATCGCGATCCGAATACGCCGCGCCCCTTTGAGGGATTGCGCTTGCTCGACATCGGTTGCGGCGGCGGCCTTCTTTGCGAACCGATGGCGCGCCTCGGTGCAACCGTGATCGGCGCGGACGCCTCCACCACCAATATCGAGGTTGCGAAAATCCACGCCGCGCAAAGCGGCGTCGAGATCGATTACCGCGCCACGACGGCGGAAGCTCTGGCGGAGGCTGGGGAGAAATTCGACGTGGTTTTGAACATGGAAGTGGTCGAGCATGTTTCGGACGTCGATCTGTTCATGTCCGCGACCAGCGAAATGGTGAAGCCCGGCGGGCTGATGTTCGTCGCCACCATCAATCGCACGCTGAAAGCCTATGGTCTGGCGATTATCGGCGCGGAATATGTGCTGCGCTGGCTGCCGCGCGGCACCCATCAATATGAAAAACTGGTGCGCCCGGAAGAGCTGGAATCCGCACTTTCGAAAGGCGGGCTGCGCCTCATCGACAAGCTGGGCGTCACCTATAATCCGCTTGCCGACAGCTGGAGCCGCTCCCGCGATACGGATGTGAATTATATGGTTCTGGCCGAGCGGCCCGAATAATCATCCAATAATCAGCTTTAATAATTATCCCCTCTGGGCTCTGGTTGTCATCGCCACACCAATCGCGATGACGACAGCACCGATCCATGTGAGCGGCGGATAATGCTCGCCCAGAAACAGCGTGCCGGAAATGAGTCCGAGCGCTGCGGCCACATAGCCGATCTGGCTGAGATAGACCGGTCCGCCCACCGCTTGTAGCCGGAAGAACAGCGCGAACATTCCAGCCGACGCAATCGCCTGTGCTGTGGCAGCCCATGGTGCAAGCGCAAATGTCTCAACCGGAAAACCGCCGGTGAACAGCAAAATTCCTGCAAAAAGCATGATGGCGGAAGCCAGATGACTGCCTGCCGCGAGCTCTGTCGGATCGGAGTTTTTTGGCCAGTCCAGTGTGCGATAGACATTGCCGCAGGCGAGAAACACCGGAATAAGCAAGGCGGCCGCAACCCAGAGCGGATCGGCGGGTTTGCCGACCTCGCCGCGTGTCAGCGCCACGAGGATTGCACCGATGAAGCCGACGGCAATGCCGCCAATGCCCAGCGCATTGGGACGGCGCAAGCCGAAACCCATCGAAATCACCAGCGTGATAACCGGCGACAGCGTGTACATGATTCCCGTGAAACCAGCGCCGAGACGCGGAATTGCCGACAGGATCAGAAGATTGGGCAAGGCATAGGAAATGATTGCCGTGCAGACGTAATAGCGTGCGCGCCCGCCGGAAAAGCCGAGGCTTTTTCCCCGCAAAAGCAGAAGGGCAAGCAAGATCACGCCAGCACTGGCGGAAAACAGAAAGGTCCACATGGCAGGCGGGACGCCCGCCTGGGCGGCGATTTTTCCCAGAGGCGGGATAAGCCCCAGCAAGGTGCCGGTGGCCAGAAGCAGAAAGGAGGCGGACTCCATCAATTTCATGCGTTCGGCCTCCCCTGCCGTGCTGTCATGCCGAACAGGTGTCGGGCAGAAACCTAATTCTGATCTTCCGGGAAAACCGGCAATGGCATCACGTCAACGCCGTCTTCAAGCAGCGAATGCACGTCCTCACGCGAGGCTTCGCCATAGATGCCACGCTGTTCCGTTTCCCCGAAATGGATCTTGCGCGCTTCCTCGGCAAATTTGTCACCGACATAATCCGCATTCTCGCGGACCTTGCGGCTCAAATCGCGCATTTCTTCAAGAACCTTCTTCTGGGCTTCACCCAGCGCCATTGCGATCTTTTCCTTGGCCCGCGCCGTCGAAACGGCCGGGGCCATCAGGGCCTTCTGCACCTGATGCGAATTGCAGACCGGACAGGAGACGAACTTCATCTCCGACTGCCGATCGAAATCGGCATTGTCGCGGAACCAGCCCTCGAATTCATGGCCGTTATCGCAATGAAGCGAAAAGCGGATCATGGAATTACGCGTCCTCTTTCTGTTTTGCGGTTACCGTCTTCACGGTAAACTCGCGCGCATTCTTCAAATTCGGCACCTTGCCGCGCGCCGCAGCACTTTCGGCAACATCGATATCGGCAACGATCACAGCCGGTTCATCATGGTTGGCTTCGGCCAGCACCTTGCCCCAGGGCGACACGATGATCGAATGCCCATAGGTCTCGCGCCCGTCCTCGTGCAATCCGCCCTGCGCCGCCGAGATCAGGAATGCGCCATTTTCGATGGCCCGCGCACGCTGCAAGATGTGCCAGTGCGCCTCGCCGGTCTGTTTGGTGAAGGCGGCGGGACCGGTAATCACATTGGCGCCAGCAAGCGCCTGTGCGCGGAAAAGCTGCGGGAAGCGAATGTCGTAGCAGATCGCCATGCCAAGATTGGCGAAAGGCAGTTCGGCGACAACCGTTTCCTTGCCCGGCTCATAGGTTGCCGATTCGCGCCAGCTTTCGCCATTGTCGAGATCGACATCGAACATATGGATCTTGTCATAGGAGACGAGCTTTTCGCCGGAGGGCGTAAACAATCCGGCGCGATTGGCAATCCTGCCGTCGCCCGCATCAATGGCCGTCGAGCCGATATGCAGGAAGATGCCATGCTTTGCCGCCAGCGCCGAAGCTGCCTTGAAAACAAGGTCATTGGCTTCGTCGCGCAGGCTTGCCTTGAACGCCACGCGATCACGCATCATCGCGCCGGTCATTTCGGGCGATTGCACGTAAGTCGCGCCCTGCGCCGCCGCTTCAGCGACAAGTTTCTCCAGATCCTCGATATTGCGGACAACATCAGTGCCGGAACGCATCTGTAGTGCGGCAGCGCGAAACGTGCTCATCGGTTTCTCCCCCGTTATAAAAATTAATTCAGTTCGCCGGTCTTGAGCAGACCGTCAAGCTTGCCCTGACTGTCCAGCGCGAAGAGATCGTCGCAGCCGCCGACATGCACGGCGCCGACGAAAATCTGCGGGAAGGTGTTGCGGCCCGAACGCTCTTGCATTTCGGCACGCAGTTCCGGCGTAGCGCCCGCATTGATCTCGTTGAATTCCACGCCCTTGCGGGTCAGGAGATCGACCGCACGCGAGCAATAGGGGCAACCGGGGCGGGTATAGATGGTGACGTCAACCATGAAAAACTCCATTCGTTGCCCCACTATATAGTCGGCAACGCTTCGCTCTGGAAGACCCTCCCGGTTTCACGACGGTGTGTGCAGGCTTGTTCTTGCCCGCAAGCTTCAATCAGGCAGAACACGGCTGAATGTCAGAACATCGACGCTTTTTGCCCCGCCGCGCAGCAAGGCGCGTGTTGCGGCCTTCACCGTCGCGCCCGTCGTGTAAACATCATCGATCAGCAGGACGCGGCGTCCGCGCACGTGAATTTCCTGCTCCTTCGGCACACGGAAGGCACCATCCACATTGCGTTTGCGCTCCTTGGAGCCAAGCCCGATCTGCTGCTCGGTGCGCCGGATACGGTTCAGGGCTTGCGGCGCAAAAGGCAGTGCACTTTGCTTTGCCAGCGCACGCGCAAGCTCCGCAGACTGGTTGAAACGGCGGCTCCAGAAGCGCCAGCGATGCAGCGGCACCGGCAGGATCACCTCGCACTCCTCCAGCAATTCGCGGCCTGCGCGCTGCATCCAGCGCGCCATCCATGGCGCGAGATCGGTGCGGTCATGGAATTTCAGCGCCACGGCCATGCGCTGCGCCGCCCCGCGATGCACCACCGCCGACCGCACGCGACGAAACGGAGGCGGATCGGCAATAGCCTCAGCGCTCATGAAGCCGTCGCCAAAGTCGTGACCGAACGGCACACCCAGCACCGGGCAATAAGGCCGCTCGATAAAGCGCAGTTGCGACCAACAGGCCGGGCACAATGTCCCCGGTTGCGAGACATGCGCCTGACAGCCGACACAGTTTGCTGGAAACAACAGATTGGTAGTCGTGCGCAGCACATGCCGCGTAGCGAACCGCGCACCGGCGTAAAGCCTGCGCAAAAAGGTTTGATGCGGTGTATCATCATCCGCCATTGCATTCGCCCCCGTTCGAATGCATCTATGCCCGCGACTAAAGCGCGTCGCGCTTTATCTATTTGTTTCTACGCATGTCGTTGCCGGAAAACCGGTTCCCACTTTTCCGCGACATGCTTTACACTATACGCCGCGTAGCAAAAGAAAAGACGGATTCCATGCCTGCCCCCGAAAGCGCGATCTTCGACCGCGATCTACAGCTTGCCTTTCGCCGCCGCGCTTTTCGGCGCGCCGAACCGGGTGCCGATTTTCTGTTGCGACGCGTGGCCGAAGACCTTGCCGACCGTCTGGATACCGTCG
Source organism: Ochrobactrum teleogrylli (assembly GCF_006376685.1). Lineage (GTDB taxonomy): Bacteria > Pseudomonadota > Alphaproteobacteria > Rhizobiales > Rhizobiaceae > Brucella > Brucella teleogrylli. Next base: position 20,059 of record NZ_VEWL01000022.1, on the reverse strand, counting down.
AGCGTCGCTTTCCCGTCGCCATCGATCTGGCGGGCCATAATGGACTTGCGGCAGCGGCCATTGCGAGTTCCGGCAAGGCGGACACGATTTTGCGCGTCGAACGCGATGCGGATTTCCTGAAAGGTCCGTTTCCGGCCATCGTCGGTGACGAGGAGATGCTGCCGATCAAACCCGGCAGTGCCGATCTGATCGTATCGCTGATGGCGCTGCACGCCACCAATGACACGCCCGGTGCCATGGTGCAGATCGCCCGCGCATTGAAGCCTGATGGGCTTTTTCTCGCAGCGCTCAGCGGCAGCGGCACGCTCGGCGAATTGCGTGAAAGTCTGCTACAGGCGGAAATCGAACTGACCGGTGGTGCATCGCCACGCGTTTTTCCGTTTGCAGATGTGCGTGATGTCGGCGGCCTGTTGCAGCGCGCCGGCTTTGCACTGCCGGTAACAGACGTGGAAAACGTGACGGTGCGTTATGATTCGCTGTTCAACCTGATGGCCGATCTGCGCGCCATGGGGATGCAGAATATCGTACGCGACCGTTCGCGCCGTCCGGTATCGAAACGGCTATTCCTGCGCGCAGCGGAAATCTATGCCGAACGCTTCAGCGACCCGGACGGGCGCATCCGCGCCACATTCTCGATTATCTGGCTGTCCGGTTGGGCTCCGCATGAATCCCAGCAAAAGCCGCTCAAGCCCGGCTCCGCCAAGGCATCGCTGGCCGATGCGCTGAAGAAAGCCGAAGAAGAGTAATTAGCAGTCGCCGCGATGGCTTCCATCCACATCGATGACGCAGACCGAATTCGGGTTCGGCTGCAGCACGCTCTTGCGCACCGTATAGGTCTGTGCGGCGGCACGTGGCTGGGTGGCAGGATCGCGCTTGATGGAGCCGGTCATGGTCCGATCAATACCCGCTGGCAGAACCGACTGGGCCGCAACCTTCGCCGCCTGATCGTTGAGGATCGGGACAATAATCAGCGCCATTGCCACAGCGGCAGAACCAAACAACAGCACCAGACGCAGGAAACCACGCCCCGCTTTTGTCAAAGTGGTGGGTGCATATTCGTTGTGATCGGCACTGAAATAATTGTTGTCGAAACTCATGATACCCAACTCCGGAGCGGCTCCCACTCGAGAATGCCGCAACGGAGTGAATCAGAGATTAACTGCCAGCCTTAATCGTAATAAATTGTCAGCTTTTTCACAGCTGTTGATAAGCGCTACCGATTTTCGAAAAACTACAGGAGATCAATGAGGAACGGGATCAGCGGTTCATCCGCAGGGGGCATCGGATAATCGCGCATATCCTTCGGGCGCACCCATTTCAGCGCCTGCCCTTCCAGTCCGCGCGCAATGCCTTCGAAACGGCGGCAGACATAGAGCGGCATCAGCAGGTGAAAATCATCATAGGTGTGGCTGGCAAAAGTCAAAGGCGCGAGGCAGGCCACCTTCGTGGTGATGCCGATTTCTTCCTGCAATTCGCGGATGAGCGTCTCTTCAGGTGTTTCGCCCGGCTCGACCTTGCCGCCGGGAAATTCCCAAAGGCCTGCAAGCTGCTTGCCTTCCGGACGCTGTGCCAGCAGCACCCGCCCATCGGAATCCACCAGCGCGCAGGCTGCCACGAGAAGAATGCGACGGTTCTTCACTTCGCTCATTTCTCGTTGCTCTCCCGATAGGCGTAACGATAGGCTTCCTGAAAGCCGAAGCGTTCATAGAGCGCGAGACCGGCGACATTTTCCGCTTCGATCTGCAGCCATGCCGTCCTGGCGCCAAGCTTTGCCGCCCATTTGAGCGCCGAGCCGACGACACTGTGGCCGTAGCCCTTGCGGCGCGCCTCGGGCAAGGTGCCGACATCGAACAAACCGGCCATGACGCCATCCTGCACGCACAGCACATCGGACACTGCACGGCCTTCTGCCTCCAGCACGAACATGCCCTTGTTGGGGCGAATGCCGTCCAGAATTTCGGACATGCCGGGGCGCATCTCTTCCGGGCGCTCGTGAATGGAGAGCGACGCATCGACGAAACGACCGATATCTTTCAGCGGAATCTGGTCGATCTCGCCCGACAGATCGATCTCAGTCAGATTGCAGGTCATGACGATGGTTTCGTCCTGACGCTTCCAGCCGAGGCCTTCGAGATAATCTTCAAGCTCGACAGGCGCGAGCGGCGAAAGCCGGAAACACGGCACGCGGCCATAAGCGCGGAAGCGCTGCGCCGCCAGCTCCACGCGGGTTGGAATATCCCGCGTGTCGCCCGGATCGAGCGGATTGATCGAGTTCAAACGCTTGGAGGAATGCGCTGCCGTCATGCGGATCGCCCATGTTCCGTCGTAATGAACCGACGTGGCAGGCCAGGCGCGGAAGCCTACGGCTTCAAGCTGGCGGACAATGGCAAGACTTGGTTTGGTCATTGGAATTCCTGCAAGCATTTCAACATCTAACGGCCGGGCCTCCGGGCCCGTTGAGATTCGGGTTCCAGCGTGCCGAAAATAGTGCTCTTTGAGAACCGGAGCGGAGTGTACTTTAAGGTACATGAGCACCGGAAGCGCAAAAGAGTGCTATTTGCAGGCCGCTGGAACCCGAATATCTCGGGCCTTAACTTCGATAGTCGCCGTTAATGGCTACATATTCCTTGGTGAGATCGCAGGTCCAGACGGTGGCTTCGCCGCGACCGATGCCAAGATCGACATGGATGTGGATATCCTCGCCCTTCATATAGGCGGAGGTTGCCTGTTCGGAATAAGCCGGATCGCGCTCGCCCTGATAGGCAACGCGAATATCACCGAACGAAATGGCGAGCTTGTCGCGATCCGCCGGTTCGCCTGCCTTGCCCACGGCCATGACGACACGGCCCCAATTGGCGTCTTCGCCCGCCACAGCCGTCTTGACCAGCGGCGAATTGGCGATGGAAAGCGCGATCTTCTTCGCCGAAACGGACGACTTGGCGCCAGTTACTTCGATTTCGATCATCTTGCGCGCGCCTTCGCCGTCACGCACGACCTGCAAGGCCAGCGACTTCAAAACGCGCTTCAGCGCCTTCTTGAATTCCTTCAAACGTTTGTCGGATACATCCGTGATCTTCGGCGCGCCGCGACCTGCCGCAGCGCCGGTTGCAAACAGCATCAGCGTGTCGGAGGTGGAGGTATCGCTATCGACGGTGACAGCGTTGAAGCTCTTGTTCGCGCCTTTCGACAGCAGGCTTTGCAGCACATCGGCCTTGATCGGCGCATCGGTGACGATGAAGGACAGCATCGTCGCCATATCCGGCGCGATCATGCCAGCGCCCTTGGCGATACCGTTGATCGTGACGGGAACCTTGCCCAGCAGCACGGTTTCGGTCGCGACCTTCGGATAGGTGTCCGTGGTCATGATGGCCTTGGCGGCCTCGGTCCAGAAATCCGCGACCGCATCCTTGTTCATGTCGCCGAGCAGATGGGAGAATTTGCTCGCATCGAGCGGCTCGCCGATGACACCAGTAGAGGCCAGAAACACATCGGTCGTGGCACAGCCCACGGCCTTCGCCGTGGCTTCCGCCGTCGCTTCGGTCGCGGCCTTGCCCTTGACGCCGGTGAAGGCATTGGCATTGCCCGAATTGACCACCACCGCTCGCGCCTTGCCGTGAACGAGGTTCTTGCGGCAGAAATCGACCGGAGCCGACGGGCAGAGCGAACGGGTGAACACGCCTGCGGCTTCCGCCGGGCGGTCGAACACCATCAGCATCACATCGGTTCGGCCCTTATATTTGATTCCGGCAGCGGCAGTAGCGATGCGCACACCGTCGATGGCAGGCATGGACGGATAATGTTTTGGAGCGAGCGGAGAAACGGACGCAGACATGAGTGCCTCAAAAGGGGTCGGTTCAGGATGTTCGGTTCGATGGATCATCGAAATTCTTGATTCTGGCGCATTGGAAATGTTTGCGGGACAAAATCAAGCAGAAACAGCTGATACAACGAAAAACGCCCCGGAAGACCGGGGCGTTTTACATTGATCGAAACTTACTGCTGCGGCTGTTCGCCTTCAGGCGCGTCGCCCGCATCACCGGCGTCCTGCGCGGCGGCTGCGTCCTTCATAGCCTTTTCGACGGCCGGATCCTTGTAGTCGATCTTCATGGCGTCGCGGAGCTTCTTGACCGTTTCGACATAACGCTCACGCAGAATGATCGAACGGATCTGTTCCTTGACCTGATCGAATGCAGGCGGCTGCTTGGTGCGACGATCTTCGAGCTGAATGACGTGGAAGCCGAACTGGGTCTGCACCGGCTCCTTGGTGTATTCGCCGGGCTTCAGCGCGAAGGCTGCCTTTTCGAATTCCGGAACCATCTGGCCTTCGGTGAAGTAGCCAAGATCGCCGCCATTGGCGGCGGAACCGTCAGTGGAGCTTTCCTTGGCCAGATCTTCGAACTTCGCTCCACCGGCGAGCTTCTTGATGATGGCTTCGGCTTCTTCCTTCGTCTTCACGAGAATGTGACGCGCACGCACTTCGACCTGAGGCGGCATGGCGGCAATTTCCTTGTCGTAGCGAGCGCGAATATCGGCATCGCTGATCTTGTCGACGATGGAATCCTTGAAATATTCGTTGTGCAGCGCGCGCTCACGCAGGAAAGCCAGACGGGTTTTGAACTCGTCGGTCTGGTCCAGCTTTTGCTTTTCCGCTTCCGCCGACATCGCCTTGATGTCGATCAGCGCGGCCAGGGCTGCCAGACGGCGCTGTTCAGCCGGAAGACGGGCAAACTGCGGATCGAGATCGCCCGCGGCCTGATCGACGTCGCCGACAGTGATGTCCTTGCCGTTGACGGTTGCCAGAACCTTTGCCGGATCTTCCTTTTCAGCAGGAGCGGCTGCGGTCTGTGCTGCGTCGGCAGGCTTGGGAGCGTCCTGCGCGAATGAAACAGCGCCAGAGAGGCTTGCGAGGGCAACGGATGCCGCAAGAACAGCGAGAGCCTTGCGATAAGGGGCTTTGAGAATGGCTTTCATATGAGATTCTCTCCTTCGAGACCGCTTACCGGCCCGATGAATGCGGCGGAATTTGGCCCGGCTACCGCCACCCTATCACGAAAGAGCGGGATTTCCGGCCTGTTGAGCAACGTTGACATCGCCCTAAGCCCCACTTATCTGTCCTTCGGCTTTGCGTCCAGAGTGTTTACAGCAATGCCCCGCAAATCTGCCGGGGCTTGGGCGTTCAGCGAGCGGCCGGGGGGAAATTGTGCCAAAATTGCGCCTTGAAGGGCTGCTTTAGCGGTGTACTTTTCTTGCATTTGTTTCAATACGCGTGAATAAAGCATTCGACATTGCCGGAAGCGCTTCCGGCTGAACGGACAGGAAAGGACCAGAGATGGTCAGCTTTGGCGGCCTCGCCCGCAAGATATTCGGTTCATCCAACGACCGCCAGGTAAAGACCCTGCGTCAGCGTGCGCAACAGATTACCGCGCTTGAGAAGAATTACGAAACGCTCACCAATGAGCAGCTTCAGGCCAAGACCGCCGAATTCCGCGCCGCACTGGCTGAAGGAAAGACGCTCGACGCCATTTTGCCCGACGCTTTCGCGACCGCGCGTGAAGCCGCCAAGCGCGTGCTCGGCATGCGTCCCTTCGATGTGCAGCTGATTGGCGGCATGGTGCTGCATGAACGCGGCATCGCAGAAATGCGCACCGGTGAAGGCAAGACGTTGATGGCGACGCTGCCCGTCTACCTCAATGCGCTTGAGGGCAAGGGCGTTCACGTTGTGACGGTCAACGACTACCTCGCCACCCGCGATGCGGAAACGATGGGTCGTCTTTACAATTTCCTTGGTCTGACGGTCGGCGTCATCAAGCATGGTCTGGACGACGATGAGCGTCGCGAAGCCTATGCCTGCGACATCACCTACGGCACCAATAACGAGCTCGGCTTCGATTATCTGCGCGATAACATGAAGTATGAGCGCGCCCAGATGGTGCAGCGCCCGCATAATTACGCCATCGTCGACGAAGTGGACTCGATCCTCATCGACGAAGCGCGCACGCCGCTGATCATTTCCGGCCCGCTGGAAGATCGTTCGGAATTCTACAATCTCATCGACACTTTCATTCCGCCGCTGGCAGACGAAGATTACGAAGTCGATGAAAAACAGAAGACCGCCATCTTTACCGAAATCGGCACCGAGAAGGTCGAGCAGCTTCTGGAAGCCGCTGGCCATCTGAAGGGTGAAAGCCTCTACGACATCGAAAATGTCGCCGTGGTTCACCATCTGAACAACGCTCTGCGCGCGCACAAGTTGTTCCAGCGCGACAAGGACTATATCGTCCGCAACGACGAAATCGTCATCATCGACGAATTCACCGGTCGCATGATGCCGGGCCGCCGTTATTCGGAAGGCCTGCACCAGGCGCTGGAAGCCAAGGAACATGTGACCATCCAGCCGGAAAACCAGACGCTGGCATCGATCACCTTCCAGAACTACTTCCGCATGTACAACAAGCTGGCCGGCATGACCGGTACGGCGGCCACCGAGGCGGAAGAATTCGGCAATATTTATGGTCTGGAAGTTCTCGAAATCCCGACCAACCTGCCGGTGCAGCGTATCGACGAGGACGACGAAGTCTACCGCACCGTCGAAGAAAAATATAAAGCCATCGTGCGCGATATCCGCGCGTCGCACGAAAAGGGCCAGCCGATCCTCGTCGGCACGACCTCGATCGAAAAGTCGGAACTTCTCGCCGAGCGTCTCCGCAAGGAAGGCATCAAGGATTTTCAGGTCCTGAACGCCCGCTATCACGAGCAGGAAGCTTACATCATCGCGCAGGCCGGTGTGCCGGGCACTGTCACCATCGCCACCAACATGGCGGGTCGCGGCACCGACATCCAGCTTGGCGGCAATCTGGAAATGCGCGTCCGTCAGGAACTGGCCGACATTCCGGAAGGTCCGGAGCGCGAAGCCAAGATCGCCGCGATCAAGGCCGATATCGCGCAGCTCAAGGAAAAGGCGCTTGCCGCAGGCGGACTTTATGTTCTCGCCACCGAGCGTCACGAAAGCCGCCGCATCGACAACCAGCTGCGTGGCCGTTCCGGTCGTCAGGGCGATCCGGGCCGTTCAAAATTCTTCCTGTCGCTGCAGGACGACCTGATGCGCATCTTCGGCTCCGACCGTATGGACGGCATGCTGCAAAAGCTCGGCCTCAAGGAAGACGAAGCCATCGTCCACCCCTGGATCAACAAGGCGCTGGAAAAGGCGCAGAAGAAGGTCGAAGCCCGCAACTTCGAAATTCGTAAGAACCTGCTCAAATACGACGACGTGATGAACGATCAGCGCAAGGTGATCTTCGAACAGCGCCTTGAAATGATGGACGAGCCGGACCTGACCGAAACGGTCGCCGAGATGCGCCACGAGGTCATCGAGGACATGGTTGCGCTGCGTATCCCCAAGGACGCCTATGCGGAAAAGTGGGATATTGCCGGTCTGAAGGAAGATGTTACCACCAAGCTCAATCTCGACCTGCCCGTCGAGGAATGGGCGAAGGAAGAAGGCATCGCCGAAGAAGAATTCGAGACCCGCATCAAGGAAGCTGCCGACAAGGCTGCTGCCGACCGCGCCGAACGCTTTGGTCCGCAGATCATGACCTATGTCGAAAAGTCGGTCATCATGCAGTCGCTCGACAATCTGTGGCGTGAGCATCTGGTCAATCTCGACCATCTGCGCTCGGTTGTTGGTTTCCGTGGCTATGCACAGCGCGACCCGCTGAACGAGTACAAGACGGAAGCCTTCGAACTGTTCCAGTCCATGCTGGCGAACCTTCGCGAAGTGGTCATCTCGCAGCTCATGCGTGTTGAGATTGTCCGCGAAGCACCGCAGGAGCCGGAACTGCCAGTCATGCAGGGCCGCCACATTGACGAGACGACCGGGCAGAACGACTTCGACGATGCCGCATGGACCGATCATCAGCACGATGAGCGTGTCATCCCGGCAGCCGACCGCGATCCGGCCGATCCCCGCACCTGGGGTAAGGTCAGCCGCAATGAGGCCTGCCCATGCGGTTCGGGCAAGAAGTACAAGCACTGCCACGGTGCTTTCGAATAAGAACAAAACCCCGGCGCGCCAAACGCCGGGGTTTTTCTTTGCAGCCTTGTCTGTCGATGCTTTAATCAGGCAGTAAGCATAGATGCGCGGGATTCAGGAAATACTCACCATTCCTACAATTTCCGCGTGAAATCTTCCGCTGGATTTTTCTTTTTTCCCTTTTTAAAGAACTCCCATCTAAGGTCCTGCCATCGGGCTCGTATCGGGACCGATAACAGGAATTCCAACACATCCCGAAAACGTGAAATGTTTTTCGGATAAGTGTGCGAGACAACAGACAACAAGACCGGGAAAATCCCGGCGCAAACAAGCGAAACGCTCATCATAAGGGCGGCGCATAACAGGGTTGGCATAGACGTGTGGTTTTCGGCAGCTGAAGCAGCGGGCCGGTTTTTACCCGGCACCATCGCGGCCAAACTCCGTCCTGTGACGGAGCGGCTGGATTCCGTGCTGACCGATAGCGGTCCGCAGGCGGCTGCGCAGCGCGCATCGCTGATCGCATTTTCCGTTCGTGTGGCGAGCGCCGGCATCGCGCTGCTATCGCAAGTCATCCTCGCTCGCTGGATGGGCGAATTCGAATATGGCATTTTCGTTCTCGTCTGGCTGACGATGGTGATCATCGGCGATCTCGCCTGTTTCGGCCTGCACACGACCATCATTCGCTTTGTGCCGGAATATGTTCAGCGCCAGATGTTCGGTCTGGTGCGGGGCATCCTGTTCACCGGACGCGCATTTGCCTTTGCGGCTGCAACTGTGATCGCGCTGATCGGCTCACTCGCGCTCTGGCTGTTGAAGGATGAGGTCGCCAGCTATTATCTGGTGCCCTTCATTCTGGGTTTCGTCTGCCTGCCCATGATCACTCTCGGCAACATGCTGGATGGTATCGCCCGTTCGCGCACCTGGGTCACTCTGGCGCTGACGCCGAGCTATATCGTGCGACCGCTTCTGGTGCTTCTGTTCATGATCGTGGCGCATGGCTCGGGCCTGCCATCGACGGCGGCAACCGCGCTTGCCGTATCGATCGCCGCAACATGGCTCACCACCGTCGGGCAGTTTTTCACCGTCGACCGATCGCTACAAAAAGACATTCCGGCAGCCCCGCGCGACCAGCGCCTGCGCGAATGGATGACCGTCGCCCTGCCGATTTTCCTTGTCGAAGGCTTCTTCTTCCTGCTCATTAATGTCGACGTGCTGATGGTCGGTCGCGAGATGGACCCGCAGCATGTCGCAATCTATTTCGCCGCGACGAAAATCATGGCGCTTGCCCATTTCGTCTATTTTGCGGTGAAAGCCAGCGTTGCGCAGCGTTATTCGGACCTGCTGCACAGCGGCAGTCGTGAGGAATTTGCGAGCTTTGCGCAGGCTTCCGTCCGCTGGACCTTCTGGCCCACGCTCGTACTCGGCATCGTCATCCTGATGGCCGGCTATCCGCTGCTGCGCCTGTTCGGCACAGCCTTCACGGAAGGCTATCCGCTGCTGTTCATTCTGATCATCGGCGTGATCGCCCGTGCCAGCGTGGGGCCAGCGGAAAGCCTTCTCAACATGTCGGGCAAGCAGAATATCTGCGCCCTGCTCTATGCAGCCACACTTGGCGTCAATGTCATTCTCAATCTGGTGCTGATCCCACGCTTCGGCCTGACCGGCGCCGCCATTTCGACAGCTATCGCCATGCTGATGGAAGCCACGCTGCTTTCAACAGCCGTCTTTCGCACCATGCATATCGCTATGTTCATTCTCATCCCCCGAGATCGAGACAATAGCCCGGAGGGTATTTTGTAATGGCCGCAAAACCTTTGCTTGAAGAATCCGCAGGCGGAAACGCAGCTCGCATCGTCTCGGAACTGTCCGATACGGTCGCCGCCATGGATGCCGCCAAGAAGCTGGAGGAAAGCCTTCACAGCCGCGATATTCCGCGCAAGCTGGCGATCTACGGCGCTGCGGCAGGCTTCGAACTGCGCGACGAGCTGGACCACCTGAGCAACCGGACCATCGAACCGAATGTCTTCTTCAATGCGCGTTTTCTGGCTCCCGCCATGCCACGGCTGGAAGACCGTGAAGTGCGCTTCATGGTCATGCGCGACGAGAACGAAATCCGCAGCCGCCTGCGCTTCGTGATGCCCTACACCATAGAGCGTCCGGGTCTCCCGCTGTCCACGCCGGTCATCCGCGCCTGGTCCACGCCGTTCGGCCCGCAGGGCACGCCGCTTATCGACCATGACGATCCGGTCGGCGTTGTGGAAGATCTGTTCGATATTCTGGCGCGCGATCACCTCAAACTGCCCGATGTGCTGGTTCTGCCCGAAATGCGCGCCAATGGCGCTGCGGCAAAACTCATCCGCTCGGTCGCGGTCGGACGGCAATTGCCGGTCGTCGCCATCGAACAGAAAGAGCGTCCGTTCCTCAAGAGCGATCTCGACGGCGACAGCTATATCCAGCAGGCGATCGGCGCGCATCACCGCCGCGATTATCAGCGCCAGTGGCGGCGTCTGGCCGAAAAAGGCGAACTCGTCCACCGCATCTATCGCACGCCGGACGAAGTGCGGCAGTCCTTCGAGCATTTCCTGTCGCTGGAAGCCAGCGGCTGGAAGGGAAAGCGCGGCACGGCCATGGCCGTAGACCGTTTCCGTGCGGCCTTCGCGCGCGAGGCGGTCAATAATCTTGCCGAACGCGATTGTGTGCGCATCCACACGCTGGAACTGGACGGACGCGTCATCGCCATCCTCACCGTCTTCACCGTTGCAGGCGAAGCCTGGACCTGGAAAACCGCCTATGACGAAAGCCTTCAGACTTTCTCGCCCGGCGTTCTGCTCATGATCGAAGTCGCGAAAAGCCACCTGAACGATCCGAATATTCTCAGAACGGATTCCTGTGCCGTGCCGGACCATCCGGTGATGACGCGGCTTTTCCGCGAGCGCGAAACCATCGAGACATTGGTGGTAGGACTAAACCCCGGTGCAGACAAGCTCGCGCGTCAGGCCGCATCGCAGATCCATCTTTATCAGCGCACCCGCAATCTGGCGCGCATCGTGCGCAACCGCATTCGCAGCTTCACGGATCGGAGCTAAAACGATGCTTTGCCCGCTATAGAAATAGCGGGCAAGATCAACAGTTTGTGAAAGCTTTTCCGACGTGTTATCATCAGCTCCGGGAGAGCGCATGACAGGCGGAAGAGGAGGTCCGCACCGGTGCAATTCCACCTCGCAAGAGGGTGCGAAGCGTTCCGGGTCATAACAACAGGACCGGCTTTCGTCTGGTTCGCAACCGCCATTGCGCCCTCCCATGGGAAGGAGATGCGCTATGGAATATTTCCACTATATCAGCACGCTGGATTACATCCTGCTCGGCTTCATTGCCGTGGTGGTGGTTTGGAACGTGGTTGAACACGGTCTGCGCCAAAGATAGTCCGCACCAAACCGGCAAGGTCTTGCCGTCGAAAACATTTGCGATTTGATTGCCCGCGCAAACGCCCGGCGTTCTGCGGCGGAACGGTAGGTGCTGATCGTCCAAACGAGCGCCGTGCTTTCAAGCCACGAGCGTCAAGGCGTTGTCGGCTTTTCGACGTCCGACTTTTTAGCGCGTCTTTCAAAGCTGGCCGCGCCATGCTGCCCTATGCGTTGGCCAAGGGTTCTGGCTGCTTTGGATAGGCCATTCATAACAATTGTCATTCTACGCCAAAACCTGCGCTTGTGGGCAATTGACGTTGTTTCGTTTAGTCGGTATATCCCAACCCGCTGTCCAATTCGGACCATATCGAACTGCTTCGGCAGACCTGTGCGGGTGTGGTGGAACTGGTAGACGCGCCGGACTCAAAATCCGGTTCCGAAAGGAGTGTCGGTTCGATTCCGACCACCCGCACCACTTCATTAAAAATCTCGAGTTTCTGTCACCCGGCCTCTTTCCGCCGGGTTGATCACGGCTATTCAACATCGCCGGATGGCACCTTCCCCATAGACCGAAAACGCATGTGCAACGCGCCTGCGCCGGATTTCGTTCGACTCTGATCGAACCGATTTGCGTTCGACACAACCAGCCCAGTATCCACGCGCCTTTCAGCCGCTGACACGGCCTTATTTCGTAGTTTGCTACATTACGCAATGTTAATTTTGACTTTACTGTAAAGTCAAATACGATGATACTTAAACCGCACGTTGAAACCACAAACCCATCACGATCAGGCTCACGCAATCGCATTACAAAAACTTGATAAAATAAACCTCCCTCCTATCTGGCGACATATGATGGAAAACACCCAAAAAGAATATGTATACGTAAATAGAAACCTCCACCTACAACTTGCGAACAACATTATAACGTCTTATCTGAACAAAAATCAGGTAACCCATGAGGAATTACTAAAGACAATCTCTGATGTCTGCGAATGCATCGGGGAATTGTCGGAAGGAAGCAGCTTTTCTGCCGAGGAACCTCCCGCAATACCTTCGGTAAACCCCGAAGAGTCGGTTTTCGAAGATTACATCATCTGCCTGGAAGACGGTCGCCGCTACAAGACGCTCAAGCGCGCCCTGATGAGCCGCTTCGGGCTGACACCCGACGAATACAGGCGCAAATGGAACCTGCCCGCCAATTACCCGATGGTGGCGCCTGCATCTGCGAAAAAGATGTCTGCATTGTCGAGAATGGAAAAGACCGAGAGCGCATAGGGCGTCTGTCGGCAAGGCTCGGGAGTGCATCCATGTTGCACTCCCGCTCCTTAGAGCGCCGATCTGATTTCATGTGATCGAAATGCGCTCCAGGGCAGCGCGACACTAGCGCACCAGATTCTGCCATGACGATGAAAAGTCAAACAATCCGATGCTCGTGCATCGGTGACGGATACTTGCGTGCATTTTCCGCCTGACGACCTCGCATTCCTTGCTCGCTTCAAAGTCCCGTCTCGCTACTTCGGAGGACCGTGCAAATGCGAAAACCAAGTCAGATTCATTATGCCTGGTACATTGCCCTCGCCTGTCTCGCCATCTCGTGCATCCGCGCCGGCATCGGCTTCCAGACCATGGGTTTCATCATCAATCCCGCGCGCGAGGAACTGGGCTGGTCCAATACCCAGATCACCGGCGTGATTGCCTTCCGTGAACTTGTCGCCGGGATCATGGCGCCCCTCGTCGGACGATGGGTAGACCAGCGTGGACCGAGAACCATCATGATTATCGGCGCGGTACTCGTCGGCTTGTCATTCAGCCTGACGTCTCTCGCCCAGACTTTCTGGCAGTTCGCACTGACTTTCGGTGTTATCGGCGGCGTCGGGGTTGCGGGCCTGTCCAACGCACTGGTGTTTCCGCTGATCGCCAAGTGGTTTTCAGCGCAACGTGGTCGCGCAACCGGGCTGGTTTCATCCGGGGCCAATCTAGGCGGCATCCTGATGTCGCCTCTGATCATCTGGCTTTTGTCGATTTCGGACTGGCGCTCGACCTGGTTCGTCCTCGGCTTCTTGCCGGTTCTCATTCTGGTGCCGCTCGCAATCTTCGTCCTTCGCCGCGAACCTTCCGATATGGGGCTGAAGCCGTTGGGAGACGAAACGGACGATGCGAAGGCCCAAGCCGGAAAAGCCGATGCCAGCCCTGATCTGACGGTGGCAGACGCGATGCGCTCGCCGGGCTTCTGGTTTCTCATGGTCGGCTGGAATCTTTCCGACTTCGTGCTGAAAGGTGCCCTGCTGCACAAGATCCCAGCCGCGCAGTCGCTTGGCTTCACCACCGCGCAAGCGGGCAGCGTCGTCCTGACCTACGGTATTTGTGCCATTCTGGGCAAATTGCTCACGGGTTTCATCGCCGATCAGTTCCCGACCCGGCTGGTGATTCTCTGCCTTTCGGCGATGCAGGCCATCGGGCTGATCCTTTTTATCAGCGCCAATAGTATCTGGCAGTTGCAGCTTGGCTACGGTGTGTTGAGCGGCTTGTCGGCTGGCGGGCTCATCATGATGATGCCCTTTCTGCTGGCTTCCTTGTTCGGTCGCAAGAATCAGGGCGCCATCATGGGTGTGGTCACGCCGATGGTGATGATCTCCGGCATTGGCGGTCCGATGCTGGCCGCATTGCTGTTCGACATGACGGGTAGCTACGTATTCGCCTTCGAAATCTACGCCGTCATTTCTGTTCTCGGCGGACTGGCACTGTTCGGCGCCAGTGTGTCGCGCAAGACATCAACAAAAGCTTGAACCAGCAGGAGGCTCATCATGTCCACAATCACTCTTCTCTATCCCGGCGATATGGGCAGCGCCTTTGCCAAATTGCTGATTGCTGCCGGTCATAAAGTCGTCAGCCCGATGGGCGGTCGCAGCGAGCAGACGCAAGAGACAGCCCGGTCAATCGGTGTCGAAATGCGGGACGACATGGCTTCCGCTCTGGCAGAAAGCGACCTCGTGCTGTCGCTCGTGCCGCCATCGGCAGTCATCGACGTGGCCGAACAGGCAATCGCGGCCAGCCGCGAACAGAAAGCGGCGCCGTTTTACGTCGATATGAATGCCAAGACGCCTGCCGATGCCGAACGGCTGAACACAGCTTTCGGCAATGCTTCGCTTCCATTCTGCAATGCCTGCATCATCGGTCGCGCCTCGCATCTTGGCGACGAAGGCCGCATCTATGCCAGCGGCCCCGACACGAAACCGCTGGAAGAATTGTTTGAAGGCCTGTTGCCAGTAATCGCACTTGGCGAGGAAATCGCGCAGGCTTCAGTGTTCAAAATGGCCTTTGCCGGTTTCAACAAGACCGTCGCCGCTGCCCTGTTCGAGACGGCCAACACGGCCAATGCTTTTGGCGTGACCGATTCCCTGTTCGAACTGATCGGCCAACATCTGGGCGGCACATTATCCGATTTCGGCAAACTGGTGCCGACCTATCCGCGCCACGTGCTGCGCCGCGCCGAGGAAATGGAAGCCCTGGCGGAAATGCTGGCCGATGCGAAACTGCCGAACGAAATTGCATTGGCCGCCGGAGCAACGTTTCGCAGCCTCGGCAACAGCGGCAGCTGGTCCGAAACAACGACGGGCCGCCGATTGCAGGAACTGCTATCAGAAATCGATTACCGCCGCTGAGGCCAGGCCAACCCGACGTCAGCGGCGGCTTTGCTTACGCCACGTCCAGCGCCTGCGCGAGATCGGCAATCAGATCGTCCGGATGCTCGATGCCGATGGACAGACGGATGGTCGATTCCAGCACGCCGATACGCTCGCGGACCTCAAGCGGAACGCCGGAATGGGTCATTGCCGCCGGGTGGCTCGCAAGCGATTCCGTGCCGCCGAGGCTGACGGCCAGTTTCAAAATCTGAAGCGCATTGAGAAAACGGAATGCTGCGGCCTGCCCGCCTTTGATATCGAAGGAGAAGGTAGAGCCGGCGCCCGTGCATTGCCGCCTGAACAATGCGCCGACATCGGAATTCTCATCCGCGAAGGGCAGATAATGCAGCTTTTCGACCTTCGGATGCTCGCGCAGAAATTCAGCCGTCGCCCGCGCATTGCTGTTGGCGCGCTCCATGCGCAGCCCCAGCGTTTCCAGTGATCGGCCAAGCATCCAGCAGGAGTGCGGATCGAGCTGCGTGCCGATGGCGCCGCGCAAGGCTTTCACCTGCCGGACGATGGATTTGGAACCCAGCACCGCGCCCGCAATCAAATCGGAATGGCCGCCGACATATTTAGTCAGCGAATAAACCGACAAATCCGCACCGTGATCGAGTGGCTTTTGAAAGACCGGTCCCAGCAAGGTGTTGTCGCAGGCGATGATCGGGCGATGCCCTTGCTGCTGCTCGATCTTTTCAGCCACGCGCCGGATGGCAGCGATATCGACGATACTGTTGGTCGGGTTGGCCGGTGTTTCGATCAGGATGACCGAAACGCGCCCCTTAGCCAAGGCTTCCTCGGCCGCCTTTTCGATTGCCGCCTCATGCACACCATCGGCAAAAGCCACCGCTTCCACGCCGAAATTCAAAAACGTCTTCGCCAGCAGCGTTTCAGTACCACCATAGAGCGGCTGCGAATGCAGGATGACATCGCCGGGCCGGGCAAAGGCGAAAAGCGTGGTCGCAATGGCCGACATGCCGGATGAGAATAGCGCAGAGCTTTCCGCACCCTCATAGACGGCCAAACGGTCCTCCACGATCTCGCTGTTGGGATGATTGAAGCGCGAATAGACCAGCCCCGCGCCGACACCGGCGGGCGGCTCCTTGCGTCCGGAAACGAAATCGAAGAAATCGCGTCCGTCTTCGGCGGTCTTGAACACGAAGGTTGACGTCAGAAAGACCGGCGGCTTGACTGCGCCCTCGGAAAGCTCCGGGTCATAGCCGTAATTCAGCATTTGCGTTTCGGGGTGAAGCAAATGATTGCCCAAGCTGGTCTTGGATGGACGTGGCGCAGTCATGACGATCTCCTGAAAAGCCAAATTCCTCTTGCCCAACCAGATAGGCGGACAAGAGGAGCTTAACAGAGGTGATCGGCAATCTTCTTTCGTTGTTTGCCTCTCACGGGCAATCGCTGAACCCGTGTGAAACGCCCGATAGAAAACAAGTAGCTACCAATTATTTGATCACCAGAACCGGAACGGTGCTGAGCGACAGGACTTCCGCCGCCTGACTGCCGAGCAGAAGTTTGTTGACGCCGCGACGGCCATGTGAAGAAATGATGATCAGGTCGCTGCCGTGGGATTTGGCAACGTCCACAATACCTTGCGCGGGCGACTGGTTTTCGACATGCACCGCTTCAGCGGTCACACCGGCGGCCTGCGCCTTGCCCTTGGCCTTGGTCAGAATCTCGGTTGCCGCCTTGGTGATTGCTTCGCGATATTCCTGAAACGCAACAGGGCTCGACGCCCACTCCGCCGCAACGACGATGCCATAGGACGGCAAAAGCTCGGTCACCGACACGAAAGTCAATTTCGCGCCCGTTTCCTTGGCCAGTTCCACGCCCTGATCCACGCCCTTTTCAGCGAGTTCCGACCCGTCGGTTGCGATCAGAATATTCTTGTACATCACTCGGTCTCCTGTTGCCTGACAGCTTGATTATGCGCGCGCCGCTCTCACGGTTGCATTGACGCGGATCAATGAGCTTTCAGATAAGCTAATACGCGCACTCCCAATTTTGATGGAATTCACTTTTAAAAAATTCGATTATATAGAATATAATTCTAATCTTGATCCATCAAGCGCATATGCCCAGCTATGCTTTTGCGCTGTTTCCTCTTAAACTTTGCGCAATATGAAGGGAGATTACGCTATGAACAAACCCCTTGGCTCGAAGAGCGACGAAACTGCGGGACGTGGTCGTATTTACGGCTCCATTCTGGAAACAATCGGCAATACGCCGCTTGTGCGCATTGATAAATTTGCCAAGGAAAACGGCGTTGTCGCGAACCTTCTGGTAAAGCTGGAATTCTTCAATCCGCTGGCAAGCGTCAAGGACCGTATCGGTCTCGCCTTGATTGAGGCGCTTGAAGAACAGGGCAAGGCCGTGCCCGGCAAGACGGTTTTTGTGGAGCCGACCTCTGGCAATACCGGCATCGCGCTGGCCTTTGCCGCTGCCGCAAAAGGCTATCGCCTTGTGCTCACCATGCCGGAAACCATGTCTGTCGAACGCCGCAAGCTTCTCAAGCTGCTTGGCGCCGAGCTGGTGCTTACCGAAGGCGCCAAGGGCATGAAGGGCGCCATTGCCAAGGCTGAGGAAATCGCCGAAGGCAACCCGAACGCCATCATTCCGCAGCAGTTTGAAAATCCCGCCAATCCGGAAATCCATCGCCGCACGACGGCGGAAGAAATCTGGAACGACACCAATGGCGAAGCCGATATTCTGATCTCCGGCATCGGCACCGGCGGCACGATTACCGGCGTCGGTCAGGTGATCAAGGCGCGCAAGCCTTCCTTCAAGGTGATTGCCGTCGAACCGAAGGATTCACCCGTCTTGTCCGGCGGGACGCCCGGCCCGCACAAGATTCAGGGTATTGGCGCAGGCTTTGCACCAAAGACGCTCGACACCGGCATTTACGATGAAGTGGTGCAGGTTTCCAACGAGGATTCCTTTGCTAATGCGCGCCTGATTGCCCGCATCGAAGGCATCCCCGTCGGTATTTCGTCGGGCGCAGCGCTGACTGCTGCCGTTGAAGTGGGCAAGCGCCCGGAAAATGCTGGCAAGAACATTGTCATCATCATTCCATCCTTTGCAGAACGCTATCTCTCGACGGCGCTGTTTGAAGGTCTGGAATAATCGGCTTTATCGAAGCCTGATTTCAGAAAAGCAAAAAGCCAGAGCGGGCGACCGTTCTGGCTTTATTTCATTCTGGGGCGCCTTGGGAGAGGCTTAAAGCACAGTCCGACCTGATATAATCAGATCGAAATGCACTTTAGTGCCGCGTGCGTGCTTCGCAAGCTGGGCCGGGACCGCGCATATAATGACGCTCAGGCCGATAGCTCGGTGCGACGAACTCGCGGATGACATTAACGCTGTCACGCAACTGAACAAGAATGCTCATCGCTTTCACCTTCATCTCAATCATGTTCGAAATGATGTTCCGCGCTCAATGTGAGCTTGTGAAGTAATCTTCACTTCCGAACATCTTAATGAAAACTTTAACGATCAAAGATGAATAAGTGCTAAATCCGCATCGTTAACGGTAAGTTAATGGTAACGATGTTCCGGTTTTCCACAGCTGCCTGAAACTTGTCACAGTTGAAAGTTCTCACAAAAAAAGCCGGTCAAAACCGGCTTTTTAGATCGATTGGCATTAGCACTATCAGCGGGTCGGCACCGGGTGCTCGCCGCGATAATCGTAAAAGCCGCGGCCCGTCTTGCGTCCAAGCCAGCCTGCCTCGACATATTTGACCAGCAGCGGGCATGGGCGATATTTGGAATCCGCAAGCCCGTCATGCAGCACCTGCATGATTGAAAGGCAGGTGTCGAGACCGATGAAGTCTGCCAGCTGCAACGGGCCCATCGGATGGTTCGCACCGAGCTTCATGGCCGTATCGATAGCCTCGACGCTGCCCACGCCTTCGTAAAGCGTATAGATCGCCTCGTTGATCATCGGCAGCAGGATGCGGTTGACGATGAATGCCGGGAAATCTTCGGCGACCGTCACGGTCTTGCCCAGCGCCTGCACGAAATCCTTCGATTTGCGGAACGTGTCTTCATCGGTGGCGATACCGCGCACCAGTTCCACCAGTTTCATCACCGGCACCGGATTCATGAAGTGAATACCGATGAAACGTTCCGGGCGGTCCGTCGTCGAAGCAAGCCGTGTGATCGAAATTGACGAGGTGTTGGTCGCCAGAATGGCTTGCGGGTTCAGGATCGGGCAGAGCTGCGCGAAAATCT
The DNA here is from genome assembly GCF_006376685.1 of Ochrobactrum teleogrylli. Classification (GTDB taxonomy): domain Bacteria; phylum Pseudomonadota; class Alphaproteobacteria; order Rhizobiales; family Rhizobiaceae; genus Brucella; species Brucella teleogrylli. Next base: position 701 of record NZ_VEWL01000022.1, on the reverse strand, counting down.
TGCGCTTGACGGTTTCGTCTTCCGTCGCCGCTTCAATGGCCAGATCGACACCAGCAAGGTCTTCCATGGAATTCGCCGCGCGGATCAGCTTCATGGCGGCGGCGCGCTCTTCTTCCTGCAATTTGCCCGAAGAAACCTGACGCGCCATATTGCCATTGATGGTGGCAATGCCCTTTTCCAGCCGGTCCGGCGCAGCATCATGCAAAAGCACACTAAACCCTGCCAGAGCGCAGACATGAGCGATGCCGCCACCCATCTGCCCCGCGCCAACTATACCAACCGTCTTGATCGCCACCGTGTAACTCCTTCATCCTCCCCAAAAGGGGCCTGTCGAGCATATCTTTTCTACAGCAAGCGGAAAACCGCGCTTCGAATTGCAAAAGGCTCATCCAGCAAATGATAGGCTGAACGCCTAAAATGCAATCCAAAATTCTCGCTCATTACAAAGAACCCGCCCCAAACGCGAGACTAGGTCTCCGACTGGGACGGGTCGCAAAATAACGAAGCGGCGAGATCAGCCCGCCGCTTCGCAAAAATCAGAGAGCCTTCTGCAACTCCGGCAGCACGGTGAAGAGATCACCGACGAGGCCATAATCAGCAACCTGGAAGATCGGCGCTTCTTCATCCTTGTTGATGGCGACGATGACGCGGCTGTCCTTCATGCCAGCCAGATGCTGGATCGCGCCGGAAATACCGACAGC
>NZ_VEWL01000021.1 GCF_006376685.1 Ochrobactrum teleogrylli | reverse complement strand
CTGAAGGCGCTCGTCTTCCAGTTTGCAACGCTGACCGATGTCGGCTGGCAGATGTCGGGTGAAGTCATCTTGATGACACTGCTTGGCGGGATCGGCACGCTGATCGGGCCCATCGTCGGCGCTGCCTTCGTCGTCGCGCTGCAAAACTATCTCGCAACGTCCGACTTCCCCGTCACAATCGTTACCGGCGTCATCTTCATGGCATGCGTCATCCTCTTCCGTAAAGGTATCGTCGGAGAGTTCTATGCCTCGCGTTTGGGAAAGAAACTGTTCGGGTAAACACTACTCAATGAGTCGCTGTATCCGCTGATCGCGGCTCCACATTTTACTGGATATACAATCATGACCGACACCTACGATTACATCGTGGTTGGCGCGGGCACGGCAGGCTGTGCGCTGGCGAACCGACTATCCGAGAACCCGGACCGTTCCGTCCTACTGCTAGAGGCGGGCGGCAAGGACAATTATGCGTGGATTCACATCCCCGTCGGCTATCTCTATTGCATCGGCAATCCGCGCACCGACTGGTGCTTCACCACGGAAGCCGAACCCGGCCTGAACGGTCGCGCGCTCGGCTATCCGCGCGGCAAGGTGCTGGGCGGCTGCTCGTCGATCAACGGCATGATCTATATGCGCGGTCAGGCCCGCGATTACGATCTGTGGCGGCAAGCCGGTTGCGAAGGCTGGGGCTGGGACGACGTGCTGCCTCTCTTCAAGAAATCCGAAGACTATTACGCCGGTGCCAGCGCGTTGCACGGCGCGGGCGGCGAATGGCGCGTCGAAAATGCCCGCCTGCATTGGGATATTCTCGACGCTTTTCGCGATGCCGCCGTTGCGGCGGGCATTCCCGCCACCGACGACTTCAATCGCGGTGACAATGAAGGCGTGTCCTATTTCAAGGTCAACCAGAAGCGTGGCATTCGCTGGAATTCCGCCAAGGCCTTTCTGCGCCCGGCACTGAACCGCAAAAACCTGCGCGTCGAAACCGGCGCGCATGTGCGCCGCATCGAGATTGCGGAAATGCGCGCCAATGGCGTGACCTTCGACCAGAACGGCGCGACCCGTACCGTCAAGGCAAGGCGCGAAGTGATACTGGCCGCCGGTGCCGTCGGCTCGCCGCATGTACTCGAACTGTCGGGCATCGGGCGCGGCGACGTGCTGCAACAGGCAGGCATTCCGGTTGCGCTGGAGCGCAAACAGGTCGGCGAAAACCTGCAGGATCACCTGCAATTGCGCTGCGCCTATAAGGTCACGGGCATTCCGACCCTCAATGAAAAGGCCAACAAGCTTTCTGGCAAGGCGATGATCGGGCTGGAATATCTGCTGCGCCAGTCCGGCCCCATGTCGATGGCGCCGAGTCAGCTTGGCGTGTTCACCCGGTCGGACCCGTCTTATGAAACCGCCAATCTGCAATATCATGTGCAGCCACTCAGCCTCGAAAAATTCGGCGAAAACGTTCACCCCTTCCCCGCCTTCACGGCCAGCGTGTGCAATCTGCGCCCCGACAGTCGCGGCTCGATCCACGTCAAGTCACCGGATCACCGTGCGCAACCCGCCATCCGGCCGAACTATCTGGCGGCGGAAAGCGACCGTCGCGTCGCCGCCGATGCAATCCGCCTCACCCGCCATATCGTAGCGCAGGCACCCTTGCAGCAATATCGCCCGGAGGAGTTCAAGCCCGGCCCTGCTTACGAAACGCAAGAACAGCTGGAAAAGGCCGCAGGAGACATCGGCACCACCATTTTCCACCCCGTCGGCACCTGCCGCATGGGACAGGACGCGGAAGCGATCGTCGATCCGCGCCTGCGGGTCAATGGCATTGCGGGTCTCCGCATTGCCGATGCGTCCATCATGCCGACCATCACCTCCGGCAATACCAATTCACCGACGCTGATGATCGCCGAGAAGGCCGCGCAGATGATTATCGCAGACAACCGTTAGCCATCTCATCTTCCGACAGACAATGATTCATCCGGTGGCGGAAATGGCAATCCGCTACCCTTGAGAGGAATAAAATTCCAGACTTGCCACCATCGGATTTTCAGAAAAAATTTTCCTTGTTTATTCCCATGCAAACGGGAATTATCGGCATCAGGGAGGGCTGGGGAGAAAGATCATCTAATGATCGCAATCCGGGACCGGCTTTCCAAAATGTTCAGCTAAGGAAAACAAAGATGTCGTCAGCCCTTTCCCGTTATGCCTTCAGCCGCCGCGCCGGTCTGAAAGCCCTTCTTTTCACCGCAGCCGCGCTGACCGTTGGCTTCGCCTCGGCTCCGAGCCATGCAGAAGACAAGACCATCAAGGTCGGCATCATGGGCGGCGAAGACGAAGACGTCTGGAAAGTCGTTGCCGAAGAAGGCAAGAAGCACGGCCTCAATATTGAGCGCGTGACCTTCAACGACTATAACCAGCCGAATGAAGCTCTGGAGCGCAAGGAAATCGACGCCAACGCCTTCCAGCACAAGCCTTATCTCGATGAGCAGATCAAGCAGCACGGCTACAAGATCAGCGTTGCTGGCTACACTGCCGTCTGGCCAATCGGCATCTATTCGCGCAAGCACAAGAGCCTCGACGAACTGAAGGAAGGCGCCGTCGTCGGCGTGCCGAACGATCCGTCGAACGAAGGCCGTGCGCTTCGCGTTCTCGAAGAAAAGGGCCTGATCAAGCTGAAGCCGGATGCAGGCATTCTGGCCACCCCGATCGACATTGTCGAAAACCCGAAGAAGCTTGAGATCAAGGAACTCGACGCCGGTGTGGTCGGTCGTTCCATCGACGATCTCGACGCTGCCATCGTCAACAATGACTGGGCTGCCAAGGCGGATCTGAAGAAGGAAGAAGCCATCGGCTGGGAGTCGAAGGAAAACAATCCTTACAACAACTTCATCGCTGTTCGCACTGAAGACGAAAACGCCGAATGGGTGAAGAACCTGGTCGCTTCGTTCCAGAACGACGCCGTGAAGGCCGAACTCGACCGCGCCTATAAGGGCACCGGCATCCCGGCCTGGAACTAAGCTTTTCATTTTCAATACACCGCGCCGGAACATGTTTCCGGCGCGGCTTTTATTGACGTATGGAAAAAAATTGCCCAAAAGCATCGGCAACAGGCCAAGCTTGGCCAGAACAGGCCTTAGCCTGAACAGGCATCATCCGTCATTGACGCCTTATCCGATTGCAGTTTGCCGCTGTTCGCAGCAGCGCATCAAACTATAGAAGAAACGAATGTGACCCCCGTGACCCCCGCCGTGACCATTGAACCGCCCTCCACCGCATCAGCGCCCATCGTCGATATGAAAGACGTGCGCCGAATGTTCGGTAACACGGCAGCCATCAATGGCGTGTCGCTCTCCGTCGCGCGCGGCGAAATCCTTGGCATTATCGGTCGCAGCGGCGCGGGCAAGTCCACGCTGATCCGCTGCGTCAACGGCCTCGAAAAGCCCGACTCCGGTTCGATCCGCATCGAGGGCCGCGAAATCACCGGCCTCGGCGAAACCGAACTGCGCCCGCTGCGCCGTCGCATCGGCATGGTGTTCCAGCATTTCAACTTGCTCTCGGCCAAGACTGTTGCCCAAAACATTGCACTGCCGCTGAAGATCGCAGGTAAGCCCAAAGCCGAGCGCGGCCGCCGCGTCGCCGAACTGCTCGAACTCGTCGGCCTCTCCGACAAAGCGAACCATTATCCGGCGCAGCTTTCCGGCGGCCAGAAGCAGCGCGTCGGCATTGCGCGCGCGCTTGCCGCAGAGCCTGCCGTTCTGCTCTCCGATGAAGCGACCTCGGCGCTCGACCCGGAAACTACCCAGTCCATTCTTGCGCTGCTGAAGGACATCAATACCGAGCTTGGCCTGACCATCCTGCTCATCACCCACGAGATGGAGGTCATCCGCCGCATCGCCGACCGCGTCATCGTGCTCGATCACGGCGCCATTGCCGAAGAGGGTCCGGTCTGGAAAGTTTTCGCCAATCCGCAGTCGCCCGTCACGCAGAGCATGTTGCAGGTGCTGACGCCGGAACTGCCTGCCTCGTGGCGCGCACGCCTGACCGACAAGGCGGGCGATCGGGCCATCCTTCGCGTCAAGCTTTCAGGCGAAGCTGCGCGCGGCGCTTTCTTCAACGATGTGGCAGCGGCCACCGGCCTTGTGCCGCAGCTGATCCATGGCGGCATGGATACGATCCAGGGTGAGCCGGTCGGCACGCTCTTCATCAGCCTGCCCGCTCAGGACAAAGCGAAATTCGAAGCCGCTATCGGCTATCTCAACACCCATGCAGACGCCACGGAGGTACTCGGCTATGTCTCAGGCAATGCTTGATCTTCTCTGGCGCTCCTTCTGGGAGACCATCATCATGACCGGCTTTTCGAGCCTGATTTCGCTCGTCGTCGGTCTGCCGCTTGCCCTCATCATGATCCTGACCGAGCGCGGCGGCCTTGCCCAGAACCTGACGGTCAACACCGTGTTGGGCGCGATCATCAACGGCTTCCGCTCGGTTCCGTTCATCATTCTTCTGGTGGCGCTTATCCCGGTGACCCGCTTCATCGTCGGCACGTCTATCGGCACATGGGCCTCCATCGTGCCGCTGTCGATTGCGGCCATCCCCTATTATGCGCGCATTGCGGAAGTATCGCTGCGCGAGGTGGACAATGGTCTGGTCGAAGCTGCGCGCTCTATGGGCGCAAGTCGCTGGACAATCGTGCGCGAAGTGCTGGTGCCGGAAGCCCTGCCCGGCATCATTGCGGGTTTCACCGTGACGATCATCACGCTGGTGGGCGCTTCGGCCATGGCTGGCGCCATCGGCGCGGGCGGTCTGGGCGATCTTGCCATCCGGTACGGATATCAGCGGTTTGAAACGCAGATCATGATCGCCGTGGTGATCATCCTGATCATCATGGTCTGCGGCATCCAGTGGATCGGCGACCGTCTGGTCGGCCGCCTCGACAAGCGCAACCTGCGCGCCTGATCAAATCAATCTCGCTTATCGCTTCCTCTCACGGAAACCCGCTTCGAGCGTGTTTCCGTCGGGGTCGAAAACCAAAGCGGCAAAATAGCCCATCTCTTCTGGCCCCTGATAAGCGGGGCCGCCGCTGTCGCTGCCACCAGCGTTCAACGCCACGCGATGAAACGCCTCCACCGCATCGCGACTTCCAGCCGTGAACATGAGGTGCAGACGGTCGCCCGGCTTCGTGTCGGCAGCGTCCGTAGCCGCACCGGCTTCCGCGCCATGTATCCAGAGGAAGGGCACGGGCGCCCTCTCCCCCCCGCTGACGAAGAAGCCACTGCCCGAACGCGCAATAACTTCCAGCCCAAGCTCTGGCATGCAGCTTTCATAGAATGAAAGGCTACGGCGAATATCTTTGGCTTTGAAGCCTATGTGATCGAAGAGCGACATAAGCAGTAATATATCGCGGGCTTGTATAAAGAAAAGCGGCGCACCCCATTTTGGGACGCACCGCCTTTCATTTGGAAATGTTTTTGCGAATTATCCGCGTGTGCGTGACAAACCGTCCTTCGCCGGCTGGTATTTCGGATCGAGCTGCACAGCCTTTGCATAGGAGCTGGCAGCCTTCGCCTTCTCGCCGCGATGCTCATAAACGAGCGCCTGATTGGCCCAGCTTTCGGCAACGCCCTGATCCAGCGTAATCGCGGTGTTGAAATCATCGAAAGCATTGTCGAAGTCGTTCAACGCCACATAAGAAAGGCCGCGGCCATTATATGGCTCCGGGGCCGTGGAGTTGAGCGAAATCGCCTTGGAGAAATCCTCGATGGCCTGCTTGTGCTGGCCCTTGGCCTGATAAATCAGGCCGCGATTGTGATAGGCGCGACCGTCGGTCGTCTGCAAGGCGATGGCCTGGTTGAAATCGCTCAGCGCCTGATCGAGACGGCCCGCCTGACGGTAGACATTGCCGCGACCGATATAGGCGGCGTCATATTGTCCATTGAGCTGGATCGCCTTGCTGTAATCCTGCGCAGCCTTGTTGGTATCGCCCATATAGCGATAGACCAGCGCGCGGTTGGAATAGGCCTGATAGAAATTCGGATTGAGCGCAATCGCCTGATCGAAATCGCGGATCGCTTCCTTGTAGCGCCCGGCCTTGCCATAGGCGGAGCCGCGAACATTGTAGCCTTCGGGATCACGCGGATTGGACTGGATCACACTCGTAAGCGAGCTGATATTCTCGCTCGAACCCTGTGCCCGATCAACTGTGCTCAGCGCCGTTGTGGTCGAGCTTTGGCAACCGGCCACAGCCAGAGCCAACAGCGTGGCGGCAATCAAAAAACCGTGACGACCGATTCCAGCCGCGGGGTTTCCACCCAATGTCTCGAAACCCGAAACCTTTGTCCCGGACGATTGCATCACCTTGAAGCGTGTTGGCAACGACAGTGTTCCTTTTAGTTCCATCGAACCGGGCATTGACGTCCCGTTTCTCTCCATCCCGCCCCGGCTCCGGTTTCGGCGCATGAGCGCTTCAACTGTCAGATAAAGACAGCGAAAAGGCGGCAGCAAAAAGTCTGTATCGCCTTTCGATACCCGGCCCGAAAGCTGAATATCCTAATTATATGTTTTTACACATAACTGGCCCGGCAAAGTCTAGAAACTTTTTTGGGGCCGACGCTAAACTTTAATAAAAGGATGAAACCGAGTTGTTTCAGCAACAAAAACTTTGAAATCAAGACGCGCAAAATCCGGCGCAGCCTTAAGCCACACCGGAAAACAAAAAGGCGCCACAAAAGCGGCGCCTGTTTTGAGGTCGATCAGCGAGCGCCGCGGGCGCCGCCAACGAGGCCTTCACGCTGCGCACGCTTGCGAGCGAGCTTGCGAGCGCGACGAACGGCTTCTGCCTTTTCGCGAGCGCGCTTTTCAGATGGCTTTTCGTAGTGGCCGCGCATCTTCATTTCGCGGAAGATACCTTCGCGCTGCATCTTTTTCTTGAGAGCGCGGAGAGCCTGATCAACATTATTATCGCGGACGAGTACCTGCACGTGTATTCCCGTATCGGTTAGAATTTCGGTTAAGCCTGAGGCCGTTCGGGGGTCTTTTAACGATTTCAGCCGGTCTGACCGGCCGAGCAACGCCCTAAGGCTCCCAAGCTTCGCAACGGAAACGCTGCAAATTGGTGCTGGCTAATACCAGAAAGAGCCCCGGCTGTCCACCTCAACATGCAACTTTGCCCACCGCTGTTAGGAAATACCGTCCTTACACCAATTCACTATGGTTCGCGCGGGCCGAATGCGCTAATGGACCCGCTGTTTCCCGCGTAATTCGGCCTCATTAGTCGTCCAGAAGGAGACATTGTACGGCGCTGCCGATCTTTCGGCGGCGTTTCCCTTTTCTGATTCCATTTGTTTGTTTCATGTCCCTCCGCAAGCGACTCGTTATCCAGTTCACAGGCTATGAAGGCCTGCACCCCAAAGCCGTCCGTGTGCGCCACGCGCAAGTGTTGAAAGATTTCGACCGGCTGTGGAACGCCAAGACGAAGCTGCCGCCCATGACGGACGAACCAAACGATAGCGGCACGACAATGGCCGTGACACAAGGCAATGGCTGGCGTACGGAGACCGAGTTCTGCCAGTTCGGCACCGCGGATATTTTCGATGATTATGCCGCGCGCTCGACACCGAAGAGAATGCTGACCGGCTTCTTCGCCTTCATGAACATCCTGTTTACGGGCACGCTCTGGCGCTACCTGACAACGAGCTGGCGCTTCGTGCTGTTCTTCCTGTGGCCCTTCCTGCTGTCGCTTGCCATTTTGGCTGTTGCAGCCCTTATCGCCACTGCGCCGGTGGTGGCTGGCTTTTCGGTACCGCATCTTCTCTGGTCTGCCCCGCTCGCCGCCTTCCTTGCAACGCTTCTGGTGCGCAAGCCCGGCGACAAGTTCTTCATGTCCTATCTGCTCGACGACTGGTCGGCAGCCTATGACCGCATTCACGACCGCAATGCGAAGCTGAACCAGCGTCGGACGGCCTTCGCTGACGCGCTGATGCGCAAGATCGAAGAAAGTCAGGCCGACGAGGTCATCATCGTCGCGCATAGTCTCGGCACCGTGCCAGCTGTCGAGGCGCTTGCCGCCGTTCAGCGCCAGCGTCCCGAGCTTCTGATAAGGCAGCCGGTATCGCTTCTGGCCGTCGGCTCCTGCCTGATGATGATCGCGCTGCATCCACGGGCGAAAGCGCTGCGCGAGGATGTGCGCGTCGTGCTTCAAGATAGCCCGGTCCTGTGGTCGGAATTTCAGGTACTGACGGATATCATCCATTTCTACGGTTCAGACCCGGCCAGCGCCCTGAAGATCAAGACGGCAAACCCGCCGCTCATTCATCGCATCCGCTTCAAGAATGTGCACAGCGAAAACCGCTACAAGCGCTCCAAGGGCAACTTCTTCCTGATGCACCTTCTCTATGTGCGCGGCGCCGAGAAGAAGAATTTTTACGACCTAGGCATGTTCCTGCATGGCCCGTTTTTCTTTCGCGAGCTGATGACCACGCATAAAGGAAAAGCCGCCCCTCTCGATGAAGAAGGACGGCTGCCGGTGCAATATCGCGAAGCGGCCTGATGCTCAGTCTTGCGGCGGCTCCACGACGGCTATCGTCAGCCAGGTGGCCGTCAACGCAGGCTTGAGCGAGTTTTCGATTTCAAGCGTCACGTCGTAATAATTCACGACGCGGCCCGATGGGCGAATATCCGCATCGGCCAGCTTGAAGCGCGCGCGCACCCGTGCGCCGGTCTTGACCGGCGACTGGAAGCGCAGCTTGTCGAAGCCGTAATTGATGCCCATGGTCGCGCCTTCCAGCATCGGCAGCGCTTCATAAGCCAGCGTCGACAAAAGCGACAGCGTCAGAAAGCCATGCGCAATGGTGCCGCCAAAAGGCGTTTCCTTGGCCGCGCGTTCCGGATCGACATGGATGAACTGATGATCGTCGGTCGCATCGGCGAACTGGTTGATCATTTCCTGCGTGACTTCGCGCCACTCGGAACATCCGATTTCCGTGCCGATTGCTTCGCGCAACTGGTCGAGCGTGATTGCGTCTTTCATTGGCTGGCTATTCCTGCTGAACTGATTTGCCCTTTGTTTACCTCATAAACTTCAGGCAGCAACCAGAATTTCCCGGGCGATATCATCCCAATGCGTGAAAACCTGATGCGCACCCTTGGACGACAGACGCTCGGCATGACCGTCATAGGTATGCGCGCCGCCGGTGTAACCAAAGGCGGTCATGCCCGCTGCAATCGCGCCTTCGACACCGAAGGGCGAATCCTCGATCACCACGCAGCGCGCCGGATCGACGCCCATCTTGTCGGCGGCAAACAGGAACAGGTCGGGCGCAGGCTTGCCGCGCTTCACCATGCTGGACGAATAAACCGCATCGCCGAAATAATGGCTGATGCCGGTCTTCTCCAGACTGAACGCAATACGCTCCGGGTGCGATGACGATGCCACGCAACGCTTCTGCGGCAGTTCGCGCAGGAAATTGGCGATACCCACGGTCGGCTCCAGCGATTCCGCAAAAAGTGTGCGCGTTGCTGGCCAGAACTCGCCATCGACGCCATCTGGCAGGCGATGGCCGGTCATATCCTCGATCATCTTCATGATATCCGCCTGTTTCATGCCGATGCCCTTGGCCACCGTACCCTGCGGCAGCTCCATGCCATGGTTGGCATAGACCCGCTCGAAAGCGAGGCAGGACAGAACTTCGCTATCGACGAGAACGCCGTCGCAATCGAAGATCACAAGATCAAAGGGGGATACACTGCTCATTTTGGCTCCAGTGGCCCTATAAAGGGATGCATATTTTGTCGCGCTGATTGGGGGTGCGCGCCTGTCGGTGTTGATATAGAGACTGTTCGTCTATTACGCACCTATATCAACACAAGCGTGACAAATTTATCTCGCCTGTGTGGCTTTGACATTTTGCGGAGAGTTTCATGACGACAAATGTGGCACTGGTTGGACTGGCACGCGATCTTGCAGCGCGGGCTGAAACCGGCAAGCCGATCCGCATCGGTCTGATTGGCGCTGGCGAAATGGGCACCGATATCGTCACGCAGGTGGCGCGGATGCAGGGCATCGAAGTCGGCGCACTTTCCGCCCGCAGGCTGCCCAACACATTCAAGGCCGTGCGCACCGCCTATGGCGATGAAGACAATGCGCAGGAAGCCAACAGCGAAGCCGCGATGACCCGCGCCATTGAGAGCGGCAAGATTGCCGTCACCGGCGACAATGACCTGATCCTCTCCAACCCGCTGATTGATGTCGTCATCGACGCCACCGGCATTCCGGAAGTGGGCGCTGAAACCGGCATCAAGGCCATTCGCAACGGCAAGCATCTCGTGATGATGAATGTCGAGGCCGATGTCACCATCGGCCCCTATCTCAAGGCCGAGGCCGACAAGCAGGGCGTGATTTATTCGCTGGGCGCCGGCGACGAACCCTCTTCCTGCATGGAACTGATCGAATTCGTTTCCGCCATGGGGCACAAGGTTGTCGCGGCTGGCAAGGGCAAGAACAATCCGCTTAATTTCGATGCGATCCCCGACGATTATCAGGAAGAAGCAGACCGCCGGAACATGAATGTCCGCCTGCTGGTCGAATTCGTCGACGGTTCCAAGACCATGGTTGAAATGGCGGCCATCGCCAACGCCACCGGGCTTGTGCCGGACATCGCGGGCATGCACGGCCCCAAGGCCGCAATCGACGAGTTGAATCGCACCCTGATCCCGAAGGAAGACGGCGGCGTTCTCAACAAATCCGGCGTGGTCGATTATTCCATCGGACGCGGCGTGTCGCCCGGCGTCTTCGTCATTGCCAAGATGGAGCATCCGCGCCTTGTCGAGCGTCTGGAAGATTTGAAAATGGGCAAAGGCCCCTATTTCACCTTCCACCGCCCCTTCCACCTCACCTCGCTGGAAGTGCCTCTGACCGTGGCGCGCGTGGTGTTGCACGGCAAAACCGACATGGTGCCGCTGCCGAAGCCGGTGGCGGAAGTCTGCGCGGTTGCCAAGAAGGATTTGCGGCCCGGCGACCGTCTCGATGCCATTGGCCAATATTGCTATCGCTCGTGGATCATGACAACGCCGGAAGCGCGTGCGGCAAAGGCCATTCCCTGCGGCCTGCTCCAGAACGGCTCGGTCATCGCGCCGATCAAGAAGGGCGAACTGATCACCTATGCCAACGCCGCGCCGCAGCCCGGATCGAAGATCGCCGAACTGCGCGCTTTGCAGGATGCGATGTTAAGGGAGTAAGGGAGTAAGGGAGTAAGGGAGTAAGGGAGTAAGGGAGTAAGGGAGTAAGGGAGTAAGGCAATACGGTCCGTATATTTGCAAGTCAAACATACTCCCCTATTCCCCTACTCCCCTATTCCCTTCTTAATGATCCAACGCCTTCACAATACTCTCCACCATCTTCTTCGCATCGGCGAAGAGCATCATGGTGTTGTCGCGGAAGAACAGTTCGTTTTCCACGCCCGCATAGCCGGAGCCCATGCCGCGCTTGATGAACAGAACCGTGCCTGCCTTGTCGACATCGAGGATCGGCATGCCGAAGATCGGTGACTTCGGATCGGTCTTCGCCGCCGGATTGGTGACGTCATTGGCGCCAATCACGAAAGCCACATCGGCCTGCGCGAATTCCGAATTGATGTCTTCCAGCTCGAACACTTCATCGTAAGGCACGTTGGCCTCGGCCAGAAGCACGTTCATATGGCCCGGCATACGACCAGCCACGGGATGGATGGCGTATTTGACTTCCACGCCTTCCGCCTTGAGCTTGTCAGCCATTTCACGCAGCGCGTGCTGGGCCTGCGCCACCGCCATGCCATAGCCCGGCACGATAATGACCTTGGAAGCGTTCTTCATGATGAAGGCCGCATCGTCGGCAGAACCCTGCTTGACCGGACGCTGTTCAACCTCGCCAGCCGGGCCGCCAGACGTATCGCCGCCAAAGCCGCCGAGAATGACCGAGATGAACGAACGGTTCATGCCCTTGCACATGATGTAGGACAGGATCGCGCCCGAAGAGCCGACCAGCGCGCCGGTGATGATCAGCGCCAAGTTGCCAAGCGTGAAACCAATGCCTGCCGCTGCCCAGCCCGAATAGGAATTGAGCATGGAGACCACGACCGGCATATCCGCGCCACCGATTGGCACGATGATCAGCACGCCGAACACCAGCGACAGAAGCACGATCAGCCAGAACACGAAATGGCTTTCGGTATTCACCAGCACAACAACCAGCAGCACGATGGCTGCGGCAAGAGCCGCGTTGATGACATGGCGTCCCGGCAGCATGATCGGCTTGCCCGACATGCGACCGTCAAGCTTGAGGAAGGCGATGATCGAGCCGGTGAAGGTGATCGCGCCAATGGCGACACCCAGCGACATTTCGATCAGCGCCTGACCGTGGATCTGGCCCACTTCGCCGATACCGAAGGAATGCGGCGAGTAAAGTGCGGCAGCGGCCACCAGAACGGCGGCAAGACCGATCAGCGAGTGGAACGCGGCAACAAGCTGCGGCATGGCCGTCATGGCGATACGGCGCGCGATGACCGCACCGATACCGCCGCCAATGGCGATGCCGACGACGATCAGTGCCAGACCGCCGAAGCTTGGACGCGCCAGCAGAAGCGTGGTGACGATGGAAATCGCCATACCGATCATGCCGTACATATTGCCCTGACGGCTGGTCGTCGGATGCGACAGGCCGCGCAGCGCCAGAATGAACAGCACGCCGGAGACGAGATAAAGGAAGGCTGCGAGATTAACGCTCATAATGGTTCAGCCTCACTTTTCTTTTTTCTTGTACATGGCGAGCATGCGCTGGGTGACCAGAAAGCCGCCAAAAATGTTGACGCTCGCCAGAATGAGCGCAATGAAACCGAAGCCGGTTGCCCAGCCCGAAAGAGAAAGGCCAACCGCCAGAAGCGCACCCACCACGATCACCGATGAGATGGCGTTGGTCACGGCCATCAGCGGCGTATGCAGCGCAGGCGTAACCGACCAGACCACGTAATAGCCGACGAAAATCGACAGGATGAAAATCGCAAAGCGGAACACGAACGGATCGATCGCGCCGCCCGATGCGGCATGCGCGGCAGCCGCCGCAGCGTCACCCAGACCACCGGCATTTTCCGCAGCCTGACGGACGGCATCCGCGGCCTGGTTCAAGCTCTCAAGAGCTTTATCGAGACTAGTTTCGGCCATTATGCCTCTCCTCCATCAACTGGAGACTTGGGGGAAGACGAAGACTTTGCAGCAGCCTTCGGTGCTTTTGCAGGCGCTTTTTTCGCCGCTTTCGGTGCAGCAGGTTTCGCTGCATCGCCAACGACTTCTGCCTTTGCGACCTTCGGCTTTGGTGCGGCTTTCGGCTTTGCAGCCGGTTTTTCAGCGACAGCAGCAGGCGCGGCATCGGCCTTGGCGAAGGCCGGGTGCAGGATCTTGCCCTGATGGGTCAGAAGCGTCGCCTTGACCAGTTCTTCTTCCGGATCGATCTTGAGAAGCTTGGTTTCCTTGTCGACCAGCGTTTCCACGAAAGCGATCAGGTTGCGTGCATAAAGCTGCGAGGCACTCGCGGCAATGCGGCCCGAAACGTTGAGATGACCAACAATCCGGACGCCATTGACCTCGGCGATCTGACCGGCGACAGCTCCTTCGACATTGCCGCCGCGCTCGACCGCGAGATCGACCAGCACGGAACCCGGACGCATGGAAGCAACCATTTCCTTGGACACCAGACGCGGGGCCGGACGACCCGGAATGAGCGCCGTGGTGATGACGATATCCTGCTTGGCGATATGGTCGGCGACGAGTGCGGCCTGCTTCGCCTGATATTCCTTCGACATTTCCTTGGCATAACCGCCAGAGGTTTCGGCAGCCTTGAACTCATCATCCTCGACCGCGATGAATTTCGCGCCGAGCGAGGCGACCTGTTCCTTGGCGGCCGGGCGAACGTCAGTTGCCGTCACGACCGCACCGAGACGTCGTGCCGTTGCGATGGCCTGAAGACCCGCAACGCCTGCCCCCATCACGAACACCTTGGCGGCTGGAACCGTACCCGCTGCCGTCATCATCATCGGCATGGCGCGGTCATAGACTTCCGCCGCGTCGATCACCGCCTGATAACCGGCAAGGTTCGCTTGGCTCGATAGCACGTCCATCACCTGCGCACGGGTGATGCGCGGCATGAATTCCATCGTGAAAGCCGAAACGCCAGCCTTGGCAAGTGCTGCCACCGCGTCTTCATGACCATAAGGGTCCAGCATGGCAAAAAGCGCCGCGCCCGATTTATACCCTTTGAGTTCCGTATCCGTAGGACGGCGCACTTTGAGGACAACATCTGCCGTTTTGGCATCCGCCGCCGTGCCGATGCGGGCGCCCGCTGCCGTAAACTCGGCATCGGGGATGCGCGATTTCTCACCGGCGCCTTTTTCCACAACGACATCGAAGCCGAGCGCGATGAATTTCTTCACCGTCTCCGCCGATGCCGCAACGCGTGTCTCGTTGGGGTCACTCTCTAGCGGGATAAATAACGTCTGGGCCAAGCTGGTTTCCCTTTCATGGTCTTGATCCGGGCTTGATCCGGCCTTGCGGTCGGGCAGAATTGCGAGCCTCTCAAATGAGACTCTTTCATAAGAACTGATATTGACACGACAGTTGCAAATTCGTCAGGCCGTGGCGAAACGAGTGATTTTCGAGCATCGGAGCGGAGCGTACTTTTGGGTACGCGAGCACCGGTGCGCAGGAAATTGCGGGTTGCAGCCCGGCATGGCGAAGAATGCGACTGTAGTGCTAAGACATGCATAAAACCTCGGCATGGTAACCCACGCCAAGGCATTCGATCAAATCATGCGGGGTTAATCCCGGTTCGCTCTTAGATCTTGCTGCATTTTCGCAAGGCCGGATGTCGTCATCCAGCCCGCGTCAATGCGCTAGAGGATGAACCAGGCGGCGACGCAGACTAGGACAAATAGAATGGTCGCGGAAAAGAAACCACCAGCGAAAAAGCCGAACGCCATGGCAATCATAAGGGCGACAAGCGCCACCGTGCCCCATTTAACCAGGCCCGTGAAACCGGCATAAGTTTTCTCATGCTCAGCATAGTCCATCGGTGCGCCAAGTTCAGCCGGAGCCGTCGTATGATGTTCTGCCATTTTCGTTCCACCCATTCAGATTTTCCACCCAACATCCATGATGTTAAGCGAAAACACCTGCAATCTTCAACGTGTCCGCAACAAAAGCCCGGCCTATACGGCAAGTCTTTTCGTCGCAGCCAACCCTCTCTCCGCATGAAGCGGTTCCGCAGTGTTGGTAAATCGAATTCGCGCGATGCGCTACATTTAAATGTTTAGAACAGTTTATGCGCCGAGGCCGGTATATTTCGCGGTCGCCATGATGGTCAGCGGCACGGAGCCGCCCCGCATATCGGCAAACATCGCCTGCCGCTCGCGCGGTAATGACTTGAAGAACGGGAAGCGCACCGCAACCGCATCGCGAATATTGCGGATCGGCGCTGCACCCAGCCCGACCTTGATGCCATAGCCCGCATGTTCGCGCGCATCGGCCATCATCGTCGTGCCGAAGATGCGCTTGTAAAAGGCCATATGCTCAGGTTTCACCGAGGCAAGGCATTGATCTGCCACGAAGAATTCTGACGCCATTGCCGCAATGCGCAGTGTGATATAGGGGATGGCCGGATATTCGCTCAGCAATTCGGGATCGGCGGCAAAGCGGGTCGGATCGACAAAATGCATGCCGCTATTGAGCAGCGGATCGAGAATATCGGGAAACAGAGCATAGCTCGTTCCCTTGCGATGATCGGGCGTGATGTGATGAATGCGCAATGTGCTGACAAGCTGCCCGTCGACATGCACGCCATAGACGAAAGCGTGGCTGTCCCGGTCGATATCATCGATGATGGACGGTACTTCGGCCTCGTCCATCACATTGCGGGTACGATAGGAACGATAACGAAGCCGACCGATCTCTTCCAGATCTTCCGCATGGACGATCCGTCGATATTCAACACGATCCAGAAAATGCAGCAGCTGTCGCGCAAAATTGGATAGCGGCGGCTTCTCCCCCGAAACAGCTGAATCAGTCATATAAGCGATTTCCGCACCACCAAATCATGCAAATCATGCACTTCAATTCAGCGCGCAGAATAAGCAGCTTTCCCTTCATGTAAAGGTATAAGTTCAACTGTTTATTGCTTCGGCTCCTCCCCCTTTTGGTGTCATCCACCTCACTGCAAGCCGAGGTGCTGAATTTCCTCCACAGATTGAAAGGAAGTCATCCGAATACCCTTTAAAAGAAACAGGCTGAAACGCGTTTCGATCTGATCTCCGGATCGAAACGCGTCCTATGTTCTGAAAGCACCGTTTGGCGAAACCTTCGCCGCAAGCCGCCTATAATGCGTTGGCGAGAGCTTGGAATGCGTGCATGGACTCGTTCTCTAACTCTTGCCCGTCAATATTATAATTATAGTAAGCCGAAGTCTTTGCGATCACGACTTTCTTGGCCGGGTTCACGTAAATGAACTGACCATATATCCCGATCGCAGCGTAATCGCCCTGATAATCGACCGGCAACCACCACTGATAGCCATAGCCAAACGGGACATCGCGTAACGCTCCGGGACGCCCGGGCAAAAGGTAAGGTGCATCCGGAGTTACCGAATCATGCACCCATTGCGCAGGGACCAGCTCTTCACTGCGAAAGTTCTTCCCTTCATTCAGATAGAGGAGACCAAAACGGGCATAATCACGCAATACCCCATTGAACCCGCCTGCGGCCGCGACTTCGCCGGTTAGGTCCGTCAGCCAATACGCATCAGCCTCTGCGCCAAGCCTAGTCCAGAGCTTGTCAGCAAAGTATTTTTGAAAAGGTACGCCGGTTGCGCCTTCCAGCACCATCGCCAACACCTGCGTATCGGAAGATATATAGTGGTTGACCGTTCCCTGCGGACGCTCACTCACCAGTCCGGCTGTAAACCGGTTAATCGATCCGCGTTTCAGTTCCGTAATGTAACGGACAATATCGGATTTCAGATCGCCATAGTCTTCGCTGAACTTGATGCCCGAAGCCATCTGCAACACATTCTTGACCGTGACCCCCTTATAACCGCCGCTTGCGAGAATTGGTGCGTAGTAATCAACTGATTGATTCAAACTGATCTGGCCATCGCGCACCGCATTTCCAACAAGGAATGAAACAAACGACTTGGACACCGAGAACGCTATGGCCTGCGTCTTTTCCGAATTGCCGCGCCTGTATTCCTCATGAACGATGACACCGTCTTTCAAAACGATGAAACCCGTAGTTTTACTTCGTTCCAGCCATTCAGATAGCTCGCGCATCGCGCCTTTATAAAAGAAACGGTTCGGCAATGGACGCTCCGCCTTCAACAGCGGACTGATTTCGCCTTCACGTGCAACGCGAACCGACGGATACTGCATGTAAAGACTACGGAAATTCGCGTCTATATTCTCGGGCTTGAAGGTCTGGACGTATTGATGAACAATCCAAGCCGTTTGAATTCGTCCCCAGAAAACAGCAACAATGGCACAAATAAATAATAATAAAGCAATAGAAATAAATAGCTTATTGCGAGACGAAATCCTCATCAAAGCCCCCAATAATACAATAATATTATTATAATTAAAATATAATGGAAATAATTATCAGTATAGCAGGCGACGCTGCTTCAGGCAACCGTACGGCCGCCCTCGCGCCATGTGACGGATTTCGTCGTCATCGAGCCGATCGTGTCGGCTGGCAGCGGCATGCCGAGAAGATAACCCTGCACCAGATCTGCACCGGCGGCAACGCGGATCAGCGCCAGCTGTTCTTCGGTCTCCACGCCTTCGACGGTCACGCCGAGACCAAGCTCGTGCGAAAGCTGCGTCACACCGCGCAACAGCATCAGCGACCGGCGGTCGGTGGTGATGTCGCGCACAAAGGAACGGTCCACCTTCACCTTAGTCAGCGGCAGCGTGTTGAGATAGCTCAGGCTGGAATAGCCCGTGCCGAAATCGTCGAGCGCAATGTTGATGCCTGCATTCTTCAGCCGCTGCAAAACCATCGACGTCTTGTTGCGGTCCGCAATGATCGCGCTTTCCGTCACCTCGACTTCCAGCCGATGCGCAGGCAACCCGGATTTCTGCAAGGCTGCGGCGATATCACGAGCAATCTCGCTGCTTTTCAAGTCGATGGCCGACAGATTGACGGAAACACCGATGCGGTCCCCCCAGGTCAGGCAATCCATGCAGGCCTGTTCCAGCATGAAGCGGGTGATATCGGTGATAATCCCCATTTCCTCAGCCAGCGGGATGAATTCCGCAGGCGGCACATTGCCCAGCTCCGGATGCTCCCAGCGCGCCAGTGCTTCACAAGCAACAATGCGCAGAGACTGCGCACTGACGATGGGCTGATAGACGACCTTGATTTCATTATTGCCGATGGCTTGCCGGAGATCGGCCTTGAGCTTCTGGCGGCTGCGATATTTGGTATCCATCGCGCCGACGAAAACTGCCCATTGCCGGTCTTCATGACCTTTTGCTTCGTAAAGCGCCAGATCGGCATTGATATGCATATTTCCGACATCGCAGCTTGCGATATTCTCAATCGCGATACCGGCGCTGATCTCGATATGCACATGATCGCCATCAAGATCATAAACGCCGGACACGACCGAGGTGATATGATCCATCACGCCGGTAATTTCGGCTTGCGTCTGAAGATTGAACACAAACACCACGAACTCGTCGCCGCCGAATCGTGACACCACAAAGCGCTGCTGGTCGAGCGAATAAAGCCGCTCCGCAAACAGCCGCAACAACACATCGCCCGTGTGATGGCCAAGCGTATCGTTGACATGCTTGAAGTGGTTGATGTCGATGACGACCAGAGCGGCAAAACTGTCCGACGGCTGGTGGGCGCGCAGCGTGCGCACCATGGTCTCGAAATAATTACGGTTCGGAAGGCCGGTCAGACCATCGAACCGCGCCATATGCTGAATGCGGGCTTCTGCCTCGACACGCTGCGTCACGTCCTCGAACATGAGAACCGCGCCGTCGCCAACAGTCTGGTTGCCGATACATTCTATATAGCGCTCGCCGGAAAGTTGAAAAATGTCGCGTGTCTTGCGCCCGGCAACGAGATCGGTCATGCGGGCGCGCACATTGGTCATGTCGTTGTGCGGAAACAGCCCTTCCCGCGCGCAATAGCGCAGCAGCACTTCCAGCCTGCGCCCGTGCAGCTTGGTGTGTTCGGCGATCCGCAGCATCGCCTTGGCCTTGTTGTTGATGACCGCAATGCGGCTCTGGCCGTCGAGCATGAGAAGGCCCTGCGGCATATTGTTGAGCGCGGCATCGAACCGACCGGCCACAATCGACAGGCGCCGCTTGCCCATGACGGCAGCGAAGAGAAATTCGCGCAGGCCGTTCGCCATCTCGATATTGGACAGGAAATACGGGATCAGCAGCAGGCCGATAATGATGTGAAAGGGAGTCCCCGCAAGCACGAGCCCGGCCAGAACCGGAATGAGCGTGCAGATCGACATCAGAACGACCGCCTTCGCCGAGGCATAATTGCGCCCGACGATGGAAACGACGGAAGCCAGCAAAATGGTCAGGCTCGCCAGTTCGGCAAAGGGATCGCGCAGCACGAAGATCGAGAAGAAGCACAACATGCCGAGCGTTGCGCAGACCAGCGAAGCGCCTATGAGATAGCGCAATTCCCAGCGGTCGAGATCGGCGGATGTGAGTTGGGTGAGCCTGGCGCGATCGAACTGCCGCATGTCGTAGAGACGACCGAGAGCGACCACAGCAAAAAGCCCGGCAAAGCCGATGAAATGCCAGTCGAGTGTTTTTACATAAATGACGACACAGGCCACCACATGGGCCAGCAAGCCAAACCAGAGCGTAGTGCGATTACCATAAAGTGATCGCATGAAAGAAAGCCGCACGTCTGCAGGTATGTCAGGTTTACGGCTTCGCCACATGTCCTTGCTTGTGTCCCTATCGTGAGGGCGATTATTGCACTAATGACTTAAAAATATCTTTCGCGAAATGAAACCACAAGCTGTTACCACCGCCACCATAAGATGTATCCCAACTATTTTTACGGGAACAACTTATCTGCAAGCTGGAGAACAGCAATACAACCATAAGCTTTTAAAGCGAAGCACCTCAAACAATTTGACCGCGAAAGCAGAGCGCGAAAACGGGCTGTATTTCGCCTTCCCCGGCATCAGCTCTTCACGGGTGATCTACAGCAAAACTAGAGAATATCGCCGGGATTTCACAACCACTGGAGGAAACCCGGATGAAAGCCTGCCAGAGCCGGATAAATCGCTAGCTCGGATGGACACATTCAAAGGCTGTGCCCACCATCCACATTGACGATTGTGCCGGTCATATAGCGGCTGGCATCCGAGGCCAGCATCAGCACCACGCCGTCAAGATCCTGCGGTTCGCCAAGGCGGCGCAGTGGATTACGCCCTTTGAAGTAGCCTGCGGCGGGTCCGCTGAGCTGTTCCTCGTTGATTCGGGTCGGAAACCAGCCCGGAGAGATCGCATTGACGCGGATATCGTGCCCGGCCCATTCAAGCGCGAGCGCGCGCGTCATCTGGGTAATGCAGGCTTTGGACATGGAATAAGCCGCCGCACCCTTCTGCGGCCTGTCGCCCAGAATGCTGGTCGTATTGATAATGCAACCGCCTGCGCCATGAGCGATCATGCGGCGCGCGGCTTCCTGCGCCACGAAGAAAGCGCCAGCCACATTGACCTCGAAAATATGCTCCAGCATATCGCGTGTCGTATCAAGCGCCCGCGCCATATGGGCCACACCGGCATTATTGAACAGGGTCGTAATCGGCCCGAAACGCTGCTCGGCTTCATCGAAGGCGCGTATGATTTCGTCAGGATGGGTTACATCAGCCATGATTTCCAAAACTTCGCCGCCCGACGGACACAGGCTTTCACCGGCATGCGTGCGCGAAATGGAGATCACTTTTGCTCCATGGCCCGCCAGCACATGCACCATGCGCAGGCCCAGACCCGAGGAACCTCCCGTCACGGCAATGACCTTGCCCCGGACGGAAAAAAGCTGATCGTCAGTCATGCATCCCCTCAACTGCCAATCCATTTTCACCCCTATTAGAGCATTTCCAGCAAAAGTGCGTAGCGTCTGCGCGGGGAAATCAATTCGCTGGACTGATTTCTTATCCCGCTTCGATGCGTAGGATAATGCTCAAAAACAAATAGATAGAGCGGTTCCACAAATCGTCTTAACCGGAACCGCTCCAGGACATTCATAACGGCATTTAACCCGTGCATAGAGGCAAAAAACGCTTCAGATCAAGACAATACACAAAAGCCGCGCGAGCGTGATGAAAAGACGACACTTCCTGCCAATTGCAGAAGCCTTCATTCACGCACATCTTATCCGAAAACTGTTTCACAGTTTTGAGGATGTGCTCTATTGCAGAAGGCTGAGAGCCAAATTCATGGATTTGAGTGCTATGTCGAAGTCCCGCCCCCTCATTGCCGTACCGACTGACGTCAAACCTTTCGAGAATTACACCTGGCATGCAGCGCCGGATCAATATCTGGCTGCGGCCATCGATGTCGCGCAAGTGACGCCGCTTCTGGTGCCAAGCTTCGGCGACAAGATGGATCTCGACGCCATTCTCGACGCGGTGGATGGCGTGCTGATCACCGGCTCGAAATCCAACGTCAACCCTGCCCTCTACGGTGTCGAGCCGAGTGCGGCCTTCGAACCCTATGACGATGCGCGTGACGCGACCTCGCTGCCACTGATCCGCGCGGCCATTGAAAAAGGCGTGCCGGTACTGGCGATCTGCCGCGGCATTCAGGAATTGAATGTGGCGCTGGGTGGCACGCTGGCCACCGAAATTCAGGAATTGCAGGGCCGGATGGACCATCGTGCGCCGCAATCCGAAAGTCAGGCCGAGCGTTTCGCGATCCAGCACCCGATCCGGATCAAGCCGGATTCATGCCTTGGCGCAATTTTGAAAGAAGACAGCGTAAAGGTGAACTCAGTGCACCGTCAGGCCATCGACCGGCTTGCGCCGCGCCTTGAAGTGGAAGCCGTGGCCGAAGACGGCACCGTGGAAGCCGTCTCCGTCAAGGACGCCAAGGGTTTTGTCGTCGGCGTCCAATGGCACCCGGAATATTGGGTCCAGTCCGATGCCCCCTCGCGGAAGATATTCGAGGCGTTTGGCGAGGCGGTGCGGGAGCATAGGGGAATAGGGGAATAGGGGAATAGGGGAATAGGGGAATAGGGGAATAGGGGAATAGGGGAATAGGGGAATAGGGTGATTGACGCGGTGGCGTCGATCAAGCTCCTTCTTCACTTACTCCCCTACTACCTTCCCTTGGTCATTTTCTCGTATTGCAATCGATTTTCTTATAGACGTTCGGCGCAACGATAGGGTCTTTTCCTAGCTTTGCAGCCGAATTATTAAACTTCTCAACTTTAAACCCTCCCGCATACCAAGCCTGCTGCATTAAAGGGGATACAACAAGGTATTTAAACTCTTGCCCATCTTCATCAATCGTCTCGTAGGGGACGGTGATTTCGTCTTCTTTGTTACCGACTTCTTCTGCCTTTTTGGGATCGATAGGGAACACCATGTAGCTTGTTGATACACCGTTCGAAAATGTTCGGTCTACCGAAACTCGCCAGGTAATCCCCCCGTCATCCCACCTTTCCAGATAGAGCTTACCTCCCTGATCCTCGTCAGAAGGTTTTCCCCAATCAAGGCCATGCGGTCCATAGATATAATAATCGGTACCTTCATCGTCCGCGGCATGCCATGCCGGTTGTCCAGCGGGACACTGAAAATCAGCATGAGATACTGATACAGACGCGAACAGCGCCAGAGCACTAAAAATAATCGTACGCATAATACACTCCAAATATATAAAATTTACAATTATAATATATTCAATATAGCAGATTTCAGGTAAATTACACCCCATATTTTAGATACATGAGTTCCAAATTGAAAACAATTCTTTTCTTATTTAAATATACATATATTAATTACAGATAACCCATCTAATCCCAAGATATTAATGAAATAAAATTGGAATATATAATTATTATTTGAGCAGAGAATTACCGCAACGTTGCGAGAAATATTCTCGCAACCCGGCAATATTTGGTCGCAAGGCGCGTCGGGAAATCGATCCAGCGCAGAGTACAATCGACACGGAAGTAAAACAGGTTCGAAACACCTATTAAACTGCCATTTCACTTGCTCCCTACCCCCATAACATGCTCCGTCTCCGGCACCGGCGTGATCGCCTTGCCGGTATCGAACCACGCAATGAGATTATCGATCACCAGATCGGCCATGGCCTGACGGGTCTTGTGCGATGCGGATGCGATATGCGGCAGCAAAACCGTGTTGGGCGCATCGAGCAGGCCCTGCGGCACGGATGGTTCGTTGGAGAAAACATCCAGTCCCGCAGCCGCAATCGTGCCGTCATTCAAAGCCTTGGCCAGCGCGTCTTCATCGACCAGCGAGCCGCGACCGACATTGATCAGAACGCCATCGGAACCGAGTGCTTGCAGCACGTCAGCATTGACCGCCTTGGCCGTTTCCGCACCACCCGGCGCAACCAGAATAAGCGTGTCGACCGCCTTGGCCAGCTCAAGCAGGCTTGGATAATAATCGTAAGCGACACCTTCCGCCTTGCGGCGGTTATGGTAGGAAACCGGCAGGCCAAACGCTTCCACACGATGGGCGACCGCCTTGCCGATACGGCCAAGGCCGAAAATGCCGACCTTGCGTCCGCGCAGCGAAAGCTTCGACAGCGGATAGCGGCCTTCCTTTTCCCAGCGGCCCGCACGCAGGAATTCCTGCGACTTCGACAATTCGCGCACCGTATCGATCAAAAGGCCGAGCGCCGTGTCGGCCACTTCGTCGGTCAGTACGTCCGGCGTGTTGGTGACCATCACGTTGCGGGTGGCGGCATGTTTGGCATCGACGGCATCATAACCGACGCCGAAATTGCCGATGATCTTCAGATTGGGCAAAGCGTCGATGAGCGCGGCATCCACGGTGGACATGCTGGCAATGCCCTGCACATCGCCAGCCCAGGCCGCATCAACGAGCGCCGCGTCGCCGCGCGGGATGCGGCGTACCGAAAACTCACCCGACAGGCGTTCGACGGCATAATCGTTGAAGTTACCGAGCACCAGAACGGTTGCGTCGCGCTTGGTCATGACAATATTCCTCTGGGCATTTCGCAGTTCGTGGGAGACCGGTAGCCGGTCAGCTTGAACCGGACCCGGAGCGTGGAAATCAGGGCTGTTTAGGCTTGGACGTCGATTGCCTTATATGCAGTTCCGGCTTGATGAGTTCCTGCGTCGAGGCAACCTCGACACCGTTCAGCTGATCGAGCAAAGCGCGGGCGGCGCGGCGTCCGACCTCGCGCTGGCCGTTCCAGACGGTCGTAAGCGCAGGCGTTGCAATCGCCGCCTCTTCCAGATCGTCATAGCCGGTGACGGATATGTCGTCGCCCGGCACAAGCCCGGCGCGCGCGATGCCATTCATCAGGCCGATTGCGGTCAGGTCGTTCCAGCACACGGCAGCCGTCGGCTTGTCCTTCAAGGCGAGGAACTGCGGCGCGACTTCAAACCCGCCCTGTTTGGTGCGCGGACCCGCGATGCGCCAGTCGTCGCGCACTTCAAGCCCGGCCTTCTCCATCGCCTGAACATAACCGCGATAACGGTCGCGACCGGTCGAGGTCTGGTCAGTGCCGCCGATCATTGCGATGCGCTTGTGACCAAGCGAAATCAGGTGATTGGTGGCAAGGCCGACGCCATAAGCATCGTCGCCCCGAAACACGGGCGCATGCACGCCCTCGACACTGCGCGCGATGAAAACGACCGGCAGGCCGTTATCCTCGGCGATCTGGATATCTTCCGGCGGCGTACCGATGGCGGGCGACATGATCACCCCGTCGGCGCCAAGCTGCAAAAGCGTGTCCATGAAGGTGCGCTGCTTTTCCAGCTGGTCGTAATGGTTGGACAGAATGAAGGTCTGGCGGGACCGGTCGAGTTCCGATTCGATGGATTTCAGAATTTCCGCGAAAAACGGGTTCATGATGTCGTGCACCACGACACCGACAATCCCCGACCGCGACGTGCGCAGGCTCGCTGCCCTGCGGTTGTAGATATAACCGATGGCGCGGGCATGTTCCTTGATCTTCTCACGGGTCTGGTCGGCAACAAGCGGACTGTCGCGCAGCGCAAGCGAAACGGTAGCCGTCGAAACACCCAGCGCATCAGCGATGGTCGAAAGCTTGATTTTCTGGGCCAAGTCGCCTCCCCCAACGGTCCATGCTACGAAAGCCCCGCGTCACATGTCACAAGGGCGTCATCATTAAAACGGTTATGCCATTGCAATTATTGAATTGAAAGTATTTTTGGCATCAAGCTGAAACCGCCGCCGCTTATTCAGCTTCGTCGTCGTCAATGGCATCGGCGGACGGTTCTTCCGCCACACGCGACAGACCGCGCAGCGCCAGATTGCCTTCCATACGACCCAGCATTTTCAGGAACGTCTTGCGCTCTTTCTTGTCGAGGCCCTTCAGCATGTCCTTGTCGGTCTTGCGAATGGATTTCTCGATGGCCTTGATCGTCTCAAGTCCCGCCTGCGTCAGATAAACATGCGACTGGCGCTGGTCGGTATCGGATGCACGCTTGGCGACAAAACCCTGCCCTTGCAGGCGGGCAATCGTCTTGGTGATGGTTGGCGGGCGCACGCCAAGCCGCTGCGCAAGCACGCCGGGTGTGAGACCGTCTTCAGCGGCCAGTTGCAGCATGACCGCATCCTGTCCGGCATAAAGTCCCTGTTCCAGAAGCCGTGTGGCCAGAACTGTTCTTGAAAGACGCGCCACGGATTGCAGCCGATAAAGTACAACCGCTTTATTGTCCTTGTTCATCGCCACCTCACCCTTTGTTGCGACTTCATTCTGTCGCTCGATCGACATTGCCGGAGATGTTTATAGCGTAAAATATTGTCCGACTTATGAAACAACAAGGTTAAAAACATTTCGCTGAAGTGAGGGGCGGTGTTTTTACCGCTTGGGTTGCCCCCCCGGCGAACCGACGTTAGGTTCGACCACCAGAAAAAAACAGTGAGGAAAATATGACGGAACTGCGCGATCAGAACAGCGATATGATTGTCGTCCTGCCCCTTGGCGCACACGAACAGCATGGCCCTCACCTGCCGTTCGAGACGGACACGATCATCGCGGAAGGCATTGCCGCGCGGGTTGGCGAGGCGATACCGGCTGGTCTAAACGTCAATTTCCTGCCGGTGCAGCCAGTCGGCTATTCCATCGAACACATGGATACCGAAGGCACACAGAGCCTTGCCTTTTCGGAAGCGGTCAACCAGTGGATCGGCATCGGCGAAAACCTGCATGCGGGCGGCATCCGCAAGCTGGTCATGCTGAACGCCCATGGCGGCAACTCGCCATTGATGACCATCGTGGCGACCGAATTGCGCGTCCGGCTCGGCATGCTCGCAGTCGCGACGAGCTGGACCCGCTTCGGCCTGCCGGACGGCCTGATCAGGCCGGAAGAAAAGGCGCTCGATATTCATGGCGGCTTTATCGAAACCTCGGTGATGCTGGCGCTGCGGCCCGATCTGGTGGATATGTCGAAAGCACGCAATTTCAGCAACGCCCAGTCACGCTACGCCGAGGAATTCAAGTTCCTGCGCGCCTATGGTCCGCACGCATTTGGCTGGAAGATGCACGATCTCAACCCGGAAGGCGTTGCAGGCAACGCTGCCGCAGCAACGGCGGAAGCAGGCGAAAAGCTGATCGCCAATGCCGTATCCGGCTTTGTCGAACTGCTGCGCGATGTCCATCGCTTCGATCTGGTGCGGTTCAAATCCTAGGGTTCATACCGATGGCGCGAATGTGAAGGGGCATATGTAATAATATAGCATTGCATATGGCATTACTGTCGTCGTTCCCTTATATGAAATGTCCGATCCGAAGTCCCGGCATGCGCCTTTGCGCACCGACCGATCCGGGGCCGCAACGTCTAGAGGCATGATCATGAGCCAGGCTGAAGCCCAAACCACAGCAGAGGCGACCACTGAAGCTGGCCGCATTCCCGTTACCGTTCTGACCGGCTATCTGGGCTCGGGCAAAACCACCCTTCTCAACCGCATTCTGACCGAGAATCACGGCAAGCGTTATGCCGTTATCGTCAATGAATTCGGCGAGATCGGCATCGACAACGACCTGATCGTCGAGTCGGATGAAGAAATCTACGAAATGAACAATGGCTGCATCTGCTGCACCGTGCGCGGCGACCTGATCCGCGTGGTGGAAGGTCTGATGCGCCGTCCGGGCCGTTTCGACGCCATCGTCGTGGAAACCACCGGCCTTGCCGATCCGGTTCCGGTCGCGCAGACCTTCTTCATGGATGACGACGTGCGCGCCAAGACCGGCCTCGACGCCGTTGTCGCCCTCGTGGATGCCAAGCATCTGCCGCTGCGCCTCAAGGACAGCCGCGAAGCCGAAGACCAGATTGCCTTTGCTGATGTCGTGCTGATCAACAAGACCGATCTGGTGACGCCGCAGGAACTGGCCACGATCGAAGCAACGGTCCGCGCCATCAACCCGCATGCCATCATCCATCGCACCGAGCGCGCCTCGATCCCGCTTGAGCGCGTTTTGGACCGTGGCGCCTTCGACCTGAAGCGCGTGCTGGAAAACGATCCGCATTTCCTCGACCATGATCATCCCGATCATGTCTGTGGCCCGGATTGCGACCACGATCACGGGCATGACCACCATCATCATGACCACCACGGGCACCACCACCATGCGCATGATCACGACCATGATCATCATCACCATGACCACGATCATGTCTGCGGCCCGGACTGTGACCACGATCATCACCACCACGATCATGCCTCGCCAATCCACGATGTGACGGTTAAGTCTGTTTCGTTGCGGGCCGGTGATATCGATCCGGCGAAATTCTTCCCGTGGATTCAGAACATCACCCAGACGCAGGGGCCGAACATTCTGCGCCTCAAGGGCATTATCGCTTTCAAGGACGATCCGGACCGCTATGTGGTTCAGGGCGTTCACATGATCATCGAAGGCGATCACCAGCGCGCATGGAAGCCGGAAGAAAAGCGGGAAAGCCGACTTGTCTTCATCGGACGCGAACTCGACCCGGCAGAATTGAAAGCCGGTTTCGAAAACTGCCAAGTCAAATAAGAAATACTG
Organism: Ochrobactrum teleogrylli; assembly: GCF_006376685.1. Taxonomy (GTDB): domain Bacteria; phylum Pseudomonadota; class Alphaproteobacteria; order Rhizobiales; family Rhizobiaceae; genus Brucella; species Brucella teleogrylli. The sequence goes on along the minus strand of NZ_VEWL01000021.1, from coordinate 19,605 downwards.
GACACTGATGCCTACAGTTGCCCCGTTTGACCTCGAAGGTCATTGTCTTCATGCGCGCTTCATCGGCGGCGTTCCCTTCTTTGCCATGGCCGATGGGACGATCCATCGGCTGGATAACGGCAACCAGAGTTCGACGGCCCATGACGGACTGTTGAGCGCTGTGGTTGCCGTTGACGGCAAGTCGCTCATCACCGGCGGCGAAGACGGTCGCGTCTGCCGCACCGATGCCAGCGGCACGGTGACCGAACTCGCCAAGGTCCCGCGCAAATGGATGACGGCTGTTGCAGCCGGTCCCGGCGGTACGGTCGGCTTTGCATCGGGCCGTTCGGCATGGGTGCGCAGCTCTGACGGCAAAGTGCAGGAATACACGCAGGAACGCAGCGTTGAAGGCATTGCCTTTGCGCCGAAGGGCCAGCGGCTTGCGATTGCCCGCTACAACGGGGCGACGCTGATTTGGACCGGCACCGCCGCCAAGCCCGTCGAACTGGAATGGAAAGGCGCGCATATCGGCGTCATTTTCTCGCCCGATGGCCGCTTTCTCATCACCTCGATGCAGGAAAATGCCTTGCATGGCTGGCGTCTGGAAGACGCCAAGCACATGCGCATGACCGGCTATCCGGCAAAGGTGAAGGACTGGTCGTGGAGCGTGAAGGCCAAGTGGCTTGCAACATCCGGCGCGCCTGCGGCCATCGTCTGGCCTTTTGCGGGCAAGGACGGCCCGATGGGTAAGGCCCCGCTTGAGCTTGGCCTGCGCGGCGACAGCATGGTAACGGCGGTTGCCTGCCATCCGGTCGAGGATATCGTCGCCATTGGTTATAATGACGGCATGATCATGCTGGTTCGTTTTGCCGATCAAAAGGAAGTTCTGCTGCGCCGCCCCGGCAAGGGCGCCATCTCCAGCATGGGCTGGGACGATCAGGGCCACCGCCTCGCTTTCGGTTCGGAAGTGGGGGATTGTGGCGTCGTCTCTTTAAGGGATTAGGGGAATAAGGGAGTAAGGCAGTAGGGGAATAGGGGAATAGGTTTTAAAAGAGTGTCAGGCGCTTCTCGCCCAACATACTCCCCTATTCCCTTATTCCCCTACTCCCCTAACTCACGGTCTCCTCATTGACACCGCAGGCGCACCGTCTGGTCCAAGCGACGCGACCCACTGGCTGATCGCGGCGGCATCCTTGTCGCCGAGCATGTGATCGGCATCAATCGTGCGCGCATCGACGCGCGCGCCGCTGGAGCGCAGAAGCGCGGAAAGCGCGGGCGCAAAGGGTGAGTAGAGCTTGTCTTCCTCGCCGGTGATCGTCAGCACGCGCGTCTTGCTCAGATTGGCAACCGGCGCATTGTCCAGCACCGGCATCGAGCGCATCAGCACGGCACGCTTCACCAGATCAGGATGCAGCATCATGGTTGCCGCCAGGAGATTGGCGCCGTTCGAATAGCCCACGAAAGTCGCGTGCGTAAGGTCGAGGTCCTTGTCGTCGGCAAGCCGCGTCAGGAACGTCACGAAGGCATTGGCTTCGAGCTTGATATCCTTCTGGTCGAACTTGACAGGCGTGATGCGCTTGTACCAGCGCGTGCCGCCGTCCTGCATGACACGACCACGAATGCCGAGCAGCGTGGCGCGCGGCCAGATTTTCGACGCCAGCGGGACAAGGCTGGTTTCATTGCCGCCCGAACCGTGCAGCAGGATAACCAGTTCGTTGGACGCTTTTTCCGGCGTATAGAAGCGGTGGATGAACTGCCTGCTGCGGGAGAAATTCTGTTCCGGCGTAATTTCCGTATCCATCTTCTTCTCGCGCATGGTGACGCCTTCGCCGAGCTTCGGGGCGCCTTCTTCTTCTTTCATTGAAGCGGCAATACCGCTCAGTGCCTTGCCCTGACCTTTCGTGGAAACAGCCACAGGCTGCCCCTCAGCAAAAGCCGAGCCGGTCGATACCATAAGCGCAGCCGCCAAAGCGGCAATAAACATCTTCTTTACCATGATCTCTACATAGCCAACGAGACGTTAACGAAGGTTTGAAAGCGGCCCCTCAACAAGGCGATTGAGCACGGCCTTCGCGGCGAATGGAACTCTCTTAACAGCAGAGATTTAGCAGGAATGTGGCGAAATGCACGAAAAATTACGACCTGTTACAATTCTGTTACATCTCCATTGCGAGACTTATTCGCCATCACTAAAGCGTGAGCCACACCGAAGCGATGAAAACTCCTTGCTTTTGACGTGTTTGGCGAGAAAATCAGCTATTATGCGGGAGAAAGAGATCGACGCCCATGAGCAGCTTTAAATTCAGCCGTCTTTCGCATGCCCGTCTCACTTATGATGCGGTGACACCGAAGAACCTCTATCTGCACCGCCGGCAGTTTATGGCGGGCCTCGGCGCACTCGCTACCGCAGGTTTTGCGTCGTCGGCATTTGCAGACCCGCTCAAGGCTGTCGCATCCGCCTATAAGGTCGATGAAAAGCTGACCCCGAAGGCCGATGTCACCAGCTACAATAATTTCTATGAATTCGGCACAGACAAGAGCGACCCAGCCGCCAATTCCAGCGATTACAAGCCGCTGCCCTGGAAGCTGACCATCGATGGGCTGGTTAAGCAGCCGAAAGAATTCGACATGCGCGAGTTGATCGACAAGATGCCACTGGAAGAGCGCATCTATCGTATGCGCTGTGTCGAGGCGTGGTCGATGGTAATCCCGTGGATCGGCTTTCCGCTGGCAAGCCTGCTGTCACAGGTGGAGCCACTTGGCTCTGCCAAATATATCGCCTTCACCGGTGTCGTGCGCCCGGAGGAAATGCCCGGCCAGAAGGGACTGTTTCAGGTGCTGGACTGGCCCTATGTCGAAGGGTTACGACTGGACGAAGCCCGGCATCCGCTGACCATCCTGGCGGTCGGCCTTTACGGCGAGACGCTTCCCAACGCCAATGGCGCGCCGATCCGGCTCGTGGTGCCGTGGAAATATGGTTTCAAAGGCATCAAGGCCATTACCCGTATCTCCTTTGTCGAGAAGCAGCCGCCCACCTCGTGGCAGCAGCAGGCCGCCAATGAATATGGCTTCTATGCCAATGTGAACCCGGCGGTCGATCATCCCCGCTGGAGCCAGGCGACAGAACGGCGCATCGGCGAGGACAGTTTCTTCGCTTCCAGCCGCCGCCCGACCCTGCCTTTCAACGGCTATGCGGACGAAGTCGCGTCGCTTTATACCGGCATGGACCTGAAGGCGAATTACTGACATGGCAGCCGAGAGAATGGGTGCAACCGAAGGGGGCGCGAAAAAGCCGACGCGTCGCAAGACTGATGGCTGGAAGGTCTGGCTGCTCTATGCGGCGGGGTTTGTTCCGGCTGTCTGGACCTTCTATCTCGGCGCGACCGGCGGCCTTGGCGCCGATCCGGTCAAGACGTTCGAACATACGCTCGGTCTCTGGGCGCTGCGCTTGCTGATCCTGACATTGCTCGTCACCCCGATCCGCGACCTGACCGGCATCAGCCTGCTGCGCTATCGCCGGGCGCTCGGTCTTCTCGCCTTCTATTATGCGCTTATGCATTTCGCGACCTATATGGTGCTCGATCAGGCGCTGAATTTTCCGGTTATCGTCGCCGATATTCTCCGCCGCCCTTTCATCACCATCGGCATGATCAGTCTCGTGCTGCTTGTGCCTTTGGCGCTGACCTCCAACAACTGGTCGATCCGTCGGCTCGGACGCCGCTGGACCAGCCTGCACAAGCTCGTCTATGTCGCCATTGCAGGCGGTGCGATCCATTTCATCCTATCCGTGAAAAGCTGGCCCGCAGAGCCGATCATCTATGCCGCTATCGTCGCAGCGCTGCTGCTGTGGCGGCTGGTGCGTCCCTACAGGCGCAATCGAAAGACATCCGCGCCGCGCCCGCGTGGAGAGGCTGTCGCCTTAAAGAAGTAACGGCTAATAGAAGAGCTTCTTTTTACAGATTCCAATGTACTGAACTAAATTTATCCATTTTTTGGATAAGCAATGACATTGCGCCGCAAATCATGTCAGTATCGCCGCCAATTCCACATTGATTACCACAACTGGCGAGCACTGAGGCCCATGACGTCTATTTTGAAATCGGCGCCCGTTCGCATCGCAGGCAAGTTTATCTTCATCCTTTTCGCTCTTATCTTTGCGATCTGGGCGAGTTTGGCGATGTGGTATCAGTTGCCCTTCGGCAGCGTTGTTCGCCAGGCGATCATCGCGCTGTGGTTGCTCTTCACCCTCTGGACCATAGCCGGGGAAAGGCGCTTCTCCTGCTGGCGCAAACGGCTGTTCTTCTGCCTCCTCGCGCTCATCATCCTCGGCTGGTGGACGACCATCCGCCCTTCCCTCGACCGCATGTGGGCGCCGGACGTCGCGCGCATCGTTACCGGCAAGGTGGATGGCGATATCGTCACGCTCACCAATGTTCGCGATTTCGAATGGCGCACGACGGAAGACTTTACCGAAAATTGGAAAGACGAAACCTACGATCTCAGCAAGATTACTTCGGTTGATATCTACCTGTCCTACTGGTCGAGCCCGGCCATCGCTCACACGCTGCTTTCATTCGGCTTTGCGGATGGGCGTCATGTGGTCTTCTCCGGCGAAATCCGCCGCGAGCATCATGAGGTCTTCTCGTCTATTGGCGGCTTTTTCCGGGAATTCGAGCTGGCGATGATCGCCGCCGAGGAACGGGACATCATCTATCTGCGCACCAATATCCGCAAGGAAGACGTCTACCGCTATCAGGTCAAACTGCCGCCCGGCCCGGCCAGACAATTGTTCCTGTCCTATGTCGAGCGCGGCAACCAGCTGGCCGCAAAGGCGGAATTCTACAACACGCTGACCACCAACTGCACGACAATGATCTTCGACATGGCGCGGCTGCTCGATCCAACATTCCCGTTCGACTATCGCATTCTGCTGTCAGGCTTTCTGCCCGGCTATCTTTTCGACAATGGCTGGATCGAGAATGGCGGCTCACTGGAAGACGTACGCCAGCGCGCATCCATCGACGCAAAAGCGCAGGCAGGCGGACGCGACGGCTTCTCGCAACGCATCCGCGAATAAAAAACCCCGCTTCGCAGCGGGGCTTTCTCAAGCATTCGCGCTGGGATCAGATCGCAGCGGTGATGATGATTTCGACCTTGTAGTCCGGCGTTGCAAGGGCTGCTTCACCGGTTGCACGAGCTGGCGTGTTGGCCGGATCGACCCAGGCATCCCAGACAGCGTTCATTTCGGCGAAATCCTTCATGTCGGCGAGCCAGATGATCGCCTGAAGAATCTTCGACTTGTCCGAACCGGCTTCCTTGAGCAGGCGGTCCACTTCGGCCAGAACGGCCTTGGTCTGATCGGTCACGCTGGCGCCGGGCTCACCCACTTGACCGGCGAGATAAACGGTGTTGCCGTGGACCACGGCCTGGCTCATGCGTGGACCAACTCCGATGCGACGGATGCTCATGGTGAACTCCTCTGAATGCTGCTGCGGAAAGTGTTCCGCATTGGAAAAAATGTGCGCTCTCTTATGGAAGCCCAAGTGCCGTTTGGCAATGGCGTTGCCATGCGTGATCGCTTAAATTCGAAAACAGGAGGACCGACCATGGAGAAGCCGCTTGCCGACATCTACCGCGATTACATCGCCTGCCTGAACGGACAGGACTGGGAAAATCTCGGCCACTTTGTCCATCAGGCGGTCTCGCATAATGGCAGAGCTTTCGGACTGGCGGGCTATCGCGCCATGTTGGAGCAGGATTTCAAGGCGATCCCCGATCTCCAATTCAGTATAGACCTGCTGGTCTGCGAACCACCGACAGTTGCAGTCCGTCTGGCTTTCGATTGCACGCCCGTTGGCGTCTTTCTCGGCTTGCCGGTCAATGGCCGCAGGATCAGCTTCGCCGAAAACGTCTTTTACACCTTCGAGAAGGGACTGATCAAAGGGGTCTGGTCGATCATCGACAAAGCTTCTATCGAAGCACAGCTTTGATCGCATCTGCGGATTGACTCTTGAGGCCCCTCCCCCTATAAGCCGCGTCACGTTCGCCCGCGCGGGTCTACGGATGGTTTATGCTGTCCGCCGCAGGGAAAAGAACCAGCTCCTGTTCAATAGAGCATGATCCCGAATAAGGGTAACCGGTCTCGGACCAGATCATGTTCCACTGAAAAACAGAATTAAGAAGGGCCGCACACCGCGGTATTAAAAAAATGAAGCGCACTTATCAGCCATCCAAGATCGTCCGCAAGCGTCGTCACGGTTTCCGTGCACGCATGGCTACCACCGGCGGCCGCAAGGTTCTCGCCGCTCGCCGTTCGCGCGGCCGTAAGCGGCTTTCCGCTTAGTCTTTTCCCGCGCAGCTGCGCGGTGAATAAAGATATGAAAAAGCCGAAACAAATACTCCGCCTTCGTAAGAGAGCGGAGTTTTTGGCTTTAAGGAACGGTGAAAAGCGGCGTGGCCCGCTGTTTCTCCTCGAAGTCCGCGAGCGGACGGAAGAGGAATCGGCAGCCGCCAAAATTGGCGACAAGCCCCGCGCCGGCTTCACCGTCACCAAGAAGAACGGCAACGCCGTGATACGAAATCGCATCCGCCGCAGGCTGAGAGAAGCGGTACGTTGTCACGCAGGGCGTGACATGGCGCCTTCGACCGACTATGTGATCGTAGCGCGCGAGCAAGCTCTCACTGCGCCCTTTTCGCGACTGACCGATGAACTCACCCGCCGCATCAAGGCGAAGGGCGAGCGGAAAGGCGAAGGGAAACGCCGAACGGAAAGACCGGAATCAGGACCCGTCAATGGAAAATAAACGCAATTTCTTCATCACCATTGCCCTGTCCATCCTCATACTGACGCTGTGGCAAGTGTTTTATCTGGGTCCGAAAACGGAAGCCCAGCGGGAGCAGGCACGCATTGAGGAGCAGCAGCGGCAGGCCCAGCAGGCAGCCCAGGGTGGCCAGGCAGGCAACGGTGCGGGCGATACGCCACAGGCGCCAGCCGCTTCGGGCACAATTCCCGGCCATGGTGATGTGGCAGCCGCAGGCGGCACGCTGACCCGCGAAGCCGCAATCGCTCAGACTGAGCGCGTTCAGATCGACACGCCTTCGCTGCGCGGTTCGATCAACCTAACCGGCGCGCGTCTCGACGATCTCTTCCTCAAGAATTATCACGAAACCGTCGACAACAATTCTCCGAATATCGAACTGCTCGCGCCATCGGCGCTGAAGCAGGGCTATTTCGTTGAGCTCGGCTTCACCGGCAATGACACGACCGGCCCGGTTCCGGGTCCGAACACGGTCTGGTCCGTGGAAGGCAACAACAAGCTGACTCCATCCACGCCGGTCACGCTGACCTATACCAACGAGAAGAACATCACCTTCAAGCGCGTCATCTCGGTTGACGACGCCTATATGTTCTCCGTTGACGACACGATCACCAACAATACCGGCGCACCGATTTCGCTGGCCTCTTATGGCCGCGTAACCCGCTTCAACCAGCCGGAACATGCCAGCGCTACCTATGTTCTGCATGAAGGCCTGATCGGCGTCATGGGTCAGGACGGCCTGCAGGAAATCAAATATTCCAAGGTCGAAGACGACAAGGACATCTCGTTCAAGGACGTCATGGGCGGCTGGCTCGGCATCACCGACAAGTATTGGGCTGCAACGCTCGTACCGCCGCAAGACGAAAAGTTCACCGGCCGCTTCTCGCACTTCACCAATGATCGCCCGCGCTACCAGACCGATTTCCTCGGCGCGCCGATGACCATTGAGGCCGGCCAGTCGCATTCGCTGAAGAACCAGGTCTTCGCCGGTGCAAAGGTCGTCACCCAGATTCAGGCTTACGAAAAGCAGCTCGGCATCAAGCAGTTCGAACTGCTGATCGACTGGGGCTGGTTCTACTTCATCACCAAGCCGATGTTCTACCTCATCGACTGGATCTACAAGTTCTCGGGCAATTTCGGCGTCGCCATTCTGGTTGTCACCGTTCTGCTCAAGGGCCTGTTCTTCCCGCTCGCCAACAAGTCGTACAAGTCGATGGCGCGCATGAAGCTGGTTCAGCCGAAGATGACGGAAATCCGCGAGAAATACGCGGACGACAAGATGAAGCAGCAGCAGGAAATGATGCGGCTCTACAAGGAAGAGAAGATCAATCCGCTCGCAGGCTGCTGGCCGGTGCTGGTGCAGATTCCGGTGTTCTTCGCCTTGTATAAGGTTCTCTACGTCACCATCGAAATGCGCCATGCGCCGTTCTTTGGCTGGATTCAGGATCTTGCAGCGCCCGATCCGACATCGCTCTTCAACCTGTTCGGCCTTCTGCCATTCGGCGTACCAGCCTTCCTGATGATCGGCGTCTGGCCGCTGCTGATGGGCATCACCATGTTCCTGCAAATGCGCATGAACCCGACGCCGCCAGACCCAACGCAGGCTGCGATCTTCACCTGGATGCCGATTATCTTCACCTTCATGCTGGCTTCGTTCCCGGCTGGTCTCGTGATCTACTGGGCATGGAACAACCTGCTCTCGATCACCCAGCAGGGCATCATCATGAAGCGTCAGGGCGTCAAGATCGAGCTCTTCGATAACCTCAAGGGCATGTTCAAGCGAAAGCCGAACGAGGCGAAGAAATAACTGAAAGAACCCCGCTTAGGCGGGGTTTTTTATGCCGTCATGTTGACAATGCGGCCCATACCATTGATGCGTGTCACTGACAGAATAAAGCGACCAGGATAAGAACATTGAGCGAGCAGGATAAGAAGCAGGCGGCAATCAATGCGGCTCAGGCAGCGGCAGATGCGACCCGCGCGGCGCAGGCGGCACTGGTCGAGCAAGGCCGTGCGCTGTTCAAGAAGTCATGGATCTTCATCCGTGGCGTGCCGTCGATGCAGTTCCTGCCGCCGGAAGGTCCGGTGGAGATCGCCTTTGCCGGACGCTCCAATGTCGGCAAGTCATCGCTGATCAATGCTCTGGTCAACAAGAAGGGCCTTGCGCGCACGTCCAATACGCCGGGCCGCACGCAGGAACTGAACTATTTCGTGCCGGACGGTTATTCCGGCGAAAACGGCGACCTGCCGCCGCTGGCCCTCGTGGATATGCCGGGCTACGGTTTTGCCGAAGCGCCAAAAGCCCATGTCGATGCCTGGACGCGACTTGTTTTCGACTATCTGCGCGGACGTACCACACTGAAGCGCGTCTATGTGCTGATCGATGCGCGCCACGGCATCAAGAAGAACGACGCCGAAGTGCTTGACCTTCTCGACAAGGCCGCCGTGTCCTACCAGATCGTGCTGACCAAGATCGACAAGATCAAACCGGCAGGCGTGCCGCGCCTGATGGCCGATACGCACAAGCTCACCTTCCGCCGTGCAGCCTGCTTCCCGGGCATTATCGCCACCTCATCGGAAAAGGGCCTCGGCCTCGACGATTTGCGCGCAGCTGTGGCTCTGGTGATCAAAGAGGCCTGATTTCAGCCTGACCTGTCCTCAGAGCCTGACTCAAAAAGCGGCCTGTGTGTGCGAAAATGGTGATTTTCGAGTATCGGAGCGGAGCGTACTCAAGGTACGTGAGCACCGGAATGGAGAAAATTGCCATTTGCAGCCACACAGGGCGACTTTTGGAACAGGCTCTCAAAGAGGACAGGTTTCCGGCAGGTTGTTCAGTCCCTGATTGCGGCGCTCGAACTGTACATTGGTCTTTGCCCCGTCGCGGGTAATGCGCAGCACATAAATACTGTCGAAATCGTCGCCCGACCATTTGGGCACGCTATGCTTGTCGCCACCGTTCTCCTTGACGATCTCGCGCACCAGCTTGACGATCTGCTTATGCTCCCAGCCAACCAGAACAGTTGCATTGCGATAGGCAGGCGCTTCCAGCGCTTCTTCCAGCTTGTCGATATCTTCGAAACCGAAGCGCGTATCCACCGGCAGGCCAAGCGAAATCGCGGTCGGTTCGACCGTGGCGAGCGGACGCACATAGGCATAGGTTCCGCCCTTGTCGTTCTTCTCTTCCGACGGATTGGGCGCGAAAATCGCAACCGGTTTGCCGAACTGTTTTGCTATGATCGCGGGCAGTTTCAGCGCGCGATTCAGGCCACGGCAGCTTAGCTGGCCCAACCCGTTTTCCGGCTTTTCGCCGTGTCTAACAAAGACCACGGTTTGAGTGGAGGATGCCGCCATTGCAAAATTCTGGGCGGCATTGAGGGCAAGGAGTGACCCCACAGCGGTCAAAATAAACCGGCGCATCGAAACAACTTTCTTCATGGAACCGTGAAACTATAAAATCATATTTTGCATAGAACATAGGCACATACATAAGAAGCCGTTTCCAGCAAACTATTCGTGAAAAATAAGCAGCGAGACCGTTTTCGCGGATTCCATTTGAATCAAAACCGGTCTAGAAAAGCCTGCCTCTTCTGCCCTGTCGCCAGCCATGGAGCCCGCGATGACGACCCTTGATAATCCCGAAATGCAAGCACAACTCCTCTCCGCCGCCCTGCCCTATATGCAGCGCTACGAGAACAAGCATGTCGTCGTGAAATATGGCGGCCACGCCATGGGCAATCCGGAGCTCGGCAAGGCCTTTGCTCGCGATATCGCGCTTTTGAAGCAATCGGGCATCAACCCGATTGTGGTGCATGGCGGCGGCCCGCAGATTCAGGCCATGCTGACCAAGCTTGGCATCGAATCCCGTTTTGAGGGCGGCCTGCGCGTCACCGACGAAAAGACCGTCGAAGTGGTGGAAATGGTTCTGGCCGGTTCCATCAACAAGGAAATCGTCGCTCTGATCAATGCCGAAGGCGAATGGGCCATCGGCCTGTGCGGCAAGGACGGTAACATGGTCTTCGCGCAGAAGGCGCACAAGACCGTCATCGACCCCGATTCCAATATCGAGAAAGTGCTTGATCTGGGCTTTGTCGGCGAGCCGGCGGAAGTCGACCGCACCCTGCTCGACCTTCTGGCGCGTTCCGAGATGATCCCGGTCATCGCACCGGTCGCTCCGGGCCGTGACGGCCACACCTACAACATCAATGCCGACACTTTTGCAGGCGCTATCGCAGGCGCGCTGGCCGCAACCCGTCTTCTGTTCCTGACCGACGTTCCCGGCGTGCTGGACAAGGACAAGAAGCTGATCAAGGAACTCTCCGTTGCCGATGCGCAGGCGCTCATCAAGGACGGCACGATTTCCGGTGGCATGATCCCGAAGGTCGAAACCTGCATCGAAGCAATCCGCCGTGGCGTGGAAGGCGTTGTCATCCTGAATGGCAAGACGCCGCATTCCGTCCTGCTGGAACTCTTCACCGAACATGGCGCCGGCACGCTCATCGTGCCATAAAGACCCATGACCAATAGTTCCAATCCTTCGGCCTTCACCCCAGCCTTTGAGCACGTCACTGACTGGGTGTTCGACCTCGACAACACGCTCTATCCCCACGCCGCCAATCTGTTCTCGCAGATCGACGTGAAGATGACGAGCTATGTCGAAAACCTGCTGCAATTGCCACGCGAGGAAGCTCGCCGCATCCAGAAACAGTTCTATCTCGACTATGGCACCACGCTGAAAGGCCTAATGGAATGCCACCAGATCGACCCGGACGACTTTCTGCAAAAGGTTCACGATATCGACTATAGCTGGCTGAAGCCCGATCCGGCGCTCGGCGAAGCGATCAAGTCGCTGCCGGGCCGCCGCTTCATCTTCACCAATGGCGATCGCGGCCACGCCGAACGCGCTGCACGCCAGCTCGGTATTCTGGATAATTTCGACGATATCTTCGACATTGTCGCTGCGGGGCTGATGCCAAAACCCGAACGCGTCACCTATGACCGCTTCCTCGGCGCTTTCGGCATCGATGCCAGCAAGGCCGTGATGTTCGAGGATCTCGCGCGCAATCTCGTCGTGCCGAAAGCGCTTGGCATGAAAACCGTCCTGGTGGTGCCGAACAATTTTGAGCCAACCTTCTCGGAAATATGGGAAAGCGACCCGGAATTTACCGATCAGGTCGATTATGTGACGGATAACCTGACCCAGTTTCTGGAACAAATTATTGCTGGCAGATAGGCATTTTACCGGCCTCGAAAAATCAATCGATGCGGTGGCCCACCGCGTCCTCGACCGGCTGCCGCGCAATCGCCTGACCGATGGGCTGATCGAATTTCTGGTCTTCGGGCTGAAACAGGCATGGGCATGCCTGTTCGGCGGTGCCATGCTCGGCCTTATCATCCTCACCCGCTGGCTTTGGCCGGAAAGCGGCATCGGCGGTATCGCCAGTATCGTCACCCGCTATGACTTTCTGTTCCTTTCCGCTGTCACCATCCAGCTTGCCATGCTGGTCTTCAAGCTGGAGGCATGGGAGGAAGCCAAGGTCATCCTGATTTTTCATGTCGTCGGCACGGCGATGGAAGTGTTCAAGACCCATGCGGGTTCATGGGTCTATCCTGAAGAAAACTTCTTCCGTATTGGCGGCGTACCGCTGTTTTCAGGCTTCATGTATGCGGCGGTCGGCTCCTATATGGCGCGCATCAACCGCATCTTCGACATCAGACTGAACCATTATCCGCCGCTCTGGACAACGCTGGTGCTGGCAGCCGCGATCTACGTCAATTTCTTCGCCCATCATTTCATCTGGGATATTCGCTGGCCGCTGTTTGCGCTGACATTCGCCTTGTTCTGGCGCACCAGCATGCATTATCGCGTGTTTCGTTTTCGGCACAAAATGCCTCTGCTCGTCGCCTTCCTGCTGACCTCGCTGTTCATCTGGTTTGCGGAAAATATCGGCACATGGTCGAAGGCCTGGCTCTACCCCAACCAGCACAATGGCTGGGTGCCGGTTTCGCTCGGCAAGCTCGGCTCATGGTATCTTCTGATGATCATCTCGGTGGTGCTGGTCACGCTGGTTCATCGCCCTCGCCCCTATCAGGGAGAGGAGGACACTCGGTCTCCCGTTCCGGAAAAGGCGGAAGCATAGCCCCTGCCTCCCGGTTAGAATCTGCCCGTAACATCGATGCTCGCACCATAGGCCATATCCCGGTTTACGGTGCGCGCGAGATAAGGCGTCACGCCCACACTTAAAACCTCGCTGAACGCATAGGATAAAGTGGTCGACAGGCTGCCACGCGTATGCGCCACATCAGCATCGAAGCTGAGCGCCCCGATATAATCGGCACTTGCCGTCACGCTCGGATCATCATGCGCGATGTCTTGTTCGATCTCTGCATTGATCAGCCACCGCACCTTGTCGCTTAACGGCATGGCATAGTTTGCCCCGAGATAGACCGCAGTGCGGCGCGACTTCACAGCCGAATAGGTGAACGGGAAATAAGCGTTGGTTTCCGTATAACCGTCCATCTTCAGATCGCTGTAACGCAGTCCGGCATAATAGCCGAAGACGGCACCGCTGGAGAGTTCATGCGAGCGCCCGGCTTCCAGCGACGCACCCCAGCCTTTGATCGTGCTCTCGCCCATGCCAGCCTCGGTATAATCCAGCATCTGCCGCGTGCGCTCGACATCGTAGCGACTGGCGGCAACCGAACCTTGCAGATACCAGTGGCCCGTCGTCGTCGGCGCACGCCAGCGGGCATAGAAACCGCCGCCAATATTGTCATTATCCCGGTCGAAACTATCCGGCATATCGCGCCAAAAAGAATGCGCCACGGTGATGCCCGCCAGAAAATTATCGGTAAAGGCATGCGCCATGGAAATCCAGCCGAGTGCATCGGTGGTCTCGCCTGAACGTCCGATATCCGCTGACAACGAGTAGCAGCTCTCTCCCGCCTTCCCGACATTGCAAGAACGCTGCAACCGCCCCAGTTTTCCACGCTGCGATTCCATCACCGAAAATGTATCCCCGGCCAGCGCAGCAACAGTTTTCGCCGTGTTGGTCACATCAACGGCGACCGATTGTATCGGCGGCAGCCCGGTTTCTGCCGCCGGCGCCTCCTGTTCGGAACCTCCCGCGCCGGTCTCTCGCGCAGGCGTTTCGGTAACCGGTGGCGGAGGATTTTGCTCATCGGGTGGCGATCCCGGCTGAGAGCCGGACCCGGTTTCTGACCCCGGGGTTTCAGGCTGGGTTCCGCCCGAACCCGGCTCCGGTGTTGGCGTTCCGGTAACAGGCGGCGGCCCCGTCTCGCCCGGGTCTGGATCGGGCTTTGGTGTCGTCACCGGCGGAGACGAAATCAGCAGTTTCCAGACTGCCGCATGCGACACTCCGGATGCCAGCGTCGAGGTGCCCACCACGACCGTGCCATCAGCCGACATGGCCATGGCCGTCGACGACACACCGCCAAGTGTACCGAGATCGGTTGGTACGGTGGCGCCATTCGCCCAGTAAACCGCGTGGGAATTGCCCTCCCTTGTGGTCGAAGACCCGACGATGATTGAACCGTCAGCCGAGATAGACGCAACGTCGGATGAATACCCGCCGAGCGTGCCAAGATCGGTCGGCGTGGTCGCGCCGTTCCGCCAGGATACGGCACGGAATTCGCCGAACTCATTGTTGGATACGCCCGCAAGCACGGAACCGTCAGCTGACAGGGTGAGAACATCAGAATAGTAGCCGCCAAGCGTGCCGAGATCAGACGGCGACAAGGCACCATCAGTCCATGACGCGGCGTGGAGTTCTCCGTTGCTCGTCTCCGACTGTCCTGCGATGACGCGCCCGTTCGCAGATACGACATTTGCGGTCGACGTTGCACCACCAAGCGTTCCCAAATCGGCCGGCGTCAACGCCCCGTTCATCCAGGAAACGGCATGAGAAACATTGGGCGCATATTCCGCATAACCGACAATCACCATACCATCGGCGGAAACGGCCTTGGCATAGGATGTGTTGTTGTTGAGCGTTCCAAGATCGACTGGAGATGTTACACCGTTCGTCCACTTCACCGCCCGGTTCTTGCCATCCGACGTTGTGGAATTGCCTACAATGATGCTGCCGTCAGCGGACAAGGCAACAGCATCTGAAAAATCGCCCCCCAGCGTTCCAAGGTCGGTGGCCATTGTCGCGCCATTCGCCCACGACACAGCGTGTTGCGCAGCGCCAATCGTCGCCCGCCCGACAATGAATGTGCCATCCGCCGAGACGGCATTGACGACGGAATTGCTGCCGCCCGTCACAGAAAGGACGGTCGGCGTGGCGATCCCCCCGGCCCACGATACCGCCGAAATGCCACCGGATGTCTGCGCTCTGCCCGCTATGACCGCCCCATTCGCAGACACGGCAGTGGCGAAGGCATCGCCAGCAAGCGCACCGAAATCAAGCGGCAGACCCGATTGTTTCACATCAGCGGCATGCGCCGGGCAAACAAAGACCATCATCCCGAGCAGCAACCCGGAAACATTCTTAAGGATCGCTTCCATTGCGACCTCTTAAATACAAATAGGATATGTTACGGGAATAGATCCTTTAATTATAATATTAGAATACATGATACCCCTCACAAAACCATGTATTTTTATTATAAATTTATTTTTAACTCCGGCAATATCAATTGCTCCATATTAGAACATATGATTATTATTTATAATTACTTTTAAATAATATACACATCTACGGCAGCATTCTTTCATTACAAAAAGGCCCAACCTGAAAACAGATCGGGCCTTCTATTTGCCTTAAAACTCTGTCTAACCTTCGATCAGAGCTTGTAAAAATCCTTGATTTGCTCCCAGGCTTCGTCCGCCGTTTCGACAAAATTCAGAAGCTCGATATCGGCTGGCGAGATTGTACCCTGCTCGGCCAGAAATTCGATATTGATCGCCTTGGTCCAGAACTCCTTGCCGAACAGGATCAGCGGCATGCGTTCCATACGGTTGGTCTGGATCAGCGTCATCGCCTCGAATAGTTCGTCCATTGTGCCAAAGCCGCCCGGAAACACGCAGATCGCCTTTGCGCGCATCAGGAAGTGCATCTTGCGGATCGCGAAATAATGGAAGTTGAAGCAGAGCTCCGGCGTCACATAAGGGTTCGGTGCCTGTTCATGCGGCAGCACGATATTGAGGCCGATGGTCGGTGCACCGACATCGGCGGCACCGCGATTGCCTGCTTCCATCACGCCCGGTCCGCCGCCCGTCACCACGATGAATTCGCGATAATAGGTCGTGGCCGAATATTCTGAGCAAATCCGCGCGAATTTACGCGCTTCCTCGTAATAATGAGAATTGGCTTCGAGATTCTTCTTCTGCACCTCGTTCTTCGCCGCCCATGCCTCGCCGCCCGGCTCTGGGATGCGCGCGCCGCCGAACATCACCACCGTCGATTTGATGCCGCGGTCGGCAAGGATCAGCTCCGGCTTGAGCAGTTCAAGTTGCAGGCGCACCGGGCGCAGGTCACGGCGCGTCAAAAAATCGTCGTCCGTGAAAGCAAGGCGATAGGCAGGCGCTTCCGTCTGGGGCGTTTGCGGTACGGTTTTTGCCTGCTTGATCGCTTCCTCGGAATTCGGGAAAGGCGTCCAGCCAGACTTCTCCATCGGGTTCATGCTTCTCACCTGCTCCTTAAAACCTGTTACCAAACTCATTCTCAGGCCAAATGTTTAATCTGTCTCAAACATGTCGGACATTGTTCGAGAATGAGATCAAGAGCGCGCAATTGCGCCGTGATCATGATTGACCCATTTGGCGCCTTCGCTTAATCACTTTCATGACAATCGGCCGGATCACTTACCGGCCTGCCATCCGCTGCCCATTCACGGAGACTGCACCCCATGACCAAGCCAGACCTCGCCTCCCTCGAAAAGACCATCGACAAGGCTTTTGACGAGCGCGACGGTATCAGCACGGCAACCCGTGGCGAAATCCGCGATGCCGTCGAACAGTCGCTTATCCTGCTCGATCGCGGCGAGGCCCGTGTCGCAGAAAAACAGGCGGACGGCAACTGGCAAGTCAACCAATGGCTGAAGAAAGCAGTATTGCTCTCCTTCCGTCTCAACCCGATGGAAGTCATCAAGGGCGGCCCCGGCCAGTCTTCCTGGTGGGACAAGGTGCCGTCCAAGTTCGACGGCTGGACTGCCAACGAATTCGAGAAGGCCGGTTTCCGCGCCGTGCCGAACTGCGTCGTGCGCCACTCGGCCTATATCGCGCCGAACGCCATCCTGATGCCGTCTTTCGTCAATCTCGGCGCTTATGTCGATGAAGGCACCATGGTCGACACCTGGGCGACCGTCGGCTCCTGTGCGCAGATCGGCAAGAATGTGCATCTTTCCGGCGGCGTCGGCATTGGCGGCGTTCTGGAACCGATGCAGGCCGGACCGACCATCATCGAAGACAATTGCTTCATCGGCGCGCGTTCGGAAGTCGTGGAAGGCTGCATCGTGCGCGAAGGTTCGGTGCTCGGCATGGGCGTCTTCATCGGCAAATCGACCAAGATCGTTGACCGCGCCAGCGGCGAAGTCTTCTATGGCGAGGTTCCGCCTTATTCGGTCGTCGTCGCAGGCACCATGCCCGGCAAGAACGTACCCGGTGAAAACTGGGGCCCGAGCCTCTATTGCGCTGTGATCGTCAAGCGCGTCGATGAAAAGACCCGCTCCAAGACCTCAATCAACGAATTGCTGCGCGACTGATACGCTGAACGATACAAAGCAAAAAGGCGAAGCTGGTGCTTCGCCTTTTTCATTATCGTGCAGCCTTTGTAATTTGGCCGCAACGCTCCAAGATCATTGGCCAGCTTATTTGCGATGGCTGGACGGAGAAGCGTCTCCGAACCGATTGGCTGAACCGTCTCTTTGTGTTGACGATCCACGGCGGATGGTCGCCGTTGCAGTGTTATCAACATTGCGACCGATGCCGAAAACTGGTCCGGCAGAAGGCGCTTTGAAAGCCTTCTCCTGAGCAATATGGTCTTGCGGCATTCCCACATAGGGGTTTTCTGCATAAGCGGCCCCCGCGCTAAAAGCGACAGCGAGGGCAGCAAAGATTAATTTCTTCATACTCGTACTCCTTACAATTTGTCCCGTTACCGGCATCCAGCCGCGGCCCGCCATGGGCTAATAGGGACACTTCAAAAGAGCGCAGCGCTTCCCGCAATCACTCCGCTGTCGCCCAAATGAGACACAATTAGAAGAAATACCAGTCACAAAAATGCGATATTGGTAACGGAGAAATGCTAGAAATTTGTTGATGAAATTCCTGATGCAAAAAATTATCTAACTATTTTATATAGTTAGATAAGAACTATGCGATCACGCTTCTGTGAAACACCCTCGACAACCCAAACCTTGCACATTGAACATTGTATTATAAATATGAACAATAAGAAGTTTCTTATAATTCGCCATCACCTATAAAAGGCGAAGCTGGTGCTTCGCCTTTTTTTATTTCAGCATTTGCGCTTCGAGATGGGTCGCCCCTTCGGATGGCGCAAAGCCTCTGGTCCGGGCCGTGGTCCGGGGAGGCCTCGCAGCCATCCTCCGGGGAGATTGCTAAGCTACCGGGGCATTAATTTTCATAGCTGGAAGGCGAAGCATCACCGAAGCGGTTGGCCGAACCATCATGATAAACCGGGGTCGACTGGCGAATGGTCGCCGTTGCGGTGTAATCGACATCACCCTTCGTGCCGAAGAGCGGACCCGTATTCGGGGTCTTGAAGGCCTTCTCCTGAATAACCTGTGATTCCGGCATGCCGACATAAGGATTTTCGGCATAGGCTGCACCAGCGCTTAGAGCGACAGCAAGGGCGGCAAGAGCGAGCTTTTTCATTTTCCTATTCCTTCGCATCATGTTGTCCCATCATCGGCATCTGGCCGTTCGAAGCCTTGTTTCAGGCAACAGGGACTTTCAAGTTGGACTAAGCCTTCGCGGCTTTCCCTTCCGGTGTCCGGCAGATCTTCAAAACCTGCACCGGCGACACCTTTGGGACGACATGCAAAGCGGGTGTTTGGAAATATCCCGCTCCATCAGAACCGGGCGGGCTATAGCTCCGGAGAGCCATTAGCCCTGGTTCGCATCGCCAAAACGATTGGCAGAACCATCGCGATAAACCGGAGCGCTGATCGCTGCGGGCGCGGTATAATCAACGGACTGCGATGCGACCGGGGTACGGTCATTTGCATAGAGATTTTCAGGTTCGCCTACGCGTGGATTTTCAGCGAAAGCAGCACCGGCACTCAGGGCAAGGGCAGCAGCGGTAAGAACAAGCTTCTTCATTTTCTATCTCCTAACAAAATGGAGCGGCGTATGAATTCGTCGTTCCGATACATCTCAAATGGGTAACAATGGGGAAAAGTTCCAGTCACGAAAATTTTAAAAACTTCACAGATTTGTGCACATCGCCTGCCACAATCGTTGCAATTAATACAAAAAAAATAATTAAAAACAAAATGGTGGATTACGATTTCTCCATCACGGCCGTGTTACAGCCCTTAATTTGTTCACCAATCTCGAACAGTGTGTTTGAGCTTATTGTATAATAAACGTGAACAATGAGCGATTTTTAATGAAGCAAGGCATTATCCTTCTGCATCAGACCGGTTCGTACGAATGCTCCCAATCTTCAACGGGGCCGGTAAAAGACGCCTTTGATCCACCGCAAACCCCGCAAACAAAAAGCCGCATCAAAGATGCGGCTCAACCTGCTGACAAACCCCTGGCTATGCCGGGGGTTTTGTGATTCTCTGGGTCATGTTGAAGAAACCAGCCGCAGAACAG
>NZ_VEWL01000020.1 GCF_006376685.1 Ochrobactrum teleogrylli | reverse complement strand
CGCCCGAACCGTCTCCCTTCACACGGATCTTTACGTTGTAATCGACAACCCGTTTTACTGCGACAAGGACTTTCATCAGTTTCTCCAATAGAGCTTCAGCAAACTGTGCGGAACCGCTCAACCATAACATCGAGGACTTCGCCCGGATCCCGCTTCCACCAATTATCGACCGAGAAGACTTCGACTTCGCAAGGTCCGTCGTAACCGGCATTTTCAATGTTTTCTCGAATGAACCTCAGATCGGCGACGCCATCGCCCATCATGCCGCGATCAAGCAGCACATCGCTGGTATCCGCGAGCCAGTCACAAAGGTGGTATCCCAAGATGCGCTCCTTGCCAGCTCGCTTCAACTGAGCCGGAAGGTCAGTATCCCACCAGACATGATAAACATCGACTGCAATACCAAGATTGGGCTCGGCAAGCGCCTCGCAAATGTCAACGGCATCGCGAAGGGTGGTCAAGCAGGAACGATTACCGGCATATACGGGATTAAGAGGCTCGAGCGCCAACCTAACATTGCGTTCGGCTGCATAAAGCACGATGTCACCAAGGCGGTCCGCAATAATCTTCAGACTTTCCGCCGGACCTTTCGAAGCTGGGTGTACTCCACCGACGACAATGGTCAACACAGCCGCGCCGAGTTCGGCGGCCATATCGATTGATGCCTTTGCACCATCAATCACAACATCCCGATTGACCGCATCAGCCCCGACAAGAAATGGCGTACGGCACAGCCCGGCAACCGAAAGGCCCGCCGCCCGCGTTCGTTCACCGATCTCCACCGCGCGCCTGCCGATTTCACGCCGCCAGAACACGATCGAACCGAAACCGCGCGCCGCACAGGCATCAATAAGCCGCTCGGGGGACCAACCGGCGCCATGGCCGTCGAGATTGTGGCCCAGACTGGCAGTGTTGAGCGCAAGTGCTGAGTGATCCTGCGAGAAATCACGCATCATCAGGCTCCATAAAGCGCCAGCAGCTTTTTCATGCGGTCTGCTGCACGCTCGGGATGGCGCAACAGACCACATTGGTCAGCAAGCCGGAAAAGTTCGACAAAATAAGGAAGTGGACGCATAGCCTGTGCGCCGTTCAACATCACAAAGTGATCTTGAAAGCCGTTCAACCAAGCAATGAAAACTACGCCTGTTTTATAGTATTGGGTTGGCGCACGGAAAATCAGCCTTGCAAGCGGCACCGTTGGGTCCAATGTCGCACGGAAGCCCGCCTTGTCTCCATTCGTCAGTTGTTCGACAGCATAGGCTGCCGCAGGTGCAAGGGGATCGAATATACCCAGGAGGGCATGCGAGAATCCTTCACTGTCGCCTTCGATCAGTTCGGGATAGTTGAAATCGTCTCCCGTAAACATCTTCACGCCAGCCGGTAACAGGCGGCGCATTTGAATTTCCTTTTGCTTATCCAGCAGCGATATTTTGATGCCATCTATCTTCTGGCTATTGTTCTCGATGATGGTGAGAGCCGTTTGCATTGCCGGCTCGAAGGATGAAGCCCCCCAATAGCCCGCAAGCTGCGGGTCGAACATATCGCCAAGCCAATGCAGTATTACCAGATTGTCACATGCCGAAAGCACTTCGGAATAAATTTTGATATAGTCATCCGGTCCACTCGCGACACGCGCCAAAGCGCGAGATGCCATAAGGATAATGCGCCCGCCAATCTTCTGGACGGCTTCAACCTGCTCCAGATATGCCCGCCGCACCTCATCCAGACTTGTAACTTTTGAAGGATCGAGATGATCCGTCCCACAACCATTAGCGACCAGCGCATCAGGAAGCTCCTCACGTGTGCGGCGTATGAGTTCAAGTGCTCCCGGCCAGTCGAGCCCCATGCCCCGCTGCGCCGTGTCCATAGCTTCCGCTATTCCAAGTCCCAGGCCAGCAAGATAATGGCGGAATTCCATCGTCTTGCTCCAGTCGATCGCA
The DNA here is from genome assembly GCF_006376685.1 of Ochrobactrum teleogrylli. Taxonomy (GTDB): domain Bacteria; phylum Pseudomonadota; class Alphaproteobacteria; order Rhizobiales; family Rhizobiaceae; genus Brucella; species Brucella teleogrylli. The sequence continues at coordinate 55,953 of NZ_VEWL01000020.1, read as the reverse complement.
GCGCGTCCGGAAGGATCGCTGGCCGTGAATGGATCAGCCACGACATGAGCAGCGGAATAGATAATACGTGCGGGATTTGATCCAAGTTTCGCGGACGCAATCGTCTTGCCACTCATATGATAGTCCGAGAGCCGACCGCTTGCGTCGGGAAGTGCAATCTTCATGGTGTAACCTCAATAGCGTGGTACGAGCATGCCCGCGTCAGCAGGAATCGTCATGCCAGTTGTATAAGGAAGCCGCCCAGAAGCTAAGGAAGCTACGAGGGTACCGATCTCCTGCGGGTCTCCGACGCGCGGAAACAAGGTGAGGCCCTGCTCGGCGCGCGTGCGATAGGATTCAATAACCGGAGTTGTCATCTCTGTTGCAATCAATCCCGGCTGCACGTCGTAGACGGCTATTTCGTCTTGTCCCAGGCGCACTGCCAGCGCCTTGGAAATCATAGCGGCGGCGGCTTTTGAAGCGCAGTATTCCGAGCGTTGGACAGCTACAGCCACCGCGTTTGAAGACGTGACATTGATAATCGAGTGGAAGCTTGCCGACCGCTGCCGTTCAAGAAGGCGTCGCGCAAAGGCCTGACTTAAAAAAAACACAGCTTTCGAGTTAACGGCAAAGCAGCGGTCCCAACTTTCTTCTGAGACGTCCAGCATGTCGCCGCGTTTCAAAACGCCGACGCCCGCATTATTGACAAGCGTGGTAAGCGGTCCCAGTTTCGCTTCAATCTGATCAAGCGCAGTTTCATATCCGGCAATATCAGTGACGTCGAATGGGGCAGCCGTGACTTGAGCGCCCAAAGATGCAATTTTTTCCACCGCCGCAGCCAATTCCGCATCGTCTGACGGGCCGTTGACTGCGACAGCGAAACCTTCCTTGGCCAAAGCCTGCGCCGCGGCAAGCCCAATGCCACGCGATGATCCGGTCACCAGCGCAACCCGATGGTTGTTGTGTGCGTTCACGCCCTGGCTCCTTTTTTCAGGAGTTCTCGCGCGATGATCATGCGCTGTATCTGGTTCGTGCCTTCATAGATCTGTGTAATTTTGGCGTCGCGATAAAGCCGCTCGACTTCAAAACCGCGGATATAACCTGAGCCTCCGAAAACCTGAACAGCGTCTGCGGTGCGCTGAACAGCCATATCGCCAGCAAAGCATTTGGCAATCGAGCAGGCTTTGGTCGCATCACCCCCGCTGTCGATTTTTGATGCCGCCGATTGAACCAGAAGCCGTGCAGCTTCAATATCTTTTGCCATATCGGCCAGCAGCCATTGCACACCCTGGAATTCAGCGATCTGCTTGCCGAATTGCTTGCGCGTCCCTGCATAATCAAGCGCAGCTTCAAGACCGGCTTGAGCGATACCCACCGCAAGCGATGCGATACCGACACGGCCTTTGTCGAGCACGGACATCATCATATGAAACCCGCGACCTTCAACGCCAAGCATGGCATCGGGGGACAGGCGGACATCGGTAAATGTCAAAGCGCCGACCTGACTCGCACGCTGACCCATTTTGTGTTCTTTAGGACCTTTTTCGACACCTGCGGCATGAAGGTCCACAATAAAAATGGACATTCCCCGATTACCAGCTTCCTTGTCGGTTCTCGCCAGCACAAATCCGTAATCTGCGACAGGCGCGTTGTGGATCCAGATCTTGCCGCCATTGAGCCGCCAGCCAGAGCCGTCACGTTCCGCTGTCGTGCGAATGCCTGAAACGTCAGTGCCTGCTTCGGGCTCGGTTATACAATAGGCTACCTTTGCTTGCGTCGAAAGAATCTCCGGCAACATAGCCTGCTGGTGGCTCGTGCCATGTCGCACCAATAGAGTGGAAATGAGCTCTATAAGGCCGCACTGATCGGCGACAGACGCATAGCCCCTGCTCAGTTCTTCCATAACGACGGCATAGGTCAGCGTGTCAAAACCTGGCCCACCGAGTTCTTCGGGTACGCCAATGCCAAAAAGGCCCAGTTTACCCATCTCGACATAAAGGTCCGCAGGGAAACTCTCCTCTCTGTCCAGCATTTCCGCCACGGGACGTATCATTTCGTCGGCAAAGGCCCGCGCCATATCGCGTGCCTGTTGTTGTGTCTGCGTGAGAAACATCGGCATCTCCTCCAATAAAGTAACTATCTAGTTACATACATTCTTATTCCTTGTAAGGTCAAGACGGAAAAGATGCGATCCGAAGGAAGCGGCTTGCGCCCCGAATTGCCTCGTGATTATTATGCACCAATTGGTTACTTATGGAGGAGTTTCATGCAGCCAGACGAAAAACGTAAATTTGGTAGAACCGACCTCGAGGTCACCGCATTCGGGTTTGGAACAGCACCGCTGGGGAATATTTTCCGCGAGATTGATGAAGCGACATCCGAAGCAATGTTCTCTCGCGCGTGGAATGCTGGCATACGCTTCTTCGATACAGCTCCAATGTATGGCCATGGTCTGGCAGAACTGCGTACGGGCCACAGCTTGCGTTGGAAAAAACGTGATGATTTCGTCATGGCCTCGAAGGTGGGCCGACTTTTACGCCCCGCGCCACGCAATACAATCAACTTTGCGCCGTGGACGAATGCAGCCCCATTCACTATGCATTTCGATTATTCCTATGATGGCACACTACGGGCGTTCGAAGACAGTTTGCAACGCCTGGGGCTGGAGCGAATGGATATGTGCTTCATCCACGATATTGATGTGTACACGCGCGGCAGCGAACAGGCCGAGGTTTTCAATCAGGCAATGGATGGCGCCTGGCGAGCACTGGAACGGCTTCGCTCCGAGAAACTCGTGAAGGCAATCGGCGTTGGCGTCAATGAATGGGAAGTGTGCCACGAAGCGCTGAAGCGTAATGATTTCGACTGCTTCCTGCTGGCTGGCCGCTATACGCTACTGGAGCAGGAAGCGCTCGATACTTTCCTGCCATTGTGTGAGGAACGCGGTGCTGCCGTTGTCGTTGGTGGTGGCTTTAATTCCGGCATCCTTGCCACGGGCGCACGCGAAGGCGCCAAATACAACTACGCCCCTGCACCACGTGAAATCATGGAAAAAGTGGCAAAGATCGAAGCTGTTTGCCGGGAGCACGATGTGCCGCTGGCCGCTGCAGCTCTTCAATTTGTCGTTGCCCATCCAGCCGTCCCCTCCTTCATGGCGGGCACGCGCACGCTTGAACAGCTGGAGCAAAATCTCGCCTGGTTCGCCCATCCGATTCCAACGGAGTTCTGGAACGACCTCAAGCAAAAAGGCTTGTTACGAGAAGACGCGCCCGTGCCGACATAAGAGGAAATTTCAGCCCGCGCGATGCATAAAGCGCGGGCTGGCTGTCTATCGAATCAGGATTGCACGGAAATCGTTGACATTCGTTCCCGTCGGACCGGGGATAAACAAATCTCCCAACTGGTTGAATGCACTCCACGCATCGTTACGAGCAAGGAGCGAAAAAGGGTCCATCCCCATTTCTCGTAAACGTTGCATACTGTGTCCATCAGCGAAGGCACCGGCATTATCCTCTGAACCGTCAATACCGTCGGTATCGGCCGCCAGTGCTGCGAAAGGAACACCTTCGGCTGCGAGCGCAAGTGAGAGAAGGAATTCCGTATTGCGCCCGCCACGACCAGTGCCCTTTATGGTCACAGTTGTTTCTCCCCCCGAAAGCATGACGACGGGGCGGGTGAAAGGGCGATTACGCGCTGCAATTTCACGCGCCATTGCCGCGTGAACACGAGCCACATCGCGTGCTTCACCTTCCATCGCGTCCGACAGAATGACCGCCGGAACTCCCATGGCCTCCGCCCGCCCGGCCGCTGCTTCCAGGGAAAGACGCGCGGAAGCGATGACCCGCACCTCGTTACCCGCAAACACAGCGTCTTCCGGCTTTGGCGCCAGCCCTTGATCTCCTGCCAACCACGCTTCGATGCGCTCGGGAAGACCAATATTCCAAACCTTGGCCAGATTGCGTGCGCTTTGACGATCCATGGCGTCCGGTATGGTCGGCCCACTGGCGACTTGTGCCGAGTCATCGCCGGGAATGTCAGATACGACCAGCGTCACCAGACGCGCAGGATAGCAAGCCGCAGCCAGACGCCCGCCTTTGATTGCCGAAACCTGCTTGCGGATCGCATTCATCACCGATATTGGAGCGCCGCTTGCAAGAAGCGCCTTGTTCATCGCGGCCTCTTCCTCCAGCGTCAGATCCCCCGGCGGGGCTGGGAGCAGCGCTGATCCGCCGCCGCAAATCAAGGCAACAACGAGGTCATCCTTGGTAAGGCCCCGAACCGCTTCGAAAAGCGCCTTGGATGCTTCCAGCCCTGCGGCATCCGGCACTGGATGCGCGGCCTCCATTACCTTGATATGATCACAAGGCATCGCATAGCCATACCGCGTCACCACAACGCCCTCGACCGGCGCATCCCATAATTTTTCAAATGCTGAAGCAAGCTGGGCCACGCCCTTACCGGCGCCGATCACGACCGTCCGCCCGCGTGGAGGAATGGGGAGGTGAGCGCCAAGCGCTTTTTGTGGATCGGCAGCAGCAACCGCGCTATGAAAAAGCTCCGTCAGAAAACGTTTATCGTCGGATATCATATGCCCATCTCACCGGCGGAATTTCTTGAAACTGGCGGGGCGCTTCTGCCGATAGGCTGCAAGACCTTCTTCCAAATCATCCGAAGCGACAGCGACCGCTCCGGCCAGAGCCTCCACAATACGCTCGCTTTCCTCGCCTTCAGCGACATTGATCAGCATCTTGACGAGTTCCGTTGCGCGCGGTGACCGCTGCAGCAAGCGAGAGGCAGACGCCTCAGCAGCCATCAAGCCATTTCCCATCGCGACGACCTGATCCACCAAGCCAAGCGAAAGCGCCTCATCGGCAGAAAACACTTCACCAAAGAGCGCCATGCGACGAACCAGCCCGGAGCCGAAGCGCCGCGACACACGCTGGGTTCCCGACCAGCCGGGTATCACCCCGAGACCGGTTTCCGGCAGGCCTATTTTCACATGTGCTTCCGCGATGCGCATATCGGCGCAGGCCGCGAGTTCAAGTCCGCCGCCCAAAGCATGCCCGTTCAACACAGCGATGACCGGCACGCTCAGCCGCGCCAGCGCATCGAAAACGTCATGTCCATCACGCAACCAGCGGCGTGAAAAATTATCCGCATCAAGTTGGCTCCAAGCATCTATGTCGCCGCCCGCACAGAAGGATTTTTGCCCCTCTCCGGTGAGAATGACCACACCGGCATCGGACCGCTCGATCTTTCGGCAGGCGTCAAGCAGGGCATCCGCCATGCCGGCATCGATTGCGTTGAGTTTGTCCGCGCGCCGAATTGTCATGCGCGCAATATGGCCTTCTAAAAGAAGCTCGATACGTGCATCACTCATAGTGCAAGTTCCATCAGGCCAGGGCGAAACAGCGCTCCCTCCATCGTCTTCAAAGTCCTGGAAACACGCAATGGTGTAGCGGCCTGATCGAGAACATCGCGCTGAAGATCGATGCCGGGCGCAACTTCCGTCACAACGAGCCCGTCCTGTTCCAGACGGATCACGCAACGCTCGGTGACATAGGTCACATCCTGTTCCTGCATGCGGCCACGCTTGCCGGAAAAGCTGACCTGATCCACCTTACGAACAAACTTCGCAATTTTGCCTTCCCTGTCGATCACGAGGCGGCCGTCTTCGACGCGCATCTTTGCGCCCGCATTGAAGTTGCCGGAAAAAACGATTTTCTTTGCCCGAGTGGTGATGTCGACAAAACCGCCTGCGCCTGCGGTGCGATGTGGCGTTGCCGCCAGTCGGCTGACATTGACCGATCCGTCGGCATCGACTTCCAGAAATGACAGGAGCGAACAATCAAAAGCCCCTGCCTGAAAATAGCTAAACTGGTGCGGGGAAGCGACAAACGCCTCGGCATTGGAAGCACAACCGAACTTGAAATCAAGCAACGGCACACCACCTACCGCCCCTTGCTCGATAACCCAGGTGATTTTTCCGTGATGTCCTTCTTCAATCAGGATTCGCGGTACATTGGCTGAAATGCCGAAACCAATATTGACCGCCCAATCAGCCTTCAGTTCCTGTGCAACGCGGCGCGCGATGACTTTGCCCACATCGAGCTTTGGTATATCGAAACTATCAAGCGGACGGAAAAGCTCGCCCGAGATCGCCGGATCGTACTGCGTTGCCGTGGTTTGCAACTGATCGGGCGCCTCTACGATCACGTCGACCAGAATACCGGGCACCCGAACGTCATGCGGGCGGATTGTACCGCTTGCCGCGACACGCTTCACCTGTGCGATTACGATGCCTCCAGAATTTCGGGCGGCCAGCGCCATTTCCATGGCTCCAAGTGTCGCGCCTTCATGCTCGAAGGTGAGATTGCCCTTCTCATCGGCGGTCGTCGCGCGAATGATCGCTACATCGGGACGAATGGCCGGAAAATGCAGCCAGTCTTCTCCTTCAAAAGAAACCCGATTGACCAATGGTTTCGCGCGTGCGCTGGCGTTCATAGCGCAGCCTTCCTGATCGGGATCCACAAAAGTATCCATCCCGACCTTTGTCAGCACACCGGGCCGTTTGGCCGCGCCCTCACGCAACATATCAAAGACGATACCGGAAGGCACATTCCATGCGGCCAGCTTCTCTTGCACAATCATCTGCCAGATAAGCGGAGGCTCGGCATTGCTGGGCCCGGATGGGTATGAGCCGCCGATAATCTGGACAAGCATTTCGGGCTTCGCGATATGATCGACGCCGCGCGTGCCAAAGAAATCGCCGGCCGCAATCGGATGAACTGAAGTCAGGCCGCGCGGGTGCCCCTCATTGTCGAACCGCTCACCCAAAGCCTTCAAAACGGCATCAGGGCAACAAAGGCCGGAAGATGAGTTGACGGCTATGACTGCACCGTCCTTTATGAGCTTTACCGCGTCCTCCGCTGACTTCACCTTCCGCATCAAAACCTCCACATGCCTTTGCATTAAGTAACTAACTAGTTATACATTAATCACAAGCGGTGCGGGCACGCAAGCCGGTTCTCGCCGCGCAGCCTCAACACCAATCAGGGAGGACACATGAACATCTATTTTCAAAAGAGCTTTCAGCGCGGTTTTGGTACCTATCCGCTTAAGGGAGCGGAATTGCGAAATGCCATGGAAGCAGCGTTTGCCGCAGGCTACAGAGCCTTCGATACGGCGCAAATGTATGGCAATGAGACAGATACGGGCCACGCATTGGCGATGTGTGACATTGCCCGTGACGAACTGTGCATTACAACAAAGGTGCATCCCGAAAATTATTCGGAAGATAAGTTTATTCCCTCGGTCGAAGCCAGTCTGAAAGCCCTCAGGCTTGATCATGTCGATGTTCTGCTTTTGCATTGGCCCGACACAGGCGGTGAGATTGCTTCTTCCCTGCGCCTGCTGCAATCAGCACAGTTGCGGGGCCTTACCCGCTTCATCGGCGTATCAAATTATACCGCACGCATGATGCATGAGGCCAAAATGATCGTTGACGTGCCGCTCGTCACCAACCAAATTGAATTCCACCCTTTGCTGGACCAGAGAAAACTTCTTGCGGCCGCAGAGCAGACAGGCATTCCGCTATCCTCTTATGCATCAATCGCCCGAGGCGAGGTATTCAAGCACAATCTCTTTTCAGAGATTGGCGATAGCTATGGCAAATCGGCAGCGCAGATCGCGTTACGCTGGATATTACAAAAGGGCATACCGCTGAATACGATGTCGACACGGCCGGAAAATATAAAGGCCAATTTCAACATTATGGATTTTACTTTGTCGTCGATCGATATGAACAGGATCGATACCCTCAATGCCCTCGATTATCGTGTCGTCAAGTCAGGCCAACTGCCTTGGACGCCCGAATGGGACTGAAAAAAGAAGGCGGCCAATGGCCGCCTTCTTATGAATATATCGATTGGATCAGGCGTTGCCGCGGATCATGTCGGCAGCTTTTTCTGCAATCATTATGGTCGCGGCGTTGGTATTGGAGCCGACCAGACTTGGCATGATGGAACTGTCGCAGATACGAATGCCGTCAACGCCATGCACACGCAGTTGCGGATCAACGACAGACATTGCATCCGTTCCCATCTTGCAGGTGCAAGTGGGATGATAGGACGTGCGACCATACTGACGGGCATAAGCGATATAGTCCGCCTGCGTCCTCACATTCTTATCAGGAAAGCGCAGCACCTTGATGTATTTTTGCAGGGACGGCTGATTGAATATCTCTTGACTGATCTTCAAGCCCTCAACAGAAATTTTCAAATCTTCCGGGTCAGCGAGATAATTGGGATCGATGACCGGCAAGTCCCGCGGATCGGCGGAGCGCAAGGCAACCGTTCCACGTGACTTCGGTCGAAGCGTATATGAGTTGAGCGTTATGCCTGAAGCCCCTTTCGATACGCTTGGAACTCCAGCTTCCGCCCCTGCACCGGCAAGGAAATGGAACTGCAGGTCAGGACTGGCGCACTCTTTGTCGCCATACCAGAATGCACCACCTTCAACAACATTCGAGGTGATAGGACCTGAATTGAACAGGGAATACTGAATACCCGCCCACAACATCCAGTGGAGCTTGTTGTATTTATCAAGGCTGTCATGATTCTGAAGTTCAGCGACGATATCGACGCCAAAATGATCCTGCAGATTCTCACCAACGCCCGCGAGGTCCTCTATCACATCAATGCCATGGCTACGCAGGGCAGTGGCTGGCCCAATGCCTGACAGCATCATCAGTTTTGGTGTACCAATTGCACCGGACGTCACAAGCACTTCACTATCGGCACGCGCTGTCATTTGTTTGCCGTTGATCTCGTAATCGACCCCAACAGCGCGCCGGCCTTCAAAAACAATCCGCAGGACCAATGCGCCGGTGACCAGAGTCAGGTTTGGGCGTTTCAGGGCCGGCCGCAGATAGCCAACGGCTGCGGAACAGCGGCGGTTATTACGGATCGTCGTCTGATAAACGCCAGCCCCTTCCTGGGTTGGTCCGTTGAAGTCCGGGTTATAGGGAATACCGTATTCCTGGCAGCTCTGCACAAATGCACGCGTCATGCGTTGTGGATCAGGAAGGTTTGAAACTCCAAGAGGCCCATCGGTTCCATGCCAGCCACCCGACAGAATCGTGTTACCCTCCGAACGAAGGAAATACTTTTGTACATCCTTGAAACTCCATCCTTCAGCGCCTTCACTTTGCCAGCGATCGTAATCGCTCGGATGACCACGTGTAAAAACCTCGGCATTGATGGACGAGCCACCGCCAAGTACTTTAGCCTGCACATACGGAATCTCACGATTGTTCGCATGTCGTTGAGGGGTGGTTTTGAGCCCCCAAGTCAGGGGGCCCGTAGTCATTTTAGCAAAGCCAACCGGCATATGGATGAAAGGATGACTGTCCCGTCCGCCCGCTTCAATAAGACAGACACGTGCAGAAGGATTTTCCGAAAGACGCGCGGCAAGGACGCAGCCAGCACTCCCTCCCCCGACGATCACATAATCAAAACCTGTCGTCATCATGCTATCCAATGCGAGCGTTTGCCTATTTCGACGTGAACGGACTTGATTTGCGTATATTCCTCGACGCCGTGTATCCCGGCCTCGCGACCCCAACCAGACTGTTTGAAGCCTCCAAGCGGCATTTCCGGCCCGCCCGCCATGATCGTATTCACCCAGAACCGGCCGGCACGTACGCGTCGTGTTACCATAAGCGCCTTGTCGATATTCTTGGTCCAGACACTTGCCGCAAGACCGTAGACCGTATCATTGGCCATTCGGATGGCGTCTTCGAGTGTATCAAAATGCATGGAACAGAGTACGGGGCCGAAAATCTCATCCCGAGCAATCGCCATTTCTCGAGAAACGCCCGAGAAAAGCGTCGGTGCAATATATTGTCCGCGGCCAAGGTCAAGCGGCGATCCGCCACAAAGAAGCTTTGCACCCTCCGCTCCGCCTTTGGCTATATAGTCCAGAATCGTAGCGTTCTGCGCTTCAGTCGTTATTGCTCCAACCTGGGTATTTGGATCCAGCGGGTCACCAACGCGGATTTTGGCCATTTTCTCCACGAGCAACTTTTCAAAATCCGCAGCGATTGAACGCTCAACAATCAGGCGCGATGAAGAAACACAGCACTGTCCTGTATTGAAGCTAATTCCAAATGCTGCGGCATCCGCCGCGTCTTCCAGATCTGCATCGGCAAATACAACGATCGGATTCTTGCCGCCCAGTTCCAGACCAAGTTTCTTGAAATTGGAGTCAGCGGCGGCATGAACGCAAGAACGCCCCACAGCGGTTGAACCAGTGAAGGAGAGCATGTCAACATCCGGATGTTCAGCCATTGCCTGACCAATAATACGTCCAGAGCCGGTAATCACATTAAAGACACCTGCAGGCAGACCGGCTTCCGCCAGTACTTCGGCCAACAACAATGTGCTCGCCGACGTCACCTCCGATGGCTTGACGACCATAGTGCAGCCGGAGGCCAGAATAAACGGCACGCGCTCACACAAAATCAGGAACGGAAAATTCCAAGGTGTAATCAGGCCAACAACACCGATAGGCTCACGCAACACCATGCCGAAAAGATCGTCACCGAGTGAATTGAAACTATCGCCGTGCAGAAGCCGTGCCGCACCTGCGCCAACTTCAAAACAGGCAATGCAATTGTCGATTTCTCCACGAGCCTGCGAGATCGGCTTACCGTTTTCCAGCGTCTCCCAATAGGCAATCTCATCGCGTCGGCGACGCAGAATCTCCGCTGCCCTTAGAAGCACACCAGCGCGGGCCGCTCCTGACAGACCCGACCAGCGGCGATCCTCAAAGGCGCGCCGCGCCGCCCCTACAGCTTCGTTAAGATGCTCGGTGGAACACCGAACAGTTCGTGTGACAGGCGTTCCGTGACCCGGCGAAAGTCGCTCGAAGTAATCAGTGCCCTCCTTCCACTGACCATCGATAAAGATACCGAAAGTACGTGCTTGGCGCGGGGGTGAAAGGAATGCGTTATTGTGATCCATCGGATACCTCCACTTCGATTTTATCACGCCGCAATGGCGATCTGCGTCTTGAGATGTTGCGGTCGCTGACCAATGGTTTCGAAAGCCTCCTGGATATCCTCCAGGCTATAGCTTGCATTCGTGAAATTTTCCGTCTGAAAGCGCCCATGCGACAGCAAGGTCAGCGCATCGTGCATGTCCGCGCCCATGCCGGCCACAGAGCCTTTCAGACCGTTCTCCTCGAGTACTGTTCGAAGAATATTGACCGGTATCGCTTCGTCCGGTGCGGTAATGCCAAAGAACGCAATGTGCCCGCCCCGTCTGATCAGATCGAAGGCTTGCTCGTAGAGCTTGCGGCTGCCGACGCTTTCAATCACAAAGTCGGCACCGCGTCCGCCCGTCATTTGCAAAACCGTCCGGCGAACTTCAGCAGGATCGCTTACGGCGAAGTCCGCGCCTGCGGCAAGGGCCATTTGGCAGCGCTCCGGTGAAAGATCAACGACGATAATCGGAGCTGCGCCGACCAGCCGCATCATCTGCACATGAAGATTTCCAATTGGCCCGGCGCCGAGCACCACCACTGACTGGCCAAAACTCACGCCCGCTTTGCGCGCCGCGCGCACCACACAGGCAACCGGTTCGGTCAGCGCAAGGATGTCATCGGCAATATTGGCAAATACGGGGATGGCCAGTCGCGCAGGAACCGAAACATATTCCGCGAAAGCCCCGTTACGGCCAATGCCAAGCTGAATGACTTCCGCACAGTTAAGCACCTCGTTGCGGCGGCACCAGAAACAGGTTCCACAGCCTATATTGATATCAACGACGACGCGCGATCCAACCGAAAGATGCTTTACATTGGCACCGCACTCGGCAACCGTTCCACAAAATTCGTGACCTGGAACCAGCGGCAAACTATCGACAGCATAGTGACCGTTGAAAATATGAATATCGGTTCCACAAATTCCGGTTCGCGCCACGCGTATAAGCACGTCCTCCGGCCCTATGCGAGGCACATCGATCTCACGCACCTCAAAACGACGTGGAGTTGAAAGGAAAGCTGCCTTCATTTTCATGAGCTATCCTTCTCACTTTACCGTGCGCAGTTTGGCGCGATCGATCGTCAGGGCGATTGCCGCGATAAGCACGATGCCGAACAGCATTTGCTGCTTGGTCGCGTCGATTTCGAAATAGAGCATCGATGCGCGGATAACCGCAACGATCAGGGTTCCGACAACAGTGTTGATCACCCCGCCGACACCACCTGTAAGCGGCGTGCCTCCGACCAGCACAGCAACAATTGCGGGAAGCAAAAAGCCATTGGCGATGGTCGGCGCGCCACCGGAGAGCTTGACCGCAAAAAGGAGGCCTGCGACCGCAGCCAAGGCACCTGATATGGCGAAAGCCAGAACCTTGAAACGCTTGACATCAAGACCTGAAGCCGCAGCGGCTAGCTCTCCGGCTCCGACCGCCTTAAGCGCACGCCCAAGTGTGGTGCGGCGTTCAATAAATAGACAGATCGCCACCAATGCCCCCGCGATGAGCAATTCATGCGGCACACCAAAACTACGGCCGATCATCCAGCCGAAAGTTTCGTTACGCTGAATGGCGTCCATGTTGAGCGCTCGTTGACCGGAGAGCCATTGTGCGATTGAAAACGCAATGCCACCAACTGCGAGCGTCGAAATGAAAGACGGCACATAAAGCCTTGTCGTTACGAAGCCGGAAAGCGCGCCAAGAACAAAGCCCGACAAAATACAAAGCACGGCCACCCACGGCCCCAGGGATGCAAGGTAAACAGATGCGATGACCGTTACCATATTTGCCATCGATTGAGCCGAGAGATCGATGCCGCCAATGTAGATCGCAAAGGTAAGACCGAGTGCCATGATGAAAAGTGGCACAATATCACCCGCTATACTCAGAAGGTTTGACGGTCGCAAAAAGCCTGGATCGGCGAAACCCACAATCGCGACAAGCACAACCAGAGTAATCCAGGGCAAGTGTGGTTTAAGGCGCTGAATATCCATCTTATCCTCAGATCATATAATGCAGCAGATCAAACGGCGTCGGTTTGGAAGCCGGGTCGGCTGAAAAGCATTTCTGGATACGCCCATCCTTGAGAACGAGAATGGTATGCGACAATCCAATCGCTTCTTCCAGCGTATCTGCAACCAAAACGATCCCAACTCCTGCTGCGCTCATCTCACGGATCATGTCGTAGACGTCTTCCTTGGCGCCGATGTCGAGACCTCGGGTGGGATGATCGAGGAGCATGATGTCAGAACCGCCGGAACGCCATTTGGCCAGCACAACCTTTTGTTGATTGCCGCCTGACAGATTGCCACAATCGGCGAACTCGGAATGAGCTTTGATCGACAGCTTGTCGATCCAGCCACGGGCAAGGGCCCGTTCCTCCGCGACCCGCAGAACGCCACCGCTTGAATGGTTCTTCATTTGTGAAAGGGTCATGTTCTCATAGACATTCATGCCTGACACAATGCCCTCAATCTTGCGCTCGCGCGGCACATAGCCAACGCCATTGGCAACCGACTGGCGCGGAGAATAAGCATTCGCCTCCTGCCCTTTGATCCGCAAGCATCCGATTGACGGCGTCAACATGCCATAGATTGTCCGAAGGATTGCCTCGCGGCCCGACCCTTCCGTGCCGACCAGACAAAGCACTTCGCCGGCATGAAGCTTGAACGAAATATCGCGGACCCGGCCAGGCAGGCCGACATTCTCCATCTCGACAAGCACATTTGCAGCGTCAAAAGGCTTCTGGAGATGTTCCCGATAATATTGTTTGTCGACGTTGCGCCCCACCATCTTATGCTGGATTTCTTCGGCGCTCGCGCCGCCGCGATCAACAACATCCACGATCTGGCCATCTTTCATGACGTAGATGCGATCAGAAAGTTCCATCACCTCATCCATGCGGTGAGAGACGAATATAAAGGACGCACGCGTTGTCAGTTCTCGTACCAGTTTGAAAAGCAGCCCCACCTCTTCCTTTGACAAAACCGAGGTGGGTTCGTCGAGCAAAATGACAAGATCGCCAGCGACACGTTCTTCCAGTGTCAGTACCTTCGCCAATTCCACCAACTGACGCTGAACAAATGACAGTTTCGACGTGACAAGTGTCGGATCGATATCAAGCTTTACCTTGGCAAGTTGTTGGCTCGCCGCTTTTGCCATTGCCTTCCAGTTGACGACGCCAAAACGCACAAACTGGCGTTCGTAACCAAGGAAGATATTTTCCATCACAGTGAGGTTCGGGATGAGCGACTGCTCCTGGAACACCATCCCGATACCCTTTTCCATCGCCTGGCGCGGATTAGCAAAGCGAACGGGGGTTCCATTGATGAGCACCTGTCCTCCGTCCGGTTGATAGGCGCCATAAATGACTTTCATCAAAGTAGATTTACCGGCGCCGTTTTCGCCGACCAATCCGACGATCTCGCCGCGCTTGATGTGAAAATTGATACCCTTCAGGGCATGAACGCCTGGGAATTTCTTGTCGAGGGATTTGAGCTCATACATAGTGCACACCTCACTTGACGAAGGAGACCATCTTGCGGTCGGTCGACAACACAACCGCCACAATAACAAGGAGACCGAGCACGCCGTCCTGAATGAAATCGGGAAGGCCAATAACGACCAGTCCGTTGTCTATCACATTGACGATCAACACGCCCACGAGCGCATTCCACACGCCCCCGATTCCGCCCCAGAGAGCCACACCACCGACCACAACGGAAGTGATGGACACGAACATGAAGTTTGCACCTGTTACCGATTCCGCCTGGCCTATACGCGCCACAACCAGTATGGCGGCGATGGCATAGAAAATACCCGCAAGCGCAAAGCCCACAATACGGACGCGCTTGACGTTAAGACCCGATGCGTGAGCAAGATCCTCACCGCCACCGACCGCATAAAAATTGCGCCCAAGCGTGGTGTGCGTCTGAATGAACCAGGCCACGAGGAAGAAAAAAGCCGCAATGTAAACCATCAATGGAAATCCCAGCCAGCGAACGGTCAGCAAGCTCCGAAAAGCGCTATCGCTAACTCTGACGATATCTCCGCCTGTGAGCAGGATCGCAGCCCCTGTTCCAACGAACCCCATGGCAAGGCTTGCCATAAAAGACGGTATCTTTAGCTTAACATGCACAAGTCCGTTCAATAGGCCTATGAAACCGCCAAGCATCAATATTATCGGAAGGGCAATCCATCCGAGACCTGTCGAGGATCCGCCGAAATAAGCGAAGACAAAGGCAAACGAGACCGCTGTCAGTGAAATCGCCCCTTCCATGGAGAGATCGATCGACCCCATTATGATTATGAAAGTCACACCCACAGCCACCATGAGTGCCGGAGCCGATGCAATGGCAATGCGTGCGAAATTCCTGACCGAGAAAAATGTGGGATTGAGCGCAGTGAAAAGAATGATAAGGGCTATCAGCACCAAAAGCGGTGCCCACTTGATCAAGGTTTCGCGCGATAGATGACGTGCCACGTCGGACTACCTCTTCCTATGAAGTCTGAACTGGGAAAAATGGCGACGGCACTCCGGCCGCCGCCAATCGGCAAAGATCAGTATTTGATCTGACCGTTCGTAGGCCCCCAGAAATCTTTCCAGTCATATGCGGGAACCGCATCCAGATACTTAGCCTTGAACTCGGCCGCATCTTTTTGGGTGATGAGGATCGTCGGCCCATAGAACTCGCGATGTTCTTTTGGCTCCTCCGAAGGCTTGAAGGCTCCAATCGCGGCATGATAGGCGAGCGCAGCGCTGATGCCGCCGCCCCAATGGGGGTTGGTAAATACCGTAGCGAGAAGCTGGCCTTCCATCACCATTTGCACGGCTTCCGGATTGCCGTCAAAGGCCACGATCGGCATATTTTCGATGCCTTCGGCGCGCAGGGCTTCAATAACGCCGTAAGCGATATTGTCAGCTGCGCAGTGCACACCCTTGATCTTGTCTCCGTATCGAGTCAGGAAGGAAGACATCAATGCTGCACCCTTCTGGGTATCCCAGTCAGCAGGCTGTGCATCGAGCAATTCGATGTTCGGGAAATCTTTCAGGGCATTTTTTAAGCCGTTAAGGCGTTCAACAGCCGGATTATTGGCAGCGATACCCCCAAGATGCACCACCCCGCCCTCGCCGCCCATGGCTTCGAAAAGGATGCGCGCGGTCTCCTCGGCCGGCTTCTCATCCGACCACGTCATATGGGAGACGTAGTTATCGCCGAAGTCCCAGGGATGCAGATCGTCGGTTTTGTTCCATATCGTGGAAATAAAACCGCCAGCGGCCTGGACTGCTTCAACCACGGGACGCGCATTGGGGCTATCATTGGGATCGCAGGCTATCGCGCAATTGCCATTGCTCTTGGCGAGAAACGCCTTGATGTCTGCCAGCGACTTTTCAGTCGAGCCCTCGTTGATCAGACTGACTAGCGCCGTTTTTGGCCTTCCAAGCGATTCCACGAAGGCTTCGCCGCCCGAAACGACCGAATTCCAATATGCTGATGCGCGGTCGCGATAGCTCCACGCAATCGCGGGATCGCTCAATGCAGCCAGCGCCCCACCACGCCCGAAAACTCCTGGTATGGCAACAGTGCCCATTCCGGCTGCAGCGGCGAAAAGAAAATTCCGACGGTTAAGCGTCTCACGCTCAATAAAATCTTTTATGAAGCTTGACATATGTTCCTCCCGAATTCCGTCTGAAAACGTATCCCGGGCTGCGACTGGCTCGACATTGGCGAGTTCGTTCGTCCGCTATCCGTGATCGGCGCCACTCCTATAACGCACTAACTGGTTACTGCATTATTGCACTTCTCGTCAAGTGGCTTACAATGAACTTGCGCGTGTCGTGTTAACGGTTCGATTTTGACGACACGCGATTCGTACGTGTATGAGTAAATTGCACACACCAACCCCAGCGGAGGACAGGCCTTGAGCGTGACAAGCGAGCAGCAAGAAAAATCAGGCCAAAAACCACGTATCCGCGATGCCGAGGCTACAAAGCTGCGCATTCTGGAAGCTGCAAAAAAAGAATTTGCAAAGAACGGTTTGGGCGGCGCCCGCGTGGACGATATTGCTGAAAAGGCCAAATCCAACAAGCGGATGATTTATCACTACTACGGAAGCAAGGAAGATCTCTTCCGCATTGTGTTAGAGAACGTTTATCTTGAAATTCGCGCTGCGGAGCAAAAATTAAATCTCAAGGACCTTGATCCAAAAGCCGCGCTCGAAAGGCTCGTGCGCTTTACGTGGGAGTATTATCTCAAGAATCCCGAATTCCTCACGCTCGTAAACAGCGAAAATCTGCATCGAGCCAAACATCTCAAGAAATCCGAAATCGTTCGGGCTTCCAGTCGCAAGCTTGTCAGTATGGTCGCGGAACTATTGGAGCGAGGAGTAAGGGACGGTGTTTTTCGTGAAGGCATCGACCCTGTGCAACTGAATATTACGATTGCCGCGGTTAGCTATTACTATCTGACAAACCGGTTTACAGGTTCAATAATTTTTGAGCGCGATTTAATGGCAAAATCTGCTCTTGAGGATCGGATCCTATTCAACGTAGAAACAATTATGCTTCTTGTCTGCAAGAAATTTTAGCATATTTATTCTTAACAGTATATTCATTATATTTTTAAAATTTCATAATAGAATGAATATTAAATAGCGATTGTCCGATTATTTCAACGCATCAGAAGGATTACTCGAACCCGACCGATTTTTTGCCAGCCTTTAAGTCGAGAAATATTTACGTGTCGCTCGGTGCATTCTCTGGGTTAAATTTTTAGCCATTCGTCTACAACGAAGTGTTCTATGCTGACTCCGCCGTTAGCCGATGTGCGGCTTGTCAGTCAAGAATCTGGGCCAAGCTTCTCAACCGCAACAATCGAGTTCCCTAAACGCCTTGAAGGGAAATGAACCCGCGACCTGAGCTTTAGGTCTTTCTAAGCTATTGTTAGCGCTAAGCAATGAGCGGAAGGTGCTAATCAGTCCGACGCAGCCTCCGAAAATTGCAGACATTGCAATAAAGTCTGAAGCAATAAATCACCACGTCATTCCGCAAGTTGGCCAGTTGGTATCGCCCACTCCCTGTTCACAACATCAATCAGGATAATTTTCTCCTGCTTGCTTTTGCAATCAATATTGCTGACGATGTTACCGGATACCCATCCGGGAGAACTCTTGGGAGGAAAGACATGCAGCATTACGCACTGAAATCGCTTTCCCTTGCCACTGTCATCGCCATTGCAAGTCATCTACCTCTGGCTCAAGCGGCATCGCCAGCCCCGGCGGAAGGCCAGAATGGCATGGTGGTTACGGCCCAGCATCTTGCCTCGCAAGTCGGTATCGATGTGCTGAAGAACGGCGGCAACGCCGTCGATGCGGCAGTCGCGGTCGGCTATGCGCTGGCGGTTGTCTATCCGACTGCCGGTAATCTCGGCGGGGGTGGATTCATGACGATCCGCTTCAAGGACGGCAAGAGCACCTTTCTGGATTTTCGCGAGCGCGCGCCGCTCGCCGCCACTGAGACCATGTATCTGGACAAGGATGGCAAGCCGGTCGAGGGCGCCAGTACTGAAACCTATCTCGCCATCGGCGTGCCAGGCACGGTGGCTGGCCTCGAGGAGGCACGCGTAAAATATGGCACCCGCAAGCGCGAGGAGCTGATTGATCCAGCACTAAAACTCGCCAAGGACGGCTTTACGCTGGAGCTGGGCGATATTCTCTCCTTTGCCGACGGCAATGAAAGACTGGCGAAAGACCCGGCAGCGGCGAGAATCTTCCTGAAAGACGGAAAACCGCTTTCCTTGGGTGAAAAGCTTGTCCAGCCAGATTTAGCAAAGTCGCTTTCGGCCATTTCGGAAAAAGGTCCGGCAGCCTTCTATCAGGGCGAAATCGCCGATCTGATCGTCAAGTCGAGCGAGGAAAAAGGCGGTATTCTCGCCAAGGCCGATTTCGAGCAATACAAGGTTCGAGAGCTAGAACCGGTCAAGTGCAGCTATCGCGGCTATGACATAGTCTCATCGCCGCCGCCTTCTTCAGGCGGACTGATCATCTGTGAAATCCTGAACGTGCTGGAGGGTTATCCGATTTCCTATCTCGGCTATGGCTCGGCGGAAACCACGCGTTTGATGGTGGAAGCGATGCGCCATGCCTATGTGGACCGCAACACGGCATTGGGCGACCCTGATTTCATCGATAATCCAATCGAGAAACTCACCAGCAAGGCCTATGCCGCTGAAATTCGCAGCCGTATCGATCCTTATCGCGCCGGTGTCAGCGAGTCGCTGAAACCGGCCGAATTCAAGGAGTCCAACGAAACCACGCATTATTCCATCGTGGACAAGGACGGCAATGCCGTCGCCGTGACCTACACGCTGAACGGTTCGTTCGGCACGGCCAAGGTGGCCGAAGGCACCGGCATTCTGCTCAACAACGAGATGGACGACTTTACCATCAAGCCGGGCGTGGCCAATCTCTATGGTCTCATACAAGGCGAAGCCAACGCCATCGAACCGCGCAAGTCACCGCTGTCCTCGATGAGCCCGACCATTGTATCGAAGGATGGCAAACCGTTCATGGTTATTGGCAGTCCCGGCGGTTCGCGCATTATCACGATCACGCTGGAGGCGATCATGAATGTCATCGACCATGGCATGGATATTCAGGAAGCTATCGATGCGCCCCGCATTCATCACCAGTGGCTGCCTGATCGGGTCTATATGGAAGCGAACGCGCTTTCGCCCGATACGATCCGGCTGCTGACCGGCATGGGCTATACGGTCGGCGAGGACCATAACTGGCCGGTCTGGGGCGAGGCGGCAGGCATTCTCGTAGGCGGCAAGAACATGGCGGCCACGGAAAAGGGTGGCGACAACCGCTATTATGGCGCAATCGATAGTCGAGCCGTCGCTGGTGCAGCCATAGGATACTAGGCGGCGTGGACGCATTTGAGCCAGTATCTTGCGGTAGCAATATGAACCATGCTGATGAAGCTCTCGGCGAGTTGGTCGTATCGAGTAGCAATGGCGCGGTTGATTTTCAGTCTGCCAAACATCCGTTCGATTAGGTTGCGCTGTTTATACAGCGTGCGATCATATTCAATCTTCACGCGGCGGTTTGCTCTGCCAGGAATGACGGGCTTGATATTGCGGCTGGCAAGATCATCACGAATGGCATCCGCATCATATCCCTTGTCAGCAAGAAGCGCCTGTGGCGCTTGCTCGGGTAAGCTGATCAGAGTGTCGTAAGCCTTGCAATCTGCGGCTTCGCCAACCGTCAGATGGAAGGCAAGCGGTCTTCCTCTGGCATCAGCCAGACAGTGAAGTTTACTGGTGAACCCGCCCCGCGAGCGGCCAAGAGCGCGTCGATGAATCCCCCTTTATGGATGGCCCGCCCCTCCTGCCGGCACCAGTGTATGATGCCAGTGTTCAAGAGAGGAAGGAGCGAACCATGCAAATAATGATCCTTGGTATTGACCTGGGCAAGAATAGCTGCAGCCTTGTTGGGCTGGACGAAAGCGGAATGGTTGTTGTTCGAAAGCGGCTGCGACGTGATGGAGTTATCGGTTTTGCTGCCAAACTGTCGCCATGTGCTATCGCGATGGAAGCTTGCTGTGGTGCCCATCATATGGGACGGTCACTGGCGGCTCTGGGGCACGAGGTTAGACTCATGTCGCCGGAATATGTGCGGCCTTACGTCAAGGCTCAGAAAAACGATGACCGTGATGCAGAGGCGATCGCCGAAGCCGCAACTCGCCCCACCATGCGTTTTGTCGAACTCAAAAGTGAGGGAACAACTCGACGTTCAGACGCTCCACCGCGTGCGCGACCGCCTTGTCGGTGAACGCACTTCGCTGACCAACCAGATCAGAAGCTTACTTTTGGAGCGCGGGCATGTCGTCGCACAGGGACATGCTCGACTACGATTCTTGCTCAGCGAGTTGCTGGATACCGATACGGTCGCACTGAGCCCGCGCATGGTGTTTTTGCTGGGTGACATGCGCACACGCTGGGAGGAGCTTGATCGGCGTATCGCAGCCTTTGATGCCGAGTTCGCAGCGATGGCCCGAGCCGATGTGCGGGCTCGGCGTTTAACAGAAATTCCCGGGATTGGGGCGCTGAACGCCACAGCATTGGTCGCTGCCGTCGGTGACGCAGCGACCTTCGCCAAGGGACGCGACCTCGCAGCTTGGTTGGGCCTCGTGCCTCGTCAAGCCACCACCGGTGGAAGACCAAAGCTCTTGGGCATTACGAAACGCGGCAGCAGATACTTGCGTAAGATGCTAATCCAGGGCCCGCGATCCGCCATGCCCACGTTAGCAAATAGCGACACTGCAATCGGGGCGTGGCTGCGAGGACTTCTTGCGCGTAGTCATTCCAATGTCGCTGTCGTCGCATTAGCGGCAAAGATGGCGCGAACCGTGTGGGCCTTGCTCCACCACGCGCGAAGCTACAAGAGCATGCCGGTGCCGGTGCAAGCATAAGACATATAGAAATGCGCACATGGCGAAAACGCGCCGGGTACGATGAACTGCGAGTGGTAAAAGGAAGATGGCCTGACAGTCTATCGGTGTCCCGAAAACCTCCGGCGTAAAATGGCCTTCGAGGCCGGCCCCTTTATGAGGATCAGGACGCGCGGATCTCCATCTTGGCAGTGGCCAGCGCGCCAACATGCCGGATACGTTTGTGCAGACTGTTCACACCATCACCCAATTGTCCCTTGCAACGGGGCGGGCCATACGTTTCCGCCCGCTGCCGAAATATGGGCCCGAACTGTGGTGCTATCGATGCTGTAGTGGCCGCTGTTAGCCATGATCTCAGCGAGCGTGATAGAAACAGCCTCCCACCCCGGCTTCGCTCCAGCGCCGAAAGCGTCGATAGATCGTATTCCAATTGCCGTATTTGGGTGGAACATCCCGCCACGGCGTACCGCAACGAAGTCTCCAAAGTATGTCGTTGATGATTGCTCGATTTTGCTCCAGACGACGCGCCCGTCCCCGATTGACGGCTTCTATCGGAAGCAAATCCTTCAAAACACGCCATTCGGATTCGCTCAGCTCGCCTCGGCTCACCGGATCACCGCCATCACGGCGAAGGCGAGCATGACGAGGGAGACATGACGATGCCAGCCATGCCATGACCGGGTTTTGTTGTGATCAAGGCCAAGCTCGTTCTTGGCGGTCTCGAAGCTGTCTTCGATTGCCCAGCGATGGCCTTCAACGGAAACAAGCGTCTGGATGTCCGTCCCGGCCGGGCACCATGTGGTGAAGAATGCAAGCTCACCGTCGCTGATATTGCGCCGGATCAGCAGGCCACGGGTCCAAAGCCCGGAAGCTGTCTCATTATATTCGTCAGCATCAAGATCGGCGAGTTCACAATAGGCCCAGTCATGAAGTCGTGGGCCTTTCGTGCCTTCGCCAGCGGACAGACGCTGCCATGCATCTGAAGCCAAATCACAAGCGATCTTCTGCGCGGTGCCAGCAACCTGAGGCTTGCCAGCCCAGGATCCGAAGTGATGATCGGATTTTACACCAAGAACATAGCCTTTACAGGCACGGCGCAGACAACCTTCAATTTCCCCGACGCCATACACCGCATCGCCAGCCACCCATGAAAATGGCACGTCAGCTGCCAGTGCACGCTGTATCATATCGATAGCCAGCCCTGGTTTGGTAGTGAAGGCTACATTCTCAGGAACATGGGTTGCTGCAAGCCTTGACGGATCGCCGGTCCAGCTCTTCGGCAAGTACAGGGCCCGATCGATAAAGGCATGACCGCGAACGGACACATAGGCGGCGAATACACCGATCTGGCAGTTCGTTATCTTGCCAGCCGAACCTGTATACTGACGGGCAACACCACTTGATGTCTTGCCCTGCTTGAGGAAGCCTGTTTCGTCGATGACCAGGACCGCATCATCCGTGGCGAGGTTTTCTACGACATACTCTCGTACGATGTTGCGCAGCTCATCTGCATCCCAGCGCCCGCGTCCCAGAATGGCTTGTTGCCGCCACGGACCGGGATCACCGGCCGCCTCAGCACGCATCCAACCAGTCTTCCGCCGCTCGTCACCCAGCAAACCGTCCAGGAAAAGGTTCGCAGAGGCTGCAACGCGCTCCTGCGTAAACAGTCCGCGCATACGAGCCTTCACGTCGCGCAACGATGATGCCCAAAGCTCAAGCGTCGTCTCGATTGATGCACCCGACATCCATGACCTCCGATGCATGGAGACCCATAGATTCAGACATTGAATAAATATGCAACTGTAATGCTAGCTCGTCAGCGCTCACGCAGTTGAAATTAATTATGTTTTTTCTTCTGTTGCCGCTGCTTGTGCGTGCATCTTGCGCATGATCTCGTGACTTGCCGCAGCCGTCTCACTGCCCCCCTCCACGTGAACTTTCGGATAAGCAATCTTAATGCCATTTTCTTCGAAAGCCTGTTTGATCATCATGTTGGCCCGGCGCTTTATGCCGAACTGTGTCCCAGGTTTGGTCATCAGTTTCGTTCGCAGGATGATTGAATACTCGCCGAAGCTATCGATACCTTGCATCTTCAACGGCTCGATCGTATCGGCTGCGAACTCGGGATCTTCCGCCAATTCCTGACCGATCTTCTTGATCAGCTTGCGGGCCAGTTCAACGTCAGAGTCGTGGGTAACCCCGATTGTCATCTTTTCGATCACCCAATCGCGGCTCATGTTCTGAATAGCGCCAAGCTGGCCGAACGGCACAGTGAAGACCGGACCGCGATGGTGCCGCAGTCTTATAGAGCGCAGACTGAAGGATTCCACCGTTCCCTTGTACGAACCGCTCTGGATATACTCTCCGACACGGAACGCGTCATCGAGCATATAGAAAACCCCGCTCAAGACGTCTTTGACAAGCGTTTGCGCGCCAAAGCCTATGGCAACGCCGAAGATGCCGGCTCCTGCGATCAATGGCAGAATTTGTACGCCCATACCCGATAAAATTGTCAACACGGCCACGACGGCAATGAATGCGGCAAGCGCATTGCGAAATATCGGTAGCAATGTGCGCAGCCGGCCCGAACGCGCTATCGCTGCGACGCTGCTATCGGCTGGATCGACCGGCCTTAACTGAAAGTCGATCAACGCCTTCGACAACTGCCAAAGCAAGTCGGCCACGACCAGGATGATGATGGCGTTGAAAAGGCCGTTGACCAAGCGTTCGCCGAGTCCGTTTCCAGACAATGCCGCGGCGCTGAATTTCCACAAATAGGCCAGCCAGACGACTGCTGCTCCAATGACCAACGCTCTTGCCCCTCTGGAGACGATGACATCGAATATCACGCCGACGGCGCCCGCTGGCTTATCATTACCAGCAAATGCCTGTGCCAAGCGACCTACACCGCGCAGAACGGGCGGTAGCACGAGTGCATAGATGCCGACCCACAGGAGACCCAGCATTCCACCGACCCAGATCAACCAGAGGGCGATCAAAAAGAGGGTAAGCAGCATAGCCTTCAAAGGCGATGGGCGTGGGCCTGGACGACGCCAAACCACCTCAATCGCGACAGGCAGCAGTCCAAGGCCAAGCAGAAATGACCCTATCTGTGCAACTTCTGGCGAAAAGCCGACTGCGCGCATGATGCTGATGATTGCCCAGCCGAACAAGAAAATTCCCGCCATAACGGCAATGCGCCGGCTCCAGAAGCGCGCCGTCGGTTGCTGTTCGGCAAGCGTGGCATTTCCCATTTCATCAGATGACTGATCAGGCGACGCTGAAGACTGAATAGCAAGGAGGAGAGAGGCCGGCGTGCAGATGCACCGAACGAAGCGGAAGGCGATAACAGATACGAGGAGGGTCAATACAACCCTCCGTAACAATGGTGGCCATTCTAATATCAGGAATGACCCGATACTGGCCAACGAAAAGGTCAACAACGCAGCTAGATCGGTCAAGATTGCTTGTGGAACAAAATTCCGCCCGTAAAATAATGCGTCCTTCGGCAACCATCGCCGAACCAGCCATTCAGCACCAAAACCCATGGCCATCAGCGCGGCCAGAATGAGGACGACCATGCCTGGTCTGCCGTTATTAACGTCACGGGCGATTACATCTGAAGCGTCCGCCAGCTCATGGGGTATGCGAGGCACAGCAGCAATAAGCCCGGCGATACGGTTGCGAACTGCTGTTTCCCAACTTGCAAAGGTGTCCGAAAGCGCCGGTGCAGTTTTGGGCGGCGGAGCGGCTTTGCTTTCCAGCCACGCCTTAACATCTGGCTCATTGAGCACTTCGAGTAGCTGTCTTACTTTCTCAGGCGGCATCGCCGAGGGAACGTCCTGTGCCCAACCGGAACTCTGCAAAATGGACAACACCGCCAATGTGGCCAACGCTAACGCACAATTTCGCAGGGCCAACACAGTTCCCATGTCAGTTCTCCGGGCCGGGAACGTCAACATCCCGCCATATATAGTCGACGCATAAGCCTTGAGGGAAACGGCCGTAAGGCTGATAACTGCGGCACGAGAAATCATGGTGCGTCAACCCAACCTCCCATCTTGCATGTTCAAAGCCATCAAAGAAAAAGCCTGAACCATTCATACGGCGACAGTTTTTAGCAGACTGAAGTAACGACAAAGAAAGTGCTATGGCTATTCATTTGTGCAAAGCGTTCAGCCTACATCCCGGTCACATAATAATGTATTTCCGATTTTTTTATAGCTAATATCTCTGCTACATGGACGCGCCGAATGGCCTTCCGTCTCCCCGCTTCATCCGTGGCGTGCATCGCCCTGACCGGCGATCGATAAAAACCTGGAAGCCATTTCTACCGCCCTGTCAGCCTCGTGCTACCATAGCACGCTAGAGTTAGCTCTGCATTCTTCACAGTCTTTAATGGGCGCCAACTACAACAATAAAGTCCTACTATACGACGCCTTGAATTTAGAGTATATTATCAGCGCTATTGAATAACTTGGTTACGTTGGCATTCTCGAGCAGAAGAGTTGGCGGATCAAAGCGCTCCTTATTGTCATCATCTTTGATGAGGCGCTTGGCATGAGCCGACCATGGGGAGCTGGATCAGCATGGATCAAGGATCGGGCGCCGTGCATAAAGCGGCGGTTGGGCATTTACCTGCGTTTATTACTCCACCTGGACAGACCGATGTACTCCTGAACGTCGTGATCGTCTTTCTTGTTTGCGTGGTGTTTTTAACCGGTATTCTATACTTAAGGCTCCACGCGCTGCCGGAACATATCGCGCATCGGACACATAAGGTTCAAATGCAGTTGGTTGCGGTTCTGGGGCTGATCTCGCTCTTCACCCACAACCAGATTTTTTGGATCGCAGCATTATTGATTGCGATGACAGAGCTACCGGATTTTCTTTCTCCAATTACCTCGATGGCCAGATCTTTGCGTATTCTCACCCGACAGGGAGTTAACGCTATAGCGATAGCGGCAACTCAGACGAGTGCGTCTCCCCCATCGGGCATGGGGCCGTCGACGGGTGCCGCACCCGCCATGACGGACACTGCCAATACCGCACAAATCATCAATAATGCAGCCAGTGAAACCGAAGAGAAAAAGCAGGAGCAACAATAATGTTGGAGTTTTTGCTTTGCTCATTGGTCACTATATTCCCGGACTATCTGTTCCGTCGGTATCGTCAAGGGAAGCGGATAGGGCGAGAGATAACAATTTACTCCGTTTGGTTTGAACTGAGATGGGGGATCACCGCCTGCATAATCCTTACAGTCTCCTTGATTACTATGATCTTTTACTTTCACCCCTCTACGTCTAATGCCACAGCAGCATTCCGGACGGTAACTATCCTTCCTGAAATAGGTGGACGTGTAGATCAGGTTTATGTAACCCGAAATCAGACGGTCAAGGCTGGAGAGCCGCTGTTCAAACTGGATAACAGTGAGCAGAAGGCGGCACTTGAAACAGCGCAAAAGCGTATCGCCGAGCTGGATGCTGAGATGCTCGTCGCCAAAAGTGATCTCGTCGCAGCTGACGCGCGCATCAAGCAGGCAGAGGCGGCATTCCTACAAGCGAAGAATGACGTAAACACGCAAGCCGAACTGCAACGTCGCAACGTTGCTGCCCGAAACGAGGTTGAAAGGCTGCAGTCAATTGCTGATGGTAAAGCCAGCGAGCTTGCCGCGGCGGCGGCCGCCAAACAGACGCTCGAAACAAAACTCGCTACGTTGCTTCCCGCACAGAAAGCGAGTGCGGTTGCATCAGCTGAACAAGCGAACGTCGAGCTTAATAAAACTATCGTTAAGGCGGGTGTAAGTGGAACTGTTCAGCAATTTACACTCCGGGTCGGCGAAGTCGTTAACCCGCTCCTTCGACCAGCCGGGGTGCTCGTTCCAGAAACCGCGGGTCGGATTGGCCTCGTTGCTGGTTTTGGACAGATAGAAGCACAAGTCATGAAGCCTGGCATGATTGCGGAAGCAACCTGTATAGGTAAACCATTTACCATCATCCCAATGGTTGTAACCGAGGTGCAGGATGTGATTGCAGGTGGACAGGTCCGGGCAAGTGACCAACTCGTTGATGTAAAACAGCTTTCAACTCCCGGAACGATCACTGTTACGCTCGAACCCCTTTACGGAGGCCAATTGGCAGACATACCCCCTGGGAGCAGCTGCATTGCCAACGCTTACACCAGCAATCACGAGGAGTTGCATTCGGGAAAGGCTGGTACCTTTCGATCAATATTCTTACATGCCGTTGACGCAACCGCACTGGTCCACGCTATGATCTTGCGAATTCAGGCGGTTATGTTGCCAGTACGCACTCTTGTTCTGTCTGGCCATTAACACGTTCGCGTGCAGCTAAGAATTTAGACGAGCGCAACAGCTCACAGACAAAACGGGGACCTGATTGCCAGTCAACGTACTATCTGACCGCTAAACGGTAACACGAGGTACCAGTTAAATCAGGCTCCCGATTCAGGTTCAGACAGCATATTGTTGTTTCGTTGCTGAACCCGTTCGTTTATCAGTTCGAAGCACTAACTTTTTCAAGAAACCTCAGAACTTGTGGCCAGACATCCACCCTCGCCTTGGCGATGAATTCCGGCAAGCCACCATATAGATAAGGAAGTGGCGAACGTTTTTCATAGGATTCAAGGACAGTTGCCGGAGCATGGGGTGGACCAATCGTATGACCCACATTTTCATAACTTAGATGCTGCACGTCATGGGCGAAACCTGCCCGCTTTAACCGCTCCACCACCCAGTCGGCAAAGAAGGCCGATGGCCACATGACATTATCCCCCCCGGAGATCAGTAAGATCGGCCCGTTGATGTTTTCAACCGGAATGGCGGCTTCAGTATAATATGGCTCGGATGCCGCCATCCGTAAAAACTCGATATGCGACACAGGATGACCACTTCGCAGATCGACATCACGCGGCCCTTTTTGCCGCTTTGCCGGAGGCACGAAAGGCAAAGGCTTACCGTGCAATGTCCAGGTCGAGCGTTCGCGTAAAGCATCGTTGCTACTAAAAGCGGGATGTACATGTGCCGCAGGAACCCAAGCGATAACCGCAGCAAACTCTTCCCAATAAGCGCCCAATAGCAAGGCCAGTTCGCCCCCGCGTGACGTGCCATCGATGATGACGCGCTTTTCGTCCACATGTGGCTGAGATGGGCGTAGTGGTTTCGATGCCGCAATTCGTCAAGGCATTCAGAGAACACGCATCGAGGACACGAAGGTGATTGTCGTGAGCCGGATCGTCCGCAAGATCATTCAGGATCTCGATTATGTCGGCGCGGGGTGGCCGATCATAGTCGCAATCTTCTATGACTGACCCGAGCAACTCCCGGCGCAACACACGAACGTATCCCGTCGTAGCTATATTGATCAAATTTGCTGAAAGTGAGCCAGAAGATCCGGGTCCCGCAGAGCTTCAATGTCCCTGACGCCGAGCATAGCCATCACCCTTGCAAGCTCTTCTCCGAGCATTTGCAACACTCGGGCAACTCCTGCCTCGCCGCCTGCCGCAAGGCCGTATAAGGCGGCGCGGCCTACCAATACGCCGTCCGCACCCCTTATGAGCGCTTTGGCAATATCGGCACCACGTCTGATGCCGCTGTCGAGCCACACGGGCGCGCCCTTTGCGGCTACCATAACCTCACTCAACGCGTCGAGACTGGCTGCGGCTCCGTCCAGTTGTCGACCCCCGTGGTTGGAAACCACGATACCATTCGCACCAGCATCCAGCAGCATGCGAGCATCATCTCCGCGCAAAACCCCCTTGATCCAAAGTTCGCCTTGCCAGTTCGCGCGAAGCCAATCGAACCAGGAGCGGTCGAGACGATCTTCGATTTCGTTTCGCGACCATGCAGTTGCAGAGGCCAGATCGCGCTTGCCTTCAGGCAAGAACGCAGCAAGATTCCCGAAAGTTGGTAACCCCGGCAGATACACACTAAAAAGCCATTCAAGATGTCGGACGGCCTCAATCTTGCGGCTCAGCCTTGGCGTGCCGTCTGCTGTGTAGGAACGCCGGTCCCATTCCCGATTTCCAAAGATGCTGGCGTCGAGTGTCACGACGAGCCGTTGAATTCCAGCCGCTTCACAACGCTCCAAAAGCTGCTCCATAAACGGACGAGAGCGGAAGATATAAATCTGCATCCAGTGCAGCGAACCAAGGATGGGCGACAGTTCCTCCAAAGCGGCGTTCGATACCGTGCTCTGGCACATCGGAACGCCCGCACTTCTGGCAGCACGCGCCAACGCCAGATCGCCCTTTTGTGCAAACAAACCGGCAAAGCCGGTGGGGGCGATAGCGATAGGAAGAAGCGCCTCTCCCGCTGTCAGGTCGGGCGTGGACTGCCCCCTTAACACGCGAGGCCGAAATATCTCTGATCTGAATACATCGCGATTGCGTGAAAGCGTGATTTCATCCTCTGCACCGCCCTCAAGATACTCAGCGACCAGCGCCGGAAGCCGCTTCAGCGCGGCAGCCCGCATCTCGTCGACTGAAAGGATGCGTTTCATGTCGCGTCCCGTATAAAAACGACGCATCATCCTGCTCCATTATCCAATACTATCGCCTCGCCAGCGCGATCTCTGTCATTCATCGGTCTCGTCCGCTTGATGGAATGGAAACTCACGCCGTGCCTACCGCGAGAGGAAACGAAGTTTTCGTCGTTTCAGTCACCTGTCGTTCACCCGGCATAGCTGCCAAAAGCGTGCGCGTATATTCGGCCTGCGGACTGGCAAATACGCTGTCCACATCCCCTGATTCAACGACTTCTCCGCGGTAAAGTACCAGCACACGGTCACAAAGATAGCGAACGACCGAAAGGTCGTGCGATATCAAGATGATCGACAATGCCCGCTCCGTCCTCAGTCGGCGAAGAAGCTCCAGAAGCTGAGCTTGTACCGAAACATCCAGGCCCGATACGATCTCGTCGGCAATGAGTAATCTCGGAACCGTACAAAGTGCGCGTGCGATATTCACACGCTGTTTCTGTCCCCCGGACATTTGCGATGGATAGCGGTGCGCCATTTCGGGCGACAATCCAATCTCCGACAGCAGTTCGGCAGCGCGACTTGCACGGTCAGCAGCACTGCTGTTCATGACTTCCATTGCCTGTGTGACGATCTCGCCTACACGCCGACGGGGGTTGAGCGCAGATTGCGGGTCCTGAAATACCATTTGTATGTGTGACCGTCTGAAGGCAGTGGTTGCGCGGTCGCTGCCGCTAACATCACGGTCCAGCAGTGTCATGTGGCCGCCACTGGTCTTTTCAAGGCCAGCAAGGAGACGGGCGAGCGTACTCTTGCCGCTGCCGCTTTCGCCTACAACCCCAAGAAATTCGCCCGCGGCCAGATCGAAGCTGGCTGATTTCACAGCCTGGAAAACTTCCGCCTTTTGGAACAATCTGGATTTGGTGACATAGGCTCGGGAGATTTCACGGGCGCTTAACAGAGGTACAGCGGAAGCGTCTCGCTTGTGGTGTTGCGGCGGCGGCGGAGCTTCAATTGCGGAGGTAGTCTCAGGCTCGAAGCAGTTTGATTTGTGGCCAATGCAAACCTCAACGGCAGGTGGGCGTTGAATTGAACATCGTGGTTGCGCGACCGGGCATCTGGATGCAAAGGAACAACCCGTGATCTCGCCCAGGCTCATCAAACCCGGCATACGATCAGGAAGAATGAACAGTCCGCGCCGTTCGGAAGCCGTCGGCGGAATGGCTAGTTGCAGAGCTCGTGTGTAAGGATGGGCTGGACTGTCGAAAATTTGGCAAGCCGTGCCTGCTTCGACCTGTTTGCCAGCATATAGCACCAACACATCGTCACAGATATCCCGAGCCAGCCTCAGGTCATGCGTGATAAAGATTACGGCGGTGCCATAGCGCGCCTGCATTTCCCTGATCAGGGCAACGATCCTTGCCTGAACTGAAACATCAAGGGCGGTCGTCGGCTCATCCGCAATCAGCAATTTGGGCTTGCTGAGAAAAGCCATTGCAATCAACACACGCTGACACATGCCACCTGAAAGCTGATGTGGATATTTCTCCAGCACGCCTGATGGATCGTGCAAATGCACACCTTCCAGGGCCTCGACAGCATCAGTCCGCCAGTTTGCGGTCGAACTACGCCGCGGCGCTGCTGCAATATGGGCCATATGCTCGCGGATTTGCTGGCCGATTGTCAGCGACGGATTCAAAGCCGCCAGTGGTTCCTGGGGAATAAATGCAATATCGCGTCCAAGAAGGTGACGCCGTTCGGCATCACTGAGCGCGAGCATGTCACGCCCATCAAAATGCAGTTTTCCGCCGCCCGCAGCAAAGCCATCCGGCAGCAATTGGGCAATGGTGCGGCCTATCATCGATTTGCCAGCGCCGGACTCGCCGACGAGACCCAGAACTTTACCGCGCTGCAGCGTAAAGCTCAGGCTGTCGAGGACAGTGAACTCACCTTTGGCATTGGCCAGTTTGACCGAAACCTGTTCAACCTCAAGCAAACTCATGTCAGGCGCGCTCCGTCTGGGTCAAGCGAGTGTCGATGCTGCGGCGAAGCCCGTCGCCGAGTATGTTGAAGCCAAATACCGTCAGAAAAACGACGAATGCCGGGAGTAACAAGCTCCATGGCGCGGTATAGATATCCTGACGCGCATCGGCTATCATTTGGCCCCAGGCAGGCACCTCGTTGCCGACGCTCATGCCCGCGAAGGACAAGATTGCCTCAACCACCACAGCAACCCCCATCTCCAGGCTCATCAATGTAATGAGCAGCGGCAAGGTTGCTGGCAGAACTTCGCGCAACACCGTTCGAAGATGTGAGAAGCCTAGCAATCGGGCCGCCGCGACATAATCCCGATGGCTTACTACCATTACTTCCGCCCGCAGAACACGGCAGAACCGCGTCCAATCCACCAAGATAATGGCAAGGATCACATTGAAGAGACCTGAGCCTAGGCCAACCATGAGGATCAGGGAAAGAACCACCGGCGGAAAAGAAAGCCAGACATCAATGATCCGACCGATCAGCCAATCTACCCAGCCGCCGCAATAGCCGGCCACATGAGCCAGTACAGCTCCGAGAAGTGTGGCCCCTGCGGTGGCAAAAACCGCAACAACCATTGCAACACGCGCACCGTAAAGGAGACGCGAAAGAGTGTCGCGACCAAGGCTGTCTGTTCCAAACATATGGGCGGGGTCAGAACCCTCAACCCAAAATGGCGGCAGCAGCGCAGCGATGAGGTTTTGTTCGTTTGGATCGTGTGGCGCCAGTATGGGAGCCAGCACAGCAGCCAGTGCTATAAACATCAGGATAGCGAACCCGATGAGACTGCGTCCGTTTTTAAGCCAAAGGGGAAATCGTTTCATGACTCAGCGCGTCCTCAGTCTGGGGTTCAGGACGAGGTATAGTGCATCGACCACCAGCGAAATCATCAATGCCATAATGCAATAGGTCAGCCCTACGGTCTGAATGACGGGCAGATCGACGTTGCGGATCGCATCGATCATCAGATTGCCAAGACCGGGGTAGGAGAAAATCATCTCTACAAGTAAAGTGCCCCCGAACAGAAAACCAAACTGGACTCCCATAAGACCAAGGGTCGGCAGGATTGCATTCTTAAGCGCGTGACTGACCAGCACTTTTCGCTCGCTCAGTCCACGCAGCCGGGCCTGGTGGATGTAGTCCTCCTGATAAACATCGAGCAGACTTGAGCGCAGCACTCTCATAATTGCAGGAGCAGCAGCAATCCCAAGTGCGGCGCAAGGTAGAAGCATATGGCGCAATGCACTGAAAAAAGCGTCCGGTCTTCCCACCAAAAGTGTGTCTAGTAATAGAAAGCCCGTAACCACTGGTCGTTCAATGCCTGGATCCAGACGCAGCATGAAAGGCAGCCATTGAAGCCAGACGCCGAATATCAGCATCAGGATCAGCGCCAGGAGGAAATCGGGCAGTGACAAAAGGGCTATGGAACCGACATCAAGAGCAGCTTCCCCGGAGGTTCCACGGAAATGAAACGCTACCAGCCCACCGACAATCCCCAACAACGCGGCCACGATCATGGACAAAAATGCAAGTTCGATCGTGGCCGGCAGCGCTTCACCCACCAGTGTCTTTACTGGCTGGCGAAGCTGGATCGACATGCCGAAATCCCCGCTTAACATCTGGCCCATCCAGATACCGAACTGTGTCGGCAAAGGCTGGTCCAGTCCCATCTCATGGCGCATGGCCTCCAGCTCAGCCACCGTGGCGTTCGGAGGCAGTGACATTGCTGCGGGATCGACGGGAAGCAGGCGTAAAACGGAGAATAGCAGCATGGCGACAATCACAACTGTCGGGATCGCGACCAGAAACCGTTTCACGACCATTTTTAGGATCGTGGCGAACATTAGAAATCCGTAGCGTTGAAAACTTCGATGGGGAAAGCCGCAGGCTCAAACAAGCCACACGGCGAAACGTGATTATTTCCAACGCAACGTCTGTCCAAGCACCCAGCCGTTCTGGAATTTCTTATAGTCCAGATCCGCTTTTCGAACCAAAGTCTGGACACTCTGTAACAAAGGAATGCTCGCTCCCATTTCTACTGCCTTCCGGTTGACTGCACGATATCCTTCGATACGGCTTTCGTAATTGGCCGTATTGAACAGATCACGAATGGTCTGTCCCGGCTCCTCCGCGTGCCAAACGGAGAATGGGAGATCTGGATTGAGCATATAACCCGTGAAGATTTCGGGGTCGCCGGTGGCGTTATCCCAGGCATATAGGGTCAGGTCCGGCAGACGACCTCCGCG
Organism: Ochrobactrum teleogrylli; assembly: GCF_006376685.1. Classification (GTDB taxonomy): domain Bacteria; phylum Pseudomonadota; class Alphaproteobacteria; order Rhizobiales; family Rhizobiaceae; genus Brucella; species Brucella teleogrylli. The sequence continues at coordinate 21,704 of NZ_VEWL01000020.1, read as the reverse complement.
GTTGAGTTCGAAATATTTGGCATATTCGATCACCTCCAGCTCAGCCTCAATCCCGACCTTTTGCCACATCGCCACCAGCGCGCGCGCAATATCGTAATCTGATGGAAAATGGCCGTTTGTGGTTGCAAACTTCACTTTGGCTGGCTTACCCGGACCATAGCCAGATTTTTCTAGAAGTTCACGGGCTAGAGCCTGATCATAAGAGAACGTGAAGTCGGAAACGTAGCCGGGAGTACCGGGTGTTACCGGCACTGCCAGTGGAACTGCCGCCCCTGCAAAGAAAGCGCGGGATAGTGCCGTTTTATCAATTGCGTGATGTAGAGCCAGACGAAGATTTTGATCCGCCACAGCATTGTCATGGCGGATTTGGATGAGGACTATGCGTGTCACCGGATTGATTTCCGCGGCAAGACCGGGGACCGCGCCAAGACGCTTGGCTTCGCGCACCGGGACGTTAATCGTGAGGTCGGCCTGCCCCGATTGAAGCGCGGCAGCTCGCGCTGAAGGATCTTTCACCACATTCACGATAACACGGCGCATCGCGGGCCTTTCGCCCCAATAATCCTCATTTCGTTCAAACACCATACGACTGTTGATTTGATATTCAACCAGCCTGTACGGGCCCGTGCCGATCGGCTTATCTCGAAAAGCCTCAATACCGACCTTGGTTATGTAATCCTTTGGAACTACAAAGTTGGCCATAAAGGCCAGCCATTGCACAGCTGTGGGCATTGGGCTGGAGAAATGGAACACGCCCGAATAGTCGTCATCAAGCGTAATATCAGTAATATTCTTCCAGATATTAGCCGTATCGATCTTGTTTCCACCATTCAGGCTTTCCCGAACGCGCTCATACCAGTTGAAGCGAATGTCCTGAGCAGTCAGCTTGCTTCCGTCATGGAAAGTCACACCCTGGCGCACCTTGAACGCAAACGACAGCCCGTCATCCGCTAGCGACCACTCGGTCAGCAGACCGGGAACAAAGCTTAGGTCTACATCCTGCATAACCGGCTGCTCAAACAACATCTTATAGACTGGCTGGGCATCCGGCTGCACGCGCTGGCAAGGATCCCATGAAGGCACGTCTGACGGCCACGCGATGGTAATGCTGTCCTTGTCCTGAGCAAGAACGCGGATGGCGGTTCCCATATTCAGGAATGCTCCGCCCAGCCCCGCACCAAACAGGGTAAGCGCGCGGCGGCGCGTCAATTCAAACGTCATAACTACTCCCCTTTGAAGGCTGGCATTCTGCGAATGCTGCTTCCATTTGCGGCCTATCGCAGACGGAACTCCTCTTATTCCGCCCAAAAACAGTATTCTGTTTATACCCATACGATAATTATCTCATCGCTTCCGTCAAGAGAAAATGTAAAAAATGTCTTTTTGAATGCAGTTTCCATATTGTAGAATAGCGCTGTATTGAATAAAATGCGCCGATAAGCCCCCAGTTACTGAATTTACCTGCCAAAAACCCCGAAATCAAATTTCTATAAACGGTATACAGTATGCAGAATTTGGATGTGGATCGCCCTACCGTTACCTCTGGAGGAGAAAGCCTTCGTCAAAGGGTTTATGATGAGTTGCGATTAAAAATCCGACATGGTGCGTTTCCGCACGGGACAAAGCTGGTCGATGTGACAATTGCCAAACAACTCGGAATATCCCGGATGCCAGTGCGCGAGGCGTTATTGCAGCTCGCTTCAGAAGGGCACGTGCAATCCACCACTCGTGGCTTCGAAGTTCGAAAACCAGACGCGACCGATATTGCCGAAATTTTCGAAGCCCGCCGCTTGATTGAGCCGCAAGTAGCGGCTAACGCGGCGCGTGTTCTCAGTGTGACTGACCTCGACCGGATGGACGCACTTGTTGAACAGGCTTCTAAAGCCGTTGAAACGGGCGATTCCCTTTTGCTTGCTACCGCAAATACAGAATTTCGCGCGCTTTGGGTATCAGCCTGCCCAAACCGTCGGCTTAGTGAAATGCTTCAGCATTTCACGGACCAGGTCGAGATCGTAAGGCACGTGACGCTGGTAGACCCGCATACGCAGAAAATAGTGCTGAAGGGAATGCGCGATCTTCTCGCGGCATTTCGAGCGAGAGACACTCTGGCGGTTGCCCAGCGCATGTACATATTCGCCTGCGATGCGGAATACGCCTTCTCGCAGCTGCCATACATTGTCGCGGAAAGGGAGGATTGATCATTCTCAAGTTCTGCATTCGAAGGAACACCCTATAATGTCGCAACACCATATCTCGTGGACAATCGAGCGTCCCTCCTTGCGGCGTCACATTCTGGAACGCGGCACCGTTGCGCTCCATTGGCTAGCGCTCGGCAATCCCGCGCTGGTTGAAATCGCAGAAGCCAGCGGTGCGGAGGGCGTCGTCCTCGATCTTCAGCATGGATTGTGGGAGCGGGCGGCACTAGAAGCTGCATTGCGACCCATTTCGGGAGCGCCATGGCGTCTCGTGCGTTTGGCTGATCATGACCGCGCAGGGATAACCACCGCTCTGGATGCCGGGGCGGACGGCATTATCGCACCACTGGTTGAAAATGCGGGACAGGCTCGTGACATTGTCGCTTCTGCGCGTTTTGCCCCAGCGGGGAAACGTTCTGTCGGCGGTATTCGCCCGTTGAGCGGAAACCTGGCGGAGTATCTCAAGAAATCGAACGACAATACCGCCGTTGGCGTTATGATTGAAACGGTGGCCGGGCTTGAAGTGGCCGAAGATATAGCTGCGACACCCGGACTCGACTTTATCTTTATCGGCGCCGGGGATCTTGCAGTGGATTTGGGCGAATTTCCGGATCCGGGCCCACGCCTTGCAGCAGCGCTGCACCGGATATTGAGCGCCTGTCAGACTAGGGGAATAGGCTGTGGCATCTACTCTTACAGTGGCGAGAACGCACGCAGCCGCAGGGCAGAAGGATTTGCAATAACCGTAATGGCCAGCGATGTGACAGCAGCGCAATCAGGTTTTCGTGCGGCTGCTGCCGCCTATACGCAAATAACCTGAATCAGCTCGCGGTAAATGTTGGCCCTTTGCATGCGAAACCGGAACGCCTATCGGCCTTTCGGCTCATATTTTTGCCGAAAAGCCGACCTTGTTCGAGCGTGGATCAACAGACTGACAAACGCTGCCTAAGCGACAGCACGGATTTGCGATCGAAGGAAGTTTCGTGTTTCCTGTTCCCGTGGATGGTCGAATATCTGGTCGGGTGTTCCTTGTTCGATCAAGACGCCCTTTGAAAGAAAACAGATACGGGTCGAAACCTCTCGTGCAAATGCCATCTCATGGGTGGCCATGAGTATCGTCATTCCGGTTTGGGCCAGTTCGCGCACCAAATCCAGAACTTCTCTGACCAGAGCGGGGTCAAGGGCAGAGGTTATCTCGTCCATTAGTAACACGGATGGTCGCATGATCATGGCCCTGACAATAGCCACACGTTGTTGCTGGCCACCGGACAACTGGTCGGGCCGCGACTTGGCCTTATGGTCCAGGCCAACACGTTTCAGCATGGCCATCGCTTCCGCAGTCGCCTCTTCACGCGACAGGAGTTGTGTCTGGCGGGGCGCAAGAATAACGTTCTCAAGTACGGTCAGATGGGGGAACAGATTGAAACTTTGAAAGATCATGCCGACGCGCCGGCGCAACCGCACGAGATCGACTCCCAGTCCAGTGACAACATCGCCCTGCAGTGCGATTTGCCCAGCGTCGATGGCCTCCAGACCATTAATGCAACGCAGCAACGTTGATTTTCCGGAACCGGACGCACCAATCAGACAGACAACCTCATGGGCATTGATGGAGAGATTGATGCCCTTGAGCACCGGAAATGTCCCATAAGATTTCTCGACATTTGATATCTCGATAAACGCACTCATGCCGAGCCAACCTTTGCGCTCCTGGCGCGTCGTGCGAGAAGATAATCGACGAAGCGCGTCTGCGGAATTGTGATTAGGATAAAGAAGATACAAACTGTGGTTACAGCCGACAGGTTGTAATGATTGGCCGCATAGATTTTGGCCTGAGCAAACGCGTCGATGATCCCGACGATATTGACCAGAGCCGTGTCCTTTTGCAACGCGACAAAACCACCAAGCAAAGGCGGCACAACGCGACCGATACCTTGCGGGAGTATCACGTGGATCAGCGCGCTCCGGGGTGTCAACCCTAAGGAAAGCGCAGTCGAGTATTGGCTGGGATGAACCGACTCGATCCCGGCGCGGAATATTTCGGCGTTATAGGCCGCATGGGTCATAGCCAGCGCAATGACCGCATAAACAACAGGATTTGCCTCACTGATGACCGGTATTTCAGCAAGTGGCAGGCCAAAGCAGATGAGATAAATGACGACGACAGCGGGAAGTCCGCGAAACAGGTCAATGTAACCGATTGCCAGTAATCGCACGGGGCCCATCCCCTTGCCGGGCAACAATCGCCCAAGGGCGAACAACAGACCAAGAATAAGCGCCAGAATTTCCGCGCCGATCGCCAGCGAAATATTGATCGCGAATGCTTTTGCAGTTTCGACCATGCTGGTTCTGATCAGTTCACCACGCAGAAACGTATCGCGAATTGCGCCATCGCTGACCGTCAGAAAGAAACCGACCGCGACCAGCACGGCCATGAAGACGGAAAGACCAATTGCGATCGAAGAAAAGTCGCGCGCCCGTTGTGCGAGGGCGCGCGCTTCAACCACGTTGCCCTGCCGCCAGCACTCCGCCGCCCTGTCTGCCTTCATAAAACTGGAAACCAGCGAAGGAAAAAGGATAAGCGCGACAAGTGCAGCCACAACCGAGCCAGCGAACAAGGATGAGGCGCTGCCAAATTGCGGCGCGGCATTTGAAGCCACCAGAGCAGCGCTGGCTATAACCGCCAGCACCATGCTCAACGCAACGATCTTTATCTGCATTGTCGGCGGTGGCGGGACCACACCGCCTTGCGGTAGCAAACTATTTGAAAAGGACATTTCCGTCTCAATCGCAGCCATGATTTTACTGCGCTTTCCAGAGCGGCAGATCATTGGGATTACCACCCATGAATGGCGCAAACTGCTCTTCAAGCAAGCTATCTAGCCGTCCCTCGGCGCGCAGATCGGCAACGATTGAGTTGACAATTGCGGTGTTTGAAGAGCCTTTAGGAAGAAGTATTGAGGCGTCACCGCCCACATCATACTGACCGACGACCTTCAGTTTATTATCCGTCTGCTTCGCCGCGATCATCGATAGCGTTGTGTCCAGAAGCACAACATCGATCTGGCGAGCCCTCAAGGCGGTGACCATATCATTGATGCTCTGGAATTGTGCTGCGGCTTCTTTGGGTTTCAAAACGTCCGAAACGAACTTCTCCTGAATAGAGCCAATCAGGATGCCAATTTTGGCATCCTTGATCGTTTCAGGCGTGATGTCATTCTTGGCGCGCACCAGAACACCCGTGTTGACGCGCAGATAGGGTTTGCTGAAATCAGCAACGGCCTCACGAGCAGGCGTTTTGAAAAGCTGCATGATTGCGACATCGTAATTCTTTGTCCGTCCGGTAATCAGCGCATCAAACGATACGTTTTTCACCGTCACGCCTGGAAGGCCTCCACGATGTGCAATCTCGGCCGCAAGACAATAAGAGTAACCGCTTTTGATATCCTGAGCGGTGTCACCGTTGTAATCACCAGGTGCAGGCAAGGTAACCTGCACCGTAAACGTGTCAGCAACAGCGGGCGTCAGCTTGTATCTCCCAAATTCACCCGTGACCTTGCAATCGCCGTAGCCGCTGGCGGCGGCTGCGATTGACGTCACGGACAAGACGGCTGCCGCCATTATCGTATTGAAAAGAAGATATTTTTTCATTCAAGTTCCCCTTTTTGTTCTTGTCAGAGCGCGTGGCTGCCGATGACGCGACCAAGATCGAAGTCGAACTCCTGATGGTCGTATCGTGCGGCGACAACGCGCAGCGGACCCAGCTCGGACATGGAATCGCGCGGACCGCTGGTGATATCCAATGTGGCGTCAACCGCTACACTCGAATGGAGAAGCGAATTGGGATAGCTCACCTGCAAAACTTCGGCTGTGTGTGGCTTCTCGGCATGAGAATTGCCGATATGACGAACCTGAAGATTGTTCGCACCAATATCAGGAGCGCCATACTTTTCAGGCCAGTTTTCCGAAAGCTGCTCCTGCCGGAACGTCACGTCCGAAGTGAAGAGCAAGTCACCGCGGCGTGAACATTCCAGATGAATGCCCTTGTCTGTTTCGTTCCAGACAAAATCGCCACCCTTTTTGGGCCACGGCCACATTTCACGTCCAGCAGCTAGTCCCATATCCACATCAATATATTCAAGCGCGCATGTCTTCCCGATTGCCTCGCCATATCGGCATGGGAAGTTGATAGCGATATTGCACGAACCCAGATAGCCTTCAACTTCTCCGATTTTCAGCCAGCTGATGAAAACGAAATCCCCTGTGCTTTCCAAGGGCGCTGGCAACAGTTTCTGAACTCTGCCCGGTTCCGCCGCACAGAGAAGCATGATGCGCTTGCAATCATGGAAGCGATGCGGCGGCGGGTTGTAAAGTGGCGTCCACATAGGAATGGATATTGAAGGGATCGTCATCATAAAGCTCCAAACTAGAATGGAATCTATTCTAGTTTTGTGATAGCTTCAATTTTGCGGGTCGTCAAGAGCCCGGAAATATGGCAATCCATTCCCATCGGGCAAACGTCAAAGAATATGATCAAAACTATTTCGGACATCGACATTGGCAGTGCGTTGAGGCGCTCCCCCACGCAGCAACGCAGCAAGGCGAAGGTGAAACGCATTCTCGAAGAGGCTGATCGCCTTCTTCCGGAATTGGGCTATGACGCGCTTGTGCAGGCGCCTTGGCCCATCGTCGAAGCGTCGGGCGTGACGGCGGGCGTATTTTATAATTACTTCGAGAATGGCGAGGCCGTGCTGGAAGCGCTGAGCATCCTCTATTTTGAACAGGCAAGAGCCCTGATCGACGAGTTGCTGGCGGATGATTTTCCGACATGGGAGTCGGCGATTGACGCGATCAATGATCGGTTCGCAGAATTTTATGGCCAGCCTACTGTGCGGGAATTATGGTTGAACAACCGACTGACACAGGTCGCAAAACTGGCCGGCAGGGATATCAATGAACATATCCACAAGGGCATCGTCGAGCTGATTGAGCGCTCCGCCCACGGCGATATCAAGTTCAGCCCCATTGGCGCAACGTTCCTTTCCTATCTTGGAGATCGCTTGTTGCGCTATGTTTTCGAACAGGAAGAAGAAGCGCGGCCCGCTTTTATCGATGAAGTGAAACGGGCGATGAAAAGCTATACGGCGACTTACGCAGTCGGTCCTAAGATCGCTGATTGATTCCATAAATACGGATGGTTCTTTGAAGACACCACAGGTCAAATCGATAAGAGCCCTCGCCCGCGGCCTGGACGTCATGCAGCTTGTGCAGGCGGCCGGCGCGGTGAGCTTGAATGATCTCCACCGCATGTCCCGTCTTCCGAAGGCGTCCCTGCTCAGAATATTGAAAACCTTGATGGAGCAGGGAGTAATCTGGCAGCGCATTGCGGATGGGTCCTATCTTGCCAGCTACTCGCTTAGCGAACGCGCGGGACAGGTCAGTCGCGAGATGCAACTGATCGAAATCTCCTCCCCCATACTCGAAGCGTTGTCCGATGAGGTGCGTTGGCCCTCCGTACTGGCGGTTCCGCGGTTGACACATATGGAGGTGTTAGAGACCAATGCGCCACGCAGTTACTTCCATCATATTCCACTTGGACCAGTCGGCTTCGAAATCAATTTTCTGCGCTCCGCCACAGGACGCGCCTTCCTGGCCTATTGTGAAGACGCCAGACGGGAAGCGATCCTCGACATGTTGCGCCGCTCCGGTCGCAGGGGCGATCACATCGCTCAAGATGCGGCTTTGGTGACGCGAATGATCGAAGAGACCCGGCAGCGCGGTTATGGATTGCGCGATCCCGATTTCGGCGGCCATTTCGATGAGGGCCGCCTCAACTCCGACGATGGCCGCGATTCCATCGCAGTTGCGATCCAAGTTGAACGACATGTGCCGGGCGCTATCAACCTCACATGGGCGAAGAAGGTTCTCCCGCGCAACGTGGCCGCAGAGCGATACGCAGAGCGCCTGACAGACGCGGCCAATGAGATTGCCCAAGCGCTCAAACGCTCCTTTGATGTTTCACCTGGTGAAACTATGCGCCGTGACTGATTGACACTTTACGGGCCGGGCCGTAGCCATAGAACCTACCAAAGCATGAGGCGAGCACGGCCTCGAAACCCTGAGGAATGGTTTCTGGTCAGCCTGCGCGCCGCCCATTCAGGGAGGAAAACCATGAAATGCAGGCGCCGGATAGCCGCGCAAACGAGGAACTGCGCCCAATATTGTCCGAGTGAGCAGAGGGCGTAAACTCATGTCTCTAACTCGTGATGATGTACAAGACATTATGCGTCTGGTTGAAAGCTCTCAGTTCGATGAACTGAAGCTGGAGATTGGAGATCTGAAACTCGAAATGCGGCGCGGTCTGGTCGAAACGCTATCACCCACGCCAGCCGATACGAAACCGCATGTGAGGCCGCCAGTTGTCTCTGGTGCTGCGCCGGAAAAGCCAACTCTCGTGGCAGATGGCCTCATCGATGTGGCGGCTCCGCTGCTTGGCACGTTCTATCATGCTCCAAAGCCTGGCTCCGAGCCCTTCATCAAGGTCGGGGATGTTATCGACCAGAACGCGGCGATAGGCATCATCGAAGTGATGAAACTTATGAATTCCGTAACAGCCGATGTCGCCGGTGAGGTTGTCGAGATTGTCGCTTCCGATGGCAAGCTTGTTGAGTACGGACAGGTGCTCATCCGGATAAAGCCGGTCTGAACATGGCGCAAATCAAGCGAATACTTATAGCGAACCGCGGAGAAATAGCGGTGCGGGTGATACGGTCTTGCCGTTCGCTCGGGATCGAAACAGTGCTTGCGGTCTCCGAAGCAGACCGCGACACGCTGGGGGCGAAACTCGCGACCCAAAGCGTCTGCATAGGGCCGTCGCGCGCGACTGAAAGTTACCTGAAGATCGATACGATCATTCACACGGCTCTCGCCGCCAACTGCGACGCCATCCATCCCGGCTATGGTTTTCTGTCGGAAAACAGGGCCTTGGCGGACGCGTGTCGCGAGCATGGACTGATTTTTATTGGCCCGTCTCCGGAGCAGTTGGAAGCGGTAGGCGACAAGTTGATCGCCCGACACCACGCAGAAGCGGCGGGAGTGCCTCTGGTGCCCGGTGGATCGGTCGCGTCCCTCGATGAAGCTGCAACAATCGCAGAAACTATCGGCTTTCCTTTGCTGGTGAAGGCGGTTGCTGGCGGGGGTGGGCGCGGAATGAAACGTGTGGACCATGTCGAGCAGCTCGGCCCCACCCTTGATCTGGCGATCGCTGAGGCGACCGCCGCCTTTGGCGACGGGCGTGTCTATCTTGAACGCTTCGTCAGCGTGGGTCGACATGTCGAGGTGCAAATCTTGTCAGACGGCGACACCGTCTTGCATGTCGGTGAAAGGGATTGCTCGGTCCAGCGGCGTTATCAAAAACTCGTCGAGGAAGCGCCAGCGCCCAGACTATCGCAGACATTGCGGCGCGGTTTGCACGAAGCGGCGCTGGCTTTCGCCCGCCATATTCAATACCGCTCGCTTGGCACCGTCGAATTCCTTGTCGATGTGGAACGTGAAGCTTTCTATTTTCTTGAAATGAATGCGCGTATCCAGGTCGAACATCCCGTTACGGAAGCGATATCGGGTCTCGACCTCGTCGCCCTCCAGATTAAAATTGCTGAAGGAACTCCCCTGCCACTAGCCCAGGACGATATCATACTGGACGGCCACGCCCTCGAATGTCGTCTCAACGCCGAGGATATTCAGGCGGATTTCCGTCCAGCGCCAGGCCGCGTGACACAGGTATGGTTTCCTTCACTACCGGGACTGCGTGTGGACACACATATGCAGGCTGGCGCGATGATCTCGCCTTTCTACGATTCGATGGTGTGCAAGCTCATTGCCTGGGGCAAGTCGCGTGAGCAGGCCATCGACACCATGCTGCAAGCGCTCAGGATCAGCACCCTGGAAGGGATTGCGACCAATGCGGCTTTGCACCAAGCCATCCTGTCAGACGCCTCGTTTCGTGAGGGGGGTGTCGATACGAATTACCTCGCCAGGTTATTGCCAAAAGTCCTGAACCCTGTGGAGGAAACCCCATGACCGTCGACCTTATCGACACGACGCTCCGAGACGGCAATCAAAGTCTTTGGGGCGCAACGGGACTCAATACGGCGCAGATGCTCAGCATCGCTCCCGTTCTCGACCGCGTGGGCTACGCCGCGTTGGACTTCACGACATCGACGCATATGGCAGTGGCTGTACGCTATAAGAAGGAAAACCCATGGGAGCGGTTGCGGCTTATGCGCGAGGCCATGCCGAACACGCCGCTGAGTTTCCTCACCACCGGCATGCGCTTCATTTCATGGGAGGTGGCAAGTCATGAATTGATGGCGCTGGCCTTTCGTTTGCTTGTCAATAACGGCATTCGTCGGTTCGCCGTAATGGATCCGATGAACAATGTCCCCGCCATGCTGGAGATGGCGGATCTGGTTCGCAAGGCCGGAGGCGAAACCATCGTGGCGGCGATAACCTTCACCCTCAGTCCCGTCCACGATGATAATCATTTCGCCGCCGCTGTGCGTGTTCTCGCCCAATCAGGGAAATTCGACAGGCTCTATCTCAAGGACCCAGGCGGACTGATCACGCCAGAAAGGGCAAGGACACTGTTTCCAGCTCTCAACGCTGAAACAGGTTTGCTCCCCTTCGAGTTCCACTCGCATGCAACGATCGGACTGGCGCAATTTGCCTATCTTGAAGCGGCGGATTGCGGTGTCTCGTGCCTGCACACAGCCGCGCTCGCAGCAGCCAATGGCAGTTCCCAGCCGCCGGCGGCGACCGTCGTGCGTAATCTCCGTGACATGGGCCATAGCGTCGATGTCGACGACGCCGCATTGGCCGAAGTCGACACCTATTTCAATGCTCTCGCCTCGGCGGAAGGGCTTCCACCGGGCGCGCCGCAGGAATTCGATAGAAGCTATTTCCGCCATCAGATGCCAGGCGGCATGCTGGGAACGCTGAAACGGCAGCTTTTGGAAGCCAATCGCCTCCATCTTCTGCCTCAGGTCTTGGAGGAAAGTGCGCGTGTGCGCGCCGAACTCGGCTATCCAATTATGGTGACACCCTTCAGCCAGGTCGTCGGCACACAGGCACTACTGAACGTAATCAGTGGCGAACGCTACCAGACGATTCCGGACGAGGTGATCCGATACGCCATCGGTCGTTTCGGCGCACCAGCCGTTCCGCTCGACCCGGATGTGGAAGACAGGATCAAATCGTCGAAACGCGCCATGGAACTCGAAGACGAACCAGTCATGTCTCCGCTGTCCGAATTGCGCAAGCGGTTTGGAAAAGGTCTATCCGACGAGGAGTTTCTGCTGCGTGCGGTGATGCCGTCCGAGCAAGTCGATGCGATGCTGGCTGCCGGCCCTGCGCACCGCATCTACGCGCCCTTCGATGCGCCAACCAAATCCTTGGTAACGGCTTTGAGTTTACGCGCGGATATCAGTTCAATTCGGGTCACCAAGCCCGGTTTCAACCTCGAACTGCGCAAATCCGGAGCTTCCCAATGAACAACCCGCGAAAAGCGATACGAGCTATTATCTTCGATATCGATGGCACGCTGGCGGTCATGGACAAGGCGACCCACACCTATACGGCGTTGCCGGGAGCCGTTGAGACCATCGCCGCCTGTCGCGCGGCGGGCTTGAAGACCGCAGCCTACACGAATGGGACGTTTTTCCCCCCAGCCGATTATTATCCGCTTCTGACGGCCGCTGGCCTCGCCTTCGACAACGGGCATGTTCTAACACCGGCCAGCGTTGCCGCGAAATACCTGACCGACAACGGTCACACCAGGATCATGGTGCTCGGCGCGGAGGGCACACGTGTTCCACTATGCGAAGCTGGGCTGGACGTTTTGACGCCAACCCGCAATACGCCGAAGGTGGATGCTGTTCTCGTTGGTTGGACGCGCGACTTCGGATTACCGGAACTTGAAGCGGCCTGCGAGGCCGTCTGGAACGGCGCGGAACTCTTCACAGTTTCCGACGCACCCTACTTCGCCTCGGGCAACGGACGAATGCTCGGTGTTTCCGGGGCGATCGCCGCCATGATTTCGCAGGTCACTGACGCCAGACCAATCGTTCTTGGAAAACCTTCGACACTCGGGCTCCATCTAATCTGCAATTTTCTGGATGTCCATCCGGAAGAAACACTCGTCATCGGCGACGATCCAAGCTTGGAAATCCGGATGGCGCGGGAGGCGGGAGCGCATGCCGTTGGAGTCACCACCGGCATCTCGGATAGGCAAGCCTTCGACCGCGTACCCGAACCAGCCCGGGCCCATCACGTGCTTACCGGACTTCAGGACTTCAACCCGAACAACTGGCTTTAAGCCGAAGCAACATGCCAGGGAGGAAACGGCGTGACCAATGAAGGTGAATTTCTGTGGTCGGCCTCGCCGGAGCGTGCGGCGAAGGCCAATCTCAGCCGCTATATGGCGTGGCTCAAGCATGAGCGTGGCCAGTCGTTCGACGGATATCCATCGCTTCTGAACTGGTCAATCACTGATATCCCCGGTTTCTGGCGATCGATCTGGGATTATTTTGAGATCATTCACGATGGCGAAATCGACGCCATCGTGACAAACGACCCTATGCCAGAAACACGCTGGTTTACCGGAACACGTCTCAACTATGCTGAACACATCCTGCGTCACGAATTCGACGGTGACCCGAGCCGTATTATGCTGCGTCATTGCTCAGAATTGCGACCACTCGGCGCCGTTAGCTGGAGAGAGGTTGCTGGCAAAGTCCGCAAGCTTGCAACGCGACTTCGCGCCATGGGCGTCACAAAGGGCGACCGTGTTGTCGCTTATATGCCCAACATTCCCGAAACTGTTATCGCCAAGCTCGCCGTCACCGCAATCGGCGCGGTCTGGTCTTCGGCTGCGCCGGAGTTCGGCGCCCAGACTGTGATTGATCGGTTCCTTCAGATCAAACCAAAGCTGGTCTTCGCCACCAATGGCTACCGTTACGGCGGCAAGGACTTCGACCGCACACCGCAGCTTGCGCAGATTCTCGTCTCTCTTCCCGAGGTCGAACACCTCGTCATGCTCGATTACCTGCCTTCGGCTCCGAAGACAGTACCGGGCTTCGCGGGACAAATCCTTTATTGGGACGATATGCTTATCGGCGCCGAGGTGACACCCGAAAGCTTCGCCTATGAACGGGTGTCTTCGGATCATCCGCTGTGGATCCTTTTTTCCTCAGGCACCACGGGTCTACCGAAACCGATCGTCCATGGACATCACGGCATAGTGCTCGAGCACTATAAATCGGCCGCGTTCCATTTCGATCTAAAAGAAAAGGACTGCTTGTTTTTCTATTCCACGACCGGCTGGATGATGTGGAACACCCTCATGTGGGGGCCACTTATGAGTGCGGAGGCCGTACTTTATGATGGCCATCCGGGCTACCCCGACCTGCGGTTTCTCTGGAACCTCGCTGACAAGACCGGCGCAACCGTTTTCGGCACCAATCCGACCTTTCTGCAACTGGTCCGTCAGCAGGGAATACGTCCTGCCAACTACGCTCCGTATTCGAGGCTGGAGTCAGTGATGCTGGTTGGTTCTCCCGCCACCCCGGAAGTTTTCGCCTGGGTCTACGACGCGGTCAAACCCGACCTGTGGGTCACTTCGCAGTCTGGCGGCACGGAATTTTGCAGCGGAATTCTTGCAGGCGCGCCCCTCCTTCCCGTTCTGGCGGGAGAGATTCAGGCTCGTGGCCTTGCGACCGACGCGCAGGCTCGCACCGAAACCGGTGACGCCGTCATCGATGAAGTCGGTGAACTCGTCATAGCCAAGCCTATGCCATCCATGCCGCTGCGTTTCTGGGGTGACAAGGACAATGAGCGCTACCGCGCCTCCTACTTTGTCATAAATCCGAACGTCTGGACGCATGGCGACAGGGTGAAGTTCAACAGTCATGGCGGCTGTTTCGTCTATGGACGCTCGGACGCCACCTTGAACCGCTTCGGTGTGCGGATCGGATCGGCTGAAATCTATCGCACGCTGGAAACCTTCCCGGAGGTGGTCGACAGCCTCATCGTCTGTATCGAGGAAGACGATGGCGGCTATTACATGCCGCTCTTCGTCCAACTGGCGCAAGGCAAGGCCTTCGACAACACTTTGATAAAAGAGATGAAACAACGACTGCGTTCGGAACGCAGTCCCCGCCACGTTCCGGATGAAATAATCGCTGTACCGTCAATTCCGGTGACACTGACCGGAAAGAAAATGGAAATTCCAGTCCGTCGCCTGCTTCTGGGCGATAAACTCGAAAACGTCGCGAACAAAGACGCGATGAAAAACCCATCGGCGCTCGATTGGTTCGCCAGCTTCGCTGCAAAGCGGGGCAACGACATGAAAGGCAACCATCATGGTTGATTTTGCAAAGATCCGTGCGATCGATTTCCACACCCATGCGGAAGAGCCGTGCGGCTGCCATGCCGATGATGGCTACGATGACCTGCAGGCTTCCATGGCCAAATATTTCGGGGCGCCGTGGCGACATCCGCCAACAATCGATCAAACAGCGGAACATTATCGCCTTCAAAATATCGCCGCCGTCATTTTCCCGGTCGACGCTGAGCGCGAAACAGGATACCGCCGCTATAGCAATTATGAGGTCGCAGCCGTCTGCGCCAAGCATTCCGACATCCTCATTCCTTTCGCGTCGATCGACCCGCACAAGGGAAAACTTGGCGCTCGGGAAGCCCGAAATCTCATAGAGAACCATGGCGTTCAGGGGTTCAAATTCCATCCGACCATGCAGGGTTTTTATCCCAATGATCGGCTGGCCTATCCTCTTTACGAAGCAATCGCGGAAGCTGGAAAGCCCGCGCTTTTCCACACCGGACAGACCGGGGTTGGCGCCGGCATGAGGGGCGGCAACGGTATGCGATTGAAATATTCCAACCCGATTTATCTCGATGACGTGGCGACGGATTTTCCGGACATGCCCATTATTCTCGCGCATCCATCCTTCCCTTGGCAGGAGGAAGCGCTAGCGGTCGCCACCCACAAGCCAAATGTCTATATCGATCTCTCCGGCTGGTCGCCGAAGTATTTCCCCGACATCCTTGTGCGTTATGCAAATACGTTACTGAAGCGGAAAATGCTCTTCGGCTCGGATTGGCCCATGATCTCACCAGAGAAATGGCTGGGCGCTTTCGAGACTGCCGCGTTTCGCGACGAGGTTCGCCCCCTTATCCTTAAAGAGAACGCGATGCGGCTGCTTGGAGTGAAGGGCGCGCCTTAAGAAGCTGGCCGCTCAATTCCGTTGAAACGATTGCTCGCCCGGATAACGGTTGGCGCACGCGGAACTCTCGCCCGCGGAACGGTGCGAAAACTATTGAACCAGCAGAGAAGCCAGGAAGGACGCTGGACAATACATCGATATCTGTAATGTTTGAAAATGGGAGGAGAACCATGTCGAACGAACGCCCGCGCGTCCTGATGATAGTGACGCAGGATACGAAACGGATCGAAGCCGCCTATATGCGCGGTTGCCTGGAAGAGGCCGGATGTGATGTCATCCATCTCGATCCGTCAGTCCGCGAAATTATCGGCGGCGCTGAGATTTCGCCCCATCAGGTTGCAGCCGCGGCCTCTTCCACACTCGAGGAAATCAGAGCAATCGGTCATGAAGGAAAGATCCTTGAAAAAATGATCGAAGGTGCGATCGCGGCAGCGCATCAAGTCCATCGTGCAACCCCCCTATCCGGTATTTTATCT
Source organism: Ochrobactrum teleogrylli (assembly GCF_006376685.1). GTDB lineage: Bacteria > Pseudomonadota > Alphaproteobacteria > Rhizobiales > Rhizobiaceae > Brucella > Brucella teleogrylli. The sequence continues at coordinate 5,735 of NZ_VEWL01000020.1, read as the reverse complement.
GTCGGCGGTTCGATGGGAACAACGATGGGCACGTCGGTCATGCGTTCCTTTGCCTACGGAATGCCCAAACTGATGATCTCCACGCTCGCCTCTGGAATGACCGCCGGTTTCGTCGGCGTCAAAGATGTGGCTATGCTCAATTCCGTATGCGATATCTCGGGTTTGAATTCGATTTCCCGAGACGTCTATCGGAACGGTGCCTTCGCTTTGGCCGGCATGGCCAAAGGCTACGCGCCCACCTGTGCATTCGAACAGAAACCGCTTATCCTCATCTCAACATTAGGCACGACTGAAGGTTGCTGTCGCGCCGTGCGAGAGGGTCTGGAAGCAGACGGTTTCGAGGTCATGGTGTTCCATACCACCGGCAATGGCGGTTTGACGCTGGAAACAATTGTCAATGAACGTAATGTCGCTGCTGTCATCGACATGTCTCTGGTGGAGGTCAATGATTATCTGCAAGGCGGTCTTTGCGCGGTCGGACCACACAGGGCGACCACAGCTGTCAAGAAAGGCGTGCCTGTCGTGTTTGCTCCGGGCAACGTCGATTTCTATATCATGCCTTCTGCTATGGCGGCGCAGGAAAGTCCGTTCAATGGACGCGATTTCCACGTCCACAACGCAGCGCTAACAGCGGTCAGGACGACTGAATCCGATCTGGAAAAACTCGCAGCGCACTTAGCCAAAATTCTCAACGAGGCCGCCGGACCGGTTGACTTCATTGTTCCCCTGGGCGGCTTTTCCAGCCACGACAGCACAAAGGGCGCGCTCTACAGGCCTGATATTCCACCAGTCTTCGCGCAACAATGCGAAGCCGCCTTTCCAAGCAACGTTAGCCTAAAGAAAGTTGCTGCACACATCAACGATCCGATATTTGCGGAGGCCCTGCTTGCTTCCGCACGAGGGATGCTCAGTCAGACAATAGAGAGCCTCCAACGCGTCTAAGTGAAGAAATTGGCCTTCCTTCCGCAGGGAGGCCTACTCACGCGCTATGCCCCTTGATTGCCAGTCAAGATTCTGTCTCGGGAGACGCGGCGTCCTATCGCCAACTCTCGCCACAATTCTTTCTCTACTGGCCGCAGTATCCATCGTCATATTCAACGTTTGGCACAATATATATCGTGAGCGTTGCGGGCAGAATAACATGAGGCAATTTGCATCGGATGGAAGAGCTTCAGTGGGCTTCACGCATCTTTGCCGTTTTTAACCCAGAAAATTGCCGAATTCCAACGGGAACTAACATGAGCAAGCCCACCATCGATGAGTAAATCTCCGGTGCAACTAACAGAACCGCCGCCAAGATCATAAGGATGTTCTCCCAAGGCTTTGTTCTCACCAACAAAAAGCCAGAGAGCGCAGCGCCAAGTGCGGTAATACCGATGGCGCAACCGAAAAACGCTATAAAGAAGTCAGGCCAGTTGAAATTGGATGTTACCAATAACAGCGACGGCGAGAAAACGAAGACAAACGGCACCAATACTTTGCCCAATCCCAAGCGAAACGCCGTATTACCGGTCTTGAATGGATCGGCCCCCGCCATACCCGCAGCTGCATAGGCGGCGAGCGCCACGGGTGGTGTTATGTCGGCCAGAACGCCGTAATAGAATACAAAGAAATGCGCGACGATGGGCTCCACACCAAGAAGCCCCAGAGCAGGTGCGGCAATCGTGGCCATAATGATGTAGTTCGCCGTTGTCGGAATGCCGCACCCCATGAGGATGCAGACAATTCCGGTCATTATGAGCGTAAAAAGGAGTGTGAGACTCTGCGGTCCAAACCAGCTAACTGGCAGGATCGTCCCAGTAAAGCCGGCGAGCTGGGCGGCTGTCGATGTTACTATATAGGAAATTTTGAAACCAACCCCGGTGAGCGTTACCACGCCCACTATAATGCCGACAGTAGCCGCCGCTGCACCAACGGCAAGAGCGTATTTCGCACCGTCTCGCAGACCGTCAAGTATCTCCCCCACCGTCATGCGCTTGCGGGGATTAAGAAGGCCGACCGCAATACACAAGGTTATACCCCAGAAGGCCGCGAGATAAGGCGTATAACCGGACAACAGAACACCAATAAGCACCACGAGTGGAATGACTGTCGGCCAATCGCGCTTAAAGGCCTCACCGAGATCTGGCAACTCCTCCTTGGTCATGCCGCGCAAACCATTGCGCTTGGCCTCAAAATGAACCTGCATCAACACACCGAAAAAATGCATAAAGGCCGGCACAATAGCGGCCAGGATGATAGTCGTATAAGGCAAGTTGAGAAATTCGATCATCAGGAACGCAGCTGCACCCATGATCGGAGGCGTAATTTGTCCCCCCGTTGAGGATGCCGATTCCACCGCTGCCGCGAAATGCCTTTTATATCCAAGCCGGATCATCGCAGGGATAGTCAGAGAACCGACCGTGACCGTGTTGGCGACTGAAGAACCAGAGATCATACCGAATAGCGCTGAGCCAAAAATCGAGACCTTTGCAGGTCCGCCAGCGAAGCGCCCTGCCACCCAGGCTGCACAATCAAGAAACAACTGGCCCAAACCGATACGGGTCGCGAAAACACCAAACAAGACAAAATGGAAGACATAGGTGGCAACGACGCCGAGCGCGATACCATAGATGCCCTGTGTCGTCAGATAAAGATGATCAATCAATTGGCTTACAGACGCACCTGGATGAACCAATATGCCGGGCATGTGGCGTCCATAGAGCGCGTAAAGCATGAACAGAATTGAGATAATGGGCAGCGGCCAGCCCACCGAACGCCGTGTCGCCTCCAAAAGCACTACGACCAACAAACCTCCAAGAACAACGTCTATGGTGGTCGGGTTGCCAACCCGGAAAGCAAGATCGTCAAGCGGTACTAAAGGGACGTGGAGTACTGCCACAACAGCGATAATCGCCAACGTCCAGTCAATGATCGAAATACCGAGAGGCCTTAGCAGCGAAGAGGTTTCAGGCTGATCATAACCTTTGCGCGAAAAGGGGAAGACGAGAAAAACCAAGCCCAACACGAAGGAAAGATGGATGCCGCGATGCACCATTTCCGATAAAAGGCCGAAACCCGCAGTATAGTAGTGAAACAAAGATAAAACGATGAGCAGGAACCCGGCGATACGAGCGGCAATCGGTGCCAGCGGGCGAAACCGTATCTCGGAATCGAACTGCTCTTCAAGCTCTCTCGCTTTGGCCTCATCCAATTCCATGGGCGAAAGTTTCGTTTCTTGTCCGTTCACCACACAAGCCCTCGTTAGTTTCATATCCATCTGGATATCATGAAACCCATCCTTGCGCGGCCACCGGTCTGGTGCCCGCATCTCGGAGTACTGTTTCAACGCGTCCATTCATTCCACTTGGAAAGGATAGGCTTACTTGAGAACACCTGCTTCCTTGTAGAACCGTTCCGCACCTGGGTGCAGCGGAATTCCAAGACTGGTGGTTGCTGTATCAAGCTTGATAAGCTTGCCTTTTGCGTGACCGGCATCAAGAGCCTGCCTGCTTGCATCATTGAAGAGAGTTTTTGTGATGTTGTAGACCAGTTCATCCGGCTGCTTTGCGCTCGTCACCCACTGAGCCGCAACGGCGAGCGTTTCTGTCTGTCCAACATCCTTGTAGGTATCCGCCGGCACAGTATCCTGTGAGAAGAACGTGTATTTTTCTCTGATCTTTTCAGCCTCGGGGCCAGAAATCGGAACAAGAGAAATGCCATTCGATGTAGCAAGTTCCGAAATCGCTCCCGTGGGGTATCCACCAACGAAGAAATAAGCATCGAGCGCGCCATCCTTCAGACGCTCGCCCGCCGGACCTGGCTTCAAATGCTCTGCTTTCACGTCACTTTCACTCAGGCCATAGGCCTCAAGAACGATCCGAGCATCAACAATCGTACCAGAACCCGGCTCATCAATCGAAACGCGCTTCCCCTTAAGGTCGGCAACAGATTTGATCCCTGCATCTTTACGCGCTACCAGATGTATGGTTTCAGGATAAAGTGTCGCGATCAGACGCAGATCTTCGACCTTGCCCTTGCCGTCATACAAGCCAGTGCCAGTGTGAGCCCAGTAAGCAACATCCGACTGCGTAAAGCCAGACTCCAGTGAACCAGATTGTATCGCGTTGATATTGGCGACCGATCCGTTGGATGAAACAGCGGTGGCCACCAATCCAGGGACACCTTTATCCCCGGCACCGGAAATAGCATTCGCGATCAGCCCACCGATCGGGTAATAGGTGCCTGCCGTTCCACCGGTGCCGATGCGAAAAAACGCAGGAGTTTGCGCGAAAGCAATGCCCGTTCCAACGGCAACCATGCCTGCAACAACAGCAAATGCTGCTCGACGACTGAACTTTCTCACTGTCATGTTTCTCTCCGTTCCCTCGTTAATTTTGTTCAAATTATGTCTTGGAGCATGAAAAGCTAGCTATCGCTTGTCAAGCGCTCTATCGGTCTTCTATCGCTGCTGCCGCCCTGAAAGAATTACCCATTCAGCAAAATTGAAATTTTCGTCACTTATTCAATGTATAATTGAAATTATTAATTTTATATATTTGATTCCCATCTAAATATTATTATTAATAATAAATACAATACGTTATATATATAGTATCAGCGATATTTCGGCTTCGTATGCTGCTTTATAAAGCACGAATCTATATTGATGACGTCAGATTTCCAAAACAGTTTGGGATTCTAAAAAGAATGCTGTAGCGTTCAGCAAGTCTGTGGGAGGACATTTTCGAATATGACAGAAAAGCATTCTGCATAGACTTTTGTCTGATCGCTGAAATGATAGTCCAGCGGTATCTTTCGAGGTGAGGAGGGAACATGCAATTTTTTAATCGTAAAACTACTGTTTCTCTGGCCATGGCTCTAGGATTAGCCGTCGGTGTAACGCAAACACGAGCTGAAGAATTTGTAAATATTCTGACGGGCGGCACCAGCGGCGTCTACTATCCGCTCGGGGTCGCGATGGAAAAAATCTATTCGAGCATTCCCGATGTGCGCCCCTCGGTTCAGGCGACCAAGGCGTCCATCGAGAATATCAACCTAATTAATAGCGGCCGCGGGGAAGTCGCCTTCACGCTGGGAGATTCCCTGCGCGACGCTTATGAAGGCAATGAAGCTGCGGGCTTTAAAAAGAAGCTCACCAATCTCAGCACCCTTGCCGCGATATATCCGAATTATGTCCAGATCGTCGCCTCCAAGGAATCCGGCATCAAGACATTGGCCGATCTCAAGGGAAAACGTCTTTCCGTCGGCGCGCCCAAATCGGGAACCGAACTGAATGCGCGCACCATTCTGGAGGCTGCCGGACTTTCTTATGACGATCTCGGCAAGATCGAATATCTGCCCTTTGCAGAATCTGTCGAGCTGATGAAGAACCGCCAATTGGATGCGACCTTGCAATCTTCCGGACTTGGCGTAGCCTCGCTGCGCGACCTGGCCAACTCCGTGGACATCAACGTTGTTGAGGTTCCCGCCGACATCATCGAGAAAATCGGCGCGCCTTATCAGGTCAACACGATACCGGCGGATACCTACAGCGGACAGGACAAGGATGTCACCACCGCGTCTGTTATCAACTATCTGATCGTTCGTCCCGACCTGGACGAAGAGCGGGTTTACCAGATGACCAAGGGTCTGTTTGAAAATCTTGACCAGTTGGCTGGGTTCTGTTGCAAACTTTTCGTCAAGGCTGACGCATGTAGCATTTCGGCTTTTCATGGGCAGAGAATTTCCGATGT